>NZ_WELG01000001.1:991869-2120369 GCF_009184425.1 Flagellimonas olearia | reverse complement strand
ACACCAGGTGGGAGAGTAGGTCGCCGCCTTCCTCAAAGCCCGATACATAACGTATCGGGCTTTTTTGTTCCTGAAAATTTATAGTTGTTGTTATTCGATGGAAAAGGTATGCATCAACTTTTTCGTATCGGCTTCGGGTACTTCGGATATAAGTACATAATTGCCAGGCACTAAATCTGCCTCAAAATAACCTTTATCCCCTGCTGATAAATTGTTCATGCCTCCTATAAAGGTAAAGCCTTCCGGAGAAGGAGAACGCAATCCTCTTGGATGCATCCAGTTCATCCACAAAAGCAAGGAATCCATGGAAGCGTTGGTTTCATATTTCACCAAATTTATATCATGTCCCACAAAATGTTCATAGGCTTTTTGGTCTAGAAAATTGGTCTGAATAATCTGTTTTCCTGCAGATAGACTGTCTTTAAGGATAATGCCATTGGTGCTGGAGATATCTATGGTAGCCGTGGGAGTAGGTTGTGATAACGTTGTGGCTTTGTCTGTTACCATGAATTCCTTTATCATGCCATGGGACGTGTGCCATTCCCCATTGAACATTTTAACGTAACATTCCATGACATAACGGCCGGGTTCGAGATATACGGTACTACGGGCAATGTGCTTGGGTGATATAAATCCTGTGCCACCACAGAACTTTATCTGATGAAACCACTCCGGTAGTTTGCCAAAAGCCGCTACGGCATTGTCCATATCCCCTTCCATAATAAGTTTCATGCCTTCATCAAAGGGAGGGAGTACCTCTGCTTTGGTATCCGCAATGGTCTTTCCTTCTGGATACCGGTCAAGCAACATAAAGTGTACTTCAGTGGACCTGTTGTCATATACAAAGGTATTCCAGCCGGACATCAAGGTGTCAGCTGCAATAAACTCCATACTTTGGGTAAGGACATGTACTTCGCCTTTTTGGATAGGCGATACCACCGAAGCCATTCCTTCCTGTTCGGAGGTTTCTTTCTTTTCTTGATTTTTACAAGCAAGGATGCTGATTAAAATAACGAGCAATGTAAACGAGGTTCTCATGATTGGTATTTTTTAGGTTTCTACAAATACCATGGCAAAAGGTAAGGTCATGCCCTGAGAGTGGTTGAATTTTGGCTGGAAGGGACTACACTAAAGATAAGAATGTTTTTTTACTGTTGCTTTTGAGATGTATATCTGGGGGGAATGTATGTGTAATCGATATATATTGGATTATCCTAAAAAAGTAAACTCCCTGAGAAATCAATTCTCAGGGAGTTTACATAAAAATGGTTTGGTTGGGTATTTACTTGTTATATCAAACCCTAGGCAGGTCGCCTTCTCCTTTTAAAGGAAGATTTGATTGTCCCATTAAATAAGTATCTACGTGGTGTGCTGCCTGTCTACCTTCGGATATGGCCCAAACAATCAGGGATTGTCCCCTTCTCTGATCACCAGCTGCAAATACGCCTGGGACATTGGTTTTATAATTGACCGCCGAAGCATTGATATTGGTCTGTGGATCCATTTCAAGACCCAATTGGTCGGCAATAGTGGTTTCGGAGCCTGTGAACCCTAAGGCTAAAAGGACCAAATCACATTCCCATTCTTTTTCAGTGCCCTCCACCTCTTTTAATACAGGGCGTTTTCCGGGAGCAGTTTCCCAGACAACTTCAGTGGTTACCAAGCCTTTTAGATTGCCTTTGTCGTCACCGACAAATTTTTTGGTGGAAATGCTAAAAACACGTTCCGCTCCTTCTTTGTGTGATGTGCTGGTTCGCAAACGCATGGGCCAAAATGGCCAAGGCTGTCCTTCTGGACGATCGGGCGTACCTTTTGGCATAATCTCAAAATTCACCACAGAAGTAGCCCCATGGCGTATGGAAGTTCCAATACAGTCCGAACCAGTATCCCCTCCACCAATAACGATGACTTTCTTTCCTTTGGCAGAAAGGTCTTCCCCTTTGAACGGGATGCCATCAACCTTTCTATTGTTCTGGGGAAGAAAATCCATGGCCTGTACCACACCTTTCAAATCTGAACCTGGAATAGGAAGATTTCTTCGTACCGTTGCGCCTCCACAGAGTACAATGGCATCAAACTCATTTTTGAGTTCTTCCGCAGAAACATCAACGCCTACGTGTACACCCGTCTTGAATTGAATGCCTTCTTTTTCCATGACCTCCAAACGTCTGTCAATGACATTCTTCTCCATTTTAAAATCAGGGATACCATATCGTAATAATCCTCCAACTTTCTCATCGCGTTCAAAAACGGTCACGGTATGTCCGGCACGGTTCAATTGCTGGGCGGCGGCAAGTCCTGCAGGGCCAGAGCCTATCACGGCAACGGTTTTTTCAGTTCTTTTAAGGGGAGGTTCGGGGGTGATCCATCCATTCTTAAAAGCAGTCTCCACAATATTCTTTTCAATATTTTCTATGGAAACAGGGTCTTCGTTGATACCCAATACACATGCTTCCTCACATGGAGCAGGACACAATCTGCCTGTGAATTCCGGAAAATTATTGGTTGAATGCAGTATTTTGGTCGCCTTCTCCCATTTTCCTTGATACACGGCATCGTTGAAATCAGGAATCAGGTTTCCAAGGGGGCATCCGCTATGGCAGAACGGAATACCGCAATCCATACAGCGGGCACCTTGGTTTTTAAGTTCGGCCTCTTTTAACGGGTTGGTAAATTCCTTATAGTTCTTGATGCGTTCTTTGACAGGGGCATAACCTTCATCCTTTCTGTCAAATTCCATAAATCCTGTAGTCTTTCCCATATCTCAAATTATAAGGTTTCCATTTTTTCTTGTTCCAAACGAATGAGTGCTTGTCTGTATTCTTCAGGGAATACTTTGATGAACTTGGGAAGGTTTTCTTCCCACTTCTCCAAAATCCTTTGGGCCAATGGGCTCAAGGTGGCGTTATAGTGGTTTTCAATCAACTCCCTAAGTTGTTTAATGTCGTTGTCCTCTTCCACGGGAAGTAGATTTAAGTCCTCACCATTGCATTTTCTTTCAAAAGCTCCATCTGCATTGTACACGTAGGCGATTCCTCCACTCATCCCTGCTCCAAAGTTTCTGCCAACCGATCCCAAAATCACAGCGACACCACCGGTCATGTATTCACAGCCATGGTCACCGATACCTTCTACCACTGCCTTGGCTCCTGAATTTCTTACACAAAAACGTTCCCCGGCCTTCCCGTTGATATACGCCTCCCCGGAAGTGGCACCGTATAGGGTCACGTTTCCAGTGATGATGTTATCTTCCGGTTTTAGAGTAGACTTGTATGGTACTTTTATGATCAATTTGGCGCCAGAGAGACCCTTGCCCAAATAATCGTTGGTATTTCCATTTACGACCATGGTCAATCCCTTGGTGGCAAACGCTCCAAAACTTTGTCCGGCAGAACCGGTAAAGTTCAGTCTTAACGTATTGTCTGGTAGACCATCCGCGCCATAAATCTTGGAGATTTCATTACTGATGATAGCACCCACGGCCCTATCGGTATTGTAGATAGGGAAGTCCAATGAAGTTTTCTCCTTTCTGAACAAAGCAGGGTGTGCTTGTGCGATGATATCAAACTCTATGGACTTGTCAATATCGTGGTGCTGTTTTTCGGTATTGTATAGTTTGGTCCCTTCCGGTACGTCTATTTGGTACAGGATAGGGCTCAAATCAATTCCTGCGGCCTTATAATGGTCAATGGCCTTGTTCCTGTCCAGCTTTTGTACTTGGCCCACCATTTCATTTACGGTTCGGAAGCCAAGCTTGGCCATGATTTCCCTGAGTTCTTGTGCCACGAAGTACATATAGTTGACCACATGTTCTGGCTTACCTTGGAACTTTTTGCGCAATTCCGGATTTTGGGTGGCAATCCCCACAGGGCAGGTGTTCAAATGGCAAACACGCATCATGATACAACCTGAAGCTACCAAAGGTGCCGTGGCGAATCCGAATTCCTCGGCTCCCAAAAGACAGGCAATGGCCACATCCCTTCCGGTTTTCAATTGTCCATCACACTCCAGAACGACGCGGTTTCTCAAGTCATTGAGTACCAAGGTTTGCTGTGCTTCGGCAATACCCAACTCCCAAGGAAGTCCGGCATGCTTCAAAGAGGTTAGGGGAGAAGCTCCCGTACCACCATCAAAACCTGAAACAAGGATTACATCGGCTTTGGCTTTGGAAACCCCAGCAGCTACCGTACCCACTCCTACTTCTGAAACCAGTTTTACGTTGACTCTTGCATCTCGGTTGGCCGATTTCAGGTCATAAATCAATTGCGACAAATCCTCAATGGAATAAATGTCGTGGTGGGGCGGTGGTGAAATCAATCCCACATAAGGAGTTGAATTTCTTGTTTTGGCAATGGCGGGGTTCACTTTTGGGCCGGGGAGTTGTCCTCCTTCACCTGGCTTGGCACCCTGCGCCATTTTAATTTGAATTTCCTGCGCACTGGTCAGGTAGTTGGAAGTTACGCCAAACCTACCCGAAGCCACCTGCTTGATGGCACTGTTTTTCCAATCGCCGGTTTGATTTTTATAAAAACGAGCCGAATCCTCTCCACCTTCACCTGAATTACTCTTACCTCCAATACGGTTCATGGCAATCGCAAGATTTTCATGGGCCTCCTTGCTGATACTTCCGTAGGACATGGCCCCAGTCTTGAACCGCTTTACAATCTCGGTCCAAGGCTCAACTTCTTCAATTGGAATGGGGTCATAGTTTGAAAATTCAAACAGTCCACGGATGGTCATTAGGTTTTTGGATTGCTCATTGACCAATTGGGAGTACTCTTTATAAGTATCCGGCTCGTTATTGCGTACCGACTTTTGAAGCTTGGCAATCGTCAATGGATTGAACATGTGCTTTTCGCCATTTCTTCTCCAGCGGTACTCACCACCAATCTCAATATCCAGATTGGCCGCTAATTCCTGTGTCCTGAATGCCTTTTTGTGGCGTTTGGCTATTTCCTTCTCTATTTCGTACAAGCCAATTCCCTGAATACGCGTTGGTGTATTGGGAAAGTATTTGTCCACAACCTTGGTGTTGATACCAATGCATTCGAATAGCTGGGATCCCCTGTACGAGTTCAAGGTGGAAATCCCAATTTTGTTCATCACCTTCAAGATGCCCTTGCCAATGGCCTTGTTGTAATTTTTTATGGCTTCATCAAAGGTGTATTCCGTAATGTTGTTCTCTTTCATCTGTTCCCCAATGATCTCGTTGACCAAATAAGGGTTGATGGCACTTGCGCCAAAACCGAAAAGGAGTGCAAAATGGTGTACCTCCCTTGGTTCTGCAGATTCCACGATAATGCTCAGTTTGGAGCGACGGCCCATTTTCTGAAGACCGCTGTTTACATAGGAACAGGCCAATAGCGCAGGAATGGCAGCCATTTCAGCACTTACCATTCTATCGGAAAGGATGATGATGTTGGCACCCTCGTCAATGGCGTTAAAAGCTTGTTGCAAGATGGAATCCAATGCTTCTTCCAATCCGTTATGGCCTTTGGCCACTTCATATAAAGCGGAAATGGACACCACCTTGTAATCTGGGCTGGAATCGTAATTTTTGATTTTATCCAAATCCTCTTTGGAAATCACCGGGTTTTGGATTTTCAATTTTCTGCAGTGCAGCTCATTGATGTTGAAAATATTTTGGTCACTCCCCAGGGTTAAGCTGATATCGGTAATGAGTTCTTCACGAATCCCATCCAAAGGTGGGTTGGTAACCTGGGCGAACAACTGCTTAAAATAGTTGTAGATCAATTGGGGACGTTCGGACAGTACTGCAATAGGCGTATCCGACCCCATGGAACCGATGGGCTCCTTGCCATTTTCAGCCATGGGCATGATAATGGTGTTGATGTCCTCCAAGGTATATCCAAAGGCGGTTCTTCGGGTTTCCAAAGGAAATTCCCCAAAGAAAACGGGACAGTCATTATAAGGGATGTCCTTTAAATGTACCAGATTATTGTCCAACCATTTTTTGTAGGGATGTTTTTTGGCAATGGATTCCTTGATTTCCTCATCATTGATGATGCGTCCTTCTTCCATGTTCACCAAGAACATTTTTCCGGGTTCCAATCTTCCGTGGAATTCAATATCTTCAGGTTCCAATCCCACAACACCGGTTTCAGAGGACATGATCACGTAGCCTTGCTTGGTCACGGAATATCTTGATGGGCGAAGTCCGTTCCTGTCCAATACGGCACCAATATAGTTTCCGTCGGTAAAAGGGATGGAGGCGGGGCCGTCCCAAGGTTCCATCAAACAGGAATTGTATTCGTAGAATGCCTTTTTGGATTCTGACATATCTGCGTTCTTTTCCCAAGCTTCGGGAACGAGCATCATCATTACCTCAGGAAGGGAACGACCCGTCATCAACAGAAGTTCCACGACCATGTCCATGCTTGCCGAATCTGATTTTCCGGGCAATACAATTGGTAATATTGTTTTTATATCCTCGCCAAACCAATCACTTTCCATCAACTCTTCACGGGAACGCATACGGGAAACGTTTCCGCGCAAGGTGTTTATTTCCCCGTTATGGCACATGTATCGGAATGGCTGGGCCAAATCCCAAGTGGGGAAAGTGTTGGTTGAAAATCGTTGGTGGACCAAGGATAGTCTGGTGACCACTCTTGGGTCCAATAGGTCTTCGTAGTATCTGCTGATATCCTTAGGGACCAATAATCCCTTGAAAATAATGATCTTGGTGGAAAGACTGGGTAGATAAAAGAACTGGCTTTGGGACAATTTGCTTTTAATGACCGCATGCTCGGTGACCTTACGTGCAATAAAGAGTTTCAAATTGAACTGGAAATCATCCAGATCCTCTCCTTTATCGATAAAAACCTGCTTTACAAAAGGCTCGGTTTCCGAAGCAATACGTCCGGGTACGGAACGATTCACGGGGACATCACGCCAGCCCAATAACTTTAACCCTTGTTTTTCAATATTCTCTTCAAGAACGGAAATGCAGAAATCCCTTTGGTTTTCCTTCTGGGGAAGGAACACATTGCCTACGGCATAGGCTCCCGCTTCCGGCAAGGGGAATTTGCACACTTCTACAAAAAAGTCATGTGGAATATCAATCAGAATCCCAGCGCCATCCCCAGTTTTGCCATCGGCACTTACTGCTCCCCGGTGTTCCAGTTTGTCCAGAATCTCTAGGGCTTTGTGGATTATATCGTTGGATTTTCTTCCTTTAAGGCTACAGATAAAACCTGCGCCACAGTTATCATGTTCAAACTCGGGTAAATATAAACCTTGTCTCTCCAATTTCATCATTACGGAATTTCCTCAAAAATATCAAATATGATGAATAAATAATAGGGTTTCGAGACAATGTCGGCTAAAAAACCAACGTTACGGTTCAAAGGTTAAAAAAAATTCAATTTTGGAATTTAGGCAATGTTAAATTATGATAATCACAATATCAATTTTCTGAAAAGGGGATACCTATAAATAATAAGGGTAAACTCTTTTTTATATGTAAAAACCTGTGTTCAACTATACGTAAATAGAGGTGGTTGTAGATATTTTACAATATTTTATCGAGTACCCCCTATTTTTTAGGGGGTGTCCGGTGAAATCGCATTTTTAGTCTTTAAGGATGCTTCGGGAAATGACGATTTTTTGAATTTCGGAGGTCCCTTCGTAAATCTGGGTGATTTTGGCATCACGCATAAAACGCTCCACATGATACTCTTTTACAAAGCCATTTCCGCCATGAATTTGGACGGCCTCAATGGCTGTTTCCATAGCCACTTCGGAGGCATATAATTTGGCCATGGCTCCAGAAAGGGTATAGTCCTTTCCGGTATCCTTGTCGAAGGCGGCTTGGTAGACCAAATTTCGGGCCGCTTGGATTTTGGTGTGCATATCCGCGAGCTTAAAAGCAATGGCCTGATGGTTGGAGATTTCTGTTCCAAATGCTTTTCGTTCTTTGGAGTATTTCAAGGCCAGTTCGTAAGCGCCGGCAGCAATCCCCAAGGCTTGGGCCGCTATTCCAATTCGCCCACCCGCCAAGGTTTTCATGGCAAATTTGAACCCAAAACCGTCTTCGCCGATACGATTTTCCTTGGGTACTTTTACATCGTTGAAGAGTAGGGAATGGGTGTCGCTACCCCTTATGCCAAGCTTGTTTTCCTTTGGACCTATTTCAAAACCTTTCATGTCTTTTTCAACAATAAGGGCATTGATTCCCTTGTGGCCTTTTTCCACATGGGTCTGGGCAATTACGAGGTATACTTCTGCCGAACCTCCGTTGGTAATCCAATTTTTTGTGCCATTGAGGAGGTAATGGTCGCCTTTGTCAATGGCCGTGGTTTTTTGCGAAGTGGCATCGCTTCCGGCCTCTGGTTCGGAAAGGCAAAAGGCGCCGATGATTTCTCCTGAAGCCAGCCGTGTAAGGTATTTTTGCTTTTGGGCTTCCGTCCCAAAGTTTTCCAGTCCCCAACACACCAAGGAATTGTTGACCGAAACCATTACGGAGGCAGAGGCATCCACCTTGGAAAGTTCCTCCATGGCGAGAACATAGGACAGGGTGTCCAATCCGCTACCGCCGTATTGTTCGTTGACCATCATGCCCAAAAAGCCCAATTCTCCCATTTTTCTGCATAATTCAGAGGGAAATTTCTGGGTTTCATCACGTTCGATCACGCCCGGTAAGAGTTCGTTTTGCGCAAAATCCTTTGCGGCTTGTTGAATCATCAATTGTTCTTCGGAAAGTGTAAAGTCCATAAAAATGATAAATAGTCAAAAAGAGTATGTAAATATAGCTTTATGTTGGAAAATTTTCACGAAAAATAGATGTAAAATGAGAAAGATATAAGGTTTTATGCTTTTTTTAGGGAATGGTTTTTACTGATTTCACAATAATTTATTGGAAGAAGATTATGCCAAAAAAGTCATTTTGAATATCTTTAGCGCAGTTGAGAACTACTTCAAAAAATAAATACCTTAATTAAACCAAACTTTATATGGAGACCCTTTTAGTAGTCATTTTTGTCGTTGGATATTTGGCCATTACCCTTGAGCATAATTTAAAGATAGATAAACTTATTCCCGCATTGGCAATGATGGCCATTATGTGGGCGCTCATGACCTTTGGCCTGGACGGTTTTACCACCTGGTTTGATTCCGGGGAACATGCTTTGTTGGAAAACTTTGCCGCGTTTGGGCATGAAGAGAAACTGCATCTTTTGGAAGAAACCTTATTGCATCACTTAGGGAAGACCTCGGAGATTTTGGTCTTTCTGTTGGGAGCGATGACCATTGTGGAGATCATTGATTATTTCGACGGGTTTGCCACGATTAAAACCTTCATCAAAACTAGGAGCAAAAAGAAGATCCTTTGGATTTTCTCTTTCTTGGCTTTTATTCTTTCTGCAATCATTGATAACCTTACCGCAACAATCGTATTGATATCCATCCTTCAGAAAATCATCAAGGATAGGGACACAAGACTGTGGTTTGCAGGTTTGATTGTAATTGCGGCCAACGCTGGTGGGGCTTGGTCTCCTATTGGGGACGTTACCACTACCATGCTGTGGATCGGAAATAAAGTTACCACGGCACTTTTGATAGAACATCTGTTGGTGCCTTCCTTGGTTTGTATGGTCATTCCATCGTTGATCGCCTCGTTCCTTCCTGTGTTCAAAGGTGAGATCGATGTTGAGGATGAAGAACCTTCCAAGTCCAAGTTTGGAGCCACTATGCTGTATTTGGGATTGGGAGCGATAATTTTTGTGCCCATTTTTAAGACCATTACCCATTTGCCTCCTTATGTGGGGATGATGTTGTCCTTGGCTATAGTGGCTACGTTTGCTGAAATCTACAGTAGTTCCAAGTTTTCCATTTCAAACGTGGATGGGGAAAGTGATGCGGCATCGCACCATAGTCCGGTGCACAGTGCCCTTACCAAGATCGAATTGCCCAGTATCCTGTTTTTCTTGGGAATCTTGATGGCCGTTGCAGCATTGGAGTCTTTGGGGATGTTGTTCAACTTCGCCGAAGGTTTGAAGCAGGGAATGCCTTTGATGGGTACTGAAATGGCAGGAACCAAAGTTTCTGATTTGGTGATACTTTTGTTGGGTATCGGTTCTGCTGTTATAGATAACGTGCCCTTGGTGGCAGCTAGTTTAGGAATGTTCTCTGAGCCAACGAACGATCAGTTGTGGCACTTCATTGCCTATTCCGCAGGAACCGGAGGAAGTATGCTTATCATAGGTTCTGCGGCTGGTGTTGTGGCCATGGGAATGGAGAAAATAGACTTCTTTTGGTATTTGAAAAAGATTTCGTGGTTGGCGCTCCTTGGATTTATAGGAGGGGCTATATGCTACATGTTGATGCGAAATTTGTTCTAGAAAAATACTTTAGCTCGAAAATCTCCGTTATTATTGCAACTTAAATTGGGGATTTTATATGATTATTTTTCAAGATTTAGCGGAAGGGGCTGAAGCGACTGCTTCAATTTCGGAAGAAAAGACCCTTTCCGTCATCGATTTGATTGTTAACGGAGGTACAGGGAGCATTGTGATCATCATAGTGCTGTTCATACTTCTATTTGTCGCACTGTACATCTATTTTGAACGGATTTTTGCCATAAAGGCGGCGTCCAAAATCGATAAGAACTTTATGAACCAGATTCGTGACCACATCATGAATGGGAAAGTGGATGCGGCCAAACTTCTATGTGCACAAACAGACTCGCCAGTGGCCCGGTTGACGGAAAAAGGGGTTTCCAGGATTGGTAAGCCTTTGGATGATATCAATACGGCCATTGAGAATGCGGGTACCCTTGAGGTGTACAAGCTGGAAAAGAACGTGAGTGTTTTGGCCACTGTGGCCGGTGCTGCACCAATGATCGGGTTTTTGGGAACCGTAATCGGTATGATTTTGGCTTTCCATGAAATGGCAAGCAGTGGTGGACAGGCCGAGATGGGCTCGCTGGCATCGGGAATTTATACCGCCATGACCACAACCGTGGCCGGATTGGTGGTGGGTATCATAGCCTATATCGGATACAACCACCTTGTGAACCGTACGGATAAAGTAGTCCACCAAATGGAAGCTACTGCCGTTGAGTTTTTGGATTTGTTGAACGAACCCATTTAAGATTTCAATATGAAACTGAAGGGGAGAAACAAAATAAGCCCGGAGTTTAGCATGTCATCCATGACGGACATTGTGTTCCTGTTATTGGTGTTCTTCATGCTAACATCCAATGCACCCAATGCCTTGGATTTGCTTTTGCCAAAGGCAAAGGGGAAATCCACCAATACGCAAAATGTCTCGGTGACCATCAATAAGAATCTGGAGTATTTTGTGAACAACGAGAGAATCAACAAAGAATACATTGAAATTGAACTAAAAAAAGCACTTGAAGGTCAAGAAAAGCCGACAATCATCCTAAGGGCAGAGGAAAGCGTTGCCATCAAAGAGGCGGTCAACGTTATGGATGTTGCCAATAGGAACAGCTACAAGGTTATCTTGGCGGTGCGGCCAAAATAATGCCGTTTTTAGATACGAGACACAAGAAAAAATCCTTTACGCTCACTACTCTCATTTTGAGCGTATTCCTGTTATTGCTTTTTTACATAGGTCTTACCTATATGGATCCACCCATTGAAAATGGAATTGCCGTGAATTTTGGTACCATGGATTTTGGGAGCGGGCAGGTGCAGCCAATGGAAAGGGTTCGCTCTGAACCCAGAAATGTGGAACGACCACCTGCAGAGCCTGTTCAACAGCAACAACAGCCCCAAGAGCAGGAAGTACAGGAAGAGCCTGTGGAGAAGGTCCTGACCAGTGAAACTGAAGAGACCATACGGATAAGACAACAGCAGGAGGTCAAGCGAAAAGCAGATGAAGCCGCCAAAAAGGCCCAAGCCGAAGCGGAACGGATAGAAAGGGAGAAAAGGGAGGCCGAAGAACAAAAAAGGCAAGAGCAGGAAGCCAAGAAAAAGAGCCTGGACGCCTTGATAGGTGGTATAGGTAAGTCTGATGGTACTGCCACTGGAAGTGAAGGGGATGATAATAAGACAGGGGACAAGGGGCAACCTGATGGCGATCCTTATGCCACATCATATTACGGAGCCCCCGGAAGCGGAAGCGGCGGTGGTGGATATGGCCTTAACGGAAGAGCTCTGGTCAATAGCGGTAAAGTGCGTCAAGAATGTAATGAGGAAGGCAGGGTTGTAGTCAGGATTACGGTCGATAGAACGGGTAAGGTAATCAAAGCCGAACCTGGTGTAAAAGGAACCACGAATACGGCCCAATGCCTTTTGGAGCCTGCCAGACGAACTGCACTTCTCCATAAATGGAACACCGATTCCAATGCCCCATCGCAACAAATTGGATTTGTGGTGGTCAATTTTAAACTGGGACAATAGTGACCTACAAGGAAACGCTGGATTGGATGTTTTCCCAACTTCCCATGTACCAGCAGAAGGGAATTTCGGCCCTTAACGCCAAAATGGATAACATCATCCATTTTTCGGACTTTTTGGGAAACCCTGAGAAAAAATTCAAGAGTATCCATGTGGCCGGAACCAATGGAAAAGGTTCCAGTAGCCATATGTTGGCTTCCATATTGCAGGAAGCAGGTTATAAGGTGGGACTTTATACTTCTCCACACCTAAAAGATTTTAGAGAGCGCATTAAGATCAATGGCCAAGTGGTCGGCAAGAAATTTGTCAAGGATTTTGTACGAGACCATAAAGTCTATATGGAAGGACATGAGCTGTCATTTTTTGAAATGACCGTGGGGATGGCCTTTACCTATTTCGCCGATGAGAAGGTTGATATTGCCATTATTGAGGTCGGTTTGGGGGGGCGATTGGATTCCACCAATATCATTGTTCCTGAAGTGTCGTTGATCACCAATATTGGATTGGACCATACCCATATTTTGGGGGATACGTTGGAGAAAATCGCTTTGGAAAAGGCGGGGATCATTAAAAGAGGGGTTCCTGTGATCATCAGTGAGCGGCAACCCGAAACCGAGACCATATTTACCTTGATAGCACATCAATTGGGTACGGATATTGCTTTTGCGGATGATATGGATATTCCAGACTACGGGACCGATCTCCTTGGAGATTATCAGAAGCGGAACTTGAGAGGAGTGGTCGGTACCATTAGATGTTTGATGGGCTTTGAAGTATCCGAAAAAAATATAGTAGAGGGACTGAGGAATATTGTCAAGAACACCGGACTTATGGGGAGGTGGCAAATTTTGCAGGAAAAGCCGTTGGTGGTCTGCGATACCGCACACAACAAAGAAGGACTGCAATGGGTGGTTAGGCAAGTGAAGAGGCAGAAATACAACAAGTTGCACTTGGTCCTTGGCTTTGTGAATGATAAGGATGTAAAAGGGGCACTGTCTCTATTTCCCAAGGAGGCCACTTTCTATTTTGTGAAACCCAACATGTCTAGGGGAATGGGAGTAGAACAATTAAAAGAAATTGCCGGCGAACAAGGTATTTTTGGAAATACGTATGGCACGGTAAAAAAAGGTCTTAAAGCAGCAAAATTAGGTGCTAAACCGGATGATTTGATCTTTATTGGCGGCAGTACTTTTGTAGTTGCTGAAGTAGTGTAATTTTTTTTCTGATTATTCTTGTTTGTATAAAAAAAATGGTGCTATATTTGCACTCCCAATTAGGGAAATGAGTGGGGCTCTTAGCTCAGTTGGTTCAGAGCACCTGCCTTACAAGCAGGGGGTCACTGGTTCGAATCCAGTAGGGCCCACATCAAAACAAAAAGGTTGTATCTTAATAGATGCAACCTTTTTTTATGTCTTTACATTAATGCCCTTATCAAATAGGGATACTCCACCCTTAACTCCAAAATCCAAAGTAGTTACGGGGTAGGCTATTGAAATGTTCTCTTGTTCAAATCGATTTTTTATTCGCATGATGACATCACTCATTCCTTTACAGAAATCATCATTGGATTCAAACTTTACCCAATACCGAAGCATAAAGTTGTAGGTAGAACTGTCTATTTTGGTAAAATAGAAATCAATACCTTCTTCTGGGAGTAGTTCATCAATTTTTTTTACTTCGTCCAAGGCTACAGCCCTAACATGGTTCAAATCATCCCCATAAGAAACACCGCTTTCTAAAATGATCCGTCTTTTGCCCCAGGTTGAGAAATTTGTAAAGGTTCCATTATAGATGATCTGATTGGGAACGAAAACCTCTTGTCCAGGTACTGTTTTGATTTTTGTGGTGAGCCAACTGATATCCATGACCACACCGTATTTTCCATCTATTTCTACCCAATCTCCCACCTTATAGGGGCGCTGGACATCCACTAAAAGCCCAGAAAACATGTTGGAAGCAATGTCCTTAAGTGCAAACCCAGCAATGATTCCAATAATTCCGGCTCCAGCCAGCATTTTTTCAAGAGGCTTATCAAGTCCTAGGATATGTAGTGCCAAAAAAATACCAATTGCAAAAAAAAGCACATAAAACATTGATGCGATTATGCGTTCTATGTTCAAATAGTTTTTTCTGAAGACCCTTTTATAAATTTTAATGCACAGATTTTTAATGATATTGGCTATAACGGCAAAAAGGATAATCACTATGATGGCCAGGACCACTTTGGGAATATGGTCAATTACGTTTTGGTGAAACTCGAGCCAGACTTGTCGTATGTTTTCTATCATTTTTTCCATACTCGACTTGTGTTAATGGTTGTCTTCCCTTCTTTTTTTATAGATCCATTCAACCAAAAGGCAAAATAGAATAATGGCCATGCTAACCAATACTCCTGTTAGGTTGGATTGCAGCTGCTGATGAATGAGAATGATCAAGGCTGCAAGGCAAAGCACAAAGCCCGATATGGGGATTACTTTATTGGCCTGTAATTCATGGGACAGTTTAAAGCATACAAAATTCACAATACCGAAAATGAGGATGAACCCTACACTACCGGCAGTGGAGATACTTTCAAGTTGAAGAATATTTACTAGAATCAATGTGGTCACTGCGGTAATCAACAGACCAATGGGCTGCCCCCAGAGTTTGGACAAAAAGTGGTGGGGTAATTCATCATCTTCCGCAATCTCATAATTCACCTTGCTGCCTCCATACAATGAGGCGTTTATCGCTGAAAACGTGGAAATCAGGGCCGCAATGGTGATGATGGTGAATCCAAGCTGTCCCAGCATGGGTTTGGCCGCTTCCGCCAATACATAGTCTTCTGCCTTTGCGATTTGTTCAAATGGAAGTGACCCAACGGTGACCATGGCTATCACAATATAAAGCAGTATCACAAAAATTACAGAGAAGTAATAGGCTCTTGGGATGTTCTTTTCAGGGTTTTCTATGTCCGGGGCGGCATTCGCAATCAATTCAAACCCCTCATACGCCACAAAAATGACCATTCCGCCTGCGAACAATTTTATAGGGGTTTCCCAGTTTTCCAAGGCCAATTGATCTAGATTGGGGTTTCCCATAAGCCCGTAGGCCCCAATACCGATGAATCCAAGAAGAATGATGAGTTTAATGATCACGGCATAGGATTCAATCTTGCCCACCACTGCAATACTATAATAGTTGATGCCCGTGGCCAAAAGAATGATGGCACTTGCATAAATATGGAAATCCACAGTTTTGTTTGCGGTGATTTCCCATAGATTGGGTGCGTAGGAGCCAAAGGCAGAGGCGTACAAAGAGAGCATTACAATATAACTTACCCATAATAAATTGTTTATGGCCCCACTAAAGATGGTTTTCCCGAACCCTTGGTTGATAAATTTTACGGTTCCGCCACGATCGGGATATTTTTTGGATAGCTTCACGTAGCTGTATGAAGTAAGGAGGGCTAGAATCCCGGCAAACAAAAACGCTACTGGGGTGCCGCCTTTGGCCAAGGAAGCGGCCAAGCCCAATACGGCAAATATGCCCCCACCTACCATTCCGCCAATTCCTATGGAAATGGCATCTTTGAGACTTATTTTAGAGGTATCTTTCATTTTCTGGGGTTAATCCGTCTTTATGGGAATCTGTACGTTGAACGATGAGCCATCCTGTCTTGGCCCCACGTTTATAAGGGAACAGGCGCCGTACAGGACCAACGGGTTCCCCATATCATCCAGTAGGAGCTGTGGTCGCTCCAAGTGATGTACCTTAATGGTGTCAGAATTCTTTAAGATGACTTCCTTGGCCATGAAAAAGGACGACTCCGGCTTGGTCCAATCCATACCATCCAAGGATTCAAGTACGGCCAATCCAGGTTCTTTGCCCGTAATGTTTCCGGTGAAGTCCTTAAAGACGGCATAAAACCTTTTATGTTTTTGGTGATACCAGACATAAGGGTCCTCCGCAGAGCTTATTTTGCCATTTTTATCCTTAATGTCAAAAACAAAATCATCGGAAGGGACAAAGGGACCCATTGGGGAGTCGGAGGTGGCAACACCATGGACCCCTTTCCAGCGGGGTTCATAGAGATTTCCTTTGAAAAACAACAGGAATTTTCCATCTGAAGGTCGTTGGACCACGGCTGGATTGACAACAATAATATTATCGGGCTTGGCTTGGGTACCTTCTGGGGAAGGGTCTACAACGTCACTGCTTTTTACCCGGGTTCTCGGTGACAAAAGAGGTTGGTCCGGTCTTTCAAAGTTGCCCGATATCAAATCTTCAAAACTATTAAATGCAATGACCCCGATTTTTTGGGATTGCTGTACCCTATTTCTCTTGTTTACATTTTCTCCTTTTGAACCCGGTGGCTGTGGACCTGGATCTTTAGAGCCGATATAATACAGGTAATAGGTTCCATTGAATCTTTTTAGGTGCGGATTGTGTACCATTTGAGCGTCCCAGGCCAATGAGTCGCCTTCAAGGGCCCTTCCGCGCATCACGATTTTTTGGAATTTAAAATCCCTGTCTGGATAGTCGGAGACCGCATAGGCAATTTTGGAATGGAGCACCCATGAATCCCCGAATTTAGGAACGGAATCCCCAGACTCCCAAGTACTGTATAGCATGTGGTATTTTCCATCGTCTCCTTTGAGGGCACTTCCACCCCACACAAATCTATCTGGATCGTTCAATACGGATGGCCCTTTAAGAATATCACCCTGTATAGTGGCATCAATGGGCAAGGGGTAAATGGTAAGTGTAAGGGGTTTGTTGTCTTGGCAGCTCAATAGGAACACACCTGCTATAATGAACAGTAATATGCTGGTAGTAGGGGTTGTCTTTTTATTCATGTGGTTTTTCGTTGGTTGGTTTTTTGAGGTGGATTTTATTCCTTTTCCTGTATTGATTTGAGGGTGTATTTGTCGTAGGCCATTACATCAAATATTTTGGATTGCCCTGTGTTCAGCCATTTTTTGTAAATGAGCTTCCCGTTCATGTACACATACAACTCATTGTCTTTTGTTTCTTCTGTATAAACCATAATATCTGTTTATCCGTCCCAAACCGAAAAGTCGGAGACTCTGTTGTTATCATCAAAGAGAATGGTAAGTCTGCCCGTGCTGATTCCCCGTTTTGAAGCTCCTAAATAGTAGTTAAACTCATTTTCCGTCTTAGATTCGGGTTCACCCAATAACTCAAGGACTTCAGTTTTTGTCATTCCTTTTAACGGGTGTTTCTCTCGCAGACTGTTCATCATATTCCAGCGTAAAGAAGGTTCTGATTCGGACTCCACCCAATTTTTCCATCTATCCGGTTCGAAGGATTCCTGGACTACGTTTCCCCGCAGTACCAGTCCAATCAAGATGGTCGCTCCGAAAATCAATAGGCCATATGTAAAAATCTTTTTCACTATGTATCGCTTGGCGTTTCGCATTTGTTCGCGGGCAAATACTTCGGTCACCAACAAGATAGTAATCTTTTGGAAAGCGTCAAACGTAGCGTCTATGCTTTGGTGAAATGGGTTCGTGGCAGTTTACGGAGAATATCTGCCGCTTGTTCCGCGGTAATATCGCGTTGGGGATTCGCAAACATTTCGTAGCCTACCATAAATTTCTTTACGGTGGCCGACCGCAATAAAGGGGGGTAAAAAGACATATGGAAGTGCCACTCTGGGTGATCTTGCCCATCGGTTGGGGCTTGATTGATCCCTGCCGAATAGGGAAAACTGGTTTCAAAAAGGTTGTCATAGATGGTTGTCACCTTTTTGATGATTTGGGCAAAGGAGTTTCTTTGGGCATCATCCAATTGGGATATGTCAGGCAGGGATTCCAAAGGAACAATCATGATTTCATAAGGCCAGACTGCCCAATAGGGCACCAGCCCAACAAAATGGTCGTTTTGAACAACGATGCGCTCCCCTGCTTCAATTTCTTGCGATATGTAGTCGGACAGTACGGTTTTTTGATGTTGCTCCCAATAAGAGGTAAAGGCATTATTTTTTTTAAGGACTTCGGTGGGAATAGATTGCTGTGCCCATATCTGCCCGTGTGGATGGGGATTGCTGCACCCCATGAGCTCACCTTTGTTTTCAAAGATCAATACATGATTGATATCGGGGAGTTTTCCCAGTTCATCATACTCCTTTTGCCATAGGGTGATGACCTTCCCAATGTCTTCCACTTTCATCAAGGGTAAGGTAAGGGAATGGTCAGGTGAAAAACATACCACTTTACAAATACCACTTTCACTCTTGGCTTGGGTCAACCCTTCTTTGAATACCTCATGGGGCACATCGGGCAACAAAGCGGCAAAATCATTGACAAAGGAATACGGCTCGGTGTATTCTGGATTGGCGGCATCACTGGCCCTAACATTTCCTGGGCATAGGTAGCAAGAAGGGTCGTAAGACTTTTGAGGTATAACAACGGCCTTTTCACTCTTGCCTTGCCATGGGCGTTTGGTCCGTTGTGGCGATACCAAGACCCATTCGTTGGTAAGAATGTTTAATCGGTAATGGGGTTTTTCATAGAGCTGCATCGGAAAGTTTTCTGAGGGTTGTGCCATTGCTTGTACGTACGGGGAAGGCGCCTAGGTCTATGCCAAACTCCCTTTTGTAGGCTTCCGAGATTTCTTTGATATAACTTTCCATGTGATTTCCGTGCACCAAATGGATGGTGCAGCCGCCAAATCCGCCGCCCACCATCCGGGCACCCGCCACATAACTTTGTTCTTTGGCGTAGTCCACCAAAAAGTTCAGTTCGGGACAGCTGATGTCGTAAAGATCCCTGAGTCCCTCATGGCAGGTATACAATAAGCTGCCCAATTGCTCTATGTCTTTTGATTTTAAGGCCTCGGCAGCATCCACTACCCTTTGGTTTTCCTGGACAATGAATAAGGCCCTTTGGTATTGGATATCGGTCAACAAAGCTTTGCACGAACTCAATAGGTCCAAGTCAACATCCCGAAGGGATGTAATGAGGGGATGCTGTTTTTGTATTTGGGCAACGGCCTCAAAGCACTCATCCTGTCTAGAATTGTACTGTCCGTCTGAAAGCTGGTGCGATATATTGGTGTTCAACAGCAGCAACTCATAGGGACCCATGGATGCAGGGACATACGTATGATGTAGGTTGGAGCAATCCAAAAAGATAAAGTGATCGGATTTTCCATAGACCGATGAAAATTGGTCCATGATACCGCACTTGGTTCCCACAAACTCATGCTCGGCCCGTCTGGAAAGGGTAATGATCTCCAATTTTGAAAGCCCTAGTTCAAATAAGGCATTGAGTCCGGAAGCAAGCCCACATTCCAAAGCAGCCGAAGAACTCAATCCCGATCCAATGGGAAGATCGCTCTCGATCTCGCAATCAAATCCTTCAAGGGAATGTCCAAGTTTTTGTATTCCCGCAATGACCCCTAATAGATAGTTTTCCCATTCAACAGAGCTTTTTTCAACCTTTTGCAAGTTAAGGCGTAAAGGCGTCCCATATCCCTTGCTCTGGATGTGGCACATTTGGGCAGAACCATTTTTCTTGAGCCTGAAAGCAATTTTTCGGTCTATCGCAGCTGGAAGGACGTAGCCATTGTTGTAATCCGTATGGCCGCCAATCAAATTGATTCTACCTGGAGAATCAACCACTATTTCATTCAAGGTCTGGGCCATAATACTATCCATGGTGCAATGATACAAAATAAAAGTAAAAAAAACTTTTATTTTTTTGGGCCAATCGAAGAAAAATTGAATGCCATTGATGGAACAAAGTGCTTATATTTAAAAAAGGTAAATGATTCATTTTGGTATATTTGGAAACATTTTATCAACCTATCCATACATATCTTGACCATACATAAGTATAGACCCGAACAAAGTATTGCAATCGCTGTGGATTGTATCATATTTGGTTTTGATTCCAAAGATTTGAAGCTTTTATTGTTTCGGCGTAAAACGGACCCGCTTAAAGGGTCTTGGTCCTTGATAGGGGAACTGATAGATAATGATGTATCCTTGGACCAGAGTGCCAAAGACATACTGTACAGGTTGTCTGGTCTCAAGAATGTTTTCCTGAAACAGCTAAGAACCTACGGTCTGGTGGATAGGGATCCCTTGGAGCGCGTGGTTTCCGTGGCCTATTACAGTTTGATTCGGATTGATGAGTTCAACCTTCAATCTTTGGAAAACCATGATGCCAGGTGGTTTGATTTTGACCAGATACCGGATTTGATCTTGGATCATGGCCAAATGGTGGATGATGCCATCAGAAGTCTGCGGTCTAGTGCGCGATACAATCCGTTGGGCTTTGAGCTTCTTCCAGAATATTTTACGATCCAACAATTGCAAACGCTTTACGAAAGTATATACCGAACAGCTTTTGACCCGGGCAACTTCAGAAAAAAGATGCTATCCCTTCATATTTTGGAAAGAACGGGCAAAAAGGACAAATCGGCTTCCAAAAAAGGAGCTTACCTATATCGTTTCAAAAAAGAAAATCTGAAACAGTTTCCAACCCAGACAGGGGATTTTGAAAGTATAAAGGAGGTGATAAAATTCTAAATGTCAATGAATTGAAATAATAAAAGTTTGTTTTACATTTATTATTTCTATATTGGAAGCCAAACATTCCCTTCGGAGATAATTTGAAATTATGGATTTTGCCAAACTGGATTTCATTGTTTTTATCGGATACTTGGTCATATTGGCCAGTATAGGTATTTGGATTTCGGTCAAGAATAGAAACCGGAACGAACAAGAATATTTTTTGGCAGGGAAATCCCTTCCATGGTGGGCCATTGGAGGGTCTTTGATTGCCTCCAATATTTCTGCGGAGCAATTTATAGGAATGTCCGGATCGGGCTATGTGGTGGGTATGGCGATTGCCTCCTATGAATTGATGGCGGCCTTGACCCTCATCATTGTGGCCAAGTTCTTCCTGCCCATTTTCTTGAAAAACAACATATACACCATGCCCCAGTTTTTGGAGCGACGTTTTGATAAGCGTGTCAAAAGTACCATGGCGGTGTTTTGGGTGTTGCTCTTTGTGTTCGTGAACATTACTTCGGTACTCTACCTGGGTAGTTTGGCCCTGAAGACCATATTGGATATCGATATGCTGTATGGGGTAATAGGGTTGGCACTGTTCGCGGCGACATTCTCCATTTTTGGGGGCTTAAAGGCTGTGGTATGGACCGATGTGATCCAAGTGGTCGTGTTGGTGTTTGGGGGCTTGGTTTCCAGTATTTTGGTCCTTGAGGCCTTGGGAGGGGATTTCCTTAACGGCTTTATGACGTTGATCGAGAAGGCCCCGGAGAAATTCGACATGATTTTGGATAAAGGCCATCCCGAGTATAAAAACCTGCCAGGAATCAGTGTGTTGGTTGGCGGGTTATGGGTGGCGAACTTGTATTACTGGGGAACCAATCAGTACATCATCCAACGCTCTTTGGGGGCCAAGAACATCAAGGAAGCGCAGAAAGGAACCATTTTTGCCGCCTTCCTGAAGATTTTGTTGCCCATCATTGTGGTGGTGCCCGGTATAGCGGCCTATGTCTTGGGTGCCGATTTGGATCTGCCCGATGAGGCCTATCCTTGGGTGTTGAAAAACTATGTAGGAACCGGGCTCAAAGGGTTGGCGTTTGCCGCCTTGATTTCAGCTATTGGGTCTTCCCTAAGTTCCATGGTCAACAGTGCCACCACCATTTTCACCTTGGACATCTACAAACCGTTGTTCAAGGAAGAGTCGAGCAAAAAACTCGTTTTCATCGGAAAGGCATTTGCAGGTCTGTCACTGCTCTTGGGGGTGATCGTTGCCCCGATGCTGGGTGGATTGGACCAAGCGTTTCAATACATACAGGAATATACCGGTTTTATAAGTCCTGGGGTCGTGGTGGTGTTCTTGTTTGGGATGTTTTGGAAGAAGGCCTCCGCCAATGGTGCTTTTTGGACCATAGTGTTCTCCATTCCCCTTTCCATTGTTATCAAGTATGCGTTTCCTGATTTCCCTTTCATGGATCGCATGGGAGTGAGCTTTTTAGTGCTTACAGCGGTATTGGTGATCATTTCATTGGTGGAGAATAAGGAAGGGGATAAAAAGGCGATTTCCATCAATCCAGAACTTTTTAAGACTTCAAGGGCCTTTAACATATCCACCTTCATCATTATCGGAATCCTTGCCTTCCTATACGCCATCTGGTGGTAGCATTCACAGATTGATCACAGCATCGGTAGAAAATTCTGGAACGCAGCATTGTCATTGGTTTTGTTCCAGACCGCAAAGAGATTGGTTTTTTGTTGGATGTTGTCCAATTCTATAAATCGGATGTTGTAGTTGTGCTCATCGCGCAATGAATTGGGCACAATGGAAACGCCCATGCCGTTTTCAACCAGCATAAAGATGGTAGGGCCATGGATGGAACGGTGGGAAATCTGCGGAACAAACCCATGAAAGGCACACATATTCAAGATCTGTTGATAATAGAGGGGACTTTTTTCATTCGGAAAAAGGATGAAGCGTTCTTGGGCCAACTGGCCAAGGTTTTTAAAATTTTCTTGGGTGATGGGATGCTCGTTGGGCAATACCAAAGAAAAATTTTCTTCATAAACGGATTTGATGTTCATGCTGGGGGCAATCTGGTTGGACCGCATAAAACCAATGTCCAAATCCCCAGACTCAAGGGCTTCGAGTTGTTCCTCGTTGGTGAGTTCTTCAAGATGGAGCTGTATGTGGGTATGACTGCGTCCAAATTCCTTTAATAAGGGAGGCAGATAACATTGCATGGCGGAACCCACAAAGCCAATGTGTATATTACCTTGATTTCCTTGGTGTTCGGATTGCCAGCGTAAAATGGACTTTTTCAATTGGGCATCCACCAACTGGGCTTCCCGCAAGAAAAGCTGCCCGGCCCTATTAAGCACTACGCTACGGTTGGTCCGATCAAACAAGGTGGTGCCCAGTATCGCCTCGAGCTGCTTAATTTGTTGACTTAACGCAGATTGCGAAATATGTAAGGTTTCCGCGGCTTTTCCAAAGTGTAAGGTTTCCGCCAAAGCCAGAAAACTGCGCAGATGATGAAACTCCAATTGATTAATTATTCTTATCATTTCATTAAAAATAAGAATTGTTTGAAATCAAAGGTACAGCTAATTTTGATATCCTGATTATTGATCATACGCTATGAAAACAACAGATACAAAAGGTTTGCCGCAAATTCTTAAAGCCCTGATGGACCCTTACAAGCAAAGGGTGCCCGATGTGGAAAAGATCACTTCCGCCATGGTGGAGAATGCCATGATAGGGAACACGGATGATATCGTTAACGACCATATTGCCTTTAGGACCTTGGGAGTGCCTCATTTGGGAATCACTTCTTTTGAAAAAATCTTCTTGTATTACGGATACTCAAAAAGGGACTACTACTATTTTGAAGGGAAAAAATTGAATGCCTATTGGTATGCGCCGCCCTGTCCTGATTTTCCAAGAATCTTTATCAGTGAATTACGAGTGGGTGACATGTCCGAAGAAGTTCAGGGCATTATCGATAAGTATGCAGGGAATCTTACAGGAGACCCTGTGGACCAACTGAATCTGGACAATCCCGAAGAGGTGGGGGACTTCTTTTATAAACCCCTTTGGCAATTGCCTACCTTGTCCGATTTTAATGCACTTGCCCAAGAAAGCGAATATGCGGCTTGGGTCATCTACAACCGCTATTACCTGAACCATTACACCATAAGCGTGCACGATTTACCGGAAACGTACAACACCATTGAAAAGTTCAATACGTTTTTGGAATCCATCGGCATACAACTGAATTCCTCCGGGGGAAAGATCAAAACAAGTGCGGATGGATTATTGAAACAAAGTAGTTCCATAGCGCACATGATCGATGCGGAATTTGCGGATGGCGAGACCTCCAAAATCGCGGGGAGTTATGTGGAATTTGCCGAACGCTTGCCATTACCGGGCCATGTAAAGCAATCAGGACTGGTGGAGCGTGCCCAACGAAGGGATGGCTTTGAATCTGCCAATGCCGACAAGATTTTTGAAAGCACCTATAGCGAGCAGACCAATGCTTTGAAAAGCCATTTACAGGGTTAAAGATTCTATTGTTCCGAGAGAATTTTTAAGTGAAGAACAATATCAAATCAGAAAAGTCCAATAAGTATTTTAGGAGATAAAACCATTGCGTAATTTCGTTGACATCAATTTACTGATGTTATGATGGTTTGGGGACTGTTCCTACTGGGAATTCTTGTCTTTTTGGCATTGGATTTAGGCGTGTTCAATAAAAATGCCCATGTTATAAGCGTTAAAGAAGCTTCACTCTGGACCACAATCTGGGTTTCGCTTTCCTTTTTGTTTTCTGGGGTCATTTACTGGCTTTATGCCACGGATAAGATTGACAATGTAGATGCTTTGGTCCCAATGGAGGCCTCACTCAAATACATTACAGGGTATCTCATTGAGTTATCACTCAGTATTGACAATATTTTTGTGATCGCCGTGATTTTTACCTCGTTCCAAATCCCACAAAAGTATCAACATCGTGTACTGTTCTGGGGAATTTTGGGAGCCATTGTTTTCCGCGGATTGATGATATTCTTTGGCGTGGCGCTCATCAAGAAGTTTAGTTTTACAACCTATCTATTTGGGGCTTTTTTAATTTTTACCGCATTGCGGATGCTACGTTCCAAACAAAAACCCTTCAACCCAAAAACCTCTGCTATCTACAGGAACTTGAGAAAGGTTATGCCGATAACTTCCCATATGGAAGGCCAAAAGTTTTTTGTCAAATTAAGACATATTACTGCGGCAACACCCCTTTTTATTGCTTTGGTGGTCATAGAGTTCACTGATGTTCTCTTTGCGTTGGATAGTGTACCGGCCATATTGGCCATAACTTCAGACCCATTTTTGGTGTTCAGTTCCAATATGTTCGCCATTCTTGGGTTGCGATCTATGTATTTTTTTCTGGCCAATATGCTGGACAGGTTCCATTACCTAAAGTACAGTTTGGTGGCCATACTAAGTTTTGTAGGTGTTAAGCTTCTATTGGCCCATCATTACATTTTTCCAGAATGGATGTCATTAGGGATTATTGCACTTTCTCTGCTAGTTGGTGTTCTGGCTTCAATGAAGAAAACCAAGTAAATTTTTGCGCTGAGAAATTAGGGTGCTCGAATAGAAATCCATTTCAATTGAGATTAAAAAACCCAATATATTGTTTTGCCTGATTAATAAAAGTTTTTTGTACTTTTATTCTGCACATAAAAAAGGGTCGATGTCAATTTTGCTCGACCCCTCAAAACAAAACAGATATGATTCGTACAAAGACCATGGCCAACGGCATTTTTATTCTTTGCTTTCTGGCCTTTTCCCAATTTGCGGATGCCCAAGAGAGTTCTTCGGATTTGAAGACCCAGTGGGCCAGTCAGCTAAATGTTGATGAGCCTTTGCCGGAGTACCCGCGGCCCCAATTAAAAAGGACTAAATGGGAAAACCTCAATGGACAATGGGACTATGGTATCACGAATCAGGCTGGTGAACCACCGGTCACCTATGATGGGAAGATCACGGTTCCCTTTGCGGTTGAATCTTCATTATCCGGAGTCAAAAAAAGGGTAGGGGATGATGAAGTGGTCTGGTATCGTACAAAATTCCAAGTGCCGGCTTCATGGAAAAATCAAAATGTGGTATTGCACTTTGGTGCGGTGGATTGGGAAGCCACGGTGTATGTGAACGGCAAGTTGGTGGGGATGCACCAAGGCGGGTATGATCCTTTTTCATTTGATGTCACTACTACCTTGAACCGTTCAGGTTGGCAAGAACTGGTGGTTAAAGTATGGGACCCTTCCAGCGACGGTACCCAGCCCAGGGGCAAGCAAGTGACAAAACCCAGCGGCATATGGTATACTCCGGTTACGGGAATATGGCAAACCGTTTGGATGGAACCCGTTCCCAAACAATCCATCCAAAATATCAAGATCACCCCCGATATTGATCAGGGCAGATTGATGGTAAAGACCGTGGGCAATGGACAGCTCGGAGACGGATATTCGGTACAGCTTACGGCATTGGATGGAAGCACCACGGTAGCTTCGGCCAAGGGTTCTGTTGGACAAGATGTGGCACTGAACATCAAGGACGCCAAACTATGGTCACCGGACAATCCATTTTTGTACGACTTAAAAGTCGCCTTGTTGCGAAATGGCAAAAAAGTGGACGAAGTGGAAAGCTATTTTGGCATGCGAAAGATTTCCGCAGTAAAGGATGCCAACGGCCACATGCGAATGGCCCTGAACAATCAAGTGCTTTTTCAATACGGCACCTTGGACCAAGGCTGGTGGCCCGATGGTCTGTACACAGCCCCTTCGGATGAAGCTTTGGCTTACGACATTAAGGTGACCAAAAAACTGGGGTTCAATACCATCAGAAAACATGTGAAGGTGGAACCTGCCAGATGGTACTACCACTGTGACCGATTGGGCATGTTGGTATGGCAGGATATGCCCAATGGCGATAAAAGTGCCGATTGGAGAGGGCCATCCGGCTATGATGGAAGGGAAATGGAGCGAAGCGCACAATCGGCCCATCAATATTATAAGGAATGGAAGGCGATCATGGATGCCAATCACAACAAACCCTCCATAGTCATGTGGGTGCCCTTCAATGAGGCATGGGGACAGTTCAATACCGTTGAAGTCATCAATTGGACCATGGAATACGACCCTTCCCGTTTGGTCAATGGACCCAGTGGAGGGAACTTCTTCGCGGCCGGCCATACGGTGGATGAGCACAGATACCCCGGACCCTCCATGCCCCAAAGAAATCTTCACGCCCCGGACATCATCAACGGAAGAATCCTTTTATTGGGTGAATTTGGCGGACTGGGATTGCCGTTGGAAGGACATTTGTGGCAAAAGGATAAAAACTGGGGGTACAGAAACCTTACCGGAAGGGACGAACTGCTGAGCTCCTACAAAGACCTTTTGGCCAAAATCCCTACCTTGATCAAGGACGGACTTTCTGCGGCCATCTATACCCAGACCACGGATGTTGAAGGCGAGGTCAATGGTCTCATGACCTACGATAGGGCCATCATCAAAATGGATGTGGATGAAGTACACAAAGCCAATTCAGCCTTGTACAAAAACTAGGGGTCATGAAAAGAATATTTCATTTAATAGTAGTTTCTTTACTCCTTTTTAGCTGCGTGAAACCTCAAGAAAAGACCATAAAACGGATAGACAAGAAAAATTTCGAGAAGATTGTGGATGGCAAGCAAGTCGGCCTTTACGTTCTTGAAAATGACCAAGGCACAGTGGCCGAGATCACCAATTACGGCGGCAAGGTCGTTTCCTTGTGGCTGCCCGATAAATCTGGTAATTATGAGGACGTGGTCCTTGGGCATGAAAATATTGATGATTTTCTCAATGCCAAGGAAAAATATTTTGGAGCCCTCATTGGGCGTTACGGCAATCGGATTGCCCATGGAAAGTTTACCTTGGACGGCAAGGAGTACACCTTGGCCGCCAATAACGGGGCCAATTCCCTTCATGGGGGGAACAAAGGTTTTGATGCCGTGGTATGGGATGCCAAACAGGTGGATGGACAGACCTTGGAACTGACCTATCTCTCCAAAGATGGGGAAGAAGGATATCCGGGGAATCTATCGGTACGGGTGCTGTACCAATTGACGGATGCAAATGAACTCAAAATAGAATATTGGGCCACTACGGACCAAAGCACCGTGGTGAACCTCACCCACCATTCGTTCTTTAACCTGCATGGTGCGGGCAATGGTACGATCAATGACCATCTCCTTCAGATACATGCGGCACATTACACGCCTGTGGATGCGGGATTGATCCCGACCGGGGAGATTGCACCGGTGAAAGGCACTCCGTTCGATTTTCAGGAATCAAAGCCCATCGGAGCGGAATTGGAGGTGAAAGACCAACAGTTGGACTACGGTATGGGATACGATCATAATTTTGTGCTTGAGCAAAACGGCGAAGGCCTTAACTATGCGGCCAAGGTGGTAGAACCCACTTCGGGCAGGGCCATCGAAGTATATACCAATGAGCCCGGACTGCAGTTTTATGGAGGTAACTTTTTGGACGGCTCCATTGTGGGCAAGGAAGGCAAGGCCTATGAGTTTAGGACGGCATTTTGTTTGGAGACCCAACATTTTCCGGATAGCCCCAACCAGCCTGATTTTCCATCCACCCGATTGGACCCGGGCGAGGAATATTATTCCATTTGCGTGTATAAATTCTCCGTGGAATAATACGCTCTATTCGGTTATCAAAAAGGTATAGTCACCTGCAGTAAGGGGAATTTCGTATGCCCCTTCTTGGGTCGGTTCCATGGATTCTCCGTTCATGGAAATGTGCTTCCCGTGCAGTACCACGGTAGCCGTACTGTTGGGTGGGATTGTGCAGGAATATGCTAGCTGTTCGCCCTTTCTTTCCCATTGGGATGCGATCAATCCATAACGACTTTGGAACTCCGCTTCAAAATTGGTGAGGCCCTCCACAAAGTTGGGTTTTAGGGTAAAGTCCTTGAATCCGGGTGAATCTTCATTGGGCAAAATGCCCCCGATTCCCTTGTAGAACCAAGGGCTGATGGCCCCGAACATGATATGGTTCCGGGAAAGGTCCGAAGACGCATCAATGTCCCAGTTTTCATAGAGGGTGGTGGCCCCGTTCTTGATCCACCACCCCCATGAGGGATAGGTTTCCTGCGAGGCGAGGACAAAGGCCAGGTCTGCATGACCATTTTGACTTAAGGCTCCTAAAATGGTCTTTGTGCCCAACAGCCCCACATCAATATGATTGGTTTTTTTGACTTCCTTGGCCAGTTGGTCTGCCACTTTTTGTTTCAATGAATCTGGTACAATGCCCCAATACAAGGGGGCGCTCAGCTCGGTTTGAAAACCACTGCCATACAGACCCGTTTCTGGGTTTAAATATTTGGTGTTGATGGCATTTTTGATGTTTTCGGCCAGCGTTGCATACGTTTTATAATCCTCTTCCTTACCAAAATGTTGGGCCGTTTTGGCCAAGATGGTGGCATCCACATAATAGTAAATGGATGAGGTGAATTCCTTGGGCGTAACGGATTTTACAGGAACCCAATCCCCAAGGCCCCAATCCGTGAGTCCACCCTCATAACTCAGCGATGTGATATGGTCCACATATTTTTTTAAGGGTCCGTACATTTCGTACAAAGCACGGTCATCCCCATAAAACTGGTACAGCTCCCAGGGGATGATGGCAATGGTACTGGTCCAATCCGGGCCGTTGCCCCAATCGTAGCCCCATCCGCCCCAAGTGGGAATAATGGAGGGGAGCACCCCGTTTTCCTGCTGTTCGTCCCGGTGGTCGTCCATCCATTTTTCATAGACGCCCAGTGCATCAAAATTATAGAGCCCGGTTTCTATGTTGATGTGCGCATCGCCCGTCCAGCCGTTCTTTTCGCGTTGCGGGCAGTCCGTGGGATAGCCCACCAGATTGGATAGGTAACTGGCATTGGTGGCCTCCCAGATTTTGTTGATGGTCTCGTTGGAGGTGTGGATCTTTCCAATGGGTTTCACATCACTGTGGATAAAATGGGCGGTGATGTCCTCCAAGGACAGGTCAATGGGCTTGCTGCTTTCAACTTCCACATATTGAAAACCTTTGTAATTGAAGCGTGGCCTGAACATTTCCTCGCCGCCACCCTTAAGGGTGTAGATATCCGTTTGAAAAGGATCCAAGCTGTCCTTTGGGCGGTAATGCACAATGATGTTGGACAGATCCAGATTGCCCAGACTGTCCAATTGTTCGGCGTGCGTCACCCTAATTTCCGTGCCTTTTTCCCCTTTCAGTGCCAGTTCGGTGACCCCGGAGATGTTTCGGCCCAAGTCGAAAATGTAGCGTTGGTCGCTCCGTTTGTCCATGCTGGCGAAGGGCAGTTTTTTTCCGGTGATGGCGGGGAGGGACTGTGCCGTGATCTGCTCCGAGGGCGCTTTGGTCACCAAGGCGTTTTTCCATTGGGAATCGTCAAATCCTGCGGTGTTCCAGCCCGGGAGTTCCAAACGGGCATCATAGTGTTCTGCCGTGTAGATGCTGTTGAACACCACCGGGCCCAAGGCGGTCTTCCATGTGTCGTCCGTGCCCAATACTTCGGTGGTGCCATCGGCATACCATACTTTTAGGTCCATCAGAAAACGGGGACGGTTGCGCCATCCCGCTTCGTGAAAGTTCCAGACCGCGGTGGATTGATGGTTGTACCACCCATTCCCCAACAACACCCCAATGGCCACTTCGCCTTCCTGAAAAAAGGGAGTAACATCATGGGTCACATAGAGGTTGCGACGGTCAAAACGGGTGTAAATGGGGTTCAGCCAATGGTCGTCCACCTTTTGTCCGTTCAGGTACAGTTCGTACAGTCCGGCGGCGGTGATGTAGGCCCGGGCCTTCACCACTTTCTTTTCGGGTGCGAATTCCTTTCTAAAATAAGGGGCAGGTTTTAGGTCCATGTCTTCCACATCGGTGATCCAGGTCCCTTTCCAGTCGGAAGTTGCCATGAGCCCCGTTTCAAAAGAGGAAACGGTGATATCGCTCTGGCGGCCATCATCCGCAGTGATCTGCACGCCCCAATAGTATTTGGTATGCGCTTGGAGCGGTTTTCCGTCGTAGGTCAACAACATGCTGTCCGATGCGCTGTGCTTTTCCCACAGGTCGCCCTTGCCTTGGGCCACGGCTACAGAATCCACATCCACATACATATGGAATTCCTGCTGATGTTTCACGGGCTGGTCCCCTGTGGCAATCCGCCATGAAAACCGGGGATGCTCGGTATCCAATCCCAAAGGCTCTACTAGGTGCTCGGTGCGAAGGTCCGTCAAAGCAATGGGGCTCTTTTTTGGGGTACAATGGATAAGGATGGTGGCAGAAATCAGGGTAAGCAACAGCAATCTAAGCATGGTCGGGTTTTTGGTCTGTGCTAAAATTACGGGAACCGATCCGTAAAACGGCAGCTTGCCCGCTTTTTTCATAAAAACGAGGGTTTCTTAAAAAACCTGATTAATTTTGCAGCCTCGGAGGGATTTTTTGATGCATCCCTTTGTTAAAATGATCTGCGGTATGATTGCGACAATATGTAGAAAGGCCCATTTCAATGCAGCGCACCGGCTCCACAATCCCAAATGGAGCCAAGAGAAGAACATTGCCATGTTTGGCAAATGCAACAGCCCCAACTATCACGGGCACAATTTTGACCTTGAGGTGCGGATCAGGGGAGAGGTGGACCCGGACACGGGCTTTGTGATGGACCTGGCCGTACTGGGCGAATTGATCCGGGCGGAAGTGGAGGAACGCTTTGACCATAAGAACCTGAACGAGGACTGCCCCGAGTTTGCGGACCTGCTGCCCACCACGGAGTATTTTGTGAAGGTGATCTACGATATTTTAAAGCCCAAACTGGCCCAAGGCCAATTGTTGCACATTACCCTGCACGAAACGCAAAAGAATTCTGCGGAATATGGGGATTGGTAACAATTTTTCCGATATTGCACCGCTTTTTAATCGAAAAGAATTCCTCGCGGCTTGCTGCGGGGTTTCCGATAAAATTGTCATTCCCGTGCAAACGGGAATCTAAATAACAGAAATTAGGTTTTTGACCTTTAGGTCAAAATAAGAACCGGCCAAATACCCATTAGCTTGCTATGGGGATAGTTGGTTCCAAAAAGTCTTTATTGGGATATTAGCTCAGTTGGTTTAGAGCGCTGCCTTGACAGGGCAGAGGTCACTGGTTCGAATCCAGTATATCCCACTTTCTTTGGCCCCTTGGCCGTTACCGCCCGATGTTCTTCGGGTATTTTTTTACTCGTATTCCGCGATCTTGTCCCGTAATTTTAGGTTGTCCCGTACCAAACGCTCGTTGCGCAGTTGTAGGCGGTCCATTGCTTTTTGAAGGATCTGAAGGCTCTCCAACTGTAGGCCTATGATCTGTTCTAGGTCGGATTTGGTGTAGGTTTTGCTCATGGCTTCTGAATTATTTGCATATAAAGTCAATAAATATTGATTTAAAAATATAATAAAAAGTTTTTTGAAACAAACTAAATGATGTAAATAACAATTAAAAGTGTGTTTTACATCAATAATTGTTTCTTGTTCAATCGATTAAATTTGTTTAATTCACAAATAGATTTAACCTAAAGGCAATAAAAGTGGCTAAAAAAGTAATTAATCGACTTAAAGTTGTTTTAGCAGAGCAAGGAAGGACCAATAAATGGTTGGCTGGGAAGTTGGACAAGAATACCGCTACTGTGTCTAGATGGTGTACCAATGATGTGCAACCTTCTCTTGAAACATTGGTAGAAATAGCAAAAGTGTTGGATGTGGATGCAAGGGAATTAATTGTCTCGACCAAGTAAGATTAAAAGCGTAACAAATACATCGGTTGTATTCCGTTTTTGGGGTGTATGGATGTGTTTTATGCTTATATAAACAAGTTGGCAACAAGCTGAAAAAATAAACGAACTAATCAAATAATTATAAAATTTACAAAGTGAACTATGACATCGACTAAAACAAACAAAATTATCTTTTGGACAACTACTGTTATCATTTTTATAATGGAAGGAGTAATGCCCGCTTTAACCTCACAAACTGAAATTGCAAAAGAGGGAATAAGACATTTAGGTTATCCTGAATATTTTGGCAATGCTTTGGTTGTTTTCAAAATACTTGGAGCATTGACATTAATCATTCCGCAAGTACCAAAACGAATTAAGGAATGGGCTTATGCAGGTTTTGCATTTGACTTTATCTTTGCAAGTATCAGTCATTTTGCAATAGACGGAATGGATTTTCAATCATTTTTTCCTCTTATATTTTTAGGTATTTTAATCGCATCATACATTTCATTTCATAAACTTAATAAATCAAATTAATATGTCATTTCAAGCATATCTTGATAATATTCAAGCAAAAACAGGAAAATCACCCGCTGATTTTAAAGAGCTAGCCGAAAAAAAAGGATTTACTGAAAACGGTAAGATTAAAGACGGAGTAAAAGCAACTCAAATAACAGATTGGTTAAAACAAGAATTTGAACTCGGACACGGTCACGCAATGGCAATTTATGCTTTACTTAAAGGGAAAAAATCATAATGAAAAAAAGCCAGTTGCCAACATTGGCTATAAGTAATTGAGAGCACACAAAAACCTATGGCCGAGAGCGTAAGCTTTATTTAAGAAAAATATGAACACCCCTAAATTTTTGTTCCATTATTACGAACGTGACAATGGGCCATTTAGAAATATCACGGAGCACGGGTTGGGAAAAGCGGAAAGCATTCAAAATAAAATATCCAAAGGGTTTAACAGCAAAAGGCCGGACAACTATATGGCTCTGAGGTTTTCGCTGGAGAAAAGGATTAAAAAACAATTTATCTCTAAAGGTGGAAAACCAAATAGGGACGACCCTTTCTATTTTACTTTAGGCGAATGTGATTGGGCAAAATCTTGGTATGAAAACCCTGGGGTAATAAAAATACCATTGACCGACTTTAGATCTGACCACATCAGTTTTACCTATCCAGACAGTATGGTTTCATTTCAATTTTATGACCAACCAAAACTGGCAACGTATAGAAAGAACTGTAATGGACAGGTTTTTTTGTTGAGTGAGATCAGTGATCTGATCAATGCGTATGGACTTCCAACAGAAGAAAAATCCCAAACCCAAGAAAGTTTAAAATATGACAAATACATAGAAGCTCAAGTGTGGGATGATGAAATAATAAATGAATATAAAAACAAAGTAAACCAAACCGATAACTGAAGGTTATACGGGAGCGTTGGCATAGTTCACCAACGATAGATTTATAGCAACTCCAACACCCGTTCCAAGGCCATGCCCCGTGATCCCTTGATCAGCAAGGTGCCCTTGGGCAAGGGATGCCAAGAACACTTTTGGTGAACCGTAGGTTGCGTTGGTGCTCCCTGGGCTTTGTGGGCACCTGTTTTTTATAGGCGGTTAAAATCGTGATGAATATTGCCCTAAATGGATGTTGCCAAAGTTGTTTTTTTGACTTAAAATTGTAAGGACCTACGCACAGTTACCGAATAGTCTAGGTGAAAATCCAAAAGAACATGATCAAAAAGCAAATCCTGTACATCCTGACCCTTTTTTTATTGATTGCATGCACGAATGAGGATTCTCCGAATGGGGAAGAGAAGGAGGTAGATCAGAATGTTCTCATTGAACTGAATATTGAAAGTGATAATGTCATTACATCCGATGAAATTACCATCACGGTAAAGGGGGCCGAAGCTATATCCAGTTTGGTGGTTTTTTTGGATAATGGGATAGTTGATCAATTCAATGCACCACCTTATACCATAAAAATTGAGACGCAGGATTATGAGGACGGTGAGTATAGTTTAAAGGTTGATGCCTATGCCGATGGGAAAGTTATAGGAACCAAAACCTTTCCTGTAAAGATAGATAATGAAGGTCCCATTCTTAGGCTGGACAATATCTCCGATAATGAAGTGATCTGTAATGAAATCCAAGTACAACCAAACATAACGGACTTGGGTACAAGCCTTGAACGACTTCAGGTGTATCTAGATGATCTATTGCTGTTGGAAAAAGCAAATACGACCGACTTCACTTTCTTGTTGAACCCAAAAGTATTGCCAACGGGTACGGGAAATCTAAAATTCACCATGGAGGATGCCTCGGGTAATGTCTCAAAAGACTCTATTGCCATTACCCTTTCTAACCAGTTCTTTAGAATTAACTTTCCGAATGACTTTATGAGGAAGAGTGTTGAGAAGGTGCATGTGGTGATCTCGGATAAAGATGGAAACTATATGGATAGCAAAACGCACGACTCCGGCGAAATTGAAACAATGTCATTTTGCACCATGGAAGCGGTGAATCCTGATACGGAGTTTACAATTTCCTTTATCGAGGACTTTAACAATACTATATTCACCTTTTATGTATACAACAATCTTACGTTGAACATGCTTGGTGATGAAATCAATTTAAATCAAAAGTCCGGAGGGCTTTCCCCGGCAGCACTAAATATTGCTGTGCCTTTTTTTGAGAATGGATACCAAATGAGAGCTTCGGGGCCTTGGAATTCACTGATTTATGTCAACGGTGAATTTTCGGGTCATGTCTCCACGAAGTTCAGCAATGATTTGGGAACGAACAATACATTCATTAGTTATTTTAATTCAAATATTGAGAATAGCTATCAATGGGCACTTATTAGTGACTTACAAACTAGAACATCCTTGGTTCCAGAGGATTTTACCAATACCAATGTGTTAACCAATAGCTTTGAACTAAATCGAACATATCAAAATACATTGGTTAAAATCACCGGGTACGAAAATGAGGCTATGTACCGTGCCAGAAGTGGCCATTTGCTCTATTCGGACTACATCGGGCCTGGTGGTTCATATACCAATGAATATATTTTTCCGGATGTGTTTGACTATACTACGTACTCGGGTCAGTTGTTGAACTATACCTTTGAAGGTGCCGGTACCATACCGGCCGTGATTACCGTACCTAATGCAGCTGTCGATTATAGTTTCATCAATCAGCAACTAAGCTTTACGGGGTTGCCCAATTTTGAAGTTGGCCGTCTTCGTTTAGCTGGTACAAGTTCAGGAACTGGAATGCTTACACCGGAAAATCCATCAGTTAAAATGGAATTTATTTTTGATGGTCAAAACGCGAATCCGGTCATACCTGAAATACCTGAAGGGTTATTTCCTGAAGCGGTCACCTCGATGTTTGCAAACAAATCTTTTGAAATAAAACAAGGCGCGGCCGAAAACTACTCGGCCTTTACTTCTTACCAAGAATACATTCAAAACGTTTTGGTGCCATCCGTTCCTTTTTACATCGCATCGCCTTTTAAAGAGCGTGTGTTTAAGTCGGAAGGACCACAATGGTCGCCAACCGGGGAATTTCCGTTTTGATTGGAGATTCTTCAGGAATATCCCCTTATCCACCTAGTGAAGAAATAGCGACATTATATAAAGTTCGAATGAATGCTGGGTTTACTACAGTATCTCCAACACCCGTTCCAAGGCCATGCCCCGCGATCCCTTGATCAACAAGGTGCCTGTGGGCAAGGGGTTTTTAGCCAGATGCTGCTTTAGGTCATCAAACGATCGGTAGGTGTTCAAAGCGGTTGTGGTGCCAAAGAAGTTTTCGCCCACCAGATACACGGAGCCAAAATCCAGCCCGGCGGTCAGATCGGCAATGGCTTGGTGTTCTTCCGTGGCCGTTTCGCCCAGTTCAAACATATCGCCAATGATCAGCACCTTGTTTGGGGCCTCCATCAGGTTAAAATTTTCCAAGGCGGCCCGCATGCTGGTAGGGTTGGCGTTGTAGGCATCCAAGATAATGTGGTGGCCATTCTTTTCCATGATCTGCGAGCGGTTGTTCTGCGGGGCGTAGGCTTCCAAGGCCGCCTTGATGTCCTCCAGCGGCACATTAAAGTATTTGCCCATCACAATGGCGGCACAGCAATTGGGAAAATTATATTTTCCAATGAGTTGGGTCTCCATTCGGGTGCCTTCGGCCTCCAAGACCACATAGGGGTTGGCCCCCATATATTGGATGTTGTAATACTGGTGGTCCTCGGTGCTAAAGCCCATCTTTTTTACGTAGCTGCCCAATTTTTCCACTTGTATGGGGTCATCGGCATTCATAAAAATGTACTTGTCGTTGGCCATTAAATGGTCGTACAGCTCACTTTTTCCCTCGATAACGCCTTCCACGCTGCCAAAACCTTCGAGGTGGGCCTTTCCAAAATTGGTGATATAGCCAAAATCCGGCTGGGCGATGTTGCTCAAAAAAGCGATTTCCTTTTTGTGGTTGGCCCCCATTTCCACAATGGCAATCTCTGTATCGTCCGTAATGGACAAAAGGGTGAGGGGCACACCAATATGGTTGTTCAGGTTGCCCTGGGTGGCAATGGTCCTATATGTTTTGGAGAGCACGGCATTGATGAGCTCCTTGGTCGTGGTCTTGCCATTGCTCCCGGTAAGCCCAATGATGCGGGCCTTGCTCTGTTTTCGGTGGTACAGGGCCAGTTCCTGGAGGGTTTCCAGTACGTTTTGGCAGAGGATGTATTGGCCAGAAGCGTTGAACTCCTCCTCGTCAATTATGGCATAGGCGGCTCCTTTTTTCAAGGCATCTTTGGCAAAGGCATTGCCGTTGAAGTTGGGTCCCTTGAGCGCGAAGAACAGGCAGTCTTTGGTTATCTTTCGCGTGTCCGTACAGATAACGGGATGCTCCAAAAAGAGCTCGTGAAGCTGTTTCATTGTCATAAATCGAAGATAAAAAAAAGCCCCAACTAAACGTCAGGGCCTTTTAAAAATACTCTAGCTATTATTATTTTGCTTTCTTGTGCCTCACACTCTTGTTCTTGGACTTGGATTTAGATCCAACCCTAGACATGGCACATCTGAACCCGATGTCATCCGTAGCCATATATTGAGGCAAATATCTTCGTTGTGCGGGATCCAACCAGAAAGCACGGTCTCTCCACGAACCTCCTTTGTATACCCGTACCTCATCATTGATCAATGAAGTCCTGTAGTTGGAGGTGTCGTACTGACGGATAAGGTTTCCGGTGGAATCACGCTCTACCTTATGCTTTGGCGAATCGTACATTTTTCTGTTATCGGATTCATCGCTGAACCTTTGGAAGAATCTTGAAGAACCTGGGTCACCATCACGATAACCACGGTTGTCGCTATGGTCAAAGTTGGTCCTTAGATACGTTTCTTCCTCGCCAACCGGTACTTCCTTGATCTCTCCGGGAAGGTTTACGGCCACAATTTTACCGTTGGGCAAAGTGTCATATACGATTTGGTCCTCAAGGATCTCTACTTTTCCATCCTCACCTATGGCCTTTTTCATGAAGACGTTTCCACGGTAGTAGTTAAAGTCGCTGATCTCGTCATCCACAATGGGACGGTATACATCGGCCACCCACTCGCTCACGTTACCGGCCATGTCGTATAGACCAAAATCGTTGGGTTTGTATGATTTTACTTGGGCGGTGATGTCTGCACCGTCATCGGACCAACCGGCAATACCGCCGTAATCCCCTTTTCCTTGCTTAAAGTTGGCCAACTGGTCTCCACGACCTACACGCTGACCGTTTCGGGTGTAGTCCCCTTCCCAAGGATATTTTTTTCTACCTCTGTAGTTATTGTACTCTCTGGTCCCAACAAGGGCCTGTGCGGCATATTCCCATTCGGTTTCGGTGGGAAGCCTGTACTCGGGCATGATCACCCCGCTACTTCTTTTGGCGAAGGCATTGATGGAATCACGCTTTTGTTTTCCTTGTAAGGAGTCTATCTGACCACCGTACACGGATTCAGGATTGTTCAAGTAAGCCTCTGTGCTGAACGTACCACCTATTTCGCCGTTCAATACTTTGTATTTGGCATCGTCTGCCAGATAGCCTTCCCGTTCCAACATGACCTCGTTGACCCTATCGGTCCTCCACTCGGCATATTGGGAAGCCTGTACCCAGTTTACCCCAACCACAGGATACTCGGCATAGGCCGGGTGCCTCAGGTAGTTGTTGGTCATGGTCTCGTTAAAGCCCAATCGGTTTCTCCAGACCAAGGTATCGGGCAATGCCCCTTTGTAGATGTTGGCGTAGTTGGGATTGTCCGGCGGGTATACCGCTTTCAGATAATCCAAGTACTCGAGGTACATTACATTGGTCACCTCGGTTTCATCCATGTAGAACGATTGCACGTGCTGTTGCGTGGGCGTATTGTTCCAATCATGCATGATATCGTCCTGTACCTTTCCTTTGGTAAAGGTTCCACCTTCAACGAATACGGTTCCCGGAGGAGTTTCCTGCTCCTTGAAATCCGAATTGTATTGAAAACCTCCTTCCTTGGCATTTATTTTCCATCCCGTGGCTCTGGATACATTCTTTGAAGAGGATGAAGAGTTTTTACAACTTGAAAAACTTGCCATCACAACGGCGGAAGAAAGTACAACTTTAATAAAGTGTTTTTTCATAATTTGGGCTTGAGTACTTTAAAAATTAAGGCTTTTTGCCTTCAGCTACTTCAACTGGTTTTGATTATTTTAATCCTTACAATGGCTTAAAACGATGTTTTTGCCATAATATTTTGCGCTCTTAAAATAATTGTGACAAGGACGTTGTTCGCCTTTGCTACACTTTTTTAACGCATGCTCTGCCAAAATAGTATGGATGTCACCGAGTTTTAACGGTTTTATACAATCGTAGACCTGTAATAATACTTTAATGTATACTTTTAGTGGAACGTTGAAGTAAAAAAAGCGGGTACGATCACACGAATTTGGTCAAAAACCCGTTTACACATGTAATATGTTAATAGCTAGAAACCTCAAATCTTTTCTAAGCACTAAAAGACAAGAATGAAAAAGTTACTTACAGTGGTGGTGTTGCTTGCTATGGCCCCATGTGTGAAAGCACAGCAGGAAAGGGTAATCACTACGGCCGTTCCATTTTTGACCATAGCCGCGGATGCTCGCGCATCGGGTATGGGAGATATGGGGGTGGCAACTTCAGTCGATGCCTATTCACAACAATGGAACCCTGCCAAGTACGCATTTGCGACCCAAAAGACCGGTGTCGGAATCAGTTATACCCCTTATTTGGAAAGCATTGTCAACGATGTGTCCCTTTTGAACGCCAATTTTTACAATAAGCTCAATGAGCGAAGTGCCTTTGCCTTCAGTATCCGATATTTTGGATTGGGGGAAATAGAGCTCCGGCAGACCATAGATGAGAATCCAACCTTGGTAAAACCCAATGAATTTGCCATTGATGGGACCTATGCCCTAAAACTCAGCCAGACATTTTCCATGGCTGTGGGAGGTAGGTTCATCAGCTCCAATCTTAGATTTCAGGATGGTACACAAGATTCCCGGGCGGCCAATGCCTTTGCGGTCGATATTTCCGGTTTTTTCCGTTCCAGGGAAATTGCCTATGAAAGTTTCGATGGACGCTGGAGAGGTGGATTCAATATATCCAATATAGGAGGGTCCCTTCAATATGATGAAGGCGGTCAGGAAAACTTTTTGCCCACCAATCTTAAGTTTGGGGGAGGATTCGATTTTATCTTCGACCAAGACAATGTGTTGGCATTGAGCACGGAGTTCAACAAATTGTTGGTACCTACCCCTAGGGATTTCAACGGGGACGGTGTCATTACCGCGGAAGATAATGATGAATACCAGAACATTAGTTTCTTTAGCGGGATTTTTGAATCCTTCGGGGATGCTCCCGATGGTTTTAGCGAAGAACTCAAGGAAATTACTTGGGCGCTCGGGGCAGAGTACCGATTTAGGGAAACTTTTATGCTCCGAAGTGGATATTTTAATGAAAGTCAGGAAAAAGGCTCCAGAAAGTTTTTTACGTTGGGGGCCGGATTCAAGTTTAAAACAGCACAAATAGATTTATCATACTTGTTCTCTACCTCCCAAGTGAAGAACCCCTTGGAAAACACATTGCGTTTCTCGCTTACCTTTAATTTTGGGGAAGAGTTTTATAATGATTGATCAAACCATACATAACATAGAAGAAAAACCTGTCCATGGACAGGTTTTCTTATTTTTGGGAAACACCCATGGGTCAAAATGAAAAAAAGACAGATAGGATTTGAACTTTTGGTTTTTGAGGACACTTCTGAGTTGTCACAAAACGAACAAAAATTGTTGCACATGGCTGAACAGGCCCGTGAAAATGCCTATGCACCGTACTCAAGGTTTAATGTGGGAGCAGCCGTTTTGTTGGAAAACGGGGAGGTGGTCATAGGAAACAACCAGGAAAATGCTTCATATCCATCAGGCCTGTGTGCGGAGCGTGTGGCGGTGTTCCAGGCTGGCGCAAAATATCCCGGAGTGGCCTTTAAGGCAGTGGCCATCAGTGCTGCGTCCCAAGACCATGTGCTTCAAATGCCCGCCGCCCCATGTGGTAATTGCAGGCAATCCATCATGGAATACGAACAAAAACAAAAATCGCCCATAACCCTTTTGATGAAGGCGGAAAAAGGCCCTGTCTACAAATGTACCTCCATGGCAGATATTTTGCCATTGGCCTTCAATAGCTCATTTTTGAGCGATTCTTAAACCAATACTTTTTCCAAAACAGATATATATGTATTTTTGCTCCTCCCCACCACAGGGGAATTTCACATAATTGTATCGTTGATGAAAAAAATCACCAAAGAAGTTTACTTGAAATGGTATGAGGACATGTTGTTCTGGAGAAAGTTCGAGGACAAATTGGCCGCTGTATATATCCAGCAAAAAGTTCGTGGATTCCTGCATTTGTACAATGGGCAGGAAGCCGTTTTGGCGGGGTCTTTGCACGCTATGGACCTTACCAAGGACAGAATGATCACCGCGTACCGTAACCACGTTCAACCTATAGGTATGGGAGTTGATCCAAGACGTGTTATGGCGGAGCTATACGGAAAAGTAACCGGAACCTCCAAAGGTATGGGGGGATCCATGCACATTTTCTCCAAGGAACACCGGTTCTATGGTGGACATGGTATTGTTGGGGGACAGATTCCTTTGGGAGCTGGATTGGCCTTTGGCGATAAATATTTTAATAGGGATTCCGTCACCTTGTGTTATATGGGCGATGGTGCTGTGCGTCAAGGTTCCTTGCACGAAGCATTCAACTTGGCCATGTTATGGCAGCTGCCCGTAGTTTTCATCTGTGAAAACAATGGGTATGCCATGGGAACTTCTGTGGCCAGAACATCATACTCCACTGAAATCTGGAAACTGGGATTGGGCTATGAGATGCCCTGTGGTCCTGTTGACGGAATGGATCCTTCCATTGTGGCCAAGGAAGTGGACAAGGCTGTGGAGCGTGCCAGAACAGGAGGAGGCCCTACTTTCTTGGAAATGAAAACATACCGCTACCGTGGACATTCCATGTCAGATGCACAACACTACAGAACCAAGGAAGAGGTAGAAGAGTACAAAAAAATAGATCCCATAACCCAGGTAAAGGATGTTATTCTTGAAAAAGGATATGCCACTGAGGAGGAGATCAAGGCAATTGACAAAAGAGTGAAGAATTTGGTTTCCGAATGTGAAAAATTCGCAGAGGAATCAGATTTCCCGCCAAAAGAACAATTGTACGATATGGTTTACGAACAAGAAGACTATCCATTTTTACAACATAAATTATAAGTAGATGGCAGAAGTAATCAACATGCCCAGATTGAGTGATACCATGGAGGAAGGTACTGTGGCAAAGTGGCTCAAGAAAGTAGGCGACAAAGTGGAAGAAGGCGATATTTTGGCCGAAATAGAAACCGATAAGGCCACCATGGAATTTGAATCCTTTCATGAAGGAACCCTGCTCCATATTGGAATTGAAGAAGGGGATGGTGCACCGGTTGATTCACTTTTGGCCATTATTGGAGAGGAAGGTGAGGACATTTCTGCCCTGCTCAATGGAGGTGCTGCTCCACAAGAAGAAAAAGCAGCTCCTGAGGCCCAAACCGAAGCCTCTGCACCTGCCCAAACGGCAAGTGAGCCTGCGGCTTTGCCAGAAGGCGTAGAGATCATTACCATGCCCCGATTGAGTGATACCATGGAGGAGGGTACCGTGGCCAGTTGGTTGAAAAAGGTGGGTGATACTGTGGAAGAGGGTGATATCTTGGCCGAAATCGAAACCGATAAGGCTACCATGGAGTTTGAGTCTTTCTACTCCGGAACCTTGTTGCATATTGGTATTCAAGAAGGAGAGGGAGCTCCTGTAGATTCGCTTTTGGCCATTATTGGCCCGGAAGGAACTGATGTAGATGCCGTGTTGAAAGCACAATCTGGTGGAGGTGCCACTGCCACTGCCCCAAAAGCGGAAGCCCAACAAGAACAAACAAAAGAAGAGGAAACCACAAAAGAAGAAGTGGTTGCCGCGCCAAACGGACAACGCATTTTTGCGTCTCCATTGGCCAAGAAAATAGCAGGAGACAAAGGAATTGACCTAGCCCAGGTGAAAGGTTCTGGCGATGGCGGAAGAATTGTGAAGAAGGATGTGGAAAACTTCCAACCTTCCAAAACAGCCGCGCCGGCCGTTGAAAAAACAGCTGAGGCATCTGCGCCTGTTGCACCAATTAGCTTGCCTGTTGGTGAGGAGAGCATGGAAGAGGTGAAGAATTCAACCATGCGTAAGGTAATAGCCAAGCGTTTGGGCGAGTCCAAATTCTCTGCACCGCATTACTACCTTACCATTGAGGTGGATATGGACAATGCCAAAGCTTCGCGTACACAGATCAACAATCTGCCCGACACTAAAGTGTCGTTCAACGATATGGTGTTGAAAGCCTGTGCCATGGCTTTGAAAAAACATCCACAGGTAAATACCTCATGGAACGGGGATACCACGGTATACAAACACCATGTACATATGGGGGTAGCCGTAGCGGTGGATGAAGGTCTTGTGGTTCCCGTAATCAAGTTTGCGGATCAACTTTCCTTGACCCAACTAGGAGTAGCCGTTAAAGATTTGGCCGGTAGGGCCCGTAACAAGAAGATCAAGCCCGATGAAATGGAAGGGAGCACCTTTACCGTTTCCAACTTGGGAATGTTCGGAATATTGGAATTTACCTCTATCATCAACCAACCCAATTCGGCCATTTTATCCGTTGGGGCCATTGTGGACAAACCCGTGGTGAAAAATGGGGAGATTGTAGCAGGAAGTACCATGAAGATTACTTTGGCCTGCGACCACAGAACCGTGGACGGAGCTACAGGGGCCCAATTCCTTCAAACCTTGAGGGCTTATTTGGAAAACCCTGTGACCATGTTGGCATAGTGCCTTTTTGAAGTAATAAAAAGCATACCAATATAAAGAAGCATCCTTTTAAGGATGCTTTTTTTATCTTTAGAAAATTCAAAAAACGAAAACAATGAAGTCCATTTTATACACTTTTGTTTCCCTATTGGTGCTCAGCTGTGGTTCTACCCAGATACAGGAAACCACCACCTTGGCATCTCCTGCTTCACGGGCAAGTACGGCAGCATCCGCAGAATCATTGACTGCTTTGCCAAAAAAAGGTTCAGAGACATTCTCCAATGCAGACAGGATTGGGTCCATTATGAACTTTCTGGCCTCGGATGAGTTACAGGGAAGGGATTCTGGAAGCGAAGGGATAGAGATGGCCGCAAAGTATATCGAAGATTATTTTGGTTCGTATGGAGTGGCTTCCTATTTTGAATCGTATCGCGATACCTTGGCCAATTTTGAGGCTCCAGCCTATAATATTGTTGGAGTTGTTGAAGGCAATGACCCTACATTGAAGAACGAATATATTGTCATCGGTGCCCATTATGATCACATAGGGACCGTTGCACCTGAAAATGGGGACGGGATTGCCAACGGGGCCAATGACAATGCCTCAGGAACAGCTTCGGTGATAGAATTGGCCCGATACTTTGGTACCAAGAAAAGTAACAAGCGAAGCCTGATTTTTGCCCTCTTCAGTGCAGAGGAAAAAGGACTGTTGGGGTCTGAACATCTGGCCAAAAAATTGAAGGAACAGAATCTGAACCTGTATGCCATGCTCAATTTTGAAATGACCGGGGTGCCTTTGGTAGGGAAGGACTATTTCATGTATATCACGGGTTATGACAACTCCAATCTTGCCGAGGTGTGCAACACCTATGCCAAGGAAAAGCTGATTGGATTTTTACCAACGGCCAAAGAGTACAATCTCTTTCAACGGTCCGATAACTATCCGTTCCACAAAGAGTTTGGAGTGCCTTCTCACACGTTTTGCACCTTTGATTTCACCAACTTTGACCATTATCACAAAGTAGGGGATGAGGTAGATATCATGGATTTTGAACATATGGCAAACTTGGTGAACAAATCCATTCCTGTTTTGGAGGGAATTGCCAACGCACCTACCCAAGAAATACAAGTAGCAGAATAGAATGTCATTTCGAATCCCCTTTTAGGGGTGAGAAATCTATATTTTTTTGGATTCCCGTTTTTGAGGGAATGATAAATCATGAAATTTATGGCAAACATCATCATTACAGGAACAAGCAGGGGAATTGGTTTTGAATTGGTCAAACTGTTTGCCCAAGAAGGGCATCGGGTATTGGCATTGTCCAGAAACGCCCAACCCATTACTGATTTAAAACTTCCCAATGTCCATGCCTTTTCTTTTGATTTGGGAAACCCATTGGATTTTGATAAAGTGGATGAATTCCTAAAACAGTGGGGGTCCGTGGACGTCCTAATCAACAATGCCGGGCGTCTGTTGAATAAACCTTTTTTGGACATCACTCCAGAGGAATTTGAGGCCGTTTACAAAGTAAACGTGTTCGGCGTGGCCGAGATGACCAAAAAGGTGCTTCCCAACATGGGCAAGACAGGCCATGTGGTCACTATCAGTTCCATGGGTGGGGTACAGGGCAGTGTAAAGTTTCCCGGACTATCGGCCTATAGCTCCAGCAAGGGGGCGGTCATTACCCTGACCGAACTTTGGGCCGAGGAGTTTAAGGAAACGGGACCTAGCTTTAACGTGCTGGCCTTGGGTGCCGTGCAGACTGAGATGCTGGAAGAGGCCTTTCCGGGCTATCAAGCCCCCGTAACTGCATTGGAAATGGCTTTGTATATTAAGGAGTTTGCTTTGACCGGGCACAAAATGTACAACGGGAAGTTGTTGCAGGTAAGTAATAGCACACCTTAATGGGAAGGATTCTTTTAGAATTGTCTTTTGAGATACCTGAGGTCTCTGGCAAACCTGTAAATTTGTCTCAGTGGAAACCACCCTCCAAAAATACTTGCCGGAACGAGCCGTGACTCCTTGTTTTGAGTTGATCAAGACCCATGGTGTGCATTTGAAAATTGTAAGCCATAGGGTTACCCGACATGGGGATTATCGAAGAATGCCCAATGGGCTCCACCAGATTACCGTGAATGCCTCGCTCAATAAATACCGGTTTCTGATCACACTCGTCCATGAGATAGCGCATTTGGTTGCCTTTGAAACCTACGGTCGCCGAATAAAACCCCATGGCGAGGAATGGAAACGTACTTTTCAGCATTTAATGGTCCCTTTTATCAGACCTGAGGTGTTTCCATCTCAGTTGTTGCCCATTATTGCCCATCACTTTAAAAACCCAAAGGCCAGTAGTAGTACAGATGCGCGTTTGTCCATTGCCCTTAAGGCTTTTGATGTAGAGGAACGAAAGCATAGCTATGTGTATGAGTTGCCCATGGGTAGCGTATTTAGGTTGTACAATGGTAGATTGTATAAAAAGGGAAAGAAAAAAGTAAAGCGGTACGAGTGCGTGGAATTAGCCACGGGCAGATTATATTTGTTTCAACCCAATGCTGAGGTGGAGTTGGTAGAATAATTGTCACCTTGAGCGGAGTTGAGAGGTAAACAATAACTCCAAATTGAGTTTTTTTATATAAAAGAAAATAACGTCATTTCGAAATGAGCAAAGCGATTGAGAAATCTCGATTTGATTGTTTCTTGGATTTCTCACATACGTTCGAAATGACAACACGAAATAAATTAAAATGAACCAGAATTATTACGCAATATTAATGGCTGGAGGTGTGGGATCACGGTTTTGGCCCGTGAGTACTACGGACCATCCCAAACAATTCCATGATATGCTGGGTTCTGGAAAGACCTTGATCCAGAAAACCTTTGATCGCTTGAACCGGTTTATACCTACCAAAAATATTCTGATTTTGACGAACGAGCGATACAACGACTTGGTTTTGGAGCAGTTGCCAAAAGTAAAACCCGATCAAGTAGTTCTGGAGCCCGCTATGCGTAATACAGCTCCCTGTATTTTATATGCTTCCCTGAAAATTCAAAAAATGAACCCCAATGCCGTGATGATCGTGGCGCCGAGTGACCATTGGATTGAGGGTGAAGAGGCTTTTGAACAAGACGTCATCAACTGCTTTCAAAAGTGTGAAAAGGAGCAAGTGCTCTGCACTTTGGGAATTCAACCTACATTTCCAAACACTGGTTTTGGGTATATCGAATTTGAAAAGGGCAGTGACCAAAAAGTGAAAAAAGTGTCCCAATTCAGGGAAAAACCCGATTATGAAACGGCCAAGGAATTTTTGGCCCAAGGCAATTTCCTGTGGAATGCAGGTATTTTTATGTGGAGCGTGCAAACCATTGTGGATGCCTTTAAAGAATATCAGCCCACCCAGTACAAGCTGTTCGCAGATGGAGTTTCTGTTTACAACACGGATGGGGAACGGAATTTTATACAAGAAAATTACGCCAAGGCGGAAAACATATCCATAGATTATGCTATCTTGGAACAATCCAAATCCATTTATACTTTACCGGCCACTTTTGATTGGAACGACCTAGGTACCTGGGGTGCGCTCTATGATAAATTGGATAAGGATGATGCTGACAATGCCGTGATCAATGCCAAGACCCTTTTGGACAATGCCAAAGGAAATATGATTCGCTCTCCCAAGGGAAAGATTGTTGTGGTTGATGGATTGGAGGATTATATCATTGTGGATAAGGAAGAAGTGCTGTTGATTTATCCCAAGGAAAAACAACAGGATATCAAAAAAGTACTGGAACAAGTCAAGAAAAAGTTTGGAGATCAGTTTGCATAATTTATGGATGAAAATCAATTTGCAGGGGCTACACCCCCACAACATGATAGTGGGGAGGATGTAAAAAAAGATTTTAAAGGATTGTTGGGAAGTGTCAGAAAGTTCCTGTCCGAACTTTTGGAGATTCGGACCAATACGGATGCTGCGGCCACCAAGGAATCCATTACCGCGGATATCCCTTTTAAAGGGCATACCTCATGGATTTTGATCTGTTCCATTTTTATAGCCTCCATCGGGTTGAACGCCAACTCTACGGCAGTGGTTATCGGAGCCATGTTGATTTCTCCCTTGATGGGTCCCATCTTGGGGATGGGCATGTCCTTGGCCATCAATGATATTGATACCCTGCGAAGATCGTTGAAAAATTTTACCGTAATGGTGGTGTTGAGTGTGATTACGGCTTTCCTGTTTTTCTATCTCTTCCCGCTTCGGGACGAGTCTTCTGAGTTGTTGGCCCGCACCAAACCGGATATTCGCGATGTGCTCATTGCTTTCTTTGGGGGATTGGCATTGGTCATTGCACGGGCCAAAAAAGGTACCATAGCCAGTGTGATATTTGGAGTGGCCATTGCAACTGCACTTATGCCGCCTCTATGTACCGTAGGTTTTGGTCTGGCCATTGGTAAACCTTGGTACGCCGCAGGGGCCATGTATCTTTTTATCATCAATACCATATTTATTGGGTTGGCCACTTTTTTGGTCATCAAATTTTTACGGTTTCCCATGGTGCGCTACGCCAATTCGCAAAGGCGAAGGTTTATCGCCAGGGTGGCTTCCATCACAGGTATTTTGGTGATGATTCCGGCGGGATTTACCTTTTATCAAGTGTTTCAGGAATCCCTTTTTACCAAACAGGCACAGGAATTTTTGAGGGAAACCATCGAGGTATATCAATTTAATGGAGCGGGAAGGTATGTGGACAATTTGACGAAATTGGAATATAATGATGGGGAAGCGCCATTGATAGAGTTGGTCTGTATGGGCGATGAGCTTATTCCAGAAAATGTGGTGAACACCTGGAGAACCCAAAAAAGTCAATATTCCAGACTAAAGGATGCCGAGTTGCACATCATTCAAGGAGGTAAGGACGATTCCCAGGAAAAGTTCAATTATGTAAGTGAACTTTATGAGAAGAACAAGGCCGAATTGTTGAACAAGGATGAGCAAATCCGATTACTGGAGGAAGAAGTATCCAATCTGACCCGGAATGTTGGAAAGCAGATTCCCTTTAGGGAAATCAGTGCCGAGGCCAAAGCCAACTACGAAAACATAACAGGGCTGGGGTTCTCATATCAGTTACGGACAGATTTCAACAAATTGGACACCATCCCCGTTTTTGAAGTGCAATGGAAAAAGGCTGTGGCAAACTCCCAAAAGGAGGCGGACACCAAGAAAATATTGACTTGGTTGAAGCTGAGGCTTCAAGACTCGACCTTGGTCATCAAAGAAGTAGACTAAAGACTACTCTTTGAACAGCATTCCTGATCCTGGAACATCATTTTTCCCATTCCATGCCGGAAACCAGAAATGTGTGGTGGCTCCTTCGTCATCCGAATCAAAATCATAGTAACCCACACCCAAACGCAAGGAGGACCATGTGCTTCCATACATTTTGTTTAGATACGCTATAGGTATGGCTACTTCCATTTGAGCGCCTGTTTCAGTCTTTTTTACGACTGACGTTACATCCTCAGGAAGTAAATCTTCACGGTAAATCGGGTCATTTTCCTTAAAAGTCCTTAATAGGGCAAACCAGTCCCTTCCTCTCCCGGAACCTGCGTTAAAGGCGCTAGCCTGAATGGGTCTTGCATCCAAACCGATCAAAATGGCATCTTGGGCCGAATGGGAGGCTTCTTCATCAATATAAAGGTCGTTGTCCTGGAGGTCTACCGCTACATAGAAATAATCATCGTCGTAAGCTGTGGCAAATTTCATTTCAAAGTCGGATGGGCCATCAAAGTCAAAAGGAGCGCCATCCATTTGTTTCACTGAGCTCCAATCAGCTTTGGGCCATTCCTTTAAATTACCATCAAGCTTCACTTTTTTGGCTTTCCCAACAGAGTATTTGTAAAAGGGTAGATAATTTAAAGTGGATGAAAATTCCACATTGGGCTTTCCTTCGAATAAGTAGGTGATATCGACCTCAATTTGCATGGCGGATAGGTCTTCCAACGCTTTTTGGTCAACATTTTGAATGTTCAAATCCAAAACGGTAACATCATTGGGTTCCACTATGATGTCGGTCTGTTCAAGTTGATATAGTAGATCATCATTGGAAACACCTTTAAGCCGTACCCGCATACGAGTATCGGAATTGTTGGTGGCCCGAACCTTACCTGCCACGTTTTTGGCATGTTGGTCATCAACATAAACCGGTTCTATTTTAACGGGGAAGGGTTGGTTCCTGACGAGGTCCACCAATTCTTCGGTAACCACATCTTCGTCCCAAATGCCATCCAAGAACAGATTGGCGAGGATAGGGCCCTCTTCGGTCATGGTGACCCAAACCACATGGTCAAATTCGCCATACGCCTTGCCCCTCAATGCGCTGCCTCCACCTGTTGTGGCCAAGGCGATATATTTCCCATTGTTTCTTTGTGTTTTCCAATATCGGTGATAGTGCCCGGCAAACACATTATGGGGTCTGCCCTGTAGCAATTCCTCGACATCTTTCCATCTCTTGGTATCTTCTTGGACCCACAGTGGTTGGTGTAAAAAAGCAAGGGTCCATTTTACATCCTTATTTTCTTCCAGTACTTTTTTAATGTATTCGTATTGTTCATCATCAATGGTGCCTTTACCGGCTCCACGAATATTATCTTCTGAATTTAGACAGAGAAATAGAACATCTTTGTACACAAAATGATAATAGGACACCCCGAACATTTCTTTCCATTTCTTTTCCATGACCTCGTTGGTGATGTCATGGTTGCCCGGCACATAAAAGAAAGGAGCTTCCAATTGGGAAATAAAGCCATTGAACTCCTTCCATTCTTGGTTTAACCGTACCGTATCGCGCGTATAGCCCTCTATAAGGTCACCAACGCTCATCACGAACTCAGGTTGTAGAAGGTTGAGCTTTTTTACGCCAGTGGGGAAAACACCAGGTCTGTGACCGCCGGTGCGGTCCGTAACGATGGCAAACTGAAATTGTTCCGGCGAAGCGTTCCAATCAATATGGTTCCAAGGTTTCTGCTGGGTAGGAATATCAATATAAATGGTGGGTTTGTCCTGGGCTACAGAAATTGAAACGGATAATAGGACTAGAAGAATGAATGTAAAACGAGGCATGGTTGGTTTTTTTTTTTTTTTGAAAGTTGGCAATTTTCAGTCAATAAAAGCCACCTGCACAAATTAAGGTTAGGTTAAGATATTGGGAGTCAGATATCCGATATCGGTAGTCTGACATCTGAAGAACTAATTACGTTCTTCCAGGTACATTTGTCGCACTTTTTTAAAGAGTTCCGAGGAGTAGACAAAATCGGTGACCGCCTTGTTGTCTGTTTTGAAGATTTCCTTATTGGTGCCTTCCCATTCTTTGTAACCGTCTTTTAAAAAGAGGATTTTTTCCCCAATTTCCATCACCGAGTTCATGTCGTGGGTATTTATGATGGTGGTGATATTGTATTCTTGGGTAATTTCTTGGATCAAATTGTCGATTAGGATGGCCGTTTTAGGGTCCAATCCTGAGTTGGGCTCATCACAGAACAGGTATTTGGGGTTCATGACGATGGCCCTGGCAATGGCCACTCTTTTTTGCATCCCCCCGGAAATTTCTGATGGATATCTTGTGTGGGCATCAATGAGATTTACCCGTTTCAATACAAAATCCACACGTTCCTGCATCTCGGCTTTGGACTGTTTGGTGAACATTTCCAAAGGAAACATGACATTGCCTTCCACGGTCATGGAATCGAATAGAGCGCTTCCTTGGAATACCATGCCCATTTCCTGTCTAAGATCGCGCTTTTCATTCATGGTAAGGTCAGAATAGACACGACCGTTATAACAGATTTTCCCCTCTTCAGGTTCAAAAAGGCCTAAAAGACATTTTAGGAAAACCGTTTTTCCCGAACCACTTTGCCCAATGATGAGATTGGTCTTGCCTTGTTCAAAACGGGTGGATATCCCTTTCAAAACATGGTTGTCGCCAAACGATTTGTGTATGTTGTCTACTTCTATCATCAGCCCAGGAGCAATTGTGTTAGCACATAATTCAGGATAATAATGACCACACTGGTCCACACGAACGAGGTGGTACTGGCCTTACCCACTTCCAAGGCACCGCCCTTCATATAAAAACCATGGTATGATGGTAATGTGGCAATGACAAAGGAGAACACAATGGTCTTTATAAAGGCATAGGTGACGTGGAACGAATCAAAATCCAGTTGCAAGCCTTTTATGAACTCACCGCTGGGGGCATACCCACCGAAAACCGCGGCAACCCATCCGCCCAAGATACCCACAAACATGGAAATGGCCACGGCAAAGGGGTACATGAGCATGGCAATGATCTTGGGAAAAACCAAATAGTTCAGGGAGTTGACCCCCATGACATCCAATGCATCTATTTGCTCCGTGACCCGCATGGTTCCAATGCTCGAAGTAATGTAGGAGCCCACTTTACCAGCCATAATAATGGAGGTGAAGGTTGGGGCAAACTCCAAGATCACAGATTGCCGGGTAGCAAACCCAATAAGGCTTTTGGGCAAAAAGGGACTGTTCAGGTTCAAAGCAGTTTGTATGGTGACCACCCCACCAATAAAAAAGGAAATAAAAATGATGATGCCCATGGAGCCATAGATGAGTTCATCGATTTCCTTTAGGATCAGGGTCCTCATGATGGGCCACTTGGTAGGCTTTTTAAATACTTCACGTATCATGATGAAGTATTTCCCGATCGCTTCAAGGTAGTTCATGTGCTAAAAATAGACTTGCGGCCATAAAAATAAGAATATTGTCACGCTTTTAACCTTGAATTAAATTTTTAAAAAATATAAATGAATAGTTTTGTATCCGTTTGAAATAAAATCCATGAAAAAAACCAGTCTTGTTATCGTATTGCTAATGCTATGCATTGGTGGTGTATCCTTCGGTCAACGTAAAAAGAAAAACAAAGATGAAGTCGTGGCTGTGATACCACCAGCCCCCATTGCCCAATCACCAAAACTGGTAGTGGGAATTGTGGTGGACCAAATGCGATACGACTATCTTACCCGTTTTTGGGACCAATATGGTGAAGGAGGTTTTAAAAGATTGGTAAACGAAGGATTTAATTGCAAAAACCATCATTTTAATTATGCGCCTACCAGTACGGGCCCGGGCCATGCTTCCGTATATACGGGGACCACTCCGGCTACCCATGGCATTATTGGAAATGCTTGGTACGATAAAACAACGGGCGAGGAAGTCTACTGTGCGGGGGACAACAGTTACCAATCGGTGGGTACCACTTCAGATGCGGGTCAAATGTCACCCCACAGAATGCTTACCACTACGGTGACCGACCAATTGCGATTGCACACCCAACAGAGGGGCAAGGTGATTGCCGTGGCCTTGAAGGATAGGGGAGCGGTGCTTCCTGGAGGTCATATGGCTAATGCGGCCTATTGGTTTGAAGGTGGGGAGCAAGGAAACTGGATCACTAGTTCGTACTACATGGATGCCCTACCACAATGGGTAAACGATTTTAATGCCTCGGATGTAGTTGAATCGTACAAAAAACCATGGGAAACCTTAAAACCCATTGAAACCTATGTGCAGAGTGGAACGGATGACAACGTTTACGAGGGAAAGATTGATGGAGAGGTCAACACCGCGTTTCCCCATGACCTTCCAAAACTTTGGGAAGCCAATGGTAAGTTCGGTTTGTTAAGAGTAACCCCCTATGGCAATAGCATTACAGCAGATTTTGCATTGGCAGCTTTGGAAGGTGAAAATCTGGGTGCGGATGCCATTACGGATTTCTTGGCCATCAGTTTTTCCAGTACGGATTATGTTGGACATTTTTTTGGGGTGAATTCCAAGGAAATCCAAGATACCTACCTAAGATTGGATCGTGATTTGGCCCGTTTGTTCGCTACTTTGGATGAAAAGGTGGGAGCAGGTGAGTATACCGTTTTCTTGACCGCAGATCATGCGGCCATAAATGTACCTGCCTATTTGGAAGATCAAAAAATTCCTGCGGGGTATTTGGATATGGGAGGTATGCGCGAACAGCTCATGGAATTTTTAAAATATAGGTTTGGAACCACGGATGTGATAAAGAACATCTCCAATTATCAGATATTCTTGGATCATAAGGTGTTGAACAATCTGGATATAGACTTGGACGATGCGGAAGAGATCATCGCCCAAGAAGTGTTGGGGTATGATGGTATTTTCAGAGTATATACGGGCCACCAGATGTGGGAGGGCGATTATACCCATGGCATTCCGTACATTCTACAGAACGGCTACAACCAAAAACGTTCGGGAGATGTGCTCATGGTGCCCAGACCTGGTTTTGCTTCCTACGGAAGAACGGGTTCTACTCATGGATCGCCCCATATTTACGATACCCACGCCCCTTTATTGCTCTATGGAAAGGGCATTAAACAGGGCAGTACCGTAAACCGTACCGAAATACCGGATATTGCCCCCACCATTGCATCCCTTTTGGGCATTGCGTTCCCCAACGGGACTACGGGCAAGCCGATAGGGGAGGTTTTAAAGTAATTTTTTTCTGACCAGGTTCCAGCGGTACTTTCGGATAAAGACACCTTCTTCCTGGGAAACATAACGCTTTTGCCGTTGGAAGAATGCCTTTAGATAACCTAGTTTGGTTTGAAGATACAGTTTGGGACTTTTGGCCTGCCAAGCCATTTTTAGAGCAGCAATCTTGGTGAGCACAAGACCATAACGCATTCTGTATAGGGCTTCGCCCTTGGCCTGATAATTTTTGATGCTGTACCCATGCCCTGTAGGCCGGAGGTGTTTTACCTTCAGTTGGGGTAGGGTTTGGGTATCAAAACCATGGTATTTGGCCAAAAGGGTGTCCACAGTGTCCCAACCCACACCGGGGCGGAGACCTCCCATTTTATCAAAACAAGCCTTGTGGTACAGTTTTATGGGACCACGGATATGGGATTTGTCCGCAATGTTCTCATAGACCCATCCATTCCCTTTTTTAATGTAGAGCAACCCAGAACACATACCTAGTTTCCAGTTGGACTGGAATGCATTCAAAACGGATTCAAAATAGGTAGGGGGCAGGATGATGTCGGCATCGAACTTGCCTATTAAATTATAGTTCGAAGCATGCTGGAGTCCAAAATTGAACGTATCCACCACTTTTTTTCCAGGGATGTGCTCGTCCACCGATTGTCGCTGTACTACTTTGATCCAAGGGTTCTTTTTTGCATAATCCGAAGCAATGGCGTAGGTATTGTCCGATGAATTGTCATCCACCACAATGACCTCGTCGGGAACATGGGTCTGTGCCACAAAAGAATCCAAACAGTCCTTTAGATAAGCTGCTTCGTTGTGTGCGGGGATGATAATGCTGATCTGCATTTGCTAAAATTCCAAAAAACAAACCATAATTCCCAATATAGTTTTGTGGTTTCTGTCATTCTGAAGGAACGTAGTGACTGAAGAATCTCCTTAGGAATGGATATTGAAACTCCATACAGATATTTCTCGACTGCGCTCGAAATGACAATACCGAATTCAACATTGATAATTGTCTATTGTAAATTGATGAGAATCACCGTTCGGCATAGACGATGTAGTACCGTGGCGTGAAAAGGCGTAAAAGGGGGCGTATCCCAACTTTTTTGGTGGGGTTGGTCCATTTGGCGGAATCTTTTATGGTCCATCCGGCTTTTTCCAACAACCAATCAAATTGCCAATCCTCAAATTCGTGGTAATGGCGGTCCCAAGGATCTGTCTTGCTCCTGTAGGCCGATGCAAACCAGAGTCGCATGGGAATGCTGGCCACCAATTTTTGGGCCTTGACTTCCTTTAGTACATTGAACGGGGCCACCAAATGCTCAAATATCTCAAAGGCAGTGACCACTTCAGCACTGGATTGGGAAACCACGCCAAAATTCACGTCCAAATCCTCTCCTTGGGTGTTTTCTACTTGGAATCCTTGGGATTTCATGATTTCCGAAAATGGATTTTCCACGCCCAGATCCAAAATGGATTCGGAGGGATTCACATGTTTTTGCAAAAACGCCAAGGTATGTTTGTAGCGTTTGTTGGGAAAGTTGTTCTCGTACATTCAGTATCTATAAGCAATGGCATTGATGTTCATTCCGGCACCAACGCTTGCAAAGATAACAACATCTCCCTTTTTTAATCGATGTTGCGGAAGTTCACCTTTCAATACCATGTCGTACAGCGTAGGAACCGTGGCCACAGAGCTGTTTCCTAGTTTTTGGATGCTCATGGGCATAATGTTTTCAGGGACCTCTTTACCATAAAGCCTATAGAAACGCTTTACAATGGCTTCATCCATCTTCTCATTGGCTTGATGGATGAATATCTTTTTCAACTCATCAATCCCAATACCGCTTTGGTCCAGACAATCTTTCATGGCCTGGGGAACATGGGTACAGGCAAACTCATAGATTTTTCGCCCCTGCATTTTAATATATCGGGTATCCGTACAACCTTGGGCCGAGTTGGTCTTATCAAAATAGAGATAATAGGCTTCCTCATTGGCATAGGTGGCCGATACATGGGAAAGTATCTCTCCGGAATCGGGATTGGCTTCAATAATGGTGGCGCCCGCACCATCGGAAAAAATCATACTGTCCCTATCATGATGATCTACAACACGGGAAAGGGTTTCCCCTCCAATGACCAGACATTTTTTGGCCATTCCACTTTTGATAAAAGCGTGTGCCTGTATGGTCCCCTCAATCCAACCTGGGCAGCCAAAGATGACGTCATAGGCAACGCAGCGGGGATTTTTAATTTGTAACAGATGTTTTACCCGAGTGGCCAAACTGGGCAAGGTATCGCCTTGGATTTTTCCATAGGTCATGTCCCCAAAATTGTGCGCAAAAATGATATAATCCAAAGTTTCTTTGTCCACTTTGGCATCTACAAGCGCTTTTTCTGCGGCAATGAACCCTAAATCCGAAGTCTTTAAATCGGGGTCTGCATAACGCCGTTCCTGGATACCGGTAATGGCCTTGAACTTTTCTATGGTGACCGCATTGTCCTGATGAAAGGAAGACCCATCCGCTTCCAGAAATTCATGCTCCAAAAAATCTTCGTTTTTGGTGACCAAGGAAGGGATATGGCTTCCAGTGCCGGTGATACCTATTTTCATGTTGAGGTTTTAATGCGTATAAGGTACTGCTACCTATCCACTTTTACTATGCATGCATAATAAGGAATATGATGTCCAAGATACGGTTTTAAAGACAGGGTGTAAAGAAAAGCCCTGATTCTCAAATTGAAACAGGGCATTTTATCAATGTATGCAGCATTTTAACTATGCTTCTGCATAGGCCTCAATGGGCGCACAGGTGCACATTAAATTACGATCCCCAAAAGCTTCGTCCGTTCTTCGGATGCTGGGCCAAAACTTGTTTTCGGCCACGTAGGGCAATGGGAATGCAGCTTGTTGTCTACTATACGGAAACTCCCAAACGTCATGGGTGATCATTCCCAAGGTATGTGGGGCATTCTTCAAAACGTTGTTGGGATTGTCCGCACTGGCTTCATCAATTTCTTTTCTGATGGATAGCATGGCATCGCAAAAACGATCCAATTCGGCCAAACTTTCACTTTCTGTGGGCTCGATCATAAGTGTCCCCGCCACTGGAAATGAAACTGTGGGGGCGTGGAACCCGTAATCAATCAACCTTTTGGCAATATCGGTAACCTCAATGCCATTGGCTTTAAACGGTCTACAATCAATGATCATTTCATGTGCGGCCCTGCCACGTTCCCCGGTATAGAGAACATCAAACTTGCCTTTGAGGCGGTCTTTGATGTAATTGGCGTTGAGGATGGCGGCTTTGGTGGCATTGGTAAGACCTCCTGTTCCCAACATTTTGATATATCCGTATGAAATCAGGCACACCAAGGCACTTCCCCAAGGCGCTGCGGAAATTGCTGATATAGGGGTGTCACCACCGGTTTCAATCACAGGGTTTGTTGGCAAAAACGGCTTTAATTGTTCCGCCACACAAATAGGACCTACTCCAGGGCCCCCACCTCCATGAGGGATGGCAAAGGTTTTGTGGAGATTCAGGTGACATACATCGGCGCCAATGGTAGCCGGATTGGTGAGTCCAACCTGTGCATTCATATTGGCACCATCCATATACACTTGTCCGCCGTTTTCGTGGATCAATCTTGTAATTTGTTTTATGGACGATTCAAAAACGCCGTGAGTAGATGGATAAGTGACCATCAAAGCGGCCAAGTTTTCGGAATGTAACTGTACTTTTTCTTCCAAATCGGCCACATCAATGTTCCCTTTTTCATCGGTTTTGGTCACTACGACCTTCATGCCCGCCATAACGGCCGAAGCCGGGTTGGTTCCATGCGCCGATGCAGGGATAAGACATATATTTCGGTGCCCCTCACCTCGCGATTCATGATAGGCCCTTATCACCATAAGCCCGGCATATTCTCCTTGTGCTCCCGAATTGGGCTGCAAAGAGGTAGCGGCAAAGCCGGTAATCGTGTTCAATTGGGATTCCAATGCTTTGAGCATTTCCTGATACCCTTGCGCCTGTTTTAGGGGTACAAAAGGATGGATGTTTCCCCAGTGTGCCCAGCTTAAAGGCAGCATTTCGGAGGCAGCGTTCAGTTTCATGGTACAACTTCCCAAAGAGATCATGGAGTGGTTCAGTGCCAAATCCTTTCGTTCCAATTTTTTGATATAACGCATCAACTCCGTTTCGGAATGGTAGGCATTGAACACCTCATGTTCCAAGAATGGTGTTTTACGCTGTAGTGCATTTGGAATGATCCCTTCTGAAGCAAGGGGGACTGCATCGTGTGTTTTTATACCGTGGGCCTCCGCAAAGCAAAGAGCAATGGTCTTAACGTCCTCTTCGGAAACGGCCTCGTTGAGGGATATGGAAACCGTTTCGGCATCAATATAATTAAGATTGATACCATGACCTTCCGTGATTTCCCGCAACGCGATGCTATTTTTTACTTTGACCCTAATGGTGTCAAAGTAGCAGGAATTCAGTTGTTCAAAACCAAAGGATTCCAATGTTTTGGCCAATTGTGACGCTTGTCCATGCACTTTGCCGGCAATATATTTTAATCCGTTGGGACCGTGATAAACGGCATACATTCCTGCCATTACGGCCAAAAGTACTTGGGCCGTACAGATGTTGGATGTGGCCTTATCCCTTTTAATATGCTGTTCCCTGGTTTGGAGGGCCATACGCAGGGCACGGTTTCCATCGGTATCCTTGGTGATTCCAATGATTCTACCAGGTATATTTCTTTTGTATTCTTCCTTGGTGGCAAAAAATGCGGCATGGGGTCCGCCATACCCCAGTGGAATACCAAAGCGTTGGGTGGTTCCAACAACCACATCAACACCCCATTCACCGGGAGGGGTAAGTAGCACCAAGCTTAAAATATCGGCGGCAACAGCCACTTTAATCTCATTGGCCTTGGCCTTTTGTACAAACCCTGCATAGTCGTTCACTTGGCCAAATTTACCGGGATATTGGAGGATGGTTCCATAAAAATCCTCGGAGAAACCAAAGTTTTCATGATTGCCAACCACCAGTTCTATACCCAACGGAATGGCCCTGGTCTCGAGCAAGCTCAAGGTTTGGGGAAGGATTTCTTCCGAAACAAAGAATTTTACGACTCCATTTTTTTTCTGTTCCCTTGACCGAAGCTCAAACAGCATGGTCATGGCTTCCGCGGCCGCGGTACTTTCATCCAAAAGGGAAGCATTGGCCAATTCCATTCCAGTGAGGTCACTGACCATGGTCTGGAAATTCAGTAGGGCTTCCAGCCTTCCCTGTGCTATCTCCGCTTGATAGGGAGTGTATGCCGTATACCATCCTGCGTTCTCCAAGATGTTTCTTTTGATTACGGATGGGGTAAGGGATTCATGATACCCCAATCCGATATAACTTTTGAAAATCTGGTTTTTTTCCGATAATTTTTGGATATGGGCCAAAAATTCATGTTCACTTATCCCTTTGGGAAGGTTTAAGGGTTCCTTCAATCTGATATCATCGGGAATGGTTTCATAAATCAATTGCTCCATATTGTCGACCCCAATGGTCCCAAACATTTTGGAGAGGTCATTTTCAGCAATGCCAATGTGTCTGGCGGCAAATGTTTCTGTGTTCATGTTCAATCCAATAAAGTGCACAAAATTAGGGATTAATTCAATGAAAATAAGCAATTTTGGTAGTCTCCAAACCAAAGTTGTTAACCACCAATTAACCTTGGGCAGGGGTGTTCCTGTTTTGTGTGATGAGAAGCCTAAAATTAATTTTTGATTTCTATTTGGATGCCAGTGTGCATGTAGCCCTTGCCGTGGTTTCACTTATGGGGGTCACCTTTGACCTGTTGGAGGCTCCTTGGGATTTTTCCTTGATGGGCTTTACCTTTTTTGGGGTGATTGTATGCTACAATTTTATCAAGTATGGGGTGGAGGCCTATAAGTACCTGATTGTTTCCAATGTGTACCATAAATACATACAGGTTTTCAGCTTTCTGTCTTTTGGCTTTGCGGTTTATTTCTTCCTTCAATTAGATCGTGACATATGGGTGGCCATTGGGCTCTTGGGGCTGGTGTCCACATTGTATGCGGTACCCTTGTTGCCCGAGGCCAAAAACCTTAGAAACTTGGGAGGTTTTAAAATTTATATTGTGGCCCTGGTTTGGGTTGGGTTTACGGTGCTCCTACCTATTATGGATGCCCAAGTTCCTTTGGATTGGGATGTGTGGATATGGTTCCTGCAACGTTTTATTTTGGTGGTGGTGCTCATATTACCCTTTGAAATAAGGGACCTTCAATGGGATGATGAAAACCTCAGGACCCTGCCTCAGGTTTTGGGTGTTAAAAGTACACAGCAGTTGGGAATGGTTCTGGTGGTCCTTTTCTTTGTGTTGACGTTCTTCAAGGATGTTATCCATCCCTATGAAATAGTCATGCGATTGATCTTGGGTGTTGTATTGGTTGTTGTGTTATGGTCCCACAGGAAGATGCAAGGACGCTATTTTGCTTCGTTTTGGGTAGAAGGACTGCCCATTTTGTGGTTGTTGCTTTTTTGGGTATTGAACGGGCTTTTTTAAAGCCTTTTTTCCAAGTCTTTTTTCATGCTCTCCTTGTCTTCTTTGGAAAGGACATTCAATCCCGCTCTATCGCACAAAGAAGTAAGGGTGCCGTTTCGCTTGGAGTAATGTTCACAAGTCTTGCAATACAGTATGTGCAAGCGAAGCTTTAGGATTTCCCAAAAGCTGGCCTCCTTGTACTGTGATTTGGTGCAGATATGTGATGCCTCTTCACATGAAATCTTCATAGCTAAAACCAATTATCATTTAAACAACCCATAAGTGCCGTTCTTGCCCTGTGGATCATTACCCATAGGTTGGACGGATTAATATCCAATTCATTACAGATATCCTCAGTGCTCATGCCTTGAATGGTTTTCATTTGAAATACCATGGCCTGTTTACGGGGCAGCTTGGAGATACACTCCTGTATGGCCGCCCCCAGTTCTTCATTCTCAAGTGTATTGTCTCCATCTTGGCTGAAAGGGTCCGCTACTTGTTCTTCGATCCAATCTCCCTCCGAATCTGAACTGGCGGTATAGTTTATCCGAACCTCTGCCTTTCCTTTTTTGGAATTTATTTTTCGGTAATGGTCAATGACTTTACGCTTTAAGATAGCAATCAACCATGTCCGTTCTGCCGCATCACCTTTGTAGTTTTTGGCAGAATTGAGTCCGGCAAAAAAAGTCTCCTGTACCAAATCCTTGGCAATTTCGGCATCACTGACGCGAGCCACGGCATAGTTGAACAGATAATCTGCGTATTGGTCTACCCAATTGTCCGGATGAAGTTGATGCTCGGCCATAGTTGTTAGAAGTGTCAAAAGTAATGGATTTTACCGAATGATCTTATACCCAATTTGTTGCAAAACGTTCAAAGGAAAGGTATTGATGGCAATTGGAATGTTCCTTTAATCTAAGATTAACAGGGAGTCAATTTTTGATTTATGGAAATAGCTATGGGTTGGGCGTGTGGTTTTTATTTGTAAATTTATGAAAATCAGCAAGTAACCATTTTATTAGATGCTACGGTTATGGTCAAAATTGCATATGTATTGTCTATTTTGATATTGCTCAACAGTTGTTATACCTATCAGCAACTCAATACCGAGAATCCCGATTATGTGGTTGGGAAGCGGTATGAAATCAGGATGGGGGACCGTAAGATGGAAAAGGTGCTTATTGTAGCGGTTACCGATTCGACCTTGGTGGTGGTACAGGACAACACCGAGATGACCATTCAGAAATCCATGATTACCGAAAGCCGAATACGGAAATATTCCGTCGGAAGAACCATTGTGGCCTCAGCCCTGGGCGCGCTTGCGGTCATTGCCACCATAGGAATAATTTCTTGGAACAGCGGAAGTAACGAGCCGTTTTTTGTGTGCTGCTAGTCCTTAGTTTCCAGCAGCCCGGCCCGTTCCAATAAGGCATCTATTTTAGGTTCGGAACCCCTAAAACGTTTGTACAGTTCCATTGGATTTTCCGTACCTCCCTTGGAAAGCACATGTTCTTTGAACCTATCCGCAATTTCTTTATTGAAAATCCCTTTTTCCTTGAAATAAGCAAAGGCATCCGCATCCAAAACCTCGGCCCATTTATAACTGTAATACCCAGAGGAATACCCGCCTTGAAAAATATGGGAGAAAGAAGTGCTCATGCAGGTTTCTGCGGTATCCGGGAACAAAGCGGTACTTTCAAAGGCTTTGGTTTCGTAATCTTTTACATTTTTGATGTTGGATGGGTCCGAACCATGCCAAGCCATGTCCAAAAAGCCAAAACTCAATTGTCGGATAGTGGCCATGCCTTCTTGAAAAGTGGCAGACTCCTTTATTTTTTCCACCAATTCCATAGGAATTAGTTCCCCCGTTTCGTAGTGAAAGGCAAAAAGTTCCAAGGCCTCTTTTTCATAGCACCAGTTTTCCATTACCTGACTGGGTAGTTCCACAAAATCCCAATATACCGAAGTTCCCGAAAGGCCAGGGTAGACCGTATTGGCCAACATTCCATGAAGGGCATGCCCAAATTCATGGAACAAGGTGGTTACCTCATTAAAGGTGAGCAATGAGGGTTTGGAAGAAGTAGGCTTTGTAAAGTTGCATACGTTTGAAACATGGGGGCGGCTATTCTTGCCGTTGAGCGTGTACTGTGGTTTGTACGAGGTCATCCAAGCCCCTCCACGTTTTCCGGGACGGGGATGGAAATCGGCATAAAAAAGGGAAACAAAATTGTCTGAATCGTCATAGACCTCATAGGTCTTTACCTCATCATGGTATTTGTCCACATTAAAAACCTCTTTGAAGATAAGGCCAAATAATTTTTCAGCAACTTTGAAAACCCCACCGATCACATTCTCCAGTTTAAAATAGGGTTTCAATTTTTCATCGTCCAAATTGAACAGTTTTTGTTTCAATTTTTCAGAGTAGAAGGCACTATCCCATTTTTCCAATTGGTCAATACCATCCAATTCTTTGGCATAGGCCTCCAATTCTGCAAACTCCCTTTCCGCTGCAGGTTTGGCTTTCTCCAAAAGTTCATTCAAAAACTCCAACACCTTTTCAGGAGTTTCGGCCATGCGTTCTTCCAAGACAAAATGGGCGTGCGTGGCATAGCCCAATAGGTTGGCGCGTTCATGACGAAGCGCAACAATTTGGAGCACATTTTCCTGATTGTCCAAGGCATCATTGTGGAATCCCTTGCTGCCAAATGCCAAAGACAATTCCTTGCGAAGCGCCCTGTTCTCGGCATATTTCATAAAAGGAATATAGCTAGGGTAGTCCAAGGTGATCAACCAACCTTCTTTGTCTTTGGATTGTGCCAATTGTGCAGCGGCCTCTTTACTGCCTTCGGGAAGACCTTGTAAGTCCTCTTCATTGGACAGCAACATTTCGTATTTGTTGGTTTCGGCAAGTACATTTTCACCGAATTTCAGTTTTAGTTTGGACAGTTCGGTATCAATCTCCCGAAGTCTTTTTTTATCCGCTTCGTTCAAGTTTGCACCGTTTCTACTAAAACTTTTATAGCGTTTTTCCAATAAGGTCTGTTGCTCAGGGGTGAGGGAGAGGTTCTCTCTTTGCCCATAAACTGTTTTGATGCGTTCAAAAAGCGGTTGGTTCAGGGTGATGTCATTGCTGAATTCCGAAAGCAAAGGGGATACCTCCTGTGCTATCTTTTGGATTTCCTCATTGGTCTCCGCGGAATTCAGGTTAAAAAAAATACTGGAAATCCTGTCCAATTGTTGTCCTGAAAAATCCAAAGCCTCCAGCGTGTTCTCAAAGGTGGGTGCTTCGGGGTTTTCTACAATGGCATTTATTTCTGCCCTGGCATCTTCAATGGCTTGAAGAAAGGCAGGGGTAAAATGTTCACTTTTTATTTTGGAAAATGGAGCTTGGTCAAATGGCTCCAACAATGGATTATTCATAATTGATTCTTGTGTTTTTTGATTTCAATCTTATGACGGTGAAATCCACCAATAAATATGTAAACGATATTATACCGGAAAGTAGAGCAACAGTGATGAAGGCAAATCCTCTTGCTGTGTCTTGCGTAACTCTGTTCATGGCTTTTAGGGCCTCATCGGAATATTCGTTTAAATCTACAAAGCCATTGCCATTTAAGTCAAAGCTTTCGGCATGAGCTTTAATATAGTGCCACCGAATTTCAACTGCCATAAGAAGAACTGCATAAAGTGAAAAAGCCAATAATCCACTTTTCCATAAACTTTTTAGATATGGGTTATGGATTCTCTTCCATGTTAGAAGGATAATGAGAACGGCACATATCCCCAGTAAAATTCCAATTTGGTTATAGCTCATGTGGTTTTTGGACTATTTTTTCTTCACTTCCTCTGCGCCTTTAATGACTTTGTCTTTTAGTCCTTGTTTGTAAGCTTCTATCTTGCCTAAAACCTCGCTATTGGAACTTCCAATGATCTGAGCGGCCAAGATGCCGGCATTTTTTGCACCGTTCAAGGCTACGGTAGCTACAGGAACCCCGCCGGGCATTTGCAATATGGACAATACGGAATCCCATCCGTCTATGGAGTTGCTACTCTTCACAGGGACTCCGATTACTGGCAAAGGGGACAAGGATGCCACCATTCCGGGAAGGTGTGCTGCTCCACCTGCCCCGGCTATAATTACCGAGTATCCTTTTGTATGGGCGGTTTTACCAAAATCAAAAAGTTTTTCCGGGGTTCGGTGTGCGGAGACAATGTCCACATCCACCTCAATATGGAACTCTTTCAAAATATCGATGGCGTCCTGCATAACGGGTAGGTCGCTGGTACTTCCCATGATTACGGCTACTTTGCTCATAGTGTTATTTGCTTACAACGTTGATGGTTTCTTTTACTTTTTGGGCCACTTCTCGGGCTCTGGCCATATCTTCGTCCACTATGGTCACATGTCCCATTTTACGAAATGGCCGGGTCTGTTTTTTTCCGTAGATATGGGGCGTTACCCCGTCCATCTCCAAAATGGCGTCCATATTTTCGTAGACCACATCACCGGTATGACCTTCGGCACCGACCAAATTTACCATGATTCCTGCCACTTTGCTATCCGTTTTTCCCAAAGGGAGGCCCAAAATGGCCCGGATGTGCTGTTCAAATTGGTTGGTGTAACTGGCCTCAATGCTGTAATGTCCACTGTTGTGCGGTCGTGGGGCCACTTCGTTGACCAGAATTTGGTCATCCTGCGTTTGAAACAATTCCACGGCCAATAACCCTACGGGTTGTAAATGTTCGGCCACCTTGAGGGCCACTTCAGTGGCCTTTTGCGCCACGGAATCCTCAATTCTAGCTGGACAGATAACATACTCAACCTGATTGGCCTCTGGGTGAAACTCCATCTCCACCACAGGGTATGTTTTTACTTCACCCTTGGTGCTGCGTGCTACGATAACGGCCAATTCGTTTTTAAAATCCACCATTTTTTCCGCAATGCACTCCACATTGGGAAGACCGTTTAAATCTTCCATTTTCCGAACCACCTTCACACCTTGGCCATCGTATCCAAATTGGGCACTTTTCCAAACAAAAGGGAGTTGGAGGCCACCGTTGGAAATACTGTCCTTTATCTCGGAGGTATAGGCAAAACGCATGAACGGGGCCGTTGGAATGTTGTGGTCCGTATAGAACAATTTCTGGGTGGCCTTGTTTTGTATGGTCCGCAACGCTTTGGTCGGGGGATATACCTTTTTGCCCTCATGTTCCAACTTCTCTAGGGCGTCCACATTCACATTTTCAATTTCAATGGTGAGGACATCCACATCCTTTCCAAAATTGTAAACAGCATCAAAATCCATAAGGCTGCCTTCCACGAACTCATTGCAGGAGATTTTACAGGGCGCTTCGGGTGAAGCATCCATGACCTTGGTATGAATGTCCCATTTTCGGGTTTCGTAGAGCATCATTTTACCTAATTGCCCACCCCCTAAAATACCGAGTTTAAAATTGGAAGAGAAAAAATCCATGGATCATTAAATTGGAATGACTGCAAAAATACATGAATTCCTTGAAGGGATGAAAGATGCTGGGCATACCACCCCCAAAAAATGCTATCTTTGCCAACCTGACCAAAATAATGATACGTTGATCAAGCTAAACAACAAGTTGTTTAAACCTTACTTAAAGGAAGAACAAATCCTTGCGGCCATCGAAAAGATGGCGGCGGACATCGCGGAGGACTACAAGGATGAGACCCCCCTTTTTGTAGGGGTGCTCAATGGGGCCTTCATGTTTGTGGCCGATTTTTTAAAGGCGTATCAACACCCTTGCCAAGTTTCTTTTGTGCGGTTGAGCTCCTACCAAGGATTGACCTCCACAGGCATTGTGGAGACCTTGTTGGACGTACAGGAAGACATGGAAGGAAAGAGCGTCATTATTTTGGAGGATGTGGTCGATACGGGAAGAACATTGAAACAATTGGTGCACCTGTTCTCCCAGACCAATGTAAAGGAATTTAAAATTGCTGCCCTTTTTTACAAGTCCGAAATCTATAATGGTGAATACGCCATTGATTATGTGGGATTGGAAATCCCGGATAATTTTATTGTGGGTTATGGTCTGGACTATAATGAAATGGGTAGAAATTTGAGGGAAGTATACCAATTAAACCAAGCAGATATGATCAACCTAGTGCTTTTTGGAAAGCCAGGAGCAGGAAAAGGGACCCAGGCCGGGTTCTTGAAAGAGAAGTACAATTTGAAACACATTTCCACAGGGGATGTGTTCCGATACAACATTAAAAACGGAACGGAATTGGGCAATTTGGCCAAATCCTATATCGATAAAGGTGACTTGGTTCCCGATGAGGTCACCATTGATATGCTAAAGGACGAAGTGGAGAAAAACCCAGAAGCGTCAGGCTTTATTTTTGATGGTTTCCCCCGAACTGCTGCACAAGCAGAGGCTTTGGACAATTTTTTGGAGTCCAAGGATATGAAGGTGAATGCCACAATCGCCCTGGAAGCCGATGATGAGGTGTTGATTGCCCGTTTGTTGGAGCGAGGGAAGAGCAGTGGCCGTTCCGATGATCAAGATGAGAGCAAAATCCGTAATCGTTTTGATGAATACAACGAAAAAACAGCCCCTTTAAAAGCGTATTACGAGAAGCAGGGGAAATTCCATTCCGTAAACGGAATTGGGGATATTGCAGAAATTACCGAGCGTTTGGGCAAGGTAATAGACGCTTTGGACTAAGACGGAGGTAACATTTTACCCTTCACCTTTCTGCTAAAAAAACCATTGACATGACCGAAGGCAATTTTGTGGATTATGTGAAAGTGCATGTATCTTCCGGGAACGGAGGCAAGGGTTCTGCGCATTTACATCGGGAAAAGTATGTTGCCAAGGGAGGCCCGGATGGTGGTGATGGTGGCCGTGGAGGCCACGTAATCGTGAAGGGGAACAAAAACCTATGGACCTTGGTCCATTACAAGTTCAAAAAACATTTTAAGGCAGGTCATGGGGAACATGGCAGCAAGAATAGGAGTACTGGGGCCGATGGTGCCGACACCTATTTGGAGGTTCCCCTTGGGACCGTGATACGGGATACCGAGACCAATGCCGTTCTTTTTGAGATTACCGAGGACCAAGAAGAGAAAATCGTCCTGGAAGGTGGAATGGGAGGTCGCGGCAATTGGCATTTTAAAAGCCCTACCAACCAGACTCCAAGATATGCACAACCCGGAATCCCTGGGCAGGAGGTGCATTTAACCTTGGAGCTTAAGGTTTTGGCCGATGTGGGTCTTGTGGGATTCCCCAATGCCGGGAAATCCACTTTACTGTCTGTGATGACCTCGGCGAAGCCCAAGATCGCCAATTACGAGTTTACCACGTTAAAACCCAATTTGGGTATTGTGGAACATCGGGATTTCCAAAGTTTTGTCATGGCCGATATCCCAGGAATTATTGAAGGGGCTGCAGAAGGCAAAGGCTTGGGCCACTACTTTTTGCGTCATATTGAACGCAACGCCACCTTACTTTTTCTAATCCCTGCCGATAGTAAGGACATCAGTCAGGAATATGCCATTCTTTTGGATGAGCTGAGACGGTACAATCCGGAGTTGTTGGACAAACAGCGCATTGTGGCCATTTCCAAATGCGATATGTTGGATGAGGAGCTCATTGAGGAAATGCGAGAGGAAATGAAGGCCGATTTTAAGGATGTTGATTATCTATTTATCTCATCAGTAAGCCAATTGGGCATTCAGAAGCTCAAGGATAAGCTCTGGGCGCTATTGAACGAATAAAGGCATCTGTTCTCCCACTCAAGCCAAATAATCCTTATTTTTAAGTAATCCAGATTTATCTGCCATGCGAAACCTATGGATTATTGTATTGTGCTGCCTATTGGCCTCTTGTGTCTCCATTCGGGTCAATTACGATTACGATAGGGGAACGGACTTTACCAGCTATACCACCTACAATTATTTTTCTGATCTGGATTCGGGCTTGAGCCAATTAGACGAAAGGCGCCTCATTCGAATTTTGGATTCCACCTTGCAACTCAAAGGGTACCGTTTGGCCGAGGAGCCCGATTTTTTCATCAACATTCAAAGCAGTGAATACCGCAGTGGTTCCAATAGTGCCGTGGGTGTTGGTATTGGTGGCACGGGCAGAAATGTGGGTGGCGGTGTTTCCCTTGGATTGCCCATTGGAAATTCCGGAATACAGCGTCATATACTATTTGATTTTGTGGATGCCCAACGTGATGCATTGTTTTGGCAGGCTTCCACTGAAAGTGGCTATCGCGATAACGCTTCCCCGAGCGTTCGTGAAGAAAGATTGAGGGCCTTGGTCAAAAAAACATTGTCAAAGTTTCCCCCAGAAACAAGATAAAGACAAGAATGCAATCAACCTTAGGATTGGAGGTTTGTGGTTAATTATCAGTTTTTTGTTGGTTTTTGTAACAAAGATATGTGCGAACAGTCTAATTTGTTATAACATTATTTTTCAAGAGAAACACTTAATTCAACACGTATGAAAACAACACAAAGGATCAAATGGGTCTGTGGGGTTTCCCTAATCATGTTTTTGGGAGTTGCCCTTCACGCCCAAGAAAAACCTGGCGACACTACCTTGGCCAGTTCCCAAGAAGAGCTGGTTTCCTTGGCCGCATTGGATCAAGGAGATTATCGGTACACGGTGGAAGATTATTTTGGCAATCCCAAGGGGTTCACATTTCGATTTTCCCCGGATGGAAAGTACTTGTCCTACAGGGAAAGCGATGAGAATGGCAAACGTCATATTTATGTCAAAAACCTGGAGACGAACGAGGTGAAAAAAGCTATTGAGGAAAAGGATGAGTTGGTAAGGATATACGGATGGCTCAATACCACAAGGTTATATTTCTCCATGGACCAGGGAGGTAATGAAAACTATCATATTTATGCGGTGGACTTGGATGGAAGCAACTTGAAGGACCTCACTCCCTTTGATGGGGTACGGGCAGATTTCACGGAGCTGCTGCGCGATGATAAGGAGCATATCATTGTTTCTATGAACAAGAACAATGCCCAGGTCTTTGAGCCTTTTAAACTGAATGTGGTCACCGGCGAACTGACCCAATTATATACCAATGATGACCCGGCCAATCCTATTTTGGGATATGATTTTGATAGAAACGGAAAGCTCAAAGGATTTACGCGCCTTCGGGATGGAGTGGAACAGGATACCTATTATGAGGATGGCAATGGAGGTTTCCAAGTGTTGAAACAGCTTAATTGGAAGGACAACTTTTTCATCACCAGCTTTAACTACGCAACAGAATATCCGCATGATGCCTATGTAGTCTCCAATTTGGACAATGATAAAGCAGAAGTACAATTGTTCGATCTTAAGGAGAACAAGGTCATAAAGAAGGTCTTTTCCAATGATCAATATGATGTGCAGAACATGAGACTCTCCAGAACCAGAAACCATGAAGTGGACTATTTTACCTATGAGGGAGAAAAAAGTGTTGTGGTTCCGGTAAGTGAGGTCTTTAAAAAAATGAATGCTAAAGTAAATGAGGAACTTCCTGGAATGCAGTACAGTATTTTGGACAGCACTGAAGATGAAAACCTGTACATGCTCTACGTGGACAGTGATCGGGTGTATGGTATGTATTACGCGTACAATGTGGCAAAGGATGAACTTACAGAGCTATATAACACCATGCCCCAGTTGAAAAAGGAGGATATGGCCGAAATGCGCCCCATAACCTTTACCAGTAGGGATGGGATTACCCTACATGGGTATATTACCTTGCCCAAAGCAGCTTTGGCCGGCCAAAAGGTGCCCGTTATTGTAAACCCACATGGAGGCCCGCAAGGCATCCGGGATTCTTGGGGCTTTAACCCGGAAGCGCAATTATTTGCCAGTAGGGGCTATGCCACCCTTCAGGTGAATTTTAGGATTTCCGGGGGGTATGGCAGGGAATTCTTGGAATCTGGGTTTAAACAGATCGGAAGAAAGGCCATGGATGATGTGGAGGACGGACTGCAATACGTAGTGGAACAAGGCTGGGTCGATCCAGACAAAGCCGCAATTTATGGAGGCAGTCATGGAGGGTACGCTGTATTGAGAGGCTTGACCAAGACCCCTGATCTCTACGCCTGTGGGGTGGATTATGTGGGGGTATCCAATTTGTTCACTTTTATGAAGACCATTCCTCCGTATTGGAAACCCTACCTAAAGATCATTAAGGAAATATGGTATGATGAGGATGTTCCCGAAGAAAAGAAAATTATGGAAGAGGTTTCCCCGGTGTATCAAATTGATAAAATGAATAAACCTTTGTTTGTGGTGCAGGGAGCCAACGATCCAAGGGTCAATATAGATGAATCGGACCAAATTGTAAGCGCTTTGAGAGGAAAAGGTTATGACGTGCCCTACATGGTAAAATATGATGAGGGCCATGGATTTGGTAAAGAGGAAAACCGTCTTGAACTTTATAAGGCCATGATGGGATTTTATGCGAAACATTTGGGACAACAGGAAATTCCCCAGCCGTTGAAGGATTGATTTATAGGACTGATTTTCAATTTAAAAGGAGCTTTTTTAGCTCCTTTTTTTCTTTTGGAAAATTATGATTACCGTTCACTGGGTCTTTTTTACCGCTGCCCATAATTCAGGTGTGTGCCAATGTAAAGCCCTGTAATTTAGCTCCGTACAAAATCCTAAAACCCAAAGCAATGATAGCACTTGTACGATTGATGATAACCCTATTGGTGGACATCTTCTTGTAAAAAGCAATTTGTGAATTTTAAAAATCTAAACAATGCGAAAATTGAATACCGAACGTAAAGTTATTTTGACCCTAGGGATCATCGGGGTCCTGACCGGAATCTATGGTAGGTACAATGCCTGGGCCTATGATGATTATTTTGTTTTCTTTTATACGGGCATGTCCTTGGTATGGGTAGCTTTTCTTACTTCCAGCAAATCTTGTGGCAGACCATTCTGGAAAAAGCAAACACAAAATCAGTAAAGGGCGTTCCCATAGGTTGAACTGCTTAAAGTATATTTGGGATACCGTAGACCATATCCATGGAATTGAGCACTAAAAAACGAGAGCAAGCCTTTTGGATCCTTCAGATTTTGGGATGGGGTTTCATCAATCTGGTTTCTGTTTTTGTAGTGAAACAGATAAGTATGTCCCTGCTTGTCTACTCCGTGGTCATGGGGACGATTTTAGGTATTTTTGCAACTTCGCTGTTGCGACTGTACCTTAAAAGAACCATAAAGTTTGACGCTTTTGGGATTAACGAGTTTGTGAAGATTCTGGTTTCCTATCTAATGGCGGCCACTTTGTTTGGAGTCTTGAACTTTGTTTTTGGGTATGTCTATGTTGAGTTTGGTCCGGCGTTGACTCCTTCAGAACTCCAGATGTTCAAGTATCACGACAATGTTGGGGTACAGGTGCTCAACTCCCTGTTTCTTATTGGGGCTTGGACGGTGACCTATTTGGTAATCAAGCTGCTTCTTAAACTTAATCGGGACCGGATAGAACGCTTGAAACTCAATACCCACCTGAAGCAAGCACAGCTGAATACCTTGAAGGGTCAGATAAACCCCCACTTTATGTTCAACAGCCTCAATAATATTAGGGGATTGATGTTGGAAGACGTGGAAAAATCCCGGGAAATGCTCACCAAACTTTCAGAAATCTTACGGTTCTCACTGACCAAGAACAGCAACAATGCCATTTCGGTCCGGGAAGAACTGGAAATGGTGGACAATTACATAGCGCTATCCAAAATCCAGCTGGAAGATCGTTTGGAATTTGTCAAGAATGTGGATAGCGAAACCCTTGACCTACAAATCCCACCCATGATCATACAGCTATTGGTGGAAAATGCCACCAAGCACGGTATCTCCAACCTCAAACAAGGAGGAACCATTGTATTGAACATCAAAAAGGAAAAAGAACAGTTGATACTGGAGGTCCGTAATACGGGCAAACTCAAGATAGCCAAAGATTCCACTCAATTGGGGCTGCAAAACATAGAGCAGCGGTTAAAATTGCTTTATGGCCATAGAGCTTCCTTCAATTTGGAAGAAGTTTCCGATGAGGTGGTGGCCAACATTAAAATTCCACTGGCATGAACATTAAAGCTGTTATTGTAGAGGATTCCAGATTGGCCCGGAACGAGTTGAAGGAGCTGATCAAAAAGCATGATGATATTGATCTCCTGGGAGAGGCTGAAAATGTGGATGCAGGGTTTGAGCTTATTCAAAGTACTTCACCGGATTTGTTGTTTTTGGATATCAACATGCCCGAGAAAGATGGCTTTGAGCTTTTGGAGATGTTGGATGAGGTGCCCATTACCATATTTACCACAGCTTTTGACGAGTATGCCATAAAATCCTTCGAGTACAATGCCTTGGATTATTTGCTGAAACCTGTGAGTGAAAAGCGATTTGACATGGCCATGGAAAAGGTGCGGACAAAATTGGAGTCTGTCCAAACAGGAGCCGATAAGTCAAAAAGACTCAAGGAGAGCAGTCAGATTTTCATCAAAGATGGGGAATCGTGCTGGTTGGTAAAGATTGGGGATATTTCCCATTTTGAGATTGTGGGCAACTATACCCGCGTGTTTTTTGGGGATAAAAAGCCTTTGCTGTACAAATCATTGAACCTAGTGGAGGAAAAACTTCCCGAAGCATCTTTTTTTAGGGCCAACCGCCAGCAGATCGTGAATACCCATTTTATTGAAGGAGTGGTGCCATGGTTTAACGGAAAACTCAAGCTTACCATGCAAAATGGGGAAGAAATAGAGGTTTCACGAAGACAATCCTACATCTTTAAGGATCGTATGAGTCTATAATCAAAAAAAGGAAAAGAGCGATACTGTTTGATGTCAATTCGAGCGAAGTCGGGATGTGTTCAACACATCCCGACTTCGCTCGATATGATAAAATCAATACATTAAGGGCGTAAAAGGTCCTTGTACCTATCCTTATAGCCAATTAAGACCACAATATTCAAAATCAATAGACCCAGACCGGGACCTATACCTGCCTGAGCTAAGGTGGCGTGGAACAATACAACATTTACGGATACACTCATCAATATAACGGCCATAAGTGCACCATATTTGTTGAGAATAAGGGCAAGTCCTGCCAAAATTTCTACAATGGCGACTAATTTAAGGGTATAGGTTGATGAAACTGCGCCAAAATAGGTAATGGCCGCATCTGGCAGGTCACCTGGGGGTGGCAAGAAGTTCAGGAACTTGTTGAGTCCAAAAACCAGAACAAAAAGTCCCAATAGGATTCGAACTATCAAAAAAACTTTTGAATTCATGGGTGTTATTTTTATTGGTTGAGCAATAAAAATACCTAAAAATTGAATATATGATAATTTAACCCTAAAAATATTTTGTTATAAATAAAAAAATTCTCATAAAGATTTTAGGAGCCCTCCGTCAATGGGGATGTTGGTCCCAGTAATGTACGCTGCCTTATCCGAGGCCAGAAATGCTACCAGATATCCATATTCTTCGGGTTTTCCAATACGCTTCATGGGCACCTGCTCCTCCATGGTGGAGCGTACTTCCTCAGGAGTGACCCCCATTTTTTCCGCTTTTTTTGTGTTGAGTTGGGCAATGCGGTCCGTATCAAAATATCCAGTCAAAATACTGTTGGCTGTAATACCCTCTTGGGCAATATCATAGGCCAAACTTTTAGACCAAGTGACCACGGCTGCACGAATGGAATTGGACAAGGCCAAGTAGTTTAAAGGTTCCTTGACCGAGATGGATGCCACATTGATAATGCGTCCCCACTTTTTCTTTTGCATATGTTTTAAGGCCAGTTCCGTGGTGAGTACAACCGATTTAAAGAGTAGATCAAAGGCCTGTTGGTAGTCTTCAATGGATTTTTCCAGTGCGCCACCTGCCGAAGGCCCTTGTGTGTTGTTGACTAGAATATCTACATCATTATGTTTGAAAAACGAGGAAATAGTCTTTTTGAAAATTTCAAAATTAGAGAAATCAACAACCAAAAATTGGTGTTCTTGCCCTGAGGAAGTGTCCATTTCCTTGATGATGGACTTCATTTTTTCCTCATTTCTGGCCATTAGGGTAACGCTTGCACCACTTTCGGCCAATTGTCGGGCTATTGCCTCGCCAATTCCTTTGCTACTGCCGCCCACAAGAGCGGTCTTTCCTTTAAGGGATATATTCATACTTATTTATATTCTTCCCGAACAGGGCTAAAAACATCCATTAATTTACATGCCGTCAACGCTTTTCCACTATGGGGACTGTTGGAAGGAATTACCACCACATCCCCAGAACGGTAGACGGCTGTATTTCCATCAAGGGTAAATTTAAAATCACCCTCCACAACATGCATGATCTGTTCATGGTGGTGGGAATGTTCCGGTACCTCGGCATCCTTTTCCACCCTCCAAAAGGCCCAGGATATGGTATCCCCGTGTACCAATTTTCCATGATAACCCGGCATGATTTCCTTGGATTGAATTTGTGATAGATTCATCTGTTCAAGTTTTTCCCAAGATAGAAATTAATAAGATTGGGTGTTTGTTTGGATTGGTTTTATCAATACCTATTTTTGAAAGATAAATCAATTTGATGCAAATACACTTTATAGGTATTGGGGAAGCTGTCCTGAGTGATATGGCCTTGACGTTGAGGGACAATGGGCACATCATTACCGGGAGCGATAGCGGTGCTGAAGAATCCCTGAAAAGTAGATTGGAGCCTTTTGGGCTTCTTCCAGAAACCATGGGGTGGAACCCCGAAACAATCCATGACCATTTGGATGCCGTGGTTTTGGCACCGCACGTACCATTGGATAACCCGGAACTGCATAAAGCACAAGAATTGGGATTGCAGATTTTTTCCTATCCAGCATTCGTGTATGGGCAATCCAAATACAAGACCCGGGTGGTTGTGGCAGGAGATGGCAAGGCGGAGATTGTTTCCATGATTTTGCATGTACTGCACTACAATGCTGTTGAGGTGGATTATATGATGGAAACTCGCCTCGAAGGATTTGAACGCAGCGTGCACTTTACCGATGAGAATGACTTTGTGATATTGGAGGGTGGCGAGCAGTTTTCATCGGTTTTAGATTCAAGGCCTAGATTTCAGGTGTATCAACCCAATATTGCCCTTTTGAGTGGGATGGTCAAGAGTGATGATAGTGAGGTTTCAATTATGGAAAACCCTCTGGAACAGTTCAAGATTTTTGTGGATGGTATCATAAAGGGAGGAAGCATTACCTATAATGAAGAAGACCCTGAGGTGAAAAAAGTGGTTGAGGCTACAGAAAACCCTATCCGAAAATTTCCGTACCAATCCCCGGATTACCGTGTTGAAAACGGTATGGTTCTTCTGGATACACCTGAAGGTGAAATGCCCTTGGAGATTTCAGAAAATAAGTCCTTGGACAATTTGATCGGGGCCAAATGGATTTGCCAACAAATGGGTGTGGATGAAGATGATTTCTATGAGGCCATAGCTTCTTTTAAAGTGGCAGCCCAGAGATGAAAGATTAAACCCCAAATTGCCTTAAATGGTGGTCCAGATGCTTGTACTGTATTTGTCCCCATTGATCGTAAGTGAGGTCGCCAAAAGCGGGGTGGGGTCCCCGGTCCCTAATATGTCGCTCCCCATAAAAATCATTGATAAGGGTAACCAGGGCTTGTTTTTCCTTTGGAAAATCTTTTCCGTCCTTGACCCTAAACCCCGGCGCAGTAGGTAAATTGTGCTTCCAAGGTTTGTCATTGTACATGCTCTTTTTAAAAACTTTGAACATGATTCTCATAAAAGGATTGGGTTTTTTTATTGTAAGTTTGCCCAAAGCCACCTTTAGGGGAAACTGACAATGGTAAAGCATTTGTCCAACCTCCATCTTGCCCCATTGCCTCTGGGTGGATTCCGAAAGTTTATCAATTCGGGAAAGGATTTCAACATGGGCCTCAGTGTTGAACAAAGATTTCATAGGATAAGATTTACTACGAAAATTACATAAATTTAATCTCCTATCTTTAGAGGATGCAAGAAAAATTGGTTTCCTTTTCGATCAAAAATTGGGCAGATGACGATAAGCCTAGGGAAAAACTGCGGCATAAAGGTAGTTTTGTCCTGTCCGATGCCGAATTGATCGCAATTCTCATTGGTTCAGGGAATAGGGGCGAGAGTGCCGTGGAGCTGTCCAAACGTATATTGGCTTCCGTGGATCACAATTTAGGTGAGATGGGGAAACTATCAGTGAACCAATTGATGAAGTTCAAGGGCATCGGGGAAGCCAAGGCTGTTACCATAGCTGCGGCTTTGGAAGTAGGGAGGCGCAGACGAATGCAAGATACCGGAAAAATCACCAAGATATCCGGGAGCAGGGATGCTTTTGAGCTTTTGTATCCGATCATGGGAGAGTTGCAACATGAGGAGTTCTGGATCGTATACCTCAACAATTCCAATAAGGTTATCCATAAGTCCCAGTTGAGCAAAGGAGGTATTACAGGGACTTTGGTAGATGTGAGATTGGTTTTGAAACAGGCCTTGGAGTTGGGTGCCGTGGGGATAATTTTGGCCCATAACCACCCCTCCGGAACCTTGAAACCCAGCGCCTCGGACAAACATATTACTGAGAAACTGAAGCATGCTTCGGAGGCTTTGGACATAAAAGTATTGGACCATTTGATTTTGACACGACACGATTATTTGAGTTTTGCCGATCAAGGCATGTTATGATTATCGCCACTTATGCTATTGATATTTACCCATAAGATTACCAATCGACTTACGTATACCGCCCGTCAGCTTTTCGAGAAGATATTGGGTGTGGAAATTTCGTTCACCACAAGGGTAGAGGACTTTATCAAACATTCAGGGCCTAAAATGACCTATTCCAAGCAGCCTTTGCAGAACGAGTTTTTTATTCGAAGTAATGATCTTTTGTTTGAACAAGGCATCAATGACCTGGAAATTAAAGTGGGTGATTGGGACGGTGTTCCCTGTTTTTTTATGAGTGGAGAGAAAAGCTCTATCCCTTATGATATTTTTTCAGCAAGCTTTTTCCTTTTGAGCCGGTATGAAGAATATCTGCCCCATGTGAAGGATAGCGTAGGAAGGTTTCCGGTAAAGGAAAGCTTGGCGTACCAGAACAATTTTCTGCAACTCCCCGTAGTGGATATATGGGCTTATAAACTTTTGGATGCCCTTAAGGAACGGTTTCCGGATATGGAAGTTGGGCAAAGGGAGTGCAGTTTTACATCGATCATTAACGTTACCACCTCGCACTGTTATGCCATGCGTGGGTTTATGAGAAGTCTGGGAGGTTTTTTACTTGATTTGGGCAATTTTAAGTTAAGGGATGTCGCAAAGCGATTTTCGGTCTTGTTGGGCTTCAGCAAAGATCCCTATGACAATTTTTACGAATTGGTGGACATCCATAAAAAGCTGCCCATTAAAACCATGTTCTTTTTTCAGTTTGCAAAGCACTCCGCCCATGACAAGAACATATCCCCCAACAACAATAAGTTTCGATATCTTATAAAATCAGTGGCGGATTATAGTGTGGTCTCCCTAAGTACATCGTTTTTGTCCTCAACGGACAAGTCGGTATTGAAAGAGGAAAAAAAACAATTGGGCAATCTCATTAATAGGCCCATCAATTATGCCAGACTTAGGTATAACAGGGTAAGCGTGCCCACCACGTATCGGAATTTGGTGGAAACGGAGTTTACGGATGATTTTTCCATGGGGTATACCCATGAAATAGGGTTTAGGGCCGGTACCTGTACCCCTTTCCATTTTTATGATATCAACATGGAGGTGCGACAACCTTTAAAGGTGCATCCTTTTACGGTCCATGATTATGCATTGACAAATTATAGGAATAAAGAGGAGATATTCGCAAAAATGGACAACGTATATAGATGGATAAAGCAAGTAAATGGGAATATGACCATTATTTTCTCCAATGAGCTTTTGGGCAGCAACCATAAGATTGATTGGATGGAGCTATATCAATCGTTTCTGAAGAGATATTATGTTTGAGCACAGGATTACCGATGTTTTTTTCGATCTGGACCACACGCTGTGGGACTTTGAAAGGAATTCTGCCCTTACTTTCGAGAGGATTTTTAAAGAGAATGGGGTTTCTGTGGAATTGGATGACTTTTTGAGGATTTACGCTCCCATCAACCTTGAATATTGGAAACTCTATCGGGAGAATAGGATTGATGAGTCAGAACTCCGATTTCAGAGATTAAGGCGCACGTTCGATACTATGGCGGCTACAATACCGGATAAGCTTATCTATGAACTGGCCCATGAATATATAGCACATCTGTCTTCATTTACCCATCTAATGCCCAATGCTAGGCAGGTATTGGAATATCTTGAACCCAAGTACCGACTGCATATCATCACCAATGGTTTTCAGGAAGTGCAGGAAAAAAAGCTCAAGGGAAGTAACATCCATCATTTTTTTGGTCATGTGGTCAACTCTGAGATGGCCGGTGTAAAAAAACCGGATCCCTACATTTTTAAGCTGGCATTGGACAGGGCGAAAGTAGAAGCCAAGCACACCTTAATGATCGGGGATAGCCTTGAAGCGGATATTATTGGTGCCAAAACAGTTAAGATGCAGGCGCTTCACTTTAATTCCAACAAAGAACCAGGTCACGACCACTGCAAAACAATTAACAATCTCATTGAAATAAAAAGCATTTTATAGAGTTAACATAGGGTACGGCATGCCCCATGGTTTCACTTGAAAATGAATTTTAATCTATGAAAGGATTATTTTGCCGTTTGTTGGTGGCACTCATTTTTTTCTCATTCCTGCTCAATTCATGTTCCGAGAAACAGGATTTTGATCAGTTCGAAGACCTTTCCATAACCCCTACCTTGGCTTCGGGTATTTTTTATCTGGAATCGGATGAGGCAACCATTAACGCTGCAGGTGATGTTGGGGTTTTTTATGCACAGACGGTAAATTTCGACGCCTTCAATGAAGAGTTTGTTGCCGAACGACTTTTGGAAGGGACCATCCATTATGAGCTTGAGAACACTACCAGCAAAAGGTTGGGAATTACCATAGAGTTTTTGGATGAAGACGGTAATGTTTTGGACGTTGAGTCCTTTACCGTGGAACCCAACATGCCTGAAGTTTTTACCCGGGATGTATTTTATGGGCCAGGAGGAAAGAGCATCGATATCTTGACAACAACGTCAAGTCTACGGATAAGAGGGGGGAATCTAAGTGACAGTACCAGTGTTTCTTCAACTTCAGACCCCAAAGTAAAGCTAAGCTCTGGAGCTGAATTTTTATTCCGATTAAAATGAGGAAAGGAATCAGGCTCATTTTTGTTGTTTGGTTAGGAATGCATGCGCTTTGTGCGCAAAATAAACAGTTGCTGTACGATTTCAATGAGATTCCACAGGCACTTATGCTAAACCCGGGGGTAAAGACTTCGGAAAAATGGCATGTGGGAATACCACTACTGTCGGGCCTCTCTTTTCAGGCCGGAACAAGTGGCGTTACCGTAAACGATTTGTTCGCAGATGACGGAATTGACTTCACCACAAAGGTTCGGGAGCGTGTGTTGGATGCAATGACACGTAAAGACGATTTTAGTACCACCAGCCAGGTAGAAGGATTTTATGTTGGATTTAGGGGTCGAAACAGGCCTGATGACTATTATTCCTTTGGAATGTACGGGGAGACCGACATCATTGTCTATTGGCCCAAAGATTTGGCCTTACTTGCTTTTGAAGGTAATGGAGGTGCCAATATTGGCAGGAGTTTTGACCTTGGGGACCTTAGCCTACGGGGTGAAATGGTGAACGTTTTTCATTTTGGGGTCAATAGGAAAATAAGCAACGACCTTACCGTTGGGGCACGGGCCAAACTGTATTCCAGTGTTTTTCAATTTCAATCCATACACAACGCGGGTTCTTTTAGGACCAGCCCTGGACAGAACAATGTTTATGTGAGCAGTATGGTTGCCGATATGGAGCTACAGACCGCCGGGGTCAAGGGTTTTTATGATATTTTGGACGAAGATACGTCCACCACTACCAAAGACTTGACCAGTCTTTTTACCAAAAGGGTCTTATTGGGGGGTAATCTGGGCCTTGGGTTCGATGCAGGTTTCAGCTATAATTTAAACCCCCAAACCACCATTACCGCAAGTATCCTTGATGTTGGGTTTATCTACAATTCAAAAGATATCCAGAACTATACCCTTCGCGGAAATGCCAGTACAGAAGGAATCACGGTATTCTTACCTGAGGATATCAATGATGTCAACAATGATTTGTGGCAGGAATTGGTGGACGATATAGAAGAATCCCTTCCTTATGAAGAAAACAGTTCGGGGTACATATCCTTGAGACCGGTAAAGGTTTATGGATCCATCCGATATGATTTTGGAGAAGAAAATGGACGCTCCCTCGAAAACTGTGGTTGTGGGGTCAATATGGAAAGGGGAGGTGGAATGTCCGGTATTTACAGAAATAGTGTTGGAGGGCAGCTGTTCTTAATGAAAAGGCCCAGGGGTATTCAGCCTGCCCTGACCGGTTTTTATCAAAAAAGGTTGGGAAGAACCTTGTCTTTGAAGACCACCTATACGGTTGACAAATATTCATGGACCAATATAGGGTTGGGGCTCAACCTTCAAGCTGGGCCGGTTAACTTTTATGTATTGGGCGACAATCTTTTGAGCTATAGGAATGTTGCTGATAGCCATTATGCTTCTTTACAGTTCGGATTTAATATCATATCTTGGAACGATAATTGAGCATACACACTATATGAAATCTAAACTATTGTACATATTGGTGTTTGTCCTTGGGGCAAGCAATTTGGTGAACGGACAATTGAACGACTATAAATACATTATAGTCCCGAAGAGATTTGAGGGATTTAAGTCCCAAAATCAATACCAGACCAGTACCATTGTAAAGCATCTTTTTACCAAAAAGGGGTTTACTGCGGTATATGATGATGCACTGCCTGAAGATTTGGCCAACAATAGATGTCTGGGATTAACGGCCAGTTTGGTTGATGAATCCCCCATGTTTTCAACCAAAGTAAGCGTAGCGTTGATAGATTGCCAAGCTAAAGAAGTCTATAGGACCATGCAAGGTGTAAGTAGAATAAAGGAGTACCTGCCGGCTTACAGGGAGGCGTTGGAAAAAGCCTTTGTTTCATTGGATGGAATGGACTATAAGTATGTGCCCAAAAAAGATGGCCTAAAAGAAGAAGTACAGGAAAAGCCCATTACGGTAAGTTATAGAAACGATGTCCAAAATTTGGATGAACCCGTACAAACCAAAGTGGTTCAGCAAGAAGCTACACCTGAAAACCAGAGCTATAAAAGCTTGGAGCCCAAACCCTCGGATATGGTAAAGGCAGAAGAAAAAGTGAAGGCAGAACCACTCGCCTCCGAAGTGTTGTATGCCCAACCTACAGCTAATGGGTATCAACTGGTGGACAGTACCCCTAAAGTGGTCTTGAAGCTTGAGGAAACATCCATTGAGAATGTCTTTTTAACCGATTATGCCGGCAATGCCGTAGTCTTTCAAAAGGACGGGAAATGGTTTCTGGAGTACTCGGAAAATGGGGAAAAGAAGCTAAAGGAGCTCAACATCAAGTTTTAAAACCCGTATTTGTCCTTCCAACGTTTTTTTAAAAACTCCCGCATGGCATTTTCCCTTGGATTATTGCCGGGTTGGTAGAAAGGGGTTCCCTTGATTTCATCGGGTAGAAACTCATGGTCTACAAAGTTGTTTTCGTGATTGTGGGCATAATCGTATCCCTTTCCGTATCCTAAGTCCTTCATAAGTTTGGTGGGTGCGTTTCGGATGGCCATGGGAACTGACAGGTCGCCCGTTTCCCGCACTTTCTGTTGTGCAAGGTTGATGGCCATATAGCTGGAATTGCTTTTTGGGGAACTAGCCAGATAAGTGGCGCACTGGCTCAAGATGATTCGAGCTTCGGGATGCCCAATGGTATTTACGGCCTGAAACGTGGTATTGGCCATAACAAGGGCGGTTGGGTTGGCATTTCCAATGTCTTCCGAAGCTAAAATGACCATTCTTCGGGCAATGAACTTTACATCCTCGCCCCCCTCGATCATACGGGCCAGCCAATAAACTGCAGCATTGGGGTCGCTCCCTCGGATAGACTTTATGAATGCCGAAATGATATCGTAATGCTGTTCTCCGGTTTTATCATAAAGAACCGTGTTCTTTTGGACCTTGTTCAATACAGATTCGTTGGTAATGGTCACTTCCTTTCCCATTTCCGAATTGACGATCAACTCAAAAATGTTCAAAAGTTTTCTGCCATCACCTCCTGAAAGCCGCAACAGGGCTTCGGTCTCTTTCAGTTGGATTTTTTTGTTCTTTAAGGAGGCGTCAGTTTTCATGGCGCGTTCCAAAAGGGCTTCCAAATCTTCTTTACCAAAGGGATTCAATACATAGACCTGACACCGGGACAAAAGGGCGGGGATTACTTCAAAACTTGGGTTTTCTGTTGTGGCGCCAATCAGGGTGACCCAACCTTTTTCAACGGCACCCAACAAGGAGTCCTGTTGTGATTTGCTAAAACGATGGATCTCATCAATAAACAAAATGGGGTTCTTGGAAGTGAACAATCCACCGCTCTGTTTGGCTTTTTCAATGACTTCCCGCACATCCTTTACACCACTGCTTATCGCACTCAGGGTGTAGAACGGTCTTTGACTTTCATGGGCAATGATATTGGCAAGCGTAGTCTTTCCCGTTCCCGGAGGACCCCAAAAAATCAATGAGGGGATAACACCGTTCTTGATTTGGTTGGTCAATGAGCCATGGGGACCTATCAAATGTTGTTGACTGATGTAATCCTCCAAGGTTTTTGGACGTATGCGTTCTGCCAAGGGTTCGTTCATAACGGTAAAAATAAAACAAATTTAGAGGGAAGCGATGCTTCTTTGGGGCTGTACTTTTTTTGGAAACATGACAATTTGTGTAATTTCAACGGTATGGTCGGAAATTTGATTTTAGCATTTGCATGAAAACGAACGAACATTTCAGGTTTTCGGATGGGGTGCTGCTGGCTCCATTGGTGGCAGTGCTCTCCATTTGGATCGTGTTTTGGATTGAAATCCAATACGGGGTCAATTTTAACGACTATGGCATATACCCTAGAACACTGGAAGGGTTAAGGGGAGTTGTATTGAGTCCCTTTATCCATGGGTCGGTGGAACATCTTTATAACAATACCTTGCCCTTGGCCATCTTAACGGCATTTCTCTTTTATTTTTACCAGAGGGCCGCCTTGAAGGTGTTGGTTTTGGGAATCCTTGTTTCAGGACTGCTGACATGGATTATCGCAAGGCCATCGTACCATATTGGGGCAAGTGGGGTCATTTATGTTTTGGCGAGTTTTATTTTCTTCAAGGGAATTTTCGCGAAACATTTTCGGTTGGTGGCGCTTTCCTTGGTGGTGGTTTTTATCTATGGGAGTATGATTTGGTATATTTTTCCTGTCAAGGATAATATTTCTTGGGAAGGACATTTGGCAGGATTTCTAACGGGGCTATTGTTGGCATTGACCATACGGGTAAAGGTTCCCCTTGAAAAAAAGTACGATTGGGAAAGGGAGGATTATCGTGAAGAGAACGACCCGTTCCTACAGCATTTTGATGAAGATGGGAATTTCATCGAACAGAAGGAGGAGCCCGATGAACCAATCAAAATAAAGTATCACTACAAAAAGGACGGGGAAGCGTAAGGTTACGATTTTCTTTGTCGCACCACTTCGTACAAAAACACCCCACAGGCCACAGAGACATTTAAGGAACCAATGCTCCCCAAAAGAGGCAGTTTCGCTTTATGATCCACCATGCTAAGGATGGAGGGGGAAATACCCTTGTCCTCGGAGCCCATAATGATTGCGGTGGGTTGGTTAAAATCCACAGCGTAGATTTCGTCCTCGGTCTTCTCTGTAGCGGCTACCACCTGTATATTGGAAGATTGCAGATAGAACAACGCATCCTTTAAATGGTCTACTTTGGCAATGGGCACGGTAAAAGCAGCTCCGGCCGAAGTTTTCACCGTGTCGTCCGTAATGGGTGCCGCTCCATTTTTGGGTACAATGATACCGTGTACCCCACAGCATTCCGCGGTCCGGATAATGGCCCCAAAATTTCGCACATCGGAGACCTGGTCCAAGAGCAGGAAAAAAGGCTTTTCTTCTTGGGCAAGGATGTTTTCAACCAGCGTTTCAAATACATGGAACTTGACAGGGGAAATCTGGGCGACCACTCCTTGGTGATTGTTCCGGGTAAGGCGGTTGAGCTTTTCAATGGGGACATAGGAGGTACTGATGCCATTTTTTCGGATGGTCGTCTCCAATTCCTTGAAAAGTTCACCTTTAAGCCCCTTTTGGATGAATATCTTATTTATGGGCTGTTCTGCGCCTATAGCTTCCAGGACTGCCCTTATGCCGTAAATTTGGTCACTCATGTTAGTATCTCAAAGTGCAAATATATCAAGAAGAGATCTTGTGAATGCCCATAGGACCATTATTTGTTGTGTTCAATAGGAAAGTTCCCTGGTTTGTGGTGATCCATTCAATACTTTTTACATTACCGTTCATGAAAAGCCCGGAGTTTTGATAGGGCACACTGATGTACCCATCTTTTCCATTTGAAAGGAGAATTACCCCGGAGAGGGCATCCAATCTTGGGGTTTCAACCTCGGTCTCATAGATGTTACCCGCGGCAATGATATCCTCAAAACCGTCATGGTTCACATCCGTCACCACGACATCCAAGATGGGGAACGTTTGTGCGGCCACGGGAAGGGCATGTTTTTCAAAAACAAGATTACCTTTATTGATCAGCACCATGGACCTAAGTTCGGTGACACTGTTTTCATAGGAAGTTTTTAGTTTATCGCCGTAAATGTCTACCAAGCTGGCATTGGCAAATTCAGAGTAGGTTTCAAATTTTTCCTTGATAAAGGGCATTTGTTGCGAAGAACATTCCCTTCCCCGAACGGGGACGTAGGTGCCATGGTATTTTTTGCTCAGAACAATGTCATTGGTGCCATTTTCATCAAAATCCGTGGCATATACTTTAAAGGGTTTTTCTTCCGATGCCTTGAACTTGATGTTCAGCCCTACATTCCCAAGGATATAATCCTTGAGCCCATCATGGTTTACGTCGGTTTCGGTCACGGAGAACCACCATCCTTTTTCACTTAGGGGGACATTTTCTTTCCCTATATTTTTAAAGATTCCTTTCTGATTAAGGAATACTCCGATTCCAGTCCATTCGCCCACGGCGATGAAATCTGGCCAGCCATCGTTGTTGATGTCCGTGGTCTGTAAATCGTTGACGATACCAAAATCCAAAAATTCAGGAGCTACTTTTTCAGTGACGTCCACTAGTTTACCACCAATGTTTTCGTAAAGCACGGAGGTTTGGGGTTTGGGGTATTGTTTGGGTACCACACGGTTCCCCACCAAAATATCATTGTCCCCATCCTTGTCAAAATCGATGATGGCCACCGATTTACCATTTTTAGGGAGCTGGGAGAGCACATCGCTTTGCGCTCGGGAAAACTGACCCTGACCATTGTTGAGGTAGATACGGTCTGTATGGTACGAAGAGTTTTCGGCAAATTCGTTGCCTCCGCTCACTACGTAGAGGTCCATGTCCCCATCTCCATCAAAGTCAAAGAAAACCGACTCCATATCCTCAAATTGGGCATCGTTGACAAGGGCGGGGGAGTTGATCTTGGAAAACCCGTTGTTGGATTGCACATATAACTGCCCAGATTGCCCAGAGGCGCCCCCTACGAAGATATCTTCCAAACCGTCACCGTTGATATCGCCCTTGGCCAAAAAGGGTCCTATATTGGATTGTTTGTAGGGTAAGAGGATTTCTTCCTCAAAATCGTCGTATACATTTTCTTGGTGTACAAAATCCAGTCCCCTGATTTGACTTGGGGCAAAGTACTTCATTTTTTCATGCGTGGGTTGGATGCGTTCTGCGGCGTCTGCTTTGGTAAAGGTTAATGTGGTGTTGGCCGGTACATTGAGTCTTTGTTCCATCATGCCCGATTTCCAGTAAACGGTAACGGTGTCCACGGTTTGATTCTGGTCCAGACCAAAGAGTGCACTGTTCTCTTGGGCCGAACGATACCCCCGTACCCTTTTTATTTCAATCATTTGGGACTGATTGCCCACGCTGATTTTTACCTTGGCAAATTCTTCGGAAGTATCTCCTTTGGCAATTACCTTTAAAAAATTGCCCAATTCCTTTTCCACGGAGAGATTTTGATACACAAAGGCTTCTTGATCCATATTGTTGATGATGATATCCAGGTCACCATCATTGTCCAAGTCCCCAGAGGTCGCCCCGTTGCTGAAAGAAAAATCTGCCAAGCCCCAATCTTTGGCCACGTCATCATAAATAAGGTCTGAGGTTCTCTTGTACATGATATTGGGCAGTTTTTCGGAAGGCATGGACTCATAGAGTTGCCGTTTAACTTCCAAAGGCACGTTTTGCCCATATTTTTGTCGCGCTTCAAAGACCTTCATTTGTAGATCATTGTCCAGCGCATACCGACGATACCCGTTGGTAACATGGATTTCTTTGTTTCCGTCAAGGTCAAAATCGTTCATGAGCACGGACCAACTCCAATCCGTGTTGGCCACTCCCGATAATTGCGAAATGTTACTGAACTTGTTTTGGCCCATGTTCTTTTGTAAGGAGTTGTACATATATTGATAGTGGTATCCTGCCTTATTGACCAAATAATCAAACCGTTTGGTGTTCATGGATGCCATCAATGTTTTGGAGCGGACATGGTCGTTGGCCGCCATATCCAATACAAAAATATCTTGAAGGTCATCATTGTCGAGGTCGGCAATATCTATTCCCATACCGTAAAAGGAAATCTGGTCGGTTGCCTCTTTTATTTGGTCGGAAAAGGTGCCGTCATGATTGTTGATGTAAAGGGCATCGGGCAAGTAATAGTCACTTGCCATATAGATGTCCATCCACCCATCCTCATTGATGTCGGCAACAGCAAGGCCCAATCCAAAGATGGGCTTGTTTAGTCCAGCGGCTTTGGTGATATCGGAAAAAGTTCCGCCATCGTTTCGGTACAAATGGGAGGAATTGAAATAGGCGGTCTCCTCATTTGAATTGACATATTGGTTAAAAGAAATTGGATCTAGGCCATAAAGCTCGTTCTCGTTCATGACAAGACAATCAAGGTCACCATCCTTATCCAAATCAAAAAATACGGATTGGGTGCTAATGCCCATGTCCGCGAGGCCATATTCTTCCGCTTTTTCCTCGAAGGTTCCGTCTTGTTGGTTGATGAACAGCAAGTTTTTGCGTTTGTCTCTGGTGTTTGGGCCACCTTGGGACACATAAATGTCCATCCAGCCATCGGTGTTTATGTCTGCAAAGGTTACCCCATTGGACCATACCTTTCCGGCATTGATATTGGCAGGTTCCGAAACATCTTTGAACGTTAGATTGCCTTGATTTAGGTATAGGGTATTATTGACTTGGTTTCCGGAAAAGAACACATCCAGAAGACCGTCATTATTTAAATCTTCCACGCCAACACCGGCTCCATTGTAGAAGTAATCGTAATCGAAAAGATTGCTTAGGCTGCCAACATCGTGGGTAATATTATTGGCAAATGTAATGTGACTGGTATTGGGGTCGACTTTTTGAAATATGGCAATATTTTCTTCTGTAGTGTCCTTGGTCGATGATGCAGAATCATCTTTTTTTTGATCATTGCAAGCGAATGTTAGAACACTTAGAAGAGCTGTTAGTAGGGGTTTGTTCATTTTAAGAAAATTTTAAGTTAATATATCATAAAATTCTCTTAAAAGCCAATGTTATCCCTTTGGATTATATATCAATATGCTGTTGATGGAAATCAGGGCTCCAAATTCAATAAATTTTAATATTCTTTCATCATTTTGCAAAAATCAAAAGAAGGCAGGGTGTGATACTTCTTAGGGTTCAGAGTCCCAAAGCAACAATTGCGGGGTCATCTTTGTCGTAATGATATGCTCTCCAAAAGAAGCCTGCAGTATTGAACTTCCAGACTACCTCACCTGCTTCGGTAACTTCCCAAACGCCAAAATCACCTTCAGTAATCATCCTATTGCCATTGGGAAGCCTCACCATGCCGGATACTTTACCGGAATACAGGTCCGGGTCTGTAAAACTCCAATCCACGGTTGGCTCATTATCGGTATTGGCAAGAAGGTCCAAAGGGTTTGGCAGTACTAATTCATAGGCTGTGGATTGCTGGATGTCATTTCCATTGGAGAACATGGATATTTTTCCCAAGTCATCCCCGGATAGCAGTAGAGGGTGGTGGTTATTGTGAAAGAGACGTTGGCCCATGGGGTTGCCGTAGGCTTCAGGGTTTCCGAAACGATATACCAAATCGCCTCCAACAGCGTAGGTGCCTCCACTGTGGGAAGCAGCTTCCTCTGTTGTGGTGCTGTGGTCTATTACCCAAACCTCGCTATAAAAATTGATGCTTAGGTAGATTAAATCGTTCTCCTCGTCATATTCAATGCCGTTGGCGTGCATAATGTCACCTTCCATGTCCAGTACATAATTAAGATCGATGAGTCTTGGATTGTCTGCAATTGAACCATAGTTGTTTTTGGTATCATCATAATCTTGGACGAGATGGTCCCAAGCATGCCATTCCCAAACGATTTCATCGGTTTCTGGGTCTACCTCTATTATGGCCTCAGGGTAAATATCAATACCAAGACTTGATCCTGCAGTTTCGGCGTCTGCAGCGGCCAATTTCTCCCATACAAGGGTAATCACATTTCCATTGGGAAGCCGTTCAACATCATGGTGGGTAATATGGTCTTCATTGGTATAATCAAAATTCCAAGCCACAGAGTTGTCGGGATTGACCAATTGTAATTTTCCGCCTTGGCCGCCGTACTCTATTTTGGGGTTCTCAGCTTTTAAAATACCCAACAATTGGCCGTTGGGAAGCAGCTCTGTATCATTTCCAATGCCATTTGGCAAATCCCATTCATGTTGGATGATGCCTTGTTTGTCTATCAGATAAGCCCTGTCATTGCCTGCATCATTTATAAGAATGTAGCCATCGTATACCAAGTCCTTGTTTAAAAACTCCACAGTTCCTGCCTGATCTCCGACAGTTGTGGGGTCGTCATCAGTGTTTGGTTCATCGTCTGTTGTTGGCTGGTCATCCGTCGGCGTTTCATTGGACGGATCATTGTCATCGTTAAAGGTGGAATTATCGTTGTTTTCACACGAGCATATGAGAAATACCAGTAAGAAAACTGTAACTATTTGATGGAAACGATTCATAGGAGTTTTTATTAAATATAATCAAAAAAGGGCACCTATTTGGTGCCCTTTAAATTATAGAATGGTATGTTCCTTCTTATTCACAAACCAATATCTCGCCACCTGGATATTCAGCTGGGGGCAAACCGTTTCCATTAGGGTACGGACCGCCTGAAGCAGCTGGATTTCCATTAGGATCATAAAGGATCCAAGTGTTCTCCTCATCCCAATCTCCACTGGTGTAGAAGAATTCGAATGTTGTGGTACCTTCTGGTACTGTAAATGAGCCAGTACTTCCGGCACCTACAGCAGCGAATGTATCTTCAAGTGCTACGCCGTCAAGGACCACAGTCAGGTAACCACCGTTCCAATCATCCTCATATGCATCCTTCATGTCAAATGTATATTCACCAGGATAGGGAGCATCTGCATTCAATTGGACACATTCAAATACGTCGTAAGTCAAATAGTATTCTGTTCCAGCTTCTGTAGTTGTAATGAGACGTCCATCTGTGGTCAGGATTTCATAACGCAAACGGAATTGGTCATTGGGCAACAAATCTTCGAAAGCAAGATCTGGACCGTACAGTTCAGTCTGTGGGAAACCATATTCCAAGGTCATAACGCCATCTGTATCCGTAAAGTCAGTTAAAGGAAATGTACGGAAAACAGCTTCTGGTTCTGACATGTCTTCTTCACCCTCCAAAATATTTCTGTCGGAAAATGAACGATATACGGTTACGGACTCTATGTAGTCAGCTTCAGCAAAGGCTGGGTCGCTCATATCTATACTAACTGTGAACAAGAAGTCGTCATTAGTAGCGCCTTCCGTAACATCAACTACGTTTCTGTTTTCGTCAGCTACTTCAAATTCAATACCATCTTCCAAAGATTCAGAATACTGGAATGGCGAAGTAAAGAATGTACCACCGGATACGGTACCATTGGCATCGTTGGTGAATACTCTACCGTCGGTCAATTCAGCTTCCACTCTGTAGAAGAAAGTGTCCCCTGGAAGTACATCGGCAACTGTGATGCCCGCAGTGGATAAAGCCTCTGCGTATGACAAGGAAAGAACTCCTGTTGGCAATCCAAACTCACCTGGTGTTGAAAAGTGTGAAGCAGGGTAGGTTGCCACCAAAGCCTCTGTTGAAGTATCATCAGAAGGATCATCATTGTTGTCAATGAAAGTGAAATACAATCTAACTTCAGATAGCGTGGATCCATTTTCCTTATCCTGTATTTCAACTTCCATGTCCCAAGTGGGTGAAGTATCAAAAATGTCAAAAGAAATGGTATCTGGATCGGTCAACGTCCTGATCACAATACCGGTTGTGGTATCGCTGTAGATTTTGTCAATAAGTTTTTCTTCGCTACATGAGAAGGCAATGCAAACGAAAAAAAGCAATGAGATATGTTTTTTAAATTTTTTCATGATTTAATTTTTTTACGTTCTATGCCTATTAGTTAGAGAATGGGAATCCACTTGATGGATTGGTATCCCAGAACACAGGTACGGTCTGATCGGACTTCTGTGTGATGTTGGGATTACTGGTAACAGCTTGGTTGGGGTAGTACATGGAACGAATGTACGCTCCTGGTTCTGGTTCCCTGTTGGGCTGCATGGTGCTAGGATATCCTGTTCTTCTATAGAAATTATAGGTCTCAATACCATTTCCGTAGTGGCTTACCATATACTGCTCGCCAAATACATCCCACTTCTCACTTCCAGTTGCATCGTTGAATGCAGTAATGGTGGCAAGAACGAAATCATTGATTGCTCCTGTTGTTGGCTCAAAGGACAGGTCTGCATTTCCATCATTGGCTACATAAGATTGAACCTTGGCGATTTGCTTTACAAGGGCATTTTCAAAATGGGTGGCCGCTACTCCTGGCTGGTTGGCTGCCAAAGCCATTTCTGCTCTCCAGAAATCAACCATATAGGCATCCAAAATCGGAGTGATTCCTTTACCTCCAGCCCCAAATGAAGCAGGATTGATTCCTTGTGCAATGGCTTCGAAGCTATCATCGTCGAAACGTCCACCGGCTGGATATACGCCAAAAGTAGTTTTCAACAAACCATCTGGCGGTCCACCTTCGTCATCACCATGATCTCTACCCCAGTATCCGTTAGGCAAGGCGCAGAATGTAAACCCTCCTGTAACATAGTGTGCGGGTGGGGTTTGCAAAGAACAGGTCAAAAGTTCCTCGTTTGGAGGGAACCCAGACTGCCCAGGTACATTAATGGTCTGACGATAGAAGTAGTACCGTAACCTTGGGTCATCCGTGGTGTCCATTATGTTGGCCAGCCAGTTGGATATGTAATGCGCGGCACCGGCCGAAGCATAGTTGATACCATAGTTAGGGTGTCTTGTATCGGGTTGGGAAGCACTTGTTCCTGGCCAATTCCAATCAAAATCCTCTGAAGTGTCCATAATGTAATCTCCCGAAGTAATGATGGCATTGAAGCTAGCCGCAGCAGAAGCATCCACTAAACGGGTCTGGACATAAATCTTCAATTTCAAGGTGTTGGCTGCTTTTACCCACATTTCGAAATCCCCTCCATAAAAATAATCTGTTGTTGGAGGTGAAGCCGTTTCATTGGTGAAGTTTACAATGGCTTGATCCAATAAAGACAATGCGGCTGCGTAAACAGATTCACCGCTATCCAAATTAGGATTCACAATTTCTGGAGCTTGCAAAGCCTCTGAGTAAGGTACATCCCCGAAGAAATCTACCAAAGTCACCAAAGTATAAGCTTCAAAGAATTGGGCCATTCCCAAATGTCTGGACAAACCAGCTTCCTCGGCAAGGGGGGTCATTGAGCGAATGTCGAACAATATACCTCGATAGGCGTTGTCCCATTCATCGTCTGTATCAATATCTTGATAACCACCTCTATAATCCCTTGAGCCGAAAGGCATCAAACGAGTCAATTCACTTCCCAAGATGGAGAATCCATCACCGGTTACGTTACCACCTGTAGTGAAGTTATCGTTGGGGTCACCCGTGGCCTCCCCATCAATCTGTCTTGCGAAATCTTCCTGAATGGAGTTCAGAAAGAAATCGGGGCTTGCCTGTTCAGGAGTCAGGTAGTTAGGGTCCTGTGTAAGATCCAACTCGGTGGATTCACAGGATACCATCAATGACCCAACAAACAAGACCGATGCTATATATGTGCTTATGTTTTTCATTTTTATAACTATTTTTTTCATCTTAGAATGTTGCTTTAACACTAAATCCATATCTCCTGGAGCTAGGTCCGTTCAAGAAATCAAACCCGAATCCGTTACCAACACCAGTACCAGATGTGTTAGGATCAAAGTTGGCACCATCCGGAGTGTTTATGGCATCATACCATAGGTTGAATCCAGAAACTGTGAAAGAAAGACTTCCAAATGGAGTTTTATCCAAGAACTTCTTAGGTACTGAGTAACCCAAGGAAACTTCTTGAAGTCTTAGCAAGGTTGCATCGTAAACTTGCAGTTCACTAGGACCGAAAAGAACGTTTGTAAAGTAGTAATCCGAGTTGTTTATCTGTACATCGTTCACTCGTCCATCACTCTGTTGAACACCAGGAAGGATAAATGTGTTTTCCCTGTCAACAGTCTCTTCAATCAAACCTCTACCCAACAATGTTGCAATTGTACCGGAGTAGATGTCACCACCTTGTGTCCAGTTAAACTGGAATCCAAAGTTGAAATTCTTATAAGAGAACTGGTTGTTAAAGTTCACGGTGAAATCCGGGTTGGGATCACCGATGATACCATCTTGGGAATCGAACACGTAGTCACCAGCAGAGTTAACCACAAGGTTTCCATCATCATCCCTCAATACTCGGCTACTGTAGATTACCCCAAGAGGTTCACCTTCGATAGCTGCGTTACCCAAGTTGGAATAACCAGAGTATACGATCAAATCAGTATCGGCACCCAAATCCTCAACGGTAGTTTCGGTGGCACTGAAGTTTACGTTGGAGTTCCAGTTAAATCCATCACTATCGCTACGGATTAGATTCAGACCCAAATCAAGCTCTACACCTTCACCTTTAATCTCACCTACGTTGGTAGTGGTCCTGTAATATCCGGATGATGGATCCAATGGTTGTGTTACAATAAGGTCTGTAGTGGTCCTTTGATAGATGGAAGCATCCAAAGTAACTCTTCCGTCCCACCATCTGGATTCAACCCCTAGTTCAATTTCTGATACCTGCTCAGGTTTCAATTCAGGATTACCCAAGTTAAGTGGAGTAGTATTGGTCACGATGTTTCTTCCGGTATTGTCTTGGAAATCTTGTGTATCCAAAACCAATCTACTGGCTACAGGGTAAGAATCAGAGTTCTGATCAGGGAAACCAGCGGAGGTTCCGTAACCGGCCCTAATTTTCAAGTAGTTCAATACATCACTTTTCAATCCGTCAAAAGCGGTTGTTGGAACGAATGACAAACTCGCACTAGGATAGAACAAAGAGCGGTTGGCTTTATCCAAGTTGGATACCCAGTCGTTTCTTCCTGCCAAAGTAACGAAGACAAAATTATCATAATCAAATTCCACCTGTCCGTACAAACCAATTACGTTACGTTCTGAGGTCTGTTGGATTTCGTTATTGTTCAAGAAGTTGAAGTGGCGAAGTACGCCAAACACCTGCTGACCATCACTGGAAACACCGGTTTGGTTAAATACTTCCCTTCTTCCGTTGAAACCTAAGTTGAAAGTACTTCCAACGGTTTCAGTCAAATCAAAATCACCGTTGAATGCCAAGTTGTGGTCCCAAATGGTATTGGTGTTGTTCCAAGTTTCGTAGACACCGCTCTGAAGCCTAATGTCATTACTGTTACTGTTTACACCACCTTTGTTCTGGTAGTTAACGTTGTTCTCGCTATAGTTGTCAATACCAACACGGTAAGAAAGGTTTAGGTTCTCGCTTAGGTCATATTGTATAGCCATGTTACCGAACACCCTATTGGTTTGTTGTTGTGTACCAGAGTTGTTCACGGTCCACAAGGGGTGCTGGATGGAGTTGTTCTGACGATAATAGACACTTCCTCCGGTAATTGGATCTTGGTAAGGTAATCCAAGAACATCAACCGAACGCGGTGTAAAGTAAAGGTCTCCAAATACTGAGGAACCGCTACCAGTGGCACCGTTACCCAAACTCAAGGCAACTGGTGGGGAGATAAACTTGGTCCTTGCGTAGTTTAAAGTACCTGAAACCGTGAACTTGTTGCTCAATACGGCTCTACCCCCTACGCCAAAGTTGTTTCGGTTAAGGCTGTTTCCAGGGGTGAAACCTTGGTCTTTTAGGTAACCGTAGTTCACGTTGTAGGAAATTTTTCCATCTGAAGAAGCTCCCGCAACATTGATGGAAGTATTGGTAACCGTACCGGTCTTAAAGAAATTCTCAAAACTTTTATAGGGCTTCCACACATATCGGGCACCTTGATACTCTGGAAAGGCAGCCTGAATGGCATCCGTGGAAGTGGAATAAGGGTGGGCCAGTGTTCCATTGGCATCAAAAGCGGAGCTGTTGCCCCAGCCGGAAAGACCTTCTCTTCTAAAGCTAGGTCCCCAGTTACTGAAGAACCAACCAAAAGCTTGGTCAAAACCGTTACCGTATTCGTTTTGATATTTTGGTGTTGAGGCTATTTCATTGAAGAACATGGAAGAAGTAACCGTAATTTCGGTCTTTTTAGCTCCTTCTCCTCCAGAACCAGCTTTGGTGGTGATCAAGATCACACCGTTTCTACCTAGAGATCCGTAAAGGGTGGAGGCCGCTAGACCTTTCAATACGTTCACGCTTTCAATACTGTTTGGGTCCAAATCCAAGAACCTACTGGAACCGTTGTTACCATTAATGAAGTCATTACGGCTACCTTGTCTACCAGATGGGTTGGTGTCACCGTTGAATGGTACACCATCCACAATGAACAAAGGTTGGTTACTTTGGCTAAAGGAGTTGAAACCCCGTATAATGATATTGGTACCGGATCCGGAAAGACCACTCTGTTGGGTAATGTTAACCCCGGAGGCCTTACCCATAAGTACACGTCCCAAATCACCTTCGGCTTTTTCCTCCAGCTGTTCAGAACTTACTTCGGCAACCGCATATCCCAAGGCTTGCTTCTCCCTCTTGATACCAAGGGCAGTAACAATTACCTCTTCAAGGGCTTGGGTGTCCTCTTCCATTTGAACATTGACCACGCTTCCTGCGCCAACAACCCTACTTGTGGCTCTTTGGCCTATATAAGTGAAAAGTAGTGTTTGACCTTGACTTGCACTGATTGAATAGTTTCCATCAAAATCCGTTTGGGTACCGTTGGTGGTCCCTTCGACGACAATGTTGACCCCAGGCAGCGGCAGCCCATCGGCGTCCGTGACAGTACCTGTAATCGTCTTGTCTTGTGCAAAGGATAGATGCACAACAAACGCCAATAACAGCGTTAACAATCCATTAAGTTTTGTTCTCATTTTTAAATTATTTGAATTAGCTAGGCGCTAAAATCATAATTTCATGTTAATAATCCAAACTAATTTTATTAAATTTTTAAGATGATGTTAGCAAATGCGTTAACAATAAAATGAGTGCATGTATTTAAAAAACTTGTTAATTTTAACCTATAAAAATTAGGTGTTGTTAAAAAAACATCCATTTAGTTCACTTAATAAGGTGTTTTGCAACAACATCCTTAATTGTGCTTCTTAAAAAGGGTTTAACATTTTGTTAGTATACCTTAATATATATGGGGACTATTGAGGGTTTCTTTTGAGTAGGGCTTGCTTTGGCTATGATGTGGTTCAGTATGGTGTTTGTGGGAATTGCAGGCTTTATGACTCTTTTTGGTGCATGAATGGACTCTTTATGGGTGTGTCTCTTCTAAATAGATCTAAGGATTGTTATGTTTAACTCCTTAATTTTTATATATTTAACTTAAATCAAAAATCATAGAAGTAAGATGAAAACTTGTTATACCAATAAAGCTCGTGTCTTTTCCTTTGCACTATTTGCATTGATGGTTTCATTTGCAAATGCCCAAGGAAATATCCATTCTCCCGGTGAGGGAGGTATGTTTACCCAAAACAGACTTGCTCTGATGAAAGGTACCGGCGCTGAAGATGCTGATATGGGCAATAACCCATGGATGATGGACCTCTATAATGATATGCGGACCAAAATGGGCCGTTTGGGTGAAGATGTCAACCTTACCTTGGAGGATATAGATGGAACCATATACCTAGACGAATCTTTTAAAATTGGTGGGCTTTATCAGAACGGTATTGCCTTTAAGAGAATGTATATGCGTTTTGACGCGTATAATGATGAAGTGGAATTAAGGGAAAGCCCCGATTCGGATGTCACTAGGTCCATGGTGAAAAACGAAGAGTATTCCTGCTCTATCAATGGGAATGAATTTATGTATATGCAATACACTGATGACAAAGGTGCTACTGTTAAAGGTTATCTTTCGCCATTGGTGAAAGGAGGAGAATATGTGCTCTATGAAAAACGTGTAAAAGTCTTTAAAGAAGGCAAGCCTGCAAAAACTTCTTTGGATAAGGGATTCCCCCATCGATTTTTGGATAAGGTGGAGTACTACGTATCCGTGAATGGTGGAACGCCAGAATATATGAAGGCCAAGAAATCTGAAGTGCTTGACATGTTTTCCGATGAAGATCAAAAAAAGGTCAAACAATTCATGAAGGATAAGCATATCAACTTAGGAGACAATATGGGCCTTGCCAACTTGTTTGCCTATGCGAATACCCTTTAAACAACAGTTGTCGTTTATTTAAAGAAAGGATTATGGGAAAGTTATTTGTTGCTGCAGGATGTGTTTGGTTTGTGGTGATGACTGCTGCGGGTCAGGCCAAGGTCCAATCGTATAGTGTCATTTCCGGAATTACTTGGAGTAAGGAGCAGTCGTTCGGGAACAATCCTTCCATGGAAAACCTGTACAATGATATGCGGGTTAAATTTGGGAGAATGGGCGAAGAAGTGAATCTTACCCTCGAGGATATTGATGGCACCATCTATCTCAATGAAAACTTTACCTTGGGAACGCTCTACGATGAAGGTGTGGCCTTCAAGAAATTGTACATGCGTTATGATGCCTATAATGATGAAGTGGAGTTGAAGGAGAGTTTGGGTGCTGATGTGGTAAGGTCCATGTTGAAGCATCCGGTATACTCATGCTCCATGAATGGCAATGACTATTATTATGCCATATACACCGATGAGGATGGGAATTCCCAAAAAGGATATCTAACACCGGTAGTGACCGGAGAAGGTTACAATCTTTTTGTGAAGCATAAAAAAGTGTTCAAAGAAGGAAAAGAGGCCAGAAACTCCTTGGAGAAATCATTTCCGCACCGATTTTTGGACAGGACGGAATACTATGTTTCCCGTGCAGGTGAGGTGCCGGTTTTTATGAAAACCAAAAAATCCGACGTGCTTTCCATGTTTTTGGATGAAGATCAAAATGCAATCAAAGGCTATATAAAAGAAAAGCGCCCCAATGTGAACGACAGTGCTGATTTGCAGAATCTGTTCACCTATGCCAATACCTTATAATATTATACGTCCGTTTTCTTCTGGACGATAGGTTGGTTGAGGTCTTAAATTTAGGATGTATGAAGAGACCATATTTTATTGCTGTTTTCGTGGTTTTTGGTTTTGCGGTTGGTATGGCCCAAAATAAGATTATTCAACCTTGGGGGGTTATCCAGACTGCTCGTAACCCAGATCAAGCGTTCGGGAACAACCCTTCCATGGAGAACCTCTATAATGATATGAGGATTAAGTTCGGTCGCTTGGGTGAGGAGGTAAACCTTACCTTGGAGGATATTGATGGAACCATTTATCTCAATGAAAACTTCACTTTGGGGACCCTTTACGATGAAGGTGTGGCCTTCAAGAAACTCTACATTAGATATGATGCCTATAATGATGAAGTGGAGTTGAAGGAGAGTTTGGGTGCTGATGTGGTAAGGTCCATGTTGAAGCATCCGGTGTACTCATGCTCTGTAAATGGCAATGAGTATCATTATATAATGTATACCGATGAGGATGGGGAATCCCAAAAAGGATATCTGACGCCGGTGGTGGCGGGAGGGGATTATACGCTCTTTGTAAAACACAGGAAAGTGTTCAAGGAGGGTAAGGAGGCTAGGAACTCCTTGGAGAAATCATTTCCGCACCGGTTTTTGGACAGGACCGAATACTATGTTTCCCGTACAGGTGAAATGCCGGTTTTTATGAAAACTAAAAAATCCGATGTGCTTTCCGTGTTTTCGGAGGGGGACCAGAAGGCTATCAAAGGTTATTTTAAGGACAAACGCCCCAATGTAAATGACGACGATGACTTGTTGAATTTGTTTACTTACGCCAACACGTTGTAGTAAAAAATCGACAAGACAGAATTTTAACAATATTCAAAATCTGTGCCCATCGGTTTTTTGGATAAAACTGAATATTCCTTAAAGTCAAGTCCTTCCCTTCTTTTTCTTCAACGTAAAAACTTCAGTGGCCATTTCTGTATTCCCTGAAGCTGAACTGAAGCATGGTTAAAGGTGCGTCAAAGAAAAGTTTATGAATGTTAGGGCTATGAATAGCCCAAATCTATTTTGCATATGTAAATTCATTGCAGAAACAATTGTATTTTGTTCTAATTCAGCATGTTATATGAAAAATTTATGTAAATTGAAAAGAAATGGGAATTGCGATATTTGGCTATGGTCGGATGCGAACGTTTCATAAAGATTGAAACGAGGTTTTTTTGAAGTTAATCTAAAAATAAAAAGGAATGAAAAAGCAACTGATTTCTTGTGTTCTTTTAATGTTTGGGGTATCAGTTTTTGGACAATACCAGTTAATGAATCCTGCCTTTGCTCCAGGAGGCGATAAGGCTGGCAGGGCTGGACTGGGTCTTTGTTGCACATCCCAGGCCTCAATGGGAAACAACCCTACGGTAATGAACTTCTTCTCTGACTTGAAGAATAAGTTTGGTGATGTGAGCTTTACTAAGGCGGATGGTTACGCCAAGGTGCAGGGAAGTGCATATTATGTAAAGGAGTTTAAAAAGGCTGCCATTTATGACAATGGGGAGGAAGTGGCAGAATTTTATGTGCGATATGATGCTTTTAACGATGACTTGGAGGTTAAGCGCAACAAGTATAGTATTACTGCGGAATCGCTTATTCGGGATAAGGATGTCTCTTGTGTGGTGGATGGACGGGAGTATAAATATCTCACCTTTAAGGATGAGAAAAACAATATTAAAAGGGGCTACGTGGTGTCTATCTATTCCGGAAACACATATACGGTCTATGAGAGATTGCGCAAAACCTATCGCGACGGGAAATACGCAAAGACATCCCATGGGACTGATTTTCCGCCACGCTTTTCGGACAAGATGGAGTACTATGTCGCTGTTTTGGATAACGACCCCATGTTTGTTAAGTTGAGCAAGAATAGAGTATTGGATTTTTTTAATGACCCTTCTAAAAAAGAATTGGCCAGGTATATCAAGAAAAAGGGTATAGGTTTTAAAAACGCAGAAGATTTAGTTTCTGTTTTCAGAAAAGCAGACTTGATGGGCGACCTGGTTGCTGTGGCCAGTCAATGAAAAGATCAAGCTATTGGGGAAAGCACCTTGTGGGGTGCTTTTTTTTGTCAAAAATGATTGTTTGCATCATTTTACAAGTATTGGTGAATGCATTAAATGCTTCAAAATATAATGAACAATAAAAAATATTTGAAATTAATCTTTAAGGGATTTGATTACTAATGAAATATCACTACATTTGCAGCCCTCAAAATGGGGGTTATTTAGTTTTAAATAGGAATTTTAATGCCAACAATTTCACAATTAGTACGAAAAGGAAGGGCCACAATTACCAAGAAGAGTAAATCGGCTGCTTTGGATTCGTGTCCTCAAAGAAGAGGGGTTTGTACGCGGGTTTACACCACTACGCCAAAGAAACCGAACTCTGCAATGCGTAAAGTTGCAAGGGTAAGGTTGACCAACGGTAAAGAGGTGAACGCATACATCCCTGGAGAAGGTCACAACCTCCAAGAGCACTCGATAGTATTGGTTAGAGGCGGAAGAGTAAAGGATTTGCCTGGTGTGCGATACCACATCGTTCGCGGGGCGTTGGATACTGCCGGTGTGGCGGGAAGAACGCAGCGAAGATCAAAGTATGGTGCTAAGCGTCCCAAAAAGTAATCAACTTTAAGAAGAAGCAATGAGAAAAAAGCAGGCAAAGAAAAGACCACTTTTACCAGATCCAAGATTTAACGATCAGCTTGTTACACGTTTCGTGAACATGATGATGTGGGACGGTAAAAAGTCAATTGCATTCAAGATTTTCTACGATGCAATTGATATCGTTGATGAAAAGAACACGGACGAGGAAAAAACCGCTTTGGAGCTATGGAAAGATGCTCTTTCCAATGTTATGCCGCACGTTGAAGTAAGAAGTAGAAGAGTGGGTGGTGCGACATTCCAGATTCCAATGCAGATTCGTCCAGATAGAAAGATATCCACTGCAATGAAGTGGTTGATTCTTTACGCAAGAAAGCGTAACGAGAAATCCATGGCGCAGAAACTGGCCTCTGAGATTTTGGCAGCTGCCAAGGAGGAAGGTGCTGCAGTGAAGAAAAGAGTAGATACACACAAAATGGCCGAGGCCAATAAAGCATTCTCACACTTTAGATTCTAATCATTACAATGGGAAGAGATTTAAAATATACAAGGAATATAGGTATTGCAGCTCACATTGATGCTGGTAAAACAACTACTACAGAGCGTATTCTTTTTTATACAGGTGTGAGTCACAAAATTGGTGAGGTGCATGATGGTGCAGCTACCATGGACTGGATGGAGCAAGAGCAGGAGCGTGGTATTACCATTACTTCCGCGGCTACTACTTGTACATGGAAGTTCCCAATGGAGAACGCGCAGCCATTGCCTGATACCAAGGATTACCACTTTAACATTATTGACACTCCCGGACACGTGGATTTTACCGTTGAGGTAAACCGTTCTTTACGTGTTTTGGATGGTTTGGTGTTCTTGTTCAGTGCGGTAGATGGTGTTGAGCCACAATCCGAGACCAACTGGAGATTGGCCGATAACTACAAAGTGCCTAGAATTGGATTCGTGAACAAAATGGACCGTCAAGGTTCCAACTTCTTGAACGTGTGCAAGCAGGTTCGTGAGATGTTGGGTTCCAATGCGGTGCCAATTGTATTGCCTATTGGTGACGAAGCCGACTTTAAAGGTATTGTGGATTTGGCCAAGAACAGGGCGATCGTATGGCACGATGATAACTTCGGGTCTACATTTGATGTTGTGGATATTCCTGCTGACATGTTGGATGAGGTGAAGGAGTACAGAGCTGCCTTGATTGAAGCTGTTGCAGAATATGATGAGAATTTGATGGAGAAATTCTTCGAGGATGAAGATTCCATCACAGAAGAAGAAGTGCATGCTGCATTGCGTGCTGCGGTAATGGACAGGGCTATCATTCCTATGGTTTGTGGTTCTTCCTTTAAGAACAAAGGGGTTCAGTTCCTTTTGGATGCCGTTTGTCGCTACTTGCCTTCTCCTTTGGATAAAGATGATATTGTAGGAACCAATCCTGATACTGGTGAGGAAGTTACCAGAAAGCCGGATCCTAAAGATCCCTTTGCGGCACTTGCCTTTAAAATTGCTACCGATCCTTTCGTAGGTCGTTTGGCTTTCTTTAGAGCATATTCTGGTCGTTTGGATGCAGGTTCTTACATCTTGAACAACCGTTCAGGTAAGAAAGAGCGTATTTCTCGAATCTATCAGATGCACTCCAATAAACAAAACGCCATCGATTATATTGAGGCTGGTGATATTGGTGCGGCTGTTGGATTTAAGGATATCAAGACAGGAGATACCATGTCTGCTGAAAATGCACCTATAGTTTTGGAAAGTATGAACTTCCCCGATCCCGTTATTGGTATCGCGGTTGAGCCAAAAACCAAGGCTGATGTGGATAAATTGGGTATGGCTTTGGCCAAATTGGCGGAAGAAGATCCAACCTTCCAGGTGAAAACAGACGAAGCTTCAGGACAGACCATTATTTCTGGTATGGGTGAGCTTCACTTGGATATCATCGTGGACCGTTTAAGACGTGAGTTTAAGGTAGAGGTGAACCAAGGTCAACCACAGGTTGAGTACAAGGAAGCCCTTACTGCTACAGCGGATCACAGAGAAACATATAAGAAACAAACCGGTGGTCGTGGTAAATTTGCGGATATCGTATTTACGATGGAGCCTGCAAGTGACGAGACCAAAGCCGGATTGGAATTTGTCAACGAAATTAAAGGTGGTAACATTCCAAAGGAATATATCCCATCTGTAGAAAAAGGTTTCAAGGAAGCTATGAAAAACGGGCCGTTGGCTGGTTTTGAAATGGATAGCATGAAAATTACCCTTAAGGATGGATCTTTCCACCCTGTGGATTCTGATTCCTTGTCCTTTGAGTTGGCTGCGAAGCTTGGTTACAAAGTGGCTGCCAAAAAAGCCCGTGCCGTTCTAATGGAGCCCATCATGAAGTTGGAGGTGCTTACACCTGAAGAGAACATGGGTGATATTGTAGGTGACTTGAACCGAAGAAGAGGTCAGGTGAACAACATGGATGATAGGGCTGGTGCCAAAGTGGTAAAAGCAGAGGTTCCACTATCGGAAATGTTCGGATATGTAACTTCCTTGAGAACATTGTCTTCAGGTAGGGCAACATCCACCATGGAATTTTCACACTATGCAGAAACTCCTTCCAATATTGCGGAAGAGGTGATTAAAGCAGCTAAAGGAGTAACCGCTTAATTTCAGCAAGATGAGTCAAAAAATTAGAATAAAATTGAAATCTTACGATCACAATTTGGTGGACAAATCTGCTGAGAAGATCGTGAAAACAGTAAAAACGACCGGTGCTGTGGTAACTGGACCCATTCCATTGCCTACGCACAAGAAGATATTCACGGTTTTGCGTTCACCCCACGTGAACAAAAAATCAAGAGAGCAGTTCCAATTGAGCTCTTACAAGAGGCTTTTGGATATTTACAGCTCTTCATCAAAAACCATTGATGCCCTTATGAAGCTTGAGCTTCCCAGCGGTGTTGAGGTTGAGATCAAGGTCTGATAAAAGTTGTAGGTGTTGGGTTTTAAGCATTGAAGTTAAAACTCAACACTTAAAACTAAAAAAATTACATGTCTCGGACGATGGTTCGGGAAAAACGGTGAAAGAAAAAAATCTGGGTCAGAGCAGAATGTTTTTCTTGACCCAATTTTTTTGCCAAGAAATTGGCGTAAATAAAGAAAAGTAAACAATTAATAATTAGTTAAATATGTCTGGGTTAATAGGAAGAAAAATCGGTATGACCAGCATCTTCGACGAGAATGGAAAGAACGTTCCATGTACCGTTATCGAAGCTGGACCATGCGTGGTTACCCAAGTCAGAACCGAAGAGGTTGACGGGTACAGTGCCCTTCAGCTTGGTTTCGATGACAAGGCAGAAAAACGTGCTAACAAGGCCGAAACCGGCCACTTTAAGAAAGCAGGTACTTCTCCAAAGAAACAAGTCGTTGAATTCCAAGATTTTGAAGGTGAATACAAATTAGGGGACGTCGTAGGTGCGGACCTATTTGTGGAAGGTGAATTTGTTGATGTAATTGGTACATCAAAAGGTAAAGGATTTCAAGGGGTTGTTAAGCGTCATGGTTTTGGTGGAGTAGGTCAAGCGACCCACGGTCAGCACAACCGATTGAGAGCTCCTGGTTCCATTGGTGCCGCATCATATCCTGCCCGAGTTTTCAAAGGAATGAAAATGGCCGGTAGAATGGGTGGCGATAGAGTAACAGTCCAAAACTTGAGAGTATTGAAAGTGGTTCCTGAGAAAAACCTTATCGTAGTGAAAGGATGTGTTCCAGGGCACAAGAATGCTTACGTAACAATTGAGAAGTAATGAAGGTTGCAGTTTTAGATATCAAAGGAAAAGAGACCGGAAGAAAGGTAGACCTTTCTGACGATGTTTTCGCCATAGAGCCCAATGAGCATGCCATCTATTTGGATGTAAAGCAGTATTTGGCGCATCAAAGACAAGGGACCCACAAAGCTAAAGAGAGAGCTGAGATTGCCGGGAGTACCCGTAAGATCAAAAAGCAAAAGGGAACTGGTACCGCAAGGGCCGGTAGTATTAAATCCCCTGTTTTTAGAGGTGGAGGTAGAATCTTCGGTCCAAGACCAAAGGACTATACCCAAAAATTGAACAAAAACGTAAAGCGATTGGCCCGTAGGTCGGCCTTGAGCCTTAAAACCAAGGAGAAATCCGTAGTGGTTGTGGAAGATTTCAATTTTGAAACTCCAAAGACCAAGGATTTTGTAGCTTTCCTAACCTCTTTGGGTCTGGAAAATAAAAAGTCCCTTATAGTGTTGGGCGATACAAATAATAACGTATATTTGTCGTCGCGTAATTTGGAACGCTCCGAAGTTGTAACTGGCTCAGAATTAAATACTTACAAAATAGTTAACGCTAACAGTTTAGTATTGACCGAAAGCGCTTTGGAAGGAATTGAATCGAACCTAAAGAAATAAAAGTATCATGAGTGTGTTGATAAGACCGATTATTACGGAAAAGATGACCGCTGACAGCGAGCTTTTCAATCGTTACGGTTTCTATGTTCAGCCTGGGGCTAACAAGTTGGAAATCAAGGAAGCGGTAGAGGCTACTTATGGTGTTTCTGTGGAAAAGGTGAGAACCATGAACTATGGACCAGCGCGTAAGAGTCGTTATACAAAAACCGGAATCCAGCACGGTAAGACAAATGCGATGAAAAAAGCAATTGTTGATGTGGCTGAAGGTGATATTATTGATTTTTACAGTAATCTATAAAGACGAGAAATGTCAGTTAGAAAATTAAAACCGATAACCCCTGGGCAGCGTTTTAGAGTAGTAAACGGATTTGACGCGATTACTACTGATAAGCCGGAAAAAAGCTTGCTTGCTCCGTTAAAAAAGTCAGGTGGTAGGAACAGTCAAGGAAAAATGACCATGCGCCATAGAGGTGGGGGTCATAAGAGAAGATATCGAATCATCGATTTCAAAAGGGACAAACAGGGAGTTGAGGCCACTGTGGTTTCTATCCAATACGATCCCAACAGAACTGCATTTATCGCCTTGGTAGAGTACAAGGATGGTGAAAAAAGATATGTGGTTGCCCAAAATGGTTTGCAGGTAGGACAAACGATCCAATCCGGAACAGGTTCTGCCCCTGAAATTGGAAATGCACTTCCATTGAGCGAGGTTCCATTGGGTACCATTATCTCTTGCATAGAATTGAGACCTGGTCAAGGAGCGGTCATGGCGAGAAGTGCCGGTACATTTGCCCAGTTGATGGCAAAGGACGGTAAGTTCGTTACCATTAAGTTGCCTTCTGGTGAAACCCGTATGATATTGGCCACTTGTTTGGCTACCATTGGTGCGGTTTCCAACTCCGATCACCAATTGTTGGTGTCCGGTAAAGCTGGTAGAAGCAGATGGTTGGGTAGAAGACCAAGAACTAGGCCAGTAGCCATGAACCCTGTCGATCACCCAATGGGTGGTGGTGAAGGAAGGGCTTCCGGAGGTCACCCAAGATCTAAGAACGGTATTCCCGCAAAAGGATTCAGAACCCGTTCCAAGACCAAGGATACCAATAGATACATCATAGAACGTAGAAAGAAATAAAAGAAAAAGTAAATGGCACGTTCGTTAAAAAAAGGACCATTCGTTCATCATAGTCTGGAGAAGAAAGTCCAAACCAATATAGAATCAGGAAAGAAAACGGTTATCAAAACGTGGTCTAGAGCCTCAATGATAACGCCGGATTTCGTAGGACAGACCATCGCGGTCCACAACGGTAAGCAATTTGTTCCCGTTTATGTTACCGAGAACATGGTAGGTCACAAACTTGGAGAATTTTCACCTACACGATCTTTTAGGGGTCATGCAGGAGCCAAAAACAAAGGTAAAAAGTAAGTAAGCTATGGGAGTTCGTAAAAGACAAATGGCCGAAAGGTTAAAGGAAGAGAAGAAGCAACTTGCTATTGCAAAGCTTAACAACTGCCCAACATCTCCAAGAAAGATGCGATTGGTGGCAGATTTGGTAAGAGGAAAACAAATCGAAATGGCTTTGGCCATCTTGAGGTTCAACTCAAAGGAAGCTTCCAGAAAAATGGAGAAACTATTGCTTTCTGCCATTGCTAACTGGGAGGCCAAGAATGAAGATGCCAGCATTGAGGATGCTGATCTTTATATCAAGGAAATCCGAGTGGATGGTGGAACCATGTTGAAACGTTTGCGTCCTGCTCCTCAGGGAAGGGCCCACAGAATCAGAAAGCGTTCCAATCATGTGACCATGATTTTGGAATCCAATAACAACGTTCAAAGCTAGAAAATAGAATATGGGACAGAAGACCAATCCAATAGGAAATCGCTTGGGAATTATCAGAGGATGGGAATCCAACTGGTACGGAGGAAACGATTACGGCGATAAGCTGGCTGAGGATGATAAAATTAGAAAGTACGTGCATGCACGTTTGGCCAAGGCCAGTGTATCACGGGTTATCATAGAGAGAACCTTGAAATTAATCACCATTACCATTACCACGGCTCGTCCAGGTATCATCATTGGTAAAGGAGGTCAAGAAGTTGATAAGCTTAAGGAAGAGCTTAAGAAAATTACCAACAAAGAGGTTCAGATCAATATTCACGAGATCAAGAGACCTGAGCTTGATGCCAATTTGGTTGCTGCCAGTGTTGCAAGACAGATTGAGAGCAGGATTTCATACAGAAGAGCCATTAAAATGGCCATTGCTGCGGCAATCCGTATGAATGCCGAAGGAATCAAGATCCAGATTTCTGGACGTTTGAACGGAGCTGAAATGGCACGTTCTGAATCTTACAAGGAGGGAAGAATCCCATTGTCCACTTTCCGTGCCGATGTAGATTATGCATTGCACGAAGCTCACACTACCTATGGTAGATTGGGTATCAAGGTTTGGATCATGAAGGGTGAGGTCTATGGAAAAAGAGAACTTTCCCCATTGGTAGGATTGAGCAAGAGTCAAGGAGGAAAAGGCGGTAAACAAGATGGAGGTAAAAAACCACGCCGTAGAAAGTAATAAGATAAAGTAAGGTAAGATGTTACAGCCAAAAAGAACGAAATTTCGTAAAGCCCAGAAGGGGCGTATGAAAGGAATCTCACAAAGAGGACACCAACTTTCCAATGGGATGTTCGGTATCAAGTCCATGGATTCACACTTCATTACTTCCCGTCAAATCGAGGCTGCACGTATTGCTGCGACAAGGTACATGAAAAGGCAAGGCCAGTTGTGGATCAAAATATTCCCGGACAAACCTATCACCAAGAAACCTCTTGAGGTACGTATGGGTAAGGGTAAGGGTGCTCCAGAATATTGGGTAGCTGTTGTGAAGCCTGGAAGAATCATGTTCGAAGTTGCTGGAGTGCCAATGGATGTGGCCAAAGAAGCCCTTAGGCTAGCGGCCCAGAAATTGCCAGTCAAAACCAAGTTTATCGTAGCTAGGGATTATTCCGCTTAATTTTTAATTGAGAAGAAAGATGAGACAATCAGAAGTAAAAGAACTTTCAATTGAAGAGCTAAAGGAGAAGTTGGCCGAGTTCAAGAAACAACATGCCGATCTTAAAATGGCACATGCCGTAACTCCTTTGGAAAATCCTTTACAGATTAGAAAGGCAAGAAGGACGGTAGCTAGACTTGCAACAGAATTAACTAAAAGGGAATTACAATAATTGGTTCTGCCTTATGGAAAACAGAAATTTAAGAAAAGAAAGAATAGGCGTTGTTACCAGCAACAAAATGGAGAAATCAATTGTGGTTTCTGAGGTAAAGCGAGTAAAACACCCTATGTACGGTAAATTCGTTTTGAAGACCAAGAAGTATGTTGCCCACGACGAAAAGAACGATTGCAACGAAGGTGATACCGTTAAGATAATGGAAACCAGGCCCTTGAGTAAGACCAAGTGCTGGAGGTTGGTAGAAATCCTTGAAAGAGCTAAATAATTATGGTACAACAAGAATCACGATTAAAGGTTGCGGACAATACTGGTGCAAAAGAAGTTTTGACCATCCGCGTACTTGGAGGAACAAAGAGAAGGTATGCTTCATTGGGTGACAAGATTGTTGTCACGGTTAAGGAGGCTACTCCAAACGGTACTGTAAAGAAAGGTTCTGTTTCCACTGCAGTGGTTGTTCGAACCAAAAAAGAGGTCAGAAGACCCGACGGTTCTTACATCCGTTTTGATGACAATGCCTGCGTATTGTTGAACCCTACTGGTGAAATGAGAGGAACCCGTGTCTTTGGACCGGTTGCAAGGGAGCTTAGGGACAAGCAGTTTATGAAGATTGTTTCATTGGCACCCGAAGTGCTGTAAAAGAATACAGAGAGATGAAGTTGAAAATAAAAACAGGGGATACAGTAAGAGTCATTGCGGGAGACCACAAAGGCAGTGAAGGTAAAGTGCTTCGCGTATTCCGTGAAAAGAACAAAGCTATCGTGGAGGGTGTCAATGAGGTATCCAAGCACGAAAAGCCGAGCGCACAAAACCCTCAGGGAGGTATAACCAAAAAGGAGGCGCCAATACATATTTCCAATCTTTCCTTGATCGATCCAAAATCTGGTGATGCAACCAGAGTTGGGTACGAAGAAAGAGATGGAAAAAAAGTAAGGGTTTCCAAAAAATCCAATGAAGTAATTTAGTCATGAGTTATATACCAAGATTAAAGCAGGAATATAAAGAGCGTGTAATAAAGGCGCTTACCGAAGAATTCGGTTACAGTAACGTAATGCAGGTTCCCAAGTTGGAAAAGATTGTGGTAAGCCGTGGTGTTGGAGCAGCTGTTTCCGACAAGAAGCTTATTGATCATGCAGTGGACGAGTTGACCAACATTACAGGTCAGAAAGCAGTTGCCACTCTTTCCAAAAAGGACGTTGCTACCTTTAAATTGAGAAAGGGAATGCCCATTGGAGCCAAAGTTACCTTGAGAGGTGAGCGTATGTACGAATTCTTGGATAGATTGATCACATCTGCCCTACCAAGGGTAAGGGATTTCCAAGGAGTTAAAGCTACTGGTTTTGACGGTAGAGGTAACTACAACTTGGGTATCACTGAGCAGATTATCTTCCCAGAGATCAATATAGACAGGATCAATAGGATCAACGGGATGGACATCACGTTTGTTACATCGGCACAAACCGATAAAGAAGCAAAATCATTGTTAACCGAAATGGGAGTACCCTTTAAAAAGAACTAGTATGGCCAAGGAATCAATGAAAGCCCGTGAGAGAAAAAGGGCAAAAATGGTTGCAAAATATGCCGAGAAAAGAAAGGCGCTAAAGGAGGCTGGAGATTACGAAGCCCTTCAGAAGTTGCCTAAGAATGCATCTCCGGTACGTATGCGTAACCGTTGTAAATTGACAGGAAGACCAAGAGGTTATATGAGAACTTTTGGAATATCAAGGGTTACTTTCAGGGAGATGGCCAATCAAGGTTTGATACCAGGAGTTAAAAAGGCAAGTTGGTAATTTAGATAAAGAAAAGAAATGCTTACAGATCCAATTTCAGATTATTTGACCAGAATCAGAAATGCCAACATGGCAGGTCATAGGGTAGTGGACGTTCCCGCTTCCAATCTAAAGAAACAAATTACCAAAATATTGTTTGATCAAGGCTATATTTTGAGTTACAAGTTCGAGGATGACGGTGCACAGGGGAACATCAAAATAGCCCTTAAGTACGATAAGTTTTCCAAGGAGCCCATTATAAAGAAACTGCAACGGGTAAGTAAGCCCGGTTTGAGAAAGTATTCCAGTTCAGATGAACTACCAAGGGTATTGAACGGTTTGGGGATAGCCATTGTGTCTACATCCCACGGTGTAATGACCAGCAAGCAGGCCAAGCAGGAGAATGTAGGTGGTGAAGTATTGTGCTACGTATATTAATCGAGAAAAGAGAAGAAAATGTCAAGAATAGGTAACAGTCCAGTTGCAATTCCAGAAGGAGTCACCGTAGAGGTGAAAGATACCTTGGTTACCGTAAAAGGTAAATTGGGAGAGCTTTCCCAAGAATTCTCTGGAGTTGATGTAAAGGTTGAGGATGGTAACGTTTTGGTGGAAAGACCCTCTGATTCCAAGGAACACAAAGCAAAGCATGGGTTATATCGTGCCCTTTTTGCCAATATGGTAAAAGGAGTCTCTCAAGGATGGAGCAAGGAATTGGAACTTGTGGGTGTTGGATACAGAGCCAGCAACCAAGGTCAGAAATTGGACTTGGCCCTCGGATTCTCTCATAACATCGTTATGGACATTGCTCCAGAGGTAAAAGTTGAGACCGTCTCCGAAAAAGGGAAAAACCCTATCATAAAACTAACATCCCACGATAAGCAATTGGTAGGTCAGGTGGCCGCCAAGATACGATCCTTCCGTAAGCCAGAGCCTTACAAAGGAAAAGGTGTCAAGTTTGTGGGTGAACAATTGAGAAGAAAAGCAGGTAAATCAGCTTAATAATTAAGACTATGGGATTATCTAAGACTGAAAGAAAATTACGCATCCGAAGAAGAATACGAAAGGTATCCTTCGGAACTGAGGCAAGACCAAGATTGTCTGTCTTCAGAAGCAATAAGGAAATATATGCCCAGTTGATCGACGACAACAAGGGAGTAACTTTGGCTGCAGCCTCATCACGCGATAAGGATGTGGAAGCCAAAGGAACCAAAAGTGAGGTCGCAACCAATGTGGGTAAGGCCATAGCGGAAAAAGCGCTTAAGCTAGGGGTTGAGACCGTGTCTTTTGATCGAGGTGGTAACCTTTATCACGGAAGAGTTAAATCATTGGCTGAAGGAGCTAGGGAAGCAGGACTAAAATTCTAATAAGACTATGTACCAGAATTACAAGAACGTAGAAATAGTAAAGCCAGGAGGACTTGAGTTGAAAGACCGTTTGGTTGGTGTACAACGGGTTACCAAAGTAACCAAGGGTGGTAGAGCTTTTGGTTTTTCAGCCATAGTTGTTGTTGGTGATGAAAACGGTGTTGTTGGACATGGTTTGGGAAAATCCAAGGAAGTAGCCACTGCAATTGCAAAAGCTATCGAGGATGCCAAAAAGAATTTGGTTCGTATTCCTTTGACCAAAGCCACACTTCCCCACGAACAAAAAGGAAAATATGGCGGTGCTAGGGTTTTCATTAAGCCTGCATCACATGGTACCGGGGTAATCGCCGGTGGAGCTGTAAGGGCCGTATTGGAAGCTGTTGGGGTACAAGACGTATTGTCCAAGTCCCAAGGTTCATCCAACCCACACAACGTGGTAAAAGCTACCTTTGATGCCTTGTTGCAGTTAAGGAGTGCCGATACCGTGGCCAAGCAGAGAGGAGTTTCTTTGGAAAAAGTCTTTAAAGGATAAACACGAGGATATTATGTCAAAGATTAAGGTTACACAAGTAAAGAGCGCTATCAAAAGGACACAGGACCAAAAAAGGACTTTGGAGGCCCTTGGACTGCGCAAGATCGGGCATGTTGTTGAGCATGAAGCAACACCTAGTATCCTTGGAATGGTAAATAAGGTAAAACACTTGGTTTCCACAGAGGAAGCTTAAAATATAACGGAACATGGATTTACACAATCTTAAACCAGCGGAAGGCGCTGTTCACAAAGAGGGAAAACGCTTAGGTAGGGGAGAAGGCTCCGGTAAGGGAGGTACTGCCGCCCGTGGACACAAAGGTGCCAAGTCCAGATCAGGATATTCCAAAAAGATTGGTTTTGAAGGAGGTCAAATGCCTTTGCAAAGACGTGTCCCCAAGTTTGGGTTCAAAAACATCAACAGAAAGGAATACAGAGGAATCAATCTTGGTAAACTACAAGAATTGGTGGACAATGGAACTGTGAAAAAAGAAGTTACTTTGGAAACGCTTGTGGAAAACGGATTGGCCCACAAAAATGACTTGGTTAAGATTTTGGGTGACGGTGAATTGAAAGCCGGCCTAAAAGTATCTGTACATAAATTTACGGCTTCCGCCAAAGCTGCCATTGAAGCTGCAGGAGGCGAAGCAATAAGTTTATAAGGAATTCGTATAGCATGAAGAAATTTATAGATACCATATCAAATATCTGGAAGATTGAGGAACTGAGACAACGTATCATCCTTACCCTAGGGTTGTTGTTGGTATACCGTTTTGGTACCCGAATTGTCCTTCCTGGTATTGATACTACGCAATTGACCCAATTGAATACGGCCGCCGAGGATGGTATTTTGGGATTGCTTAATGCGTTCACCGGAGGAGCTTTTGCCAATGCATCAATATTTGCACTGGGGATTATGCCTTATATCTCCGCATCCATTGTGGTACAGTTGATGGGAATTGCCATTCCTTATCTGCAAAAATTGCAGAAAGAAGGGGAAAGTGGTAGAAAGACCATCAACCAGATTACACGATGGTTGACCATTGGTATCTGTATTGTTCAAGCTCCTGCATATTTGTACGGACTTGGAGCACTTGGAGTTCCAGATAGTGCCTTTGTATTGGGCAAAGGGTTGGACTTTATTGTTCCAGCAGTGATTATTTTGGTGACCGGATGTGTTTTTGCCATGTGGTTGGGTGAAAAAATCACGGATAAAGGTATCGGTAACGGTATCTCCCTATTGATCATGATCGGTATTATTGCCACCATGCCACAGTCCTTTGTTCAGGAATTTGTTTCAAGGACTACCAATAACACAGGAGGTATCATGTTTATGTTGATTGAGGTCATTGTTTGGTTCTTGGTCATCCTGGCCAGTGTACTTTTGGTAATGGCGGTAAGACAGATTCCGGTACAATATGCTAGAAGAACAGCTTCAGGTGGATACGAGAAAAACGTAATGGGAGCGCGCCAGTACATTCCTTTAAAATTGAATGCCTCTGGAGTAATGCCTATCATTTTCGCACAAGCTATTATGTTTGCACCAAGTTTATTGGGAAGAACATTCAACAATACAACTGTGGGACAATGGATGGAGGTTCAGTTTGCCGATATATTCGGATTGGCCTACAACATCTTGTTTGGAGTATTGATCATCATTTTCACCTACTTCTATACGGCAATCACCGTGCCTACCAATAAAATGGCAGATGATTTGAAGAGAAGTGGAGGTTTTATTCCTGGTATCAGACCTGGAAAGGAAACTGGTGATTATTTGGACAAGATCATGTCATTGATCACCCTTCCCGGTTCCGTGTTCTTGGCACTGTTGGCCGTTTTGCCGGCCATCGTGGTAAAGTTGATGGATGTACAGGCCGGATGGGCACTGTTCTACGGAGGAACATCATTGTTGATCATGGTTGGTGTGGCAATAGATACCGTACAACAAGTGAACTCGTATTTGTTGAACAGACATTACGACGGTTTGATGAAAACCGGAAAGAATAGAAAAGTAGCATAATTTATGGCAAAACAGCCAGCAATAGAACAAGACGGATCTATCATTGAAGCATTGTCCAATGCAATGTTCAGGGTAGAATTGGAAAACGGACACGTGGTAACGGCACACATCTCCGGGAAAATGAGGATGCACTACATCAAGTTGCTCCCCGGGGATAAGGTAAAGTTGGAAATGAGTCCATACGATTTAACGAAAGCAAGAATTACTTATAGATACTAATTACGATGAAAGTAAGAGCATCAATAAAGAAGAGGAGTGCCGAATGCAAAATAGTTCGCAGAAAAGGCAGATTGTACGTAATCAACAAAAAGAATCCTAGATTTAAACAAAGACAAGGGTAATTATGGCAAGAATTGCAGGTGTAGATATACCTAAACAAAAGCGTGGCGTTATTGCACTTACCTACATCTTCGGAGTAGGTAAAAGTAGGGCGCAAGAGATTTTGAAGACCGCCCAAGTAAGTGAGGATACAAAAGTTTCTGAATGGAACGATGATGAAATCGGTCGTATCAGGGAAGCTGTTTCCGCTTATACCATTGAAGGTGAACTTCGCTCAGAGACCCAATTGAACATCAAACGATTGATGGACATCGGTTGTTACCGTGGAATTCGCCACAGAGCAGGATTGCCGCTTAGAGGTCAGCGTACCAAGAACAACTCTAGGACCAGAAAAGGAAAAAGAAAGACGGTTGCCAACAAGAAAAAAGCAACTAAATAATAAGCAGTAACAGTCATTAGTTAGTATTTAGACGTTAGAAGAATCTGTTTGAAATGTAAAAGTCTAGGATTCCAATAACTAAGAGCTAACACTAGAAACTAAAAAATATGGCAAAGGCAAATACCAAAACAGCAAAAAAACGTAAAGTGATCGTCGAATCTACTGGCGAGGCACACGTTGTTGCATCTTTTAATAACATCATCATATCCCTTACCAACAAAAAAGGGGATGTGATTTCATGGTCTTCCGCAGGAAAAATGGGATTCCGTGGTTCCAAGAAAAATACCCCTTATGCTGCCCAGATAGCAGCAGAGGATTGTGCAAAAATCGCCCACGAAGCAGGTTTGCGCAAAGTTAAGGTATACGTGAAAGGACCAGGAAACGGTAGGGAATCTGCCATCCGTTCCATCCACAATTCGGGAATCGAAGTTACCGAGATTGTAGATGTTACACCACTTCCACACAACGGTTGTAGACCACCCAAAAGAAGAAGAGTTTAATTTTAGTATATTCAACGGCCCAATAGGGTCTTCACCGAAGGTGCAGTTAGATTATCGAAGGATAAGCCTTAATTCATAATCGCACTTTCCAATTTTTAAAGAAGATGGCAAGATACACAGGACCAAAAACAAAGATCGCTAGAAAGTTTGGAGAAGCGATATTCGGGGACGACAAGTCTTTTGAAAAGAAAAATTATCCTCCAGGACAACACGGTAACAACAGACGCCGTGGTAAAAAATCGGAATATGCCGTTCAGTTGGCCGAAAAGCAAAAGGCCAAGTATACCTATGGTATTTTGGAGCGTCAGTTCCGTAACCTTTTTGCAGAAGCGAAAAGAAAAGAAGGAGTAACCGGTGAGGTATTGCTTCAATTGTGCGAATCCCGCTTGGACAATGTGGTCTACAGAATGGGTATTTCCCCTTCCAGAAGAGGAGCGCGCCAGTTGGTATCGCACCGTCACATTACCGTAAACGGTGATGTAGTGAACATTCCTTCCTACAAATTGAAGCCAGGTGATGTAGTAGGTGTTAGGGAAAAATCCAAATCCGTTCAAGCCATCGAAGATTCATTGGCCAACAACAGTAGTGTTTACGAATGGATCACTTGGAACTCGGCTACAAAAGAAGGAACTTTTGTAACCATTCCAGAAAGACTTCAGATTCCTGAAAACATCAAGGAACAACTGATCGTCGAATTGTACTCTAAATAAGAATTCAACATTAATCCAATTATGGCATTACTTAATTTTCAGAAGCCCGATAAAGTTATAATGATCGATTCAACAGATTTCGAAGGGAAATTTGAATTCCGCCCTTTGGAACCTGGCTATGGATTAACAGTTGGGAATGCGCTGAGAAGGGTATTGCTTTCCTCTTTGGAAGGTTTTGCCATCACTTCTGTGCGCATAGATGGAGTTGAACATGAGTTTTCTGTTATCCCAGGCGTTGTTGAAGACGTAACTGAAATCATTTTGAACCTTAAGCAGGTTCGTTTTAAAAGACAGATTGATGATGTTGAGAGCGAGACTGTTTCCATTTCCGTTAGTGGAAAGGAACAATTGACCGCTGGTGATTTCCAAAAATTTATCTCAGGATACCAAGTACTCAACCCAGAGTTGGTGATCTGTAACATGGATCCCAAAGTGAGCATCAACCTTGAGATCGTTATAGAAAAAGGACGTGGTTACGTTCCTGCCGAGGAAAACAAAAAATCCAATGCACCTTTGGGAAGCATTGCCGTGGATTCCGTTTACACTCCGGTGAAAAACGTAAAATACAGCATTGAGAACTTCAGGGTAGAACAAAAGACCGATTACGAAAAATTGGTTTTCGAGATTCTTACCGATGGTTCCATCCACCCAAAAGATGCGTTGACCGAAGCTGCCAAGGTTTTGATCCATCACTTTATGTTGTTCTCTGATGAGCGCATCACCCTTGAGGCTGATGAAATAGCACAAACAGAGACCTACGATGAGGAATCTTTGCACATGCGTCAGCTGTTGAAGACCAAATTGGTAGACATGGACCTTTCCGTAAGAGCCTTGAACTGCCTTAAGGCTGCCGAAGTGGATACTTTGGGAGACTTGGTTTCCTTCAACAAGAACGATTTGATGAAGTTCAGGAACTTTGGTAAAAAATCTTTGACCGAATTGGAAGAGTTGGTCATCAACAAAGGCCTACAATTTGGTATGGACCTTTCCAAATACAAACTAGATAAAGATTAATAATCATATTTTGCTCTCCCAATAACGTAGGGATTTGGTAGCAAGATGATAAATTGAAACAATGAGACACGGAAAGAAGTTTAATCACTTAGGAAGAAAATCGGCCCATAGAAAGGCGATGTTGGCCAATATGGCTTGCTCACTTATAGAGCACAAGAGAATCAACACCACAGTTGCCAAGGCCAAGGCTTTGAAACAATTTGTGGAGCCCTTGATCACCAAGGCCAAGACAGAGAACAACCAAACTGCCGAAAAAGGTATGCACAACAGAAGGATTGTTTTCAGTAGCCTAAGGAACAAGGAGGCCATTACAGAACTTTTTGGAAGCGTAGCTGAAAAAGTTGCTGATAGACCAGGTGGATATACCCGAATCATTAAGTTGGGTAACCGACTAGGGGATAACGCCGATATGGCCATGATAGAATTGGTGGATTTCAATGAGCTGTACAATGCAGGTCAGCCCAAGAAGAAGACCACAAGAAGAAGTAGAAGGGGAGGAACTAAGAAAGCTGAGCCTGTTGCGCCAGTGGCCGAAACCAAAACCGACGATTCTGAAGAATAAGAACAATGTTATTAACTATTGTATTAGTGGAAAAAGGATAAGTGAGAACTTATCCTTTTTTTATGTTTTTTTGTCATAACTGAAATTAGAGCACACAAATGAAGTATCACGCGAAAAAAAGAGCATTACTATTGTTGGCCGATGGAACCATTTTTTATGGTAAGGCCGTGGGAGGAAAAGAAGGCACCGCTGTAGGAGAGGTTTGTTTTAATACCGGGATGACCGGTTATCAGGAAATTTTTACCGACCCCTCTTATTTTGGGCAATTGATGGTGACCACCAATGCCCACATAGGAAACTATGGCACGCATGCCGATGAGATCGAGTCTGACTCCGTTAAGATTGCAGGTCTTATCTGTAAAAATTTCAGTTACGAATACTCCAGGCCCAGCGCCAATATGAGCCTTTTGGAGTTCTTGGACAAGAATAACCTTTTGGCCATTTCGGATGTGGATACTAGAGCCTTGGTAAGTTACATCAGGGACCATGGGGCCATGAACGCTTTGATATCTACCCGAGTGGATGAAATAGACGCCCTAAAGGAAGAGTTGAAAAGCGTTCCAAGTATGGAAGGTTTGGAACTTTCCTCCAAAGTGTCCACCAAAGAGCCCTATTACTATGGTGATGAAAATTCAACATACAAAATATCCGCTTTGGATATTGGGATCAAAAAGAACATCCTGCGAAACTTGGCGAAAAGGGGAGCTTACATTAAAGTCTTCCCATACAACAGCTCTTTTGAGGAAATGAAGGAATGGAACCCAGACGGGTATTTCATCTCCAACGGACCTGGTGATCCAGAACCGTTGACGGATGCCATTGCCGCAGCCAAGAAAATGATTAATTCCGACAAACCGCTTTTTGGGATTTGTTTGGGACACCAAGTATTGGCCTTGGCCAATGGGGTTTCCACCTATAAAATGTACAATGGGCACAGGGGAATCAATCATCCTATCCTTAATTTGGTGACAGGGAAGGGAGAAATCACTTCGCAAAACCACGGTTTTGCCATCAATAGGGAAGAGACCGAGGCCCACCCCGATTTGGAGATTACCCATACCCATTTGAACGACCAAACGGTGGCCGGAATACGGATGAAGGATAAAGAGGTGTTCTCTGTGCAATATCACCCAGAAGCAAGTCCTGGACCACACGATGCCGATTACCTTTTCGACCAATTTTTTGATGCGATCAAGACTGGAAAAAACTAAAACGTTATAGTTTATTTTTAGGTTATTTAGCACGTTTTATGGGCTGTAAGATGGGGTTAAAAGAGACACCTTTCGTATCTTAGCCCAATTAATAAAAACAACAAACATTTAGTTAAAAATGAGCATTATTATCAACATTCATGCAAGACAGATATTGGATTCAAGAGGTAATCCTACGGTAGAGGTAGATGTAGTTACCGAAAATGGAATTTTGGGAAGGGCTGCCGTACCTTCAGGCGCCTCAACAGGAGAGCATGAAGCTGTTGAACTAAGGGATGGAGGAAATACCTATATGGGTAAAGGTGTGGCCAAGGCTGTGGACAATGTCAATTCGATCATTGCCGAAGAATTGGTGGGTACCTCTGTATTTGAGCAGAACCTTATAGACCAGACCATGATAGAATTGGACGGAACTGCCAACAAATCCAAGCTTGGCGCCAATGCCATTCTAGGGGTTTCCTTGGCTGTGGCCAAAGCTGCTGCCAACGAATTGGGTATGCCCTTGTATCGTTATGTAGGTGGGGTAAGTGCCAACACGCTTCCCGTGCCCATGATGAACATTATCAACGGTGGGTCGCACTCCGATGCTCCTATCGCATTCCAAGAGTTTATGGTAATGCCGGTCAAAGCCAAAAACTTTACCCACGCCATGCAAATGGGGACCGAGATTTTCCACAACCTGAAAAAAGTATTGCACGATCGTGGTTTGAGTACCGCTGTTGGTGATGAAGGTGGTTTTGCCCCTACTTTGGAAGGTGGTACCGAAGATGCTTTGGATACCATTGCAAAAGCGGTTGAAAAGGCTGGATATAAATTGGGTGATGATGTCATGATTGCTTTGGACTGTGCATCTGCGGAATTTTATGTAGATGGAAAGTACGACTACACCAAGTTTGAAGGAGATAAGGGAATGGTAAGGACTTCTGAAGAGCAAGCCCAATACTTGGCCGATCTTTGTGAAAAATATCCAATCATCTCCATTGAGGACGGAATGGATGAAAACGACTGGGATGGCTGGAAGATGCTAACCGATAAGGTTGGTGACAAGGTACAGTTGGTAGGTGACGATTTGTTCGTGACCAATGTAGAGCGTTTGTCCAGAGGTATCGAAAACGGTATTGCCAATTCCATCTTGATCAAGGTAAACCAAATTGGTACGCTTACAGAGACCATTGCTGCCGTGAACATGGCCAAAAATGCCGGGTATACTTCAGTAATGTCGCACCGCTCCGGGGAGACCGAGGACAACACCATTGCCGATTTGGCCGTGGCTTTGAACACAGGTCAGATCAAGACCGGTTCAGCTTCAAGAAGTGACCGTATGGCAAAATACAACCAATTGCTCCGTATAGAGGAAGAGTTGGGAAGCGTTGCCTACTATCCAAAGGAAAAAGCCTTTAAGGTAAAATAAATCATAATGTTTTTTTAGCATTGGAAAAGCCTTTCTCAACAGAGAAAGGCTTTTTATTTGTAACAGTAGCAAACTTTGTATAAATTAATGTTTGTAACTGAACAAACTGAAACGAACCTATGAACAATTTCCTTTTTGTTGCTGCGGAAAATGATGGACTGGCCAATTGCAAGGCCGGAGGAATGGGTGATGTGGTCCGGGATGTGCCCAGGATGATTTCCGAACGTGGAGACAAGGTACACGTTGTAGTGCCTTCCTACGGAAGGTTACATCATGGAGAGCTGCTCAGGACCAACCTGAACTTTAGCCTTAGGGGCTTGGGATACATGGCAGAACTCTATGAGGTAAAGCCCAAAAAGGAATACCCAAATATTGTGCACTATGTGTTGCACCACCCAGAGATTGAGGCAGGGGATATTGCCCATATTTACCATAATGACCCCGAAGAGCCTTTTTATACCGATGCCATTAAATATTTCATTTTTTGTGCCGCAGTGGCCGAGGCCATAAAAAAAGGTGCCTTTGGCGATTTGGATGTGGTCCATTTGCACGATTGGCATTCCAGTCTCTTATTGTTTTTAAGGCAATATCATCCCGAGTACAAAAACCTAAAGGACATACGGTTTGTATATAGTATCCATAATTTGGCGATTCAGGGCATACGACCTTTTGATGACAACTATTCGTCCGTGAAAAACTGGTTCCCCAATGTCCCCATTGATTATAAGGCACTCATGGATTATAGATATAAGGACTGCATTAACCTTATGGCCGTGGGAATCCGTTTTGCCGATGCGGTGCACACCGTTTCCCCATCCTACAAAGAAGATATTTTATTGCCCAGCTCACCACCGGAATTCATAGGGGGAGAGGGACTGGAAAGAGACCTACAAAAAGCGGATAAGGAAGGAAGGTTGTTTGGCATCCTGAACGGATGCAATTACAAAAACATCAACAAGGAATCAAAAGGCTTTATATATAGAAATACGGTAAAGGCCTTGTTCAGATGGTTGCAGGAAGAGTCCAAAAAGTACAAGGCGGATTTTCTGGCCCATACGGGTGAAAAGATCATGGAATTTGTGGATAACAGACCCAAGTTCATTGCCTCCAGTGTGGCCCGGTTGACCGAGCAAAAGTTTTACTTTTTTATGCGTTCCCCGGAAGCCTTTGTGGAGATTTTAAAGAAGCTGGAAAAAGTGGACGGTATCTTCATGCTGTTGGGCACTGGGGCTCCGGAGTATGAGGAGCTCTTCCGAAAATTGAGCTACGAACATAAAAACTTCATTTTTACCAACGGTCAATCGGAAAACTTGATAGACTCCATTTATCTGGAATCGGATCTTTATTTTATGCCCAGCCTTTTTGAGCCTTGTGGTATTAGTCAGATGTTGGCCATGCGTAACGGAAACCCTTGTCTGGTGCACAATACGGGTGGATTGAAAGATACCGTTAAACACATGAAGACCGGTTTCAGTTTTGATGGCGAGAACTATGAGGAAAAGATCAAGAACATGTTGGAAGTTCTGGACCAAGCGTTGGATGTATATCAAAACGATAAGCCTATGTGGAAGAAGATACAGACATCCGCCAAACGCATGCGATTTACATGGAAGAAGTCTGTGGATGAGTATTACAAGGTCCTATACCGATTAGAATCGTAACAATTTTTTGGCAATTGGTATTTTACTGTTAATACCAACACAAATAGTAATTGTAAATTGTTAATGGTTCTGCTTTTTCGTATTTTTCCACCTCTATTTTTACTAATCTATTAAAACATAAAATGTCGGATACAGCTATACTCGAATATGGAGGGAAACGGTATGAATTTCCCGTGGTGAAAGGTACTGAAGATGAATTGGCAATTGATATAAAAAACTTGAGGGCGGAAAGTGGGATAGTGACCTTGGATCCAGGGTACAAGAACACCGGGTCTTGCGAAAGTGCCATTACCTTTTTGGACGGAGAACAAGGGATTTTAAGGTATCGAGGGTATTCCATTGAAGAGCTGGCGGAAAAGGCCGACTTTTTGGAAGTGGCATATTTGTTGATTTTTGGCGAATTGCCCAATAAAGAACAATTGGAAAAATTCCACAGTGATATCAAAGAGGAATCACAAGTGGATGAAGAGATGAAAAAAATCTTGGATGGCTTTCCAAAATCGGCGCATCCCATGGGTGTCCTATCCTCCTTGACCAGTGCCTTGGTAGCATTCAATCCAAGTTCTGTTGATGTCTCTTCCGAAAAGGCTATGTATACCTCCATTGTACGTATTCTGGCCAAGTTTCCGGTTTTGGTCGCTTGGACACAGCGCAAGAAAAAAGGACTGCCATTGGATTATGGTGACGATAGTTTGGGTTATGTGGAGAACATCCATAAAATGATGTTCAAAAGGCCCAACCAAGAATATAGGAAGGACCCTATTGCCATCAACGCATTGGACAAACTATTGATTTTGCATGCAGACCATGAGCAAAACTGTTCCACATCAACGGTACGTATTGTGGGATCGTCCCATGCAGGTTTGTTTGCTTCGCTATCAGCGGGAATCTCTGCGCTATGGGGGCCATTGCACGGTGGGGCCAACCAAGCCGTTTTGGAGATGTTGGAAGCTATACAGGAAGATGGTGGGGATACCAAAAAATATATGGCCAAGGCCAAGGATAAGAATGACCCCTTCCGATTGATGGGCTTTGGACACCGAGTATACAAAAACTTTGACCCGAGGGCAAGGATCATCAAAAAAGCTGCCGACGAAGTATTGGGCAACTTGGGAATAAATGATCCTATCTTGGACATTGCCAAAGGATTGGAGAAAGAAGCTTTGGAGGATAAGTACTTCGTGGATAGAAAACTATATCCTAACGTGGATTTCTATTCCGGAATTATTTACAGGGCGTTGGGCATCCCAACCGAAATGTTCACCGTGATGTTTGCTTTGGGAAGATTACCCGGGTGGATTGCACAATGGAGAGAGATGCGACTTCGAAAAGAGCCTATCGGAAGACCACGTCAGATTTATATTGGCGAAAACTTGAGGTCTTTTGTTCCCTTGGAAAAAAGATAGGCAGCATAATAAAAAGGCGATTGAATTTTCAATCGCCTTTTTTGTAGAACCTTTAATGGAAGTTACCCGAATCAAGATTTAGGAGCCGATCATTGTCATAGCATATCCGCATAATTTCGCGGTGGTAGTATTCTTGTGTTTTGGAGATATCGTCATGAAGCGACACAAACGCTTTGGATTGTTCAAACCGTGCGTGCAAAAATTCGTGCGCGTCTATATAGCTCAAGTTTTTTAGGGTAGAGTCCAGAGAAGCCCTGAATTTTTTTAGGGAAGCTTCGACCATCTCCATATCCCTGCCACTTTCTTCAAAAGCAGCTTCATATTTTGAGGTTTTCTTTTTGGGGAAATCCTTCATATCGATGCATTCCTTGAATTTTGCGGAATACACCACAGGCTCTTTATGCTCAGCCTTGGTGTCGTCTGAAAAGAGACCTCCGTAATGCTTGGCATTGATTTGACCAAGGATGGCAACCAGCCCTACGACCAATATGGAAGAAAAAAACACTTTTTTCATTTTGTAAGAAAAATCTTAGTACAAATGTAATAATTAAAAAAGTAGTCTTCACATTTCTAGGGTAAAAAAATGCATGAAGTAGTGGTTTTTAATAACATGATAATCAAATTATTAAGATTTTGCCTAATTGCTAATGTCAACTAAAGGAAACCCATAAAAAGACTATGGTTTTTTCTTTTCCTACAAACGGAAAATAGATAGTAAAACACTAGATTTGCCTTAAAATTTCAGGGAAAACCCCATGTATCTTGATACTCATGTATCAATAATAGCATAACCCGGTATGATGCAATTGAATATTTTGGATGAAACCAGCCCCTTGAAGGCGGTAATTTTGGGTACGGCCAAGAGCTGTGGTCCCATACCTAGTCCTGATGAGGCCTATGATCCCAAATCCTTGGAGCATATTTTGGCAGGAACCTACCCTAAGGAAGCCGATATGATCTTGGAAATGGATGCCTTTGCCCAAGTGTTCCAGAAACATGGAGTGGAGGTATATCGCCCAGAAGTATTAGAGGACTGCAATCAGATTTTTGCCCGAGATATTGCTTTTGTGATAGAGGACAAACTTTTCCACGCGAATATCCTCCCAGATCGCGAACGGGAGTTTGTGGCCATTCATGAGGTGTTGGACAAAATAGACCCCAACAAGGTCATTCGCCCTCCGGAAGAAGTCCATATCGAAGGAGGGGATGTAATGCCCTGGAACGATCATATCTTTATTGGAACCTACACCGGCCCGAATTACCCAGATTTTATCACGGCCCGTACCAATAAGGAAGCCGTGGAGTACATCCGAAGGATGTTTCCCCACAAAACCGTAAAGTCTTTTGAACTGCGTAAATCCAACACCGACCCTAAGGAAAATGCCTTGCATTTGGATTGCTGTTTTCAGCCGGTGGGGAAGGATAAGGCCATTTTGCACAGAAACGGATTTCTGTTGGAAGAGGAATACCAATGGTTAGTGGACTATTTTGGAAAAGACAATGTTTTTGAGATTACCAAGGACGAGATGTACCAAATGTTCAGCAACGTATTTTCCATTTCACCCGAAGTGGTGGTGTCCGAAAAAGGATTTACCCGACTGAACAACTGGTTACGGGAGCAAGGTTTTACCGTAGAGGAAATCCCCTATGCCGAAATTGCCAAACAAGAAGGGTTACTTCGTTGCAGTACCATGCCTTTGATTCGGGAATAATACCCACCTTTGCCTAGAGAAACTTAACAAAACAAGCATTGAGAGCACAGATCACCAATACCATTCTCATGATTCGTCCGGTGGCTTTCCGGATGAACGAACAAACGGCCGTCAACAATTATTTTCAGGAAGACTTGGACCTAAAGAACACGGAGATCAACCAGAAGGCGCAGCAAGAGTTTGACACTTTTGTGCAGGAGCTTCGGGACCATGGGGTCCATGTGGTCGTGGTAGACGATATCAAGGAACAGGACACCCCGGATTCCATTTTTCCGAACAACTGGGTCTCCTTTCATGAAGATGGGACGGTTTGTGTATACCCTATGTTTGCCGAAAACCGAAGAAAGGAACGCCGGGAGGACATTTTGGACATTCTGGAGCACCAAGGTTTTGCCATCAACAATGTCATGGACTATACCGAGGCCGAGGAAGAAGGTGTATTTTTGGAAGGAACGGGAAGCATTCTTTTGGACCGGGTCCATCAAAAGGCGTATTGCGCCCTATCCGAACGGGCCCATGAGGAACTTTTTATTGAGTTCTGTGAGGATTTTGACTGTTTCCCCGTCATTTTTACGGCCAACCAGACCGTGGACGGGCAGCGTTTGCCCATTTACCACACCAATGTGATGATGGCCATGGCCGAGACCTTTGCGGTGATTTGTTTGGCCACGATCGATGACAAAAAGGAGCGCAAGAATGTAGTGGACCATCTTAAGATGGACGGTAAGGAAATCATAGACATTACCGAAGATCAGATGTACCGCTTTGCAGGGAACATGCTCCAAGTAATCGGGGCCAATGACCAACGGTTTATGGTGATGAGTTCAGCTGCATACAACAGTCTTCGTGATAATCAAATCAAGACCATTGAGAAACATTGCACCATCATCCACAGTCCGCTGGATACCATTGAGACCTGCGGTGGTGGCAGTGCACGTTGTATGATGGCAGAGGTGTTTTTGCCTAAAGCGTAGGGGTTCGACACGAATGGCACCAATTTTCTCGAATGCTTTGACGTCAATCTGAGCAAAGCGAAGAATCTCTTCTGAGGTTTTGACACTAATAGCACCAATTTTCTCGAATGCTATGGGTCATTTCGAACCTTGTCCTGAGCGAAGTCGAAGCAGCTGTGGGAAATCTATTTTTTGTTTTACACGAATGGCACGAATTATCTCGAAAGCCTTATGTCATTTCGAACGAATGTGAGAAATCTAAAGGTTGGAAGGGATTCCTCAATCGATGTTTTGTATCTCATATCGAAATGATAGGATAGGCATTGGTCATTGCCCATTGTTAATTGATCATTGAGTATTGCCTTTGAATCCGCTTAAGAACACCGCAGCCATGAACACCATAAAAAAGGCAAAGGGCAGGGAAGTGATAATGAGCAGTTTCTGAACGGCAGTAAGCACATCAATATCCGGTTTGGCATTGCCAAGAAGAATGAGCGCCAAGGTGGCCAACAAAATAAAGATGGACCAGATAAGTCGATGCTTCTTTTGGGGATCGGGATTACCCTTGTCCGTGAACATGCTCAACACAAATACGGCGGAATCCACCGAAGTGACCAAAAAACTCACCAATAATAAAATAGTGATGCCATTGAGCAGTCCCGAAAGCGGGTATTCCCCAAAAAAGATGAAGATGGACGAGAACACACTGCCAAACTCATTGTGGTAACTACTCCAACCTTCAATGATTTCAAAGGCCGAAGTGCCAAAGACCGAAAACCAAAAGAAGGTTCCCAGCGAAGGGATGATCAATACGCCCAGTAACATTTGCCGCAAGGTACGCCCTCGGGAAATCCGGGCGATGAAAATACCGGTAAAGGGTGCCCAGGCCAACCAGAAGGCCCAATAGTAAAACGTCCAATCAGTGAGGAAGTCTATGCCGGGGTTGTAGCGCCCCACGGCGATGCTCATCGGAACAAAATCCATAAGGTAGTGCCAAGACGCCTTTCCGAAGGAAAGAAGGATATCCCCCATATTGCTATTGACGAACACAAAGGCCAACAATAGCAACGTCACCAAAATATTGAACTTGGAAATCTGTTTGATGCCCTTGTCCACCCCCAACCACACCGAGACAAACGCAATGGCTGAAATCAACAATGCCAGCAGTAGGGTAACCGTCACCCCCAACTCGGAATGGAACACATGGTTAAGCCCTCCGGTAATCTGGGCGGTGCCCAGACCAATGGCGGCGATCAACCCAAAAACAGTGGTGATGATGGCTAAAATATCCACCGCATTGGCGCGTTTGGTGCCCTTGAATTTTTGAGGGATGGAACTGCTTACCAATACTTTTTGGTGTTTGGCAAAGAGCGCATGGCCAATGATCAGGGCAAACAATCCGTAAAAGGCCCAAGCGGTAAAGCCCCATTGGTAAAAGGTGAACTCAAGCGCGAGGATTTCCGGGGTGGTGTTGGAGGCAAAAGGCGGGTTTTGCTGCATAAAAACGGGTTCTTGCACCGCCCTGAGCAAAATTCCGGCTCCCATGCCGGTGCTGTAGAGCATACTGGCCCACGCCCAAGTGGAATGTTCCGGTTTTTCGTTGGTTTTGCCCAATTTGAGTTTGCCCCAGGGCGATACGGCAATGCCCAAGAGCAGCAGTACGCAACCGAGGCCCAGATACAGGTAAAAATACCCGAAGTGGCCCCGCATCCAGAGCGAAAGCACCTCAATGGATTGGTAGCTCCACTCCGTGAACAGGAACACCACTGCCGAGAACAGCAACAGCAGCCCTGTGGAGACCGCCAATAGTGGGTTATGTTTTAAGAAGTTGTAAATACGTCTTAATTTGTCATTCCCGCTCAGGCGGGAATCCATTTGTTTTTTCGAAGATAACAGGAAATCTGCACTTGTCATTTCGAGCCCTGTCCTGAGCATAAAGTGAAGGAGCTGTGAGAAATCTTTTATGGTTTGACACGAATGGCACGAATTTTCTCGAATCCTCTATGTCATTTCGAACGAATGTGAGAAATCTATGGGTAGTTGGGATTTCTCAATCGATGCTTTGCATCTCATATCGAAATGACGGTTAGCCTGGTTTTGTCATTTGGAGCGCAGTCGAGAAATCTCTTTTCGGGGTTTGACACGAATGGCACGAATTTTCACGAATGCCTTATGTCATTCCTGCGAAAGCAGGAATCTTTTTCTTTTGGGCTGGTGGATTCCCGCGTGCGCGGGAATGACAAGATGGCCATTGTTCATTGAATAGTGTTTATTGCGATTTGTCAACCGCTATAGGTTTTCTCGTCATATCTTGTAAGATAATTTGGTGAAAAATATTATATTGGTCTAACTTTTAACAACTTCCCCCAAAACCTTTTTTTTTGAAATGCCGTCCTAGGAATGGGACATGGCCAAGGATGTTCTACCGCCCCAAACCGGAGACTGGAAATACCCATGCATAATGGCAAGCTTTTTTTTTTGATGTTCTGTTCCAAAAGGAACAGAACATAGCGTAGAAAAATAGAGTAACGTTTTAAAGCACTGAAGTATGAAACCAAAACCAAAACGCGTTATAGCGGTCTGCACCCTGATCTTTGCCGTGTGTACCTTTGGGCAATCCATTAAAAAGGACTCCATATTGGATTCCGTGCCCCAAGCGGTGCAAGAGGTCTTGCCCCCGGAAGAGCCCAACGAGGTCCCGGAAACCAAAACCACCAATGCCCCAAGCAGCATAAGTTGGTACAACAGCCTTGACGAACCTTTGGACACAACCTTGGCGGCCACAATGGCCGCATTGGCCATTGCCGTAGTAAGTTTTCTCATTTCATTTACACATGTCGAAATGGGTAGGATAAACACCATTCTCACCAATAGAGGTCTTCTCACTGAAGACGACATACATTATGCAAAGACTGTAAAAAAGGGCATAGAGCAGGTCATGGTCTCATTTTATTTTTTCTTGGTGTTCTTGGTTGAATCCTTGACGTTGGACAAATGGGAAGAGCCGTATGGCTGGCTTGGCCAATACGATTGGGCCAATGGATTGGACCTGGCCTTGGCGAGTGGAGCCTTTGCTGTTGGATTGGTGCTGTTGACATTGGGCGTGGGAACCATGAAATCCATGGTGGATTATAAGGTATGACGAAAAGACAGCCAAAAGAAAGGGCCAAAGTTTGACCCTTTGTATTTTTAAAGCGTACCTATTGAAACCGCTATAGGCTTTCTCGCTATACCTTGTAAGATATTTTGGTAAAAAATATTATATTGGGTTGATATTTAGAAGTTTCCCTCCCCTAATTTTACTTCAATAAGACTCTTTAATTATTAAATAAATAATCGGATGAGGTTAGAGAAAATACTAGATAAACTCGGCTCAATTGAAAAAAACTCTTTCATTAAAATCATAGATAATATCATATCTAAGGATCCAAAAAACAAAAAGGAAATTAATGAGATTCTGATTACATCAGATAAGGGATTGAAATCTGTTGATAGTCAGAATATTGCTAACATTTTTACTCTGATTTCTAGTGAATTCAAAGAGCATATAAAATCTGAATTTCAAGAGATTACATCACAGTTGGACATCTTAATTGATATAATAATTAAAGATGGAAACTGCATAATGAAACAAGATTGGTTCTCGCGGCTATATGAAGCAGAAATCAAAAACTTAAATTCAAAAATTAAATCACTAAATGCTGACTTTGAGAACGAAAAATCTGATTTAAGTGAGATAAGAAAACGAGATTATCAAATATACAAGTCTTGTCTTTATACAGCATATAAGAATGATGTGGAAAGTAATAGGGACCCAAGAATAACATCAGATGAGCTATCAATATTACTAACCCTATCCAAGCAACTAGGCCTTTCTCAGGAGGAGATTAAATTGATTAATTACTCAATACTCCCAATTAAGAAAAAGGATATTCAAGACGTCATTAAAGAGTTAAAGAACATTGGAGTTATATTTTATTCTAACAAAGAGAATACGATTTATGTGGCGGATGAAATGGTTAGGATATTGAGAGAAGTTCGAGAAAAAGAAGTTGCAGAAAAGTTCTATCGTAGAACGCTCAAATTATTGAGAGAGCCCATAATAAATCAAATAGCAAGGGAGCATAACATTGATAGAAACCATACATTTTCTCAAAAAATTGAAGGAATAATAAAAGAGGGAGTTCCATTCACAAATTTATTGCTCTCAAAAATTTATAAATCAGATAGTACTCTAACCCAAAGGAAAAAGATACTTAATGAATTATGTGAAAAAGGATTAAATATTAAGAATCTAAAAGGAGCTACGTTAGATGAAAAAATTGAAAGCCTAATCAAGTATTTTGATAATGTTGAGCGTGATGAGAAAGTGGGAATTTCTTTGGATGGCTTTGACAAGCTCTTGTCTGAACTCAACGTAACTCTTCCAAAATTAAATATGCAGATAAGGGAACAATTCCAATTTCAAGAGGAGTATGTTCTGAAAGCTGATTTTCTGCTTGACTATAACATAAAGCCTAGAGATATTCTTGATTTGATTTCCAAGGAGGACCTCAAAATGTTTATTAGGGAAAATGGAATTAAACAACGAGGGGACGACATACTTAATATTCTTGAATTTTATAAAGATGTTGAAAACCTTTACTTGGAGAATTATGAAAACGTGGCTTATCGTGATTTAAATCAACTGAAGGAAAATGGGATTGCAATTAAGGAAAGCGAACTTGGGTTAAAATTTGAAGAACTGACTAAAGTTATTTTCAAAGGACTAGGTTTTAATGTGGATGATAAGTTTAGAAATCAACTAAATACAAAAAAGGATATGATGGATATTCTTTTGAACCTAGGTAACGATGAAATAATTATAGTTGAATGTAAATCGGTTAAAGAAAGGGGTTATAACAAATTTAGTACAGTGTCTAGGCAGTTAAAGTCTTATCAAAATCTCGCTATCAAAAATAACCTGAGAATTGCTAAGATATTACTTGTATCACCTGAATTTAGCGATGACTTTATAGCGGACTGTGAACTGGATACTGAAATGAATCTATCACTTGTTCCAGCAGCATCACTTCGTAATATTTTTGAAGCATTTAAGGATTCCACATATCAAGAGTTTCCATATGTTTTGTTCAGAGATATCGTAATCAATGAGGAAAGGATTCTTAAAGCTCTTCGTAAGTAAGTGGTGAAAATGCATTGGACTAAACCCTCAATTCAATCATAATCCCCCTAATCGCTTCCACCACATCTTGCACCTCCCTTCGGGAGAAGGTGTCTTCTTCCAAAAAGAACAACATAAAAATTCCAAACTCTAAAATTTGGGCCAATTTTTCGGGAGAGCCGTAGCCGTCCACAATCCATTCTTTAAAAGTCTCGTCTTTTTCCATAATAGGAGTAAGAAAAGCGTTTTTCGGCGATGGGTACATGTCATATATGACAAGTGGGGTAAAAGGTGTTGGGTGAAAGGTGAACCTGAGAACTAAAAACTCAACCCTTACAACTATTCTTCCACAGTAAATTCCCGTATGGCTTGGTTGGGCTCCATAATGGTATGGCCTTGCCAAAACCCGGGGTCGTAGGTGGGCATATAGGTGGCGCGTACGGTCTTGTCCTCTTTAAAGTTGGTAAACCGGTCTTCGGGCATCACTTCTTGGTCAAACACCACCAATTCCCATTTTTGGGTGGGGCTCATCCTAAAATCTATGTTCAGCGAGAGTTCGTTCTGCTTGCGGCGGCCCTTTACGTGCTTGTTCTTTTCAATCACTTTTAGCGGTCGGTCCACGGCAAAGTAGCGGCCAAAGGTAAAGTCCATAAAGCGGAGGTCGTACTTGCCATTGGGCAGTTGGGCAAAGCGCATGGTGCCCTTGTAGAGCACTTCGCGGTAGGTAATGCCCAGCAGCCTAAAATTGCGCAGACGCTCGGTGTTCTGCACATCCAGCCGCATAATGGCAAAGTCGGCGATGTTGATGTAGAGGCGGCCCTTGAACTCGGCACTGCCCCGCTTGGGCTCGTAGTCGATCACGTAGACTCCGGCATCGTCCATTTCGGCATAGCCGGCCAGGGTAAAGGCATACTTTCGGGTCTTTCGGGTAAGGTCCAACTTGCTGTCCTCTTGGTAGTAGAGTTCGTTCAGTAGTTCCTTGAACGCGCTTCGTTGGGAATCCACCAGACCGGAGATGGTGTCCTTTTCAACTTCGTCCTGTAGGTTTTGGGCCTCTTCCTCCGCCATTTCGCTGAGGATGGAATCTACTTGCACCTTTTGGCTAAAAATGCCCGATTTGATCTTCAGGTAGGAATCCGGTTTTATGTTCTGCTTAAAAATGGTCTGCATGCGCTCGCCCAGTTCCTCAAAGGAGCCCACTTGGTTCTTGTCGTACAGGTCGGCCGCCTTGATGATGTCCAGTTTGTATTTGCCGTTGTGCTTGTAGAGGTCGCCCAGACTTTCGGTATAGGTTTTGGCATTTTTGGGGATGCTTGCCGCAATGCTGTCCATGAGTTCCTTATTGAGCTCCGCAATGCTGGATTCCTCAAACCCGAAGTCCACCTTGGTGATGGTGGCCAGCTCGGACTGCCGCAAAAAGAAGCGCTGTTTCACGGGTTCCTTGTTGATGTTCTGCGGAAGGCGCTCCACCATTTTCTCGATGATCTCGTCCACGGTAAGTTCCTTGTCGAACACGTACACGCCGCTGAGTTCTATGGCTTTGGGCTGGAGCAGCACCACACTGTCCTGCAATTGGGCAAGGGCAAAGCCCTGTTTGGCGTACCCCATGGAGGAGATATGGATGGAATCGGGTGCGGAAGCGGCTTCCAAGGTAAAGCTGAAACGGCCTTCATCGTTGGTGATCGTGCCTTGGTGTTCGCCATACTGCACCGTGGCATACGGAATGCCTTTTTGGGTCTTGGCATCCACCAGCCGGGAGCTGATGGTCTGGGCGGTCATGGGCAGGGCCATGAGGAAACATAATATTGGGAAGATCTTGGTGTTGGGCAAGGTCATCTGTTCGTTTTTGATGTGTTTTTTATAAAGACAGGGCAACTGCCAAAGGGTTGCATTTAGAGTAAGACGATGCAAGAGGGGATTTGTAACAGGGTATTTGGGATTTGACACGAATGCCACGAATTTGCTCGAATCCTCTATGTCATTTCGAACGAATGTGAGAAATCTATGGGTAGTTGGGATTTCTCAATTGATGCTTTGCACCTCATGTCGGAATGACGTTTTGCTTTTTTTGTCACATCGAGCGCAGTCGAGAAATCTCTTTTTGGTTTGACACGAATGGCACAAATTTACTCGAATGTTCTATGTCATTCCTGCGAAAGCAGGAATCCATTTTGTTTTGGGCTGGTGGATTCCCGCCTGCGCGGGAATAACAGTGAGAATGGTTATGGTCCTATCACTTTTCATTCTGAGCCCTGTCCTGAACGAAGTCGAAGGAGTTGTGGGAAATCTCTTTTTGGATTCAGATTTCTCAATCGTCCCGACCGCTTTCGGGACTCATGTCGGAATGACGTTTTGCTTTTTTTGTCACATCGAGCGCAGTCGAGATGTTTTGTCCACCTTTCGACTGCGCTCAAGATGACAAAACGCGTAATGGTTTGACACGAATGACACGAATTTTCACAAATGCATTTGTCATTTCGAACGAATGTGAGAAATCTATGGTTGGTTGGGATTTCTCAATCGATGCTTTGCATCTCATGTCGAAATGACGTTTTGCCTGTTGTTGTCATTTCGAGCGCAGTCGAGAAATCTCTTTTGGTTTTTGACACGAATTACGCGGATTTTCTCCAATGTCTTCTGTCATTTCGAACGAATGTGAGAAATCTATGGGTTAGTTGGGATTTCTCAATCGATGCTTTGCATCTCATGTCGAAATGACGTTTTTTTTTGGTTTGACACGAATGACACGGATTTACTCGAATTGAACCTAGACCTCTTTTCTTGCCACCACTACCATTCTATAGGCATAGTAAAGCGGTAGAAATCCATTGAATACCCATAGGGCGATCAAAAGTTTCACTTCCAAGGTGTCTACCCAGCCCTTGAGTTTTAGGAGGATGATCCCGGTGGTGATCAAAAAGCCTATCACAAAACAGAAGTTCATCACTGCAAGCATACGAAGGGCCAACGGATAGAGTTTGGGGGCGTTTTCCTCGGTGACCTTGACCGGATAGTTCATAAGCCACGGTTTCAGTTTCATGACAACAAGCCCCATGATCAGGTGTAGCACAGCACTGAGGATGGGAATCACCCAAAGGGTGGATTTATGCCCGTACCCGTCCACTTCGCCCTGAAAATTGAAATGGGTGGGGATGGTCTCCGGCAGGTCCATGTAGACCGCAAGGACCAAAACCGTATTGAAGGCCACGACCATCCATCCCGCACGGTGCAATTTTTGATCAATGTGCGAGGGCTTTATGTCGACTCTCGGATTTTTTGTAAACAAACTCATAGGTCTTCAATAGAGGTTGGTGCGTTGTTTGCTTTCTGGTCCAGTAGCTTCTTAAAGAACTTTTGAACGGCCTTGGTGTCGGACATGACCTTGATGAAATGATGGTCCATATGAATGGAATGCACCGCCATTTCGCCTTTGTACAGGGTCAGTTTGTAGTAGGGGATAATGAGCCCGTAGGTTTCCAACAGCGAACGGAACCGCACAATGATGCCCTTGGGTCGCAGTTCTATGTTGCAGGTGTTGAGGTTGTTGTCCAAAATGAGCAGGTTCTGGATTTCCATGCTGGTTTCTGTGATAAAGAGTTTTGGGGAGCCAATACCGCCCATGGAGAACCTTTCCCTTAAGGGAAAAGGCTTGCCTACCGACTCGTCAATTTTTCGGGTGATGTCCTTGTTGGAGTAAGAGACGTTCAGAAGCATGCTTAAAAATACTCAAAAATGTGTGTATGTGTTACGCTTGGGGAAAGGAATCCTGTGACAAAAGCGCAAAAAAATGTGTAGTTTTGCGGGCTGAAATGCTTTAGAGATGAGTTTGCAGAACGATTTGAGCCTGAAGGTCATTGCGGCCGTAAAAGAACTGTACCAAGTGGAACTTCCCACAGTGGAATTTCAACCTACCCGAAAGGACTTTGAGGGGGATATCACCGTGGTGGTGTTTCCCCTGTTGCGCCACATCAAAGGGAACCCTGTACAGATTGGCACCCAAATCGGGGATTATTTGCAGGAGCATGTGGACGAGGTGGCCAAGTGCAACGTGGTGCAGGGCTTTTTGAACGTCGTTATCGAAGATGGCTACTATCTCGATTTTTTCAACAACATCAAGGACGTAAAAAACTATGGCTATGCCGAAGCGGGGTCCAAAGATGCCGTGATGGTGGAATATTCATCACCCAATACCAACAAACCGTTGCATTTGGGGCATATCCGAAACAACCTATTGGGGTATTCCGTGGCCGAAATCTTAAAAGCTTCGGGAAAGAAAGTGTACAAGACCCAGATCATCAACGACCGGGGCATCCACATCTGCAAAAGCATGTTGGCCTGGCAACAATTTGGTGATGGGGAAACCCCTGAATCCTCAGGCTTGAAAGGGGACCATTTGGTAGGAAAATACTATGTGGCATTCGACAAAGCCTATAAAGAACAGATTGACGGGTTGGTCGCTGATGGAATGGCCAAGGACCAAGCCGAGAAAGAAGCCCCCATTTTGTTGGAAGCCCAAGAAATGCTCCGTAAATGGGAAGCGGGTGATGCCGAGGTGGTTTCCCTTTGGAAGAAAATGAACGCTTGGGTATATGCCGGTTTTGATACCACCTATAAAAACCTTGGTGTTGATTTTGATCAACTCTACTATGAAAGCGATACCTATCTGTTGGGTCGTGATGTGGTCAAGGATGGGCTTGAGAAAGGGGTCTTCTTTAAAAAAGAAGATGGCAGTGTGTGGATCGACCTTACCGATGAGGGATTGGATGAGAAAATCGTATTGCGTTCCGATGGTACCGCGGTCTACATGACCCAAGATATTGGTACCGCCATCCAACGGGTCACGGATTTTCCGGATATCAACGGGATGGTCTATACCGTTGGAAATGAGCAGGACTATCACTTTAAGGTGCTATTCCTCATCCTGAAGAAATTGGGATATACTTGGGCGGAACAATTGTACCATTTGAGCTATGGTATGGTGGACCTTCCCAGTGGCAAGATGAAGAGTAGGGAAGGCACCGTGGTGGATGCGGATGACCTCATCACCAACATGGAGGAGACCGCAGAGGCCATTTCGGCCGAGTTGGGCAAACTGGAAGGCTATTCGGAGGAAGAAAAACATCAATTGTACCGGACCATTGGGTTGGGTGCCTTAAAATATTACATCCTGAAAGTAGACCCCAAAAAACGGATTTTGTTCAATCCGGAGGAGTCTGTGGATTTTCAGGGCAACACGGGACCGTTCATCCAATATACGTATGCGAGGATTCAATCCATACTCCGAAAGGCCAATTTTGATGTCTCGACTGCGCTCGACATGACCTTTTCCCTTCATGAAAAGGAAAAGGAGTTGTTGAAGGGAATCCAGCAGTTTCCTGAAACGGTTCAGTTGGCTGCGGAAAACTTCAGCCCTGCCCTTATTGCCAATTACACCTACGATTTGGTGAAAGAGTTCAATTCCTTTTATCAGCAGGTATCCATTTTGGGCGAGCCCGATGAAACCAAAAAACAGTTCAGGGTACAGCTGTCCCAAAAAGTGGGGGAAATCATCCAGTCCGCCTTTAGACTATTGGGTATAGATGTTCCTGAGCGGATGTAGTTTTGGGAGTCACTGGGGTTGACATATTAGCCATAGCCTGTATTCTCTTTATACTTTCCTATTTGGTTTATATCGTCAATTATGCCATTGACCTTTATGAGCTAAATCCTTTTAATAGACCAAAGCCACTTACCCCAAAGGAAATTTTTATCATCAAGTCCAAAATCCCCTCGATCAATAGATTGGATTTGGAACGGCGTGAAATTTTATTCACAAGGGTTTCTTGGTTCAGGACAAGGAAGCACTTTACTTTTAGAGGTCCTGTTGGTCATAAACAGGAATTAAGACTTTTGGTCAGTACGGCAAGTTGTTTGTTGACGCTGGGAATGAGAAATTATAAATTTAGAAGGTCCGTGCACCGTATAGTGATCTATCCCTCGGAATATTATTCCTTGATCAATAGGAAGCATCATCTTGGGGAGTACAACGTGGGTCTTAAAACTGTTGTTTTCGCTGCGGACAATCTAGAAAAGGGTTTTGAGCTATCGGATGACAATGTTAACCTCGCAATTCATGAATTCTCACATGCACTGTACCACGAAACAAAAGGCAGGAATTCATGGGAGTCCTTGAAATTTCAAGCTGGATTTCGAAGGATGCAAAGGATGCTCTCGGATGAAAGTTTTATATCGCGGATGGAGTCCACCAGTTACTTTAGGGACTATGCCAAGGTGAACATACTGGAGTTTTTTGCGGTGGCCTGTGAAAATTTTATGGAAACCCCGGAACTTTTTAAAAGGGATTTTCCAACACTCTTTGAAACACTCAAGAAGATGTTCAACCTTGATTTGGACCATCTGGCCTAGAAACTCACCCTAAAACTCACATTGGGGGTAATGCCCAAGGAAACGCTTTCCACGGCTTCAATCTGGTTTTCATCATTGACGCGGTAATACCGGTTCAAGCTGTTTTTTCGGTTGGTCATGTTCAGGAGGGATACCCCGGCATTGGCACGTATCCTTCGGGTGAGGTCAAAACTATAGATGGCAGAGGCATCGGCCCTGAAATATTCGGGAAGACGACTGCTGTTGGGGGATTTATAATTGATTCTGGCCGGGAAAAAAGAATTGTCCAAGGCCTCGTCCCCATCCAAGGGTTCGGTATAGGGCTTTCCGGTCCGGTAATTGACCCCCAAACTCAATTTTAAGTTCTGGTAGGTGTAGGTGCCCGCAAAGGTAATGGTATGCCGGATGTCCAGATTGTTGGGGAAACTGTGGGGTACAATGGAGTCAAAAGTATAATCGTTCTTGTTGTACGTATAGCTCAACCATGTACTGTAATGGTCGCCTCTTTTATTGATGAGGAACTCAATCCCCTTTACGTCATAGCTGCCAATTTCCCCACTGAATTGATTTTGGTTCTGGAAACCTTGGGTGCGGGTGCTGATGCCATCCACATTCTTATAAAACCCTTCAAGACCCAGATAAAAATTGTTCTTTTCGTAATTGATGCCTACCGAACCTTGCATGCTCTGCGTTACCGGGAGGGTGTCATCGTTGGATAAGGTCCATCGGCGTTTTTCAACCCCCAAAAAGTTTTGTTCCAAATCGATGATCTGGTTGGTGGTCTGACTTTTAAATTCCCCCAAGACCTGGGCGCGTAAATAATTGGCCAACTTAAAGTTGAGGTTGATGCGCGGTTCCACCAATAGTTTGTTGAACGTGTACAGGTTTTCGATAAAGTTGACCCGGGCACCAAACTTTCCAATGAATGTGTTTTCGTAAGTGCGGTACCCAATTTCGGAATAGGGTGAATGGATACGGATAACGCCCTTGATGTTGGTATCAAAACTGGGTTGGGTCACAAAAGCCCGGTTGATGATCCCTGTTTCAATATATTGAAAACCATTGGTCCATTGCAGTTGGTCAGAGAACTGATACTCCGTGTTGAGCTTAACGGCCCTTTCGTCCACAATGTTTTTTTGTTCCAACTGCTGAAATTCGTTGGCATAAATGCTTTGGGCATCCAAATTGTACCTGGAATAATACAGGTTAAGGTTGGTGGAAAACCTATCGCTCCACTGGCTTTGTAATTGCCCGCCAACGGAAATATTGGTCTGTTCCAAAATACTCTGGGTGGTTTCGTCATTGGTTTCATCGGTTTCCACATATTCCAGATTGTTGTTGATGTGGATGGCGCTGAACCTTACTTTGTGATTGTCATTGAGGTCATAGAGCAGTTTTCCGGTAAAATCATAGAAAAAGAAATTCTCGTTCCGGGAAATGTTATCGTCCACGGTAACATTGTTTTCGTCGATGACCTTACTGTCCTGAAAGGCCCGGTCAAAGAATTTGCTGTAGGTGGGAGTGTTCAGAAAATCAGTAGTGGAGCGTCTCGCAGAAAATTGAAGCCCGACTTTATCGTTCAATGGAAGCTGACCAAAAATGTCCCCACTGATAAAGTTGAAACCGGCACCACCTTCAAAACCATCGGTAATGTGGTTATTGGTTTCCATTTGGATGACGCTGCTCACGCCATCACCGAAGGCGGCGGGCGTCCCATTTTTTATAACGGACACCATGTCGGTCAGATAGGGATTGAAAGCGGATATCAACCCAAAAAAATGCCCGAACTGGTACATTTTTATGCCGTTCCACAGTACGAGGTTCTGGTCGTTGGTGCCACCCCTCACATTGATATCGGATACGGTCTCATCTATACTCTTTATGCCGGGCAGCGCTTGAACGGTCTGTAACACATCCGGTTCAATCAGCCCAGGTAGGATTCCAAATTCTGCAGTGTTCAGGGTAATGCTCCCATCTTGCTCTTTGATGATACCAGTGGTTAAATATTTGTACACAATGACCTCATCCAATTGTTCGTAGTGCGGGGCCATCAGGATTTTTGCACAGGGTCCTTGGCTGATCAATTCTTCAATGGTGACGTACTTGGTGAGGTAACCCAAATATCGAATTTTCAAGGAGGCGTCCCTAGGTATGTTGTTCATGGAAAAACTCCCATCGGCATCCGTGGTTTGTGCTATTTGGGTCCCCAAGATTTCCAAGGAGGCCCCTGGAATGGTGTTTTCGGCAAAGTTGTCCAATACGGTTCCGCAAAGGGATACATGGGAACTTTTGGTCAGGGTATAATAGCGTTCATCGAGTTTTTCTGCCCGTATCTGGAATTTGGATTCGATATGGTCCAAAATATCTTCCAAACTGACTTTGTTCTCGGGAACGATAAGGGAGAAATCATCCAAATCCTCATTGAGATATGAAAATTTGATATTGAACCGATTCTCCAAGCTTTTTATGTAGGGAATAAGGCCCATAGAGGTTTGCTGTTTTTCCTGGGCGGGTAGGGTAAGGAAGAACAGTAAAAAGCCCAACAAAAGGCAGAACTGGCTATTGCGGAGTGTTCCCAGCATAGAAAAGTACATTATCACCCTCAATTTTGTAATGGATTTGGGAGGGGGTACTTATACTTTTTAACGCCATATTGAGGTCTGTGTTGTTGAAAGTGCCTGTAAAAAGCAATTCAGTATTCACATTTTCAGTTGTTACCTGGACATTGAACTGTCTTTCCAACTCGGCGAACACATATTCCAACGGAATGCCCTCAAAGCTACTTTCATTGTTCATCCAAGAGGGTTGGGTTTCCTTGGGCTGGGAGGTATCTACTAATTTCCCGTTGATGACCAAAAACGAAGCACCAGCGGGCAGTTTGGTTTCTTGGTCATTGTACACAACACTTACCAAGCCTTCGTAACAGGTGACTTCAAAAACACCTTTGCGGTTTTCCACATTGAACTGGGTGCCCAATACCGCTATGGTTCCATGGTCTGTTGCCACGGTGAATTTTTTTCCTTTGGCTACTTTAAAGAAGGCTTCCCCGTCCAAGGATACGTTTCGTTCCTTGTCCCAATTCTTTTTGCTATAAGAAATCTGGGAATCGGCATTGAGGAAAATCTCAGAGTTGTCTGGAAGGGTCACCTCGGTACGTTCCGCAAATTGCGTGCTGATGGATTCATCCAAAGTGTTGAGGTAGAAATAGGAACCGGCAAGCATAATAGCGATGACAGCAGCTACCTTCAGGAATTTTTTGAACGGGTTGAGGGTAATGACCTTTGGGGTTTGGCCCATGCGCTCCTCGTTGATGCGCTCAAAAGCTTGGTCCATATCAAAATCAGGAGCTTTCAATGTGCTTGAAACCTCCTTGAGCTTTTGATAGGAAGCATACTCGTCGGACTTTTTAAATTCCGCGAGCTCTTCCTCGGAAAGCTCTCCGCTAAGCCATTTTGCCAAGTAATTTTCTTGCATGGTTTCTATGCTTTACCTTATTATAACAACACTCTTTTAAAAAACCCTACTTTTTCAATTTACAATGTTCAATTAGCAATGTTCAATAATAGTTAATGATAATTGCTAATTGTGAATTGTCCATTGTATCATATCCCATCTATTTGTTCCCGCAAACTTTTTAAGGCCAAGTGCATCCGTTTTTCAATAGCCTTTATGCTTACCCCTTCCATCTCGGCAATTTCCGCATACTTTTTTCCATCGATCCTATTCAATAAAAAAGTGGTGCGTTGGTTTTCGGGAAGGGAAGCCAATGCACTTTCCAATTTTTCTTGGTATTGCTTTTCCTCCATCAAGAACTCTGGGGAGAGGTTGGAAGAATGGTCGTCCACAGCATTGGCATACTTCAACCGCACTTTTTCGGCCTTGATCACATTCAAATACAGATTGTTGGCTACCGTATAGACATAGGATTTTGCTTTTTCCGGGCTTACCTTGGCACAATTCTCCCAAAGCTTTACAAAAGCTTCCTGTACGGCATCATTCGCTTTTTCGGCATTGCCAAACTTATAATAGATGTAATTGAATACCGTTTTGGAATGGGCCTTGAATAAGGAACTGAAGATGTGGTCTTCGCAAACATTGCTCATGGGAAGAAGTTTGTTTCCATCTCAAAGATATTTTAAAAAATTTAAGAAAGGGTAGGGTTTTTTTTTAGGGAGTTGTTTTAAGAATGAATTCTAACCCCAAAATTCAAATTGTTATGAAAAAGTTGATAAGCAACTTCTTTTACGCCGGCCTTTTTCTTTTGGCACTAAATTTTACCGCTTGCCAAGATGAGTTCGAAGAAGTTGGAGGTCCCCAAGAACAAGAAACCATCATTGCCAATTCCAACACGGCCCAATTGATCCAAAAAACATCCGCCCAAGATGGCTCGTATGACAATATTGTGGATCGGGCCAGCTGTTTTGCCCTTAAGTTTCCCTATACCGTTGAGGTGAACGGTATCCAGGTCACCATCGATTCAAAGGAGGATCTCCACACCATCGAAGAAATCTTTGATGAGTTGGATGATGATGATGATATTTTGGATATCATTTTCCCAATCACTATTACCCTTTCCGATTACAGTGAAATTATAATCCAAAGCAAGGATCAACTGGAAGAAATGGCCAGGGAATGCCTTGAAGGAGGTGACGATGATGATATTGAATGTATCGATTTTGTCTACCCCATCACGCTCTTCACTTTTGATGTGAACAACCAATTGTCCGGGGAGGTCAAGATTGAAAGCGATGAACAAATGAGAAAGTTCTTCTCAGAACTTGAGGATAATGCCTTGGTGAGTATCGACTTTCCTATTACCCTGAAAAAATATGACGGTACTGAAATTGTTGTCGAGAACAATACGGCACTGGCCGCTGCCCTGAGCAATGCCAAGGACGATTGTGACGAGGACGATGATGATGATTACAACGATGATGATTTTACCAAAGAGCGCTTGGATGCCTATTTGGTGGAATGCCCATGGGAAGTGCGAGAAGTACTTCGTGACGATGTGGACCAAACCGGTCAATATTTTGAATACTTGATGACTTTTGCTGAAGATGGTTCCGTAGTTGTAAAAGTAGCCACGGGAAATACCATTAATGGTACTTGGAGTACAACCCAGTCCGATCATGGACCCTTGCTGACCTTGGAATTTGATACCCTTGTTGATTTTAACTTGGAATGGGTGGTCTATGAAATAGGAGAAGGGAAGATCAAACTCTTCGCTGAAGGAGGAAATAGAATTGTCCTAAAACAACGATGCGACCTCAATTTAGGCGAACAACCTGATCCTGAAACTTTAAGGGCTATTCTGGGTGAATGCTCGTGGATCATCAAAAAGGTGAAAAACCAAGGTGAGGAAATCGAAAGATTGTTGGGTTATGAATTCAAGTTCATGGCAGAAGGTGTGGTCACCCTCAGCAATGGGGTATCCACTTCAGAAGGTACTTGGGAGATTGGTCTTAACAGCCAGTTGGTCTTGTCGCTTATGATTACTATGGGTGATGAGCCAGGGGTCAGCTTTGAATGGCCTTTAAGAGACCTTGCCAATGATAGGCTCAAATTTGATGTTGAGGATATTGGATATGAATTGATTCTGCAACGGGTCTGTAATGACAATGCCGATGATGAGGACGTGGCCGAAATCAGAAACATCATGATGGGTGGACCATGGGTGGTGGCCCAATACAAGGAAAATAGTGTGGACATTACCAGTGAATACAGTTCCATGGACTTTAATTTTGACACGCTGAACCAAGTAGAGGTATCCATGGATGCCAGTGTGATAAATACCGGCTTGTGGAGGGTGTTGAGAAACCATGATGGAGTGCTGAAATTCTATTTGAATTTAGGTGCAGAAGGCTCTTTGGGAGAACTTACCGAGGACTGGTACATCAACATGGTGGAAGCCAACAGAATTGAATTGGTACACGAACAAGAGAGTTCTACGGAGATATTGGTCTTCGAAAAACCATAAAATTACCCCAATCTGTTAGTTTGAAAAGGACGGCTCTCCCCAAAGCCGTCCTTTTCTTTTTTATTATTCTTAAATTTGTCCCTCTTTTAAACTGAAGTAAGAACATGTTCGACAATTTAAGCGATAAACTGGATAAGGCGCTCCACGTCCTCAAAGGACATGGGCAGATTACCGAGATCAATGTGGCGGAGACCCTTAAGGAAATTCGTAGGGCCCTTTTGGATGCCGATGTCAACTTTAAGATAGCCAAGGAATTTACCAATACCGTAAAGGAAAAGGCATTGGGTCAGAATGTATTGACCACCCTGCAGCCCGGCCAACTTATGGTCAAGATTGTCAAGGACGAGCTTACGCAGCTTATGGGGGGCGATGCCGAGGATATCAACCTGTCAGGAAACCCATCCGTGATTTTGATGTCCGGTCTACAAGGCTCCGGTAAGACCACCTTCTCTGGAAAATTGGCCAATTACCTTAAAAACAAGAAAAGCAAAAAGCCGTTATTGGTGGCTTGTGATGTGTACCGTCCCGCCGCGATTGACCAGTTGCATGTAGTTGGGGAGCAAATAGGGGTCGAGGTATATTCCGATCGGGAGAACAATGATCCCGTGGCCATAGCCAAGGCCGGTATAAAACACGCCAAAAGTTTGGGTTGCAATGTGGTGATCGTGGATACCGCTGGCCGTTTGGCCGTGGATGAACAGATGATGACCGAGATTGCCAACATCCATAAAGCCATTGAGCCCCAGGAGACCCTTTTTGTAGTGGATTCCATGACAGGTCAGGACGCGGTGAATACGGCCAAGGCCTTCAACGATGTGCTCAACTTTGATGGGGTCATCTTAACAAAACTGGATGGTGATACCCGAGGGGGTGCTGCCATTTCCATCAAGTCCGTGGTGGACAAGCCCATCAAGTTCATCGGTACCGGTGAAAAAATGGAGGCCATTGATGTTTTTCACCCTTCAAGGATGGCCGACCGTATTTTGGGAATGGGAGATGTGGTTTCCTTGGTGGAACGTGCCCAGGAGCAGTTCGATGAGGAGCAGGCCCGTAAAATCCAAAAGAAAATTGCCAAGAACAAGTTTGGTTTTGATGATTTTCTAAGTCAGATTCAGCAGATCAAGCGCATGGGGAACATGAAAGATCTTATGGGAATGATTCCCGGTGCGGGAAAGGCCCTAAAAGGTTTGGATATTGATGACGATGCCTTTAAACATATCGAGGCCATCATCCATTCCATGACGCCTGATGAACGCTCTACACCTTCAAAACTCAATGCCAGCAGGAAAAAACGTATTGCTGCGGGAAGCGGTACTTCCATCCAAGAAGTCAATCAATTGCTGAAACAGTTTGACCAAATGAGCAAAATGATGAAGATGATGCAAGGCGGAGGCGGCAAGAAGATGATGCAGATGATGCAGAACATGCGATAATTTTATCAGACACTAGACTTCGGAAATCAGATATCTGAAATCAGACAATAGAACCACTATTTAATTACCAAAAAAACCAAAACCAGACCATGGAAATCCTTGACGGAAAGAAAATATCAAACCAAATCAAAGAAGAGATCGCCGTTGAGGTGGCCCAGATGAAAGAAAGAGGGGAAAAAGTACCCCATTTGGCCGCTGTTTTGGTGGGGAATGATGGCGCTAGCCTAACCTATGTGGGCAGTAAAGTGCGTTCTTGTAAAAAAATAGGCTTTGAGTCCACCTTGATCCACCTTCCCGAAGACACCACGGAAGATGCCCTATTGAAGCAGGTAGCGGAACTTAATGCCAATCCGGATATTGACGGATATATTGTTCAGTTGCCCCTGCCCAAACATATTGATGAGGAAAAGGTATTGTTGGCCGTTGACCCCAATAAGGATGTGGACGGTTTCCATCCCACCAATTTTGGTAAAATGGCGCTTGATATGGAATCGTTCATTCCGGCTACTCCCTTTGGTATTATGGAGCTACTGCGCCGATACGATGTGGACACCTCTGGAAAACACGCCGTAGTGATCGGTAGGAGCCATATTGTGGGAAGGCCCATCAGTATTTTGATGAGTCAGAAAGGAAAGGCAGCCGATGCCACGGTAACCTTGACCCATAGTAGGACCAAGGACCTTAAATCGATTACCTTACAAGCCGATATTGTGGTCTCGGCATTGGGAGTCCCCAATTTCCTTAAGGCAGATATGGTCAAGGACGGCGTAGTGGTCATCGATGTGGGCATTACCCGTGTTCCTGATGAAACCAAGGAAAAAGGGTATTACATCACCGGTGATGTCGATTTTGAAAATGTAAGTAAAAAAGCATCCTACATCACCCCGGTTCCTGGAGGAGTGGGCCCCATGACCATTGCCATGTTGTTGAAGAACACCCTTTTGGCCAGGGAAAGGCACAAGACCAAAGAGGCCTAATTCACATTTTCGGCCTCCATACTTTTCAGTAGAGTCTGTTGCTCCTCATCAGGAGTGATATGATCAAATTCGGTTTCGCCCTCTTCATTGGTGCAACTGGTTACCGCCATAGACGAAAAAAGTACGGTGATCAAGAGTAATATTATTTTCATGATGATAGGATTTGGGAGGCACAATGGCCGGTTCATCACTGTATATAACGATTTAGGTTTTTGATTCTTGTTTTTTCAACCAAATATTCGATAACTTACCTACCTGAAAATCAAAAGGTATGGCCGGTACGGTTAGAAACAGGGTAGCTTGGATGGTATTCGCTTTATTGGCCATTGGTATTGGACTATACCCCTTGTCCTATGTTTTTGCTTCTGGGGATTTTGGTCTTCTGGCCGGGAAAACCAAGGAGCTTTTGGCCAATCAAATTTGGCGTATAGCTTTCTACGGGCATATTTCCTTTGGAGGCTTGGCCTTGTTGATGGGATGGTCGCAGTTTAGCAAAAGCTTGCGTTCCAAACACCTTAGCCTACATCGAACCTTGGGAAAGGTGTATGTGGGTTCAGCCATGATCAGTGGAGTCTGCGGAGTATATTTGGGCTTTTATGCAACGGGAGGAATTATCCCTTCACTTGGGTTTATTGGTCTGGGTCTGATTTGGTTGTACACCACAGGACGGGCATACACGGCCATCAGAAAAAAAGACCTGTCCTTGCATCAGGGAATGATGATTTACAGCTATGCGGCCTGTTTTGCAGCGGTAACACTTCGTATTTGGTTGCCGTTACTGACATTGACCTTTGGTGAGTTCTTGATTGCCTACAAGATTGTGGCCTGGCTTTGCTGGGTGCCCAACATGGTATTTGCCCACTTGTGGGTGAGACGTAAAGGATTACTATTGGATTGATTTTATTTGGCGAACAATTGTCCCATATCCTTAAAAGCCTTGAACTCTAGGGCATTTCCTGCAGGATCCAAAAAGAACATAGTGGCCTGTTCCCCAACTTCTCCCTTAAATCGGATATAGGGTTCAATGATGAATTCAATCCCCTTGTCCTTCAATTTTTCTGAGAAGGATTCAAACGTTTTCCAAGGCAAGACCACTCCATAATGGGGTACGGGAACATTTTTGCCGTCAACCGGATTGGTATGGAGCTCTTCTTCCGACTTGGGTTTGTAATGGATGACCAACTGATGACCAAAAAGATTGAAATCTACCCAATGGTCACTGCTTCGGCCTTCTTCACACTCTAGAACATCCCTATAAAAGGTCCTGCAATCATCCAGATTGTGGACGGGAATGGCAACATGGAAGGGGGTAATTTGCTGCATGGTGATTTTTTCTGAAAATTAGGATTTCTTCCCTAGGCTTCCAAAAATTCTATGATTTGATTGTTCACATCATCTTGGTGCATGGAATGGCCCAGTCCTTCGGTACTTACCAAAGTACTCCCGGTCCATTGCTCATGTACTGCTGCCGAGGCATGGTAGGGGGCAACGGCATCCAGCACATCATGGAACAGCAACCCTTGTTTTTGGTTGGATTGGGCAAATTTGGATGTGGAGAATTCCTCTATCCGAAACCCAAACCGGTCTAGGATATAGCGGTCCAAGGATTTCATGACACGGTCGTTGAACTTCAATATGTTTTGAAAGTGGTCCATGATTTCATGGAACTCGGAAGGGGATCCAATGGTGATGATTTTTTCAACCTTAGGATTGGGGTTTTTATATTCATTGTACATCAAGGTCATACCTCCCACGGAATGTCCAATGAGGTGTTTGGGGTCGTGTTTTTTGACCATATGATGTACGGCTTGTTCATAGAGGGGTACATAGAGGAGGTTGCCGGTAGAGTGGCCGTGGGATGGCGCATCAAAGGCAATAATGTTGAAGTTGGCCTCCTGGAGTTTTTTGATAAGGTTCCGCCAGCGAAACGTGTTGCTCTCCCATCCATGCACCAATAACACCGTTTCCTTTTCACCGGGCCAGTGATAGGATTGTATTTCATGTCCTGCCACTTCTTCAACAGTATGCTTGGCTTCTTCCAGATATTGGGCCTGTTGGGGCTGTACACGTCCTTTTCGAACCGTGCAGAACAAACAAAACGCTCTGTGAGCCGCTTTTTTAGGGGCAACAAGGGTATAGACATTGAAATATTGTCCGTAAGCCAAGGGAACTATTTTGTTCAGCAATTTTTTCATTATGGTTACTTTTTGTAACTTACTCTTTAATGGAAACTAAAATTACTGATTCATTTCCAAAGAAAAAAGAAGTCACTCAACCCCAACTAAGTATGGAAACAGAAACTATTGCTGAAAATCAGAAAGTTAGGATGTCAAAAAAGTTGGAAAAAATGTTCGGGCACATTGATTATAAAAACCCACCTGAGCTATGTCCGGTCCGGGATGTGATGTCTGTGGCATCGGACCAATGGAGTACGTTGATCATTCTGTGGTTGGGCTATTTTCCGGAACTGCGTTTCAATAAACTCAAAAAGTATGTGTACGGTATTTCCAACAAAGTCTTGAGCCAACGCCTGAAAGTGCTGGAGGCCGATGGCTATATTTCCCGAAAAGCCTATGCCGAAGTACCCATTAGGGTAGAGTATAGCCTCACGGAATTTGGGCAATCCTATGTGGGGAAATTACTGGAGCTTACCGAATGGATGCAGGCCAACAGTCCAAAAGTACTGGCCAATCGGGAACGCTACGGTTTGATTTAATCCGTAGTTTGGTTATTCCCAACCTAACATTAAATATTTGATCTTGGCCTCGTTGGGGATTTGCACGGCCTCAATATTTGATGTGGTAAAGCGCAGGTCGGCGGGCAACTCTTCTTTATCCAAGGTGAAATACAGATTACTTTGCTTTGGAAAGATCACGATACTGTTCAAAGTGGTCACAATCTTTTTAATGGGATATTTTTTCTGAATTTCCCCAAACGTACTCTGCAAACCAATGCCTTTGTCCGATAGATATCTGGGGTCCATGATCCTCACATTGGTAATGGTGGGAATGCTATCGGTACTTGGAGTTAGGGTCAGCAAATGCTGTCCCCCTTTTTCAAAGACTTCTATCTTTTTGTTGCTGGAACCCAGCTGGGCCAAAGCAGTGTCCCGCACAATGGAATCCCCTGTAAATAGGGTTTCCAATTCAGAAACAGCTGAGCTTTTCTCCAGCGGGCCTACACTGTTTTCGGTAATAAGGAATGTGGTATTTTTTTCGCAGGATGCTATCAATAAGGTGGCCATAACGGTTAAGGCCTGTACTATTCTTTTCATAAGTTGTTATCGAATTACTTTTTTCAATACCCCCATAACTCCCCTAATAAAGGTGGCACTGGTCAATACTTTGACCACAGGATTCATCCGTGTGCTCCTTCGGGTAGTGGATCTACTGGAAGTGGTTTTATGTTCTTTTTCCTTTTCGGCCTCTTTTTCGGCTTTTTCAATTTTTTCATTGAGGATTTCATAGGCACTTTCCCTATCGATTTCCTCATTGTATTTTTTGATCAATTTGGATTGGTCCAGAACGTCCTTGAGCTCGGCATCGGTTAAAATATCCATACGGCTCATGGGTGCCCGCATCATGGTGGCGGCCAAAGGGGTGGGCCGTCCCTTTTCGTCCAATGCTGAGACCAGGGCTTCCCCCGTTCCCAATGAAGTAAGGACTTCCGCAGTGTCGTAAAACTCGGAAATGGGGTAGTTCTGTGCGGTGAGCTTTATGGCTTTCCGATCCTTGGCGGTAAAGGCGCGGAGCGCATGCTGTACCTTAAGGCCCAATTGTGCCAGCACTTCATCGGGCACATCGGTGGGGTTTTGGGTCACAAAATAGAGTCCAATACCCTTGGAACGAATCAACTTTACAATACTTTCTATCTGGTCCAAAAGGGCTTTGGAAGCATTGTCGAAAATTAAGTGGGCCTCATCGATAAAGAGGACCAACTCGGGTCGTTCACTATCGCCTTGTTCGGGAAAAGTGGAATAGATTTCGGCCAATAGGCTCAACATGAATGTTGAGAACAATTTAGGTCGGTCTTGGATATCGGTCAATCGAATAATGTTCACATACCCCCTTCCATTCTCATCGATACGCACCAAATCTTCCACATCAAAGGATTTTTCCCCAAAGAAAATATCGGCCCCCTGTTGTTCCAATTCAATGATTTTACGCAGAATGGTACCCGTAGAGCTGGTGGAGATACGACCATAATCTTTTTGGAATTCCTCTTTGCCCTCTCCAGTGGCATATTGGAGGACCTTTTTAAAATCCTTCAGGTCCAACAGTGGTAGCTTGTTGTCATCACAATATTTGAAGACTACGGCCACAATACCTTCCTGGGTTACCGAAAGGTCCAAAATTCGCGAGAGTAACACAGGTCCAAACTCGGAAACGGTGGCCCGTAGACGTACGCCATCCTGTTCGGATAGGGATAAAATCTCAACAGGAAACCCCTTGGCTTCGAAAGGGAGTCCTATTTTTTCATGTCGTTCATCAATTTTGTGATGTCCGGGACTGGGTTGGGCAATTCCACTAAGATCCCCTTTAAGGTCCATCAGTAGGACAGGGATACCTTTGTCGGATAGATTTTCGGCAAGTACCTGCAACGTTTTGGTCTTTCCCGTACCGGTGGCACCTGCAATGAGACCATGGCGGTTAAGGGTTTTCAAGGGAATCTTTATAAATGCGTTGGTAATGGTCTCCCCATCCAACATACCCGCTCCAACTGTAATATAGTCACCCTTGGTGGTATACCCCTGCTCTATTTGCTCAAAGAATTTTTCTTTGTTGTCCATTGCGATGAATTTGGGATAAAAATAGGGGAATTTATGGGAAAGAGAAAAGATGCGGTGAACAAGACTATGCCTATCTTTGCACTATGGTTGAAGACAATGTTATGGATTTGGTGGACAAGGGCTTGATGCTTCCCTTGATGGAGGAATTTTATACCATTCAAGGAGAGGGATACCATAAAGGTACGGCTGCTTATTTTATACGGGTAGGGGGGTGCGATGTTGGATGCCATTGGTGTGATGTGAAGGAAAGCTGGAATGCCGAGACCCATCCTCCAACGGCTGTGGACCAGATTGTGGACCATGCGGCAAAATATTCCAATACCATAGTGGTCACGGGAGGGGAACCCTTGACTTGGGATATGGGTCCCTTGACCGAGGGATTGAAAGCAAGGAACCTGCAAACCCATATTGAAACTTCGGGAGCCTATCCCCTCACCGGGATTTGGGACTGGATTTGTCTTTCTCCAAAAAAAAACAAATTACCCGAAGACAAAATCTATGAAAAGGCAGATGAGCTAAAGGTCATTGTCTACAATAAGCATGATTTTATTTTTGCCGAAGAACAGGCCGCTAAGGTCAAAGAAGATTGTATCCTTTATTTACAGCCGGAATGGAGTGTTCGCGAAAAAATAGTCCCCATGATTGTGGACTATGTGATGCAACACCCCAAATGGAAAGTTTCGTTGCAGACCCATAAATATTTGAATATCCCTTAATTTATAGTAATCAGCGTCCCCCGTTGGATTGAAGGTCCAAAATGCATTCCGCATCAAGTTCTGGGATTGCGGCCAAGCCTTTGGAGACATTGCTGCGCATCATTTTGGCCAAAGAACCGCCAAATTGTAGTTCAGCGCGCATAAGGCACCCTTCCACATTGCAGTGGTTGTTTCCAATTTCACCTTGGGTTTCATCCACCTCGGTGTCTTCATGTCCTGGGTTAACGGGAGTGGTCCCTAGGTTGACAAGCCCCAATAAATGGCCAAATTCGTGATTTAAGGTAGCTGTCTCAACATCAGCCACACTGATGGTGACACTGTTTCCGATCAGCTCACGTATGGTGGCTTCATAGATGACCATGGAGGTGTTTCGATACACTGCGCCTAGGGTCACCAGACCTTCACTTTCGTCATCATTTTCAGAGGGTGAGTCTGCAAAATAGATATATAGGGTCATGGTATCGCCTGTGTTGTAGACGGTCCTGTTTTCACTTTCCATTTCTGCTATTTCCTCATTGGTCAACGACTCTTGGTTGGGGGAGGAAAGTTCTTTGTAGGTAAACTCAATGGATGCTTTAAAGGTTCTGGCCCTCAAAAATGCTTCAAAGGCAGCCATGGCCTCCGCGGTTGGCCGAAACCCGGACACATAGCCTATCTCAATCAATAAATTACTGTAATTGGTATTGGCCAATAGGTCGTTGGCGGATGCTCCCGTGGCCAATAGATTGGCCGATTTGTTCACTCCTTGGGAGTTGGGGTCCGATGTAATATCACTATCCTTGGAACAGTTTATGAACAAAGCCATTCCCGAAAGGAGATAAAGGAAGTTTTTCTTTTTCATAACAGTGAATATAAGATAAAACGTTGCATTACAGAATCTAGTATCATTTTTTGGTGATTCGGGCCAGATAATCATAGTGCTGTCCTGAACTCACCAGCTCGCAATTCAGATTATGGGACAAGCATGCATTGGACAAGGTATTGTAATCCAAATAAAGCCATGTAAAAGAATCACTTTTGTGTCCTTTATAAGTCATGGTAAACTCCACTTCCCCATAATATTGACCAGTATTGGGAATCCAATAGCCCCCATCCTCATCTTGGTCGAACATATAAATGATGTCGCTGGAATCCAGCAATATCTGTCCATTGGGCAGCAATAATGAAGCCAAATGTTGTAAAAACCTCCCTAAATTGTTGAGCTTACCGGCCAAACCAATACCGTTCATGAGCAAGAGCAAGGTATCAAATTTTTCATCGGTATAGTCGAGGATGGCATTGTTCACCGTTGATTTAACCCCTCGTTCTTGGCAAACCATAATCGCTCCAGCGGAGTGATCCAAAGCAGTGACCTCCAAACCCTTTTTTTGAAGATATAAGGAATGACTTCCCGCTCCACAACCAATGTCGAGCACTTTTCCGTTGGCCAAGGCAAGCGCTTTTTTTTCCAATGGGGGCATTTTTGCATAGTCACGGAACAAATAGGGAAGGGGAATGGTGTCCTCCTCATCCAAGGAAGAGTGGGTGATAATGTCCTCTGTGTAGTTTCCTTGGTGGTAATCCATCAAGGCCATTCCAAAAACATCTGCCATGGTGGGGATTTATCTGCTACAAAGGTGTGACTTTAATTGCAGAGTAAGGTTTAAAATGGATAAGTTTGTTTGTTATGGATGAAAATCTTGAAGAACTGCCCAAAAAGGCCAAGGAGAAACATACCGAGAACAAAAAATTCTTCGCCAAACTAAAAAAGCGACCTCCCAAGGATTTGGATTATACCATGCAGCAATTGCACCATGAGGAGTTCGAGCGAACGGACTGTCTTTCCTGTGCCAATTGTTGCAAGACCACGGGCCCCCTTTTTACCAACGTGGATATTGAACGAATTGCCAAACACTTTAGATTGCGACCTTCCCAGTTCATTGATCAATATCTTAGGATGGACGAGGAGAACGACTATGTGTTGCAGGAAGTGCCTTGCGCTTTTTTGGGAGTGGATAACTATTGCTCCATCTATGACGTACGGCCTAAAGCATGCCGTGAGTTTCCGCATACGGACCGGAAAAAATTCCAGCAGATCAACAACCTTACGCTGAAGAATGTGGCCATTTGCCCCGCCGCTTTTCATATTGTGGAAGAAATGAAAAAGCGCATCAAGCTTTGATGATTTTTCATATCTTGGGAATATGGAACAGTTAATGGCCTATTTTGAAACCATTCCCTCTTGGCATCGAAGCCTTATTTTGGTGGGTGGAATTACCTTTTTCTGGATTTTGGAGGGCATCATGCCTCTTTTTAGCGTACCATATAAAAAATGGAGGCACTCCGTCCCCAATTTTTTCTTTACCATGACCACCATTTTGGTGAATTTTCCTTTGGCTTTTTTACTCCTGAAAACTTCGGATTGGGCCGTGACCAATGATTTTGGGATCATCAATTGGCTCCCAGAAATGCCTTTGTGGCTCTATGTGGTGCTTGGGGTCATGTTCTTGGATTTGATCGGTGCGTATACCGCCCATTGGGTGGAGCATAAGGTAAAACCGCTGTGGATGGTCCATTTGGTGCACCATTCGGACCATAACGTGGATACCACTACTGCCAATAGACACCATCCTTTGGAGAGTTTAATTCGGTATGCGTTTACCCTGATTGGGGTTTTTGTTGTTGGAGCCCCTATTGGTATCATCATGCTGTACCAAAGCTTGTCGGTGGTGCTTTCGCAGTTCAATCATGCCAACATTAGACTGCCTAAAAAAATGGATATGGCCATAAGCTGGGTCATTGTAAGCCCGGATATGCACAAAGTGCACCATCACTACCAATTGCCCTACACCGATTCCAACTACGGTAATATTTTTTCTATCTGGGACCGTCTGTTCGGGACCTATATGACCATGGACACCGACCAAATTGTGTACGGCGTGGATACCTTTCCGGATGAAAAGGAGAACAGCAGTATCAAAGGATTGCTAAAACAACCCTTTCATAAATATAGACGACCAACCACGGAAGGTTAATCGTAAATCAAATATTTTTCCCGGATTTTTTTGAAAGCCGTAAGGTCATCTTGCCATGTGGCCTTGATCTCAGTTTCAGAGAGGCCTTGCTCAATTTGTTGCTGAAGCAAAGGTGTACCGGCATGTTTGGTAAATCCACTGGTAAGGAAAAACTTGGATTTGTCCAAGGTATTGTTGTACGCATCCATGACCCATTTCACCGAAACCTCGTTCATCCGTTCCATTTTGGAAAGGTCTTTTCCATAACAGGTTTTTCCATCTTCCTTAGGGGTTTTAGACCCAAAATTGGGAGCAGGCACATAGCTGAAATCATATTGGGTACTATCCATAAAAGAAGCTCCATATCGTTGAAACTGAAACTCCGTTCCCCGGCCGGCATTGACGTTGGTTCCCTCAAAAAGCCCTAAACTGGGGTAGAGGGTAATGGCCACATCGCTAGGAAGGTTGGGGGAAGGTCGTATAGGTAGGTGGTAATCAGACTCGTGGGTATAGTTTTCAAGGGTGATAACGGTTAGGTCAGCTTTTTTCCCATCTTCCAACCAGTTTTCACCATTCAACATTTGGGCGTATTCACCTATGGTCATCCCGTATACCAGTGGAATGGGATTAAGTCCCAAATAGCTTTTGTGTTCCTCCATCATGGTGGGCCCATCCACATAATGTCCGTTGGGATTGGGTCTATCCAACACAATGATGGGAGTATTGTGTTCGGCGCAGGCTTCCATTACCAGTTGAAGGGTGGCGATATAGGTGTAGAATCTAACACCCACATCCTGGATGTCAAAAACCATTACATCCAATTGGTCCAATTGCTCTTTGGAAGGCTTTCTGTTTTTGCCATAGAGGGAAATAATGGGAAGTCCTGTCTTGGCATCCACTCCATCAGTAACGTGTTCCCCGGCATCGGCTTCACCCCTAAATCCGTGTTCGGGGGCAAAGGCCTGTTTTACATCGACCCCAAGTGAAAGCAAGGAATCCACCAAGTGTACATGCCCTTTATCATTAAAGACCACACTGGTTTGGTTGGCCACAACTCCCACCTTTTTACCTTGGAGCAAAGGCAGGTAAACTTCCGTTCTATTGGCAGCTACCTTGATTTCCGGGACAGGCTCTGTTTGAACCGTTGCGACTTCAGAATTCTCCTTTTTTTGCTGTTCCCTGCAGGAGGAAAGCACCAAAACCAACAATAAAACTGTACTTTTGAAAATAGATAAAATGGGCATTCGTTGAATTTAGAATTGTTTATTACCAAGCGCCTGATCACAGGGAAAGAAGATAAAATTAGCATTTCTGCCCCTATAATAAAAATTGCCATTGCCGCAATTGCCATTGGCGTGGTCATGATGCTCATCGCTTTGGCTACTGGCGTTGGATTGAAACGCAAGATACGGGAAAAGGTGGCTGCATTCAATGGCCATATCCAAATTTCCAATTACGACAATAACATTTCCGAGGTTTCCCTCTCACCCATACCACTCCAGCAGGATTTTTATCCTGAGTTTAAGAATGTGGAAGGGGTACGGCATGTGCAGGCCGTGGCCACCAAAGGTGGGATCATCCGTACCGAAGACACTTTTGAGGGGATGCTGGCCAAAGGTGTGGGCAAGGATTACGATTGGTCGGTCTTTGCCGAATATATTGTGGATGGCAGATTGCCCAATTTCACCGAAAAACTCAATGAAGAAGCCTTGGTTTCAAGAACTATGGCCAATCGTCTCCAACTGAAAGTGGGTGACTCCTTCTTTTCTTTTTTCTTGAAGGATGGGGATGCCAATCAAGTACCCAACAACAGAAAGTTTAAAGTCGTTGGAATTTATGACAGCGGTTTTGAAGAGTTCGATGCCACCTACGTGTTTGTGGATATCAGACATATCCAACGCATGAACAAATGGGACGAGGACCAAGTGGGCAATTTTGAGGTTTTTCTGGACGATTTTGACCAACTTGAGGAGAAAAGCAATGAGATTTATGGTAAAACCGTTTCCAATTTGGATACCCAGAACATCAAGTCCAAGTACTATCGGATTTTTGAATGGATAGGATTGTTCGATTTTAATATCGCCCTGATCATTGGTATCATGGTCATAGTGGGTGGAATAAACATGATCACGGCCCTTTTGGTACTGATTTTGGAACGCACCCAAATGATTGGGATACTAAAAGCGTTGGGGACGGCCAACTGGAGCATCCGAAAAGTGTTCTTGTACAATGCCGCCTATTTGATCACCATTGGATTGTTGTGGGGCAATGTGATCGGATTGGGAGTTTTGTTCCTTCAGAACAAATACCGCATGTTCAAATTTCCTAATCCCGAGGAGTACTACATTGACTACATTCCCGTGTATTTGGATGCACCTATGGTGCTACTCTTGAATCTGGGTGTTATGGCATTGTGTCTGCTGATGCTGCTGGTACCCTCGTACATCATCACCAAGATTACCCCGGTAAAAGCCATTAAGTTCGAGTAAGGCCCCGCCTATTTTTGCAACTATAAAGTGTCAAGTATAGCGGATTATCCAAAAACCTATATTTGTATGGACTATGGATTATGCAAACAACATTCTCGAGACGATTGGAAATACTCCAATGGTGAAAATCAACACATTGGTAGCGGAATTGCCCTGTTTGGTATTGGCTAAATATGAGACTTTCAATCCCGGAAATTCGGTCAAGGACCGTATGGCTCTTCAAATGGTGGAGGATGCCGAGGCTGCGGGAATCCTGAAACCCGGCGGGACCATCATCGAAGGAACTTCGGGCAATACCGGAATGGGTTTGGCCCTGGCTGCAGTGGTAAAAGGGTACAAAATGATCTGTGTGATCAGTGACAAACAGTCCAAGGAAAAGATAGATATCCTCCAAGCCATGGGCAGCAAGGTGTATGTTTGCCCTACCGATGTAGCCCCTGACGATCCTCGAAGTTATTATTCCACAGCAAAACGCCTGTCCACTGAAATTCCCAATTCGTGGTATGTGAATCAATACGACAATCCAGGCAATACCAAGGCCCATTATTTGACCACGGGACCTGAAATCTGGAAACAAACCGATGGCAAGATCACCCATTTTGTGGTGGGTGTGGGAACCGGAGGTACCATTTCGGGAGTTGGGAAATACCTCAAAGAGCAAAATCCCAATATCAAGGTTTGGGGAGTTGACACTTATGGTTCGGTGTTTAAAAAATACCATGAAACCGGCATTTTTGACGAGAACGAAATCTATCCGTATAGCACGGAAGGGATAGGGGAGGATATCCTACCCAAGAATGTGGATTTTGACATCATTGATGGTTTTACCAAGGTGACGGACAAGGATGCCGCCATTTACACCCGCCGCTTGGCAAGGGAAGAAGGGATGTTCTTGGGAAATTCTGCTGGAGCGGCCATCAAAGGGGTATTGCAATTACAGGAACATTTTACCAAGGACGATGTGGTCGTGGTGCTCTTCCATGATCATGGGAGTAGGTATGTAGGCAAAATGTTCAATGACGATTGGATGCGCGAAAAAGGGTTTATCGAGTAAAATTTGATAAATTCGGGGCAAAACATCGTATTATGAGCCTCAAGCACTTGGCAACCTTCGTTGCCCTTATTGTAACATGTTCCATCACCGCACAAAAACTTTCCCGGACCGAGAAGAAAATCATCGCTTCCATTGAAAAGAACAATACGGAAGCCATTCAGTTCTTGGAGAAAGTCGTGAACATCAACAGTGGTACCCTGAATGCCGAAGGGGTCAGGGAAGTGGGCATGGTTTTCAAGGATGCCTTTGATGCCATCAATTTTAATACCCAATGGATAGAAATGCCCGATGATATGGACAGGGGCGGCCATCTATTTGCCGAAACCTCGGGCAAAAAGGGCAAAAAACTGCTCCTTATTGGGCATTTGGATACTGTTTTTGAGGAAGATAGTCCTTTTCAGACCTTTGAAATGGTGAACGATAGCATTGCCCATGCACCGGGCGGAAACGATATGAAAGGAGGCGATGTGATTATGCTATATGCCCTCAAAGCATTGCAGGAAAACGGCCTGTTGAAAGATGCCCAAATCATCGCAGCCTTCACAGGGGATGAGGAAAGTACCGGAAAACCGTTGTCCATTAGCCGGAAGGATTTGATTGAAGCAGCAAAGCGAAGCGATATTGCCCTCGGGTTTGAAACGTCCACAGGATTCAACAATGCCACCGTGGCCCGAAGGGGTGCTTCGGGATGGGCAGTGGAAGTAGAGGGTAAACGGGCCCATTCCTCCGGGATTTTCAATGAAGATGTAGGCGCTGGGGCCATTTTTGAAATTTCACGTATCCTGCACCAATTTTATACCGAGGTCAAAGGAGAGGACCTACTGACCTTCAACCCCGGAACCCTTTTAGGCGGAACCTTTGTCAATTTTGATGCTTCCACAAGTAAGGGAGATGTGTTTGGAAAGACCAATGTAGTAGCACAAAAAGCGATGGTCAGGGGTGGACTTCGGTTCATTTCTGAAGAACAGAAAGAACGGGCCAGGAACAAAATGCGCGAAATTGTGGGGCAGAACCTGCCACATACTTCGGCGACCATCAGTTTTACGGATAGTTACCCCGCCATGAAGCCCACGGAGGGCAATCTCCAATTGTTGAATACCCTGAACCAAGTAAGCTTAGATCTAAAGCAAGGTGAAGTATTGGCCTATGACCCGGGAAAACGCGGGGCGGCCGATGTTTCCTTCGTGGCGCAATATGTGGATTGCTTGGATGGTCTGGGCACCATGGGCACAGGGGCGCACACACCCGAGGAAACCGTTAATCTTAACACCATTGAAGCCTTGACCAAGCGTACCGCCATCCTTATTTACCGATTGATAAACCAATAATCCATGGTCCAGTTAAAAAGTGAAAGTGCCACTGTGGGCATAGATGCAGGTGAGTTGGTAAGCTTTGTAGTGGACGGCCATGAGTTTATCCATCAAAAAGGAAGTCCGGGATGGCGAAACTCGGACACTGAAATGTTTCCGATCATTGGTCCTGTGAACGAAGCAGGTTATCGCGTTCAAGTACCAAAAGGTAATGCCATTCAGGACCAGCACGGACTGTTTCGGGAGCTGGAATATCAGCTGCTTTCCCAAACTGTGGACTCGGCGGTTTTTAAAAAGGATTACATGGCCAATACTCCTGTGAAAAATTCCAAATACCCGGAAAAATCCCCCGAACCAGAATTGGTATGGCCCTATAGCTTCGGGTTTAAAAAATCCTTTTTGTTGAAAGGAGATACTTTGGAAATTACCTTCACAATTTCCGGGGAAACGGATATGCCCTTTATGCTGGGCTATCACCCGGCATTCAAGCTTTATTCAAACACGCCCAAGATTCTCGCCAATAATAAGGAAATTTCATTGGATGACGTATTGGAGGTGGGCAACCGAGCCTTCCATGTGAAAGATTGCACTGCCATTACACTTAAAGACGAAAAGAATATCACCATAGAAACCGAAGGTTTTGGGCAGTTCATGTGCTGGACCGAAGTACGTAACATGCTCTGCATTGAGCCCATTACATTCTATCCGTATTCGGTAAACCAACAGAATATGCATCTGGGGTTTCAGTACTTAAAAGATACGGACGCTGTTTTTAAGGTCCGCATAAAGACTTGAGGTTACCTAGGTTGTCATTTCGAGGGAGCTTGCGATTGAGAAATCTCTTTTCCATGCTAGATTTCTCACTCCCTAATAGATTGGAAGGTTCAAAATGACAAAGGATATATTTGTGTCAATTTGTGCAATTCGTGTTTAAAAAAAAGATTCTTTGCTGCGCTCAGAATAGCAGGGAAACCTTCGTGAAATTCGTGTCAATCCCTTACAGGACAAAAGACTCCAACTTGGGCAATAGGGCCTCCACAATGCGTTGGGTTTCCAAAGTGTGTTTCTGTGGAATAATGTGCGCTTCAATATCTTCCAAAGAAGACACCTCCATCTCTTGGTCAATAAAACCATACCCTTTGTATACCCCCTCTGCAATGAGTACCACCGCGCTTTCCTCTGGGTTTCTACCTTTCTCCTTGATGATCCTGACCTCAGATTCCAAGGATTTCGTTTCTCGAATGGCATTTTTTACCTTTTGGTTGTAATCCTCGACGGGTTCCTCACCCCGACATATTCCCTCGCAACGGGTAATCTCATGATGCGAACAGGCCGCTTGCGTTTGTTGCAAATGGCAATACTTGGGGCATAGCGCAAAATTTTTGCACATTTCATGCAAATAGGCCCTGCAATCGGTTTGGTTGTAAAAAATCTTTATAGGGTTGGGTGCCCCTTTTAGGGTATTGTAGGCCAAATGGGTGATTCCGTTTCTATCCTCGTACTGAAAAATGGCATATTGCCGAACCGTTCGCTTTTGGGCCCGGTTGTACAAGGGAAACAAACGTTTGATTTCCGCAGATTCCATGAGCAATGCCACCAATTCACTCCCCGACAGTTTAAAATCAATATCGGCCGTTTCGCTGCAGAGTTGGATTTCCTTGGCGCTCTTGTCGTAAAAATGTCCGAGCACCCTTTTCTTTAAGTTGATGGCTTTACCTACATAAATGATCTCCCCATTTTGGTTTTTAAAGTAGTAGATGCCCGGTTGGGCCGGAATCGTATTAAAAACCGATTTGGGCAAGTGGGGCGGTAAAGTGGCCTCTTGGCTTCGGGCATTGAGAAACTTTTGGAACACCGGTTCCGCATTGGGAGTGTTCAACAGCTTTTGGAACAATAGGGTGGTGGCATGTGCATCACCTCGGGCTCGGTGTCGGTCCGTTAACGGAATTTGAACTGCGGAGCAGAGTTTTCCCAAGCTGTAGGATCGTAATCCGGGAATCAGTTTTCGGGACAAGCGTACCGTACACAGTTTTTTTCGGGTAAAATCCATTCCAATTTGCCGAAACTCCTCTTTGATTACCCCATAATCAAAATTCACGGCATGGGCCACAAAGATGCAGTCTTGCGTCAGGACCATAACCTTTTCGGCAATTTCAGGAAAGGTGGGTGCATTTTGCACCATCTGGTCATCAATTCCTGTAAGTCCGGTAATAAAATAAGGGATAGGGCACTGCGGATTCACCAAGGAGGTGAATTCCTCCACAATCTGGGTGCCGTCAAACTTAAAAATGGCGATTTCGGTGATTTTGTTCCCCTTAATGCCATTCCCAGTGGTCTCTATGTCGATGATGGTATACAACTTCGCAAAAGTTCGAGCATTAAAGTTAGAACTTTTTTAAAGCAAACCCCAAGCGGAAATGTATGGTTATCCCTCGTTTTGTTGTCGAGCCCGGTCCATTTCCTGTTGGATTTCGGACTGTCTTCTACGAACGGGCTGTACCGACTGTTTTCCAAATCGCCATGAAATGGAAAGCGTGGCATAACGGGTGTCCCGGTAGCTGGTGAATGAATCATCCAGATTGCCAAAAGCCGTTCTTCCGGTGGGATATTGGTTCCAGAAAATATCGTTGATGTTGAACCGTAGGGTCATGGCATCCTTGAACAGGTTTTTTTGGAGCCCAACAGAATAGGACGAAATGGTCTCGGCCCGGGTAATACTTCCATAGTGTGGGAAGAGATAAAACGCCCCGGCCTGCAATCGGTAGCCGTTCCCTAAGCCAAAACTATGGTTGGTGTTGAGGCTTACGACAGGATTGCTGCGATCAAAATTGAATCCGTTGATCTCCCCATCAAAATCATTGATGGATGCGTTGAGGTTCCAATTGCTCTGCCACCAATTGCTGAACTGTATGGGAAGACTGGCCACAAAGGAGTAGCTCTTCAGCCTATCGATGTTGATGGGACGCACGATGACCACCTCTTGGTCTCCATCACGAATGATGGCCATGGTCAAATGGTCTTCCGTGATGCCCACATTAAAGGCAAAATAGTAACGCTGCTTAAAGGTATAATTGACCTCACTTACCCATGTGAACTGGGGTTGCAGATAGGGATTTCCCTCACGGTAGGTGTTGGTGTTCACAAAGGTCCGGAAGGGATTGAGCTGACCATAACCGGGGCGGTCAATACGCCGGCCCGCCGATACACCCAAGGTATGCTTTTCGTTAAAAGTATAGTTGTAGGAAGCCGTGGGAAACAGGTTCAAATAATCCATTGTATTGACCGTGTTGGTGGTGACCTGATTGCCAATAACTGAGGTGTTTTCGGCGCGTAACCCCACTTGCGCATTCCATTTTTCACGGTTGATGTTGTAGCTCACATAGCCCGCGTAAATATCTTCATCATAGATGAAATGGTTGCTAAGGTTGGTGTTTGGGGTGGTAACCCCGTTGTTCTCGTTTACATAGGCAAGGTCATTGTCCGATTTCACCCAAGTATTTTTCCAACCAGCCTCAAAACGGTCTCCATTTTTAAAGGGCAGTTCGTAATCCACAGTGATCCCAGTGAGGTTCAGGAAACCGTCCACGTCTCCCAAAAGAACATCCTGTGCAGTGGTATTGCTTTCAAAAAAGTCGAAATTGGACACAAACTTTTGGTCGGACCAATTGCTGTAACGGGCATGATCAAAATTGAAATTGAGGACACTTTTGTTCCCAAAGTTGTGTCTGGCGTTGAGGTTGGCCGTAAACTGGTTCCATTCGGAGGCGATATCCGTAGCGGTGTTCTCCTCCGAAATTAGATTCCAGTCCGTGTTGTACCCTAATACGTTGCTGGTGGAAATATTTTTGGTGTTATTGTTGAGTCCGGTGAACAAAACCCCGAGTGTGGTCTTCTCGCTTACTGTGTAGTCCAACCCAAGCCTTCCGGTGTGTGTTTTCAGGGGCAGTTCAAAATCATTTTGAAGATCGTAATACCCTTGTGGCTGGTCCCCATCCAAAAATATCCGATCAATGACAATTTCTTGGTATTGATTGCGATCGGTATAGGAATATTGACCGTAGAGGTTCAATTTTTCAGTCCGATGGTTAAAGTCCATGGCGCTGTTCCAACGAAAATATCGTCCGTACCCCGGGCTAAGGGTAAGGCTTCCATTGGTCCCATACAATTTCCCTTTTTTGGTGACGATGTTGATGATTCCGGCGTTACCCTGTGCCTCATAACGAACCGAGGGATTGGTGATAATCTCTATTTTCTCAATATTGGACGAAGGCAGGCTCCGCAACAAATTGGCCAGTTGTTCCCCTTGTAAACGGGTATCCTTGCCATCCATATAGATTCGCACTCCGGTACGGCCACTGAGGGAGATGACATCATCTTGATCTATGATGACTCCTGGGGCTTTTTCCAACAACTCCATGGTGGAGTTTCCCGTGTTCACGATACTGTTCTCGATGTTGAGTACCAGCTTGTCCTGTTCTTTTTGGATAAAGGGTTTTTGACCTACCACGGCAACTTCTTCAAGCGCTTGGGTCTGGTCTTCCAAAGTGATGTTCCCCAAATTGGTGTTGGACAGATCGGTTACGGTTTTGGTTTGAAAGCCTACGTAGGAAATGGATAAATAACTGTTTTGTGGTTGGCGTATATCGATGTTGAACAACCCGTCCATATCGGTGATGGCACCTTTCAACAGGGTAGAATCGGATTTATTCATGGCCACCACATTGGCAAAGGCAATGGCGGCATTATTGGAATCCACTATTTTTCCCTTGAACGAAGTTTGTGCAAATGCTTGCCCTACGACTGCAAGAAATAGCAGTACCCCTATTTTTTTAACCATACTTCAGTAGCTATAAGAACTAAAGCCAACTTAAATAGTTGGCTTTAGCATAAATCATCAAACAAAACCATTGTTTTGAAAACTGTTGCTAAACTCGGATTTTCTAAACGTAATTGGATAAAATAGAATCTGTTGCATAGATATTTGATGTGAATCCCCAAAAAAATGCATTGAACGTTCTAGGCCATGGGAATGGTGATCACCGTCTTTACTCCATGGGACATATTTTCAAAATAAAAATCGGATTTTCCGTGGTACAGTGCCTGCAACCGTTCCTTGATGTTGATGATGCCGATACCACTGTTGGAGTAGATGGGGTATTTAGGGATTTTTTTCCCATTGTTTTCCACGGACAGCAAAATGGAGCCTTCCTTTTTCTGAATGGACAGGTGTATGTTCAATTTTTTGTTTTCCTGTGAGAATCCATGCTTGATGGAATTTTCGATGATAGGCTGTATCAACAGTCGGGGAATCTGTTTATGCAGAATGGACTCCTCAACCTCCTGTGTGATGACCAGGTCCTCTTGAAAACGCTGCTTTAAAATATTGGTGTAGTACTCCAGGATTTCCAGTTCTTCGCGAATGGTGATGAAATTTTTGTCATCGATACTCAGGAACTTTCGCAATAAAAAACTGATATCGGCCACCATGTCCTGGGCGGTATCCGGATTTTTTGGGATAAGGCTGGAAATACTGTTCAGGGTATTGAACAGAAAGTGGGGGTTGAGCTGACTTTCCAAGGTTTTGAGCTTGAACTTGATCAGACTGTTCTCCAGAACCTTGTTTCGTATCTCCTGATTTTTTACCTGCTGCAGATAGAAATAGGCATAAATGATCAAAATCATGGAACTGTAGAGCAAGATGTTGGTGGTCACATTGAACAAAAAGGTATGGGTGACCTTTTCAAAAAAGCCTAGTTCAATGGTTATCAGTTCGTAAGTGAGCAACAAAGGTGAGATAAACCCAACAAGGTAGCTTTGTAAAATACTCAACACAATGTGCAATGGGATGATCTTTGTCCAGGACACCCGTTTCATCAGAAGGTATTTGGTGAGCAAGGAAACGGAGCACATAAAAAGGATTACAAAGGCCCAATCCACAACACTTACCAAAACCAGCCCGGTAAAATCGTTGGTGACGCGCCTTGGGCCACTGTACAAAAAGTAAAAGCTCCGCATAAAATCCACAAGGGCAATAAAAGTGTAAAAGACCACCAAATAGATGATCAAAGGTCTTTCCCCGTATTTCTTCAAAAGCTTCTTCATGGTGCCAACCCCAATTTTTTAAGAAAATCCTTTTTATATGATTTACTGATCCGGAACAGTTCCTGATCTTGCATCCGAACATCCATTTCGTTGTAATCCGAATGCACCAACTCCAACATATGGTCCACATTGATGATCGTGGATCGGTGGATCCGTACAAAATTGGAAGTATTCAACTGTACCATTAGGTTCTTCAGCGAATCCCTAACCGTATATTTCTTCTCAATACTGTGGATATCCGAATAATAACTGGAGGCGCAGATATATTTGATACGGTCCTTGTTCAAAAAAACCGTTCGGTTGTTCTCGCGAATGGGAAACCGTGAAGCCATGGTGTTTGGCGGGTTTCCAAGATTTCCTTGGATATCCAACAAAAACTGCCTCATGTCGGTCCCGTAGTTGTTGAGTTTCATTCGTTCCTCTATACGGTCCAAGGTTTCAAAAAAGCGATGGTTTTTGAAGGGCTTTAGCAGAAAATCCAGCGCATAGTTGTTAAAGGCCTGGATGGCATAACTATCATAAGCGGTAATAAAAACAATGAGCGGGATGCTCTGGAGGGAAACGCTTTGGAGTACATCAAAACCGGTAAGATCTTTCAGTTCCACATCCAAAAAAAGAACGTCGGGGGCCAGAGTGTTGATTTGTTCAATGGCTTCCTCCCCATTGGCGCATTCTGCCTCAATCAGGAACTCTTTCCTTGTGCCCAACAATTCGACAATCCGTTTACGGGCCAACAATTCGTCATCTACAATGATTACCCTATATGCCATCGATGCAATTTAGGCGAAAATAGGAAACAATTGGGGTACAGAAACTGAAAATTGGCCTTTCCATTTCAGGATAAGGGCATTTCAAATCAGATACTTGTGCACTCGTATCAAAATAACAGGTACCCAATTCTTTTTGGAAAGTTGGAAGGGGGCATCAGTTAAATTTAGCCGGAAATGTCAATCAAATCAATCAAAAAACGACAGTCATCACCTATATCAAAAACAATCCATCAGGATTGAAGTCAATGCGGGCTGGTGCGTAAAACAATCACATGGGAAAGATTTTTTTGTGGCCAGCTCTTTTGCTGGCCTCTATCCAGGTCTTGGAAGCCCAGATCATTGAAAAAAAGAAATATACCACCATGGCCATTGAAGATGGACGAACGCCGGTTATAGATGGGACCATGGATGACCCTGTTTGGGATCTTGTGGAGTGGGGCGGCGATTTTATCGAGGTGAGACCTGATGAAAATACCCCACCTAGCTTTCAAACCAAGTTTAAGATTATTTACGATGCCAAATACATTTATTTCGGCATACGGGCCTTTGATGCGGCGCCGGACAGTATTGTTCGGCGCATGGGCCGTAGGGATACCTTTGATGGCGATTGGGTGGAAGTGGAGATTGACAGTTATCATGATCTTCGAACTGCATTTTCCTTTACGGCTACGGTGGCCGGGGTACGGGGAGATGAATTTATCTCTAACAACGGGGAAGATTGGGACAGCAGTTGGAACCCCATTTGGGTTACAAAAACCCAGATAGATGATGAGGGTTGGACCGCCGAAATACGAATTCCATTGAGCCAACTGCGGTTTAATGCAGATAAGGAGCAGGTCTGGGGACTCCAGGTTTTACGGCGTTATTTCAGAAATGAGGAGCGCTCCGTTTGGCAACGCATTCCCCAAGATGCCCCGGGCTGGGTGAGTGAGTTTGGGGAGCTCCATGGATTAAAAAACCTTACCCCGCAAAATCAGTTGGAAATACAACCTTTTACGGTAACGCAGCTCAAAACCTATGAAAAGGAAGAGGGAAATCCCTTTAGGGATGGCAATGATTTTAAATTGAACGGAGGAGTGGATGCCAAGATAGGGGTGACCAACGACCTTACGTTGGATTTGACCGTGAACCCTGATTTTGGACAAGTGGAGGCCGACCCATCGGCCATTGCCTTGGACGGGTTTCAGATATTTTTTCAGGAGCGGCGTCCTTTTTTCGTGGAGAACAAGAACATTTTTGATTACAGATTTTCGCATGCCTCGGACAATCTGTTCTATTCAAGGCGCATAGGAAGGACCCCACAAGGGTACCCCAATGTTACCGGGGACCAGTATGTGGACCGACCGGGAAACACCACCATCCTGGGGGCGGCCAAATTTTCGGGAAAGACCAAGGAAGGATGGTCCATAGGGGTTATGGAGAGCTTAACGGCCAAGGAATATGCTGAAATCGATACCAATGGGGAGCGAAGCGAGGAATTGGTGGAACCGCTCACCAACTATTTTGTGGGTCGATTGCAAAAAGACTTTAATAACAACAATTCGTACATAGGCGGTATTGTCACCGCCACCAATAGGTTTGATGTGCCCGACCAACTCAATTTCCTGCATACTGATGCCTATTCGGGTGGGTTGGACTTTAAACACCAATGGAACAATCGCAACTACTACCTCATGGGCTATTCCATTTTTAGTAAGGTAAAGGGGAGCAGGGAGGCTATTGCCGCAACCCAAAATACTTTGACCCATTTGTTCCAACGTACCGATGCGGGTCATGTGGAGGTGGATTCCACCCGAACCTCCTTGGCGGGAACCGGAGGGAAATTGGAGTATGGAAAAGTGGGTGGTGGCAATTTGCGCTATACCATTGGCGCTTTCTGGAAATCTCCGGAGCTCGAGATCAATGATATCGGATTTTTGCGTCAGACCGATGAGTTTCGTCAATACAATACGGTGGCCTACGAATCTACCCGTCAGATGGGAAAGTTTAGGAGAATAGGGGCCAATTTTAATTACTTCAATAGTTTTGATTTTGAGGGGAACCGCAATCGCATGCAATACCAATTTGGGGCCGATGGCACTTTTTTGAACAACTGGGGCTTTGATGTGGGAGGGGGCCATATCCCTATTAATTATCGTACAGCGCACTTGCAAGGTGGTCCACGATTTAAACTCTCACGGGAGAATTTTGTCTGGTTCATTGCCAATACCGATTTGCGTAAAAAACTGCGGTTCAGTGCCGATCTGCTCTATTCGGAAGGCAAGCAAGGTCACTTTACCATTTTTGAATTTACGGGCGGGATTACCTATCAACCCTCCAATGCCCTGAGCGTATCCTTTAGTCCACAGTATGCCAGATACCCCCATAAGACCCAATATGTAACCGAGACCCAATTCAATGGGATGCCTAGGTACGTTACTTCGGAAATAGACAATAAAACATTGAGTGCGGCCATTCGGGTGAACTACACCATAAACCCCAACCTCACCATTCAATACTATGGACAGCCTTTTATTGCTCGGGGGCGGTATTCCCATTTCAATTACATCACCAATCCAGTGGCTGAAAGCCTTTTTGATCGCTATCAATTGCTGGAAGAGGGACAGATAACCAAGCAGTCGGATACGGGAATGTATGTGGTGGACGAAAATTTGGACGGAACCATTGATTACAGCTTTGATGATCCAGATTTTTCCTTGGTGGAGTTTCGGTCCAACTTGGTGGTGCGTTGGGAATACATCCCGGGATCGGAGCTGTTCTTGGTCTGGTCGCAGGGGATATCCAATTTTATGGATCCAGCGGATAGTTTGACCCGCGGGTTGGAGTCGGGCATTTTTGGACAAAAACCGGAGAACATTTTCTTGATGAAACTCACCTATCGATTGGCTTTATGATTACATCAAACCAGAAAAAAAGAGCTGAATGAGAAAAGTAACGAACCTATTCTGGATAATACTGATGCTGTTGAGTTGTGGATTGAAGGTAACCGCACAGCACACCCAATATGCCATGGGTATTGTGTTCCGGGAAACCCCTTTTGCCGATATCAGAGGAACCAAGAAGATGGAGAAGCATGATGTGGACAACAAAAAACATTTTGAATTGGATTATGATGAAAAGGGAAGGTTGGTAGAGTGTCGCTATATGCTCAATGGTAAACTGGTTCCATTTTCGGACCGATTTGTACGGGCACCCAAAATCAAGATTGACTATCAAGAAAATGAAGAAATTCGAACATTTTACAACGAGTTTGGTCACCGAACCTTGGTTTCAGGAGATGTGTACGAAGCGAGATTTGCCCTGAATGGGAAGGGAGAAAGAACAGGTCTGACCTTTCACAATATTGCAGGGAACATCATTGAAAATGATTTTGGCATCGCCAAATACGCTTGGGAGACCCTATCGAACGGTAATGTAATGGAATGGCGTTACAATACGAAAGATGAGCTTGTCCGAAACCGCCCAGAGTTCCAATACTTTGTGACCCTGTTCTCCTATAATGCGCATGGTCTACTGGCCCAAATGACCAATTTGGGAACAGAAGGCAAGACCCCCACACCCGATGAAGCGAATGTGATCACCACCAAGGTTCGATACAACGCCCACGGACAACTTACGGAATGGTCCAACTACGATAGGGATGGTAGATTAACACGGGGTATGACCAATATTGCCAAAATAGCCTATATCCCTTCCGATTTTTTTTCGGAACAGGAAGCCACTTTTATTGATGAGGACAATGAACCACAACTCACCAACTGGGGAGTTCATAAAGTAGTGTATCGTTTTGATGAACACGGCAATGAAGTGGAACGGACTTTTCGAAACACGGAGGATGGGTCTGCCAATTCCAACAGTGGTATTGGCATTATCAAAACCACCTATGGTGTTGATGGGAGGTTTTTGGCCGCAAGGTCTTTCTTTGACAAAGAAGGAAACCTCATAGGACTCGGCGCGAATAAGATTAACGAATATAAGACCCAATTTGATTCCAAAGGGCGACCTGTCCGTGGCTCTTATCATAATCTAGAAGGCAAAATGGTCAACGGATCGGGCGGTTATGCCATAGAAGAGAACCATTATGATGAAAAAGGAAGGTTGGTGGAGCGTAGCTATTTGGATGCTAATGAAAACCCGGTCAACAATGCTCAAATAGGAGTTCATAGATTTGAATATCGATATAAAAATGGAACCGATTTGGAGGAGGTCAATACATATTCCGTAAACGGGAAAAAGGCCCAGCCCAATTGGAACCCCAACCACTAAAATTTGAAGTCATGAAAATAGTCAATGTATACACTGTTTTGGTCATGGTACTGCTCATGGCATGTGGCCAGACCCAAGAACCGCTTCCCCAAGTTTTGGAGACGTGGAAACAACAAATTGCCGATGCCGAGGCCGCTTTTGCACAAATGGCCAAGGAAGAGGGTATGAACAAGGCCTTTGTGGCCTACGCCGCCGAAGATGCTGTTCTCATGAGAAATAATCAACTCATTGAGGGCAAGCAGGCCATTGCCGATTTTATGCAGAACCAAACCTCAAAAGGATTGGCTTGGAAGCCGGAGTTTATAGAAGTGTCCAAATCCGGGGACCTAGGCTACACCTTTGGGTATTACACATTTTCCTATGAGGATGCCGAAGGCAATCCAGCGGAGGCCAAAGGGGTGTTCCATACCGTTTGGAAGCGCCAAGAGGATGGCTCATGGAAATTTGTTTGGGATTGATATCGGAAAGAAAACACAGCAACAACTCAAAAAACGAACATATGAAAAACAGGATGATGGCAGTTTTGGCCTTGATGGCCACAACCATGGCCTTTGCACAGGAGAAACAACAGCTCCAAGACGACTTCTACACCTACGTGAACCACCAATGGTTGGACAGCACGGAAATCCCAGCCGCCTATGGCTCTTGGGGCAGCTTCCATGAGGTCTATTTTGAAAACCAGGACCGCATCAAAGGGATTTTTAAAGAACTAACAGAGAGCAATGTACCTTATGAAAAGGGTTCAACGCAACAGATGGTGACCGATTTCTATGCCAGTTGTATGGATACGGTACGATTGGAGAATCTGGGACTGAAGCCTTTAAAGGCATATTTGGATGAAGTGGACCAGATTAACACCAAAGAGGGTTACTTGACACTGACCGCAAAATTATATGCCAAAGGCATTCAGGCACCCATTAGCACTTATACCGTTCTGGATGCCAAGAACAGTTCCATGTACGCCCTTTATCTGAGTCAGTCTGGCTTGAGTCTAGGCAACAGGGCCTACTACTTGGAAGACAATCCACAGTATCAGGAGTTTCGGGATAAATACCTGGAACTGATGACGGATATCTTCAAAATGCTGCAATTACACCAAGGAAAAGAAAGGGAAGCGGCCCAAAAAATCGTCGAAATGGAAACCCGGATGGCCCAAATCCATAGAAGCCCGGTCCAACTTCGGGACTCGGAAAGGAATTATAACAAAAAGACCATGGCCGAGCTCAACCAGCTTACCTTCAATGTGGATTGGCCTAAGTATTTTAAGGATTTGGGGTTGAAGAAGGAAGTAGATTATGTCATCGTGAACCAACCGGAGTTTTTGGCCATGTTCGACCGGATGTTGGATGATTTTTCCATTGCGGATTGGAAAACGTATATGCAATGGAAAGTGATTCGGGGAACAACCCCCATGTTGAACAATGCCATCCGAGATCGAAGCTTTGCTTTTTACCAAACCACGTTGAATGGGGTGGAGGAAGAGTTTCCACGTTGGCAACTGGCACAGAACTCTACAGACATAAATTTGGGTCAACCCTTGGGCAAGCTCTTCGTGGAAAAGTATTTTCCCAAGCGGAACAAGGACAAGATGATTGGACTCATCGATAATTTGAAACAAGCATTCCATCAAAGGATAAACCGATATACGTGGATGACCGAAGCGACCAAGATCCAAGCCCGTCATAAACTGGATAAGATGGGGGTGAAAATAGGATATCCCGATGAATGGTTGGATTATACTGCGGTTGACATCAAGGCCGATGATTACTTTGGCAACGTAATCCGGTTGAGGGAGCATGACTATTTGCGGCAATTGAACCGTTTGGGGGATGAGGTTGATCCCAATGCATGGGGCATGACCCCACCCACGGTCAATGCGTATTTTTCTGCCTATCGGAATGAAATTGTCTTTCCCGCAGGGATTCTTAATCCACCTTTTTTTGATTATGATGCCGATGATGCTACCAATTATGGCTCGGCAGGGGTTATCATTGGCCATGAGATTACCCATGGATTTGATGACAATGGCAGCCTGTATGATGCCGATGGAAACCTGAAATCTTGGTGGACTCCAGAGGATAGGGAACGGTTTGAGGCAAGGGCCAAGAAGATAGAAGAGCAATACGATGCCTACGTGGTGTTGGATTCCATCCACGTGAACGGCAAGCTCACCTTGGGTGAGAATATTGGCGACTTGGGAGGCCTGGCCATTGCCTTTGAAGCCATGAAGATCAATCAGGCCGAAAAAGGTGCCCAAGTCATCAATGGACTAACGGATGAGCAGCGATTTTTTCTTGCCTATGCCAAAATGTGGAGAGGTAAGTATCGGGATAAGTCCTTGGAAAACTTAGTTAAAACAGATACGCATTCCCCTAGTTTTTACCGGGCCAACGGTGCACTCTCCAATTTCGAGGAATTCATCAAAGCTTTTGATATTCCCAAAGGCAGCAAAATGCGGCGTGAGGAAATCATAACTATTTGGTAGGGTTGTTATTTATGTTCATGAAAAGGACCCGACCATTTTGGTTTGGGTCCTTTTCTATTGAAATTGGGCCCTGTATTGGGTGGGAGTGCAGCCTTTCAGTTCCTTGAATTTTCTGTTGAAATTGGCCAGGTTGCTAAACCCACACTGCTCAGAAACCAAGGAAATAGGAAGTTCGGGTTGCCCGATGATACGTTTGCTGGCATTCTCTATCCGTATTTCAATCAAAAACTGAAAGAAGGTCTTGTTGGTACGCTTTTTAAAATACCTGCAAAAGGCATTTTTGCTCATATGGGCTATTTCCGAAACCTCTTGCAAGGTAATTTGCTCGTGGTAGTGATCCATGACGTGATCGAATACCTTATTCAAGCGTTTTCCCTCATCGTCCGAAAAAGCCTTGTTGTACACAAATGAAGAGAGAGGTTGGGTTTCGGATTTCGCTATTTGGTTGATAATCAAAAGTAGGGAGGCAATTTGTTCCAATTTGTTCTGTTGCCGTAACTGCTTAAAAAGAGCGATGGTATTTTCCTTATGGGAAACCACTTTCATCCCGTATACCGATTGTTGAAAGAAGGGGTGGGTGGCTGCAAGGTCGGGAAGGTCAAAAAAATCTTTTCCAAAGGAACCTTGGTCAAAGAACAATGTGCGCATGACGGATGTATTCGTGGTATGGGTGTCACTGCGGAAAACATGGGGAACGTAACTTCCTATGACCAAAATGTCGTTGGCCTTGTATTCGTTAATGGAATCCCCAACAATGAGGGTGCCTTCTCCCTTTTCAATATAGCTTATCTGGATTTCGGCATGTTGATGGAGTTGATCATAGAAAACCTTTTCCCGGTCCTCTTGGTACACCAAGGCTTCATCTTTGGGTTTGGGTATTTTAAAGGGTAGTATTTTCATAAGAATGATACAAAAATCATCATAAAATACATAAAAAATATATTTAAAGGATAATATAGTATTGGAACTGGGTAATTTTCAGACCGAAGATTGGGTCTGTCTCTTCTAATTTTGTGATTAAAACATACCGTTATGCTACAATGGAAAGGCGTAATGCCAGCAGTTACCACAAAGTTCACCACCAATGATCAGTTGGACCTTGCCATGTTTGAAAAGAACATCAAGGCGCAGATGGAGGCAGGTGTCCATGGAATTATCTTGGGAGGTACCCTAGGGGAAGCCAGTACCCTTGAACCGGATGAGAAAGAAACCCTGATCAAAACCTCATTGGCCATAACGAATGGGAAAATCCCAGTGGTCATGAATGTTGCGGAGCAAAGCACCAAGGATGCCATTCTCATGGCACAACAGGCGGAAAAGGCAGGTGCAGACGGACTCATGGTATTGCCTCCCATGCGGTACAGGGCCACCGATTTTGAAACGGTGACCTATTTCAAGGCCATTGCCAACAATACTTCGTTGCCCATAATGCTCTACAACAACCCTGTGGATTATAAAATTGAGGTAACTTTGGATATGTTGGAAGATTTGCTGGAATGCAGCAATATCCAAGCGATAAAGGAATCAACAAGGGATATTACCAATATCATCCGATTGCAGAACCGCTTTGGGGACCGCGTAAAAGTGTTCACGGGTGTGGATACCTTGGGTCTGGAAAGTCTGGCTATAGGGGCCGATGGCTGGGTGGCCGGTCTGGTCTGTGCCTTTCCAGCTGAAACGGTAGCCATTTACGAATTGGTAAAGGCGGGAAGAATCAACGAGGCACTTGAAATTTATAGATGGTTTATGCCCTTGCTGGAATTGGATATCAGTCCACAATTGGTGCAGAACATAAAATTGGCCGAAGTGGCCACGGGCATAGGTACGGAGAATGTGAGGCTTCCCAGACTGCCTTTGCAAGGCGGGGAAAGACAGCGGGTGTTGAAAATCATTGAAACTGGCCTAAAGAATAGACCCGTATTGCCCGATTATAAAAATCTCAGCAGTAACGCATAATGATTACAGGTAAAAACTACATTGGAAACAACTTGAGTGGGAAAGGGGATGTGAAATTCACGACCTTGAACCCAAAATTGAATACGGAAAATCCTTCAACTTTTGTGGAAGCCACCCCAGAGGAAGTGGATATGGCCGCTGAATTGGCTTGGAACGCTTTCAAGACCTACAGAAAGATTCCAGGAAAACAACGGGCGGCGTTCTTGAATGCCATTGCGGATCATATTTTGGAGTTGGATGAAGAATTGGTGGAAAGATATATCTCCGAAACCGGACTTCCCGAAGGAAGAGCCAAGGGAGAAAGGGGACGGACCGTTTTTCAATTGCGTTCTTTTGCCGAGTTGGTGGCCCAGGACGATTGGCGGGAAAATACGTTTGATGCGGCCGAACCGGACCGAAAGCCCATCCCCAAAGTCGATTTAAGAAAAACCTTGATTCCCATGGGGCCAGTGGCGGTATTTGGGGCGAGCAACTTTCCGTTGGCTTATTCCACGGCAGGCGGGGACACCGCAAGTGCCTTGGCGGCTGGTTGTCCGGTAATCGTAAAGTCGCACCCCATGCATGCGGGTACATCGGAATTGGTGGCTTCGGCCATTGTCAAGGCGGCCCAAGAGACTGGAATGCCCAATGGGGTGTTTTCCTGTGTCAACGGAGGTGTGGACGTGGGAGTAAACTTGGTGAAACATCCCAAGGTAAAGGCAGTAGGGTTTACCGGAAGTATCAATGGAGGTCGGGCACTGTTCGATTTGGCTTCGCAACGGGAGGAACCTATTCCCGTTTTCGCGGAAATGGGGAGTATCAACCCCGTGGTCATCACCCCCAAGGCCATTTCCCGAAGGGCCGATGAAATTGCCCAAACCTATGCGGATTCCATTACATTGGGAACAGGGCAGTTTTGTACCAATCCAGGATTATTGCTGACCATCAAGGACGCCAATACACAAAACTTTGTCGAAACATTGGCTGAAAAGACCGTGGCCATTGCACCACAGTGCATGTTGCACCCCAATATAAAAAGAGGGTACGAGAAAAATGGTGAGGAGGTGACATCGCAAAAAGGGGTTGAAAGTATAGCCAAAAGAAGTGAAGATGTGAAGGTCAATGATGCCCCAGCGGAAGTTGCCACGGTTTCAGGGGCCGATTTTTTGGACAACCCCAAAATGCACAAGGAGGTTTTTGGACCTTTTTCATTGGTGGTACAGTGTAAGGATGAAGAAGAACTCCTTCAGGTCATTGAAAACTTGGAAGGCCAGTTGACCGGAACCTTGATTGCTGAAAAAGATGATGATTTGGATTTGGAAACCTTGGTCGATGTGCTCCAAAATAGGGTAGGGCGTATCATATACAACGGTGTTCCCACTGGGGTTGAAGTGTGTCCATCCATGCAGCATGGTGGACCCTATCCGGCATCCACGGATTCTAGGTTCACTGCGGTGGGCATCCATTCCATCAAAAGATGGGCAAGGCCGATCAGTTACCAATCCTTCCCTGAAGAATTGTTGCCCAATTACTTGAGGTAAGGTTGTATTTTTAAACACGATATAATTTAGTTGAAGCGCTAGCCGTGGCAAGAAAGACGTTTTTTTGTGTGGATGCCCACACCTGTGGAAACCCTGTACGTTTGGTGGCAGGGGGAGGTCCTATCCTTTTGGGGCAGAATATGAGTGAAAAACGACAGCATTTCCTCAAGGAATTTGACTGGATTCGAAAAGGGCTTATGTTTGAGCCCAGGGGACATGATATGATGAGTGGCAGTATCCTCTTTCCACCACACGAGCCCGAAAATGACATCGCGATTCTTTTTATTGAAACCTCAGGCTGTTTGCCCATGTGCGGGCATGGGACCATTGGAACCATTACTATTGCTTTGGAGGAAGGATTAATTCAGCCTAAAATCCCTGGAAAAATTAGAATGGAGGCCCCTGCAGGTTTAGTCGAGATCGAATACCAACAGACAGGAAAGAAAGTGGATTGGGTCAAATTGGTGAATGTAAAATCCTATTTGGCAGCCGAAAATCTTACGGTGGAATGCCCGGAGTTGGGAGAAATTACCTTTGATGTGGCCTATGGCGGGAACTATTACGCCATTGTGGACCCTCAGGATAACTTTAGCGGGGTGCATGATTTTTCGGCATCCAAGATCATTCAATATTCCAAGGTGGTCCGGGAACGTATCAATGCAAAATACCCCGATAGATTCATCCACCCTGAGAATGCCACGATTAGGGATGTCAGCCATATGATGTGGACAGGAAATCCTTTGGATCCAACCTCGTCAGGGAGAAATGCCGTGTTTTATGGGGACAAGGCCATTGATCGTTCGCCTTGCGGCACGGGAACATCGGCCCGTTTGGCGCAGTTGCATGCCAAGGGCAAGTTGAAGGTAGGGGAAGACTTCATCCATGAAAGTTTTATCGGGAGTAAGTTTATTGGGCGAGTTGAAAAGGAGACTACCTTGACCAATGTCAATGCCATTGTACCCAGTATTCAGGGGTGGGCCCAGATAACTGGGTATAACACGATTATCATAGATGATGATGATCCCTATGCCCATGGATTTCAGGTTTTGTAGGGTCTGTTACGTTGATTAGGATTTTATTTTCTTGTCCAATAGTATCTGAAGCTCACTTTTTTTCAATTGACTGTTGAAGTTTTTGACCTCTACTCTCATAAAGGATTTGAATTTGTCATCAACATCTTTGAGCCTTTTGTTGAAAATGGAGTAGACCTCCCCTTGTTGGTCAGTGGGTCTAAAGTCCACACCGTTTCCGGTGATATCGCTGGCAAGGGCACTTAAACGACCGTATAATTTCATGGGTGACCGAAATGCATCTTCCCGGGCACCGGTCAAATGGATGTCATATAAGGAACCTGCAATCGCTTCAGCCATGGACCGGAGTTGTTCCGCCTTTTTAATGTCATTTTTATTTCGCAACTGTGGAATGATCTCCTTCAGTTCGGCCCGAATGGATTCAATATCATTGATCATAGTCACCGCCACGTTGATGGCATCTCTGAGCTCAAGGGAAAAGGCCACTTGTTTTTGGATGTCCTCCAAAGTTCCTTCAGTGGAAGGGTCTTTCAGGACTTCTACTTCCCGAACATATTCCGTTTCCCCAACAATCAGTTTTACTTTATAGGTGTCTGGCACCACTCTGGGACCGTATTGTCCCCGCATCAAATCCAAATCCCATGTCACCAAGGGGCGCCAACCCTCACCGTTCAGTTGTACCCAAGGTCGGCCAGGGGGGATGGATTGCAATTTGGGTTTGTAAGTGGGTTCGTATCTAAGGTCCCACATCACCCTATGGATGCCGGCGTCATTCTTTCCTGGAAGTGTGCGCACGATTTCATCATTGGAGGTAAGAATCTGGATTATCACTTTTTGATCGGTACTGTCCTTTAAAAAATAGTTGATGTCTGCCCCATATGCGGGATTGGTCCCAGCACTGAGACTGGGGCCATCGGTCTTTATGCTCTGTTTTTCCTGAAACCGATAGGAGGGACGTATGCTGAACAGATGGGCATCCTTGTCTTGGGCATCCATATCGTATTCGCGTAAGGGCGAAATATTGTCCAGAATGTAATACCCCCGGCCGTAGGTTCCCACGACCAAATCATCAAACCGCTCCTGTATTTCCAACCAATATACCGGTGCCGGAGGGAGATTGTTTCGCAGACGCATCCAATTTTGCCCATCATTGGTGCTCACATAGATGCCATTGTCCACTCCCAAATAGAGCATGCCCTCCCTTTTGGGATCTTCCTTGATGACATGGGCAAAACTATGGACGGATTTAGGCACTGAGCCACTGATCAATTTCCAGCTTTGGCCATAATCGGAAGTTTTGTACACATACGGATCAAAATCACCCATTTGATGAAGGTCTACGGTAATATATGCTGTTCCCTTCTTGAATCGGGAAAGTTCTATATTGGCGATGGTACCCCATTTGGGGAGGTTGGGAATGTTTTGGGTCACTTTGGCCCAGGTTTCCCCGCCGTTTTGGGTCAAATGTACCTGTCCGTCATTGCTGCCGGTCCAGATGTGTCCCGGCTCCAATTTGGACTCCGCAATACTGAATAGCGTAGCGCCATCAAAGGTCATTAGGTTATCAATGGCCACTCCGCCAGAATTTTGTTGGTGTGTTTTGTCGTTTAAGGTCAAATCGGGACTAATGACCTGCCAGCTTTGTCCGTCATCATCACTTTTATGCACAAATTGGCTCCCTACATAAACCCGATGTGGGGTATGTGGCGAAAAAGCCAACGGAAAGTTCCAATGCCAACGGTATTTTAATTTGCCGGGTTCCCATCCATATCCGGCTTCGGGCCAAACACGCACATCACGTGCATGGCCAGTTCGGGCATTGTACCGTTGAAGTCCACCATCATAGCAACCGGACCAAACAATATCATTGTCAAAAGGGTCGGGTTGGGCAAATCCACTTTCGCAACCTCCCACACCTTCCCAAAGACCAAGGGGAATATAACCTTGAAGACTATTGCTGGGTCCTTTGTACGAATACCCATCCTGACGGTTTCCATATACATTGTATGGGATTTTATCGTCCACCGCAGCATGGTACATTTGGGCAATGGGCAGGACAATGCGTTGAAAGCTTACCCCGTGGTTCAGGGTGATGCTCGCGCAACCGTCATGGGCAACCATCATGCGGTCCGCATTGGTGGGGTCCAGCCAAATATCGTGATTGTCCCCACCTGCGGCATATCCTCCGGATATGGTTTTTCCGGCATCTGTTGAGGTGCTGAATTTTACACTTGCAAAATAGATTTCGTCAGGGTCATCCGGAGAAACGGCCATTCGAGTGTAATACGGTGCCCTTTCGGCAATATCATGGTTTCGGGTTTGAAGGGTCCATGTGTTCCCGAAATCCTCTGAACGGTATAGGGCGGGACTATCAATTTCAAAAAGGGCGTAGACCACGTCGGGTTGTGAAGGGGCAATGGCCACGGCCGTTTTTCCAACGGGGTGGTTTTTTCCTCCGGGCAAACCGTATTTGGATAACGCTTCCCAAGAATTGCCGCCATCGGTGGTACGGTAAACACCGCCTCCAGATCCCCCGCTGTTCAGCCCCCAGGTATTGATATGAATCGACCACATGCCTACGAGCAGTCGGTCTGGATTTTTTGGGTCGATGGCCAGTTCGGCGGCTCCCGTATGCTCATCGATGAACAAAATCTGTTTCCAAGTTTTTCCACCATCAGTGGTTTTGTACACGCCACGTTCCTTTTGGGGACCGTAGGTATGGCCCAATGCAGCGGCATAGACAATGTCCGGATTGGTAGGGTGAACGATTACCCGGCCAATGCGCCCCGTTTTTTCGAGGCCCATTCTTTTCCAGGTCTTTCCTGCATCTTCAGATTTGTAGATGCCATCACCCATGGCATGGGCAGGACGGATGACAAAAGTCTCACCTGTTCCCACCCATATAATGTTGGGGTTGGAAGGTGCCAAGGCCAAGGACCCAATGGATGAAACCTCTTGGTCGTCAAAAATGGGATTCCAGTTGATACCTCCATCCATGGTTTTCCAAAGTCCGCCCGATGCCGCACCAATATAATTGACCATAGGATCGCCCGGCACCCCTGCGATGGCAATGGCCCTATTGCCTTCGGGCCCTATAAAACGAAATGTAAGATTTTCAAAAGGTGTTGAATCTTCTTGGGCCAATATGGAGGTGGTGTGCAGTAAGAAATAGGATAGCAACAGGAATAAAATTCTCATAAAAGTCTGTTTAGGTGGGTGGTGCGAACTAAGATAACGAAAAAGGATGGTGCTGGGGCCCTATAGTCCATAAGAGTATTGTTGGCGTAAGGGCTTTTGTTTAATCTGTAAACTTTGTTTGCATGTTTTATGCATTTATTTGATTAATTAAAAAATAAATGCGCATTAAAAAAGCATAAATTGTATTGATAAAGTACAATGAATGTATTTTTTGCTTACATTGTGCATGTTATTAAAGAAATCAAAAAGTATGGAGCGCGATAAGAAGGTGGTGATTGGCATTGATTTGGGAGGGACCAAAGCTGCCGGAGGTATTTTTCAGCTCGAGGGTGCCCTATTGACAAAAGAAGTAAAGAAGCTTGAGGGTAGATCGGGTGAAGCCGTTGGGGTGTTGATTGTGGATTTGTTGAATGAGCTTTTGCATACAGCGGAGGAGGAAGGATGGCAGGTCACCGCTATTGGGATTTGTGTTCCTGGAATATATGATGAAAACACCAACACGGTTTGGGCGCCAAATATTCCCGGATGGGAAGAATTTAAATTAAAGGATGTGGTTGAAAAGGGGATAAACATCTCGGGAATACCGGTGGCTATCGACAATGACCGTTCCTGTTCCATTCTTGCTGAAGTTTGGAAAGGAAAGGCCAAAGGCTGTAAGCATGCCTTGTTCGTTACCGTGGGTACAGGGATAGGTGTTGGTATCTGGGCCAATGGCACGGTCTTGAACGGGGCCCATGGCATTGCAGGTTCCATTGGATGGATGGGAATGGACGTGGCGCTCTCTTCCACTGACCGTCAACGAGGAAATTTGGAACAATATGCATCGGGAAGTGGAATTTCAAGTTATGCCGCCAAACTTCTGGAAGAATCCCCTGAGGTTGAGAGTGGTCTACGAAAAATATCCAAGGATGCCCTTTCCGCAGAAGATGTATTCAAAGCTTATGAGGCAGATGACCCGATTGCAGTTTCTGCTTTGGAAACAGCCATTTCCTATTGGGGTGTCTTTGCGGCCAATTTGATAAGCACATTCAATCCGGAAAAAATCATTTTTGGAGGAGGCGTATTTGGTCCCGCTTCCCAATTTATGGATAAGATCATATCGGTGTCCGAGCAATGGGCCCAACCCATCAGTTTTGGCAAAGTGTCTATAGAAGCTTCTACTTTGGAAGGGGATGCTGGACTGGTCGGGGCGGGCTATTTGGCACTTAAGTCATTGAAGGACAGAGCTTAATTTGGGAGATGGAAGACTCAAAATACAATTACAAAGTGGTTTTTGTGGCAGCATGTCTGGGCATGTTGTTGTTTGGGGTCGTGATGATTTCCTTGGGATCATTGCTGCCTTCCATTTCAAAAAAAATCTATCTGAGCAAACTCGAAACTGGAGCTACCCTGTCTTTGTTGCCTTTTGGTATTTTACTGGGGTCTATTGTTTTTGGTCCCTTGGTAGATCGGTTTGGGTACAAGCTTATATTGATCATCGGTGGACTCCTTTCTTTTTTTGGATTTGAAGGTCTTGGTATTGCGGCTCAGTCAAATCATTTGAACTGGGCCATTGTTGTGATCGGACTGGGAGGTGGAATTTTGAACGGTGCCACCAATGCCCTTGTTTCCGATATCAGCAAGGACAAGCACAGTGCCAATTTGAGCTTGCTGGGGGTTTTCTATGGGGTAGGTGCTTTGGGTGTACCGGCTATGGTGGGTTTTTTGAAAAAATATTTGGAGTTGGATGTGCTCATTTTTTGGATGGGTGCGGGGATGTTGCTGCCCGTGGCACTTTTTGTGCTAACGGTTTTTCCCAGACCTAAAAATGCACAAGGATTCCCAATTGCGAAGAGCTTAGGAATGTTGAAGGATCCTATTTTATTGCTATTGGGCTTTGTATTGTTTTTTCAAAGTGGACTGGAAGGGATAGCCAATAATTGGACCACAACGTTTTTGGAATCCGAAAGACAGTTTGAGGCAACGGATGCTTTGTTTACCCTGTCCCTTTTTGTGGCCGGACTTTGTGTTGCCCGATTGTTGTTGGGGAAAATATTACGAGTGATGAATCCATATACAGTATTGGTTTTAAGTATCTGTGTTCTTATGGTAAGTGCATCCGTCATCTGGATTTTTCAAACCCATGTACTTTCCTTGATCGGCCTTGTAGGTTTTGGATTTGGCCTAGCTGCTGGTTTTCCGGTGGTGTTGGGCTATGTGGGAAAGATGTATAAAGAATTGACGGGTACGGCCTTTAGTCTGGTCATTACCATAGCATTGATAGGAAACGTGTTGAGTAACCATCTTATGGGATGGGTTTCACAATACTTCGGTATAGGGTTTTATCCGGTGCTTCTGATGCTGTTGGTCTTGGTCATGGGTGGACTGATACTCGGATTGCGAAGAAAATTAAATCAATTTTAATATTAAATATATCAGTAATGTTAGCAAAACAGTGGCTTAACAATGCCAGGAATGTAATGTCCGAAATCGAGGAAACTCAAATGGAGAACATTCAAAAAGCGGCCGAGATCATGGCCGATTCAATAGAAAAGGGGAAATGGGTACATACCTTTGGATGTGGCCACGCCACACTGCCCATTGAGGAAATGTATCCCAGAATTGGTGGGTTTGTGGGCTTTCATCCCATTGTGGAGCTGCCCCTTACCTTTTTTACCAACATTGTTGGGCAAATGGGGGTAGATCAATTCATCTTTTTGGAGCGGGTGGAAGGCTATGGCCGTGAGATCATGAAAGGACACAACTTTGATAAGGAAGACACCATGTGGCTGTTCTCCCATACCGGGGTCAATGCTGTAAATATTGATATTGCCTTGGATGCCAAGGAAAAAGGTATGAAGGTCATCGTGTTCGGTTCGGCGGCCGAAGCCAAGGAAAAGACCACCAAACATTCTTGCGGGAAAACATTGTTTCAACTTGCCGATTTGGTAGTGGATACCTGTGCCCCTGCCGAAGATGCATCGGTACCGTTAAAGAACCATGTGGACAAAGTAGGTCCGGTTTCCACTATGGCATTTATCACGGCGGTGTGGATGACCGTTACCACAGTGGCCGAAATATTGGCCGATAGAGGAGTCAAGCTCCATATCCATCCATCGCACAACGTGCCAGGGGATTCAACCTCCAAACAGCGATTGGCAGATGCGTTGAGTGAATATAAGAGGAGAATCGCAGGAGTTTAAGATTGAAACATGGCGTACTTGATAATCAATGCGGATGATTTTGGAATGAGCGATCATTTCAATGGGAGTATCATTCAACTTCTGTTGGAAAAGAATATCACTTCCACAACGGTGATGGTAAACCGAATTTCGGATAGCCAGGCCGCAACAGTGAAGGAGCTGAAATACCTGAACGGATACAGCGATATCAGCGTTGGCCTGCATGTTGAATTCACGTATGACAAACATAAGCAACAAGTGGAGGGGCAATACCAGAAATTCATTGATATTTTTGGTATAGCTCCCAGCCATTTGGATGTGCACAAAGAGCATTTGCACACCAAGTACCACTCCATTGTGGCAAAGTTTTGTCGCGAGAAAGGATTGCCGTTCCGGAATCATGGTAAGGCTTTTAGGGGAGTGGTAATGCCGGACAAAAAATACTTTTATGGTTCCGTGGAAGATTTTTCGGAAATAGATGATTGGCTAAAGGGGCTGAAAAAAGGAAAGACCTATGAGTTGGTCTTTCATCCCGGCACCTATGACCCAAGTTGCTATTCCAGCCTTAATAGGGACAGACAATGGGATATTGATCATGTTGGGAGAATCCATAGGGACTATTTGAATTATAATTTTGATTTGATCAACTTCAATGACCTTAAAAAGGATTGATTGGATCGTTAAACTACTTTTTGATATGAAAAACAGGGGGCTGTTGGTTCTTTTTCTTTTTTGTTTGACCTTGGCTAGTGCCCAAGAAGAAAAATCTTGGATACGGATAAACAATTTGGGGTATTTGCCCCAATCCATAAAAGTGGCCGTATTGGGCTCCAAGGCAAAGGTGGATGTAACCTCTTTTTCCTTGGTGGATGCGGTCACGGGAAAACAGGTCTATTCATCCCAAAAGGTAACGCCCAAGGGTGCTTACGGACCTTTTGAGTCATCGTATCGATTGGATTTCAGTGATTTTGAGCAAAAGGGAAGGTATTTTATCAAGGTCAATGCCATTACGTCTCCAGAATTTGATATCAATGCCAATGTTTATGACAATACTGCGGATTTCCTTTTAAAATATATGCGGCAACAGCGCTGCGGATATAATCCGTTTTTAACGGATTCCTGTCATTTGGATGATGGTTATATCATCTATAATCCCAAAAGGGAAGGGGAACGTATCGATGTCACCGGCGGATGGCATGATGCCACGGATTATCTGCAATACACGGCCACTTCGGCCAATGCGGTATACCAATTGTTGTTGGCCTACAGGGAAAATCCGGAAGCGTTCGGGGATAGGTTCCAAGCCAACGGACTCCCAGGGAAAAATGGCATTCCAGATGTAATAGATGAGGCCAAGTTTGGGATGGATTGGCTTAAAAAAATGAATCCTTCCCCAGAAGAGTACTACAACCAAATTGCGGATGATAGGGACCATGCCGGGTACCGTTTGCCCAACAAGGATACTGTGATCTACGATGAGAGCAGAAAGGGTAGACCGGTCTATTTGGCCTCAGCAGAAAAACAAGGCCTGAAAAAATACCAAAACCGTTCCACTGGAGTTGCCTCCACGGCCGGCAAGTTTGCCTCTTCTTTTGCCATGGGAGGTATGGTGTTGAAAGAATTTTATCCAAATTATACCGAGGATCTTCTTTCCCGAGCGGTGAATGCTTATGATTTTGGCAAGAAGAATCCAGGGGTCAGTCAGACGGCACCGTGCAAGGGCCCTTATTTTTATGAAGAGGAAAACTGGTATGACGATATGGAACTGGCTGCAGGGGCCCTCTACAATCTTACAGGAGATGATAGGTATAAAAGGGAAGGGATTGATTTTGCCGATCAAGAACAGGTTTCCCCATGGATGGGAAGGGATACCGTTCGACATTATCAATATTACCCTTTTTTAAATGCCGGGCATTTTGAGCTAGGTATTTCAGGAAAAAATGAGAAGGCCAAAGATATGGCCGAATTGTACAAGAAAGGTTTGGAAGCCATTCGGCAGCGCGGAAAGGACAATGCTTTCCTTATAGGAACGCCCTTTGTCTGGTGTTCCAATAACTTTGTCACCGCCGCGGTCACACAATCGCATATGTACCATGAACTTACTGGGGATGACACTTATTTGGAAATGGAGGCGGCCCTTAGGGATTGGCTGTTTGGATGTAATCCTTGGGGAACAAGTATGGTCGTTGGGTTGCCAGAGCACGCCGATTCGCCTGCAAAACCCCATTCCTCTTTGACCGTTCTGGAAGGATATGCCACCTACGGAGGGTTGGTGGATGGACCTGTGTATGGCTCTATTTTCAATAGTCTTATCGGTATTAAGTTGGAAGAGGAGGACAGTTATGCGGAGTTTCAGTCCGATTTGGTCGTCTATCATGACGATGTTGGGGATTATTCCACCAACGAACCTACCATGGATGGAACAGCCTCTTTGGTATATTATTTATCTTCCATGGAGGGCAGAAGTCAAAAAACAGGGCATCAAAAAGCGAATTTCACCTATGATGATAGTGGGGCGTTGATACGGGGAAACTCATCCGAAAAGAAAATCAACCTAACATTTACCGGAGATCAATACGCTGATGGGTTGTTCACTATATTGAAGGTGTTGGACAAACATCAAATCAAGGGATCGTTCTTTTTCACCGGGAATTTTTATCGAAATCCAAAGTATGCCGGCTTGATCAAGAAATTAAAGGACGGAGGGCATTACTTGGGTGCACATTCGGATAAGCACTTGCTCTACAACGACTGGTCTGACCAAAAGAAGTTGTTGGTAAGTAAAGAAGAGTTTCAGCAGGATTTGTTGGACAATTATGAAATCATGGCGCAACATGGGGTGCAAAAAGAGGACGCTCCCTTTTTCTTGCCCCCTTACGAATGGAACAGCAGCGAGATTACGCAATGGACCAATCAAATGGACTTAAGATTGATCAATTATACGCCTGGGACCATTTCCCACGCAGATTACACCACTCCAGATATGAAAAACTACCGGAGCAGTGATGAAATCATGGAATCCATTTTAGCTTATGAAGCAAAGGAGGGGTTGAATGGTTTCTTGCTTTTGACGCATGTGGGCACGGACCCCAAACGGACGGATAAACTGTATGCCAAGCTGGAAGAGCTTATAATTGTCTTGAGCGGTAAGGGCTACGATTTTGTGCCCTTGGCCGAGGTGTTGGATAAAAAGAACCGGTGACAGCGGGAGACTTTGTTTATGGATCTAGAGTAGTTTAACACCTGTGGCCCGATACGCATCCAACCTTTTGTCAGTAGGGTCCAAATCGGTGATCAAGGTTGAGATTTCATCAATGTCACACACAATATGGCTCTGTTTTCGGTCGAGTTTGTCCGAAGTTACCAAGGAGATGGTCTGGTCTGAGGCGGTTACAAATTCCCGTTTAATGCTGGCCACCTCATAAGAACCTTCGGTAATGCCTTCAGGGGTAATGCTACCAGTGCCTAAAAAAGCATAATCGACCTTGAGTCTGGAGATTTTTTGGATGACGTCCAAGCTAATGGTGACCAAAGAGTTTTTGTTGATTTTTCCGCCCAAAAAGAAAAGTTCAATGTTGGGGCGATTGGCCAATTCCATGGCAATGGGCAAACAATAGGTGTAAACGGTGGCCCGGATATCGTTGGGCAGAAAACGTGCCATGGTCAGGTTGGTTGTGCCGTCACTTATGATCATGGATGCGCCATCATCAATAAGGGTCACCGCCTTTTTTGCAATCGATTCCTTTTTGTCATTGTTGATGATAAGGTTGTGATTGTAGCTGTAATATTTTTGGGTCTTACTAATGGCGCCACCGTGCACCTTATTGATCAGACCTTCGGCCGAAAGGCTGTTCAGGTCCCTTCGTATGGTGTCTTCGGAAACATTTAGCTCCATGGCCAATTCATTGGAATATACTTTTCTTTTGGAATTGACCAGATTGAGAATGATGTCTTGTCTTTTGTCCTTGTTCATTACGTGGAATAAAATGCTAAACTAAGGATTTGCAGGACTATTTACATGGAATACGTGCATTTTGATGCGATTTTGATGGTCATTGCACATGATTTTAGGGAAAACATATCATTATTGCGCAGATGATGCGGGTTTATGGGGTGTGGTCAACAATTCAAATAGATGTATTCAATGGATTCTTTTAGGGTGGGCAATGTGTGGGGTGAATTGTATATTTTAGTGACCCGGATTATTTGGAATCACTTTGATGCCTCATATTTCCTGACCTTATAAATAACTCACTTAAACTTAATTGCAGGATACTAAGAACTTTTTATGGGAAAACAAGACTCAAAACGTAGACAATTCATGAAAAATGCCGTGCTCGGTGGAACGGCTTTATTTGCAGAACCATATTTAAATGCCTCCGAGCCGGAGTTTGTCATGGAAGAATCAAATTTGATTGTTCCAAAACAGCAGGGTCTGCAGATCACAGGTACTTTTCTTGATGAGATATCCCATGACATTCCCCATCAAAATTGGGGAGAAAAGGAATGGGAGCAGGATTTTCGGCATATGAAAGCAATTGGAATAGATACGGTGATCATGATCAGGTCCGGTTATAGAAAATTTATCACCTATCCCTCGGAATACCTTCTTTCAAAAGGGTGTTATAGGCCTTCGGTCGATTTGTTGGAGTTGTTCCTCCGATTGGCTGAGAAGTATAAAATGAAGTTCTATTTTGGACTATACGACTCAGGGGAATATTGGGATACTGGGGATCTGACCAAGGAAATAGATTCCAATCTCTATGTAATCGATGAGGTTTGGAAGAATTACGGTAGTCGATACAAAAGTTTTCAAGGCTGGTACTTAAGTGGTGAGATCAGCAGAAGGACCAAGGGAGCCATTACATCTTTTCACAAGTTGGGCAAACATTGCAAGGATGTCTCGGGAGGATTGCCCACATTGATTTCCCCTTGGATTGATGGAAAAAAGGCCGTGGCCGCGGCTTCGGGAACGTTGACCAAATCCGAAGCGGTTTCCGTTGTGGAGCATGAAAAAGAGTGGGACGAAATATTTTCCGGAATCCATGAAGTCGTGGATGCCTGTGCCTTTCAAGACGGGCATATTGATTATGACGAATTGGATGCGTTCTTTGGAGTGAACAAAAAATTGGCCGATCGCTATGGAATAGAGTGTTGGACCAATGCTGAATCCTTCAGTAGGGATATGCCCATAAAGTTTTTTCCTATAAAATTTGATAAGCTGAGAATGAAGCTCGAAGCGGCGCAACGGGCAAATTATCATAAGGCCATTACCTTTGAATTTTCACATTTCATGAGCCCGCAATCGGCATATCTCCAAGCGGGTCATCTATATAACCGATATAGGGAGTATTTCGGGATATAAACTTTGAAAAACGGGTCTTGGGGTGGTTTTTGTACCTGTATTTGTAAAAAAAATTATTAATAAGATATATTATAAAAATAAATATCATTAAGTTGCGACTCATTAAGCATGTATTATGAATCTTGATCAAATCGGCAAAGAAGGCAATCTGGGGTATGTGGTTTTTATTTCGGCTGTGGCGGCCCTTGGGGGTTTCCTTTTTGGCTATGACACTGCAGTGATTTCTGGAACCATAACCATGGTGGCTTCACAATTTGAGTTGGATTCCGTCTTACAGGGGTGGTATGTCAGTTCAGCTTTGATCGGTTCTATTGGGGGCGTGTTGGTCGCCGGTTACATCAGTGATTTGATTGGTAGAAAAAAGGCTATGTTGATTTCCTCCGTTTTTTTCTTCGTATCGGCCGTAGGTTGTGCGTTGGCAACGGATATGCTCCAGCTGGTATTGTTTCGGATATGTGGCGGGATTGGTATCGGGATGATCTCTATCATTTCCCCTATGTATATCTCGGAGATAGCTTTTGCGAAATACAGGGGGGCAATGGTCACCTTATATCAATTGGCGATTACCGTCGGTTTTTTGGCGGCTTATCTTGTGAATTTCGAGTTGCTCGATTTTTCGGATAGCGTTGGCCAACTTGAAGGATCTCAATGGAATAAACTGCTTGTGGAGGAGGTATGGAGGGGAATGTTGGGCATGGAGGCGTTTCCTGCGCTGCTCTTTTTGTTGATGGTATTCCTTTTACCGGAAAGTCCTAGATGGTTGTTCTTTAGGGGTGATGAAAATAAATCGACAATGGTACTGGGTAAGATTTACAGCTCTCCTGCAAAAATTCAGGAAGAAGTACATGAGATGAAGCTTTCGTTGGGTGAGGCGGATAAAGGAAATTGGAGGCTGTTGTTGCGTCCCAATTTTTTGAAGGCGATACTCATTGGTGCCGCAGTGGCCATATTGGGGCAGTTCATGGGAGTGAATGCCGTGCTCTATTATGGTCCCACCATTTTCGAACAAAGTGGGATGTCTGGTGGGGATGCCTTGTTTTATCAGGTATTTGTAGGGGGGGTCAATGTACTTACCACTATTCTTGCGCTATACATCATTGATAAGGTGGGGAGAAAGAAACTGGTGTATTTTGGTGTGACCGGGATGATACTTACGTTACTGCTCATCTCGGGCTACTTTGTGAAAGCTTCTGAATGGAATATCCCATCCTATGTGTTGTTGATCTTGTTCCTGGCATATGTTTTTTTTACGGCCATCTCCATATCCGCTGTGATTTTTGTGCTACTTTCTGAGATGTACCCGACCAAAATACGGGGTATGGCCATGTCCATTGCAGGATTTTCACTTTGGACGGGAACCTTTATCGTAGGGCAGTTGACACCGTGGCTTTTGGAGGTGTTGAGCCCTCAGGGAACCTTTGTGTTGTTTGCGGTAATGTGTTTCCCCTACATGTACATCATATGGAAACTGGTTCCGGAGACAACGGGCAAGACCCTTGAGGAGATAGAGCGGTTTTGGGAACAATAAAGTTAGGAGGGGTTTGGATTTAAAACCTTGTGCTTTGCCAAATAGCAGGCGCCCAATACCCCGGCTCCCTCGGTGCCTTTTGATAGTTCCAATTGCGTGTCGGCCCTAACAATGCTTAGGGAGTATTTGTTGACGGTCATTTGAAGGGGAAGGAAAAAATGGTCTTTGGATTTTGCCAAGGCGCCTCCAAAAATAATCAGTTCCGGATTGTATAAATGTATCAAAGTAGTGATTCCCTTTCCGAGCTTTTCGGCCATTACCCCAATGAGTTCAATGGATAGGGTGTCATCATTGTTGGCCGCTTTGATGATGTCGTCCATTCTGATGTTCTCAAGGTTTGCAAAGCTATGCTGTAGGGATGAAGATTGTCCTTCCTTGAGTTTGTCCTTGAACTGTTTTTCAAGAGCCCTTCCTGAAACTTCCGTTTCCAAGCAGCCTTTTTTACCGCATATGCAGATGATTTCATTTTCGAAAAAGGGAATATGCCCAAACTCCCCTGCATAGCCTGATTTTCCATACAAAAGTCTTCCTTGGGCCAAAACTCCCAGCCCCAGACCGTAATCTGCGTTTATGTAAAGGATGTTTCCACTGTCCTTGGATTTATGGCTGTAAAATTCATAAAAAGCCCTGGCCCGGGTGTCATTTTCAATAAAACAGGGGACTCCGGTTTTTTCTTCAAGTATGCTACTTAACGGGGTTTTGGTGAAGTTGAAAAAATTATGGCTGTATCCACTTAAATGGTTAACGCGACCAGAAAGGTTAACACCGATGCGTACAATTTTGTTTCTCCAACCGGGATTTTGGTCTATAAAACGGTTGATGATGTCACACAATTGAAGTAGGGATTTTTCCGAGTTTTCCAAGTTGAATTCTATATCCCTCGAAAAATGGATGGGATTCTCATTGAAATCCATAAGCCCTATTTCTATGGAATTACGTCCCAAATCAACCCCTAAAAAATACATGGAATCACCAATGAGCCCATAAAGATGGGGGCGTCTACCGACATCGGTCTCTGCTTTGCCAAGATCTTCAATGAGTCCTTCATCAATGAGTTCTTGGATGAGCTTGTTTACTTTGGGGGAGCTGGAATTGAATTTTTTTGAGATGTCGTTGATCGTTGTGGCTCCTTTTTTGTCCAGTAGCTTAATGATCTTCTTTTTGAGTTGGTGGTTTTTGAAAACGACACCGCTTTTCTGCTCGTCCGGAATATCGTTGAAAATACTGTGCTTGTTTTGTTTCATTCTTTCTTTTTTAGACCGAGGAGCGATGATAAAAATAATAAGAAAACTATAATGGCAATAAAAACAGATTATCCGAGCGATGCGGTTTTGTTGATGGGTTTTTATGGATTGTTGCTAAATCACTAGAAAGGAGTGTTTTAAAGGGTTATCAAATGCACTTGATTTTTATTCTGCATAACTATATTAATAAAATAATTTATTAATTATTGCATTATTAGTAATTAAAAATTAATATTGTTTCATGCCTTCACACAAGTTTAGAAAGGAAGGAAAACAAAAAATTATAGATTTTGGTCGTAGGGAAAGAGGATTTTGGAAAGTATAAGGAGATTTACAAAGAAAATCTATTGGGGCATGTCCTGCCTTTTTGGGAGAAACATTCCATTGATAAAGAGGATGGAGGGTTTTACACCTGTTTGGGTGTGGATGGGAGTGTGTATGATACAGATAAGTTTGTATGGCTCCAATGTAGGCAGGTGTGGATGTTTGCCAAACTTTACAATGAAGTCGAACCAAAGGGAGATTGGCTTGATATAGCGGTCCATGGTGCCAATTTTTTACAGAAATTCGGTAGAAGCGAATCAGGGCGATGGTACTTTTCCTTGGATAAAAAAGGAAGTCCTTTGGTACAACCCTATAATATCTTTTCAGATTGTTTTGCATCCATGGCATTTGGCCAGCTGGGGAAAATCACGGGAAAAACCGAACATACTGCCATAGCAACCCAAACTTTTTATACCATCCTTGATGCGCAGGATAATCCAAAAGGAAAATACGAAAAGACATATCCAGGTACCAGGGAGCTGCAAAGTTTAAGCTTGCCCATGATCCTGAGTAATTTAGTATTGGAACTCAGCCATATTCTGGATGCCAAGGTGGTGGACGATCAGCTTAACAGTGTCAAAAGGAAGATTCTATCCTACTTTTATAAGCCCGAGCATGGCCTGATTATGGAGAATGTGGGCATGGACGGCAGTTTCAGTGATACATTTCAAGGAAGACTCGTCAATCCGGGGCATGGTTTGGAAACCCTATGGTTTTTAATGGATATTGCTGAACGACAAAATGATAGGGGGCTTATCCAAAAGTGCACGGATGCCGTGATATCCACATTGGAGTACGGTTGGGACTCAGAATATGGGGGGCTGTTTTATTTTATGGATCTCAAGGGACATCCTCCCGAACAATTGGAATGGGACCATAAACTTTGGTGGCCCCATATCGAGGCCATGATAGCCTGTGCAAAAGGGTTTTATTTGACCGGCGATGTGCGCTGTTGGAAATGGTTGATGACACTACATGAATATACATGGTCGCATTTTGTGGATGAAGACCATGGGGAATGGTTTGGCTATTTGTCCCGGGAAGGTAAGGTGACGCATCACCTGAAGGGCGGGAAATGGAAAGGGTGTTTCCATGTGCCAAGAGGGGTGTTGTATTTATGGGAATTGATGGACAAGCTGGAAAAGAATCATGTGGTTTAGTTACCAAAGCCGTCTATGGGGTCATCATACCAAAAACAACCACATATGAGGTTTAAATATGGGCCTCCATATCTTCCTTTGGGATAATCTTTCCGTTTGCGGCCTTATACAGTCGTTGGAATCCTTAAAATGGATACATAATAAAGTTTTTAAGGGTACTCCGGTTCGGCTTCGTCTTTTAAATACAAACCGTTCAAAAATATGGTGTAAACCCAAAGACCAATGATTGAACCCTATAAACTTTGAAGCTTCTTTTCAGAAGCGATTTTAGGAAGGGTTTTTTACCTGTCCCAAGATTGTTCCCTATCTGACGGTTGATTTTTAAATCTGGATAAAATGAATAGGCATAATAGCATTTATATTCTAAGCTTTATCATGTTTCTTTCTTGCAAAAGATACGATACTGGTAAACTGTTCACCATGCTTTCACCAAGAGATACAGGGGTGGAATTTGTGAACACCATAAAAGAGACCGATGATTTCAATGTGTTGAGTTATGGATATTTATACAATGGGGGAGGGGTATCCATAGGTGATTTTAACAATGATGGTTTTGCTGATATTTATTTCACTGGAAATATGGTGGGAAGCCGTTTATATATCAACAAAGGAAATTTGGAGTTTGAGGAAATTGCAGAGAAAGCTGGAGTGTTTGCAGAGGGGGTGTGGAATACTGGAACTACCTTGGCGGATGTTAATTGTGATGGGTTTTTGGATATTTATGTTTGTAGGTCTGCCGCATCCGATCCCAATAAAAGAAGGAATCTATTGTTCATCAATAATGGTGACCTCACCTTCACGGAAATGGCTTCAGCATATGGTATTGATGACCCGGGCTACTCCACCCAAGGAGTCTTTTTTGATTATGACAAGGATGGAGACTTAGATTTGTACGTGCTTAACCACTCTACACAGGATTATGCCGGATTCGGGCAAATAACCGCCAAGATGAAAAAGCGGAAGAACACGTCATATTCAGATAAATTGTATAAAAACGAAAATGGGAAATATGTGGATGTCAGTGATGAAGCCGGACTCATATCGAACGTATTGGGTTTTGGTTTGGGTGTTGCTGTTTCGGATTTGAACAATGATGGCTGGTTGGATATCTATATTTCCAATGACTATAATGAACAGGATTACCTTTACATCAACAATAAGAATGGCACATTTTCGGAGCAATTGGAAGATTATATTGGTCATGTGCCGTTGTTTTCAATGGGATCAGATATAGCGGATTTCAATAATGACGGTTATAGTGATATAATGACCTTGGATATGCTTCCTGAGAGTAATTATCGACAAAAGATTGTATCAGGTCCAGACAACTACGATAAGTATAATTTGTTGGTAGAATCCGGGTTTTATAACCAGACCATGAGGAATATGTTACAATTGAACAATGGTGGAAATTCCTTTTCGGAGATTGGCCAGTACTCCGGGGTTTCAAATACTGATTGGAGTTGGGCCGCCCTGTTCTCGGATTTTGATAATGATGGCCATAAGGATATTTATATTACCAATGGATATAAAAGGGACTATACCAATATGGATTTTCTCAACTATGCCGTGCAACAGAAAATGACTGAAAATAAGACGGGCAAGCAAACGGCGGTAACGGAACTTTTGGATAATATGCCTTCCTCCATACTGGAAAACTATGCCTTTCGGAATAATGGTGACCTTACCTTTTCCAAGGTTAACCAGGAATGGGGCGTTGATGTGGAGTCCTTGTCCAATGGAGCGGCTTACGCTGATTTGGACAATGATGGAGATTTGGATTTGGTGGTCAATAACATAGATCAGGAAGCCTTTGTTTTAAAAAACAATAGTGAAACCCTGACCAATAACAATTACTTGAGGGTTCGTCTCAAGGGGCTCGGATGCAATACCTTTGGAGTTGGGGCCAAAGTGGTTATTACTCTGAAAGACAAAGAATTGATGCAGGAAATGATGCCCACCCGGGGTTTTCAATCTTCTGTGGATTACACCTTGGTATTTGGCCTGGGCAGTTCCGACACCATTGATGGACTCAAAATCATATGGCCAGATTCCAAGATTCAGATCATGGAAAGGGTGAAGGCAAATCAGACCTTGGTATTAGATCAAGCCAAGGCCCCTAAGACCATCCAAAATACAGGTGATGGAATCGATGATCGCGTTGAGGATGCCACTACGGGCAAGGTGATTCCGTATAGACACAAGGAAAACAATTTCATCGATTTTAGCAGAGAACAGCTTTTACCCCATAAGTTATCGACCCAAGGTCCAAAAATCGCCAAAGCGGATGTGAACAACGATGGATTGGAAGATGTTTTTATTGGAGGCGCTAAAGGCAGTCCCGGAGAACTTTTTGTTCAAACGGGAATGGGTGATTTTGTATCCTACGGAGGCAATGATTTTGTAGAGGATAAAATGTCGGAAGATTTGGGAGCCTTGTTCTTGGATGTTGACGGTGATGGGGATATGGATCTATATGTGGTAAGCGGGGGCAATGATTTTGACCCCGATTCTCCAGAATTACAGGACAGGTTGTACCTCAATAATGGCAAAGGACACTTCAGTAAGAATATGGAATCTTTGCCATTGATGCACACAAGTGGTTCTTGTGTCACTGCCAGCGACTTTGACAACGACGGGGACTTGGATCTTTTTGTGGGAGGTAGGCTGGTTCCAGGGAGGTATCCAACGACACCAAGGAGCTATGTTCTTAAGAATAACGGCAAAGGTAATTTTGAGGATGTCACCACTTTGGTAAATACTGATTTGGAATTTTTGGGCATGGTTACCGATGCCCTTTGGACCGATTATGATGGAGATGGGGATAACGATCTTCTCATTGTTGGTGAATGGATGGAAATCCGCGTGTTTGAAAACCGTAAAGGCCTCTTGGTAAATGTCTCTGAAAGTTGCGGAACTAAAGGCTCTTCGGGATGGTGGAATAAAATTGCAAGTGGCGATTTTGACAATGATGGAGACTTGGATTATGTTTTGGGAAACTTTGGCTTGAATTCGCAACTTAAGGCTTCGACTTCTGAACCTGTTGAGCTTTATGTCAATGACTTTGATAATAACGGATTTCTTGATCCAATTTTGTGCTCTTATGTCATGGGGGAAAGTTACCCTGTCTTCTCAAAGGATGACATGACTGGGCAAATTAGTGCACTCAAATCAAAATACGTAAGCTATTCTGACTATGCTGATCAAAAAATCGACAATATCTTCACAGAGGAACAATTGAAAGGTTCTGAAGTGTTTGAGGCCAAAACTTTTGCCACAAGCTATATGGAGAATCTGGGAGATGGTCAATTCAAGCTATCTAAACTGCCTGTAGAAGCCCAATTTTCACCAATCTATGGGATTTTGGCTGATGATTTTGACAAGGACGGAAATCTTGATTTGCTGGTCGCAGGGAATTTTTATGGTACCAGGGTAAAATATGGGAGATATGATGCAAGTAAGGGAAGTTTCTTTGCAGGGGATGGTAATGGAAATTTCAGGTTGACGGATTTTGGGAATAACAACCTGGGAATTGAAGGAGAGGTAAGGGATATTGTCAAATTGGTTATGCATGACAAAACGGAGACCATAATCATTGCACGAAATAACGGGGAGGTGATCACTTTTCAACTTGATTCCAAAGATGGATCGGTGGGGAAGAAGGCCAGGAAATGATAGGATGTTAAAGTGTAATGATCATGTAGGTTCTTTGTGCTCTTCGGTAGAAATATCTTTTTTTGGAAAAGATGTTTTTCACCTGTTTAGGGTTTAATCTCAATAGGATTATTGCCTAACCATATGAATCCATGCTGGGTGAGGAAAATTGATTGCAATGGCAACTACGCTAGTCCTTTTCTTTTAAAATCCAACCCTGCCAGCAACACAAGGATTACATTGAACTTGTCTTTCAATTTATTTCGTAATATAACAAAAGCCTTCGTGATCTGTCCTTCTACGCTTTTTTTGGAAATATTTAAATGCTCTGCTATTTCTACATTGGTGAGTCCTTCTTTTTTACTCAGAATAAAAACTCTTTTGCATTTAGGGGGTAGAGAATCAATGGCCACGTCCAAATGTCCCATCATTGTCCTTATATAATCATCATCATTTGAATCGACCACCAAATCCAAGGTGTCAATATATTTTTTCTCAAGGGCCAAAACAGATTTATTCTTTCTGTACTGGTCTATAAATTCATTGTATACCGATTTGTACAGATAGCTTTTGATGGATAAATTGTTTTTTAGCATGTGCCTTTTTTTCCAAATCTTGAAGTATACATTTTGAACGATATCTTCTGCAGCCAGGTTGTCATGGATTAGACTGTTTGCATAAACGCATAGTTGGTGGTGATAAAGTTCTACCAAATGGGCATAAGCTTGTTCATTTCCTTTTTTTAGGTCAATCATCAGTGATTTCGATTGGCCTTTCATTCCATATTCATAGTTCATGATGGTTTTGCGGTCGGTTAATGTTAACAAATAATAAAAAAAAACAATAAAAAGCAAGGGTTTTTTCTTTTGACTCCGTGTATGTAGAAGATATAATCATTAAATGAAGCTGAAAACTGCCCAAAGGCTTATTGTTAAATTTATACTGAACTCCATTTCTGGAACTGAGTTGGAGAAGTTGGATGAATTGTTGCAGAATCCCGTCAACAAAAACCAGTTCACGGATTTTGTGAAACTTAATTATGCAATTGACAGTCGTATGAAAAAATATGATATGGAAGGATCAAAGAAACTTTTGTTGGACCAAATAAAGAAGGATAAGCAAAGGTCGGGCAAAGGAAGAATTCTGAGTTTATATAAATATGCTGCAGTGGCGGTTCTTTTCTTGACACTCGGCTATTTTTTAAGGGAACAGGTTTTTTTTCATGACAGTGTAGATCAAATAATTGTTCCTGGAGAGGATTTTGTGACCTTGGAACTTGGGGACGGAAGCATAAAGGTAATTTCCGAAGATGAATCCATGGTGCTGGAAGATTCTGCCGGTAAGGTCTTGGGTAAGCATGTTGGTGGTAAAATCACATATGGAAAACAGGACCATATAGATGAAATCGTGTTCAATACATTGAAAGTCCCATATGGGAAAAAATTTCAATTGGAACTGTCAGATGGAACGATCGTGCATTTAAATGCGGGTTCATCATTCAGGTATCCCACAAAATTCAAGAACGGAGAAAATCGCGAGGTTTATTTAACTGGAGAGGCCTTTTTGGAAGTTGCGGAAGACAAGGAAAACCCTTTTGTTGTCAACTCTGGTGAATTGAACATTAAAGTATTGGGTACCGAATTCAATGTCTCTGCATATCCCGAGGAAGAGGTAAAGGAAGTTGTTTTGGTAAAGGGTTCTGTTGAGCTCTATGATAAAAAACATGGTGAGGACAAGAGAGGGGCAATAGTCTTATCCCCGGGAATGAAAGGGAACTATAGCGGGAAACAAGGAAATATAACCACTGAATCGGTCGTAACCAGCATATATACCTCTTGGTTGGACGGCGACTTGGTTTTTAGGAATATGACATTCGATAAAATTCTTAAAAAGCTGGAACGGCAATATTATGTCACCATTGTCAATGAAAATACAGAATTGGGAAAGAAGGAGTTCAATGCGAGCTTTGGAAACATGCCGGTGGAAAAAATCCTAGAATATTTTAAGACCATGTATGGAATACAATACACTATAAATCAGAATGAGATAATTATTAAATAAACCGAAAAATGCAACCAGATATGAAAAAAACCTAGAGAAAATGACCTGAAAAATGTGATTGCTTATTTCTTGAAAAAGAAAAATCGGAAAATGAGTCACCATTTTCCGATATCTAAGTGATTGCTTAAAGTAAAACAACCACAATTAAACATTACAAAATTATGAAAAAAAAATCTTCCCAGGAGAGGAAGTCTCTACTATCAATAAAGCTTGGTTTACATATGAAGCTTAGTTTTTTATTCATGTTCACATCATTGTTGACAATGGTGGCGAATGACACATATTCCCAACGAACCAAAATCACCTTGAATCTTGAGAATGTTTCTGTTGCTCGGCTATTGGATGAAATCGAGGGTAAAACAGATTTTAGACTTGTTTATATCACTGAAGATGTTGATCTGCAGCGAAGAATAAGTGTGAAAGGCGAGAAGGTAAGGGTAGTCTCGGTTTTGGACGAAGTTTTCAAAGCTACCAATACGGCCTATAAGATAATAGATAGGCAGATCTTTCTTTATGATTCCAAATTGGCGGTCGTTGACCCAAAGGGTGAGGGGAAAGACAATACATTAAAGAATCCCCAATTTAGTGTAAGCGGCACCGTTTTGGATCAAAGTGGTGTTCCACTTTCCGGGGCCAATATTTTGGAGAAAGGTACCACCAATGGCGTAATTGCCGATTTTGACGGGAACTTTACCATTGATTTGGCCGATGGGAATGCCCTACTTGTGGTTTCCTATTTGGGTTTCTCAACAAAGGAAATAGCGGTCAACGGAAAATCTGAGTTTATGATCGTATTGGAGGAAAATGCGGCTGGATTGGATGAAGTGGTAGTGACTGCCTTGGGTATTACCAGAAGTAAAAAATCGTTGAGCTATGCTACTGAGGGTGTTGATCCCAATGAAATTACTGAAGCTAGACCCATTAACATGGTCAATGGTCTAACTGGAAAGGTTGCCGGACTTAGGGTTACCACCACGGGTTCTGGAGTTGGGGCACCATCTAAAGTTACCCTTAGGGGAAATCGTTCCATAAATGGAAGTAGCCAACCCATTTATGTTGTTGATGGGATAATTCTCAATGGCGATATTTCCAATTTAAGTCCAGATAACATAGCATCCATTTCTGTGATGCAAGGAGCAAATGCGGCCGCATTATACGGTAGTAGGGCCAACAACGGAGCCATTATCATAGAGACAAAATCCGGAATAGGAGCAGAAGAAGGAATCAGTTCAAGTCTTGGGTTCACCTTTATGGGAAATGCTCCTATAATCCTAACCAAATATCAGAATGAGTATGGGCAAGGCGCAAACGGTATTTATTCCGAAAATGCTGTTACATCGTGGGGACCTAGGTTTGACGGTTCATTGGTGAACCATTGGTCCAACGATCCCAATTATATAGAAAATCAATTGGGAGGCAACTCCACTTATGCTTACACTGCCCAACCAGACAATATTAAAGATTTCTTTCAGACAGGGACAAGTTTGGCCGCCAATCTTTCCGTTAATATCAATTCTGAGAAGTCCAATGCATTTTTTTCATACACCCACACCGATGCTTCGGGGATAATTGCTGGCAATGATCTTAACAAGAATGACATGGCTGTAAGGTGGTCTTCGGATCTTACAGATCGTTTGACGCTTGATTCCAAATTGAACTATATCAGGGAAGATTATTCCAATGTTTTGTTTACAGGGGAAAGTTTCAATAACCCTGTAAGGTATCTATATCAAATACCTAGAAATATCAGAACACAGGATTTGGAGCATTATCAGTTTGTAAACTCTGCAGGCCAAACAAGACAGCATTTTTACAGTCCGGGCTTTAACGGAGCAGGAAACCCATATTGGACCAGGAACAATGTTGTAAGTCCAAGAATTTCTGAGAGGGTTCTTGCTATGATGAGTTTAAACTACGACATATTGGACAATCTTTCGGTCCAAGTACGATCCGCACTGGATAGAACCAACTCAAAGAGTGAGACCAAAATGAACAATGACACCTATGTCACTGCAGACAATGGTAGTTATTCCCGTTTATATTCCGATTCGTTTGAATGGAATACAGATTTGCTCTTGAGTTATAACACCACGTTCTTGAATGACGATTTTCAGGTGAATCTGAATTTGGGTGCCAATAATAGAAGATTCAAGGCAGATGGGTTGGGCGCTTCAGGTGTAAATTTCCAAATTGAGAATTTGTTTGCCATATCAAACACCACAGATCCAATACCAACAGATAATTATTATTTGGAGAAGGAAGTCAACTCGGTGTACGCCTATGGGGATATTTCATATAAAAATGCAATATTTTTAAGCGTTACCGGTAGGAATGATTGGAGTTCAACTTTACCTTCCGATAGTTGGTCTTATTATTACCCTTCAGTTGGATTATCGGCCGTAGTAAGTGAATTGGTTGATTTGCCAGAAGCCATATCCTATCTCAAACTTAGAGGTTCTTATGCTGAAGTGGGTAATGATACCAATCCGTATATGCTTTCCCGAAACGCTTCAATCAATAACGGGACAATTTCGTTAAGTACAACACTTCCGAACGATAGTTTAAAACCAGAGTCTACTAATTCATTTGAAGTTGGTATGGACCTTAGGCTGATCGATAGATTAAGGTTTAACATGACATATTATAAAACCAATACGTACGACCAGTTGTTCGCATCTCCAGTACCTATTGGTTCTGGGGTTACCAGTGTCTTTCAGAATGGAGCTGATGTGGAGAATGAAGGCTTTGAATTTGCTCTAGGTTCTTACATTGTGGATAATCCTGACTTTTCATGGGATGTAGATTTGAATTTATCCACAAACAGGAATACGGTATTGAATATCGCTGATGGATTTGATGAATTGACCCAGGCAAGTGACTATATCAGGACATACAAGCTAGTTGCGGGCCAACCTTTCGGGGACATTTATTCAAGAGGGTTTGTAAGGGACGATCAAGGAAGGATAGTGGTGGATGCCAATGGACTTCCCGAAATTACCGTTGGTCAAGATGTAAAAGTAGCCAATTATAACCCGGATTGGACTGCGGGTCTTAACAACACATTTAGGTATAAGAACTTTTCTTTAAGTGCATTGGTTGATATGCGCAAAGGAGGTTCATTTATCTCTTTTACAGAATCCATATTGGCCGGTGCCGGTGTACTTGACTATACAGCTCAAGGAAGGGATGGTTCTTTGGTCTTTGGGGAAAATATTTTTGACGGGGAAACAGCCATTACAGAAGATGGTAGCCCGAATACTACTTCAATTTCAGCAGAAAATCTCTGGAACCATTTAGGCGGACTGGGCGCACCGGTTGGTGAGGCTTTTGTGCGCGATGCTACCAATGTTAGACTTCGTGAGTTGGTTTTAGGGTATAGTTTGCCGGAAAGATTGATTTCCAAAACACCATTTAAATCGGCAAGGATATCGTTGGTGGGAAGAAATTTGTTTTTCTTCTATAATGCCTCCGATGTTGATCCAGAAATGGTGACCGATATTTCCAATGGAGCAGAAGGAAGAGAGTCTCTTTCCTTGCCTACCACTCGTTCTTTTGGTGCTTCAATAAATATAGGATTTTAATAAAATTTAAACGATAATGAAATATTTAGATAAACTTGTTATAGTTGTTTTGATCATGGCATTGGGCCTGGGAGGGTGTACCAATGAATTCAATGATGTGAACACCAACCCTAAAACCTTATCGGTTGATCAGCTAGATCAATCTTCTTATGGATATGTGTTTAGGGGAGCCCTGTTCAGTGGGGTCTATTTTGGCAATATCATGCCTTTTTTAAGGGGGCATGGTGGATTTTCGGACATGTATGCCAATTACACGGCGCATACGCATCCAGATTTTTTCTCGGACAGATTTGTAATGCACGGGGAATGGTTGAACGTCTTTTGGGATGGGTTTTATGGCAGTGTGGCTCCCAAGGTTAAATACGCCGAGGACTTTGCCGAGGAGAATGGATTGGATATTGAAAATGCCATGATGAAGGTCTACAAGGTGTATGTCTACCATAAAATAACGGATTTTTGGGGCCCAATACCCTATTCCAGTTTTGGAAATGGTGAATTTTCAGTTCCTTATGACACGCAAGAAGATATTTACAAAGACTTTTTTGGGGAATTGGAGGAAGCTGTTGGAATTTTAAAAAGCCATAGCGGCGAAATCTCATTTTTAGGTGCCCAAGATGTAGTTTTTTCAGGAAATGTGGATCAGTGGTTGAAATTGGCGAACACCTTGCGACTACGGTTGGCATTAAGAGTCAAGTATGTGGAACCGGAATTGGCTAGAACACAGGCAGAAATTGCGGTAGCCGATGGTGTTATAGAGGACAATTCCGATAATTCCTATGTGCATTCGGCTATTCCCTTTGTCAATAATTACAATAGGATGACACCTTGGTCCGACTTTAGAATGAGTGCGGATATGGAAAGTATTTTAAAGGGATATGAGGATCCAAGGATTACAGATTATTTTTCGCCAGCAGACAATCCAGACCCTTCCGATGACCCCGTGGGAATGACCTTTGATTGGGAAGGGATACGAAATGGTCAGTCTAAATCCGATAAACAGAGTTTGGGACTGAATACAAACAGTTCCAATATGGGGCCGGCCTACATGATTGTTGGGGACAAAGGACCGGATTGGCCTTTGCTCCGTGCCGCGGAGGCCTATTTTTTACGCGCGGAAGGGGCGCTTTCTGGCTGGAATATGGGAGGCTCTGCCGAAAGTCTATATCAAGAGGCTGTTACGAAATCTCTTTCCGAGTATGGCTATGACGGCAATAACCTTTCGGGCGAAGACTTTGTTACCAGCACTAATATTCCTGTAGGCTATGATTCCGCTAGTTCAGCGGTTTCCTCCGTTCCCGTTAGGTTCGATGCAGGCGGTTCAGAGGAAAGACAATTGGAACAGATTATTACGCAAAAGTGGATCGCTCTGTTTCCAGATAGTGAAGAAGCGTGGGCAGAAAGACGAAGAACGGGGTATCCTACCCTTTACAATCGTCTTGAGAGTGATAACCCGGGCATCTCAATTGATGAAATTCCATCTAGGGTTCCTTATGTGGGGAACGAGTATAATAATAATAGGGATGCAGTTGAAGAAGCCGCAAATAGTTTATTGGGTGGTCCGGATAATGCGGTCACTAAGTTGTGGTGGGACGCAAAAGATTAGATGTTAAGTCTATTTTCATTTTAAGGTACGGTATAGATTCTTTTTGGATTTTATCCTACAGTTTAAGTTTAGTCTTTTGCAATTTCCAAAGCAATCCCAAAGGGAAAACAGGTGTTGTTGGGGAAATATGTTTTCCATAATTGACTTTAAACAATTGGATTTAATATCGTTGGAGATTGGCTTTAAACCGGTAAGTTTTAAATATGACTGTTCAATTGGATTAAAAATTTTAAACAAAATATAGAAATGAAAAACTCATCAAGGAGAAATTTTATAAAACAAAATTCGTTGTCCGGACTTGGTCTTTTGGCCATGGCTGGAGTGTCAAGTTGCGCGGATTTCAATTCAAAACCAGAAAACATGACATTGGAGGATAGTGGCTCTACCCAAAAAATTGGAGAAGAATCTTTGGAGCAGATTCACAAGAGGTATAAAACAGAACTTTTTGACCGCTTTCTTCCCAATATGGATCGTTTTATTATAGATTACGACAACGGAGGGTTTATGATCAATTTTGACGTCTCTGCCCGGGAGCCTGTGAATACCAATAAAAAGACCTGGATGCAGGGTAGGGGAATTTGGGTGTATTCTTTTCTGTACAATAATTTGGATCCCAATCCGAGCTATCTGGAAATTGCCCGTAAGGCCATCGATTTTATTTTGCCGCTGAGGCCCACGGATGATAATTTCTGGAATGACATTTTTAGTCGTGAAGGAAAACCTCTTACAGGACCAGGTGATATTTATGGGGATTTGTTCGTTGCCGAAGGACTGGCAGAGTATTCAAAGGCCACTGGTGAAAAGAAATATCTTGATCTTGCGAAAGAGATTATCCTGCACTGTGTGGACCGATATGACCAACCAGATTATGTTTATACGACCTATGCTCCGGGAGATGCCAAGATAGTGGGAACTAGAGTGCTTGGGCATTGGATGATTTTTCTAAGTCTGTCCACACAACTACTTCAGCAAGGTCCGGATGAAAGATTTGAAAATCTGTCCAATCGTTGTATCAATGCCATTTTGGACAATCATACCCATCCTGAATCCAAAATATTGCTGGAGGTTATAAACCATGATTTAACCATACCGGATAATGAGTTTGGACAATTCTCTGTTATTGGACATAGCATAGAAACTGCTGCCTTTGTTTTGGCTGAAGCCGTGCGTAGAAAAGATGCATATCTCTATGCCCGTGCAAAGGAAGTTTTCAAGAGGCATGTGGATATTGCCGCAGATGATGTTTATGGAGGACATTTTGTGATTCTTACCAATATAGACAACTATGACTGGGTGTCAAGAAAATCGGCCTGGTGTGAGCAAGAAGTATTGATCGGTGATTTGCTGTTGCTTGAGCATTCGGGTGAGAAATGGGCTGAGAATTCCTTTGTGGAAACGGAGACTTATGTCCAGGAGAAGATGGTTAGACCAGACTTGGCCTTTTGGGTTTTTGGTGGTGATAGGAAGTTGGATGAATTGTCAATTAAAAGTGCTGAACATTATCATACACCCCGTTATCTCATGCGTAACATTATGGCATTGGAACGCATGATGTCCAGGGAAGGCAAACTATCGGGCCTTTTTTAGATTTCCGTGATAACAAGAAAGGTTTCATAGGGTGATTTTGAGTAGTGTCCTGTAACACGTTTAACTTATATGAGTGGCCTACTTTTGAGTTAGTTTAGTTTTTGATTGTTGGGGAGTGAAATTTTCACTCCCCTTCTTTTATGGGCAAGTTTATGGCATGAATCTATGTGAGAAAAAGATCTTCGAAATTAAATTTTTCAAGGAATCCTTCAGTTGTACCTTGAATAGATATGAGTGCCTAAAACTAGCTGTTTTACTTCCCGTTTTTTTTATGAAAACCGCTGATTTTTGACATTGGCAGGTTTATCCACTTCTTCACTTTTGTATACCCAATAAAATCCTTTGCTAAGATTAGGGTATTTTATTGGGTATATGTTCTGTAAATTTCCATCTCAGTACATTTTATAATTTTTCTGTCCCTCTAACCTTTGTTTCTAGGTGAATATTTGCCGATAAGGCTAAGTGCCAGGCAAAATTTCGGTCTTCGATTGCATATGTTCAAAATATTTATCTAGCCCTTGAACTGCCAATTTTACTGAGGTTTTCATGAAATCCCATCTTTTTGAAATGTGAATACTATAATTTATGCGCATATTTTTTGGGGTAAAAATAATTTTCACACCTCTTTATTATAGAAACCCTAATTAAGTATCAACTTTTTTGAGAGATATATAACATGAAATATAGTTCATACTCCGAGACAGACTTTCTATTGGATGAATATTTCCAGAAATGGGTTTTGAACCCGGATCCCATGACCCAGAGCTTTTGGGAAAATTGGATTTTGAACCATCCTGAGAAGATGGATGAAGTTAAAAGTGCAGCGAATCTCTTGCGTTTGATGAACTACAAAGATGATGATGTTCTCAAGGAAGACGAGTTGGATATGATCTGGCAGAATATCATCAATAAACGAAAAGAGTCGGGAAAAAACCAATTCTTCACCAATCGAGAATCGTATTTGAACAAGAAATATGTCCTGAAGATTGCAGCGGTATTCATTGGATTGGTGGCCAGTACCTTATTTGTCTTTCAAATGGGAGTATTTAATGCTACAGTGGACAATGGTGCGCAAATGGTGTCCAAGGACGACATTATCTTAAAATTGGGGGATGGATCGGTAGAGATACTGGATGAAACTTCATCCAAAGTTTTGCCCAATGCCAATGGGGAAAGCATAGCGAGCAAGGAGCAAAATAAACTGATTTATGGTAAAAAAGGGTCGAAAGTGCACAAGGGAATCAACTACAATGAGCTCATGGTGCCCTATGGAAAGACCTTTGAGCTTGTATTGTCCGATGGATCCCAAGTGACCCTTAATTCTGGGTCCAAGTTAAGATACCCTGTGACATTTTTAGCGAACAGTCCCCGGACGGTTTATTTGGAAGGTGAGGCATTCTTTTCCATTGAAAAGGATGAGAATAGTCCATTTACGGTGATTACGGATAATATGAATACCCGAGTATATGGCACAAAGTTCAACGTGTCCAGCTATCCGGACGAATCCGTAACCACAACGGTTTTAATTGAGGGAAGTGTCAGTGTGTACAAGGCAAACAACCATAATAATCAAGAACCCATCATAATAGAACCAGGTCAACGGGCTTCCATAGAAAAGGAACAAATAGTTGTTGATGAAGTGGATGTGAGCAACTATATCGGTTGGAAGGAAGGGAAATTGATCTTTTCCGATAGTACGTTCGATGATATTCTAAAAAGACTGGAAAGGCATTTCAATGTTAAGATTGAAAATAGACTGGGCCAACTCAAGAACAAACGGTTTACGGGCACATTTACCAAGGAACCCTTGGATGAAATCTTGAATGTGATTCAACAGCATACCCTGTTTGAATATCAAATAGATAAGAACACCATTATTGTTATAGAAAAAGAATGACCAATGCCAGAGGATTTGGATTATCTAAATCTTGAATAAAATCAACTAAAACTTTAAAAAATGGAAACAACTTCATTGGACATGGAAGCCTTAGGGAAGGTGACCTTTCCGCGATTTAATCTCGGTTTAAAAAAGAAATTCGCTTGCCTTCTTTTTTTGATGGGCCTTTATCATTTGAATGCCGGGCCAAGCGATTCTGTGGAAACAAAGCTGTACTTGGACTTTACAGGGGCCCCGTTGATAGAGGTCATTCATAAAATTGAGTCAGAAACGGAATTTAAGTTTTTTTACAGCAAGAAAGAACTGGATTTAAATCATAAAGTTAATATCAAGGTAAACGGGCTGGACATAAAGGAGACCCTGAAAATATTGTTTCTAAATGAAAAGATTGATTTTAAAATCATAAAGGAGCAAATACTATTACGCCCAAAAACCACATCGGCATTGACTCCCAATGGAGTGGGTCTGGAAAATCAAAAAGAGGATGAACAAATAACGGTATCGGGAACCATCAATGATGTCAATGGGGCCCCTTTGCCGGGGACAAGTATTTTGGTGAAGAACACCACCATAGGTGTGACTTCGGATTTTGACGGTAACTACTCTATTGAGGTTCCGGAGCAGAATGCGGTGTTGGTGTTCAGCTATATCGGGTTTGTTACCAAGGAAGTGCTTGTGGATGGGCGTTCAACCATAAATGTGGTTCTGGAGGAAAATGCACAGGCATTGGGCGAAGTAGTGGTTACGGCGCTAGGGATAGAGCGGGACAAGAAATCTCTGGGTTATGCAACCAGCAAGGTGGATTCTGAGGATTTTACCGTGAATAGGACCCCTAATTTTATGGATGCATTGGGTGGTAAGGTAGCTGGAGTAAACATTTCAAGTCTGGGTACCGGTCCTCAGGGCAGCTCCAAGATACGCATACGGGGAGTCTCTTCATTTGGAAATTCCAATTCTCCATTGATCGTTGTGAATGGCGTTCCCATCAGTAACATATCCTATGGTGTGGATACCGACAACGGTGAAGTAGGAAGTAACCGGAACTCCGATGGCGGGGATGGACTCAGTAGTATTAACCCCGATGATATTGAAAACATGACCATTCTAAAGGGCGCTGCTGCATCCGCATTATATGGGTCCAGGGCCAAGGATGGTGTAATAATGATCACAACAAAGAGTGGACAGAACGTTGATGGAGGGGTTGAGGTTACATGGAATTCAATCTACACAAATGGAACCCCTCTTGACTTTACGGATTATCAGTATGAGTACGGACAGGGTGAAGGCGGTCAGCGTCCAAATTCCCCGTTCCCAACTTCAGGGGTCTGGAGTTTTGGGGAAAAGGTTGGGGGCACTCAAATTTTGTTTGACGGTTTGGAGGTGCCATACGAACCACAACGAAATAAAATAAAGGATTATTATAGAAATAGCTCGTCTTTGACAAATACCATTTCGGTGGCTTCCGGGGGGCAGAATGGAGGGTTTAATTTTTCCGCTTCCAATATGGATGCACAAGCCATATTGCCAGGTTCTGAATACAATAGAAGGACCGTTAATATTGGTTTTACCCAAAGGCTCAAAAAGTTCACAGTTTCCGGGAACATGAATTATTCCAATGAGATTCGTACAAATCCACCTAATGTGGCCGAACAGGATTATAGCCCTGTCGTAATTTATACCATATCCTCAACCATGCCACTGGATCTGTTGAAAGAGTATAGTAGCGATGAGAATGGCGATGAGGTTTCATGGTCCAGGTTTACCAATAGGACAAACCCTTATTTCGCCCTCAAACGGTTTGAGAACAACAAGCGCGATCGGGTGTATGGAAATGTGACCACAAAATTTGACATCACCGATTGGCTCTTTGTACAAGGGCGGATTGGTCAGGATTATTATATCCGGGATGTGGAATATAATTTACCCACTGGGTCACGGCGGCAGGCTGCACCACCCCCCGGGTTTTTCAATGGTGAGTATGTACAGGATCAAAGACGTTTTAGGGAGCTGAACGCGGACTTCTTGGTCAATGCCAGTAAAAGTTTTGGAAAATTTGGTACTTCACTTAATTTGGGAGGGAACCATATGTATACCCAATCCGATGTAAATACCATTTTAGGACAGAATTTTTACACAAGAGATCTATATACAATAGGGAATGCCAGTACCGTATCCCCAAATTATAGGCTTACCAAAAGGAAGGTCAACTCACTGTATGGCTCCGCGGAGCTTTCTTATGGAGGATTCTTATACTTGAACGGAACCTTGAGAAATGATTGGTTTTCCACACTTTCACCGGATAACAGAAGTATTCTCTATCCTTCAATTACGGGTAGTTTTGTGTTTACCCAAGCGCTTAAGGGATTGCCGGAATGGCTTTCTTTTGGGAAAATTAGGCTTGCCTACGCTCAAGTGGGTAGCGATACGGACGTGGCGCCGTACTCCAACAATCTTTTTTATACGGTAAACCCACTCCAACTTTCAAATCTGCCATTGGGCAGTATAAATACCAATACCGTTCCAAATCCAAACTTAAAGCCCATGAGTGTCACGGAGAAGGAATTTGGTTTGGAACTGATCCTCTTCAATAATTTAAGACTGGAAGGTTCATATTACCACAAACTCTCTTCCGATCAGATTCTTAGTGCACAGACCTCAATCGCTTCTGGTTATTCAACAAGATTGATCAATGTTGGGGAGAGTGAAAACAAAGGTGTGGAGATGTTGGCATCCGCTGATGTGATAAAGACGGCCAATTTCACTTGGAACAGTTCGGTAAATGCATCATACAATACCTCAGAGGTGTTGAGTTTGGGTGACAGTGTGGACGACAATTATATAACTGTTGGAAATTCACAATTTCATGGGGAATTGAGACAGGTCGTGGGTAGGCCAATGTCGCAATTGTATGGTTATGGATGGCTTAGGGATGACCAAGGAAATATAGTTATCGACCCCAATACGGGACTTCGTCTAAGATCTGAGGAACAGCTTGAATTTGGAAGTGCATTGCCCACATGGTTTGGTGGATTCACAAATAGCTTTAAATACAAGAACCTTACCCTCTCTTTTTTGATAGACTTTAAACTGGGGCATAAAATGATCTCCGGAACCCATATGAATGCCTATAGGCATGGATTGGACAAGGCGACCCTTGTTGGGAGAGATCAAGGATTTGTTATCGGTGAAGGGGTAAATCCAGACGGAAGTGTAAATACCACACCTGCCGAAATACAACCCTATTATGAAGTGGTACGGAGCTATAGGGCATCGGAACAATCCGTGTTCAATGCGGGATCTTGGCAGCTAAGACAAGTGTCTGTCGGATATGATTTGAGCTCATATGTTGAACGGGTCAAATTTATCAAGGGACTTAAGCTTTTCCTGACCGCAAACAATGTGGCAGTGCTCAAAAAATGGGTGCCGCATATACACCCTGACCAGAACGGTAGTATTGGCGACAATTTTGCAGGCCTGGAAGCAACTGGTCTACCTGTAACCCGGGATATTGGATTTAACGTTAATATGAAATTTTAATACAAAGGCCATGAAGAATTCAACTAAATATACATTCATTACTTTCCTTATAGTTTTGTTATTTGTTTCATGTGACAAAGACTTCGATGAGTTGAATACGGACAAAGTCCGGTTAACGGAAATAGATCCCACGCTCCAACTTAACCATGCCATTGTTAACAGCGCGCCCGGTTATGGCAACAATCTTACGTACCAAGTAACCATTGTAAGACAGATGGCCACGCCGGTGCCTGGTGTTGGCGCTGGTGCAAATTTTAACTTGGACAACCCTTCTCAGACAGAGGTCCTTTGGAATCTTGGATATGGAGATGTCATCAAGAATCTTACAGATGGTATTTATGCCATTGCGGATGATCCCACCAAGACCAATTTGCTTTCTATGTTGAGGATCTATCGCGCCCATCAATTCATGATTTTAACGGACACTTATGGGTATATCCCTTATTTTGATGCTTCCAAAGGCTTTTTGGAAGGCAATTCTTTTCCTGAATATGTTTCTCAAGAATTGATCTATGATGATATACTAAGTGAGCTGGAAAGTGCATCGGGCACACTTGATCCTTCTAAGGATGCTGTGAACCAGGAGGTCCTTTACAGTCGAAATGGCAATAACATACAAGCATGGAAGAAATTTGGGTATTCATTGATGTTGAGGGCGGCAATGAGATTAACCAAAGTGAATCCGTCTAAAGCCCAGGAATATGTGGTAAAGGCCATTACGGGAGGTGTCTTTACTTCCAATCTTGACAATGCTTTGATACGACACGATGCAAATTTTAGAAACCCTTTGGGAACCCCATTGAATGGAGGGCAATCCGCGTTCTATTACCTGGATAAGGAGTTTGTAAATTATTTACAGGACAACAATGATCCCAGGTTGGATGCCATAGCGGTTAGGTATGTAGGTGCCCAGTCCGGAAATGATCAGGTTGAACAGAATGCCGATCGGGATCCGGCCAATCAGATAGGGATTCCGCAAGGGTATAACAATACCACCATTGTACCAATTGCAGAAGCGGATGGAGTAGCAAGTTACTACGCCTATAGTCAGTTGGACAAGACCAGGTTGGGAAGCCCGGACGCTCCTACTTTTATCCTGACCTACTCGCAAACATTATTGTTGTATGCCGAAGCGGTTGTAAGGAATTGGGTTTCTGGTGATGCAAGTGCCTTATATCAGGAGGCTATAAGGGCCAATATGGAGCAATTTTCTGACTGGCCGGGAAACACAACCATTCCTGATGATGAGATTGATGATTACCTCGTCAGCCACGACTTAACGCTGGGCAATGAACTGGAACAAATTAATACACAGTATTGGGTGTCTACATTTCTTAATGGCTCTGAAAGTTGGGCAAACTTCAGAAGAAGCGGTTATCCAATGTTGGAACCCAATCCTTTTGGGGGTAGCGATTTAACAACAGAGGACTTTATTAGAAGATTGACCTACCCGGACAGCGAGACCACTGTGAACTCCCAAAACATGAATGACGCTATAGGTGAGCAAGGCCCGGATATCCTCGATACCAGGATTTGGTGGGATATAGAATAGTCAGGATCAAATCAAGATGATAAGGTCATCCCCGAAATTGTGGAAGCAACAGGAATGACCTTTTCTTGACCATTTATGACGCATTTCAATACCCCGGACAATGGATAAAAAACAAGAGATCATTGAAATATTCTCAGCAGGGCTGGAAGGGGCAAACCCAGAAAAACTGGTATATAAGAATATTGTACTGCTGGGGGATCAACTAAAAATCGGGGAGGTTTTCATTGAACTATCCAAAATTAGGCATGTTCATGTGGTTGGTTTTGGAAAGGCAAGTGCCTTAATGGCTCGAGCCTTGGAAACCATTTTGGGTAATAGAATCGAGAAAAGCTGTGTAATCACCAAATATGGACATGGTCTGGCTTTAAAACAAGTCAAGATTGTTGAAGCCGGTCATCCTTTGCCCGATAAAAATGGAGTGTTGGCTACTGATGAGATTTTCTCAATTGTAAAAAATGCCAGGGAAGATGACCTGGTCATTTGTTTAATATCCGGAGGAGGGTCGGCACTTTTTACAGATATCCCGGAAGGAAGCAGCATAGAGGATTTAATGGCCTTGAACACATTGCTTTTAAAGGTTGGTGCAAGTATTGAGGAAATAAACTGCATTCGAAAACATCTGTCCAAGGTTAAGGGAGGACTGTTGTCCAAAGTGGCGTATCCGGCCAGGGTGTTCAGTCTTATCTTGTCCGATGTGATTGGGAATTCACCCAGTACCATAGCTTCTGGACCAACAGCTCCCGATCCAACAACCTTTAAGGATGCCGTTTCCATTCTGAACAAGTACGGAATCGCTGATAAGGTGCCTGTTCAATTGTACAAGATTCTTCAACAAGGTCTTGACAAAAAAAGGGAAGAGACACTAAAGGAATCGGATGAGGTATTTCGTAGAACAACAAATCTGATTATCGGCAGCAACAAAATGGCATTGGAAAGAGCCAAAGAAAGGGCAATGGCATTGGGTTATACATCCCTTGTGGTAAAGGATGATTTTAGCGAAGATGTGACACAGGTAGCAGAATCCATTCTTGAAGAAGCCAAGAAGGTAAATACTATAAAAACATGTTTGCTTTTTGGAGGTGAGCCCACAGTTGTGGTCACTGGGGATGGTTTGGGAGGTAGGAACCAACATTTAGCCTTGATAATGTCGGTTTTATTGAAGGATTATCCAAATATAACGATGATGTCTGGCGGAACAGATGGAACTGATGGACCAACGGATGCTGTAGGCGCTGTGGTAGACTCAACAACAGTGGAGCACGCAGAAGCATTAGGTGTGGACATCAATAAACACATCAATGATTTTGATTCGTATCACTTTTTTAAAAAAGAGGGAGGATGGATCAGGACAGGCCCCACACAGACAAACGTAATGGATATAATGATTACGCTTATCAATTGAATGGTCTGGACCATTTTGGCGATTGTTCTCTTTCTGTTTTTGATGATAAAAATGGAATGGGACATCTTCATTGATGCCTTTTAGGTATTAAGGGTCTGTAAGTGTTTTATGGACAGCTAAATAATATGGTCGGGAACTGTATCTGATTTGCAAACTGGATTTGAATTGGATGTATGACGCAGGATTTATAAAAAAGAATAAAATCATGGGGTAAAAACAAAAAATCTTACTCTTTATAAAAAATATTGTCATTAACATAATTTTAAGTACTAATAAAAACATAAACAATAAAAAATTAACATTTAATTGATCGGGTGCTTAATTTCATAAAAAAGAGGACAAAAACATATTGATGCTAACAAAGGCTAATAGGACTAAATATGAAGAATTTAAAAAAGAGACTTCTGAAAGGTGAAGTTTTGAACGGGTGTTGGTTGAATCTAGGAAGCTCCTTGACCGCTGAGATCATTGGACAAGCCGGGTTCGATTGGGTTTTGATAGACCTGGAACATGGGAGCGGAAATGAGAAGGATGCCATCTCGCAGTTACAAGCTTTGGAGTCAAGTAAAGCAGGTGTTGTCATTCGTGTTGAAAGCAATGATAAGAGGCGCATCCAGAGAGCGCTTGATATTGGGGCGGAAGGAGTTATGGTACCTCAAGTAAAAGACAGTTCCGATGTAAGAACGGCTATTAATGGGATATACTATTCCCCGGATGGGGAAAGGGGAGTGGCCAAAATGGTCAGGGCAACCGGCTTTGGAGGTAATTTTAATGCATACAGGGAAGGAACCAAGGAAAACATTTTGGGCATATTTCAAATTGAAACCAAGGAAGCCTTGGACAATGTCGAGGAAATTGCAGGTATGGACGGTGTCGATATTTTGTTTGTTGGACCTTCTGATCTTACCATGTCTCTGGGAATTTTTGGTCAACTGGAGCACCCAGATTATATGGCCGCCATCAATAGGATAATAGCAGCGGCCAAAAAGGCGGATAAGATTGCGGGAATATTATTGTTTGACCCCAATGATTATCAACACTTTTATGATATGGGGGTCAGGTTTTTCGCCTGTGGTTCAGATGCAGGTTTTGTGGTCCAGGGAGCAAAACAGATGGCAAAGGCTCTCAATTCCCATAAAAATGCAAATCAATAGTATATGGAGCCATTAAGTTTCTGGGTAGACCCTTTATTTATTCTTCTAGTAGGTATAATCATTGTCGTGGGTGGAATAATAGGCCTTAGGTTACATGCTTTCATTGCATTGCTGATTGCCGCATTCGTAGTGGCCTTTTTAACACCTGCTTCCGCCGTCGAGGCTTTTGCATTGAGTAAGGGCGTATCCGGTAAAATGGCGATTGAAATGTCCCATTGGCATATAGGAAAAAGAATTTCCATCGCTTTGGGCGAAACATGCGGAAAAATTGGGATTCTCATCGCAATGGCGGCTATCATTGGAAAATGTATGTTGGATAGTGGTGCAGCGGAAAAAATAATACGTTCACTAATTAAGTTCACAGGTCTGGAGAAAGCCCCCATGGCATTTTTGGGGGGTAGCTTTTTTCTGGGTATACCGGTTTTCTTTGATACGGTCTTTTATCTCATGATACCCTTGGCAAAAGCAATGGCCAATAAGTTGGGAAAAAATTATCTGTTATTGATACTTGCCGTTACGGCAGGAGCGGCCATGGCAAACTCTTTGGTGCCACCAACTCCCGGTCCCTTGTTCCTGATAAGTGAAATGAACATTCCCATTGGCATGATGATGCTGGGAGGTACCCTAGTGGGGCTTCTGACCATTATCACAGGGTATATGTACGCAGTATGGGCAAATCGAAAATGGCCAGTACCACTCCGGGATTCTGTTGATGCTCCCTTAAAGGACATCAAAGAGCTGTCCTTGCAATCGGACTCACATTTACCGAGTTTATGGCTGTCTTTGCTGCCCGTATTGATTCCGCTGGTCTTCATTACCCTGAAGGCTATTATGGATACATTTATAAATGTCGGTAACGCTACAAGCTTCCCTATAAAGCTAATTCATTTTTTTGGCGAAAAGAACACGGCATTGATTGCTGGGGCATTGGCGGGATTAATTTTGGTTTTCCTTCAAAAGAAGAAAGATAAGTCTGCCTTGGTAAAGGCTATTCAGACAGCCTTGATGAGTGGCGGGGTCATTATTTTGATCACTGCTGCTGGTGGAGCCTTTGGGGCAATGCTCCAACAGACTGGTATAAGCGGCCGAATAGGGGCTTTGACCCAGGGTTTTCATATGGCAATAATACCACTGGCCTTTTTCATTTCACTGGTGGTGAGAACCGCTCAAGGTTCGGCCACTGTAGCTATGATAACAGCATCCGGAATTTTGGCGGGTATGGCAGGGACAATGGATTTGGGATACCATCAATTGTATGTGGGACTTGCCATTGCATGTGGTTCAAAGATATTTCCTTGGATGAATGATAGCGGATTTTGGATTGTGTGCAAAATGAGCAATCTGACGGAAAAAGAAGTTTTGAGAACATTTTCACCAATGTTGACCATAATGGGGTTCACTGGGTTGGTGGTCATATTGATCGCCGCTCAAATATGGCCATTGGTATAGCTCCATATTGTATAAAAGAAGAACACGTGATATTAACTTAAGATAATATAAAATGAAAAAAATAGGATTTATTGGATTGGGAATCATGGGAAAACCAATGGCCTTGAACCTTATTAAAGCAGGCTATTCGGTTTCAGTATTGGAAAAAAGCGGGGCTGCCAAGGAAATGGTGGAGGCTGGAGCGAAATCCTATACATCATGCAGTACGTTGGCCCAAGACAGCGATGTGATCATTACCATGTTGCCGGATTCGCCCGAAGTGGAGAAGATGGTTCTTGGGGAAGACGGGATCATTGAAGGGGTCAAACCAGGGACAATCTTCGTAGATATGTCCACAATAGCCCCGGCAACGGCATTGAAGATATACCAAGCATTTCAAGATAAGAATGTTCAGGCGTTGGATGCCCCGGTGTCCGGAGGACAAGTGGGAGCTGAAAATGCGACCATCTCCATTATGGTAGGTGGAAACGAAGATGCGTTCAATGAAGTTCTTCCCATTTTCAATGTAATGGGTAAAAGTGCGGTTTTGATTGGTGGAGCTGGAGCAGGACAAACTACAAAGGCTTGCAATCAGATCATTGTGGGAATGACCATTCAAGCAGTGGCTGAGGCTTTTGCCCTGGCCAACAAAGCAGGGGTTGACCTAGCTAAGATGAGGGAAGCCTTGTTGGGGGGATTTGCGCAGAGCAGGATTCTTGATCTACATGGCCAACGAATCATAGACAACAATTTTAAACCAGGTTTTAAGATCAAACTGCATCGAAAGGATATGAATATTGCCTTACAGACAGGCAGGGAATTCTCCGTTCCGTTGTTTGGGAGTGCCCAGGTGGCAGCAAACATGGATGCTATCATAGCCCAAGGAAATGGGGAACTGGACCATAGTAGTCTATACCTGTTATTGGCCTCTTTGTCAGGTCTATAAAACACACATTAGATAAGAGTCAAAATAAAAATGAGAATAACCGACCTGATTTCCACGCAAATTGCCATAGGTGACCCACCGCTTCTCAATGCGGCGGGGTTACATGCACCTTATGCATTGAGAATCATTGTTGAAGTAGTCACGGATCAGGGATTTGTTGGGTTGAGTGAGATTCCGGGTAGCGATAGGACCTATAAAGCCATGGAAGAATTGAAACCCCATCTTATCGGTATGGATGTATTTCAATTCAACGCCATTAAGAACTTGATTCGGGAAAAGCTGGGTGGCGTTGAGGATTCAAGGGGTGAAACACCTTGGGACCAGCGGTTGTTGGTACATCTGTTCAGCGCCATTGAGGTGGCCTGCTTGGATTGTATTGGAAAAAAACTGAACAAACCGGTTGTTGATCTTTTAGGAGGTAGGTCAAGGGAAAAAGTTCCGTTTTCGGCCTACTTGTTCTACAAATATGAAGGTGCAGGTGGAGATTTGGGATTTGAGGTGGATCATGATCAGTCCGGATGGTTGAAGGCTCGGCAAGAGGAGGCATTGTCCCCAAAACAGATCGTGTCCCAAGCAAGGGCAATGTGTGAAGAATTTGGTTTTCAGTCCATAAAATTGAAGGGAGGGGTAAAGCCCCCGGAAGAGGAATATGAATGCATCTTGGCTCTCCGGGAAGAGTTTGGACCAAATGTTCCTTTGCGGTTGGATCCCAATGCCCTATGGTCCTTGAAAACGGCCACAAAATATGGCAAAAAACTGGAGGGTTTACTGGAATACTTTGAAGACCCGGTAAGGGGACAGGAAGAAATGGGGCAGTTGGCGAAGAGAATCAATATTCCTCTGGCAACCAATATGTGCACCACGTCATTTGAGGACATTCCCCAAAGTATAGCCCTGGAATCGGAGCGGATTATTTTGTCAGACCACCATTTTTGGGGAGGATTAAGGGCATGCATCGAACTGAACAGAATCTGCCATACCCTTGGAAGAGGATTTTCCATGCACTCCAATAGTCACGTAGGTATTTCCATGGCGGCCATGGTGCATTTGGGTGCTGCCGTGCCACACCTTGATTATGCTTTGGATACCCACTATCCATGGCAAGTTGATGAAGTAATAAAAGGGGGTAAGATAAAAATTGAAAATGGATTTGTGGATGTACTGGAAGGACCGGGACTTGGAGTAGAGTTGGATAGGGACCAATTACAGAGATTGCATCAACAATTCTTGAACAGCGGTCTAAAAGAGCGGAATGATGAAATTGAAATGAAAAAGGTTGATCCCCAATGGGAGTTTAAACTTCAAAGATGGTAGGCTGGTGCACCCGATAAATAGGCAAAATTTAGATAATAAAACTATTCAAATTAAAATTAGAACAAATGAAAGATTTCCAAAATTTAGATCGAAGAAATGCTCTCGCAACCATGGTTAAGGGAGGATTAGGGTTAAGCTCTGTTGGATTTGTCACTTCGGCTTGTGGGCGGTCAGGGAATGCTTCCGACAGTCAAAATGAGATGGCAAAGGCCGAGGAGGTGGATAAAAAACCGTTTCTGATGAAATTGGGGTGCCAACACGGAGGTACCGGTAAGCAGAATTTGGAATTCTTGGCAAGGTACGGGGTATTCAATATGGATGGGGGTTCACCAAAATTTATTGAAGGTGTTGGATGGGACCTAGATGATAGCTTGGCAAAAAGGGAAGCCTGTGAAAAGTATGGAATAAGCTTGGATGCCTACCACCTTCCCCTTTCATCAGCAGGGGTTGATAGGGTTAGGACCCCAAATATAATGTTGGGAAAAAACCCAGAAAGGGACAGGGAAATAGAGATGATTCAGCAAATGATAACTGTCGCTGCAAAAACTGGGGTTAGAATACTGATGTACAATACAATTTTACTGCCAATACTTAGAACGCATGATCAACTTGATGCAACACGGGGCAACAGTTATTACAGAAGTTGGAACTATGAACAGGCCATGGCAAAAAATGAGGGGCTCACTAGCGCGGGAAGGGTAGATGTTGATGAGATGTTCGAGCGCATCACATATTTTCTGGATAGGGTTTTGCCTGTTGCGGACGAATATGGGATAAAACTTGCCAACCATATTGCCGATCCACCTACTTCCGTAAATTATAGGGGCATAACAAGATGGAACAGCCCAGATGTATTCAAGGGAATTCAACGTTTTGCCGAGTTGTACGACAGTCCCAACCATGGTTTCAACCTGTGTCTGGGCACTACAGCTGAAGGCTTAAAAGACCCGAAGACCGAAATCTTGCCCATTATTAAATGGGTCGGTGAGCGGAACCAAATTTTCAATATACACCTTCGAAACATAAAAGGTGGCTTTAATGATTTTGAAGAGGTTTACCCGGACAATGGTGATATGGACTTCTTTGAGATCATAAAGGCATTGAGGGATGTTGGTTACAACGAAATGGTAATGCCCGATCATGTGCCACATCATGAAGATCCTGCAAGTGGCCTCCAAAGTCATGCGTATGCATTTGGGTACATAAAGGCGTTAATGCAGATTGTGGAGAGGTCTTAGATTCTGAAAATCAATTTAGTGATTGTTTTTTAGAGGATTGACTCTATGGGATAAGTAAAGAAAAAAAGGTCTATTTATTGAACCAGGTCAGTAAATGCAAAAGTAGGTTTGCCTCTATGCTTTCAGCTGGTTTAAATGGCGGTAAGCGGTTACATATAACTTACTTCATTCACATATGAATGATTGGTTTTTCTGGATCAATACAGCGTTAAGGATGATTTTATAATTGATAGGACAATGCAAATCAGTTGGTAAATAATTATGTTGATATGAAATTGGGGATACATAATTTATTTGTTGAAAAAAAGGATGACGTCATACTCAACGGTAAGGACTCCAATAACGTAGAGATTGATGAAGTACGACTTTGGGAAGAATTCCAATCCGGAAGCGAGGTCGCCTATTCCATGATCTATACGCAATATGTGGGAATGATGTATAACTATGGAATGAAGTTGATACGGGATGAAGAATTGGTCAAAGACTGTGTGCAAGACTTGTTCGTTGAATTGTTCAATGCCAAGCATAGGTTGGGGAAGGTACGTTCCATAAAATCCTATTTATTTAAATCCATAAGAAGAAAATTGATTTTTGAATGTAAAAAAAGAAGAATTCAGCGTACAGATTTTGGTTCCAAACAGGTTTATAAGAATCAAGTGACTCCATCATTTGAAAGAAGTCTAATAGAGAAACAGATTTTTGACGATCAAAGACAAAAGGTCTTATTGGCCATGGGAAAATTAACGGATAGACAAAGGGAGGTCATTCATCTGAAATTCTATGCCCTTTTAAGTTATAGTGAAATTTCTGAAGTAATGTCCTTGAGCATCAAAGGGACCTATAAGCTTATGGCAAGATCAATAAGTTCGCTTAAAAGCTATATAGGAAAAATGTAATCCGTAAGCGGGCAGTTTCAAACACGATTTAAAAGTGGCGACATAACGGCCGGAAGCCAATGTGTTGGAGGCCCAATACAATCCTCTCCTTAAACTTTTTTGTAAACGGAAACTTGTGGTCGTTCTTTTTCAGGAGATTCCGAATCAAATAAAATAAAAAAACCTGTAAATCAGTAATTTACAGGTTTAATGTTTTTTTTTTGATGGTGTTTCAGTGGAGCCGGAGGCTCCAGAACCTATAGCTCAAAACCCTAATAAATAAGGGATTTTCGGCCTTTCAAAATTTTATGCTCACCGAATAGGTGACTTTACATAAATGAAGGGACTGTTTACTTAGAACTGTACTTAATTCTAAACCTATTTGATTCGATTTACCCTTTCTTCAATTAGAGTATTGAATTTCTTTTTTTGTTCTTCCTTTAAAAAGCTTTCATCAATTAAAGAGGGCCATTTTTTTGCTCCCGCTACCATTCTGCTCCAAAGGTTTTCCATTGCCTTTTGAGGAACGCGAGCTTTGGCCATTGCCATATCGAAATCTTCTTTTGAGATTTTTCTTTTTTTACCGTTCAAGGTCAAGGCCAACTCCTCAGGATCATCAGGTATCAATAATTGGGCTGAAATCATATCATAGGCAGGAGCCAAGGAGTAAGATTTTCCATTCTTTGCAATAAGAGAGAAGTTTTTAAGATGCATATCATTATTTCCCATCAAGAATGATGCAATGACTTGCTCATAAAATCGGACTACATCGAATAATGGGTTTTGTGAGTAGGCCATTATGGCTTTGGCAATCTGTTCGTAAGAACCTCTGTATTTATGTTCAGTGAGGCGTTCTGTAAACTGGCATGCGTCTTCCATGGCAAATTTGTTACTCTTTGCATCCCGATCTATTCTTCTGGTCAGATAGGCCAAATACCCATCTTTTAGTGGAATCAACAAAAAAGGTACCGTATCAATGCCACATGCCTGTGCCAACAACATCGATAATGCTTCCGTCTCAGGCATTTGAGGATATTCGGAAAAGGGTGGTTTTAAAATGTATCTTCCGTTCAAAGCGCCGACAATGGTCAGTCTGGAATTGTTTTCTTGGGTGAAGCCCAACGAAAGCTTGGGTTGAACCCCGGTTACAATGACGCGTTGGGCCACATTTTCTTTGGCCAGTTCCTCAATTTGTGAAAGTTCATAATCCAATGCAAGTACGGGCGTGTCTTCTTGCCAAAAGGACTTTAGGCAATCTGGGTGATATAGTTCCTCTTCAGGGGAAAGTTGTTTTTGACAGGCTAGACAGTTGCTCATTTTTCCAATACACTTATGTTGCCGATACAATCTTTACAGGTGGCCAATAAAAGCCCCATACGGTCCCGTGGATTTAGTTTCCAATTCTTTTGTGCAATTTCCAATAGCCAGCCTTCGGGTATCAATCCATCAAAAAAAGAAAACAAAAAATCTGAATGAAATGGTTTCTCTTGCAAGGGCAATGTCAGGGATACAGCAATGGGATTTTCTGATTTCAGATATTCATTGGAATAGGTAAAGTGATACCCTTCCTCATCTTCCATCAGGATTCCTGCCAAATTATTATCCACCCAAATTTCTCCTTGTCTCATCACTTATGGGTGTAGGGGTTAATTCATGTCCAAAGAATAAAAGTACCTGATTGATCTTATCCGTCATCAAGTTGGGTTTTCCTTGCTCCAATTCACGGACAAATCGTAGCCCAACTCCAGTGGTATCTGAAAGTTCAACTTGGGTCAAGTTAAGTGCTTTACGTCTTTTCCTGATAAATTGAGCTATGGGATTATTTCTATTCCAATCTTCCATAGATATACCTTAGCGGGTACAATATAGATAAAATAATTCAAATTATACCTTTTAGGGTATAAAACATGTTTTTTTTATAGTGATTATACCTTAAAGGGTATAAAAATAAAAATGTGTCAAATGAAACAAATAAAATAAAAAAAACCTGTAAATCAATAATTTAAAGGTTTACGTTTTGTTTTGGATGTGCTTTAGTGGAGTGGATTGGATCAACTGTTTTTCATTGAAAATGTGCACATGTGGAATCTTTTTTTGGAACTAATCTTTTTTTGATTCTTTTCAAGCTTTAAAAGTGCCCTTTTAATTTTATAATTCCTCCAAATATTTTATTTATCAGGTATTCCCAAATTTCATTTTCTCTATTAGATCCTTGAAATATTCAGGGCTCCAAATACTTAAAACAACATCATTTCTAATAAACCTTACGACATCCTCTTTGATACTTTTAAAAGAAACGGATTCGATTTTTTTTATGGAGCAATTCCATGATATCTTCAGGTGAAATGCTGTCTTCTTTCCAGTCACCCGTATCTTTGGCTCTAGCCAAAAAGTGATCGATATCCAGATCAATACCCTTTTTAATGTACCATTCCAGATCATACCAGTCTCTTCCCTTTACCCTATCTTTCCACTTTCTGAAAAGTAGGGCATGGACTTTCCCTGCAAATAGACTGGGTTTAGTGTAACATTTCACATAAAAGGAAAATGGACGAAGTAGCAGCTTTTCTTCGGTGCTGAAATTTAAAGGGGGCATTCGGTCCACTTTTATTTTTATTTTTAAGGTCTTGTTGGAACGGACCCCGGTTTCCTTGATAATGTCCTCCAACACAATTTCTTGCCATATGGTTTCAGCTTTCAAGAAAGCGGAGTCTATCGAGGACTTTTCAGCTTTTTGTTTTTCCCTTATGCTGACATTGAGCCCCAATGATTTGAATTCATCCACAATGGCTTTGAAATAGGGCTCAATGGAAAAATTGGGATCAGGTCGTAGTAGGGAGAAATCCAAATCCTCTGAAAATCGATCAAGGCCATAAAAGATTCGCAGTGCGGTTCCCCCATAAAAAGCAGCCTTTTCGTAAAAATCGGTCCTTGATAGACCTGCCAGGGTAATTTCCTGCATGATTTCACGCAATGCGGACAGTATCTCCTCTTCATTTTTTGGGCCATATTCAGCAATCCATTCTTTGATCATAATGCAATTAGGGTTTGGATGAGGGTTTTTAAGCTATTTTTTTTTGGTGCATTTTCTATCCATGCTTCAATGGCCTGCGTATCCAATGTACGCAGTACTTCGATATCCATTCGGAAATCTTCCAATAACAATGCTCTGGTTTGACTGATACTTCTAAGATTGATACCTGCGGTCAGGACAATTTTGTCGCATATGGCTTTCTCGGGAGAAGCAATAATGATAGTTTGTTTATTGGAGTAAGCTACACTTTTTAGGCCATATGAATAATAAGGAGTTTTTAAGTGTCGGTAACTGAACCGTCCAACAGGGGTTTTATAGGTTTTGGAGGTTTTTAGGGTTACGGAACTTATTTCATAGGAGCGCTCCGGAATGATGTTCCAATAGGACAAAGCGGATTCCAATGATACATAACTTGGCCCTCTTAGGTGATTGGCTATCAAGAAAGGCTCGGGTGACGGCAGGTCTATTTTGGGGCCTATGACATAAAGACCTCTTCTAATGGAAATAAGTTCCTTGTTTTTGATCAATTCACTGATTTTGTCGTTCGGACTTTGATACTCATGTAGTAGCCCCAGAATCAGGTGTCTTGATATTGGGCCTTCGGCATATTCCTTTACTAATGCTCTAAAATCCATATTAATGTTTTTTCACATGATAATCGGATTATTTCCGATTAAAGTATTTAAATGTAACAATTTAATGTGAAAAAAAAGGCATATAATCGGATATTATCCGATTATATATTTAAATTATTACAGTGACTTAAAGGGGGTGTCCTTGATTTTGATATTTCCTCTTTCGTGCGAAACATAAGGGATTCACAATAAGCAATTCTATTTTTTTGAGAATTGTACAACCTTTCTGTAAAAGGGGTCGATTTGTGGTAATGTTGAAAAAGAAAAATATTTCATTAAGAACAAAGCGGAACTATTTAATTTAATCATTGTTCCTAAGGCCAGGACCTCTATACCAAATATGATATGGGAAATGTAGGTAACTACTAGAATCTTATGCTCGCAGGTTATTATCCTTTTAAGAACTGAAATGCGTCAAATGCTGGATAGGACGGTCTTAGTATACCACCCGCGCCGGGTTAAAGAGAGCATAGCAAAAATTAATATAAACTCTTTTATGACATAGTCTGAAACGGTTTTTTGGATGGCTTAAAGAATTCCGTTTTCAGTGGTTCGCTTTGACCGTTTATTGCACTATATCTCTTTTTACTGGTATATATGGATTTATGAATTCGTGGGCTTAACTTTGAGTGAAGCTTTTACATTCATCAATTATCAGGATAGGTGCTAAAACGGGAAGGTCGGATAAACCTGGCACTCCATAATGACCATTCGTTAATATGGTCTCTTCCATCCTGAAAAGCCATGGCCATGAATTCTCCCGAAAAATCGAAATTATCCAGAAAATTTACGTAACTTAATAAGGAAACCTCCTGCCCGATTTTTGATATCCACCTTCCCCCTACGGAACAGTATAAGAAAGTGGCTCCCTGATTTTTCGTCCAGTAAAAAACATAGAAGGCCATGAACCCATTCAATGTGACCCAAAAACTGATTGACCACCACCTTATTGAAGGCGAAGCCATCCCCGGAAGGGAAATAGGGATAAGGATCGACCAGGCCCTTTTACAGGATGCAACCGGAACCTTGGTCCAGCTTGAACTGGAAGCCATGGGCCTTAAAAAGGCTAAAACAGAAATAGCGGTCCAATATGTGGACCATAACCTGTTGCAAACCGACCATAAGAATGCGGACGACCATTTATTTCTTTATACAGCAGCTCAACGGTTTGGTTTATGGTACAGCCGTCCCGGCAATGGTGTAAGCCACCCCGTCCACATGGAACGGTTTGGAATCCCTGGAAAAACACTGGTTGGTTCCGATAGCCACAGTTGTGCCGCTGGATCGCTTGGAATGCTCGCCATAGGAACGGGAGGACTTGATGTGGCGTCGGTGATTGTCGGGGAACCGTTTTATGTCAAAATGCCACAGATCATGGGAGTGAAGCTTACGGGGAACCTTCCCGAGTGGGTCAGTGCCAAGGATATCATCCTGGAAATGTTGCGGAGGTATGGGGTAAAAGGAGGTGTCGGCAAGATTATAGAATATTATGGTGACGGATTGAAAAACCTTAGTGCCATGGACAGGCATGTTATCGCCAATATGGGAGCGGAACTGGGTGCCACCAGTACGGTTTTTCCCAGTGACCATGAAACATACCGCTTTTTAAAGGCGCAGGGGAGACCTGAGGACTGGGTCGAAATCATTTCAGATAAGGATTGTAAATATGACCTAAACGAAGAAATTGTCCTGGATGGGTTGGAACCTTTAATTGCACTGCCGTCCAGTCCGGGAAATGTGGTCCCCGTAAGAGAGGTGGCCGGAAGACCCGTTGGCCAGGTCGTAATTGGATCATCTGCCAACCCCGGACTACGGGACTTTTGGATCGCTGGTCATATTGTTAAAAACAGATCGGTCAATAATGGGGTGTCCTTTGATATCAACCCAACATCGAGACAGCTTATCCTGAATATGATCAAGAACCATAGTTTTGCAAATTTGATCAAGGCAGGGGCTAGGTTCCACCAATCAGGATGCATGGGCTGTATTGGTATGGGACAGGCCCCATCTTCAAATACCATCAGCTTGAGGACTATGCCAAGGAATTTTCCCAGCAGGTCAGGAACTGAAGATGACCAAGTGTACCTGTGCAGTCCTGAAACGGCAGCCGCATCAGCTTTGACAGGGAAAATTACCGATCCCAGGGATTTGGGAAAATTATTCGATATACCGTATCCTACCTATTCTAGTCCCGAAAAAGAGATCATAAATTCCGACCTTTTGGTGGCACCACTTGAAGACGGGTCTGAAGTTCAATTGAAGAAAGGTCCCAACATAAAAGAGCTGCCACATTTTTTACCTATGGCTGATCAATACGATATCCCTGTGTTGTTAAAAATGGGTGACAATATATCCACTGATGAAATTCTCAAAGCAGGAGCGGATGTGCTGCCATTTAGGAGCAACATCCCTGAAATCAGCAAGTATACCTATTCAGTGATAGACACCACTTTTTACGAAATGGCGATCAAGTCCAGACCTATATATGGGGGGCATGTCGTCATAGCAGGCGAAAATTATGCCCAAGGATCCAGTAGGGAGCACGCTGCTTTGGCCCCGAAATATTTGGGGCAGGTATGTGTAATAGCCAAGTCCTATGCAAGGATTGCTTGGCAAAACCTGATAAACTTCGGTATACTCCCCCTTGAATTTATACATGAAGAAGATTATGATAAAATAGAACAAGGAAATGTGCTAAGTTTTGAAAACTTGGGAGCTGGTATCAAAAGCAGGACCAGTATCCCCATAAGGGTAACCGATGCCTCCGGACAATCGTTTGCATTTGAAGCAGTACATACCATGAGCGATCGACAGATGGAAGTCCTTTTAAAAGGAGGGGTGATCAGCGATTTTCAAGAAAAATTAAAACGCCGAACTGATTGAAGCCCAATAGAAAGTACATCTGGTTCTTGATCAAAGGTTCTGGGCAAAGGCCCCATGATAAAAAGCCATAATGGTTTTCAAGATATAAATACCCCTATTAACGTTAACATTCCATACCATGATCGACACACAATTTTCAAAGATGATTTCCCATGACATAACAGAAAGATCGGCCTATGCGCCCAACGCCATATCCACGATCTCGATACTAAAGAAAAAAACGGGGGAGATCAAGGCAATGTCCTTTGATGAGGGAATGGAACTGGAGGGCAAGGGGTCTACAAAATCCATATTTTTTGAGATCATAGAGGGTAAGGCCCAAATAACCATGGACAACGAAACGACCCTCTTGAAATTGGGGGACACCGTAGTTATCCCAAAGTTTACGGATTATTTGATTGTTGCAACGCATAGGTTCAAAATGATATTCATAGACTTGAATTTAACCCTGAAATGTTTGCGACTGAACAAAAAATCCACTGTAAACAAACTGTACAAAGCGGGACAAACCGTCTATTCCAGTAAAAACCCAAGAAAGGCATTGATCGTCAGGGCATTCCTGAATAAAATATACTACTGCTATGTCAAGGATTCTCCGGATGATAAGGAAGAGGTGTATTTTGAAAGGGAATTGTCCCTTTGACTTTCTTGCACACTATAAGGGTTATTTCCCATTACCTCTGTACCCATGGAAAATTCATCGATCAAAGTTCCCATATCAATTGTTTCAAGGCAGTTTTTGATTGACAAGCCAAGGGGCATCCATTGGGTAACCGGGCATTTGATGGACAAAGTTTCCTTTGGCCCATCTTATTGCCCTTGGGCCAAAAAGGGGTAAAGGAAGGGCGTAGAAATTAGGGCGATTACTGCCACAATAAATAGAAAAATCCCTATTTCTAGGGATTCCGCATCAACAAATCAAATAAATTCCATTCATTCCATACCATCAAATTCGTCAACCATAAAGAATTCCCTATCCGCTGTATTCGCAAACTGGATTCCCTTGCCCATGATATATTCCATGGTCCTATTATCTACAGATATGGCAAACCCCTTTTCAGTGGACACCAATTTAAAGGTATCTGCAACCCGTTTGTCATATCGTAAGGCTATGACACTATTGTCCCTTGGATTGGCATTGTTTGTGACGGTAATGAGTTTCGATACTTTGACAGGAGTATTTATCCTGTTTTTATCAACTTTTCCTATATCTGCAAGGTCAAACATGGTTTTGTAATTCCGGCTCTCTTGTACCGTAACGGAATAAGGCATTTTAACACCTTCTTTGATATAGTTGAAGGTGTTGGTAGTGGTTGAGTTCAGGACCCCTGTCGGTCCATTTTGGGCGTGCGCCTGCATCATGGCAAGCAGTACTATCATACTCGCGATCAGTTTTAAATTTTTCATGTTTTCGTTATTAAAGGGTTATACTTGTTTTTTTATTCAATGGGACCAGTACCAGGCCAGTGGCCAGTGATGAAATGTTGGCTGTTCGGGATTGCTATGTTGTGGGGAGGTCTATACATTGCCGCGCCGTGGAAAACCTACCCTGATTCTATTCTCGGGATCAAAGGGATATCCTTTATTTTTACTCCCAGATATCTTCGAGAGTTCCATTGGAACATGATCAAGGGAAGGGCAAGTGGATGATTATAGTGGGTGAACTATTGGGGGGAGATCCATATGGGACTTGTTTTCTTAGGGCAAAGGGATGGTCAACCTTCTAGGATTTTCTTCGTTTCTTGGTACTCTTCCTTATTGATTTCCCCGGAAGCAAAGCGTTTTTTCAGTATATCACTTGGGGTGTCTTTCTTGGTTCTTTGCCCGGGAATTTTATAAGGTATGGCAAAAATCCAGAAAAGTAGGATGCCCCAAACGAACCACCATATAAAGTGCATTCCCAAAAAATGATAACTGTTGTAATACATAGTGGCTTTATTTAGTTAAATGTGAACGCAGGAACCAAGCCATTTTTTCATGGGTAATCATAAGACTGGTAATGAAATCACTGCTGCCCGCATCATGAAAATCATCGGTAAACGATTTTATATGACCTCGTAAATCCATAATAATACGTTCGTGATCGGCCAGTAGTTCTTTGATGAACCCTTGACTATCGTTTTTCTCACTTTCTGACTCTGTCAGATGGGTCAAATTTAGATACGATTTTAATGTAGCCGGTGCATAGTGGCCAATGGAACGTATGCGTTCCGCGACGCTATCCATGATTTCATCCAATTGTTTGAATTGAAGTTCAAAGAATTTATGCTTATCATAAAAATCGGCTCCTTCAACATGCCAATGGGCCTTTTTTGTCTTGATGTAAAGTACCGTTTCGTCCGCTAAATTTTTTGCCAATACCCTGACAACCCCCTGCCGGTTGATTTCAATTAGCCCTGTTACTATTTTCATGATGTTCTGTTTTAATGTTATCCATTTTTCATCTCGTTTCCCATGGCTTTTTCCAATCGTCAGGCCCAATATTGGAAATATCCGGGCTTCCTTCAACCCACTTCCGTTTCCATGCTCCAATCTAATCCCTTCTGTTTTTTCCCAATTGAATGGGTGGAAAATCTCCATTGGGGTTGAAAAAGCCAAGTTTGGAATGCATTGTGGACCCCCTAATCGAGCAATAGAAAATGGATATAGGAAAGTCTCCCCATCATTTGGGGGTGTTAATCGACCAGATGATAATCATATTCAACTGAAAGTTCATTTTTCACATCCCAAATACCATGAGTCTTCCATGCAATGCGGCCCGCTTCTTCTTTTTGATACCAAGAGTTTACTGTTCCACTCAATGTGACAGTTGTACCGGATACGGATACATCGATACCACTGTCATCGATCGAACTTCTTCTCAGTACACTTTCAATAGCATTTTGTTCAATTGTCCCGTTGCTTTCGGATTTGACCTTGATGTTATTTTTCACCCCTTTTACGCCTTTAAGGACATGTATGGCTTTTTTTGCGGCTTCCCTTTGGTAATTCCAAGGTAATTCACCTTCCAAAATGACCCAGCCATCCTCTACTTTCATGGTCACCTTATCGTCGGGGACACAATAGTTGGCTTTCAAAGCTTCCAAAGCTTCAGTGGCAACTTCGACATCCGTTTTTGTCCACTTGCTCGGAAATCTCACCTCAATATTTTCAACCAAGGCTTTCACGCCAATGACTTTTTTGGCCGCATCTTCCGCTTCCATTTTTTTTATGTAGCTGTCCACAACGCCTGTTAAGGAAACAATACCATCCTTGGCCGTGACCCCAATTTCAGCTGCATGCAACAAAGGCTCCCATTTAATGGCATTCTGAACATCCACCTGTAATTCTGCATTCGTTTTCATAGGAATTGTTTTTATGTTGTGAATGAATTTTCACGATAGCATAAAGATCATCCTTATACCTGACCAATACGATACACAATGATCAAAATGAATTGCATAATTCACACATGGTATTTGGTCACGCCAAAAAAACTATGGATAAAGTATTTACCGTTGGTTATATCATCATGATATTTGGAAGCATGGACTCGAATCCACATAGCGGTGCCAAGTGGCCATGTCATGGGGAGATAATTGCAAAAAGATACACCACAAAGATTGTTAAAAGTACGATTCCCTGCAGCACATTGGTACGCCCGGTGGCCAATGAAAGTACAATGGTAAATTGGGCCAGTACCAATAAAACCATGGCTTTTGTATCAATGCCAAGTGTTATTTTCATTCCAGTTATAATGGATACAATAGCAACGGTTGGTATAGTGAGGCCTATGCTGGCAAGAGCGGAGCCCAGGGCAAGGTTGAGGCTGGTCTGGAGGCGGTTCTTTCTGGCAGCGCGATAGGCGGCAAGTCCCTCGGGCAATAACACTACCGCTGCTATGATCACCCCTACCAGGGATTTTGGTGCCCCTGCTTGCAAGACGACGTTTTCTATATCGGATGTAAGGGCTTTGGCGAGCAGTACTACTATCCCGAGACACAAAACCAACAAAAGGGCACTAATGAGTGTTTCCATCACTGTCGGAGGAGAGGGCAGTATATTTTTGTTCTCAGTGGTTTCCGGGGATAAAAAAAAGGCACGATGTCGTACCGCCTGCACCATTACAAATGTGATATACAGGACAAGACAAGCTATCGCAACAAAAATCAACTGTAGGGGGTTGTTAATGGAACCATTAAGACTTGGAGTGAATTTGGGAAGGATAAGGGCGAACACCAATATGGAAGTAAGGGTGACCAAGGCCGCGCTAACGCCTTGGAGGCTGAACACCTGTTCCTTGTAACGTATCGCCCCTACCAATATACAGATTCCTATTATCCCCGTGAGGATTATCATTACTGATGCCAAAACCGTATCACGGGCAAGCGTAACTGCCTCAAGCCGTCCCCCGCTCAACATCAATGAAACAATCAGTGCCACTTCAATTACCGTAATCGCTGAAGCCAGCAACAATGTGCCAAAAGGTTCTCCTACCCTATAGGCGATTACCTCAGCATGGTGTACCGCAGCAATGACAGATCCTATCAGTAAAATGCCAAGGAACAGAGAATATGGTTCCCCCAGATCCAGCGGAATACCAAAATAGGCGAGCCATGCCAAAATAGGCATCGCAATGGTCCACAGTAAAAGGTATTGCTTTTTATTCACAATTGAATCAGGGGGTAAAGAGCTCCCACTAAAAAATAATGGCATAAAAGAGAGTATCCAAAAACATCGCTGTATGTTCTTGGATACTCGGGAGGCTGTACTTGTCGTTATTACGTATAAGTTGTTGGTTACTTGGATTTTCGTCCTTGAACCATACTTAATATGATTGCAATGATCGCGATGACCAATAGGGTATGGATGATTCCTCCAGCATGATATCCAAGAAATCCAATGGCCCATGTGATGATTAACACTACGGCCACCGTGTACAGTAGATTTGCCATAATTTTAGCTTTTTGTAGAAATTAGTTCGTATTATTTTTGGTCAGATCTTTTAATGCTTGCCCCAAGCTATCCATATCTTGATCAAATTCAGCCTTAAATGATTCCCATTCATCATTGCCCTCATCCTTGTAGTAGCTCATTTTTTCTTTCAACGATTGGTTTTTTTGTTCCAATAAGGCAAGTTCTTTTTCAAAATCCTTTTTGGCAGTATTGCTTTCCTTTTTGGCTTTTGCCTTTAATTCGGCAATGACCTTATCGTTTTCTGCAATTTTATTGTCCGATTCCAGTTTAAAAGCCTCATATCTAAGGACATATTCTTTCTTGGCCTCATCAAGACTTTCCTTTGCTTCCACTAGATTTTCCTTGGCCTCATCTGTATGTGTTGTCTCCTTGTCTTTGGCGGGCGATTTGCAGCCATTGAACACTATGACGGCCATGGCAACGGAAGCCAATCCAAAGATCAGGGTTGATATTTTTTTTGTCTTGTAGTTCATGATTTAAATTTTTAAGTGAAACATTTCACAGGACAAAGATGGTCCGATAACCATTGATAAGTGTTATGCAGTAAACTGTATTAGTTGCATGATTCACACATTTCCCTAGGGGCAGGTCCCGTATTCTTCACAGTTGTTTGGCCGTTGGGGACAAATCTCTTGGAACGGGTGATAAAAGAAGAAACAACCAATGTGGCCCTTTGGCAATTCCTGCAAAAAATTGGAGCCTTGGACCAAACCCATCCAAGCCCATCGAAAAACCCATACAACCCGGGCCTATACCTGATGGCCTTGTAATGGGACGGATTGGAGTCTAGGAAGGTTGTTGTTTTTTACCATTTTGTGTGCATTTCAGCATGGAACGGAAATTTACTGTAATTCAAACCAACCCGAATGCTGTCAGGGTACACCAAAAATAGGGGATACGCGTCCGTTAAGTGCTTACCGGAACATTTTTTCCCAAGGAGCGCAACATCTTAATATGATTCCAAATAGCACTGCCAAAGGTTTTTTGACAATGGTAGGGCATACCGAATTCTTTGGCGGTCTCTGCCACGATACGGGATAGATTTTTATAGTGTACATGACAGATGTTGGGCAGTAGATGGTGTTCCACTTGGTAGTTCAACCCTCCTATCAACCATGAGAAGAGGGCGCCCCTTGGCGCAAAATTAGTGGTTGTGGCCATTTGGTGCATCGCCCAATCGCCTGAGACCGTATTGTTTTCATCCGGCATGGGAAACTCCAAACTGGGCATGATGTGCGCAACCTGAAATATGGTACTGATCAAAAATCCGGTCACCAGGTGCATACTTATAAAAGCCAGTATGATGATCCAGGGAGCTAAGGGGACCACGATCAATGGTAGGACGAGCGCGAAGGTATAGTAGACAAGCTTCCACAAAATCAGTATGGGGATTTCCCTTTGGAACTCATTGCGCTTGTTCAAAAAGCCCATTTTCCTATAGCGGTTCATGCGGACAAAATCCTTGGTGGTGACCCAGGAAATCGTCGATATACTATAAAAAAACCAGGCGTATATAAATTGGAACCTGTGCAACACATATCTCTTGGCATTCGGGGAAAATCGCAGAAAAAAGGGCGCATTGATATCATCGTCCGATCCCGTGATATTGGGATAGGTATGGTGCAAAAAATTGTGTTGTATCCTCCATACGGCCGAGCTGGCACCCACCAGGTTCATGGTGTATCCCATATATCGGTTAACGGTCTTGTTTCGTGAATACGATCCATGGATGGCGTCGTGCATGATCCCCATTCCTATTCCCGCCATTCCAAGTCCTCCTATAAAATAGAGCAGAAAAAGTTGCCAGGGACTTGAGGCCATTCCCAAATTGATGAGTAACAAGGGAACCACAAATAGCGATAACATTAAGACTGATTTGGCAATCATGCTCTTATTGGCATATTTACTGATTCCCTTGGAATCAAAATACTGGTTGACCCTTGTTTTTAATGCTCTTGAAAAGTCGGATCCTCCTCTTTTCGCAAATTTTGGATTTTTGATACTGTTCTTTTTTTAAAGCCTTTGTCCGTTTTCCATTGCAATGGAAGCGTTTTTATCATGAGTCCCTATTGCAAACCAAAGGTTTGGTTGTTGTTTGAAACTTGTGGAACTGTGAGGAAATTAAATGGGATATCTATAATGAAGACGAATACTTACATCAAGAATAACATCAGATAACCTGGTCGCTATTCCTTAAAAACGTGGCTTAAACCGTTTATTGCACTATTGCATTGTTTTTCCGTGGGGGCAGGACCAAACCATGACCAAAATGAAATCCGGTAATGGATTGCACGTTGCACGGGACGATTGATACTAAAGGTAGGCTTAATTATAACGTGTCCTTTAAAAAGTATGTTAAATTGCTGTAATCAAATAAATTACCTTTTGTAAAGAATAGTAGGTCCAGTGTCCATGGGAACAGTTAAATGACTACCTTTAGGAAAATCATGCATAGCATCCTACACAGGTACTTGACATCCAAAAACAGGTGAGGGATGTGTACTTGCTTACGAACACTTCACGATTCAATTGGGAAACTACCGTATCCTTATTTAAACCTCGGTGTTTTTAACTGAAACCAACATGCGGAAAAGAAATAAAACCGCAATTATAAGAAAGGCACCCCAAGGATGCCTTCAAAAGAATTGAACGTTTAAAACTTAAACAAAAAAATGGCTGATAAAAAGGATTTGGATTTTACCTACACTACCATAGACAGGATATTCCGTTTGAGCATGGGGGAAACCGCCGATTACAGCGGAGCCAAGTACGATGGTGATTTTTCAATGTCCTTGGAAGAGGCGCAAATGGAAAAACATCGGTTTATAGCGGATAGCTTATATATTAAATATGGAAGCAAAGTCTTGGACATGGCCTGCGGCTGGGGCCCCTTTATCAAATATGCTTCCCAAGATAGGGGAGGCATTTGCACAGGCTTGACCTTGTCCGAGGGACAGGCGGAAGCCTGTCAGAAGCATGGAATGAAGGTCCTTGTGAAGGATTGTCGCTACATCGTACCGGAAGATTTTGGAATGTTTGATGCCATTAGCTGCATTGGGGGATTGGAACATTTCTGTTCCGTTGAGGAATGGAAAGAAGGAAAACAAGAGAAAGTGTACAGTGACTTTTTTAAGACCGTTTCCAATTTGTTGCCAAAAGGTGGGAGGTTCTATATGCAGACCATGACGTTCAGTAAAAATATGATCGATTATGAAGAACTGGATGTCAAGGCCAAAAAAGGCTCCGCGGCCCATGTCATGGCGCTGATGGTCAAAGAATTTCCGGGCTCATGGTTGCCCTATGGACCTGAAATGGTGATACGGAATGCAGAACCGAATTTTAAATTGATCTCGAAAAGCAGTGGAAGACTGGACTACATTGAGACGATAAGCCAATGGCGAAAGAAGTTCAGGAAGTTCAACCTGAAAAAATATTGGCTCTATCTATCCTTGGTTCCCAAATACATCATGGACAAGGAATTTAGGCATCAAGTAGCCGTCTTTAAGATCAGCCCCAACAAAATATGCTTTGAAAAAGAGATAATGGATCATTATAGGCTTGTATTTGAGAAAATATAGCCTGGAACAAATACGCTACATGATGTTTTTAAAATGGCTCGATTACTTTTTTATAATCTATCCTACTATTTTTTTCTATACTTATGAGGGTTTCCGTAACACGTAAGCACGTAAAATTTCTGCCAGATGCCAGTAGGGTGGTGGCCCGCTCCTTTATGAACGGGGAACAGCGGACCAAGGATTTGCTGTCCCTGATCTTTGGGATGAGCGAAAGTCAAGTGCGGGAATCCTTGGAACAGACCCTAAGGGAATTTGCAAGTAGGCACCGTAACATCACCAAGCTTTTCCATAAACATTGTGATGGCATCAGGAATATCATTGGGCAAATGAACATGGATTTTGATGCTATTTCCATGGAGCGAAAATTGCTCATCGGTTCTTACCTTACCATGGAGTATTCCATAGAGTCCGCCGCTTTTTTTAATCCCTCCATCATCCAAGATTTTGACCAGTCCTATTTGGAAGAGGGTGAAATGCGCGTGATCCTTTCGTTTCGGGCAACAGGGGAAGGGCATATTTCTTCCATAGTTTTCAGAAGGGGGATAATCGATAAAAACAACGACCTGCATTTGATGGGTGTAGGCAATTCGATCGACATGGCAGAAATCTCCCATAAGAAACTCTATGATAAAGGACGATTTGTTAAAAAGATGCGGGAGATGCGCATCCCCATAAAGTATTCAAAAAGTATCATGGAGGACCTACCGGATAAATTCGAGTATTACGTGCTAAAGAACGCGGTAAGGAAAGTAATGGACGACACGGCCATTAGTCTTGAAAAAAGGTTGGCACTTGAAGAAATTACCTGGCTGGTGGATTCCTATTACGACATCGCGTTTGAGCATGATTCCGATTTGAGCGAACGCGTTATATTCCCTATTTCGGAATCGGAAAGCAGGGGAATTGAAGATGCCCGTTTTGTCCGCTTTACGGAAAATGATGGCAGCGTAAAGGTGTATGCCACCTATACCGCCTATAATGGCCATGCCATATTGCCAAAGCTTCTTTCTACGGATGATTTCTATACGTTCAGGATCATGCCTTTGCATGGAAATGGCGCCGTAGGCAAGAACTTGGCACTTTTCCCCAAAAAGATCAAGGGGAAATACGCGATGCTTTCCCGGATCGATGGAGTGAACAATTATCTCATGTATTCAAAAAGGGCCACATTATGGAACGATCCCATCCTTCTCCAAAAACCAAAATTCCCATGGGAATTCACACAAATAGGAAATTGTGGGTCCCCTTTGTGGACCGAACACGGATGGTTGGTCATTACGCATGGTGTGGGGCCCATGAGAAGGTATTGTATCTCCGCTTCTTTGTTTGATCTTGAGGACCCGTCAAAAGAAATTGGTCGTTTGGAAGAGCCTCTGTTGATGCCCTTGGAAGAAGAACGGGAAGGTTATGTGCCCAATGTGGTCTATTCCTGTGGATCTATCATCCATAATGACAGTTTGATACTCCCTTATGCCATATCGGATTACTCAGCTACCTATGCCGTTGTCGAAATGGAGGCACTGTTCGATGCGTTAAAAAAATAACGATAAGATTTTGCCACTGTCCCCATCAGTCTTGCAATTCATTTATAGTCGATTTTTTGGCTTTTGAGGTCTTGATTTCCTCTAATTGAAAAGACTCTTCATAGGCCTGTAGTACGGTTAGATGGGAGATAAGATAGGCCAACGAACTCTCGGCCCCCTGATTTCGGTTCACGCCATAATTCTCGAAACCATCACAACACCCTTTGGTCTCAAAATCATACAGACTCATACGCATATCGTTTTCGCCCAAAAACCACATGAACGAGGTGAACAATTTTTTTAGAAAATCCCGGTCACCTGTCAATACATAAGCCTGATGGTACATCAGCACCATGGCCTCGGCATCGATGGGCTGTTGTGCGAACATGGAACGTTCCTTCTCCCTTACATACCAATCCTTGTTTCCGATAACGGACAAATAATCATCTTTCATTGTATGCTCGGTAAGAAAATCCATGGTGTCAAAGGCAACTTTGGAAATATCCCCGTCCTCCAGAACCTCGGCCGCATGTAGGAGTGCTAAAGGTAAAATACCGTTATCATACGCCAAAAGCGATTCAAACCATTTCCAATTTTCGGTATGGTTTTGATCATAATGGGAAACCAGTATATTGGCCAACTTGTGCAAGGTCCCTTTCATGGCATCATCGGAAGCATTCGTCCTTAGATAATAGCTGATTCCGATCATGGTATTGGCGATCCCCCTTATGGATTTGATGCTGTCAAAGTTGGGAACGGCATCGAAAAAGACCAATTTGCCTGTTTGATAATAGGCATCGTTCGGCGCATTTCCCAAAAGATATCCCAGGGCCCAAATGGTACGCCCAAAGGAATCCTCGGAACCTTTTTCATCCAAAAAATTACGGTTGAAGCTCAGAAAATTACGAAAAGTACCGTCCTTGTTCTGCATGTAATGGATATAGCTCAAATATACGGGCATGAACTCCAGGGCAAGTGGATCTTTTTTCTGTTTATAGGTCATACAGACCATTAAAAGAGCCCGGGCATTATCATCCAGACAATAGCCTTCCTTTAAGTTGGGAATCCCGAATTTTGCATGTTGGATAATACCGGTGTCATCGGTCAATCTTTTGATATGGACCAGGGAAAATGGGGGCAACAGCAAAGGATCTATGACGTTTTCTTTCTTTGGCAAGGGCACCTTGGGTCTCGATAGTACCTGTGTTATAAGATCGGTATATTTTTGACCAACTTTGGGCCAGGTGATGTCTTGCCCATATTCCGTTGCATGTTCTTGGATCTCGTGCAGGTTTTCTGGATTTTCCAGTAATTCGTTTAAAACTTCGGACAGGCCATCAGAGTCGTTGAAATCAAAAAGGCGCCCTTTGTTTTCCACAAGCAATTCCGCGGCATGCCAATAGGGGGTGGAGACTACGGCACAACCCGCACCCATGGCATAGGAAAGTGTGCCACTGGTGATCTGTGCCTCACTAAGGTAGGGGGTGATGTAAATATCACAGGCAGAAAGATATTTAAAGAGTTCGTTCTCATCTATAAACTCATTGAGCAACAATACATGCTCATTGAGTTTCAATGATTTTATAAGGACCTGGAGATAATTTCGATATTCTTCCCCTGAATGCCGCAACACATTGGGATGCGTTTTTCCCAAGACGATGTACAGAGCTTCAGGATGTTTTTCAATGATTTGTGGCAAGGCCTTGATCACGGTTTCAATGCCCTTATTGCGGCCGATGAAGCCAAAGGTCAGGAGCAACTTCCTTTCATTCAGTTTAAATTCCGTTCTCGACTCCTCCTTATCAAAATGGATGTCCGGGACACCGTGTTCTATAAGCACTATTTTTTCTTTGGGCACCTTATATATCCCAACAAGAAAATGGATGGCCTTGTGGCTCATCACCACAATTTTATCGGACATTTTGCAAATTTCCTTTAAGATGGCCCTTTCATTATAGGATGGTGTTTCCAGAATGGTATGTAAGGTTGTGATCAACGGGATGTTCAGGCGGTGTAGGAGGGGTAGGATATAAACTCCACCCAGACCTCCATATATACCAAATTCATGTTCAAGTATGCACGCATCCGCCCCACTGAGGTTAATGTAGTTTACAGCTTCCAGATAATCGGTCTGTTGTTCTTGGTTGATGCTCAATTTTACTTCGGGAGGGTAGGGATAGTCCTGGTTATGGTCGTTCATGGCAATAACCATGATTTCTTTGACCCCCTTGCCGTTTTCCAACATGGAGTGGGCAAGGTTTTGGGTAAACGTGCCAATACCACATTCGCGTGGTGGATAGGTACCGATATAGGCTAGCTTCATCTTGGATAGGATTTTGTTGGAACAAGGTGACTACTCCTCTATGGGATATGCCTCTTGTGGTTTCTATTTTCAATGTTTATCTTGACATCCTTATGCTCCCTTTTTTGCTTTAGGCTCAGTGCGAGTTTGGGTTTGTTGGATTTTGCAGGGGTCTTATTTCCTTTTGACATTTTCTTTGGTTTAGTGAAATCCGGTTTTCCGAATCTATATCGGGAAACAATCATAAGATATTGAAAATCAACAAAAAAAAGTTGAATAAAAAAGGAATTGAGTTGCATAAATCACAGATTCCTTCCGTGATTAATGGATATTGGGATTGAGCAGTGCCCAATTATTTGAATTGCGTTTTTGACATTAATACGGGAATATAGGATTCCACAGGTAAGTCAATGTGTGATTTTTGTAATTGCTTTTCACAAGTGTACAATGGTAGTGCTGATTATATATAAGACCTTTATAAGGTTGTGAAAAATAATTCACACCTTTAAAATAGCTTATTATGAAAAGTAACAAAATATTACAGAAGGATGTCGAAAATGCCATTAAATGGGAACCTCTATTACATGCAACTGAGATTGGTGTCACGGCCAAGGATGGTATGGTTTCCTTGACAGGTGTGGTGGATAGCTACACAAAAAAAATGGAGGCTGAAAATGTGGCAAAAAGCGTGATTGGGGTCAATGCCCTTGTGGAAAACATTGAGGTAAAGTTTAATGACTCATTTAAGAAAAGTAACGAGCAAATTGCAAAAAAAGTTTTGAGAGCATTAAAATTGAATGGTTCCGTACCCGATGACAAGGTGACCATAAAAGTAGAGGATGGATGGGTTACCCTAGAAGGTGAGCTTTCATGGAATTATCAAAAAGAAGCTGCAATGGATGCCATACGCTATCTGACCGGAATTAAAGGAATAAGTAATAATATTAGAATCATTCCGGAGTCGCATGACGCCATCGAACAACGGGATGTCGAGGATGCCATTGGAAGAAATTGGTCCATTGATGATCACGATATCCATGTCATGGTTTCTGGAACAACGGTAACACTTACCGGAGATGTACATTCTTGGTATCAAAAAGAAGAGGCTGGCCGTATTGCATGGAATACTCCTGGCATCAGTCAAGTAAAAAATGAATTGGAGGTCAATTACTATTATGCTTTGATCAATTAATTGATATGGAGAATATTTTAAGGTAAACGATGTCGTGTGAAAAGACGGCTCATCTTTTTTAAGGAAATAAAGAGTATGGTTTTGCCCTTAATGGACGTTAAGCCTTTTATAAGATTCTTTTTTAGGACCATTACCTGAGGACGTCGAAAAATGGCGTCCTTTTTTCTGCCACACATTGCGCTGCATATAGGTAGTTTGATGCGCTCCAAGTCTGCCAGTCCTGCCCCATGGGTTTTCCGTCCTGGGCCTTGTACCACTCATTGAAACCGAATTCAAGTTCCTTGTTCCTGGCTTTTTTGATAAGCCGGGTCAATGCCAGAAGTTTTGTCTCCGCCAAACCATAGTCTTTGTTGGCCACAAGGGCCGCAATGTAAAACCCGGTTATAAAAGGCCATATACCGCCATTGTGGTAATTTCCAGGTTGGTTGAAATCAGCGTACCTAGGGACCCAATCCGAATCGCCTGGTTGGATAAAAGGGAAAAAATTAGGGGAGAGGTCATTGGACAGCTCCTTTGTTTTTCTCATTGTGGAACACGATGTTTCAACCCAATCGATTATGGCCTTTGCCCTTGATGGTGAGGCAATACCTGATAAAATGGCCATACTGTTGCCCAATAGGTCGAAACGCTCGCTACTGTATACCTTATAGGACCATAAGGCGTAATAGGGTTGACCGTCAATGGTCAGCCCTTCAGGTTCTTTGTTGCTTATTTTATCCGGACAAAAGATTGGTCGTTCCATTTGAAGCCTTAATTTTTCGGCTCTTTTTGTATTACCGAACAATTTTAAATAGGTGTGGACCAAAGTGTTTACAAACAGTCCATGTCCCAATACCCATTGTTCGTCACGCCAGTCGCTGGTGGGCATTTGTGAGACCATGTATTGGTCCGATGGACTTTGGTATTCCATCCATAAAAGCGCATCTTTTATGGAATCTTCTAAAAAAAAAGGTTCCTTGGCCACTTTCCTGAAGATTCCGACAGCAATTAGAAACAAGGGGGTGGTATCGCTGGCACCCCGATCTTCCCTATCATGGACCAGAGAGGGAATATGGCCTCGCTTGGATTGGTTTTTGGCCAACATCAGCAAAACATGGCGGACAGTTTGCAACAGTACGGCATTTTTTGTTACAGCAATCCCTAAGACGGAGATCAAAAGGTCACGGGTATAGGGTTCGGGATATCCCCAACCGGCTGTTCGCGGCAGATCAAGGAACGGCCCCTTTGAATTGTGCAGGAGCACTTCCAGAGCGGCCCTTTCCGCGGATTTTATGAATTGTTTGTTTTCCGAGGTCATTTAATCTATACCTAGTTTATCCTGTATAATTTGGATGAATTTTTTGGCCACGACCCTGTAATCAAAATGTTCCACCACATGTTCCCTTGCGGCACGGCCCATGGCTATCCGTAGTTGTTCATTGCCCATGAGCAGGAGCATATACTTGGCAATTTCCTGCACATTGGCCCGGTAATCGACCGTTCTGGGAATATCGAACACGATTTTGTGTTTGTTTTCAAAACCAGATTCTTTTCCCAAAAGCACTTCCTTAACGACGATTTTTTGTGCCACCTCGGCGAGAAAGGCCGTTTTTTCATGTAAAAGTGTGTCCAACATTCCCATGGCCTTGATCCCTATGACAGGTTTTCCGCAAGCTCCCGCCTCCACCTGGGGCATACCGAACCCTTCAAGACGTGAGGGGGCCGCATAAATATCACATGCGCCAATAAGATACGGCATGAAATTTCTGGAAACGGTATTGGTCGCGTAGGTGACATTCTTTTCAATGCCTAAATGGGTGGCCATTTCCAGATCTAGGAGGTTCTGGGCCTTGGTCCTCGGTTGTGGCCATACTTTGCAGACGTATTTCCAGTCAGGGGCCTTGGCGTCAATGATCGCCAAGGCCTGCATGACCTCCTGGGCACCTTTTGAAGCGGCATCACCGCCAACGGTCAAGATCATTAACTGGTCGGGGGGAATGCCCAATGATTCACGTACCGCCACAATTTTAGGATCGTTTTTGTCAAAGGGGACAAAAGACATGGTATCACAACCTACAGGCAGCACCTCGATAGTTGATGCCTTGATGCCATCCCTTACATACATTTCCTTGACCCAGTTTGAAGTCACCAGAATCAGGGGCAGATCGTTCAGGACCTCTTGGTAGTTGGCAATATAGCCATCGGCAACCAACCAAGGTATGGGCTCGATGCCATAGCGCTGGGGGTGCAGTACCAAGTGAGGGGTATGGCCCCAATAACCAATGCCCACTACCACATCGGGTTCAAACCATCTATAATACCACTCTTTTTCCTGTGCCGATTCAAAGTGGACCGCATATGTGTCCACGCCAAGTTCCAAAAGCCCACGATAAAGCAGGTCGCCCTGCGTTGCAAGACCGCCGGGGGAAGGTGGATAATCGTAAAGGACCAGGACTTTCATTTCCTAAATCTTTAGGGGGTTGCTGTTAAATTCCTTCGTGCTCCAGCCATTTTTGGGCATCTATCCGGTTTTCGAACTTCCAGAAGGCCTCTTCCTTGGGTGTTGTCTTTGCTTCAAACCCTGTCTTGTCAAACCCATATATTTCAGTGATTATCCGATATTTTTCCTGCCAAATGTTTTTTGAAAGCATATGATGGATACTTGCCCCCTTTATTGCCTGGGGATAGTATTTTTTGTATCCGTCTTCAAAGGCAAAGGTCCATAGCTGATTCGTGGAAATTTTTTGTTCGTTCCACAGCTCGATTACCGCCCTGCCTATTTCTTCATGACGTAAATGTCGTGTATATTCACCTGTAGGACTGTGCGTTAGGACAAGGTCAAATTTCTGTTCGGGCAGTAGATTCAAGATAGCTTTCTTTACCACATTTTTGTTCAATGGTTTTTGCTCCACGCCATCGTTTAGATTGCCCATACGACCCTTGGCGTTGTAAGCCGCCAACGCTTTTTTAAATTTTGGGGCGCGATCACTGTCATTTTTTCGGCAAAGGCAGGCAATGAACCATGTATGCTCTGGATGCATAAGCACGGTGCCCCCACACCACAAGGTTTCATCATCTGGGTGCGCAACAATTACCAAAACGTTCTTTTTCTCCATGGTTTTGAAGGTTTATATTGCACTTTTGCTTTATTCCATTTTGGATTTTTTGGTCATAGGAAGAACTGTGCCGGCCATTTCCCCGATTATGTTTACCAGTTCAGTGCCAGTGGGCACCACTATTTTGGTGTTCGTCTGTAAGGAAGTTTCCACAGCTTGCAGCTTTCTAAGGATCTGTGCGTTGCCGATAAAAAACTTATCGGCAGCCTCGTTTACGAGCTTTATCGCTTCGGCCTCGCCTTCGGCATGGAGTATCTTGGCCCGTTTATATCCTTCGGCCTCTTTTATTTTGGCCCTTTTTATACCGTCAGCCACAGTTTCCGCAGCTGTGGCAGAATCTACGGCCGCAATTTTTTCATTCTCCGCCTTTACCACTTTGTTCATGGTTTCCTGTACATCCTTTGGAGGATCGATTTCTTTTAACTCCGTTCTCACGATCTCAATGCCCCAACCCATGGTTTCCGTGTGGAGTGTTTTATATAGGTCCGCATTGATCTTTCCCCGCTCACTATTGGCGGATTTTAAGGTCAAGGTTCCGATAATGTTCCTAAGGGTTGTACGGGCAAGGTTTACGATTTGATACCTATAATCGTTTACATTGTAGATAGATCCCTTAACACTTTCCTCGTTATCCTTTACCCTAAAATATACCTGGGCATCCACGCTGGCATTCAGGTTGTCATTGGTGATGATCTCTTGGGGCTCCGCATCCACCATTTGCTCCGTAACGTTGACAATGAACATACGGTCAACGATCGGGATGATCCAATGGAACCCGGGACCGGCAAAACCTGAGTACTTCCCCAATCTTTCTATTAGGCCTCTCTGCGTGGGGCGGACAATTTTAATCCCTATCAATAAAAAGATCAATATGGGAAGGCCAATCAAGGGATACATATACATATCAGACTATTTTAATGTTGTTCATTGATGACTTTATTTAAGATGGGGCTACTCATAACCACTTTTAATGATAGTGGAGATCATTTTGAACCGTTCATTGGCCTTTATGACATTTTTTGAATGGGCAGGAATGATAATGGCCTGTCCCGTCTCCAAGGTTTGCGAATTGCCGTCGATCAAGATTTCGGCCCTGCCCTCTATGATTTGGATGAACGTATCGAATGGCAATGTTTTTTCCGGTAGGTTTTCACCTGAATCAAAAGAGACCGCAGTGACATTCCCAGTGGTTTTTTTTATGATGGTCTTGATGACCACAGCATTGGGAATGTATTCAATGATCTCGACAATGATAAAGACTTTTGATTTTTCTACCTCTATATTATTTTCCATAGCTAAAATTTTACGGGGAGGTAATAGGGGTTTTAGGCATTCCCCGTCGTCCGGATAAAGGTGCGGGATTTTTAAGGATAATGTATTACATGTGGAAGAGGAATAGTTGCAGTTTTCCCACATTTATGGTATAGTTAATAGGTGTCGGAATGACATTTGTTGCATCCCGGGAATTTAGCCTGGGCAATCTTCCTTTTCCAAGACAATCACAGATCTTCCAGGTTTTTAAAGCGCTTCTTTTTCAGTTTTTTATAATAGGAAGGGGTCAGTCCCGTAATTTTTTTAAACTGGTTCGATAAATGTGAGACACTGCTGTAATGCAGTAAATAGGATATCTCGGTCAGGTTCAACTCATCGTAGAGCAAAAGTTCCTTTATCCTTTCTATTTTGTTCATGATTATGAATTGCTGAATGGTGATTCCCTTTACTTCTGAAAACGTGTTTGCCAAATAGGTATAATCATATCCCAATTTTTCGCTGATGTAGTCAGAATAGTTCACTTTGGGTAGTTCATCCGAATAATGGATCATTTCGATGATCACCGACTTGATTTTTTCAATGATGATCTTCCTATGGTCATCAAGAAGTTCAAGACCGTATTTCATGAGGCTTTCACGTAGCTGCTCCCTTTGAAGATCAGTGATGTCCTCCAAGATCTCTATGGTTCCAAGATCCACATTGACATAATGAAGGCCAAGCTTTTTGAGCTCCTCCTTTACCACCATTTTGCAGCGCAGGCTCACCATGTATTTTATGAATAGCAACATTTTTTTTGTGTTTGTTGTTCAAGGAAAAGCCAAGAGATGGGATTGTAACTATGTGATTTATATAACTTTTGCTGGAAATCATATAAATAACAGAAGCGGATTTAAACTTACCTTCCATCGAGCAAGAAAAGTAAGGCTATGCAAAATAAAAGAAAAGGAAATCAACTGATGAAAGGGATTTTTGATTTGACGCTTTCCTTTCAAATGGAGTTCCCTGTAATATACGACAATTTATCGGAAACACCACTCTTTTTGGACTATGAAAACAAAGGGATGTCCAAAATCGAATTTGAGGAATATTATAAATTTCTCAAGGTACAGCTCAGGGTTTTTGAGAAGCAAAGATTACCGGGAAGGAATATAATCAGATGATATAGTGTCTCATTGGGAACTAGGGTCGTTTTGATGAAGAATTTAAGATCAGTATGCGATAGACCTATGATATATGTAAGATTAATAAAGATTTATGTTGAAGCCTCTCAAATTCTATGTGCCATCTTTGTGTTGTTCGGTTTTGACTAAAAAGCGGACAGCTAATATGATATACTATGAAAAGAAAAAACTTTATCCACCTTGTCCTTGAAAAATTCAGGAGCTTCTGTAGACCCATGTTTTATAATGGAAGAAGCGGCCGAATAACTGAAGAATTAAAAACAGACAAAAATTCACATTGGTTCATTTAAGACCAGAAAAGATTAAAGGGGCCTATATAATTTGTACAGCCTTCTGTTTCAAAAATTCTACTGATTTAGTAAGTGAGTAAATGCTTCTGATTTTTTTCTCAGGGGCTCAAAAAAGGGCAGGAACTAAAAAACACTGCCCTTTTTAAACCTAAAGTGCCAAACTCCAAAAAGGCCCAAGGCCTCTATGAACATGGCTTTGAAACCACAAACACAGAACGGGCCCCAATAATGTTAAATCAATACCCTGATGCGAAAATGTGTCATCTATTTTATTCTGTTCATAACAATGCTCGTACTGGCAAGCACATTGCCATGAAGCAATCATAACTTAAATAAATACGCTATGTCAAAAGAAAGAGAGGGAAAGAAAAAATCGGGAAAAACCCCACCTTCAAAAACCCCTAAAGAAAAAACCCCTAAAGAAAAAAAGGCGGCAAAAAGGGCCAAACGGAATGCCAAAGATTGGTCGGAATAGAGAAAAAGGGACATTGATCTTAATACCATTGATTATGGACAGGGGTGAATTTGAGGAATCCAAGACGTTTAACCTAGCGGATATACTGGAGTTCAACTCCAATGCCATCGTGGTAAAAAACATAAGTGTCCAGAACAACTGTATCATACAGGCATTCGCATTTGATTATGGCAAGGTGTTGTCCCATAATGAATCCCCTTTTATTCGATTCATCCATATCATTGAAGGAAAGGCCGAGGTGGTCATAAACGGTAATTCCACTTTTATGCGGAGAGGGGATTCCATAATTATCCCTGCATCCACATCCTGCTCCTTTGAAGCAAATCATAAGTTTAAGATGCTATGTACCACTATAAAAAATGAATGACCAGTTTATTTCATCTACACAAAAGCATATCCAATGAAAAAGGATTACATAGAAAAAAGATATAAAAAAGGAGACCTTGTTTACGCAAAGGTAAGGCCCTGTGTCACACTTGTTGTGCGATTGTATGTCCGCAAGGTCTACTACTGTGCCATCCACAACGACCCTACCGCAAATGAACTGGTTTATTTCGACAGCGAGCTTAGACCCTATTTAGGCAATCTGTCGATTGTTAAATGTCAACAACAAATAGTATGAAAGAAAGCGCATTGGTTTATTGTGAAAACGAATTTGGGAATATAGACGGTAAAGTGGCCAATGGACTCATTAGGCAATCGGAAAAGTATACCATTGTTGGGGTAGTGGACAGTACCAAAGCCGGACAAGATGCAGGAGAGTATCTTGATGGCGTGAAAAGGGCAATTCCAATTTTTAAGAACATTGGGAGTGCCCTGGAAAAGCTGGGCAGTATTCCAAAATATTTTATCTATGGTATCGCACCACTTACCTCATTTTTGAGCAATGAACAGAGAGAGGTTATTTTTACGGCTATCAAAAATGGGATGAACATTGTCAATGGTCTTCCCGAATTTTTTAACGATGACCCACAATTTGTTCGGGTGGCCCATGAATATGGAGTTTCCATCCAAGATGTGCGAAAACCACCTGCACGTGAAAACCTCCACAATTTTACAGGACGTATCCAATACATAAAGGTTCCAATCGTAGCGGTCATGGGAACTGATTGTGCGGTCGGCAAAAGAACCACTGCCTTATTTTTAGTGGAAGCACTTCGGAATGAAGGCTTAAATGCCGTTTTTGTCACCACCGGTCAAACGGGCCTCCTCCAAGGTTCCGAATATGGAGTGGCAGTGGACGTACTGACCTCTGGGTTTGCCACGGGAGAAGTTGAGCATGCCATTCTGAATGCCTGTGAGAAAGAGGAACCTGATATCATTGTAGTAGAAGGTCAAGGGGCGTTGAGCCATCCCGCATTTACCTCTTCAAGTGCCATATTGCGAGGTGCAATGCCCGATGCCATTATTTTACAACACCCTCCCAAGCGAAAAAGCTATTGTGATTATCCGAAAATTCCAATGTTGGGGCTAGTAGGTGAGATTGAAATGATTGAGACATTCTCCAAGGCCAGAATCATAGCTATTACCATTAATCATGAAAAGATGGACAATGCCGAAATAAGCCAATTCATTAAGAGATATGAATCCGAATTTAATCTGCCCGTCACAGATGTTTTGAAGTATGGGTGCGATAAATTGGTAAAAGCATTGCTCAGGACATTTCCAGAGCTTGTAAGGGAATCGGTTTCCGTTTGAATCTTCCGAGAATAGATATCGATTCCGCGAAAATTGCACATAACGTCCAAAAATTGACAACACTATATGGCTCCAAAGGCATCAAAATAATAGGTGTTACCAAGGTCATTGGCGGAAATCCGGCCATTGCTAGGATCTTGGTGGACAATGGCATCAAAATCCTTGCGGACTCCAGATTGGAAAACATATTGAGAATGCGTAAAGCCGGTATAAGGGCACAGTACATGTTACTAAGGTCACCCGCACTCAGCCAAGTGGAGAAAGTGGCCACCCATGTCCATATCAGCCTGAATTCGGAACTCATAGTGCTCAAGGAACTTTCAAAGCATGCCTTGAAAAATCATAGTATCCATAAAGTGATCCTAATGGTGGAACTTGGAGATCTGCGTGAGGGGATCATGCCTTCGGAAATGGAGAATATGGTACGGGAAGTAATCGGCTTGAAAGGCATCGTTTTGATTGGGATCGGTACAAACCTTGCGTGTTTCAATGGAATAGCTCCCGACCTTGATAAGATGACCGAGCTATCCTCCATAGCAGTACATTTAGAAAACAAGTTCAGTATTTGCTTGAACATTGTGTCAGGGGGGAACTCCGCAAATTATCATTGGTTCAAATCGTCAAAAAAACTGGGCAGAATTAATAGTTTGCGTTTGGGAGAATCTATTTTTCTTGGTAGGGAAGCACTTTGCAGGGAACCCATCCCTGGGCTTTTCACCGATATATTTACCCTTGTGACCGAGGTAATAGAGGCAAAACAAAAACCTTCCATGCCTTATGGTAAAGCCTATCAAAACATGAACGGTGAAATCCCCTGTTTTAAAGATATTGGATTAATGAGCAGGGCCATTTTGGGCATTGGCCAACAGGATGTTTTGGTTTCCGGAATTGTGCCAAAAGAAGAGGTGGCCATTTTAGGGGCAAGTAGCGATCATATTGTGGTGGATAACAATAAGGCAAATTTAACGGTAGGGGATACCGTGACATTCGACCTTGACTACAATGCCCTCTTGAGAGGGCTGAATTCTATACATATAATAAAAAACCATGTCAACTATCAAAAATGCCAAGAAGTATTGTGAAGCCGTGGAGGCCAAAGATGCCCGAAACAAGATCTTGGTCCCGACCATTCCGATCCGGGAAAATCACACCGCCCTTAAAAGCTTAAAAGAGACAGGCCTTGATTTGATTTTTGAACCTTCGTTCATGGATGATTATCAATATCTGGTCCGGGAGGATATGATCGAAAAAATAGCCCGAATAAGTCGAAAGTTGGGCGCACAGAACAAGATTCTGATCATTCGCTCCGCATGGAGGTCCTTTGAACATCAACAGCTACTTTGGGAAACCAAATTCATATCCTTTCAACGGATGCAAAGGATGTATCCTGAAAAGCCTTCGAAAGAGATCGAAGAGATGGTCAGCCATTTTATTGCTCCGCCCAGAGAGTCAATGCATACCACAGGCGGTGCAATAGATGCATTGACCTATGATGCCGTTCAAGATTGCGTCATGGATTTTGGAACGAATACTGGTCTGGAAATCAAGCTCTCAAAGCAATGTTACCCCTACCACCCGGGCATTGGCCCTGAAGCGAAGAAGAATAGGGCCCTGTTGATCGGATTGTTTGAAGAAGAAGATTTTGTGTGTGATCTGAAAGAATATTGGCATTTTGATTATGGCAATGTCATGTGGGCCATTGGAAAAGAAAGGGAATATGCCATGTATGGTACCATAACCTAAAAAATGCCGAGATACACTGGGGAAATGGATATCTTGGACAAGAATACATTCAACAAAAAAAGAGGGCGAAAACCCTCTTTACTATTTTTGGTATTAAGAAAAACGCATTAGCAACGGAGCGGTGTGCCTTCGATGGTTTTTCCAGCTCTCATGACGACTTATCGGTCTGTCAATGCTCGGATTGTTGTCCTGGGGCACTTTCTTTTTCGGCTTCATAACTCTTCTCTATTTAACTATTAGTGATGGGGGCAAAACGCTCCCTTATAAACACTTGGATATAGCATGTAAAGATAGTCTAAGCTTTACATAAAAGGGATGGGTTTAACATGGCGCTAAGACAGGTAAAATGGGTGATGTGGGCCATTTAATGGCCTAAGATTTTGAAATTGTCCCCTTACCGGCAAAGTGCTGTAAAGTCCATAATGCCAGATAATGATAAAACGCTCCCGAAACGCTTCGGAGGGGCTTAAAACACTCTTTGTTCCAGGAATGGTCTTTCGCCAAAGGCCAAATTCCCATAATCCCTTTTCTATTGGATTCACCTTTTCTTTCACAACTCTGGATTTTTTGGTTACCGGAATATGGGAAAGGGCCATGTACCAAGGCTTGACATAGTGTGATTTATGTAAGACCTGACCGATCAGGTATAATATATTGGGGATGCTAAATCCCATCTTTGCAATTAAACACAATTATTATGGATAATGACCCTTTGAGGGAGATAAAAAATGTACTGAAAAAAAGGCAATGGAGAGGTTTGATCATCGGTGTTGCGTTAGTGGTGTTCCTTTTCCTATTTAAACCATGGGTGCCCAAAATGGTGCAGGGAAACATTGGAAGAGGCCATAGGTGAGCACGGGACACCGGAGATCCTCAATACGGATCAGGGAAGCCAGTTCACCGCGGAGGAGTTCACCAATTATGTTTTGGGTCAGGGAATACGCCTGAGCATGGACGGCAAGGGAAGGGCCACGGACAATGCCTTTATCGAAAGGCTATGGAGAAACGTGAAATACGAGAAGATATACCTGAACCCTCCAAGGGACGGTATGGACCTTTAACTGTTATTGGCAGAGTACTTTGATTATTACAACAATGAAAGAAGACACCAGTCCATCGACTATGAAAAACCCATTGATCTATTTAAAAGAGCAGCTTGATAATTATATTAGTTTTGTAGAAAACCTGTCCTAAAGATCGGGGTATCCACATAAGAAGGAGACTAATATAATTTAAGAAGAAAAAAAGCTCTGATTAGTTAATGCCAGATGATTAGAAAGTTAGAACCTGGTCCCCTTTCTTATTTTAAACCAGTTGTCATAGAAAATAGCCTATTATGGTTTAGCAATAATGGACAAGGCGGATCAGCAATTATATAAGTAAATACAGAACTGATAAAACCAATAGAATAATTAACTTACTGATTATGAGGAACTAAAAAACCAAAGAGAATTTTTGAGCAGAATAATTTGCCTATTTGGATGAAGTAAAATCTAGTCAAGATACAAGGAGAATTAATAAGATACGCGAACGGAGCAAAGCGAAGTGCTGCAAGCGTCCCAAAACTTACCAAACTAATTTACTGAGCGAGGCAAAATCACTTTTTATTTAGAAGTTTCTCTAAATAGGCAACCTTATCTTTTTCAGCTTGGACAAGGCGTTCATATAGTTCAACAACTTTATCCAATGGATTAAAATTTGGCTGAACGTTAATTGCGTTGATAGTAGAACTATCATTACTGGTAAAAGTGTTTGAAATAATATTCAGAACATTCTCCTCCGAAAAATTCTCAATACCTTCTTTAGTTACTCCCAAGGCCTTGGCAATCTCTTCCAATTTCAAATCGTCCACCTTTTCGCTGTTCTCGATGTTGGAAACGGCCTGTTGGCTGATGCCTAGTTCTTCGGCAAGGGTCTCCTGTTTCATTCCGCGGAGTTCCCTTATCCTACTGATCTTTCTGCCTATATGATTGTTTTTGGTCATTGTCTCCATATCTCAAATATAGGGTGTTTCGTACAATAATCCGATTGTAAAATACAATTCAATATCACTAAAGTACAATCTCTTTTAGTGCGGTACTCGGAAATGTGGCCTTAATATGAATTTTGATTTTCGAACCCTTTAAACCATAATCCTATGACACATGGCACAAACATACCGGAAAACTTTGAAAAGGCGGAAGAGCTGTCCGTATTGCTCGACAGCATCCTGAGCATCATTACCATTGACAGGGCATTTCTATCAAAGAAGCAAATTGAAGGAAACACCGAATATTATTTTCTTACTCTTTTTGTGGATGTCAACAACAATCCCCTACCAAATGAGATCCGTTCCCTAGTTGCAAAAAAAGGAAAGAAGCACTCTGATTTCAGGATAAGGGTCTACACGGAGAACCAATCCGAAATAGGCCTTGAAAGGGGCTCCCTTTATTTCTTGGAACATTGCTGCCTCGGAAAGACCGTCTTCGCCCATCCCGAGGGGGAGAACATCATGGATTATTCAACAATGGCGTACCAGACCCTCATCAAGAGGGCTTCTAGCTACTATAAATCGGAATTGGCAAAAGTAAATGCCTTTGCCAATACTGCGGACATCTTAATCAAGGAAGGGGACTATTCCATTGCCACTTTCAACATGCATCAAGCCTTTGAACTTTCATTCCGGTTTATCGAACAGATGTGCATAGGAAGGAGCATGGTGACACACAGTATAATCAGCCATATCAACTATTGCAAGCACTTCTTTCCCACCCTACAACCCTTTTTGGAATCTTCTGAGACAAAGAGTAATGAACTACTGTTCCTTTTGGAACACGCCTATAGCGTTGCCCGTTATGGCAATGAGTTTGAAATCACTAAGGTACAGACCAAGGCCATCAAATCACAGATGAAGGATTTCATCCAAGAAGTCGAATCAATTTTCCATAGGCATCTTGTTCAGTGTAAAGACCGGATAGAGGGAATCGGAAAGGATTTTGAGAAAGCATTCCCAAAAGTGACCGAGAACGTAGGGAACAATAATGAGGCTTCGTTTATTGGTCAACTGAAGGAACTGGAAAAAATGTATTTCCATGCCTTAAAACCCTATCTCCCTGAAAAGGGCTTGTACAGCACGGAACTCATTACCGAGGGATATTGTGAAACCTCTTGTATGATCTCCAACCTGATAAAGGTCTGCATCGTTGCATTGGAAAATGAATATATCCCTACTCGCAATGTTCCCCAACCCCACCACAATGTAAGTGAGGTTTTGGGATACATACTGGATTTGATACCCCATGATGAAATGGAATTCTTGGACAAGGTCCAAAAACTACTTTCAGAACAAAACACGACCACTCCCTAACAAATCATTGACATGAACCCAAATGAAAAAAAGCTAATAAAGGATTTGAGACTCCACTCAAATGACCATTCCCCTACCTTGGTTCCCCATCCATTGTTCAAGGACAAGTTCCAACCTACCTTCTTTTACATTGATGGTCATTCCGATTTGTTGTTGACCGTTCGCGCATTGATATACCTTTCCATGAGGGCAATAAATCCAGATCTTGGCTCGGACGATGTAATGGACCGAAACGAAGAGGAATTCATCCATCAAGCGATGACCATAGCCAACCGATTGATGCCAGTTGGGGAAGAGGCTTTGATGGACCATTTGAACCTTTTTTATCGGGAGGAAAAGAAGGCTAAGGAAGAGGAATGATTAAGGAATAGCAAAAGCATTTTTGCTCCAAATAGAACTCTTATTTTTGATTTTTACGCTAAAAATTCCTTGATTATATTGGGCTGAACTCGTTTTTATGCTAAAAATGGGATTAATCCTTAAATTTCAGATGCTCAAAAGATTGAAGACATATCGAAGCTTGACCCTAACGCCAAATAATCATTTTTTCATCAAAAATTTATTGATTCTACTGGGCTGAGAGCATTTTTTCACCAAAAATGGGAAAATGGTCGTTAAAATGAATTCCCCATAGATATACTACTATAGATATCTTTGAACAAACCTCAAAAAAACTTTTTTCCGTGAAAAATCTATTGATTTTACTGGGCCGAGAGTACTTTTCAGTGAAAAACACTTTAATCGCAGTCAATTAATATTCTCAACAATCTCTTTAAAAATGGGCTTTTCCGAAGGAAAATGAATTAATAGCGCTGCGCTTGCGCGCTATCCTCTTGCTACTCATTTTTTCTTTGCAAGACAAAGAAAACTTGAAGAGCCTTGTTACATAAGAAGGAATTGAACTCAAGCAATATTGTAAAAAGGTCATTGCACCCTATTTCAATTTTACTTTACGCTTTTCTTCCCGAACACTATAAAATTGAAACCGGAACCATGTGCAAAAGTTGAGGTAAGATTGGGACAGAAGTTCAGGAATTCTTTATTTTAACCTTCTCTTGGATGCCCAACTTCTTTTTTAAAACCTGCATATCATCACTCACCTTTCTATCGATGATTTTAGCATAATGTTGGGTGGTCCTTAGATTTTTATGGCCGAGCATTTGCCCGACAGTTTCAATAGGAACTCCATTGGAAAGCGTTACCGTGGTGGCAAAGGTGTGCCGGGCCAAATGGGTGGTGAGATTCTTTTTAATGCCACAAAGGTCAGCGATTTCTTTTAAATAGGCATTGGACTTTTGATTGCTTAAAACAGGCAGTACACAATCACCGTTGACAACTTTGGGGTGGTCTTGATATTTTTCAAGGATTTCCAGGGCGGTTGGGAGTAGGGGAATGCCCAATCTGGATTTAGTCTTGGTGCGTTTGGATTTTATCCAAAGGCTCCCGTCAATATGTTTTACGATATTATCAGTATGTAGCTTTTGAACATCGATATAGGAAAGCCCGGTATAGCAACAGAATACAAACATATCCCGGACGATATTTAGGCGTTTTCCGTTAATATTTTTGTCCACTAAGGCTTGCAATTCTTCTTTGGATAGGAATTCCCTTTCCACTGTTTTGAACTGTACTTTATAATTGTAGAAAGGATCTTTACTGATCCATTCATGTGCCACGGCCATTCGGATGATCTTCTTGAAATTGTTTACATATTTCAAAGCTGAGTTATGATTACATTCTTTGGTCGTTTTAAGAAAGTATTCAAATCCTTTGATGAATTTCAAATCTACATCTCGGACAGGAATATCTGATTTTCTCAGTTCAGTTTTGATAAATTCAGCTACATGGCTTCTAGTGGTATGGTAACGTTTATAGGTGCCCAAGGCAAATTCAATATCAATAAGTTTCTCCATTTGTTGGTTATGCTCATCAAAGAGTTCCAAGAGCATTTTAAGTTTTTCACCTTTACCTAAATACAGATTTTTAACATCGGATGAGGTGAAAGGTTTATTGTCCTCTACGAGTTGACGATGGATTCTGTTTATTCTACTTCTGACAGTGTCCAAATATTGGTTCAATTCATTTGCTTCAAGGTTCGTTCCCTTCATTTTTCCCGTCCGAGCACTCCATTTTTGTGGATCAACTTTGCGTGAAACGCTCAATTCACTTCGCTGGCCATTTACCGTTAAACGTAGATATATAGGGACTTTCACATCTTTTTCAAAGTGTTTTCCTTTAAGGTAAAATAACTGTGAGAAAGAATGGCTCATTTTTGGTCTCTTTTTTAACGAAAGTAAAGGTATGAAAAGGAAAAATACTATTTTTATATTTAACACAAAATCAATTAATTACAAATAAATCGGTGAGTGTTTTTAGTTGAAAAAAATGCTCACCGAATAGGTAACTTTTTTAGCGCTAATATTTGAGATTAAATGAAACTAAATAAAATAAAAAAAACCTGTAAATCAGTAATTTACAGGTTTAATATTTCGTTTTGGGGATGTTTTAGTGGAGCCGGAGGGATTCGAACCCTCGTCCAAACAAGCAATAACTAGGCTTTCTACATGCTTAGTCCAAGTTCAATTTTCGATGCACGACCGACCAAGGACCGCCTATCGTACACTTAGCTTCTTTAGTTTAGGATTCCTGCCGAAGCCACAACAATCCGGTGTTGACTTTTATGGTGCCCCAAAAAAGGTCGCCGTCAACAAGGGCTACCAAGGGACATTCAGCTTTCCCGCCTTGCGGGACTAGGCTTGGACTTACTATAGTTCAGTCAATTAAGCAGCTAAAGCGTAGTTAGACTCGCCATTTAAAAAAGTTGAGACATTGAATTAACGAGCATCATTCCCATAGCTCGACATGCTTACATAGCCATTGGTCTCGCTGTCAAAACCAGTCGGCCCCAATACAATAAAGAACTTTTTTCAAAAGGATGGCAAAGTTAATCAAAAGTTTGCTTACCCTGTTCAATACTCTTATTTTGGTCAACAATTATACCAAAGCGTAGTATGAAGTTCGGAATTATACGTGAGCGGAAAAACCCGCCAGATCGCAGGGTAGTCTTGTCTCCTGCGGAATGTCAAAAAGTCCTGGATAGCTTTCCTGATGCCCAAATAGAGGTGGAAACCTCCCCAATACGGGTCTTTTCGGATGAAGAATATCAAGAAAGGAATATTCCTGTAACCGACTCCATGGAACACTGTGATGTATTGCTCGGTGTAAAGGAAGTGCCTATTGAGGCCCTTCTTCCCCATAAAAAGTATTTCTTCTTTTCGCACACCATAAAAAAGCAACCCTATAATCGGGATTTGCTGCGTGCCATTCTGGAGAAAAATATTGAACTCTACGATCATGAAGTAATCACCAATACCAAAGAGCAACGTCTGGTGGCTTTCGGGCGGTATGCCGGTATCGTGGGCGCTTATAATGGTATAAGGACCTATGGTTTGAAGTTTGCACTGTTCAACTTGCCCAAGGCAGAGGACCTGGAAGATCAACAAGCATTGATCAAAGCATTGAAAGCAATTCAACTGCCCGCTATCAAAATTGTTTTGACCGGTAGGGGAAGGGTAGGCAACGGTGCCCGGGAAATGTTGGATGCCATGGAAATAAAGCGGGTCAATGTTTCGGATTATTTGAACAAAACCTATCAAGAGCCCGTATACTGCCAGATTGATGCATCCGAATACAACAAGCGAAAAGATGGGGTGCGTGGCAACAAGGCCGATTTCTTTCAAAATCCACAGGAATATCAATCCAACTTCTTCCGTTTTGCCAAAGTGACCGACTTTTATATTGCAGGTCATTTTTATGGGGATGGCGCCCCATACCTTTATACTAGGGAAGATGCAAAACATCCTGATTTCAACATCAAGGTGGTGGCCGATATAAGTTGTGATATTGATGGCCCGGTGGCTACCACGATACGATCGTCCACCATCGCGGACCCTGTATATGGGTATGATCCCATTTCTGAAATGGAAATCGATTTTATGGATTCAAAGGCCATTGCGGTCATGGCAGTGGACAACCTTCCCTGTGAGCTGCCCAGGGACGCCAGCAATGGTTTTGGGGAAGCGTTTTCCAAGTATGTGATCCCTGCTTTCTTCAATGGGGATGAGGATGGTATTTTGGAACGGGCCCGGATGACCCAAAATGGAAAGTTGACGCCTCGCTTCACTTATCTCCAAGAGTACGTGGAGGGGGTGGAATAGTCCATTTCATCGGTATACGGAACACCTTGTGCTACATAGCGTTTTTTTTAGTATATTGATTCTCTTATTTTGCTGAAAATGAAGTTCAATTGGATATTGTCAGACCATGCCGATTCTTCCGTTAAACGGGCATGCATAGACATGGAATATAGGCTTAGGCCTAAAATCACCAAGTTTTTGCTATCCAAGTTCGATGGGGATTGCTGTACCGATTTTTCCTGTTTTCATTTTGATGTGGATATGAAAAACCAATGGGTGTGGATATCGGACAAGACCCCAGCGGATCATATTGAAAAAATCCGTATCGATTTTGATACGGAAATCAACGGACACGAACTTTTTTCCGTAGCTTAATCCTCTTTTTCAACGGTTATGTCCCACTCAACCACGGGGTGCTGTTTGGGTGCTACATAGGCCCCCAACGCCTTTAGGTTTAAGGACAGGGAGTCCAATCTTTCCAAGGTTTTTATTTGGATCACCTTAGTGCCCTCTGCCGGAACGGTGAACACCGCGGGACTGGAGTAAAAGGTATAGGGCATCTGGTTCTCAAAAATCAAATCACTGCTCGATAAATTCTTTAGGGTGACCTTTAAAATGGAGGTTTTGTTGATGTATGTGGCCTCCTCAATGGAAATAGATGCTTTGAGCAGGGGTAATAAGTTCTCTTCCTTTCCCACCAATAGGGAATTGTAAACGGCAACGGTACGTCCTGCAAACAAGGCTTCTTTCACCGAGGCTGCAGTTTTTTCTTTGGCAAATACGAGGGTAATGGGACGGTCGTGGCCTTTTTCGGTATAGTCCCAATCAATTAAACCGTGGATATCACTGGTGCCCATTATGGTAAGGTTGTTTTCCAAGGCCAATGCCAAGGATTCTTCCGCGTAGTCTCCCATATTGATGACCTCTATGCCCTGCAATTCCCCTTTTTTGATACGCTCTTTTTGAAAATCGCTTAAAATCGGGTTTCCTTTTGGGGATTGCGGATACCATGCTGGGTGGTTCCAAAATACGAAGGCCCCTTGTTTTTTGGCTTCACCAAAAACAGTTTCCGCTTTATCGTGCAAGAGCTTGTTGGCGTCTTGGATAAAAATGGCATTGTTGTGGCCCATGGGGGCCCCTCTGGTAATTTCTGAGCCGTGGATGATCAAAAGGTCATGGTCCTTTGCTTCGGCCAGGGCCAGTTCAAAAGAACGGTTTCTATCGGGATGGGGAATGTCTTGCTTGTGGGGTTGGTACTCCAAGTGCTCTGTCAATGAAATCACATCCAAATTGTCCCGTAGCGCTTCCATGACCCTAATGGTGGGCCATACATTTCCATCCGAAAAGACAGTGTGCTGGTGGAAATCAGTTTTTAAGGTCTTAAAATTGGGAACATCGGGAAAGGTTAACGCTCTTGAGCTGGTATGCGTATGCTCCTGGGCAAAAATCACAACAGAAGTAAAAAGGGACAAAAAGAGAGGTTGGAGTTTCATGGTCTTTGGTTTTTTCAAATGTATGAAACACCTGGGTATTATCACTTTGCAGGAAAAATAATTTGGGTTAAGAAATAGTAAATTGTTGTGAACTGCCCTGAAAAAACAGGGCAGTTTAGAAGAATGAAAATTAGGTTTGGGTTCCGGACCAATCAATCTTTCGAGAGGTGAACATAATAACGGATAAAATAATGAACAACCCTATGCTTCCCACCAATAAAGCGAAATCTTCCAATTGGATGATTACGAATATAAAAGTGTAAAGACTTGCCATGGAACCAAAAATGAGCAAGGTGAATTTTGAGTTGTTAAGAATCGATTTGGAGTAAACCGTAATCAAGGTCACCACGGAGATTCCAGAAACCATATAGGCGAATAAATAATTACGGTGTTCAGATATTGAAATCAAAAGGGTGTAGAACATTACCAGTGCAAGCCCTATCATGAGATACTGAAAAGGGTGGATGGGTATTTTACTGCTGATCTGTATCAATAGGAAAACCAAGAGGGTGAGCCCTATGATCATAAAACCATATTTGCTGGTTCGTTCTGTTTTTTGGTAGTCATCCACTGGAATAAGGAATTCTGTGCCAAAGGCAAATTCAGTCAGATCGGGAAGTGCATCAAAAAAGTGCTGCCCGAATTTTCGGTTTGTTTCCAAGACTTTCCAAGTAGCCTCAAAACCTTCCGGGGTTATTTTTTTGCCTTCTGTATTTGGGAGATAGTTTCCATTAAAACTGGGGGAATGCCAGTTGGATTTCATGGAGACGAAGGTTTCCTTCCCTATGGGAACATATTTCAATCTACTACTTCCATTAATGGTGAGTTTTGAGCTAAAAGAGATTGGTCTTTCTTGTATCTCGCTTAGATTGGTGATTGGGCCTGACTCAAGGGTGCTCATGAAGGAATTGTCAAACCTTGGGTTTAGGACATACTCTTTTTCATTGAGAGAAACATAAACTGTATTTCGGATTCCCTTTAAATTGCTCACTTCAAACAGGACCGTTGCCTTGTCCCATAATATGTCTTTGTCCTGCACATCTTTTTCGGAAAAATCCAAATGGGAAAACATCCCTTTTACCTCAGAGCCGGCCGTATACACAACAGATTTGTATATGCCGCGTTCTAGCGGTTGGGTTGTGACTTCGGAATCGACATCCAATTTGGAAGGAAAAAAATAAGCGTTGTGCCGTATGGCTTTTTGGGTTTTGAGAAAAGTTTTGGAGTTCTCATCGTAGATTTTTTCTTCTACATACTGTTGATAGGGCACTTTGAGTATGGGGCCGTTTAAGATGACCGTACCTCCCCATTTGGAATTGATTTCCTCCACCACTTCCGTTTGGCGATATCCCCTCTCCCTAATAAGATCTTTGACAAAGCTTAATGGGATCAATAAAATGAGGATCAAGAATCCTACCGTAATCATTTTTGCTGATATGGAATGTTTCAGCCAGTTTCCGATTTTTTGTTTTTGTGATGACATAATAGTAAATTTAAAGTACTTTGAATTTCAAAGTAAAATGATAAAAAAATTATTCTGGATTTCTGATGAGATGCTCCAAGGCATCAATATGTTTTTTAAAAGCTTGTTTGCCCAAAGTGGTAGCTCTATATTTTGTGTTGGGTTTTTTCCCTATGAATGACTTTTCAATCTTTATGTATTGCGCTTTTTCCAATGTTTTGGTATGGCTGGCCAAGTTACCGTCGGTAACATCCAATAGCTCCTTGAGTCGATTAAAATCAACTTCATCATTGACCAATAGAATTGACATGATGCCTAGCCGGATTCGATGATCGAACAGCTTGTTTATGTTGTCAATAAGTCCCATACTACACTTTTCCTTCCATGAAATACATTATTGTGCCATATACTATGTGCAAAATTCCAAAACCCAAAACCCAGAACCAGAAACCGTAACCAGGTAGGGCGGCACATATCAGACCTAGAATAATTTGCCCATATCCCAGATACTTTACATTGCCTATGGTATATTTTGAGGCATTTATCAAAGCGAGACCATAGAAAATAAGCATGAGTGATGCAGTAAGGCCATAATGTTGACTATTGAGTTTTATTAGAATATAAATTCCTCCCGTAACCAATGGGACCAAAAAGTTGATGAGTAATCTTTTGGTGGTTTTGTCCCATATTTTTTCATTGTTCTTTTTAGCCTTTCTGGTGGTCAATAAATAGGCGGTTACAATGCTCAGTATAGCTACGGTAATCAATATGGCGACGATTATTTTAAAGCTCCAACTGTGAAGGGTAATATGGCCTTCTACTTCCTTTATGATAAACATTTGGGCTACAAAAGCCCCTACTATGGCATAAAGTCCGGCCAGTATTCCAGATAAGCCACTTAGAGATATGAATCGTGAAGAACGACTCATCATATCTTTGATTTGGGAAATGTCATCCAAGTATTTTTTTGAATCCATCTTAAAGTACTTTGAAATTCAAAGTTAAAATAAAAATTGAATAAAAATAATTTTTTTGACAATTGGGCTATTTTTAGAATATGAATCCAGCTGAAGACTACATCATCAACCAAGAGGAACCTTTTAAAAGTATATTACTGCAACTGCAGGTTTTGGTGGAGAGTGAGGTACCTGATGTGGAACTCAAATACAAGTATCGCATTCCTTTCTACTATCTGAAGGGGAAACCATTTTGTTACCTAAATGTGTCCCCTAAAAAAGGTTATGTAGATGTAGGCTTTTGGAGTTCGGCACACCTTAGCGTTCATTTGGATAAAATGGTCACCGAGGGTAGAAAAGTAATGCGCTCACTTCGGTATCATACTCTGGAGGATCTTGATGCGGAAGTCTTTGTGGCTGTCATCAAAGATGCGGAAACCGTAAACCATAAAGGTTTTTATAAATGATCAACCTTGGGTTGGCGTCAGTTTGGCCCTTTCTGTCCTTAGTTTGAAGAAAGCGATCCAAAGGGATGCAATACCCAAAACCAGCCAAAGCAAATCCACCAAAAGGATATGTTGATATCCGTTTTGATAGGCCAGCCACATCCAATTACCGGTTGCGATTCCATTGGCAATGGGAACCAACAAGCCCAAAATTCCACCGGAGATCAAGGTCCACTTGTTGGTAAAGGCAATATCCTTTTTAAGGATAAAGAACACGCTTGCCACCAACCAAATTGGAAAATAGGTTTGGTAGAGAAAACCCATATTCACTGTGGGAGCAAACTTTACGATAATAAATTCCAAAGCGGTAACGGGCAACAAGGTAAGGCAGATGGCCATATACCAATTCGCCACTTGTTGGTTAAACTTTCGGCGTTTTTCCGGGATGCTCTTTTTGTCGCGTGCCACCAACCAAATCATAATCCCGGAGAGGATCACAAAGCATGAAACCAGTCCAAGAATAAAGGAGATCACTCGTAGGCCATAGCCTGCATAATCGCCAAAATGGAGGCGGAACATCATGTTTTTTACCCCATCCAAATAAGAAGTTTGGGTAATTGGTACTTTTTCCTGTGCAATGGAACCATCGGTAATTTTATAAATACGGTATCCCAGACCGTTCAGTTTGGTGTCATACCCAAGATATCCGCTAATGGCGGCGTGCATATTTTGGTCGCCATAGTTGAAGATATGGGTCTCCGTAACCCTAAAATCACCCCATTCTTCTTTCATTTCGGCAACATATTGGTCCAAGTTGATGGTTTGGTCCAGTCTTTCGTTCTGGAATTCGTAAACAGGGTGGTTGTATTCCAAATCTTCAAACAATTGGTTTTGATCACCATCGTAAAGTCCAGCTACGAGAGGAAGAATCAATATGCCCTTCAACAGGAAAAAGGCGCCGGTAACGGCATATACAAACTGAAATGGAAACCCTATTACCCCCAAAGCGGTATGGGCATCGGTCCACATTGCTTTTATTTTGGCCCAAGGTCTGAAGACATAAAAATTGGAAACAATCTTGTTCCAATGCACCAAGATCCCGGTAATGATCGCGAAAAGGAAAAAGAACGCCACCAATCCGGCCAAGTAACGGCCGTAGGGGTAGGGGATCTGATCGAGAAAGTGAAGTCGGTATAAGAATTCCCCCAAATGGTAATTGCTTGCGTAGCTGTCGGTCTTGGTCTTGGCCTCAGGGTCCAAATAGAAAAATACGGGTGCTTTTTCCTCTTCTGATGCCAATGAATCCTTGGAAGCCCCCAAGTTGACGGAAATGCTTCTTTCGTTGTAATAATGTCTTAATTCCACCTCCCGACCGTACAAATTGTATTCTTTGGAAAGGTCGTTAAGGTGCCCATCCAAGCTGCTGGGCAATGCATCATCCTGACTTACGGAATGTCCACGTTGCCAATTGGCAATTTCATCCCGAAAAAAGGAGAAGGATCCCGTGAAAAAAATGACGTAGAGTGCCACACTGATCACAATACCACTTACGGTATGTGTATGGAATAGAATATTGTAAATGCGGTTTCCCATGGGTTTAAACAAGTGGGTTGGTTTGTTTTCCAAAATAAAAGATGGCAAAGAGCACCAAACTTGCCAAGAGATATATGCCCCAGACCTTCCAGCCATTTTTGCCCAAAAACGCCAAGACCATCAGAACCGCCCAAAGAATGAAAGCGGAAAAGGTACTGGTAATTATTATGGCAACGTGGTTGAACCAACTGGCCAATGCCATGTGGAACATAACGGCCACCATAAGACCACCTAAAATGGCAGCGGTTATTTTGGCAAATCGTTGCGATGGCGATGGAGTCAAATATTTTTTGTTGGCGGGCATAGTTAAAACAGTAAGGTTTCAAAAAGGATAGAGCCTATAAAAAGGATACCCAAAAACGGGTAGTTCAATAATCGCAAAGGGGCCAAGAGAATCACCAAACTGGCAACGGTCATCAAGAGGATGAAAAAAGTAAAGGTGCCGGAACCAAGCCCCCATAAAAAACAGCTAAGCCCCAATGAAAAAATCATTAGGGCCAAACTGGCTGCTTGAGCTATTTTTTTGTGTTCACCTGTCCATTTCCCAATACCCAGTTCACCTATGGTGGCCATCTTTTTAGAGGTGCCATAAAGCAGATAAAAGGCCATAAAAGTGAGCAATGAAATGAGGGTCACCATAGCTTATTGTTTTATGCAATAGGTGGCGCAATGCCAAATAAACTGATAGTCTTCTCCTTTGTACGAGCCAGGTACTTCTTCTTTGGTCGTGGTCTCTACAATGTACTTGGTGTCCCAGGGCAGGGCAAAGGATACTTCACCGTTGTCATCGGTGTGCAGGGTTTTTGACCAAAGGTCCGCTACATAGACTTGCAGTTCGTTTTTGGCCAAGGGTTGGTCTTTGTACAGTACTTGGAGCTTAACCTCATTCCCGTTATTGGCCAATTGCTTTATCACGATACCATTGGGATTCGCTGTGTTGGTATCGGCATCAGCACTACCTATCTGGACCTTTGCGGTCGAGTGATAATGGGTTTTGAAGATGCCAAAATCATACTGGGTGTAATCAATGACATCAATCTCATCATTATTGAGCATTATGGTGTACACCCCATTTTCACTTGGAGTAAAATGGGCTAGGTAATGGTCTTTCTTGGGAGCGGTGTTCAGTACATTTTTTGAGCCATCGGGAGCAATTACCCAAAGGGTAAACTTTGAAACGGCCGGGAAAGCTTCCCCTTCCACTTCTTCAACGACCCCGTAGGTGTATTCCCCAAAGTGTACACGGATTTCATGGGATTGACCCAAAGTGCCTGTTCCGTTGGTCTCTATCCATAAATAATGTGCAGAGGCGGACAGTACGGGGAGGGTAACCAACAATATGGTGGCAATGAGTTTTTTCATGGTTTTTCTCTTAAAATTTATAGGTGAAGTTTGCTGAAAGACTTCTTAGATTTTGAGGGCTGATGGTGGACCAACCTTTGTAGTAGTCTTTGTTTGCAATGTTGTCCAGTTTTAAAGTAATTCTGAAGTCTTTGGCATCATAAAAGGTAGATGCATTAAGAATGGTATACTCGTCAATGGCGAACGTACCGTTGGTTCTATTGAAAATTTTATTTTCGCTGGCGTAGTTACCACCAAATCCAAGACCAAAGTTTTGCAAGGTCCCTTGTGTGAACCGATAGCTGGCCCAAACATTGGCCAGGTGCATTGGACCTGCACTCTCGGGTCTAAAACCGGTGAAACTATCTGCTCCCTCAACCAATTCGCTGTCATTGTAGCTATAACCGGCGACAATGTTCAATCCGTCAATGGGTGAGGCGATAATACTCGCTTCAAAACCTTTACTGCTTTGTTCCCCATCTTGGGTGTAGAAATAGTTGTTGGCATCGGTATCGATTCGCTGTGCCATATCGCTCACGGTAATATCGTAATAGCTCAAAGTGGCAGAAAGTTTATCGTTGAACAAATTCAACTTGGTACCCACCTCAAATTGGTTGGCGTGCTCTGGGTTCAATGCCCTTACGGATGTGTTTCCGTTTGATAGCTCGGTTACGGGAGCTACGTTGCTAAATCCGTCCATATAGTTGGCGAACAGGGAAACTTTGTTCAGAATAGGTTGGTATACCACTCCAAATTTTGGTGAGAATGCGGTCTGATTGTACCCGTCATTGGAAAAACGGTCTACACGCAAGCTGGCCATTGCAGACAATTCTGGCAAAAGGTTGATGACGTTGGAAGCGTAAGCACTAAAGATCTCTTGTTCCGCTTCACTGAATTGGGCCCCTGGATTGGCCAAGGTTGCGATTCCTGCATCGGCACCTGCCTGGGTCAATACACCCGAGTCGTACAAACCGGTTCCCATTGGAGTTCCGTAATAAGCATGTAGGGCAGGGACAACGGCTTGGAACTCATCCGGGTTTGATCCCACATAGGTGAAACCTTGGTTTCCGTAGCCTGTACTGTTGTTAATGGTTCTTGTTTTAAAATAATCCAATCCTACGACCAAGCGGTTGCGCATGGTTCCAATATTGAAATCCCCTATAAAGTTTTGTTGAATGTCAGTTCCCAAAGTCTCTGAGTTTTGGTTGCTGGTATAGCGGGCCAAAATAATGCCATCGGCTATTGGAGCACCTGAAAGACCTTCCACGGTTGAGGTTACCTCATACAAGTAGGAGTAGTAACCATCGGACTTTGCATTAGATCTTGAAACTACGGTCTGGGAGGTCCAAGAATCACTCAAAATATAGTTCATCTGACCTTGAAGGCTGTAGGTTGGTGTGTCGATGTATAAATCGTTGCTAGTGTACGAACGTTTGTAATCGTAACCCAATTCATCCAGATTGGTCACACGAAGTGGCGAACCACGATCTACGAACAACATGGTTTGATTGGTGCTTCTACCATTGTAAAACTCAGTGTTGATGTTGAACGAAAGCCTATCACTGGCCTGAAACGCCAAGGATGGCGCAAAGAAGAAAGATTTCCTGAATCCGGCATCCTGGTAGCTGTTCTGGGTGTGGTACGAAGTGTTCACACGAAGTGCAATATTGTTCTGGTTGCCCAAAGTGGTATTTACATCGGCGCTCACCCGGTTCAATCCATAACTGCCAGAAGTGTAGGAGATGTTCCCGCCAAAACCGTAGAATGGTTTTTTGGTGTTGATGTTGATCAAACCACCATAGGAAATCAAGCTACTACCATACAAAGTTCCCGAAGGGCCTTTGATGACTTCAATGGACTCGACGTTCGCAGGGTCGGGACTACCATTGGTCAAACCGGGCAATCCGTTGATCATGGTGGGCTGTACGGCAAAACCGCGTAGGGAGAAGTAGCCTGCACCGTCACTACCACGTCCCGTTGATTCCCAAAGTTTGTCAATTCCGGGTGCGTTTTTAAGGGCATCATCAAAATTGGTGACCACTTGGTCTTGCAACAATTCTGTGGAGATGGAATTGTATACCTGTGGGTTTTCAATGTCCTTTAAAGGCATCTTGGATACATAAACACTTGCTTTGCGGGCGAATGTGTTTACTTGGGTTCCTTCAACCACTACCTCGTTCAGTTGTTCTTGGCGCTCCACCAAAGTGATGGCTTGTACGTTCGTGGTTTGATTGGCGTAAACGGTCACGGTTTGGTTCTGTGTGCCATAACCTACCATGGAAAAGGTCAACGTATAGGGGCCAGGGGCAAGATCGGATATCTCATATTCCCCTGAATAATTTGTATTTGTGCCTAAACTGGTATTGGATACGGCAATATTCACGTTGCCGAGCGGGTTATTGTTTTGATCGGTTACTTTTCCTCTTAAGTTTCCGGATTGGGCTTGGGCCAAAAAAGTAGAGGCCAAAGCAATGATGAGTAGTATACGGTTCATTTTATTTATAATTGGTCTAAATAAATTTTGATTGCAAATGTATAGTCCAGCTCCTATCCGAGCAAGGAATATTTAGACTAATTAAAAATAAAGTTGTTAAATAATTGTAATCAACTGATAAACATCAGGTTGTGGTGTACGTGAGATTGAAACAGTATTCTAAAGGGAGTTAATGGTACGTCGGATAGCCGTTAAATCGGTCAGTAATTTTTCCAATAAACTTAAATCCAACATGTTTGCCCCATCACTTTTGGCATTGGCTGGATCAAAATGGGTTTCCATAAAAAGACCGTCCACACCTGCTGCAATACCGGCCCGGGCCATGGTGCCGATCAATGCAGGTCTACCTCCGGTAACCCCAGAGGACTGGTTGGGCTGTTGTAGGGAGTGGGTCACGTCCAATACCACAGGTGCGTACTGCTTCATGGTGGGGACACCCCTGAAATCAACAATCATGTCCTGATAGCCGAACATGGTACCCCTATCGGTTATTATGGCCTGTTCATTACCTGTTTCCGTGACCTTGGTCACGGCATGTTTCATGCTTTCGGGACTCATAAATTGCCCTTTTTTCAAGTTGACCACCTTCCCGGTTTCTGCAGCCGCAACCACCAAATCGGTCTGGCGTACCAAAAATGCCGGTATTTGAAGCACATCCACATACTCAGCGGCCATTGTGGCATCTGAGATTTCATGAATGTCGGTGACCGTGGGTACCTTGAAGGTCTCGGAGACTTTTCTAAGAATTTTCAATGCCTTTTCATCCCCGATCCCGGTGAAGGAATCTATGCGGCTACGGTTGGCCTTCTTGAAACTTCCTTTGAATATATAGGGAATTTGCAGTTTATCCGTGATGGCCACTGCCTTTTCCGCTATACGCATGGCCATTTCCTCGCCCTCAATGGCACAGGGACCGGCCAATAGAAAAAAGTTGTTGCTATCGGCATGTTTTATTTGGGGAATGGCATCTAGTCGCATGGGCATATATTTTCAACAAAAATACTATTTTGAAAAAGTAAATGTTATAAGAATACCAAATTAACCTACCATGCGTCGTTTTCTTTTTATGGTATTCTTGTTTTCCAGTATTTCTTCCTTTGCCCAATACGGTATGAATTGTGAGATACGGCAGATCAAGATCAATGTTTTTAACCCAGGGGTGGAGTACGAAATGGGTCTGGGAGTGAACAGCACCTTGGATGTACGGGTAGCTTGGCAGATGGCCTTGGAACCTGCCAGTGAGGCACCTATGGAAAATCTTGATTTTTTCCCGGCCATCACGGTCCAAAACCGATATTATCATAATTTCAATGGAAGGGAGCGTAGAAGAAAACCCATTTATGGAAACTCAGGGAATTACTTGGCTCCTTCGGTAGCGATTTTTTCGCCCGGGAGTCGTGTGGTGGAGAATAGGATTGTGGATGGTGTTCATGGCTATGGAGGTCTGGTATATGGCGTGCAGCGCAGCTATGATTCCGGAATAAGTTTCTCCATTGATGCCGGAGCCGGGTACTATGTAGGACCTTTTAAAGGGGGCATTTATCCGGTGGTAAATTTGAGTTTGGGCTGGATTGTAAGCGAAAAAAGATGGTGTGTGGGGCGTTAACTTCAGAACTTGCACAAAATCAATAAGATAAAAATAACATTTTAGCGTATTGACAAGTGGAAAATAGCAGTATCTTTGCGGCCTTAAAAAAATAGGTTATGTCCAAAATCAAGAATATTGCAATCATTGCCCACGTAGACCACGGCAAGACCACTTTGGTTGATAAAATTATGTACCACTGTCAGTTGTTCCGGGATAACGAGAACAAGGGCGATTTAATTTTGGACAACAATGACCTGGAGCGGGAGCGTGGAATCACCATCGTTTCCAAGAACGTTTCCGTTCAATACAAAGACACCAAAATCAACATCATAGATACTCCTGGGCACGCCGATTTCGGTGGGGAGGTGGAACGAGTACTCAATATGGCCGATGGGGTATTGTTGTTGGTGGATGCCTTTGAAGGCCCTATGCCACAGACCCGTTTTGTATTGCAAAAGGCCATTGACCTTGGATTGAAACCCTGCGTGGTGGTCAACAAGGTGGATAAGGAAAACTGTACGCCCGAAGAGGTGCATGAAAAGGTTTTTGACCTTATGTTTGAGTTGGGTGCAGAAGAATGGCAATTGGATTTCCCAGTGGTGTATGGTTCTGCCAAGAACAACTGGATGAGTACCGATTGGCAAAAGCCTACAGAGAATATTGAGCCACTTTTGGACATGGTGGTGGAACATATCCCAGAATTTAAACCAGAGCAAGGCTCCACGCAATTGTTGATCACCTCTTTGGATTTTTCATCCTTTACCGGACGAATAGCCATTGGTAGATTGCAGCGAGGTACGTTAAAGGAAGGACAACAGATTTCCTTGGTGAAGCGGGATGGAAGTATTGTAAAGACCCGTATCAAGGAGTTGTTCACTTTTGAAGGTCTGGGCAGACAAAAAGTTTCCGAAGTGACCGCAGGTGATATTTGTGCCATTGTTGGTATGGAAGGTTTTGAAATAGGGGATACCGTGGCGGATTTCGAGAACCCTGAAAAGTTGAAGACCATTGCCATTGATGAACCTACCATGAGTATGTTGTTCACCATCAATGACAGTCCATTTTTTGGAAAAGATGGAAAGTTTGTTACTTCAAGACACATCAAGGAAAGATTGGAAAAGGAGTTGGAGAAGAACTTGGCCCTAAGGGTACAAGAGACCAACAGTGCCGATAAATTCATGGTATTTGGTCGTGGGGTATTGCACCTTTCCGTATTGATCGAGACCATGCGTAGGGAAGGATACGAACTTCAGATTGGACAGCCGCAAGTAATCATCAAGGAAGTGGATGGGGTAAAATGTGAACCCATGGAGCACCTTACCATAGATTTGCCGGAAGAGGTTTCCGGAAAGGCCGTGGAAATGGTTTCCATTAGAAAAGGGGAAATGATCAGCATGGAAGCCAAAGGCTCCCGAATGATCTGCGAGTTCATGATTCCTTCAAGAGGGATTATTGGATTGCGAAACCAATTATTGACCGCCACTGCGGGTGAGGCCATCATGGCCCACCGATTTAAGGAATACCAACCCTTGAAAGGGGATATTGCACAGCGATTGAACGGTTCCTTGATTTCCATGGAAAATGGAACTGCTATTCCTTATTCCATTGATAAATTGCAGGAAAGAGGTAAGTTTTTTATTGACCCGGGAGAGGAAATCTACGAAGGTCAGGTAATCGGTGAAAACTCTAGGGGAGACGATATGACCATCAACGTGACCAAGACCAAGAAACTTTCCAATGTTCGTTCCGCAGGTGCGGACGACAAGGCCAAAATTGTACCGGCCATCAAGTTTTCATTGGAAGAAGCCTTGGAATACATTCAAAAAGATGAGTATGTGGAAGTAACCCCCAACCATATCAGACTCCGAAAAATCTATTTAAAGGAAGTAGATCGCAAGCGAAACAAGATAGGGTAAAAAGTCAATAGGACTTTAGGGACACTTGTTTGGCATTATGGATTGAGCTGTCATTGACAGCGGTGTGGTACGAGAACTTGTTTTGGTGATAAAAATCAATGCAAGTGTCCGTGATGTTGCTCGCGCAAACATCCTACGGCAGCCCCAATGATTCCGGCATGGTTCATAAGTTCCGCTTTCACTACTTTGGTTTCAACATCAATCAAGTGTTTAAACTGGTCCCAGTCTTTTGAGGTACCTCCGCCAACAATGATCAAGTCGGGATTTACGATCAATTCCACCAAATTCAGGAATTTGTTGAAACGCTTGCCCCACTTTTTGTAGCTGAGCCCTTCACGCTCCTTGGCAGAGGCTGCGGCCCACTTTTCAATCTTCTTGTATTTTTTATAGGGAATCTGCCCCAATTCAAAATTGGGAAGTAGGACACCATTGTAGAAAGCTCCACTGCCCAATCCGGTACCAATGGTTATCATGATCACAAGGCCATCCTGTCCCTTTCCGGCGCCGTAGTTCATGGAAGCATAACCAGCAGCATCGGCATCGTTCAAAACCGTGACCTCATGTCCAGTGGCTTCGGTGAACAGTTCATCAATATTGACCCCTACCCAACTTGGGTCCAAATTACCGGGAGATATGCAGACCCCATTTTTTACTATGGTAGGAAAGCCACAGCCCACAGGGCCACTGTAGTTGAAGTGTTCCACAATTTCAGCTACGACTTTGGCCATTTCCTTTGGTTTTCTGGACTTTGGAGTGGGAATACGGTGTCTTTCGGTCAACATTTCGCCAGTTTCTGCATTCACCAAGGCTCCTTTAATGCCTGATCCACCGATATCAATACCAAGAATTTCCATAAATGGGAGGAATTTTTGTTTGAGCAAAGAAACAAAAAAGTTTTTGGGAATGATAATAATGTATTTTGAAGACCATATGGTTTTTAAAACAAAAAGACCAGAACAGTTACTTTTGGTAAGAGTCTGGCCTTTAAGATCAAAAAACAAAACCAAGTCAACATCAATTATTTTCTTCCAGTATCAGAACAATGGCATTTTCTGAAAGTGCCTCTAGCTCCAATAGCCTTGTTTGGCTTAATATTAAACTATCCCGAGATTCCAACAACCGATTTTGAACCTCAAAAGCACCGTTGATCACAAAGGTCAAAAGGGTGTTTTTTTGTTCAGAGGTGGTAAAGAAACCTTCCCTTCTTCCATCAAAGACCCCAAAAAGTATATTCACATGCTTTTTCCCATAAACGATGTTCAGTTGGTTGTGGGAATAGGTGTCAAAAATTATTTTTTCCGGGACCAAGTCCATTTTCACCCAAATCTGAAGATAGTTGACCAACGCATCTTCATTTTTGTTGGTAATGCGGAAGGTATTTCCTTTTTTAAGGTTAATGATTTGCAATTCCTCTGGAAATACACACACTTCATTTGCGCTATTGGAACCATATGTAATGCTACCTACCAAGGGAATCAAAATAAGGGAAATGTCTTCCTCGGCAGTAAAGGATTTGAATGCTCTTGGAGCCAAGGTCTCATCGGAAAGCCGCACAACTTTTTTAAGTTTTTTATTATTTTGTAGTGGTACGGATAGGCATCTGTATTGTTCCGATTGATCACATGCTCTTTTGTGGCCTAAAAATAGTTGGGCAGGGTGTTGGACAATCATCTTTAAAATGGTTTAGGCCCTAACATATATGTCATGGGTGAGTGTAAATCCTTCAGAAACACTGCCCCCTACGCTGGCCAATTCTTCATCTACGCCATTGCTAAAAACGTTGTCTTGGGAATGGTAGGTGTACCCGCTCATACCTTTGGTATAGCCATATTCGGTGGCCGCATTTACACGTACCACTGCACTGTTCTCCCCTTCGGGGAAGGCAATCTGGGTAACCAATAGTGAGTTGCCATCCGCATCATAGATATGAACGTGTATGTGCGTTGACCGTCCGTTATACCATCCCGGAAAGATGGTGGCAAATTCTACGGTTCCACTGGAATTGCTTACCTGTCTGCCACGTAAAAAGCTGGTATTGGTATAGTTGGTGGGCTGCATGCCACTGCCCCCATATTCCGAATAATTTCCATCCTTGTCGCAATGCCATACATCCACTAGGGCGCCTTCGAGTGCGTTGCAGCTATCATTGACGTTGCGGATGGTGATGTTCATGTCCAAATCAATCCCAGTACGGTCCCCAACAATGTCCACACGTTCCAAATCCTCTGGGTCGTGGGTTGGAAATGGTCCTTCAGTCTCGCTTGGAGTTACCTCGCAGTCTCCAGAGGTGGTGTCATCGGTGGTAGACCCCGTATCACTTTCTGAAGTGGTATCAGTGCTTGATTCATCATCTATGTAAAGCGAGTCTTCATTGTCTTTTGAACAGGAGGTCAAAAGTGATAAACTGGTCACGGATAAACCGGCCAACCCCATGCCCTTTAGAAATTCCTTTCGTTTCATATCACAATAGTTTAATGATTATGGGGTAAATCTATATAGGCATCAAAGCTGATGGTAATTATTGCGGTCAATGTCTAAAAAGGTGAGGTAAAAAGAGTAGGGTTGTTAAAGGTTTTCTAAAATATTGGCTTTGTACGACTTACCCAACGGAATGGCGAATTCACCAATTTTGGCCACATCTTTATAGATACCATTGATTTTTTTTGTTGGCACAATGAAGGAGCGATGTGCTCTTAGAAACATCGGCTTGGGGAGTTTTTCATAGATGTCCTTCATGGTGGACCTGGCCACAATTTTGGTGTTGTCCTCCAAAATAATCTTCACATAATCATCAAAAGCCTCTATCAGTATAATGTCTTCAAGGGAAATATGGTGTAGTTTATAGTCCGCACGGATAGACAGGTGGGTTTGAACGTTGGGGTTGGCCCGTTCCAGATCAAGCTGTCTTTTGGTTTTTTCCACGGCGGTCTGAAAGCGTTGGAATGAAAATGGCTTTAACAGATAATCTGTGGCGTTTACATTGAAACCTTCCAAGGCGTAATGATCATAAGCAGTGGCAAATATTACCTTGGTTTGCTGTTTCAAGGATTTGTAAAGTTCCAGTCCATTGAGTCCAGGCATTCTAATGTCCAGAAAGAGTAGGTCCACATCAAATTTGTTGAGATAGCGAATGGCTTTGCCTTGTTCGGTAAAAGTGTGTGCCAGATCCAAATATTCGATTTGGTCACAGTAGGCTTGGATGATTTCCAGAGCCAATACTTCATCGTCCAATGCCACGGCTTTTATCATGAAAGGTCGATTAACAGATTCACCATATAAAAATTGTCTCTTTGGTCTATGTGCAACTGGTATTTTTCGGGGTAAAAGTAATCCAGTCGCTTCTTGGTGTTTTTGTTTCCTTCCGTGGTTGGTTCCATAAAACTGGTGTTCTTTACAGTGATTTTATTCTCAACAATAAGCTCAACACTATGGGATTCGATATGGATAAAAATACGGATGTTTGAAAGTTCGTCCGGGTTTACACCATATTTGAACGCATTTTCCACATAGTTGATCAATATGATGGGAGCGATTTTTTGCCCAATGGGGTTTCCTTGTATCTCATAGACCAAATTGGTATGGTTCCCCATTCGAAGCTTCTGTAAGTCAATGTAATCCGTTATGTACTGGATTTCTCGTTCCAAGGATACTTTTTCAGTATGACTTTCCGTGACCACGTAGCGCATCATTTCCGATAGTTTTAATACTGCCCATGGCGCTTCATCCGATTTCTTTAAGGTAAGGGCATAAACACTGTTCAGGGTATTGAACAAAAAGTGGGGATTGATTTGGGCTTTTAGATAGTTCACCTCGGCTTTCAATTTCTCATTTTGAATGGTATTGAGCCTATGGTCCAATCGAAGCAAGATTGAAAGGAAGGCGATCATGGAAAACTGGATAATGAAGGTGTCCCTGAAACCAAAAAGATCAATGGGAGCGGTCTTATGCGGTGGATTATTGTGAAAAGGGAGGGCAGATGGAGGTTTTGGGCTGTTTATGATCAGATCGGGGATATAGGAAACAACCAAAAAGCAAGCCAGCAAAAGAGCGGCATAGATCCATCTTTTTTTCTTTGAATAAAATTTGGGGATCAAAACATGGTAGTTCAGATAGAAGAAGGCAAATAGAAGGGAGTATGCCAAAACACTGCGTTGAAAACCAGGTGCCTTGGCCATATTCTGGAATGAGCCAAAGTCAGGGGAGGTCAGTATGGGAACACTGAGCAATCCCATGCCAATTAAGAGGTTGATCCAAAGGTTACGATTTTTCAAATCTTTACGTTTAGGTTGATCATTAAACCTAGTCCAATGAGAATCAAAGATTAAAAAAATGAGGCGAATACCTTCTAGTGCAAGGTTAATTTCATTTTTGGGTCCTCAAAGAACTCAAACCGCCTTCTGTACGACTTCAAAAACCTTGCTTCCGTCACATTTCAAGGTTTTATGTGGGTATTTCAAGATCAATGCGTAGTCATGGGTGGCCATGATTATGGTGCGACCATTCTGGTTGATTTCCTGAAGCACTTTCATGACCTCCACGCTGGTCTGTGGGTCAAGGTTTCCCGTGGGCTCGTCTGCCAAGATAAGCTCCGGATCGTTCAAAAGGGCACGGGCAATGGCAATACGTTGCTGTTCCCCGCCGGAAAGTTCATGGGGATATTTGAATCCTTTGGACTTCATGCCCACCTTGTCCAGAACCTCTTCGATTTTGGCATTCATTTTTGACGGGTCTGTCCAACCAGTGGCTTTGAGCACAAAAAGAAGGTTGTTGTTCACGTTGCGATCGGGGAGCAATTTAAAATCCTGAAAAACGATACCTAGTTTTCTGCGCAGGTAAGGAATATTTTTTTCTTCAAGTTTTCTAAGGTCAAAATCCGCCACTTGTCCATTGCCTTGCTTTAGGGGAATATCGGCATAAAGGGTTTTCATAAAACTACTTTTACCACTGCCGGTTTTTCCGATGACATATACAAACTCACCTTTTTTTACTTCAAGATCAATGTTCTGCAGTACAAGGTTTTCATTTTGGAATACGGCTACGTCCTCTAATTTTACGATGGTTTCAGGCATAATATCTCTTCAGGAAACAATACAAAAGTATTTGAATTTACCGTAATAGTATCAAAATAAATCGTTAATGCAAGTTTTGGAGGGTAAACAAGGTCATTGTGCCCAGATTTTGGTGTTCAGGTTCAAATCTTCTACAATGTCCATGGCGGCGTTGATGTCTTCATAAAAAAGTTCAATGGCATTGGAGGTGGTCAAGTTTTTGCTTTCGTTCAAACTGAAAAAGCCATGGGGATGCTGAACTCCCATGTACAACTTGTTTTCCTTGAAAGAAAGCATAATGGATTTGTTGACCTTTCTTTTTAAGTTCGTGATTCGTTGCATCAGGGAAGGGGTCAGGATATAGCGCGCTTCCACTTGATCATTACTGTAGACCACAAACTCTTTTTCAAACTCAGGGTCTTCAAGTTCAACCAGTGAGTCTCGGTTGAGGTTCAATTGTTGAATGGTCTTGGCAAAGTACCCCACTTTTTTTTCAAACCGATCGGGAAGAACAATGGTGGTGCCGTTGAATTTCTTGTTGAAGTCCATAATGGCAAACATGCCCAAGAAACTACTGCCAGTTTGTTCAAAACTATGTTTTTTGGAAAGCCATGGTCTCAGATAAGTAGAGAACAACAAAAAATGTGTGAAAAAGGGGATGTACATAAGATAGGAACCGTAAAGACTTTGATTAAGGATTTTTACATCTCCAATCTTTATGGAAGTATCTCCTATTTTTCCTGATAAGAGGCCAAAGTTGAGGTTATGGACCTTGTGTTGTGTATGGCTTTTTGTGGTAGCAACCTGTAGATAGTTTGTAATCAGTTTGCTAGCTTCTATTTCTTTGGAAGTGATCTGTAGGTTTTCATTGAATGCAAATCCCGGAGCCATTTTTGTGAGAAGGGTTTTGAGGATTTCCCTTTCCACCTTTTTATACTTGTTTTTATAGCGTTGCGAAGTGGTCAAAAACACAAAAAATGGAATCCAGTACAGCACCATGAAGGTTTGGAAGGAAAACCATGAATGGGCTTCGGAAAGCTTGGTCATCCATTTGAGATAAGTGGCATTGTTGGTGTAAAGAACCATTGGTAACGAGGTAGATCCCAAGAGAATGATGACAATGAACAATGCACTGCCAATTTTAAAGAATCGATAGCGCTTGCGCAGACGCTCTGCCTTTTCTAATATGGGAAGGAACTTTTTTCTTGTGGTGGTAAAGTCCATAGTCCTAAAATTTTAGTCAAAGGAGATTGTTGGGAGTTCCGCTTCCAAGGGATCAATGATGAAAAAGGTTTTTGGGGAATACCCCATAATTTTGCCCATAAAGTTGGATGGGAACATTTCCAAGGCATTGTTAAAGGCATTCACGGCTGCATTATAAGTCCTTCTTGCGGCAGAGAGCTGTTCTTCCACTTCGTTTAAACTGGACTGGAGTAGCAAGAAGTTTTCACTCGATTTTAAATCGGGGTAAGCTTCAACGGCTATATGGAGTTTTCCCAACATTTGGTTCATTTGGCTTTCTAGGTTCAACCGTTCTTCATCGGTAAGGTTTTGGGTCACGATTTTTTCCCGTAATTTGGTGATTTCGGAAAGGGTCTCCCGTTCATGGACCATATACCCTTTGACTGTTTTTACCAGTTGGGGAATCAGGTCCGTTCGTTTTTTCAGCATAACATCTATACTGCTATAAGCCTCGTGGGTCTTGTTTTTTTTGGCGATTAAATTGTTGAACAAAAAAATGACCAACAAAAGAAGTACGATAAAAAGAATAATGGCATAAGTCATGACTTTGCGTATTGGATTAAACATAAAATGAGCAACGTGTTAAATCAAAGACAAAAAGAGGTTGTGGCCCTTGATCGGTATAGTGAGGTTGAACTATGAAAACAAAAAAAAACGCCACAGATTGTCCTTAACTTGGACAAGATGTTGATGACATTGTTATTTTTGAGGTATGAAAGCTCTAGAGGTAATTGAGCTTTGGAACCAAAAGTAGCAATTCTTGAAAAACCACCAAGGAATACCCTTATAAATTCGACATATTACGGGCCAAACATACTTTGGCTCAAATTTTGACGTTATGGTAAAAGTTAGTCGAGAACAGCGTAGAACACTATGAATCGAAAAAACCTTCTCCTTATTCCCATGGTATTGGGAACTTTTTTTGTGCTTTCGGCACAGGAAACCAAAGTATATACCCACGAAAACAAAGCGTACCAAGATGCCTTGGCACTGTACAACAACCAACAGTACCAAGCGGCACAGACCATCTTTGAGACGGTAAAGGCCAGCACCAAGGATCAAGAGACCGAGGCCAATAGCGCTTACTATGCTGCCAATGCCGCCATCCGGTTGAACCAACGCGGAGCCGATAAAATGATGGAGGATTTTGTGGAGCGTTATCCCACCTCTACCAAACGGAATTCCGCATTTTTGGATGTGGCCGATTACTATTTCGAGACCGGAAAATACCCCTATGCCCTAAAATGGTATAAGAAAGTAGACGAATCATCCATGGCGTATTCAGATAGGGAACGGTTCAATTTCAATAACGGATATGCCCTTTATGCTTCAAAAAGACCACAAGAGGCCGAACGCTATTTGAACAAGGTGAGCACTTCCCAAAAATATGGATCGCAGGCCAAGTACTATTTGGGCTACATCGCCTATGAGCAAGATGACTATGATCAGGCCACCGCACGTTTCGACCAGATTACCGATCAGGATGTGCTAAACGAAAAATTATCGTATTACCAAGCGGACCTGAATTTTAAACTGGGGAAATTTGAGGAGGCCATTGCCATGGCCAAAAAGCAATTGCCCAAGTCCAACCGGCAAGAAGTTTCCGAACTCAATAAAATTATTGGGGAAAGCTATTTCAACCTGGAACAATATGCTGCAGCCATTCCTTATTTGGAAGAATACAAGGGCAAAAGGGGGAAATGGAGCAACACGGATTACTATCTGTTGGGTTACAGTCATTATAAACAAGGTGACTATGAAAATGCCATCCAACAGTTCAATAAAATTATAGGGGGCAACAACAATGTCTCCCAAAATGCCTATTATCACTTGGCGGAATGCTACTTGAAACTGGATAGGAAACCGGAGGCCCTCAATGCCTTCCGGAATGCTTCCCAAATGGACTTCAGTCCAGAAATCCAAAAAGATGCCTTTCTCAACTACGCAAGGCTCAGTTATGAAGTTGGAAATGCCTACGAACCTGTTCCACAGGTACTGACCCAATATTTGGAAACCTATCCAAAAGATGCCCATCAGTTGGAAATCCAAGAACTTTTGGTGGATTCCTATATCACTTCCAAAAATTTTGAGGGAGCCATGCAGCTGTTGGAGGAAAATAAAAACTACGCGAGTAGGGAGACCTACCAAAAAGTGGCTTTCTATCGTGGGGTGGAACTCTTTATCGATGGAGATTATGAGGCCGCTTCGGAACGATTTTCCAAATCGTTGAGGAGCGCGGAAAATAAAGGATTTGAAGCTCGAGCCCTGTATTGGAAGGCAGAATCGGCCTATAGATTGAACCGTTTTGAGGAAGCTTTGGCAGATTTTGTAAAACTCCAAAGTCTTCCAGCGGCCCGATCCATGCCCGAGTATCAAGAACTGGATTATAATCTGGGATACTGCTATTTTAAGTTGAAGGATTACAACAACGCCATTTCATATTTCAAAAATGTGGTCAATTCCAATGCCCTTGATGAACAACGGAAGAACGATGGCTATTTGCGGTTGGGGGACAGCTACTTTGTGACCAGCAAATACCAATTGGCCATGAGGGCCTATGACGAATCTTCCAAAATGAACGGACCGGAGCGGGACTATGCCGCCTTTCAGAAAACACTTAGTAGCGGATTTTTGGGGAACAATTCGGCCAAAATTGAAGGCTTGAACGAATTTTTAAGGCGATATCCATCTTCTACCTTGCGGGACGATGCCCTTTTTGAATTGGGGAACTCCTTGATCAAAAATGGCCAGGAAAACGAAGGATTGAGAACCTATGACCGACTTGTCTCAGAATATTCACAGAGCAAGTTCGCTCCTCGGGGAATGTTGAGGCAGGGATTGGTGCACTACAATGCCAGTAGGAACCAACAAGCATTGGACAAGCTCAAGGAAGTGGTCCAGAAGTATCCCAATACCCCAGAGGCCAAACAGGCGGTGGCCACGGCCAAATTGGTCTATGTGGACGAAGGTAGGGTAAGTGAGTACGCCGCTTGGGCCCGTAATCTGGATTTTGTGGAAGTCACGGACGCTGAGCTGGACAATGCCAGTTTTGAATCGGCCGACCGAAAATATGTGGAAGGGAAAACCGATGCCGCCATTCGGGGATATGAAGATTATTTAAAGGAATTTCCCAACGGACTCCACGCCCAAAACGCCAATTTTTCATTGGCCCAATTGTACTTCTCCAAAGGAGAAAAGGACAAGGCCCTACCCAAATATCAGGCGGTGGCCAATAGTGGAAATGGGGAATACACCGAACAGGCCCTTACCCGCGTTTGCGAAATCTACGTGGAAAAGCAAGATTACAAAAGTGCCATTCCCTATCTAAAACAGTTGGAAAGCAGGGCGGACATTGTGGAAAACAGAACCTTTGCCCAATCCAATTTGATGAAAGGGTATTATGGGCAGGAAGATTACCGTCAGACCATTGCCTATGCGGAAAAGGTGTTGAAAGCGCCCAAAATTGATGATAGAATCAAGAGTGATGCCCAAATCATGATAGCACGATCTGCCATCGCAACCAACAATGAGGCCTTGGCCAAGACCGCGTATCAAGATGTGAAGAAAATTGCCACCGGTGAATTGGCGGCCGAAGCTTGGTATTACGATGCCTATTTCAAGAACCAAGAACAGGATTTTGAGGGCTCGAATGTAGCCGTGCAAAAATTGGCAAAAGACTATTCAGCCTATAAGCAATGGGGCGGTAAAGGACTGGTGATCATGGCCAAGAACTTTTACAATTTGGGCGATGCCTTCCAGGCCACCTATATCTTGGAAAGTGTGATCAGCAACTTTGCCGAGTTTGATGAAATCGTGGCCGAAGCCAAAGGGGAGCTCACCGTGATCAAGGCCAAACAAGCCGAAAGCAATTCTTCAGTAGACCCCAACGGAAATTAAATCGAGACACAGCATGCAAAAGAGAACCTATATATTTTCACTACTATTTTTGAGCCTTTGTGGAATCGTTGTCGCCCAAGAAACCGATGACATTGGTACGGAGACGGTAACGGTGGTAAAACCGTATTCCCCCACCGTTTCGGATGCCTTCAAGATAAAGTCGGCCCCCAATCTCAATGATTCCATAGTACTGCAAAAGAAGAAAATCGATTACAGTATTTTTTCGGTCCCTGTGGCCTCGACCTTCACCCCGGCCAAAGGAAAAGCCTCGGGAGTGGAGCGGACGCCGCCACCCACCTTGTACAACTCCTATGCTTCGGTAGGGTTGGGCAACTATAACAATGCCCTTGTGGATGTGTACACCAGCAGAGAATTTAATCGGGGAGAGGATTTGTTGGATTTTGGACTGACCCATCAATCTTCCCGTGGGGATTTGGATTCAACCCCCCTGGAAACCGATTTTTACAACACCAAAATGAACGCCTCCTACGCCAAAAAGGACCGATATATGGATTGGGGTGCCAGCATTGGATTGCAGCATCAACTCTACAATTGGTACGGTATCCAGAATGATGCGTTCGATGAAACTACCGTGGCCGCCATGGACGAACAGCAAAATTATTTCAATGCTGAGGCTAAGGCGCATCTCAATATGGAGGATTCATTCTTCAAGACCGGAAATATCTTGTTGCGCCGCTTTTGGGATGCCACTGAATCCGGGGAGAACCGGGTGGTCATCAAGCCCACTTTGGAGTTGCCCATTACCGAAGAACTGGTGACCATTGGGGCCAAGGTGGATTTTGTAAATGGAAATTTCAAGAATGCCTCCCTGAACAATACGGCCAATGACGGAGAAATCAACTATAGTCAATTGCAAGCAGGGGTCACCCCAAGCCTTTTGATTTTAAGGGATGATCTTACCGTAAACCTCGGGGCCAGTTTTGTATATGGATTGGATACGGAAAACAGCGATAGCAATTTCTATATTTACCCGGCGGTTACAGCTTCTTACAGGGTGTTGGACGAAAACGTGATCGCCTATGGAGGAATCGAGGGCGAACTGAAACAAAATTCCTATCACGATTTTGTAATGGATAACCCCTATGTGTCACCCACATTGAGTGTAATGCCCACCGACCAGCAGTATGAAGGCTATGTGGGACTCAAAGGACAGTTGACTTCCAATATTGGGTATAACATCAAGGGGTCGTACACGGCAGAGAACGGAAAACCACTTTTCTTCTTGAATCCGCAGAACCTGCTTCGGGACGATGAAAAAAGCTATTACTATGGCAATTCCTTCCAGGTTTTTTATGATGATGTAAAAACTTTGGGCATTTTTGGGGAGTTGAACGTGGATGTCAATCGTAACTTTAGTTTAGGCGTCAATGCAGAATTTTATGACTACGATACCGAAACGGATAATCCTGCTTGGAACCTGCCCACCATAAAGGGCTCTTTGTTCATGGACTATCAGATCAATGAGCAATGGTATTTTGGGGCCAATCTGTTCTATGTAGGTGAGCGCGATGATTTGGTATCGCAGGCGACCGTGGGAGCGGAGCCGTTTGAGTTTCCGTCGGCCATAGTTACTTTGGATAGCTTTTTTGATGCCAATGCCCATGCCGGATACCATATCAATGAGCAGCTTTCGGTCTTTGTGAAAGCCTCCAATATTGCCAATAGCGATTACCAAAGATGGGCCAATTTTAGGGTGCAGGGCTTTCAGGCGTTGGCAGGGGTGTCATACAAGTTTGACTTCTGATTTGTAGGTAAATACGCAATAATTTGTTAAAAATGGCGTTGTAAATCTTGCGCCAGTCCCAAATGTGTACCATGATTGGTTGCTCCAATTTAATTGGAACACCATGCAGTTACGATACTTTCACATAGTGCTTTCCATTAGCCTTGTGCTGATGTTTTCTTCAACAAAGGCCCAGAACTTGGTTCGTAATGGTGGTTTTGAGGATTACAAGACCTGTCCCGTTAAAATGAGTAACCTGAACAAGGATGCGGAACATTGGAGCGCACCTACCTTGGGAACCACGGACTATTTCAACGAATGTAGCAGGACCAAATTGGGCATCCCCATGAACTTTAAAGGGAAACAGGAGGCATTTGAGGGCACTGCTTATGCAGGAATGTATCTGTATGCCCCAAAGGATTACAGGGAATACATTCAAGTACCCTTGACCGAAACCTTGCAAAAAGGACATCGATATCGGTTGCGATTGGTCATGAGCCTTTCCGAAAAATCGGATGGGGCTGTAATGGATATGGGTGCCGTATTTGCGGAAAAGCCCCTGTCCATCCATACCAAAAGGCAACTTTCCCACAGAGCGTTGACGTCTCAGATTGTGCAGACCACCCATATCAAGCAGTTTTCTGCACCCCATTTTTATGATGACCGGCAAGATTGGACGGAGCTTACCATGGATATTGTGGCCAAAGGATTTGAAACACACCTAATTCTGGGGAATTTCATGAGCAATGCCGCAACACATTATCTCGATTTTAAAAACAACGATTCCAATGCGGAAGGCTATGCCTATTACTATTTGGATGATATTTCGTTAACTTACTTAGGTCCCGAATACCAACCCAATGAAGTCTATGTGCTGGATCATGTCAATTTTAAATTTGACCGGTTTGATCTACAGCCCAAGGCCAAGCAAAGCCTTCAGGATGTGTTTGAATACCTGAAAAAACATCCCAACCTCAAAGTATCCATCAGTGGGCATACGGACGATTTGGGTTCCGATTCCTATAATGATGTCCTATCCAAGGAGCGGGCCAGTAGTGTGGCCAAATACCTTTTGGGGCTTGGCCTCGAAAAAAATAGGATTTCCTATAAAGGATATGGGGACAAAGTGCCCTTGGACACTACCCTTACGGACCAAGCCCGAAGAAGAAATCGCCGGGTGGAATTCGTGATGACCGAGTTTGTGGATGAGTAACCCTTGAATATTCCCTACATTTTCTATTTTTGGAGGAAACCATCCGTTCCATGAAAAAGTATATCCTCCTGTTATCCATAGGTTTCTTCTTGGCCTGTAACCCAAAAGAAGAAGTGGACCTAATTGTTTACAATGCCAATATTTATACCGTTGATGGCGATTTTTCCAAGGCCTGTTGTATGGCCATCAAAGATGGAAAATTTGTGGCCGTGACGGAAACTGCGGACATCTATCAAAAATATACCGCCAAGGAAGAACTGGATGCCAAAGGCAAGACCATTGTTCCCGGTTTTATTGATGCCCATTGCCATTTTTATGCATTGGGACTAAACCAACAAGTAGTGGATTTGGTAGGGACCACCAGTTTTGAGGAAATATTGGATAAGGTGGTGGCCTTTCAAAAAGAACGCCCAGCCGATTTTATTTACGGAAGGGGATGGGACCAGAACGATTGGGAAGTGAAGGAGTTTCCCACTAAGGACAGATTGGATGAATTGTTTCCGGATACGCCCGTTGTACTGAACCGAATTGACGGACATGCAATTTTGGTCAACCAAAAGGCTTTGGATTTGGCCGAAATCACTTCGGAAACTAAGGCTGTAGGGGGTGATATCATCAAAAAAGATGGGGAATTGACAGGGGTTTTGGTGGATGGTCCCATGGGAATGGTCTATGCCATTATGCCAGAACCTGCAAGGGAAGCTCAAATCCAGGCGCTAAAGGATGCCGAAAAATTATGTTTCGATTATGGATTGACCACAGTGGATGATGCTGGTTTGGACCGAGGGACCATCGAGCTCATTGATAGTTTGCAGCAAGCTGGGGATTTGTCCATTCGGGTATACGCCATGGTGAGCAGTTCTCCGGACAACTTGGATTATTTCCTGAACAAGGGAATCATTAAAACTGATAAATTGAATGTACGCTCCGTAAAAGTATATGGTGATGGTGCATTGGGGTCTAGAGGGGCGGCGCTAAGGGCTCCCTATTCCGATCAGCCTGGCCATTATGGGGCCATGGTCACTCCGGTAGACCAGATTGGGGCTCTGGCAGAGCGTATTGCAGCATCGGATTATCAAATGAATACCCATGCTATTGGGGATTCGGCCAATGTAGTGGTACTACGGGCCTATGAAAAGGCCTTGGAAGGAAAACAAGACCGTCGTTGGAAGGTGGAACATGCACAGGTAATCTCTCCTGTGGATTTCGATTATTTTGAAAAAGGAATCATTCCATCCGTACAACCTACCCATGCCACCAGCGATATGTATTGGGCCGAGGACCGTTTGGGGCCAGATCGCGTAAAAGGGGCCTATGCCTTCAAAGAGTTACTGGACAAAGCGGGAACGGTGGCTTTGGGAACTGATTTTCCCGTAGAGCAAGTGAGTCCGTTCCTAACCTTTTATGCTGCCGTGGCCCGGAAGGATGTCAATAACTATCCCGAAGGAGGATTTCAAATGGAAAACGCCCTGTCCCGTGAAGAAACCTTAAAAGGAATGACCATTTGGGCGGCCCATTCCAACTTTGAGGAACAAGAGAAGGGGAGCATAGAACCCGGGAAACTTGCAGACTTTGTGATTTTGAGTGAGGATATTATGAGCGTTCCCATAGAGCAGGTTCCCCAACTGACGGCAGATCAAGTTTATGTTGCGGGAAAACAAGTGAAATAAAAAAAGGAGGCTTATGCCTCCTTTTCCTTTTTCATAGCAATGGATTTTAATAGCTGATAGGCAAGAAAACACGGGTGGTTCCCCATCCCAAGACCATGTCGCCTTCATCCTCAAAAGTGATGGAAAAAGCCTCCAATTCCTCATCATCGGTACCGGCTTTTGCGGTAACCCTTGCCACATCGGCAGCACTATCATACGAGTAGGCACCCCATTGGTTCAAGTTACTGTTCAGGATAACCGTCCATTCGTCATCACCGGGAATGGTGAAAAGCGAATAGGTACCTGCTTTAACGGTTTTTCCACCAATGTTGGCATCCTTGTACAGAATGACTTCCGTGCATTCGTTGGCTCCGGTCCTCCATACCTTTCCGGCAGGGGCAAGCTCTGAAATGCTGCGTCCTTTCAATTGAGGACGACTGTAAATGACTTTTATGGCTTTGTCGGATTCCCTATAGCTGGTAGGATAGGTGGCAATATCGGCCGGACTTTTGTCCAATCCACTGAAGTTCTGTGCCGTTAGCTCAGAAGTAAATACCAACGCCAAGGTTAAAAAAGTAAATAAGAATACATTTTTCATGATTGCGATTTTAGTTGTTTTCAAAACTAGGATGTAAACACAAGCTGTTTTAATAAAGAGACGTTAAAATTTAGGAACCTTACAAAGTGTTCAATTTTTCAATAAAAACCCAATATGTGCTTTCAATACGTCTTATATATCTACTTAAATGTAACATAATGAAATTAAATATTGATTATTTATTTTATTTGAAAACATATAGGGTCATATTTGCATAGAAATTGTTACTAATACTCGATTTATGTGTGGAATTGTATGCGCATTTGATGTGAAGGAAAGTACAGAGGTACTTAGACCACAATTACTGGAGATGTCAAAAAAAGTTAGGCACAGAGGTCCGGATTGGAGTGGAATTTATGCAGATGACAAAGCTATTTTGGCCCATGAGCGATTGGCCATTGTAGATCCAGCTTCAGGAAAGCAACCTTTGTTCAGTGCCGACGGCAAGCTGGTTTTGGCTGCCAATGGCGAAATATATAACCATAGGGAACTCAGAAAACAGTTTGAAGGAGAGTACGAGTTCAAAACTGAATCCGACTGTGAGGTGATTTTGGCACTCTATCAGAAAAAAGGAGTGGACTTTATCGATGAGATGAACGGCATTTTTGGTTTTGCCATTTATGATAGTGAGAAGGATGAATATTTCATCGCCAGAGATCACATGGGAATTATTCCCCTATATATTGGATGGGACAAGAACGGGACCTTTTATGTGGCCTCGGAATTGAAAGCTTTGGAAGGAACATGCTCCAAAATAGAGCTTTTTCCTCCCGGACATTACTTACACAGCTCCGATGGCGAATTTAAAAGATGGTACCAGAGGGATTGGATGGACTATGAGGCCGTTAAGGAAAACGAGACCAGCATTGCCGAGGTGAAAAAAGCTTTGGAAGATGCGGTGCACCGTCAGTTGATGTCCGATGTGCCTTATGGGGTTCTATTGTCCGGAGGATTGGATTCCTCGGTTACCTCCGCTATCGCCAAAAGATATTCCCAAAAGCGTATTGAGTCTGGTGATACTGCCGATGCATGGTGGCCACAATTGCACTCTTTCTCGGTAGGATTGGAAGGTTCGCCGGATTTGGCCGCTGCCCAAAAAGTGGCCGATCATATAGGGACCGTACACCACGAAATAAAATTCACCATTCAAGAAGGCTTGGATGCCATCAAGGATGTGGTCTATAACTTGGAAACCTACGATATTACCACCATTAGGGCCTCCACGCCCATGTATCTAATGGCCAGGGTCATTAAGTCTATGGGAATAAAAATGGTCCTGTCAGGAGAAGGCGCTGATGAGCTTTTTGGTGGGTACCTGTATTTCCACAAGGCACCAAGTCCAAAAGATTTCCATGAGGAAACCGTACGAAAATTGGATAAGCTCCACATGTATGATTGTCTTCGTGCCAACAAATCCTTGGCGGCATGGGGCATAGAGGGCCGAGTTCCGTTTTTGGACAAGGAATTCATGGATGTGGCCATGCGAATCAACCCAAAAGATAAGATGATCAATGGAGAGCGTATGGAGAAATGGGTGGTGCGTAAAGCATTTGAATCCTACTTGCCCAAAAGTGTGGCCTGGAGACAAAAAGAACAGTTTTCAGATGGTGTTGGATACAGCTGGATAGACACGTTGAAGAGCATGGTACAGGAAGAGGTGAGCGATGAGCAATTGGCCAACGCCCACTTTAAATTTCCTATCCAGACCCCAACGTCCAAGGAAGAATACTATTACCGTTCCATTTTTGAAAGTCACTTCCCTTCCGATGCGGCAGCGTTGAGTGTGCCACAAGAGCCTTCCGTGGCCTGTAGCACCAAGATCGCACTGGAGTGGGACGAGGCCTTCAAGAACATGAACGACCCATCAGGTAGGGCTGTGGCCAATGTGCACACCGATGCCTATGTTAAATAAGAATTTTAAGATTATGTAGAAGGAAGATGTTGTTTTGTTTCATTTTCAATTAGTCGGAAAAGCCCCTTGGATAAGGGGCTTTTTGTTTTTGTTACGCTTTGGTTGTGCAGACCGGGAAGTTGTTGGTTTTCCACATTTTTTTGTTGATAACTTAGGGGGTTCAAGAGGCTTCAAGGGCCTATTTCATAAGGGTATTACTTATATTTGTAGGATTTGAAAATTTGAAGGCAAACACAAGAATATATGAGCGAAGAAGCGAATAAAAAACAGTACTCGGCGGATAGTATCCAGGCCCTTGAGGGTATGGAGCACGTACGTATGAGACCTTCCATGTATATTGGCGATGTAGGGGTCAGAGGATTGCACCATTTGGTATATGAAGTAGTGGACAACTCCATCGATGAGGCCATGGCTGGATATTGTGATACCATTGATGTAGTCATCAACGAGGACAACTCCATCACCACCAAGGATAACGGAAGGGGTATCCCTGTAGGCTTGCATAAAAAAGAAGGCGTATCTGCCTTGGAAGTAGTCATGACCAAGATTGGTGCCGGGGGTAAGTTCGACAAGGACTCGTATAAGGTATCCGGGGGTCTTCACGGGGTCGGGGTATCCTGTGTGAACGCACTTTCAAAACATTTGAAGGCAACCGTCTACCGTGAAGGTAAGATTTGGGAGCAGGAATACAAAAGGGGAAAAACACTGTACCCGGTCAAAAGTGTTGGGGACAGTAATGAAACCGGTACCATCGTCACTTTTGTGCCAGACGACACCATTTTCACCCAAACCACGGAGTATAGCTACGAAACCCTATCCAATAGAATGCGTGAACTGGCCTATTTGAACAAAGGCATCACCATTACATTGACGGATAAGCGTCACAAGGACGATAAAGGAGAGTTTATTTCCGAAACCTTCCACTCCGAAGAAGGATTGAAGGAATTCATCAAATTCCTGGATGGAAACCGTGAACCCTTGATCCAAAGTGTGATCTCCATGGAAGGAGAGAAAAACGGAATCCCTGTTGAAGTGGCCATGGTCTACAACACAGGGTATACGGAAAACCTCCATTCTTATGTGAACAATATCAATACCCACGAAGGAGGTACCCACTTGTCCGGTTTTAGAAGGGGTCTTACCACCACACTAAAGAAATATGCCGATAACTCCGGTATGTTGGACAAGCTGAAGTTTGAAATATCCGGCGACGATTTTAGGGAAGGACTTACGGCCATTGTGTCCGTAAAGGTGGCAGAACCCCAATTTGAAGGGCAGACCAAGACCAAGCTGGGTAACCGCGAGGTGACCAGTGCCGTTAGCCAGGCCGTTTCTGAAATGTTGAGCGATTATCTGGAAGAACATCCTGAAGATGCCAAACAGATTGTAGAGAAAGTAAAGCTGGCCGCACAGGCAAGACATGCAGCTGCCAAGGCCCGTGAGTTGGTGCAGCGTAAAAACCCCATGAGTGTGGGGGGGTTGCCTGGAAAACTTTCGGATTGTTCGGAACAGGACCCTACCAAGTGCGAAGTGTTCTTGGTGGAGGGAGATTCCGCGGGAGGTACGGCCAAACAAGGTAGGGATAGGAACTTTCAAGCCATCCTGCCACTTCGGGGTAAAATCCTCAATGTTGAAAAGGCCATGCAACACAAGGTCTTCGAAAACGAGGAAATCAAGAATATTTATACCGCGCTTGGGGTGACCATTGGTACCGAAGAAGATAGCAAGGCGTTGAACTTGGGCAAGCTACGCTACCATAAAGTCGTAATCATGTGTGATGCGGATGTGGATGGTAGCCACATTGAAACCTTGATTCTTACGTTCTTTTTCCGATACATGCGTGAATTGATTGAGGGTGGACACGTATATATTGCCACTCCACCATTGTACTTGGTAAAGAAAGGTGCCAAAAGACGCTATGCTTGGAATGACAAGGAAAGGGATCAAATCATTGAGTCCATGAGCGGTGGGGCAAGTATCCAACGCTACAAAGGTCTTGGTGAAATGAATGCTGAACAGTTATGGGATACCACCATGAATCCCGAGTTTAGGACGTTGCGCCAAGTAACTATAGACAATGCCACGGAATCTGACCGAATCTTCTCCATGCTGATGGGTGATGAGGTGCCTCCAAGGAGGGAATTTATAGAGAAAAATGCCGTCTATGCCAACATAGATGCATAGATAACAACCGTTTCACAACAAAAACTCGCCCCAAAAAGGCGAGTTTTTTAGTTTTAGGAAAAATTTTACAAAATGAAAAGAATAATTCTTTTGGTGTCATTGTGCAATTTTTCCTTGGCAATGGCCCAATCCAACCTCAACGACATTCTGGCCGCAGGGCTCGATGATGCCGAACGGTTTACCACAGCATGGTTAAATCCAGTTACCGAAGCCGGGGTTTATAGCATCTCCAACGGATGGTATAATACGGCCGATGCAAAGCCCTTGGGCGGTTTCGAGATTTCAATTATTGGAAACCTCACAGGATTCAAGAACAAAGACAACAAAAAAGCGTTCACTCTGGATACGAACGATTATGAAAACCTCCAGTTTGAAGATGGAAGCACATCCAAATTGGTATCCACCGCTTTGGGGGATATTCAGGGAGTAGGGGTGTACGTGGAAGCAGAGATAGCTCCCGGTGTTACGGAACGCGTAGACTTTGAATTGCCGTCCGGTTTGGCTTCCGAGGACCTCAACTTTGTGCCTTCAGGATACATTCAGGCCAGCGTAGGCCTCATCAAGGGAACCGAAGTGAAAGCACGGTTTTTGCCCAAAATCAATACGGATGATGTGAAGATTGGTCTCTTTGGATTTGGAATCCAACACGATTTCACCAAACACCTTCCGGCCGATAAGATACTTCCCGTTGCCATTTCCGCGGTAATCGGGTATACCAATTTAAGCGGGGAATATGATTTTACCAATACCGATGTCATTGATGGGGAAAACCAACGTATCGATGCCAAGTTCAGCTCATGGAATTTCAGCGCTGTGGCGTCCACACGCTTGCCTGTAATCAATTTCTATGGTGGATTGGGATACATCACCGGAAAATCCGACACGGATGTTTTGGGAACCTACCAAGTGCAGTCCGGACCATTCCAGACCACTTACGAAGACCCGTTCAAAATCAGCAATAAAGTTAGCGGAGTGGTGGCCAATGTCGGCACCAAACTAAAACTGGGATTTTTCAGGCTCAATGCCGATTACAACATAGGGGAATTCAACACCTTTACCTTTGGAGTAAACTTTGGGTTTAGATAAACCGAAAATATAACCGACCGTTTGACCCATGTCAATTAAAAAGGCCCCAACTATGTTGGGGCCTTTTATTCTCATATAGGTAGTCTTGCCAGTTAATCCCTGGTGGCAAAGACCGAACCATTTTCCAGGGTTAAAATCTCAGGGTCGCTTGCATGTTCTAAATTGACCGTGATATCGGTAACCTGTGGGTCACCGTAAATTATGGAGTAGGTGCCGTTTTCTTCGGACCATTTAAAATCGGTATAAAAAACCAGTTTGGAATTGGAATAGCTCTGGTATCTTCCAAGGTAAACATCATTGAAAATCCATTCTTCGCGGGTGGTGCTGGAACCTTTTCCCTCAATGGTAGAGGTTTGTGTGTTGGCCCAGATGCCCAATATGGGATCGTTGTTCTCTGGTATTTGGCTACAGTTGCTCAAAGCAACAATACCTATTACGGCCAGCAATGAAAAGAGCTTCTTCATAGGTTAAGTAGGTTAAAACTGATTTTGGGACTATTAGAACGCAGGTTTGTAGGAAACTATTGTATTCTGGGTGATGTCAATGATCAATTTGGACCATATCTTCGATGAACTGCATATTTTGTTAACAATTTCATGGATTTTGTCCATTTGTGTTACGTGTCAAGATTTGAAGCACTAAAACTGGTGAAAGTCAGTTTTTTTCTGGGCTAAATGCCTTATTTTTGAGCGATTAAAATTTAAACCTATAAACATGAAAGTTACCGTAGTTGGAGCAGGCGCAGTTGGAGCAAGCTGTGCGGAGTATATTGCAATGAAAAATTTTGCATCGGAAGTTGTTTTGTTGGACATCAAGGAAGGGTATGCCGAAGGAAAGGCCATGGATTTGATGCAAACGGCATCCTTGAATGGTTTCGATACCAAGATTACCGGAACCACCAATGATTATTCCAAGACAGCGGGGAGTGATATTGCGGTAATTACCTCTGGAATTCCACGTAAACCGGGAATGACGCGTGAAGAACTTATAGGAATCAATGCAGGAATTGTAAAGACTGTGGCTACCAACCTTTTGGAGCATTCCCCAAATACCATCATCATTGTAGTGAGTAACCCTATGGATACCATGACCTATTTGGTGCACAAGGCCACAGGTCTTCCCAAGAACAGAATCATTGGTATGGGTGGTGCTTTGGACAGTGCCCGTTTCAAGTACAGATTGGCAGAAGCGCTTGAAGCACCCATCTCTGATGTGGATGGAATGGTAATCGGTGGACACAGTGACGTGGGTATGGTACCTCTAATTGAACATGCCACACGAAATAGTGTAAAAGTTTCGGAATTCCTTTCCGAAGATAAAATGCAATGGGTCGTTGAAGAGACCAAAGTTGGTGGCGCCACATTGACCAAGTTGTTGGGAACCAGTGCTTGGTACGCTCCCGGAGCTGCGGTTTCCGGATTGGTGCAGGCCATTGCATGTGACCAGAAGAAAATGTACCCATGTTCCACGTTTTTGGAAGGAGAATATGGATTGGATGATATCTGTATTGGAGTTCCCGTGTTGTTGGGTAAAAACGGTATAGAGAAAATCGTTGAGATTGAGCTTAGCGATGCCGAAAAGACCAAGATGCAGGAAAGTGCCGAAGGGGTTAAAAAAACCAACGGACTGCTCCAACTGTAATTTAGGTCAGGATACCATATAAAGTGTCATTTTGAGCCAAAAAAGTGGTGGATCTCCGGGAAATGATTCCAGGATTTTGCCTCTGGTTCAAAATGACATTTTTTGTTTTTATGGCGTAACTGTTAAGTAGAATTGCAATTACATGAATTTCTATTGGCAAATCTTATCGGAAATGATATATTTGCACGCTGTTTAAGAAAACTTCTAAAAATTTAATAATCCATGCAGAATAAAGGACTTATAAGGCTTTTCGCGATCCTTTTTGGCTTGGTGAGTGTCTATCAGTTATCCTTTACTTTTATCACAAGTAAGTTGGAAAAGGATGCTGAGGCTTACGCTGTTAGCCAAATTTCGGAAGCTGAGGAAGATTATGTCGCCAAGCGTGAAGCTTTAGAGGCATCGTATTTGGATTCCATCAGTGACAACACTGTTTTGGGCTTTACCAGCTATGATGATGCCAAGAAAAAGGAGCTGAACAAGGGGTTGGACCTTAAAGGAGGGATCAACGTTACCCTGCAGATTTCCGTAAAGGACATCTTGAAAGGTTTGGCCAACAATACCAAAAACCCGGTTTTCAACAAAGCATTGGCCGATGCCGATAATGCTTCCAAAAATAGCGACGCTACTTATTTGGAGTTGTTTTTTGAAGCTTTTGACAATATCAAGGGAGATACCAAACTGGCTTCCCCGGATATTTTCGCCAATAAGGGCCTAAGTGATGATATCAATTTTCAAATGTCCGATGATGAGATAAAGCCTATCATCAGAAGAAAGATTGATGAGTCCATTGTTTCTGCATTTGAGGTACTCCGTGAGCGTATCGATGGTTTTGGGGTAACCCAGCCCAATATTCAAAGGGAAGGGAACTCTGGCCGTATTTTGGTGGAACTTCCAGGTGCTAGGGATATTGCCCGTGCACAGGAATTGCTATCCAGTACCGCCCAGTTGGAGTTTTGGGAAACCTATGAGCAAGGAAACCAAAGTTTGGGTGCCTTCCTGGTTAGTGCCAATGAAAGATTGAAAGAGATTTTGGAGCCGGAAGTGGTTGAGGAAGTAATTGCCAAGCCAGAATCTGAAATAGATTCCTTATTGTCCGATGTGGCCCAAGATTCTTTGGACATGACTCAAGAGACCAATCCATTGTTGGGTAAATTGATTCCTGCCAATCCGGGAAGCCATGCCATTGCAAGGGCTTTGGTGGCCGACACGGCAGAAATTGGTGGGTATTTAAGAATGCCACAGATCAAGAGATTGGTGCCTAATGACATTCAGTTTGTAAAGTTTCTATGGGAGAGACCGGCCCAAGATTCTGAAGTAGTGGAATTATATGCCCTTAAATCGAATAGGGATGGGGTTCCAAGAATCAGTGGGGATGTGGTTTCCGACGCCCAGGATACTTTTGATCAATACAACAAGCCTGCGGTGAACATGACCATGAACACCCGAGGCGCCAAGGAATGGGAAAAACTTACTGGGGATGCTTATGGCAACCAAACCGGTATTGCCATTGTTTTGGATAATAAAGTTTATACAGCGCCTGGAGTTTCCACAGGACCCATTTCAGGTGGACGTTCCGAGATTACAGGAACCTTTACGGTAAATGAGACCAAGGATATTGCCAACGTATTGCGTGCCGGTAAACTTCCCGCATCTGCAGAAATCATCCAATCCGAAGTGGTTGGACCATCATTGGGACAAGAGGCCATTGATAGTGGTTTCACGTCGTTCATGATAGCCATGCTCTTTGTATTGGTATGGATGATTTTCTACTACGGAAGAGCAGGTGTCTTTGCAGACATTGCCCTAATATTCAACATTCTATTGATTTTTGGGGTATTGACAAGTTTGGGGGCGGTATTGACCCTTCCCGGTATAGCAGGTATCGTGTTGACCATTGGTATGTCCGTGGATGCCAACGTGCTTATTTTTGAAAGGGTAAAAGAAGAATTGATTCGAGGGAAAGGAAAGGCCCAGGCCATTGCGGATGGTTTCGGAAATGCACTGTCTTCTATTTTGGATGCGAACATTACCACTGGATTGACCGCGATCATTCTTTTCATTTTTGGTTCGGGACCCATTAAAGGATTTGCCACTACCTTATTGATTGGTATTGTAACGTCTTTGTTCACGGCCATTTTTGTGACTCGATTGATGATTGAGGCCTACACGGCCAAAAAAGGTAGACGTTTGGATTTCTTCACGGCGATTACCAAGAACTTGTTCAGCAATCTGCATATCGATTTCTTGTCCAAAAGAAAGATAGCCTATATTATTTCTGGAATTTTATTGGTGGTAAGTACATTTTCCCTATTCACCAATGGACTTCAGCAAGGGGTTGATTTTATTGGTGGACGTTCGTATCAGATTCGTTTTGAAAAAGCGGTGAACCCGTCAGAGATCGCTTCAGAATTGAACGAGGTATTTGGTAGTGGAACCAATGTGAAAACTTTTGGGGATGCCAACCAAATTAAGATTACCACTCCATATAAGGTGGACGAAGAGGGTGTAGAGATTGACAATGAAATTCAGGATATGCTTTACACCACTTTGCAAAAATACTTGCCCGATGGTACTTCCTTTGAAGACTTTACTGTTGGAGCATCTGAAAAGTCCATTGGAATCTTACAATCGGTGAAAGTAGGACCTACCATTGCGGACGACATCAAGAAAAATGCCTTTTTGGCCATTTTGGGATCGTTGGCAGTAGTGTTCCTATATATTTTATTGCGATTTAGAAAATGGCAGTTTTCTTTGGGAGCTGTTGTAGCGGTATTCCACGATGTGGTGATCGTATTGGGAATCTTCTCGTTAACAGGAAGTATTATGCCTTTTAACATGGAGATTGACCAAGCATTCATTGCGGCCATTCTAACGGTAATCGGTTACTCGTTGAACGATACCGTGGTGGTGTTTGACCGAATCCGGGAAATAGTGGGCCTTAAAGGTTGGAAAGCCGGTGAGAACATCAATGAAGCTTTGAACAGTACGTTGAGCCGTACGTTGAATACATCTTTGACCACGTTGATCGTATTATTGGCCATCTTCATATTTGGAGGGGAGAGTTTAAGAGGATTCATGTTCGCCATGATCATCGGGGTTGTTGTAGGTACCTACTCATCCGTGTTCATCGCAACTCCAGTAATGTTCGATTCTTTGAAGAAGAAAATTGCTGCATTGACAGCATAGATCAAGTTTTAGATTATATAAATAAAAGCCGCTCAAAGAGCGGCTTTTATTTTTTTGCATCGGTATGTGTTATTTTTTTCTGCCCCGCTTAGACGAGTCTTTTGCCCATGGCATGAAACTCAAAATGTTCGGACCCAATTTGAAAAGAGTGGCTTCCGAGGAATTCAAAGCCATTCTTTTCATAAAATGCAATGGCCCTTTTGTTTTCCTTGAGTACGGAAAGCCAGATATGCTCAAAACCATCCGATAGGGCCTTGTTCAGTACTTCGGTCTGGAGGGCCAAACCCACTTTTTGGGATAAAAAATCCTTGAGCACGTATATCTTTTGGAGCTGGCACACATTTCTGGAATCAATAAATGGGGAAGGAGAGTGCAATTTAAGTTTTGCATATCCCACTGGAAGCTGATCAATATGAGCCAACCAGTACGCATTGCTGCCCTTTTTTAAACTGTTGGCCAGCTTTTCCACAGCAAAGGTACGCTCATAATACTCCATTAGGTCGTTCTTGTCCCTAAAAAGGTGACCAAAGGTTTCGGTGAAGGTAAACCTTCCCAAAAGGGCAATACTGGTGGCGTCTGCCTCGGTAGCTCTACTGATTTTCATGATGGACTACTTTTCCAACCGAACCTGTGGGTTTCATCTCCAGCACATAATTGAATTGGGGGTTCAACCCGGCTTCGGTCCTATGTGAAACAAAAATAATGGTGGTATGGCTTTCTTGGGCAATTTTATTGACCAATGCCACAAAAAGGGCAGCACCGGCATCGTCCAGTCCGGCAGTGGGTTCATCCAAAATAAGAAGAGGAGGGTGTTTGATCATGGCACGGGCGGTCATGACCAACCGTTTGTTCCCTGCCGAAAGCTCTCTAAATAGTTGGTCTCTTTTGTCATACAGATTCAAAACCTTAAGCCATTCGCGGGCCAATAGTTTTTCGGTTTGTGTGGGCAGCACATAAAGGCCAATGGAATCATGAAGCCCCGAGATGACCATATGTTCCAGAGTGTGGTACCCTCCAAATTTGTCGGTCATGGCCGGAGTGTAATAACCAATCTTTTTTTTGAGGTCCCAGACACTCTCCCCGCTACCTTTTCTCTTGCCAAAAAGAGAAAGCTTTTCCCCATACCCTTTGTGACTGTCTCCGGTAATCATGGATAAAAGGGTGGTTTTTCCACTGCCGTTGGGGCCTATCAGTTGCCAAAACTCCCCTTGTTTTACCTGCCATTGAATAGTGTCCAAGACTTTACGGCCGTCAAAACTGACCGATACGCCATCAAAATGGACCAGTTCTAAATCGTCAAGAGGAATAGGGTCCAAAGGAGGGGGGATAGACCCAGAAAATGATGCCATGCTCTGTTGATTGGCTTCCCAAAAGGATTCTTTGGAGGCGTACTGAACCAAAGTATCACCTTCCAGTTTAAAAAAGTCCGTGGTAATGGGTAGGATGTCTTCCAACCTGCTTACCAGTTGAACCAAGGTTTTGTTTGTTCCTATGGAGCAAAACTCTTCCTTTAAATAGGTTTGCGTGGCCACGTCCAAGTTATCAAATGGATTCACCAAAACCAGAAAATCAGTGTTTTGTGCCATTAAATGGTTGAGCAATGCTCTTTTCTGCTCCCCACTGCTCATGGATTTAAGGGACTGATGGGTGGAATGGGTCAAGATTTTGAGGTCATGCCTTTCTTCCTCATCCATGAATCGTTCTATCTCTTTTCGGGAAAATAATGCTCCTTTTTTATGGGTCAATTCTTCAAAGCCTTCTATGGAAACTTGATGCAATAAATCGTGGATCAAGCTGGATGTGTTGGAGGCATTATTGATTAAAACGGCAAAATTTCTGGTGGTTTGCATGCTTTGGAGGAAAATCTCTATTCAAGGCATGAAATTAGAGATTATGTCCGATCTACCCTAAAAATATGGACGGGATTGTCTTTGTAGGAAGTGGTCTTTTGTAAATACATGCCATTTTTCAAGGCCACTTTTTGCGAAGGAACATTGTTGACATGGATGATGGAAATCAAGGAATCGGCATAATGATGATCGAAAGCAAATTCCTTGCATTTTTGGGCCGCTTCAATCGCAAAACCCTGTTGCCAAAACTGGGGCAATACGGAATAGCCAATTTCCAATTCTTCCAAATGGTCCACTGTTTGGACAAGTAGGCCGCAGATACCCACCAATTGTCCGGTTTTTTGAAGGACCAAAGCGTTCATGCCGCCTAAATCATTTTCATAGCGTTCAAAAATGCGATCAAATTGCAATTGACACGCTTCAATGGGATCCGAAGGAAGTCCTTCCCAAAACTGGGTGGATTTTGGCTCATGGTAAAACGGTAACCAATCATCAAAATCCGATGGTTGAATGCATCGAAAGAGCAATCGTTCCGTGGTTTGGCCTTCCAGGAGATATTTCGACATTATTTTTTGGTAAAGGCAATGCTGTCACCCACTTGTAGTCCCAATGTATCGGAAAGCCCGGCATTGACTTCCAAGACGTATTTGATAGGGACTTCTGAGGAAAGACTGGTTTCATCATTGGGTCGCGCATTTTTCTGAAAGCTGGCAATTTTACGGGCATCATCAATATAAATGATGTCCAAAGGAATCTCAGTGTTCTTCATGTAAAAATAGTGCATGGCAACATCGGGAAAGATAAAGAGCATTCCTTGATTTTGTTCCATGGATTCCCGGTACATGAGACCGGTTTGGGTCTCGTAGTCGGTATCGGCAATTTCAATATCAAAATGGACCAAAAGGGAATCCGTTTCACGTTGCAGAATGGAAAGTTCCCCTTCTTTTTTGAATTCTATGGTAGTCGTCTTGATTTCCTTCTTGTTTTGTGTTTTACATGAAATTACAGTGAGGACAAAAAGAACAATGGACAGGTAACGCATAATCAATGATATCTGGTGGATGGAAGTGGTTTGTACATGAAAAGAATCCCAAGAACGATCATAGGGATGCTCAACCATTGCCCAGTGGAAAAAAGGCCTAGGTTTTCTTCAAAACCGCCCTGGCTTTTCTTGAAAAATTCCACCACAAAACGAACGGAGAACAAAAGCGCCAAAAACAACCCAAAGAGGAAACCTCGTTTATTTCCCTTGTCTGTTTTCCAATAGAGTAGATACAGGATAACGAATACAAATAGGTAGCAAACCCCCTCATATAATTGTGCTGGATGCCTGTAAGGAATGGATTGCAAAACTTCGACAAAATCTGGATTGTGTTCAATGGCATTGTACGCGGCTCCTGCCGTTTTTTCTTGGGTCAAAGCCATAGCCTTGTATGAGGGCATGTCATCCGAATCCCGGATGAATCGAGTGGCCAGAAAAAAGGATTTGTCCACAATCTTTCCATTGATTTCGGAGTTGAAAAAGTTACCGATACGAACAAAACTAGCACCAATGGCAGAAGGAATGACCAGTCTATCCAATAACCAGACCACTCCTATGTTATCCCATTTTCTGCAGTAGAGCCATACCCCAATGATGGCGGCAATGGTGGCACCATGGCTGGCCAATCCGGTAAAACCGGTAAACTCATACCCGTTGATGAAACCGAACAACGAACTATTGGCACTCTCCCGAATGGGCAAAAGAATTTCCAACAAGTGGTTTTTATAATACGCCCAGTCATAAAAAAATACATGGCCCAAACGAGCGCCCAGCATAATGGAAACCACGGTGTATATGAAAAGGGAGTCCAATTGTTCCATGGACTTTTTCTCTCTTTGGAAAATCCGTTTCATGATGAACCATCCTACTACAAAGGCGGCAATCCAAAGCAGATTATAATATTTTATCTGAATGAATCCTATTTTGAACAGTGTTCCTTCGGGATTCCAATTAAAACCAAGAAAATACATCGTACTTAATTTTTGGACTAATATAACTACTTTGAGTGGACGGGCCGTTGGATTATTGCATTTTTGAGCTCTGTTGGTGTTACTGCTTATAAAAGTTTACAGGGTTTACCAATGTAGGGTTGTAGTTAAGGTACAGGGTCGTATCCCTTGCCTCCCCATGGATTGCAACTTGCTATTCGTTTTAGGGAGAGCCACCCTCCTTTGAACAGACCATGTTTCTTTAGGGCTTCCAAGGTGTATTGGGAGCAGGTGGGGGAGTACCTACAGGTAGCGGGAAGGTATGGGGAAATAAGCAGTTGATAGGCTCTTACCAGCAATACAAAGGGGGCTATCAAAATTCGTTTCATCGTAAGGGATAAGGACATGCAAGGTAAAAAAAAGCCCCGACTTAAGTCGGGGCAAGAATCATACTTCTTCTGACGCTAAATGAATCGGGGTCAAATGTTCCCGTTCTTGGTCCGTGAACATTCGGGATTTGATTACGAAACGGATACCCATGGGAATTTCCAAACTAAAGCTTGAACCGCGACCCTTGGTCACATCAACGGTAAGTTGGGTGTGTTGCCAATAGTCGAACTGGTCTTTACTCATGTAAAAATCACAGTCGTGGATGGCCCCCAACCACACATCGGTCTCATTGAGCATCAACTCCCCTTTTGGGAAGCACATGGGAGAGGAGCCATCGCAACAGCCTCCGCTTTGGTGAAACATGAGCTCGCCATGTTCTTTCCTTAGCTGGTCTATGATTTTCATGGCATCTTCCGAAACCAAAACGCGTTCTGTCATCATCTGTGTTTTAGAAAAAGCCCAAAGCACTTTTGTCGTAGGAAATCAGCATGTTTTTGGTCTGTCGGTAATGATTGAGCATCATTTTATGGGTTTCCCTACCGATACCAGATTTTTTGTAACCTCCAAAGGGAGCATGTGCAGGATAGGCGTGGTAACAATTTACCCAAACCCTACCGGCTTGTATTTCCCTAGAGATTTTATAGGCTTGGTGCATATCACGAGTCCATACCCCGGCACCCAATCCATATAGGGTGTCATTGGCTATCTCCAAGGCTTCGGCTTCATCCTTAAAAGTGGTGACGCAGACCACAGGACCAAAGATTTCCTCTTGGAAAACCCGCATTTTGTTATTCCCTTTTAAGATGGTAGGCTGAATATAGTAACCACCTTCGAGTCCTTCGTTGTAGGCGGCATCACCGCCGGTAAGTACCTCACAGCCCTCTTCTTTTCCTATGTTGATGTAGTTAAGGATTTTCTCATACTGATCGTTGGAAGCCTGGGCGCCCATCATGGTGTCCGGGTCTAGGGGATGCCCCAATTTTACAGCTTTGGTTCGCTCTACCACACGTTCGATGAACTGGTCAAAAATGCTTTCTTGGACCAGCATTCGGGATGGACAGGTGCAGACTTCCCCTTGGTTCAAAGCAAACATCACGGCGCCTTCCAGACATTTGTCAAAGAATTCATCATCCGCATCCATAATACTTTCAAAGAACACATTGGGGGATTTACCGCCCAACTCCAAAGTTACGGGGGTAATGTTTTTTGAAGCGTACTGCATGATCAATTGTCCTGTGGTGGTTTCTCCGGTAAAGGCCACTTTGTTGATACGTGGGCTAGAGGCCAAAGGTTTTCCGGCTTCAACCCCAAATCCATTGACAATATTGAGTACTCCGGCAGGAAGGATATCTTCGATCAGTTCCATGAACACGAGAATACCCACAGGGGTCTGCTCCGCGGGCTTTAGTACCACGCAGTTCCCGGCGGCCAGTGCCGGGGCCACTTTCCAAGCAGCCATAAGTAGTGGGAAATTCCAAGGAATGATCTGTCCCACCACGCCCAAAGGTTCCAAAATGTTCATGGAGACTGTGTTCGAATCCAATTCACTGACCGAACCTTCCTCGGCCCGGATCACTCCGGCAAAATACCTGAAATGATCAATGGCCAATGGAAGATCTGCGGCACGGGTTTCCCGTAGTGGTTTTCCATTATCCCAAGTTTCTGCCCGGGCCAAAATCTCAAGATTCTTTTCCATGGCATCGGCAATCTTCAACAGTAGGTTGCTGCGGTAGGTGGCCGATGAGCTGTTCCATTGTGGTGCGGCTTCCCAAGCGGCATCAATAGCTTTTTCGATATCCTCGGCCGTAGATCGTGCGATTTTGGTGAATGCTTGTCCATCCACAGGCGAGATGTTTTCAAAATACTCACCTTTGGTAGGTGGTGTCCACTTACCTCCGATATAATTTTCATACTGATTTTTGAACGCAGGTTTTTCCAAAACGCTACGTTCCGTGGTTTGTACATTGCTCATAATACTGGGTGTTTGTGTAATTAATTTTTGAAAGGGCCTAAGACCCAATGTGTTGATACTAAAAGTATTGAATTTGACATCCGGTCATCTGACGTATTCTATTATTTTAGTGCACAATCCTGTTTATGGTTGTATTTTTAACAATTATTGGGTCGTAATTTTTTATATTTAATAAGTATTAGGTTTAAATATTACGAAGTAATTATTGGTATGCAGCTTTCCGAACGATTTTATAAGGAACGAAAACTGGAGCATTTGGTGGAAAACCAAACCTCTTACACCTTGAACAATGCTGCCATGCATGTGTTTGAAACGCATCTGCAGGCGGAACGGGTTTTGCTACAATTTGACCAGCCCGTACTGGCTTCCATGCTCATTGGAAAGAAGGTGATGCATCTTCGCGATAAAAAGGCATTCGATTTTTTACCGGGAGAATCCTTGATTTTACCTTCCAATGAAATGATGTGCATAGATTTTCCAGAGGCCGATCAGGATAACCCTACCCGATGTTTGGCCATGGCCATATCCGACGAGAAGATACGCAGGGTCATTGGACTCATGAACGAGACCATGCCCAAGCACGATGGGTCTGAATGGGCCTTTGTCGATTACAATTTCCATTTTACCAATGATGCCAGTATCTATGGTATTATCCAAAGGTTGCTGTACCTCTTTACCGAAAACCACCCCTCCAAGGATTTCTTTGTGGACAATATGCTGCAGGAGTTGATTATCCGGATTCTGCAGGGAAGCAGAAAAAAGACCATTGGGGAGAATGCTTCAAAATTGGCCGGCCACAACCGACTGGCTTATACCGTCGACTATATCTCCACTCATTTGCATGAAAACTTATCGGTAGGTGAACTGAGTAAAAAGGCCTGCATGAGCGAATCCCATTTTCATAAGACCTTTAAAGAGGAATTGGGAGTAACGCCCATCGAATACATCAACAGTGAACGGATTAAAATGGCCGTAAAGTTGTTGCAGGACCCCAACAAAAAGATAAAGGAAATTTATCTGGAATGTGGTTTTGAAAACCGTTCCTACTTCAATCGGTTGTTCAAGCGAAAAATCAAGGCGTCTCCCGGAGAATACCAGTCCAAGTTTATGGGTTGATAGTTGATGATCCTGTTAATTGATGCTGAACGTTGTGCCGTCCTTTCCATCCTTTAACTGAATGCCCAAGGTGGTCAATTCATCCCTAATTTTGTCCGAAGTGGCAAAATCCTTGTTGGCTCTGGCTTCATTGCGCAGTTCAATCAGTAATTCCATAACACCATTCAAAGCGTTGGAGTCATTTTGGCCCATGGATTGGTTCTCAATGCCCAAAACATCATAAACAAAACTGTTCATGGTGGATAAGAGCAACGTTTTGTCCGCTTCAGTGATGGTTTCGTCACCTTCCTTGATTAGGTTGATATGTTTTACGGCATCAAAAAGATGTGCAATAAGGATGGGTGTGTTGAAATCATCGTTCATGGCATCATAGCATTTTTGCTTCCATGCTTCCACATCAAAATTAGAGGATGAGCCCGTTTTTAACCCTTCCAAGCCGTTTAGGGCATCCATCAATCGGTTGTATCCCTTTTCCGAAGCCTGAAGGGCATCATCACTGAGGTCCAAGATACTCGTGTAGTGGGCCTGCATCATAAAAAAGCGCACCACGGCAGGTGAATACGCCTTGCTCAGGATATCGTTGTTGCCGCTGATGATTTCAGAGGGATAAATGTTGTTGCCCGTGGATTTGGACATTTTCTTTCCATTGAGGGTAAGCATGTTGGCATGGAGCCAGTACTTTACCGGAGATTTTCCGGTACTGGCCTCAGCTTGTGCAATTTCGCATTCGTGATGGGGAAACTTTAAATCCATCCCCCCGCCGTGAATGTCAAAGGTCTCCCCCAAATATTTGGTACTCATGGCGGTACACTCCAAATGCCAGCCTGGGAAACCATCGCCCCAAGGTGAGGGCCAACGCATGATGTGCTGTGGTTCGGCTTTTTTCCAAAGTGCAAAATCCTGAGGGTTTTGTTTTTCATCTTGGGCCGTGAGCTCACGGGTATTGGCAATCATATCCTCCAACTTCCTTCCGCTCAATTTCCCATATTCATGATCTTTATTGAACTTGACCACATCAAAATACACGGAACCATTGACCTCGTAGGCCAATCCTTTCTCCAGGATATCCTTGATGATCTCTATTTGCTCAATAATGTGCCCGGTGGCAGTGGGTTCAATGCTTGGGGGCAATAAGTTGAATTGTTGCAGGGTGTTATGGAAATCCACCGTATAACGCTGTACCACTTCCATAGGTTCAATCTGCTCCAACTTGGCCTTTTTGGCAATCTTGTCCTCACCTTCGTCGGCATCGTTCTCCAAATGCCCGGCATCGGTAATATTGCGCACGTAGCGAACCTTATAGCCCAAATGTTTAAAGTACCTGAAAATCATATCGAAGGACATGAAAGTACGGCAGTTGCCCAGGTGCACATTGCTATACACCGTGGGGCCACAGACATACATGCCCACATGGCCTTCGTTTATAGGTTCAAAAATTTCTTTTTTTCCTGAAAGTGAATTGTGTACTCTTAGGTTTTGGTCTTTGTAAGGTTGCATTTAAAAAGGTAGGATTAAAAGTCGGTATCCAGGTTGATGTAATCCAAAAATTCCCGTCTTACGGCTTCATCTTTGAATTTTCCGCCATATTCGGATGTCACGGTGCTACTTTCAATATCACGGATTCCCCTTGAATTTACGCAAAGGTGCTTGGCATCAATAACACAGGCTACATCTTCGGTGCCCAGTACGCGCTGCATCTCTTTCACGATTTGAATGTTCAATCGTTCCTGTACTTGGGGACGTTTGGCATAATAGTCCACAATACGGTTCATTTTGGAAAGCCCAACAACCGTACCGTTGGAAATATAGGCAATATGCGCCCTACCCACAATGGGCAATAAGTGGTGCTCGCAAGTGGAATACAGAACAATGTTCTTTTCCACCAACATTTCGCCGTACTTGTATTTGTTCTCAAATGTGGAGGATTCCGGCTTTCTTTTGGGGTGCAGTCCGCCAAAAATTTCCTTTACGTACATCTTGGCGACCCGCTTAGGGGTGCCGGCCAAACTGTCATCATCCAAATCAAGACCCAAGGTCAACATAATTTCACGTACACTTTTCTGTATCCGTTCAATTTTTTCCTCATCGCTCAATACAAAAGCATCCTCCCTCATAGGGGTCTCGGTTGAAGAGCCAACATGATCGTTGCCCCTGTCTTCATACTGTTCTTCCAATGCCTGCTCTATTTTCATAGCTGTTTCTTCAAGAAAGCAAAGATATACATTAATGAACTATTTAACATCTGATAGCGGGGGTTTGACAACATAAATTATTGTTAAGGAGGGGGACTTTCTACTTTTATAATGCCCAAACCTACAGTCTTTTATGGTGAAACCCTTTTTAAAAATACTATTTTGTTGCCTTGTTGGGCAAATTGGATATGCCCAAGTATCGCCGGATTGTGCCACTGCCATTCCCATTTGTAACAATACGCCCGTTAACGGGGGGACCAATGATTTTGGTGCAGATGATTTTAATGGGGCCGCTTCCAGCGGATGCTTGGAACAGACGGTTTCGGGCACCATAGAATCCAACTCCGCATGGTACCGTTTTCGTACTAATGCTTCAGGGCAATTGGGGTTCAATATTGGACATAATAGTTCGGAAGATTGGGATTTTGCACTCTACCAAGCCAGTGATTGTAATGCGTTGGGGGAACCTGTCCGTTGCAATTTTTTTGACAACAGCGATAGCAAAAGGTTTATTGGGGTGGGTGAGGACCCTACCGGTGATGAGGAATCCGTCCATTATGAAGACTGGCTCCAAGTAGAAGCTGGGCAGGATTATTATCTTTTCATCAATAACTTCAGCAATGTCAATTCTGGATTTTCCATACAGTTTACCGGTGAAATTTGGTTGACCAATCCCTACGATGCCTTGGACTGCTCCATCATCAACAATCTTTTGGGACCGCCTATCGCCGCTTGTGCTGATGAAACCGTAGTATTGGATGCCAGCACCTCTGGTGCAGTAAGTTATGAGTGGTACAGGGATGCGGGTGGTGGATTCCAATTGATCTCCGGGGCAAATACTTCTACCTATACCGTGCCCAATTCCGCGCAATATCGGGTTGTGGTCACAACCGGTACCGGAACCATCATAAGTGATGTCCAAGTGGGATTCAATGCAGTCCCTGTAACCAACACCATGAGTGATGTGGCTTTTTGCCATACGCCCGATACGATTTTTGACCTTTCCACAAAAGATACGGAGGCCTTGGGCTCCCAAGACCCGAACGATTTTATAGTGAGCTACCATAGTTCGCAGGCTGATGCCGATACAGGAATTAATCCGCTGGAAAAGCAATACGCCAAAAGCCCAGGGCAAGAAACCGTTTATGTACGGACCACCTCATTGGCCAATCCGGATTGTTATGATGCATCCGAAAGTTTTCTGTTGGACGGCATTGAGGTCCCTGAACTGACCTTTTCCGAACAAATGGTGATTTGTGAAGGGGCTGGTGCCATTGTCATAGGGGAAACCATGCCCAATCCCAACTTTACCTATCAATGGAGTACCGGGGAACAAAGTCCAAGTATTATGGTATCCCAAGAAGGGGAATACACGGTCACCGTGACCCATACCTCCAGTGGTTCCTCTTGCGAAACCACTAAGACCATTACCGTGAATATTTCCGAATTACCGGTGATAACGGACGTGGAAATCGATGACTTTAAACCAAGGAATACGGTTAGGATCATCACGGAAAGCAATACCGAACTGGAATACCGATTGGATGATGGGGATTTTCAGTCCAGCAATACCTTTGAAGATGTCCTTCCCGGAAGACATGAAGTCACCATGCGTGATATTTATGGGTGCGGTGAGGTCAAGGAAGATATTGTGGTAGTGGGTTATCTGTCCAGCTTTTCGCCAAACGGAGATGTGCTCAATGAACAGTGGCATGTGGAAGGACTTTCAGAATTGAGTTCGCCCATAGTCACTATTTATGACCGCTATGGGAAATTGATCAAACAAATGACCGAGTTTGATGCTGGATGGGACGGAAACTTGAATGGTCAGCCATTGCCCTCCACCGATTATTGGTTCAAATTGTCCTATCTGGATGATAACGGTAATCGAGTGAACGCCAAATATCTGCAGAGTCATTTTTCTTTGGTGCGGTAGTGGAAATGCATTTCATCGATTAACGGCATATTTTTTCGACAAAAAATACTAAAAGAGCTTACTATGGAGTTATAGAGGTTATATGTAGCATAACCTTTAGCCCCAAAAATTCTATGAGAGCTCTATTTAGCGCTGTATGTTGCTTTTTACTTTCCTTCTTGGCAGCAAGCGCTCAAAACTCCCCAGATTGTAGAACAGCTATTCCTGTGTGTGCAGATGCCCCTATTATGGGAACCACTGATGGTAGTGGGGATATAGACGATTTTGACCCCGAGGTGATTATCCAGACCGGTTGTTTGGAGAAAGGGAGCAATAGCTCGGCCAATATTGAGCACAATACAGGCTGGTATGTTTTTAGGGCAGGTACCGATGGGCAAATTGGATTTGATATTGAAGCGCTTCCCAGTCCAGGTGGGATTATCACGGCAGAGTGGGATTTTGCGGTATATGGACCTTTTGACCAGACCACGGGACAAAACTTTTGTACCCTAGTGGGTGACGGAACGGCCCAACCCATTCGATGCAATTATGAGACCAATGATACCGGTTTTACAGGGATTGGAATTAACCCTGTGGATGGTAGGGAAGGAGCTCCCTTTGTAAAGCAGAGCCAAAACACCTATGATGAATGGCTAAATGTCACCGCAGGTGAAATTTACTACTTGTACATCAACAATTATAACACCAATTTTGATGATGACCCCGAGTCGTTTATCCTGACATTTACAGGGACTTCGGTGGATAATGATCAAGATACGGCCTTGGATTGTACCCTTCGGGATGAATTTTTGGGTTTGGATATTTCGGCCTGTGAAGGTGATCCTGATATTGTTTTGAGTGCACTAAACTCTCCTGCCGGACCCAATATTACCAACGTGACTTGGGAACTTGATGCTGATGATGATGGAACCTATGAAACCGTTCTGGCCAGCGGCCCTACTGAGGTGGAATATACGGTGACCAGCCCCAATTCCGGACGATATCGAGTAACCATTGAACACACCTTTGGTGCTCCCATTACGGATGATATTTTAATTACGTATTACGGTATCCCAAGTTTAACGGTAACCATTCTGGATGATTTGGTGTACAGCGACCAAACCGATCCCTATAACGTTGAGTTTGTACCTGACGGCGATGGGGATTATGAATATGCCATCAATGGTGGGGAGTTTCAGGACGACCCCATTTTTATGGATGTGCCTCCTGGAATGAACGAGGTGGTCATCAATGATAAGAATGGATGCGGAATGTCGGACCCGATTCCATTTTTGGTGGTGGGCTACCCCAAATTCTTTACGCCCAACGGGGATGGGGTGCACGACAATTGGAATGTGTATGGTATTGACCAGTTGTCCAATCCAACGGTATTCATCTTTGACCGCTATGGCAAGCTGTTGAAACAGTTGGATATCAATGCCGGTTGGGATGGTACGTTTAATGGAAGGGACTTGCCTTCTTCGGACTATTGGTTTAAGTTGGAATATGATCGTGAAGACGAAGGCGTATTGGTGGCGCGGTCCGTTCGCAGACATTTTTCCCTAGTGCGCTAAAAGAAAAAGGCCGGAATTCCTCCGACCTTGTGTTTTTTCAAAATACGTTACGTTAGAACTTGACCGTATATCCCAAGGAGATATTGGTGTTGATCCTATTGATCATGGCAGCGCTGTTGATACCGGAATCAAACAGGAAGGTATTTACATCCTGTTCTGTTCGGCTAAAGGCCAAATCCAGTCTGCTTCCACCAAAGCTATAGCCAATACCTCCAGAGAAACCATTCAGGTCTCCAATGATCTCCCCATTTTCGTAAGGACTTTGTTCGTAGCGATATCCCGCTCTCAAACTTACTTCATCAATACGGAATTCCCCACCCAATCGATAGGTGTTCACCACGCCCAAGGCGTCTGCGATAAAATCGTTTTCCGAAGAAAAATTTGGATCTGATGTAGGTCTAAGTTCCGCTTGGGACATGTCTTGGTATCCATAGTCAAAACTCAAGAGGCCATCCTGTGCAAATACAATCGCAACGCTTCCGGTAAGTTTACCCGGAGTCTTGATTCGATATTCTTCGTAGAGGTTCACGATGCCAAAGTCAATAAAATTGATGTCGGACACCGCCAATGAAGAGTTGATGCGCTGCGAGGTATCGTCCGTCAACTCATACCAGGTAGGGGATTGATAGCTACCGCCAACACGGACACTTTCGTTCAATTTGGCTATGGCGCCCAAACTGAAGGAAAATCCATATCCCTCTGTGTGCAAAAGATTGTCAAAGGTGGTGAATTGCACGGGTGAATCCTGATTGTATCCAGTTTCATCCATAAAAGTGACTCTATCGTACAAAATATTATGGAAGTTCAAGGAAGCTCCCAAATAAAGATTTTCTTGGTATTGCCCTGCAAAGTTCACGGTAAACTTGCTGTTGTAGCCGCTGGTGCTCTGTCGGTATTCCTGATTGACACTGTTGTATTCCGCATTGGAAAAATAGGAAGTGTTGTTATCATCGTCCGCGGTAGGTTCAATAATACCTGCTTGGAACCCGAGAAAGGCTTGTTGGGCACCAAATCCAAGACTGGACCCAATGTCCAGATAGGCATCCTCTATATATTCACCTTGTTGCACACGCAAGGGGCCTAGGGCTTGTCCCTGCGCAAAGTTTAAAAAGTAGTTGTCTATGCCCAAAGCGGTATTTCCTTCAGCAACAAATTTGTCGTCAAAGTTTTGGACCATGTCATAGTTGAAGGCCAATGCAAGTTTCTGCCATGGACTGTTTGCTGATTTGAAAACCAAAACCCCTCCAATTTGATTGAATTCCAGTGAATTGTCTGTGGTATTTCGAAGGCTGTTCCCAAAAAGGGCGTCATTGTTTCTGTGGTAGTTGGATCCGGTGACGCTCAGTTCACTGAAATTGAATACCGCTGAGCCGGCAGGGTTCACATTTAAGGCCGATAAATCGCCACCAAGTGCGCCAAATGCACCGCCCATGGCTTGGAACCTGGCCGTTCCCTGAATATTTTCGGTGCTGTATCGCAAGACATCGTCTATGGTTTGTGCCGTTGCAAAAGTGCATGCCAATACCATTATGAAAGTTGAGATTCGTTTCATTTTCAATTTTTTAATGAGTTAAGATGGATTTCTGGGATTTACTGTCTTCCGCCACTTCTTCCTGATGAGCGCGAGCCACCGCTAGATCTACCTCCAGAACTTCTGGAGCTGCTTCCGGAACTTCGGTAGCTTCCACTACTTCTGGAGCTGGAGCCACTGCTTCGGTAGCCACTGCTTCTTGAACTTGATCCAGAAGAAGACCTGCTGTAGTTGCTTCGACTTGGAGCACTACTACGTGAAGATTGGTAACTTCTGGTGCTTCTGCCGGAGCTACGATAATTTGGTGAGGAAGAACTACGGTTCACGGTTCCGCTTCGTCTGTAGGTGCCACTGCTTCTTGTGGAAGGAGAGCTTCCGTAAGATCGGTATGTACTGGAACCACCATTGCTATATCTGGGAGTGGTCCGCGTACTTCTACTGCTTCTGTAATCCCTGTTCCGTGCTATGGCATCGGCACTCACGGTTCTTCTTGAGCCCAAACCGCTATAAGTTCTGGAGCTCCTTGAGGAAGTAGCCGTTCTTCTGCTTAAATTGGAACGTCCACTGTCCGTCCTGTATCTTGAGGTGTATCCGCTTGTTCTGGTCCTAGCGGCCAAATTGGAACTTCTTCTAAGGGTTGTACCGGGAATGGTGTTGTACCCCCTACGAGTTCGATTATAGGCATAATTTCTGCCGTAATAGTTGTTATTATAATAGGGTCTCCAGCCGTAGTTGTAGTATCCGCCCCAACCACCATAGTAGCCTGCGTATCCCCAGCCACCATAGTAGGGGTAACCACCCCAGCCGTAGTAACCTGCATATCCCCAGCCCCAACGGTTATATCTCCAAGGCCTGTTCCAGCCCCATCCCCAGCTGTAGTAGGGATAGCCCCATCCAAAACTCCAATAAGGGTCGTTCCAGCCGTAATAGCCGCCCCATCCCCAATTGTTGTCGTACACGTTGATGGTAAGACTGGTAGGGTTGTCCCCCCATCCAGGATTGCCATTATAGGTATTGTTGTAGGCGAAATAGTCGGTTTGTTCGCCTAATGGAATGGTATCGTTTTGCATTTGACTGGAATAGTTGTCAATATCGGTGAAGATTTCCTCGTCCAATATTTCAGCATATTCATCAGCCTTTTGGCCAAAATAATCGCCATATATGTTTTGTTCCTGTTCCTCAATGCGCATGGCCTCTGCAGATTTTTTCTCTACACGGACCACGCGGTCACCGCTGGAATAAATGCCATCTTCGTAATACGAAGCTTGCTGATACGATCCACAGGAAGCCACAAGGAGGGTGGCCACTGGGAGTATGGCAAAAGCTTGGAATTTTCTGTGGGGTAGTAACTTTATCATTGCGCAATTTTTATTGTTGAACATATTAAAAATAACTAGTTTTACCGAATTATTTTGCTAATGAAATCACAAGTTTTGTGCCAAACTATAGTAGATGGGTAAAAATTTAACGAGTAGAGCAGAGGATTATTCCAAATGGTATAATGAACTTGTCGTAAAGTCAGATTTGGCTGAGAATTCGGGAGTTAGAGGGTGTATGGTCATTAAACCCTATGGCTATGCCATATGGGAAAAGATGCAGGCCCAATTGGATAAAATGTTTAAGGAAACAGGTCATGAGAATGCCTATTTCCCCTTATTCATTCCGAAATCTTACTTAAGTAAGGAAGCAAGTCACGTAGAAGGTTTTGCGAAGGAATGTGCAGTGGTAACACACTATCGTCTGAAGAATGCAGAAGATGGTAGTGGGATCATAGTGGACGAGGATGCCAAGTTGGAGGAAGAGCTCATTGTGCGTCCTACTTCTGAAACCATTATCTGGGATACGTATAGAAGATGGGTGCAGTCCTATCGCGATTTGCCCATCATGGTGAACCAATGGGCCAATGTGGTGCGATGGGAAATGCGTACGCGTCTCTTTTTACGCACGGCGGAGTTTTTATGGCAAGAAGGCCATACGGCCCATGCCACTCGGGAAGAAGCCGTGGCCGAAGCGGAGCAGATGATGAACGTATATGCCGAGTTTGTTGAAGAGCATATGGGTGTTCCGGTAATGAAGGGAACCAAAACGGCCAGTGAGCGTTTTGCAGGAGCGGAGGAAACCTACTGTATTGAGGCATTGATGCAGGATGGAAAGGCGCTCCAAGCAGGAACCTCGCACTTTTTGGGGCAGAACTTTGCCAAGGCATTTGACGTGAAATTCGCCAATAAAGAAGGAAAACAGGAATATGTATGGGCTACCTCTTGGGGGGTTTCCACACGACTCATGGGAGCTTTGGTCATGACGCACAGTGATGACAATGGTTTGGTGCTTCCGCCGAAACTGGCGCCCATTCAAGTGGTGATTGTGCCTATTTATAAAGGATTGGACCAACTGGATGCCATTTCTGAAAAAGTGGAACCCTTGGTAAAAGAACTGCGTTCCAAGGGACTTTCCGTTAAATATGATAAAAGGGATACCCATAAACCGGGATTCAAGTTCAATGAATATGAGTTGAAAGGAGTTCCCGTGCGTTTGGCCGTTGGGCAACGCGATTTGGAAAATGGAACCTATGAAGTGGCTCGAAGGGATACCATGCAAAAAGAGTCTGTAAAGGCGGAAGATGTTGTGGAAAAGGTGGTGTCGCTCATGGATGACATCCAAGAGAACATTTATAATAAGGCCCTGGCATATAGAAAAGATCATATCACCCAGGTGGATACCTATGAGGAGTTCAAGCGGGTGATTGAGGAAAAGGGTGGATTTGTTTCCGCGCATTGGGACGGAACGGGCGAAACCGAAGAGCGGGTAAAGGAAGAGACCAAGGCCACTATTCGCTGCATTCCGTTGAATGAGGAAAAGGAAGAGGGAGTCTGTATGGTAACAGGAAAACCATCAACCCAAAGGGTATTGTTTGCAAAGGCTTATTAAGTAGGTGCAAAAAATAATAATTACTGTTGCAAGACTTAAAAATAGTTGTATTTTTGCATCCGCAATTGTGCAACCTTATGGCCCGTTCGTCTAGGGGTTAGGACGCCAGGTTTTCATCCTGGTAACAGGGGTTCGATTCCCCTACGGGCTACAAAGTTCAATGGAATACTGGAAAACACTGGTCTTTGATCGGGTTTTCAAATTAATTACGGCCCGTTCGTCTAGGGGTTAGGACGCCAGGTTTTCATCCTGGTAACAGGGGTTCGATTCCCCTACGGGCTACAAAAAAAAGGATTTAGAAAGTATAAATTTAGGCAATGGCAAACCATAAGTCAGCATTAAAGAGAATCAGAAGAAACGAAGCAGTACGCTTGCGCAACAGGTATCAGCACAAAACCGTGCGTAATGCCATCAAGAAATTGCGTAACGAAGAAGACAAGAAAGCTGCAGAGGCTTTGTTGCCTACCGTTGTTGGAATGATCGATAAATTGGCGAAGAAGAATATCATCCACACCAATAAGGCTTCCAACTTGAAAAGCAAATTGATGAGCAGAGTTGCAGGAATGTAACATTGGCCATGATTCAGTATAAAAAAGCTCCCATATTGGGAGCTTTTTTTATGGTTTGAACTTTTCTCTTCTTTGGATATGTTCAACGGAAGGCTTTTCGCTGACCCAACAATAAACCAATGATAAAAAAGATGTACATGACCAGAATGAGAAAGAGCAGGGCGCTTCGCAAATGTAAATAGAACCACAGGTTTGCATTGGTGTGGCCAATCATTAATATATAGGGTACTGTCAGATAAAAGATGAGACTGCCCAAACTTATCCAAAACAACAGGTTGTTCTTTTGCGGATAGGGATTGATTTCCCGCCTTTTTTCCTTAAAGTAAAAAATGATGCTCATGATCAAAACCCAAGATCCTACAATATCTCCATAGAAGAGGCCTTCATAAAAGGGATTTTTAAAGAAAATGTTTATCACATACCCCAATAGCATCAAAATAACCCCGTATTGTATCCATTTTTTATACTGCTTGGATTGAATGGTTTTATAGTATATCCGGCAGAAAAACAAAAATGTAATGATCTGGTAGATATTATAAATGATGATATTGCGCCAAGCGTACCGCTCATCCGAGAAGAACTGGAAGTCTTCATAATACTTAATGAAATAGCCGAGCAACTCCGTAAAGAAGGTGTAGGCAATGAACATAGGTAAGTATTTCAAAACGGTGTCAAAATACCGTCTATACGTAAATACCGATATCAGCCATGTCAACAAGTACAAAGGAAGGTAGTACTGATCCTTTAAAAAAGTGTAGAGCTCTTGGACCATGACGGTCTATTAATTAATAATCAGTCCATGGTGGAGGGGATGAGTTCCCTCTATTTAAGGCAAGGCTTTGTTCTCCTGCGGTACTTGCGGGGCTACTAAGGCTGGGAACAAAACTGGCCTGCGATTTTTGTTTGTTGTCGATGGTGCTACCCACTTCGGTTTGCCCTACGGCATTCTTGATGAGTTTTGCTTTGCCATCAGCACCAATATAGAACCCGTATTCACCGCCATCCGCTTTCATGGCGGGAACGATAAAAAGTGAGTTCTGTCTGGGATGCACAATTTTTTTCCCATCGGGGAAATCTTCCTGGTCTGGATAATTGGCAAAATAAAAACGAAGCGAAGAAATGTCCACTTGGGCATTTTGGGCTTCTTGCTCCAAGAAAGCCATGTATTGTTTGATTTCTTCGTAGCTGAATGCGGTGAACCGGGCAACTTCAAACTTGCTTTCCGGGCTGCGTTCTGCTTCAAACTGTTGAATGATTTCAGCCCTGTTCTTGGTGTAATTGTCGTAAAGGGACTTTGATTCTTCCAAGGAAATGATTCCTTTGGGGGGCTCAATCCTTTCTTGGGATTGTTCAGCGGCATTGGATTCTGTGGATTCTTCCTTTTTTGGAGCTTGCTGACACGCTCCAAGCATGAGTAAAAAAGCACCTAGACCAATAGCTGCTATTTTTCTGTTTTTTTTCATCTTTTCAAAGTATTAAAGTTCGGTTTTGAGGAAACGATTTAAAGATATGCTTTTTCTTTAAAACGGGTAAAGAAAAAACCCTCAGGAATTTTCCTGAGGGTTTTTAAACTATTGAATTACAGTATTTTAAAAAAAATAACTATTCATTCATAGTCAATAGGAACTCTTCGTTGTTCCTGGTTTGCTTTATGCGCTGTTCCATGAATTCCATGGCCTCAACCGGGTTCATGTCCGCTAAATACTTGCGCATGATCCACATACGTTGAATGGTATTTTCATCCAATAGCAAATCATCTCTTCGCGTAGAGGAAGAAATAAGGTCGATGGCAGGGAAGATCCTTCGGTTGGAAATACGTCTATCCAACTGAAGTTCCATGTTACCCGTACCCTTGAATTCCTCAAAGATAACCTCGTCCATTTTGGAACCGGTCTCTGTCAATGCTGTGGCGATGATGGAAAGAGACCCACCATTCTCAATATTCCTGGCAGCACCAAAGAACCTTTTGGGCTTGTGTAGGGCGTTTGCATCAACACCACCACTCAATACCTTTCCGGAAGCAGGCTGTACCGTATTGTAGGCACGGGCCAAACGTGTGATGGAATCCAAAAGGATAACCACATCATGACCGCATTCCACCAATCTTTTGGCTTTGTCCAATACAATATTGGCTACGCGCACGTGCTCGGAAGCCTCCTTGTCAAAGGTAGAGGCGACCACCTCGCCACGTACATTACGTTGCATGTCGGTGACCTCTTCAGGACGTTCGTCAATCAACAGGATAATCTGGTATACCTCAGGATGGTTGGCGGCAATGGCATTGGCGATATCCTTCAAGAGCATGGTCTTACCTGTTTTGGGCTGTGATACAATCATACCACGTTGCCCTTTACCAATGGGTGAGAACAAATCCATGATTCGTGTTGAGATAGTGCTCTGTCTTTCTGCCAATTTAAATTTTTCCTTTGGGAACAAAGGGGTCAAGTGCTCAAAAGCAACGCGGTCACGAACCACTTGTGGGTCCAAACCGTTGATTTTGTTCACCTTGATCAAAGGGAAATATTTTTCACCTTCTTTCGGAGGTCTGATGTTTCCTAAAACGGTATCTCCAGATTTTAGACCAAACAATCTAATTTGGGATTGCGATACATAAATATCATCGGGAGAGGAAAGGTAGTTGTAGTCCGAAGAACGCAAGAACCCATATCCATCTTGCATGATGTCCAATACACCTTCGCTCTCAATAATGCTATCAAACTCAAATTCAGGCTCTTTGTACCTGTTTTTCAAGTCTTTGTCAAAATTATTGTTCTTTTTGTCGTGCGAATTGCTTTTTTGGTGTTGGTTGTTTCTCCTGTTGTTTTGCCCTTTTTGTGGACTGTTCTGTTTGTGCTCTTTTTTGGGAGCATGTACTTTGTTTTCCTCTTTTTTCTCCTCGGAACCTGTTTCTTTTATATTCTCAGTGGTTTCTTTGGGGGTGTTTTTTTGCTCCTGGGCAGGAGCTTGCGCCTTGGGGCGTGGAGTTCTTTCGCGTCGGGGTTTGGGAGTTGCAGCTTTTTTCTCAGGAGCAGCTGCGCTCTCTACTACCGCTTTTGGGTTGGATGCCTGTACATCAAGAATTTGGTATACCAAGTCCAATTTCTTTAAGGACTTGAATTTGGGAACATTAAGGCCCTTTGCAATTTCTTGCAGTTCAGGAAGCTTTTTAGCTTTTAGATCTGAAATCTCGAACATTAAGTGATGAATAAGTTAAACGTGTCTAAATCTGAAAATAATTGAAGTAAAAGTTATTGGGGTGCTACTGGAGGAAAGATTTCCTGGGTAAGTACTTCGCTAATAACGCCACAAGTATACAAATTATTTTTTAAGAATAAGGGCTCATTTTTCAAAAAGACGCCTATTTTTGCATTTCCAAAGCAATTTGCACAATGATTCAACGGATTCAGACGTTTTTTTTGCTGGTAGTGGCCCTGTTGACGGGTGTACTTCCCTTTTTTCTGAATTTGTGGGTAACGGTTGATGGAGCGGAAATCTATGCCCAAAATGAAGTGTTGGTCAGCATTGTGTTTTATGTATCTGCGGTCTTGGCCGTAGTATCCATTTTGATGTACAAGAACAGACAAAATCAATTTGTGGTAAACAGATTGAATATGATATTGAATCTTTTTTTACTAGGATTTTTCGTTTATCGGTCGCTAAGTCTATCCGGAGAGACCCAGGTCTCTGAGAAGGGTATTGGGATGCTGATTCCTGTATTTTCTATCGTTTTTCTGGTCCTGGCCAACAGGGCTATCAAAAAGGATGAAGATCTTGTAAAATCTGTTGATCGCTTACGTTAAACCTAACATCTTAGTAGTATTAGTGCGAAGAAAATCCCGGCCTAGGTCGGGATTTTTGTTTTAGATTACCGTTGTCCCAATTCAATCACCTCCAGATCAGATATTTTATCCCCATCGATCACAAACCGTAGCATGGTTCGCACTTGATGGAACCCATGTTTGCCGCACGCTCCTGGATTCATATGGAGCAGTCCCAGTTTTTTGTCGTTCATCACCTTTAAGATATGGGAATGCCCACAGATGAAGAGTTTTGGGGGATTGTGGCGAATCTCATCGCGTACCCTGACATTATATCTGTTCGGATAGCCCCCTATATGTGTGATCCATACATCCACGCCCTCACACATAAACCTGTTGTTTTCTGGAAATTCCTTTTGAATCACATGGTCGTCAATATTGCCATGTACCCCGCGAACAGGTCTTAAGGCCTCCAATTGGTCGGTCACCTCCAAGCTTCCAATGTCCCCTGCATGCCATATTTCATCGGCCTGTGCCGCATATTTTAAGATGATGGGGTCCATGTGTCCGTGGGTGTCCGAAAGCAAAAGAATCTTGGTCATAACGCTAAAAATATGCTAAAAAACAAGGCTTGGGTTCGTGTTGGAGGGGATTGGATTATCTTTAACGACTTAAAAGTAAGGGATTCCTTTGAGATATTTTATCCAATTTTCCTATTTCGGGAAAGCATACCACGGATGGCAGAACCAACCCAATGCCATTACCGTGCAGGAAGTGCTTGAGAAAGCCTTGTCCACTCTTTTGCGACAGAAATTGAGTGTCGTGGGGGCGGGCAGGACCGATACCGGTGTGCATGCGAAGGAGATGTTTGCCCATTTCGATTTTGATGATATTGGGGACGGGCAGGAGCTAGTATATAGACTCAATGCCTTTTTGCCCGAAGATGTTTCCGTTCAAGGGATATTTCGCATGGTTCCCGAAGCCCATGCCCGGTTTGATGCGGTTGAACGGACCTATGAGTATTGGTTGGTTCAGGAAAAGAACCCCTTTTATTTCGACTTTGCCCATTATGCAAAGCATTCCCTGGATTTGGAAGCGATGAACCAAGCCGCTTCCCTTTTATTGGGGCGTAAGGATTTTGAGTGTTTTTCCAAATCCAATAGCGATGTAAAGACCTTTTTGTGCGACGTGAAAGAGGCTGCTTGGGAAAAGAAGGATGATAAATGGGTGTTCACCATCACGGCAGATCGTTTTTTGAGGAACATGGTCCGGGCCATAGTGGGAACGTTGCTGGATGTAGGGATGGGCAAGATAAACCCAGAGGATATCAAGATGATATTAGAGAGTAAGGATAGGGGAGAGGCAGGGGTATCCGTCCCGGCAAAAGGATTATATTTGACCAAGGTTTTATATCCAAAAGAACTATTTGATGAGCAAAAGTGACGAAATAGGAAAAGCATTTGATTTTGGTCTGTTCAAACGGATTTTTGCACACACCAAGCCCTATAGGGGCATCTTTTGGGTAGTGGCACTTGCGGCCATACTTTCGGCAGCTTTTGCGGTGGAAATTCCCATCTTGGTGCGTGACATCGTCAACGAGGCCTTGGAGAACAAGGACAGTCAAAAATTGTTGACCACCATACTTTTTATGTTGGCCGTCTTGGTGGGACAGGTGGTCACACAACTTTTGTTCAGCTATTACGCCAACCTTTTGGGAGAATCCGTGATCAAGGATATCCGTATCCGTCTTTTTGAAAAGATGATGAGCTTTAAGATGACCTATTTTGACAACTCCTCAATTGGGGTTTTGGTCACAAGGGCCGTTGCGGATATGCAACGTATCGGTGAAATTTTCAGTCAAGGATTTTTTATGATCGTGGCCGATGTGCTCAAAATGTTGTTGGGTGCGGCCATTATGCTATACACCAATTGGAAACTGGCCTTGATCGTGTTTGCCATCTTACCCGTGATCTTGATCGCTACACGTTTGTTCCAGCAAGCCATGAAAGTGGCCTTTATCGAGGTCCGTTCGCAAGTGGCCAACCTCAATTCCTTTGTGCAGGAACGCATCGCCGGGATGAAGATCGTGCAGCTTTTTAACCGGGAGGAAATCGAAAAGGAAAAGTTCAGGGCCATCAACGAGAAACATCAGAATGCATGGCTCAAGACGGTTTGGTACAACTCCATTTTCTTCCCCGTGGCCGAGATATCCTATTCCATAGGAATTGGTATGGTGGTATATTTTGGGGTGATCCAGAATATTGAAAATGTGGCCCTTAATGATACGGGTTCCATTTTTGCCTTCTTTTTTCTGATGGACCTTTTGTTCCGACCATTGCGACAGATTGCCGATAAGTTCAATACCCTTCAAATGGGAATGGTGGCTGCCAACCGGGTGTTCAAGATTTTGGATACCGATAGTCATATTGCCGATGAAGGCGATGTGGAGAAAGCAGAAGTCAAAGGAGATATCGAGTTCAAAGATGTACGGTTTGGTTACATTAAGGATGAAGAAGTACTCCATGGTATTTCGTTTAAGGTGGACGCTGGTGAGACCGTGGCCATTGTTGGGGCAACGGGAGCCGGAAAGTCCACCATCATCAACCTGCTCAACCGGTTTTACGAGATCAATTCAGGTTCGATTTTAGTGGATGGTATGAATATTCAGGACTATACCCTGAAATCCCTTAGGTCCCATATTGCCATTGTACTGCAGGATGTATTCCTGTTTGCGGACACCATAGCCCATAATATTTCACTTCGTGATGAGTCCATAACCATATCCCAGATAGAGGATGCCGCCAAGCAAATAGGGGTGCACGATTTTATTTCCAGCCTTCCCGGGGGATACCAATATAATGTAAAGGAAAGAGGGTCCATGCTTTCCAGTGGACAGCGCCAATTGATTGCCTTTTTGAGGGCCTACGTAAGCAATCCCAGCATTTTGATCTTGGATGAGGCCACGTCCTCTGTGGACACCTATTCCGAGCAATTGATCCAACAGGCTACGGACAAGATTACTGAAGGAAGAACATCCATCATCATTGCCCACCGACTCGCTACCATTAAAAAAGCCAGTAAGATCATTGTCATGGATCAAGGGCAAATCGTTGAAATAGGCACCCATAAAGAGCTTGTGAAAAAAGGAGGGTATTACAGCGACCTATATGAGGCACAGTTCCTTGCTGAAGAAGTTGCCTGATCCTATGTCCTAAAATCTTCGATGGATATTCGCCCTGCCGCCATGGAAACGAACAGGATCAGTGTTCCAATGACCAGCATAAGGATAACAAAGAGAATTAGGTAGAAAAAACCACGGAGAAAAGTGCTCCCAAAGCCAATTTGGTATATTTTTTTGAATACATAGAATTGGTAGGTTACTGTCAAGAGTAAAAAAAGCCAGGTAAAAAGATCATATCTCATGTTCGTCAGCCCAAATACGGGTAGGCAAACAATCACCTGAACCATGGAAACCTGACCGGTGATGTATGCATTGGCCACCAGATGTTCCGTGAAATTTAATTTCTTCTTATCGAAAAAAAGCAACCATGTCATCAAGGCATACATCGGGACGATCAAATAGGTAATGATACTCTGATAGTCGAATATGTAATCCATGTTTGGTGTCTTCCCGTTGCTGGTGAGGTTACCCGGTGTCAAATCAATGTGGTATACATTCCGAAGCACAAAAAACAGAATTCCAACCAACGTTATAGCTATGGCAAAGTAGCTGATTGGACTCATGTGTTTTTTTCGGGTTCCGGAGATGTAGCCGGTAATGACACGCTCTGGTTGGGTGAAAAGATGTCTAAAAGTCTTGAATAGCGTGTTATCCAGATTAAAGACCAGATAGCCCAAATCCTGGGTCACACTTTTTAAGGTCAATCTATTACGGATTACTTTAGCTCCACAAGAAGGGCAATAACCATAGTCAGGGTTTAAACTGGTATGGCAATTTTTGCACTGCATTACCCTAAATCTTTTTTGATGAGGGCAGTAAGCTCATCCAAATTTTTAAAAGGAATGAATTCCCCATTTTTAATGTAGGAGATAGAACCGGTTTCCTCACTCACCACTAAACAAACGGCATCTGTTTTCTCCGTTATGCCTACGGCGGCCCTATGTCTCAAACCAAAACGCAACGGAATGTTGCGGTCATTGGAAACGGGTAAAATTACCCTGGTGGCCGTAATAAAATTGTCCTGGATCACTATGGCGCCATCATGGAGCGGGCTGTTCTTGAAGAAAATACTTTCCAGAATAGGTTGGGTGATCTCAATGTTCATGACATCCCCGGTAGACTTGACAATATCCAAGGAATTGTTGCGCTCTATTACAATGATGGCCCCTGTCTTGGTGTCGGCCATACGGTCGCAGGCGCCAACAATGGCATCCACATCCGTGTCCGAGGGCATGGCTTCCTGTTTCAAAAACTTGAAATGACGGATAAAATTTCGTTTGGAGGCCAGATTGGTGGAGCCTACCATCAATAAAAATTTCCGGATTTCCTGCTGGAACACAATGATCAAGGCAATAAGCCCAATGTTCATGAACCCACCCACCATACTACTGATCATTTTCATTTGCAGCAGTTCCGTGAGCTTCCACAAGGCCCAAACAATGACGATTCCAATAAAGATATTGATGGCCACAGTGCCTCGTACCAATTTGTACACGTAGTACAGTAGCGCGGCCACTAAGACGATGTCTATGATATCTGTGATTTTAAACTCTAGAAAATTTAGAAAATCCAACCGCGGTGTTTTTGTAAAATTAGCAAAAATAGAAGAACCAAAAACTAGAGGGCATTGGCTTTTAGGGCCGATACCAGTTTTACGCATTCCATAGCCTCCTTGACATCGTGGGCCCGTAGAATATTTGCCCCTTTCAACAATGCAATGGTGTGGAGGGAAGTTGTGCCGTTCAAAGCTTCCTTTGGATTGGAATCCAATACTTTATAGATCATGGATTTTCTGCTCAACCCGATCAAAAGGGGAAGGTCAAAGGTCTTGAAAAGATCCAAGTGGTTCAACAAGGTGTAGTTTTGCTCGGTGGTCTTGGCAAAGCCAAACCCGGGATCTATAATGATGTCATTTATTTTTTGGGAAGTGGCTTCCTGTACTTTTTCGGAAAAGTAATGTCTAAGATCTTTGATCAAATCGGTATAGGTGGCCTCTTTTTGCATGGATTGTGGAGTGCCTTTCAAGTGCATCATAATATAAGGTACTTGGTGTTGGGCGACCGTTTTGAACATCTCCTCATCCAAATTGCCTGCGGAAATATCATTGATGATGGCCGCACCCCGTTCCAAACTTTCCGAGGCGACCTTGCTCCGGAAGGTATCCACAGAGATCAAGGTATCTGGGAATTTTTTTAGGATCAATTCTATGACCGGCAGCATGCGTTTCAACTCCTCATCCTCATTCACATGTTCCGCTCCAGGGCGTGAGCTATAGGCACCCATATCAATAAAGGTGGCCCCATGGTTCAACATGTAATCCACCTGATTCAATATGGAACTCTCATCCTTGTACGTTCCACCATCAAAAAAAGAATCCGGGGTAAGGTTAAGAATGCCCATCACTTTGGGCACCGTAAGATCTATAAGCTCACCTTTACAGTTTATGGTCATAAAAAATATCTCCTTTGTTGGGTTTCACTATCTTTGGCAAAGTGCCCAGAGCACTTTTATTTGGACGAAATTTACGCAAATTAGCAACAATACATGCAGCAGACTTCCCAACAGTACGATGCGGTGATCCATACCTGCCGGGAATTGTTTTTAAAAAAAGCCCAGGACTACGGTACCGCTTGGCGGATTTTGCGCCTACCCTCCCTGACCGATCAGATTTTCATCAAGGCCCAACGCATCCGTAGCCTTCAACAGAACGATGTGCGAAAGGTGGACGAAGGAGAACAATCAGAATTCATTGGGATCATCAACTATGCCATCATGGCCCTGATCCAGATTAAAAAAGGAGTGGCCGAACAACCCGATCTGACCGCCGAGGAAGCCATTGCCCTATATGATGCCGAAGTGGCCATCACCAAAAAGTTGATGGAGGACAAAAACCACGATTACGGAGAGGCCTGGCGCGATATGCGGGTGAGTTCGCTGACGGACCTTATTCTGCAGAAATTGCTTCGTGTAAAGCAGATTGAGGACAATCAAGGTGCCACATTGGTAAGTGAAGGTGTGGATGCCAACTATCAGGATATGATCAACTATGCAGTCTTTGCACTTATTCATCTAAATTCCAAATAAAAGAAGATGATAAGGGAAATTGTATTAAGGAGAAAAGGGAAAAGAGTCAAGAACCAAGACAAAAAAGACTGTTGAGTTTTTTACCAATTACATATCATACCTATAGCCATCAATCCATTGGTGAAAATTTGTGTGATTTGTGTCAGATTAAGGTTTTTGCTAAGTTGGAATTTATTTTGAAACACACATGAAATATTTGGTTTGGATTTCAAGAATCTTTGTAGGGGTGCTTTTCATTATCAGTGGCCTTATTAAACTGAACGATCCCGTAGGATTTTCGTTCAAATTGGAGGAATATTTTAGCCCTGGGGTGTTGGACTTGCCTTTTTTTCTGCCCATGGCCTTGGGCATTTCCATAGTGGTGGTGATTGTCGAGGTGATTTTGGGCGTATTACTCCTTATCGGGTTCAAGCCGAAGCTTACGGTTTGGAGTCTTTTGCTGATGATCGTATTTTTTACCTTCCTTACGTTTTACTCGGCCTATTTCAATAAAGTGACCGATTGTGGATGCTTTGGTGATGCCGTAAAACTGACCCCTTGGGAATCCTTCACCAAAGATGTGGTGTTATTGGTTTTTATTCTGATTTTGTTTTATGGACGGAAATACATCACTCCACTTTTCAATACAAAAACCAACTGGATAGTGGGCGGAGTATCCTTGTTGGCCTGTATGTTATTTGCCAACCATGTTCTCAACCATTTACCATCCGTGGATTTCCGGCCCTATAAAATTGGCGCCAACATTCAGGAGGGGATGACGGTTCCGGATGATGCACCACAACCCCTGTACGAATACGCTTGGCGTTTCAAAGTAAACGGGGGCGAGCAAACCATTGTCACCAATGGGGAATACCCTAGTGTGGAAGGCGAGTTCATAGATGTGGAGACTACACAGATTCAAGCGGGGTACGAACCTCCCATCCATGATTTTACCATTGAAAAGGACGGTCAAGATTATGCTGCCGAACTTTTGGAGGAGGATAAGCTGATTATGGTAGTGGCCTATGATCTGGCCAAGAGCAACTACGATTTTTTCCCCGAAGTGGCCCAAGTGACCAATGAAGCAAAGAAAAAAGGGTATACGGTGATTGGCATGTCGGCTTCAAGTGACGATTTGGCCAATCAGGTGGAACAAAAATATAAATTGGATTTCGACTTTTACTTTACGGATGAGACCACATTGAAGACCATTGTGCGCTCCAATCCCGCAATATTGGTTTTACGAAAGGGCACCATCCAGCAAAAGGTGCATTATAACGATTTAGATAAACTTACGCTTTAAACATAACCCACAAAACAACAAAACATGAGAACGAAGATAGTGGCAGGAAACTGGAAGATGAACAAGAACAGGGAAGAGACCGAGGCTTTGTTGGCCGAACTTTCCGCAAAGCTGCCCGACACCAAAGCGGAGGTTATCGTAGCCCCCACTTTTGTGAACTTGGAAACGGCCCAACGAAGCTTGGAATCCTCCACCATCAAAGTGGCGGCCCAGAACATGCATTTTGCTGAAAATGGAGCGTACACCGGTGAAATTTCCGCGGATATGCTGTTGAACCTTGATGTGGACACCGTTATCTTGGGTCATTCTGAGCGCCGTTCTTACTTTGGCGAAACCGATGAACTGTTGGCCAAAAAGATGGACACCGCTGTTGCCAAAGGGTTGAAAGCCATTTTTTGTTTTGGTGAAGAATTGGAAGACAGGAAATCCGACAACCATTTTTCCGTAGTGGAAAGCCAATTGAAAAACGGATTGTTCCATTTGGAGGCCAGCGCTTGGAAAAACATCGTTTTGGCCTACGAGCCTGTTTGGGCTATCGGTACTGGAGAGACGGCTTCCCCAGAGCAGGCGCAAGAAATGCATGCCTTTATCCGAAAAACCATTGCGGAGGCCTATAATGCTTCCATTGCCGATGAAGTTTCCATTCTCTACGGAGGAAGTGTGAAACCGGGCAATGCAGAGGAGATTTTTTCCAAACCCGATGTGGACGGAGGATTGATCGGAGGAGCTTCCTTGGTGGCTTCGGACTTTGTGGCCATCATCAACGCCATTTGATCGGAAATTATGGGATTGGTATATCTCGAGTATGATTTTACGATAGAACCTGTCCAACCGGCAACGGATATTTTGATTGCCGAACTGGGAGAGGTGGGGTTTGAAAGTTTTGTGGAGAACGAAACCGGACTTTTGGCCTATATTCTAAAATCGGATTGGCGGGAGGATATTTTGGATGGACTTTATATCCTGCAGCAACCGGGTTTTAAAATTTCTTGGACCCAAAAAGAAATCCAACAACAAAACTGGAATGCCGAATGGGAGCGTAATTTCCATCCCATCACTGTTGGGGATAGGTGTATGGTGCGTGCTCCGTTCCACCCCGTAGCTGAAGTGGAGTACGATATTGTGATCGAGCCCAAGATGAGTTTTGGAACCGGGCACCATGAAACCACCCATATGATGCTCCAGCATATTCTGGATATGGATGTCCAAGGGAAATCGGTATTGGACATGGGTTGCGGAACCGGGGTTTTGGCCATTTTGGCCAAAAAGAAGGGGGCAGGACCTGTGGATGCCATTGACATTGACGAATGGTGCTATCTAAATACCCAAGAAAATATAGAACGGAATGACTGTGAGAGCATTAAGGCCTTTCAAGGTGATAGTGGTTTGTTGAAGGGAAAAAAATACAATGTCATCTTGGCCAACATCAACCGCAATATTTTAATGGAAGATATTCCTGTTTATGTGGAGTGCCTTACTTCAGGGGGAACACTTTTATTAAGTGGCTTTTATTTGGAGGATTTGGATGCAATTTCCTCAAAATGTGCAGCCTACGGATTACAATTTGAAAAAAATCTGGAAAAGAACAATTGGATTTCAGCAAAATATGTAAATTAGAAAGGCTTTAACTCCAATGATTATGGGCACTAGGGAAAAAGAATCGGAAGACCTGCTTCTCGAGGAAGAGGTTGTAGAGCAGAATGAGATAGTATTGTTCAATGACAATGTGAATACGTTTGACCATGTCATTGAAACCTTGATCAAAGTGTGTGAACATACCCCCGAACAGGCCGAACAATGTTCCTTGATCGTACACTATAATGGTAAATGCACGGTGAAGACTGGGGAGTATTCCTATCTTGAGCCCAAATGTTCCCAATTATTGGAGGCCGGATTGAGCGCTGAAATCGTTTAAAGCGTTTTTTATTTACGCCGTTCATTTTTATCCCAACAAGTTTGTAATACGTGTTTTCCTTTTCAGGGAAAGTTCCTGAAAGAGGTCATATATTTTAATGTGTTTGCCGAACAATGGAATAAAAATCACAAATTCTTTACTTGTGACTTGAGGTAATAATGAGCCAGTCACTTTAATTTTACACATCAAAACCAATGCAGTATCGTAAAACATCGTATCTAGGGAATGGGCGAATTTTTTAAGGCAGAACTAAAGGACCGTTTTCTGGAATATGCATTGGACCGAAAGGATTATTTTGAGATACAGACCCTCTACGATGAATTTCTCCGACCCAATTACAGCCTACACTTTGTTGAGCGTTTGATAAAGGACATACAGGAGTACGACCCCAATTTACTGGATATTATGAGTGGTAATGGGGTGGAGATATTTTTGTTGGCCTCAACGCCCAGCACCCAGGATTTTTTGGATGATGGGGGATTTATGGACATGTATGTCAAGGAGGAGGAAAGGTGGGATGTTTTTTTGGGGCAATTGCCTACGGCAAAAAAGGAGGTCAAAGAGGAAAAGCAATTGTTCAAGAAGAAGTCCCCAGGACTCAAAAAGGAAAAAACATTGCTTTTTGGACTCATAGCTGCAGTGGCCATAAGCTTTTTGTTCACCTTGTTCAGTATTTTAAAAGAGAGTTTATTTGAGCCTCAATATGTTCCTGCAGATGATTTTGAGCGGGAGATGGAGCGCATTCGCTTGGAATATCTCGAAGAAAATCAACGCTTGCAGTTGGAATTGAAAGAAGCGCGCAGGAACTTGGATTCCTTAAAAGGATAAATCTGTTCTATATATAAAATTATGGTTTGGTAAGCATCGAGGCCAATTGTTGCACATGGGACTATTTTCAGTTTAGGAGCAAAATCAATAGCCGTATTTTTACACATATATCAAAAAAATAAAATAGTAAAGCATCATGGGAACCATTCGAATATTATTTCTTCTAACCTTTTTTATGACAACTCTAGGTACCTCTATGTCGTATGGGCAGCTAAAGTTGGATGACCAGGCTGTGTCCGATTTGCAACAAACAAGTCAATATGCCTTTGTGGTCAGTGATGTGAAGCATTTCAAAGTGGTTTTGAATATGTATGATGTATTGGTGGATAATGGGGTCAAGGTGACGGATTACGAAGTTATTACCAAAGGTAAGTTTGTAAAGGGGCTTGTAAAGGGTTCCGAGCTTGAAGCTTTGGTGGAGAAGTACATATCAAAACTAAGGATTACCGTATGCAGCGTGGCCATGGCCAAGCACGAAATGACCAAAGATCAATTGATTCCTGGAGTGGAACCGGTGCCGGCCGCATCTATCCGTATGTTGCAGTTACAGGCCAAAGGCTACAATACCTTATCGTATTAGGAAGAATTCTTAAATGGTTTGTTGGCCAAGTTATGCTTCAACCATGGTCCAAACGAAATCGAGTTGTACGATGTAAATGACAATCGTGTTCAAGGTCCGTAAAGTTCACACGACTAGAAATTCCTTCAAAGACTTGCGATTCGTGCTATGGTCAGGAGCATTTGTTTTGCTGTTGCTTTTGATAGGCCCTTGGGGTCATTCTGGTTTCCTTTTTAAAAGCACTGTAAAAAGCAGAAGATGTGTTGAAACCTGCATCATAGGCTAGATTTTCAATTTTTTCATGGGCAAAATCCATATGGGAGAGTTTGGAAGTGATTTCCCGAATCCTAAAGCTGTTGATCACATCCTTAAAGCTTTTCCCATAAATGGATTTCACCCCATTTGATACCAAGTAAGCAGGGGTATCAATCATTTTGGAGAACTGTGCAATGGAAATCCCTGGTTGCACAAAAGCCCGTTCCACTTCAAGAGCATGTATTATTTTGTCCTTCACCTCTTTTGGAGTGACCACTTGGCGATTTTTACTTCGGAACATGGGGGTTCTCAATGCCATAAAAAATAGGATGTAGATAGTAAGGGAGGCCAATACAATGCCCCATATGTAAAATGTCCTACTGGAAATGTACAACTGGAGAGAGAATATCAGCCATAATCCAAGAACCCCATAAAACAGGGAATTGTGCCATTTTGATATCCCCTCCTTGGACCATTTGGCAAACACAAAGCGGTACCCCACAACAATAAGATACCCCATTAAAAAGTGCCCTGCCCAAACGTAAAGTCCAAATGCTGGAAAGACCTCATTGGCTGCAAGGATAAATGCGATGAAGGGAATGATCAGATGTAAAAGGTGCTGCCATTGAAACTTTTTCTCCCCCGTAAGCGTGTATGTAAAGTAGAGGAACAGCAACGGTCCCATAAGAACCGAGCCTAATAGCCCAAATGAAATACCCATTACGGAAGACCCGTGAAAAACATAGGAGAACAGGGACTTGGAAAGTCGCATCACCAAGGCCAAAAACAAGAATCCCATGGCAAGATCTCCCCATTTATTTTCATTGCGCATCAACATAAAGTAAAGGGCCATCATCAATCCGCTGGAGATGGCTGCCCCGGAAAAAATGGTCAATGCTACGGAAGGCTCCATGTGTTTTGGTTTGGGCCCAAGTTAACCCCTATGTCTTTCGTAATATGTTAAAATTCATATAAATGGATGTCCACTTTTTTGTAAACAGGACAAAAAAACATCAGGCTACATCCATATTTGGGCTATTGAGTCAAGTATAACCTTACCTATCATGAAAATAACAAAGACACTGATTTTGGCCTATTTTGCCATAATTTCCAATCTAGGTCATGGGCAACAACAGAATGGCCCCCATAGGAGTGAATACTATGCCGTGTTGCCCTTTTGGGAATCTCCATATCAACCTGTAAAGGGAGGGTATCCCATTACCAAAGAGGAGGCCATGCATCGAATCAATCTTAAAGTGGACTATAATACAAACAATCAGGTCATCGCGACCCATGTTCGTATTGGAAAGGAATACAAGGAGTTTGAAGGTCGATTTGGAAACCTGAACATCAATGCCCCGCACACCAAAATCATCCATTCCCCAGATAAGGAAGTACACCATTTTTTTGACCGTTTTGGGAACCGGGTTTCGGTGATGGGGAATGTGTATGCCAAGATTTATGAAAAGGATGCATTGGGGAAAAACCGTTCCCTGACCTTTACCGATGTCCATGGTGAACCTGCAACGGATTGGTTTGGTGTGGTCAGGTATCAATGGTTCCATGAACCCAATGGAAGCCTTATTGAAGAACGTTTGGACAGCAATGGGGAACTCGTTCCTTTGCGGGGGGATTTTCAGTTTTTACGGACCCGTATGACCTTTGATGGGCAAGGATACTTCGGAACTCTAGAGAATATTGATTCAGAGGGTAATTTGGTCAATACCGATAATGGAGCGGCTTTTTTTAAGTATTACTACGATTCCCAAGGGCGTTTTGACCGTTGGGAGGTTTTTGATGCAAACGGAAAACCTGCCATTGGGCCTTCCCATACTGCCGGGGAACAGAATGTGTGGAATGGTTATGATTTGCAGGATATTGTATTTTTTGACCAAGAGAAGAATCCAGCGACCCATTGGTCCGGGGCGGAGCGTTGGCATTTTGAAACCGATGGATTTGGGAATAACACCCTGTTGGAATTTCAGGATGGCGATGGAAATCCCAAGAATGCAAACGGTGGATACTCCAAATATGTGGCAGAATGGACCACAGATGGAAGATTTCTACTTTCTGAGACGTACTTGGATAAGGAAGGTTTAAAAACGGTACATAAGACCTCCGGAGTACACCGTGTGGAATATAGTAGAGACCCTTTGGGTCTAATTTTGGAGAAGCGATACCTGGATACGGACCACAACCTCATGAATAGAAAGGATACTGGGGTTGCCATTGAAAAGAGAAGTTATCATGACAATCATGGTTTAAATACAACTGAATTGTTTGATGTCGATGGAAACCGTATCCAAAATCCATAATGCTGATTGGAAAGCTGCATCTTTGGTGTGAAAAAGAAAAGCCTGTAAACTATGAATTTACAGGCTTTTTTACTGGATTCTTGTATAAATCCGGAGTGACCGCGGCAGGATTCAAACCTGCAACCTTCTGAGCCGTAATCAGATGCGCTATTCAGTTGCGCCACGCGGCCTTTTAACAGGGCTGCAAATATATTTCTTTTTAACTTTACTACAAAACCTCACCTGTCAAAAAAATCTATGGATTTAGCTTCCTACATTCGTGATATAGAAGACTTTCCCAAAGCCGGTGTCATCTTCAAGGATATTACCCCTCTTTTAAGTGATCCAAAAGCGCTCAATAAAGCCTGTGATGTGCTTTGCGGTTTTGCAGGCCATATGCATGTTGATAAAGTGGTGGGGGTAGACAGTAGGGGGTTCATCTTCGCACCATTGTTGGCCTCCCGGCTGGGAGCCGGATTCGTTCCGGTAAGAAAATCGGGAAAACTGCCCCATACTACCATTTCGGAGTCCTATGAACTGGAGTACGGCTCTGAAATTTTGGAAATTCATACCGATGCCATAAAAGAAGGCGAGAAAGTGTTGGTGCACGACGATGTGTTGGCCACTGGTGGAACGGCCAATGCCGTTTGCAAATTGATTGAAAAGCTGGGAGGGGAAGTGGTGCAGTGCAATTTTTTAATAGAACTAACCTTCCTAAATGGCGCCGAAAAACTGAATGGTTATCAGATAGAGGCCCTTTTACAGTATTAGTCCAAGGCGTTTTTGGTAACATAATACCGCCAGCCTATAATGGCCAGTTGCAATTTGGAGGCCTTGGATAGGTCCAATCCTTTTTTGGTATAGGAAGGAAGCACTACCTTGTTTATTTTTGCCAAGATTTTGAAAAGCATGGTGTTAGGTGTTGGTCAAAACAAATATAACCAAGATATTGGGTTGTGGGCAACCGTTATGGTAAAAGAAAAGGGCCAATTCAATTGGCCCTTTTTTAAAATCCTATTGGTTGGAAGCGATCCAACCGTCAATTTTATCTTCCAATAATGCCAAGGGAACACAGCCGGTTTCCAAAACCTGGTTGTGGAATTGCCCAATGTTGAACTTTTCCCCAAGGGCATCTTCGGCTTTTTTGCGAAGTTCCCTGATTTTCAACTGTCCTATTTTGTAGGATAGGGCCTGACCGGGGTTGGCCATATAGCGCTCAATTTCTGAGGTGATACTGGCTTCGGATTCAGCTTCGTTGTCCAAAGAGTATTGAATGGCCTCCTCACGGGTCCATCCTTTGGAGTGTAGGCCGGAATCCACCACCAATCTAACGGCGCGGTGCATTTCGGCGCCCAACATTCCAAAATATTGGTAAGGGTCCGTGTACAGTCCCAATTCTTTGCCCAATGATTCGGTATAAAGGGCCCAGCCTTCGCCATAGCCGCTGTACCAAAGGGTTTTCCTGAATTCTGGGAGTTCCTCGTTCTCTTGGGTCAATGAGATTTGATAGTGGTGCCCGGGAATGGCCTCATGCAGGAATAGGGATTCGTCCGAATAGGTGTTGTAATGGGTCACATCAGGAATGGGTACGTAAAAAATACCGGGACGTGTACCATCCAGGGATCCCTGGTTGTATTCGGCACTAGCCGAATTCTCACGAAATGCCTCGGTGCGCCTTACCTCAAAAGGGGTTTTCGGCTTTTTGTCGAACAGTTTTTCAATCTGTGGTTTCATGCGCTCGTGGATCGCATTGAAATTGTCTATTACCTGTTGAGGGTCTGTAAAGGGCATAAGGTCCTTATTGTTTCGAACGTAATCGAAAAACGCCTTTAAGTCCCCTTCAAAACCCACTTGTTCCTTTATTTTTTCCATTTCGGAACGTATACGGGCCACTTCGCTCAATCCCAATTCATGGATTTCTGCGGCGGTCATATTGGTGGTCGTGTATTTTTTGATTTGATGGGCATAATAGGCATCCCCATGGGGTTCGCCCTGTATGCCGCTGGATTCACGACCTGCCTCAAGATAATCGGTGCTCATGAAATTGTAGAGGTTTTCATAGGCAGGAATGACCTTGTTGATGATCATGTCTTTGTACGCAGCGGTTAACGAGGCCTTTTGTTCCTCGGTAAAATCGGCAGGCATATTTTTTATGGGTTGGTAGAACAGATGCTGGTCCAAATCCTTTCCGGTTTGGGACTGGAGCTGGGGAAGGACTTTTACAATCAATGACTTTGGGAGTACATGGCCTTTTTCCATGCCCTCTTTCATTTTGGTTTCCGTGCTGGACAGCCATTCCAGATAACCATCTACCCGTTTCATCCAATTCTCGTAATCCTCCACGGTGTTGAAGGGCTGGGCGCTGGAGCCACTTGCCAATTGCCCCACAAATAAATTGGGGGACCACATTTGGTCAATGGGAGTAAGGTCCGCTTTAAAATTGAACTCATCCAGATTAATGTTGCATTCCCATAATAGGATAGCCTTGCTCATCTGCTCACTTTCAGTGAGGCTTTCATCGGGAAATTGGGAGAGTCTTTCCTTATAGCCTTCATAATATGCTTTGGATTCTTCTTGGTACACATCGGAAAGCATATTGGGAAAAGAGTCGTCGTACCTGTGGTCGCCAGCCATAGTGGCCAGTAGGGGGTTCAACTTGAGCCCGTCCTCATAATAGTTGTCCAATACAGTGGCAAACTCAGCACTTTTTGAGGGGGTTTCCTCAGTTTTCGGTTCGTTTTTGCAAGAAGCCATGGCGATAAGTGCCGTGGCTAAAATTGTTATTTTTTTCACTTTTTTTGAGTTGATTTGTTAGAGGTGTAAAATAATCAAATCAATGGCATTTATATGCTAAACTTTTAATAAAAGTGAAATTCCGCATTCATGGGAATGTTTGGCATGTGAACCGATGTACAAAAAAGCCTTGAATTCTTAATGGGCATCAGACAAAAATGGTTTCAATGATAAGCATGAAGAGCATCACAAAAATTTTGACAATGGTAATCATTATTGGATTGATTTTTAGGTTAAAAAATGATTGTTGGCCGATTACTTTTTTCAATTTAAAATGACAGAAATCATGTCTCCAAACTTTTGAACGAAAATCTATACAATTGCATACAAAATTGTAGGTTTTTAAATGAGATGCTCCTTGGATATTTTGTACTTCCCTTGAAAAAAGTTTCATATTGAAATATGAAATAACAATATGAATTATAAAATGTAATATTTGTAGGGCCATTTTTGGACCATTCTTAAAAACCTAGGGGGATTTCGTTTAAAAATGGGGTGTTTTGGATGATTTCATTGAAGAGAAAGTACAGTTTCTTATAGATGGAACAAGGAAATTTGTAGGGGGTCTTATTGAATTTGGATAAGCTTTTTGGCCACCCTATTCAAGACAATAAATCTTCCCATATCTTTGCCACAAAATCGTACTACTTGGAAAATACACTTTACATAATTATTGGTCTGGTATTGCTTATCGCGGGAGGAAATTGGTTGTTAAAATCTGCTGTGGCCCTTTCGCTCCGTCTGGCCATTCCTAAAATTGTGATAGGCATGACCGTGGTTTCCTTTGCCACTTCGGCCCCGGAACTTATTGTGAGTATAAAAGCGGCATTGGATGGGTTCCCTGATTTGGCTTTGGGCAACGTGGTGGGGTCCAATATTGCCAATTTGGGACTGGTGTTGGCCATTACGGTACTTATGGGAAGTATAGATGTGCGAAAAAGTTTTTATACCACGGATTGGCCGGTTATGATGGTGGCCTCCCTACTGTTTTGCGGTTTCATCTATTTTGATGGGGTCTTACAGCAGTACGAAGGAATTATCCTGGTCTCCTTTTTGTTTATCTTTTTGGTGTATCTGCTCCGGTTTCAAAAAACCGCTGTTGTGGATGAAATGCCCGAGGATGATGAGTATTTGCCCATGTATAAGACCGCATTGTATTTAGGTATAGGGGGTACTGCGCTCTGGGGAGGGTCTGAACTTCTTATCGAGGGGGCCGTGGGCATGGCCTCGGCTTTTGGCGTGAGCGATCGTGTTATTGGTATAACGGTGGTTTCTGTGGGAACCAGTATTCCGGAACTCGCAGCCTCGGTAATTGCTGTGTTAAAACAGGAAAAGGCCATTTCCTTGGGAAATTTGATAGGCTCCAATATTTTCAACCTTTTGGCGGTTTTGGGAATTACATCCATAATCACCCCGATCACTGTGGTGGACCAAGGATTGCTTTCCAGTGATATCTTTTGGATGTTGGGAATTTCCCTTTTGATATTGCCCTTGGTGTTTTTTCCAAAGGGATTGCGCTTGGGCTGGCGGGACGGTTTAATACTATTGGCCTTTTATGTGACCTTTGTATATGTTACCCTAAACTAAAAACCGCCCCTCAAGAGGGACGGTTTTCAAATCAACAACTAATTTATACACAAACGTTGGTGTGTGCTATACGTCGGCAGATTTCACTGTTTTGATGATTCTGGCCGCTACTCGGTATGGGTCTGCGTTGGAAGCAGGTCTTCTATCTTCCAACCATCCTTTCCATCCTTTCTCAACGGTCAAGATTGGAATACGGATGGAAGCACCCCTATCGGATACACCGTAACTGAAATCTTTGATGGAAGCAGTCTCGTGCTTACCGGTCAAACGCTCATCATTGAACTCACCATACACTTCAATGTGCTCTTTGGTTACAGGTCGGAAGGCCTCACATACTTTTTCATAGGTTTCTTTGGATCCACAAGTTCTCAAAAGTGTATTGGAGAAGTTTGCGTGCATCCCGGAACCGTTCCAATCCCCTTTGATAGGTTTTGGGTGATATTCAATATAATATCCGTAGCTTTCTGTCAACCTTTGAAGTAGGTAGCGAGCCACCCAGATTTCATCACCGGCTTTTTTGGCGCCTTTGGCGAACAACTGGAACTCCCACTGTCCGGCAGCAACCTCTTGGTTGATACCTTCAAACTGTAGTCCAGCCTCCAAGCATAGGTCGGCATGCTCTTCAACCAAATCCCTGCCCCAAGTGTTTCGTCCACCTACAGAACAGTAGTAAAGACCTTGTGGGCCAGGATAACCACCAACAGGGAAACCAAGTGGCAATTGTGTGGCTGTATCCATGATAAAGTACTCTTGTTCAAAACCGAACCAAAAATCATCATCTTCATCATCAATGGTGGCTCTGGAGTTGCTCACATGGGCGGTCCCATCTGGATTCATCACCTCGGTCATCACCAAATACCCATTTCTTCTTGCAGGGTCGGGATAGATAGCAACGGGTTTCAACAAACAGTCAGAAGAACCACCCTCGGCTTGCTTGGTGGAGGAACCATCGAAAGACCACATTGGGCAATCTTCCAATTTACCACTAAAATCCTCTTCAATTCGTGTTTTGCTTCTAATGTTGGCTGTTGGCTCATAACCATCCAACCATAAATACTCTAATTTAGATTTGCTCATAATTTTGGTAGTTATATGTTCTCAAATTCACGATTGACAAAAATAGTTTTTTCATTTGATAATATATCTTTTGGAGGGTTAAAATGACTAAAATGGCAATATAATTTTTATTACCCCTGTTTAAACGGGGGTAGCATGAAAAAAAAGTATTTTTAGCCAAATAAATTATTAAATTGTTAATTGTAGCTTTGTAGACTAAACTTTTTGAGAATGCCAAAAATGAGATTTGAGGCTTTACTGGAAAGCCGTAAAAGAGAGCATATAAAGATGGAGGAGACTGGAAAGCGCTCCGATTTGTTTGGTAGAAATGTATTCAATGAAGACAAGATGCTTCAATTTCTGACCAAGGAAGCTTTTGAAAATGTAAAATCGGCCATTTTTCAGGGCAACAAGATAGACAGAAAAATAGCCGACCAGGTAGCGGAGGGCATGAAAGCCTGGGCGTTATCCATGGGGGCCACACATTATACACATTGGTTTCAACCCTTGACCGGGGCCACCGCGGAAAAACATGATGCTTTCTTTGATATCATGTCAGACGGTAAGGCCATGGAAAAGTTTGGCGGTGCACAATTGGTACAGCAGGAACCCGATGCTTCCAGTTTTCCAAGCGGCGGTATACGAAACACTTTTGAGGCAAGAGGTTATACAGCGTGGGATCCTACTTCCCCTGCTTTTATTTATAAGACCACACTTTGTATTCCTACCATTTTTGTAGCGTATACCGGAGAGGCGTTGGACAATAAGGCTCCTTTGTTAAGGGCTTTGTATGCCATAGACCAAGCGGCCACGGATGTTGCGCAGTACTTTGATAAGAATGTACGTAAAGTTTATGCCACTTTAGGATGGGAGCAGGAATACTTTCTGGTGGACAAGGCCTTGGTCCAATCCCGGTTGGATTTGGTAATGGCCGGTAGGACCCTTGTAGGGAGTTTGGCGGCGAAGGGCCAGCAATTGGACGATCATTATTTTGGAGTGATACCTCCAAGAGTGCTCAGCTTTATGAGTGATTTGGAAAAACAATGTACCAAGTTGGGCATTCCTGTAAAAACACGGCATAATGAAGTGGCTCCCAACCAGTTTGAGCTCGCCCCTGTTTTTGAAGAAGCCAACCTTTCCGTGGACCATAACCTATTGTTGATGGATGTTATGGAAGAGGTGGCGGATAAACATAACTTTAGGGTGCTCTTTCATGAAAAGCCCTTTGAGGGAATCAATGGTTCGGGAAAACATAATAACTGGTCTTTGGCCACAGATACCGGGGTGAACCTGCTCAGTCCTGGGACCACCCCGATGAAGAACCTTCAATTTCTCACCTTTTTTGTCAATACCATAAAAGCCGTGGATACCTATGAAGAATTATTGCGTTCTTCCATAGCATCGGCCAGCAATGACCATAGACTGGGGGCCAATGAGGCACCCCCATCGATCCTTTCCATTTTTATAGGAAAGCAACTGAGCGATGTGCTCGATGAATTGGAAGGGGTTTCCAAAGGAAAATTGTCGCCAGAGGAGAAAACGGAGCTCAAGCTCAATGTGGTTGGAAAAATCCCGGAAATCTTATTGGACAATACGGACCGAAACCGAACCTCTCCCTTTGCCTTTACCGGCAATAAGTTTGAAATGAGGGGAGTGGGTTCCAAGACCAATTGTGCCAAGCCCATGACCATTCTCAATACCATTATGGCCAAACAGCTCACCGATTTTAAGAAAGAGGTGGATGCGCTCATTGACAAAAAGAACCTCAAAAAGGACGAAGCTGTTTTCAATGTGCTGCGTGAGTACATAAAAACATCAAAGCGAATCCGTTTTGAGGGCGATGGCTATGGGGAAGAATGGCAGTTGGAGGCGCGTAGGCGAAAGCTGAGCAATAATAAGAACACTCCCCAAGCACTGCAGGTGATTACTTCCAAGGAAAGCGTGGCCCTGTTCAAGGATATGGGGGTTATGAACGAAGTGGAGCTCAAGGCCCACCAAGAAGTGGAACTGGGAGCTTATATATTCCATATTCAAATAGAAGGAAGGGTATTGGGGGAGATGGTCTATAGCCATATTGTCCCAGCCGCCATTCGCTATCAGAATACCTTGTTGGAGAACGTTTCCGGTTTGAAGGAGGTCTATGGAGCGGCTCACAAAAAGGTGGCAGAACCCCAATTGAATATCTTGGAGCAGGTTGGAGAGCACATTGTTGAAATCAAGAAATTGACCGATGAGATGACCGAAGCGCGAAAGCGGGCCAATGGGCTTTCCACGGCCCAAAAGAAAGCGGAGGCGTATTGCGATAATGTCAAACCCTATTTTGATGCCATCCGTGAACAGTCCGATAAACTGGAAAAACTCATAGCGGACGATTTATGGCCATTTACCAAATATAGCGAGTTGTTGTTCGCAAAATAGAAAAGAACGGTTAACGATTAATTCGTGGCTTTCCGTTATTTTTGCCCAAAGCAAAGAAATGTCATCGGAAACCAGTAAAAGATATGCACAGCGAGGGGTTTCGGCCTCCAAGGAAGATGTGCACAATGCCATCAAGAACATTGATAAAGGTCTCTTTCCCAAAGCCTTCTGTAAAATTGTCCCGGATTATTTGACTGGAAGCGAGGAGCATTGTTTGATCATGCACGCCGATGGCGCAGGTACCAAATCCTCCTTGGCTTATATGTATTGGAAGGAAACCGGTGATATCTCCGTTTGGAAAGGGATTGCCCAAGATGCACTTATCATGAATGTGGATGATCTTATCTGCGTGGGAGCTACGGACAATATTATGCTGTCTTCCACTATTGGAAGGAACAAGAACCTTATTCCGGGAGAAGTCATTTCAGCTATTATCAATGGAACCGAAGAACTCATTGCTGATTTAAAAAAGCATGGGATCACCATACATTCCACTGGCGGTGAAACGGCAGATGTAGGGGATTTGGTGAGGACCATCATTGTGGATTCCACGGTTACCGCCCGGATGGAACGTTCCAAGGTGGTGGATAATGCCAATATCAAGCCCGGGGATGTCATTGTGGGGTTGGCCTCTTTTGGTAAGGCCACTTATGAAACGGAATATAACGGGGGAATGGGAAGTAATGGACTTACCTCTGCCCGTCATGACGTATTTGGAAAATATCTGGCCCAAAAATTTCCCGAAAGTTACGATGCCTCGGTACCGGAGGAATTGGTGTATTCAGGGGAAGTGGAATTGACGGACAAGGTGCCCGATTCCCCTTTGGATGCGGGAAAATTGGTGCTTTCGCCTACCCGGACCTACGCGCCCATCATAAAAAAGGTGCTGGAAAAATATAATACCGATCAGGTTCACGGAATGGTGCATTGCAGTGGTGGGGCACAGACCAAGATTCTCCACTTTGTAGAGAACCTTCATATCATTAAAGACAATATGTTCGCTGTTCCGCCACTATTCAAGCTGATTCAGGAGCAATCCGGTACCGATTGGAAAGAAATGTACCAAGTGTTCAATTGTGGTCACCGTATGGAATTGTATGTGGATGAAAAGATAGCTGGGGACATTGTTTCCATTTCACGACAGTTTGATGTGGATGCCCAGATAATTGGTAGGGTTGAGGCTTCTGATCGGAAAAAATTGACCATTCAAAGCGCATACGGAAAGTTTGAATATTAGGTATACGATTTAGCCTGATTTCACGTTCTTTTATAAACCTCACGCTATGGAAAGGAAGGAATTTCTTCGAAGTTTGGGGGCAGGTGCCGCATTTGCCCTTACATTTCCCTGTATACATGGATGCTCCAAGGATGAAGTGGATGGCAATATTGTGGAAGAGCCCACCGGAGTGGATTTTACAGTGGACCTCACATCCCAAGAAGCCCAGGCCCTTGTGGCCAATGGAGGCTTTATCCTGAAAAATTTAGTGGTAATCGCCAAAAATTTGGAAGGCAACTATGTGGCCGCAAGTCAAGTGTGTAGCCACGAATCCTATGATCAAGTGCGTTTTGTCAATCAAGATGGAGGGATTTTTTATTGTGATGTCCACGGTTCTCGATTTGCCCAAAATGGGACACCGCTGAACCAAGTAGATAGCAAACCGGCCAAAACCCTGAAAATTTATAATACCGAACTCGAAGGCAGTGTCCTTCGCATTTTTGAATAAGTATCAATTTTTAGCCCAAATCCATGAAACAGTTCCTAGGCATTGTGTGCTTTGTGTTCTTTGGTAGCCTGCAGGCCCAAGAATGGCAAAACAGTTTTGATGAGGCGGTGACCTTGGCCAATGCCGAGGACAAACCTATTGTTTTGGTGTTTTCCGGGTCCGATTGGTGCGCACCTTGCATACGTTTAAAGAAACAAATTTTGGAATCCGAGGAGTTTAAGACCTATGCATCGGAACATTATGTGATGTACAATGCTGATTTCCCCCGGAAGAAAAAAAATGAACTCCCACAAGCCTTGGCGGAAACCAATACCTCCCTTGCTGAAAAGTACAATCCCAAAGGGCATTTTCCATTGGTTGTGGTTTTGGACAAACATCAATCTGTTTTGGGAAAGACCGGGTTTAATGTGAGGACAACGCCAAAAAAATACATCTCCATTTTGAACGGTTTTATACAATGAGAATGTTTTTGGTCCTTTGCTGCAGCCTATCTTGTCTGCTGTCCATGGGGCAGTTGGACCGAAAGGATATTACGGTAAAGAAAACCCTGAAGTTAATGGGAACCCGGTTCGAGATTACCGTGGTGGCTCCTAACGAAGAGATAGGCTACTTGGACATTGATGAGGCTGTTTCGGAAATTGAACGGATTGAAAAAATAATCTCGTCATGGGATGAAGCCTCTGAAACCTCGCGTATCAATAAAAATGCGGGGATACAACCCGTAAAAGTCAGTCCAGAGCTCTACGGACTTATAGAACGCTCCATAAAGATTTCGGAAATAACCGATGGTGCGTTTGATATCAGTTATGCCTCTATGGACAGGATTTGGAGGTTTGACGGAACCATGGACACTATCCCATCTGAAATGGAAATCAAAAACTCCATTGCCAAAATAGGATATCAAAAAATTATACTGGACCCAAGTGAACAAACGGTCTTTTTAAAGGAGCCTGGTATGCGCATCAGCTTTGGTGCCATTGGAAAGGGATATGCCGCGGATAGGGCCAAGGAGCTTTTGTCTTCCAAGGGGGTCAAAGGAGGAATCATCAATGCATCGGGCGACCTGACCACTTGGGGTACCAAAGTGACCGGAGAGAAGTGGTTGGTGGGCATTGCCAATCCATTGAGCAAGGAAAAGGTGTTCAGTTGGCTGCCTATTGTGGAATCTTCTGTGGCCACTTCGGGCAACTATGAAAAATTTATAATGTTCAAAGGGAAAAAATATTCCCATATCATTGACCCCAGAACGGGATATCCCACCACGGGCATCAACAGTGTATCCATTTTTGCCAAACAGGCTGAGCTTTGCGATGCCTTGGCAACCGCTGTTTTTATCATGGGAAAGGATAGCGGAATCCATATGATCAATCAAATAGATGGTGTGGAAGCGGTGGTGGTGGACTCCGATAATAAAATCCACAGGAGTTCAGGGATTATTTTTGATACGAATCCGTAAATTTAACCATGGTAAAACCCATTCTTTTTGTTCTGATATTGATTTGTTCCAGTTCTTGTGTGGTGGTGCGTGAGTATGACAAAGCTTACATCAATGACGCTGAAATGCAATTGAGTGCCAGACCTTGTGAACGGTTCGAGACCAATTTCCATATTTATCGAGAAGCTTCTTCCGGGGCCAATGGTGGCAAAACGGGAGGGGGCTGCGGTTGTAATTAAATTGATGCGCCAGTGATGTTCCATAACAACCTTAAAAAGAAATCAAGTATCCTGATTTTTTTTCTGTGTTTTGCCATGGGTTGGTCCCAGCAAGACAATACCGGTTACAAAAGACGCGTATTGGAAACCAGTGAGGTAGACCTGCTGTTCAGTTATTACAATCAAGATGGCAAGCATGCAGCGGTAACTGGGGGAGAGGGTACCGAGGATCTCACGGATGCCACATCGAGCATTGTATTGCGTATGCCCTTGAACGAGGACGATGTACTAACGGTTGATGTGGGGCTATCGGCCTACACTTCTGCGTCATCCAGTAATGTAAACCCCTTGGATGGCGGGCTCAATGTGACCCCATTCGATGCTTCTTCCGGGGAGTCCCGAAAAGACGTATTGGCCTATGTTAAACCTGCATATCAACATAGCTCCCAAGACCGTAACACCATTTGGAGTGCCAATGCATATTTGTCTTCGGAATACGATTATTTCTCCATTGGTTTTGGCGGTAATTACACCCAATTGTTCAATGAGAAGAACACGGAGTTGAGTTTGGGTGGTACGGTCTTTTTGGATAAATGGAACGCTATTTACCCCATTGAGCTCAGGCCAGGTTTCTTTGATGATAGGATTGCGGGAAATGGGCCCTACATGCCCAGCTTCACCGAGTTCGATAAGGAAAATCGAAACTCGTATTCGCTTTCCTTGAGTTTTTCCCAAATATTGGGCAAAAGAGTGCAAGGGGCCCTTTTTGTGGATTTAGTATCCCAGAACGGTCTGTTGAGTACTCCCTTCCAAAGGGTGTACTTTGGGGATACGGAAGATTTTTTTATTGATGATTTTCAATTGGCGGACGATGTGGAGCGCTTGCCGGACAGTAGATTGAAGGTTCCTTTTGGCGCGCGCCTCAATTACTATGTGAACGATTTTTTGGTATTGCGATCCTACTATCGTCTGTATTGGGATGATTGGGGCATTACCTCGCATACGGCCAATTTGGAACTTCCTTTTAAGCTCACGGATAAGTTTACACTCTATCCCGCGTATCGATATTACACCCAAACTGCGGCCGATTATTTCCATCCAAAGGAAACGGCCCTCTCCACGTCTGAATTTTACACCTCGGATTACGATCTGTCCAAGTACGATGCCCATCAATATGGGGTAGGGGTCCAATACAAGGACATCTTTACCAGTGCCAAGGTGCTCAATTTTGGGTTGAAGACCATAGATCTACGTTTTAGTCAGTATGATCGTAGTGATGGTCTTAATGCCTTTATCCTTACTTTGGGGACCACTTTTGTGGGGAACTGAGACAAAGTAGCGAAACACAATCCAACCAAAAATCGTAAATTCGCAACCTTAACGAGGATGGATCTATGCTAGACAAGCTCAACATTGTAAAACAGCGTTTTGATGAGGTTTCGGACTTGATCATTCAGCCTGATGTAATTGCCGACCAAAAGCGATACATCAAGCTGAACAAGGAATACAAGGACCTGAAAGTACTCTCGGATAAACGGGAGGAATATATCAACCTTGCCAACAATATTACCGAGGCCGAGGAGATCATTGCGGATGGAAGCGATGCCGAAATGGTGGAAATGGCCAAAATGCAATTGGAGGAGGCCAAAGGGGCTTTGCCCAAGTTGGAAGATGAAATAAAGTTCTTGCTCATCCCTAAAGACCCGGAAGATGCCAAGGATGTGGTCATGGAGATCAGGGCCGGGACCGGTGGTGACGAGGCCAGTATCTTTGCGGGAGACCTTTACCGCATGTATTCCAAATACTGCGAATCCAAAGGATGGCGTACCAATATCATTGACCTTAGTGAAGGAACCAGTGGTGGATATAAGGAAATCCATTTTGAGGTTTCTGGCGAAGATGTATATGGTACTTTAAAGTTTGAGGCCGGAGTGCATAGGGTACAACGTGTGCCACAGACAGAGACCCAAGGTAGGGTACATACCAGTGCCGCAACGGTGATGGTAATTCCAGAGGCCGAGGATTTTGATGTGCAGATAGACCCCAAGGATGTTAGAATCGATTATTTCTGTTCCTCAGGTCCAGGTGGACAGTCGGTGAACACTACCTATTCCGCAGTTCGATTGACGCACATACCCACAGGATTGGTGGCACAGTGCCAGGATGAAAAATCCCAGCACAAGAACAAGGATAAGGCTTTTAGGGTACTTCGATCCAGATTGTACGACATGGAACTGGCCAAAAAACAGGCCGAGGATGCCGCTAAAAGGAATTCCCAAGTGAGTAGTGGTGACCGTTCAGCAAAGATCAGAACATACAATTATCCCCAAGGTCGGGTCACGGACCATAGAATAGGTCTTACGCTGTACGATCTGCAGAACATTATCAATGGGGATATCCAAAAGATCATTGATGAGTTGATGTTGGTGGAAAACACCGAGAAATTAAAAGAAGCTTCAGAAATTTTTTAACCGTTAGCAGTCGGTCTAGAACACCTATCCATGAAAATAGAGCAGTTAGTTTCGCAGATCCATCAAAAAAAATCCTTTCTGTGTGTTGGTTTGGACACCGATCTTGAGAAAATCCCCCAACACCTGCTCCAAGAGGAAGACCCTATTTTTGCTTTCAATAAGGCCATCATAGAGGCTACCCATGAATATTGTGTGGCCTACAAGCCCAATATTGCGTTCTATGAAGCTTATGGTATCCAAGGTTGGAAATCCTTGGAAAGGACCATGGACTACTTGAATAAAAACCACCCTGAAATTTTCACGATTGCAGATGCCAAGCGGGGAGATATTGGAAATACATCGACACGGTATGCCAAGGCCTTTTTTGAAACCTTGAATTTTGATTCCGTCACCATTGCACCTTATATGGGCCGCGATTCTGTGGAACCCTTTTTGGATTTTGAAGACAAACATGTGATTTTATTGGCTCTGACATCCAATCAAGGGGCTTTTGATTTTCAGACCAAGAAAATTGGGGACGAAGAACTTTACAAGGAAGTTTTAAAGACTTCTAAGACGTACAAAAATTCGGAAAGGTTAATGTATGTGGTTGGAGCTACCAAGGCCACCTATCTTGAGGAAATCAGGCAAATAGTACCGGAAAGTTTTTTGTTGGTACCTGGAGTGGGTGCGCAAGGAGGAAGCTTACAGGAAGTCTGCCAATACGGAATGACCCAAAATGTTGGGCTATTGGTCAACTCTTCCCGGGGAATTCTCTATGCTTCCCAAGGGTTGGATTTCGCAGATGCTGCTGCGGACAAAGCTAAAGCCATCCAAATGGATATGGCCGTTGAATTGGAAAAATTGCATCAAGGGTCTTAACGCAAAGCTTCCAATATCTTTTTGATGCCCTGGGCCTTCCTTTTGAAAAACTCGCCAAGGTGGGTGTCCATAGATGAAACATTGGCCGCTTTTTCAAGAAAGTTGTTATATCTGAATTCCAAAATGGAGATGGCTTGATTTCCGCTGGTGATCGGGGTCACTGCCCCAACTTTACAATACTGATTGTTCATACCTCAAGATTTGTTATAACAAAGATACGGTCAAAACGGGCCCGTGGATTATAGGTGTAAGGGGTATACGTCTAAAAATCAGGTACTTTATCTAAAATTTAACATTGAGGGGCGGTTTGTGGGGACTCCTTTACATTTTGTAAGGGATTAATTAACGTACCTTTAGGAGAGTCGTTTGATCGTTCCAACAAAACTAAAATCCAGTGGTATGAAAAAAATGATATTGCCTTTTGTCCTGTTGTTTTTTCTCCAAGCCCATACCCAGAACAATGCCAATTGCAATTGTTGTTCGGAGAATCAAAAAGCTTTTGATTTTTGGATTGGGGAATGGATGGTTACCAATTCCACCAACGGTACTCCTGCTGGGGAAAGTAGAATAAGTTGGGAGGAAGACGGATGTGTGATCCGTGAAAATTGGACCAGTGCCACACCAGGGTACACGGGTACCAGTCTTAACTTTTTCAATATAGCTGAGCAGCAATGGGAGCAGTTGTGGGTGGATAATACCGGTGCACACCTAAAATTGAAAGGAAATAGGGTGGGAAACCAGATGATATTGACTTCCGGTGAGTTTGCCAAGGATGATGGCCTAATGTACAGAAATCGAATTACGTGGACTAAAAATGATGATGGCACCGTTCGGCAGCTTTGGGAAGTTTTGCAAGGAGAAAAGGTGGTGTCAGTGGCATTTGACGGGCTGTATAAAAAGAAATGATACTGTTCGGGGAAGGTGCAACAAAAAAACCGGTGCGAACACCGGTTTTAAACTAACTAACTCAAAAAAATGCTAACTCAGATAATTCTAACTGTTGCAAAATTCCTGTTTAACCCTTGGACTTAGGTTAATTTAACTTTAGGATTTTGTTATAAATATCTAATTTTATTGAGTTTATAACGATAAATTTTTCCTCTTATTGTGTAATTCTGAAAAAATTATGATTAATCTTGAAGAGCGAACACCTTTTTTAACAAATCTGTTGTTCTGGAGGAAATTTTTGTCCGAATTTCCTTCTCTTCCACCGCAATCATAGTATACACTCCAGACAAGGCCTGGTTGGTCGTATAATCCGTTAAATCCGGGTTTACGTTATTGGTAAGGGGCAAATTATTGTACTTGGTAATGATATTGCTCCAAATTTGATCCGCCCCCACTTTTTGAAATGAATTTTTAATGATGGGGTTGAATTTTTGGTATAACTTGGCCTTGGTAGACCCTTCCAGATACTGCGTGGCCGCATTGTCATTTCCCAGTAAAATCTGTTTGGCATCATTAAAGGTGATTCCTTTGACGGCTTCAACAAAAATAGGAGTGGCTTCGCTTACCGCATCTTCTGCGGCACGGTTGATAATTCTGAGGCCCTCGTCGGCCAAACTCCCCAAGCCTACATCCCGTAAGGTCTTGTCCACTTTTTGTAACTCCTGGGGCAGTAAGATTTTTACCAGTTCATTTTTAAAGAAACCATTTTCCAGGGCCAGCTTGTTCACCTGTTTTTCAATGCCCATGTTCAGGGCTTCCCTAAGACCTTGGGCAATTTCCGCATTTCCTATTCCCGTGGTCCCTTGGGGCAATTGGTTTACTACCTGTTGCAGTTCGGTGCATCCTACAAACTGAAATAGTAGAATGCATAGCAGTACTCGTTTCATGGTGTATTTTTTATAGTTATGGGGTGAAAATATATAATATATGCCCTTGATGAGGTTAATATCTGGGAATTTTTAGGAAAAAATAACCGTCTTGTTATTGTAGACCATGGTTTTTCGCGCTACATGAAGTTGCACGGCACGGGAAAGCACAATTCGTTCCAAATCCCTTCCCTTGGCAATAAAATCTTTTATGGAGTGTGAGTGGGACACTGCGGTGACATCTTGTTCTATGATAGGGCCAGCATCCAGTTCCGCGGTAACATAGTGACTGGTGGCACCAATGATCTTGACACCGCGTTCAAAAGCAGCATGATAGGGTTTGGCCCCTACAAAAGCAGGTAAGAAAGAGTGATGGATATTAATTATTTTCTGCGGGTAGGTGTCAATTAATTGGTCTGATATGATTTGCATATACCGCGCCAAAACGATAAAATCCACCTGATGTTCCTTTAATAGCCTGAGTTGTTCGGCTTCTGCACTTTCTTTGGTTTCCTTGGTAACGGGAACATGATAAAAAGGAATCTGGAATTGCTCCGCAACATAGGCCAAATCTTCATGGTTGCTCAGGATGAAAGGAATGTCCACCATTAATTCTCCTGAATTGAACCTGCTCAAAAGGTCATAAAGACAGTGGTTGTATTTGGATACAAAAATGGCCATTTTAGGCTTATGGGCCTCCATATGGATATCCCACTGCATATTGAACTCATTGGCAAGGGTGGTATCAAACTTTTCCTTAAAATCATCCAGGACCAATTCAGTTTCAAACTCACATTGCAGTCGCATAAAGAATACCCCGGCTTGTTTGTCCACATGCTGATCTAAATAAATTACGTTCCCTTCCTGTTGATGAAGAAATGTGGTTACCGAGCGTATAATACCGGATTGGTCCGGGCAATGAATAAGTATAGTGAGCTTCATGAACTAAATTAGACCGATAAAATTATAACATTCAAAAAAGGAAGACCACACACCCGTTGTTTTTTGTAATATTCTGAACAAAATCAAATTTGACTTGCATTTTCTGTAAATTGCATAGCCAAAAAAGACCCTTTATTGAAAATGGAACAAACCAAACCCTATAAACCCCAGAATAAAATCAGGATTGTGACCGCAGCCTCGCTTTTTGATGGTCATGATGCGGCTATCAATATTATGAGGCGTATTATCCAAGCTACTGGGGTCGAGGTGATTCATTTGGGACATGACAGAAGTGTGGCCGAAGTCGTGGACTGCGCCATTCAGGAAGACGCCGATGCCATTGCCATGACCTCATATCAGGGAGGGCACAATGAGTACTTCAGGTATATGTTCGATTTACTTCAGGAAAGGGGAGCGGGGCATATCAAGATTTTTGGCGGTGGGGGAGGTGTTATCCTCCCTGAGGAAATAAAGGAATTGATGGCCTATGGGATAGAGCGTATTTACTCACCGGATGATGGTCGGCAGATGGGATTGCAAGGTATGATCAATGATTTGGTGCAGCGCTGTGACACCCAAGTCCCCGACCTGATGCTTCCCAAAGGGAAAAAGGTCGGGGAAGCGTTGGAAGAGAAGGATGTCAATACTGTGGCCCGATTGATTTCCTTGGCAGAAAACAGGCATGAAGCGTTTGAAAAATATGAAGATGAAATACAACGCGTTGCGGAGAACGTGCCGGTCTTGGGAATAACAGGAACGGGAGGCGCCGGAAAGTCTAGTTTGGTAGATGAACTGGTACGTCGTTTTTTAGCGGATTTTCCAGATAAACATGTGGGCATCATTTCTGTGGATCCTTCCAAACGAAAAACGGGAGGTGCCCTATTGGGGGATAGAATTCGGATGAATGCCATCCATAATGAGCGGGTATATATGAGGTCATTGGCCACCCGGCAGTCCAATTTGGCCCTTTCCAAACATGTGTCCGAAGCAGTTCAGGTTCTCAAGGCCGCAAAATATGATTTGATTGTGCTGGAAACTTCGGGGATAGGACAGTCCGATACCGAGATTTTGGAGCATAGCGATGTGTCACTCTACGTAATGACCCCAGAGTTTGGGGCCGCCACCCAGTTGGAGAAAATAGATATGTTGGACTTTGCGGATGTGGTGGCCATCAACAAGTTTGATAAACGGGGGGCTTTGGATGCGCTTCGTGATGTGAAAAAACAATACGCAAGAAACCACGGCATGTGGCATGCCAAGGAGGAGGACCTTCCCATTTTTGGAACCATTGCTTCACAGTTCAATGATCCCGGGATGAACAACCTTTATAAAATGGTCATGGATACCTTGGTGGAGAAAGCGGAGTCCCACTTGGTATCCCATTTTGAGGTAACCCAGGAAATGGCGGAAAAGATATATGTGATTCCACCCTCTCGGACCCGATACCTCTCGGAAATATCCGAAAACAACCGCTCCTATGATTCCAAAGCAGCGGAACAAGCCAAGGTGGCCCAAAAGCTGTACGGTATTTTTCTCACTCTATCCAGCCTTCTGGAAATGGACCAAGATAAAGCTGAAGAGCAACTCTTGGACAAATCCGGTTTGAATGAGGAAAAAATTCTTTCCCAATCCAATGATGCGCATGAAAAGAGCTTATTGAAACTATTGATCAAGGAATTTGATAAGGTGAAGATGCGCCTAATGAACCAACATTGGGAAGCTATCTTAAAATGGCAGGATAAGGTGGCGAAATATAAAGCTGAGTTCTATTCCTTCAAAGTACGGGATAAGGAAGTCAGTATTAAAACCCATACCCAGTCGCTTTCCCAAAGTGAAATCCCTAAAGTGGCTTTGCCTAAATACAAGGCTTGGGGCGATATCCTCAGTTGGATTTTACAAGAGAACGTACCCGGAGAGTTTCCATATACCGCAGGGCTGTATCCCTTCAAGCGCGAAGGGGAGGACCCTACACGAATGTTTGCTGGGGAAGGTGGTCCGGAGCGCACCAACCGAAGGTTCCATTATGTAAGCTTGGATATGCCGGCAAAACGCCTTTCCACAGCCTTTGATTCCGTGACACTTTACGGGAACGACCCGGACCACAGACCGGATATTTATGGAAAAATTGGCAATGCGGGAGTGTCTATCTGTTGTTTGGACGATGCCAAAAAGCTATACTCAGGTTTTGATTTGAGCAACCCTATGACCTCTGTGAGCATGACCATCAATGGACCGGCACCCATGCTATTGGGTTTCTTCATGAATGCCGCCATTGACCAAAATTGCGAGAAGTACATCAAGGAAAAAGGGTTTGAAAAGGAGGTGGATAAAAAGATGGACGATATCTTTAAAAAGAAGGGAACGTCCCGTCCTACCTATTTTGGTGACCTTCCCAAAGGGAACAATGGTTTGGGGTTGATGCTATTGGGAGTTACCGGAGATCAAGTATTGCCCAAAGAGGTGTATGAAAAAATCAAGAAGGAAACCCTGAGCCAGGTCAGGGGAACGGTGCAGGCCGATATTTTAAAGGAAGACCAAGCGCAGAATACCTGTATTTTTTCCACCGAGTTTGCCTTGCGGTTAATGGGTGATGTGCAAGAATATTTCATTGAGCATCAAGTGCGGAACTTCTATTCGGTCTCCATATCGGGCTATCATATTGCGGAGGCCGGGGCCAATCCCATTACGCAATTGGCCTTTACCCTTTCCAATGGGTTTACCTATGTGGAATATTATTTAAGCCGGGGAATGGACATTGATAAGTTTGGTCCCAACCTATCATTCTTCTTTTCCAATGGGGTGGACCCTGAGTATGCCGTAATTGGTAGGGTAGCCCGAAGGATTTGGGCCAAGGCGCTCAAAGAAAAATATGGGGCCAACCCTAGGGCCCAAATGTTGAAGTACCATATTCAAACTTCGGGAAGGAGCTTGCATGCCCAGGAAATTGACTTCAACGATATTCGTACCACGCTCCAGGCGCTTTATGCCATTTACGACAACTGCAATTCTCTTCACACCAATGCCTATGATGAGGCCATTACCACTCCTACCGAGGAATCCGTTCGCAGGGCCATGGCCATCCAGTTGATCATCAATAAGGAATTGGGGTTGGCCAAAAACGAAAACCCTTTACAGGGGTCTTTTATCATAGAGGAACTTACCGATTTGGTAGAGGAAGCCGTGTTGATGGAGTTTGATAGAATTACGGAACGGGGTGGGGTTTTGGGCGCTATGGAGACCATGTACCAACGTTCCAAGATTCAGGAAGAGAGTCTTTACTACGAAACATTAAAACATTCTGGGGACTACCCAATTATAGGGGTGAATACATTCCTGAGTTCCAAAGGCTCGCCCACCATATTGCCAGCAGAAGTGATTAGGGCAACGGAAGAAGAAAAGAAGAACCAGATTGAAACCTTAAAACAGCTGCATAAAAGAGAAAAGGAGATGGCTGGAATTCAATTGGCGGAACTTCAACAGGTGGCCATTCAAAATGGAAATATTTTTGAAAAATTAATGGAAGTTGCCAAGTACTGCTCCTTGGGTCAAATCACTACAGCCCTGTTCCAAGTAGGTGGACAATATAGACGCAATATGTAGAAGGGGAATTAGTCGTTCCGGTTATGGAAAGACCTTCTCCATTTTTTAAAGGAAGTCCTGAAAATTTTGATTTCCTTGCGAAGCAGGTTGAGGTACTCCTTTTCCTTGACCCCGTCACGCTCCAAGCCGTTACAATAGGCCAAAATGTTTCGGGTCATGATGTTGATGTAATTTAAGCTGCGCATACGAACGGAATAAGAGTTGCTCAAGGCAGCTTGTTCCACTTCCCGGGTAATGAGAAGGGCATCATTTTTAAGGGATTGGGAGATGTCATCCCTGAAACTATCAATCTTGCGCAATGACAGAATCTCCTTGTTGTAGGAAAAATAGGAAGCTACGGCCTCGCTCAAATCGCGCAAGGCCAAAGATTTACGGTATACACCCAAAGAATTAAGAGAACTTCTCTCCATGGTTTTCAAAGCAATTTTGTCCTATAAAATTACGCACGAATTAAAAATCATGACTTTATTTTCAAAAGAGAAAAACAAGTTCTACCTTTAAAAAGAAAATATAATGGCCTTTTTTCTTAATATATGAAGATAGATGAACTTAATTGGCAAATATTAGGGCATTTGCAGCGCAATGCGAGGGAATCTTTTGCCAATATTGGCCGTAAAGTAGGGCTTACCCCGCCCGCGGTGGCAGAACGGGTGAAGAAAATGGAAGACCTGGGAATCATTGAAGGGTACGGGGCCAATATTTCCTATGTATTGGCCGGGCATCAGCTCAAAGCCATTATTATGTTGAGAGCCTTTATGGGCAAGTTAAAACCCTTTTTGGACAAGGTGAAATCTTTTCAGGAAGTGGTCAATTGTTACCGCATCACCGGAAATGAGAACATCATCATGGAAGTGGTGTTGAAAGATCAGGCCCATTTGGAAAAATTTATTGATGAACTGATTGTGTACGGGGAGTGCAGAACGCATATCGTATTGTCCAACATCGTGGCCCATGCCCCCATTAAGAATGCCAAGGCAAAGAAGTGAAGTTTATTACTTTTAAAGTAATTGGCGTGAAGTTCTTTTTTGGCTAGATTTTTGTTGCAATAGAACTATGAAAAAAACATACGCTATATTTTTTCTTTCGGTGATTTGTCTGACATCTGTATCGGCACAAAAACTAACCTTAAAAAAAGGGGAAATCATAGAAAACTTGCCCGTTAACGATTCCCTTTCAAGTACTTTTTCACTATTTCTACCCTCCGGTTTTACCACGGATAGGCAGTGGCCATTGCTTGTGGTTTTTGACATGGAAGGGAAAGGGAGACAGGCCTTGTCCATGTTTTTGACATCTGCCGAAAAGGAAGGTTATGTATTGGCTGCGCCAAAGGTTTTGGACAGCGTTTCAATCACCAACAATATGGTGACCACTTTGGGGACCATTGAGAGTGTTGTGGGAATGTTGCCCATTAAGAATGAAAGAATTTATACGGCGGGGGCTGCTTCTGGTGGACGTTTTGCAAGCTTGGTGCCTACTTTTATCAAAGGAATAAAAGGGGTCATGGTCATCAGTGCTTCCTTGGCCAATACGGAATTGTTGAATAGTAGGCAGTCTTTCCATTTTATTGGCATGGTCAATAGAAATAATTATAACTATCCCACATTATTGGCGGATGAGAAGCTATTGGATACCTACAAGTTTCCAAACCATATCTTATTATTTGAGGGAAATAACGAATGGCCTACCAATGACTACCTCAGTAAAGGAATGCAATTGTTCACCCTCCAGGCCATGGGAAGAAAATGGGTGCCAAAGGATTCGGTTTATATTGAGAATGCATTCAAGGAAGACCTTGAAAAGGTCAATACACTAAAAAATTCAGGAAAGTTTATTTGGGCGGAACAGTATTTGGGAGAAATGATGAGCATGTATGGGGCCCATAAAAATTTGGATTCCTTGCGACTGGTGCAAAGGGAAGTAAGGAAAAATAAGCAGTACAGGGCCATGAGACGCGAAGAACAGGCAGCCTTCCTGAAGGAGTCGTTGCTCAAGCAAGACTACCAATACTATATGGAAGAGGATATGCTGACCCATAACTTTAATAATTTGGGTTGGTGGAACTACCAAATGACCGAGGTCAATAAGTTCGTTTCCAGTGCAAACACCTTTGAAGTGGAAATGGGTAATAGGTTATTGGGATTTGTGAATGCTTTGGCAGCAGACAACATCCAAATGGTGCTCTCCAATGAAATGGTAGATGAAGATGCCCTTGCATTCTTGTACATGCTAAAGACATTATTGGAACCGGAAAATTTTGATTTTTACCTAAAGACCGTGTCTTTAAGTGCTAAAAATGAGGATTTTGGCACCGCTTTGTTCTATTTGGAAGAGGCCCTAAAGAAAGGATTCAAGGACAAGGAAAGATTGTATGGTTTGGAGCATACCGCATTATTTCGAATTACGCTGGAGTTCAATACATTGGTGTCCAAATATTTGAAGGATGCCTTGTACGACACTATTGAGGAGGAATAGATTTTGGTACGGAATCAAGCTTCCAGTCAATGACCAAACCACCTGCAATGGATTCCGTAATTTCTTTTCCATAGAGATGTTCGCATAAGTACAAAGCAGCTTCAAAACTTTTTGCTCCGCCCGTGGAGGTGATGAATTTTCCATCATGGACAAACAAAACGCTGTCCTTTACCTTGAGATGCGGGAACATTGCCCTGTATTTTTCTATATCACTTGGAAAAGTGGTGGAAGCCACATTGTCCAAAATCCCCGATTTGGCCAATACAAAAGCCCCATCGCAATGTGAGGTCACAAAAAGGGCCTCCTTACTTACCTTGCGCACAAAATTCAGCATGGTGGTATCCTGTAGGTCGGTGTCCAAATGATGTTCGGCACTGGGAACCACCAAAATATCGATTTTGGGAATGGAGTCTTGGGTATAATCAAAATCTGGGAGTATTCGTATGCCCTCAAAGGAAGTAATGGGTTCCAAAGTATTGGCCACACTAAAGGTGTTCATGGCCTTGATGCCCTTCCTGAACTGGGTATGTTGAAAGATATCATAAGGTGCCGTAAACTCGGTGTTGTACACTCCGTCCATGATCAAGAACCCTACGTTGTACCGATTGGGCTTTAAGATGGGTAATTGTCGGTTCACATCGCGGTCAACCTTCCCTTCGGGTCTCTTATGCGCACAGGCAGTCAGGAAAATAATTAGGGCAAAACAGGATACTTTTTTTATCATAGTGGCACTAAGGTAGCATTAAGAATCATTTCCGCTACTTTTGCAATAAAATTATGCGCATGAAGTATTCTTTTGTGGTTTTTGCGGTCTTGTTGATGGCTTGCGGAAGAGGTAAAAAATATCATGATGATGTCAAGACAAACTCTTTTGAGTCATCTGGGTTGACAGCTATTTTAAACTATCAGAAAGAGACGAACGAAAGCTTCAAGGATCCTGAAACCTCCCCCTTGCCGGACAAGTATCGCAAAGATTTTGAAGGATTGGATTTTTATGACCCGGATACCACTTATGTGGTCACTGCGAAATTGGTGCTTACCCCGGATGCTGTTCCGTTTTTGTTGCCTACTACCACGGACAGGAAAAGTAGGGAAGTAGTGTATGGAATTGCCCATTTCCGACTAAATGGGGAAGCACATAAACTGGAGGTCTATAGAAGTTTGGATTTGGTGGAGGAAGAAGGGTATGAGGATTATCTGTTCCTTCCTTTTTTGGATGACACCAATGGAGACGAAACCTATGGGGGTGGCAGATATATAGATTTATCCATCCCGGAGGGAGACACTTTGGTGATTGACTTCAATAGGGCGTATAACCCCTATTGCGTGTATAACAAAAAATACTCCTGCCCTCTAGTGCCGAGGCAAAATTATTTGAGAACTAAAGTGAGGGCAGGAGTGAAAGATTTCAATAAAGACTAAAAAGTCGTTTTGTATTGAAACAAAAGATATTCCCTGGGATTAAAAAGAATATATTGCTGCGACCAGGACCGAGGCCAAACTGCCTGTTGGAGCCCTGTCATTATCTATAAAAACATCTTCTGAAGCACTGTCCAACCGAATTTCCGGTTTTAGGATCAAATCCCCAATGGTTGCACTTCCCGTAACTGTCAGGGCAAATACACTGGCATCACCATCGGCATCGAATTGATCGCCAATGGCCCCGAAGAAGTCCCCTTCCATGAAATATTCGGCACGAAGGCCCACGGAAAAGGTTTCTGAGGTTTTGTACTGTGGATACAGCGCCAATCCGGTAAAGGTGCCCCCGTTGTCCTCTTGACTGAAATGGGCAGCATTGATACCTAAAAAGAGCTCTTCGGTAAGGTCAAAACCGCCGGTGTAATCCACTTCAAAGCCACCCTGACTATACAGGAAATTCAGGAATTGCCCCGAATATCCCAATTGGGCGCCTACGGCATAATCCCCGGTGCCGTTCAACTCGGTCAGATCGGTTGGGTTCATGACCGCCAACATGGCGGACCAGTCGTTTCCCAAATCAACATCGGCCTTTAAACCGGTATGGCTAAAAGGGCCGTAGGAAAACAAATAAGAGGTGCTGTAATTGAAATTGGCCGCTGGGGAAATCACCTCATATCCCAAAAAGGTGTTGTAATTACCAAAGGTAAGGGTCACAGATTCGCTTACATTCCAATAGACATACAACTGGTTCACAATGTCACCTGTTGCGGAATACATGGGCGAAGCAAAAGTGGCGTCTGTCCCTCTAGGGCCAAATACCAGATCGGCTACAAAGCCCACCTTTTCACCTTCATAGGTTCCAATAAGGTTGGCCATGCCCAAGGCAAAGCCATCCAGATTGGCAAATGAGGATCCCGGGGCAATGGCTTCTTCGCCATTGGGAGCAGTGATATTAGATCTGTAATACACATCAGCGGTCCCACTAAAATTGAATTTTGGCTTTTCTTCTTCTTGGGCGAGCAGTCCCATAGAAATCAGCGCCAGTGCTGGAAAAGCGACTTTTTTTGCGTAATTTGCATTCGTAATCTTTTTCATCTTGGAATCGATTTAGATGCCCTTCATGGAAGGGCATGCGGTTAGTAAATAGAGTTAGTTTGAAAAGATTATATAACGGAGCGTTCTGCCAAACGCTCCGTTTTTAGTTTGGAAAGGTTAGTTTAGTTGTTTTGGGAGGAAATATGCTCCGGATAGGCTTCCATTCCGTGTTCGTGAAGGTCCAAACCTTCGATTTCCTCTTTTTCGGAAACTCTTAGACCCATGGTCTTTTTCAAAATGAACAAGATGATGAAGGAAGCTAAAGCGGACCATAGGATATAGGATAGCGATCCATAGGTCTGTACCCAAAGGAGTTTGGCGCCACCACCGTAGAACAATCCACCATCCAAGGCAAAAAGACCTACGAGTACGGTCCCCAAAAAGCCGCATACACCATGGACAGAAATAGCACCCACGGGATCATCAATTTTTAACCTTTTGTCAATAAATTCAATGGAGCTTACCACTACTATACCGCAAACAAGGCCAATGGCCAATGCTCCAAAAGTGTTTACGGCCCCACAACCGGCGGTAATGCCCACCAAGCCGGCCAAAGCACCGTTCAGGGTCATGGAGATATCCGCTTTGCCATACCTGAACCACGTAAAGAAAAGGGCTCCAATGGCTCCAATGGCCGCGGCCAAATTGGTGTTGATGATCACACTGACCGCACTGACCGTATTGTCGCCGCCCCAAGCCAGTTGGGAACCACCGTTAAAACCGAACCATCCCAACCATAGGATGAATACACCGAGGGCGCCAAAGGCCATGTTGTGACCGGCAATGACTTTTGCTTTTCCATCTACATATTTTCCAATCCTAGGACCTACAAGAATTGCAGCCACCAAAGCGGCAGCGCCACCAACGGCATGGACCACGGAGGAACCGGCAAAATCAATAAATCCGGCAGTGTTTAACCATGCATCATCGTCAAAGGGCCAATACCAGCTACCGGATATGGGGTAAATCAAAGTGGTAAGTAAGGCTGAAAAGATAAGGTAGGTTGAAAATTTGGTCCTACCCGCTATGGCTCCTGAAACAATGGTTGCAGCCGTTGCGCAGAATACGGTCTGGAAGAACAGGTTGTGCCAATCCGTGGCACTGAAAAAGAAATACCCTTGATCGGAAGGGCTGGATCTAAAAAAACCACCACCCACCAAATCGCTGCCGTACATAATGGCATAACCCACGGCCCAGAACATAATGGAACCAATGGATAGGTCCATAAAGTTTTTCATGATAATGTTACCTGAATTCTTACTGCGGGTAAATCCAATTTCAACCAAGGTGAACCCTGCCTGCATAAAGAATACTAGAATGGCCGCAATGGTTATCCATAATGCGCTCATATCGCCATTGATGGTTTCAATAGCTTTATCTATCGCTTCTTGTCCTTGTACAATCATAATCTAAGTTTTTTTGAGTTTTTGGCTGTTTGTTTAGTTGATTCCTGCGCTACCACTTTCCTTGGTCCGAATCCTGTAAGCTTCGATCATATCGGAAACAAAGATTTTTCCATCACCCACATTTCCTGTGCTTGCGGTATCCAATAGAACATTGATGGTCCTTTCCAAGAAATCATCCGAAACCACAATGACCAAATACCTTCTTTGGATATCACTGGTGCTATAGGATATTCCTCGGTATACATGTCCTTGTTTTTCATTTCCCACTCCCGTTACATCCCAGTAACTGAAGAAGTTGACCTCAATCTGATGAAGGGCTTTTTTGACCTCATCAAATTTTGATTTTCTAATAATCGCCTCGATTTTTTTCATAAGTAAAACAGTTAATTGATTTGCCAAATATATGTTAATTGAAAAAAGACCATGATTAATGGAGGGGGTATTGTTTAATTTTTAATGAAATTTGAAAACTACCCCCTATTTTTTTAGGGTATGACATTTTAAATGTACTTTTTGTGGAATATCTGTGGTCTTCTTTGGGTGTGGAACCAAGAAATAATGACTTAGTGTGTTAAAAACCAGTCAAATAGTGTGCTTATGCGTGGTTTTCGTCGAAAAGTAATGATAAATGATACGTGTTTGGGAATAATGGGCTACTCACCCAATTTTGATAACCATAGGCCCAGCATAACAGCCAAAACACCTACGGTGATACTAGAAATCAGATAAATGGAAAAATGAAGTAGTTCACTGTTTCGGAGTAGGAAGTGTTTTTCAAAGGCAAAAGCAGAAAAAGTAGTGAACCCGCCGCAGAAACCGGTAGCCAAAAACAAGGTGCTGTTTTGGGAAAGAATGTTTCCCCTGGCCGATAGACCCAAGATAAATCCTATAAGTAGGCACCCCATTATATTGACTAAAAAAGTGCCCAGAAAAAAATTAGGGGATAATGGATTCAGAGGTTTTGAAATGGCATATCGTAAAACGCTGCCAAACCCTCCACCCAAAAAAACAAGAATGGCCTGTTTCATACCCAAAGGTACAAACTATACCGCTTTCTTGTATTCAGATTCGGTAGACTCGCTTGGGAATAGTTTTCTAACGGATACCTCAGAAATTTTTCGAATGGGTTTTCTAAGGTCGTCCAAGCCTCCATTGACACTAAAAATCAACAGTAACGCATTAATGGCGAGTAAAATAAGAAGAAGGCTAAAAAATGTGGTCATCTATCTCTGGCTGAACAATTGTTTTACAAAAGTACGTATTTTCCTATATTTTGGTTGGAATGAGGTAATAAAAGTTGTCAATGCCCCCATTTTTGTTGGGAACTTATGTTCAATGTTAATTTTTGAGGAAGTTTTTGATCAAGAATAGGATAATAATGAATACTATGAATGAAATCAAGACCCATTTTACCCCGGTATAGTTTTTTTTGTGAAGCTTTTTGTCCTTTCGGTAAGTAAAAGAAATGGCGGCCACAAAGAAAATAATAAAAAGTACGGCGAAAATTAACTGCCCTGAGCTGAACATATTTTATATTTTTATGCAAAGCTAAATCAAAACAAGTGTAATGGAAAGTAAAATAAAGGCGGTGGAGCAGTTTCACATTTCCTTTGGTCTGGGAGTGTCCAAAAAACCTATGGCCGATTTGGGTGAAGCAAAGAACCTTTTGCGGTTCAACCTTATGGATGAGGAAAATAAAGAATATCTGGAAGCGGCCAATGAAGGGGACCTAATTGAAGTAGCGGATGCGTTGGGGGATATGCTCTATATTCTTTGTGGGACCATTCTGGAACATGGGATGCAGTATAAAATAGAGGAGGTGTTCGAGGAAATCCAACGTAGCAACATGAGCAAGTTGGGAGAAGATGGAAAGCCTATTTACCGGGAGGATGGTAAAGTGATGAAGGGTCCAAATTATTTTAAACCCGATATCCAATCCATCATGGACCAATAATAAAAAAGGCACCTTTAGGTGCCTTTTGTTTTTTTAAAGTACAGGATATCGCCAGCCGAATTTGTCTTCGGCCCTATTATATTGGATATCCGTAATTCTCTTCTTGAGACGGGATGCATAACTGTCTTCCAATTCGGGAAGGTCATAATCCTCTCCCTTGTATCCAAAGGCTCCTATTGGTGAGACGACCGCAGCCGTACCTGCACCGAACATTTCTTTTAAGGAACCATTTTTCGCGGCTTCCACTATTTCTTTTACGGAAACCTTACGTACTTCGGTCTTGATACCTTCATCTTTGGCAATGTCCAAGATGCTTTTTCTGGTAATGCCGTCCAAGATACGGTCATTGGTAGGTGCGGTGAGCAAGGTGTCATCGATGCGTACAAACACGTTCATGGCCCCTGCCTCTTCGATAAATTCGTGGGCATTGTCATCGGTCCAAATAACCTGTTGGTATCCTTTTTCCGCGGCCAATTGCGTTGGGTAAAACTGTCCTGCATAATTTCCTCCAGCCTTGGCATACCCAACCCCACCATTGGCGGCACGGGAGTATTTTTCCTCTATCAATACCTTGACACTTCCGGAAAAGTAGGCTCCGGATGGGGCACAGGCTATAATAAATTTGTAGGCATCGGCCGGTGAGGCATGAAAGCCCGTTCCCGATGCAAACATAAAAGGACGTATGTAAAGGGAGCTGCCGGGGGTTGTGGGAACCCAATCCTTCTCCAATTGCAACAGGGCGGTAAGCCCGTCCATAAAATAGGCTTCAGGTAGCTCAGGAATGGCCAATCGTTCGGCTGATTTGTTCAATCGCTTGTAGTTTTCCAAAGGACGGAAGAGCCATATTTTATCGTCCTCGTCCTTGTAAGCCTTCATCCCTTCAAAAATAGATTGGCCATAATGGAAAATTTTTGCCGAGGGATCCAGGGTAATGGGTTGGTAAGGGACAATCTTTGGAGCCTTCCATTCTCCATTTTCAAAATCACAGACCAGCATATGGTCCGTATACGTGCTTCCAAAAGAAAGGTTTTCAAAATCCACATCATGGATTTTGGATGTTTTTGTCTTCTCGACCGTGATGTTGTTCATTACCGCTTCCATATCATTAACTTTGGAAGGTTAAAATTAGCTATTTATTGTTAGTTTTAGAGGTTTCGTAATTCTAATTTCTGTTCTTTGTCGAGAATTGTTCAAATATTGTCTAAAATGAGGTCTTTTAACATTTTTTGTACTGTTTTTTTAGTCTTTTCCATACGAGTCGTTTTGGCACAGCACTCGGGGGAAGGCGCGTATTATGGTGAGGAGTTTGCCATATCTGAAAAAGTGAATGAAGGCAAGGCCATTTATACAGGTCTTACCGCTAAGGATTCCTTGCAAACACAATTGTCTGGAGAGATCAGGGAAGTTTGTCAGGCAAAGGGATGTTGGATGAAGGTAGAGATTGCTCCCGAAGAAGAAGTGTTCGTAAGATTCAAAGATTACGGTTTTTTTGTGCCCAAAGATGCCGCGGATAAAAAGGTATTGATGCAAGGCGTTGCTTTTTTGGAGGAAATGTCGGTGGATGACCAAAAGCATTATGCAAAGGATAGCGGTGCTTCGGAGGAAGAAATCAATCAAATCAAAGAGCCCAAACGGATACTTCGGTTTGAGGCCGAAGGGGTTCTCATCAAAGATTGAATTTGAAACGAAAGATCATAACTACCGGTGATGGTTCAAAGACCATCCAAATAGAAGATTGGGACGAACAGTACCATTCCAAGCATGGGGCGATCCAAGAGGCTTACCATGTTTTTATCGAGCACGGATTACGACTGTTCAATAACACCAATATTAAACTTCTGGAAATTGGTTTTGGAACTGGATTGAATGCCTTGATAACCCTTTTGGAATCCAAAAAACAACAACTGGACATAACCTATGTTGGGGTAGAGGCCTACCCGGTATCCATGGAAGAAATTGCGGAATTGGATTATTGTACCCAATTGAATGCCTTGGACCATCAAGAGAAGTTCGAGGAAATGCATCGGTCCCCTTGGGAAAAGAGTACGTTGATTACCCAAGATTTTTCATTGCACAAACAGCAGAAAGATTTCAAGGAAATAACCGATTCGGATACGTACAACCTAATTTATTATGATGCCTTTGGTGCTCGGGTACAACCAGAATTATGGACCGAGGAAATTTTTGAAAAGATGTATCGGGCACTCAAAACCAATGGGGTTCTGGTCACTTATGCCGCCAAGGGAAGCGTACGAAGGGCCATGCAGCATGTGGGCTTTACCGTAGAGCGGCTGCCCGGTCCACCGGGGAAACGGGAAATGCTTCGAGCCACTAAAGATTGAATCGTATCAAGGCTTTGTTAACGGGGCCACCTTTCATTATCTTAAATTCACTTAAAGTCGGCATATTTGTGTTAAACCTAAATTAATACCTAAGGAACAGCACTTTAAACCTGTAAATTTGCATTAAAATGATTGTATGAAGGTGTTGATTACAGGAGCTACGGGTTTAATCGGTGGGGCAATCGTCAAGGTATTGCAGTCCAAAGGTATTACCGTGAATTACTTAACGACACAAAAACGGAAAATTGAGCAATCCGAAGATTATCGGGGCTTTTATTGGAACCCAAGTAAAGGTGAATTGGATATGGCCTGTTTTGATGGGGTCGATGCCATTATCAACCTAGCTGGGGCAAGTATTGCCAAACGTTGGACGCCGATTCATAAAAAAAAGGTGCTTTCGAGCCGTATCAACAGCCTACAGACGTTGTATAGGGCCATGGAAAAACTGGATTCTTCCATTGGATTGCTGATTTCGGCATCTGCCATTGGGATTTATCCAGACTCCCTCTCTAAGTTTTACGATGAACAGGAACCCCAAGTGGATGACAGTTTTGTAGGTGAAGTGGCCCAAAAATGGGAAGCGGAGGTGGATACCTTTAAAAATTTGGGAGTCAATGTCTCCAAGATTCGGATAGGGATTGTATTGTCCGATCAAGGAGGGGCTTTGCCCCAAATGGCGCTCCCGGTCAAAAAGTATGTTGGGGCACCGTTGGGTAGCGGTGAACAATGGCAATCATGGATCCATATTGAGGATTTGGCACAATTATTTGTGTTCATCTTGGAAAATGATCTTGATGGGGTATACAATGGTGTGGCCCCCAACCCGGTGACCAATGCCAAAATGACCAAAGAACTGGCACGTAATTTAGATCGGCCATTATGGTTGCCCCATGTGCCCAAGTTCGTCCTGAAAATGCTTTTGGGTAAAATGTCATACCTGCTGTTGGCCAGTCAGCGGGTGAGCAGTAAAAAGATTGAAAACGAAGGGTTCGCCTTTCAACACCCCAATATTTGTTTGGCACTGCAACATATTTATGCCGAAAAGGATGAAAATGCCTCGGTAGATTCTGTTTCCGAAGAGCTTGTGTGATGGGTTGATGAAGTTTTTTGCAAAGGATAAATCCGCTTAGAGCGGATTTTTTTATGTTTTGTGGTGACATTTTGACATTTTCGAGCAATTGGCAGTAATTTTGCCATTCCTAAAAAAGAATAAAACAGAAGCATATGAGCAAGAAAGGTAAAGTTGAGGATATGGAAGGGTTTTCTGAAGAAGCCCAAACGGTCAATCCTGAGCTGAACGATGAAAATATGAACGGTGCAGAAGAGATTTCCGAAGAGGAGGGGCTACGTGAGGAACTGGCCAAGGAGAAGGATAAGTTTTTGAGGCTTTTTGCCGAGTTTGAAAACTTTAAGAAAAGAACCTCAAAGGAACGTATGGAGCTGTTCAAAACGGCCGGACAGGAAGTCATGGTCTCCCTGTTGCCCGTAATGGACGATTTTGACCGTGCCTTGAAGGAGCTTGCAAAATCCGATGACAAAGAAATGTTCAAAGGCGTTGAGCTTATCAACAATAAGTTCAAGGAAACCCTAAAGAATAAAGGCTTGGAGCAGATTGAGGTGAAGGAAGGCGACACGTTTGATGCGGAAGTACACGATGCCATTACCCAAATTCCGGCACCCGATAAAAAATTGAAAGGTAAAATCATTGATGTGGTCGAAAAAGGCTTTAAGCTTGGAGACCGTATCATTCGGCACCCTAAGGTGGTTGTTGGCAACTAATAGCTTATGAAGGAGGATTTTTACGAAATATTGGGGGTCTCAAAAGGAGCATCCGCTGCAGAAATAAAGAAAGCCTACAGAAAAAAGGCCATTGAATTCCATCCGGACAAAAACCCTGGGGATACTAAGGCAGAGGAGATGTTCAAGAAGGCCGCCGAAGCCTATGAAGTGTTGAGCGACCCGGACAAGCGAGCAAGATACGACCAGTTTGGTCATGCTGCTTTCGATGGTAGTTCCGGATTTGGTGGCGGAGGTATGAACATGGACGATATCTTCAGTCAGTTTGGGGATATCTTTGGAGGTGCCTTTGGAGGAGGTTTCAGCGGATTTGGCGGATTTGGTGGTGGAGGCCAGCGTAGGATGAAAGGAAGTAATCTGCGTATCCGGGTAAAACTGACTTTGGAGGAAGTGGCCAATGGCGTGGAGAAGAAGGTGAAGGTGAGAAGAAAACTTCAGGCAGACGGCGTAACCTACAAAACCTGTTCAACCTGTAATGGAAGTGGACAGATTACCAAGATTACCAATACTATTTTGGGTCGAATGCAGACCGCGACCACCTGTCATACCTGTGGCGGTTCCGGTCAGACCATAGATCATCGTCCTTCAGGGGCAGACGCCCAAGGACTTAAGGTAGAGGAAGAGACCGTTTCCATTAAAATTCCACCGGGTGTTGAGGATGGCATGCAGCTAAAAGTATCTGGAAAAGGGAATGACGCTCCTGGAAATGGAATCGCGGGAGACCTTTTGGTAGCTATTGAAACCCTTGAACATGAAACCCTAAAAAGGGAAGGAGATAACCTGCACTACGATCTTTATGTGAGTATTTCGGAGGCTGTGTTGGGAAGTTCCAAGGAAATTGATGCCATTGGAGGCAAGGTTCGCATAAAACTGGAGCCTGGAATCCAATCCGGAAAAATACTGAGGCTCCGCGGAAAAGGGGTCAACAGTATTAATGGCTATGGCAGTGGAGACCTTTTGGTCCATGTGAATGTGTGGACTCCTAAGGAGCTGAACAAGGAACAACGGGAGTTTTTTGAACGGATGCAGAGTGATGAGAATTTTGTCCCAAAGCCCGAAAAATCGGACAAATCCTTTTTTGAAAAGGTGAAAGACATGTTCTCCTAAGAAGAAAAAACTTGCTGTTTAAATAAAAAACGTATATTTGAAACTGATGTTGGGTGACCAATATCTAATTTTCTTTTTCATAGCAATTTTTTTCCCATCCTTGAAATTTTTAAGGGTGGGTTTTTGTTTTAGGGGAAAACCAATCTTTTTGGGCAAATACATATCTTTGAAAAAAATGTATGCATGGATAACATCCTTGTTGCCAAAAATGTTTCCAAATCATATGGGAACTATACCGCGCTGAGCAACATTTCACTCAATATACCTAAGAATTGCATCTATGGTCTACTAGGTCCCAATGGGGCGGGTAAGACCTCTTTTATACGTATCATCAACCAAATAACACATCCGGATACCGGTGAGATTTTGTTCAATGGGGAACCCTTGGCACCGCAACATATATCCTATATAGGATATTTGCCGGAAGAACGCGGTTTGTACAAGAGCATGAAGGTGGGGGAACAGGCCTTGTATCTGGCACAACTCAAAGGTCTTTCCAAGGCTGAAGCCAAAAAGCGCTTGAAATATTGGTTTGATCGTTTGGATATTGGGGATTGGTGGAACAAAAAAATCCAAGAGCTCTCCAAAGGGATGGCCCAGAAGATCCAATTTATAGTTACCGTGCTCCATGAGCCCAAACTGTTGATTTTCGATGAACCTTTCAGTGGTTTTGATCCCATAAACGCCAATATCATCAAGGATGAGATTCTTCAGCTTAAGGAAAAGGGAACATCCATTATTTTTTCCACCCACCGTATGGAATCCGTTGAGGAACTTTGTGAATACATTGCCCTGATTCATAAGTCGGAGAAAATATTGGATGGCAAACTCTCTGAGATCAAAAAAGCCTATAAGAACAATATTTTTAATGTAGGATTGGAAATCCAGCAAGATGCAGACGCTTTGATGGAGAACTTGAACAAAAACCACAACATCCTATCTTCCAGTTTTGATAGTGTAGAAAACCAATTGGATTTTAGGGTGCAATTGCCGTCTTCCCACACTGCTAAAATATTGGCAGAGCTTTCCAGTGTGGCCAATGTGAACCGTTTTGAGGAAACCATACCCTCGGCCAACGATATTTTTATTCAAACCGTAAACAAGAAGGACAATGATAGGTAAGTTGGGTTTGATTATTAGACGGGAGTATTTGGCAAAGGTGAGGAACCGTTCGTTTATTGTCATGACCATTCTTAGCCCCCTCTTGATTGTGGGCATGATTGTATTGATTGCCTACCTCACCAAGATAAACGACAATGAGAAACGGGTGATTTCCATTCTCAATGAAAGTGCTTTTTTTCATCAGGAATTTAAACCTACGGAACAAATCTCTTATATCCATTTGGATGGACTTAGCTTGGATGATGCTAAGGACTCGATTAATTCCATGGGGTATTATGGTCTATTGTATCTCCCCTATGGAAAAGACGTGGAACAAGTGGCAAAATCTGCCTATCTGTATACCAAGGACAATCCCAATACACAGATGACCCAGCATCTGGAGGGCATCATACAAAGACGGTTGCGCCAAGGCCGATTGGAAAAATTAGGGGTGTCCCAAGATCAATTTTCACAAGTGGAACAACCTTTTGAAATCAATCTGGCCACCTTTGATGGCGAAAAGAGCGTAAAGGGTATCAATGAGATCAAGGCGTTTATTGGAGGGGGTTTTGGCTATGCCATCATGATGTTCATTATTATTTATGGTGGATTTGTAATGCGCAGTGTCATTGAGGAGAAAACCAGTAGGATCATAGAGGTGATCATCTCTTCGGTGAAACCCTTCCAACTGATGTTGGGCAAGATCATTGGTACCTCCCTGGCCGGGATTACCCAGTTTACCATCTGGTTGATATCCGCCTCACTGTTGCTCTTCTTAGCCGTGATGCTTTTTGGGATTGATTTGGGATCCATGGCGGAGAGTTCCAATATGCCCCCCGGTGCCATGAACGAGATGTCGCAACTGGCCACCATGGATAGTGAGATGATGACGTATGCCAGGGAGATATTGGATATTCCTTGGGGATTGTTGATCGTATCGTTTTTCATCTATTTTGTGCTGGGCTATCTGATCTACAGTTCCATTTATGCTGCTATTGGTGCCGCCGTGGACAATGAAACAGACACACAGCAATTTATTTTTCCGATTATTTTGCCGCTTATGTTGGCCATTTATGTGGGGTTCTTTTCTGTTTTCAGTAACCCACATGGACCTATTGCAGTAGGCTTCTCATTATTTCCACTCACCTCGCCCATTGTAATGTTGATGCGTTTGCCTGGGGGAATTGGAGAAGGTGGTGTACCTTTATGGCAATTGTTGGTGTCCATAGCCCTATTGATCATTACCTTTTTGGGAATTGTGTCCTTGGCGGCTAAAATATATAGGGTAGGGATCTTGATGTATGGCAAAAAACCAACGTATAAGGAGTTGATCAAGTGGTTACGATATTGACATGCAGGTAGATAACGAAATAGAGGAGATCATCAAAGAGGATATATGGGGTTCCATAAAGGATTTCCTCAACCTCGGATTCCATATCGGTGAAGGGGAAAAGACCATTAACCTTACTATTGGATTGCTTCTATTGCTGACCATCAGTATTGTGGTGGCCAAGTTTGCCCTTAAATGGATCAGATATTTACTTACCCATAAAATGGAGCGCGAAGACAAACAAAAGTTTTCCAGCGTCTTCAAGTTTACCAATTATGTAATTTATCTAGTGGTGATCCTGGTCACTCTGAGTGGTGCGGGAATAGACATCACGTTGATCATAACAGCCTCTGCCGCCCTGTTCGTGGGTTTGGGTTTGGCGCTGCAGGAACTCTTCAAGGATATTCTTGGAGGTATTATGATCATTGTGGACAAATCCCTTCAAGTGGGGGATATTGTGGAGGTGGATGACAAAGTGGGCAAGATTTTTGAGATAAAGCTCAGAACCACAAGGGCCATAACCCGGGACGACAAGGTGGTGATCATACCCAACCACAAGTTCATCAGTGATATCATGTACAACTACACCCAAAACCACCGCACCACGCGCGAAAGTGTAAGTGTAGGAGTGGCCTATGGGAGTAATGTGCAGTTGGTGACCCAGATTTTGGAGAGGGTGGCCGCGGAACAAAAACAAATCCTGAAAAATCCCAAACCCTTTGTGCTTTTTGATGATTTTGGGGATTCGGCCCTCATGTTTTCCGTACATTTTTTTACCAATGATAGCTTTAGCGATCCGCGGGTAAAGAGTGAAATGCGGTATAAGATCAATGCATTGTTCGCAGAGAACAATATAAGTATTCCGTTTCCGCAGCGAGATGTACATATCATTCAGCAAAAACCTTAAAAAAATAAAGACCTCGGCACGCAATTCAATAATTGGGGGATGTTTAACAGCCCTTATGGTACTTTTGGGTCCAAAAGCGTTGGGTCAGAGTACCGATATTTTAAGAGTGGAATACCTTAACATTCCTGAAAACGATTCGGGAATCAAGACCCAGCGGTACAAGTTCCTGTTCAATCTGCCCATAAAGATCAATGCCAAAAAGGATTACCTGATTACAGGTATGGAGTACAACCGTTTTGATATTGGATACTCCCAAGACTTTCCTTTTGATAAAAGTGAACTGATTCGTTTTCATGTAGTGGACATGAACTTGGGGCTCATTACCAAATGGAATCCCAGTTGGAATTTTGTGGCGATTCTTACCCCGAGAATGGCCTCCAATTTTACAAGCGGAACCATTACCGATGATTTTTTTATGAACGCCACGGCTGCATTTTGGAAAGAACAGCCCGATGCCGATAAGCCTTTTCGAATAGTACTGGGGCTCACCTATAACAGTACCACCGGTATTCCAGTGCCCTTGCCCTTGATCAATTACTACAAGAAGTTTCATCCCAAATGGTCCTATACCATGGGAATACCCCGTTCCAACTTTCGCCATCACTTCAATGAAAAGCATTCTTTGGAATTGGCACTATTCTTGGATGGATATTTTATGAATATCCAGGACAATATTGCTTTGCCCTATAATCAAATAGCATCTAAAATATCATTGACCGCCTTGGTAGGTACGCTGGGATATCAGTACAATATAACCAAGAACATGTCCCTTTTTCTAATGGCCGGACGCTCTTTTGAACAAGAAGGAAAGTTGCGGAACGACAAACAAGGCGATGTTTATTTGTTGAATAATGAGGCAAATTTTTATATTAGGACTGGGTTCAAAATAGGAATCTTTTAAAACACGTGTATGTCTAAAATCTTGGTAATAGAAGACGAATCCGCCATTAGGCGGGTTTTGGTTAAAATTTTGGTCGAAGAGAGCGATACGTATAATGTACAAGAGGCCGAAGATGGGTTGAGTGGTATCGAGGCCATTAAAAAAGAAGACTTTGATCTGGTCCTTTGCGATATAAAAATGCCCAAAATGGATGGGGTGGAAGTATTGGAGGCCGCAAAGAAAATAAAACCGGAAACCCCCTTTATCATGATTTCCGGGCATGGTGATCTGGATACCGCCGTGAACACCATGCGAATGGGTGCCTTTGACTATATCTCAAAACCACCGGATCTTAACAGATTGCTTACCACGGTGCGTAACGCCTTGGACCGAAAGGAATTGGTGGTAGAGAATACGATACTCAAGAAGAAGGTGTCCAAGAACTATGAAATGGTGGGTGATAGTGAAGAAATTGAGGTCATTAAGGAAATGATAGAAAAAGTGGCCCCGACCGACGCCCGGGTTTTGATAACAGGATCCAATGGTACCGGAAAGGAATTGGTGGCCCACTGGCTGCATCAAAAAAGCCCTAGGTCCGCAGCCCCCTTTATTGAGGTGAACTGTGCGGCCATACCTTCAGAACTTATAGAAAGTGAGCTTTTCGGACATGTGAAGGGAGCTTTTACCTCCGCGGTCAAGGATAGGGCAGGAAAGTTTGAGGCGGCCAACAAAGGCACCATCTTTTTGGATGAGATAGGGGATATGAGCCTTTCGGCACAGGCCAAGGTGCTTCGGGCCCTCCAGGAAAACAAAATTTCCAGGGTAGGTTCGGACAAGGACATCAAAGTGGATGTTAGGGTATTGGCCGCTACCAACAAAGATTTAAAAAAGGAAATAGAGGAAGGTAATTTTAGGGAAGACCTTTACCACCGTTTGGCAGTGATTTTGATAAAGGTACCTGCGTTGAACGACAGACGGGACGATATCCCCACTCTTATTGAACACTTTGCCAAGAAAATAGCTTCGGAACAAGGCACTGCACCCAAGGATTTTTCAAAAAAGGCCACCGAATTGCTCAAGAGCTATGATTGGACCGGTAATGTGCGGGAGCTCCGTAATGTGGTGGAGCGACTCATTATTCTAGGGGGTAAGGAGGTGTCAGAGGAAGACGTAAAACTCTTCGCCAGTAAATAGATCAGTCGATAACGGCACAATCATCGAGCTGGGTCAAGGCGTCCTGGGTCAGGGTCTTTACCCGTTGATGGTATTCCTTTTTGTGTGGAGATAGCTCTGTGTTGAGCAAAATCAACCGGGATTCCTCATAAATATTGTTGACAAACCTTCTGGCTTCATCGCAATCCACTTCTTTCACCACTTTTTCCAAGGAAGACTCAAAGCCCAAAAGACAATTGTGTACCTGTTGTTTTACAGCACCTTCATGGGTAAGGAACATTCCGTTTTGGTTGTCCAAGGCTTCTTTTGTATTCATTACCAACATGGAGTTGCTGTAGACACTGGCGTTTTCCTGTTCATAGACGCGTAAAACCTTGATGCCTATCATAGTGTTCTCCAAGGCAAGGTGCAGTGATTTTTTGGAAGTTTTGAAAGAATCCGTCTTAGTGGCAATCTTTAGTTCAGTAAGTACATTTTCAAGACTTTCAATGGTGCCCTCGCAACCGCAATCCAAAAAGTTGGACCGGGTTTTTTCGATACCGTTCAAAGCTTTGTAGGCATGGTATTTTGCCATTCCAAAGTCTTTGGCAACAACAGCATCCTCAATTTTACTTTTGATGTACTCGAGGTTGGAATTGGCATATTCACAAGCATTGGCGCTTGATGCCGATGTCATGGGCCACAGGCCTAGAGGGACCATGGCAAAGACCATAAGTAGGGTAATTTTTCTATATTTCATAACGCATTGGATTTGGGACGTTGCGTTTTTAGGTTTCACTAAGTTAGGGGCAAGCCAGAGCGAAGGTGGAATAAAATCGATAAAAAAGCACTCTTGTCCCATAAACGGTAAAAATGTCGATGAACGACAGTTTTTTATCAGTTGAAAGAGTGGATAAAATGGACTATATTCAATCCCATGGAAAGAATCAATACGGAAGCATATAGGGTAAAAGAAGAGATAGATTTATCTCAATTAACTACATATCAGGATTTTGGAGCCTCTGAAAAGGAATTGAAAAAAGCGCTCAAGAATATCCGGAAGGATTTGGGGGAGTTCCAGGATACCATGTACGCCCATGGAAAATATGGGGTCTTGCTCTGCTTGCAGGGCATGGACACCGCGGGAAAGGACAGCTTGATCAGGGAAGTCTTCAAAGACTTTAATGCAAGGGGAGTTGTGGTGCATAGTTTTAAGGTGCCCACACCTTTAGAGTTGCGGCACGACTATTTATGGCGGCATTATGTTGCCTTACCGGAACGGGGCAAGTTTTCCGTGTTCAACAGGACCCATTATGAAAATGTACTGGTCACCAAGGTACACCCCGAATATATTTTGGGTGAAAATTTACCGGATGTGGAGTCCGTTTCCGATATAGATGATGCTTTTTGGGAGAAACGCTACAGACAAATCAATGATTTTGAAAAGCATGTGGCGGAAAATGGGACCGTGATCTTCAAGTTCTTTCTGCATCTCTCCAAAGAAGAACAACGTCAACGATTATTACGAAGAATCCATTTAAAGCGAAAAAACTGGAAGTTCTCCCCCGGTGACCTTGAAGAGCGCAAACTTTGGGGCGACTATCAAAAATGTTATGAGGAAGCCCTGAACAAAACGTCAAAGGACCACGCACCTTGGTTTGTGGTTCCTGCGGACAATAAGGAGGCGGCCCGGGTCATTGTGGCATCCGTGATGCTGGAAGCGTTAAAAAAGTACAAAGATATCAAGGAACCCGAGCTCGATGATAAAATAAAGGCTAATTTAGAAACCTTTAAACAAGAACTGGAAAAAGAATCCCCATGAGAAAAGTACTCCTTTTGGCCCTTTTGCTGGCAAGTACCCCATTTTTTTCACAATCGGACGACGAAAAACAGATCAAGGCCATATACGATAAAGCCCTAACCGATGGGCAGGCGTACGAATGGTTGAATTACCTTTCCAACCAGATTGGTGGTCGTTTGTCAGGTTCGGTGCAGGCCCAACAGGCTGTGGAGTACACCAAAGGTCAATTGGATTCCTTGGGCTTGGACCGAGTATGGTTGCAGCCCGTAATGGTACCCAAATGGGTGAGGGGACTCCCCGAGTTTGCCTACATGGAGACCAAGCCCGGACTCACTACCAACATGCCCATTTGTGCCTTGGGAGGTTCCGTGGCCACACCAGATGGTGGCCTAAAGGCCAATATTGTTGAGGTGCAGGGGATAGAAGACCTTCAAAAACTGGGTAAGGACAAAATTGCAGGAAAGATTGTCTTTTACAATCGACCTATGGATCCTACGCTGATCAGTACTTTCGCGTCGTATTCCGGTTGTGTGGACCAACGGTATTCCGGTGCGGCCGAGGCGGCAAAGTATGGTGCACTTGGTGTAATCGTGCGTTCCATGAACCTGCGTTCGGATGATTATCCGCATACAGGCTCCATGAGCTATGGCGATACGCCCGTTTCGCAAAGGATTCCGGCGGCGGCCATCAGTACCAACGGGGCCGATTTGTTGAGCACTACCTTAAAACTTAATCCCAACATCAAATTTTATTTTAAGCAGAATTGCAAGCAATACGAGGATGTACAATCCTATAACGTCATTGGCGAGATTAAGGGAAGTACCTATCCCAACGAGGTCATGGTCGTAGGTGGACATTTGGATTCTTGGGATTTGGGTGATGGTTCCCATGACGATGGTGCTGGCTGTGTACAGAGCATGGACGTTCTTCGATTGTTGAAGAAAACGGGATACAAGCCCAAGCGTACCATTCGCGTAGTGTTGTTCATGAATGAGGAAAACGGCCTCCGCGGAGGTAACAAATATGCTGAAGTGGCCCAAAGCAAGAACGAAAACCACGTCTTTGCCTTGGAAAGCGATTCAGGTGGATTTACCCCAAGGGGTTTTTCACTGGATTGTTCCGATGAAAATTTTGACCAGATCCAAAGCTGGAAAAGCTTGTTCGAGCCTTATTTGATCCATTTGTTCGTGAAAGGGTATAGTGGTGCCGACATTGGCCCCATGAAAAACCCCGATATTGTCCTGGCCGGTCTGGTGCCCGATTCACAACGGTATTTTGACCATCACCATGCCGAGAACGACACTTTTGAGCATGTGAACAAACGCGAGCTGGAACTGGGCGCGGCCTCCATGGCCAGTCTGGTGTACCTAATGGATAAATACGGTGCCATTCCAACTTCAAAAATAAAAGGATAACCAAGGGTTAACCTTCCAACATCCGTTCGATTCTTTTGTCGGGGATGAGCCAAATCAGGGCCACCAAGACAAACATGGCCCCGGATACCCATGGGGTGATCCAAGCAAAAGCGATTCCAATAAGGTATAGAATAGGGGAAAGTTTGCCTTTCAAGTCCTTGCCTACGGCCTTTTTCAATACGGAGTCCTCTCCCTGTGTTTTAATGATGGTGTACTGAAGATAGAAATACGCCAGTGCCGCCATCAAAAGGATGACACCATATAGGGCAATTGGGTTTTCCGCAAAATGGTTTTCACCCATCCATCCGGTCACAAAGGGAACCAAGGAGAGCCAGAACAAAAGATGCAGATTGGCCCAAAGTACCTTTCCGGTGATCTTTTTTACCGTATGCATCATATGGTGATGGTTGTTCCAATAGATGCCCAAATAGATAAAACTGAGCACATAGCTCAAAAAAACCGGGATCAATGGTACAAGGTCCGTGAATTCCTCCCCGTGGGGAACCTTGATTTCCAAAACCATGATGGTGATGATGATGGCCAGTACGCCATCGCTGAAAGCTTCCATTCGTCCTTTGGTCATAATGTTTGGTATTTAGGGTTAGATCATACGCCTAATATACCAAAATGACCATTCACCCCAACTTTGAGGTTGAAACAAGCTTTGGCTTTGTGGTCTTTCGCATTTTTTTGGGGCCGTACCACAGCCAAAAACCGGTAATGGTAAAGACCAGTAGCGAAACTCCCATGACGGTAGTATATACCAATTTTATCACTCCCGAAGTTCCCAGATAACGGTCCAGAATGGAGCCGTCATGTACTTTTTCCAAAAAGTCGGAATGGCGCTGGCCAATGGAAAGTACATCGCCTGTGGCGCCATCCAACTGTACCTCGTAGTATTCGTCCACAAAGACAAACTTTACCATGCCCTTGTCCTTTCGCATATCAATCCGGTCCAGTTCCAAGGAAAGCTGTGGCGAAACGGAGTTGTGCAAGGTGTTGCAGGCAATGGTGTGCAGACTGTCCACCGAGAGCCAGTCCCGTAGATCGGTGGAAGTGCCCTTTTGCGACTCGGGAAGGATCATCCCGGCGGTGTTTTTCTTCCAGCCCAGCAACAGGCCGGAGACCGATATGAAAAAGAAGAACACAAATAAAAAGGCACCCGTGGTACGGTGCACTTTTCTAAAAACCCGTAAAATTTTCGCCTGCTTTTTTCTTTTCCCCATACAACTGTAAAATCGGTACAAACAATCCTATAAAAATCGGCAAAATTTATGAGATTTCCAGAAATTTAAGACTTATGGGATTCTCCCGCATTTGGGTTCCATAAGCGGTACCTGATGAACCGTTCATTGCCCATATGGAGCTCACGTTCCCTTACAAACCCCAAGCGAAGCAAACCTTGTACGCGGGTGCGCGTGGGCGGGAACAATACGGTTACCGAAGGCAGTCCCATCTCCCCAAAAGCCTTTTTAATGATGCCTTTATACAAGCTTTTGCCCAGTCCCCAATAATCCGGATGGAGGACCAAGGCCAGATCGGCCTCCCCATTTTCGAGCTGTAGACCGCCCCAACCTGCAAACGTGCCATCCACCACAAAGGCCCATGGCCCGTACCCGTGTTCCTGCCACAGTTGTTCCTTGGCAGCGATAAAGGCCTTGCAGTGCTCCTCGGTGAATTTTTCTTTTAGCAAGGGCATTTGGCGGCGGACCAAGGGATGGTTCATTAAGGCAATGAGCTGCGAATTTTCCACTTCGGGGAGGCGTTTGTAGGCTATATGCATGTTTGGGAACGGTTTGATCCTATGAGGTGGATTGGTCGGGATTTTGTTCCAAAATAACAAGGGTAAGCTTTTTTTCCTGCATGATCACCTGTACCGTTTTTCCCTCCTCAAAACCAAGTTCCTTGAGCCAATGGCCCTCCAACCGTATTTCGGGCACCAGAATGTTGTCCCAGGTACGGCGACGGAATTTGGAATGGATTTTTAGGGTCTTGAAATTACTCAATTGTCATACAATTATATGACAATAATAAAATATTTAATCGAGTTGTCAAACTTTTGTATGACAAAAGTGTCACATTAATAGTTGACATTTGTTTTGTGAACAGAGAAGGTTTAAAAAAGAAGCTGGGAAAACGCGTGGTTCAACTCCGGGAAGAAAAGGGGTGGAGCCAAGCCGATTTAGCACGTGCATGCAAGAAAGACCGCCAAGCTTTGGAGAAGATTGAAAATGGAAAAGTAAATCCCACGGTCTACACCTTATATGAAATTGCCCAAGTTCTTGAGGTTCCCTTGTTGGAGCTTTTTAGGTTTTAAGGTGATCACTCCATCACATCGGCCACCAATTTGGTATCCGTATATTGGGTAAACTTGGTGATCTTTCCATTTTTCAGGACATACCGATGGGCAAAATCCGCGGTCATGGATTTTCCTGTTTTGCCATAAGTGCCCTTGTACTGTCCAATCGCAAAGACCGATTCGCCTGCATCCACATATTCGTCAATGGTTGCGGCCCAAGAGGTCCAGTTCTCGCCAAAATTCTGGAACACGTTCTTGAGAATGGCATCAAACCCAATATGGTGCCCTCCATTGGGAAAGCCCTTCATTTGGATCCATTCAATGTCTTGGGCAAATTTCTCCTTTATGGCGTTGGTGTCTCCTTTGGAGAAGTCTTGGTACAGCTCCTTTATGGTTTCAATGTTCGATTTCATTCCTTGTGAATCTCTGCGGTTCGTTTATAGTTTGATGACGTAGGAGGTCATGGTTTTAATCTTTTCGCCTTTGGCCCCTTTGAACTCATAAAAGTCCGAAAAGGCATACTGCTTTCCGTTCCGCATCACCATGGTCCCGCGTACAGCCCCTTCTTTTCCATGGCTAAGGATTTGGTCCAAGATCAATTCCGATATGTTTTCGGTGGTCATTTGTTCCAATGCATCGGCAAATTGCTCTCTACCCTCTATTTTTCCATTCCCAACAATGGTCCAGACGATATCATCCGTTACGCTGTCCAGAAGGAACTTCACATTGGCTTTGGCAAAGGCAATGTTGAATTCTTTCAGGAATGCCATTTTGGGGGAGTTTCCGCAGTTGGGCTTTGAGGTGATTTTTGTCATCCGGCAGGTTTTTGGTGGAAGTTCGGGGTTTTCAGTTTCTAAAAAGGGTGATGGGGGTAATTTTATTTTTTCCGTCCCACAAACCGCACCACAGAACCGGTTCCCGAATGGTAAAGCCCTTCGTTGAGCTCAACTTCCTTTTCTACAAGTTCGGTGATTTCATAATCCGTAAAATCTTCGAGCAATTCTTCGATGGAGAAAAGGCTTTCCAAATCCCTTGGGCCGCCCACTTTGGGATTTTTCTCCCGGTACGGCAGATGCTTTTTCCCAAAAGCCTCAAAGATCACCGTTCCTCCCTTGCGTAAATAGCTGCTGAGTAGTTTATGGTATGCGGATTTAATGGAGGCTGGAAAATGGGCATAGATCAGTGCAATGGCATCAAACTGCCCTTCAGTATAAGCGAGGTCGGGTAGTTGTCCCACCTCATAGTTCAAGGATACCTTGTTCTTTTCAGCAAGCTGTAAAGCTTTTTTGCGTCCTTCGGTACTGATGTCGAACGCGGAAACGGTCCAACCCAATTTGGCGGCGTACACGGCATTGCGGCCTTCGCCCTCAGCCGCAAAAAGGATGTTCCCGGGTTCGAGTTTTTGTAATTGTTCTCGCAGATACTCATTGGGTTTTTCCCCAAAGGCGTATGCCGTGTTGCTATACCGTTCGTCCCATCGTTTTAACCAAGGGTCTTCCATGCTTTTTATTTTAAAGGGTCTTCCTATTTGATTTCAAATACTTCTTTGAGCTTGTTTTTTAGGGCGTCCCCGCGGATAAACCGTGCTACGATTTTCCCGTTTTCATCAATGAGGAAATTGTCCGGGATGTCCCGTACCCCATAGATCATGGCGGCTTCATTGTTGCCTCCTTTTAGGTCGCTTACGTTGGTCCAGGTGAGCCCATCCTTTTCAATGGCCCCTTTCCATCGACCTTCATCGGAATCCAAGGAAACTCCCAAGATTTCGAACCCTTGGTCCCTGTATTGCTCATGGAGTTCCACCAGTTCAGGATTGAAACTTCGGCATGGTCCGCACCAAGAGGCCCAAAATTCCAATAGGGTATACTTCCCTTTTACGTTAGAAAGTCGGACGATTTGTCCATCTGGGTCGGACTGTTTAAAATCGACATAGGTGTCACCGATGGCAAGGGTCTGGTTCTTGGCAATGAATTCCTGTATGGCCTTTCCTTCCTCCGAAGTCTGTAGTTCCGTGCCCAAGGAAGAAAACAATTGCTCGGTCTTATGGCCCCCAAGACGTTCCTTGGACCAGTTCAATCGGGTAAGGCTTTCATAGGATTCAGGATATTCCGCGATAAACTTTTGGTTGATGCCCACCTCCACATTCTGCATTTGCTCATAGATTGTAAAAAGGGAGTCCCTATTGCTGTCCGTTACCATGGCCTCCAATTTTTCCATTTCATTGAATAGGGAATCTTTGCGTGCCAAAAGTAAGGTGGACTCATCTTGTGTTTTGGAGCCGGTGATTTCGGCATCCATAAAACGTCCTTTTTCGCCAACCACTAGTATTTCGGCATTTTCCAACCAGAAGGTCTTGTCATCCCTACTATTGGGCATTCGTACATGGGCCAAGGTAGGACGGTCCAGATTTCCCTTAAATTGAAACTTTTCACCCATGACAACCGTGGAATCCACAACTTTATGGGTGTTGGGAAAGAAGTACAGGAGAATATGGGTTCCATCAGGTACATTCTTTGCGGTTCCTTGGATGGTAAACCCACGGGTATCCGTTTTGTTTTGGCATGAGATTGTTATTGCCAATACGAGGAAGATGATGACGAGCTGTTTCATGGGTCAGTGAATTTTGCTCTATAAAAATACTTCTTATTTGGCAAAAGATCGGACCTTCAAGGGATTGCCCTTTAAAACCCCTACCTTTGCAATCTTGTAAAAGATAACATCCAATAATTTTTATAATCAGAAGATATGGAAGACGGCATCTACGCGAAATTCAACACCTCCAAAGGTGAAATATTGGTAAAGCTTACGTATGACAAAACCCCGGGTACCGTGGGTAATTTTGTGGCTTTGGCAGAAGGTAACATGGAAAATTCGGCAAAACCCCAGGGCAAACCCTATTATGATGGACTGAAGTTCCACAGGGTGATTGCGGATTTTATGATTCAAGGGGGGTGTCCTTTGGGAACCGGTACTGGTGACCCGGGATATAAATTTGATGATGAGTTCCACCCAGAGTTGACCCATGAGGGGCCGGGAGTACTTTCCATGGCCAATGCAGGTCCTGGTACCAATGGGAGCCAGTTTTTTATTACCCATGTGGCCACACCGTGGTTGGATAACAAGCATACTGTTTTTGGACATGTGGAGCATGGGCAGGAAGTAGTGGACGCCATTGCCCAAGGCGATACAATTGAAAGTTTGGAAATTGTAAGGGTAGGGGATGATGCCCAAAATTGGAATGCCATTGAGGCTTTCAGGACCTTTGAGGGAGCCCGGGAGAAACGAATTGCGGAAGCCAAGGCCAAAGCGGAAGCGGAGATGGAAGAATTGGCAGCTGGGTTTGACAAAACCGATAGTGGTCTTCGATACAAGATCATTCAAAAAGGGAGTGGGGCCAAACCTCAAAAAGGCAGCACGGTTTCTGTACATTATGAGGGATGTTTGTCCGATGGACAGGTTTTTGATTCCTCCTATAAAAGAAATCAACCCATTGACTTCAGCTTGGGTGTAGGTCAGGTTATTCCAGGATGGGATGAAGGGATTGGACTATTGCAAGTGGGTGATAAGGCCCGTTTTGTGATTCCTTCACACTTGGCCTATGGAAGTGCGGGAGCAGGAGGGGTTATTCCACCTGATGCCACTTTGATTTTTGATGTGGAACTTATGGGTGTCAAATAAATAACTTCCAGAGATGTGCAACATAAAAAGCTTCCAAAACAGGAGGCTTTTTTTATTTGGCTCTATTGACACTGACCAAAAGCAAGCAGAAGTTCAGGAAAAGTAATAGCAGTAAAACGGTAAAGAATGTGCCCATAATAGGATATTGTCTTTCTATGATAACAATTGAACGTGGAAAACCCCTACCGTATTGTCTTGATATTTAGGTTGAGGCCTAATTTTTGTGAAAAATTCCACCGAAGAAGCCCTTTTTTGAACCGTTGACACTCAGAATAAGTAGCAATGCGTTAACAACCAAAAGGAGAAGGAGTATCCCAAAAAAAGTGTTCATAGCATTTTTATTTAATGGTTATGGGGGAACGTCTTTATAGGATAGATATAAAAAAGGAAAGAGGTTGCGTCCAAATTTTTAAAAAATAAAAAACCCGGGAAAAACCCGGGTTTTATTTATAAAAAAGAGCGTTTGTACCTTAATCAATAACTTGTACGTTTACGGCGTTCAATCCTTTTTTACCTTGTTGTAGTTCGAATTCTACAACGTCACCTTCCCTAATTTCATCGATTAGACCTGAAATGTGTACAAAGTGATCTGTTTCTGAACCTTCTTCAGTGATAAAGCCATAACCTTTTGAATCGTTGAAGAATTTTACTGTTCCTTTACTCATAATAAATACTAAAAAATTAATTTGAGCAGCGAATGTACGTTTAATTTATTGATAATTAGGGTTTTTGTTATTTTTTCTTAAAAAAAGATTATGCAGTGGGGTCCGGTGTCAACCTCAAATACGGCTTAACTTCTTCAACCCCACCCGAAAAGATTTGCTTTGCTTCTTCGGTGGGAATGGCCGGACTGACCACAACCTTTTCCCCATTTTTCCAGTTTGCGGGTGTGGCCACTTTATGGTTTGAGGTCAATTGTAGGGAGTCTACGACCCTTAAAAGCTCGTAGAAGTTCCGTCCCGTGGATGCAGGATAGGTCAAAATCAATTTTACCTTTTTGTCCGGGCCAATGATAAATACCGAACGAACGGTAAGCGTATCGTTTGCATTGGGGTGGATCATATCATATAGGTCGGACACTTTTTTGTCCTCATCGGCAATGATGGGGAAATTGACCACAGTGTTCTGTGTTTCGTTGATATCCTTGATCCATTCTTTGTGGGATTCGGCACCATCAACGCTCAATGCCATCATTTTTACGTTGCGTTTGTCAAATTCGCCCTTGAACTTGGCAGCTGTGCCCAGTTCTGTTGTGCATACCGGGGTAAAATCAGCGGGATGCGAAAAAAGAATGCCCCAACCATCACCAAGATAGTCGTAAAAGTTCAATGTGCCCTCGGAAGTTGCGGCAGTGAAATCAGGAGCGGTATCGCCCAATCGTAATGCGGCCATATATGTTTTGTTTTTAGATTAAAAAATAGTTGTCCTACAAAATTAGTAGATAATTTAATTGCATGTTTTTCATGGCGTTAAAAGTGTATTAAAATTGAGGTCGCTTCTGCGTTTTATGATTGAACGCTATCCTATTCTGTGGAAGAGTTCCTTATTTTTGGTATATGGAAAAAGAACAATTGGAGCAACTTCGTTACCCTATTGGGCATTATCAAATTCCCAATCCGATCACACAGCACCATTTGGATGAATGGATCACTGTTTTGGAGAATCTTCCCCAACGCTTGGCCGAAATGGTCCTGCCGCTTTCCGAGGATCAATTGGAAACTCCGTACAGGCCAGAGGGTTGGACCGTAAGGCAATTGGTACACCACATTGCGGACAGTCACCACCATAGCTACATCCGATTTAAGTGGGCGCTTACCGAAGATAACCCACTGATCAAACCGTATGATGAGAAGGCTTGGACAGCGTTGTTTGATTCCAAATCGGCTCCTATACAGATGTCATTGGACCATTTGAAGGTAGTACATGCCAAGTTGGTCTATCTGTTGAAAGGGCTGTCAGAAGAAGAACTTCAACGGAAGTTTACCCATCCGGATGGGAATGAAGAGACCACCCTAAAAGAGAATATTGGACGCTACGCATGGCACGGTAGTCACCATTTCGCCCATATCAAGAACCTTTTGGAACGAAAAGGGTGGTGATTTAAAGGGTTTTGGTCAAAATGTACATGGCTTTTTCAGAAGCTTTGGCTCCAGCCAAGGTAAGCTCGCTTTCTCGTTTTACCACAAATCCATTTTTCTGATAAAACTGAATGGGATTTCCCTTTTGCATGGTATCCAACCAGATCACTTTCTTTTTTAGCGCCAAGGCTTCCTGTTTAATCAGTTGAAGCACTTTTTTGCCCAGTCCCTTGCCGGAATGGGCTTTCAGTAGATAGATTTTTTCTGCTTTTAGGGAAATGTCATCAGAAAGCTCATCAATACCGCAATTCTTGACCAATTTTACAATTCCAGCGACTTCCTGTCCAACTTTTACAAGGTAGTGGGCCGCATTGGGGTCCTCTAACTCCTGCATTACGACAGATTTTTCAAGGCTATGGGCAATGTAGGGGGTTGGGTCCTCATTCTCCCACAAATGGAGATAATGCTCCCGATACGATTTTTGCCCAACCGAACAGTACGTGTCCAATCTGGCTAGATTTACAATTTCTAAAGTGACTTCCATGCTCATGGGTTATTTTCCCCTCCTTCAGGGCCATAAAAAAGTACCCAAGTGGCAAAATCATCAGTAAAGTTTTCAAATCGATGTTCGACCCCGGCAGGAACAAAAAGAAAATCACCTTGCGAAAAGGTAGTTCTTTCTCCATTGTTCAAAAACTCACCACTTCCCGAAATGACCACATATACTTCATCCCTGGAATGGGGTTGTTGAAGGTCCACCTTTTCCGGTTTATAGATCTCAACGGACAAGGTGCCATGCTCAAACAAGTTTATAAAAGGAACGTCCTGGGCTGATAATTGTTGGAGTGCTTCTTTGGGATTGAGCTTCATTTATTTCCATTTAATATTGCAGCCAATACTGGGTTTCTGATTGGAATCGACAGCGTTTCCGTTTAAAACGGCATCCATGGCATTGCGCAGGTCGCTACCGGTCAAGGGCAGGCCATTCCCTGGTCTTGAATCGTCCAGTTGTCCCCTGTAAACCAGCTCCAAATTTGCTTCGAACAGGTAAAAATCCGGGGTGCAGGCGGCATCATAGGCCTTGGCCACTTCTTGGGTCTCATCATAGAGATATGGAAAAGAATATTCCATTGCCTTGGCCTTCTCCTTCATAAGGTCAGGGGCATCTTGCGGATAATTGACCACATCATTACTGGAAATGGCGACAAAGCCAATTCCTTTGGCTTGGTATTCCTTTCCCAATTTGGATAGTTCTGGGTTTACATGGATCACAAAAGGACAATGATTGCAGATGAACATTACCACGGTTCCGTTCTTTCCCTTCAGTTTTTCCAAGGAAAGGGTCTCATTGGATACGGTGTCCAATAATTCAAATTCTGGGGCTTTGGTGCCCAATGCGAGCATGTTACTTGGGGTACGGGCCATATCTTTTTTTAGGGTTTAAAGGTATAAAATTCATGAGCTTTCTTCTAATGGAAAGAATCCTGTATATTGTGATGGTAACACCATTGTTTTGGAGCAAATCATAGATACGGTACACATCAATTTTGATGAGAAATCGCTTTGGACCTTGAACATTGCCTTGGCCTTGGTCATGTTTGGAGTGGCTTTGGAGATTACCCTTAATGATTTCAAACGCCTGTTACGGACCCCAAAACCGGTGATTGCAGGTGTTTTTTGTCAGTTTTTGGTGCTACCGGCCATCACCTTTGCCTTGGTTTGGATGGTGGAACCCATACCCAGTATGGCGTTGGGCATGTTTATGGTGGCGGCCTGCCCAGGGGGCAACGTGTCCAATTTCTTCACCCATTTTTCCAAAGGAAATGCAGCTTTGTCGGTCACTTTGACTGCTATTGCAACGCTATTGGCCATTTTTATGACCCCGGTCAATCTAAGTTTCTGGGGCGGAATGTATGGGCCAACGGCCTCCATTTTAAAGGAAGTTTCCATTTCTCCTTATGACATGGTGAAATTGGTGGCCCTTTTGTTGGGCATACCCTTGGTGTTGGGAATGTTGTTCAACCATTATGCCCCTCGTACCGCAAAGAAAATGGCAAGAGGATTTAAAATAGGCTCTTTGTTGTTCTTTGTGGTCTTGGTGTTTTTGGCCTTATATAGGAACATCGATGTTTTTATGGAGTATGTGCTCTACGTTTTTTGGCTGGTTGTAGTACATAATCTGGTGGCACTGTTGACCGGATTTTCCGTTGCGAAATCGTTGGGATTGTCCCAAGAGAACATCCGCTGCATCACCATAGAGACCGGTATCCAGAACTCAGGATTGGGACTGCTGTTGATTTTTACGTTTTTTGATGGCTTGGGAGGTATGGCCTTGTTGACCGCTTTTTGGGGAATTTGGCATCTCGTTTCCGGATTGGTGCTGGGAACGGTCTGGGGATATAGGCCCATTGAAAAAGAGGAACTGGTATAATGAGGCAATTGGCATATTCCATCCTTAAGCTTTGGGTTGCTGTAGGCTTGTTTTTCTATTATCGGAAAATCAAGATAGTGGGTAGGAGTACTATTCCTTTGGATAGGCCGGTGTTGTTTCTTTCCAACCATCAGAATGCACTTATGGATGTGCTCCTGATTGCGGTATATTGTGGCAGAAAGCCTTGGTTTTTGACCCGATCCGATGTTTTCAAGACCTCTTTTTTTAAGTCTTTTTTCAGTTTTTTGCAAATGATGCCGGTGTATCGGATAAGGGATGGTAAGTCCAGTGTTCCCAAAAATAAGGCGGTGTTTGAAAAATGCGGCCAATTGCTGGGAGCCAACCACACCATTGTGTTGTTTCCCGAAGCTAACCATAGTTTGCAAAGACGGGTAAGACCCCTTAGCAAAGGGTTTACCCGTATTGTTGAAGCCACTTTGGAACAAAACCCAAATTGGGATATCCAGTTGGTGCCCATTGGACAAAACTATGCCTATCCCCAACAAGCTGGGGATTCAGCGACCTTGGTTTTTGGGAATCCCATCTCTGTCCAAGACCATAAAACTGCTCCTGATTTTATTAACAGACTAAAAGAAGAAGTTCAGCAAGGTCTCATGCAATGTACTACCCATATCCCCAATACAGAGTATGATAGTGTAGTACAAAATCTGGGAGAAAATGGTGAGCAGTATCTTGACCCTGTAGCGGTAAATGTATTGATTGACCAAGGAGATCTTTCAATGGAGGTCGATGAAAAAAAGAACGTTGGGAACTCCCTTCGAAAGGTAATATTTACGTTATGGAACCTTCCATTTGTTTTGTTGTGGAGAAGTGTGTTGAAGCCCAAGGTTCCCGAAGCTGAATTTGAAGCTACGTTTCGTTTTGGTTTTGCGCTATTGGTCTATCCATTGGTCTATGGTATTTGTTTTGTGCTCCTATGGCATTTGTACCATGCAAAAACGGCATGCCTTTTTGTATTTGGGCATGCCGTGGTAAATCTTGTGCTTGTAAAAATGGGTATTACATCATCGGCCCAAAGAAAATAGCATTCATCAACAGTTTGTTGGTGCCATACCAGAAGGCCCTAAAATTGGTATTGTCCGTAAATAGTACAACCCTTCCTTTGCCCATTCGTTTGACTTTGAACGGAACACTGTTCCTGATGAGTTCGGCGTTTTCCTTTGAAATATAACCGCTTAGTAACGGGTTATTGGTATACTGGATGGGATTGTCATAGCTGTTCTTTTCCGGTTCCAAATAGATGTTGGTGTTTCGGAACAAGGCCAACCTATCATTTTTATATCCATAATTGATAGGATGTGAACGATCTAATTTGGCTTCAAAAATGGCACCACCCGTAACTTGGGCCCCTTGAAAATCCTCCTTTTGGTCAAAGGCAATGTTCTTGGCGACCAAGGTGTCCTTACGTAGAACAAGGTCCAGGAACTCATTGCTTTTAAACCAATTGGCCGTGTTTCGGTATCCAATAATGGTACCACCATTTTTCACCCATTCCTTGACCTTTTCGGCACCTTTTTTATCCAAAAGCGTACCACCTCCCCAACCGGTTCCCGTAAGGATCAAGGCAGTATAGGAATCAAGGTCGACACTGTTGAAGTAGCGGGTATCTATTTTGGTGATTTTCATATCGTACCGAGTATCAAATAAATGCCAGATTTCCCCGGCATCGTAAGAGCGGGTACCCTCACCTACCAATAAGGCTACTTTCTGTTGTTTCAAGGCTTCAAAATCATTGCTCCCCAAATCTATGCCTTGGGTAAGGCCCGTGGAAACCCCGCTGATATGGATGCCACTTTCTTGGGCTACGGTATTTAAAAAGGCGTACAGCTCATCGGTATCCAATTTTTGGTTCTGTACCGGAACCATGATGGAACCATAATCATACCGGGTGCCCTCCAAAGTAAATGGGGACTTGGCGGCCTTTGCCCGCAATCCTTTTTCCAATATTTTGTTCAGGGCTTTTGGAGTGTAATAGTCATGCCATTCAAATACATAGGCGTAGTTGCTTTTTTGACTGACACTCCCTACGGGACGTTTAAAATCGATTACTTCTGGCCCTGCATTGGACAGGGAGTTAAGTTCAGTATAATCCACATTGAAAGCCAATGGAAAGGTCCAGGCCGAAATGTCATAGAAGAGACTGTCCGTAAAAGTGGTTCGCTTCTCAAACATCGCCTTGATCAATCTTGGGTTTTTCTGGTTCATGGGAACCACATAACTATGCCCTTTTTTAAAAGCTTTTCCATTGATGGTGGCATCTGAGGCCAGTTCATGGAACTTTATTTTGTGTCTTTTAAGAATTTCTGCCAAATGCCAAGTTTTGGAAGCATCCTTGCTGTCCCCGAAAATCAGGGCCTTGGTTTTACTGCGAGAGGTTTCGTTGCGCATGTCGGCATAGAACCCTTGCTGGTAATCCAAAATCTTGGTTCGCATGTTTTGTGCGGCTTCTATGGTAGAGAGTGCTGTGGTAAACTGGTTTCGTATGGTAAAAGGAAAGGTCAGGAGGCCGTTGTCACTCTCCTGGATATGGCCCCGCGAACTACCTTGTTCAAAAAGAATCCCGATGCCGCCGTTCACATCAGGAAATGTGGAACCCTTGCCATAGTAGTAGTCGTCGTAATTTTCTTCGGAATAGTACAATGAACCAATTTTGTCCAAGGCCTTGGCATGATAGCTTCCAATTTCCTTGGTGAGTTCTTGGTTGATTTTCGGGGTCAATGGGTGTACCCGTGTTGGCTCCCCAGGTTGAAAGAAAAAGGTGGAGTTAGTGCCCATTTCATGGTGGTCGGTCAAAATATTGGGCAACCATTGGTGAAAGGTTTCAATTCGGGCCCTACTCTCCGGTAATTGTACAGGCAACCAGTCCCGGTTCATATCAAACCAATAGTGATTGGTGCGTCCACCAGGCCAAACCTCGTGGTACTCCCTCTCGTTGCTGTCCGGATTTAGGTTCTGACTCTTGTGGATATTGGCCCAATAGGCAAAGCGCTGTAGTCCATCTGGGTTGAAACTGGGATCCATAAGGATAATGGTGTTGTCCAAAAGGGATTCAATTTCTGGACCTTGGGCCGCAGCAAGGTAATAGGCGTAGGCCAATCCGGCATTGGCACCACTGGGTTCATTTCCATGGATGGAAAAGCCCTGATAGACCACAATGGGCATGTTGGCGGTGTCCGTATTGCCATTTCCTTCGGAAAGTGCTACATGTTGTTGGCGTATGGTTTCCAGATTTTGATGATTCTTTGGTGAAGTGACTGTAAGTAGTAGTAAAGGCCTTCCTTCAAAAGTGGTTCCCCGGTTTTCAATGCTAATCCGGTCGCTGGATGCAGCGAGTTGTTGCATGTAGAATACCAATTTATCATGGGTCACATGCCATTCCCCAACCTCATGGCCGATGATTTCGGCGGGTTTAGGGATGCTGCTATTGTACGAGATATTGTTGGGGAGATAATAGTCCAGTGTGACTTGTTGGGCACTTAGATTTAGGCCCATGATTATCGCCAGGAATAGGAAGTTGATTTTTTTCATGAGGTCATTTTGAATTAGTCGTTTGATAAAAATAAAAAAACGGCCTGCATTGGCAGGCCGTTTCTTCTTTTTTTAATAAGATGATGTTGTTAAATGTCATCAAAGCTCACATCGGTAAAACTCCCTGAAGCGGTTCCGTTTTCGCTGATGTCGTTTTCTTCTTTTTTGAAGTCTTTTTGATGACGCTCAGAAATTACTTCCTGACCTTTTTCGTCAATAATATAATCCATCATCTCTTCCATGATCTCCTTAAAAGCGGTAAAATCTTCCTTGTATAGGTAAATCTTGTGCTTTTTGTAGTGGAAAGAACCATCATCATGGGTAAACTTTTTACTTTCCGTAATGGTTAAGTAGTAATCGCCGGCCTTGGTGCTCCTTACATCAAAAAAGTAGGTTCTTCTCCCGGCCCGTAAGACTTTGGAATAAATCTCTTCCTGATCCATGATATCTTTCTCGCCCATGTGGTCTTGTGTTGTAATTAGTTTCTTATGTTGTATAATTCTACCAAAAATGTAAAAAAAAAGCTAATTCAGCAACTTTTTTATTATTCTTTCCCTGAAAGCTGATTGATATAGAGTTCTTTATAATATCCATCAACATTGTTCAACTGGTCATGAGTGCCCTCTTGAATGATTTTACCGTTTTCAAGGACAATGATCTTGTCTGCATTTTTGGCGGAAGACACCCTGTGGCTTACAATTAAAGTGGTCTTGTTCTGGGATGCATGCTTAAGATTGTTCAGGATTTCTTCCTCGGTTTCGGTGTCCACGGCGGATAAACAATCATCAAAAAGATAGATTTTAGGGTCTTTGAGCAATGCCCGCGCAATGGAGACCCGCTGTTTCTGTCCTCCACTTAGGGTGATGCCCCGCTCTCCTAAAATGGTGTCGTATTTTTTGGCAAACCCTTGAATGTTGTCATGGACAACGGCTTTTTTGGCTACGGCCACAATTTCATCAAATGAGGCATTCTCATCGCCAAATCGGATGTTGTTCTCAATGGTGTCCGAAAAGAGGAAAGCATCTTGTGGTACCGCGCCGATGGAACTCCGTAGACTGTTCAGATTGAGTTTTTGAACGGGAATACCATCCACCAAAACCTCTCCTGAAGTGGTATCGTACAGGCGGGCCACTAAATCCAGGATAGTAGATTTTCCAGACCCGGTTTTTCCCAAAAAGGCCACGGTCTCCCCAGCCTTAATTTTAAAGGATACGTTATCCAAGGCAGTAATGTTGGTGTCGTCATAGGTAAAGGACACATTCTTGAATTCAATATCCCCTTTGATGGGTGTGGGTTCTGCTACCTCATTGATAATGGTGGGTTGAATCGTTAAAAACTCATTGATTCGTTTTTGGGACGCTTCGGCCCTTTGGATGATGGAGGTAAGCCATCCCACAATGGCCACGGGCCAAGTGAGCATGTTCACGTATAGAATGAACTCCGCAATGATTCCGAAGGACTCTATTTTTCCATCAATATATTGCATGCCCCCCACGTAGATGACAATGGTATTGCTGATTCCGATAAGGAGTACCATCAAAGGAAAAAACCAAGCGTTTACCTTGGCCAACGCCATGCTGGTATCCTTGCCTTCCGTGGCCAGGTTCCTGAGCTCTTGGTTGATCCGTGGTTCTATGCTGTAGGCTTTGATGACCGAAACCCCTGAGAAAGACTCTTGGGTAAAAGTGGACAGGGTGGACAGGAATTCCTGGACCTTGGTACTTCTCTTATGGATGATTTTACTGATCTGATAGATCAAGACCGATAAAACCGGAAGGGGCAACAAGGTATAGGCCGCCAAGGTCGGTGCCTTTATGAACATCAATGGGATCAAACAGGCAAAAAGCGTAAGGGTCTGGATACCGTACATAATGGCCGGTCCTCCGTACATACGCACTTGGTTGACATCTTCACTGATACGGTTCATGAGGTCCCCTACACGGTTCTTCTTATAAAAATCAAGGTTTAGGATTTGATAGTGGTCAAAAACCTCGTTCTTCAAATCATATTCAATATACCGGGATACGTTGATAATGGTCTGCCGCATCAAAAAAGTGAACAGTGCCGAAAGTAGGGCTGCGCCAACAACAATCAATATGTAATGGAACAAAGATTGTTTGGCTTCGGCAAGCGTAATGGTATTTCCCGTGTACTTTTCTACAATCTGGATGGAATTGTTCACGTAATGGGGTAGGACCAAAGAGAACAATCGGGCAACGATGGTGATCAAAACCCCCATCAATAGCTTAAACCAGTATTTTTTAAAGTATTTATTAAGGTGTTTCAGTTCCTTCATAGGAGGGAAGGTAGTTTTTTAGTAGGTCTGATGATTGACAATCGAACAAAGATATACCATTGATCCAAAAATAAATGTTATAAAACTGATAAGAAAACAACTTTGGTAGGCCACATCGAAATATAAGGTTATTTTTGCGCAGTGAAAGCCAATCAATGACTTTAAAAGTTCTTTAAAAATGCTTACTAGAAGGCATATCAGAGTAAAAGTGATGCAGTGCATCTATGCACTGGTCCAATCCAAGGACGATTCCTTGCAGAAACAGGAGAAATTCCTAAGAGTGAGCATTGAAAATATGTACGTGCTCTATTTGTTGGTACTGAGCCTCTTGGCCGAACTGCAGCATCTGGCCGCCAAACATGCCAGTCATGCCACAAAAAAATACCTTGCCACCGAAGAAGATGGTTATCCTGATCGCGAAAAATTCGTGAAGAACCGGCTGTTGCTCCAGATTTCGGAGAATGAGCTCCTCAAAAGTGAACTTTCCAAAAGAAAACTGGACAACTGGTACTTAAACGATGAGTATGTGAAGATTCTGTACAAAGAGGTCGTGGCCAGCGATATCTATAAAGCGTACATGACCAATGGAAAGAACGATTATGAGGACGATAGGGAAGTAGTGCTTCAGCTTTTCAAGGAAATTATAGCCCCCAACGATAAGATCTATGAGTATTTTGAGGATGACAAACTCACTTGGGTGGACGATTTTCCCATAGTGAACACCTATTTGGCCAAACGCTTGCGCAAGGCCACTGAAACCTCAGGAGAACGTTATTTTATCCCCACGTTGCTCAAGGACCAACAGGATATGGTCTTTGCCAATGATTTGTTGACGAAGACCTTACTCCATGACGCCAAATGGGAAAAGGAAATTGAAGGGAAAACCCCCAATTGGGACAATGACCGTATTGCCGAAATAGATTTGATCATTCTTAAAATGGCCATCTGTGAGCTGCTCAATTTTCCATCCATTCCGGAGAAAGTGACGTTAAATGAGTATTTGGAAATTGCCAAGGAGTACTCCACGCCCAAGAGCAGTATCTTTATCAATGGGGTTTTGGACAAGTTGGCCAAGGAATACAAATCCGATGGAAGACTTCAAAAAATAGGTAGAGGACTACAATAAACAATATTTGAGTATTTTTGGAAAAACAAATTATTATCATGAAAAGAATAACAACAGTTTTTAGTTTGATCATGGCGGTTGCCGTGATGGGCGTTTCCTGCAAGGACAAGGCTTCCAACAAAATCGTTGCGGACAATGTGGAAAGCGCAACTTCAAGGGATGAAGCGCAAAAGCAACTTCCCGTGATGAGCTTTGAAAAGGCCGAGCACGATTTTGGTGCCATAGCCCAAGGCACTCCACAAGAGACTACATTCAAATTCACCAACACCGGTAATGCCCCTTTGATCATCACCGATGCAAAGAGTAGCTGTGGTTGTACCGTACCGGAATATCCAAAGAATGCACCTATTGCACCTGGAGAAACTGGCGAATTGTTGGTGAAATTCAATGGTTCTGGACAAAATCAGGTGACCAAAACCATTACTGTTACGGCCAACACAGAAAAAGGAACCGAGATCTTAAGAATCAAGGCCTTTGTTAATCCTAAGGAAGCAGCAGCAGCTGGTCCTGTTAAATAGATAAAATACCTTAATGGAAAGTTTAGGACAGTTTTTACCTCTGATATTGATTTTTGCCGTGGCGTATTTCTTTATGATTCGCCCTCAGATCAAGCGTCAGAAGGATGAGAAGAAGTTTACTTCGGAGTTGAAAAAAGGAGACCGCATCATCACCAAAAGCGGACTCCATGGCAAGATTGTGGAAATGAACGACAAGGATTTCTCTTGTGTCATTGAAACCATGGCTGGCCGTTTAAAGTTTGATCGTTCCGCCATTTCCATGGAAATGAGCAAAAAATTGAACGCTGCTTCGGACAAATAAAGGCTTCTAGAGCAACATAGTTTAAAACGTCCCCTGCAATTGAGTTTGCGGGGGACGTTTTTTTGTATCTTATTCAAAATTTGACAACATGGGCACTAGAAGACAATTCATTAGAAAAGGATCATTGTATACGGTCGGTATGGGAACCTCCTTGTTCTTTCCCACTGAAATCTTGGCTTCATTGAGAAGGACGGTGAGTCCCAATGACAAGATTCAAGTGGGACTTATCGGGTGCAACGGAATGGGTTTTGCCGACCTTACCTCCCTCTTGAAGAACAGCGAGGTGGAGGTGGTGGCCCTTTGTGATGTGGATGAAAATGTACTTCGGGCCAAGACCGCGGATTTGGAAAAGGCCAATATCAAAAAACCGAAGTGGTATACCGACTATCGGAAAATGTTGGACGATAAGGATATTGATATTGTCATCGTGGGAACCCCCGATCATTGGCATTGTCTTCAGTTGGTGGATGCGGTGGATGCCGGCAAGGATGTCTATTGCGAAAAGCCCATTGCCAATTCCATAGCCGAATGCGAAGCCATGCTGTCTGCCGTGGACACCAGTGATCGAATGGTACAGATAGGACAGTGGCAACGCAGTCAACCCCATTTTGTGGATGCCATAAACTATGTACATTCCGGAAAATTGGGGCAGATACGTTTGGTAAAGACCTGGGCGTACCAAGGGTGGATGAAATCCATTCCCCAAGTGCCCAACGGTCCCGCACCGGAAGGCGTGGATTATAAAATGTGGTTGGGCCCTGCACAGGACCGACCTTTCAATAAAAATCGGTTCCATTTCGATTTTAGATGGTTTTGGGACTACGCAGGAGGGTTGATGACCGATTGGGGCGTACACTTGATTGACTATGCCCTCTATGGTATGAAGGCCTCTACGCCCAAATCCGTGATGGCCATGGGTGGAAAGTTTGCCTATCCCAACGATGCCGCAGAGACTCCGGATACCCTACAGACCGTTTATGAGTTCGATGGGTTTTCACTCCTTTGGGAACATGCCAATGGCATTGATGGCGGAAACTATGGAAGAAACCATGGTATCGCCTTCATAGGCAACAATGGAACTTTAGTGTTGGACCGTGGAGGTTGGGAGGTAATCCCAGAGAAAAATCGCCCTAACTGGAGCGAGGATTTGGGTCCCAAAATAGCTGGAGTAGGCCTGCAAACGGTGAAAGCCAATGGTTTGGATCTGCATACAGTGAATTTCTTGGAAGCCATCAAGAAAAGGGACAAAAGCATTCTCAATGCCCCAATTAAAGTGGGGTATGATGCCGCCGTGGTCAGCCATATGGGCAATGTGGCCTATAAAACGGGAGAACGCTTGTTTTGGGATGCCCAAAAAGGTCAGTTCAACCATAAGGAAGCCGATGCATTGTTGACCAACGAATATCACAACGGCTGGAAAATGCCCAAAAAGTAAGCCTCCATCAATTTTATGAATACATATGTTACTTTCCGTTCCCAAGTAATAAGCTTGGGGCTTGTAGGCATGCTGATGCTGGGTTGTGCCACTTCAAAAAAGGAAGTTGTTCCCCAAATGAGGCAGGCACCTTCTCCCATGCAGGACCATATTCGGGAACACGCCCGATTGAAAAACGAAGAACCTCCGGGTACCAAGATGGTGTTGGAGGGTATATTATCCAAACCGGTGACGGTGTATATGCCTCCCGCTGCCAATGGAGTTCAAGAATTGGATTTGCTCATCCACTTTCATGGAGCGCCTTTTGTGGCCATGCAGGCCGTTCATAACTTGGAAAAGCCCATGGCCCTGGCCGTGGTGCAACAAGGTTCGGGTTCTTCGGTCTATGCAGCGCCCTTTGTCGATGTGGCGGTCTATCCCCGTTTGTTGAAGGCCATACAGGACAAGTTGGGTGTGGATAGGGTCGGAAAAGTGTATTTTAGCTCCTTTAGTGCCGGATATGGTGCCGTCCGTGAGTTGTTGAAAGCCCATGAAGCCAAAATAGATGGCATTTTACTCTTGGATGGGCTGCACACCGATTACATTCCCGATTCCACCCCTTTGGCCCAAGGAGGGCAATTGAATGCGGAAAAAATGAAAGGTTTCTTGGCTTTTGCCCAAAAAGCAGTCAAGGGTGAAAAGAAGATATTGATCACGCATTCCGAAATTTTTCCGGGAACCTATGCCAGTACTACCGAGACCGCGGATTGGTTGATCAACGAACTCGGATTACAACGAAACCCTATATTGGAATGGGGTCCCATGGGCATGCAGCAAGTATCCGAAACCCAAAAGGGCAATTTTGAGGTACGGGCGTTTGTGGGCAATACCGCCCCGGATCATGTGGATCATTTGCATGGGCTGACAGTTTTTTTGCAGATTATGGAGGAATAATCACTTCATTCTTTTTTGAAAAGTTTTTTGGGGTTTACATTTTCAAAAAAGTGTTCGTTGAACTGAATATTTTCACCCATTTTACCAATAAGCTTTTCTGCCAAATCATTTGGATTGAAATTGTCGTTCCCATTGGCTATTTTGGTAATTGATTTTTTTACATTTTCTGGACTTAATTCCAACTCCATTGTATCGACTCCGATTTCTCTTAACAGTTTGATATAGCCAAAATTCCCAGTATTGATATTCCAATTTTTCCACAAAAAGCGTAACTGATGCTTTAACCCATTTATCGACGTATTGACCCAAAGGTTTTTCTTGTCAATATCAATAATTAAAAGGCCAAAAAAGTCATCATTTCCTTCTCTTTTCAGTTTCCTGTTTTCCATCAGTTTTAATTTATCAATGACCAATTCCCCAATTAGCGCTATTTCTTCTTCGTGTCCGCCATTGACATATTTTACAGAATGCTTACCACTTTCTTTAATGATGATCAGACAAGAAAAATAGTCTTCATTATTAGAAAAATCGGACAATTTTTCTAATGAACCATATTCTAAATCTATTTTTTGCTTAGCTGTATATTGGATTGAAAGCTCATTCTCAATATCGAACATTTCATTATAGGCAAACTTGATGGTCCAACCAGTCCAAATACTTTTTAATTGATTTAAATACTCTTCACGGATTGATGTTTCAAATAGTACTTCTGTTTCCCAAAAGGTTAACCTTTTTTGGTCAAAATCCAATAAGACACAAGCTTCCATCCATGGCTCATTGAGTAATTCATTAGCCTTACTGAATTGTTGGACAAGCGTTGTGAATTTTCTTTCTCCCAACATTAAATCCTGGGCAATATTGATTGCTCTCCAGTGAGAGTAAAAAATATCAAGTCCACTTCCTCTTTTCAATATGTAATTTGCTCGATTGCCCATTTCATAGCAAGTAAAAACTGAATATAGTCTTCATGTTATTTAGTGAAGCACATCCCGTACAATAGTAAAGTTGGTAATAGGCTTTGGGTGCATCAGGGAAGAATTGACGGATGCCCTGTTTGAATTGATGTATGGGACTTTTTAGGGCTTGATCAGGAAGAAATATGGCTTTTTCTGATTATAAAAACTAGATGGTGCGCATTAAAGGGTCAGGTTGAGCCTTCTATTTTTTTGCTGAAATCTTAGAAAAGAACTTTAATATAAACCTCTTGGCAAGGTTGGGGTTAAAATAGTACGAATACCTTTTGGCCTCCATTTTTTTGAGAAAATTATAGATGTAGGGGTACTCATTGGTAATTTTATGTTTCCCGCCATGGGTTTGACGGAAGATACTTTTAACTTCATCAGTGCCTTTGATTAGCTCAAATCCATAGGTATTGAATAGATTGGTCAATGAAGTGAGGGTAAAATGGAATGTATGCGCATTTTGGAAATACCGCAAGGCATCCATTTTATAGTTTTTGGGAATATATTTTATTCCGGGAACCTCAATGTAAAAAAGGGTTTCAGCATGGCCTATTCTTTTTAAGGTCAACAATTCTGATTCCAAATCCAAAATATGTTCCATCACATGAGAATATATAACCACATCGGGAGTGAAGTCCGTTACATTATCTAAAGATCCATATTGTAGATTCAGCCCAAAATGACTTCTTCCATAGTCAATATATTCTTTACCCAAATCTACTCCCAAAATCGTACATTTTTGTTGTTTGAAATAGTGAAGAATGCCCCCGGCGCCACAACCTACCTCTAAAACCTTTAAACCAATAAAATCCTTATCGCGAAAGGTTGATTGGATGAAATCAAAGATTTGTCGCCCTTGCTCGTACTGTTTTTGAAAGAAGTTGGCAGTTGCGGTATGGGTACCACCGTATAACCTTCGATATTCGGAGTTGTAAAAATCAGTGTAAGACCTTTGGGTCATCCAGGGGTTCGTATAGATCAAACCGCATGTTTTGCACATCACGACCATGAATTCCAATCCATATCGGTCCTTTTCAGACAGAACTTCTGTATCTGATACCTTGCAGATGGGGCAGGGGCAATTTTCGAAGGTATAGTGCCCATTCAGGATTTTTGCCTCAATATCCTGTATTGCCTCTACTTGAATGGCCTTTAGTTTTATCAAAGGCTTTCTGTCATTCCTGAACCTATTGGATATCATATGGCCGGATGTTAAAACAAGCGTTGTGCCCACTGCTGGAACTGGACATCGTCTTCAATGTTGATTTAGCATTTGATTACTGAAACCTGTTCAGTTCAAATAGTGAAGTTGGGAAATTGGGTTGGGTGCATCAGGGAAGAATTGACGGATGCCCCGTTTGGGTTGACGGATGGGGTTATTTAACGGTAGCCATCGTGTAGGCCCACCCCTTTTTGGATCAAGGGGAGTATTTTTTCCAGCCGTCTAAGCTTGGTCTGCTCCTGTTTGGCCTCCGAGATATATTCGCAAAACTCTTTTTGCTTGTAGGGAGTAAAATTTTTAAAAGCGGTTTGCAGGTCTTTGCTTTCCTTTAATTTTTCTTGAAGCAGTGCCGGGATGGTCACTTTTGAAGTTTTCTCCGCTTTGACCTCCAAGCCCTTTTTCTGGTTTTCAATGGCTTCGTTCATATAGGCAAGAACACCCTTTTTATCAATTGTGTCCGATGTGGGGAACTTCCAGTGCCGCATGCCCTTGGTTTTTCCTTTTTGGGCATTTTCCAATACCTTTTTGGGGTCTTTCAGGAACACTCCGTTAAAGAACCAGACCCCAAAATGGTTTTTGAACTTGCAGATGCCAAATACATTTTTGCCTTGGATGGTATACACGGGGAAACTCCATTTAAAATCTTCCTCACATTCCGTTTGTTGGGCCAGTTTTCGGAGTTGGGCAATACCTTCCTTGAACGGATGGTCGTTATCGTAATAGGCTTTTATTTTTCCGGATTTTTCCATGTCATTTGATCTGACTGGCCGTAAGTTCGCAAATTTTCACGATTACCTTAACGGCCTTTTCCATACTTTCCAAAGGAACATATTCATATTTTCCATGAAAATTGTGTCCCCCTGCAAAAATATTGGGACAGGGCAGCCCCATAAAACTCAGCTGGGATCCATCCGTTCCGCCCCTAATGGGTTTTATGATAGGTTCAATACCCAAAGACTCCATGGCCTCTTGGGCAATCTCCACAATATGGAATACTGGCTCTACCTTTTCGCGCATGTTGCGGTATTGGTCTTCGATTTCCACCGTGATGCAATCCCCGTGTTTTTGGGTGAGCTTGTCCGCAATACTGGTCAACAGTTCTTTTCTGGCCTGAAAATGTATGGCATCGTGATCGCGGATGATCATATCGATTTGGGCATTCTCTATTTCCCCCTTGATTTTATGCACATGGAAAAAGCCTTCCATGCCCGTGGTATGTTCGGGTACTTCCCGTGGAGGGAGAAGGCTTAAAAATTCGTTGGCAATGGCAATGGCGTTGACCATCTTGTTCTTGGCATAGCCAGGGTGGACACTTTTTCCTTTGACAATGATCTTGGCACTGGCCGCATTGAAGTTTTCATACTCCAGCTCGCCCACTTGGCTGCCGTCCATGGTATAGGCCCAGTCAGCTCCGAATTTTTTCACATCGAACTTATGGGCACCCCTGCCTATTTCCTCATCTGGGGTAAAGGCCACGCGTATTTTTCCGTGTTTGATCTCAGGATGTTGGGCCAAATATTCCATTGCCGTGATAATCTCGGCGATGCCCGCCTTGTCATCGGCACCCAATAAAGTATTTCCATCCGTAGTGATCAAGGTTTGTCCTTGGTATTGCAATAGATCTTCAAAATAGTCAGGGGAAAGCACAATGCCCTTTGTTTTGTTCAGGACAATATCCTTGCCGTCATAATCCTTTACAAGTTGTGGTTTTACATTCTTTCCCGAGAAATCTGGAGAAGTGTCCATATGCGAGATAAAACCTATGGTGGGTACTTTTTTGTCCGTATTGGCCGGCAAGGTTGCCATGATGTAGGCATTTTCATCAATGGAAACCTCCTGCAAACCAATTTGGTGCAGCTCCAGAACCAATTTTTTGGCCAAAGTCCATTGTTTTTCGGTACTTGGTGTGGTTTTGGAATAGGGGTCGCTTTGAGTGTCGGTGGTTACATAATCCAGAAATCGGGACAAAAGTTTTTCCATGCTGTGCTTTTCATCAAAAATAATGGTTATTCAATCGTGATATTAAGAAAGTGAGACTTAAAAAAGTATCTTTTCACCTACTTTTTAAAATCAACCTAAATTGAAGGGAGCTGTTCTGTTCATTTTCCTATTGTCGATGTTTCTTGGGTCGGCCCAGGAGGAGTGTGCTTTGGGGGTGGGGGGTATGGATGATGAGACCATCGCGGAAGTGTTTCAATTGAATGAAGAGCAAAAGGAAAGCCTTAAGAATTGGAGTGCAGAGTTGAAAATTCGAAATGAAATCCTCAGAAACCGGGCCGAATTTCTTCTAAAGCAGCATGAAGAAAGCCCGCCTGAAGTGTTGATGACCGTTTCCCGCGAATACAAAACCATTATGGACAGTATGAAGCTGAACATCCGGATGATGGATAAAAGGCTACTGTCAATTTTCAATCCAAAGCAATACGGTTTTTATGTGAAATTGTGCGATCAGCTTACCCTGCGCCCTATCCATGTAAATAAGTCGGTTGACGAAAAATAAATGATATGGTGTGTTCTGTTTTAAGAGTTTTTATTTTTGTTGAAAATCTGTTGAATGTATAAAATCCTCATCCGCCCAATTCTGTTTTTGTTTGATCCGGAAGCAGTGCACCACTTCTCTTTTTGGGCTATAAAATTGTTTTCGAAATTGGGACTGGGACCTTTGTTCAGAAGTATTTTTGAAGTAAGGAATTCCAAATTGGAACGGGAGGTTTTTGGAATAAAATTTAAGAACCCTGTTGGCTTGGCCGCAGGTTTTGACAAGGATGCCAAGCTCTACAATGAATTTTCCGATTTTGGATTTGGTTTTGTGGAAATAGGTACGCTTACCCCCAAACCCCAACCTGGAAATCCCAAGAAAAGATTGTTCCGGTTGCGGCAGGACAAGGCCATCATTAATCGTATGGGGTTCAACAATAACGGTGTTTTTGAAGCGGTGGAACAACTCAAGAAAAAGCACAGGGTAATTGTTGGAGGTAACATTGGCAAGAACAAGGTCACGCACAATGACCAAGCTATTAAGGACTATCTCATCTGTTTTGAGGCCCTATTTGACCATGTGGATTATTTTGTGGTCAATGTGAGTTCTCCCAATACACCCGGTTTACGGGAGCTTCAGGATAAGGAACCTTTGACTAATCTTTTGAAAAAACTTAAAAAGCAGAACGGTAAGCAGGCCAAAAAATCCAATCTAAAGGAGAAGCCCATCCTTTTAAAGATTGCCCCGGACTTGACCAATGACCAGCTTTTGGATATTATCAGCATTGTCAAGACCACTGAAATTGATGGGGTCATTGCGACCAATACCACTATTTCCAGAGCGGGTCTAAAATCCCATCTTATTCTTTCCGAAGAGAAGGGTGGGCTTAGTGGTAAACCATTGACCCAAAGAAGTACCGAGGTCATTCGGTTTTTAGCGGAAAAGAGCAACAAGGCATTTCCCATTATTGGGGTGGGGGGTATACATTCTCCTGAAGATGCCCTTGAAAAACTGGATGCCGGCGCCGACTTGGTCCAGTTGTACACGGGGTTTATTTATGAAGGTCCTGCCCTGATCAAAAAAATCAACAAGGCCATTTTGGCCCGCACATCCTAGTACAAGATGCCCTATTTGATACTAATGAGCCCTGAGTCCGTGAATTATTCCGTTCTTATTGGTTTTTTGGTGTCTTCGGCGGCTTTGGCCATTTCCCCTGGACCGGACAATATATTTGTGCTGACCCAAAGCATATCCAATGGTGTCAAGGCTGGACTGGCCACTGTGGTGGGCTTGGTGAGCGGATGTTTGGTGCATACCACTTTGCTGGCTTTTGGCGTGTCAGAGGTCATAAAGCGAAGTGATAGCCTCTTTTTGGGCATTAAGTTGTTTGGTGCGGCTTATTTGGTGTATTTGGCCATAAAGGTCTACAGAAGTGACGCTTCCATTCTATTGGATAAGGAAAAGCAACCCTCCCAAGGAACTTTTAAGCTGTTCAAGACCGGTTTTGCCATGAATGTGTTCAATCCCAAGGTCACTATTTTCTTTTTGGCATTTTTCCCAGGATTTCTGTTCAGTGAAACATTGGGAACCGTGATGCAGTTTTATGTGCTAGGCCTGCTTTTCATGTTGGTGGCCTTCATTATTTTTGGAACCATTGCCGTATTGGCAGGAAACATTTCAACCTATTTAATGCGCCACCCCAAGGCAGGGATTTACCTGAAATGGGTTCAGATTGTAGTTTTTTTGGGAATCGCCATTTATCTATTGCTATCGGATAAATAGTGGTAATTTTACAGGCAACCTATGTCAAAGATCAAGCTCATAGAATGTCCAAGGGATGCCATGCAGGGCATCAAATCCTTTATCCCCACCGAGGAGAAAGCAAGGTATATCCAATCGCTTTTGGGTTGTGGTTTTGACACCTTGGATTTTGGCAGCTTTGTCTCGCCCAAGGCCATTCCGCAAATGCAGGATACTGCAGAGGTTTTGGCGCGGTTGGACCTTTCCAAGACCAAGACCAAGCTCCTGGCCATTGTGGCCAATATTAGAGGCGCTGAAGATGCTTGTAAGCATGGGGCCATAAGGTATTTGGGGTTTCCTTTTTCAATTTCCGAGAACTTTCAAATGCGAAATACCCATAAGACCATAGCACAATCGGTAGATACCCTAAAGGGTATTCTGGAGTTGGCCAATGCCCACGATAAAGAAGTGGTGACCTATATTTCCATGGGGTTTGGAAATCCGTATGGTGATCCATGGGATGTTGAGGTAGTAGGGGAATGGACCGAAAGATTGGCCGAGATGGGCACTAAAATTTTATCGCTTTCAGACACCATTGGAAGTTCCACACCCGAAACCATATCCTATTTATTTTCCAATCTTATTCCTAAATATCCCGACATTGAATTTGGGGCACATTTGCACACCACCCCGACCAAGTGGCACGAAAAAGTGGATGCTGCTTACAAGGCAGGATGCAGACGATTTGATGGCGCGGTGCAGGGCTTTGGAGGTTGCCCCATGGCCAAGGATGAGCTCACCGGAAATATGCCCACCGAGAAAATGCTTTCCTATTTTACTGCGGAAAAAGCCAATACCGGTGTAAACTGGATGGTCTTTGAAGCAGCTTACAACAAAGCGACCGAACTTTTCTCCGCCTACCATTGAGGTATTCAACGTAATGGCTCCCAAACGTTACATCTTTAATTTTATTTAAACTAAGTCTAATTAAATTTGGCTGCTTCGTAGTGTAGAAATATATTTGCCGCGCAATTATTAAAACACCATGAAAAAAACAACAATTCTATTTGCTTTACTATGTGCGTCATTCTCGTTCGCACAGACCAAAACCGACTCTATCCAGCTGGATCCTCAGAAACAGATCAACGCCGCACAGCGTTTACTTTCAGGGAATTATGCTTCTGCAGTAACTGTAGGGGCCTATGGTGAAATGTTGTACAACCAACCCGAAGGGGATAACGGGGAACTGGATGTGCAACGTTTGGTACTCCTTTTTGGATATCGCTTTGACGACCGTACCCAATTTGTTACGGAAGTGGAATTTGAGCATGTTGAAGAGGTCTATGTAGAACAGGCTTTTGTGAACTATAATGCAGCCCCCAACCTTAACATCCGAGGAGGTTTAATGTTGGTGCCCATGGGAATTATCAACGAATTCCATGAACCCACCACGTTTAATGGAACCGAGCGCCCTGGTTTGGACAATTCCATTGTTCCTACCACTTGGCGTGAGCTTGGGGTAGGGGTGACCGGAAGGTTCAACTCCATTTCCTTGGGATATCAGGCCTATCTTTTTAATGGGTTTAAATCTGCCGAAGCCGATGGTGAAGGCGGTGTTGCCGGAAAGTTGAGCGGTTCCAGTGGTCTTCGTGGAGGAAGACAAAAGGGAATCCAATCCACCATTGATAGCCCCAACCTATCCACCAAGTTGGATTACTACGGCATTCCCGGACTGCGTTTGGGCTTTTCAACCTATTTTGGACGTACCCAAGCCGATGATGATGTAGAGGAATTTGATGGCGCTGATATTGGCATCGCCATGTTTGGATTGGATGCCCGTTATGCGTATCAAAACTTTACGGCTAGGGGGCAATTCATCCATGCTTCTTTATCCGATACCGATGCCTACAACGATTTGACCGGAAGTAATCTGGGAAGTGCCTTGCAGGGTTGGTATTTGGAAGGAGCTTATAATGTCCTTCCTGCCGGAAATAGACAAAAGCTTTTTGCTTTTGCCCGTTACGAGATGTACAATACCCATGCGGATACCGAAGGTGGTTTGACAAAAAATGAAGCCTATGACCGGACCGATGTAACCACGGGATTGACCTACCACATCGCACCAGGGGTGGTGGTCAAAGGCGACTATCAGTTCCGAAGCAATGCCGCTGACAACTCAGATGTGCAAGACCGTTTGAACTTCGGAATAGGAGTTTGGTTCTAAAAAAATATGGATGGGGGCGGACGTAATATTCCGCCCTATTTTTATTCATAATGAGTCTAAATTAATATATTTGTGGGATGAAATCGGCAAAACCCTATGTAGCTATTCCCCTTATTTTGATGCTCCTTGCATTCACAGCTCCCAAGGAGGTGAACAAAAGAGTGCTGAAAGAAGTGGAAAAGACCTTTGAGGTGGCAGATTTTGCCATGCAGCCCATTAGTATTTCTGCGGATGTAAATGCACAGCTGCCTACCAAAATTTCAGGAGAAAACTTGTATCGAATCACTGCTGGAAACTCAACTTTGGGGTATGCGTTTTTCGACCAGGCCCCAAGCAAAACAGCAAATTTTGATTATTTGGTGCTATTTGATGATGCCGTAAAAGTCATCAATACAAAAGTATTGGTGTACCGGGAAGAATACGGAGGGGAAATTGGGAGTAAAAGATGGTTGAAGCAATTTTTGGGGAAGACAGGTGGGGATCGTGTGAGTCCTGAGTCCAACATCGATGCCATTTCCGGTGCGACCATTTCGGTAAATTCCATGACCCGATCCATGGACAACCTGCTCCAGACCATCGGAATACTTCAGGATAAAGGACATTTATAATGATATATAACGGTTTATTGTCCACTTTTCCCAAAGAAATCCGCCTGTTCATAGGTGTTTTTGTGATTATACTTTCCATAGGGTTCTTTACAGGATTGCTTTTTATCAAGGAAACCGATTCCACATCGCCCGCAGGCATTGAGGAAAATTATCTGGGCAATGAAGAAGATGAAGAAGCAACTGTGATGAAGTTCAAGAAGGGAGACCGGGAAATGCTCACCATTGTCCACACGCATATTTTGTCCATGTCCATGATTTTCTTTTTGTTGGGCGGATTGGTATGGCTGACCCACTTGCCTAAAAAATGGAAGCTTTTTTTGACCATCGAACCTTTTCTGTCCGTGATTTTGACCTTTGGAGGAATTTATCTCATGTGGAAGGGTATACCTTGGTTTAAATATGTGGTTATTTTCTCCGGTATATTGATGACCTTTACCTTTACCTGTTCTGCAGCAGTGGTCTTGTGGCAGTGTGCCAGACCCTCCCAAAAACGATAAGCTTTGGAGAGCAACTGATTTCCAGAACTTGTTAGTTTTCAATAAATCGATAGTCAATATCGTGGTACCCGATAAGTTCAGGCCGGGGTTTTTTATAGCGTAGCAGTTGTTTTATTTCGAATAGTTCTTCCTTGTTCACTAGGATGATAAAATGGTTCTTGCCTACGGAAATGGGAATTTTACGCTGTTGGGACCAATGTCTCAATTGTTTTTCCCAATACGATGCATCCAATTGGAAGAGGTATTCCTTAAACGCTTCCAGTTCCCATTCATATAATTCAAAACATAGGTTGTTAAAGATCAATTGGAAGAGTTTACTTCGGTTGCAAAACGTTAGTATACCATTTTTGGATTGATCAAGAATAATTAGGGATTCACACATAATAGATGGTCTTGGACGATAAAGATATTAATTATTTATAATAAGTCTAAATAAAAATAAATTACATCTCTAATGAAGCAAATGTCAAAATAGATAGATATGAATTAAAAAGGTGGTATATTTGCACGCAATTAATTCGTAATTGCAATGGAAGCCCACCTTAACAAAATTGTTGGCGAAGGATTGACCTATGATGACGTCCTACTTGTGCCGGCCTACTCCGAAGTACTTCCCAGGGAAGTCAATATCCAATCCAAGTTTACTAGAAACATTACCATTAATGTTCCCATTGTTTCTGCAGCAATGGACACGGTGACTGAATCACGTATGGCCATCGCCATGGCGCGCGAAGGAGGAATTGGAGTATTGCACAAGAACATGACCATAGAGCAGCAGGCGCTTAAGGTCCGCAAGGTAAAAAGAGCGGAAAGCGGCATGATCATGGATCCGGTGACCCTTCCCCTAAATTCTACGGTTAGGGACGCCAAGGCTAATATGAAGGAGCACAGTATTGGGGGGATTCCCATTGTGGATGGGAACAAAAAATTGATTGGTATTGTGACCAATCGGGACTTGCGTTTTGAGAAAAACGACGACCGCCCCATTGGTGAGGTCATGACTTCGGAAAATTTGGTGACTGTAGGAGAGGGAACTTCATTGCAACAAGCCGAGGTTATCCTTCAAGAGAACAAGATTGAAAAACTACCCGTGGTGAACGACAAAGATGAATTGATCGGTCTTATCACCTTTAGGGACATTACCAAACTTACCCAAAAGCCCATTGCCAATAAAGATCAGTATGGACGTTTGCGGGTAGCCGCTGCCATTGGGGTAACCGCTGATGCGGTGGACAGGGCAGGTGCCTTGGTAAATGCCGGGGTGGATGCCATTATCATCGATACGGCACACGGTCACACCAAAGGTGTGGTCAGTATTTTGAAGGAGGTTAAAAAATCCTACCCAGAGCTTGAAGTGGTTGTGGGTAACATTGCCACGGGTGAAGCCGCCAAATATTTGGTGGAAGCCGGTGCCGATGCCGTAAAGGTGGGTATTGGGCCAGGCTCCATTTGCACGACCCGTGTGGTGGCAGGTGTTGGATTTCCGCAGTTTTCCGCAGTTCTGGAAGTAGCTGCTGCCATTAAGGGCACAGGCGTTCCTGTCATTGCTGATGGAGGCATACGGTATACAGGTGATATTCCCAAAGCCATTGCGGCAGGTGCGGATACCGTGATGTTGGGCTCCTTGTTGGCGGGTACCAAGGAATCCCCAGGGGAAACCATCATTTATGAAGGGCGAAAGTTCAAGTCGTACCGAGGTATGGGCTCTGTAGAGGCCATGAAATCGGGTAGTAAGGACCGATACTTCCAAGATGTGGAGGATGATATCAAGAAATTGGTTCCGGAAGGTATAGTGGGCCGTGTACCTTATAAGGGTGACTTATACGAAAGCATGCACCAATTTATTGGTGGTCTTCGTGCCGGAATGGGCTACTGTGGTGCCAAGGATATTGAAACCTTGAAAGAAACAGGGAAGTTTGTGAAAATTACCTCCAGCGGAATCCATGAAAGCCATCCGCATGATGTGACCATCACCAAGGAAAGTCCAAATTACAGCAGGTAATATAAGTAGTTGGGTTTATTTCCCGGCATACGTTTGCCAATCCTTATCCTTGTAGATATTGTCCCCAAAATAACGGGCAATTTGAAGGAAGGGTTCCACTTTTTGGTATCCGGGTACCGGGGAGAGCATTTTTAAATCCTCATCCAAAAAGACCACTGTGGGATAGCTTAATTTTCCCTGCAATAGGGCGGCAGCAAACTCATGATAGCCCCTTCTTCCAGAAGATACAAACTTAAAGGTCTTCCCTTGGAATTCGATAGGGTCTTTGCCTTCGGCGTCCAATTTTACCATGTAAAAGTTATCCTGCATATACGCAGATACTTCAGGATTTTGGAAGGTGTCCTTATCCATTTTTTTGCACCATCCGCACCAATCGGTGTATACATCGATGAATATTTTTTTGGGCTGGGCATCGGTTTGGGACAATTGCACGGCTTCTTCCCAAGACATCCAATTGATATCCTGTGCTTGGGCTTGAAACCCTACAAAAAGAAGAAACAACAAACTGATTTGGGTAAAAATTGTGCGCATAGTGCTGATGTTTTGAGGTATTGGTCTACCGATCATTACAAAACTAACGAAAATTGTGCCAAAAAAGTATTCATCCCCAAATCTCCAGAACGAAGATGAGCACAGTGACCATCAAGCTTAATGGGGAGTAATATCTCGTGTCCATGAATGCAAAATTGGTGCTTTTCACAGACTTGAAAAAGCCAACATATTTAAAATCCCCAATGGTTCTTGCCAGAAATAGAAAACCAATTCCAAAGGAGATATAGGTCAATCCGTCAAAACTGAAAAACTCCAATACTTTGTTGAGGTAAACGGATGCAAAAAATGCCAGAAACAACCCTACGAGCAACGTCCCTATTTTTCCGGGTCCCATCAACAGTTTGCCGTCTTCATTGGTAGGCAGCACTTGGGTAGGATCCTTGATGCCAAAAAGGACCCAATACAAATGTAGTCCCGAAAGGAAGATGAACACGGTGGCAAGCAGCAGGGCTATGACCTCCATTTATTTTACGGCTTCCTTTTTGGGTGCTTCAAAAAGTTCCTTTACGTCTACTTGGTTTTTTAGGATGTCGTCAAAGGTCTCCCTCTCCCGGATAAGGTGGGCTTTGTCGTTGTACCATAACACCTCGGCAGGTCTAAACCTAGAGTTATAGTTGCTGGCCATGGTAAAGCAATAGGCCCCGGCATTTTTAAAGCAAAGAATGTCACCTTCGGAGATTTCATTGATCCTGCGATTGCTGCCAAAAGTATCCGTTTCACAGATATAGCCGACCACAGAATAGTACCGTTCCCTTCCTTTGGGGTTGGAAATATTGACAATCTCGTGCGTTGAGCCATACAGCATAGGGCGAATCAGGTGGTTGAATCCTGAATCGACACTGGCAAAAACCGTGGATGTAGTCTGTTTTACCACATTCACTTTGGCCAAGAAGTATCCGGCCTCGCTTACCAAGAATTTACCGGGCTCAAAGGCCAATGTAAGCTCCCGGCCATATTCGGCGCAGAATTCATTGAACCTGTCTGTCAATTTTTTGCCCAATTCCTCTACATTGGTCTGGATATCCCCTTTTTTGTAGGGAACCTTAAAACCACTGCCAAAATCTATAAATTCCAAATCTTTGAAGTTCTTGGCCGTTTCAAATAGGATTTCCGAGGCGTAAAGGAATACGTCAATGTCCAAAATATCACTTCCGGTATGCATGTGGATACCATTGATGTTCATATTGGTAAGTTCCACAATTCGGAGCAAATGTGGAATCTGATGTATGCTGATGCCAAATTTGGAATCGATATGTCCTACGGAGATTTTTGAATTCCCTCCCGCCATTACGTGGGGATTGATCCGAATGCAAACGGGGATGTCCGGATGCTTGCTTCCAAACTGCTCCAAAATGGACAGGTTGTCTATATTGATTTGAACCCCAAGTGCTGCAGCCTGCTCAATTTCTTCCAAAGAGACCCCATTGGGTGTAAAGATGATGGATTCAGGGGCAAAACCTGCCAGAAGTCCCAACTTCACCTCTTGAATGGAGACCGTGTCCAGGCCACTTCCCAAATGGTTCATGAACCTTAGGATACTGATGTTGGACAGTGCTTTGGCAGCATAATTCAATCTAAGATTGGATACGCCTTCAAAGGCTTTGGTCAATCTGTGGTATTGCGAAGCTATCTTTTCAGCATCGTAAACGTATAATGGGGCTCCGAACTCACCGGCGAGCTTCAATAAATTTTTGGAATTCATATCATTAGTCTTTCGCGCAAAACTAAGCCTTGTACTTGGGTTCTACAAGAATAAAAACGTCACAAATATATTTATAACAAATTGTTTCAAAAATAACAATCAGTGTGTTTTTGGACTTGCTCTTTTGGGTTTCGCATTGTACATTTAGGCAAACTCCAACAATGAGACTACCGCTATTTCCTTTACAATCTGTTTTTTTTCCTGGTGAAACCGTTCCGCTCCACATTTTTGAAGAGCGGTATAAGCAGTTGATCAAAGATTGTAGAAAGGAAGCGATCACTTTTGGGATTCCTGTTTTTATCAATGACACCCTTTCCTATGGTACCGAAGTACAATTGGCCGAGGTGGTGACCACGTACGACAATGGCGAAATGGATGTGGTCTGTGTGGCCCGGCAAGTTTTTAAGATACGTTCCTTTGAGAACCAAATGGAAGGAAAGCTTTATGCGGGCGGGGACGTTGATTTTTTGGATATGGAGAGCAGTGCCGATGAAAACCTGAGGGCCGAAGTGTTGGCCAAGGTGGAGGAGTTGTACGAGCTTATGGATGTGCCCTTTACCCAAATCTCCCCGAAACAGTTCAGTAGTTATTCCTTGGCCCATAAGATGGGACTCTCTTTTGAACAAGAGTATGAACTGTTGCAGATTTCCAATGAGACTGATCGGTTGCTGTTCATCAAAAACCATTTGGAGTCCACTACAGCCATTTTAAACCAAGTGAACCATACCAAGACCGTTATTGAAATGAACGGTCATTTCAAGAATTTTGATCCATTGGACTTCCAGGACTTTAAAATTTGATGGGATAATCCTATAAAATCCTATCTAATTGTTATAGTTGTGGCCTTGGAGGGCAATTATTCTTTTTTCACCTTCTATTTCTCAGTGGGGTTTTCTATTTTTGTCGGCAAACAAAAGTTAATTCACAGATGAATCTTCACGAATATCAAGGAAAAGAAATTTTAGCCAGTTTTGGAGTAAGGATACAACGCGGAATTGTTGCCCGAAACGCCAATGAAGCGGTAGATGCCGCCAAACAACTTACACAGGAGACAGGTACCGGATGGCACGTGATCAAGGCCCAGGTGCATGCTGGAGGCCGTGGCAAAGGAGGAGGTGTTAAGCTGGCAAAGAACTTGAAAGAAGTTGAGGAATTGGCAGGGAGCATCATCGGGATGAACCTGGTTACGCCCCAAACATCTGCTGAAGGTAAAAAAGTACACCAAGTTTTGGTTGCCGAGGATGTGTATTATCCTGGGGATAGTGAGACCAATGAATTTTATATGTCCGTTTTGTTGAATAGGGCTTCAGGAAGAAACATGGTCATGTACTCCACAGAAGGAGGAATGGATATTGAGGAAGTGGCCGAAAAGACTCCTCACCTGATTTTTACCGAAGAAATAGATCCCGCAACTGGACTTTTGCCTTTTCAGGCAAGACGTATTGCCTTTAATCTAGGGCTTTCCGGAACTGCATTCAAGGAAATGGTAAAATTTGTCACTGCGTTGTACAAGGCGTATGAGCAAAGTGATGCCAGTTTGTTCGAGATCAATCCGGTATTGAAGACCTCGGATGATAAAATCATGGCTGTTGATGCCAAAGTATCCATTGACGACAATGCGTTGTACAGAAGAAAGACCTATGCTGAAATGCGTGACCTTCGCGAGGAAAACCCTATTGAGGTTGAAGCGCGTGAAGTGGGATTGAACTATGTGGATTTGGATGGTAACGTAGGATGTATGGTGAACGGTGCCGGATTGGCCATGGCCACAATGGATTTGATCAAAATGGCCGGTGGTGAGCCTGCCAACTTTTTGGATGTAGGAGGTACAGCTGATGCCAAAAGGGTAGAAGAGGCCTTTAGGATCATTCTTAAGGATCCCAACGTAAAAGCGATATTGATCAACATCTTTGGTGGTATCGTACGTTGTGATCGAGTGGCCCAAGGTGTGGTAGATGCCTATAAGAATATGGGAGACGCCATCAAGGTTCCTATCATTGTTAGGTTGCAGGGTACCAATGCGGAGTTGGCCAAAGAAATTATCGACAACTCTGGACTGGCGGTACATTCTGCCGTACAATTCCAGGAAGCTGCTGATAAAGTAAAAGAAGTTTTGGGATAATCTCCCTTTGTATTCAAGATATGGGGCAACGTTTTAAACGTTGCCCTTTTTATTTTATAAGGTTTTAGCTTAAACCCTTTTTCTGTTCGTCAAAGAATATGGGATTCGGTGTAAAAATCCGTGTTGGACAAGGATTTCCAAAACGGCTTTTAATGTACTAAAATGGGTGTTTTGGAGTTATGTATTAGAGGAACCTGTTAAATAGTGAGCGCCCATGGGTACCTACAAGGAAAAACTTAGTATTCTTTCGGAGATGATTGCCTTTGCAAGGGTGGATCATACTTTGAAGGAATCCGAATACCAATTTTTGCTCAAGGTTGCAACGAACCTTGGTGTCGAAAAAAAAGTCTTTGACCACCTTTTGAGTGAAAAATCCCCTAAAGTCATCCTTAAAACCCAAGCCGAGCGTATAGTTCAGTTCCACAGGTTGTTGCTCTTGATGAACGTTGACCAAGAACAGCATAAAAAGGAAGTGAGCACCCTCTACAACATTGGTCTTCATATGGGACTTCCTCCAGCTGCCATCAGTCAAGTACTCGAAGTGATGCACAACTATCCCGATAAGGTCATTCCGCCAGATGTATTGATCAATATTTTCAAGGCACATTACAATTAATGACATATTGTCATAATCTTATGTTAAGAACATGTCAAATAGACATGTAGTAGCTAGTGGTATACAATTTGCCCTATGCATGGTGATTGAAAGTTTAACCTAAAAAATAAATCGCCATGAGTATAGTAAAAAGAAACAATCTAATTTTTCCATCCCTGTTAAATGATTTTATGGGTCCTGATTGGCTTGGAGGAACCGATAAGTGGAACACTACGGTCCCCGCGGTCAATATCAAGGACAATGAAAAGGAATTTGAATTGGAACTGGCTGTTCCTGGGGTCAAGAAAGATGATTTTACCGTAGAGGTGGACCATGATGTCCTTACCATTTCCAGCGAAATGAAATCTGAAAATGAAGAGGCCAAGGATAATTACACCCGAAAGGAATTTTCCTATTCTTCCTTCAAAAGGGCCTTTACCTTGCCGGAAACTGTGGACGGTTCCAAAATCGATGCAAAATACGAGGACGGCATATTGAAGTTGACCTTGCCCAAAAAACAAGAGGCATTGCCCAAACCCAAACGATTGATTTCAATCGGATAAGAAAAATATGAAGAGCACCAACTATAGGTGTTTCATGATGGTTGGATTAGTTGGTTAGTTAGTTGGCGCGCTCCTGCAGTACTGTTCGGGGCGCGCTTTCTTTTATTCCTGTTCCTGGAGCATCTTTATCTCATCACGTAGTTTGGCGGCTTCCATAAAATTGAGCTCTTTGGCCGCCTTTTCCATGGCCTTTCGCTTGTCCCGTATCAGTTTTTCACGTTGATCTTGGGTCAGGTACGCCAAATCGGGTTCCGCGGCCCGCAATTCTTCTTTTTGAAAATGATAAGTGGAGACTGAGTTTTTGGCCAAGGCATTGTCCAAGTTCTTTTTCAAGGCCTTCGGGGTAATGTTATGCTCCGTATTATAGGCCATTTGTTTTTCCCTACGGTAATTGGTCTCGTCAATGGTTTTTTGCATGCTTTCCGTAATCTTGTCCGCATACATGATTGCCTTCCCGTTGAGGTTTCTGGCGGCACGGCCCACGGTTTGGGTGAGGGAACGATTGCTTCGCAAAAATCCTTCCTTATCCGCATCCAAAATGGCCACAAGGGAGACTTCAGGCAAATCCAATCCCTCCCTGAGCAGGTTTACCCCGATCAGAACATCAAAAAGTCCCTTTCTAAGATCCTGCATGATTTCTACCCGCTCCAAGGTGTCCACATCACTGTGTATATAGCGGCATCGAATGTCTATTCGCGCCAAATATTTGGTCAGTTCCTCGGCCATTCGCTTGGTCAGCGTGGTCACAAGGGTACGCTCATCCAATTCCACACGTTGCTGGATCTCTTCCACCAGATCATCAATTTGATTGGCACTGGGTCGCACCTCAATAATGGGGTCCAAAAGCCCCGTAGGGCGAATGACCTGCTCCACGTAAATACCTTGACTCAGTTCCAGTTCGTAATCTGCTGGAGTGGCACTTACATAGATGACTTGGTTTTGGAGGGTCTCGAACTCCTCAAACTTTAAGGGGCGGTTGTCCATGGCTGCCGGAAGTCGGAATCCGTATTCCACTAGATTTTCCTTTCTGGAGCGGTCCCCACCGTACATGGCGTGGACTTGGGGAATAGTCACATGGCTTTCATCGACCACCATAAGGTAATCGTCCGGAAAATAATCCAATAAACAGAAAGGTCGGGTGCCGGGTTCCCTGCCATCCAGATAGCGGGAATAGTTTTCAATTCCGGAACAATACCCAAGCTCACGGATCATTTCCAAATCAAAATTCGTTCGTTCATCCAAGCGTTTGGCTTCCAAGGGTCGCCCAATCTCCTTGAAATAATCCACTTGCTTTACCAAATCATCCTGTATTTGTCGAATGGCATTTTGGAGTATATCCGGAGAGGTAACGAACATGTTCGCCGGATAAATGTTCAAGGAATCATAGATTTCAATGACCTTATTGTTGAAGGGGTCCAAGGCTTCTATTTCCTCGATTTCATCCCCAAAAAAATGAATGCGGAAGGCATGGTCCGCATAACTGGGAAATACGTCCACCACATCGCCCTTTACCCTGAAATTCCCATTTCTGAAATCAGCCGTGGTACGGGAATAGAGGCTTTGCACCAATTGTTTCAGGAATTTTGTCCTTGGAATCACTTGGTCCCTGTGGATGGAGATGACGTTCTTTTGAAATTCAATGGGGTTACCAATACCGTACAGGCAGGAAACCGAAGCGACCACCAATACATCCCTACGCCCCGAAAGGAGGGAAGAAGTGGCGCTTAACCGGAGTTTTTCAATATCCTCGTTGATGGAAAGGTCTTTTTCTATGTACAATCCACTGGTGGGAATATAAGCCTCGGGCTGGTAGTAATCGTAATAGGATACAAAGTATTCCACGGCATTGTTCGGAAAAAACTGCTTGAATTCTGAATACAGCTGAGCTGCCAGGGTCTTGTTGTGGGCCAATACCAACGTAGGCCGTTGTACGGATTCCACCACGTTGGCCACGGTAAAAGTCTTCCCGGAACCGGTCACACCCAGTAGGGTTTGATGACGTTCATTGCCTTCAATACCCTCTACCAATTGTTTTATCGCCTGCGGCTGGTCACCGGTCGGTTTAAAGTCTGATACTACCTGAAATTTCATAGGATAAAAATACTAAAGGACAGGCCTATAATAAAGCGAATGGGAAATATTATCGCTTTAGGGCAAAGTGTCCCTGGACTTCCCTGTTGGAATCGTCAATGGCTTTGAACCAATATTCCCCGGCGGGTAACGGTCGCCCCCGGAAATTGCCGTCCCAACCACTTGAATTTTGGGAGATTTCCTTTAAAAGAGTGCCATACCGATTAAAAATATAAATGCGTTTTAATATGATTTCATCCCCCTCTGGGGGTTGAATGAATTGCCAGAAATCGTTGACGTTGTCCCCGTTGGGGGTGAAAAATTTAGGAAACCCTTCTACGGTGAGATCTTGGGTAAATGTCTTCTCTGCAATGCCGCACCCATTTTTGTCCCTCACATAAAAGGTATGTGAACCGGGTTCCAATCCACTGAAAATATTACTGTCGGAATAGGGACCATTCCTATTGTCCACGGCATACTCGTAGTTTCCGGCCCCTGAGGTATGCACGGTAACTTGGAGTGAACTTGTATTCTCAACAAAGTCCAAACGGTCAATGGTCGGAGTTTCGGAAGAGACAACATTGAATTCCATGCTTGTAGGACATTCTATCTCATTGCCATTTTGGGAAACCAATGTGTAGGCCTCATACTTGTAGGTTCCTTCTTCTAGAATGGAGGCTTCCCTTTCTTCCGAAATTAAGGTTTCCTGGCCAAATTGATCTATGTGAAACCATCGGAAACCATCTGCGTCATCACTTGAAGAAATGTTTAAAGGAGCTTGGTCTTCGCAAAAGGAAACGGTCTCTGGAAAATTGATTTTTGGGTTGAGGGTTACAAATTCTCCTGAGTCTATATCCAAATAGGGCCCACAACCCAATAGGGTAGTGAAACTTTCCTGAATGCAGCCCACGGCTTCTCCGGCATCATTGAAAGGAGTCACTTTGATAAAAAAAGTGTTGTTGGGCTCAAAGTCAATTACCAGCGTAGAATTGGTATAAAATGTGGCATTGTCCAAGATATCGCTTTGGTTGGGAGATGACCCTATGGTTACCCGATACCCTATGGCATCTGGAACTTCATTCCATTGAAGCAAGGGTGTAAGTGGCACGTTGATCTCGCCGTTGGGAGGATAGATCATGCTGGTACAGTTGGGCAATTCAGAAACGGCACTGGTAGTGAACTGTTGGGAAGAGCAGCCTATGGCTTGCCCAATTCTATTATAGGGTGTTATGGTGACGTATATGGTCTGTTCCGGGGGGAGGTCATCAATAGGGTTGAAGGTCAACGTATTTCCCGCGTCAAAATCGTCCAAAATATCTGTGCCGCCAGCGGTAGTACCCAAACTTATGCGGTACCCAGTGGCTCCAGACACATAGGCCCATGAGATATTAGTGGAGGGGTTTATATTGACGGCCATATCCAAAGAATTGGTCAATTGGGTACAAGTAGGGGCCGAGGTCAATGGTCCGGTTCTAAACTGCCTGCTGGGACAGGTGATGTTGGGTTGGTCGAAAAAGAACAATGTGATGGTTACATAAATGTCCGTATCCTCTGGTAGCCCCAACGGAGGGGTGTAGGATGTTCCCCCAGAAAATTGTGGAGCCAAGAGATCGGAGCCTCCCGGAGTGGTTCCCAAGGAAACAATATAGGCCTGTGCATCCTCATCAGGTTGCCAACTGATGGCCGTATCCACAGGAACATTGGAGGAACCTTCAGCGGGACTGACCAAGTTGGGACAGACCTGTGCCTGAGCAAAGACCATAAAGGAAAAGGTGAAAAAAAAGAGTGCTTTTTTTAACATCCAAGATGATTAAATCATCATAAGATACTACAAATCACGCTTTTTGAGTAGTAGGTAGGACAAATAGATGAATATGGCCGTCCAACAGATAACAATCAAAAACTCGTACCAGTAGGTGTGGTAATCAAACCGAAGGTTTTCCCCGATCTGGTCCCCAATATTCTGTACTGCGGAAAGTCTGGAACCAGGTTCCTTGATCAAATTCATCATGGATTCCAAAGGAAAGAAATCCTTAACCCGTTTGGCGGCGGGCCAACTCATGACCTTCCAACCCAGTAGGCCAAAGACAACCTGCTCCAATATGGTCCAAAGAATCAAGAACCCAAGGGCAAAGGCCGATCGTTTTACCAAAATGCCCAAAAAGAGACAGAAGGAGAAAAAGCCGACCAGCTTTATAAAAAAGGCCAATAAAAACTCCAAATCTGAAAAAATGATGGACAACTCGTTGTAGTCTGAATAAGTCAACCCCAAAATCAAGGACACCACAAACACAAAAACGGTTGAAATCAAGGCGAAGGAAATCACAGTAAGTACCTTGGACATGAGGAATTCCTTTTTGGAAAACCCATCTATCAGATTTTGTTTGATGGTCTTGTTGCTATATTCATTGGCCATCATGGAAACGATGACTATGGCCAAAAACAGTTTAAAAATGGCAGCTACAAAGGTGTTGAAATGCCAGATATAGGGGAAATTAAAAATACCTTGGTCGGCCAAGTGGAATTGCACTGGGCCAATGTCAAACTTGATGGCGGCAATCAGCGCAATGGAAGTCAATAGGATAAAATAGGAGATGATCAGTACTTTACTGGCCCTATTGTTCCAAAGCTTTATGAATTCTATTTGTAGGAGACGTAGCATTCGTTTGGTGGATTAGTTGTTCTTGGTCAGGTTTAAAAATTGTTGCTCCAGGCTTTCCTTGCGTTTTACCAGATGGGAAAGCACTATGCCTTTTTCAAACAATATTTTGTTGAGCGATTCAGCGTCCATTTCTTCCTTCAGATAGGCGGTGAGGGTACCATTGTAACTATCAATTTTCCCAAAACTGGCATACTGTTCCAAAAAGGATTTTAGTTGTTCCATGTCTGCAGCACGAAGTTCAAAAAAACCATAGCTGGCCATCATACCATCCACAAGACCGGAATACAGTTTTTCACCTTTCCGAAGGATAACCACATGGGAACATACCTTTTCCACCTCGTCCAACAAATGGGAGGCGAGAAGAATGGTAGTGCCTTGTCCGGCGATTTTTTTGATGATCTCCCGTATCTGATGGATGCCTTGAGGGTCCAATCCGTTGGTGGGCTCATCCAGAATAAGGATTTCAGGGTCATTGAGCAACGCAGAAGCAATGGCCAAACGCTGTTTCATCCCTAGGGAATAGGTCTTGAATTTACTGTCTTTCCTGTCCCAAAGACCCACCAATTCCAGTTTTTCCTGAATCTTGGTTTCGGGCACCTCCTTGATCTTGCACACCAGCTTAAGATTTTGGATAGCGGTCATGTACGGGTAAAAATTGGGGCGCTCTATAATGGCGCCTACTTTCTTCAAGGCCTCATGGGTAGAGGTGGAGCCATCAAACCAACTAAAATCACCGGAAGTCCGGTTCACCACGTTCAAAATGATGCCCAAGGTGGTGGACTTGCCACTGCCATTGGGTCCCAAAATACCATAGACGTTACCTTTCTCTATGGTAAAAGAAAGGTCTTTGACCGCGGTCAATGGGCCAAATTTTTTGGTGAGGTGATTTACGGTGAGTATAGTCTCCAAGATGGAATCGTTTTTTGATTAGTTTATAGTAACTTGACGAGGTATAGCGTAATTTGTTACAAAATAGGAAAAGAATGTCCGAGGAAAGACTGATGTCCAAGAAAAAGCCTGCCTATCCGGTCCATAAAAAACTGGATAGTTATCTCCATAAATACAATAGAAAGATAGAGATTCCCATTTTTTATGATGATTTGCTCCGTTTTTCGGGTTCCGTGGTGGTCTACGATGCCAACGAGGAAGACACACTTTGGGTAAGGGTGTATTATTCGGATTTTGATCGGCAGGAAATCGATATGAGTTTAAAGCAGGTGTATTCTATTTTGCATTCGGATGGTAGTGATCGAATTCTGGAGTACTTGAATGTTGATGCCATTGATTTTTGCACCTTCGGGAATTCCCAACCTTTCCGCATCAAAGTACGGAACATCCTCAACGACAACTACACCTATTTTTATGTAAAGAAGACTGATGCGTCACGGATATACGGCTTGGAGTTGGAGCATATGCTCTCTCCGTACAATCTTAACTTTTTGGTCTACAAGGGAACACTTATCGAAGAACATATTGCAGGGATTCCGGGGGATGTTTTTATCAAGGACATGTTGCCCAAATGTTCCGAATCCGAAAAGGCCCAATTGGCCAAAGAGTTTGTGAAGTTCAATGAGCGTTGTATGATTCGGTTATTGGGTGATATGCGTTCTTATAACTATGTCATTGTTCCGGTCCATGATTTTGACCATGTGGTCTATAAGATCAGGGCCATTGATTTTGACCAGCAGTGCTTTGAAGGGAAATTAAAGGTATACCGCCCCCAGTTTTTTAAGGAGAATTATAAAATGGTGGAACTGGTACGTACCAAACTGCAGAAAGATTCGGTGGATCAATATAAAATTGAGGAACGCTCCATTGTGGCAAAGCGGATATTAAGTTCGGGAAACCGTATCCGTAGGTTGATTGCTGCCGTTAAGCCGGATACCATATCGTTACCAGAGAACATTGAGCAACTAAAGCTCGAAATCTATGACCTTACCAAGGATATGGATTTCAAGAAAAGCACAACCATGGGAGAGGTGTTGTCCCTTGCGTTGGATTTTGTCAAACGAAATTATGAGGATGTGAGCATGAAACAGATCATCGAGAAGAAATTCTAGCTCTTCTGTTCCTTGTTGAAATACACCAAATAGTAATACATCTGTCGTTCCTCGTCCCAACCCTTTTCCACAAATTTTTGGGCGGATTCCGGGTTGATGAAATCCATTTTTATCTGGATGTTGGTATCCAGATTGATGACATTCTTGATTTTTTTCCGGGCATCGGATACAGCCTTGTTGGCAATATCAAAATTGGAAACGTCCTCAATGCTGTATTTGGGGCCTTTTTCAACCTTGTAGTGTTTAAACTCGGGAATCAATTCCGGGTTTTCCATCACCTCATTTAAAAAAGAGGTTTCCTCAAAGGCATCGTTCTTGGCAAAGTGGTTCACCGCACGGTTCATGAACAGTACTTCCTGTTGTTTGTCCTCGGCGGGCAATACCACGTCCTTGGCGAAGTTTTGACAGAACTTAAGGTAGTTTTTGGTATAAAAGTTTTCATCGGTCAGGGGAACAAGACCCAAAAAGTTCTCCAGCCAATATTTGGCATCGTAACGGTTACTATCAACGGACAAAACTTTGAACCCTTCTTCCTTCTCCATATTGAAAATGATACAGCCCTTGTCCAGTTTATTGATGTTGATGCCCTGTCGGATTAAAATTTCCAGATTCTGTTCCTTTTCCTGGAATTGAAGGAAATCATGCTTCAGCTCACTTTTAAAAATACCAACGGCATCGGTCTTTTTATTGTCGATGACCATGTCCGAAAAATGCACTACATACACTTCCCCGCTTTTGATGTGGGGGTGGTTGGATTGTTCAAACAGGTGTGTGGTGATTTTTTTGGAGGCCTGATGTGCCGTTCCGTGGTCCAGGAACAATTCCGCAACTGATTTGTACACCTCATTGAACTCCAAATCCACGTCATTAAAGAACCTAAAATAGTTTTCTTCCTTCTCCCGAAAAGGCTTAAAGAAGTATTCTTTGAGCAATCCGGCCATTTCATCATTCAATGAAAAGGGCTCCGCGGACAAAAAGGCGGATTCGTTCTTGCTCTTGTTTCCCACTCTGTGGAGGGAGATACTTTCAATTTGGGCGGAATATAGGTTTAGCATTTTTTAAGTTAGGAGTTAGGAGTTAGGAGTTAGGAGTTAGGAGTTAGGGGTTAGGGGTTAGGGGTTAGGGGTTAGGGGTTGTTAGTTCCAGTTTTCGTCAAAATCCATGTCGTCGTAACTGTCCAGAAGATTGTCAAAATCAACGGAAGCATCGGGATCTGATTCGAATTTTTTCTCTGGTGGGGAATCCGGGAGTTCCCCAAAACTGAAGAGGATGTTCGGATAGACCCTTCCGTCTTCCTTGTCCACAATGTCAGCCAATTCCACAAAGAAAGTCCACATACTGAAAAAGTCGTACACATAAATCAACTTTGGGGATTGTTCGGTCATTACATCGTCAAGGACAGTTTCGTTCATCAACCGGACATCGGAACCGTTCTCGCTCATATCGAACAGGGCGATTTCCTCGTCTTGGTTCCATTCCTCATCACAGGTATAAAAAGAGGCCATTTCACCACCTTCAAAACCAAAGGCTTGGGTTATGGCATTGTGAAATTCTTCCAATGTATTGTTATCCTCAATTTCAATGTCCCTGAAGATATCTTCCTCAGCATCAAGAATAATCCTGATTTTATAAATCATCCAAAAATTTTTAGAGTGGGCACAAATTTACGACAAATAGGTGTTATTTGGTGAACCGATGTAAGGTAAAGGTCATGGCCGCCAACAGGAAAAATGCTCCGATTTGGTGCGCAATGCCCAACCACAGGGGAACCGCATATATTAGCGTAAATACTCCCAGAACAAATTGTAAACCGACCAAGGCCAGCAACAATTTCAATCCTTTTTCCTGAAGGGGTGTACGTACCACTTTTCGGGTTTTATACCAGATAAGTGCTATAAATCCAACCACAATGTAGGCCAAGTAGCGGTGCACAAATTGCACACCACTCTTGCCTTCAAAAAAGTTCTTTATTACAGGCTGATGTTCTATGTAAACGGTCTCGTGCATTAATTTTCCCTCACTCATCATGGGCCAATGATTATGGATAAAACCGGCGTCCAATCCGGCCACAAAGGCGCCCCAGATAATTTGGAGCAATAAAACCACATACCCAACGCGGATAAGGTTCCGTATACTGCGGTTGATTTCTTTTTTAGTGGGGTAGATCAGGTCCAAGGCCACCCAAAGACTGAACGCGAAGGTAAGGAATGCCATGGTGAGGTGGGATGCCAACCTAAAATGGGACACATCGGGATGGTCCACCAACCCGCTTTTTACCATATACCAACCCAAAAAGCCTTGAAATCCACCTAAAAACAAAAGGACCAAACATTTTTTAATGGTAGGCCGGTCCAGTTTTTTAGTGAACAAAAAGTAGAGGAAAGGTAAAATAAAGACAATGCCAATAAACCTTCCAATGAAGCGGTGCAACCACTCCCAAAAGTAAATATCCTTGAAATCTTCGATATCAAAATGGGAATTCAGCTTTTGGTACTCTGGGTACTGTTTGTACAGGTCAAATGCCTCCTGCCATGCTTGCTCGTTCATGGGAGGAAGGGTGCCATGGATCAATTTATAATCCGATATGGAAAGCCCGGAATGGGTAAGACGGGTAATTCCGCCTACCAATACCATCACAAAAATGAGCGCGCAGCCCGTCAACAACCAATACACAACAGCTTTGTTCGTTTTCATTCCGATTGGACTTTTAAGTTCAATTTTTTGCCTTTTTCCAGCATAAACTGGTAAGCGGCCTCATATTCATTGGGAATTTCACCTTCCAAAATGGCTTCTTTAATGGCCTCTTTGATGATGCCGATTTCCTTTGAGGGCTTTAAATTGAAGGTTTTCATGATCTCCTCACCGGAAACCGGGGGCTGGAAATTGCGAACGTGGTCCCGTTCTTCCACTTCCACTATTTTTTGGCGGACCAATTGGAAGTTGTTCTTGTACCTTCTTTGTTTCTTGGGATTTTTGGTGGTGATATCCGCCTCGCAGAGGGTCATGAGGTCGTCCACATGATCGCCGGCATCAAATACCAATCGACGTACCGCAGAATCGGTAACATGGTCTTCGGCCAGGACAATGGGCCTAGAACTCATCAATACCATTTTCTGCACAAATTTCATTTTCTCGTTCAAGGGCATCCGTAACCGCTTGAAGAGTTTGTAAACCATTTTGGATCCCACAAATTCATGCGCATGGAAGGTCCACCCGATTTTCTTATGGAATTTTTTTGTGGGCGCCTTCCCGATATCATGAAGAAGTGCTGCCCATCGCAACCAAAGGTTGTCCGTAGTTTCGGAAATGTTATCCACCACTTCAAGGGTATGCCAAAAATTGTCCTTGTGACGCTGCCCTTCAATTTCCTCTATGCCCTGTAAAGCCGTCAATTCAGGAAGTATGATTGGTAATAACCCTGTTTTGTGCAGCAACGAAAGACCCACGGATGGTTTTTCACTGAGCAATATTTTATGGAGTTCGTCCACAATGCGTTCCCCGGAAACAATCTTGATGCGTTCTTGGTTTTCAGAAATGGCTTGGAGCGATTTCAATTCTATGGTAAAATGGAGTTGGGAGGCAAACCGGATGGCCCGCATCATCCGCAAAGGGTCATCAGAATAAGTGATGCCCGGTTCCAAAGGAGTTCGGATGATTTCCCTATCCAAATCGGCCAATCCATCAAAAGGATCTAAAAGTTGCCCGAAATTGGCTTTGTTCAACGCCAGCGCCATGGCATTGATGGTGAAATCACGTCGATTTTGGTCATCTTCCAAAGTGCCATCCTCTACTATGGGTTTTCTGCTGTCCCGGTGGTAGCTTTCTTTCCTTGCGCCCACAAACTCCAGTTCCAAATCCTTGTGTTTGATCATGGCCGTCCCAAAATTCTTGAAAACCGAGATGTCCGGTCTTCCTTTTAGTTTTTTGGCCACGGCTTTGGCAAGCTGAATTCCACTGCCTACGGCAACAATATCAATGTCCTTGGGCGTTTTTCGGTTTAAAAAGTAATCACGGACATATCCACCAATCACATAGGAGTCCACGCCCAATTCATCGGAAGCTTCTCCGATAAGCTGAAAAATAGGGTGTTCTATGGCCTCTTTATGGAATTCTTGCGTCATTTTATTCCCGGATTACCTTCACCTGCCCATCATTGCCCAATTTTATAATGGATGATGGGGAAGGATCTTTGTTTTCGTCCGGCAAATTTACCACATAGTCCACTCCTTTTAAAATTTCAGGGCCGATATCCTTGAACCGTTTTGGAGTGGGTTCTCCAGAGATATTGGCTGATGTGGATACAATGGGCTTTCTAAATTTGTTGATGAGGTACTGGCAAAATTTGTCTGAAGCCACCCGTATGGCCAAAGTATTGTCTTCGGCAACCAGGTTTTGGGCCACACCAATGGGTTCATCAAATACGATGGTAGTGGGTTTGGTAGCCAAATCCATAATGTCATAGGCCACTTCGGGCACCTCTTTTACATGGCGCTCCAACATGGCCTGATTGGCCACAAGGCAAATAAGGGCCTTGCTGTCTTCCCTGTTTTTAAGGGCATATACTTTCTGGACGGCTTCAGGGTTGGTGGCATCGCAACCAATGCCCCAAACGGTATCGGTAGGGTAAAGGATCAGTCCGCCTTGATTCAGAACCTCGAAGCATTTTTGCAGCTCTTCATTAAAATCGGCACCCATTTATTTTTTGTATTTCAACTTTTCGCGCTGAACGCTTTCAATATCCAGAATGTCTTTTTGTTTGTAGGTCAGTGCTTTGTGGGTGGCCCTGAGGTCCCGGCACAGCTTTCTAAGACCCATGGGTTCCAAAGAAGCGGCATGGTCGGTACCTTTCCATGTTCGGTCTAGGGTAAAATGCCTTTCTATGACATGGGCGCCCAGGGTGTAGGCGGCAACATCGATGGCAATTCCCAAGTGGTGCCCAGAAAATCCAATGCTTTTGACTTTGTCCCCATATTTTTCCTGAAGGGTCAGAATATCCAAGAGGCAGACGTCTTCAAAAGGGACCGGATATCCCGAGGTGCAATTGTAGACGACCAAGTCTTTGCCCCTTCCCCGTTCATCGAAAAAGTCCACAAGGATTTTAATCTCATCCTTGGTGGTCATTCCTGTTGAGATATGGATTTCTCCATTGTAATTATCGCACAGCCATCCCAACATCTCAAAATTGTTGTTACAGGCAGATGGGATTTTTATAAAGTCGGGATTCAATCCAGCAATTTCCTTGGCGGAGGTAGTCTCCCAAACCGAAGTGGAGTAGGTAATACCCACTTCTTCGCAATAGTCCTTCAATTCTTGGTGTTGGTCCACATCGAACTCCAAAAACTCCCGGTGCGCCCCGTAGGTATCGCCGTAAGAGTTGATAGGATTGGGGTGGGGTGCATTGTACTGCGCCTCGGTGAGCAATTCTTTATTGTTCCGCTTTTGGAATTTTACCGCGTTGGCATTACCAAAAATCTTGGCCATGTTGATCAACTCCTTGGCAATTTTCATGTCGCCTTTGTGGTTGCATCCGATTTCGGCAATGATATAGGGTTCTTTATAGGTCATTGAATCTTAGATTATAGTTGATGATAAATTCGCAAGCCTCGCGAATGGCACCTTGTGCAGATTTGTTCTTTAAAACCATATCTGCATGGTATTTGATAGGTTTGGTGGCGTTTGAGGGGCAAAAAGACCAACCGGCCCTAAGGATGTTGCTCCAATCGTTTACATCGTCCCCAATATAGGCAATCTCCTTTGGAGAAATATTTCTTTCGGAACAAAGGTTTTCCAGAAAAGAGTATTTGTCCTTTACCCCCAAAAAGGTATCCGTTATTTTTAATTTTTTCATACGCTGACCCACTACTTGGGAATTTTCGGAGGTCATGACCATGACATTTACCCCGTGCTCGCGCAACACTTCCAGTCCCATACCATCGCGCATGTCAAAGCGTTTGGAGAATTCCCCTTCCTTGTTGAAGGTGACACTTCCATCCGTGAAAACACCATCCACATCCAAAATAAAGTGGTTGATGCGTTGTGCCGATTTGTTGGATTTGAAATGGGAAATCAGCAATTGTTCAATAATCTGAAAGTCGGTTTCGGAATCAATCTCCACCAAGGTTTCCTCATGCATTTCAATAAGGCCAATGGAGCCACTCAACCTGTTTTTGGACTCCAGGAGTGCTTCTTTTTTGGTGCAGTAGACCGCCCCATTTTCAATAAGAAGTCCATCAAAATCCTGTCGTCTTGGTCTTGCTTTGAAGTCGTAGTTCAACGGTTTGCCGTCTTTGGACCAAGTAAAGCGGTGCGTATTTACCACACTGAGGACGGCATCAAAACCATCATCGTTCAATTTGGCCAAGGCGGCGTTGATGTCGTTCCTTTTAGTAAGAGGTGATGTGGCCTGCAACAGGCAAAACACATCAAAATCAATCTGCGCGGACTCACAAAATTCCAACATGGCCGCTTCGGTGGAAGCCGTATCCGAGGCATTTTCATCGGAGCGTTTCAAGGGTTTTACCTTGGGTGCCCATTTAAAATGCTGGGAGATGTAATCGATGATGTCATCGTCATCGGTAAAGACATAGACCTCGTCAAGGTTTGAGAAGATGGCTTCTGTCAACACCCAGGTGAACAAGGGTCTGCCCAGCAATTTCTTTTTGTTCTTGCCAGGGATGCCCTTTGAGTTTTTTCGTAGTGGTATGAATCCGATGCTTTTTTTTGACATAACTGAATGTTATGGATGAACGTCCATGTTCTTTATCAGGTTCTTGGTTGCTTTAACGGTAAATTTATCCAAATAATCCTTGCCCAGAAAAAATCTGTGCTTAACAATTTCCAAATTGGAGAGTGCGGTGGAAAACAAGGTATAGCCCCGCTCAAAGAAAAAACCTTCACGTAGCCCTAATATTTCTATTGGGAAAAGCGCTGGTAACACGGTAATGTCCTTAAAATGGTTTTCGTATTGAGTGGTCTCCCTTGGATGGGTTTTCAAAATGATATTCATGTCCGAAGGTACCTTGGAAATCACATCCCGGTAGATGGCTATTTTTTCGGCCTCGCTCTTTATGACCTTGTCCTCGGATATGGGCTGGGTCAGGATGAGTGCATTGTTGTCCCCTTTGATGGCAAAGGCATTTTCTGGCAGAAAAATGGAAAAAATTTCCTGTTTGGTTTTCTCATCCAGCTTGGCCACCTCTTTTTTAATGTTCAGCTCAACAGCCTTTTTGGGGAGTGGACGGGGCAATTTTTCAGGGAATTGGGCAAAAATGGTCTTTATCTCTTTATCAAAACCACCACCAACGGGCGTCCTGGTAAGATAGGTCTTTATGAATTGTTCAAAGCCACTGTGCCGCTGGCTATAGGTACGGGCACCATCCTCTATCATATTGAGGTCCTTTTTTCCAAACTCGTAGAGAAAATAGCTTTTGGACGAATCGGTATCACATAGATAGATGTCCGAATTTTGGATAAAGGACTTTTCTTTGGCAAGAATAGGATGTTTGGACTCCAGATAAGGAATAAGTTTTTGTTTCCTTCGAAATGAATAATTGAATTTCCCAAGGTCGGAAACATGGTCTTTCCGTTCCGATATAATGTGGACGTCCCTAAAAAAATGCTTTTTTAGGTTGGGGATAAGGGTTTCGATCATGGGGGTACTCTCTACCAAAAAAAGAAGATTTTCCCCTAGGTTTTCCGTTTCGTATCTCGAATCTTTTAGGATATGCAGGAGTGCAAGATAAATGTGATATATGGTGGATCCCACATAGGTTCTGGACATACGGGTCAGATTAATAGAAGGAATTTATTGGAGATGAATGGCAAAAAACTACTTTTGTAAAATTACTCAAAAGTAAACAATATTCAGTGATTCAGGTAAGTGTCATAGTAAGTACCTACAACAACCCGGAATGGTTGAAAAAAGTCCTATGGGGTTTCAACTGCCAAACATACAAGGGTTTTGAGCTTATTGTGGCCGATGATGGTTCGGGACCGGAAACGAAACAGATGGTAGAGGAAATGCGGGAACAGGTCTTCTATGACATTAAGCATGTTTGGCAAGAAGATGACGGATTCCAGAAATGCCGAATCCTGAACAAGGCCATTGATGTGTGTGATGCCGACTACATTATCATGACCGATGGGGATTGTATCCCCAGGGAAGATTTTGTCCAGGTGCATTACATCAATAAGGAGCAGGGGTGTTTTATTTCTGGGGGGTACTATATGCTACCCATGAATATTTCAAAGGCCATTACCTTGGAAGATATTGAAAAACAGAACTGTTTCAATATCCAATGGTTGAAGGAAAAGGGTATCCCCAAGACCTTTAAGAACAACAAATTGACCGCAAGTGGGTTTATTTCAAAGCTTTTGAATACAATTACACCGACCAATGCCAGTTGGAACGGTCATAATTCCTCAGCATGGAAAAAGGATATTCTTAATGTGAATGGTTTTGATGAGCGTATGCAGTATGGAGGTGAAGACAGGGAATTGGGAGAGCGTCTGTTCAATTTTGGAATTAGGTCAAAACAGCTTAGATATAGTGCGGTCTGCGTTCATTTGGACCATAAGAGGGGGTACAAAACCCCAGAAGCGATTGCTAAAAATCAATTGATTCGTAAAGAGACAAAGTCCAAAAAGGCAGTTTGGACGTACTATGGCATCACCAAATAGTAGGCCAATTCGTTTTTCTTTTCCAGTCGCTTAAGCTCACGGAACCTTTCCAATACCCCAAGGGCGTTTAGGTAACAGATTTTGATGCCTTTTTTGCCATCCAAGAAACCAAATCGAATAATGTAGTGGTTGAAGAATTTCCAAAGGGGCTTCACGGTCATGAGCACATAGTTAAAATGCTTTTCCTTGTAAAAGTCCTCTTTGGCCTTTAACTGTCCGTACTTAAGCATTTTGCCTTTATAATCTTCGTAATCTTTATAGCAATAATGGGTAAGTTTCTCTTTTAAGATACCGGAACAACCGTCCACTTCCAGCGTTTCATGCACCAATTTTTTGTCGGTGAAACGCACTTTACTTTTCCTGAAGAGTCTATGGTTCTTGTCTGTTTGCCATCCACTGAAATTAAGAGGTGTGTTTTGGAACATGAACTTGCGATAAAACCAATAGGCTTCGCAAGCTTCAGGGTCATTTATGGTGGCTGTAATTTCGTTTTGTAATTTTTGGGTCACCACCTCGTCAGCATCCAAAAATAGGACCCAATCATTTTTTGCCTGTTTTAGGGTAAATGATTTTTGGGCGGTAAAATTCTCAAAAGGGTTTTGTATGACCTTTACTTTGGGATGCGCCAGTAAATACTCGTAGGTGCCGTCGGTGCTGTACGAGTCAACAACGATAATTTCATCAGCAAATGAAACGGAATCGATACATTTTTCAATGTAACCCATTTCATTGTAGGTAATGATCAACGCTGATATTTTTTGCTTTGGGGTACTCAATTCAGGCATTTTCAATGGCATACGGTTTAGTAAATACAAAACTATAACAAAAAAACAGGCATAAAATTGTTCAGCCGTTTATTTTTCTTACAACAATTGAACATCAAAATCCCCTACTTTTTGAATGGTTTTATAGTTGTATTATATACAATAGAGTATGAAAACCCGAATGGGTTGCTTCTTTTTTTTTTTAAAAAGCTAAAGAAAACAACCCAATGGAGCTTTTTTGGGAATGGCAGTCGCGATTGCCCGTTAAGGTTGTTATACAGCTACATCATGCTCACGTAACGCATTGTTCAGTGAGGTCTTTTTGTCCGTACTTTCCTTTCGTTTTCCAATGATCAGGGCACAAGGCACTTGGTATTCCCCTGCAGGAAATTGCTTGGTATAACTTCCTGGAATGACCACGGATCTTGCTGGGACCCTTCCTTTAAGTTCCACAGGCTCATTTCCGGTAACATCAATGATTTTGGTGGAGGCGGTCAAGACCACATTGGCTCCGAGAACGGCTTCTTTTTCAACCCGTACCCCTTCAACAACAATACACCGGGAACCTATAAAGGCATTGTCCTCAATAATTACGGGAGCTGCCTGCAAGGGTTCCAATACCCCGCCAATACCTACGCCACCACTTAAATGGACGTTCTTTCCAATTTGGGCACAGCTACCCACTGTGGCCCATGTGTCTACCATAGTACCTTCATCCACATAAGCACCTATGTTAACGTAGCTGGGCATAAGAATGGTTCCTTTGGAGATATAGGCGCCGTGTCTGGCCACCGCGTGGGGAACCACACGGACTCCCTTTTCCTGATATCCTTTCTTTAATGGAATCTTGTCATGGTATTCAAAAATGCCAGCTTCGAGCACCTCCATTTTTTGGATGGGGAAATAAAGGACTACTGCTTTTTTTACCCATTTATTGATTTGCCAACCATCTTCTGTGGGTTCCGCACATCGCAGTTCTCCCAAATCAATTAGGTTGATTACCTCGCGGATGGCATTCTGGGTTTTTTCCTCAGACAACAATTCCCTATTGTCCCATGCTTTTTCAATAAGTGCCCTTAAATCTGTCATTTTTTCTTAAAATTTTGACAAAGATAACCCCCTCCTGAGAATATTAAGGCCTATTTTAAGGGCATAACATTTTTAGGGTTATTTTTGCCAAAAAAATTGATTTGGCAAGAATCGTGGCTTTGGATTATGGAAAAGTGAGAACGGGGGTTGCGGTTACCGATGAGCTGCAATTGATAGCCTCTGGTCTTACCACGGTCCAGACCAAGGACTTGATTTCGTTCCTTATCGATTATGTGGGAACCGAGTCGGTGGAACGGTTTGTGGTGGGATTGCCCAAGCAAATGGATAATACCCCTTCTGAATCTGAAGCGTTGATTCAAGCCTTTTTGCAAAAACTTATGGACCAGTTTCCAGATATTCCTGTGGAACGCCAAGATGAACGATTTACTTCCAAAATGGCATTTCAATCCATGCTGGACAGCGGAATGAAAAAGAAAAAACGTCAGGACAAGGGCCTGGTCGATGAAATAAGTGCCACGCTGATATTGCAGGCATACCTTAACAGAAATTGATTTATGATTTTACCCATAGTAGCATACGGTGACCCCGTTTTGCGTAAGGTCGCAACCGATATTACAAAAGACTACCCCAAATTGGACACGTTGATTCCCAATATGTGGGAGACCATGTACAATGCCCATGGTGTTGGGTTGGCGGCGCCACAGGTGGGATTGCCCATCCGCTTGTTCATGGTGGATACCTCCCCTTTTTCAGATGATGAAGATCTCAGCAAAGAAGAACAGGAGCAATTGAAAGGTTTCAAAAAAGTGTTCATCAATGCCAAAATTGAAGAAGAAAGCGGAACCGAATGGGATTTTAATGAAGGTTGTTTGAGCATTCCGGATATTCGGGAAGATGTAAAGCGCAAACCTGAGGTGACCATTAGCTATTTGGATGAAAACTTTGAACCTCACAAGGAAACCTACAATGGTCTGTTGGCCCGGGTCATCCAGCATGAATATGATCATATAGAGGGGGTTTTGTTCACGGACAAGCTATCATCCCTTAAAAAGCGTCTTTTGAAAAACCGATTGGATAAAATTTCCAAGGGAAAGATCAGTGTGGACTACAAGATGCGATTTCCCAATATCAAAAAAGCACGTTAAAAAAATCGGCGTTCGCGATAAAAACATATTTTTGCGCGCATAAATTTATTTTGAATGGCATTGGACAAGATTTTATCGATAGGTGGTAAACCAGGACTTTACAAATTATTGACCCAGACCAGAAGTGGTTTTGTGGGTGAATCCCTTTTGGACGGTAAGCGTATTACCGTTGGAATGCAGAGCAATGTGAGTGTCTTGTCGGAAATTGCCATCTACACCTTGGAGGAAGAAATGCCTTTACGGGAAGTCTTTCAGAAGATCAAGGAGAAAGAAGGAGGGAAAAAAACCTCCGTTAGCCATAAGGCAGACAAAATAGATTTGGAGGAATATTTCTTCAGTGTACTGCCCAACTATGATGAGGATAGGGTGTATGCCAGTGATATCAAGAAAATTATCCAGTGGTACAATCTTCTTACCGATAACAACATCACGGATTTTGTGGAAGAAAAAACTGAAGGCGAAGGGGAAGAATCCGCCGTCGCCTCCAGTGAAGAAGAATAATTACTCCTCTTTCCAATCCACCAGTTTGGTGGGATAATAAGCTACTTGTTTTTTATTGAGGTACGCTACCTGCTGCGCCAAGCGCTGTCTGTAGTCCTCCCAATTGCAGTGCTCTGCAGGGGACCAGCCCAATTCGGCATACCCTATGGCGCGTGGAAAGGCCAAGTACTCCATTTCGGCACTATTGCTTATGGTCTCGGACCATAGTGGGGCTTCAATACCCAAAATGCTTTCTCTGGGCAACCCTTCAATGTAAGTTTCGGGATTCCAGTTGTAAGCTTCATCAACAGGAATATACGCGGCCCAGTGCAATCCAAATTTGGAAAGTGAATCATACTGCATATCCAGATAGGCTTTTTCCGCTGGAGATAAAATAATTTTGGAACCATCTTGTGCGGCCTTGGTGGCATATTTTGCCTCGTTCCAAAGTTGGAGCACGCTGGAAGAGCTGATGTCGGCTTGGGCCACTTCGTTCCATCCCACCATTTTTTTACCGTGTTTTTGGATGATTTTCTCCACCTTTTCCACGAACAGGATGTAATCACTTTTCTTGGTAACATGGCTTTCATCACCTCCCATATGAAAGTATGGGCCAGGGGTCAGTTCTACAATCTCACCGATTACATCATCCAGAAAACTATATACGGTATCTTTTTGGGCATCAAAGGTGCTGAAGCCCACTTGGGTGCCAGTGTAGGTTTTGACAGGTTTTCCATTTCCATTAAGGAATGGATAGCTTACTGAAGCGGCATTGGTGTGTCCCGGCATGTCCACCTCAGGGACTATGGTGATGTGTCTATCTGCGGCATAGGCCACAAGCTCCTTGTATTCTTCTTGGGTGTAAAAACCACCTTTACCACCACCCACTTCAAATTCACCACCCACTTCGGTCAATTTGGGCCAGGATTTGATCTCCAAACGCCATCCTTGGTCATCGGTCAGGTGCAAATGCAGGGTGTTGTACTTGTAATACGCCAAGATATCGAGGTATTTCTTTACTTCATCCAAGGTGAAGAAGTGTCTGGCCACATCCAACATGGCACCTCGGTATTCAAACTTTGGACTGTCCACAATTTGTCCCGAAGGGATGGGCCAAAGGGCATGGTCTGTCAAGGTATCGTTGCTTTTTTCAGGAATGAGCTGTCGTAGAGTCTGTATTCCCCTAAAAGCTCCCGCAGCGGTCTTGGCATTCAATAGGATGGAATCTTTTTTAATGTCCAATTGATAGGACTCTTCTGTTTCCAAGCTGGCATCATCGGCCAAATTGATGTAGATGAACCGTTCCACGGATTTTGAATCGTCCGTGGCATTCACGGCAAGATCCAACCCAGTGGACCATTTGATTTTTTCGGAAAGAAATTGCCCAACCTTTTCAAGCTTCGGGTCGGTCGTGGAAGTGTAAATGGCCGTGTTTTGGTCCAATCCGAAGGCGCTGTGCGTGGCCACGGTCTTTACAGGTTTGGGAATCAATGGGGCTGCTCCCAAATCGGTCTTTGGAAAATTGATTTCCGGCTTTGCTGGCTGACAGGCAACCAAGGCAACCAAAGCCAAAAGAACTACTGAAATTCTGGAGATCATAATTAATTAAGGTTTGTATTAAGGTTGATATAATCTTTGAGGGTTTGCTGCCAAATGTCGTAACCCTTTTTGTTCATGTGCAATCCATCTTCAATGAAGATGTCATCCATTACTTTTCTGTTGTTGAGCATAGGTGTCCATACATCCACAAATTCAACACCATTGGTCTTTGCGGCCAATCTACTGAGTTTTCTGTTCAAACGTTTGTACTTATGTCTCAAATGCCACCGGGATAGGCTGGGTTTGGCGGAAATGAGTACAATTTCCATTTGTGGCCTCTCCTGTTGTAGGGTATGCAGGATTTCCTCGGATAATTTTAGGATGGCCCTTGGCCTTTTTTTGGCACTGATATCGTTGTCTCCTTCATAGATGAACACCTTTACGGGGTCATAATCCAATATTAACTCATCCAAAAAGTGTTGAAGGTCGGAAAATTGTGAACCTCCAAAACCATTGTTTAGGATTTGGTATTCCGGAAACCGTTGTTGTACATCTTTCCACATGCGAACACTGGAGCTCCCTGTGAAGACCAAGGTGGGTTTTGTGGCATCCCAAATGGAATCATTGTTTTTCTGGATAGTCTCCACTTCCTTTTGGTAGCGTTGGATGTCTTGGGCATGCAGTAAAAAAGGGAGTAATAATAATGGTAGGAGTAATTTATTCATAAGGGTGATTTAATTGGTGCTGACAAGATTTTGGGCAAGGCTCCATTCGTAAAACCGTTCAATCCATGTGTCGGAGGGAAGTCCTTGTTTCCGCATCCCAAAACCGTGGCCTCCTTTACTGTACATATGCATCTCCACGGGTTTGCCCGCTTCCAGCCAAGAAGAATATAGGGCGATACTGCCTGGTGCCAATCCCAAGGGGTCGTCAGAGGCACAGATAAGTAACATGGGAGGGGAATCTGCCTTGGGTTCCTGGACTGGCATCACATAGGACCAATAGTAGATAGGGACCAAGAAATCGGGTCTACTTTCTTCAGTATAGTTATAGCCTACCCCAACGGTGACCGCTCCACCGGCAGAAAATCCCATAAAACCAATTTTGTCGGGTTTGATTCCATATAATTCAGCATTTTTTCGGACATGGTCCACAGCATTTAGGCCATCTTGGATGGAGTAGGGGAGCACTTTTCCAGCTTCAACCCCTATCTTATCTGGATCATTGGCCGAAAGCTCCTCGATTTCGGCAACACCGTCCTCGCCTGTGGGGACCAATCTATACTTTAAAACAAAAGCAGTGATGCCTTTTTCGTTGAGCCATTGGGCCACTTGGCTACCTTCGGTGGTGGTGCTCAAGGCATACAATCCACCTCCAGGAGCCACGATTACCGCTGTTCCGGTATTTGTTTCTTCCTTGGGACGGAACACCTGCAAGGTAGGTTCCGAGACATTGGTAGTGACTTGTGCTTGCCAAATTTCAGAGTAGTATTCCGTTTCTGGGGAGGTCCATTCAACGGGAGGATTGCCATCTTTGGGTAGTTTGATGATCTCTTGTGCCGATATGGTTACGCTTAGGAAACACATCCCTACCCATAACAATGATTTCATGCTTGCCATTTTTTCAAAAATACGATTTTCAGCATAGCACCCCCTTAGGTTTTTGTGGTCTATTTTAATAAATGTTGAAAAAATGGGTAAACTCTTTATAAATATGGAATAAATTTCGTGTCTGCCTTTTCAAGGTCTTTGTATTTTTGGACAAAACCAGAGGAATGAACCCAAGAGCTGAACAATTGGCGGCGTTTGACCGACTTCTTACCGTAATGGATGAGTTACGGGAGCAATGTCCGTGGGATAAAAAGCAGACCATGGAATCCCTAAGGCATCTTACCATAGAGGAAACCTACGAGTTGGGCGATGCCATTTTGGACAATGACTTGGAAGAAGTCAAAAAAGAATTGGGGGATTTGTTGCTGCACATTGTATTTTATGCCAAAATTGGTTCAGAAACCCAAGATTTTGATATGGCCGATGTGGCCCATGGCATCTGCGAAAAGTTGATCAACCGTCATCCGCATATTTATGGCGATGTTAAGGTGGAAAACGAAGAAGAGGTAAAGCAGAACTGGGAGAACATCAAACTCAAGGAAGGAAAGAAAAGTGTGCTTGAAGGGGTCCCCAAGAGCCTTCCGGCTTTGGTCAAGGCCAATAGGATCCAAGAAAAAGTGGCAGGGGTGGGGTTCGATTGGGAACATCCGGAACAGGTATTTGAAAAATTACAGGAAGAACTGGGTGAACTGCAGGAAGAAATCAAATCCAATAATGCCGACCAAATGGAATCCGAATTTGGGGATGTGTTCTTTTCCATGGTCAATTACGCCCGCTTTTTGGGAGTGAATCCGGAAAATGCGCTGGAACGGACCAATAAAAAATTTATAGATCGCTTCCAGTATTTGGAGGGAAAGGCCAAAGAGCTCGGGAAGAGCTTAAGGGAAATGACCTTGGCCGAAATGGATGTGTATTGGGAAGAGGCCAAGAAAATGCAAAAAGTTCAATAAGTATGATACAATTCAACCGAGTACAAAATCTGTCAATGCTACTTCTTTTGGTGGCAATGGCATGGGGCTGCAAGACCAAGGAAGAACCCAAAACGGACGAAAAGCCCAATATTCTCTTTATTCTTTCCGATGACCATACCTCACAAGCTTGGGGGATTTATGGCGGAATCTTGGAAGAGTATGTGCAGAACAACAATATTGAACGGTTGGCCAAGGAAGGTGCGGTGCTCAACAACGCCTTTTGTACCAACTCCATCTGCAGCCCAAGCCGGGCCACCATTCTCACAGGACAGTATAGTAACCTGAATCAAGTGTACACCTTAAGGGAACCGCTTCCCGTGGGGCACCCCAATGTGGCAAAAACCTTTGGTGAGGCTGGATATCAAACCGCGGTGATAGGGAAATGGCACTTGTACAGACAGCCCGAAGGCTTTGGCCATTTTGAAGTTTTGCCGGGACAAGGGGTTTATGTGAACCCTATCTTGAAGACCAAGGAAAATTGGGTGGATGGTTCTGATGGAACCCAAGGAAAACAATACGAAGGCTTTTCCACCGATGTCATCACCGACCTGACCATTGAACACCTCAAAAACCGGGATACCGAGAAACCCTTTTTGATGTTCACTCATTTTAAGGCTACGCATGAGCCTTTTGATTATCCGGAACGATTTGCGGATTTATATGTTGATCAAGAAATTCCAGAACCCGAATCTTTACTGGATTTTGGTCCAGAAACCACGGGAAGGACATTCAATGGACAAATTTTGGAGCGCTTGGCCGATCGTTGGCAGGCCGCAACCGAAAGGCCGGAAGAATTCTGGACCTACTATCCGGGGTTGCCTTATCCGTTGGATGGTTTGGACAGTGTCCAGAAACGTAAAAAAATCTACCAAAAATTGGTCAAGGATTTTATGCGTAGCGGTGCTGCCATTGATGACAATATAGGGAGGCTGCTCGATTTTTTGGAGGAAGAAGGTTTGGCTGATAATACCGTGGTCGTATATACGGCCGATCAGGGTTATTTTCTGGGCGAACATGGCTTTTTTGATAAACGTTTGATCTACGAGGAATCCCTAAGAATGCCTTTTGTAATCCGATATCCCAAGGAAATCAGAGGTGGGCAGCGTATAGATGATATTATCTTGAACATTGATTTTCCGGCTCTTTTGGCCGATTATGCCGGAATAGAAAAGCCATCTTATATGCAGGGGAGAAGTTTTCGGGAAATCCTAAGCGGAAATACTCCCGCCGATTGGAGAAAGCAAATGTACTACCGCTACTGGTTGCACGAGCCCAAAAGACCGGCCCACTTTGGCGTGAGAAACCATCGTTACAAGCTTGCTTTTTTCTATGGACAGGGACTGGGTATGAGTGGAGCATCTTCCGAACCTACGGAGCCCCAATGGGAGTTTTATGATTTGGAAAATGACCCCAAAGAACTCCACAACGCGTATGGGGACCCCAAGTATGCCGATATCATATCGGAAATGAAAAAAGCCATCGTGGAGGAACGTCAAAAATATGGCGATACCGATGAAAATTTCCCGGAGATGCAATCCATTTTGGAAAAAGCATTCTAAAGATTTTTTCTAAGGAGTTCTCAATTTTTTAATTCGCTCAAACGTAGCAAAGGTTCTATATTTGTCGGTTCCAATTGTCATGGCCATGTTTCAACGGTACACCAAGGAATTTGCATACAATCTTAAGCTCTCCTATCCTGTAATTTTGGGTATGTTGGGCCATACTTTTGTGGCTTTCGCGGACAATATCATGGTAGGGCAGTTGGGAACCGCTGAGCTGGCAGCCGTATCGTTGGGGAACAGTTTTGTGTTCATAGCCATGTCCTTGGGCATTGGTTTTTCAACAGCCATTACCCCTTTGGTGGCTGAAGCCGATGGAGCCAAAAATCAGGCAGATGGTAAAAGTGCCCTCAAACATGGATTGGTCCTGTGTACCTTATTGGGGTTGTCCCTCTTTGGGATCATTTTGCTTTGCAAGCCTCTATTGCATGCCATGCAGCAGCCCCCGGAAGTGGTGGAACTGGCCATACCCTATTTGGAGTTGGTGGCCTTCTCCTTGGTTCCTTTGGTCATGTTTCAGGCGTTTAAGCAATTCTCGGAAGGATTGTCGCAGACCAAATACCCGATGTATGCCACCATTTTGGCCAATGTGGTGAACATTTCCATTAACTATTTATTGATTTTTGGTTCGTTTGGCTTTCCCAAGTTGGGAATCGTTGGAGCTGCAATCGGTACCTTGGCCTCTCGGTTTATCATGGTGGGATACATCTGGTTTCTACTGAAGAGAAAAGAAAAGTTTCAACCCTATGTGACCGGATTCAATTTTAAGGTGATAGAGAAGAAGGTGATGAACAAAATCATCAGTCTTGGATTTCCTTCGGCCATGCAGATGTTCTTTGAGGTAGCCATATTTACCGCTGCCATTTGGTTGAGTGGGGTATTGGGTAAAAATGCCCAAGCGGCCAATCAGATAGCATTGAACTTGAGCAGTATGACCTTTATGGTGGGAATGGGACTCAGTGTGGCGGCCATGGTCCGTGTGGGCAATCAAAAGGGACTACAAAACTTTAAGGAACTCAAAAGAATTGCCGAATCCATTTTTTTCCTCACCCTATTGTTGGAAATTGTTTTTGCCGCTCTCTTTTTGATCGGGAGACATTGGTTCCCTACCATTTATTTGGATGTGGACGACCTTGTCAATCAAATGGATAATACCGAAGTGATTGTCATTGCGGCCAAGTTATTGTTGGTGGCCGCATTTTTTCAAATATCCGATGGATTGCAGGTGGTGGTCTTGGGTGCTCTTAGGGGACTTCAGGATGTAAAGGTCCCTACCTTGATTACTTTTGTGGCCTATTGGTTGATCGGATTCCCCATTTGCTATTACTTGGGTCTGCATACCCATTTGAAAAGCACCGGGATTTGGATAGGATTGCTGTCCGGGCTTACAGCATCGGCGGTATTGTTGTATATTCGATTCATCTATTTGACCAAAAAATTGATACAGGACTGATTTGGTTTTTATAGGCCGAATTTTAAATCAAAATACTATGGAATTGCCCAAGTTTCTTTTAGCGGACAACACCGATCATCCCGATGCGATATTTATCGTCCATACCGAGTATCCAAGGTTCATTATCAACCTGGAAAATGATGAAGTGGAATGGATGGAGGAATTTTCAAAAGAAGATGAGGCAGAACTTGCCGACGAGGCGGAGAGCCTTATTGAGGCGGCCACCGCATTCTACGATCGCGAAGTTTCCCGATACGATGCGTAATGCTGGACCAACTGCTACAATACGATAAAGACCTTTTTCTCTTCCTCAACGGATTGGGGACCCCCACTTGGGACGGTTTTTGGATGTTCATGACCAAGACCAAGAATTCGTTTCCGCTCTATGTTCTGCTGCTCTATCTTTCCTATAAAAACTTTGGATGGAAAAAGACGGGCATTATTCTGGTGAGCGTGGCCCTCTTGATTACCTGCACGGACCAACTATCCAATTTTTTTAAATATGGCGTAGGCCGATTGCGACCTTGCCATGATCCGGAAATCAGTGGAATCATGCGTTTGGTGAAAAGCTATTGTGGAGGGAAGTTTGGTTACTTTTCCGCCCATGCGGCCAATTCTTTTGGGCCGGCCACTTTTTTCACGGTCCTGTTCTGTGGGAAGGTGAGATACATGGGATTCATCCTTATGATATGGGCCTGTTTGGTGGCCTATAGCCGAATTTACATTGGGGTACATTTCCCCCTGGATGTACTCACAGGGGCTGTTGTAGGCCTGTTGTTCGGGTGGTTGTTTGCCAAGTTGGCTATATTTGCATTCCAAAAAATAGGGACATGATTTCAACGACCAGATACTGGTTTTTACTTACCCTGATAGTTCTGGTCTATATCGCTGGAATGTTCGTGACCCTTTTCGAGAACGATTCCGCGCAGTTTGCCGTCATGGCCATGCGGATGGTGCAAGAAAATGATTTTTTGAGCCTCTTCAAGGGACCTGAAGAATATTTGGACAAACCGCATATGCACTACTGGTTGGCGGCACTTTCCTATAAAATTTTTGGGATTCACGACTGGGCCTACAGAATCCCCGGGATTTTGGCGACCCTACTGGGGGCCTATAGCTGCCATGGTTTGGGAAAATTGCTATACAACAAGGATGTGGGTCGATTCGCCGCCCTTATTTTTATGACGGCCCAAACCATTGTATTGGCGAATATCGATGTGCGTACCGATGCAGTTTTGACCGGATTTACCATTTTTTCCATTTGGCAGTTGGCTACATACATCGAGAAGAATACCCTTAAGGGTATAGTCTTGGGTGCTTTTGGAGCTGGGATGGCTTTTTCAACCAAAGGCCAGATTGCCCTGGTGGTCATTGGGGTTTCGGTACTTTGCCACTTGGCCTATACCCGAAAATGGATGCGATTGCTCAACTGGAAAGTGTTGGTGGCTTTGGTGGTTTTTGGACTGACCATAACCCCTATGCTCTACGCCTACTATCACCAATTTGATCTGCACCCGGAAAAGGTCATTCGAGGAAAAGACCACCGTAGCGGTATCTTTTTTATTTTTTGGGAACAGAGTTTTGAGCGGATGAGTGGCGAAGGCGTAGGCAAGAACAGCAGCGATTTCTTTTTCTTCTTCCATACTTTTTTATGGGTATTTCTGCCTTGGACCGTCTTGGCCTTGATAGCCTACTGGACAAAGCTCAAAACATTTTGGGAAACCAAGTTTGCCTACAAGCCACAATTGGAGTTCCTAACTTTTGGCAGCATCACCATTCTTTTCTTTCTGATCAGTTTTGCTCAGTTTAAGCTGCCGCATTACATGAACATACTCATACCTTTGTATGCGGTGCTTTCAGCTGGGTATCTGTATCGAATCCATCATGAACAAAAGGAAAAGGTGGCTAAAGTATTGGTGATAGTACAGTATTTCATCTTGAGTTTTGTTTTTGTTTTTACCGTTTTGGTTTGCTTTTATGTGTTCAAACTGGAGCATTGGTACGGGTATTTGGTGTTGTTGGCAGCGCTTTCGGGTATTATCTACTATTGTTTGAAGCGAGAGGCACCTTACCTTAGGATTTTGACCATTTCGGTTTGTAGCTCACTCTTACTGAATGGATTGCTCAACACCCATTTTTATCCCCGCCTACTTCAATACCAAGGAGGTTCCACTATGGCAGAAAAAGTTGCGGAGAACAACATTCCTGTGGATAAGATCTATAAGATTTCGGAAGGACATACCTGGGCCCTTGATTTTTATAACCAGAAGCCGGTCAAGATTGTTTCGTTATCGGATTTGGCGGACAAGCATGACATTTGGGTCTATGCCACGGACAGTGAACTGGAAAAACTTCAGAATGATAACTACCATTGGCACGAGCAGATTACAGTGGACCAATTTCGGATTACCCGCCTTCAGATTAAATTCTTGAACCCCAACACCCGTCAGAAGAAATTGAACCGAATGCATTTGGTGCATTTGGATTAGGAAACGGTTTCCAATTTTGGCTTTTTAAAGTGGTAATACATTCCCATAAGGGAAACCAAGGCCGTGATCAGGAAAAAAGTAAAACTGATGCCAATGGAAGTACTGGCATTCAAACCTAACCACTCCGCACCATATAAAAAGGTGACCTCCCTACTTCCTATTCCACCAATGGTCAATGGAATCACCGACACAATGGAAGAAACCAGAAAGACAAAAAGGTATTCCACGATATCCAATCCAATGGACAACGATTTCAATATACACAATACGCAAACCAACTGGGCCAATTGCACCAGGGCCGAATAGCCCAAAGATTTCCAAAAAACAGGAAATCCAGAAATGAAAAAGCGTTTGTTAATCCACCAAAACACGATAATACTGGTTGGAATGCCCAAAGCAACGAGTCCACTCAATCCATTAAAAAAAACATTGGACGATAGGAGCGCCAAGGTACAGGCATAGACGAACAACAGCAGCATGCCGCTCAACCGGTCTACCAACAGCACAGAGACCACTTTCTTTGTCCCGGGCTTGTATTCTTTCTGAATCACATAGCCTTTGTAGGCATCCCCACCAATTCCACCGGGGAGAAACAGGTTATAGAACATGCCCAATAGATATAACTTTAAGTTGGCCAATTGGCTGATCTTTGCCCCAATCTGATGGAAGTAGAGCTGTAGCCTAAAAGCAGCCAATACTTTTGAAAGGATAAATAAAAGAATGGCCAAAACCAGATAGATGGGGTCGCTCTTTTTTAAAGTCTGCAGAACGTCCTTGAGGTCTATTTTGGTGAAAATAAAGTAAATCAATACCGCACTGATGATGATTTTAAGTGCCGTAATGAGTTTTTTACGCAGCTTTTCCGTCACCGATAGAGATTTTTTTGATGCGATAGGGTCGTTTCTGTTGGGATTCGTAATAGGTGCGGATCAATAGCTCCATCACAATACCAATGGTGAAGAGTTGAATGCCCCCTAAAATGAACATCATCCCAAAAATGAGCAAGGGTCTACTACCTATATCCTCACCAAAACCAAGCTTTACGATAAGCAGATATAGGTTGATGAAGATACCGAGGATGATCAGCAACACGCCAAAAATTCCAAAGAGGTGAATGGGCCGTTGAAAATATTTTCGGATAAAGAGCAGCAACATCATATCGGCCACAACCTTGAACACCCGTTCCAACCCATATTTGGAAACCCCGGCATGGCGGGCATGGTGCTTTACGGGAACTTGCTTTATCTGGGCGCCTTCCAAATGTGCCAAAAGTGTGATAAAACGGTGCATTTCACCATATAGGTTGAGTCCTTTGGCAATATCCTTAGTGAAGACTTTTAGGGCGCAGCCATTGTCTTTAATATCCAGTTTGGTCACCCTCCGAACCAGGAAATTGGCAATCTTGGAGGGGATTTTTTTAATGAGGGAATCCTTTCTTTTCTGACGGATGCCCGTGACCACATCGTACTCCCCACTTACGGCATATGTCAACATTTGGGGAATGTCGGAAGGGTCATTTTGAAGGTCCCCATCCATGGTGATGATGTATTCCCCTTCGGCATAGTCAATACCGGCGGCCAAGGCCAAACTTTGTCCATAGTTCTTCTTCAACTCGATCAAATGGACTTTGGAGTCATCCATTTCCTTGACCTTTATACGGGTCTTATCCGTTGAAAAATCGTCCACATAGACAATTTGGTAGTTGTATCCTTCAAGACTCTCGTGGATCTTTTGGGTAAGAAGTACTACGTTATCCTCTTCATTGTACAACGGGACTACTATGGATAAAAGGGAATCGGTTACGGTGCTCATTCGTGTTGAAATCTTTGCAAATTTATTGCTTTTATTTAAAGTTCCTTGGTAATATCTTCCAATAGGACCTTTGCGGCATAAAAGGGGGAGATTTTATGCTCGTCAATAGCCTTCAGCATTTTTTTCTGGGCCTTGTTGAACGATTCTTTTTGATGAAAAAATTGTTTGATCTGTTCATCAACGGTTTGAATGAACCAATTTCGGTTCTGCAACTGCCGGTTTTTTATGAAATGGCCATTTTCCCGATTCTGTCCCACAAAATCTTCAACCATGCCCCATATCTCCTGAATGCCTCTATTCTCGGTGGCAGAGCATTTCAAAACTTTGGGAACCCATCCATTGGCTTTGGGTGGATAGAGGTGGAGGGCCCTTGAAAATTCAGTGGCAGCCAGTTTGGCCCGTTCCAAATTGTCACCATCGGCCTTGTTGATGGCAATGGCATCGGCCATTTCCATGATGCCCCGTTTAATGCCCTGCAGTTCATCGCCCGCTCCGGATAATTTCAAGAGCAAAAAGAAATCCACCATGCTGTGTACCGCAATTTCACTTTGTCCCACACCAACGGTTTCCACCAGAATGACATCGTATCCAGCTGCTTCGCACAAGATGATACTTTCCCTTGTCTTTTGGGCCACTCCTCCCAAAGAACTGCCTGAAGGGGAGGGCCTGATAAAGGCGTTGGGGTCCTTGGAGAGGGATTGCATTCGGGTCTTGTCTCCAAGAATACTGCCTTTGCTCAAGGAACTTGTGGGGTCTACCGCCAAAACGGCCACCTTTTTTCCTTTTGAGGTCAATAAGGTGCCCAAGGCTTCAATAAATGAGCTTTTTCCCACTCCCGGAACACCGGTAATTCCCAGACGGATGCTGGAATTAGGCTGGGCAAGGCACTTTTCTATAACAGTGTTGGCCTTTTCAAAATGCTCAGGATTGGTACTCTCCAGCAAGGTAATTGCTTTGGCCAATAGCGCTTTGTTTCCTTCAAAGATGCCTTGGGTCAAGGTGTCCGTGGAAATTTCCTGTTTCCGTAGTTCCTGGATTTTGGAAATGGTGCCGGGAGTTGTGTTTTTTTTGTTGGCCAAGATGTTTTGTAATGGAGTCGGACCACTAAGGTATAAAGTTTTTGCGGGTTATCCCGTATTGGGTTTGATTGTGGCAACTGCTTCCGAATAGGCAGAATCCATACTATTTCACACAAATTTAATAACTGTAATTAGGGACATCCGTCTACAAATGGTAACTTCTCATATAAATATGGAAGGTGGGCATTGCCCCATCCATTTTAGGAACTTAATAAACATTTTACAGATGAAAACTATTTTTGAGAGTAAGGCTACCAACACAGGGGGACGGTCAGGGCATGTGCAGAGTGAGGACGGTGTGATCGATTTTGATATCAGCATGCCCAATTCCAAAGGAAAACCCAATGCAGCATCCACCAATCCCGAAGAACTTTTCGCTGCGGCATATTCCACTTGCTTTGCAGGAGCTTTGGAGGCTGTGGCCAGGGAGCACCATATTGAGGATTTGGGCGATTATAGTGTTACCGCCACGATCGAGTTCAATAAGGAAGAAGATGGTTTTTATTTGGAAGCCACCTTGGATTCCTATCTTCCTACCGTGGATAAGCAAATGGGGGAGACCTTGATCAATGCAGCCCATGAGATTTGTCCGTACAGCAAGGCCACACGGGATAATATTACCGTACACTTGAATCTTCTTATGGACGAGTAAGAGTTGAATTTATACATATTGAAAGGAATCCCGTTGAGCGCTCAACGGGATTTTTTTGTTAAAAAACCGCCAAAAGAAGACTATTTTGCAACGTTACTTTTTTTCCATCGTCCTTACAGAGAACAACAAATTAACCAAACATAGAACCGACCGTGTTTCAAATTGATCTGGTTGAAAGATGCAAGGCCAACGACCGTAAGGCCCAGATAAAACTGTACCGCCAGTATTGCAATGGCATGTACGGGGTGGCCATGCGCTTTCTGAAGAATCCGGATGATGCAGAGGATGTGCTCCAAGAATCCTTTATCAAGGCATTTGAACGGATAGATCAATTTAAGGGGGAAGTAACGTTCGGGGCATGGTTAAAGCGGATAGTGGTGAACGGGAGCATAGACTTTTTAAAGTCGAAACACCAAAGAACCGTTGAGCTGAACGAGAATTACATGCAGGTAGCGGAAGAGGATGATTGGAAGGTGGAAGATGGAATTTCCATGGAAGAGGTAAAAAAGGCCATTGAGGAGCTGCCTCCCAAATACCAGTACGTGGTGCAGCTCTATTTGGTAGAAGGATATGATCACGGAGAGATAGCTGAAATATTGGACATCTCGGATTCGGCATCAAGGACCCGATTGCTTCGGGGAAAGGCACAATTAAAAGAAACTTTAAAAAATATGGCTTATGGCACAGGATCTTAAGGAAATGTTCGCCAAAGAGCGAGAAAGGGCACACAGCATGAAAGAAGGGCATGAGGCCCGGTTTCTGTCCAAATTGGAGAAAGAACTTCCAACTTCTCCCCAAAGGAAACCCATTCAGTTGTTCTGGATGCGGGTAGCGGCTTCGGTAGTGGTTGCCTTGGGGATTACCATTTTCTTTTTGTCAAGGGAGCAAGAGGTACTCCCTGTCAAGAACCCCGTAGTGGAAAACGAGACCAAGACCCAACAGCCCTTTTCTTTGGGCGACTTGTCCCCAGATTTGAAGAAAGTGGAGAGTTATTACCTCACCAATATCAATCTCGAACTTTCCGATCTGGAATTCGATTCGGAGAATAAGGAGGTGCTGGATAGCTATATGGGGCGTTTGGCCGAACTGGATGCCGAATACAGATTATTGAACAAGGAGCTTAACGAAATGGGTCCCAATGACCAGACCATTGGTGCCTTGGTGAAAAATCTTCAATTGCGGTTGCAGTTGTTGCAGCGATTAAAATCAAAGTTAAATCAATTAAAATCATCAAAAAATGAACAGGAATCATCAAATATGGTTTAGTCTGATGCTCTTTGTGATGGCGGTGCCCGCCATCCGGGCACAGGAGAAATCGAAAACGTACAAGGAGACCTTCAATGTGGATAAGGAGGCCGTTATCAACCTCAATACCAGTTATGCGGACATTGAGTTTGAAACCTGGGACAAGGACCAAGTGGAAGTCACCGCTGTGGTGGAACTGGAAGGAGCCACGGACGAAGAAGCCACATCGTATTTTGAGAAGGATCTGATCAAGATCATGGGCAACAGCAAAGAAATTGAAGTGCATACCCAAGGGAATAGCTTTGGTCCCATGGTATACGATTTCAACAATTTTAACTTTGTTGTTCCCGATGTACCCTCCGTGGAACATATCTTGGCTGAGGTTGAAATTCCCGAGATACCGGAAATTCCCGAGATAGTGGTCATTCCAGAACTGCCTCCAATGCCCCCGATGCCTTTTATGGAGTTTGATTATGATGCCTATAAAAAGGATGGGGACAAATATTTGAAGGAGTGGAAAAAGGACTTTGACAAGAATTTCGACAAGGAATACAAGAAACGCTTTGAGGAGTGGAGCGATCAATTGAAGGATCGGGCCAAGGAAAGGGAGGAAATGCGAAAGCAGATGCAAGAGGACCGTAAGCAGCTTATGAAAGATCGTGAACAGCTCCGTGTGGAGATTAGACAGGAAGTAAAGGCCCAGCGGGAGGAGATGAGAAACCAACGGGAAGAAATAAGACGCGAGAATGAAAGGGTAATGCGCATCCATAACGATGGTCCCAATGTATTTTATTTTTCTTCAAAAGATGGTGAACACAAGGAGTATAAGGTAAAAAAACGCATCAAGATCAAAATGCCCAAATACATCAAACTTAAAATGGATGTTCGGCACGGAGAGGTGAAGTTGGCCGCAAACACCAAGAATATCAACGCAAGCTTGTCCTACGCAAGCTTGCTTGCCTCTACCATTGATGGTCATAAGACCAGCATCAAGGCTTCCTATTCGCCCATTGTGGTGCAACAATGGAACTATGGCCAACTGCAAACGGATTTTGCGGAAAATGTAAACCTGAACGAGGTGAAGGAGCTACAACTGAACTCGGTGTCTTCCAACGTGATCATTGGGCGTTTGAAAGGAAAGGCCTTGGTGAACAGTACCCTGGGAGCACTCAGCATTGATGCGGTGTCCGACAGTTTCACGAACCTGGATGTTTCGGTAGAGAACGCAGAGGTTGAATTTAAAATGCCTTCAGTACCATTTGCGATTTATGTGAACGGGACCGCTTCGGAATTTACGTACCCCAAAACCATGGTGTTGGAAACCTCAAAAAACCATAATGCGCAAATACACAAGGGATATTATATCAGCAAATCGGATGATAAATCCATCACCATCAATTCAAGGTACAGTGATGTTGTCTTAAAGCAATAAGAACCTACTTTCCTCTCCCGGCCGTAAGGAACCACTCAACTCTTCTATCTGTCAGCATTTCCTATTTGGGCCATCTCTTACTTCTTTATCAAAGGCACCACTTAATGGGGATCTTCCTTTAAATAGGATTTAAATTTTGCCTTGAACCGATTCAATCTGGGAATGGACACTTGTTGTACGTATGGATTATTGGGATGATTTTTCTCATAGTCCTGATGGTAATCCTCGGCCCTATAGAATTTATCAAATGCCTTTACTTCGGTAACTATGGGCTTCCCAAATACATTTGCCGCCTCCAGTTTGGCAATGTAGTCCTCAATGATCTTTTTCTCGGTGTCATTTTTATAGAACGCAATGGATCGATATTGTGCGCCTCGGTCCGGTCCTTGCCGATTTAGGGTAGTTGGGTCATGTGATCCAAAGAAAACCTGGACCAATTCAGTAAAGGATACCACATTGGGATCATAAAATACTTCAACGGCTTCGGCATGTTTGGTGAGCCCTCGGCCGACTTGCTCGTAGGTAGGGTTCTTTTTCTTACCACCCGAATATCCGGAATAGACTTCTTTGACTCCTTTTACACTTTCAAAAATAGCTTCAACACACCAAAAGCATCCGCTGGCAAAATAGGCGGTCTCATAGTTTTGAAGTTTGTCTAAAGAAAGCCCTGATAGTTCAAAACTCTCTTTTTGTTCTTTTTGAGTGGGTTCTTGCTTGTTGGATTTGGTCTTGGACTGGCAGCTTGTGGAAACCAAAAGAAGCAAAACCAAAAAAGGAATCTGTACGATTTTCATGGTGTTGTTTTTTGCTTAGTAGGGATAAGATAGCAACTATTACGAGGAGGTGTGTTAAAAAGTGTTAATTGGAGGTTTTTGAACATTCTCCTGTGACTCTTCCGCATTCGTGTCAGAAGTCATTTTTGTAGGTTTTTTACCACTTTAAATCCTTTTTCTGTATTTCTTTTCCTACAAATAATCCCTTTGTTTACAGTGGTTTACAGAGATGGCGCCTTTAAAATGATCGATGAAATGCACACCCGGTCGGTGTGTTGTTTTTTGACCCAAAAACGTTCATCGACGATAAAAAACACTTTGTCCAAGAAAAGTTTCTACACCGAAAAAAAAGGGGGGTTTAGCGACGGAAATCTGCTTCAGGGGCCATGTGAGGGTAGCTTTACTTCGTAATAAAAACCCAAATCATGAAAACAATTTTAACCATCATCGCAGTAATTTTCATCGGAACAGTAGCTATGGCCCAAGACACTTCCAAAGAAGTAAAAGTTGATACTGTTGCTGCAGGAGTTGAATTGAACATCGATATTCAAAAGCAAACTAAAGGTGAAACTGAAGTAGCTAGATTGTACAAATTCAAAAATTCCAGGGTTAAAAAAGAACTTTCTTTCAAAACTAAAAAGGACAGAGCTAAATTGGCTTAATCATGATGATGGGTATTATCGTTCCGTTCGCGTTGTTTTTAAGCTTTGCCTTTGTAATGGCTTCGATAGTCTTTTCGTTTCGAAAAAAAATGTTCCAATAAAAAAGCAGGACGTCAGTAGTTGATACCGCTATCCTGCCAATACTAAATTTTTAATCCCAAAATCGTTTATGGACGCTATTTTGACCCCGGTTGTTTTAGGTTGTAGTTCAATTTTTCTTTTGCTTGCTGTACTTGTTTCTTTACGTCCCGTAAAAGTGCCTTCGCGTCGTAGACGATACCGTCCTTAACGGTATAGGTAACCCCGCCCACGCGAACCACTTCATTATTCTCGGTAAGTTTAATGGCCCCGGTGCCATAGAGTACCTTGAAATTTCGGAGAGGATTTTCTGAGAGTATTACAAAATCGGCCATCTTGTCCACATCCACAGTGCCTATTTTATCCGCAGCACCCAAAGCTTCGGCGCCGTTCAGCGTGGCTGATCGAATGATTTCCAAAGGATGGAACCCGGTTTCACGGAGCAATTCCATTTCCCGGATATAAGCAAATCCGTACAGCTGGAATATAAACCCGGAATCCGATCCCGTGGCCACACGACCACCCCGGTTCTTATATTCATTGATGAAGGTCATCCAGAGCTTGTAGTTGCGTTTCCACACCACCTCTTGTTCAGTGCCCCAATCGTGCCAATAGGAACCATGGGAGATCATACTGGGTTGATAAAACTCCCAAAGGGAAGGCAAGGTGTAGTCCTCATGCCATTCGGCCCTTCTGGCGCGATGCAAATCCCTGCTGGCTTCATAAATATTGAAGGTGGGTACCAACGTAAAATCCAAGCTGATAAGTTCATCCATGACCTTGTTCCAATGTTCGGAATACGGTTTGGCAGCCTGTTCCCATAATTTCCCGGCTTCTTCAAAGCGATGCTGCTCATTTTGGTAGTTATAGTCCAGCGGATAATCCTGAACGGTTCTGTCCTCAAAAAGCGCCTCTGGAAGCCCATACCAATGCTCCATGGTGGTTAGACCTGCACGGGCAGAATTAAGGACGTTCCAACGGGCCACGTCGGTTTGGGCATGGTGGCATGCGGACCGCAACCCCAATTTTTTGTTTTCATCCAAAGCAGCGGTCATGATTTCCGGAGGGGCACCAAAGAACTTGATTCCATCCGCTCCCCGTTCGGCGTTGGCGCGCACCCACTTCCGTGCTTGCTCGGGAGTGCTTATGGCAGAACCGTTCAAGGGATTGAAATCCCCACCTTGCTGACCAAACCCAGTATAGGCATAAATACGGGGAGCGATGATTTGGTTCTTTTCACTTTTTCGCTTGAGGTCGAGCGTCCAGTCCACACCTCTACCACTAGGTTCCCTTACGGTGGTGATACCGTGCGCCATCCAAAGTTTGAACACATAATCGGAGTCAGCACCTTGGGCTTCACCACCAATATGGCCATGCATGTCTATAAATCCGGGAAGGAGGTACATACCGGAGCAATCCAACTCCTTGCCCCCGGGTTTTAGCTTGGGCCTTTTGGAAGCATCAATCTTTACTCCGGGATAGCCTACTACCTGAATGTTCACGATTTTATTCTTCTCCACAACAATGTCTATAGGACCTCTTGGCGGTGAACCGTTGCCATTGATCAAGGTTACCCCTCTGATAATAAGTTGCGAAAATGGTCCTTCACTCATACTCTCTTGACCTGTAGCCAAAAGAAATTGGAGTGATAGTACAAGGAAAAGTATTTTTTTCATGATATCTGGTGTTGGTTATTCAGGAACTTCAATTTTATCGCCCAAAAACAATGCGTTGAGGAACAAACGGTTGGTGCCATACCATGATCCCCTGAAATTGGGGTTGTCCGCAAACAATACGACACGACCACTACCTACCTCACTAACTAATAAAGAGGCCGAAGGTTTTAGGTTTTCTTCCATATTCTTGGCCGTGATAAAGCCATCCACATGTGGATTCTTGGAATATTTCCCTACGGTGGCATAGGCATTTTTACTTGGCGCCAGCCAAACGGAATTGTTCTTGTAGACCGGAATGGTAGTGTCCCGATATCCAAAAGCCAAGGGGTGGGTCACATCAATGTCGACTTTAAAAATCGCACCGCCCACACTTTCCTTGCCGATGTTCTCGGGAGCATCCACATAAGGTTTGCGTTCCACGGTAGCCGTAGAGTCTTTCTCCTTTTTGGTCAGTTTTTCCGTTACCAACTTCTTGTCGATGGCCCACTCGGAGGCTGTCCCTATCGTAATAAGCGTATTGCCCTTGCTTACCCAATCCTTGATTTTGTTGAATTGGCTTTCCGAAAAATTATAAGATCCGGAGACCATCACCAGTGTATTGTACTTGTCCAAATCCAATCCGCCAAAATTTCGCATGGGAACTTTGGTGATGGGCATATGCACACGGGTGTCCAACAGATGCCAGACCTCACCGGCTTCATAGGAGCGGGTACCCTGTCCAATAAGCATTACGGCTTTGGGCTTGGTTATGGGGGAAATGTACCTACTGCCCAAATCAACCCCTTGTACACTATAACCTGAAGGGATGGAATAGGTGGGGACCTGAAATTTTTGTTGTGCCTCTTGGACCAATTGGTACACGGTATCTGCATCTTTCTTTTGCTGTAGGCTAACGGGCACCACCAAGGCCCCATAGTTGAACCTTTTGTTCCCAACTGTGGTTTTTACTGTGAAGGGCTTAAAGGCAGAGGACAGCACCAATCCTTTGGATTGTAAATAGTTGAGGGCCGCCACGGCATTGTAATCATCATAATCAATGATATAGGCATACTCCGACCTTTGTACGGCCTGAGTGTTCACCAGACTCTTGGTGGAGGTTACTTTTTCACCCAAGTTCAAACTGTTGACCGGACTGTATTTCATGTTGTAGAAATTGGCCAATGACCAAGCGGAGGCATCATAATAGACACTGTCCCGGTATTTGTCATAGGTCTCGAACATGGTCTGGACCATTCTGTATTGGGGTTGGCGTGTAGGGACCACAAACCGGTTCCCGGATTTATAGACATCGATTTTATGCAACAGCAGCTTATCTACAAACGCTTTTACCCGGTTGGCATCGTAATCATCCCCGAAGGTATACCCTTGGATTCTGCTTTTGGAGGCATTGGTAAGCCCACTTTTGAAGAAATCTTGTTGGTATTTGCGCAACATGGCCTTGTTTTCAACCGCAGCCTTGACCGTGGTGATGCTTGACGTATATTGATTTCTGATGGTAAAAGGAAAGGTGATTTCCCCAAAATCGGTAGTTTGTTTATGACCCCTTGAGCTGGCCTGTTCAAACAAGATTCCCAAACCGCCTTGAAGATCGGGGTAGGAGGAACCGTAACCGGGATACGTGCCATCAAAGACTTCTTTGGTGAAGTAAAAGGAACCGATACTATCCAATGCTTTGGAGAAATAATCCCCAAACAGATTGTTGAGGTCCTCGTAATTTTCCTTGGGCATAATGGGATTTAATGAGCCGTTGGTCTTCATCGGTTCAAAGAAATAGGTGCTCTGACTGCCCATTTCATGAAAGTCGGTGACTACATTGGGGTACCAATCATGATACCAGTTGAGTTTGCCCCGGCTTTCCGGGTTGATGGCCAATAACCAATCCCGGTTCAGGTCGAACCAATAATGGTTGGTCCTTCCCATGGGCCAGTATTCGTTGTGTTCGGCATCTGCAGGGTCGGCCACCAATGGGTTGCCTTGGTACATATTGGCCCACTGGGTATGTCTGTCCCTTCCGTCTGGATTAATGGTAGGATCAATAAAGATGACCCCTTTGTCCAGATAGTTCAATATTTCGGGATGGTTGGAGGCGGTCAAGGTATAGGCAGTCAGTAAAGCGGCCTCGGAACTTGAAGGCTCATTGCCGTGGACATTGTACGCCAAATTGATGAAAATGGGTACTTCATCATAGTTGGTTGGGTTTTGCGAAGGATCTGTAAATTGAAGGTGTTTTTGTTTCAATTGCTCCAAATTGTTGAGGTTTTGGGGTGATGTAATGGTCAGGATGACCAATTTCCGCCCCTCGTGGGTCTGTCCATATTGGTGGATACTGGCCCTGTCGGAAACCTCGGAAAGCTTCGTTAAATAAGCCACGATAAGGTCGTGACGGGTATGCCGGTCCCCAATACCGTACCCCAAGAATTCTTCTGGCGAAGGTACTTCTGGATTGAAGGGATGGAATTTCTTAAAAAAATAATCTTGGGCGGAGACTGAAAAGGTGATACAGGCAAAGAATATGCCTAGGAGTAGTTTTTTTGACATGCGATGAAGATTAATGATAATCTTCTAAAGATAAAAAAACCGTTTAATCAACCGAGTTGAATTCCTCTATAATTTCCTCAAACTCTATACGATAGTAGGTTCCTTTCTTGTCATAATCCCGGCTAATGGTACCACGAAGCTGGCGTGTGAGGTTATAGATGAGCTTTAATCCCAAGGAGTTTGATGTCCTTGGATTGATATCCTCTGAATATCCAATACCGTTGTCTCCCAAGTACATTTCGTAACGGTCATTGGGAAGCTTGTGCAGGGACACATGGATTTCGCCATCATGTCCTTCGGTAATACCATACTTAAGGGCATTGGTGATGGTTTCGTTGATAATCAGCCCAAGGGGAATGATGGTGTCGATACTCAGTTTGTTGTCATCAATGTCCAGATTTACCTTGACATTGTTGGAGGTCCCTTTTACGGAACGTACGAGGTAATCGCATAACTCCTGGACATAGGGTTTAAGTTCAATTTTTGAAAGATAATCGTCCCGCTTGTAGAGCATCTCATGCACCATGGCCATGGAAACCACCCTGTTCTGACTGCTTTTGATGATGTTACTGATCTTATCATCAGCTATGGCCCGGGATTGCAGGCTCAAAAGACTGGATACGGTCTGTAGATTGTTCTTTACCCTATGATGGACTTCCTTAAGCAGGATTTCTTTTTCTTCAATGCGTTCTTGGATCTCATTTCGGGATTTGTACAACTTATGGTGTGCCCTTAGCAGATTTTTCCCAAAGACCCCACCTAAAAGATATACTGCAAAGACAGCACTTAAAAAGGCAAACCAGTCCCTAGCTTCCAAAGGAATGGTGTTTTCGGTGACCTTAAAGTTGCCTACATCATATAAGAACAAAATGGCCAGAACCGAAAGGTTGATGATTAGATAAAGTTGCCCAAACACTTTGGTGGTGACATAGCCTGCAAAGACCACAATGGCCAAAACAAAAACAAACGGACTTTGTATTCCTCCACTATAAATGGTCACCATAGTGGCCCCGATCATGGCCAAGATGGAGGTGAGGTTATAGGTAAGGATAAGGTTTCCGTGCTTTTTATACAGAACCGTATTTAACAAGTTCAAGAAGGCAAAACCAAAACAGGCATAAGGAATCATGCCTTGGATATCCAAAAAGAAGAGGCATATTATCCCGAGGATAAACGCGAACACCGAAGAACTATAATTAACTTTAAGTATCAAATCAATCTTATCTTGTAAACGATATCTGTCCTTAATAGGAATCTTCATATGCTACGCTTGATGTTTTCCTCTACTACGCTAAAGGTTGATTCATTGAAGTAGTAAAAGTAGCTCGTTACGGGGTGTTTGTGGTGTAAATCTAAATATGTTTTTTGATATAATCAAAAGCGGCAGCGTAAATCGCTGCCGCTTTTAAAACTTTATGTAGGAAGGAATCAGTCCTCTACCAGTACCCACTCGCCCTTATCGATAAGGGGTTCGGCTTGTTTGTACTTACAGGTTTTGCTTTCCCCGGACATCACATTTTTTATCGTGACCTTGTCGTTCCTGCCAATTTTTGGTTTTTCACGAGTTATGGTCTCGGTCACAGATGGTCTTTGCCTTTGGGTTTGTCCCGCGGCCCTGTTCTGTGCGGCCAATTCATCGCTATTCGGGATTTCTTCTTTTGAAGTCTGAAGATTTTCCTTGGGCCTGCGAACATTTCGTGCCTCCTGGATTTGATTGGTATTCTCTGAAGGCAATTCTCCTTTGAACAAGAATGAAATCACCTCTTTGTTCACTTTGTCAATCATTTCCTTGAAGAGTTCAAACGCCTCGAACTTGTAGATCAATAAAGGGTCTTTCTGTTCGTGTACGGCCAACTGTACCGACTGTTTCAACTCATCCATTTTGCGCAAATGCGTTTTCCACGAATCATCAATGATGGCCAAGGAGATGTTTTTCTCAAAATCAGTGATCAACTGCTTGCCATCCGTGGTATAAGCTTTTTCAAGGTTGGTGACCACGTTCAAGCTTTTGATGCCATCCGTAAAGGGAACCACGATACGTTCAAACTTGTTGGACTGGTCCTCGTAAACCTTTTTAATGACTTGGAATGCTGCACTGGCACTACGTTCCATTTTCTGTTGGTAGAAATCGTAGGCACCTTTATAAATGGTATTGGCAATTTCTTGGAAGCTCAATTTCTTGAACTCCTCTTCACCAATAGGAGAGGTAATGGAAAAGTACTTGATCAATTCAAACTCGAAGTTTTTGTAATCATCGGCCATTTTATTGGTTTCCGCGATGACCTCACAAGTGTCATAGATCATATTGGCAATGTCCACTTTAAGACGTTCCCCTTGCAATGCGTGTCTTCTTCTCTTGTAGACCACCTCTCTTTGGGCATTCATAACGTCATCATACTCCAAAAGACGTTTACGGATGCCAAAGTTGTTCTCCTCTACTTTTTTCTGGGCACGTTCAATGGATTTGGTCATCATGGAATGTTGAATCACCTCACCTTCTTCCAAGCCCATGCGGTCCATCATCTTGGCAACCCGGTCCGAGCCGAACAAACGCATGAGGTTATCTTCCAAGGAAACATAGAACTGGGAACTTCCTGGGTCTCCTTGTCGTCCTGAACGACCTCTCAACTGCCTATCCACACGTCTGGAATCGTGACGTTCCGTACCAATAATGGCCAGACCTCCAGCTTCTTTTACGGTGGGGGTCAGTTTAATATCCGTACCCCTACCGGCCATGTTGGTGGCAATGGTGACCACGCCTGCATTTCCTGCTTCGGCTACAATGTCAGCCTCTTTCTTGTGGAGTTTGGCATTCAATACGTTGTGTGGAACCTTACGAACGCTCAAGAGTTTGGAGAGCAATTCGGATATTTCCACGGATGTGGTACCAATAAGGACAGGTCTTCCCGCAGAGGAAAGGGTGGTTACCTCTTCAATGATGGCGTTGTATTTTTCACGTTTGGTCTTGTAGATCAAATCATGACGGTCGTCACGCGCAATGGGACGGTTGGTTGGGATTTCCATCACATCCAACTTATAGATTTCCCAAAACTCACCTGCCTCGGTAACGGCTGTACCGGTCATCCCGGCCAGCTTGTTGTACATTCTAAAATAATTCTGTAGGGTAATGGTGGCGAAGGTCTGTGTCATGGCCTCAATCTTCACACTTTCCTTGGCCTCAATGGCTTGATGGAGTCCATCGGAATAGCGTCTACCGTCCATGATACGTCCGGTTTGCTCATCCACGATCATTACCTTGTTGTCCATGACCACGTATTCCACATCTTTTTCAAAAAGCGTGTAGGCTTTCAACAACTGTGTCATGGTATGGATTCGTTCGCTCTTCACGGCAAAGTCCTTGAAAAGCTCTTCCTTGAGTTCTGCCTCTTGCTCAATCTCAAGTTCCTGTCCTTCTATTTTGGCAATTTCGCTGCCGATATCGGGCATTACAAAGAAATCTTTGTCCTGATCCCCGGAGATGTAATCCACTCCTTTATCGGTCAACTCAATCTGATTGTTCTTTTCATCAATGACGAACAACAGCTCGGCATCCACTTTGGGCATTTCCCGGTTGTTGTCCTGCATGTAGAAGTTCTCGGTCTTCTGTAGCAGTTGTTTCACGCCTTCCTCACTCAAAAACTTGATAAGTGCCTTGTTCTTGGGAAGTCCGCGGTGTACACGAAGCAATAGGAATCCACCTTCCTTGGTGTCGCCAGCGGCGATAAGTTTCTTGGCTTCTGCCAAAACGCCTGTCAGATATTGGCGTTGTTTCTGGACAATGTCCGAAACCTTTGGTTTCAATTCATTGAATTCGTGACGATCACCTTCGGGCACGGGACCAGAAATGATCAAAGGGGTCCTTGCATCATCAATCAATACGGAATCCACCTCATCCACAATGGCATAATGGTGGGGACGCTGTACCAAATCTCCCGGGGTATGCGCCATATTGTCGCGCAGGTAGTCAAAACCAAACTCGTTATTGGTACCGTAGGTGATATCGGCATTGTAGGCGGCCCGTCTTCCATCGGAATTGGGCTGGTGCTTGTCTATACAATCCACGGATAGGCCATGGAATTCAAAAATGGGCGCCATCCAGGCACTGTCCCTTTTGGCCAAGTAATCGTTAACGGTGACCAAGTGCGCCCCTTTACCGGCCAAGGCGTTTAGGTAGAGTGGGAGGGTGGCCACGAGAGTTTTTCCTTCCCCCGTCTGCATCTCGGCAATTTTTCCTTCGTGCAGTGCAATACCTCCAATCAACTGTACATCATAATGTACCATATCCCAGGTGACTTCCTTGCCGGCGGCATCCCATGAATTGTTCCAAATGGCGCTGTCACCTTCCAAGGTAACATAGTCTTTATCACCGGAAAGAGCGCGGTCAAATTCCGAAGCGGTTACCGTAAGCGTTTCATTGTTGGCAAAACGCTTGGCAGTTTCCTTAACCACGGCAAAAGCCTCTGGAAGGATGTCACTCAATGTTTTTTCTGAAATCTTATAGGCTTCTTCGTTGAGTTTGTCTATTTCAGCATAGATTTCCTCGTTGCGATCAATATCGGTGGAGTTTTGGACTTCTTCCTGTAAAGCCGAAATTTTTTCATTCACCTCTTTACAGTCTTCTGCGATCTGGGCTTTAAAGGCAGTGGTCTTTTGTCTAAGTTCGTCGTGGGACAGTCCTTCCAGTTGTTGCTCAAAGGATCTTATTTCTTTGACCAAAGGTTGTAGGGACTTGACATCTTTCTCTGATTTATCACCCACAAAAACCTTCAATACGGAATTGATAAAACTCATGAATTGTTTTTTTGTTTGAGTGGCAAAAGCTGTTCCATTGATGGGATTATGTTGGAAATCTTTTGCTAGGCTGCCAAAATTACATAAAAAAAAGCCTCAAATGAGACTTTTTAACGTGCTTTGTGTATTCAGAGGTCAATACTCATCCTCATTCCAGAGGTAGTCCTCTTCCGTAGGATAATCGGGCCAGATTTCCTCGATGGACTCATATATCTCGCCGCCCTCTTCTTCCATGGATTGAAGGTTTTCAACAACCTCCAACGGTGCTCCGGTACGGATTGCGTAATCTATCAGTTCGTCTTTGGTGGCTGGCCAAGGCGCATCACTTAAATATGAAGCTAGTTCTAATGTCCAGTACATAGTAACGGTTTGATTTTAAATTTTTTGCAAAAATAATTTTTAAACCCAATTTGTCAAGTAAAAACAACATTATTTAAAAATTATTTTGGAGTTGGCAAAACTCTAACGTTAAAAAAACGAATTTATTGGTCCAACTTCTCCGGGATCCACTTGACTTCATCGGCTTTAACATCTTTGGACAACTTTCGTGCCAAGACAAACAGATAATCGGAAAGGCGGTTGATATAGGAAAGCAGGGTCTCGGGAAGGGGTTCGTTTTCATTCAAATATGAAATCATGCGTTCCGCCCTTCGGCAAACCGTTCTGGCAATATGACAGTATGACACGGTTGGGTGTCCTCCCGGCAAGATAAAATGTGTCATCTGGGGAAGATTTTCGTTCATGGAGTCCATTTCCCTTTCCAACAATGCAATATCATCGGCATTGATGCGTGGAATTTTAAGGCGACTGTCCTTTTTAGGCTCTGTGGCCAAAATAGACCCTACGGTAAACAGTTTTTCTTGGATAAGGGTAATCGTTTTTTTGGAATGGGAATCCATTTCCTGATCGCGGAGCAGTCCCAAGAATGCGTTGAGTTCGTCAATGGTGCCGTAGCTCTCTATGCGGATATGGTGCTTGGGAACTCTGGTGCCAGTAAATAAGGCGGTAGTACCTTGGTCCCCGGTTTTAGTGTATATTTTCATTTTTACAATTATCAATGTTCAATAAACAATGAACAGTTGTATGGATGGCTAAAATGTATTTTTGCTAATTGCTAATTGCTAATTGCTAATTGCTAATTGCTAATTGCTAATTGCTAATTGCTAATTGCTAATTGCTAATTGTCTCGCTCATGTTGCCGTTTACCCTCCATAAACTTGCGGGACCTTCTGCGTTTGGTGCCCCTTTTGTTTCGGAATACAATGATCAAATAAATGAGCCCCAATACGGCCAGAACGTACCAAATGGTGTTATCTGTTGCTGCATTTTCCATACCTAAAATTACTTCTTTATATCCGAATGGTGAAATGTTCCTTGACCTGTTCTTTTCGAACAAATAGGACGCCACAATGGAACATATCTATACTTACGGTGATATTTGGCGATTCAATAAGGTCTTTCCATTCGTGTTCGCTTTCGGGGTCTTCGTGAATGGCGTCTATCAAGACCATACTGTCATTGTGCAATTTTCCGCTGGAAAGGAGCCTATCAAGACCATAAGCGTCCAAATGCTTCGTGAACAATAGGTCTACCGTGTTCTCGCTGGGGCGGATATCTGGGTATTGCGCCTTGACCAATTCCTCAAAGTCTGGATTTTCGTTGATGTATAGGGTTTTGATATTGAAATAACTAATGCTTTTCAGAAATACATCAGCGGTTTTATCTTGATTGAACTTTTGTTTGTTGTACAGACATTGCGTTACATAGCCGAATACGAAAGGAGAGTGGACCCCATGCTCGTTCTTGGATTTGAATAGGAATTTTAGGAAAGAAAAAAGCTTGAACCACATAGTTATCCTTCTAAAATAGCGGAAAGTTCAAACCAACGCTCCGTTTTTTCTTCAATGGTATCCGATACTTCTTTGAGCTCAATGGAAAGTTGGTTGATTTCGTCACCGCTCAAATCGGGATTGGTGAACTTGTTCTGCAACACCTCTTTTTGCTCTTCCAATTTTTGAATGTCCTTTTCCAATTGTCTGTATTCTTTTTGCTCCATATAGGAGAGCTTCCCACTGTTGTCTTTGTCTTTCCAATGGGTTTTTTCCGATTTTTCCGAAGCACTACCCTTGTTTTCCCGTTCCTCGGCAATCTTGCTGCTCTCGTACACCCTGTAATCGGTATAATTGCCCGGAAAGTCTTCGATTACCCCATTCCCTTTGAAAACAAACAAGTGGTCCACAATTTTGTCCATAAAATAACGGTCGTGAGATACTACGATCAAGCAACCCGGAAAATCCAAAAGGAAACTTTCCAACACGTTCAGGGTAACAATGTCCAAGTCGTTGGTGGGTTCATCCAGAATCAAAAAATTGGGATTCTGAATGAGCACTGTACATAAGTACAGGCGTTTGCGCTCCCCGCCACTGAGCTTCTCAACAAAATCGTACTGCTTTTTTCTATCAAAAAGAAAACGTTCCAGAAGTTGTTGGGCGGAAATCTGCTTGCCCTTTTTTAGGGGGATGTAGTCCCCAAATTCGCGAATGACATCAATGACCTTCTGTCCTTCTTTCTCCGGAATGCCTTTTTGGGTGTAGTAACCAAATTTTAAGGTGTCGCCCACCACTACTTTTCCTCCATCCACCTGTTCTTGCTGGGTGATGATGTTCAAAAATGTGGATTTGCCCGTGCCATTTTGCCCAATGATGCCCACGCGTTCCCCTTTGGTGAAGGTGTAATCAAATTTGGATAGCAGCGTCTTTTCGCCATACGCTTTGGATACATTGTGCAATTCCAGGATTTTGCTGCCCAAGCGCTCCATGTTCAGTTCCAGTTGCACCTCATGTTCCTTACGGCGTTGGTGTGCCCGTTTCTTGATTTCGCTAAAATCATCAATCCGGGATTTGGACTTGGTGGTTCGGGCCTTGGGTTGCCTTCTCATCCAGTCCAACTCTTTTTTATACAGTTGTTTGGACTTGTGCTGTTCCACTTCTTCCCGTTCCATACGGGATTCCTTTTCCTTAAGGAAATAAGTGTAATTTCCCTTGTAGCTGTACAATTGATTGTTGTCCAGTTCAAGGATTTCATTACAGACCCGATCTAGGAAATATCGGTCGTGGGTCACCATGAACAGGGTGATGTTTTCCTTTGCAAAATAGGCTTCCAGCCATTCGATCATTTCAAGATCCAAATGGTTGGTGGGCTCATCCAGAATGAGTAAATCTGGTTTGTTGAGCAAGGCATTGGCCAGGGCCAAGCGTTTTCGTTGCCCACCTGAGAGTGTTTTTACCTTGGCATCTAGCTGGGTCAATTGGAGTTGAAAGAGAATTTGCTTGTATTGGGTCTCAAAATCCCAAGCATTGAGCCGTTCCATGGCTTCAAACGCTTTTTGGTAGCGTTCGGTATCCTCGGGGTTTTCCACCGCCTTTTCGTAATTGGAAATGACCCTCAACGTTTCATTGTCCGTGGCCAGAATGGTCTCTTCAATGGTGAGGCTGGGGTCCAACTCGGGCTCTTGTTCCAAAAAGGCCATTTTAATCCCCTTACGCATGGTCACTTGACCCGTTTCGGTGGCATCCTTTCCGGACATGATATTGAGGATGGAGGTCTTTCCAGTCCCATTTTTGGCGATGAGGGCTATTTTTTGGTCCTTGTTTATTCCGAAGGAAATATCGGAGAACAAGACCAGCTCCCCATACGATTTAGATATGTTCTCTACCGTTAGTAAATTCATGGATGCGGTTTGGTCCTAAAGTTTGGAATACCGAATGAGATACCCATATCGGATGGCCAGGGTCAAAAATAAGGGAATCAGGACAGGTGAAAAAATTTGCACTTTGAATATCCAGAGCACCAGTGTGAGTCCAATGAGGGCCAATACTGTCCATAGATACTTGGACGACCATGCAGGCAATTTGTCCTGAAAGGCAAAAACAAAAGCTACAATTGCATTTAATGGGAACGCCCACAATACATTGAAGTTTTTGGGTGTAGACGTATGGTCGGTCGCTAGCCATAATACCAACAAAAAGGTGCCCACCAATCCGGTGATGAAGAAAAGGGTGAAATCCAGCCAACGACTCCGTGTTTGGTGCTTATGGTCAAAATAAGTGATAAGGGCCGTAAATGCCAATAGCAAAACAAACCAAAATAATGGGGTCAGCGGAAAAAAGCTTTGTTGGATATGTTCGGCATAATCCAAGACCGATCGCTCCCTTTTCAACAACGGTTTTCCATTTAAGGAGGTATGCCGTATCTGTTCCATGGCATAGTAAGGCAAAAACATATGCTCCTGTACGGTGGCCTTTCGGTCTACCACAGAGCCAAAGGCCAAATCTATGCCGAACATGGACCAAGAGTTGACATCCATAAATTGCCGTACCAATTGGCGGAAGGTGTATTGTTGATCCAAATAGGAACCATCAAAAACAATGGCTTCCCCAAATTGGTCTTTTAAGATGTCTCCGGTAATACTGGAGCAATTGTTCAGTAGCGGGTCATAAAGATAGTCACGGTTTTGGGGCAGGTAATTGTTTTCGAAAAAAGCGAGTAGTTGATTTCTTTGTTCAAGGGTGAGATCCAAAATTTGTTCCTTGACCCATCTTTTTTCCATTTCATACTCAAAAAGAAAATCATCAAAGCTACGTCTGGAGAGGGAGTAGATCAATTTTCCCTTGACAAAGTTCAGGTAGAAATTAGGGCGATTGAAATCAAAAGTACCATAGTTGTAGACCACATCTATCCCCAAGACAGAATCCTGGACCCGGAATGAACTATGGCCAAAGGCATAGTAAAGTTCATCGCCAGCGGCGCAGGTAAGGAGGCTTATCTGTGACCTTTCCGAGAGTTGGGGAGCTTGGGCCAAGGCCCGCACCCCTAGTAGAAGCAGTATGGTGAAAAAGAGGGTTCTTGCCTTCATGGTTTGATTTGTCTGGGCAAATATCAGAATAAATACGGCTCAGCCGAACATCAAAATCTTTTTGCCTTATTTTTACGGAAATTGAAGTTTATGAAATCGTACATTCCCAATTTTCTAACGCTCCTCAATGTATTCAGTGGTTGTGTGGCAACGGTTTTTGCGGTACTCAACCATTTGGAATGGGCTGCCCTTTTTGTGTTTATTGGGATATTTTTCGATTTTTTTGATGGATTGGCAGCGCGTTTGTTGAAGGTGCAAAGTGAGATAGGGGTGCAGTTGGATTCCCTGGCCGATATGATCACCAGTGGATTGGTGCCGGGAATTGTCATGTTCCAGTTGCTCAATATGGCGGAACGTGGCGGATGGAACCTTGGTTTTTTTGGACATGACGATGAAATGACTTTGCTGCCCTTTTTGGGATTTGTAATCACTTTGTCTTCGGCATATCGGTTGGCGAACTTTAATGTGGACGAGAATCAAGTGTCCTCTTTTAGGGGACTTCCCACACCGGCCAATGCCCTTTTAGTCCTTTCTTTGCCCCTTATTTTGTTGTATCACAACAATGAAGTGCTCAGTGGCATCATCCTGAACCAATGGTTTTTGATAGGCTTGACTTTGGTCAGTGCTTATTTGCTGAATTCCAAGATTGAACTTTTTGCCTTGAAGTTTGACAATTGGGGTTTTAAAGACAATGCGGTTCGATATTTATTTTTGATAGGTAGCCTGATTATGCTGATGACGCTCAAGTTTCTGGCCATTCCTTTGATCATTGCATTTTACTTGATTGTTTCGGTACTGAACTTCCAAAAGAATGGCCGAAGCTGAGAAAAAGTATGGGAATAGTAAAGTATACCCTTCCAAAGTAGGGTTGGAACTGCTTATTCCCGTTCTGTTGATTTCTGGTGCCGGGATGGTTCCCGTGATTAAAGATGGGGATTGGATAAAATTGGTCGTCCCAATCGGAATCTTGATTTTATTTGTTGCCGTATTATATTCCATATCCTATGAAATCAAGGAGGAGGTGTTGGTGGTCAAATCCTTTTTCTGGTTCAAAAAAGTGATTCCCATTGCATCGATTACCGGAATTGTGGAAACCTATAATCCCATTTCAGCTCCGGCTGCATCCTTGCAAAGACTTGAAATTCTTTATGATAGATACAATAGTGTAGTTGTCTCACCCAAAGATAGGATGGGGTTCATTACGCATTTAAAGGAGTTATCCCCCTCAATTCAAGTAAAAGTGAAAAAGTGGAAGGAAAAGGACTAAAAGTCCAATTTCTTTTTACGAAGCTCAAAGTTTTGCCCCAAATATACCTTTCGAACCATCTCGTCCATAGCCAGTTCCTCGGGAACCCCTGCTTTTAAGATACCTCCTTCGAACATCAGGTAAGATCGTTCGGTAATGGCCAAGGTTTCCTGGACATTGTGGTCCGTGATCAGAATACCAATGTTTTTGTTCTTCAATTGGGCCACAATACGTTGGATGTCTTCCACAGCCACGGGATCTACCCCGGCAAAGGGTTCATCCAACAAAATAAATTTTGGATCGGTTGCCAAGGCGCGGGCAATTTCGGTACGTCGGCGTTCGCCTCCGGATAAAAGGTCGCCCCGGTTTTTTCGGATATGCCCCAGACCAAATTCATCAATGAGCGACTCCATTTTCATGTGCTGCTCTTTTTTGCTCAGTTTGGTGAGCTGCAACACGCTAAGGATGTTCTTTTCAATGCTCAGCTTTCGAAACACCGAAGCCTCCTGTGCCAAATACCCAATACCGTTCTGCGCCCTTTTGTACATGGGAAAGGCGGTGATGTCCATATTGTCGAGGAAAATCTGGCCTCCATTGGGTTTTATGAGGCCTACGATCATGTAGAACGAGGTGGTTTTACCAGCTCCGTTGGGTCCTAGAAGTCCTACAATTTCACCTTGGTTTACTTCAAGTGAAATGCCTTTTACGACCTTTCGGCCACGATAGGCCTTCATGATATTATCTGCGCGTAGCTTCATAGAAATGTGCCAAAACTAAACATATTCTGTTTCTATGGGATGGTCTTTTGGTTTTTTTTAAGCATCATGCTCTTCCAAATCTTCCCAAAATTCATAGGCTCTTCGCAAATGGGGAACCACAATGGTACCGCCCACCAAAGTGGCAATGCCCAAAGTTTCCATGACCTCTTCCTTACTGGCCCCTGCCTTTTTGGAATGCTCCAAATGATACTTTACGCAGTCATCACAGCGGAGAACGGCAGAAGCGACCAATCCCAACAGTTCTTTGGTCTTTACATCCAAAGCACCGGCCATATAGGCATTGGTGTCCAAATTAAAGATACGCTTGATGAGCTTGTTGTTCTCGGCAAGCAATTTTTCGTTCATTTTGGAACGATAGGCGTTGAACTCATCTACACTATTTGGCATTTTTTCTCTCTTTTTCTTTTTTGGCCTCTCTCTTTACCACCACCTTGGAAATCCGGATACTGATCTGGTACAAAATAAGCACCGGTACGGCCACCACAATTTGGCTGGTTACATCGGGAGGTGTAATGATCGCGGAAAGGATCAAAACAATTACCAAGGCTATTTTTCGATACTTTTTTAGGATTTCCGGGGTCACCAGTCCAACTTTGGTTAAAAAGTAAATAATTATGGGGAGTTCAAACATAATCCCACAGGCAATCACCGAGGACCGAACAGCGCCTACATAGGAGGCCAAGTCAATTTCATTGAGTACCTCTTTACTGACCTGATAGGTTCCCAAAAAGTTAATGGATAGGGGAGCTACCACGTAATACCCGAAAAGCACCCCTAAAAAGAACAGGGAAGATGCCGTTAGGATGAAACCACGGGAATATTTACGTTCATTCTCATAAAGTCCTGGGCTGATAAATTTCCACAATTCGTACAAAATGTAGGGAAAGCCAAGGATGATACCTGCCCAAATGGAGGTCCAGATATGGGCCGAGAATTGCCCTGCCATCAACCTACTTTGAATGGTAAATGGCATGGTATCACCGCAAAATTCTGAATCAATGCCGAAATAGGTGGCAATCCTGCAAAAGAACTTGTAAGTGGGAAAGTCCATATTCTTGGGACCGAACAAAATGGTGTCAAAAATAAACCCCTTGAAAACAAATGCCATACAGGCGATAATAACGATGGCCAAGGTGGAGCGTATCAAGTGCCATCTCAATTCTTCCAAATGGTCCAAAAAGGACATTTCATCTGGATTTTTCTTTGCTGTTTTTGCCATTATAGGATTCCCTCGTTTATAAGGTTATGGATATGGACTACCCCAGCATAGGCCCCATTGTCAAAGGCCAATAGTTGGGAAATCCCTTTTTCTTGAAGTAGTTTCAAGGCGTTTACCGCCAGGGTGTCAACCTCTACCGATTTTGGATTGGATGTCATGATGTCCTTGGCCGTGAGCCCATTGATGTTGTCATATTTGCTGAGCATCCTTCGGATGTCCCCGTCGGTGACCACCCCAACCACTTTGTCATTTTCAATGACTGCGGTAACGCCCAACATCTTTTCCGAAATCTCAACGATCACCTCTTTTACATTTGAGTTGACATCGACTTGTGGTTTTTGGTTGTTAACCACAATATCGGCGACCCGCAAATATAACTTTTTGCCCAATGCGCCGCCAGGATGGTATTTGGCAAAATCGCTACTGGAAAAGCCCCGAAGTTCCAATAGGCAAATGGCCAAGGCATCTCCCATGGCCATTTGGGCCGAGGTACTGGTGGTGGGTGCTAGGTTATTGGGACAGGCTTCTTTTTCCACAAAGGTGTTCAGGACAAAATCTGCCTGTTTGGCCAAAACGGATTCCATGTTCCCGGTAATCCCGATCAATTTGTTTTTCCCAATTTTGATCAGGGGGAGCAGTGCCTTTATTTCCGGGGTGTTTCCACTTTTGGATAGGCAAATGACAATATCGTTCTCTTGGATGGTGCCCAAATCGCCATGAATGGCATCTGCGGCGTGCATAAAAATGGCCGGGGTGCCGGTAGAGTTCAGGGTAGCCACAATTTTTGAGGCTACAATGGCACTTTTGCCCACTCCAGAGACCACAACTCGGCCTTTGGATTCCAAGATATACTGTACGGCATGGGCGAATTCTTCATCGAGCAGGCCCATAAGATTGGCTATGGCCTTGCTCTCCGTTTCAAGGGTTCGCTTTGCGATGGATAAAATAGACTGGATGTCGCTCAAGGTAATTAACGGATTAACTGATTGTATTCCTAAAAGAATGTCTTATATTTAAGTTTACAAAGCTAATCAAACTATCTTTTATGTCCATTTATGGAAGATAGAATACTTCCTACTTTTAAATGACGTTGAAAATTTAAAATCCATTTTCCCTTTCCAAGGGGTGGAATTAAAATCGAAAATGCTGAAATGAGTCTTACGAATACTGAGTTGCATACCTCACTAAAAAAGATTTTTGGTTTTTCAAAGTTCAAGGGACTTCAGGAAAATGTAATACAGAACGTGCTTGAGGGGAATGACACTTTTGTGATCATGCCAACAGGCGGGGGTAAGTCGTTGTGCTATCAACTCCCGGCCATTATGAAAGAGGGGGCGGCCATCGTCATATCGCCCTTGATCGCCTTGATGAAGAACCAAGTGGATGCCATTCGGGGAATATCCGAGGAACCGGGCATAGCACACGTGCTCAACTCGTCCTTGACCAAGACCGAAGTGAAACAGGTGAAGGAAGATATGACCAATGGTCTTACCAAACTTTTGTACGTGGCGCCTGAATCCTTGACCAAAGAAGAGAACATAGAATTTTTACGAAGTGTCACCATTTCTTTTGTTGCGGTGGATGAAGCCCACTGTATTTCGGAATGGGGCCATGATTTTAGGCCAGAATACCGAAACCTGAAAGGAATCATCAACCGATTGGGGGATGATATTCCCATCGTTGGACTTACGGCCACAGCCACACCAAAGGTGCAGGAAGACATCATCAAAAATTTGGGGATGACCGATGCCAAAGTGTTCAAGGCATCGTTCAATAGGCCCAATCTGTTCTATGAGGTCCGCCCGAAGACCCAAAATGTGGATGCGGATATAATTCGATATGTAAAGCAGAACCAGGGAAAATCCGGTATCATTTATTGTTTGAGCAGAAAACGTGTGGAGGAGTTGGCCCAAGTGCTTCAGGTGAATGGTATCAGTGCGGTACCCTATCATGCCGGTTTTGATGCCAAGACACGTTCCAAATATCAGGATATGTTCCTAATGGAGGAAGTGGATGTAGTGGTGGCGACCATTGCTTTTGGGATGGGGATAGATAAGCCGGATGTACGTTTTGTCATCCACCACGATATTCCAAAGAGTATAGAAAGCTATTACCAAGAAACCGGTAGGGCCGGTAGGGATGGTGGTGAAGGACATTGTTTGGCCTTTTATGCCTACAAGGATGTGGAGAAACTGGAAAAGTTCATGTCTGGCAAACCTGTGGCCGAACAGGAAATAGGAAATGCCCTGTTGCAAGAAATAGTGGCCTATGCCGAGACGTCCATTTCACGGAGGAAATTCATCCTGCATTATTTTGGGGAAGAATTTGATGAGAAAGATGGGGAAGGGGCAGATATGGATGACAATGCCAGAAATCCCAAACCCAAAGAAGAGGCCATGGAGGAGGTGATGAAGCTTCTGCGGGTGGTAAAGGATACCAATGAAAAGTTCAAGACCAAGGAAATCGTAAAGGTGTTGGTGGGTAAGGTAAATGCCATGATTTCATCGCACAAGACGGATGAAAAACCATTTTTTGGGATTGGGAAAGACAAGGATAAAATGTATTGGATGGCCTTGGTACGACAAGTACTGGTGGCCGGGTTACTGAAAAAGGAAATAGAGCGCTACGGAATCTTGAATCTGACCCAAGCTGGGGAAGAATTCCTAAAGAATCCCGAATCCTTCATGATGACCAAGGACCACGAGTATACCGAGACCGGTAATGAAGCGGTGGTTACAGCTGGGAAATCTGCAGGAGGCAGTGCCGATGATAATCTGTTAAAATTGTTGAAGGACCTCAGAAGAAGAGAAGCCCAAAAAATAGGCGTTCCTCCTTTTGTGGTGTTTCAGGACCCTTCCTTGGAGGATATGTCCCTAAAGTACCCCATTACCATGGAAGAGATGCTCAATATCCAGGGCGTAGGGGAGGGGAAGGCTAAAAAATATGGAAAGCCTTTTGTGGCATTGGTCGCCAAGTACGTGGAGGAAAATGACATTATGCGTCCAGACGACCTTGTGGTAAAAAGTACAGGGGCCAATTCGGCCTTGAAATTATATGTGATCCAAAGCGTGGACCGCAAATTGCCTTTGGACGACATTGCCTCTGCCAAGGGGTTGGAACTGCCCGAGCTCATAAAGGAAATGGAACAGATTGTCTTCAGTGGTACAAAATTGAACCTAGGCTATTGGATCGATGAAATTTTGGATGAAGACCAACAGGAAGAAATTCACGAATACTTTTTGGAGGCCGATACGGATTCCATTTCACAGGCCATTGAGGAATTTGATGGCGATTATGAAGATGATGAGCTTAGATTGTACCGTCTCAAGTTTATCAGCGAAGTGGCCAACTAAGGGGCCAAATATTCAAAAGGTCCGATTTTTAAGTTACGGAGTGCCATAAAAAGCAATACAACGGCCAGCAATACCAAAGGGGCATACCGATAATTCAATAGACTTTTCCCGTTAAGGATACCAAACTTTACAAGAAAGTGTTGTGCGAGCACAAACAGTGCGGGCAATATCAGAATATTGTGGCTCACGGCATCCCCGATACGTAAATGTAACAGGTCATGAATGGCCCTTTGACTTCCACAGCCGGAACAATAGATCCCTAGGTATTCATGTATGGGACATTTGGGAAATAACAACCCGTTTTCTGGATTGAATGAAAAGTAAAGGAGTATTGCCCCGATGGACAATACTCCCAATCCTACAAATACTGTTTTTTTAGTAGCTACCCGCATTGGACATGGCTCCTAAAAACGCAAATCCAAAAAAGGCAATATAGATGATCCAGACCAAAGCGGAAATACCGATTCCGATGAAGGCCCACATCTTTGCATTTTTTGAAGCTTTTTCTGCTTCTGCGTATTCACCTCTGGCGTAGCATTCATTTACTTTGGAAGCATAAATGATACTGGCAATTCCTGTTGCAATACAGCAGAAAATGGTACTTAAGATGGCCAAAACCATATAGTTGTTTGGTTTAGCCGGCATGTTTTGGTTATTCTCCATTGTTATGATTGATTATTTATTGATATTGTTCCATCATTTGATTGACACGTTCCATATAGCCGTCCCAGCCTCCCATTTGGTTGATTGACCAAAAGGTGTAGATAAGATAAAGTAGACCCAGCACCATTCCTATGATGGCAAGGATCTTGACCGTTTTCAAGGTGCTGTAGTTGGAGTATCCCTCCGGATTCTCGGCATAGGACTTTTCATCTTTCTTGACCAAGAAGAAAGCTATGGCCGCCAAAATTAGTCCGGGTGCTCCTCCAAAGCAGCAGCAAAGCAAGGATAAAATGGCCAAAACCAAGGCCAAGGTAACGTTGGGTAATTTTTTTTGTTCCATGATGTAAAGTTTTATAATATCAGTTTTATGGTGTAATTGATCAATATGAGCGCAACACTTGCAATGCTGAGCCCAATGACCAAACGGTTACTATACTTCATATGAAATACCTCACCGCTGATCAGTACTACAAACAGTGGAAGCAATGTGAACAGTGCAGGGTACATTTTAAAAGCGGCCCAAAGTTCCCCGTCCAATAAGAATGAAACGGAGCGTTGCAGGCCACAACCAGGGCAATCCAATCCAAGCAATTCCTTGTTGAGGCAAGGTAGCATGTAATCATTTAAAAGAAGTGCTTGAATGGTCAGTGATAGGTTCATGGTTGCTATAAAGGTCAAGAAAAATACTATTATTTTTGCTTATGGGATTAACTTTTTTGGCATTTTTTTAAGATGGGTCATAGAGAGCGTGTTACGATTGGGGATAGGGTAGAGGTCTTGGATGAGGCCATTTCCGGAACGGTGGAGGCCATTTCGGACAATACGGCAACCATTGTTACCCCAGAAGGTTTCCCTATGCAGTTTCCCATCAAGGAGTTGGTAAAAGTATCTGGAGATATCAGGGTTTCCAATTTTGAGGTGGCCCAAGTGAAAAAGGAAAAAGAACGGCCCAAACGAAAAACGGGCCCAACCGCAAAGCCCAAACAACGGAATGCACCTAAAATGGAAGTGGACCTGCACATTCATCAATTGGTGAAATCGACCAAAGGCCTTGAAAAGTTTGATGTGCTCAACTTACAACTGGAAACCGCAAAAAGACAGTTGAATTTTGCCATTGCCAAACGGATACAGAAAGTGGTTTTTATCCATGGGGTGGGCGAGGGCATTCTAAAGGAAGAGCTATACTATCTTTTCAAGCAGTACGAGAACATCAAATACTACGATGCCGATTACCAAAAATATGGGCTAGGTGCCACTGAGGTCTATATTTTTCAGAATGCTTAGGCTATTCCGAGGTAGTGGTGAACGTACCAAAAACATAGGCTTCCTCAAATGTGCCGGCACTGGAACCATTCATGTCCTGAAGCACAAAATTGGTCAATGAAATGGTATGTGTGTAGGTCACAATGGCATTTTCATCAGGTTCCGATGCGGTGGTGGTTACCGATATCTTGCCTTCCGTGGTGGAAAACTCATTTTTAAGTTCTGAGGTATCGATTCCAGCACAAACGGTTTCCGAAGACAAAATGGAACCGGAAATACCATTCCTGAACACTATAGTTTCGGATAAATCCATTTCCCTGGGAGTGTCCCCGGTTTCTACATTTTCCAACAAAGAGATGGGCATGGTCAAAGAGAGGAACTCGTCTTTAAGAACCTTTGATAATACAATTTGGTCGTTGGAGACCCCACATGAGTCGATGGAAACATCTTCAAAGTTGGTGAAAATGAGTCCAACACTGCTCTCCACACTGGTCTCGTAATCTCCGAAATCTATTCCGGTTTGATCTATGATGCTTTCATTGGACCCATTGGTCAATACAACCTCGGTAATGGTAAAGACATGGTTGTAGGTTTTGGTGGATCGGGTCACTGTATCCAAGGTGCTTATGATTTGGACCACTCCATCGGTTGCATTGATCTCTTCAATGACCGTTGGGGAAGCTGGGGGGATTTCACTACAGAAATAGGAACTGGCCACCTCCCCGGAAAAAAACCTGTAGGTCAAGCTGGATTGACTGCCTATGCTACTGGTAATGGGACTTTGGGAAGGTTCATTTTTTATAAGGTTGGACTGGAGGTCCAAGATTAGGGCCTCACTGGTATTTATTTTGAAGAACAATGTGGTTTCAATGTCCTCTTGGCCCGAACAGAACTGAATGGAGCCTTCGTCAAAATCAATAGCCTCGATTTGTAGGTCACCATCACTGCAAGACCAAAACATTGTAAAGCAAACACCTAAAAAGAAAAGTTTTCTCATGCGCCAAATTTAAAGCAATTCCAATATAATACCCCAAACCTAGGATTTACTTTAAAAGAAATTAACTTTATTTCCCCTATTTTTGACCCACTTAACTTGACAACTGGACTATGCAAAAAGTATACCTGGACAACGCTGCCACAACGCAGGTAAGGGATGAGGTAATTGCACGGATGCAAGAGGCGCTTACCCAATTCTACGGTAATCCGTCCTCTACCCATAGTTACGGTAGATCCGCCAAGACAGCAGTGGAAAAAGCACGCAAAACCATTGCCAAAACCTTGAACGCCCAACCTTCGGAAATTATATTCACCTCTGGAGGAACTGAGGCGGACAATATGATTTTGCGTTGTGCCGTAAGGGATTTGGATGTCAAAACCATCATCACTTCCAAAATAGAGCATCATGCCGTGCTCCATACCGCCGAAGAACTTGAAAAGGAGTATGGTATTACCGTGGCCTATGTGGACTTGGATGAGGTGGGTAATCCTAAAGTGGATCACTTGGAACGTCTTTTGAAACAGGATGAATCCAAAAAGTTGGTCAGTTTAATGCATGTCAACAACGAGATAGGTAATATTATTGATATAGAGGCCATTGGTGCCCTATGCAAGGAACACAGCGCACTTTTTCATTCCGACACCGTACAATCCATTGGGCATTATCCATGGGATGTGCAAACAATTTCCATAGACTTTATGACCGCTGCAGCCCATAAGTTTCATGGGCCAAAGGGAATAGGTTTTGCCTTTATCCGAAAAAACTCGGGATTGAAACCATTGATTTTTGGGGGTTCCCAAGAACGTGGGCATAGGGCGGGCACCGAACCTTTTCATAATATTGTGGGCTTGGAAGAGGCTTTTATTAAGGCTTATGAAGATTTAGAGGAAGAAACCCAGTTGGTCAGAGAGCTAAAGCAATATTTTATAGAAAAAATACAACAAGAAATTCCCGATGTCGTCTTCAACGGGCTTTCCGGAGATATGGAGAAAAGCACCTATACCCTGGTCAATGTGCGTTTGCCATTTGATAAACAGAAGGGGTTGATGTTGTTGTTTCATTTGGATATGAAAGGGATTGCCTGTTCCAAAGGAAGTGCTTGCCAGTCTGGCAGCAATTTAGGGTCGCATGTACTTACCGAGATTCTTTCGGATACGGAATTGGAAAAGCCTTCTTTGCGTTTTTCCTTCTCCAAATACAACACCAAGGAAGAACTGGATTATACCATTGGGGTGCTCAAGGAGTTCGCCGAGAGTTGATCACCCTTTGTTCTTGCGCTTCTTTTCTTTGTCGTAAGGGAATTTTCGTGAAGCGGTTTTCATCATCTTGTCAATGAGTTCCGTGGTGTTCTTGCCTGTTTTTTTGGTGATTTCGTTTTCGTATTTCCATAACAGCTTTCCGGTTTCACCATCGCTTATCTTTACCCCGATCCTACCATAATTGGCATCTCCACTGAAGTAGTCCAAGAGACTAAAATTGGTGGGTACTCCTTCGGATAACAGGATATTGAGGTTGAGGTTGCCGCTGATAATGCCATCCACTTTGAGAATGTTGCACAGCTCCTGGGTGGTATGGATGTCAAGATTGTTGTAATCGATGCCGTTCTGGGCAAGAATGGCATTGGTATTGGCTACATTTTGAAAGTCTACATTGAACTTTTTCCGTTTTTTCCGTTTCGAAAAATAGGTTTCAAAAGCATTCTGTACCGCATACCCTTCCCTCTGGGCCAATGTTTTTAGTTCATCACGGTCCACAGCTTCCTTGAGTTCCAAATGGGCAATAAAAGGGATGATGGCCAGCACACGATGGTCTTCGGTGAGTTCGTCAAAATTTATGTTCTCATAGATGTTCTTCTGGGCCATTGCCAACGAAACGGTGAAAAACAGGATAAGAGGAAGGATTTTTTTCATCAGTTGCATTTAAAATCGCATCTCAAACTTGAGATTAAGGACCTGGCTTGTCAGGTAATTGGGTACGGCAAATTGCCTATGGGTATCTACGTCCCTCACCCAGGTATTGGTTATGGAATTTTGGTTGTTGAACACATTGAAAATTTCAAAACCAACAGTGAACTCCTTGAACATGTGGAGCCAATGTCCTTCAGGATGTTTGTTTTTTTCGTTTGCAAAAATATAGGAAATTCCCATATTGGCCCTTCTATAATCTCTTAATCTATTCTGAAAATCGTAGGGATCTGTATTGCCCCTTTATTTCCGGAAATAATATTTGCATTGGGTACGGGCGAATGATTTTCATCCAAAACAGCACCAAAAATCGTGGCTATTTGTCCTTGGAACGTCACCGTCCAAAGCATCACTAAAAATACGGCTATGGACTTGGGGTGAATCAAGCTGTTATTTTCTAAAAAAGGTGCCCGTATAGGTACTGGAGTTGCCTACATTATCCGTAACGGTTACTTTGAGCTCACATTGAGTGTCGTTCAAGATCTTGTCATCAAAATTGTAGGTAATGGTATTCGTTTTTGGTTCATACTCCATTAAGACCCATTTGCCATTAATGGTGGCGGAATAGGTGTCTATTCCGCTAAGGTCATCCGAAATTTTCAAGCTCAGGTAGCTATAATTGCTCAGCCATTGTTGCTCCTTGAAGTTTTTTGGGGATATGGTAGGGGCAACACTGTCCTTTACCAGAGTGTACATGCCCAAAGCCCGTGTTCGGGTGGTAAAGGAGCCGTCCCGCTTGTAGGTTTTGGAATAGGAGGGTCTCATGTGGTCGTCCAAACGGGCTATGAACAATTGTCTTCTTTCCTCCAAAGGGTATTGGGAGGGGTCAAAGCTGATGGTGAAGTTTCGGTGGGCCGCAACACTGTTGTCGTGTATGGTAATGGTGTCCTTGCCTTTTTGCAGGCTCATGTAAAAATCCTCATAAAAGGTGTTTGCGGGAAAGTAGACCTTGGCAGCCCCAAGGTCAAAGTTGTTGGGTTTGTCCGCAATGATAAAATCCTTGGTGGTGGTATCATCTTTTTTGATTTTAACGGCCTCTTGCTTTCCTTCAACCGGGATGACGAGTTTGGTTTCGTTGCCCTCTATATCGGAAATCAGCAATTCCACGGTATAGGACATCCCCTCTTCAATATCTATTTTTCCATTGTTGTAGAGGGTTTTGTATATGCTTAGATGATTATAAGGTTCCTTGAAACATTTTTGGATGCGCTGCCGATATTTACCAAAATGGGCATAGTCTATCAGGGTGTTGATGTACCGCGTCTCTCCAAAGGAGAACGATTCAAAATCATACTCCAGATAGACCCGGCCATTTACGGTTTGCTTAACGGCATAGACGCCATTTTGGTTGGCGGCCATGTCTTGACGGTCAAAACTGTTGATTCCAAAACCTATGGTGCCAAGGGCAGTGACCTTATCGGCCAAAAAAGAACCATCGGCTTGTCTGGTAAAATTCAGCTGTATTTTTTGGGCGCTCCGATTCACCAAAGCGTCATTGGATAGGGGATAGGCAAAGAGTCCCACCAAGGAAGGGTCTGTGGCATCCCTTACCTCATAACCATAGAGTAGGGGGTTGGTAGGTTTTTCGGAAACACTGCTTCGTAGTTCAAAATGGAGGTGTGGGCCGGAGGATCCCCCTGTATTTCCGGAAAATGCAACAATGTTACCTTTATCAACCTTTAACTCGCCATATTCAGGGAATATTTCCACTTCGTAGGACTGTTTGTCGTACTGGATTTTTTTTACGTACTCTTCTATTTCGGGACCAAACTTTTTTAGGTGGCCATAAACCGAGGTGTGTCCGCTAGGATGCGCTATATAGAGGGCTTTCCCGTACCCCCAGTGCGAAACTTTTATCCGGGTCACGGTGCCATCGGCAACCGCGAGAACGGGCAGACCTTCCCGTTGTTGGGTTTTTATGTCTATTCCGGAATGAAAGTGGTTGGACCGTAACTCCCCAAAAGTGCCGGCAAGGACCATTGGAATTTCCAAAGGGGACCGAAAAGTGTTCGTAGGGTATTTTTCTTGTGCAACAAGTATCAGGGAAAGCAAAAAGAAGACTCCAAAAAAATTGAGACGCATACAATGTTTTATAATTAAATACGAAAATAACCAATGTTTTGATTTGTAAAAAGGGTCAAACATGGGTCCATGGGGTTAAATTAGTGCTTTAAGAATAAATCCAAAAAGTATTGCGAAGTTACCCAAGGTTGGTTAACTTTGTGTGATACGCATTGATGTTTGCATATATGGGCGAACTTGTTGAGATTGTTGATTCTTTGGAAAACAAAGTGAGCAAACTGTTGCACAAAATGGAATTGTTGCATCAGGCCAATGCCAAGTTGAAAGAAGAATTGAACCTGGAAAAGGAAGAAAACAAACGCATACAGGAAGCCGTTCTGGAATGGGAAGAAAAGTACAATTCCTTAAAAATGGCAAACACGATGCTGGGTAGTAATACTAGCAAAACAGAAGCTAAGCTCAAAATAAATACGTTGATCCGTGAACTGGATGTTTGCATTGCCAAGTTAGCGGATTGATAGTACCGATAAGATGGAAGAAAAGCTCAAAATAAAGCTTTCCATTGCTGATAGGGTGTATCCGTTGACGATAGATCCCAAACAGGAGGAAGGATTGCGGAAAGCGGCCAAAAACATAGAAAGTTTGGTCAAAAAGTTCGAGCAAAACTATGCGGTTCGGGACAAGCAGGACGTTTTGGCCATGTGTGCCTTACAGTTCGCTTCAAAAATAGAGCAAGGCGGAATAGACCAGTCCGAAGGAACAAAGGCCGCCATGGAACGGCTCAAGGCCCTGAACGATTTGGTATATTCCAAACTAGGGGAATAAGTTCTTTAAAATAAACAATGTTACTGCCCACGTTGGTATCATTTTTTTGACAAACTCAACACTATTATAATTCAAGAGGGTGAGTTTAGGTTGTAAAAGCAGGCCCTACCTGTATAGGGATCCTTGAGCAGCTTGTTAGCCCTAAACCTGTAATTTGGAGTTTGTACAAAACTTCGACCAATGTGGGCTTTTTTTTTATAACCAAACATAATCGAAATGGATAATATCATAATAATTGTTGCGGCGGCTGTTGTAGGGCTGGCAATAGGATTTGCCATAGCCAAGATGATGGAGAAGGGAAAGGCTACCAAAGTGATATCCAATGCCAAAAAAGAGGCATCGGATATTGTAAAAGAGGCACAGAAGGAGGGAGAGAGCATTAAAAAAGATAAGATATTCCAGGCCAAGGAAAAGTTCTTGGAACTAAAGGCCGAGCATGAGAAGGTCATCATCAATAAGGATAAGAAGATCGGTGAGGCGGAGAAGAGGACCAGGGATAAAGAGTCGCAGGTAAGCAGTGAACTCGCCAAGAATAAAAAATTGAACGAACGATTGGAGCAGCAGATCAAGGAGGTTGACTATAAAAGTGAAATCCTTGAAAAGAAACAATCCGAAGTTGAAAAATTGCATAAAAGCCAAGTGCAACAATTGGAGGTGATTTCAGGGCTTTCCGCTGAGGATGCCAAGAGCCAATTGTTGGAATCCTTGAAGGAAACCGCAAAGTCGGATGCCATGGCCTATCTGCAAACTACGTTGGAAGAGGCCAAGCTTACTGCCCAACAAGAGGCCAAGAAAATTGTAATCAATACTATCCAAAGAATCGGTACTGAGGAGGCTGTGGAGAACTGTGTTTCTGTCTTCAATTTGGAGTCCGATGACGTCAAAGGACGCATCATTGGACGTGAGGGTAGAAATATCAGGGCTTTGGAAGCGGCCACGGGAGTGGAAATCATTGTGGATGATACGCCAGAGGCCATTATCCTATCCTGTTTCGATTCGGTACGGAGAGAGGTTGCCCGTCTGTCCTTGCACCGTTTGGTGACCGATGGACGAATCCACCCGGCACGTATTGAAGAAGTCGTTAAAAAGACCGAGAAGCAAATCAATGAAGAGATTGCCGAAATAGGAAAGCGTACCGTCATAGATTTGGGTATCCATGGTCTACACCCTGAATTGATCAAGGCGGTCGGGCGGATGAAATATCGTTCCTCCTATGGCCAGAACCTATTGCAGCACTCTAGGGAAGTGGCCAAACTTTGTGGGGTAATGGCAGCCGAATTGGGACTTAACCCAAAAATTGCCAAGCGTGCTGGACTTTTGCATGATATTGGAAAAGTGCCGTTGGCCGAAGCAGAAGTGGAAACACCACACGCTATCTTGGGAATGCAATGGGCCCAGAAGTATGGTGAAAAGAAGGAAGTGTGCAACGCGATTGGAGCCCACCACGATGAGATTGAAATGACTACTTTGATATCACCCATCGTTCAGGTCTGTGATGCCATTAGTGGAGCCCGCCCGGGAGCCCGTAGACAAGTATTGGACTCCTATATTCAACGTTTGAAGGATTTGGAGGATATTGCCTTTGGATTCAATGGAGTGCAAAAGGCCTACGCCATTCAAGCCGGTAGGGAGCTTCGTGTAATCGTGGAAAGTGAAAAGGTAAACGATGACAAGGCAGCTGAACTTTCCTTTGAAATTTCGCAGAAGATACAGACGGATATGACCTATCCGGGTCAGGTAAAGGTCACGGTTATCCGTGAGACCCGTTCGGTGAACGTGGCTAAATAAGGCTTACTTTTGGTAAACACCGCTTTCCAATAGCAATACGCCTTTCTGAAAGTGTTCCAAAAGGTTGGTAAGCTTTGGTTTGGTGGATTCCCCCATCAGAACATTCAACCCCAGAGTTGGAGGTCCATATGCCTTGATTCGGGCTAAAAGAGAGGTGAAGAATTCAATACCAGCTTCGGTTTGGTCTGTTTTTGATTTCAAAGTGAAGCCCAGTTCTGCCATTATTTTCGCCATTTCTTCACCTTTGAAGAGAAAACTTAATCCTTCATGGGCCGCCCATGGCATGGGGTAGGTAACAAGGTCATCGTTTTTTCTGAAAATATCGTAGAACAAAAAATGCCCTTCAGGGCGTAACACCCTGTACGCTTCGCTGTAAAATTTCTGTTTGTCCGGAATGTTCATCTGCACGTGTTGGGTCCAGACCACATCAAAGGAGTTGTCTTCAAAAGGAAGTTCTGTGGCGCTGCCTTGTGCAAAATGGGTCTTTTGGGAAAGCCCTACCAATTTGGACAGGGCATTGGCTGTATGGACAAACTCTGTACTCAAGTCTATCCCTGTGGCATGGCAGTCATATTCGTCCGCAAGTAGTCTGCAAGGACCTCCAAGACCGCTGCCCATATCCAATATCTTCAGACCTTTTAAGGGAATGGTGGATGCCAATTCCTTGGAGACTGCGGCCCCACGTACATGGAACTCGTCCACCCCGGCAATGTCACTGCGTTGTACGTGATTTAGGTCCACGCCCTTCTCCTTCAATCTGTTTAAAATCTCCCCATAAAGATTTTCCTTGAGATAATGGGCCTCAATGCTTTGGTTCAATGCATCCATATCTTGGTATTAACGGGTTTGATCCCAGTGAATGGGATTAGTAGGGGGAATCTTGATATTCTTACAAGACTTTGGCAGAATCCTTTAGGGAGTCTGAATACGTATAAAAGAAGGGGTTGGCGGCTTATTCTTCCTCGGATGAATTTTCCTCTTCTTCCGCTTCCCTGTTCAATTTGTTCTCTAGAATGTTCAGCTTTTTAAGTTTCTCCTTCCAAGTTTGGAGGGCGTCTTTCTGCTTGTTCAGGTTATCGACTACCTGTTTCACCAACGGATTGTCTTCTGAATCTCCTGAGAAAAACTGAAGATTGTTCTCCAATTGTCGTATTTCGGACTTGCTTTCGTCAATTTTACGTCTAATAAAGACCCGTTCATTGCCAATGGCCCGGTTATCCTCGGTTTTGGCAAGTTCCTGTACCTTATTGCCATACTTGAGCAGTTCGGTCTGCTGTTTTCCTATACCCAATTTATTGAAAAGGGCATCCGTGATCTTGTTGAACTTACCGTTAATGTGTTTTTTGTTGTAGGGGATACGCCCATACTCCTTCCACTCGGCCAGAAATTTTTTCAGGGTCTCCAAATCCTTTTCACGGTCCCCACTCAATTGAAAATCCCGAAGGCGGTCCAAACAGGCCATTTTCTTGTCAAGGTTTTCGTACTCCTCTTTATGGCTCTCATTCTTTTCGGCGTGCAAGCGATTAAAATAATGGTTGCAGGCATTTTTGAACTCGTTCCAGATTTTGTCGGAATACTTTCTGGGCACGTGGCCAATCTTTTTCCATTCACTCTGGATACGCTTCATTTCTGGGGTTACCGCACCCCAGTCATCACTTTCTTTCAATGACGTGGCCAGTTCCAATAAAGCTCTTTTCTTTTCCAGATTTTGGTGTTGCTCCTTTTTTTGGTTTTTATAGAAAGCGTTCTTGTTCCTGTTGAACTTCCGTACAGCTTCCTTGAAGGCGTTCCAAGTTTCTTCATTGACCCTTTGGGGAACTTTTCCAGCTTTGAAAAAGGAATCCCTGAGTGCCTCCACTTCTTTGATCTGTTGCTGAAGCGCTCTATGGTTTTCGGTTACATTTTCTGCAATGCTTGCGATTTTACCAATGATTTCCTGTTTCTTTTCAAGGTTCTTCTCATAGACCTTTTCCAGTTCTTGAAAATGCTCTTGCCTACGCTGGTGCATGGCCTTGGTAGCGTTGCTAAAACGCTCCCAGACCTCTTCGCGCTGTTCCTTGGCCACGGGGCCTATATCTTCTTTCCAGATTTTGTGAAGCGTCTGTAGTTCCCTAAAGGCCTTGGTAAGGTCGGGTTCATTGACCAATCCTTCGGCACGTTCCACCAATTTGAGTTTTTCCTCCAAATTGTGTTTAAAATCCAAGTCGCGCAACTCACGGTTCAAGTGCAGGAAATCATAGAAAATTTCCATATGGTGGTGGTAGGTGCGCCAAACATCATTATAACTGGTCCGTGGTACCGGACCGGCATTTTTCCAGTTCTCCTGAAGATCTTTAAAGTTTTTGTAAGTGGTATTGATGTCCTCTTCAACATCAATGAGCCCTTTCAGTTGTTCAATGATGTCCAAGCGCTTTTGGAGGTTGTCCTTAAGGGTCTGCTCCAATTGCTTGTAATAGTGGTCCCGTTTTTCACGATAGTCCGAATACACCTCATTGAATTGCCTTTTGGCCACGGAGTTGTATTTAAAATCCACTTCGTTTCCTCCTTTGGAAACAAACTCCTCCTTTTTGTGCTCCAAAAACTCCTGGAATTTTTGGTCAAACTCGTATTTAATGGAACTTACGTGTTTGCCAATGGCTTGTATCTTTTCATTCCGCACCAATCGCTGGAGTTCACCTACCAGGTTTTCCATGGACATGGAGTGGTAATCCAACATGGGGATAAAATGCCTTTTTTCATTGTCGGAATCCTCGGCATCTTCGGCATTGTCGGCATCAATCTCATCGATTGCCTCATTGGAATCCTCGGAATCGGGCGGGGTATTATCTTCGGACTTGGTATCCTCGGTTTGCTCGGCAGCACTTTCATTTGAAGTGTTCGAAGCCTCCTGGCTGACTACTTTTTCAGCTTCTGCATCTCCGGTCTCCTCCGGGCTGTCTTTGGGGGTTGTGTTCTCTATTTGTTCAGGAACGGCATTGTCGGACGGTTTTGGTTCAGAAATGGGGCTTTCTTCCAAGGTTTTTTTTGTAGTGTCCGATATGTTCTCTGCGCCACCTTCAGCTTGCTGAAGTTTATGTTCATTTTCCTGCATTAGTAGTCTCTTTACCGTTGGATTGATGATAATTATAGCCAATTTAGCAACTTAATTGTCTAATAGCAAAAGTATTGATTCTTCTTTTGCACAACTTTTTTGTTGTATCGATTGCCCTGAACGGTATGTTTTTCGCTTTTTTTAGGGGGTATTCCAGATTTCCCATGCTTTTTCCGCTTGGTATTGCAACATCTTCAACCCATTGCAGATGGTAGCCCCATTGGCCTCTCCAAGGGCCAAAAAAGTGGTTTTTTCGGGATTGTAGATAAGGTCGTACAGTAAATGGTCATTACCAATGAACTGATACGGTAAGTCGGGTTTGTTCTCCACATTGGGGTGGGTGCCCAGCGGAGTACAGTTAATGATCAGGGTATATTCCCCAAGGATGTTCCCATCCAATTCGCCATAGGAGAGCTGCCCCTCTTTTTTGGTTCTTGAGACAAAAGTGTTGGTTATGCCCAGTTCATCCAATACGTAACGCACAGCTTTGGAGGCTCCCCCAGTCCCAAGAATAAGGGCTTTGGTATGGTGGGGCTTTAAAAAGGGCTCCAATGATTTTTTAAAACCATGCGCATCGGTGTTGAAACCTTTTAGGCCCTGCTTGGTGAATTTAATGGTGTTCACGGCACCTATTTTTTCGGCTTGGGCATCCATTTCATCCAAATAGGTAATGACCTCTTCTTTGTAGGGAATGGTCACGTTGAGCCCTTTGAGTTGGTTTTGGGACAGGACTTGCTCCAGTTCGGTGATTTCCTGAAGGTCAAAGTTTTCATAACTGTGGCCGTTCAACCCCAAGTCCTTGAATTTTTGGGTAAAATATCCTTGGGAAAAGGAGTATGAAATGTTTTTACCGAGTAGTCCGTACCTGTTTTCTTTCTTTTCTGCTTTTTCCATACCAGTCCAAGAGCAATAATACCAAAATTCCCAAAATCACAAAAAGTATGGCCCACCATGTTTCCGGAAGGCCCAAATTGGGAAGATAGCGTTCGTAATTGAGGATTATCTTGTCGCCATTGGAATCCAATAATGGATTTCCCATAGCATTCATTTTGTACATGGTACGTTTCCAAGGCCACAATACCCCTAAAGAACCGGTAATAAACCCTAAGATGGCCGCCGTTGTGGAGGCTTTATAGTGTTTGAGGACATAACTGAGCAAATGGGAAAAAGTGACCAGTCCGGTGGCCGAACCCAAGGTGAAGATGCCCAATATTTTTAGGGTCTGCATTCGTTCCGCGTTGTTCAAAAAACCAAAATCCCCTGCGAAAATGTCGGAGAAGGTATCGTATAGTGCATTTACGGAATCGACCAATAACAGGACATAATTCCCTAGAAGAATCAATATAAAAGACCCAGAAAGTCCGGGGAGGGTCATTCCCGAAACACTGATGATCCCACAGAAAAAGATAAAAAATAGGTTGTCGTTCTCCGTGGCCGGATTTAAAAAACTGATTGAAATTCCAATCAACAGACCTACAATCCCTACGGGAATGGTCCTTTGGTTCCAATCTTCATAATCTTTGCCAATGTAGTAGATGGAGCCCAATATCATCCCAAAAAAGGTGGCCCAAACGAAAAGTTCGTTGTGTTCCAAGAAATAATCCAAGATTCGGGAAACACTGAAATAACTCACCAGCATCCCGAAAATGAGGAGCATTAAAAACTGGGCATTGGTGTATTGGTAAAAACTCTTGAACCGACCATTGAAAAGCAATTTAACGGCCTTTGAGTTGAGTTTTTGGAGTGAATAGATAAATTCCTCATAAAATCCGCCCACAAAGGCCACAATGCCGCCTGAAACCCCCGGAACCTTATTGGCCGCCCCCATGCAGAGACCTTTGATGACCAAAAAGAAATTATCCAGAAATGTTCTAGGTTGATGCATTTGCCCAATTCGATTTGTCTATTTTTTGGAAGCTACCCTTTCCAGGATAAAAATAAGGGAAAAACCGATTATGGCTAGGATTATGGCAAGGATTAACTGATTGTCCCCTTCAAAGGCGGAGGGCCAGACATTGATATCGTCCACAACAATGGTCTTATCGCCAAAGGTCTTGGTTTCCAATACTTTTTTCCAAGGCCAGATTTTGTTCAACGAACCCAATATGAAACCGGTCAATAAGGCCAACGTCAGGTTTTTATAATGGTTGAACATCCATTTGAGCAAACGGGCGAAGCTTAATAATCCCAAAATGGCACCTAGTCCCACGGTCAGGATTATCTTTATGTCGCGTTCATGAACAGCGTCCAAGATGGTCTTGTACGACCCCAGCAGCACCAAAATAAAGGCTCCTGAAATTCCGGGTAAGATCATGGCACAGATGGCCAATGCTCCTGACATGAAAAGATAGGGTAAGCTGTCGATGTTCTCGCTGGCGGGAAGCTCCGTGATAAAATAGGCCAAGGCAGCACCAAAAAGTAAAATTACCACCGTACCCAAAGTCCATCGTGTTATTTCCTTCCCAACAAAAAAGATACTGGCCAGGACCAGTCCAAAGAAAAATGACCAGAGTAGAACAGGTTTGTTGTCCAGCAGCCAACTTAGGAATTTTGCTAGGGAGAACACACTGATGAAAATTCCCAAAAAAAGTGAAAGCAGGAAATTGCCATTGATTTTGTTCCAAGCGGACTTTATGCCCTCTTTGCGCACTACCTGAATCAATGATGGATTTATGGTATTGATGGAAGAAATGAGCTCTTCATAAATGCCGGAGATAAATGCGATGGTGCCTCCCGAGACCCCGGGAACAACATCTGCGGCGCCCATGGCCATTCCTTTAAGGGTAATAATGATATAGTCGGCTAATCGTCGTACTTGCATGGATTTGGGATGTGATGTTTAGGTTAGGTGGAGGTCTTCTTGATTTTGGATACAAAGGCCTTTACCCATTTGATTTCACTGAACTCAGGGAATTCCTCATCAAACAGTTGCAGTTTGTCCATATCCAATTGGATACCCTCCGCCAATTTTTTCTTGGCCTCAGCCATTTCCCCATTTTTCAGGTAGAGCCCGGCCAATTTGTAGGTGAGTTCTGGATTTTCCGGGTAAAACTCCAGTCCTTGGAGGGCTACTTGGATGGAAGAACCCAAATCCCCGATCCTCTTGAGCGTTTCGGCCCAGTTTCTCCAAGTGCTCAACTCATAGTTCCCTAAATCTACGGTTTGTTTGTAGGCAAAATCAGCTTCGTCATAATTTTCCATGGCGAAATAGATCTTTGCAGCCTTCTTCCAATACAGGGTGTTTTCCCCGTCAATATTTATGGCTTTGTTGATGTAGTACAATGCCTTCTCATAATCCTTCAAACTAAAATGGAAGTCGGTAATGGCCAACCATCCTTTGTCCAATAAAGGGTCTTCATGCACGGTATTGTAGTAGTAATATTTGGCCAAATCTGTATTGCCCAATTTTTCATGGCATTTTCCCAATCGTAGGAAAGCGTGGGAGGTTGGGTCTTCTATGGTGATGGTGGTCTCGTAGTTTTCAATGGCCTCATTGTAACGCCCCAATTTTTCGAGCACTTTCCCTTTTTCAAAATAGGCACCAATGAAGGAATCGTCGGAGATGACCGCAAAATCAAAAGCGGTCAACGCCTCTGGGTACATCTCCATGGCATAGTACATTTTGCCCAATTGGTGCCAAGCGACCTCACAGTAGGGATTTCGCTCCAAATAATCGTTCAAATAGTGGATGGCCCCATCAAAATCCTCTAAAAACTCAAAGCAGTACACCACGTTGTAGAGCGATGAATAGTCGCGGTCATCGTACTCCACGCATTTCATAAAGCTTCGTTTGGCCTTCTCGTAATCGTCCATGAACAGGTATTCCATGCCCAACAGGGAATGGATATCAAAGCTGTCATCCGTAAGATGGAGGGCTTCCAAAAGCAGGTTTACGGCTTCTTGATGGTTATCTTGCTTGGATTGCAGGTTGGCACGCTGTATATAGATTTCCTCATTGTAGGCATCCAGGTTTTGGATTTCGTCCAACAACTTTTCAGCGGCCTCATATTTGTCTTCAAAAGCAAGTACCTCTACCTGTAACAACTTCAATTCAAGGGAATTTGGATGTTGCTCCAACCCAATTTGGATGGCCTTTTTGCCCAAGGAAATTTTACCGTTGTTGAGGTAGTGGTGAATAATCTCTTCAAAGTCCTCTGCATCAAAAAAGTAGACATCATCTGTCCGAAGCATGGACTCGAATTTGCTAATGGATTTGTCAGGATGTTCGTTAGAATCTAACGCCATAGGAACTTGTTTGGTTTGACTATGGACTTAAAATTAACCGTTTGCATAGGTGAATTGGTCCAACTTTGGGGTATGTTATCAACAAATTAGTTAACAGTGGCCGGTTTATAGCGGTTTAAAATGTCGAGAATTTGGTCGCAACCTTTCTCAATTTCTTTCATTGAAATGGTCAATGGAGGTGATATCCGAACCGCCTTTGGCTCAAAGAGCAACCAAAAAAGAATCAATCCTTCCTTGGCGGCGGTCAGGATCAAATGATCAACGATTTCCTTGTTTTGCAATAGCAAGGCGAGCATTAATCCTTTGCCCCGTATTTCTTCAATCAAAGGATGTACCAAAAGCTTTCGGAACAGTTTTTCTTTTTCAAGGGTGTCTTCAATAAGCTGTGATCCAGTGATTTCCTGTAAAGTAGCCAAACTGGCAGCGGCTATGACGGGATTTCCGCCAAAAGTGGTAATGTGTCCCAGTTTGGGATGGTCTTGAAGGGTGGACATCATTTTGTGGGAGGCCACAAAGGCGCCAACGGGCAATCCCGATGCCATTCCTTTTCCGATTACCAAAATATCAGGGATGCAATTAAAATGCTCAAAGGCGAAGAGCTTTCCGGTACGCCCAAATCCAGGTTGTATTTCATCCAAGATCAAGAGGGCTCCCACCTCGTTGCAACGCTCCCTTACTTTTTCCAAATATCCATTTTGGGGGAGAATAAAGCCGGCACCACCCTGAATAGTCTCTAAGACCACAGCAGCGGTCCTGTCCGTGATTTTTTCCAAATCTTCAATAGCATTGAAGTTGATGAACCGAACATCGGGCAGCAGGGGCCTAAATGCGCTTTTACGCTCCTCAAAGCCCATGATGCTCAAGCTTCCCATGGTATTGCCATGATATGCCCTGTGAGCTGCAATGATTTGGGTTCGCCCCGTATATCTTCGGGCCAATTTTAGGGCACCTTCCATGGCTTCGGTTCCAGAGTTGACCAAATAAGTGGTCTCCAAATCCTTGGGAAGGTGTGCTGCCAGTAGTTTAGTGAACTCCACGGCAGGCTGCTGAACGTATTCGCCATAGACCATGACATGCATGTAACGGTCTACTTGGTCTTTTATGGCCTTCACCACTTTTGGGTGACAATGACCCAATCCGCAAGCGGACACACCGGCAACAAAATCCAAATGGGCATTGCCGTCCGTATCATAGATGTAGCTGCCCTTGGCATGGGAAATTTCCAAGCCTAAGGGGTGTGGGGAAGTCTGCGCCTGATATGTAAAAAAGTCCTCTTTTGACATTAGGGGGTCTACACTTTTTGGACCTGTGTCTTTTTAGGTTTTGTGGCTTTGGAATTGATGTTGTTGACGGGGTCGTTTTCATTCTTGCTCCGTTCCTCTTCCTCGGCATCAATATCAATGGGATTTTCAATGCCCCGAATCTTTACCAGTTCGATGTTGTTGTCATCTTCATCAAAGATTTCTTCCTTGGACAGGATGCGTTCATCACCACGCCAGATGAAGCCTTTTAATTTTCTACTTTCAACAGGTAAATCCTTTTCGGGGAAAATATCGCCATCGGGGTTTACAAAAAAGGTAATGTCCTCAATGTCGTTATTGGCCATGAGCAAGCGTATTTTACTGCAAATGGTCTTATCAATACCAACGAGTTCCTCGTCATCGTTGTACACGTAATAAATGACCTCGGTGTTTTTGACCAAGTCTATGATCTTAAGTTCATTTTCAATGAACTTTCCAAAAAGGTCCTTTCCCTTGGCCTGGTTGTAGCCTGTTCCGCTGATGGTGTCCAATGAGATGATAAATGCATTTTCCAACACTTTGAGAGAATCCAGTTTTTCCGTTTCCAAGTCCGAAATCAGATGAATGCTGTCTCCTGTAATTTGATTGTCCACGTTCCAAAGTATGGGATTGGTGATCAATTGGGTGATACCGGTTTTTTCACTGAAGTGGATGGAATCGCATTTTCCACTCAAATCGGTTTTATAAAATTTGGCATTGCGGAAGGTACGCACGATTCGCTCGTCGGTTTTGCCCGTGGCCATGAGGGTGTCCCCATGCATGTACAGTGAATCGTTTTGGACCAAGCTGATGGAAACTGCCCTTTTGGTGGCAAAAACAGAATCCTTGCCCTTGAACACCTCGGCATAGTGCGCCTTGATGACCCCATCATTGATCGTGTCCGTAATTTTGATGTTGTTGGTGGCCGAGGCATACTCCGTGGCCTTGTCAAAATAAAGACTATCCCCTCTGATGATTTTATTGTCGTAATCAATTCGGGTGTTTTTTATTCCATAGCCCTGCTCCACCTTGGTATCGTAAAAACCACGCTCACAGTAAATTTTGTAATCTTCCCCCGTAATGGTGGAGGGGCCGTACATGTATACGTTTTTGGAAATCCTGTAGTAATCCAATTGCTCCGAGTCGATGATGTATTCAGGGTTGTCTATATGGACCTTGTTCTTGAACTGGACTTTTTTAAGCTCGGTAAAGTAAGTGCCAATTTTACTGGTAAGCACATTGACCGAGTCCACTACCTTTCCACCTGAATTGTAGTAGGAAATCTGCTTTTCCCGATCAAAATAGAGGGTGTCCGTGGTCAGGGTCATTTTTCCATCGGAAAGGTCTACGTTTTCCCATGCCTTGGCCAAACTGGTGTTGCCGTTCCAGTCCAATCTTGCACTGTTCATTTCAATGGAATCGCCCTGTTGCAGCCTTACATTTCCAATAGCTCTTAATCTATTTTCTTTATTATAAAAAACAGCGTAGTCGCACCATAGGTCGGCTCCTTGGTGTTCAAACTGTACCTGGCGCTCATCGTCTTTGCTAAAGATGGATGCCCCTGGAAATTGAACTTCATCCTTAGTGAAGTTGGCCCCATATACAATATTGATTTGCCTACCTTGGGTCTGTGATGCTTCCTCTTGGGCCGTGGCCATGCAAAAGGGAAGGACCAAAATGAAAAAAGAAATCCTTTTCAAATCCGCAGAATTTTGTTCAAAAGTATGACTTTTAAAGCAAGTTGCCCATGGACTTTAGAAAGCTTTGGGATTTGGACAAAGGATTGTCTTGATTTTGCTATCCATTCATGTAGGCAGAATACATCCAGACCAGCTTTTCCTGTTCCCGGATATAATCGCTCATCAAGGCATTGGTGCCCTCATCGTTGGAGTCGCCGGACATTTCCAAAAGTTCCCTTTCCAAAGGTAGTAGCACCTCGTATCCGCTTAAAATTTGACTTACCGCTTCTTTGCCGTCGGATACGTTTTTGGCAGTTTTGATGGTGGATAGTTCGGAATAATCGGAAAAGGTATGGAGCGGGGTAAATCCAAGGGTCAGGATTCTTTCCGCAATTTCATCGATTTTTAGGAGGGAATCATTGTAAAGTTCCTCAAATTTTAAGTGCAGTTCAAAAAACTTTTCCCCTTTGATGTTCCAGTGGAACCCTCTTGCATTCATATAGAAAATCTGGTAGTTCGCCAGAAGTTCGTTCAGTTTTTCGGACAATGCGTTTGAAGCTTTTTTATCGAGACCAATTTGATTCAGGTTTGACATAATATTTTCTTTTACGTGTTACGGTTTTGATGTTTTACTACTGATGCAAATTTAAGGGAAAGAGGTTGTCCGGGAAGTGACTTAAGTCACAAAGAAACCCTGAACGGCCTTCGAAAACAGTAGTTTCATTTGGCGTGTTCAGGGCTGTTTTAAAAACCTTTCCTTAAAAAGTTTATCTGTGTATGGTCTGAAGTCTGTCTGGACCTACCGAAACAATCTTTATGGGAACCCCAAGGTGTTCTTCCAAAAATGAGATATAGTCATTTAGGGAATCAGGGAGTTCTTCTGCTTTGGTCATTTGGGTAAGATCTTTGCCCCAACCTTTTAGTTCCTCATAAATGGGGGTCACGTTCTTCTCCTCAATGTTGTAGGGTAAATGATGGATTTTTTCGCCATTATAGTCGTAGGCAGTACATACCTTGATGGTTTTAAAGCCGCTGAGTACATCGGCCTTCATCATCATCAATTCAGTAACCCCATTGATTTGCACGGCGTATTTCAATGCTACCAAATCCAACCATCCACAACGTCTTGGTCTTCCTGTAGTGGCGCCAAATTCGTTGCCTACCCGACCCATAGTCTCGCCATCGGCATCAAAAAGTTCTGTGGGGAAAGGTCCGCTGCCCACACGTGTGGTATAGGCTTTAAAAATACCCAATACCCTTTCAATCTTGTTGGGAGCTACCCCTAAACCGGTACAAGCTCCTGCGGCTGTGGTGTTTGACGAAGTCACGAAAGGGTAGGTGCCAAAATCAATGTCCAATAAGGAGCCTTGTGCGCCTTCGGCCAATATTTTTTTGCCTTCGGCCTGAGCTTTGAAAATATATTCCTCGCTGTCTATAAAAGTCAGTGTTTTCAACCTTTCCACACCTTCACAGAATTCGGCTTCCAATTCGGCCAAATTGTACTCTATTTCCACGTTGTAGAAATTGATCATGGCCTCATGCTTGTCCGCCAAGGCACGGTATTTGGTTTTCCAATCCTCAAATTCCAGATCGCCCACTCGCATTCCGTTACGTCCGGTCTTGTCCATATACGTAGGGCCAATACCCTTAAGGGTAGATCCGATCTTGGCCTTTCCCTTGGAGGCTTCCGAAGCGGCATCCAATAAACGGTGGGTGGGTAGGATCAGGTGTGCTTTTCTGGATATCAATAGCTTGGATACAATATCAATGTTGAATTGGTCCAGATTTTCCAGCTCCTTTTTAAAGATCACGGGGTCTATGACCACTCCGTTGCCCACAATATTGATGGCATTTTTGTGAAAAATCCCGGAAGGGATGGTGTGCAATACGTGTTTAATGCCATCGAATTCCAAGGTGTGTCCGGCGTTCGGACCCCCTTGAAAACGGGCTATGATATCGTATTCCTTGGTCAGTACATCAACAATTTTTCCTTTTCCTTCGTCTCCCCATTGGAGTCCAAGCAATAAATCTACCATGAAATTTGTGGGTTATTCTGTTAGGTTTTCTTCTTTGTTTCGGGTGCCGTAGAAATATAATGAGTGATTGCTGATCTTGATGTCGAAAACCTCCTCAATGGTTTTCTTGATGGATTGAATGCGAGGGTCGCAGAATTCAACCACCTCACCGGTATCGGTCAAGATCACATGGTCGTGCTGGCGATCAAAATAGGATTTCTCGTATTGCGCCTGACTTTTTCCAAATTGGTGCTTGCGTACCAGTTTGCATTCCATCAGCAATTCTATGGTATTGTAGAGGGTGGCCCGGCTTACCCGGTAGTTTTTGGTTTTCATCTTGATGTAGAGGGATTCCACGTCAAAGTGGTCATCACTCTCATAGATTTCTTGTAGGATAGCGTAGCGTTCCGGTGTTTTGCGGTGTCCTTTTTCCTCAAGGAAGGCAGTGAACACGTTTTTTACGATTTCCTGATTTTTATTGTTCCCCATGGCTTTCTCTACCTATGCTAATGCACAAAGGTACAGCTAAAAATTAAATTCTGGTCACTTTATCTATTCCCTCGACCCGCTTAAGATTATCCATCAACTTTTTTAGGATGTTGTTGTTTTTCACTACCAAGGTGATCTTTCCGGTAAAAGTGCCGCCGTCCGCATTAAAGTTGAGGCTGCGCATGTTCACGTGCATATTGTCCGAGATGATTCGGGTAATGTCGTTGACCAATCCCAGATTGTCGATCCCGGTCAATTTTATGTCCACCGAAAACTCTTCCTGTGTGGAATCTATCCATTTGGCCGACATGATTCGATAGGCGTAGTTGGATTGTAATGAAATGGCGTTGGGACAATTCTTCTTGTGTACCTTAATGCCATCGTTTACGCTTACAAAACCAAAAACATCGTCACCCGGAATGGGATTACAGCACTGCGAGAGCTTATAGTTTAGCTTTTCCTCTTCCTTGCCAAATACGAGCATGTCATATTTGATGGTGATTTCATCCTTGTCAACATCCTTGGGTGCAGGATTCCGGCGAATTTTATTTTTAAAGAAATTAAGGAAGGCGTTATGATAGGATGAGGCAAAATCCTTTAGCTTATCATTGTCTATGACCCCGATACCCACCCGGTAGAAAAGATCCAGACTGGTCTTTAACTTAAAATAGGTGACCAACTTGTTGATGGCATCCTCGTTCAAGGTTATCTTTTGTGACTTTAGCTTTCTGCGTAGGATTTCCTTTCCTTCGGCGGCAACAGCTTTCTTTTCCTCACTTAAAGAGGATTTGATCTTGGAACGAGCCCTTGCCGTTTGGGTATAGTCCAACCAAGTCTGGGTGGGTTTGGCACTTTCCGAGGTGATGATCTCCACTTGGTCCCCACTCTTGAGCTGGGTACCTAGGGGTACCAACTTTCCATTTACTCGGGCCCCACGGGTTTTCATGCCTATTTCGGTATGGATGTGGAAGGCAAAGTCCAAGGCTGTGGCTCCTTTGGGCATGGATTTGAGGTCTCCTTTGGGGGTAAACACAAAAATTTCCTTGGAATACAGGTTGAGTTTGAACTCTTCCACAAAGTCCACGGCATTGCCATTGGCACTTTCCAAAGCTTCCTGTAAGCGGTTGAGCCATCCTTCAATTCCCTGTTCCTTCTGGTCCCCGTGTTTGTATTTAAAGTGCGCGGCATAGCCTTTTTCGGCTATTTCGTGCATCCGCTCACTGCGTATCTGTACCTCTACCCACCGGCCTTTTGGACCCATAACAGTGATGTGCAATGCCTCGTATCCCGTTGATTTTGGGGAGGTGATCCAGTCCCTGAGGCGAACGGGGTTGGGGGTAAAGTGATCCGTGACTATGGAATAGATTTTCCAGGCCAGAAATTTTTCATTCTTGCGATCGGATTTATAGATGATCCGTATGGCAAACTTGTCATATACCTCATCAAAGGAGACATTTTGTGCCTTCATCTTTCTTCGGATGGAGAAAATGGATTTCATCCGCCCTTTGATGTAATAATTGAGACCTTCCTTGTCCAATGAATTTCGGATCACATTGGAAAAATCCTCAATATAGGCCATTTGGTCCTCCTCAGAGTCCACGATTTTTGCCTGAATGTCCTTGTAGACTTCGGGTTCCGTATACTTTAGGGCAAGGTCCTCCAAGTGGGTCTTGATGTTGTACAGACCAATCCTGTGGGCCAATGGAGCATAAATGTATAAGGTTTCCGAAGCGATTTTTACCTGCTTGTGCTCGGGCATGGAATCCATGGTGAGCATGTTGTGGTACCGATCGGCAATTTTGATGATGATTACCCGGACATCGTCATGAAGGGTCAGCAGCATTTTTCGGAAATTCTCTGCTTGCTGACTAATGTCCATATCCTTTTTAAGGTGGGCGATCTTGGTAAGTCCATCCACGATACGGGCCACGGTTTCGCCGAACATACGCTCAATATCCGCTAAGGTATAGGGAGTGTCCTCAACTACATCGTGAAGTAGGGCAGAGGCGATGGAAACGGCATCGAGGCCAATTTTAGAGGCCACGATCTTGGCCACGGCTATGGGATGGAAAATATAGGCTTCACCAGATTTCCGACGTTGTTCCTTATGGGCATCCACGGCTACGTCAAAGGCGGAGCGTATCAGTTTTTTATCCTCATCGGACAAGGTCTGATAGCTGATGCGAAGCAATTCTTTGTATTGCTTGGCAATCTCTTTGTTTTCTTTTTCAATGGCTGCCTCCGTCATAGTATATTAAAGTTAGCACAATCTTTACAGCTAAACAACAAAAACTATGCCTTTAAGTTCCTGATGCGCTCAACCAATGGGGGATGGGAATAGTGGACAAAAACGTATGCGGGATGCGGGGTGAGATTGCTCAAACTGTTCTTGGAAAGCTTTTTTAACGAGGTGACCAGCGGAGTGGCCGCAAAGGTCATTTTGGCATAGTCGTCCGCTTGGAACTCAAATTTTCGTGACAGATAGTTCATGGCAAGTCCAGTGATTTCCGAAATGGGGCTGTACAATAAAGCAAACCCAATAAGCCCTGCATGAAAACTCGGAATGGATACCCCAATGGCCCTTGAAATTTCCGGGTGGTTGATGAATACCGACAGGATGTATAGGGTAAGGCCCATAGAGCCCAAAGAGGCCAAAAGGTTGAATATGATATGCTTTCTTTTGTAATGGCCTACTTCGTGGGCCAATACGGCCACGATTTCCTCTTCATCGAGGTCGTTGATCAACGTGTCGAACAGTGTAATGCGTTTTTCCTTGCCCAATCCGGAAAAATAAGCGTTCGCTTTGGTGGATCGTTTGGACCCATCGATCACAAAGATATTCTTGAGTTCGAAGCCCACTTTTTGGGCGTAATTTTCAATGGCATTCTTTAGGCTACCATCATCAAGGGGAGTCTGCTTGTTGAACAAGGGTACGATGAGTCTGCTGTAGAACAAGTTGATGAAAAGAATGACCGCTCCGATGAGCAACCATGCATAAAGCCAAAAATTTGGACCGGTCCATTGGTAAAAGAGCATGAACAATGAAAGTATTCCACCACCAAAAAGAATGGTAAGGATAGCTCCTTTGAGCTTGTCCAAAAAGAACAGTTTTTTTGTGGTCTTGTTAAAGCCGTAGGTTTCTTCGATCACAAAGGTTTTGTAGTATGAGAATGGTAGCCCTATGATTGCGCTGCCCAACATAATGAACCCAAAAAATACCAATGCCATGGGAATGGGGTTCTCTGTGAAGGAGCGTGTCAGTTGGTCTACCCATTCAAATCCCCCAAACCATAAAAAAACCAGGGTAAGGACAAGCGAAAATCCATCAGAAAGCAATCCAAAACGGTAGTTGGCCTTTTTGTATTCCTGAGATTTTTGGTATTCCGCTTCGTCAAAAACATCGGAAAGTTCTTGAGGTACTTTGGATTTGAATCGTTTGGCGTTCAAATATTCCAGCAGCAAATGCACCAAATACTGGATGACCAAAATCGCAAGGATTACATAAAAGAGTAGATTTTTCTCCATAGCTTAAAATCCACGTTGCCGCTTGGCTTCAAATATAAGTATTGCCGCCGATACGGAAACATTCATGGAGTCGATTTCACCCTGCATTGGAATGATTATATTTTGGTCAGAGTTTTGCAGCCAATCTTCTGTTAGGCCTGTAGCCTCGGTGCCCACAACAATGGCCGTAGCGGGTTTAAAGTTACATTCCACATAGTTTTTGGAGGCCGATAAGGCAGCGCAATAGATGGTTACATGGTTCGCTTTAAGGAAGTTAATGATCTCTTCCGTAGACCCCATTCCAATGGTATTGGTAAAGACACAACCCACACTGGAACGGATAATATTAGGGTTGTACAGGTCAGATTTGGGATTGGCAATCAGCACGGCATCCAGGGCAGCTGCATCCGCGGTTCGTAGCAAGGCTCCCACATTGCCCGGTTTTTCAGGGGCTTCGGCCACAAGAATCAAAGGGGATTTGTTTTTGAATTGAATCCCATCCAAGGCGTGGGACTTACTTTTCGCAATGGCCAGAATTCCTTCCGTGGTTTCCCGGTAGGCGAGTTTTTCATAAACCTGTTGGGTAAGTTGGACCAATTCGGTTTGCAGATTCCCTAAAAAAGAATCGATGTCTGTTTCAGCAAAGACTTCAGTACAGAAAAACACCGTTTCCAACACATACCCCCCTTTTTGGGCCAGTTCCATCTCGCGCCTGCCTTCCACGACAAAACGGCCGGTTTTTTTCCGTTCCCGGGCTTTTTCTTTAAGGAGCAGTGTTTTTTTTACCAAAGGATTTTGGAGACTGCTGATCAATTTGGCTTCCATCACAGTCCAAAAATAGAGATTCCTGTAATTAATAAAAGGGGTTTTCGACCAATCGTGAAATTTATTGACCATGAAAAAAATAACCATCCTAGCCCTAGTTATGATTCTAGGGGCATGCAAACCTAATGTCAAACCGGAAGCTGTCCAAAGTTCTGTTCCGGAAAAAGCGACCGAACAACCTTCCCATTACCCTGATGCCATGAAGCAGGTTTTTGAGGGTCATGGTGGATTGGAACTGTGGAAGCAACAAAGAACCTTATCTTTTGTTATCCCCCATCCTGATAACCCTGAAACCCATACGGTGGACCTTTGGTCCAGAAGGGACCGGGTGGATTCCAAGGGGGTCTCCATGGGGTTTGATGGTACCGAAATATGGTTATTGGACCCGGAATCAACCTATAAGGGGGATGCGGCCTTCTACCATAACCTGATGTTCTACTTCTATGCCATGCCATTCGTTTTGGCAGATGATGGTATAGTGTATGGCGAAACTGACGCGTTGAGGTTTGAAGGGAAAGAATATCCCGGTGTAAGGATTGCCTATGAATCTGGAGTAGGCGTCTCGTCAAAGGATGAATACTACATCCATTTTGACCCGGACACCCATCAAATGACATGGTTGGGCTATACGGTCACCTACCGTACAGGGGAGAAATCGGATAATGTAAAATGGATTCGGTATGATGATTGGCAGACCGTAAACGGATTGGTACTGCCCAAATCCATTACGTGGTACAATTACGAAGGAAGAACTATTCTTGACCCCAAAAGCACAGTGGTTTTTACTGATGTGGCCTTGAGTGCAACGCCCAAACCCAAAGAATTTTATGCCAGACCTGAAGGGGCTGTATCTGTAGAAGCCAAAACGAACTGATTACTATTGGAGATTTGTTAAAAGGGGAGCGGCGTTCATTTGAACGCCGCTCTTTTTTTATTTTCCTTCGCTATCGTATTTGCCCATATACCGTTTCCAAAGTTCGGTTTGGTGGGTTTCCAACGAAATGTCCCTACCATCGATAAAGGCTTTGGTAAGCTGATTGGTGCGCATATCCAAAGCGTCTCCTTCGGAGATGAATAAAGTGGCGTTTTTGCCTACTTCCAAGGTACCGTAATCGGCATCGATGCCTAAAATCTTTGCAGTGTTCCCTGTAAGTAGTTGAAGAGCCTTTTCTTTATCCAAGCCCTGCCCGGCCACCTGTCCGGCATAAAAGGGAAGGTTTCGGGTCTGGAAGTTGGACATGGATTCGTTTTGTAGACCTACCAATAGACCGGCGTCTACCAACAATTTGGGTAATTTATACGGAAAGTCGTAATCATCATCATCAAATTGGGGAAGGGCATGGGGCTCACTGACCAATACCGGGATGTTGTTCTGCTTTAAAAAGTCGGTGATTTTATGGGCCCGGTATCCACCTACCACAACACTATGTTGTATGCCAGCTTTTTTGGCACTGGTAACGGCATCCATGATTTCTTTTTCCCCATTGGCATGGATGTACAAGCGTTGTGAGCCGTTAAAAAGACCTTGCATGGCCGCAAAGGAGAGGTTGAGTTCTTGGGATGTTCCTGCTCCATACGCTTTGGCATTTTGTATGAAGGTCAGCACCTCATCAACCTGTTCCTGATAGTTTTTATTGGGCAAAAAGGCATTGGGTTCTCCCAGCCAGGAGCTTCCTTTTCTGAACAGGGAAGGCCAGTTCAAATGGATGCCGTCATCCCATTTTATCGCAGCATCTTCCCAGTTCCAGGCATCAAACTGTACAATGGTTGAGGTTCCCGAGATTCTACCGCCTTTTGGGGTTATCTGTGCCAAAAGCACTCCATTGGGTCGCATGCTTTCTACTACTTTCGACTCTGCATTATACGCAACTATACTGCGTATGTTGGGAATCATTTCCCCAAGTTCATCTTGGTCGTTACTCGCGCGCACTGCATCCACTTCCACAAGGCCCAAAGATTTGGACGGAGCTATAAAACCGGGATATACATGCTTTCCTTGGGCATTGATCATGGTGCCAATGGTTGGTGCCATAAGGTCCGCTCCTATGGCCGTTATCTTACCATCATTAAAAATGATGGTGCAATTTTCTATCACTTCCCCATTACCAATATGGGCCGTGGCACCAAAAATGGCAACTTGTTCGGTCTGTGGGGCAGCAGGGGTTTGTTGTGCTTGTAGTAAAACCCCAAAAACGAGACATATGATGGTTATTATTTGTTTCATGATTTGCGTATTAAAGGGTTTCACATTCAAATCGTTCTTTCTTGTTCTGGACTGGGGTCTGTGTCTTTTCCCCCTTTTCCTTTTCGTTCAGCATCATATTAATGAGCTGGTTTCTTTCCTGTTGTACAGATTGGCGCATGGCCTTGTCCTTCTCCAGGTCGAAATACACGGTACCTTCGATCAAGGTTTTCTCGGCTTTGGCATAAACGGATAGGGGATGGTCGCTCCAAAGCACCAAATCGGCGTCTTTTCCTTCCTCAACACTTCCGACCCTATCATCCAAATGCAACAGTTTTGCAGGATTCAAGGTCACGGTCTTCCAAGCCTCAAGCTCGGACATGCCTCCATATTTCACCGTTTTTCCAGCTTCTTGGTTCAACCTTCGGGACATTTCGGCGTCATCACTGTTGATGGCCACGGTAACTCCTTGGCTGGCCATGATGGCGGCATTGTAAGGGATGGCATCGTTCACTTCAAACTTATAGGCCCACCAATCACTGAAAGTGGAACCTCCTACGCCGTGCTCGGCCATTTTATCGGCCACTTTGTAGCCTTCCAAAATATGGGTGAAGGTATTCATTCGGAAACCGAATTTCTCCGCAACCTTCATCATCATATTAATCTCACTCTGTACATAGGAGTGGCAGCTGATAAAGCGTTCACTGTTCAGAATTTCGGCAAGTACTTCCATTTCCTCGTCATGTCGAACCGGTTGTCCGCTTTTTTTCTTGGCATCGTATTCCTTGGCACGTTGGAAGTAATCCGTATAGACCTGTTCCACGCCCATCCGTGTTTGTGGAAAGCGGGAGTAACTACCCCAGTTGGACTGTTTTACGTTTTCACCCAAGGCAAATTTTATGAACTTGGGAGAGCCCGGAAATACCAACCCATCAGCATTTTCACCCCATTTTAATCGGAGAATGGCAGAACGCCCTCCAATGGGATTGGCCGAACCGTGCAACAATTGAATGGTAGTGACCCCACCAGCCAAGTTTCTGTAGATGTCCATGTCTTTTGGGTCAATGGCATCCTTCATGCGGACTTCCGCGGAGGAATTGTGTCCTGCTTCGTTGATGGACAAGGCCGCTATGTGCGAATGTTCATCAATGATTCCGGCTGTGAGGTGTTTGCCTGTGGCATCCACGGTGGTGGCACCTCCTGCACGCAAATCTTTGCCCACCTTGGCAATCTTTCCATTTTTCACGAGGACGTCGGTGTTCTCCAAAATGCTATTGCCGGTCCAAACAGTGGCATTTTTAAAAAGGATGCTTTCCTGTTGGGGTTTTGCCTTGTACCCGTAGCTCACATTGGGGTAGGTGACCGCCATAAGTTCTGGTTTTTTGTCGTCAGAAGTTTTGGCAGTCTCCTTGAATGGACCTGTCTTGGTCAGGGTGGCCGTGGTTTCAGTTCCGTTGGGGAGGACCATTTTTCCTGAAATGTCATCAGAACCTGATGCAATCTTACCTGCAAAACGATAGGATTCGGTCCCGTTTTCGGAAAAAGAGACGTTCAACCAATCTGTGGTGTATTCCAATTTGGAAGAGACTTTTTCTGTACCTTTTTTCAACTCCACTTTAGGTTTGTTCGCTTCCCCGGTAATGGAAACGGTATAGGTCTGTCCATTGGCGGCAAGGGTATATTCCCCACGGACATCTTTCTGGTCTTTCGATTGGATGACATTCTTGTTTCCCTGAACCCAGTTTTCGTAGAGTGTGGTCCCTTCATCAAAAATGTCTCCTGAAGTAATCAAAAAGTTGGCTTGACTCCCGGATTGTAGGGAACCTATTTCAGACGATTTTCCCAAAATGGATGCCGGTACCGTGGTCAATGCCTCCAAGGCCTTGGTTTTTGAAAGGCCGTAGGTGATGGCCTTCATCAACTTGGATTTAAGGTCCGATGGTGACTTCAACTCATGTAAGGTAAATGAAAATTGGACCCCATTGTCTTCCAAAACCTTTGGGTTGGAGGGGGCCAAGTTCCAATGACGCATATCTTTCAAGGCCACATATTGGGCTTCGTAAGGGTTGGAAACATCATAGGCATCGGGGAAATTCAAGGGAACTATTAATCGGGCGTTGGTGGCCTTTACGTCCGCTATGCGCTCATATTCATCGCCTCCGGCCAAAATGGTGTATTGGATTCCGAACAAGTCCCCAATCTTATCCGCACGGAGAATATTGCCATTGCCCCCGGCAGCAAAAATCTGACTTAGGCCTTTGTTTTCTTCCAGGGCTTCCAAAGAACGGTCCGTGGTTTCAATATTTCCTTTGTTGTACCAATCCAAGTCATAGTACAACTGTCGCATCAAGGCCGTGGCCCCCATGATGGAGGTAGGGTAGGACTGCCTTGAAGTGACGCTCTTCTCGAATGAAAAATACTGGGCGGACTTATCGGAGAGGATTCTTTGCGCCTCGCTGCCTGCATCGTTCAGGGCAACCAGAACACCTGTACCGCGGGCTATGCCATCTTGCATATGTGAGTTGACCACCCCAAAACCTGCCTTACGGAGTTCTTCAGCCTTTTTCTTGTCATAGGTAAAACTGCCAATAGCACTATTTTCTGGCATAATGTGGTCGTTCCAATAAAACCCTTCGCGGTTTGGATTGTACTGTGAAGACCTGCCACTACCATCGGCGTTTTCGGGCTTGCCCATACCATAATCCGAGAATACATCGATGAAAGAGGGATAGATGAACTTTCCCTGAAGATCTTCAACAATGGCATTTTTGGGAATGGTTACGGATTTGCCCACCTGTACCACCTTGCCATCTTGGATGAGCAGGGTGCCGTTTTGGATGATTTGGGTTGGGCTTACGTAAATTTTGGCATTGGTGAATGCCGTGTAGTTGTTGTTCTTTGCCTTGACACCATCATTTTTTGGAAAATAATCTTGTGCCATTAAAAAAGCACCACCCAACAAAAAGGTCAGTGCCAAGAGTTTCATTTTCATATTTATGTCAATTGAATTAGTCGGTTTAAAGGTAAAGGAAGTGGAGGTATTGCACAACCCTAGTGCAAAGTCTCTTTTTTGAATTGGAAATTGATCATAAGTCCCACTACCGAATTGTAACTATGGATGCCTTCTTTTTGATTGTTGATTTTTAAAAAGGTGCTGAAGATGGACTTGAACATGGGTTCCAATGGGTTTTGGTACTGTTCCCAGAAATCCCTGAGTTCCTGAAAATTCTTTTTTACCCCAGGATGCAATGTGGCAATGATCTGTTTGGAAGTTTCTTCATCTTTTCGGGACAGGTCGGATAGGCAATATCCCAAGGCATTGTGGTAAGCGGCATATTTAAAATAGGGGTCGTTGTTTTGTACCGTGACCAAGTACCCGATGAAGTTGGTAGCATCTTCCGCGGAGTACCCTAGTTGATGTCCCACCTCATGTCCGCTTACCGTGGGCATACGGAACAATGGGGTAATGCCGTTCACTTGTGCCTCATTGGTAAAGGGGTTCAAATATCCACCATACCCCATATAGGTGAGTGGAATACTGAAAAGCGAGGATTTTAGGCTTGGGTTTCTATATTCAAGGTCCGGATAGTCATTTTTCAATATGGCGTAGCCCTCTTCGGTTTTTTTGAAAATCTCTTTTCGGGAATAGGGTATCTGTACCGGTTCAATACTGTCCCCAGTGATCTGTTGTTGATATGCATTGGTTTTCTCTGCAAGGTATTGGGTGAACTGGGTCAGTTCTTTGAGGGTGTACTCCCGTTCCATGCCTAATTTCCAAGTAATGGGTTGCCGATAATAGTTCATTCCCCAAAGCAAATGAAAGGCAAAATAGGTCATGGAAAGTACCACGGCAATGTCTTTTAGAAAATTGAGAGGTCTGTCCTTGATGGATTTCCAATGTTTATACAAATACCGAATGGCAAGAATGCCAAGGGTAAAATAGAACAGGTCTCCCACGGAAAATGGAATCCATCCCAAGAGCAATCTCAAAAATTTGGATACGGGCGGATACAATCCATTGCTGTAATAGGTCTCAACAAAATCAGGGCAGGCCGCCATCCATTTTACCAATACAATTTGGATAGGAAGCGCTATGGCTATGATGGTTTTGACCTTGTCTTTCATCTATGATTGAACGCATAAAAAAAGCCGCACGGAAAAGTACGGCTTTTTATGTTTTTAATGGGTGGTCTATTGCGAGATTGCGGTGATCTCCACATCAAAGATAAGATCGGAATTTGGTGGAATGGGGCCACCACCTTGGGCACCAAGACCTAAGTGAGGAGGCATAAAGATGCGAACTTTGTCCCCCACTTTCATGGTAAGAAGTCCTTCCCTGAACCCTGGGAACAATCTAGCCTGAGTACTGTATTCCATGGAAACCGGGGCATATCCGCCATGGTCCCTTCTGCCTGGGCTCAATTGATTGAATTTTTCGGCGACTTCTTGGATATTGGTATCAAACAGATCACCATTGGCCAAGTATCCTGCATAGTTCACCATCACCTGTTGTCCTTCTTTGGGTTGTTCCCCTTCTCCTTCGGTCACGCTATAGATGATAAGACCTGTGGGAGTTTCCTCTCCTGCTTCTTTTTGTTGGGCAAATTCGGCAATCAGTTCTTCCTTCATTTTCTGGAAGGTGGCCTCTGCAACTTTTTCCTCTTCAAAATAGTCGCCCATGATCTTGACGGCATCGAAATTTTTGGCTTCTTTTCCTTTGCGGACAATTTCTACCTTTTTCATGACCACAGGAACCATAGGTCTGTCCCTAGGGTCGGTTTGTACATTGGCAATGGAATCCACCACATCCATACCACTAACCACTTCGCCAAAGACGGTGTGCTTGTCATTGAGCCAAGGAGTGGCTTTGTGAGTGATGAAAAATTGGCTTCCATTGGTTTTGGGCCCGGAATTGGCCATGGAAAGCATCCCTTTTTTGGAATGTCTTAATGAATCGTTGAACTCATCCTTGAATTTATACCCTGGGTTTCCACGTCCTGTGCCGGAAGGGTCGCCGCCTTGGATCATAAAATCCTTGATGATCCTGTGGAATATAAGCCCATCAAAATATTTCTTCTCTTTCAAGCTATCCGAAACAAAAGGACTGTTGCCTTCGGCCAAGGATACAAAGTTGGCCACGGTGACCGGGGTCTTTTGGTATTCCAGTTTTACAATGATATCGCCTTGGCTGGTTTGGATGTCAGCATAGATGCCATCCCCCAAATCAGCAAATTTGCTGGATTTACACCCAACAAAAGCGAGGGAAAACAAAGCGATGAATACTAAGGTATGCTTCATGGTATGTGTGATTTTAATTTAGACTGTCTTTGTGAATAATGATCGTATGTAATTCCACAGATGATTTTACAGGCGTCCTTGGGGCTATGGCATTATTGTCCCCTTGGTAGCCATAAGCCTGCAAAGATGGGAAAATAAAAGTGGCTTTTTCGCTAATCTTAAGGAGTTTTACCGCATTTTGAAGTCCAGGGAACAATTGCTCCTTGTCCACAACATAAGAAGTTGGACCTATGCTTTCCGCTGTATAGATGGTATCGTTTTCCAAGGTCATTAGATTATAGGAAAACAACACCTGGTCATTGGTTTTGGGAAGGTAGGTGGCCGTATCGTTTTGGGTTTCAAAATAGTACCAGAACCCATTGGGACTGGCTAAATACTCATGCAGGCTGTCCTTGGCAATGATTTCCTGGATCAGTTTTTCCTCTTCGGCAATCAAAGCCTTGTTGCGTTCCACGCTTTCCTTAAAAAAGCTGCCGGATTTTACTTCCACGGGTCTTCGGGGTTCCGGGCCTCCGCAGGCCACAAATAGGATCGCCGTTATCAGAATAAAAGCTATTCTCATGGATTCAATGTGCTTTTATAGGTTTTTAGGATTTCATTGAACTGTTCCAGGGTCTCGTCCATGGACAAATCACTTCTACCCCCGGCGGCATTGTCGTGTCCGCCACCATTGAAATGTTTTCGGGCAAATTCGTTCACCGAAAAATCCCCTACGGATCGCAGGGAAATCTTTATGATGCCCTCATCCTTGTTCTCAATAAAAATGAGCGCAAAAATAATCCCTTCCAACGTAAGGCCGTAGTTCACAAAACCTTCGGTATCACCCTTTTTAAAATCGTTGGCATCCAACTCCTCTTGGGTAAGGGTAATGTAAGCCGTTCTATATTCCGGAAGAATGACCATATTGCTCAAAGCCACGCCCAACAAATGCAGGCGGGAAGGCGAATTGGTATCAAAAACCTGTCTGTGGATTTCCATATTGTCCGCGCCACGCTCAATAAGGTCGGCCACGACTCTATGGGTTTTACTGGAAGTAGACCGGTATTTGAACGAACCGGTGTCCGTCATGATCCCCGTATACAGGTTTGAGGCAATGTCTGCCGTAATGCTATCGGTTTGCCCTAAAAAGTCAATGAAATTATAGATCATCTCACAGGTGGAACTCATGCTCACGTCGGAATAGGTGACCTTGGCATAGTCGCTGGGCTGTTGGTGATGGTCGATCATAATGAAATCAGCTTCCTTGGCCTCCAATACCGATGCCATTTGCCCGGTACGTGAAAAGTCATTGAAATCCAAGGTAAAAATGACCGTGGCTTCATCCAACAGTCTTTGAGCCTCACCGTTGTCCCATTCAAAGTTCACTACGGTGTCATGCCCTGGCATCCACTTCAGGAATTTGGGATAGTCGTTGGGCGCGACCACACGGGCATTCTGCCCCATTCCCTTTAAAAAAGCATAAAGCCCCAAACAGGCACCCATGGCATCACCATCTGGGTTTTTATGGGGGATGATAACGATTTTTTGAGGTTGGGAAAGTATAGACTTAACTGTTGAGATGTCCGCTAAATTCATGCGGCCAAAGATACAATAATATAATATAGAGGTAACTCGTGATATCTTATTTTTGTTTGAAAGCAAGCTGAATCTATGAAGCCTATTTCCATTTACTTGAGCCTATTGGTTGTCCTCTTGGGATGCAAACAGAAACAGGATGTGCCAAGCTCCACTTTTTTGGTGGCTTTTGGTTCCTGTAACATGCCTCAGGAGCCCAATTCGTTTTGGGACGATATTTTGAACGAGAACCCTGATGTTTGGGTTTGGGGCGGGGATATTGTCTACGCCGATACGGACAATATGGAAAAACTCAGGGCCATCTATGCCCTACAGGATAGTGTTGAAGGGTATGCTCAATTGAAGGCAAAAGTCCCTATTATCGGTACTTGGGACGACCATGATTTTGGGGTCAACGATGGCGGGGAAGAGTTTTTGGTAAAAAGCCAGAGCCAACAGGTGTTCCTGGATTTTATGGAGGTGCCTAAAAACAGCCCCAGAAGGACAAGGGAAGGGGTATATGCTTCGCATGCCTACGAAACACCCAAAGGCAAAGTGAAAATCTTGGTTTTGGATACCCGTTATTTCCGAAGTGCCTTGGTCAAGGATACCGTTTCCAAAAAACGATACAGTCCCAATTTGGATATGGATGCCACCGTCTTGGGTGCCGAGCAATGGAAATGGCTCGAAGGAGAGCTCAACCATTCCGATGCCGACTTTAACCTGATCATGTCCAGCATCCAGTTTTTATCTGGAGAGCATGGGTTCGAGACTTGGGGGAATTTCCCCAAAGAGGTGGAAAAGCTGGAAAAGCTCATTGTGGATTCCAAGGCAAAAGGCGTTATGATTCTGTCCGGGGACCGACATATTTCCGAGTTTTCCCGGAAAAGCGTTCCGGGCTTGCCCTATCCCTTGGTGGACTTTACCAGTAGCGGACTCACACACTCCTATTCCAGTTTTTCGGGGGAGCCCAATCCGTTTCGGGTGGGGGAGGTGGTCTCAAGGACCAGCTACGGCACTATTGCCATCAACCTTGAAACCAAAGAGGTACGTTTTAAGATCATGGGAGAGGAGGGTGCTGTGCTTCAGGAGCTAAAACAAGCCTATTAAGCCTTGCCTGTTGGTTGAAAAACCGTAAGTTTGCGCAAAATTTTAAAAAATGACTGGAAATAGAACATTTACCATGATCAAGCCAGATGCGGTTGAAAACGGCCATATTGGTGCGATTTTGGAAAAAATAACGGCTGCTGGATTTAAGATTGTGGCCATGAAATACACCCAATTGAGCCGAAGGGATGCCGGAGAGTTCTACGCCATCCACAAGGAGCGCCCATTTTTTGGGGAGTTGGTGGAGTTTATGACCAGAGGTCCCATTGTGGCGGCCATTTTGGAAAAAGATAATGCGGTGGACGATTTCCGTGCGTTGATCGGGGCCACCAACCCGGCAGAGGCTGCGGAAGGCACCATTAGAAAGTTATATGCCGCCAGTATTGGCGAGAATGCCGTGCACGGTTCCGATAGCGATGAGAACGCGGCCATTGAGGGCGCTTTCCATTTCTCGGGAAGGGAAGTGTACTAAACGAAATATGAACGTACATGTGAACAGGGCCGCTCCAAAAGAGCGGCCCTGTTTTATTCAGAGGTGGTGTTAATTACAGAGTGTTGGTCCTTCATCGGTAATGATCCAGCCTTGGTCTTGTAAGGTCTGTTTGGCTGTGTCAAAGACAACTACACTACAATAGAAAATCCCTGCGGCTCCCAATGGAACATCTGGTTGTACGGTTTGATAACTCCAATTTAGTAAGTTATAGGAATAGTTTTCTGGGGATATGCCTGAGCCGGTGAACATGTTTGTCATATCTGTGACGACGCCGATATCCCAAGCACCAAGATTTTGGTCAAAAGCGGAAGCACCCAAAAACATTCCGGACATGGTTTGCACTTTATGGGTGGTCCATCCAACTATGTTACTGTTAAAGAGGAATGCGCCGACGAACATATAATTCATGTTGGTAACCTCACCGGTATCCCAGTTGCTCAAATCTTGGTTGAAGGAAAATGCCTCTGCGAACATACTTTCCATAGTGGTTACTTGGCCAGTATCCCAGCTACTTATGTCTGCATTGAAAGACTTAGCGTGATCAAACATGCTTTGCATGTTGGTCACATTTTGGGTATCCCAATCATCCAGGCCATCGCCAACAAAAGATTGCGCATTGAAGAACATGCTATCCATGTTGGTGATAGTGCTGGTGTTCCAACCACCAAGGTTTCCATTAAAGTTTTGGGCGTGATGGAATATACCGGTCATGTCCGTAACATGGGTAAGGTCGGGCACATCGGTGGCATTGTATGCCATGTTTGCACAATCCTTAAAAGCATGGTTCATGCTTTGCCAAGCAATGGAGCCCCATTGTTCAATACTCATAAGCTTGTTGTTGTTATCGGCAATCAATTGCGACATTTGTAACGCAGGGAAAGTACCCTGTATGGCAATGAAATAGGTGGCCACAACCTCATAATGATGCTGTATAACATTATTGTCTTGACTTCCCGTATATTTTTCCTTGGTACCATCGCCCCAATCTATGGTAAAGTCATAGGTGTTGTAATCTGGGTTCAATCCCAAATAGGCCGAGTCCATGCCGTCATCCTGCCAAGTGATTATGAAGGAGGCAACTTCGTCCTTCATGGGAATATTGTCATCAGCCACCGCTATGGTAACAGTCACGTCCAAGGTTAGACTACCATCACTCACTTGCACGGTAATGGAGTGGGATCCTTCGGTTTCATAATCCAAGTTTTTTCCCGGGGCAAGGTTCAGTTCCCCGTTTGCATTGATCACAAAAAGGTCATTGTCATTGGTGGTGATCTCATAGCTGAGGGGCTGTTCTTCGGGATCCGTAGCTGCAATGGCTCCAACAAGATCACTTTGGGTAATGCCCTCATTGACTTCAAAAGATTGGTTTTGTTCGCCTTCAGGGGCTAGGTTCTGGGTGCCCACTTCGGTCACGTTGATGGTGATGGTGGCCTCGGCGCTGAGCTCGCCGTCGTCCACGCCCACGGTAATGGAATGTTGGGCTGCGGTGGCAAAGTCCAAGCTTTTACCTTCGGCCAGACTTAGGGCACCGTTTTGGGTGTTGATGGCGAAAAGACCATTGTCATTGGTCTTGATGGAGAACTGTAGGGCATCTCCATCATCGTCATCCGCTTGAACGGTGCCAATGGTGGTCTTGTCCTCGCTCACGGTAAAGCTTTGGGCATTGATGTTCGGGGCGGTATTGGTGTCGGCTGGTGGATCGGGGGTATCTTCCTTGCCGCAGGACACCACTGCCACAACAAAAAGACACAAATAAAGTAGACTTTTCAATTTCATAATAGCTGGATTAAGGGTTAAACCTCCAATATCCAGCTTTAAGGTTTCAATTAGGGCGATGAATTGACAGATGCCCCGTTTGAATTGACGGATGAAGAAAAGAAACGATGGTTTTTTACCGTAACACCAACTTTTTCACCAATTCCTTCCCGAGTTCCTCATTGATCATGGCAATGATCTTGCTTTTGCCTAGGCTCAGTTCTTCCCGCAGTACGGAAGAGGATAGGGAGACGAACAAGGTGTCGTTTTTGAGTTCCACCGCGGTGGTATAGTTGTTTACCCCATTGCCCATTAATCGGGACCAAGCTTCACGGGCATCTACCTTGTCCATTCCCTTTTGGAGCTTATTTTCCTTGATAAACTCGTTCAGGGCTTCGCTTAGGGGCAGATGGGAATTGTGTCTTTTGGCCATCACTTTGGGATTTTAATGGGTTCAAAGCGTTTGTAGGAGTAGGTGACACCCTCTTGGTTCACTACGGAGAAGGAGGTGGAGTCCACCTGCGTCAAGGTTTCTTCCCAATCACTGAATTCACTGGAATAGCGAAGGACAAAAATGGCGTCCACTTGGCTAACGGTGAGCAGTTCCACATCATGGGAAGTTTTGTAGGTGCCATCAAAACTGGGCTGCATTTTTTTACGAAACCCTGTTCCATTTTCCAGTTGGATAAAATCTATGGTGGGGTTTACCCCATACTCCTTTTTGGAACCGTCAGGGAATTCAACCTTGGCGATTTCCCAATACCCGTTGAGATACCGCAGATCTTCTTTGGCAATGGAGCTTTCTTGGCATCCCCATACCATCAAAATCGAAAGAAAAAATAGAATCCGTGCCATGTTACAAGGTAAAGATTTTATAGCTCTGGTGAATGTTCTTGACCACATTTTCGGTGCGGTCCGCATGGGTATCACTGATAAAGATCTGTCCGAAATTATCATCCTTTACGAGGCCCACGATATGGGAGACCCGGTTTTCGTCCAATTTGTCAAAAATATCATCCAACAACAGAATGGGAGTGGTGCTGGCCTGCTCCTTGATAAAATGGAACTGGGCCAGTTTCAGGGCGATCAAAAAGGACTTTTGCTGGCCTTGACTTCCGAATTTTTTGATAGGATGTCCACCAATGGTGAAATCCAGATCGTCTTTATGGATGCCCACACTGGTGTATTGCAGGGCACGGTCCTTGTCAATATTCTTTTCCAGTAAGTTCAGAAGATTCTCTTCGGAAAGTTGGCTTTCATAGGAGAGGGTGATCTGTTCGTCCTTTTCGGAAATATGGGCGTACTGTTTTTGAAATATAGGGATGAGGGATTCGATGAAGGCCACTCGCTTCTTGTGGATCTCGGTACCCAAATTGTGCAATTGCTCATTGTAGATGGCCAGGGTGTTGGGGTCAAAGGTGTGGTTGGCCACAAAATACTTCAGCAAGGAGTTTCGCTGTGTCAACACCTTGTTGTATTTGATGAGGGTCTGTAGATAAGCTTTATCGGATTGCGAAATCACCCCATCCATGAACTTTCTACGGGTGTCACTGCCTTCCAAGATGAGGTCCCGGTCCGAAGGCGATATGATCACCAAGGGCAAAAAGCCAATGTGTTCCGAAAACTTTTCATAGGCCTTCCCGTTCCGCTTGATGACTTTTTTAGTCCCTTTTTTGAAGCTGCAGATGATTTTTTCGGTCCTGCCTTCCTTTTCAAACTCCCCATCCACCACAAAAAAATCCGTGTCGTGCTTAATGTTCTGGGTAGCTACGGGATTAAAGTAGCTTTTCCCGAAACAGAGGTGGTATATGGCATCCAAGATGTTGGTCTTTCCCACCCCATTATCGCCCACTAGGCAATTGATCACAGGGTCGAAATCCAAGGTCTTGGAATCGAAGTTTTTGTAATTCACTAAGGATAAATGTCTTAAAAACATAAACGTTTATGGGACCAAAAGGGTTCTGTGATTTTGCGGACCGGTTAAAGATTCCAAAAATAACGAATAAATTGCCTTTTGATTTTGGATAAAAACTTTATTTTTGCCCGACCAATAAAATGACGCATGGCAACATACAAGAGAAGAGGCTTTAAACCCAAAAACAAGGCAGAGGAAGCCCAAGTTGAAGAACAGGACAGCACAACGGCAGAGGTGTTCAACACGTTGGACGAGAGTGCTTCCAAGACCGAGGCGTGGGTACAACAGAACCAAAACTATATTTTGGGGGTTATTGGCGCCATTGCATTGGGGGTATTGGCCTACTTGGGATACCACCAGTTCATCCAGAAGCCCAAAGAGGCCACTGCGGCCAATGAGCTTTTTTATCCACAGCAATATTTTGATCAGGCCCTGGCCAGCGAAACTGAAAAGGATTCCCTTTTTACCAAAGCATTGAACGGTGCCGAAGGGAAATATGGATTTTTGGACATCATTGAGGAATACAGTGGTACCAAAGCGGCCAACTTGGCAGAATATTCTGCTGGGATGACCTATTTGAACCTACAGCAATATCAGGAGGCCATTGCGCATTTGGAGAACTTTTCTTCGGATGATGCCGTATTGGGAGCCATGGCCAAAGGAGGTATTGGGGATGCATTTTCCCAATTGAACCAAACCGAGGACGCCTTGGACTTTTACGAAAAAGCCATCGCCCATAGCGAGAATGAGTTCACTACACCAAGATTTTTGTACAAGGCAGGGGTTGCGGCCCTTGAGTTGGACCAGAAAAGTAAAGCGCTTGGTTATTTTGAGCGTATCAAGTCAGACTATCCGAAATCCTCGGAAGGAGTAGGCATAGACGCGCTTATCGGATTGGCCAAAAACTAACCTATGGCCACCGAGAACAAAAACCTATCCGTTTACGATAAGACCAAAATCCCAAATGCGAAGCAACTTCGGTTTGGGATTGTTGTTTCTGAATGGAACCATGAAATCACGGAGGCTCTTTATCAAGGCGCTCAAGATGCTTTGGTAGACTGTGGTGCTTTGCCCGAAAACGTGGTTCGTTGGAACGTCCCCGGAAGCTTTGAGCTGACCTTTGGCTGCAAAAAAATGATAACGGACCAACAGGTGGATGCCGTTATTGCCATTGGGAGCGTCATCCGTGGGGAGACCAGTCATTTTGACTTTGTATGTAGTGCCACGGCACAGGGTATCAAGGATTTGAACGTTGCCTATAATGTTCCCGTAATTTTCTGCGTCTTGACCGACAATACCTTGCAACAGGCCCAAGACCGTAGTGGCGGCCGACATGGGAACAAGGGTACGGAAGCTGCCATTGCCGCTATTCAGATGGCTGTTTTGGGAAGGTAGATTTCAAACGTCAAGTACAAGGAACAAGTTCAGGTTCAAAAAAATCCATAAATCTTGTGATCGGGGCAATCCAGCCCTGTTAACATTTTTTGGGAGCATCCCCTGATCCTTTTTTTCTATTTTAAGTACCTTTGAGGTTACACGGATACAAATGCCATGCGAAATCCTTTCAAACTTAAAAAGAATAAATCGTTCAGTTACTCGCCGCGCTACTACAAGGGCGAGGGCAATCCGTATAAAATAGAACACAAACTAGATAAATTTCGAAGTACTGCACATACGCAGAGGGGGCTGTTGAACAAAATCGGTTCGGCCAAGGAAGATCTAAAAATGGAAGGTGATAAGAACATGAAGCTTCGTTTTCTCATTATTGTGGCCATTTTGGTACTGTTGTTCCTTTTTGTGATCGACTTTGATTTATCCATATTCCTAAATCCCTAATGACGGACATCATTAAACTTTTACCGGACCATGTTGCCAACCAGATTGCAGCAGGGGAAGTGGTCCAACGTCCGGCCTCGGTGGTCAAGGAACTTATGGAGAATGCCATTGATGCAGGGGCGACTACAGTCAAACTGATTGTAAAAGATGGGGGTAAAGCATTGATTCAAGTGGTGGATGATGGGATGGGGATGAGCGAAACCGATGCCCGGTTGTCCTTTGAACGGCATGCCACTTCCAAGATTTCATCGGCACAGGATTTGTTCAACTTGCATACCAAAGGTTTCCGGGGAGAGGCATTGGCCTCCATTGCGGCCATCGCCCATGTAGATATGCAGACCCGTACCCAAACCAATGAGGTGGGGGTCCACATAAAGATAGAAGGAAGTAAAATTGTGTCCCAAGAAGTGGTGGCCACACCCCAGGGCACTTCCATATCGGTAAAGAACCTTTTTTTTAATATCCCGGCCCGACGGAATTTCTTAAAGTCCAATCAGGTGGAATTGCGCCATATCACCGACGAGTTCCATCGAGTGGCTTTGGTGCATCCCAACATCGAGTTCCATTTTTACAACAATGGTTCAGAGATTTTCAATCTGCCCAAAGGAAAGCCGCGCCAACGTATAGCCCATATTTTTGGGAGTCGCATGGAAGATCGCTTGGTGCCCGTGAACGAGGAAACCGAAGTGGTAAAGATTTCCGGTTTTATCTGTAAGCCCGAATTTGCCAAAAAGAGTAGGGGGGAACAGTTTTTCTTTGCCAATGATCGCTTTATCAAAAGCCCGTATTTGCACCACGCGGTGGTAGCAGCTTTTGAAGGGCTTATCAAACCGGATACCTATCCCGGGTATTTTATTTATTTGGAGGTAGACCCGTCTTCCATCGATATCAACATCCATCCTACCAAAACAGAGGTGAAGTTTGATGATGAAAATACACTGTATGCCATATTGCGGTCGACCGTAAAGCATAGCTTGGGACAATTCAATGTGGCCCCGGTATTGGATTTTGACCATGACCCCAACTTGGACACGCCTTATGCGTACAAGGAAAAAGGGGCGGTTTTGCCCAAAGTAACGGTGGATGCCACATTCAATCCCTTTCAGGAGAAGGAACGAAAAAGTGGTGGAGGCTTTCAAAGAGCCAGTTCCAAAGGCTGGGAAAACCTGTATGAAGGCCTAGATCAAGAGGTGGACACGGATAACTTTAGTAGTGTGGCCATTGAATCGGACAGCGATGCACAGACAAGCTTGTATGACGATGATGGGGTTGGCGAACACATGGCCACCACGTTCCAACTACGTCGTAAATTTGTGATGAGCACGGTCAAGTCAGGGATGCTGGTCATTCACCAGAACCGGGCGCACGAACGGATTCTTTTTGAAAAGTTTCTGGGAGAGATCACGGTAAAGGAAGGGGTGAGCCAACAGCTGTTGTTTCCGTTGGAGCTTACCTTCAACCCACAGGAATTGGGGATATTGAGGGAAGTTAAGGACAGCCTGACAAATATTGGTTTTGCCTTTGAAAGTTTGGAGGAAGAGACTGTAAAACTGACAGGGGTGCCCTTGATGGTACCGGAAAGCGGGATTGGCACGGTATTGGATCGTTTGATCGCGGACTATGCAGAAGGATTTAACGAAGGTGCTGTCTCCCAAGCTGAAGTCTTGGCCAAAGTACTTTCCAAGAACCTGGCCGTGAAAACAGGGGAGCTCTTGGACCAAGAATCGCAGTTGGCCTTGGTGAACAATTTGTTTGCCTGTAAGGAACCGACCTTGAGTCCATTTCAAAAATTGACATATACCATTATCTCCGAAGGGGATATCGATAAAAAATTTAGTTAGATGGGTAGAATGACCGAAGCGGTAAAACACTTGTTGATCATTAATGTGATCATGTTTTTTGCCACACAATTGTATGGGGACCAAATGTACCAATGGATGTCCCTTTGGTTTCCTAAGAACAGCAATTTCGAATGGTGGCAGGTAGGCTCCCACATGTTCATGCATGGTAACCTTATGCACATTGTGTTCAATATGTATGCGCTTTGGGCCTTTGGCACCCCTTTGGAACGGGTCTGGGGTCGTAATAAATTCCTATTCTTTTACTTTTCGGCCGGCTTGGGCTCCGCAGCTTTGCATACTGGGGTAAATTATTATTTCTTCAATGAAGGGCTGAATGCATTGGAAAGTGCAGGTTTGGCCAGAACACAGATTATGGATATCATATCTGCAGGGCAGTACAGTCCTGATTGGTATAATCTGGCCTCCAAAAGCACGATTGATAGTTTTCTGTCGGCCTATAATGTTCCCGCTGTTGGAGCTTCCGGGGCCATTTATGGGGTTTTGGTGGCTTTTGCCTTTATGTATTCCGAAGCCAAATTGATGCTCATCTTTCTTCCGGTACCAATCAAAGCCAAATATTTTGTACCCTTGTTGATTGCAGGGGATGTAATTTTCGGTATCAGCAATGTGAATACAGGAGTAGCGCACTTTGCCCATATTGGAGGAGCATTGATCGGGTTTATCATGATGTGGTACTGGAAAAAGAACCAGTTTAACAATAATCGTTGGGACTAGGCTATGGCAAACGGCGGATTACAATATCAATTTGCTCGGTTGAACATTGCCGAAAAGCTCATTGCCATCAATGTGCTGATCTTTATCCTGGATGGACTTTCCACTGCCTTGTTGGGTCATTCGGTTTCCCATTGGTTCCATTTGCCCAAGGATTTTTTGGAGTTTTTTGGACAACCTTGGTCCTTGGTCACCTATTCCTTTTTTCATGCGGGACTGGGGCATATTTTTTGGAATATGCTCATGCTCTATTTTACCGGAAGGATTTTTTTGAACCTTTTTGACAATCAGCGTTTTCTGAATGTTTACTTTTTGGGCGTAATTATAGGAGGGATTGTTTTTCTCTTGAGCTATAATGTCTTTCCAACTTTGTTGCATACCAACACGGCATTGATCGGGGCTTCGGCAGGAGTCACAGCCGTGCTTATTTTTATCTGTGCGTATATACCCAATCAAGAAGTCCGAGTGATTTTCTTCAATGTCAAATTATGGTATGTGGGTGTGTTCTTTGTCTTGGTTGATTTGATCCAAATACCCTACGGAGGAAATGTGGGGGGCAGGCTGGCGCATTTGGGAGGTGCCCTTTTAGGGTATGTGTATGCCAGACAGCTGGTTAATGGAAAAGACATTGGAGCGGGTTTCACTAGGTTTAGGGAGGCCATTGCCCAGCTTTTTAAACCAAGGGAGAAAAAAGCGCCCATGAAAACGGTGTACAAAAAAGATACCTCGGGGAAACGCTCCGGTGACTATGACAAGATGGCCCGGCAGAAAAAAATCGATTCCATTTTGGATAAAATAAGCAAGTCTGGGTATGAAAGCCTTTCCAAAGAGGAAAAAGACTTTTTGTTTAAAGCGGGCAAGGAAGAGTAACACATGAAAAAATCAACCTCCATATTGAATAGGGTGGTCTATGCAATCAATATATTGATTGCCTTTTTATTGCTCGTTACCTGTTTGTCCTCCTACCTTTCATTTCAGATTCTGCCGTTATTTTCTGCCCTGAGCTTGTTTGTCCCTTTTCTATTTATGCTCAACATGTTGTTTTTGGGATACTGGGCGGTCAAACGCAAGCGCAAACTATGGGTCTCTTTGATTGCATTGTTGATAGGGTATTTTGGTTTTGGACCTTTCTATAAAATGGGGGATGAGGCAGGGGAGCCCACCTCTTCAAGCCTTAAGGTAATGACTTATAATGTTTGGGGCTTCAATAAATATGGATGGATGAAGGACCCCAATATTGGGGACCGGATTATTTCATTTGTCAAGGAGAACGATCCGGATATCCTTTGTATTCAAGAACATAGTAGAATACGGTATCGGCAACTGGACCAGTATCCATATCGGAGTGAAACACCGTATGAGACTCCAAGATCTGTTCAGGCCATATTTTCAAAATATCCCATATTGGGAAATGGTTCGTTGGATTTACCGGAGACGGCAAACAATATCATATACGCAGATATACTTTACATGAACGATACCGTAAGAGTGTACAATCTGCATCTCCAATCCTTCAGCATAGTTCCAAGGGCCGAAACGCTCTCGGATGGGGACGAATCTGAAAAAAATTACAAACGCTTGGTAAGGACCTTTGCCAAGCAATTGGAACAAGCTAAGATTTTTGCGGTGCATATGGATAACAGTCCATACCCGAATATCGTTTGCGGTGATTTTAACAATACACAGTTTTCCAATGTCTATAAGATTGTGAAGGGGGATATGCAGGACTCTTTTCTGGAAAGGGGAAAAGGGTTTGGGCGGACCTATAACCTTTTAGGATTCCCCATTCGAATAGACTATATTTTGGCTGATTCGGACTTTGAGATAGTATCCCACCAAAACTTCAATGAAAAACTGTCCGATCACTATCCCGTGATGGCCACATTGCAGCTTGGGTCAGATCAGTAGGCAATCTGTCAGGTCCGCGAAGATATGAATGAGCAGGGCCAGACCAATGATTCGGGTGGGTTTAAAAAATGGAAGGGCCGCATACACCAAAATAGCCCAATAACTATGCAGGGGATGAAATCCGATACTACATCGATTGGGGTCAAACAACGGTTCTGCCCACAGATGGTCCACATCAATTACAATTCCCAACAAAAGGATAACAGCCACTCGGAATCTATTGTCCTTAAAAAACAAAAGCGCAATGAATATGGGCACTAAAAAATGGATGCCATAATGTATGAAATGTCTAAGCATGCAAAAACTCCAAGGATTGCTCTTTTAGATAGGATAGGGCATTGGTCCCTTCATTGAACAACAGGTCCAAAATGCTTAGGTTGGGAATAAACCCATGCCGGTCGTCAAAGACCTGTGGATATGCATCCAGTTCCATTGCCATTTCTTTTTTGGCATTTACCAGAAATCGGGCATCCTCGTTTTGTGAAAGGGTAACTTCGTATGCATTGGTTTGGGCGGTTGGAATTTCCACTCCTAAACAATCACCAAGGATGTGAATGGCCTTTAGGTTGAATTGAAACAATGAGGTATCCTTTCCCTCAAACAAAGGTCTTAGGTCATCTTCGTAAAACTCAAAAAAGGGAGAGGTCCTGTAAGCGGTTTCCAAGGTGCGCCAATGGATTTTCTTCCACGGATAGCTGTTGTCCATTTCCACCTCGGCATATTTTTGCCTTCCTTCTTTTCCTCCCACATGTTTAATGGGGATGTTGAGCATGTGCTTCCCTTGGTCGGTGCAGATATAGCAGCGGTTCCGGTAGGTCTGCTTTTGAAAATTGTCGTGTGCTTCCCAGACCACACCGTTCTGGACCATGGCAGAAAACGTGGCTATGTTGGGGAAATAGGATGGATGCAGTACAAGTTTCAAGAACGTGGTGTTTTGCGCGACAGGGTGTGTTACTCTGTCTTTTTCTTTCTTCGTTTATTGATAAAATCAAACAGGATCCAAACTACGATCAGACCCACAAAATATTTGAAATAGGAAATGGGTTGCCCGCTGCCCCCTACCGTTGTGAAAATACGGTCCCAACGCGGCTTCCAGTTGGATATTCCCTCGTTGAAGTTGTCAAAACTCATCCATAGAAAAACAGGTTTGCCCACTATGTGGTCTTCCGGTACATAGCCCCAAGTCCTACTGTCCTCGGAATGGTCCCTGTTATCTCCCATCATCCAATAATAATCTTGTTTGAATGTATAGGAATTGGCCTCTTCGCCATTGATGAGCACCTTTTGCCCGGATACCTTTACATCATTGTGCTCGTAGTCCCGGATTATTTTTTTGTACAATGGGATGGTCCTGGAGTTGATTTCCACGGTCGTTCCTGCTTTGGGAATATAAATCGGCCCAAAGTTATCATTGTTCCAAGGGTATAGGTTGGGTTTTTGTGGGAAGGCGCCCATATAGACCCCTTTTCCATCATCGGTTTTGACCACTGAATCTATGGCCTGGTTCTCCCGTAGTTGGGTTACCATCTCATCCGTTAGATTTGCAACGCGAGATCTTGGCTTTTCTTCCGTCAAGGATAACCTAAGCTGACGGATGACTTCTGTAGGGATTCCTTTTTCCTCGGTAACAAGCTCTATTTTGCCATCTTGGGTCCTATTGGCCCCCAAAACAAATGGAGCCAAGGCGTTGTACTGATTCTGGTTGAGGTTTCCGGAAATATAGGTCCTCAGATAATCCGAAGCATCCACTTCTTCTAGTAGTCTGCTGGATACACCGTTCTGGGCATAGATGTCATAATTATACATAGGCTTGGCCCGATCGGATAGCTGAAGCCTTTCCCCGTTGATATAGACATAGCCGTTTATTACCTGCAAAGAATCCCCAGGGGTACCTACACATCGTTTTACATAGTTGGACTTTTTGTCGATGGGCTTTTTTACCGCTTTTTCGGCTTTAAAAAATTGGTAGAGTGTATCAGAGGGCAGGCTAAAGACCACAATATCGTTTTTCTTGACCTTTTGAAAGCCAGGGATGCGCATATAGGGCAGCTGTAGCTTGTTGATCCAAGAAGTTTTATAGGTTTCTGGGTTTACATCGGCCAAATAGGACCTTTTTTTCATGCCGGGAAGCGTGTCATGCACCATTGGGGCCGCCAAAGTGGTCATGGGAATCCTTGCTCCATAATGGAACTTGCTCACGAACAGAAAATCACCGATACGCAAGGTGCGTTCCAATGATCCGGTGGGAATAACATAAGGTTGAATAAAATAAGTATGTACAAAAGTGGCCGCCACAATGGCAAAGACTATGGAGCTGACCCACTCGCCAAGGCCGGTTCGTGGTTTAAGGCTGCGGTCTTCAATATAGCTGACATCTTCCGCATAATTGATGTAGTAAGTGTAGAACCCAAGGCTCAGTATCACCAACCAAGTGTCCAACAGCGAATTTTTCCCAAAACTACGGATGGTCTCTACCCATACCACTGGGAACATCAATAGATTGATAATGGGGATGAACAAGAGCAGCACCCACCACCAAGGTCGGTTGATGATCTTCATCAAAATGACAGCATTGTATACGGGAACGGCAGCTTCCCAAGCTTTACGTCCTGCTTTTACATAAAGTTTCCATGTACCCAAAAAATGGATGATTTGGATGATCAATATAAAAATGATCCATTGTGTACCGCTCATATAAAAGTTTCTTTGTAAGACTTAATGTCTTTATTGTTGTTACGTTTTTTAATACAGGTTTAACACATCTTTCATGGTGAAGATACCTGTTTTGCCCTGTATCCATTCTGCAGCAATAACCGCTCCCAAAGCAAAGCCTTCGCGATTGTGGGCCGTATGTTTTATTTCTATGGAGTCCACCGCGCTATTATAGGATATGCTATGGGTGCCTGGAACCATGCCTTCCCGTTTGGATGTGATTGGGATGGTGCCTTCATCGGTTTGGTCCAGTTTCCAACCCTCATAGTTGGTGTTGGCAATGATGCCTTCCGCCAATGTAATGGCCGTTCCACTTGGGGCGTCCAGTTTTTGGGTGTGATGGATTTCTTCCATGGAAACGTTGTACTGTTCCAATCCCGACATCATTTTGGCCAAATGGGCATTCAGCTCAAAAAAGATATTCACGCCCAAACTGAAATTAGAGGCATAGATAAAGCCCCCTTGGTTGTTATTACAGATATCAATGGCCTTTTCGTAGTTGGACAGCCAACCAGTGGTGCCACAAATTACGGGAACGCCATTTTCAAAACAACCGGTAATATTGTCGAATGCAGCTTCGGGCGTACTGAAATCTATGGCGACATCCATGTCGTCATAGGGGATTTCCTTGGTGTCCACATCTATCTTTGCAACAATGGTATGTCCTCTGTCTTGGGCAATTTGCTCAATCATTTTTCCCATTTTCCCATAACCAAAGAGAGCAATGTTCATAGCTTAAAATTTAATGACCAGGGCCATGCCGTAGTTTGGCTCCTGGGTAAAGGGGTTTATATCCAAATAGGGTTTAAAATCAATCGCAAGATCATCATCAACATTATATTGCTTTAGGTGCGCGTCCACGTTGGCATCTATAATGTTCAGGGCATAGAGGGCAATGGTAATCACTAAGGAAAGGTCCCTGCTGCGCTGGGTGCGCTCTTGGGCATCTTGTAGGGCCTCGTCTGACACGTCAGGGCCTTCGCCGTCTCCGTTGATGTCGTAAAATTCGTCATCCGTGAACCCGGCCAGTCTTCTTTTAAAGGCATCCCGCGCCCCCCTGTATTCGGTGTTGTTGAACGAATAGGTATAGATGGCGGTCCCTAGGGCACCCCACACGATGGGTGCTTTCCAATACCGTTTGTTATAAATCTGTCCCAGTCCCGGGAACACGGCAGAATAGAATGCCGCTTTACTGGGGGCAAGGGGATTGATTTTCTTCTTTTCGTAGGTGACTTCCTCAAGCGTGATTCCTGCACCCTCCAGATTTTGTGCCAAGGAGTCGATCTCGGAAGGATGGGGTTGTTCCGCATCTTCCGTTTCGCCTTCCTCTTGGGCAAAACCCGAATACAGGCACAGTATGGAAAACAACAAGAAGAATAGGTTTTTATTCACCTGTCAATAATTTTTTTATACGCTGAAATTCCTCTTGCGAATGAAAGGGAATTACAATTTTGCCCTTCCCCGTTTGGGATGAGGTAATGTCTACCTTGGTAGAAAGGTATTCCTTGAGCTCGTCCATACCTTTGGAAACAAATCCGGGGGTTTCCTTGGATGATTTTAATTTCTTTTCTCCCGAATCGCCTTGCGGATTCTTAAGTGATTTCACCAGTTGCTCCGTATCCCGTACCGAAAGGCCATCGGAGACCACTTTCTCATATATGGCAATCTGCTCCTTTTTCTTTTCGATATTGATCAGGGCCCTTCCATGTCCCATGCTGATAAAACCGTCCCGCATTCCGGTTTGGATAATGGGGTGCAATTTTAAAAGGCGAAGGTAATTGGTGATGGTGGAGCGTTTTTTTCCCACACGGTCACTCAATTTTTCCTGGGTAATCTGGATTTCATCGATAAGGCGCTGATAGGAGAGGGCAATCTCGATGGGGTCCAAGTCTTGGCGTTGGATGTTTTCCACCAAGGCCATTTCCAAGGACTCTTGATCGTTGGCAATGCGTATATAGGCAGGAATGGTCTCGAGCCCAACCAATTTGGAGGCACGGAAACGACGCTCCCCGGAAACCAATTGGAATTTGTTGAAATCCAATTTCCGAACCGTAATGGGCTGTATAATGCCCAATTCGCGGATGGAACTGGCCAGTTCTTCCAAGGCTTCGTCATTAAAATTGGATCGTGGCTGGAAAGGGTTTACCTCAATGGATTCTATATCCAGTTCGACAACATTGCCTATGACCTGGTCCGCATTTTTGTCCCCAACCGATTGGATATCGTTCTCGGGGTCTTTCAATAGAGCGGACAGGCCTCTACCCAAAGCCTGTTTTTTGGTTGCTTTCGCCATTTAAACTGTTTCCTTATTTTTCTTCAAAATTTCGTGGGCCAAGTTAAGATAATTTGAGGCACCCTTACTGCTGGCATCGTATTTTATGATGCTCTCGCCATAACTGGGTGCTTCACTCAGCCTTACATTTCGCTGTATAATGGTATCGAAGACCATATCGGCGAAGTGTTTCTTCACTTCTTCCACGACTTGGTTGGATAGGCGTAACCTTGAATCGTACATGGTCAATAACATGCCTTCTATATCCAAATCGTTGTTATGTATTTTCTGGACACTTTTTACCGTGTTCAATAGTTTCCCAAGACCTTCCAATGCAAAATATTCGCATTGAATCGGAATCATTACGGAATCTGCTGCGGTAAGTGCGTTTAAGGTCAGTAGTCCCAGAGATGGGGCACAGTCGATCAAAACAAAGTCATAACGATCGCCCAAGTTTTTGAGGGCCTCTTTCAGCATGTATTCCCTGTTGTCCTTGTCCACCAGTTCTATCTCAATGGCCACCAAATCAATATGTGCAGGTACCAGATCCACATTTGGGGAATCGGTCTGGATGATCACATCTTCCACGGGCATGGTATGTTCCAAGAGTTGGTATGTGCCGTGTTCAACGGAGTCCACATCTATACCAAGACCGGAAGTCGCATTTGCCTGGGGGTCGGCATCAATCAACAACACTTTCTTTTCCAATACACCAAGGGAGGCTGCAAGGTTTACCGTGGTGGTGGTTTTGCCCACACCGCCCTTTTGGTTTGCAATAGCAATAATCTTGCCCATTTCATAGTAAGTTAGGTGCTAAAAATACGATTATTTAAGATGCTAAAAAATGTATTTTGTTAACAGTGGGTGAATAACCATGCCAATCTGCGTTAAAGAAAGTTAAAGTTATATTTATGAGATGGTTAAGGGTGATTATCCCATCAAAATCGTTAAGATTTCAATGGCGGTGTCCCCAATTTTGGTGCCAGGACCAAATACGGCTACTGCACCATGGTCCAACAGGTATTGGTAATCCGGTTTGGGGATGACTCCGCCCACAATGACCATGATATCTTCCCGTCCCTGCTTTTTTAGTTCTTTGACCACCTCGGGCACCAAGGTCTTGTGACCACCTGCCAAGGACGAAATGCCCAATACGTGGACATCATTTTCAACGGCTTGTTGGGCCACTTCGGAAGGCGTTTGGAACAATGGGCTTATGTCCACATCGAAGCCAAGGTCGGCATACCCGGTAGCGACCACTTTTGCGCCACGGTCGTGCCCATCCTGACCCATTTTGGCGACCATGATTCGAGGCCTTCTACCTTCTTGTGCCGCAAACTCATCGGCCATTTTCTGGGCCTTGGTAAAACTTTTGTCGTTTTTGATCTCTTTGGAATACACGCCGGTAAAGGATTGGATTTTTGCTTTGTAACGCCCAAAGGCACTTTCCATGGCATCACTGATTTCGCCCAAGGTAGCACGTGCTTTGGCCGCTTGTACCGCTAAAGCTAACAAATTTTCACGGTCAGTATCGTTCTGATTGGCTTTTTTGGCGGCCAATCGAATGTTGTCCAAGGCTTCTTGAACCACTTTGGAATCCCGTGTCGATTTGATTCGTTCCAGTCGCTCCATTTGCTGTTGGCGCACTTTGGCATTGTCTACCTCCAAAATTTGGAGTTCATCCTCATCTTCCAGTTGGTATTTGTTCACGCCAATGATGACGTCCTGTCCACTGTCGATTCGTGCTTGCTTCTTGGCTGCAGCTTCCTCAATCCGTCTTTTGGGAATTCCGGCTTCAATAGCCTTGGTCATGCCGCCCAGTTGCTCCACCTCTTGAATCAATTTCCAAGCTTCCTCGGCAATCTCTTCAGTCAATTTTTCAACTACTTGACTTCCAGCCCACGGGTCCACGGTTTTAGTGATATGGGTCTCTTGCTGCAAGAAAATTTGGGTGTTCCGGGCTATCCGCGCCGAAAAATCGGTCGGAAGGGCAATGGCCTCATCCAACGCATTGGTATGAAGGCTCTGGGTGCCACCAAATACCGCTGCCATGGCCTCAATAGTGGTCCGTGCCACGTTGTTGAAGGGGTCTTGCTCGGTCAAACTCCATCCACTGGTCTGGCAATGTGTACGAAGCATAAGCGATTTTTCATTTTTGGGATTGAACGGACTTACCAATTTGGCCCATAGCATACGACCGGCACGCATTTTGGAAATTTCGGTAAAATGGTTCATCCCAATGCCCCAAAAGAAGGAAAGTCTAGGGGCAAATTCATCAATTTTCAACCCTGCCTTGATCCCGGTCCGGATGTATTCAATACCATCGGACAGGGTATAGGCCAACTCCATGGCCGCGGAAGCTCCGGCTTCGTGCATATGGTACCCCGAAATGCTGATGCTATTGAAACGGGGCATATTTTTGCTCGTAAACTCAAAAATATCCGCCACAATTTGCATGGAAGGGGTAGGCGGATAAATGTAGGTGTTCCGTACCATAAACTCCTTGAGAATATCGTTTTGGATGGTTCCGGAAAGTTTTTCCATGGACACGCCCTGTTCCTCTGCCGCCGCAATATAAAAGGCCATGATCGGGATAACGGCACCGTTCATGGTCATGGATACCGACATTTGATCTAGGGGAATTTGGTCGAACAGGATTTTCATGTCCTCGATCGAGTCAATCGCTACTCCTGCCTTACCCACATCGCCTACCACCCGTTCATTGTCCGAGTCGTACCCTCGGTGGGTGGGAAGATCAAAGGCCACGGAAAGGCCTTTTTGACCCGCTTCCAAATTTCTTCTGTAAAAGGCATTGCTCTCTTCTGCCGTTGAAAAACCGGCATATTGGCGGATGGTCCATGGCCTGCGAACATACATGGTGGAGTAAGGTCCACGAAGAAAAGGGGATATGCCCGCAGCGAAGTTTTCGTGCTCAGCACTTGGGGTCTCGACTGCGCTCGACCTGACAGCCAGTTCCAAATGTTGAAGGTCTTTTCTACTCATCATCCAGTCTTTTTTGTTCCAAGGTTTCGGCCAATCGTTTTTCAATGATGGGTACTATCAAGGTTTTTCTGGGCTGTGTTTTTACAAAGGGATACAGTTCCAGGTCATTTTTCATTCGGTCTTGTGGGTTTTGATAGGTATTGGTGCCCAGAAGTACAATTTTCCCTTCATCAAAAAGTTGCTGTTCCTTTACTGCACTTTCCTTTATTTTTGGTTGGATGGTCCCTTTTTTGAGCGCACTTAAAAAACCACCGGATTTTTCAATCTGTTTGAAAAGGGCCAAAGCTTTTTCCGCCAATTGCTCGGTGACGCTTTCGATAAAGTAGGCTCCATTGGCAACGGCAGAAACGTCTTCAAAATAACTTTCCTCCTTCAATAATAACAGTTGATTTCGGGCAATACGTTCTGCAAATGCATTGTCTTTATGATAAATGGCATCATAAGGAAGGTTGCACACGGTATCGGCCCCACCCAGAATGGCCGACATACTTTCCGAGGTGGTACGGAGCATGTTCACATTATAGTCGTAAAGGGTTTTGTTCCGTTTGGTGGGGATGGCCATAATGTGGCAATCGCTATCAATCCCATATTCCGAAGCCAGACTGCCCCAAAGCCAACGTAGGGCCCTTAGCTTGGCAATTTCAAAGAAATAATTACTTCCCACGGCAACCTTGAATACTATGGGAAATGATTTCTGGTCAGTATTTAAAGTGGCAAAATGATTCAGGTATTCATGGGCATGGGCCAATCCATAGGCCAGTTGTTGAATACTATTGGCCCCTGCATTTTGATAGAGTGCCATATCCACACCAAAGGTGACCACTGACGTGTATGTGGTGGCAAGTCCATGGATTTCTTCCAAAATGGCGTGGTCCTTTTCAAGGTTATGAAACCAGTTTCCGTCACGGGACAGATGCCCGATCAAATCGATGTTGAGATAGGCCTCAACATTTTTACCCATCAAAATCTCCAAAAGGTTTTTGATGGGCTGTGTCGCTAAATACTGAAAATTAAAATGCAATGGTATGTTTTCCAACTCAATGCCTTGGAGTAAGGCTTTAAAATCAACCTGCTCATTTGGAATGGTGAACACCAAACTTTCAACTCCTTTTTCCAAGCTTTTCAATGCTTTTGCATTGGCCTTTGTCGAATCACCTGCATAAATGGTTTGACCTACATGCCATTTTCGGGAAGCGGAAGTTGGGTGGGCTTTAATGTTTTGCAGGTCCTCTTCATGATAAAAGGGTTTTACCGCTATCCCCTCCAAGGACTCCCAAACCAGGGTGTCGTTGTAATCAGCTCCCTTGAGATCGAACTGGATTTTTTGTTTCCACTGTTTGGCGGATACCTCTGGAAATTCTTCGAATAGGCCTGTCTTACTCATCTTCCTTGATTTTTAGACTGTCTTCATATTCAATAAGGAAAATCTCCTCATTCTCCTTTTTCATGTAGTATTTCTCCCGGGCAAATTTTTCCATTTCCCCCGGATTGGACATTTTTTCCAAGATTTCCTTGTCCTTGGCAATTTCCCCTTTTAGAAACTCCTTCTGTTTCTCCAGCTTTTTGATTTCCGAGCGAAGTTCCCAGTGAATCAAAAAGGAATTGGTGTCGAAAAAAGCCATCCAAATCACAAAAATGGTCAACACCAGAACATACATATTGGTCATGACCTTGAACCACCGCTTATTTCTCAGTTCCTTTAACTTCATGTGCTACACCAGTTTGTTGTTGATGATGGTCCTTACCATATCCACTGCAACCGTATTGTAATGGTTGTTGGGGATAATGATATCGGCAAATTCCTTTGACGGCTCTATGAATTGCTCATGCATGGGCTTTACCGCAGTTTGGTAACGGGTCAGTACTTTTTCCAAATCGTGTCCACGTTCCCGGATATCCCGTTGCAATCTTCTGATCAATCGTTCATCGGAATCGGCATGTACAAATATTTTGATGTCGAACAAATCCCGAAGCTGCGGGTTGCTCAGTACCAAAATCCCCTCAACGATCATCACTTTTCTCGGGGGTGTAGGAATGGTTTCTTCCAAACGGGTTTCCTCTACAAAGGAATACACGGGTTTATTTACGGTCTTACCTTGTTTCAATTGCTCCAAATGCGAAATCAATAGGTCAAAATCTATGGAATTGGGATGGTCAAAGTTGATTTTGCTCCGTTCCTCTTTGGTCAAATGCGCCAAATCGTTGTAATACGAATCCTGCGAGATGATACCCACCTCGTTTGTGGGCAATTGGTCCACAATCTGGTTTACCACGGTAGTTTTTCCGCAACCTGTTCCACCGGCAATCCCTAGAATCAGCATAAAGAAGATTTTAGTCCCAAAAGTAAACATTTGACGGGATTTGTGGTTGATGGTATTGTATAACCCAACTGCCTTTATGCCGATTGGGGCATTAATCTTATATTTATCAAACTAACCTATAGGAACACTATTTATGGACAATCCGTATACCGTTGTGGTTGATGGAATTTCTGAATTTCAACTGTCAAAAGAGGATATTGCTTCGCTGGATATCATAAAAACAGGCCCCAATGGATTTCATCTCCTGAAGGATGGCATCTCCTACCAAATTCAAATGGTGGATGCGCAATTCAATGCCCGTACCTATACCGTCAGCGTGAACGGGACGGAACATCAAGTATCCATAAACACCCCTTTGGATGGACTCATCAAGGCCATGGGTTTTGCTTCCAACGGACAAAAGAGCATCGATTCCATTATGGCACCCATGCCGGGACTGATTCTGGATATCTTGGTCAGTGAGGGGCAAGAAGTTCAGGAGGACGATCAACTCTTGATTTTGGAAGCCATGAAAATGGAAAATATCATTGCTTCGCCTAGGAGTGGGATTATCAAAAAAATTGGGGTGAAAAAAGGTGATGCGGTGGACAAAAAACAATTGCTCATAGAATTTGAATAGGAGACCATGAAGAAAATATTGATTGCCAACCGAGGGGAAATTGCGGTCCGGGTGATGAAAACCGCAAAGAAGATGGGCATACGTACCGTGGCGGTCTATTCAACCGTAGACCGGAACGCACCCCATGTGCAAATGGCAGATGAAGCGGTTTGTATTGGTGAGGCACCTTCCAACCAATCCTATTTGCGGGGAGACAAAATCATTGAGGTGGCCAAAACGTTGAATGTTGATGGCATACACCCAGGCTACGGCTTTTTGAGTGAGAATGCCGACTTCGCTGAAGCAGTAGAGAAAAACGGGTTGGTGTTCATCGGACCCAAATCAAAGGCCATTCGTATGATGGGCAGTAAGCTGGCCGCCAAGGAGGCTGTCAAAGCGTACGGCATACCCATGGTGCCAGGGATAGATGAAGCCATTACCGATGTGGCCACCGCCCGTGAGATTGCCAATGAAGTGGGGTATCCCATTTTGATCAAGGCCTCTGCCGGAGGTGGAGGTAAGGGTATGCGTATCGTGGAAAAGGAAAGTGATTTGGAATCGGGCATGAAGCGTGCCATTAGCGAAGCCAGCTCCGCCTTTGGTGATGGTTCCGTTTTTGTGGAAAAGTATGTGGCTTCGCCAAGGCATATTGAGGTCCAGGTAATGGCCGATACCCACGGTAACATCCTTCACTTTTTTGAACGGGAATGCAGTGTGCAACGCCGACACCAGAAGGTGGTGGAAGAAGCGCCATCCTCTATTTTAACCCCCAAGCTTCGGGACGAAATGGGCATGGCTGCGGTCAAGGTGGCCCAGGCCTGCGACTATGTTGGGGCCGGAACGGTGGAGTTTTTGATGGATGCCGACCACAATTTTTACTTTTTGGAAATGAACACCCGACTTCAAGTAGAGCACCCAGTTACCGAAATGATTACTGGTATGGACCTTGTGGAACTGCAGATACGCGTGGCAAGGGGGGAAGAGTTGCCCATGAAACAGGGAGACCTCAAAATTCATGGACATGCGGTGGAGTTACGGGTATATGCCGAAGACCCCTTGAATGATTTTCTCCCCAGTGTGGGCCGATTGGAAACCTATCAATTGCCTGATGGTGAAGGCATTCGGGTAGACAATGGTTTTGCGGAAGGGATGGATATCCCCATTTATTATGACCCCATGCTTTCCAAACTGATTGCCTATGGCAAGACCCGTGAGGAGGCCATTGAATTGATGCTCAACGCCATCAAGACGTACAAGATAAAAGGAGTTGAGACTACGTTGTCCTTTGGAAGCTTTGTCTTTTCCCATGAGGCCTTTCGTTCCGGGGATTTTGACACCCATTTTGTGAAGACCCACTATGCCCCGGAAGTGGTCAAACAGCAACAGGCCAAAGAGATGGAAATTGCTGCATTGGTGGCTTTCCACAGCTACCTTGAGGACCAAAAAATAGTTCAACTGCCCAAAAACTGAATCCATGGAACCAAAAATAAAAGCACTTCAGGAAAAGTTGGCCAAAGCTCATTTGGGTGGAGGAGAAAAACGCATAGAAAAGCAACACGATAAAAAGAAATTAACGGCCCGGGAACGCGTCCATTATCTGTTGGACGAGGGGTCCTTCGAAGAGATGGGAGCTTTGGTAACCCATAGGACCACGGATTTTGGGATGGAGAAGGAAATGTACTATGGAGATGGAGTGGTCACTGGTTATGGAACCGTAAATGGTAGGTTGGTGTATGTGTATGCCCAAGATTTTACCGTTTTTGGAGGTGCTTTGTCAGAAACCCATGCGGAAAAAATCTGTAAGGTAATGGATTTGGCCATGAAGGTCGGGGCACCAATCATTGGGTTGAACGATTCTGGGGGAGCCCGAATCCAAGAAGGCGTGCGGTCGTTGGGGGGCTATGCCGATATCTTTTATAGAAACGTGCAGGCATCGGGGGTGATTCCCCAAATATCCGCAGTGATGGGCCCTTGCGCGGGAGGTGCAGTGTATTCCCCTGCCATGACGGATTTTATTGTGATGGTGGAGGAGACGAGTTACATGTTCGTTACAGGACCCAATGTGGTTAAGACGGTTACCAATGAAGAGGTTACTTCTGAGGAATTGGGAGGTGCCAGTACCCATGCGTCCAAGTCTGGGGTAGCCCATAAAACCTCCTCCAATGATGCCACCTGTCTGGACGATATCAAAAAACTGTTGGAATATTTGCCGCAGAACAATACCGAGGCACCCAAATTACAGGACTATGTTTTGGGCGATGAGGTGCGGGAAGAACTGTCGCATATTGTGCCGGACAATCCCAATAAACCGTATGATATGCATGAGGTCATCAAGGGCATCATTGATACCGAGTCCTTCTACGAAATCCATAAGGAGTATGCCGAGAATATTATTGTGGGCTTTGCCCGAATAGGAGGTAGAAGTGTGGGGATTATTGCCAATCAACCGATGTTCTTGGCTGGTGTGTTGGATGTGAAAAGTTCTAGAAAAGCAGCCCGTTTCACCCGGTTTTGTGATGCCTTCAATATTCCCTTATTGGTTTTGGTCGATGTTCCTGGATTTTTGCCAGGTACCGATCAGGAGTGGAGCGGTATCATCATGCATGGTGCAAAACTATTGTATGCGTTGAGCGAGGCCACGGTGCCCAGAGTCACCCTAATTACCCGAAAGGCCTATGGAGGAGCCTATGATGTGATGAACTCAAAACATATCGGTGCCGACTTCAATTTTGCATGGCCCAGTGCCGAGATTGCCGTAATGGGAGCCAAGGGTGCCAGCGAGATTATCTTTAGGCGCGAAATTGCCGCTTCGGACGACCCAGAGGCCAAACTCAAGGAAAAGGAAGCAGAGTATGCCGAAAAATTTGCCAATCCATACCGAGTGGCACAACGTGGATTTATCGACGAGGTCATCCTGCCAAAAGACACCCGACGAAAATTGTTGAAAGCCTTCGCCATGTTGGAAAAGAAACAGGTGCAACCACCTAGGAAAAAACATGGGAACATACCGTTGTAACAAATTTTTTAATAGAAATGAAGGTTATCAAGTCAAGATTGAGTGTGAAATTGTCAGGTCGAGCGCAGTCGAGACCTTAATCTTGGTCAGGACGGTATTTGCAATGTGTCGCATTTCTACATTCAGACAAAATTTGAAGCAAGTCCAAATTACCTTTTACTAATGCCATTTTCTTTTTGGCACTCCATTTTTTTAATTTCTTTTCAAAAAAGATGGCTTGTAACACATCATTGAATTCTTGTTGAAAATAAGTTGAACTGGTCTTCTTCGATACGTATAAGCCGTTTTGTTGATTCCGTTTTGGTGTTCAGCAATCCATCGGTCAATGGCATCGGTAATTCCCGTGTAGATTGAACCGTCGGCGCATAATAGTAGATATACGTAGTAAAATTTCATATTTGGAAGAGGTCTCGACTGCGCTCGACCTGACACCAAACATAACAAAGTTTTAAGGAAAAGGTCTCGACTGCGCTCGACCTGACATTTTACTATAAGATTACTGTTTTTCCCGTTTTCACCGATTCATCCGCAGCCAACACCACTTTGAGGCTGTTCACGGCATCGTTCAAGTGGTCGGTGAGGTCTACATCATTTACAATGGCATTGAGCAGGTATTCCTGTTCCAAAAGACAGAGACCATCATGGTCTGGCTCATCGGCAGTGTCAATGATTTCATCATTTTTTACAAAATGCCCATCACTGTCCAACTGGCTATGGTGCAGTTTTAAGCTTCCGGTCTTGGTGTGGCCTTCAATATCGCCGGATTCCCCTTTATCCATATCATTGATGGAAACACAGCCTTTTGGGCCTATGACGTCCTTGACAAAAAAAGCGGTTTCGCTCATCATAGGTCCCCAGCCGGCCTCATACCAACCTACGGAGCCATCCTCAAAACGGACCTGCAACTGGCCATAGTTGTACATGTTTTTGTCCACTTCTTCCGTCAATCGGGCCCCAATGGCGGAGACGCTGACAGGATTGGAACGCACCATGGAACACATGACATCCACATAATGGACCCCACAATCCACAATGGGCGACATGGAGTTCATAAGCTGTTTATGGGTATGCCATTGTTCGCCAGAACTTTGTTGGTTGAGGTTCATCCGCATGACCAAGGGTTTGCCCAGACTCTGGGCCATTTGCACAAACTTGGTCCACGTAGGATGCACCCTGAGAATATATCCCACCACCATTTTTTTTCCGAGTTGATGGGCCAAATCCACCAGAATTTGGGCCTCTTCGACCGTTAGGGCAAGGGGCTTTTCCACAAACACATGGGCGCCGGATTCCAAAGCTTGTTTTACATAGTCAAAATGGGTATCGGGATAGGTGTTGATGGATACCACATCCGGTTTTGCGGTTGCCAGGGCTTCAGTATAATCGGAAAAGGTGGGCACCCCTCCCAATTCATTGGACAATCGTTCACGGCTTTTGGCACCGCGGCTCACAAGTCCCACAATTTCAAATCCATCCAGTTTGTGGTAGGCACGGGCATGGGAAGTTCCCATATTGCCACAACCTACGACCAAGGTCTTTAAAAGGTCCATTTAGTTTTTGGTTTTCTCAAAGATAGGCATCGAACCAGACACAACGAAATCAAAAAAAGTCATAAAAATGGTGTTTTCGAATATCGGTAAGATGAGTTTTATTTACCTACAACGTTTGATTCGTAAACATTACATTAATACTTTCTTAAAAGCTTCGTGGGCCCGCGGGGTATGCCTAATTTTGCAGCATGCAAAAAGAAACCCAAAAACCTAATTTTGAATTTATAGCATTAATGGCCGCCCTGATGTCCATTGTGGCCTTGGCCATTGATGCTTTGTTGCCGGCCATTTCCAATATTGGGGCCGATATCAATAGTTTGGATTCCAGGGACAACCAAATGCTGGTCACCATGATATTCTTGGGACTGGGGTTGGGACAATTGTTCTTTGGTCCATTGTCCGACTGCTATGGGAGGAAACCCGTGGTATATACCGGGTTTATCCTGTTTTTAGTGGCCAGTATTGTTTGTTTGTATGCGCCATCACTAGAGGTAATGGTACTGGGTAGGATCCTACAAGGTATTGGACTTTCGGCACCAAGGACCATATCCATATCCATCATCAGGGATACCTATGAAGGTGACTATATGGCCAAGATCATGTCGTTTGTAACGGCCTTCTTTATTTTGGTGCCCGTGGTAGCCCCTGCTATTGGAAAGTTGATTCTGGATAGTTTTGGGTGGAAAGGTATTTTCTATATTCAGTTGGTTTTTGCCCTTATCATAGCGCTTTGGTTTTGGAGACGGCAACCTGAAACCCTTCACCCAGAGTTTAAGATACCATTCTCCGGACATGTGTTCATTGATGGGTTGAAGGAGTTTGTGCGTCACAAGGAAACCGTGGCTTTTACCATTGCATCTGGTTTGGTCACCGGAGCGTTTTTGGTGTATCTGAGTTCGGCCCAACATATTTTTGAGGACCAATATGCCCTCAAGGAGGTATTTCCCTATATTTTTGCGGGATTGGCCATTTCCATTGGACTTTCTACCTTTTTAAACGGCACCTTGGTGATGCGTTTTGGAATGCGTAAGCTCTCCTTTATGGCCACTGTGGCCTTTACCATTATAGCTTTGGTGTACACCTTGTTCTTTTTCAATTCGCCAAACCCAAGTATCTATGTATTGGTGGCATTCTTGTCCGCACAGTTCTTTTGTTTGGGATTTATGTGGGGAAATTTCCGGTCCATAGCCATGGAGCCGATTGGACATATCGCAGGTATTGGAGCGGCCATCAATGGATTTGTCTCCACAGTTTTTTCTATTCCGATAGCCACCTTTATTGGGGAGTTTGTAAAAAACAGTGTTTGGCCCCTGTTTGTGGGCTTGGCCGTTTGCGGGCTATTTTCGGTATTGATATTTATGCTGGTGCGCAGAAAACCCAGAAGAATGGTGACTGCTTAATCCTGGATAGGATAAAAAATCTCCCCACTACTGGAATCTTCACGAGCCCCTGTAACCGAACGCAGCACATTGGTTTCACCTTTAAGGCGTAAAACCCCCATGAGGGCAAAGACCAAGGCTTCCTTGTAGGCAATCAAGGTTTTACTTGGTGTGGAAACGGTTGCAGTGCTTCCCAATTTTTCTTGTAGTGTGTCCATAAAAAACTGGTTCAAGGCTCCACCTCCCGTCGCCAATAATTTATTGGGGGTCTTTACCGCATACTTTTTTACCTCGTTGGCAATCTGCTCGCAATTGTGGTGGATAAATGTATGAAGTAGATCAATGTTGGTGGCTTCGGAAGCTTTGATCAAAGGGACAATTTCCCCTGTGAACCATTCATATCCGGTGGATTTTGGATAGGGTAGTTTGTAGTACGCCAAACTGTTCAATTTTTGGAGTAGGTCATGGTCCAATGTTCCCGTTCTGGCCCGGTTCCCATTTTCGTCATAATCCAATTCCATTCTTTGGGTAATGTAGTTTAAGGGCATGTTGGCCAACCCAATGTCATAGGCTATCCGAACCCCGTTGTCATCAAATGAGATATTGCTGATGCCACCCAGGTTAAGACAGAAATCATATTCGTGGAACAACAATTTGTCCCCAATAGGCACCAACGGGGCTCCTTGGCCACCCAAGGTAACATCCTTGGTCCTGAAATCACATATGACTTGTTTTTCGCTGATATTGGCCAACAGTTGACCATCGCCAAGTTGAAAGGTGAATCCATCTTCCGGTCTATGGTGCGACGTATGTCCGTGACTGGCAATAAAATCCACTTCCAAGTTTTCTTCGTCAATAAAGCGTTTGGATTGTTCTCCCAACCATACCCCATAGTCTTTGTGGAGTTGGGCATGGTCTTCCTCGGATAGGAAAATGGCATTTTTAAGGTGTTCCCGCATCTCCTCGGTATAGGAAACCTCTTTTGTGCGCTCAATGGAGAATTTCCAACGTCCATTTTCCTCTGTAAAATGACAGTAGGCCATATCCAATCCGTCCAAGGAGGTGCCGGACATCAACCCTAAAACTTTATAGGTGCTCATGCTTTTTTAATTTTGATGATCAAGGAAATGGGTTTTTCTTCATCGTTTACCACTTCTTCAATAGAAACCCCTCCATGCTGTAAATCATTCAATTCGTTGATCCAATCCTCCAGCGTTCTGGCGTACCATGAATGGCCATCCTCAAAGTTGCCGGGAAGACCTTTCCAGGAATCGGTGAGCCACTGGCTTTTGTAGGGCATACCGTTTTGCACCAGAAAAAAAGGGTGCAGGGTTTGAATCACCACAGTGCCTCCATCGGTTAAATGGTCCAAGGTGTTTTGTAAAAGGGGAACAAGGTCATCCTTCAGATACAGACAGAAATTGAAAACTGCTACATCAAATGGTGCATTGGGAATGGTTTTTCCCGATATAATGTCCTCAAAGGTGGCTACATGATAGGCTTCTTTTCCTTTGGTCTTGGCTTCGGAAATTAGGCTTGCTATGGCATCCAAGCCGGTAGCCTCCCATCCCAAGGCCGTCATTTCCCGAGTTAGCCAACCTTCACCACATCCTATGTCGGCAATTTTCTTGCCCTTTAGATTTTTGAGGGTTTCCACCATGGCCACGTTGGTGAACTTTCTGGAGGGGATGCTTTGGTTCTGGATGACCTTGATCCATTCCAATGCATTTTTCTCCCATGATGAAATGATGTCGGTTTTCATGGCTGAAAGGTTTTAAGTTGTACGGGTAGCTTTCCTTTGGCCATCAACTTTCCAATGAAATGTTGGAAGGCCTCTTCTTGAAATTCCGGGAAACCCTGATACACTACAACCGCATTTGATGTAGGTGACAGTCCCATGATATCCAAGGCATATGGATTTCCAAAAAGATAGATGAGTACATTTTTCTGTGCAATGAGGTATTTGATGAAATCCAACACTTCATTCTCAAAACCAAAATTGTTCTTGGGCTTTACGGCAGGGGGAAAGATGGACAGCACCACATTTTGATGCTTTTCCAACAATGTTTCAAGGGTTGCTTTGTCTTTTGCCAAATCCCATTGTTTCTGGCCGAGGTCCTCCTCGATTTTTACGGAAAACCCATTACAGCTGCTATTGTTCACCGACAGGTTGAGAAATGCACCACTCTTGATTTTGGAAACCTTCTCGATGTCACCGTAGAGTTCGGTAAGGGTATTTTGCGCCAATAATCGATTTAGCTCTGAAGGTTTTTGGGACGGAAAACTATCTTTTGAATGGGAAAATGTCTTTTCCTTCAGCTGCCAAATGCGTTCAAAACTTTGTTCAATTTGTGCTTCGGTAGCGGTTTTTAGGATTTCGGTAATGCCTTCGGGCACATGTTCGCTAAAGCATAACATATCCATTCCAGCGGCAAAGGCGGTTGCCTCCAACTTGCCCTTTTCGGGATATCGCTGGGAAACGGCATGCATGTTCAGCGCATCGGAGATGACCACTCCATCAAACCCCAGTGTATTGCGTAGCAAATCTGTGATAATCTTTGATGAAGTCGTGGAAGGTTCCTCGCTGTCCAGTTGTGGAAGCAGTAAATGCCCCACCATGACGGAGTCCACTCCGTTTTGTATCAGTTGGTGAAAAGGGTACAATTCATTTTCTTGGAGTTCTTCCAAGGATTTGTCGATTACGGGAAGTCCCAAATGGGAATCGGTGGCGGTATCGCCATGCCCTGGGAAATGTTTGAGGGAGTTCAAGGTTCCTGAACTTGCCATACCTTTTAGGTATGCCCCAGCTTTGGAAAGCACCTCGTCCTTGCTGTCTCCGAAAGATCGGTATCCTATTACGGGGTTTTCGGGATTACTATTGATATCCACTACTGGAGATAAATTCCAATGAATGCCTGCTTCTTTGCAATCCAGTCCAATATGCTGGCCAACCTGTTCTATAAGGTCCAAGTTGTTGGTCAGGGCCCCCAAGGTGATGGCATACGGGTATTGGGAGGTATTTTCAATCCGCATGGCCAAACCCCATTCAGCATCAATGGCAATCAACAGAGGCTGTTGTGCCGCTTTTTGATAGCGTTCAATGAGGGTTTTTAGCCGATCATAACTTTTTTCGTTGTGAACAACCTTCTTTTTTCCCTCAAAATTGGTGGCTGCACTGGCCCTGCTATGAAAGAAGCACAGGGCTCCTACATGGTGATCCTGGATCAATTGCTCCATTTTGGTAACCTCTTCTTCCGTATCGTTTATAAATACGGCAGGCATGAACAATTGCCCGACCTTTTGCCGTAAGGATAGGTCTTTTTGGCCCGAGGTATATGGAAGTATTTTTTTATGCATCTAATTCGCTTGTCTTTTTGCCGTAATCGGCAGGATATTCAATAAATCGGAGTAGGAGGAACGCTGGAATGGCGGCAATCACTACCCATACAAAGAAACCATCGTATCCCAACCATTCCTGGATGTATCCACTGAGCATACCGGGTAGCATCATGCCCAAGGCCATGAAGCCGGTCGCAATGGCATAATGCGATGTTTTTGAAGCGCCTTCGGCCACGTAAATGAGAAAGACCAGAAATGCAGCAAATCCAAATCCATATCCAAACTGCTCTACCACCACGGTGCCCACCACGGCATATATGCTAGTGGTGTGGGTGATGGCCAAAATGGCATAAAGAATGTTAGGCAGGTTTAGGGACAACAACATGGGGAACATCCATTTTTTTAATCCATCCCTTGAGATAAGGATTCCTCCAATGATTCCACCCAAAGACAGCATGATGACCCCAACCGTACCATAAATGGTACCTACGGCTTCGGTGGAATAACTGAGTCCTCCAACTTCCAATTTGTCCAAGAGAAAAGGAGAGGCCATTTTTACCAATTGCGATTCGCCCAAGCGATAGCTAAGGACAAACAAAAGGGATATTCCAATGTGTTTTTTTCTAAAGAAGGATGCAAATACCTCCAAAAAGCTAGTGGGCTTTTCAGAATCTTTGGTAGGTGGCGCTTCGAATTTTGGTGCAGCCATAAAGTTGGTCGCGGTCAGGATTAACATTAATACCGCAGCACCGATCATGGTCAAGGACCACGCTTTGGTGTTATTTCCATACTTGTGCTCCAAAAAGCCGGCAACAATCACCAAAAGCCCTTGGCCGGTCACCATGGCCAATCGGTAAAAGGTACTCCGCATACCAATAAAAAAGGACTGCTTTTTTTGTGAAAGCCCGATCATATAGTAACCATCGGAGGCGATGTCATTCGTGGCTGAGGCAAAGGCTGCCATCCAGAAAAAGGCCAAAGTAATGGTGAAAAATGCGTTGGAAGGCAAAAAGAGACCAATGCCCAAAAAGGCCAAGGACATGATCAACTGCATGACCAAGAACCATTTGCGCTTAGTGCCGTTCAACTCCACAAAGGGGCTCCAAAGCGGTTTTAAGACCCACGGGAGGTAGAGCCAGCTGGTGTAGAGTCCAATTTCTGCATTTCCAATGCCCAAGCGTTTGTACATGATAACGGAAACGGTTACCACCAATACGTATGGGATACCTTGGGTGAAATAGAGAAAGGGAACCCAGAGCCATGCGTTTTTGTCCTTTTTTGCTACATCCATTTTATTGTTTTTTTCTTATGTTTTCTAATCCACTGGATTTTGTTCCAAGGGTTGGGTCTGGCTTTCATTGCCATAAGCATCACGAATCACCAAGCCTATGTTCTTTTTGATGTTCTTACTTTCCAACCCAATTTGAACACAACCCAAATCCTGACTCTCGGAAAGATACGCTGTTCCAATAAGTGTTTTTGGCTCCTGGGTCTTTGAATTCAGTTCGTAGAGAAGGATAAATCTTGGAATGGAATCATCGTGCGAAACACAAACTTTTAGTTGATTGCCATGTTTTTGTACAGATTCAACCACGGGAATCGCAACTGTCCTTTTGATGTGGTTCAGCGGACCGGGATTTTGCGCCGGAAGCTTATAAAATTTTTCCTGAAGTTTTTGGGTGACCTTTTCATGTTGTCCAATTAGGGATTTTGCGCTGAAAAAGATGTTTCCGTTGATATTGCTCTGTTGTCTGCCAAAGGCCAATTGCTTGGGGATTTCGTTGTTTCGTTTCCATGCTTTGTCCGGGTTGTTCTTTATTTTGTACGTGCCGTTTCCAATATAAAGGTGGGTATTGGGAGTGGTGTTGGCCCACCACGTAGTGATTTTTTTATGGGAGGCAACTGGGTAATCCATGCTCCAGTACACTTGGGGAGCCAGATAATCCAGCCAACCTTTTTCCACCCAGAGTAGGGGGTCGGCATACAAATCCTCATAGGTAGTCTGTCCTGCTTGGGTATCGGAACCTTTGGGGTCTGTACTCTTGTTTTTCCATACACCAAAGGGACTGATTCCAAATTGTACCCATGGCTTGTTCTTTTTAATGGTGTGGTGTACATCTTTCACCAAGGAATCCACATTACTACGGCGCCAATCCTCTATATTTTGATTGGGAAGGCCATAGGTAGCAAAAGTGATGGAATCTTTAAAAACTTCTCCTTTGACCTTGTAGGGATAGAAATAATCATCGAAATGGATGGCATCCACTTCATATCCAGTGACCAATTCTTCAATGATTTTACTGAATTTCTGTCGAACTTCGGGTAACCCTGGGTTGTAGTAGTACTTTTTCCCATATTTTACCATCCAGTCCGGGTGCTGATGGAAGTCATGTTGTTTGGAAAGGGAGGAAGTGTCCAAATCAATTGTGGTTCTATAAGGGTTGAGCCATGCATGGAACTCCATGCCCCTTTTATGGGTTTCCGATATCATCCATTGCAAAGGATTGGAAAATCCTTCGGGGGCTTCACCTTCTTTTCCGGTCAAGTGCTCGGACCATGGTGCAAAATCCGAATCGTACAGGGCATCCCCTGCGGTACGGACCTGGACAATGGCGGCGTTGAAGTTCAAGTCTTGGTAAAAATCCAGTATTTCAATGAAATCCTTTTTCTTTTTCTCAATAGGGTCCTTGGGATTCTTGGGCCAATCAATATTGGCCACAGTGGCGATCCAAACTCCCCTAAACTCTTCTCTTGGAGCTTTGGTCACGGCACAGGATAAACAAAAAATAACGGGAAGTATGTATAATATACGCTTCATAAGAATAAAAAAAGGCCTACGATGCACTAAATGTAGGCCTTTTCACTTGGATTAAATTAAAACAACTAACAACTCAAATAATTTACTTTGATTAAATTGACGGGTCGGCCGGTGTATTGGTATTGTTGTCCCTTTCCGTATTCGGATAAGGATAAAAATTCCTGTTGCGTTCCTCGTCAAAGTTCTGTACCGTTGGAGAGGGTTGGGGTCTTCCGAACCTTCTGCTATCCTCCAAGCTAGAACCAGTCAAGAACAATTCTGCACGTCTGTTTTTATAAACTTCGTCCAAAAGGGCGTCCACAGTGGTGTCCCCCGCATAAGCGGCAACGTCGGCATTTACGCCAAACACGTCATCGGTGTCGGTCAAGACCTCGTTCAATGCGGTAATGGCTGCGCCGGTATCGGGTGTGCTCTTTCTTAGATTTGCCTCGGCAATGATCAAGTTCATCTCATCGGGAAGATAAACCGGAATGGATTCAGTATCTCCATCAAAGAAACCAGCCAAGTCCTCAATGGGCAATTGGTTTTGGTTTATCGTGTCCAATGGGATAAGATAGAAATCAAACCGACCATCATTGGCATCGAACGTAAACGAATCTGGCAAACCAAAATTGTCCCTAGGCTTAAAGTTAGGAGCGCTGTTCTGATACACCCTACTCCAGATGGGATTCAGGTTTTGTGAATCGTACGTGAATACAGAGGCAGAGGTTTGATCCACAGCGGAAGCGGCACTGATGGCAGCTTCATAATTGCCCGCATAAAGGTTGAACCTTGCCAGCATGGCATCAATGGTATTGGCCAAATCGATATCCCCTCTCAAGATTTCGGATTGAAACTCTCCGGATATGGGATTGGCGGCAATGGCTGCTTTGGCCTCGGTCAATAGGGTAATGGCAGTATTGAAACCTTCGGTCCTTGAAACGAAAGGTGGGTTGTCCTCTGAAGTGGCCACGATCACCTGCTCATAATTTTGTGCCATAGCACCAATACTCATAGCTTGGTAGAGTTTGGCATAGGCAATCAATCCACTTTGGGTTCCTGCATCAATATCCACGTTTGCTGCATTTTCAGCTATATCCTCTGCAATACCGACCACACGAAGCATGGTGGACCAAAGTCCGACCACATTGGAGTTGGAATTGGGAATGTCCCCTCCGTCTTCCAGCTCGATCATGTTTTGGAAAGTGGTGGTAATACCTCCCTCCCTAGCGGTAATCGCTGGGGTTTCTACGATCCATCGCAAACCGGTCGTGGAATAGAGTTGTTGCATCCCTATGGTCGCAGCCAAGATACCCTCCCTTGAGGAGAATACTTGGTCATCCGTTGCGGCATTCGGATTGTCAAAATCGGTTTCACATGATGTGATCGCCACCACGGAGGCAAGCAATAACATCAGTTTTAGTTTTGTATATCTATATATTTTCATCATCAATTTTTTATTGGATTAGAAACTAACGTTAAAGCCTAGTTGATAGGTTCTTGGAATAGGCACGGTGGCAAAATCAAATCCACGTACTCCGTTGCTCTGTCCGGCGGCACTTACTTCTGGATCCCATCCGGAGTAATCGTCCCAAGAAATCAGGTTTCTTCCCACCAAACTTATTTTCACGTTGTCTATGCACTCCCATTTGGGCTTAAAGTCATAGCTCAAGGCCACTTCCCGTAGTTTTACAAAAGAACCATCCTCTACAAATTCTTCAAAGATGTTGGCCTGTGCACTTCCATATCCTTTAGGCAAATTGCCCAATAGTTCTTGCCCTACTTGGGCACCACCACCAAAGATTACGTTGTCCAGCAATCTGCGGTTCCAGTTGAAGACATCGTATCCCTGAACGGCATCGAACTGTACGCGAAGTCCAAAGTTCTTATAAGAGAATTCGTTGATGAAAGAACCAAACCAATCTGGGTTGGGATCGCCCAATACTTTTGAGGATTCACCATCCTCGGTAGTACCTCTGTAAGGATACCCATCGGCATCCAATGCAATGGAACCATCTTCGTTTCTGGCGTAAAACTGTCTGTAGAACACACCCAAGGGTTCTCCTTCAATAACATAGTTGGTTGAGAAACTTCCAGCCAAGGCCAATCTTCCACCTCCGGCAACGTTGGTCACCTCGTTCTTGTTCTTGGAGAAGGTGGCGGTAACGTCCCAGCTAAAGTCTTGGGTTTTTATAGGAGCTCCACGCAATAGGATCTCAACACCGGTATTTTCCAAATTCCCCACATTTTCAAAACGAGAACCGAATCCACTGGAAGGAGCCAAAACTCTTGGAAGCAATAGATCGGTCACTTTTTGTTTGTAATAGGAGAACTCAATACCCAATCGGCTGTTCAACAATCCAGCATCAAAACCAATTTCAATCTCATCTTGACGTTCTGGTTTAAGGTCTTCGTTACCTTGGGCAGTGGAAGGAATCAAACTCACCGAACCCGTCAAGGCATCGGGATTGTAGACTGAAAATCTATCAAAGGCGCCCAAAGCGGTCAAGTTGCCAGCCTGTCCCCAAGAAGCTCTTAGCTTGAACAGGTTGAAGGCTCCACCGAAGGTACTTTTCCAAAAGTCTTCATCGGAAACCACATAAGAACCACTGGCTTTGAAGTACAACTGGTTTCTTTCGTCTTCACCGAATGTTGATGCGCCATCCATACGAACGGCTCCGTTGACGTAAATTTTGTCATTGAACGAGAAGGATTGTTGGAAAAAGGCACCCCAATAGGATATTTGGGAACGTGTTTCGCCTTGCTCCAAAATACTACCTCCAGTAGCGGTCTCCACAACAGGAGGAAGACCTGTGGCATTGATGCCTACCCTGTCACGCTCTTCATATTGCCATGATCCCCCAACGGTTGAAGTGGATGCGATGGCATCGGTAATATCGGCTTTATAGGTAAGGTTCAAATCCGAGTTGTATTGAAAGCTGTTCAAATCCGACCGTCTTGCATATCCATCGGCATTAGGTGATGTATTGTTGATGGGGATGTAGGCTGTGGCGGATTGGTTGTAATAATCCATACCCAAGGTGTACTTGGCGCTCAGATTATCCGTAAAGTTGGCATCCAAGGCAACGCTGGTGATGAAACGATTGGTCTTCTGACCAAAATCGAATCGGGCAACGGCCTCAGCAGGGTTGGTCCTGGGAACCAATAGAGAGGTTACCGGATACACGCCGGATTCATCCGGAGCCGGGTTTACCGAGTTATCACTGAAAACAAATCCGGTGATGGCGCCATAGGCATTGTTGATCCCTCCATTGGGCACATCCTTACTTACACTTCGCACATAATTGAAACCACCGGTGACCTTTAACCAATCAAAGGCTTGTTGGGTAAGGTTGGCCTTGAACCCATATCGTTTGAAGTTGGTGTTTTTCACAATCCCATCGTTGCTCAAATGGGAAGCGGAAAGGTAATAGGAAGTTTTTTCGGTTCCTCCGGTCATGGAAAGGTAGTTTTCCACACCAAAGCCAGACTCAAAGATTTCATCTTGAAGATTATATCGGTCTGCAGCAACCGTGTTCAGGTCGGAACGGTCGGTTGGAGCGGTCCACGCCAAAGGCACGGTATTGTAATCGATTTCCTTGCGTAGCTCGTTGATACGCGTATTGGTCATGAAAGAAAACTTGGGTTCCCCACTTCTTCCTTGTTTGGTAAAGATCTGAACTACCCCGTTACTCGCCCTAGAACCATAAATGGCAGCAGCAGCGGCACCTTTGATAATCTCGATTTTCTCTATATCGTTAGGGTTGATATCCGCCAAACGGTTCTGGGTATTCCCCCCTAAATCTACGAGCTCATTACTGGAGTTGCTTATGATGATACCATCCACAATATAAAGGGGGTCCGAATTACCGGAAATGGTACTGGGTCCCCGTAAACGGATGCTGATACCCCCTGCAGGGTCACCAGAGTTCTGCTGTACCAAGGCTCCTGTGATCTTACCGGCAATGGCCTGGTCGATTTGCGTGGCCCCATTGTCCACCAAGTCTTCTGATTTTACGGAAGAAATGGCGTTCCCCAAGGCTCTTTTGTTGGCTCCGGCACCAGTACCGGTTACGACCACCTCATCCAAGCTCAATAAATCCTCTGCAAGGACAGCATCTGTGGTAATGGTAAGGTTGCCACCGGCATCAATGGCTATCTTTTGGGATGAAAAGCCCAACGAACTGAAGGATAGGCTGTGTGATCCGGATTCCAATGAAGCTGTAAAGCTGTAGTTTCCATCAAAATCGGTAACGGTACCGAACGATGTGTTTTCAATAAATACTGATGCGCCTACCACTGGAAGTCCAGTGCCGCTTTCAGTTACGGTCCCCGTCAAGGTATACTGACTTTGGCCAAACGCGCTCAACGTTGTTGCCAAAAGGGCCAGTAAAGCCAATCGGAACCTCATTTTTCCTAAGTAATCATGAAGTTTTCCCATAAATCTGAGTAGTTTAATTAAGAGTTAATAGTATTTAGCTAGTTCACGGTCAATGGCTTTGGGTGGAGCTATATTTTCCGTGGCGAATTTGATGGTTTGCCAAAATCCCAAGGACTTCATTGATTTTAATCATTAAGAATTCTTTTTTAGGAATAATGAATAAATAAAAGTCTTTAGCACTCTTGCAAAAAATCGAAATTCTACTTCCAAATATATGTAAAAACAGCAAAAGATTGCAAGTAAAAGCAATTTTAATCGATATTATCCGAATATCTGCTTATTTTTGCAATATATTGCTGTAATAAGCAATCTTTTTAGGATTTATTTAACTTTACCCTCCATATGCTAAAAGAAGAGCGGCATCGATTTATTCTCAATGAAGTGGGCATCCACAATAGGGTATTGTTGACCGATATTGCCAATTTGTTGGATGTTTCGGTAGATACGGTGCGAAGGGACATTAAGGAGCTACATAATTCCAAGTTGCTGAAAAAGGTGCATGGTGGAGCCATTTCATTGGGCTTCAACAATTATAATCCTATTGGAAAAACCATTTACTCGCTGGAGGAGAAATCCCGGATTGCGGAAAAATGTCTTTCCTTGATCAAGGAGGGCCAGGTAATTTTATTGAGTGGTGGAACCACTAATTTGGAGTTGGCCAAGCGTTTGCCCTCGAAATTTAAACTGACCTGTTTTACACCCAGTTTGCCCATTGCCGTGCAATTGTTGACCAAGAGCAATATTGAAGTTATTTTTATAGGGGGGCGAATGTCCAAAGACTCCCAGATTGCCATTGGGGGCAGTGCCATCAATATGCTTTCTGAAATCAAGGTGGACATCTGTTTTTTGGGGACCAATTCCTTGCACCCGGTTGAGGGACTCACGGAGTTCGATTGGGAAATTGTGCAAATGAAAAAGGCTATGATCCATAGTTCCCGAAAAGTGGTATCCCCATGTATATCCGAAAAGATCGGTTCGCTGCAACGTTTTAAGATATGTGACGTTGAAGAGATAGACGTATTGATTACCGAACTGGAGCCATGGGATGTTAAACTCAATGCATTTAAGAATATGAACATACAATTACTGTAACCAAGTGGAAAAACACATCAAAATCACTGAACAACCGTCACTTTATGACCAATTGGACCAAATGGATGCCTTGGATATTGTGACCAACATCAACAATGAAGACAAAAAAGTGGCCCATGCCGTGGAAGCGGTATTGCCCAAAGTAGCACAACTGGTGGATGAGATTGCCCCCCGTTTCAAAAAGGGAGGGCGCTTGTTCTATATCGGAGCCGGTACCAGCGGGCGCTTGGGTATTCTGGATGCCTCAGAAATTCCCCCAACCTTTGGAATGCCCCATACCAGGGTAGTTGGGTTGATGGCTGGTGGGGACGTTGCCATCCGCAAATCGGTAGAGTTGGCCGAAGATGACAGGGAGCAGGCCTGGAAAGATTTGATGGAACACAACATCAATGAAAATGATGTCCTTGTAGGTATTGCTGCATCCGGAACCACACCTTATGTTTTGGGAGGTATTGCCGATGCCAAGAAGCATGGTATCCTTACTGCGGGCATCACCAATAATCCTGGATCACCTTTGGCAACCGAAAGCGATATTGCCATTGAAATCAATGTAGGACCGGAATTCTTGACTGGAAGTACCCGTATGAAGAGTGGGACCAGTCAAAAATTGGTGCTCAATATGATTTCCACAGCGGTTATGATCCGTGTGGGACGGGTTAAGGGAAACAAAATGGTGAACATGCAGTTGAGCAACATCAAATTGGTAGACCGTGGTACCCGTTATGTCATGGAAGAACTGGGACTGGAATATGAGGAGGCTCAAAAGGCCTTAAAGCAATACGGTTCCGTTAAGGCTGCGATTGACGCATTAAAATAAGTCTGCCTATCAAGACTTGGGGACCAATTTATAGACCCCCTTGCCTTCTATGCCCACATAAATGAATCCGTCTGGAGCCTGCCTTACGTTTCGGATTCTTCCCAGGCCGTCCAATAATTTTTCACGGTAGGTGACCTTGCCATTTTCAATGACCAAGCGTTCCAAATATTGGAAGGATAGGGAACCTGCCAATAGATTCCCCTTCCATTTGGGGTATTTGCTGGAAGAAACGAAGGTCATTCCGGACGGACCAATGGAAGGGGTCCATTGGTATATAGGTTGTTGCATGCCGGGTCTCGAGGTTTCATCCGTAATCTTTGTGCCGCTATAGTTGATGCCGAATGTAATGACGGGCCATCCGTAGTTTTTCCCTTTTTGGATGATATTGATTTCGTCCCCACCCCTTGGACCATGCTCGTGCTCCCACAATTCTCCCGTTTCGGGATGAAGGGTCAATCCTTGGGGATTTCGATGTCCATAGCTGTAAATAGCAGTTTTTGCGCCGGTTTTTCCAACAAACGGATTGTCTTTGGGGATACGCCCATCGTCATGTATTCGGTATATCTTGCCACAATCCCTGGTGATATCTTGGGGGTTTATGTCCCTGTCCCCACGGTCTCCAATGGAAAAATACAAATACCCATCTGTATCAAACTCCAAGCGGGAACCAAAGTGGTGTCCTTTGGTGGAGTTGGGCTCGGCTTTGTAAAGAAGCTGGGTCTGTGCAAGTTTGTTTTTGGAAAGTTTAGCCCTGAAAATGGCCGTATTCCCTCCTTTTTGGTCCCCTGCACTGGAAGCATATGAGAAGTAGATCCACCCATTTTCTTTGTAATTGGGATGTAGTTCTATATCCATCAAACCGCCCTGTCCACGCGCATAGATATCTTTTGGGATATTCCCGATTTTCGTTGTTTTTCCATTGTTGTGAAGAATCAGTTCCCCTGATTTTTCGGTCACCAAAATACCTGTATTGGGAAGAAAAGCCATACCCCATGGGTTTTGAATACCGGTAATCACGGGTTCCACAGTAAAATCAATGGTTTTTGGAAAATGAATGCCCTTATCGGGGACTTGGGCGCAAGATGTACCGAGCAGTACAACGAAAAAATACAGAAACACCACACTTTTTTTCATAGTTTTACGTTGAAATAATAGATTTTATAGATGAACGACTACTTTTTAGTAGTTGATTGCTGAAAAGATAAAGAGAATTTTATAAGTATAGATAACTACGATTTAGAATATTAAGGTCCCAAATCTGAATATTCTGTCCTAACAAGACTTAACCTATGCTCCCTCAAAAGACAAGGCATCTGCTATATGCCGTGTTGGTGGTATCCATATCCATTTTTTGTTCCACGGTATTAGCCAAGACGGAAGTCAAAAAGATGCTCACCCATATTGTATCCAAGGTTTCTGAATCCAAGATGGAAGAAGGGACTTCAGTGCATACTGTTGATGCCTCTGAGTCCAAGCTGGATATGTCCCATTCCTTTGCCAGTGCAAGTATGTTCGCTACCATTATCCAAGGGGCCAATCAAGAAGTGGTCTGTCCCAACGATGGAAGCACTCTTGCCAAATTTTTCCTGTGCGGAACCAGTGACGTTAGGACCCTAACGCTCAGTCAGTCAGGTGCAAGTTATCAATGGCAAAAATTGGACCCCAATACCTGTGCGCCAACGGTGGTGGATGATTGTCCCACCATAAATGGGGCCTGTACTTGGAATACGGTGGGAATAGACCCTACCTATGATCTTTCCACGGCAGGAGAGTTCAGGGTACGGGTGGGCTCTGGTCAATACTATTATTTTAAATCGACCTTAAACCCATTGGACCCACAATTGATCAAGGAGGATATTGTATGTGGCAATCCGGGTAGGGTAGAGGTGACCAATGTTCCTGCGGGATATGAATACAGTTTGAACAGTCCGGCAGGGCCTTACCAAGATGCACCCTTCTTCGATATTACCGCATCAGGAAGTTACAGGGTATATGTACGTTTGAAAAATGTTTCGGCCAGTGCCTGTGTTTTTCCATCAAACAGTGTTACAGTCAACGATTTGGACATTACAGTGGATGTGACCGCCAATGACATTCTTTGTAGTGGGGAGTTGGGAAGTATAGATGTACAAGTATCCGGTGTTCCGGGGTTTTATACCTACCGATTGGTGAAGAACGGGGTTACCGTGGATACCTTTGGACCCAACGGAGCCGATACCTATACGTTTGCCAATGTCAGTCCAGGCACCTATAGCATCCGGGTAGAGACGAATAATTGTTCTGAGACCATCACAACAGATATCAACGGAGATGCCATCACCATAGGAAATGGAATAAGTCCCTTGGCAGTATCTGCCACGGCCTCCGATAGTTTTGGGTGTGGGGCTACTTCGGTAAATGTAAACCTGACCACTTCAGGAGGAACCGCTCCTTACCGTTTCAGTGTGGATGGGGCCCCTTTTGGCTCCACCTATGCCGGTTCCACCAGTTTTTCAGTGTCTACACCGGGCACTTACAATGTTTTGGTGGAAGATGCCAATGGATGCCAGCGGAGCGCCTCTGTAGATGTTCCGGATATTCCACCGCCAATTTTTAACATCACCGAGGAAGATGCCAATTGTGGTGGTGCCAATGATGGTAGGGTTACCATCAATGTCACCAATGGATTTGGATATGAAATTGAATATAGCATCAATAATGGGGCTACCTTTCAAATAAGTAACGTATTCTCCAATTTGGCCCCAGGCAACTACGATGTGGTTTTGCGATACGAACAGGACTCCTTTACCTGTACCACAACACCACAAGTGGCTACCATTGGAACGCCTTCGACCATTGTGGCAACGGCTACACCAAACACGGTTCCTACCTGCTCCAATGAAAATGGGGGACAAATTACCATTTCCGGGGTTTCTGGAGGAACAGCACCTTATGAATACAGCGTAGGGGCCGGATTCAGTACAAACACCGTCTTTCCTAATTTGGGAGTGGGAACCTATACCCCATTGGTACGGGATGCCAATGGATGCGTTCAAACACTGCCGGATATTGTTTTCAATGCTTTGGACAAACCCACCAATCTGGATTTTGCCATTTCCAGTTTGGATTGTATCACCACTACGGCTTCCCTACAACTTACGGTTACCGGGGGAACTGGACCGTATACATATGAGATTATTGCCCCGGCTGCGAGTGTGGTCAATAATGGGAACAATGACACCTTTACCGGACTAGGATTGGGTACCTACACCTTTAGGGTGACCGATAATGAAGGGTGTTCCTATGACGAGAACTATGCCATTACCGATATCAGTTCCATTGGAGTAACCGCCCAACAGACCAAAGTGGTCACCTGTGTTGGGGATTCCGATGGGGAAGGTCGGTTCTTGGTAGATGGGTTCAATACCACCTACAGTTATAGTATTGATGGGGGAACCGTTTTTACCGGTCAGAATGGAAGTATTATACCGGTCACAGGATTGGCGGCGGGTAGTTATGTGATTTCCGTGACCGATGAAGAGACCAACTGTACCGACACCGCCACTTTGGTTATAGAGGAACCTTCAACAGCCTTTGCCATATCGAGTTTGGATGTTACCGATATGAGCTGTCAAAATGGAAACATCGGAGCTGTGCGAATCAATACCATTGGGGGATGGGGCGGTAACCGCTATACCCTTACCCAGCCGAATGGGTCCACTAGAGGCCCAAAAAATGGAAGTACTTTCTCCAATCTTTCCCAAGATGGGACCTATCAGGTAAGCGTAACCGATGCCAATGGCTGTACGGTAACGGATAGCTTTACCTTGACCCAATTGGAAGCACCTACCTTGACTTTGGATACAGTAGCTTCAGATTTTTGTTATGATAATTTTACCGCGGCCACTTTGGTGGTGAATGCCACCTTGGGCGTTGCTCCCTATCAATATCGAATCAATGGAGGGGCATGGGTCGGAAGCAATAGTTTTTCTGGGCTTACCCCGGGCACCTACACCATCGAGGTTATGGACAGCAACGATTGTCGGGATACGGTCACAGCGACCATTGAGCCCCAGGTAATCGCCAATGCCACCACCATTCAGGAGTTGGATTGTGCCGGGCCACCTGCCCAAATTCAGGTGAACATCAGCAATGGATATACTTCGGCAGGAAACTATGATATTTATGAAGTAAGTATCAATGGAGCCCCGTATACTTCGGACAATAACAACATCACAGGAAACTCATTTGTGTACAGTATTCCCAATGATGGATCTATCATTTCGGATACCACATTCCAGTTTTTGATTACGGATGCCCAGGGCTGTACCAACGAAACCAATATAGTGACCATCTCTCCGCCAGAGACCATCTCAGGTTCGGTAGTGGGTACGGATACCCAATGTGGTGACAATACCAGTGGCATTGTGGAGCTCATTCCGGATACGAGCCAAGGGATTCCCCCATATGAGTTCAGTAATGATAATGGGGCTACTTTTAGTACACAGAATATCTTCTCGGGATATGGCCCGGGAACCCATGGCGGATTTGTCATTAGAGACAGTAGGGGCTGTGTAAGCCCAGCCTATGATGTCACCATTGGGGCCAGTTCTCCTTTGGATGCCACAGTGACCCCTACAGACCCGGTGTGTTCATCAGGGTCCGTGAACGGGTCCATTTCCACAACGATCAACAATGGAGTTGCTCCGTTTGATTATGTCCTATTGGATGTGGCCGGGAATTTGGTGGCCTCTTCCATGAGTACGGCAAGTACCACCGTAAATTTCCCCAACCTTCCTGCTGGAAATTACACCATCGTTACCACGGATGCACAGGGTTGTGAGGACCGTGATGAGGTGGTCCTTGACCAAAACAGCTTGGATTTGATTCCTTTGGACGCTGCTCCACTAAACTGTACCGACCCTTTTCTTTCATACAGGGTACAGGCGGTTGGAGGTACGGCACCATACCAATTTAGACTTGTGGGCGGAGGTGCCTTTGTGCCGGCCAATGTCAATGGGGTGGATATTCACGATTTCTCAGCAGAAGTAACTTTTGGGGTTACCTATTTTGTGGAAGTGATGGATGCCTTGGGATGTATTTATATAGAGGAAATAGAACCTATTACCGCACCAAGTACTGTTACGGTCACGGCAACGACCACTTCGGCCTCTTGCGATGTATCGGGAAGCGGAACCATTACCTATGAGGTTTCGGGATTGCCAAACAATCCTGCGAACTTTACGGTTGCCCTACAAAATACAGATACGGGAGCTACACTGTCAGGACCAACCTCCTTTACCAATGAATCACTCCCTTTTACGGATACGTTTACAGGACTGACACCTGGTAACTATCAGATTATCGTCAACGATACCGATACAGGATGTAGTGGAAGTACCTTGGTCTTTATTGGCTTTAGTTCCCCTTCCATTGCCATCGATAACTTTGTGGAGGCGACCTGTAATGCCGGTGCTTTGGTCACGGTTCGCGGTTTTGGTGGTACCGGGCCGTTCAATTATGCCTATGTGCCCACGGGAGCGGCTGAACCTACCGTTTTTTCCCCGGAAACTACTTTTGAGATAGCGGGACCTTATCCTTCGGATTACGATTTTTATGTGCAGGATGCCAGTGGATGTACCGCATTTACCACATTAACGGTTACCCAAGAAGCTGGGGTACCTACTCCAGTCATAGACGTGGTGAACCAATGTACAGCCACTAGTGGCTATCAGATTCATATGGTGTCCCCGTTGACTTCTGGACCTGAACCTGAGAATACATTTCAATATGACATAGGAAGTGGATTCCAGACAGGAACCACTTTTACCGTGCCCAACCCCGGAACCTATTTGATTACCGTGCGGGACGGCAATGGCTGTACCAACACGGTTACGGCAGAGGTGTTCGATTTCTTTGCCATCTCCGCCGATGCCACTTCATTTCCCACCTGTAATGCCGGGGATGGGGTCATTACCGTGAACACTACGGGTGGTAGTGGTAATTTTGAGTATCAATTGCGGGACGCGGGAACTTTGGCCAATATCGGTTCGCCACAATATACCAATGTGTTCAACAGTGTTTTGCCCGGAGATTACAATATTTTGGTGACCGATTTGAGCTCCAATACCACTCCTCTTTGTTCCGATGAAGCCATAGTCAATGTGAGTACCGTAAACTCTCCGGTGATCACGGCCACGCCAAGCAGTGATGTTACCTGTAATGGAGCCGATAATGGTACCATTTCGGTGGAGTTGCAACCGGGAAGTGATACGGACACTCCTTTAAACTACGTGCTGTATTTAGGGTCGGGATCAACCGTGATTGCAGGACCTCAAGGTTCACCGGTTTTTGATGATCTTCAACCCAACACCTACCAGGTTGAGGTGGTGTCGGATAGAGGTTGTACCGATAGATCGGGCAACATCATCATTGATGAGCCCTCTTTGCTGCAGTCCAATGCCATCCATACCGAGTTCAGCTGTAATCCATCGAGCAACCAGTTCAGTACGGCCACAATCACGATCTTTACGGATACCAATGGCGATGGCACTGGGACCAGTACGGGAACCGGACCATATACGTATAGCATGAATGATGGTACGCCCCAGTTTGATGGCACCAATTTTCAGACGGGTAACACTTTTGAGGTGATTGACAATGGTACCAACCAGACCATAACCCTCACCGTTAGGGACCAGAATGGCTGTGAGGACACATCATCGGTTACCATCAACAGCCCCACGGACATCACGTTTAGCTACAATATAAATCAGATTACCTGTGACGCTTCGGGCACAGGGGTCAATCCGGGCACCATTGATATTATCATCAATGAGGGGCCTGGAAATTATGAAGTGGAAATTCTTCCTTTGGGTTCTGAACCTGCAAGAAGTTCAGGAGGTTCAGACCGGGTAACCTGGGATATTGCTACTCCTGGGGACTACATTTTTGCTGTGACCGATGTGGGTAGTGGCGGATGTGCCTATCTAACGGCCACGGTCAACATGCCGGAATATAATACCATTGAGGCGGTGATTGCCGAAGTGCAACCAGTGATGTGTTTTAATGGAAGTGATGGGGTCATCAGCTTGGAAATCAACAACTATAGCGGACAGTACAATTACGAGGTGTTCACGAGGGATAACTCTGGAGTAGAGACTTCTACAGGGGTTACCGGTAGTTTTGATACCAATGCACCCATCAACTCACCAGAGTTGATTCCGAATGTACCTGCTGGAAACTTGGTGGTACATATTGAGGCTCTGGATTCCCCGTTCTGTGATGTGATCAGCAATGTAACCACGGTGCGTTCCCCGGACAGGGCACTTACTGTTGATGCTATAGAAACTTCACCAGTAACCTGTAATGTTCCCGGTTTGGGTGAGATTACGGCGACCGGGGATGGCGGTTGGGGTACGTACCAATATCAATTGGTAGCGTCAGATGGGACTGTTTTGGTGGATTATCCCAACACCAACCCTGTTTTTGAAAATCTATCCACCGACACCTATACCGTAAACGTTAAGGATGTAAGAGGTTGTGAGGCTGGTCGGGACATCTTTTTGCCACCACCAGTTGGAATTACCGCAAACATAGAAATCGTGCAGGGGCTGGCCTGTAACAATGACAACAATGCCATAATACAAGCTGATTTGGTGTCTGGGGGACAAGGCCCCGGAAATTACCTCTATCAGTTGAATAGGATTACGGATGGAACCAATAGTGGGTTGCAGACCACACCAACGTTTGCCAACCTTTCGGCCGGGGACTACAGAATTACCATTTTTGATGGATGGAACTGTAGTTTCACCACAGATCTTATTACCATTGATGACCCAGAAATCATAGTCGCCGAGCTTGTGGAGCTGCAACCACCTGGATGTGGGGATTTGGGTAGAATGGAACTCACCGTGACCAATCCAGAACCCGGAGTGGAATATTTCTACCGCAGGGCAGGTACATCGGACCCATTTGTGGCCTTTGGTGCCGGTATGACCAGCGTTGTAATTGCCGAGGACATTACGGTGGACCCAGGTCCATTCCAATACGATGTGCAGAATTCAAACGGATGTCCGTTTGAAAAATCCAACCAAATTTCCTTGGACCCCGCTGCACCTTTGGTGATTGCACTGGATTTGACCAACGCTACCATCAATTGTGCAGGAGAGGCAACCGGAATTATCCGTTCCGAAGCCTTTGGGGGGATTGGTAGTTATATGTATACTTTGGTAAGCTCCAACACCTTGCCAGTGACCCCTGCCACCATGGTACGCCCGGCACAAAGTTCAGGGATCTTTAGGGAGTTGAACCCCGGAACCTATTATGTATATGCAGAAAGTGGCGGATGTGAGGCCATATCCGACCCCATAGTAATAGACCCCAAACCACCTTTGGTATTAGAGTATCTTGAAGCGGTACCCGTGGTCTGCGCCGGCGATGCCAACGGACAGATCATCATCGAGGCCAGTGGTGGTACGGGAGCTATTCGGTACTCCATTTCCGATACATTGAGTGAGTTCTTTGAAGGGGATGACCCCAGCAATCCGAATCGGAAAACGTTCAACGATTTGTCTCCAAGAACATACGATATTATCATTCAGGACGACTTGGGCTGTACCATTACCAGAACGGTGGAAATTACCCAACCGGCCGAATTGGTGGCAAGTGTGGCCTCTACCACCCCGGAAGTATGTCTGGGGGATGGCGATGGTACCTTGACCTTGAACGTAACGGGGGGCACTGCACCGTATTTTACCAGCGTGAATTCTGCCGATGATGCCGATTTTGTCCAGAATGACAGTCTGTTTTTCGACCATCTCCAAGGAGGGGAGACCTATGTGATTTTTGTTAGGGATGCCAATGGTTGTCAAACCACCGTTGTTGCCGACATAGGCATTGGGATTGAAATAGAAGCCGAACCTGTGGTAGAGTATGGTTGTGATGGTATTTTCCCGAATAGCACTGTTCGTATCAATATTTCAGATAATTCCCAAGTTTCCCAATTACTGTTTGCCTTGGATGTGGATGATATTTCCCTGGCTACCGAGCAACGTACTTTTGGCGACCTTCCCGCAGGGGAGCATACTGTATTCATTTATCACCAAAATGGATGTGTAACCTTTGTGGAGTTTGAAGTTGAAGCCTATGAACCTTTAACCTTGGAGGCAATTAAAACAGGTCCCAATGAGGTGACTGCCATGGCAACGGGCGGTTATGGCGGATACGAATATTTCTTCCAAGGGGAATCGTATGGTGAAACCAACACTTTTAACATCAGTGTAGATGCCAATGTCAACATTATGGTTCGTGATGAACGCGGATGCGTGGCCAATTTGGTAATGCCGTTTGACTTTGAGGGAATGCCGGAAATGCCGGATTTCTTTACCCCGGATGGCGATAACCTGAATGATTACTGGTACCCGGGCAATCGTGAGTTTTTTCCCAACATTGAAGTCATTATCTATGACCGATACGGTAGGGTAGTGGCCCATTTGGACCAAGTGAAGAAATGGGATGGAAACTACGAGGGGAAACCCTTGCCCACGGGTGACTATTGGTACGTGGTCAATGCCAATGACCGGGAGAAACAACGATTTGTGGGGCATTTCACCTTGTACAGATAAGTCTTGGTATGGTCTTGTTTTCAGTGCAGCAAACCTGTGAATTGTACTTATGGGATTTACAGTATTTCCAAAGGCTTGTTTTTTCCTTTTTTAATTTCAGGAATTGGCGAGGTAATATCAGTAAAATTTATATTTTTGCAATCCGTTTTCGGGATGTGGCGCAGTCTGGTAGCGTACACGCATGGGGTGCGTGTGGTCGCTGGTTCGAATCCAGTCATCCCGACTTACCTTATTTAAGTAAAATAAAAACACTGTTAATCATATGATTTTCAGTGTTTTGTGTTTTTAGGCATATCATCTAAAATCATATCAACGGTGTTCTTATCGGGAACAGACTATTACACTTTATGTTGTAATTTTAGATGACTTCTTGAAGCATTCTGCTTGTGTTTTGACTTTCACAGTATTAACAGTTTAAAACGTTGCAACATGCAGAAAAACAATCGTTTAACAATCAATTTCTTTACAAGAAAGCACAAGGTTCAATCCGAGAACCTAATTGTCTATTGTAGGATCACCATCGATGGTGAACGCACCGATTTTAGCATAAATCGGGAAATAAAAGCCAATTTATGGGACAATAACCGTAAAAGGGGCAAGGGTTTTTCCAGTTATGTGATTTCACTGAACAAGTATCTCGACCAAATTTATACAGGACTACATGAGGCCCATAGATTGATGATGGCAGAAGAAAAAGTAATCACTCCATTATCTATCAAAGCAAGATTTTTTGGGGAAGACGAGGGCGGAAAAACATTGAAACAATTGATTGCCTACCGGAATAATCTATGCAAGGGTATTGGAGCAGAAGGGACGTAACGGACACCTATACACTTTCCCCCATGGCAAACCACAAGGCATCCGAAGTGGAACTGAATCGAAAGACGGTCAAGAGAGGGTTTGATCGTGACAGTTTTTACCAAGCAGCCGAAAAGACCTTTGACAGGACAAAGGGGTTCAAACGGAACTACGTGGAATCCAATGTTGGAAGAAAGGCCCATGCCAAGGAACCAGGGAAATTCTTTGCCAAGGTCATGGGACTGCCCACCAGGGAAATGGACATGGCCTTTAAACTTTTAAAGACAATGGGCGCAAGGGTCCCAGTATATCGACCAATAAAGTCGAAATGACTGCCAAGATCATCAAGGCTCTTGAAAAGGGTATCAATAGGGCAAGGGGAGCGGGTGAGGATATGGGCTACTGAAATCCAAGAAGTAGGTTGCGCTCTATCGGGTTTTTGCTTTACGCTTATCTACCGGAACGCTACAAAAACCCGATAGGATCCATGCGCAAAAGTTGGGGATAAGAATTTGGGACGCTGGCAGCACTCCATTGCGTTTCGTTCACTTTTTAATTGCTACATCAAGGAAATAAATTAGGTTGAAAATTTCATAGAATTAACTTAAAAAATAAAAAAATCTCAATATTGTATTTAAACTAATAAATGACAGCTTAATCGATAGATTAGTTGCAAGTTTATTTTTAATATTTATTTTGCAAGTAAATTCTTAAACTAAACTTAGCCGATGAGGCATTCTATCAACCGAAAAGCCTTTCTGCTAAAAAGCCTAACTGACCTTTTTAGCATTATTTTTTTTCTGTCCATTACAGTTCTGATATCTTCATGCAACAAAGATGAAATCAAAAGTTCTGACAACTCAATCAGTAAGTTTCAGCTTCAAATAAATGGTAACACCTACAGTTCCCAAATCAATTCTGAGAATGGAAAAATAACGATTGAATTTGAGGGGGATTTGCCAACTTCCTTAACTCCAATTATTGAATACTCCAATAAAGCCACCATCATACCAAACCCTGAAACGCCCCAAGACTTCAATAATATTGTTAGATATACTGTAACAGCGGAGAATGGATTGGAAAGGTACTATACCGTGGTTGTAAATTCCAATTTAGGGTTAAATAATTCTCCTCCAGGTGAAATGCAATTTCTTGGGGTGGAGTTTATTGGAAGGGAATTTACCATTGATTGGACGGATGCCGAGGATTCGGATGCGATTTCATATATCGTTTACAAAAACGAAGTTAAAGTTGGAGAGTTAAGTGAATCAGAAATAACAATTCCCTATAGCTACAACTCTATTGAGAAAATAATCATTTTCGCCACGGATAAAAATGGAGGTACAAGTAAACTGGAAGTTGATATAGAGACGCCCACCAGTGAACTATTGTTTGTAAAAAACTTTTCCGGAGTGTTGTATGCGATTGATACTAAACTGCAGGATATACTTTGGGTTGGTAAATCCCTCGATAACTTTTATGCACCAGTATTTCACGAAAACAAAGTGCTATCGTCTTGGGATAAGAAATTAATCGGATTAGATCTTTTAACGGGCAAAGAAGTTCAGGTATATGACAGTATTACATCCAATAACTATTCGGGATATGCGGACCCTTTAGTGGACAATGATCTCAATACAATTTATTTTAAGGAATACGGAAGCCTATATTCAATTAATTCTAAAGATGGGAGTGAAAATTGGAAAACATATGTTTCGAACATATCGTCAACAATCACCCCTAGCACGATGACGGAGAGTCATCTGTATACTCTGGTCGGTAGAAGAGACATTCTGTTCTCCATTAATAAATTTAACGGAAGTATAGAGTGGCAATATAATCTGAAAAGTTTTCCTTCAGGTGCAGTTCCATTCTACAGACGCACGCCAATTGTTATAGGGCAGTCCATTATTTTTGGAGACGACGGTAATGTGTATTCTCTGAATAAAGACACAGGGGAAGAAAATTGGGTTCTTACTATCAGAAACCCCTCGTCTTTCACATTCTATAACCAACAGTTGATTGTTATGGGATTGTATGCGATCTATGGCATTAATCCCATAAACGGGTCAATACTATGGGAAAAAGAACTCACCTGGGGAACCGTATCAACACCCTTTTTGGAGAATGAAACACTTTATATGGGAATTACAGGTAATGGTGTTGGTTCAATTATAGCATTAGATGCCAACAATGGAAATGAACTATGGAAAAGAGATGTTTCCGGTTCAGTGGTCGCTGCACCAGTCGTCTTTGAAAACAAACTATATGTATGTCACAATGAAGGAACCTTACTATGTTTGGACGCCACAAGTGGTAATACGCTTTGGCAAATGACTATTGGGGATTATGTTATAACATCGCCATCATTTGTCAAGGGAAATGGAGACATTATTGTATACCCTAATATTATCGGTTTTAATTGATTTATGAAGAAGTATTTAACCAAAACCCTCATTTTGTTTTTAATCATCGGTTGTTCAAAAGATGAAGAATCGGTAGAGATTCCGTTAAGTTCAGAGAATTATGTCTTGAATTTCGAACTGCCTGTTAATGGCGAATTTATTCAAGGGAATGTTAATGATACTTCAAATACGATTGAGTTTAACATGCAGAATGCCATTTTGGAGAACCTTGCGCCCAAAGTCACGGTATCTGCTAAATCCACTTTAACACCATCTAGTTCTATCCCCCAAGATTTTAACTCTTCAATCTTCTATACAGTGACTGCGGAGAATGGAAATGAAAGGATCTATGAGGTGATTGTCAACAATGCCCAATTGAACTCAGAAAACTCAGTGTTGTTATTTGAACTTGAGATGAACGGTGAGCCAATAGCAGGAACCATTGATGAGGAAGAAAAGTTAATTGAGTTTAATGTGGCTGGAGCAGAGCTTACAAACCTTAAGCCAACAGTCCAAATTTCTGAAGGGGCCTCTATTGACCCGTCTCCCGATATTGCTCAAGACTTTTCTCGGATAGTTCCTTATATCATAACTGCTTCAGACGGTACACCAGTAATCTATAGGGTTATTGTAAATAACAGACCATTGAGTGAGGAAAGGAATATAGAATCGTTCACCGTAACAGATGGAACAACAATGGTAGAGGCTAGTATTGATGAGGAATTAGGAATCATTACGTTTGATTTTGGGGAAAATGATTTGACTGATTTGGAAGCTCAGGTTTCAATTTCACAATATGCCTCACTATCGCCCGAATTGAATTCAATTCAAGATTTCACTAACCCAGTGGTGTATACCGTAACAGCTGAGAATGGGGAGGAGAAGGAATATAAGGTCATAGCCAACATGCCTCGTATTACAAATATTGGCGGCTATAGCTTTCAGCCAAAGTTCTTTGTAGGGGCGGAAATGAGTATTTCTGGAAGTTTTATCGACTTGTCGCTACCAGGGTCTAGTATTTATTTGTTTGATGGAACGAATACCTACCCACTCGATATTGTGCAATATTCTGATTATATGAATGGGCTGACTGAAAACTCATACATAAATACTGTCATTCCCGATGCCACGCCAACCTATTCCAATTACAAAATATTGTATGAGGTGAATGGTGTCCAAACCATTTCTAGTGTCACCGTGGATATAAAACAAGAAGATGCACCATTGCCACTGACTGTGGACAAAGAGGTATATCATCTCAATGAAGAAATGGTGGTAACTGGTGAGAATTTGACTGCTTACATTGCCATTCCTGCTCCCAATGGGTCAATTTATTTGATGGATCCTAGAGGTTCCGATATATCAGTTAACCCTGAGAAAACAAACATGAGGGTCGTTTTGGATAGATTTCCGGTATTTCCCTCATATTATGGAAAAGAACCTACCGAGACGGAGATTTGGTTTCTTGAGGATGGGAGAAGAGGACGTAAGATAACAGCCGTTTTTGATTGATTTTATAAGTTAAAAATATGAACAAACATCTACTTTCAATTTTAGTGTCAATTCTTGCGGCATATTGTGCCCTGGGACAGGAGAATTGGGAAGTTTTAAATCCCAAACCTACTTTGGATAGGGGCTTGGATATTCACTTTGTATCAGAAACACATGGTTTTTATATCACCAGTAATGGACTTTATGAAACGGTTGATTCAGGTAATTTTTGGGAATTAAAAATATCATTATCGGGAGGTAGCGATATTGAATTCAGGGAAGACCTTGGTGTTATTGCGGGGTATGGAGGTAATATTTGGAAAACTGGAGACTCTGGGTCAAATTGGACATTGATCAATGTGGGGTTTACGGAGTCTTTGAACACAGTAAATATTATTGATTCTGAAACTATAATCGTCTCGGGAAATAATTCAATTTATGTTTCAGTGGATGGGGGAAATAATTGGGTACAAAAAAATATTCCCAATTCCCGTGTCAACAAAACCTTTTTCACCAACAATTTAGTAGGCCATGCAGTGTCTGACGATGGCCAGATTTTAAAGACTGTGGATGGAGGGGACAATTGGTACGTGACAGCAGATTTCACCAATTTTATACCAAATTCCTTTTTTACGGTTTACTTTAAAAATGAAAATGAGGGCTTTGCCACAAGGGAGCATAGTGAATATTATAAAACTGTTGATGGTGGTGAAAGTTGGCAGGAGATAGCTACGAGTATATATCAAGCAATCTATTCTTTTCAATTTATCAGTGATCAGATAGGTTTCGGTGCTGGTGAGTATGGCGTTTATAAGACTATCGATGGTGGGGATACTTGGACACGTATAGCTTTTGAAAGCGCATATGTTGCTTCAACCGATATGTATGGAGTTTATTTTATTAACGAAAATGAAGGATTCTCAGTTGGCGACAGGGGAAGAATAGCAAAGACAACGGACTCAGGTGAAATCTGGGATCTTTACTCGCCCATAGATGGAAGGGTAGACCAAATTGATTTTTTGCCCAATGGTAATGGAATAATTAAGGTCGGTTCTGATTTTTTTGGTTCCTTAAATAATGGTCAGGATTGGGACTACTTAGGCACACCGAATGAGGGCTCTTATACAGAAGAGTTTGACTTTATTGATGAAAATATTGGATTTTGTATAGCAGGTGGTAGTACAGGTACATCATCCAGAGCAGGTCAAATATATAAAACTGCCGATGGTGGAAAAACTTGGGTCAAACCGGAAAATTTTGGACTCAGTTTTGAATCTTCGGGAGCCAATTGCCTAGAGTTTGTAAATGAAAACCTTGGTTTCATCAGTGGCGGTTTCAATCAAAGAAGAACCTATAAAACTACGGATGGTGGAGAAATCTGGAGGGTTGTGCTTTCCGAATCCCTAGGCCGGATACAATTTTTAAATGAAGATGTGGGATTTGGCAGCAGAGTGGGCAATTATTACAACGTAATTTTTAAAACCATTGACGGTGGGGAAAATTGGTCACAGGTTTTTACCATTGAAGAGAATATTAAAGATTTTCATTTCTTGGATTTGGAGACTGGTTATTTGGTTGGAGATGAAGGACTTCTTTATAAAACAGAAAATGGGGGTAGTACTTGGACAAAATTGGAGCTACCTTATGGTTATTATGAGAAAATTCAATTTTATTCCAAGAATGTTGGTTATGTTGTTGAAGACTCAGGTTACATCTATAAAACGGAAGATGGGGGTTATACTTGGAACTTAGTTTATGCCCTTTATGGCTTACGGGACATCACAATTACTGAACAGGATGAAATTTTTATAGTGGGAATAAACGGGAACATTCTTAGGAGTCAAGTTACTGCTGAGGATGTGGTTGTGAGAGTAAGTGAAGCTACTGATGTTAGAGCTACATCGGTAAGTATAGAAAGTATATTTGCCTCTAACTCAGGTACACTTACAAATCTAAGGCTTGAATATGGAGAGGAAGGGTCGTTTGATCAAATCGTGCCTTTTAATAGAACTATTGAAAAAAATGAGAACATAGGATTTCTAACCGCTACGGCGGAAACGTTGAAACCAAATACTACCTATACCTATAGAGCGGTGGCCACATATAATGGCGAGGAATATTACAGTAATATTGGAACGGTCACAACACTCGAAAATTATAGTTTTAGTATGGGCCCAGTTCTTGAAATTTGGGCAAATTCAGCTACTCCGATTGTTAATGTAATTTCAAATAATAAGCCCCTTACAAATATTTCATTTGAATACGGCATAGATTCGGAAGATGATGAAAATGAAATTTCTGGTACTCCCAATACAGTAACAATAAGCGATGATAGGGTGAATGTCTCAGGATCATTAATCAACCTGCAGCCTGAAACTACCTATTCCATAAGAGCAAAAGCAGTTTATGACAACGAAACTGTCTATAGTGATACTGTTTTATTTACCACTAGACCGGAATTTCGGGTGGACAACTATAACCCAATAGTCTCTGATCTTGAATTGACTTTAAGGGCTAATATAGCTGCGAATAAGGAGGACCTGACTGAGATTGTTTTTGAATATGGATTTCAAGATTTTTCCAATCAAGGTGAGGTCTCACCCAACAGTATTGCTTTTGGAACCTCTTATTTTGTTTCCACCATATTAACGGGGTTGAATGAAATGGAAACCTATCAATACCGAATTAGGGCTCGACAAGGTGATAAAGTGGTATACGGACCCACTGGATTTTTTAGTCTATCCCCAAAAACAATTGTAGAAAATGATGGGGTTCAAAATGTAAAAAGGAATGTTGCGGAGGTTATGGGTAAGGTATATACAAATGATGGTTATCTAAGATCCATCGTTGTGGAATATGGAATTGGAGGGGAGTTTGATAGGATTGCGTATGCTGACCCAGGATTTTCCAATACTGGTTTTACCACACTCTTTGTGGCCCAATTGTTAGGTCTTGTGCCTGAAACAGAATATAGTTATAGAGTTAGGGCAACGGGTTCCAACGGCACTGTTTTCTATTCCGAAGCGGAGACGTTTATAACTTTGGATGCACTTGCATCGGATAATTTTAAGATTACTGTCTCAGATGAAACCTGCCCCGATAAAAGCAATGGCACCTTGGCTGTTGAGGCCATGGAAAGTTCAAATTATATTTTACTCATGGACGGCAATTCATATGTTTTTGCGAGTACACTTTTAATTGAGGATTTGGCACCAGGCACATATCCTTTCTGTGTAACAGAGGGTGGTTATGGTATACAATACTGCTATGAGTTTACAATTCTTGAATCTGAAGGTTTGGAGGCAAAAATAAGTTCTCAGGAAATGGGTCTAACGCAACGTTTGAATATTACTATGAATAAAGGTACGGCACCGTACAAGATTTTTGTTAATCAACAAGAATATGATGAGTTTGAGGAAAGCAGTTTTTCCATAAATGTTGGTGATGGTGATGAAATATCCATAGCGTCCAAAAATGATTGCGAGGGAACATATTCGTTCAAAATAGGACAAGATATCTTGCAAGATTCATATCGCAACCCTGTTTTCTCCAATGCTACTTTTTTGGTTCCAGAAAGCAATGAAGATGTTACGATTGAATTGTACAATGTTCAAGGAGGTCTTTTGAAGTCTTTCACGGAAAAAGTTCAAAACAATTCATTCACTATGGATATGGACCAATATTCAAGAGGGATGTATTTTGTTAAAATAATAGGTAGGACAGAAAGGACACATAAAATAGTAAAAAAATGAGATTAGGTTTAAACTGGCAGTATATCATGCTATTATTGTTTGTTGTGGGTTGCAGCAAAGGAGGCAGCGAGGAAACTGACCCGCCTGATGATGATCCCATAAGTGAAAACAACCCGCCTTCAGTGCCATTGTTGGTATACCCTACCAATGATCTTCTGTGCATAGACAATGAACTTGAGTTTAGTTGGCACGCTTCAGAGGATGTTGACGGTGATCCAATAACATATATGGTGGAAGTGGCGTATGACGAAGATTTCTCCAGTAAAGCAAGTGAGATTTCTACTTCCAATTTGTCAGCTGATATTCTTTTGGAGAAGGGGAGCACCCTTTTTTGGAGGGTAAAGGCATTGGATAATAATTCCAATGGAAGCGAATTTAGCAATGTCTGGAAATTTTATACCGAAGCTGAGGCCACAACCAATAATCTGCCATCGCAACCAGAACTTATTGCACCGGTCTTAAATGCAAATGTTACAGGAAATTCCATCACCTTGGAATGGTTCACCAGTGATGAGGATGGGGATGTACTTATGTTCGATTTATATTTTGGTACAGATGCGAATCCACCTCTTTATGAAGAAGAACATCAAAGTATGACATATTCCGTATCAATCGAAACAGGAAATCAATACTTTTGGAAAATAGTCTCCAAGGATGGAAAAGGAGGTGTTTCCATTGGCCCAGTCTGGAATTTTAAAGCGGAATAGGCTACGTCAAATCTAATTCATCAAGGAAATACAAATAAAACTGAGATTTGATAAAATTATTTAAAACTTGTTGGGATTCAACATGCAAAACTTACTCTTAGGTTAATGTTAAACCGTTTCTTAAGAAATATCATTAAATTTACTTTGTAAAACATCCATAAGTTTTGCCTCTGAATGTACTGTTTTATAGACAGTTTAGAGTTCGGTTAACCAGTTTTTAAGACAAGTGTAAAATATTGATTGTTTGAGTGTTGTAAGTTACGCTTTCTTCCAATCATCCCGACTTAACCTTTTCAGGTAAAATCAAAACACTGTTAATCTTATGATTTTCAGTGTTTTTTTATGGAATCCTTAGATACTATTGGAGCCACCTTTCCTGTAAACTTCTTGGTATTCCTGTTATACGACCATTACGGAGTTGAAACCATGTAGTGACCAATTATTCGAAAGGAAGACCAAATGGGAATGGCAATGATTGTCGAATATGTGTTCAGGGTCTGCAGATATTTATCCCAATCTCACAGATGTACATTTACAGTAGTGCATTGTAAAGAAAACTACCCTTATAACCTTTCGAACGAAATTTAAATGCCGTATTTTGTCCTTTCGGTCCAATAGTGGCATAACATATGAATGTACAAACCAGTTTTCAGGGTAATGTGTTGATTGCTATGGTTTGTCTATCCTCATCCATGAACGAAGCAGGTGTAACAACACGGAGGTTACTTTACCTGAAACTCTTTGGCTGGTTCTTTTTGTTCTTATCTATTGGAAACATGCAAGCCCAAAGCCCCAAAATAGATAGCCTTAAAGTTGAACTGGAAAATCATAAAACAAGAGATATTGTTAGGGTGGACCTCCTACATCATTTGGTTGATGGGTATTTGGAAAAAGATCGCGCCATAGCGGAAGGATATTTGGCAGAATCAGAGCGGCTTGCAGATTCTCTTGACTACATCAAAGGAAAAGCCAAGAATTTTTACGTAAGGGGTTTGCTAGAGGCCTATGAATCAAATTATGAACGAGGCTTTTCAAATTATGCCAAGGCCCTTGAATTATATGAGCGTATTGCTTGGAACCAAGGTATTGCTGCATGCTACAAGAACATGGGTATTTACATGTACTATAATGGTAATCAAAATGAAGCAGTGGCCTATTTCAAAAAATCGCTTGAAATTTTTGAAACGATCAATAACAAGCTAGAAATAGCCCAGGTCCAATATGAGATGGGGTGGTCTTACATAGAAATGGACAATTACAATGAGGCAAGGTCATACCTATTCAGGGCATTAAAATTAAATGAAGAAATTGGGAATCCATCAGGAATTTCATCCTGTTTAAATGGTATTTCCGTTACGTATTCCAACCAAGGAAACTATCCTGTAGCCCTTGATTATTGTAACCAAACTCTTGTAATAGCAAAAAAAAATTCAAATACAAGCCGTGTACTGCTAACATTGGGCAATATGGGCAATATTTATGTGGCACTGAAAAAATATGACAAGGCCATAGAACTGTTCGAAGAAATCCTGACACTTTCGGGAAGCGCCAATAAAGGAATAAACTCAAAAACCCTTAGTAATATCGGCTTGGCCTATAAAGAAAAGAACAATCTTGAACTGGCCTATGAATATTTGGAAAAAAGCCAAAAACTTTACAAAGAGGTCAATGATAAACGAGGTGAATCTTTTGTCTTGAACAATATTGGGTATATTTATTTGGAGACAAAAAATTATACGAAAGCTTATGAATATTATGAACAATCAAGAAAGATAAGCTTGGAGATCCAAAACCAAAAAGGTTTATGTATTTCTTACTGGGGGTTAGCGAAGGTAAATGCAAATCAACATGACTATAATAAAGCACTTACCAATGCCTTAAAAAGCAAGAAGTTGGCCGAAGACCATGGTCTTTTATTATACCAAAGTATGGCGCAGGAACTGCTTTTCGAAATTTACAAAAATACAGGAAATTACAAGGATGCTCTTGAAAGCCACCAGCGATTCAAATCATTGAACGATAGCCTTTTTAATAAAGAGAATGTGGAAAAGGTTGCCCAGTTGGAATATGAATACAAGTACAAGCAGGCCTTGGATTCTGCCAGTATCCGGGAACTGGAGCTGACCAAAACGGTGATGACAACATCACAAGACCTGGTCAGATCTCGTCAAAATTACCTTTGGGCGGTTATTGGTATTTTATTGGTGTCGATTTTGTTGGGGTCCATGGTCTTCTATCAGAAATTCCATACCATCAAGATCAAAAACCAGAATATTGTCACGGAGCAAAAATTGTTGCGATCACAAATGACACCACATTTTATCTTCAACTCGTTGTCCGTCCTACAAGGCATGATACTCAATAAGGAAGAGAAAAAGTCAGTTCGCTATTTGTCAAGATTTTCTAGGCTTTTGCGGATAACATTGGAAAATTCACGGGATAAAATGGTACTACTTTCGCAAGAGATCAGGGCTTTGGAAAACTATCTTGAGCTTCATAACCTGGAAAGTGATGCATACAATTATACCATTGAAATTGATGAAGCCCTAGACACTTCTTTGTTTGAAATCCCCCCCATGCTCATTCAGCCTTTCATTGAAAATGCCATTGAACATGCGTTTACCGATCTTGAGGGTGATAGGGAATTGGCAACCCTTATCAAATATGTAAACGGAGCGTTGATCTGTACGATAACCGACAACGGGATTGGCATTGATTCCCATAAAGAAAACAAAGGGAACGGAAAGAAATCATTGGCAACGGCCATAACCTCGGAGCGTCTAAAAATATTGTCGAAAGATTTTAAAATGAATGGATCGGTTACCATTGAAGACCGGGCAAGGTACCACGAAAGGGGTACGGTCGTGACATTGGTGATACCCTATAAAAAACTTGAGGCCGCATGAAAGCACTGTTGGTAGAAGACAAAGAATATATTAGAAAAGGACTGCTCAATTTGTTGAAATCCATTGAAACCGATGTGGAGGTCATAGGGGAATGCGGTTCTGTCAAAGAAGCGGTAGTGGTGACCAATGCTTGTAAGCCGAACCTAATCTTTTTGGACATCAACCTTAGTGACGGTTCCGGTTTTGATTTTTTGGACCAGACCGAACATTTGGATTTCAAAGTGATCTTCATCACCGCATATGAAGAATACGCTTTGCGGGCGTTAAAGATTGGGGCCGTTGACTATTTGTTGAAACCTGTGGATGTTGAAGAACTGCAATTGGCCTTGGAAAAAGTCAAAAGACTGCCCGTAACCGAACAAAAAAAACAGATAAAGACGGTAAAACAAGTTTGGCACAAAAACGATTCTACTTTAGTGCTGTCCCTGAGTGATAGTTTTCAGGTAATAGATTTGCAAGAGCTACTGTACTGTGAATCTGATAAAGGTTATACCACGTTCCACCTGGACAATGGAAAAAAGTATGTGGCCTCAAAACCCTTAAAGGAATATGAACAACAGCTTGAAAAGGTGTCCTTTACAAGACCTCATCAGTCGTTCATGGTAAACTTGAAATTCATTGACAAGTATGATAAATCGGGTATTATCTTTTTGAAAAATGGAAAAAAAATACCTGTTTCCATTCGAAAAAAAGAGGGTTTCTTGACTTCTTTTCTTAATTACAACCATCCTTAGTTTCTTACTTTTCAAACCTAGATTCCATAGCATTTACGGTTCGTTGCAAAACGAATTCCGATTTGGACCCAACAAATATTTATTGAGGGTTCCCGAATATACATTCCCCATTTCCCGAGAAATTATTTTGGCGCAGCTTTAACCTGCGAAAACCATTTCTTACTTGGAACTACCTACAGAAAACACCTTCTTTCCCAGGGCTGTCCTAAGCTGGAAATGGAACAAACCACAATTAGTATGGAAAATATCAAAGTAAAATTAGGCCAAGGAGGACTTGTGCTGGCAGCAATGGGAATTATATCCATGGTGTTGTCAATTTTCAACTATAACATTAGGCTTTTGTCCTGGATAGACATCTGGGGCAGTACCGCGGGATGGGTCATTAGGATTCTACTGATACTCGTGGGAGGTGTTTTGTTTTTTCTGTTCGGGAGGGACAACGAGGATTGAAACCTCAAACGTACATCATGGAAAAACTGAAAAACAGCCTTATTTGTTTTATTGTGGTCCTACTGGTTGCCTGTGGGGGAACCAATAAGCAAGAGGCCAATGCCCAAGGTTTTGGGACTATTGAAAATATCCTGAAAAGCAGGTTTGGGGACGGGGCCCATTATACGGATCTAACGATCACCTACAATGAAACCATAGGCAATATTGTGGGTGTTACGGTTACCGATGCCCCCGAATCTTTAAAAATGGGGCAGTGGACCTACTCATTGGGCAACTGGAACCAAACTTCTGAAATAACCTTGGAAATACCAGAGGGTACCAAGGCGGCCGATTTTATGTTTCAATTGGGTGATATGGTCAATCTAGGTCAATTGGGGGAACTCGTGGAAAAATCCAAGGAACAGCTAACTACAGAAAAAGACATTGAAAACCCTTCATTGCACATGGCCTTCATAAAGATGCCCAAAAACGGCAATAGGGAGAAAATGGAATATGTGGTAATGCTCAAGCCTGAAAACGGGGGAACCACTTTTACATTTAGCTATGGGTTAAATGGAGTGCTTACCCACTTGAATTAGTAAAGAAATGAATATCATAAACATCAAACCCAAAATCATGAACAAAAAAATTAAACAATCCTATTTATTTATTTTATCTGTCCTACTTATAACCATTGGTTGTAGTAATGACGATGATGCAGGTTCAAATATTGAGGTCGGCCTACAAGACTTGGAAGTCACCATTGACGAGAATCCCACAGATGGACAAGTGATTGGAACCATAGGAACCGATGGGAGTGCAGGCCAAGGTTTCAGTATTACCTCCCAAACGCCCTCGGGTGCGTTGAGTATTGATCCCACTTCCGGTGAGGTGACCGTTGACGATGCCTCTTTGTTCGATTTCGAGGCAAACTCTACTTTGACAGCTTCGGTCACTGCGGAAAATGCGGAAAATACGGTAACTGTTACGGTCAATCTGAACAATGTAAGCGAGGTTTCGGCGCAAAGTCTCGAAGTAACCATGGATGAAAATCCTGTCGATGGACAATCCATAGGTACTTTACAGACCAATGGAAGTGCCTCTGGTTTTACCATAACATCGCAGTCGCCAACAGGCGCCATGAGTATCAATTCCGGTACGGGAGAACTCACTGTGGCAGACGCCACGTTGTTCGATTACGAATCAAATCCAACCTTGACTGCAACGGTTTCCATGGAGGATGCCCAAAACCCAGTATCGGTTACGGTAAACCTAAACGATGTCCTTGAAATTACCATTCAGGATTTTACAGTTACTGTCGATGAAAATCCAAACGATGGCCAGGTTTTAGGAAACATTCAAGCCAATGGCAATGGCACTCTCAGTTATTCCATTACTGCACAAAGCCCAATGGGTGCCATGGCCATAAATACAGGTACGGGAGAGTTGACGGTCCTTGACCCCAATCTGTTCGACTTTGAAACCAACCCCGTAATCACAGCTGATATTTCTGTTACCGATGGTACGGAATCCATTAGTGCTACAGCCACAATTAATTTAAATGATGTGGATGAAGTATCTGCAACAAATACCAACTTGACTATTGATGAAAACCCATCTAACGGGGATGTTATTGGAGTTCTACAGTCAAGTGGTTCTAATTTAACGTACACCATTACGTTCCAAAACCCTGCAGGAGCTTTTAACATAAATCAAAATACAGGTGAATTATCAGTGGCGGACGAAACGCTTTTCGATTTTGAGACCAACCCCAATATGTTGGCCACCATTTCAGTAAGCAACGGTACCCAAACTGTTTCCGCCAATGCGTTCGTGGCGCTTAATGACTTAAACGAGATTGGGGAATTTAAATATGGGGGTGTCATTTTTTGGATAGACCCTGCTAGTAATAATAGTAGTGGATTGGTTGTCTCTCTAAATGTACAAGCAACAAATGTTCCATGGGGTTGTTTAGGAATTGCCACTGGAGCAACAGGAACAGCTATAGGTACCGGACAGACAAATACAGATATAATAATGGCCTCTTCATGTGCTTCTGGAAGTGCTGCAGAAATAGCTTCTAATTTAAATGAAAACGGATTTGATGACTGGTTTTTGCCAAGTGCAGACGAATTGAATGAGCTTTACTCAAACGTATCAATAGTTGGTAACGCTATAACATCAAATGGAGGAGACGTTATATCAAATTCCTATTGGAGTTCAACTGAAGTTGATATTAATGATGCGATTTGGTGGAATATTAATCAAGGCTTTAATATTCCAAAGGATAATGATTTTTTGAGTGTTAGGGCTATAAGAGCTTTTACGGATTTTTAAAAATTAGTACCACAGATGGTCATAACCATCTGTGGCTTTTAAATTATAGCCAAAAACATTGAAAACTATGGAAAATCTAATTCGGCTTAAGCCCAACTATACCAATTTGGATGCCCTTTATGAACTTTTAAAAAGTTCTAGTTACGAATGCTCAAAAGAATATGACACTTGGGAACATCGTACGGACACCAGCGGGCAAATGGCGCAATGTATTGTGCTTAAAAAAAGTGGCATGCACGCCGTAAAACTATTTTTTGTGAATGAAAACACGGTAAAAATAAATCATATCATTCCCAATAAATTAATGAATGCCTATTTCGGAAAAAGTGTAAAGGCGCGTAGAAACATCTTAGAAGTGATTGCCGGAGTAATAAAGCAGGCCATCTTAGTAAAACCCCAACAACAAGCATTTGAAGAATTAGAGGGTGAAATTAAAAATTTAGCAGCTTAAAGCTAAGGATGTAATCCAATTAATTACAAAACAAAAATGGATAAAAGCAGCGCGTATTTTCCACCCATAAATACCAAGAAATCATCCACAAGACAAGATGAAAAATGGGATGAAGCGGTGGCATTTTTCAATAACAAACAATACGATAAGGTGGTACCCACCTTAATGGAATATGTCGGCAACCATTTTGAAAACAAGAAAACGGGAAATACGTATGAGATACCGCATGGTTCCGTGGTGCTCTCCATTACCCAAACATCGGATGGACTGCAGGTGCGATGTCCTTTTTTAAATATTTCAAATGCCAAGAAAGTGCCCTTAATGCGACGGTTGTCGGAGTTACGCATGTATCCGCTCAACTTGGCCAATGTGGCTTTGGAGGATAATCTGGTCTATTTTACGTTCTCATGCCCCATCGACCTATGTGAACCGTACAAAATCTACGGGGTCTTTCGGGAAATCTGTTATCATGCAGATAGCTTTGATGATGAGTTCATCGAAAAATTTGATGCTGCCCATCTGCAAGCACCAAAGACAATGCCTTTTTCAGAGGAAGTAAAACAGGAAGCTTATGCCAATTGTCAGGAAATCCTTGAAGAAGGCATACAACGTCTGGACCGTTACATGGAAAAACGTCATGGAAACAACGCGTGGTACACCCTGAACACCACACTTAAAAAAATAGAGTTCCACATAGAACCCCAAGGTTATCTGCGTACCTTGGTGGAAAAGGCAGTGGATGGCCTTTACGACCGAAGGATTCCTTTCCAGGACCGATTGCTCCACGGCAAGTCGAGTTTGGAAAAGTTGAAAAACTATCCAAAGGATAAATTCTCGGAAGATCTATACCAAATAGAAACCTTTGTTCCCTATAAATACAGCAGTAAAAAAGAGAGTATCAGAGAAAACTGGGAGGATAGCTATGGGGAGGTACAAGAGATGATGGCCAATTCCCGATTTGAGGATGCCTGTAACCTAATGCAATCCTGTTTTTATAGTCTGTTCTACTACAACTTGTTGAATTCTGACATCAGCAAACCCATAACCGATGCCTTGAGTGAGGCCAGCGGGCTGGAATACAACCAAGCAGCTCCCATTTTATTGAAAGGAATGGAATCCATTATGGAGGACTCCATTTTTGGTGATGAATTTGGAATGGACCTATCAAAGATCATGGGTGCGCAAATGCAACAATCCATGGCGGCAATACAGCAAATGATGGCCAATTTAAATACCAAGTAAGCAATGGACGCAATTCAATATATTGAAAATTCAGTTTATAGGATCAACACCGCCAATGGTTCCGGAACCGGTTTTTATAGTTTGCAAGATGACGTGATCGTGACCAATTTCCATGTGGTGTCCGGTAGTCTTTCGGTAAGCGTGGAGGATGGGGATAGGAATAGATATTTGGCACAGGTGGTGTATGTAAATCCCGGAAAGGATATTGCCTTTTTAAAGGCGGAAACACTGCCAAAACCTTCCCAATCGGTTGTGACAAGGCATCAAACAGAGGCCTCCACACGAGACAAGGTATTGGTATTGGGGTATCCTTTTGGTATGCCCTTCACGGTAACCGAAGGTATTGTTTCCAACCCGCGGCAGATGATAGGGGGAAGTGATTTTATACAGACCGATGCTGCCATCAATCCAGGAAATAGTGGTGGCCCAGTGGTCAATGAAAAAGGGGAACTTATGGGAATCGTGACCTCCAAGTTTTCCGATGCGGACAATATGGGTTTTGCCATACCCATGGAAACACTCCATGAAGAGCTTATGATCGTTGGCGAACTGTTCGATGGACTTACCATTGGGTGTCCCAGTTGTAATGGCCTTATGGTTGAAAAGACGCAGTATTGTCCCAATTGTGGGAACGATATGGACGAGGGGTTGTTTGAAGAAAGCCCATTGTCCGATTTTAGCCTAACGGTCGAAGAAGCCATTCATGGTCTGGGACTGAACCCCGTTTTGGCACGATCGGGAAGGGAACGCTGGTTTTTTCATCAGGGAAGTGCAGAAATAAGAATGTTTGTCTATGATAACAATTACCTGTTCGCCACCTCTCCTTTGAACGACCTGCCCCGTACAAACTTGGCCGAAGTATACGAGTATATCTTGACCGCGGATACGGGCGAACACCGACTGTCCATTTCCGATAACCAGATTTTCCTTTCATACCGTGTGCACATAAGCGATCTGTACTCTAAAACTGCGGATAGTGTGTTAGAAAACATTACGCAGCTGGCTATTAGGGCAGATGAGTTGGACAATAAGTTCGTGAATGATTTTGGGGCCAAGATGACCCAGTTCAGTAAATAGATAAGATAGCGTATAAGTTTAATAATAGATCGATATAATTGAAAACTATACGGAAATGACGCTCGCCCTGCAAATAGTAATGGCATCGGTACTATTCTGTGCCTTTATAGGGGTGGTTTTGGCCACGTCCAAAAAGAAAGCCGTTACCATGATAGTGTTATTTGCGACCGGACTTTTTGTTACGGCCGCATCGGTTTATGCGTACATGGAATATGCTGCCTATCAAAAAAGAGTGGAAAGGTACAACCTACATGAGAAAAGCATTGTAGAGATTGTTGAAAATAATAGTAGTCCTGAAAACAAATACGCCGGGTTTAAGTATTTCCAAGATTATCGTAATGCTTTGAGCGGCTACGAAGTTTTCTTATTGGAAATAGGGCTGAATGGCAGGGATCAATTTTCGTATCAGAATACCATAAGGGATGAGATAATGCGCCATATGGAAAATGAAGAGTACAGTGAAAACTACTGGAATACCATTTTTACCATCGCATTTGACTATGATGTGAATACCAAAACATACCAAAGATCAAACTATAGCGCACTCTATGTTGTGCCCGCCGTTTACGAACACCCTGATTTGGATGAGGATTATGGTGATTTGGGGGATGCAGGAAACTATTCTTTTTTTGAACGTGCTTGCCAATTGCTCTACATCTCCCAAAAAGCAAAGACGGTAGATCGGTCTGCGGAAAATATTACCGATCTCTGGAAACAGAATAAGGCATACGTCTTTACGTTTTTTTCCAAAAGCAAATATGATGAACTCTGCAAACGGATGGTGGATGACTTGATAGAAATACACGACACCATTACCTCAACGTTGAACTATGAAGAGTTTTATAGAATGTACGATGTTTCGGATGAGGTTTTCTTGGATTTTCCATCATTGGAGTATACCAGCTCTTTCGAGTATTCATGGCCCTTTAGTTTTTGGGACCGGCGATTTGGGGAAAACAATGCCTCTGAGGTCTATGCCATTTTAAAGGAAATCCAAGATCATTATAAAGATTGAAATGAAGAAAGCAGTCATCATCTTGGTTATTATGGGTCTTGGCTTGGTAGGAGCAGCCTATTATTTTTCACGTGAATCACTCAAGTTGATGGAGCAGGTACAAGAAGACGAGCATTTAAATGAGGTTCTTTTGGAAAATGAGATGATTGCAAAGGAATCTGCCGGGGAAGAATTAATTTACGGCAATACCATCATTTATCAATCCATTGATTTAAGCAAACCCGAGTATGCCGTCATCAACCCGTGCATGCAAAAATTTCAGGCCTCTGGTGAACTTGATGCCCTGTGCTTGAATACGATATTGGATGTAGTGGTAGATGATTTTGGGGAACAGGGTTTTATAAATGCCGTGATCGGTGCCAGTATTGACTATGATAACCTTGCTTTGGACCATACTTTTTTGGACAATCTCTTTTCTGAACGAAGTTCGTTGGCCAACAGGCTCAACCTTGTTTTTTTAAACCGATATCGAAACCCAAGCAATTTACAAAGGGCATTTGATCGGTATAAGACCCATCTCTTAAAAAATATTCCCAAGAGTCTGTACCAAAAAGTCTTTGAAAAAAGAGTTGATGAATGTCTATCCGCCTACGAAGAAATTGCAGATCAGAATAACAAAGAGGCCTTCTTTGAGGATATTTATTTTAAAGCGGACACCCAAAACTCCCATGGGCAATATTGGAAGTACACCTTTTGGAAAAGAAGGGAAATAGAAAAAAATGACAAGATCGTTTACGCAATCCTAAGTGAAATCAAAAGGCATTACGATGACCAATAGCGCTGATGTCAACACTACGCAACCAAAAACTTTGAAATGGAGATACTGATCACCATCATGTTGGTTCTTTTGTTGGTCGCATTGGTTTTTCTGGGCTACAAATTGCTCCGGTTTATGTTCAAAAGTAAAGGGCATGCCATGGTAAGCCTTTCACTGTGTGGTATAGTACTCTTGATTATGGGTGTTAACAATGTTTTTTTTAAAAAGATGCATTTCATACCATCCAAGGTATATCCTGATTTGTATCTAGTTAAATACCCGATCAAGGACAAAAAGGAGCTGAATGCTGCCATTAAGGAATATGTCATTGAACAGGTGAATAAAAGCAATGAGAGTGTCTCCACTTTAAAAGCTGCTTCCAATTATTCCTTGCGTTTTTATCAATACAGCAAGAGCTGGGGTATCAACCTATTTGCAGATGCAGGTACGGCCTATTTTTTGGAAAATGAGGAAGATCCCAGTGGTTTTGTCGTGGAAGAATTGTCCATGTATAGCAATTATCGGTTGGCAGAGTTCCATTGGAATCCCTGTGAAAATGGTTCTGGACAGTATTGCGGTGAACTAATTTATTTTGACAAAGGGGAGGTGTCCAAAACAGAGATTTTGTGGGAGATGGTCCCTGTCAAATCCAATTCCCGGTCCAAAAAATGAACAGGGAAGCAACCATTTCACGGAAAAAGTGGGCCAAAACTATTTGGGAGTACGCGCTATGGACCATGGCTGCACTTCTCCTTGGGATTGGCTATATGTATGTTGTGCTGGGCCCGCCACCAGAACCCACAAACACTTGGAATTTTTTCCTTGGTAAAATATACCTCTTTGGGTTGGTTCGTATTGGGTTGATCATTGGGGGTATTGTAGCTGTCCTATTTATAATTTTTGATGTCTTCCTCATCAACAGGAAATGGACTTTGAGCAAGAACAAACTTGGGATACGGATAATCGCCCTATTGGTCATACTGATCTCGGTGGCCACGTTGCACTATCTGTTGGAAAAAACCATAAATCTAATTTAAAAGCTATGAAATTAGTATATGCGCTATCAGTGACCTTATTGGTCTCCTGTAATCAAAAGCCAAAAGAGAATAAGGGACCAGAGGTTGCCGAACCGGAAGAAAAAACAGTCCATTTGGAACCGGTAGTCGACCATGGGGAAACAACCCTTGGTTTTAAAGAGGCAATGGCCTTAATAAAGACCAAACAAATACCTCAAATCGATACAACGAATTTTGACCGTTTTATTGATGAAGACGATATAAGCGAGATTAATGACAAGGCGCTTGGCATAGAAGGAATATATCCCGATTTCCATGATGAAGGCTCCAATTATCGGGCAATGGACTTATACCGACTGGAATTGTCCCCAAGCTTTCATACCGTGGTTGTGACCTACAGAAAGGGTGATCACGAAATGGAATCCACATTGATCAACTATGACTTTGAAGGCAACATCATTGACCATCAATTGGTGGCTTATGACGAAATAGCCGAAGGCATGTCCAGAGTGGAATCCAGGATAAGCGCGGACAAGCTTACGGTGAACCATATTTTTTGGTCCGAAAAAAAGGAGATTGAGCAAAAGGAATACAGCATCCATGGAGATGGAATAATAGAAGCGATGGATTCTAGAACATTAAGTGAAACCCTTGCGGAGTACACTTTGGTTTTGTCCATTTTAGATGAACTCCGAATTCACCCATTGGCCGTTGATATGAGTTTGGTCACCGCTAAGGCCATGCCTCAATACCCCGGTGGTGAGATTATGGTCATTCCCGAAATCGTTGATGAGGGAGAGCACTATTTTGAACTCAACCGTCATATTGTGATTGCCAATGCCCATACAGGGGAAATAACACATAGATTCTTTGAAAGTGCCAAAACCAATCAATGGGTCTCTGATGCCATAGTGCTTAAAGAGATAAAAATCGATACAGCCCCCTATCATGTCACTGAAGCTAAGAGGGCCTTTGGCATACGGGTATACTATTATGGGATGTCCCATGCCAATCCGTATGAGAATGAGACCCTATCGCTTTTTGTGGAATCGGGCCAATCCCTGCAAAAAATTCTGAGCAATTATAGTGTCATGGAGTACGGTGGCGAATGGGATACCGATTGTTTGGGGCAATTTCTTCGCACTGAGAAGTTGCTCATCCCATCAGCCGAGCAGACCAACGGTTGGTTTGATTTTTTGGTAAAAAGCAAGATTACCGAGACCATAAACGAAGAAGATAAAAGCGGGGAGTGTATCTCAAAAGAAACGACCTCAACCAAAACCTCAGGGTTGAAATTCAATGGTGAGGAATACAAAAACGAATAAAACATGGGTATGAAAATTATAATCATTGGTTCCGTTGTGGCGCTTATTGGCCTTATTGCCATCATCGCCAACAACCAAATCAGTGCTAGGAAGAATCAAGTGGTACAAGCCTTTGGCAGTATTGAAATCTATCTGAAGAAGCGGTTCGATTTAATCCCGAACCTTGTGGCCATGCTCAATAAGTACATGGCACACGAAAAGGAAATACTGCTAAAAGTGACGCAGCTGCGTGGTCAAGTTAGTGGAGCGACAGCGCCCAAAGAAAAGTTTGATCGCCCCATATTTCTGTCTTTTCAGCATAGACAGATGTATTTGGCGGTGTTGAATCGTGACGGACTGTTTTCTTTTCCATCCGGAAAGTTGGACAATATAAAGGTGGTGGAAGAATTGGCCAACGACATTGAAACGGCTTTGGAGATGGGTAGGTTTGGTTAGCAGATGGGAGCATTGCTTCCCATGGCCGCTATTAGAAATTCAATCCCACTATTGCCTTTGGACAAAGGCCCTTTTACCCTGGAAACCGTAATCGCCTTTAAAACATTGCAAGCGAGTTGTTGCATGGCAGCCGAAAGTTGTTCATCCATTTTTTCCGTTGACATCAAGATGATGGCTTCCGAGGCTATGGCATAAAGCCTCACCAAGGTGAAACTGTAGGCCGCCACTATGGAAAGTGGGGCCGAGCCAATTCCGGGAATGGCCATTCCCACCTTTATGGCTGTCAGTATTTTATTGTACTCTTTCATCACGGTTTCGAGATTGCGCAATTGCTCTTCGGTACTACTGCTGCCGCCTCCGGTCTGGTCGGGGAGAATACCATAGAGCTCACCCCTCAAGGGGTCTATCTTCCAAAAGGACCTTGTTTGTAATGAGGTATCCATAAATTTCAACTCGGAACCACCATACACCAAAGGGTAGAAATAGGGAAAATCTTCTTTCAACGCTTTTTTGACAAACGCTTCATGGTTTCCCCTATCCTTATTCAAAAGCAATGGTTTGTTATGCAATTGGGAATAGGCGCTATCGCTGAACATATGTGCTTCCAGAATGGCCAATTGAGCCGTTTTTTTAACGGTTTCCTCAAAAGTATTCAAGCCACTGTATGTTATGGAAAGGTATTCGGAGGTAGGCATATAATCAAAGGACATCCTGGTGGTTTTGCTGTAATAGCCAGGAATGCACTTGATGAGGCAAGTTCTGAACCCACTGGGATAGGTTATTGCATTTTCCGTGACCTGATCTTGCAAGGGCTGCATCATGGTCAGCAAAATTGACGGATAACTTAAGGTCCCCTTTCCCAATGCTTCCAATGCCATGTCAGTTTCATTATCTTGAAAAGCCTCAAACCATTCCCGATTGCTCATCAGGGTCTTTAAATATTCGGTAAGTTGAAGTGAAAGGGTAGGGGCTTCCCGTTCAAAGGACATGACCGCACCGCCCAATAACATTTGGTGGACTTCGTCTATCATTTGTCGGTTTGGGCCTAACGCATTCCCGTGCTTGTCAAGATCCGGTTCATATCCGGCCAAAACCCTTTTTATGGGACTCAAACCAGTTCCTTTTATGGTCAGGTAGAGCCCAATCATCCGGTTTCCCAATATATTTTCATTTTTTGGAAAGGTGAAAGACAGCTCAATTTGGTGTTCCGTTCCCTTGACCTTTACCATGAGCTTGTGACTTTCATTTTCATCAAAGGAATTGTAGGTAAGTACATAGGTGGGAAACTTTAATTGACCCACAAAATTTTTGATTTCAGCTATGGTCTTTTCCTGGTCATCAGCAGCAATCTCAACAAAGTCCATATTTTCCCTTAGGGGCTTGTAGAATGTGTCTACCGAAAATACATTGAGCAAAATGGCTGGAGGGCCTGCATCATAAATGGATTGATATGACTCATCGTACTCATCACTGTTATGCCCGTCCGTTGCATATAAGATAAGGTCGGCATCCACTTGTTTTGCATTTAACAGGGAAGTGTAGACGTTTGAACCTGTTTCTTGAAGTATTATTTTGGCAGATGGATAGGCTTCCCGTATCATATTTTCAGTTCGCACCAAAAACTCTTTGATACCTTTACCCCGATATTCTACCGGCATGCTCAAGGAGGTGTCGTATAACAAAAGTATTTTGGGGGAAATGGAGTTCTGTTGCATCCACCCTATGGGTGATTCCCCATTGTCCACCAACTCAAAATTGGAAGCCGAAAGTCCGCCAATGATATTCCCCTCGGCATCTTTGGGTTCCAGTTCCAATCGTACCTTTGGATAGGCTTGTGGAAGTACCTTTCCCTCAAAAGAGTGAATGTAGCCAATAGCTACTGCGGAATCTTCTTCTGAGAGTACGGCAGGATTGTATCGTTCCAGCACTTTTTCGCCTTCCAAGGTGATGGGTTCACCTAAAAAGGAACGCTCTTCCAAATAGGCCACATCTTTATAGATATCCTGCAGGGCCAGACATGGGGTGAAATTGCATATTTGGGATACCGTTTTTGTGGCTTGATTCCCAAATGTCATATTGTTCAAAAATTGCACCTGAAGCTGGTTTCCAAGGAGTTCGGATAGTTTCCAAGTTCCTGAAACTAGGGTTGTCTCGTTCCATTTGTCCATAACGTTCCTGCACGAAAGGCTTATGGTAATATTTTGTTCCTTAGGTTTTTTTAGTGCAGTGGCATTATCGAACTCTTTCTCTTCGTTGGTGGGGTGCAGCTGACCGAAGGGCACTGTGGGGTCGAACACATGGGCATATTTCTCTTCCCCATTTTCGGTGAAGACTACCGAGGGAACCCCATTTTTATGAATTTTTTGGTTGATGACCGCTTCCCGGATATATTTTTTGTCAATTTTTCCCAAGAGATCATGGGCCAATGCCTCAGACTTTTCCATGCAATCGGGGATGACCTCAAAGCTTTCTCCTGTTTCTGTAATATCCAATGCCTTGTGCCATCTTCGCATTTTCCGATTGGAAATGGGGGGATCAAATTCCGGGATGTATTTTTTAAAAACAATGGCTTTGGATTCCTCCAATGAAATATTCGTGTGCTCCCACACCACTTTGGCCTCAAAGCCGGCCTCTATCAACATATCTTTCAATATTTCGGCCTTCTCCCTTGGGGTGGCCAGTCCACAGCGTAAGGCCATCTCTGTCCCGTATTGGGTGTAATGTGCAATTTGCGATAAAAAATCCCGATAGGACGGTATTGCTTGGAAACTATCCCTTACAAAATCCGTCATAGCTTTGGGGTCTTTGGAGGCCACAAGGGTTTTGCGCCGTGCCATCAAGTGGTCTGGGCTTTGTTCCAACATTTTGATCATGTCTTCCCAAATTCCAAAGGGAGGCCTGCCCAAATCCTCACTGGTACAGCTTTGAAACAACAAGGGAGATAGGTACAGTCCGGAACCGCCCAATACCAGTTGTTTGAAAAAATCCCTTCGAGAGGCATCGGAAATCAATAATGTGCTATGGTCTTTCATACAGATAAGGTTGATGAGATCAGTGAAGCTGCCCTAAATTCAATTCCTTGACGAGTTGTTCCAATTCTTCGTGGCTTACTTCATAGGTTTCCACATCAACGGCAAATCGGTTGTCGTAGAACATGGACAGATTGAACTTGCCATTTTTTAAAGCGGATTCCTTTACTTTAATTCCATTGATGGTGGTGGTCTTGGTGCTGCCCCAAGAGCCCTTTTCGTCATATTCCATGGTGCTGGACATCCGGTAGGTGCTCACTGCATTGTTTCCCTTTTCGCCAGCGCCATCAATGATCATTACCCGCACCCTTCTGTTTTGTATACTGTAGGTAGCACCACAGGAACCAATTCCCGGAAGCATGTTAATGGTTGAGGAAGTCAAGGGCATCCCCAATACTGTTTCGGGCAACCAAGCCGCAAACTGCTCTTTGGTAAGCGGGGTTTCATGGACCAGTGTTTCCCGGTTTTCCTGAGTGTCCTTGACTATTTTGACAAGCTCGGTAGTGACGGATGTTTCCGGTTCTTTTTTGTTTTCTTCTTTGCTCCCACAGGAAATGAGAAGGAGTGAAATCAAAGGGATAAAGTATGGTGTATTGATTTTCATGGTGTTGTGTTTGATGTTAAAGACCTGCACAGGGTTTAAGTTTATCCATTTCCTTGCTAATTGAAATTGTACTGGCAAGGAGCTGTGCGGGATGAAAATATGCCATAAGAACACCGTTGATCTCTGCTAATATCGAGTCATCCGCTTCATGATTAAAGTGGTCTTCCATCAAATCAGGATTTTTATAACCAAAGACCTCCAAAAATGTGGCCTCAAAATCGGATAGTTCCGGGTCTCTCAAGCTCATTGCATCCCTCCTGTGTGTATTGCGACTAATTTTGATGATATCAAAAATCTCTTTCTCCAAAGTACGGACCCTGGCATCCCTATTTTCGATTTCTTCCCCCCCCAAACTATAGTTTATAAGATTAAATAAATCTTCAGAACAATAAATGATACTTGTTGAGGACAATTTTGCCATTAGTTGCATACCATACAGGTCATATTTCTTTGAACAGTTTGTAGCAGCTGTAGTTTCTTTGACAAGGGCATCGTACTCTATTTTATATTTAAAGATCATATAGGCACATTTGGTGTCGGCTGAATAGCCGTCAAGTTCATTCAAGTATTCTCCCCATTTTTTAAACTTATCCTTGAATGCGGCCTCAAACTTTTTCTGGGCCTCAGTATCTGCTTGGTGTTCCGCTTTTTCCTGCGCTTCTCCAAAAAATTCCTGTGCTTCGCCCATGATGTCCCCAAGGTCAAATTCCTGTGCCCTTGCTCCTGTACTTAAGAACAGGAAGAGTATGGTGTATCCCAATATTTTTTTCATGTCGTACATTTTAGAGGTTCAATCCTATTAAAACCCGCCCATGGTGGCGTATTCTTCTTTCTTTATGGTCATGCTTTCTTCCTTGAGTTCGGTACATACCATGCTAAAGTTGTCCTTTTGCTTCTTGGCCGATTCAAATTGCATTTCCATGAACATGGTGTTCTCGCCAAGAGGTAATACGCTGGAGGGAAGATTTTCGGCATTGGCTATGCCACCCAAGTACCCCACTGGAGTCTCATTGGTGATCCATACTTTGGAAATACCGTCCTTACTGGTTATCTGATACCCTTTGCAACGGTACCCCAAAATGGTCTTGTCGGCAATGGGGGTGATTTTAATGTCTTCTTTGGCATTTTGGTTCTTTTCCTCCATTTTTTTGGTGAGTTTTTCCATCATTTTTTTACTGGAAGGAATCTTCATGGCCGATTTGCGTTCCCCATCATCCGTAAACATTACCATGGCTTGGTTTTCCATATCCATCACCGTGATATTGCTCATCTTGCCTTCTTTGTGCCAATTGCCAAAATAGCGTTGACCGGGTTCCATCCAATATTGGATTTCGGTATCCTCTTTTTGGGTAGTGATCTTCATGGTGGCCCTATAGGAAAACTCATAGACATCGGGGATTCCCTTGAGTCCACCCCCACCTAAGAGACCGGCCATTTTTTTCTGCATGGCGGCTTCCTTGGCTTGATCCTGTTTTTTCTGGTCCAAGTTTTTTTCCGTCTCCCCAATATTCTTTGAGGTGCTTCCGCTAGTGGTTTTTCCACTGGTCTTGCCCTCTTTTTTTCCTTGGGTAATGGAATCGATGGCCTTATCGGTTCCTTTGGATACTTCTTCGTCCGTACGGTTCAGGATGGTGCGCTCAACTGCATTTTCGGCTTTTTTCTTCAGCTTTTTCAAAAATTGGGCCTGTGTGGAAAACGATACGGCCAAGCTACATATCAGCAATAGTTTCACTCTTCTTTTCATAATGATCGTATTAATGGTTCTTTATGTTTAATTGAGGTAAGGGATGGGAGGGGGGCGTTCCCGTCCGTTACATTTTTGATGTTAGGGTTCCTTCTTTATGGATTTCCAAGGTCTGTACAACTTTGTTTGCCAATAGGATGTTCAGTTGGTATGTTCCATTTTTTAGGTGGTCTATACTCAGGTAAATTTTATCGTGTCCCTTTTTATCTTTCATGGTGCCTGGGGTGGCCTATGCCTAAAAATGATACTTGTCGTAAAGGTATCTTACGGGAAAAGACGGGGATGTAACATATGTTTTCAATGATGTAACATATGTTTCCAAAGGGGAGAAAAGCCTGTTTTAGGGCTACTTGGAAAGAAACTCAACAGGAGTGCAGCCCTGGATTTCCTTAAAACACTTATTAAAATAAGAGGGTGTGTTGAATCCAACCTGATAGGCAATTTCAGAAATTGGGGCGTCGGATTTGCGCAAGAGGTCTGTGGCCAAGTTGATGCGTTGTGCCCGAACAAATTCTGTTGTGGACATTCCCGTGATGGCATTGAGCTTTTTGTGCAGTTGTGAACGGCTCATGTGCATCAACTCGGAGAATTTTTCGCTGGTAAATTCCGAAGAGGTAATGTGATCGTCCAGCACCTGTTGGAGACGCTTTAAAAATTCGGCCTCCGTTTTGGTGGGAACAAGACCGGGATTTACCTTAAAGGTTTTGGAGTAATGTTCCCGAAGTCGTTCCCTGTTCTCCAAAAGCTTTTCTACCCGAACTTTTAAAATATTGGGGTTGAAAGGCTTGGTCACATAGGCATCCGCTCCTGTTTTTAGCCCTTTAAGCTGACTTTCTTCACTGGTCTTTGCGGTAAGCAATAGCACTGGAATGTGACTGGTAAGCTCATTGCTCTTTATTTGGTCACAGAGTTCTATGCCATTTTGAACAGGCATCATGACATCGCTTATGATCAGGTCGGGAAGATTTTTCAGGGCCATTTCAACACCTTCTTTTCCGTTCCCCGCCGTCATGATCTTGTACTCACCCTTAAAAATGGAAACGGTATAGGATAAGACATCCTTGTCGTCCTCAACAATGAGTAAAGAGGGTTTTTGGGTGACCTGTGGTATGGTTTGGACCGAGTTTATGGAATCACCTTCTGCTGCGAAGGAATCATTAGGGGTGTCCATATCATAACCCGTTTGGGTAATGGGCAGGGTAAGGGTAAATTGAATCTTGTCTTCTCCAATATTGTTGGCAATGATGCTCCCATTGGATAGGGTGACCAATTCCCGGACTAGGGCCAGTCCCACCCCAACGCCTTCGGTGGACTCATTGTTCTGGTAGAAACGCTGGAACAGCTTGCCCAAATCCTCAATTTCCATTTCGCTGGTGGAATTCAGTATGGAAAAGACAAAACTGTCCTCCGTCCGTTCCGCATTGACCAAGACCTCACTGTTTTTTGGAGCGTATTTTACGGCATTGGACAATAAGTTGGATACTATTTTTTCAATCACGTCCCTATCAAACCAAGCATGGTCCATCTTTTTGAAGTCGTAGGTAATGGTGATGTGTTTTTCCTTGGCGATGTATCTAAAGGCCTCAACCAACTGTATCAACAATCCCCTAAGGTCTCCCTTGGCAATATGGAGCTGTAAGTGGCCGGAATCTATCATGGAGAGGTCCAACATTTGGTTGACCAGCCCCAGAAGCCTTTGGGCATTGTTTTTTATTAGGGACAGTTCTTTTCTGTCCTCGGTGGAAAGTCCTGTTCGGCCCAGTTGGTGCTCTATGGGGCCAGAAATTAGGGTAAGGGGTGTCCTAATTTCGTGCGAAATATCCGTGTAGAGTTTGGTCTTTAGTTCATCAAGTTTTTGAAATCTGTTTTTTTCGATTTCAACCAGATAAAACTTGTGTCCCAACCCCAGGGAGAATACCAGTAGTTCCAAGAAAACACCCAACTGGGTGATATTGAAACTGTAAAAGCCAAAAACGTTATTGGATTCCACACCCCCTGAAAATGAATGCTGATTCCCCAAGTTCAACCCCACCATGCTAAACCCGATGAGGAAAAAATTCCCCAAGAGAATATAATATCGTAAAGGGGATTTTACCACAATGAAGGCCCTGATCACGGCGTAGATCCCATATAGGTGCAAAGGCAATAATAGCAGGTTCAAGTGCCTTTTTACCAGTAAAAAATCCTTGGTGAGAAGCACATAAAAGAATATGGAAATTGCCGCCAAATAGGTGGCGACGGAAAACCATTTGAGTTCCCGTGAAAATTTGGCATGATGTTCCCTGATCTCTGCAAATGAGTCCACGAAGGCTATAAAAACCCCTGATAATAAGAATACCAACGGAGCCAAAAAATAATAGGAAGTGTCATAATTTTCAAAAAACAGCTGCAACTCCAGTTCAAGATCTATTCTTAAAAAGAAATAGGTGGCAAATATCAAAATGTAAATACCGTACAATAGATAGTCCTGTTTCCGTAACCTGAAATACAACAGCAACATAAAAATGCCAATGGCAATAAAGCACCCTTGGAAGATAAATGTGGTGAATACAGCAATGGCCATGTTGGTAAAGTGCCACGGCTGTTCTATTTCAAAATCATAGGAAGCGGGTATATCGCCCCAAACACCATCATAATTGCTGGACATTACCTGAAAATTGTATTCGCCAGGAGGCAAATTGGTATAGCGGACCTCATTGTTGTTTCCTGCATACACCCAATCTTCATCGTAGCCGGTCAAACGGTATTTGTATTCGTTTAAATTGGGTTGTGAAAATTGCAGGGATGAAAACGTAAAGGTGATGGTATTTTGTGTATGCTTTAAGGGGACATTCTCGGTAAGGTTACGGCTGGCATTGAAAATCTTTACATTGGTGATTACCGTTTTGGGTTTAAAAGGGTTGGTTTCCAGTTGATCGGGCTTAAACCAGTTGAGTCCTTCCAGTCCTCCAAAATACAGTGTGCCATCGTCTGCTTTAAAATAGGCCCCGGTATTGAATTCATAGGATTGCAGGCCATCGTAGTTTTCATAGTTTTCAATGTCGGGATTTCCATTGGTCACGGAAAATTTGGAAATCCCCTTGTTGGTACTCAGCCATAAATTATGTTGTGCATCTGGCAAGATACCATAGATGACATTGTTGGGGAGACCATCTTGGGTGGTAAAGTGTTGAATGTTTCCATTGGATGGAACATAGGATTTCAGCCCATTGCCATTGGTGCCTATCCAAAGGGTATCGGAACTGTAATAGAGGGATTTGATTTTATCGGGAATCGATGTGACCCCAGTAATTGTGTTGCTGGCCACATCCAAGAGAAAAAGACCGTTTTGTTCGGTCCCAATCCAAAGGAAGTTTGATTTTCCCGTTTCCGCGGTTCGTATGTTGTTGGAGCTTAGCCCAGAGTTTTCCGCGGTATATTGGATGGTTTTTCCGTTTATCTTATCGTAGAGGATCAAGCCATGGTTGCGGGTGCATAGCCATAGGCGGTCTTTCGGGGCGTCAAGGATTTTCCAAATGGTAAAGTTCTGTGTTCCTTGGGCAGTGGCAATGCCTCCGTTGGAATCCATCAATTGTAGACCGTGGTCCTGATGGCCTATCCACAAGGTGGTACCATCATAGTGTAAGGACATGATTCGGTCTCCCAGTAAATTGGAATTTTCTGCTTTGATGGTTCTGTACTGTTGTGTGCCCAGCCTAATTTTCGTCAAGCCCTTTCCCGATGTCCCAAGCCAGATGGTCCCATTTTCCTCTGCAATGGCACGGATAACATCAACATGGATGTCCCTTGGAAGTTGTTTATTGGTAAGTGTGTTGAATTTTGCCAAATATTGATCAAAATAGCTGAGACCCGCCCCATCCGTTCCCAACCAAACGGTTCCGGAAGCATCTTCAAATAAGGAGAGTATGTCGTTATAGTGAATGGCGTTCGGGTTGTTCTTGTTCGCCATAAAATGACTAATGCGTTCGGAAGAGAAATCAATAATGTACAGCCCTTGGCCATAGGTGGCCACCCAAAGTTTACCATGCTGATCGATCAATAGGTCCAGAATTACCAAATCTTTGGGGAACATTTTTTCTTTAAACCCGTTGAACTGCTCCAAGCCATCATTATCGTTGGAAGCCATAAAGAGTCCTTTTCCATAACTTCCTACATAAATGGTATTGTCTTTTTGCGCAAAGGAGCTGAAATTGGTGTCGGGTATGCTGGGAATTTCGTTCAAGGTATGCTCTTTGGGATTCAGTTTGAACACTCCGCCCGAAGCTGCGATCCAGAGGTCATTTTTGTATGCTATGAGATCGTGAATATTTGGGTTTTGGACCGCTTTGTCCAGGATGGATAAGGTGTCCCCTGTATCATGTGATATCCTGTAGAGCCCTCTTCCAAAAGTGCCCACATAAAGGTTCTTCTTGGAATCCTCATAAATAACGCTTGCACTGTCCAAGGCCTCCACTTTTTGAAACCTCCCCTTTTTTTCGTCATAAAATTTCAAGGTTCCGGGGTTGGTAATGGCCCAGAGGGTATTTTTTGAATCAATGTAAACTTTGCCCAGTTTGCTATAGGAAGGTCGGGTAACATCTTCGAACTGCTCTTGGAGAATCTTAAATTCCTTTCCGTCATATTGGTTGAGCCCGTCTTGTGTGGCAAACCAAAGAAACCCGGTAGTGTCTTGGGCTATGCTCACCACGCTATTTTGGGAAAGCCCGTCGTTTACGGTAAGGTCGTTGAAAGAAAATCTATTGTGGGTGGTGGATGAATTTTGGGTATAACCAGATACATAAGTCCCAATACAAAGAATCAGGATTAGTATCTTAAAAGAGGCTGATGTGACATGACCTTTACAGTCGCTGTGTATTCGCAATGCTCTTAATGGTTGAGGTTTAGTCTCTACAAGATAGGCCTTTTATTGATCCTTAAAATTCGATAAGGACTTAATTTGAAGGTTTTGGCGGGTTTATAATGGATAAGGAAGGCTTTTCCATGGCCCCGGGAAGATACAGGAAGAGCGAATGGTGGTTTTGCGTTAGCTTTTTGTTTTATCCTGGATCAAATAGGCGCAGCGCCTGGCCCCAGCAAGAATATGATCTATACGTTCCACTTTGACGTTGGGTCCAAGAACCGATTGGAAGGTATTCAGTTCCGTGGCACAAAAACCTTGGCATAATGTGGCAGCGGCACAAATGGGGCAGTGGTTTTCTATCAATAGGTAATCACCATCCTGATTTTGTTCGTAATGGGCCATATAGCCCTCTTTTTCACGTAATTCGGCCAATTTTTCAACTTTTGACTCCAAAGGGTCCGTTTCCACAATCATCTTGCGATAGTTCCGTAGGTTATCCTCTCCTGTTGAATTGATGAGTTGGGACAAAGTTTCCTCTCCCAAGTTCTCCTTGATGGTGTTGATCAATCTCAAGGTCAGCTCCGAATGGGAATCGGGGAACTTGCCATGCCCTTTTTTTGTCAAAGACCAGAATTGTTGTGGGCGTCCTCGTCCCAAGGCCCTGCTTTCAGATTTTACATAGCCATCATTGGAGAGTTTTAAAAGCTGAAACCGAGCACCTTCCGTAGTTACACCAAGGGACTGGGCCAAATCTTTCAACGTTTTTTCACCCTCATTTTTGAGTATCCAAATAGCCCGTTCGTTTTCTGGAACACTATTATTCATAATAAACAAAGTGATTATTTGGTTTATTTGACAAATGTAATATCTTTGTATTGTTTTTAAAAGTCATTTTATTCAAATCTACATATTATGAGTTACAAATTACCGGAATTATCGTACAGTTATGACGCTTTGGCACCCTATATTGATGCAACAACCATGGAAATTCACCATACCAAGCATCACCAAGGCTATGTGAGCAAACTTAACGCTGCATTGGAAGAGGCCAAACTTGAGGACTCTGATTTGGAAAGTCTCTTTGGAAAGATCTCAAATTTGTCCAGTGGTATCCGAAACAATGGCGGTGGTCACTACAACCACAGTCTGTTCTGGACCATTTTGACACCAGCTGGTACCGAATTACCGGCAAAGCTTTCCGAGGCCATTGAAAGTGCATTTGGATCGGTGGAAGCGTTTAAAACGGCCTTTGCCAATGCTGCAGCAACCCGTTTTGGTTCTGGATGGGCTTGGTTGATCGTTGATGGAGATGGTGCATTGAAAGTAACATCCACTCCAAACCAAGACAATCCACTGATGGATACGGCCCCAGACCAAGGTACTCCCATTTTGGGATTGGATGTTTGGGAGCATGCCTATTACCTCAACTATCAAAACAAAAGACCAGAGTATATCGATGCTTTTTGGAATGTGGTCGATTGGAAAGAAGTGGAAAGACGCTACGTAGAAACGCAGCGCTAGACTTTAGTTCTCTATACCAGTTGGCCAAGCCCGGTCCTGTTTAACGGACTGGGCTTGGTCATGTATCATTCAGCATTCTTCTTTACTTGAATCATTTCTAGGCTATTATGCGATTTATGTTTGGGAGTATATAGTAAACAGGCTGTTAACTCCTTTTTTCGCGATTGCCCGTATGGTCCATTCCCTGTTCCCGTTCCAAAAGGATCATCTGTTTTGGCCTGAAATTCAAAATCAATGCCCTGCGTTGTCCATCCGTACTATTACCCTTGCTGTAATGCAGGGTGTGCCCATCATGAAAGGTGCATCCACCAGCCTGCAAAGGAATGGGTTTGGCATTCGCGGTATCGGCTTCACAATAGAGGGCTCCACCTCCGGGTAGACTTTGATGGGGGAGCACTTTTTTTTCATCAACAGGCAAAAACCACATACAACCATTGGCTTCATGCACATGGTCCAATGCAATCCAACAGCTTGCGGCTCGCTTATCTGGCAAATCAATCCAGTAGGCAGCATCTTGGTGCCATGGTGTTTCGGTGTCAGTATGGGGTGCTTTATTGATCAACATATCAAAATCAAGTTCCATGTCCTCTCCAAGCAAATGCTTGGCCCATTCCGAGGCTTTTTTATAGGCATTATGTGCCATTAGTTTTTCCTCGATCATACTGGGTCGCATAATTTGGGTGATGCGCTCTACTTTTTTACCATCTCCATTGGTGCTACCGGCCAAGTCACTGCGCAAGCCTTTGGTCTTCTCCGTTTCAGATAGGAGTTGATTGTATATGGTTCGTAGCTCCTCAACCTCATGGGCTGTCAATAGTGAAGGGATGGCCACATAGCCTTCTACGCTGAAAGTTTCTTTGATATTTTCCATGATATTTCGTTTTTCCAAAAATCAGAACTCCAATCCAAAATAGCTACTATTTTTGTACAACCTTACTTTTTTGAACATTTAATGAAAGAGATATCCACCCGAACTGTTCTTTTGCCCCATCAGCACCGCATTCCGAGGGTGGAACAATTTGGGCATTACAGGTATGCAAGGGCAAATCCGGGTTTGGAAACCCATTTCCATGCGGATATGATTGAAATTTGTTATTGCCTTGATGGGGTGCAACAGTATATCGTGGAAGGTCACAGACATTACCTAAAAGGCGGTGACATTTTAATAGTCCCTCCCAATAGGGCCCATGACACGGGTGGGATGCCCGAGGAAAAGGGTGAGCTGTATTGGATACAGTTGAAACTTATAGGGGATGGGGGAAAGCTATGCCATCTTCCCCAAACAAAAAGTAGTTTGCTTTTGCAAAGGCTGGAGGAGGCTTCCAATATTCCTTTTAGAGGTGCGCAGCAGGTCAAGGAGCTGTTGGTGGAACTGTTTGCCTTGTCGACCCATAAAGCAATGGATTTGGGTGAAATTCGAAGGGAAGCGCTGTTGCTTCGTCTCTTATTGGATACCTTGGACCTTTCCCAACGGAAACTGGAAGCTGAGGTTTCCCAACGGGTTATACTGATCGACGATTTCATAGAGAAGAATCTATATCGAAATATGTATGTGGATGAGCTGGCCGACCTGATCCAGGTGTCCACAGGGTATTTTAAGGCATGGTTTAAGCTGAACACGGGGAATACCCCGAAGGAATACATTAACCGAAAACGTATGGAAAAAGCCAAGGAAATATTGCCAATGGAGTCTTCCGTGACCGAGGTGGCCTATGCTTTGGGGTTTAATTCTTCGCAATACTTTTCAACGGTGTTCAGGAAATACACGGGAAAATCACCAAGGGAGTATATCCAAGAGCTGAAAAAAGTAAGGGAAGATTGAATTGCCCATAAGAGCAATTCTACCTTCCCTTTTATATAGTGTTGGTTGATTTAGTCTTGTACCTCTACTATCATTTCAATTTCAACCGCAATATTGCTTGGCAAAGAACCCATTCCCACGGCGGCACGGGCATGCTTTCCGCGCTCACCGAAAACGGCGACCATTAGATCGGAATACCCATTGATTACCTTGGGGTGGTCCGTAAAATCGGGTGCAGCATTCACCATTCCCTTCACTTTTACGACACGTTTCACCTTATTGAGGTTGCCCAATTCCCCTTTCAGAACGGAGAGTTGGTTGATTCCCGTAATTCGAGCTGCTTCATATCCATCCTCAATGGAAAGATCGTCACCTACTTTTCCAGTGATGTTGTTGCCATCGGGTTTAAGGGGACCTTTTCCGGCAAGGAAAATCAGATTCCCAACACGGACGGCATTCACATAATTGGCGACTGGTGGAGAAGGCTCACTCAACGTTATGCCCAGCTCCTGAATTTTTGCTTCAGGATTATAACTGGGATCAATCACCTCCTCTTTTTTTACGGGTTCATTTTCAACTGTGGTTGAATTTTCTTGTTTGGGTTGACAGGAGACAGCTCCTATCAAGACCACGGCAAGAAAAGCGATTGTACGTTTCATATCAGACTTATTTATGCGTTAGCCAATATTTCCTTCAAGCGTTGTGCAACAATGCGTTCTTGTCCTGGGTCCATCATCCAAGTGGTAATACCTATATCATCCTTACCTCCAACGGTTTGGATGGATGGGTGACCTTCACGAAGTTGTTTACGGGCTTCCTCTTTTGTGATTTTCACAATGCTCTCATCCCAAGTTACTCTTAGACTGGGTACATGGTTGGCAACCGGAGGTACATGGATTTCAGTCTCAACACCTGCAACGGATTTGGCACTTTCACTGATCAATTCGATTTGGCTTTCCCAAAGTTTCCATTCTTGTTCGTGGTCTTTGGACAAGTAAACCTCCAAAGCAACCAACATACCCAAAATTTCCTCTTTGTTCACTTTCATACCCCTGGCAATGGTAGTACCTCTTGGTGGGCAGTGCAATCTTGCTGCCTCAATGTACTTACGCTTACCCAATAGAAGCCCGGCACTCTGAGGTCCACGGATTCCTTTTCCTCCTGAAAAGCATACCAAATCAAAGCCCAATTTGGTGTACTTGAACAAGTTTTCCACTGGAGGTACATCAGCAGCGCAATCAATCATACAAGGAATACCATGCTTTTGGGAAAGGGCTACAAATTCCTCGTGCTTAATTTTACCGTTAGCGGTGTTTGCATTAAGGAACCAAAACATTGCCGTGTTTTTATTGATGGCTTTTTCCAATTCCTTGACACCATCCACCTCAACAATTTTTGCTCCAGTGTTCAATAGGGCATGGGTATATCCAATGGCATGTCCTTTTTGTACAATAACCTCATTCTTCAATCCGGTTGTGTCAGGAAGCTGGCTTACCTTTTTGTTGTCCATTCCGCAGATAACACCGGCCAATCCAATGGTCATGGCTCCAAAGCACCCGGAGGAAACGGTTGCATACTCACAATCGAGCAATTCGGCAATACGTTCGCCAACCTTGTCCTGTAGATCGTCCAGGTTTACGTATTCAGTGGTTGCATATTTAATGGCATCGGTCACTTCTTTTCTCATTAGACATCCGGTCATGGAGGTATAGGTGCCTGCAGCATTGATAAATGTACGTACGCCCAACTCCTTGAAGAAATTCCGGCCCGCGGTTTGGGTGACCGTTGTTTCAAGGGTTTTTGCGGACAACAATCCGGTTCCCATTAATCCGCCCGCAACGGGTAGGGCGGAAAGCGTTTTTAAAACTTTTCTTCTGCTCATAATCTTTGGTTGTTTATATTAAAAATGTTCTTACTATTTATTGGATTTGTTTTTATTGAAATACGGATTCACTATTTGCTCCAAGCAGGTTTTGAAAGACCGTTGAGGTCGTAGACCACTTTACCATCCCTGATGGTGAGTTCGCATTCTACTTTCTGATCTCCTTCCATTTTGGTATTCCTGGTGTCGATGAATCCGAATTCTCCCTTTTTATGGTTTAATACGGTAACATCGGCCACAGCCCCTACAGAAATATGTCCTAAATCGGTTCGTTGAATGATTTTGGCCGGTTCCCAAGTTGATACGGTGATAACTTCGCTTAACGACATACCCAAGTTTAGGAACTTGGACATGATATTGGCCATATCCTTCATTCCTCCATTCATACTTCCAGTGTGAAGGTCGGTACTGATGGAATTGGGTTTCAGACCTTGCTCCATGGCTGGAACAACTTGCTCGAAAACAAAACTTCCACCACCATGGCCTACGTCAAAAATGATCCCTCTTTTTTGTGCGGCAAAAACATAGTTCCTTACTTTTCCATTTTCATCCACAATGGGGGTACGGCCATCTACGTGACCATAGGCATGGGTGAAAATATCTCCGGGACGTAACTTTTCCATGAAGAGTGTTTCCAAAGACAATTCGGGCTCACTTCCACCAAAGTCGATCATAACCGGGATATCGGCAAGTCTTCCTGCCTCTGCAGCCCTTTCTGCGGGTGTCCAATCAAATCCACTGAAGTGTGCCAATTTTACCCCAACCACATCGTTGGGAAACTGTCTGGCCACCATGGCGGTCATCCGGGCATCCATATCACTTAGGTTTTGCTCTATAGGGCCACCTTTCATTCCAGAACCTACAATGTTCAAAAACGATAGTACCCTGGTTTTGGATCTATCGATCACCTGCTCTTTAAACTGTCTGAAGTTCCTCCAACCGGCACCCCCGGCATCGGCAACTGTGGTAACACCGCTTCTGAAGGTGAAACCATCTGGTGGAACAGCGTAAAAACCATTGCTCAAATAAGCATTGGATTCGGTACCATAAAAATTATGGCTATGGATGTCTATCAAGCCGGCACTTACATAAAGTCCCTTGGCATCGATTACGGTCTTGGCTTTGTTTTTGGATATGCTATTGGAAACTTCAGCAATTTTGCCATCTTTTATGGCAACATCCATGACTTTGTCAATGTTGTTTTTGGCATCGATCAAATGCCCATTTTTGATCAAGATGTCATAATCTTGGGCCATGGTCACCATGGTAAATAAGAAGATGAAGGATGTTGCATACAATTTCCCTATCCAAAGAATTTTTGTTTTCATAAGTTGGTTTTATTTATAAATGTTAATCTGTTTGCACTTGTATTGGACCATTTTCACCACTCTCTTGGAGTTGTTCCCTTAATTTGGTCACTTCATTTTTACTTACAGAACTGGCGTCATTACCAAAATTGGACCTAATGTAGGTGAGTACCTCGGCAATTTCTTGGTCACTCAAAAAGCTGTGTTGGGGCATCATGCCATTGTATACTTCATCTCCCACTTTTAGGCTGCCTTCCATACCCCGAAGCACTACACTGATGAGTCTTTCCTTGTCTCCGGTTACCCAATCGGTACCGGTAAGGGGAGGGAATCTACCCGGCGCTCCTTTACCATTTCGTTGGTGGCACGCACTGCAATAGGTCTGATATGCCTTTGGGCCTCCCACCAGTCCTCCTGAAATGAGGTTGTCCTTGATTTCATCGGGTGTCCTGATATGGGAGAGTTTCTTGCGATCTTCCATGGCCAATAATTGCTCTTCCCCAAAATTGTTGCGGTCGCCATTAAAGATGATTTTCCAAATCTTTCCTTTTACAGAGTCGGAGATGTACATGGAACCATCGGGGCCAAAAGCAATTCCCATGGGGCGATATACCGCATCCCTTACGCTTACTAGAGGGTCCACGCCGGCAAAACCATCGGCAAATACTTCTACATCCCCACTGGGCTTACCATTTTCGAAAGGGACAAATCCCACAAAATAACCCGATTGGGGGTAAGGAGACCTATTGGTGGATCCATGGAAGGCAATGAAAGCCCCATTTTTATAGCGATCGGGAAATTGATCCCCTTGATAAAAAACCACATCGTTGGGGGCCCAATGCCCTGGAAAACCCATGATAGGGTCTTCGTACTGGTCACATCTTCCTATAATTTCACCATCCCCACCGTATTCTGGAGCCAAGACTTTTTTACCCTTGATTTGGTCATAATAGCAGTACGGCCATCCAAAGTCCGATCCCTCGGTGATTTTCATGAATTCCTCTGAGGGCAAAAGCGCACTTTCCCATGGGGTATATTTATCGGGCCATAAACGCAAAAGGTCGTCCCTTCCGTGCATTACCCCATAGAGTTCGCCATCTGCGGGGTTCCAAGTAAGGGCTACCACACTTCTAATACCGGTTGCATATTCTACACCATCTTTTTGGGTCTGCCCCAACTTGTTGGCATCGAACTTCCAGATGCCTCCGTGGTCTTCCAATTGCGGACAGGGATCCATTCCAGAAACACCCGGGGTACGTTTTGGATCTTGGCAGGCATTTGAGGGTGCTCCAAAGGGCACATACATATTTCCTTTGTCATCAAAGGCCACAGGTTTGGCAATATGCTCGTGCTTGCCATGTTCATGGTCATCGGTCAAAATCACCTCGACTTCCCCTTCCGGAACCAAGCTGCCGGGGCTCAGTTTTTGTCGATACACCACCAATTCGGAACTGTAATAGATGTAACCATTATAGATTCGCATGGCAGTGGCATAGCTCCAACGTTGGGGCTCACTACTTCCTCCAAATTTTTTGATGATGTCAGCTTCGCCATTGCCATCAGTATCCTGTAAAGCCGCTGCAACGCCTTCTTCTTTGGAGTTTCTGAGTTTGGCGTAAAGAATATTGTCCTCGGTCACATCCATGTGGCGTACCCTTTCAGGAATACTGTCCACAACCACCACAGAGGCGAAACCATCGGGCAGAAAAAGTCCTCCATGACGTCCCGGTTCCGTGCATTGCGTCAAACAAAAAACAACGCCCAAGGAAAGAATAATGCTCCTGATTTTGTGCTTGAAAACCATACTCTTTTAAATTATAAATCCGTTAAAATGTCTATCAGTCTTTCATCCGTACCTTCTGAAACCATTAGGTTTTTGGCCTGGTCCTTGTTTTGGTTGTACAAGGCCCAAACGATGGCGGCATTCTGGTTTTTGTCCGCACCCGTCTTAATTTTTTCCAGAAGTTTTTGCAAGGAATCCTGTTGGTTCAACTTTTTCATGGCCAATGCAGAAAAGATGTCATTCATCCTAGGGGTACTTGCGGTTTCATAATCGGCCACTTCTTTAAAAGCAGCATCGGCTTTTGAGGTATTTCCCATGTTGGAATGGCAAAGCCCCAATAAGTAGTTCGCCATTCTGTCATCAGGATTGTAGGGCGCGCCAACACCTAAGTTTTCCGGCCATTTTTTTGACGCCTCCAATAAGGGGATGGCTCTGGAAAACTGATTCTTGACCATATACATTCTGGCTTGGTAAATGTGTGCCTGGGTATAGACCCTTTTACTTTCGGAAGCATGTTCAAAAGGCAATATCTGGATATTGTTGAGGATTGAAATCGCTTTGGGATACACATTGGTGGCTACTAGGGCCTTCGCATAGCTTAATCCCACGTTGTAGTTCTTCGGAAACTTTCGGACCACCTTTTTCCCCAAGTTGGCCGCAGCTTCATTTTTGTCGTGCTTCAAAAGGAAAAGCATAAGATCGTCCCAATTTTTCCAATAGCCGTCATTGAGTTCAAGGGCCTTCTCATAATCCTTTAGCTGAACGGCGTAAGGCTCATTGTGGAACACTTTTGCCCTAAATCTGTAGAACGTATCATTGTCTGGTGCTTCACCACACTCCTCAAGGGCATTTTTTGCCTTATCATCCAAACCAACGGACAAGTAGTTTTGCGCCAAATAATATTTGAACTTCCAATTTGGGTTGGCTGAAGCAGCCCATTCCAGAACGGGTAGCGTTTCCCTTCTGTACGGAAATACAAAATCCGGGGACTGTTTGGAAAGTTCCTCCAAAAGTTCGGCACTCTTGCCGGTTGTACTGTTTCGGTCCAAGTACGCCATGAGAAGTTGGGACTTAGGATCTGTTGTTACGCCCAGCACTTGGGTGGCGGCTTCTTGCTGACCTAAATTGATGTAGGAGAGGGCAAGTTCCAACAACGTCTCATTGGGGAATTCGTTTTGAATACCCTTCAGCACGTTGCTTGGGTCTTTTTGCGATAGAAGTATTTGCTCAAAGGCCGCAAAATGGTTGATGGGGCTGATTTTGGAAATTTCTTGGATTTGTTGATTGAAGGCGTTGGTGTTGGCCATCTTCCTATGTACAACCAAGAGAACTTGTCTTGCATTGAGATTATGTTGATTGTAATCCAAGGCTTTTTTGGCATAGTCCTTGGCAGTTTCCAGATTGCCTTCGTGCAAATGGATTTCCGCCATCTGCGCATACGAAACAGAACGGTATTGTATGGATCTTGCGGACCATCCAAAAGCTTCCAAAGCGTTTAGGGCATCATTTTGGGCCCAATAGGCTATTCCCGATAAATAATTGGCCGTAGGGTCATATATATCCAGCTGTAGGCCCTTGTTTGCATAGTCCAAGGCCTTGCTATAATTGGTTTTTCGGTATTCCGAAATGGAACTGAGGGCCAATCCGCCCGGATGGGAGGGGTCCAAAGCCAAAAGCGCTTTCAATTGTTCTTCGGCTACGGCATATTCCCTGAACTTAATGGCTTCCGAAGCTTCATGGTATAGTTTTTCCACCTCCGAGATTTGTAGGTCGGCATCTTGTTCGAAACTCCTTTTAAGCAAGGTTTTACTCTTTGACGTGTAGTATAGCTTCCCTTTCCCAAGATTGACTTCCAAAATATCGGTGTCCTTGCAGGTAATCGTCTTTTCAAAAATCTGCATGGGTTGTAATCGAAGGTTTTCAACGGATACTTCTTTTCCGTTTACCAAAATCTGTAACGATTCATCAAATGCTTGAAGCGCATTGATTCCCAAATAGGCCGAATTCCCGTTGCGTTCCACGTTGAGCACCCCATATTTTGAAGCGGCTTCCATACCGCCAATTTGTTTGATGGGGAACCATTGTTCGCTCCAAGAATCCATGACATACGGGTCAAAATTGGCCTGTGTTATGGGGTTTTCAGTCCCGGGAGAGTACTGGTTGAACAAACGCCCGGCCTGAAATTCAATGTATTGTCCATCGGTATCGGTCAATAAGTCTTCCCAAATACCTCCTGAACGCGATAGGGCCCAAAGCCATAGTTTTTGCCCAGGCATTTGCTCATAAGGGGCCAAATGGCCAAAACCTACGTTTCTGTCGTGGTAGTATCCTCCAAAATAGTTTTGGTAGTCCCCTACAATATGATAGGACTTTGCTGGTCCAAAATCGTTGTTTTTGTAGAGGGCCAAGTTTCTTCCCTGATCATCAATGGGCCATTTCTCCCAAGTACCGTTGTGTTCCAAATAGCCATTTCCGGGAATAAAGAACTCTAGGTCATTTGTGGCCACGGCTGCACCGGTCATCCAATTGTAGTAGGACTGATCTAATGGCGTTCCATTGTACCATGAGGCATTGGTTTCAAAATAGGCCTTGTCTTCTTCCAGTTTGATCTCTACCTGCCAATAGGTACGGGAGGGTAGGTCCAGATTGCCCACTATGCAGCTTACACTGCCATCGCTATTGGTTCGGGTCATGTAATCCACGGGTGTGGCCGTTGCGGGATGGTGTCCAATGATACCAAAATTAAATTCAATACCACCCGAGGTCCAAGGTCCTCTCATGGCAATGTTCCTGAATTTTACCACTTCATTTTTGTACAAAAACTCGTTTCCTGTGCTCTTTTCCACAGCGCCCCAAACTTTTCCACCAATCTCTGGCAATATGTAAACTTCGATATACTCGTTTTCCAACTTCACCACATTCCAGTTTTTCTTTGTGGATGTATGGGAATAGCCCTCATACTTGAAATAGGGGTAGATCTTTGGGTTTTCCGTAAGAATTGGGGCCGGGTTTGGCGTGTCAAACCCATAGGTGTCCAGTGACATGGTTTCCTCGGTAATGGTAGCCTGGGAATATCCGTTTATAAAAAAGAGTAGGAGGCCTGAGTAAAGAAAAAGTTTCATTTTTAGTTTGTCGAGTTGTTTTTATAAAGCAATAGCGGGCCATTGTTTTGGGCCACAAGCAGCGTTGAACCATTTAGGAGTTTGGCATCCCGTACCTGTCCGGTGATGTTCATGCCGGTCTTGGACTGTTCCACTGTGGTGAAATGACCGTTTCCGTCATTGGTGAGTACAAGTCCATGGTTGGCATCATACCTGCCGAATTTGACCCTGGTTTCAAAGAAATTACCAAATAACATCAGGTCGGTATCACCATCACCTTCCACATCAAAAGGGACTATGGCATAAATTGGAGCGAACTGTGCTTCAATAGGCAGTGGTTCAAAGCTGAAGCCATTGCCATTGTTCCTTAAAATGGATGTTTTAAAGGTGTGGGCCTCAAATTTTTGTGCCCGGGCCAAGTTGTCCTCGCCCAAAACCTCAGAAACGGTCTGGGAGGCATAGTCAGCAAAATTGACATATTTGCTCTTAAGGTAGGCCAATTGGGAGCCAATATCGTCCTTGGAATAAACAGGATGGTTCTTTCCACCCAGATAACAGCAAAGAATGGGGTCCAAAGAGCCGTTGTCGTCAAAATCATCCGCATAAAGGGTAACAGGCTCCGTATCACTGGCTTTCAATTGGGAATTTTGACCAAAATTGCCCAGTGCATAGTCCATATCGCCATCATTGTCGATGTCAATGGGAGTGATGCTGTTCCACCAGCCATCAGAGTTTTGCAGCCCTTCAGGGGTTTCCGGTACAAGTTTTCCATTTTTGTTGGCTAGGAAGATTACCGGGGTGAACTCCCCAACTGCAATAAGGTCCAAACTTCCGTCAGCATTGAAATCCGTGAACACAGCATCGTTGATCATTCCCAAATTGGAATTTTCCCCAAGAATGGCATCGGTGCCATCGGAGAAGTTTCCTTTTCCATCGTTCAAAAGAATCTGACTTTTGGGAGCCAGTGGGTATCGTCCGGGTTCCAAGCGACCACCAATAAAGAGGTCTTGGTCCCCATCTCCATCCACATCGCCCACAACGGCACATGATCCACTAAAGCTCAATTTGGGAAGAAGTGTGCTCTGGTTTTCAAATCGGCCATTGCCTAGATTGATGTAAAGTCTATCTGTATAATTGCCAGGGAGGGTATCGTATTCATTTCCGCCGCTTACCACATAGAGATCGGGTAGCGAATCACCATTGGCATCGAAGAAAACGGCCCCAATGTCCTCAAACTTGCTGTCACCTTCAAAAACTGCTTCATTTTTGGAAAGGTAGCTGCCGTTGGGTGTCTGAATGAACAATGCACCGGCCTGGTCTTTTGCGCCACCAATGTAAATGTCCTCCAAACCGTCGCCATTGACGTCCTGAACGGCCAATTTAGGGCCTTGGGTGGAGAGCATGTGGGGGAGGAGCACCTCCCTTTCAAAATCAATGTATTTATTTTCCTTGTGGTTGAAGGCAACCAGGCTATCCTGTGTAATTTCGGTAAATAGGGTTGCTATCTCTTCAACGGTATTTTCTTGTACCGTTGCCTCAGTTTGATCTAAATGCAGCGTTTGGTTTACGGCAAGGTTATTTTTTTGGGTGATGCTACCATCGGGCCAGATAACCTTAAGCTCAGCAATGGTATCTATGGTTCCAAGTCCAAAAATTATGGATGGGTCCACAGAGGATTGGAACCCTCTTGAGGTATACAGCTCATGTTGCAGATTTAAGGTGTCTGCTTTAAGGATTACCTTGGAGCCAATGGCCAAGGTGTTTTTGCCTTTTCCTTTTAATTGTACCTTGAGATGGTTGTTCTGTGTGACTTTTTCCGTGTTGTTACGGTAGATAAAGGCCTCTTCATCCATATTGTTTACCACAAGATCATAATCCCCATCATTGTCCAAGTCAACATAGGCGGCCCCACTGGAGAGTGATTTTCCTCCCAGGCCCCAGGCTGTGGTCTCTTTTTCAAATTGGAGATGCCCAAGGTTCTTGTAGGCATAATTTTCCTCAATGGAGGATGGTATTTCTTGTAGTAGGTCCTTTATGGCCATATCCACGCCGGAATCCATTTCTTCCAGACGTTTTTGCACGGCAAAGTTCATAAAGTCCATATTGGTATAATCCCGTTTAAGACCATTGGTGACAAAAAGGTCGGTAAGGCCATCATTGTCAAAGTCGGTGAGTAGGGGAGCCCAGCTCCAATCTGTGGCATGGATTCCGGAAAGTTGTCCTACTTCGGAGAAAGAGTTGCCATTGTTTATATGCAGCATATTGCGCATATATTGGTGGTGGAAATCGGATTCCACCAGAAACTCGTATTTGTCATAGTTGTCCGGTCCTGAGACCATTTTTTGCCTAAAGTTTCCTTCGGGCAACATATCAAGGGTCACGATGTCCAGTTTGCCATCCCCGTTGATGTCGGCCACATCTGAACCCATTGAGAAATAGGAGGTGTGGCCCATATATTTTTTTAGGCTTTCGGTAAAAGTACCGTCGCCATTGTTGAGATATAAAAAATCGTGTTCGTGAAAGTCATTGGAAATGTACATGTCTGGCCAATCATCATTGTTGATGTCGCCTATGGACACGCTCAAACCAAATCCCAACACGCTGGAAATGATTCCAGCTTCGGAACTGATGTCGGTGAATTTTCCGTTGTCGTTCCGGTATAGGCGGTCTGCGTATTCAGGAATGTATTTGGACCGCTGTTCCTTGGAGGTATTTCTAAAACTTGAATAGGGTTGTACGGAATGGTTGAGTACAAACACATCAAGGTCGCCATCTCTGTCATAATCAAAGAAATTGGCTTCTGTGGAGTATCCCATGTCGTCCAAGCCATACTCAGTGGCTTTTTCGGTAAAGGTGAGGTCTCCGTTGTTGATGAACAATAGGTTTTTTCTTTTTGAAGCGTCTTTTGCTGCGGAGCGGCAAACATAAATGTCCACTAATCCGTCACCGTTCACATCGGCCATGGATGTACCGGTATTCCAAAGTCCTTCTGCAAAAACGCCTGCTTTTTCAGCGATTTCCTCGAATTCAAAGTTGCCTTTGTTCACATATAATCTACTACCCACCATACTTCCGGTGAAGTAGAGATCCATCAATCCGTCATTATTAATGTCGCCTACTGCCACACCACCACCATTATAGATATAGCCATAGGTGAGGATATTGAGATCATCGGTTTCCATGACCAGGTTTTTAAACTTGATACCTGTATCGGCAGAAGACATTTTAGAAAACAATTGGGCAGGGTTATCCTTTAGGCATGAGGTAAGTGCCAAGGCACCTATCACACCAATGATATACGTAAAGCGCATTTTTCGAGGGATTGAGATGAAATTAGGTTGCAATTAAAAAGAAAAAACCTGTGGGGAATCCCACAGGTTTTTTTTGGGTTTTCCCATTTATTTAGAAGTTGGGACCTCCGGTATCCCACCATAGGCGGGTATTGAGTTCATCCGGACCTCCAAGTTTGGAGGTTGCGTCCGCAACACCTGCGGGATTGTTTTCACGTTCGTCGTTAACAAAAGGCATCCTTTTGATAAACTCGCCAGAAGGAACAACACCCCAGTCAGCATTACTGCTGTTCTGATAAACTGGTGGCAGTTTAGGATATCCTGTACGTCTAAAGTCTACCCAAGCCTCCATCTCGTTGGTATAGGCTGCTATCCATTTCTGGGTGATGATCTTTTCCAGTTTAACTTCATCCGAAGCAACTTCATCCCATGCAACCGTAGTTGTGATTTGGTTGGTGAAATCGTTGATTGGATCTGGATAAACAGGATCATCATAATCAATAGGCAAGCTGCTATCATCATCAAGATAAGCATCTGCACCTGCTGCACCCCAAAGTTCAAAGGAAGCTTTGACCCCATTTTCATAGTTGGTCTGTGCATCACCTGCACCAGCCCAACCACGTAGGGCGGCCTCTGCTTTTATAAAGAATACCTCATCGGCACTAAGTACTTTTCTAGAGGTAACTTTAGATGGTTCATTGAAATCCTTATGAATTTTGGAAAAAGGCGTATGGTCATCCTTGGCTATAAGTTCAGCTCCATTTCGAATGCCTTTATATGGCATATCTGGGTGAGCGGCAATTAATTGATCACGTAAAGTTGTGGCAGCTTCTACAGAAATTGCATAGTCTTCAACTAGGTCAGCAACGGAGATAGGACGGAAAAAACTATGTATCCTATTATCTTGGTAACCTATTAAAATGGATTCCATGGTGGCACTCATACGGGTATCATTCCACTCATAACAAATTTGGGCAGGGTGAAACTTGTTTCCGTACAAGGAAATATTCATGTTATCTGCATTCGTTTCAATCAAGCCTACTGGATCGGCCAAAGCCTTTTCTCCTTGGGTCTTAGCCAAAGCAGGATCTGCTTTGGAGATACGCATGGCCAAACGCAAACGCAATGAATTGGCAAACTTGGCCCATTGGGACACACTGCCTTCATACGTGGCGTCAAAGGCCGCAAGACCAGTATAGTCCATATTGGCACTGAACTCAGCAATGATTCGATCCAAATCACTGAAAAATGCATTGTACAACTCAGGCTCACTATCATACACTCCAGGACCATCATTACCATATTGCGTATAGATTACTGGACCATAATATGTGGTAACCCTTGACATGGACAGAATCCTGATCAAGTTGGCCCATTCTACGAACACTGTATATCCGTCTTCTTCTGCAATTTCGATAACCTGTTTGGCCGGAGCCATGATATCCCTATACTCACGTCCCCAATAACCGTTCCATCGGATGTAATAGGTAGTGTTGTTGACGTTACCCGTAAAAACAGAAGGTTGCGCCAAATGTTGTGCATATGAAACATTGGTCAAGTTGTGATCGATCTGATTTCCGAAAATAGAGTTAAGCATTGACGGAAAGAAAGCCCCAACATGGTTAAAGTCCTGTTTTAGCGATTCATTGGATATCTCGTAAGGGTTTGTGTTCGTTTCCTCAAAATTTTCGGTACATGAACTAAAAGCCGCTACCAGAGTTAATAGATATAAAAACTTTTTCATACTGTATTTTTTAGAAAGTTAGTTTTAGGTTAAACCCATAGGTTCCTGTGGATGGCAAGTTAAAGTTATCCAAACCTTGTGAAGCTCTACCCGTGTTCATCGCCAATTCAGGGTCAAATGGGGCATCTTTGTAGAAAAAGAACAGATTGTTTCCTATGAATGACAAACTAGCTGCTTTGATAGGTAAACTTGAATTCGACAAATCAAAGTTGTATCCAACGGAAAGCTGGCTCAATTTAATGTTGGTACGATCGTATACGTACGCCTCACCAACACCGTTCCTATCACCTATAGCTCTGTACCAAGTTTCAGGATTGACACTTGTAATAGCCGTTCCAGAATCCTCATCAAAACCATTTACGGTCACCGATCCAGCATCACGAGCGTCTGCAGTCACTTTGGAAGCTCCATAACCATCCAACATGGATTGGGTCTGGCTAAATACTTTTCCGCCGAATTTGGCATTGATCAAAGCTCCAAAAGTGAAGCGCTTGAACGAAATGCTATTGTTCCAACCCAAGCTAAACTTAGGATCCAAGTTACCAATAAGTTCAGGAAGGTCTGTCTTTCTTGGAGCACCATTGCTAAATAAGATACGGCCTTGATCGTCCCTTAAGAACTTGTAAACATATAGGTCGTTGTATCTACCACCTTCAACAAGTCTGGAAAAGTACCCTTCAGAAGAACCTAAGTTGAAGATTCTCTCATCATCCGGTCCTATATCAACCACCTCGTTCTTGTTGGAAGTGAAGTTCAATGAAGAGTTCCACTCCAAATCTTGTGTTTGGATTGGGGTTGTGTTCAAAGTAATCTCAACCCCGCTGTTTTTGATCTCACCTGCATTGATATATTCAGTAGTATATCCTCCTTCACCTGAAACTGTTGGCACCTCGAGGTATTGGTCTGTACTAGTGATGGAGTAATAGGTGAAATCCAACCCAAGTCTGTTGTTGAACAATCTCAGGTCAAATCCTGCTTCAGCACTGGTAATGATTTCTGGATCGGCATCATAGAATGGTTTTACAGTATTCCTGTCCACACCACCATTGGCGGCAATGCTATTCTGAGGGTTGATCCTGTTGTAAGGTACCTCATTGCCCACTTGGGTCCATGATCCTCTTAGTTTAAAAAAGCTAATGGCTTGTGGCATAGTGAACATCTCATTTAATAGAGCAGTAACACCAACAGATGGGTAGAAGTAAGAATCGTTACCGGTAAGCGCCAAGGTAGAGGCCCAGTCGTTACGTCCGGATAGATCCAAGAACAACATTTCTTTGTAGCCAAACTGTGCGTTCAAGAAAACTCCTTCTTTGATTGCTCTTGAGCCAATAGTGGAAACTACAGGTACGTTGGTGGGCAAGTTATCAAAGAAGTACTCATTTGGGTAAAGAAGCCCTAAAGTTCCTGTTCCGTTTCCATCTGGACCAACAGCAACACCAACACCATAATTGGTCTCCTGGTGGCTGGCACCTAAAGAAGCATTGAAACTAAGATCACTACTCAAATCAGTGTTGTAGTTCAAGATAACATCGGTATAAAGCAATTTATCTTCATATTTCTGATAGTTCCAAGCACCTTTTGGATGCACGTTGGTAGAGTTGGACGTTGCCGCATGTCTTTGTTCTTTCAATACAGTGGCGTAATCATAGTTGGCCCTTGCTTGAATGTTAAGGTTGTCAGCAATGTCATAGCTCAGGGTAAGGTTACCAATGAAACGGTCTCTCTTATCCATCTGAGGCTGCTTGTTGATGATCCAATAGGGATTGGATTGGTGGTGATCCGAAACAAACCAGCTTTGTCTCATTAAGTTTCTGGTAGGGTCAAAAAACTCATAATTTTCTTTGAATGCGCTGAAATTACGGTTTCTTGGGAAAAAGTAAATTCCTGTAAGCGGGTTCAGGTAATACCCTGAAGGCAGTCTGTTGTGGCTGCTTTCAAAAGCTCCAATAACGTTTGAAGTAATAGTAAGCTTGTCATCAAACAATTTTGTGGATTGCTTGAAAGTAAAGTTATTCTTCAAGTACTTGTTCTTAGGAGTAATCCCTGAAGCACTGATGTTACCATAAGAGAAATACGCTTGGGTCTTTTCTGTACCACCACTTACACTTACAGAGTTGAAGAAGTTGTGTCCAGTTTGGAAAAAGTCCTCAACATAATCACTTTCATAGTTGCCAGGAGTAGTATCCCAGTTTTCTTTGGCCGTACCCACGGCACCATACTTAAATTGTAGTTCGGGCAATTCCAAATAGTGCTCAAAGGTATAGCTACTGTTAACGGTAACTGTAGTTTTTCCTTCTGCACCACTTTTGGTAGTGATCAATACAACACCATTGGCACCTTGGCTACCATAAAGTACGGCGGCATTGGCACCTCTAAGGATACTGATACTTTCAATATCATCAGGGTTCAAAGCGGAAAGTCCATCACCACCGTCAGTACCACCCCACATACCTGGCTGGCCTCCTTTGTTGTTGGCCATTGGAATACCATCGATTACGAATAGGGGAGAACTATCTCCACTAAGGGATTTGTTACCCCTAAGCAAAATTTTGGTGGATCCACCGGCACCTGAACTACTTTTCTTGATTTCAACACCTGCGGTCTTACCGGAAAGTGCGTTCATGAAGTTGGGATCCCTTGTTTTGGTCAACTCATCAGACTTTACAGTCTGTTGGGCGTACGTTAGGGTTTTTTCCTGTCTTTTGATACCCAATGCGGTAACAACCACCTCGTCCAATTGGCTGGCGTCTTCCTGCATTACAATATCGATTGAGTTGGAGGCACCTACAGTGATACTTTGGGACAACATTCCCAAATAGGAATATACCAAGACTTCCCCTTGGGAAACCTCAATGGTATAGTTTCCATCAAAATCAGTTTGGGTACCGTTGGTAGTTCCTTGCACCAAGATGCTCACCCCAGGCAAGGGCATACCATCTGAAGCGGCAGTAACAGTACCTGTCACTGTTTTTTGAACCACCTCTTTTTCCACAATTACAGGAGTTTCCTTCTTAGGTCTTGGGCTAACAGCAATAGTGCTGTTGGTCCTTTTAAAATTAAGGGCGGCCTCCCGGCTTATTTGTTCCAACAGGTCATAAACAGAGTATGAACCTGAGGTAATGACGAGTTTTGCCTTTCTGTTGACATCTCTTTCGTCATAATTGAACTTGAAAGCCGATTGACTCTCAATTTCTTCAAAGACATCCAATACATCCACTTGCTTAGCGGAATTCCACTGGAGGTAAATGTCTTTCAAGCTTTGTGTATACCCCTCATTGGCCATTGCAAAATAGCAAAATACTAGTTGCAAAATAAAGATTCTTGAGAGCACAGCGATCGTTTTAGTTAGTTTAAATTTCATACTTTTACGTCGGTTTAGTTGATATATTTTTTAATTGAACTTTTGATGATAAGTTTGCCTCCATCGAAAGTGCCATTTTCTTTGGAGCAAACTTATTTTTACGTCGAGTTTTTCATTCCCATAGATTTAAAGTTTAAAGGTTTCAGTTATTAAAATTGATTGTTATTTTTCTTGAGTCTTTCTTGTCCATTTTAAAGGAAAAGCGCTCAGCATAAGCCATTTGTTCCAATACGCTTTCCAAACTTTCCGCCGGAAATTTTCCAGTATACGTAATGGCCCTGTTCAGGTTCCGTACGGAAATGTCCACATCGTACCAATTTTCCAAGGTTTCCTTGACCTCCTTGAAGCTTGCTGCCTTAAATACCAATATCCTCTTGGTCCACTGATAAAAATCCATATCGGGATAAGAGGATATGTCCAATTTACCGTCATGGGTATCATAAGTTGCCTTGCCTCCAAGGTCTTCAATGACTTTTGAGCCCGAATCGTCCGATATAACGGGGGACACCAAAATTTTTCCGGTAACCAGTCCAACTTCAACTTTTTCTCCTTGCGGTGCCCTTATGTTAAAAGACGTCCCCAAAGCTTTGGTCAATAAACCATTGGAGTTGACCACAAAAGGTCTCGAAGGGTCTTTTACCACTTCGAAAAAAGCCTCACCCTCTAAAAAAATCTCCCTTTTGTGAACAAAACTGGAACTGTAGGAAACCCTACTATTATTATTAAGGTATACGGTTGACCCGTCAGGTAATGTGATTCTTGATTTTTGTCCCCGGAAATTTTCCTTTACAATAAGTTTTGCCGGACTGAATGTGGGAACAATCTCCGTGGATGAAGACCATTTCATTCCTATGGTCAGTGCTGCCATGATCAAAGCACAGGCAGCAGCTTGGAATGCCATAAGGGAACTACTTGTTTTCTTTGGTGAAATCTGCGTGTCCCTCTTTGCCAAAATAGACTTAAGGATCTCACCTTGATCAATAAGGTCTATATCTTCTGAAGAACGATATTTGAAAGAAAGGATGATTTCCCTTGCTACCAAGACCGTCCTTTTTTTGCACGGATTGGCAGCCAACCATTTCTTCCAGAAGAAATGGTTGGAAGGATTTGGCTTCAACACCCAGTTTCTAAACTCTGGGTCAGCCATGAAATCTTCCAATTCGTGTTCGTGATAATCCATAAACTTTGGCACTGTATCTATATGACATCAAAAATTCTCAAATGACATCAAAAAAGATTAACTTTTTTTTAAAAAAAAATTCAAGATTCTGTTTTCTACGCAGATATGCTTTTGATTTGTTGAGAATCCAGTATATTTTTTAACAATAAAAAGGGATGTGGTGCGTAGAATGTCGAAACTGATTTTTCGGTTGATTGTGGAATTATTTGGGGACCAGTATATTGGCATTAACTAAAGTTTTTGAAAGTGCTGGGCAAGGTTTTGAAACAAGATTGACTATTGTTGTTTTACTGGAGCCTCAGCATATTTTTTTAACTCGGAAAGTGATCGGTACATCAAATTCCTCACGGCCCTTACACTGGAAAAGCCCATAACCTCTTTAATTTGGGAATACGAAAGCCCATTGTAATAGAAGTAATAAATTACCTCACGTTGTCTTTGGGTCAGTTTGTTCAGGGATTTTTGTATTAAAGTTACCTGTTCTGTATGAAACTGCTTGTTTACAAGTAAGCTTTCATGGGATGGGGTGACCAAAAAGCCGAAAGATTCATTGGCCAGGTCAAAGTCCATCTTTTTATTTTTCTTCTTTTGCTTCTTTTGCTCGGTAATGATTTTGTTTCGGTAGCATTTAATTAGAAAAGCCTTTACGGATATTACCTTGTGTAGATCATGTCTCTTTTTTCTAATGGAAATGAAAGTTTCTTGAAGACAATCCTTAAGGAGGTCGGTGTCTCCTGAAAATTGCCTGCCTAAATTATAGAGAGACTGAAAATAGTGGTTGTATATCTTAACAAAAGCAGACTCGCTGCCGTCACAAAACAGCTTCCATTCCATGGCACAATCAAAAGACTTCGAAAAATCCTGAGAAGAACTTTTCTTATCATTATAATCGTAACCTTCCGAAATGCTATGTATTAATGACATTATGTTAAGAGGTTGATAATATTTTCCTAATATAGAAAAAAAAACGTAAGTCCTACTTTTTATATGGGATTCATTTTGTGAAATATTTAACAGAGCTTTAATGAGGGTATGGCGAAATGATTCAAGAGCCTTGATTGATAAGGCCTCCGGTAAATGGGAGGCCTTATCCAAGTGAGCAAAATAAATCTTTAGCAGGATGAAGATTTAACTTTTAGACCCGCGGATTGAATGTAATTTCCTACAAATTTCAGGAAAGGTGTAGTTGCATTTTCAGTTTAGAAACAACCTAACGCGGGGACTGCGGAATGGTTTTGCGGAAATTAATGCAATTCCTCGCAAACAAATCCATTTTCCTGGAGGAGGGAAGAGATGGTAAAGGCTCCAATATTTTTGGTTTCGACCCGGAGAATGTTGTCACAATCCTCCAGATCAAAATTCCATTCCCCATTCTTGTTTACCAGCTGATTCAACTTAGGTTTGAGCCTTTTCACCCCTTTTTGGTCAAGAACGGATGTTTTAAACACTAAAACGGTCTTCATATTATATAGGTGTCTTTAGTTCCTTTCCCAAAAAAATGGGGGCTCTATCCCTAAAGACCGCAGGTAAACATATGCTTGTCCACGATGGTGGATTTCATTGTCTATAAAATAGAAGATAGAAGATTGCACGGAACCTTCGTACTGACCAAATAGGACAATGCTTTCCTGAAAGCGTTCCAAAGTGATCTTGTTCCAAAGCTTGGTGATTTCTTCCGTGGAGGCATCCCAGGCTTCCAGAACCTTTGCCTTGCTGTTTCCGTGGTCAAAATGTTCCTGAAGTTCTGTGGTCTTACCTGAAACAATTTCCTGTAGCCCCGGAACGGCAATACCCAAAAGTTCATTCACCATTTCCGAAAATGGACGCATCCCTCCAATGGAGTGCGTAAAGAGTTCTTTTTCTGGAAATGCTTCGATGACCCGGCGCGTGACCCTTCTGTGTCCTTGCCAATGCTCCAATAATTGGGAAGGGGTGATAACTTGTACTGTTTCTTTTTGTTGTTCCATTGTTTTTTCCATGATACATGATTTAGATTTTGATTGTGGAACCAAAGGTAGAAGCCGGGTGTGACAGCCCTTTGTCAACAGCAAAAAACGCCATCAAAAAAAATGGTGCTGACATAGGGTTGTCATATCCCATACAGAATTTTGTAAGCTGTGAAGTTGCGCGCGCTCCATGGAAATCCAGATACGGGCAGCTTCCATAAAATGGATTTTAAAACGAATTAAAATGAAATGGAAATGGTCTCCCGTCCTTGGATTGAAATCCTATCTTTGGGAGATAGCGCATTCAATTATGGGAATGGATACCGTAAAACGTTTTGATAGGATTGTGGCGATCTTGATCCAACTGCAATCCAAGCGTATCGTAAAGGCACAGGAATTGTCCGATCGCTTTGATGTAAGCCTGCGAACCATATATAGGGACATTCGTACCTTGGAGGCATCGGGTGTACCCATTGTCAGCGAAGCAGGGGTGGGCTATTCCATCATGGAAGGGTATCGATTGCCCCCGGTAATGTTCACCCGCGAGGAAGCCGGAAGCTTTGTGGCTGCCGAAAAGCTTATGCAAAAGTTTACCGACAAATCGTTGGGGGCCTATCACGAATCGGCCATGTTCAAGCTTAAATCCGTTTTGCGGGGAAGGGAGAAAGCCTGGGTCGAGGCTTTGGAGTCCCAAGTGTCCATTATGCCTGGCAAGGAACTCTTTAATGAAAAGGTTCCCAACGCTCTAGAGATTCTGTTCGAGAGCATTGCGGAAAAAAAGCAGGTCTTTTTACGATATGGGGCCCTTCAGACAGAAATACCGTCGGAACGGAAGATAGAACCCGTGGGACTTTTCAACGAAAATGAGTTTTGGTACATTTTGGGGTACTGCCATTTGCGGAAGGATTATAGATATTTCCGAACCGACAGAATCCACAGGATTGAGCGAACACCGCTTGATTTTGTATTGGACCACGGCACCTTGGATGAGTACCGTCAAAAGGAAAAGAAACCACCAAAGACAAAGGTCAGGATATTGGTGGATAAAACCGTGGCCAGATACATACAAGGAAGCAGAAAACACTACGGTTTTGTTTCGGAAACCCAAAAGGGAGAGTTTGTGGAGATGACCTTTATGTCCATGGATTTGGAGAACGGTTTTGCCCGATGGTATTTGATGTTCGGGGATTTTGCCAAGATAGTCGAGCCGGAGGCCCTCAAGGAAAGGGTAGTGGAGCTGTTGAGAAAAAGCCAAGAAATGTTGGAGTGACAATCCGTGGTTTCCAAATGAGCAAGAATCGGGTTTTGAAACAAAGTGAAGCCCTATACTTTTGGTTTCAAATCGTATAGTTATGGAAACCCAGGCAGATTACAATTACAAACGAATAGCAAAGGCCATCGATTTTATCAGGGATAACTTCAAGGAGCAGCCCACCTTGAATCAAGTGGCCGAGACCGTGCATTTGAGTCCATACCATTTTCAACGTCTTTTTACGGAATGGGCGGGCGTGAGTCCTAAAAAATTCATGCAGTATATCAGTGTTGAATATGCAAAACAGCTGCTGAAGGAACGACAGGCCACCTTGTTCGATACGGCCCAAGAAACCGGTTTTTCGGGAACCAGTAGACTCCACGACCTGTTCATAAACATTGAGGGGATGACCCCGGGTGAGTTTAAAAATGGAGGCGAGAACCTGACCATCAATTATAGTTTTGCCGAAAGTCCATTTGGCCCTTTATTGGTGGCATCGACCCCCAAAGGAATTTGCCATATGTCCTTTATCCGTGATGAGACCCAGGCATTCGAGGGTTTGAAATCCAGATTTCCAAAGGCCAAGTATCATCAAATGTTGGACAAAAACCAACAGGATGGCCTGTTTATCTTTCAGCATGAATGGGAGAGGTTGGACCAGATAAAACTTCACCTGAACGGTACCCCGTTTCAACTAAAAGTGTGGGAAACACTCCTTAAGATTCCCATGGGAAATCTATCCACCTACGGAGGAATTGCGCAAAGAATTGATCAACCCAAAGCGGCTAGGGCCGTAGGGACGGCCATAGGAAACAATCCCGTTGCCTTTTTGATTCCCTGTCATCGGGTCATCCAATCCTCGGGCCAGCTCGGTGGATACATGTGGGGAACTACCCGAAAGAGTGCCATCATCGGTTGGGAAGCGGCTCAAACGGAGACCTCAAGCTAATTCAAACAGAATCCATTAAAAATGAATGACCTCATATCAAAAATCCATAAAGTGGACTGGTCCCTTGTGGAAGAAAGTCTGCATGCCAAAGGATACGCCTTAGTGCCAAATTTACTCACTCCAAAGGAGTGTGAGGGGTTAAAGGAGCTGTATGGCAATCCTAGTGGTTACAGAAAGACCGTAGTCATGGAACGTTACCGGTTTGGATTGGGGGAGTACAAGTATTTTGATTATCCTTTACCCAAGAACATCCAGACCCTTCGGGAGACCATATACCCTTATCTCGTACCCGTAGCCAACCTTTGGATGAAAGTGTTGAAAATGGAAAAGACGTTTCCCAATGCCCATCAAGAACTGATGGAACAATGCAAGGAACAAAACCAGTTGAAGCCCACTCCCTTGATTTTGAAATATGGTAAAGGAGGCTTCAATACTCTACACCAAGATCTGTATGGAGAAGTTTACTTTCCCTTGCAAGCAGTAGTGTTTTTGAGCAATCCGGGGCAAGATTATGAAGGTGGGGAATTTGTCTTGACCCAGCAAACACCCAGAGCCCAGTCAAAAGCAATGGTCTTGAGACCGAAAAAAGGGGATATGCTTGTGTTCACCACCAATTTTAGGCCCATACAAGGCCAAAAAAGGTACTACAGGGCAACTATGAAGCATGGAGTCAGTGAAGTTTCCCATGGGGAACGCTATACTTTGGGAATCATTTTTCACGATGCAATAAGTTGATATGTTGTACCACGCCCATCTGAAAGATTTTGAGGTAAGAAAAGGAATTAGGCAAAGAGAAATCACATATGCCGGCCATAGGAAGTTAAAGATTTATGGTACCTTGAAATGCGCATCGGGCAAACGCATGAAACGGGAAAACCGTATCTTTTTCAAAACCGGGAAAGAGGCCATTTCTTTGGGATATAGACCCTGTGGCCACTGTATGCGAATAGCCTATAAACAATGGAAAAGTGAACTTGTTCTCCAATCAAAATAACCCTGACCAAAATTGGTTGCCCCGTGATGGTATTGTAAACTATCATGGGTCCATTATGGCTTATGATCGAGCCAATGCGTATTATAAAAAGTTGATGGATGCCATTGCTTGGAAAAATGATGTGGCCATCATTTATGGCAAACGCATTGAGACCAAAAGAAAGGTGGCTTGGCATGGAGACCTGCCTTTTGAGTATACCTATTCCAATACCACCAAAAGAGCATTGCCGTGGACGCCTGAGCTTCTTGAGCTTAAAAAATTGGTGGAGGAACACACCGGGGAAACCTTCAATTCATGCTTGTTGAACCTATATCATTCTGGGGAAGAGGGCATGGCTTGGCACAGTGATGCCGAAAAGGACTTAAAAAAGGATGGCACCATTGGTTCCTTGAGCTTTGGGGCGGAAAGAAAATTCTCTTTTAAACATAAAACCACCAAGGAAAAGGTTTCCATTGCCCTGGAGCATGGAAGTTTGTTGGTGATGAAGGGAACCACCCAAACCCATTGGTTGCACCGCTTACCTCCCACTAAAATGGTGAAGACGCCTCGAATCAACCTTACCTTCCGTACGATAGTGGATTTTGATGGCGGCATCTAGTTTTGAACGGCACATCTAACCATTGTTTGAAATTTGTAAGTATCCCTTTGAAATACGTTGTTGTAAGACATTGTGCCACAGCTACTTTTGATGACAAATAACGTTTGTCATGAAAAACAAAAGTGTCATTGCATCAACGTGTTCGCTCCTGTTGCTCCTTCTGTTGTTTTCTGGATTTGTGAAAGGGCAGGAAACCAAAAAAAAGTCAGTATGGATTGAAGCCTTTATTTAGGAAGATTTAGGCTGTTTCTTCGTCTAAAAAAGTTATGGAATCCCATGGAAATCAATTTCAATGTTAATTTTTTAGTAGATGTTTGATTTTTACAACCGCTACGTGATGAAAATTTTATAAATTCAATGGAATTTTTGAGACTATGGCAACATTTACACTGAACATCAACGGAAAAAAACAGGAGGTGGACGTAGACCCCTCCACGCCCATACTTTGGGTTCTTCGCGACCATTTAAACATGGTCGGGACAAAATTTGGTTGTGGCATCGCCCAATGTGGCGCCTGTACCATTCACTTGGACGGAACGGCCACACGATCATGCATATTGCCGGTATCCAGTATCGGGGACAAGAACATCACGACCATTGAGGGGCTTTCCGAGAATGGGGACCACCCTGTGCAAAAAGCATGGTTGGAAGTGGACGTGCCCCAATGCGGGTATTGTCAGGCAGGGCAGATTATGACAGCATCGGCCTTATTGGAGAAGAATCCAAATCCAACAGACGAAGAAATTGAAACGGCCATGAACGGGAATATTTGCCGCTGCGGTACGTATCTCCGTATCCGAAAAGCCGTGAAAATGGCTTCAGAATCATAATCCAACCGGGCAACATAAAACTATTACCATGACACTTGTAAAGACAAAAATAGGAAGACGATCATTTATCAGAAATACCGGTTTGGCCAGTGGAGGCCTTGTTTTGGGGTTCAATTGGCTGGCATCCTGTAAAATGACCCCGGAGCAGGTCAATGCCATGCCCAAGGAATGGTTTGAGCTCAATGGATTTCTCAAGGTGGGCGATAATGGCATGGTCACCATTATGTCCCCCAATCCCGAAATAGGTCAAAATGTAAAAACCGCCATGCCCATGATCGTGGCAGAAGAGTTGGATGTAGCTTGGAAGGATGTCATTGTGGAACAGGCACCTTTGAACACGGACATTTTTACCCGTCAATTGGCAGGAGGAAGCCAATCCATTCGTCAAGGATGGGAAAGTTTGCGAATGACAGGGGCCACCGCCCGCCAAATGTTGAAAGAGGCCGCTGCCCAGACTTGGCAAGTACCCGTGGATGAAATCACCACAAGTGAGGGAATGCTTCATCATGCCGCCAGTGATAAATCGGCTGGATATGGTGAAATGGCGTCCATCGCTGCAGGTTTGGAGGTTCCGGAAGAAGTCTCGGTGAAAGAAATAAGCGAATTCAAAATCGTAGGTACGGACCGAAAAAATGTGGATGGTCCCAAGATAGTGACCGGAAAACCTTTGTTCGGTTTGGATATTCAACGGGAAGGAATGCTCACCGCCATGATTGTGCACCCTCCCGCATTTGGAATGAAATATAAATCCATGGATGCTACGGCAGCCAAGGCCATGCCCGGAATCAAGGATGTGTTTCCAGTTGTGGTGTATCCCGAAGATGCTGAAAAACAATGGTCCGACGGAGGAGCCATTGCAGAACAAGTGGCCATAGTGGGCAATAGTACTTGGGAGTGTATGCAGGCCAAGAAGGCTTTGGAGATAGAGTGGGAAGAAGCTTCAACTTTGGAAAACAGTGCCTACCATGATGAAGCATTGAACCAATTGTTGGAAACTGCCCCCAAGGAAGCAGCACGTAAGGACGGCGATGTGGAGAAGGCTTTCAAAAGCGCCGCCAAAATTGTGGAAAGTGTCTATACCGCTCCATTTTTGGCGCACAACACCATGGAACCCATGAACTTCTTCGCCCATGTGACCCCGGAAAAAGCGGAGCTTTTGGGACCCATTCAGACGCCGGAATTCCTGGAAAAGACCTTGGTATCCGTATTGGGAATGCCAGCAGAGAAAATCGATATCATGATGACCCGGATGGGAGGGGGATTTGGTCGCCGCCTATACGGAACATTTGCAGTGGAAGCCGCTGTGATTTCCCAAAGAATGCAAGCCCCTATTAAATTGGTATATACCCGTGAAGATGATATGACCCAAGGGACGTATCGCCCATCGTACAAAGTACGTTATAAAGCCGGTTTGGATGATAAAGGCAATCTGATTGCTTGGCATGTAAGAGGTGCAGGAACCAATGACGACCTGATTTTTGAAAATCGTTTCCCTGCTGGGGCCGTGGATAACTATTTGGCCGAAAAGCATAGCTTACAGACCAATGTTACCACAGGAGCATGGAGGGCACCACGCTCCAACTTTATTGCAGGAGCCGAGCAAGCTTTTATGGACGAAGTGGCCGAGGCGGCAGGAAAAGACCCCATCGCCTTTCGTTTGGAGCTTTTTGATAGGGCCATAAACAACCCGGTCGGAGACCCAAAGAACAATGATTACGACCCAGAACGTTATGCGGGAGTCCTAAAATTGGTGCGGGAGAAATCCGGTTGGACCGGTGGAGCCAACAATGGCAAATCAAGGGGCGTATCGGCCTACTATTGCCATAACTCCTATGTGGCCCAGGTAATGGACTTGACCGTGGACGGTGACAAACCCAACATCGATAAGGTATGGTGTGCGGTGGATTGTGGAATTGTAATCAATCCGTTGAGTGCCAAAAACCAAATTGAAGGAGGAATTGTAGATGGAATAGGGCATGCTACCTATAGTGCCTTGAGCTTCAGTAATGGCCAATCGGACCAAAAGAATTTTGATACCTACCGTTTGATCAGGAATATGGAAGCTCCCAAGGAAATAGAGAGCTTTTTTGTGGATAATGGCATAGATCCAACCGGATTGGGTGAGCCTTCATTGCCTCCGATCATGGGGGCTTTGGCCAATGCACTATATCGTGCAACCGGCAGGAGGTATTACCATCAGCCTTTTATAAATGACAAACCACCTTTGGTAGGCTGATACGAAACACTTTTTTGTGAACTGTTTAATGGTATTGTAATCTATAGGAAAGAAGTTTTAGATTTCAATATGCTGAATATCAATATGGTATAGGGTTGAAAATTTTTTTATCAAAAAAATTGTTGTATTCATTTTTTGTTTATGTTTGACCCATGAATGAGACCCAATAAGGGGTCGCATTGCCTATACTTTGAAAGCTTTTTTCATGTTCGGGCTTTTGGGAATAAGGAAGTCTACCCAAAAAGCCGTCTTAGGGATAAGACACCGAATCTTAGGGCTGACTTCCGAAATGCACTCCGTAATCCGTGATTTCTCACGGAGACCTTTCTTTGTGGCCTATACCGTATTTGAATTTCGCATCTGAGAAGCTGTTCTCTTTCCATTCAATTTTTACCTATTAGTTTTTTAACAACGCGAAATACAGATGAAAACAAAATACATCGACTTGATCGAGCAGACATATGATTTCCCCCAAGAGGAATTCCAATTGGAGGACAATAAATTACAATTCCATGGCATTGACTTATATGATTTGGTACAGCGCTATGGAGCTCCCTTGAAGTTTACCTATTTGCCCAAGATTTCCGATAACATACAGCGGGCAAAAAAATGGTTTGGAGAAGCCATGGAGAAACATGCCTACAAGGGAAAGTATCATTATTGCTATTGCACCAAAAGCTCGCATTTTGAACATGTTCTTAATGAAGCCCTTAAAAATGACATCCACATTGAGACCTCTTCAGCTTTTGATATTGATATCGTGGAGCATTTGAAGAAAAGCGGGAAGATTTCCAAGAATACCTATGTACTATGCAATGGCTTTAAAAGGGACCAATATGTGCAGAATATTGCCCGATTGATCAACAATGGACACAAGAACTGCATCCCAATTATTGACAACTATGAGGAACTGGAACTTCTGGGAGAAGCCATTGAGGACAATTTTAAGGTAGGAATACGGATTGCTTCCGAGGAAGAGCCCAAGTTTGAGTTTTATACCTCTAGGTTGGGCATTGGATACAAGAACATTGTGCCTTTTTACAATCAATCCATAAAGGGAAATCCCAAGGTGGAACTGAAGATGTTGCACTTTTTCATCAATACGGGGATTCGAGATACGGCCTACTATTGGAACGAACTGGTAAAATGTTTGAAAGTATACGTAAGCCTGAAGAAGGTTTGTCCTACTTTGGACAGTTTGAACATTGGTGGCGGGTTCCCAATCAAGAATTCCTTGGCCTTTGAGTATGATTATGCCTATATGGTGGATGAAATCATTCATCAGATCAAACAGGCTTGTGATGAGGCAGGAGTGGAGGTGCCCAACATTTTTACCGAGTTTGGAAGCTTTACCGTAGGAGAAAGCGGAGGAACCATTTATGAGGTGCTTTACCAGAAGCAACAGAATGACCGGGAAAAGTGGAACATGATCAATTCTTCGTTCATTACTACCATGCCAGATTCCTGGGCCATTAGTAAACGGTTCATCATGCTGGCCATTAACCGATGGAACGAGGAGTATGAGCGTATCCTGTTGGGAGGGCTTACCTGCGACAGTGATGATTATTACAACTCGGAACAGCACATGAACGCCATCTATCTGCCCAAATACAGAAAGGATAAACCGCTATATATTGGATTTTTCAATACTGGGGCGTATCAAGAGACCATTGGTGGATTTGGCGGTTTGCAGCACTGTCTTATTCCACACCCAAAGCACATTCTAATCAGTAAGGATGAGGATGGAAATATAGAGACCTCCGTGTTTGCAGAACAGCAGACCGCACAAGAGTTTCTTTCCATCTTGGGATACGGAACCAAAAAAGATGAAAACGTCTTGATAGACCCAAAAAAACTGCTGGTATCCAGCAAAAACTGAATACGAATAATCAATTAAAATGAATACGAATAAAACATATGCCGGTATTCCAAAGGAATACGGTTCGGCCGAAAAGGCCAAAGTGGTATTGTTGCCCGTTCCCTATGATGGCACCAGTACTTGGGGTAAAGGTGCGGACAAAGGCCCGGATGCCTTTTTGGATGCCTCTGAAAACATGGAGCTATACGATATTGAAACGGATAGCGAGGTATACAAGGAAGGTATTTACCTTTCTGAGCCCATCACGGATTTTGAAACCCCCGAGACCATGGTGAATGCGGTGCACAAAACTGTGAAAGAATACATCAAACGAAATAAGTTGGTAACAATGTTCGGTGGGGAGCATTCCATTTCCATTGGTGCAATCCGGGCGTTTAATGAGTCTTTTGAAGATTTGACCGTACTGCAGATTGATGCCCACGCCGATTTGCGTAAGGAATACCTTGGCACCAAGTACAACCATGCCTGCGCCCTCTATGAGGCCAATGAGACTACCAATCTCGTTCAAGTAGGTATCCGTAGTATGGATCATGCCGAGACCTTGGTCATGGATAGGGATAAGGTGTTCTTTGCCCATGAAATGGTGACTGATGATTTTTGGATGGACAGTGCGTTGGATTTGATGACCGATACGGTCTATATTACCTTTGATTTGGACGCTTTTGATCCTTCCATCCTTCCGTCCACAGGAACCCCTGAACCCGGAGGATTGTTTTGGTACGAGACCTTGGATTTCCTAAAAAGAGTGTTCGAGGAGAAGAACGTGGTAGGTTTTGATATTGTGGAGCTATGCCCCAATGAGGTGGACCGTTCCTCGGATTTTTTGGCTGCAAAGCTGTACTACAAAATGTTGAGTTATAAATTTTTAAAGAAAAATGATTTTCAGGAAGAAGGTTTTTCGCAAGCAGACGATAGCTTTAAGAAATCTTCCAATGCCATAGACGATTACGATGAATAACAAAGGAGAAATATCACAATTCATTCAAAAATACTTCCTTCACTTTAACGCGGCTTCCGTGGTCGATGCGGCGAAGGGATATGAAGCACAATTGGATCAAGGGGCCAAAATGCTGGTCTCCTTGGCGGGAGCCATGAGCACCGCGGAGCTGGGCAAGATTTTTTCGGAGATCATACGCCAGGACAAAGTACACATTGTCTCATGTACCGGGGCCAACTTGGAGGAAGACCTTATGAATTTAGTGGCCCATTCCCACTACAAAAGAATTCCAAACTACAGGGATCTTACCCCTCAGGAAGAATGGGATTTACTGGAAAAGGGATTGAACCGTGTTACGGACACCTGCATCCCAGAGGAAGAGGCTTTTAGAAGATTGCAACAGCATATTTACAAGCTTTGGAAGAAGGCCGAGGAAGAAGGAAAAAGGTATTTTCCGCATGAGTATATGTACCAATTGCTCTTATCTGGCGTTTTAGAAGAGTATTACGAGATTGATATAAAGGATTCTTGGATGTACGCCGCTGCACAAAAAAACCTGCCCATTGTGGTCCCTGGTTGGGAAGATAGCACCATGGGGAACATTTTTGCCAGCTATGTGATCAAGGGTGAGTTAAAGGCCAGTACCGTGAAATCGGGAATAGAATACATGACCTTTTTGGCCGATTGGTATCAGAAGAACTCCGAAAAGGGCATTGGCTTTTTTCAAATTGGAGGAGGTATTGCCGGGGATTTCCCCATCTGTGTGGTGCCCATGTTGTATCAGGATTTGGAACAGACCGAAACTCCTTTTTGGAGCTATTTCTGCCAGATCAGCGACTCAACCACCAGCTACGGATCGTACTCTGGGGCAGTACCCAATGAGAAGATCACTTGGGGGAAATTGGATATCGATACTCCAAAATATATCATAGAATCCGATGCGACCATCGTGGCGCCTTTGATTTTTGCCTACCTTTTAAATATGTAATGATGAAGAACAGGCAAACTTTAGGATTGAAACGGGTAATCGTCGATTACAAAAAACTTAACCGGCATGTGCTGGATCTTTTGGTGGAGAAATATCCGGATGGGTACGACGATAGGGACATTGTTACCTACAGAAACAGTGACAATGAGATTGTGGAATGCATCGAGGTCAGGACGGATGATACGGCGTATTTGGTAAAAGTGAGTAAGCGATTGGTCATGGCCATGGAGGACCATGAAGAATCCGACAACGATAACGACGAAGAAACATCCCTGGACACGGATGGGTTGGAGACTTCCGAAGAGGAGTGAGCATCCAGTAAAAGGTCCAAACAATGAGTACAGATCATTAATTTTTTTTAGTGTATGAAGACTATTTTTTTAATGTTCTTGTCCTTGGCAACCCTTATGGAAGTGCCTACCACCCAGGAATCTGCTGTGGAGGCTACGTTTAATGGTTATGTGGAGGACTTGTACGATTTCACCGATGCGGACGGATCTACGTATGGATTCGCGGAGATTGAACCCTCTGCAGCCGAAAAGTACGATTTGGACTCAACCGATTTAGTGGGGAAACTCTTCAGGGTTACCTACAAAGTTGATACCGCAATTGATGAAGACGAAGAAGAGTATGACATTCTTGTCATAGTGGATTTAAAAGTATTGGAATAATCAGATAAGGGCAGATACCCTCTGCCCTTGTCCATACACTTTCAAATGAAAAAAGTGGTCAAATCTAGGTTGGTAGCCACCCATAAGGACAAGGTGTTGGTATTGAAAAAGGTGGATAAGCCACTTCGATATACCTTGCCCGGCGGTGTCAAGAAAAGGAAGGAGACCGAAGAGGAGACCCTGATTCGTGAAGTTGGGGAGGAAGTTAAGCTGAAATTGTCCGCTGGGCAGTTCCAATTTTACCTTTCCCACCTAAAAAAAGGAAAAGAAGGTGCTGTCGTCAAAAACTATTATCTGGTACACTTGGAGGCAAAACCCATCAAGGTGAAGGAAAAGCACAAGTTTGCGGCTGCTAGTTGGATGCCTTGGAAAGAAGCCTTGCCCTTTATGGATAAATCGGACCGAATGGCAGTACGGTCTTATTTCAAAAGTTTTAAGAGAAAAGCAAAAAATAAGAATAATGGACATCAAGTTTCATCTCGCCTTGCCATGTAAGAACATTGCCGAGACCAAAGCTTTTTACCAAGATGTGGTGAAGGCCAATTTGGGAAGGCAGACGGAAAAGTGGTTGGATGTTGACCTTTTTGGCCATCAACTGACCTTTACCGAGTCGGGTAGTTTTAATTTTGATTTCAAGAATTATCGCTTGGAGGACTATATCTTGCCCTCCTTCCATTTTGGCGTCATTGTGCCTGTGGATGTTTGGGGCGAACTATACTCGAGATTGTTCCAATTGGATTTGGAAATCACCACCGAAGCCACCTTTATGCAAAACAAAACAGGGGAACACCTTTCCTTTTTTGTACAAGACCCCAATGGGTATATGGTAGAGTTCAAAAGCTTCAAGGACTCCGGTGAGATTTTTGCGCTGTAAAAATGGATACAAAAGCTATAGCGGTACACTTGGCCGCAAGCATCGATATTTCCAGTTGCAGACGGGCCATCAAGGGAGAGCTTCTGTTTGGGGACCGTGATGAGCTGTTCTTTTCCGATGACATAGGGTATTTGTATATATTCAAGTACGGAATTGTAGCGTTCTACGGGTATGATTGGAATGGGATAGACCAAATTTCGGAAATGATCCAACCGTTTTGTCTGGAATGGCGTTCCCCGGAACTTACGGAAGAAATAGAGGTACAACTGGAATCGGAGGATTTTCAGCCCAAAGTAGGGAACAATAAAGTAATCTTACCAAAATCCAACATAGAGGCCATGCGCCTTACCTTACTCCATCTTTCGCAATCTGTGGCCTTGGACTATTTTGCCGGACTTTCAGAGCAGATCATGAAAGAGACGCGGGCCCATACGACCTATCTGGAACGCTTTGGAAAGTTGGACCTGGGCGGAAAGAAACTGAAAAAGCATATCGGTAGGGTATTGAACATCAACAACCAGATATCCGAAAACCTCTATATTTTCGACTCCCATGAAGTGGCTTGGGAAGATGAGGCTTTGGACCGATTGGACAAAAATTTAAAACAGACCTTTGACCTTAAGGAAAGATATCGTACCATTAAGGAACAAGGATACATCATAAAGGAAAATTTAAGTCTTTTCAAGGACATAATGGACCATAGGGAAAGCAGCAGACTGGAATGGATCATCATTATTTTGATTTTGGTCGAGGTCATGGACCTATTCATTATGCGATTGATCAATTAATCATAATTTATTTTGGACGTAACAAAAATATTGGGCAGCGAGGAGTGGTGCCGTTTGGAGGAAATGGGAATTCCGGCCATAAAGGCACGGGTGGACTCAGGGGCGAAGACCTCTTCGATTCAAGCCAACAAAATCAAGATTTTTACAAAAGGATTGGAAGACTGGGTGCGATTTGAAGTAAACCCATTGCAGGATAACCGAAGTATTTCCATTCTTTGCCAAGCAAAGTTGTACGATGTTCGAAACGTAAAGAGCTCCCAGGGTATTTCCGAGGAACGCCCAGTGATCAAGACCCCTGTCACCATTGGTAACGAAACGTTTGAAATAGAACTGACCCTTGCCAATAGGGATACCATGGAGTATCGCATGCTCTTGGGGCGCGAGGCCCTCAATGGACGTTTTTTGGTAGATCCTTCCAAAAGTTTTTGTCAGGGTGATGTTCCCCAAGACGAAATTACCAGAAAGTACAGGCCTTTCATGACCGAAAAGTCGGGATTGACCTTGGGTCTCTTGGCCAGCAACCCAGAACTGTATAGTAACAAAAGAATTGTTGAGGCGGGTGAGTTGAGGGGACACAAAGTAGTTTTTCTGAACGTGGAAAACGTGTACATGAAACTGGATGCAGGTTCTCCTGAGATTCGGTACCGGGGCGGGAATATTCTGGATAAGTTTGATGCGGTGATTCCACGGATAAAACCCTCCGTTACCTTTTATGGGTGCGCTCTACTACGGCAGTTTGATACCCTTGGGGTGTACTGTCTCAATACCGCTGATTCCATTACAAAGTCCAGGGATAAGCTGTTTGCTTCCCAATTGTTCTCCAAAAACGATATCCATATCCCCATTACCGGTTTTGCCAAATCCCCCATGGATACCAAGGACCTAATACGAATGGTGAACGGTTCCCCATTGATCATAAAGCTTTTGGAAAGTACCCAGGGCAAAGGTGTGGTGTTGGCAGAGACCAATAAAGCGGCAGAAAGTGTCATCAATGCCTTCAAAAGTGTGCAGACCAACATTTTGGTACAGGAATTCATCAAGGAAGCCAACGGTCAGGACATTCGCTGTTTTGTGGTGAATGGAAAAGTCGTGGCCTCCATGCAGCGTCAGGCACAAAAAGGGGAGTTCAGGGCCAATATCCATCAAGGTGGGGCCGCCTCTTTGGTAAAGATCACCCCTGAAGAACGAAAATTGGCCATTAAATCCGCTAAGGTACTCAACTTGGACGTGGCGGGAGTGGATATCATCCGTTCCAATAGAGGGCCACTGTTACTCGAGGTGAACTCTTCCCCCGGTTTGGAGGGCATAGAGAACGCCACGGGAATGGACATCGCCAACGTCATGATCGAGACCATAGAAAAAAAGCTGAAATACTCCAGATAGCGGAACATTCCCGTTGGAATTTACTTTTCGTAGGAATTTTCTTTTCCTTCACGCGCTTTTGTAGAAGTCATTTTAAAAATATGAATTCAAAACGGCCATTCGTGAACGCAAAAGGGTCATTGGTTAATTCACCCCTATTTTAAAAAACGATTCACTGTAAGTTTACCCCAGTCAAAACAAGATGCTTTAAAGTTAAAAGCACAAACCTCCTAAAATAGGATGGGGTAATTGTAGGGTACTCATAGTGTTCTTTACCTAAGTTCTAGTTCTAAAGAGGTTTCCGTTGCGCCAGGGGGTTTTTGAGGTTGAGCCCCTTGGTTGTAACGGTTTTTGAAAAGCCAGGCAAAACTGTTTTTTCATGGACTGAATCTACTTATAAACAAGAAGGGCCGCTCCCAACGGCTCTTTTTTATTTATCCATGGTCATGGTTTACGTCTCTGCTGATAAATGTTCACATCTTTTTAATAAATCCAAAGAGGAATGCCGAATCCCGCTTTGTAAGTTTCTATACAAAAAACCTACTTTTGTAGGATAGAATATTGAGGAAGATTTTTGTTATGTCAGAACAACTGGAAAGAGTAAAAACATTGATTGTTGGTTCGGGACCTGCGGGTTACACGGCGGCAATCTACGCTGCTAGGGCCGATTTGAAACCTGTGCTGTACACTGGAATGGAGCCTGGTGGGCAATTGACCACCACAACAGAGGTGGATAATTTCCCTGGATATCCCGAAGGGATAGACGGCCCCACCATGATGATGCAATTGCAACAGCAAGCGGAGCGATTTGGCACCGAGGTGCGGATAGGAATGATCACTGCGGTGGATTTAAGCGATGAGGTGGGAGGAATCCACAAAGTTACTGTGGATGATTCCAAAATCGTGGAAGCCGAGACCGTTATCATTTCAACAGGAGCCTCTGCAAAATACTTGAACATCCCCAGCGAACAACGTTTAAGGGGTGGGGGAGTATCAGCCTGTGCGGTTTGTGATGGATTCTTTTACAAAGGTCAGGAAGTGGCCATCGTAGGTGGTGGGGATACTGCTGCGGAAGAAGCATCATACCTTGCCAATATCTGCAAAAAGGTCACCATGCTGATCCGTAAGGACGAAATGAGGGCCTCAAAAGCCATGCAGCACAGGGTGAACAGTCTTGAAAATATAGAGGTTCGGTACAATACCGAAGTGGATGAGGTAATTGGGGACCAAGTGGTGGAAGGCCTTAGAATGGTAAACAACCAGACTGGGGAAAAAGAGGAAATTGCCATCACGGGACTCTTCATTGCCATTGGACATAAGCCCAATACCGATATTTTCAAGGGCCAACTGGAAATGGACGAAACAGGGTATCTCATTACCCAACCCAAGTCCACCAAGACCAGTAAGCCAGGTGTCTTTGCCAGTGGCGATGCCCAGGATAAGATATACAGACAGGCTATTACCGCAGCAGGAACAGGTTGTATGGCCGCTTTGGACGCAGAACGTTATTTGGCTACTGTGGAAAGCAAGGAGACCTTGGTTTCCTAAATAGCTGTACAGTTAAATTCATATAATGAAAAAAGGCACCGGAATCTCCGGTGCCTTTTTTAGTGCAACCTTGATTTAATCAATCAATTCGTACGTAGTTTTCGGAGAAGGTCCTATTGCCTTCTTCATCAAAGCTTATTTGGCTATAGGCATCCTCTGTGATCTTTAACTCAAAACGGAACACCCGTAGGGTATCCAAAGCGCTCATCATGGAGGAAGAGGCATATTCCAAGGTTTCGATCAAGGAATCCGGTGTGATCTTATAGCTACCATACCCAAACCATTCCACAGTATCCTGTGGCACATAACGAGACCACATGACCCTGCCATTATAATACATCTTTACCTGTCGGTATCCATCTGCTTTGGGTACCGTGTCCGAAATGTTTACTCCATCATCGTAGCTGTAAAAGCTCTTTAATTCCCATGTTCCCTCAATGGAATGCATTGTTTCAGGTTTTGGCGGTGTGAGCCATGCTGCGGAAATAAAAACCAACACCAATAAAACCAATCCAAGTATTTTCTTCATGATCGGTGTGTTTAAGTTAATGATTGTTAAGCCTTAATAAGATACGATAAAAACTGAACAATCCACAAAAACAGGATTAAAAAATTAACAATATCTCAATCAGGTGATTCTTGAGTCTGAAATGGATAGGAGAAATAAAAATTAGAAAAAAGTTGCGGTTCCATGATTTTTTTGAATATTGCACACTCTTATCCTGATATTTTTACAAATACAACATTTTTTTAAGTTATTGTTTGATTATTAAATTTTTTTCTCAATATTCATCATTAAATAACAAAAACTAAAGAATGAAGAACGTTTATTTCATTTTGATGGGACTGTTTATGGGGCTAACCACCTATGGGCAGACTATCACAGGAACGGTCAGTGATTCATCGGGCCAACCTTTACCAGGGGTGACCATTGTTGTTCAAGGAACATCAAATGGCACGACAACAGATTTTGATGGGAATTACTCCATCACCGCTTCAAGCGGACAGATACTGCAATTTTCGTATTTGGGAATGCAGACGCAAGATGTGACCGTTGGGTCGCAGACCAGGCTCAATGTGGTCATGGAAGAAGATTCAACACAACTGGATGAAGTGGTGGTAACCGCTTTTGGTGTTGAACAGAAGCAAAAATCCCTTGGATATTCGGTTACCAAGGTAAGTGCTGAAGATGTTAACCTTGTTGGACAGGCCAACCCGATCGAAACCCTGCAGGGACGTATTGCAGGGGTACAGATCAATCGTACATCGGGAACTTCCGGTGGTGGGGTGGACATCTTGATCCGTGGGGTAACTTCCATTGACCCTTCCCGGGGCAACCAACCTTTGATCATTGTGGATGGTCTGGCCCTTAACAACGATACCTTTGCGGGTGAAGTACGACCCAGTGCAGGTTCCAATTCGCCAAACAGCTCGGAGCAGTTTGCTTTTTCGAACAGGGCGGGGGATCTTAACCCAGAGGACATCGAAAGTTTTAACGTGTTAAAAGGTGCGGCGGCAACGGCACTTTATGGGGTAAGGGCTTCCAATGGGGCGATTATCATTACCACCAAGAAAGGAAAGCAGGGCAAAGCGAAGATCAATTTGACCGCTTCAACTACTTTCAGGACGGTGAGGACCACTCCCCCCCTTCAAACTACATATAGGGAAGGGTTTTCCGGTGCTCCAAGAACATTGTACGATCCAAACTCCGAAACGGGTTTCAACCGGGTTCAAAACGCAACCTCTTTCTACTCATGGGGTCCAGAATATGCACTGGATTCCTACGATTTGGGTGGAGGAGAGATTGTTGATTTGTCCAATGACCGTTTCTACAGTCCGTATGACATTTTTAGAACCGGGTTCAACTCCCAGCTCAACTTGAACCTTAGTGGGGCCAGTGAGCGGTTGAATTATTATTTCTCTGTGGGTAACAACAGCGAGCAAGGGGTTTTGCCCAATACGGATTATAAAAAGACCAATTTTAGGTTGAAGGCAGGATATAAGGTAACGGATAACTTTACCATCGATGGTTCGGTAGCGTTCTCCAATTCTGGAGGAAAGAGGGCCAATGGTGGTGATAAATCCGTGATGAGTGCCCTTTCCTACTATTCAGGAACCTTTCCTATCAATGATTACAAGAACCCTGACGGTAGTGAGCGGGATTATTCCTTTGGTATTATAGACAACCCAAGGTACCTTATGGAAACCAGTAATTTGGAGGATGATGTAAACCGATGGATTGGGAACACTACCATGACGTGGTCTCCAAAAGATTGGGTTACCTTTACCTACGCTGCCCAGATAGACAACTACTCCGATGCCAGGAACCGTTATGTGGGCCCTGATTTGGATGGCGGCTCGCAAGTGGGCGGTTTTATCCTGGAACAGAATATTAATTTTACAGGGTTGGAATCCAACTTTTTGGCAGCGTTCAATAAGTCTTGGTCAGATGATTTTACAACGGATTTGACCGTTGGACATCAATTGTCCGATTCAAAACGATCCTATCTTGAAGCTAGGGGAGAGGGATTGAACATTCCCGGATTGAACGAAATAGGCAATACCACCAACTTTTTTATCAATAAAAGTGTAGTACAGGAACGCGTAATGGGTGTTTTTGGAGAGCTTAAATTCGGATACAAAGACAAATTATTCCTGTCTTTAACTGGAAGAAATGACTGGATTTCCACTTTGCCCGCTGAAAACAGATCGTTCTTTTACCCATCGGCAAGTTTGGCCTATGACATATCGGACCTATTCGGGGAGAACAGCGTATTTACTTTTGGTAAGTTAAGAGCTTCATGGGCCGAAGTAGGTAAGGGCCCAGGATTTGGACAAGCAGGACAGTACTACGTAGTGGATGGTGACTTTCCCTTTGGTGGTGTTGGCGGATACAGAAGAAGTACCCAAAGAGGTTTCGAAATTGTACCCGAAAAGAACCAGTCCACGGAATTTGGTGCCGATCTTAGGTTTATGGACAACCGTATTAGGTTGGATTATGCCTACTATAACTCCCGTGTCAAAGATCAAATATTTGGTGTAGGGGTGGCCAACTCCTCTGGATATTCCCAGATTTTCAGAAATGCAGGGGACTACAAAGTTTTTGGACATGAGTTCCTGTTGAGTGCGGATATCATCAGGAACCAAAACCTTAGATGGGAACTTATCCTAAACTGGTCTACCAGTGAAGGGGAGGTACTTGAAATTCCTGACGATGTTGAATCCATCATTTTTGCCGATTCTGGATTTGCCGGGGTGACCTCAGAAGTGAGGGAAGGTGATAAAATGGGGAATCTCTACGGATACAAATGGGTCTATGAAAACGGGGAACGTTACATAGATGCCAATGGTTATCCTGTAATCAACACGGACGAAAGAGTGATAGTTGGAAATGCTTTTCCAGATTTCATCTCTTCCATTGGAAGTAACCTCAAATGGAAAGGTATTGGCTTTAATTTCTTGTTGGAATACAAGAAAGGAGGCGATTTGTACGATGCAGGTCTAAGAAACTCCATTAGGAACGGTAACCCTTTGAGCACACTGCAACGTGATGTCAATGTGGTACTGGATGGTGTCATGGATGACGGAAATGGAGGATTTGTGCCCAATACCACGGAGGGCTTGATAGATGCCAACTACTACAGAAATTCCAACGCGTACAACCGTGCTTCGGAAGTTTTGGTACAGGATGCATCATGGGTGAAACTCAGAAGTGTATCATTGTCCTATGATATCCAAAGTAAGATCATCAGGGATTTAAACCTTGAAAAGGTTAGTGTTTCGGCCAGTGTCAATAACGTTTTGCTCTGGACTCCTTTTGATGGGTATGATCCAGAAGGAAACCAGTACAGTGCTGGTAGCAATGTATATGGATTCACTGGATTGAACATTCCATTGAGTGAAAGCTATTCGTTTGGTTTAAATATTGCATTTTAAAAAATGACTATGAAAAGAGTAAGAATAAGTATAGATAAGGTTTTTCTACTGTGCTCCCTAGTGTTTGCCGTGAGTTGCAGTGAGGATTATTTTGATGTGAACACCCCTTCCAATACCGCCACGGAGGAGGCCCTGCGAATGCAGGACCTTATGGCCCCTGTAATACACAGCACCATGGAAGGGCAACGATCTGCCGAACTTTCCTTTGGCAATTACGTACAATATTTTGTGAATACCGGCGGAGGCGCTGCCGGGCAGACTTCAGTGGATGGTTTATGGAGCCAGGTGTATCTCTATATTTTGCCCAATCTGCAAGTGATAAAGGCAAAGGCAGTGGAAAATGGAGCGACCCATATAGAGGCCATTTCAGACATTCTCATCGCGGCCAATATTGGTATCGCTACGGATACTTGGGACAATATCCCATATTCTGAAGCAGGCGATGGCCCAGCGAACAATTTCCCAACCTTTGATACCCAAGAGGAAATCTACACGCAGATTTTCAGTTTGTTGGATGCTGCCATCACCAAATTGGAAGCTGCGGATACCTCTGTGTTCGATTTGGGCTCCTCTGATTTGATCTATGGAGGGGATACGGACAAATGGCTGAGAGCCGCGTATTCATTGAAAGCACGCTATCAACTGCATTTGGTCAACAAAGGGGTTGTTTCACCAAATGATGTTCTGGCCACCGTGGCAAATGGATTCACCTCAAACGAGGACAACTTCGCCATGTATTATGACGATAGAAACATCAACCCTTGGTATTCCGAGGAGGTTTTGGCCCGAAATACAGGAAACCTGAGCAAGGATATCGCAAGCCAATTGGTGAGTTCCATGAACGGGGAGTATTTTCCCTTTGTAGGCGGAACCGTGGAAATAGACCCAAGGCTTCCGTTGTTTGCCGAAAACAATGATGAAGCGGAGTACAAAGGCTACGTAAGTGGTGGAGGCGGTGTGGCCCCAGATGGTACTGATGCCAACACAGGCTTCAGAACAGATGGGTTTTACACCAGCGTGGATTCTCCTTTGATCCTCATTAGCTATGCCGAAGTATTGTTCATTCAAGCGGAAGCCGCTTTCTTGGCGAATGGAGGCAATGAGACCAGTGTGGGCTCCAACGCAGCAGCGTACACCGCATACATGGACGGTATTGCCGCCAGTATGGAAATGTACGAAGTGGACGGTGCGGATTATATGGCGGATGGTGCCATTGCCGTTGGTGAAGGCGCCTTGATGTTGAGCCATATCATGAAAGAAAAGTACATCCATAATTTCTTAAATCCTGAAACTTTTGTGGATTATAGGAGATATGACTTTTCAGACGATGTTTTCACCGGATTGGAAATCAGAAGTGAGGAAGAAAGTGCGGATACTGAATTTCCTGGCCAATGGTTCAGAAGGGCAAATTATCCTACCAGTGAGTTGAACAGGAATGAAGCCAACGTACTGGCCAACCAAAAGGATCCTGTTGCTCCTGTTTGGTGGGATGAATAGTAATAGACCTAGAGTATAATTAAAAGGCCATCCCAATTGGGATGGCCTTTTTTACTGTTGAATGTTTTTGAACCTAGAAGATGTTCTTTTCCCTCAAGTACAAAAGTCCCTCGTCCGTTTCGTTTAGAATACGTTTGCTGCGGAGATAGCGATTGTAATTGTATTCATCAAAATTTTCCGAGTCCTTGTCCATACTGCTGATATGCACATCCCCGGCAGAGTGTATAAATTCATTGTTTCCAACCCACATGCCCACATGGATTACCCTTTCTGGGTTGGTGTCGGTTGCCTTTCTTCCAAAGAAGAGCAGATCACCGGGAACCAATTTGTCAAAATCCTTGGAATCATCAATCAAAATCCCTTCATGAATTTGTTGGGAGGCATCACGGGGTATGATCATCCCGTTCATAAAATACACGGTTTTGGTAAAACCGCTGCAATCCACACCTTTGGCGGAGGTCCCTCCCCAGAGGTACGGCACGCCCAGCATTTTTTTGGAAGTGGCCACCAAAGCTTCTTTGGTGAGGGGCAACGCGGAGGTCCACGTCGCGTAGGGGGCTGCCTCTGATTTGGAAATAAATCCCTTTCTCCCATCAGGATAGTTCACTTCATAAAAACCACCCTGTTCGGAGACCAGTTGTACAATATTGCCAAAGACTAAATCGGACACCACTTGGGATGCTGCATCCGCTTCGGCAAAGGCATTTCCATAGGTTTGGGTGTAGATCAACTTATCGGAGGCTTGCCATTCCCCAAAAACGGTTTGGTCCATCAATTCCAATCCACCGCTATCTACCCACCCCAAATAGTGGTCCGGGGTTTGTACCCAATACCAGTTTCGTTCTTTCTGATACACTTTTAATGGGGTTCCCAAGGTTGCTTGGGTCACCATTTCGGCGGAATGTGCAGGATTTCCCCTTAAATTGGCCACGGAAACTGTTACCACACCTTGAACCTTGCCTTCCAAGCTCGCAGAAGGAAGCACTTCAATACTGTCGGTATAGCTGATTTTTTGACTTTCGAGCCCTTCTCGAAAAGATTCTAACGCATCCGGAAGGTTGGTCACACCTTTTATAAGATAACCTTGAGCATTTTTATCAACTTCGATGTCAAAGATGGCTACGCGCTTGTCCGGTGCAAAGGTTTCCTTGGTAGAGGAAATAAGGGCATCGACTTTGTCATTTTCTTCGGTCGTATCTGTTTTGCATGCCGTAAAGAGAATGGACAGCGTCAGTAGGAGTGATAATCCTTTTTCGCGAAAGCTTGGATACTTCATGAATGTGTTTTTAAATGTTTTGGTTGGTTAATCCATGCAAAATAACCAATTAGAGTGATATGGACTTAACGAGTCAGGCGGTTTAGATCATTTGCCAATCGTAGGATGTCCTCTTTTTGATGGTAGGCGCTCAATACAATTCTACTGATGATGGGCCCATTGTCATCCGGATAGTTGAAATTGGTAAAGACAAAGCCATTCTTTTCCAGTGACTTGGCCAATTCTGGGTTGGAAAACTCAAAGGTGGGATGCCCTTCAATATGGGTGAAGGTTTCCAAAGAATGCAAGGATTTTTTAAAAAGCTCCAAATGCTCCATGACAACAGCCCTTCTTTCCCTATAAATTGGGGCGGCATCCAAAAGGGTGCCCATAAAAGCAGGGGCCGCCGGGCTCGCACCTCCATAAAAAGCTGTGTTTCGGAGCATTTGTATGCTGTCGGTTGTTCCCAGTACAGCCCCGGCCTGTATCCCGAGACCTTTTCCCAAGGAACAGCAGACCATAAGCTGTGCCGGACTTAGATCTTTCAACAATGTATAACAACCCTTGCCCTGTTCTCCCACAATGCCAATACCGTGGGAATCATCGCCCACTAAAATGATTTTTTCCAAGGGAAGTTCCCGTAATGCCTCAAAATTGGGAAACTGTCTACCCGAAAAATCCAAAGTGTCAAAAAGCACCACGGGAGGTTTACTTTCAGGGTTTTCTTCCAAGGTTAGGGTGATGTGCTGGTGCAGCTCCTCAAAACTTTGGGTTTGCACCACACCATGTACCAAGAGGGCTGTATGGGCGTTCGGTGCTGCAAAAAGGCGATGCCCTTTTTGCAAAAGGGTCTGGACCACCAACTGGGCGGCCAAATATCCTGATGACAAAGTCACACACGCTTCGCTACCTGCCCAATGGCTCAACCATTCTTCAGCTTGGGGATATACTTCCAAAGCCACATTGGATTTACGGGATGCTCCATAATGAAGTCCGTATTGCTGCACATTCTTCAAGAATAGGTCCATGAAGGGTACATAGGACTGCAATCCCAGATAAGCAGTGCCCCCAAAATAGAGATACTCCTTACCATCTACCAATATGGTCCGGTCAGGTATGTGTTGCAGCAAGTACGCCATTACAGCAATTGTATTCCACTACCGGGAAGCTCTGGAAAAATGAGTTTACCATCATCCAGAATCTGTACGCCTTTTGCAATGTCGGTTTTTAACAACAATGGACCATCCATATCCACATAATCCAGTTGGGGCAGTAGCTGGGCAATGGCCGATATGCCTACGGTGGACTCGGTCATACAGCCTACCATTACTTTTAATCCCAGTTCCTTGGCTTTTTGGATCATCCTGCGGGCAGGGGTAAGGCCACCACATTTGGTCAATTTTATATTGATACCATCAAAGTAGCCGCCACAATTTTCGACATCGCTTTCTACGATACAGCTTTCATCGGCAATGACCGGGAGCACACATTCCTTTTTCACTTTTTCCATGCCTTCCCAATCATCCGCCTTTAAGGGCTGTTCCAAAAATTCAACCCCCAACTCTTTTAAAAGAGGAGCATTTCTTAGGGTTTCTTCGGCGGTCCATGCACAATTGGCGTCTATACGGAACACACTATCCGTGTGTTTTCGCAATTCCCTTACAATGGCCACGTCATCCGATGTGCCCAGTTTTATTTTGTAGACAGGCCAAGGTTTTTCCTGTAGTTTTTCAACCATTTTGGGAATGGTGTCAATACCAATGGTATAATTGGTAATGGGGTATTTGGAAGTATTGGTGCCCCAGATTTCATATAGAGGCTTCCCCTGGAGTTTACCATAAAGATCATTGGCGGCCAAATCCATGGCACAAAGGGTGAAGTTTTGTAGCCCTAAACCTTTTAGGTATGCATGAAACTTTTCGGGCGTATCAAAATCGTAGCTCTCTATCTCCTGTTGTAGACTTTCTATTTCGGCCTTCATGCTTTCCACCGTGATGTTGTAATACGGATTGGAGGTAGCTTCCCCATAGCCTGTTTTTCCGTTAAGCGAAAGACAGACAATCATGGTGTCTTGGGTGACATGGGTTTCTCTTGAGATGCCAAAGGGATGTTGCAGTTGCAACACGTATTTTTTGATTTCTATGCGCATTTGTACAATGATTTTTGGACTTGCTAAGATAACCACATCGGATGTTGAAAAAGCAAAAACCCACTGAAATTTCAGTGGGTTTTCAAGATTTTGGATGGTTTAGTCCGTTCAATACTTATGAATGCTCCCTGATACGGATTTTTTCTTTTGTACACTGGCTTCACCGGTATACGAGATATCCGCTCCACTGCTGGCATCGGCAATCAATGACTCGGTTACGTTCACAGAAATATCGGCGCCGCTGCTGGCATCGGCATTACATGTTTTGGTGGTCAATTCACTTGCTTTGATGTCGGACCCGCTACTGGCATCGGCGTAGAGCATATTGGCCTTTCCGGAAATCTTGATGTCGGCACCGCTACTGGCTTCTGCTGAAATCTCATCGGCCACAAGTTCAACCTGTAGGTCGGACCCGCTACTGGCATCCAGTTCGATTTTTTGGGCCTCAATGACATTTTGAACAATGAGGTCTGCCCCACTGGAACTTTCCAAAGCAGTGATCTCTGGAAGGGAAACATAGATTTTTTTAGTGGCCCTGCCAATGTTCTCGGTCGTATGGATCTTAAGCCTTCCATCCCTTACATCGGTGGCGATCAAGTCTATGATGTTCTCATCCGCTTCCACGGAGATCTTAAAGTCGCGGTCTTGGGTAACATAAACATCCAGACCTTCCGAGGCGGAGATCATGGTAAAGTCTTCAGAGACATTTCGGGTTTCTTCCACCACTTGTCCATTACCCTTTTTACCGCTTCCAAAGTTGATGTCCATCATACAGGAAGAAGCAAATAAGGAAAAGAGTACTGCGATTGCTAATCTTGCTAGTGTTGTCATGGTTGTTGTTTTTTGTCCCCGTATCAGGGACTGTTCGTGATTTGATTGATGATTGTTACTTATTATTTCGGTGTAAAACTCGTTTTTGTTTTCTATTTAATACAGTAAAGCTTACCCAACTGTAGAAAATGCTTTCTCAATTGTTGTTTTTGTCACCGGCCTTAACTTTAATACCGCCTTCGCCGATTTTCATTTCAAAGGAATCGTTATGGTCCTTGATGTCAATGTTTACCCCATTTTCATCGATGATGATCTTTCCGCCCTCTTCTCTCTCGTCGGGGTTTTCTTCTTCCTCTTCGGGACAATCCTGGCACTTGAGTTCCCCATCACTGCCCATGACCCAGGTATATCCCACCATACTGCTGCGGTAATAATCCTTGTCATTTTCTATACCACGGCCAATATGCCCATGGGTGGATTCTTTAAGAATCAAGGTTTTTCCTTCGGGCACATAAATGGTCACCGTGACCTCTTGGTTCCTGGCCTTGTTGGAAACATCGGTGGTCAAATGTTCATCCAACAGGATTTGATTTCCATTAACCTCATAGTTGTAGTTGATGTTTTTGGCCCGGTCCCTGGCTGCCCGTACCGAGCTTCCTTGGGAATCCTTGCGCACATTGATCTTTACCTGGTCATCTTCCGATCTGCGAATCCTGATATCCACTTCGTCAGAAATCAGGATTCTATTGTCATCCTTATCATAGGTAAAGGTCATGCGTCCAAAATGAACATCATCCATACCGTATTGGTAGCCCGTATCCTTCATGCTGATGAACAACGTGTCGGCAGGGTTTTCCATCACCACTTCATAGTCTTCGTGTACACTACCTACATTGGCGAATTCAGCAGCTTGGCGAACTCCCAAGGCAAATAGGGAGCCTATGGAAAGCAACCACAGTCCCAAAAGGGAAAACTTGGCAATGTTCCCGATGGATTTTAGGTTGTTTACCAAAATCTTCAGTCCCAAATAAAGGATAAAGAAGAATGGAATGCCAATGGCAAAGAACAATAGCAGGGAAACAGCCCAAACCGGGGCTCCGGTGGTGTTCACGATTTCGTAGAAATCCACTCCGGGAAAGTTTACTGCGTTGAACATGCCTACGGTAAATAGGGCCACAAACAATCCGATCAAGGTAGATGCGCCTATGATGATCAACATAATACCAATGAACTTGCCAAAAATTTTGAACAGGAACATGATGATATCCCCTAAGGTGTCGAAAAAGGTCTTGGAGCCGCTTTTGACCTTGTTGCCCACTTTCTCGTAGTCAACGTTCTTTACCTTGTCGGCAACATCACCAAACCCCTCTTTAACCTTGCGTTCTATATTGCTGATGTTGATAGGCTCTCCCCGCATGTCCAATTTTTGCGAGGTGGTGGCAGCTTCGGGTACCAAGATCCATAATAGGATATAGGCAATCAACCCGAAACCGGTGAATACCCCCAAAAGGAGAAAGATCAAACGGATCCATAGGGCATCAAACCCCAAGTAGTGTTCCAGACCGGCACAGACCCCACCAATGTATTTTTCATCGATGTCCCTGTACAATTTCTTGGAACGGGCAGTAGTGGTGCGTTCGTAGGTCTTTTTGGGTTCATCCTCAAAAATATCCTCGTCCACCATATAGTCTTCGGGCTGCCCCATGACGTTGATCACCTCATCCACTTGTTTGTGGGTGATGACCTGTCGTTCGTTCTCCATTTTCTCGAGAAAGAGCTCGGCGATCCGTGCTTCAATATCGGCTATGATCTCATCGCTTCCGGGAGTTCCGGCAAACGACCGTTTTATGGACTCGAGATAGCGTCTTAGCTTGTTATACGCGTCATCGTCTATGTGGAAGAGCGTATTGGCCAAATTTATATTTACTGTCTTGTTCATTTTAGATTGTTATTTAGTGTTGGTTACCAAATTCACTGCGTTTCTTAGTTCATCCCAAGTGCCGTTGAGTTCTTTGAGGAACAAACGGCCCGTTTCGGTGAGGGCGTAATATTTCCGTGGAGGTCCCGATGTGGATTCTTCCCAACGATAGTTGAGCAACCCCGCATTTTTTAACCTCGTCAACAAAGGGTAAATGGTCCCTTCCACTACTAGCATCTTGGCGTCTTTCAAGGCCTCCAGAATTTCCGATGCATACTTGTCGTCATCCTTTAGGATGGACAGGATACAGTATTCCAGAACCCCCTTTCGCATCTGTGCTTTTGTGTTTTCTATGTTCATAACTTCATGGTTCTATTTTATTAACTGTTCGCTTTTGTTTCCACTCCAGTCCCCTGTGATGAGCAGGGGAGTGGAAACGGTTTTTTGATTGATGATTGATGATTGATTGATGAATTGTTCGTTTTTTGATTGATGATTAAACTCCCTTTTGTATTTAGATTTTGTTTGCTTCGTCTACAATGGTATTGTTTTCCAAGATGACCATCTTTGAAACCTCATGGCCATTACTCAAGATGAATTTGAACTTGGTGCCCCTTTCCTTCAGAAAAAAAATGTTTTCAGCCTCTGGGTACAGATTCGCTTCAAATCCGTTTGATTGTAAGAGCAAGTGATCGGAATCCTTGGTTATGGTCACCTTTCCCGCTTGGGGCGATTCATAATCCCCCACATAGCTGTTCAAAATTCCTTCCGAAAGAACGATTGCCTCCTTGGATACTGTCTGGGCATGATGGTCATAGCTCAATTCCCTTCTTACCTGCCATTGTCCGTCTTTCAACAGCCAAACATGGGTAAACTTGGCGATATCCCCTTTTTGATATTCTTTTCTGTCGTTAAAAAACTCAAAGGTATGTACCCCATGCTGAATAGCCCCATAAAGTTCCCCGCCCTTGTAGAGCGGATATACTTCCAGACTTCCGTCCACCAAGATCCGTTTGGAACTTTGGGGCTCGGCCGGATTCTGCTTCGCACAATTCTCCCGGACAGATTTCAAAAATGCCTCCCTGCCATCGGTAAAACCGCCTCTGTCATGGTAGAACTCAAAATCTTCGGTGAACAAGGATTCCAAGGTAGCCACATCACATCGATTGAAGGCGGCATCGAACAAAATACTGTCCTTGGATTTCAAGGTCTTGTACAACTCAGTGTCCTTGGTGACCTGTCCTTGAAGGCTAAGCGATAGGACCATGATGCCCATTCCCAATATGTATCTTGCCTTTTGCATTACTTGATGAATTTTATGGTGAAGGGATATTTGAAATATTCCCCTTCATTGGTTCTGATGGTGGCCAAGATGGAATACACAACGTTCACCAAAGCCAATCCCACTTGGATAATACCACTGATGCCTGCAGGCCAAAACAACCGTCCAAGCCTAAAGTTGTCACTGTCTATATGGATATTTAGGTTGTTAAGGTCACTTAATCTATGGATGCCGAAAAGATCCCAGTTGAACAGGTCGGGCATAGCACCGATAAAAAAGGGAATGCTGATCAAGCCGGCCACAATGGAGTAGAGGAGCATGCTCATTTGAAAGTTGAGCGCCTGCTTACCATTGTAATCCACAAATTGATGCTCTTTCTTATTGGCTGTCCACAAGATCAAGGGAAGTATAAAGTTCCCAAAGGGAATAAAGTACTTTGAAAAGGTGGACGCGTGTATGATCGCGGATAGATTTCGTTCGTGTTTGGTTAATGTTGTAGCCATTTTTTGATTGATGATTTACAAATTGTCATTCTGAATTTAGTTCAGAATCTTTATGAAAGCTGGCCTCTATTTTGATGAGAACCTGAATCAAGTTCAGGTTGATGACAAGCATCACCTATTAGCTTACGATGCAAATATATATCCAAAAGACAGTACTATGCAAAACAAAGTACTATAAATTAACATTTTTTTAACAAGTTGAAATCAATTCAAATTTGACTATTTTTAGACTTCCTAAATTAATGGTATGGCACTGACACCCAGTAAAATCAATACTTTTACCTTCTTAAAGCTTCCTTCCGCATGGTGGACGGGAATTCGTTTAACGTATATAGATGAGCAGAAGGCGTTAACTGCTGTAAAGCATCGGTGGATCAACCAGAATCCGTTTAAATCCATGTTTTGGGCGGTTCAAGGCATGGCCGCTGAGCTGAGTACCGGGGCTTTGGTCATGAACGAAATCCAAAAAAGTGGTAAGAAGATCTCCATGCTCGTGGCCAACAACAAGGCCACCTTTACCAAAAAGGCCACGGGACGTATCACCTTTACCTGCGAGGATGGTCATTTGATTGCCGACGCCATCCAAAAAACCATAGCCACAGGCGAGGGGCAGACCTGTTGGATGAAATCCGTAGGCGTGAATGCCGATGGAGTGGAAGTATCCACTTTTCACTTTGAGTGGACGGTGAAGGTGAAAAGCTGATAGATTTCCTGCACCAAAAAAACAATTAATTTTTGATCATAGGTTTGAGGAGCAGAACTAGAATAGGTCGGATGAAAAATATTTTTTTACAAAAACTAAATAAATCAACACGATGCTCCCTATTTCAACAAAAAACCAAATTAAATTGGACCTAGTTGTTTTTTTATTGAACATCCTATAGTGGTTTGCTTCTATCCGATAATGCTCCGATTTTTGCGTATCTGAAAATTTGTATTTCTTGGAGAGCTTGTCAAATTCTTCCGCGAATCTTATCAAATCCTTTGAATTAAGTAGGATTTTTGTCAACTTATATCCCCAAATGAAAACGAGTAACAAAACAAAAAGGCTAACCATGGAATTCTTTAAAAAGGAGTAGGAAGATAGTGAATGATTATGGCAGAACCGTTGAAAATAATAAAAATTAAACCATTATATGCCTTGCTGTTTTTAGGGATAGGTCAATTATATGGTGCTTTTGTCATCTATAGATTGGGAGTGTTGACCATAAAAGAAGCATGGATCAACCAGGTATGCCTAATAGCAGTTCTGGGTATTATTGGATGGTCCGTGTACCTGATATATTCGTTTTTGCAGTTTTACCGGTTGAAGGATGACAAGATTATTTTTAGAGAGCACAATTTTTCTCTTTTCGGGATTGAAATCAATTATGGTGATATTAAAGACTTTGGTATTGATGCATCTGATTCCGTTTTGTGTGTTAATATACACTTGACGTACTTGGAGGAACCCATCCCAATTGTGTCAAAATTCATGAAATTGGATGAGTTCCATTTTCTCATGGGAACCTTGATTGAGAAAACCCACCAAAATCAAGGATAAGGCTCATTTGGTATACTAAATGTAGGATAATCAGACAGTATTCAGTCTTTTATAAATAGGAAGGTCTGAGGCCATATGTAATGAGAAGGGTTCCTCAAAGGGTGCTGAATTTTGGTTTTTACGTGTAACAATACTCCAAGGATACCTACTAACAGGTTGTAAGATGGTAACTAGATATTTAATATAATAAGTCAAACATACATGAACGCACACGAAATAGACTATCACATTTACGGGGAAGAAATGCAATACGTAGAGATTGAACTCGACCCCCAAGAAGCTGTTGTGGCCGAGGCCGGCAGTTTTATGATGATGGATTCCGATATTCAAATGGACACCATTTTTGGTGATGGCTCCAACCAAGATTCCGGGGTTTTGGGGAAACTGTTCTCCGCAGGCAAGCGTTTGCTCACGGGAGAGAGTCTTTTTATGACCGCCTTCCTTAACATAGGTCAGGGCAAAAAGCTGGTAAGCTTTGCTTCGCCCTATCCAGGTAAGATCATTCCCATAGACCTTTCGGAAAAAGGAGGTAAGTTCATCTGCCAAAAAGATGCATTTCTATGCGCCGCCAAGGGGGTTTCGGTAGGAATAGAGTTTTCCAGGCGCTTGGGCCGCGGATTTTTTGGAGGCGAAGGCTTTATCATGCAAAAACTGGAAGGTGACGGAATGGCCTTTGTGCATGCCGGGGGAACCATGGCCAAAAAGGTGTTGGGTCCGGGCGAGGTGTTAAAAGTGGATACCGGATGTATTGTGGGTTTTTCACAAACCGTGGATTATAATATTGAGTTTGTGGGCGGAATCAAGAATACCGTCTTTGGCGGAGAAGGATTGTTCTTTGCCACTTTGCGGGGACCAGGTACCGTGTATATCCAATCTTTGCCGTTTAGCCGATTGGCCAGTAGGGTATGGGCCGCTGCTCCCAAAGGAGGTGGAAAGGGCAAAGGGGAAGGTAGTCTTCTTGGTGGTATTGGCGATTTGCTGGACGGGGACAATAGGTTTTAATTTTAGGAGTTAGGGCTCAGTGATTAAATTATATGTCATTTCGAGCGCAGTCGAGAAATCTTTTGTTTTATATATGTCTGATGTCTGATGCCCGAAGTCTGATTTCCGAAGAAGGTTTAGAGGTATTTTTCCTATGTTCGTACTATGAACTTTACAGACCTGTTCCAATTTCTGGAAGAACTTCAACAAAACAATAATAAGGAATGGATGGATGCCAACCGGAAATGGTACAAATCCCTCCGCAATGATTTTATAGGATGGTTGGATGACTTGGATTTGACCGTGGCACAATTGCATTCCGATTATTATCCCACTCCTGGAAAAAAAGGCATCAACCGAATCAATAATAACCTCATGTTCCATCCCAACAAGCCAGTATACAAGGACCATTTTGGTGCAGGTTTGGACAAAGCGCCCCTTTCCGCTGATTTTTATATCGAAATTGGATTAAAGCACTGCATGCTGGCTGGAGGATTTTGGCGACCTGACCCCAAGACCCTGCGTAGTATACGTGACGGGATAGATTACAATGGAGAGGAGCTACAGGCCCTATTGAATAAACCTTCTTTCAGAAAATTGTTCGGCGACCTGTACGAAGATGAAAAACTGACCAATGCCCCCAAAGGATTTTCCAATGATCATCCGCACATTCATTTATTACGGAACAAGACCTTTGCGGTGGTCCATGAGCTGAAAAGGGAAGAGGTCTTTCAAAAAGGATTCAAGGAAAAAATAGTGGAGGTGTATAAGGAAATGCTCCCTTTTCGCCAATATTTGAACAAATCTGCATCGGTATGAAACATGGGAACGTAAGGAACATCACAAAAGAATTGCTCTCCAACAATTGGTATACCTTGAATAAGGTCACTTTTGAATACCAACGGGAAGATGGGGAATGGGAGACCCAAATCCGCGAAGCCTATGACCGAGGCAATGGTGCGGTCATCCTGCTGTACAATGCCCAAAAAGGAACCGTGGTGCTTACCCGACAGTTTCGTATGCCCACTTACTTGAATGGAAATGAGGATGGGATGATGGTCGAGGCTTGTGCCGGACTTTTGGAGAAGGGCAATGCCGAAGAGACCATTAAAATGGAAGTGGAGGAAGAGACTGGGTATAAGATAGACCAGGTAAAAAAAGTGTTCGAGGCCTATATGTCCCCAGGTTCCGTTACCGAAATACTGTACTTTTTTATTGGACAGTATGAAGATGCCATGAAAGTAGGCGAGGGTGGGGGAGCCGAGGATGAAACGGAGAACATCGAAGTCTTGGAAATGGATTTCAATGAAGCCCTACGGATGATGGATAAAGGCGAGATCAAGGATGCCAAAACCATTATGCTGCTTCAATATGCCCAAATCAACAACCTTTTTAATAGGTGAGATAGAGCTTTTTGAGGGTTTCGTACATGGTTTTGCGCACTTCGGAGGACGGGATTCTAAAATGATTGTTCATAAAGCTGAAGATGAGCAACTTCCCCGATTTGGTCTTCACATAACCACTTAAATTGTAGTTGTTGCCAAAAGAACCGGATTTGGCAAAAAGAAAAGGTTCGGTGGTGGGATCTTCCCACTCCTTTACGGTACTGGACGGACCCCACATGGGAAAAATCCCGAACAATCGCTCTTCAGGTACCTCGTTATGGAGTTTTTGGAGAATCTCCACAAAGGACCTCGGGGTAAAAAGGTTATATCTAGACAATCCGGAACCATCCACCCACCGGGGCTTTTGGCTAAGGTCGCTATAGTCGTGTTCCAGCATATAATCCATGGCTCTTTTGGTTCCCAAAGTATCTGAAATGGTCGAGGAGGCCGCAATCAGCAGCTGTTCTGCCAAGAAATTATCACTCTTGTACAGCATCTGTTTATAAATGGAATCGGTTTCCATGCCATAAAGGGTTTGCTTGGGCGTATCCGGAAAATGGTCCACTAGGACAATCTCCTTTTCCAGTACCGTTTCCAACAATGCTTTGGTAATGTTCTTGTCCGTGATGTAAGGAACTTCCAAAGTGTCCTGCTCCTTGGGGTCTATGAAAAATTGATTGGAGAACTCCACCCTGCTTTTAGGCTTTTTTTGCAGGCTCACACTCTCGGCAAAATAGGAAGGGGACACTTGCAGACTATCCACTGCGGACAGGGTCACCACATTGGCATACAAGGGAAGGCTTCCCCTTTCGGGGGAAAAGTAAGTGTCGTAATCTTCCCATGCCCAACCGGGACCATATCTATCTTCTTCTATATTGTTGAGGTAGAGTGCAATGGTGCCTTGTTTTTTTAGCCATTGAATGGCCGTGCTGTCCTTTAAGTGTGGGTGTAACCATGATGGATCTCCCGTTCCTTCCATAAAAAGGGTGTCGTTGGACACGGCATATTTTAGGGTAGGGATGTTTTTGGGAAGCATTTTCACACCTGTATAGAAGGTTACCACCTTGGTATTGCTAGCAGGTAGAAAATAACGGTCACCGTTTTGATCATATAGGGTCTTTTGGGAATGGGCATCGACCACTACCAGACCGTGGAATGAATTTTTTAGGGGGTCTTTTTGTAGCTGCGTGTTGAGGGTTTTCTTTACGGAAGAACATCCGATGACTAAGAATAATGATGTTAAAATACTGTATTTCAAATACTTGAAAGTTATTTGCATGAGGTAGTTTATCGAATTTAACACGAATTTATCCAATTTTTAACTGCGGGCACAAACAAACAATTAAGATTTTTTCTAAATTAGTAGTGCAACCATTTAATCCAATTTAATCAAAAATTCAATGCCCAGAGCCATGTTAGATTACACCAAAACAATCCTTCAAAAGGTGAGTTTTGATGCCAAACTCTTCGCTAAAGAATTGAAGAAAGCTGTTTCCAGGCTACTGCCAAGCGAAATAGAGGAACTTAAGATCTGGTTACAATTCTATATTTTGGACAAACCAGAACTACGACCCACATTATTATTGTTAAAAGCATAAACACGGGCCGCTGATCAGCGGCCCTTTTTATTTTTGGGCCAAAGGGCTCACAATCTTTACATCCTGAAAGGCGATGGCACCACGGACAATACCTGAAATGACGTCTTTGAGGGCATCGGTTATCTGTATCTTGAGCTCACTTTTATGATAGATCAAACTGATCTCTCGGGCGGGGGATGGATTTTTAAAGGGTCGTATGTTGGGCCGTTTTTTAGGATCTAGATGCAAGGAATTCAGATAAGGAAGTAGGGTCATTCCCATGCCTTCATCCGCCAAACTCACCAAGGTTTCAAAACTGCCACTTTCAATTTTGAACATTTCTCCCTGTACATTTTTGGAAGCTTTACACAGATTGATCACCCCATCCCTAAAACAATGTCCGTCCTGTAGGAGCAGCACATCGTTCACATCCAGGTCTTCAGTGGTGAGCATAGGTTCTTGGGACAATCGGTGGCTTTGCGGAACGTAGCCTACAAACGGCTCGTAATAGAGGGGACGTTCCTTGATAAACTCAATTTCCAATGGAGTGGCCGCAATACCTGCATCCAAATGCCCATCCAAGATATTCCGTATCATGGCATCCGTAGACTGTTCCTTTATAATAAGATTGACCTTGGGATATTTTTTAATGAACGTATTGAGGAACATGGGTAGCAAAGTGGGCATTACCGTGGGGATGATTCCCAAAGTATAGTCCCCACCAATGAACCCTTTGTCTTGGTCCACAATGTCTTTGATGCGCTCCGCTTCGGCAACAATATTTTTGGCCTGGTTTACAATTTTCTCTCCAACTGCAGTAATGGAAATGGGTTTTTTGCTCCGATCAAATATTAAAACACCAAGTTCATCCTCCAATTTTTGTACCTGCATGCTCAACGTGGGCTGGGTAACAAAGCTTTTTTCGGCGGCTAAGGTAAAATTCTTGTATTCTGCAACAGCAAGCACATACTGAAGTTGGGTAATGGTCATCAATTATAAATTTGAAGCATAAAAGTATAAAAAACCATCAGTTTAATCTATGGTAAACCAAGATATGTTTCCTTCCGTGAAAATGGAACAATAGATTTTGACCAAGCCTGTATTATACGGCAAATCCCTATATTTATTTCATCTATAACCTCTTGTAAGCGTACAATGACCTCGGCACGACTCATGGATTTGGTGAATTTTTTAAAGGAAGTCCCGTTCTTTTCTGAAGTGGATAAGGCGTCGTTGTTGCAGTTGTGCAAAAATGGGGTGGAGGAACAATACCCAATCAATAGGACTATTATAAGAAAGGGAGAGCTAGGGGAGGCCATGTATGTTATTTTGGAAGGCCATGTCAAGGTGCATGATAAAGATCATATCTATGGGGAGCTTCACAAGGGCGAGTGCTTCGGGGAGTATGCTTTGATTGACAGTAAACCACGATCGGTATCGGTCACTGCGGAAGAAGAAACCCTTCTGTTAAAAATAGAGACCACCCATTTTCAAGAATTGATGGATTCTAACAGCGGATTTGTAAAAGGAATCATGTCAGTTCTCATCAAAAGGCATAGGGAGCTGGATAGGGTCCAAGAGCGCTTGGCCTCATCAAAGAAGGAATTGGAATTGACCAACTCCAAGATGACAGGGCTCATCAATGGTGCCATGGATGCCATTCTAATGTTCGATGCCAACTTTAGGATATTCTTGGCCAACGATTCCGCAAAAAAACTATTGGAAAATGAAGATGTGGACCAGCGGAACGTCCTTTTCTTTTTGGATGAGGAATCGGCCCAGCTGTTGGAATCCGTCTGCCAGAACGGGGCTGAAGGCTCAAACACTTATTTGCCCAAGATGGTAAAGATTATTGGATCCAATGGAAAGGAAACCCTCAATGAGGGAACTTTGAGTCATTATGGAAACGATACCGACACCTTTTATACGTTGATTCTTAGGAATATGGAAGATCGGTTGTTGGCTGAAAATAAAATCACCTCCCTGGAAAGTCAGACCGAGTATTTGCAGGAAGAAATCAAGGAGCTTACCCATGACCACGGTATCATTGCGGAACACAGTTCCATGAAAAAGGTGCTGGAGCTCATTCAACAAGTGGCCCAAACCCAAGCTACGGTTTTGGTGCATGGCGAAACAGGTACGGGAAAGGAATTGGTGGCCAGGGCCATTCATGAAGCCAGTGCCAGGAGCAATGGTCCTTTGATCCGTATCAATTGCGGGGCCATCCCCGCCAATTTGATAGAGAGTGAGCTTTTTGGACATGAAAAGGGCGCTTTTACTGGAGCGACCAACAGTAGAAAGGGACGATTTTTATTGGCGGACAAAGGCACCATTTTCTTGGATGAGATCGGGGAACTTCCGTTAGACCTCCAGCCCAAGCTGTTGCGGGTGATCCAAGAGGGGGAATTTGACCCCGTGGGAAGCTCAACGACCATAAAGGTAAATGTACGGATCATTGCTGCTACCCATCGGGATTTGTTGAAACTGTCCAAGGAAGGTAAGTTTAGGGAAGACCTGTTCTATCGCTTGAATGTATTTCCGATTGAAATTCCCGCTTTGCGGGATAGGGGAAGGGATGTTTGCTTGATTGCCGATGACATGATCGGATACTTCTCTAAGAAAATAGGTAGAAAAATCAAATCCTTGACCTCGGCACAACAGCAATTGTTTTTGGAATATGGGTGGCCTGGAAATGTACGTGAACTTCAAAACCTTATAGAACGGGCCGTTATTGTTTCCCAAAACGGTGGGATAGATTGGTCCAACATCATCCCAAATTCCAATCCTTTGGAGGAGATGGTGCCAAAGACCAAGAACGAACATATTTATACTTCCCAAGAATTGATCCAATTGGAAAAACAGAATATTTTAAACGCCCTCAAGAAATCCCAATGGAAGATTTCGGGGAAAAATGGTGCTGCAGCGCTATTGGGCCTGCGTCCCACCACACTAAACTCCAAGATAAAGGCACTGGGAATCTCCAGACCGGTCTAAATTGACGAAATCTCGTAAATGCACTGACGAAATCTCGTAAACAAACGAAATTTCGTGAGTGTTTCTTTTATGTTTTTTGATTTGAATTAATTGATTATCAAGTAGTTGTGTTGTTTGGCACGGCAAATGCATATTCTAAAGCAAATGTTAATCAATTAATCTTAAAAATCTAAAAACATGATTACAACAGCAAACATTAAGAACGGAGTAAACGTAGATCAACTAGTAGACACGATCAACGCAGTACAAGAAAACCCAGAATTGGCAAAGTTCGAGTTCAGGGCCAAAAACAACTGGATCGAGGGAGGTCATTGTGTGACCAGCATCCAAGATTATTATGGAGTAGGACAAGAGCATCCTGTAAGAAAAGATGCCTTTACCATGGAAGCCGACCATGTTGAGGTTCTTTTAGGTAAAGACCAAGCACCCAACCCAGCCGAGATTGTTTTGCACGCTTTGGGTTCTTGCCTAACAGGAGCCATGGCCTATCACGCTGCCGCCAATGGTATCGACATTGAAGGTGTTGAATCCAAATTGCATGGTGATGTGGACCTTCACGGATTTTTGGGACTTGATCCAGAAGTACGCAAAGGATACAATGGTATCACTGTAAAGTTCAAAGTGAAATCCGATGCTTCCGAAGAGCAATTGAGAGCCTTGTCACAATTCTCTCCCGTATTCGATATGATAACCAACCCAACTCCGGTTACCATCGAGTTTGAAAAGTAAGACCAAGCAAAATAAGCCGCCTAAAAATGGGCGGCTTATTTTTTTATCCAACGAACAAAAATTACCTCGCTCCCATGCAAAACCAGAAATACAATATCGTAAATGGAAATCAGGCCGTAGCCCATGTAGCCTATCGTACCAATGAGGTATTTCCCATTTATCCCATTACCCCATCTTCGGAAATGTCTGAGCTGGTTGAGGAATGGAGCGCTTACCAACACGAAAATATTTTTGGCAATGTTCCTTCGGTTTTTGAAATGCAAAGCGAAGCCGGTGTGGCTGGGGCCATGCACGGTGCCTTGCAGACCGGATCATTGACCTCCACCTTTACGGCATCACAAGGATTGCTTTTGATGATGCCCAACATGTACAAAATAGCGGGTGAACTTAGCCCGAATGTGATCCATGTGGCCACTAGATCTGTGGCAACACATGCCTTGTCCGTTTTTGGAGACCATAGTGATGTCATGGCCGTTCGCAATACCGGATATGCCTTATTGGGTTCCGCCTCGGTTCAGGAAGCCATGGATTTTGCACTGATTTCCCAAGCGGCATCCTTGGCATCAAGAATCCCCTTTGTACACTTTTTTGATGGCTTTAGAACTTCGCATGAAGTTTCCAAAATAGAGAAGGTATCCGATACTGTTATTGGTCAGATGATGGATATCGAAACCATACAAGCCCACAAAGACAGGGCATTGAATCCCAATACCCCCGTGATCAGGGGAACCTCCCAAGCTTCCGATGTGTTTTTTCAAAGTCGGGAAGCGGTGAATACCTTTTATAATGCCTGTCCGGAAATCGTGCAGCAAAAAATGAACGAATTTGCCCAGCTTACCGGAAGGCAGTACCACATTTTTGAGTATGCGGGACACCCCCAAGCGGAACAGGTAATCATTGCCATGGCTTCAGGTACAGAGACCATTGAAACGACCATAGGTCATCTGAATGCCCAAGGGGAGAAGATTGGACTGGTAAAAGTACGATTGTATCGACCTTTCAGCGTGGAACATTTTATCAATAGCCTGCCAGAAACATGCAAGGCCATTGCCGTTTTGGACCGAACCAAAGAACCTGGTTCCGTAGGGGAACCTTTGTATCTGGATGTGACCCAAGCCTTGGTGCAAAACCATAAAAATGGTTTTCTCCCCAAAATTGTTGGAGGTAGGTATGGGTTGGGTTCCAAGGAATTTACACCCCATATGGTCAAATCCATCATTTCCAATTTAAAGCAAGAAGTGCCGAAGAATAATTTTACGGTAGGCATTACCGATGATATTACCCATTTGAGCCTTACCAAACCTGAAATGGAGGTTGCCATTCCCTTTGATGGTCAGGCCTTGTTTTATTCGATTAAAAATCCAAAAACTTCCGAGCAGTTTAAAAATCTTTTGCAGTATGTGGGAAATACGGAGGGCAATTTTGTGCAAGGCTATGAGGAGTGCGATTATAGAAAATCAAGCTCCCGAAATGTGGCCCACTTTCGGGTCTCCAATTTGCCCATAAAGGCACCTTTTTTAGTGTCGAATGCGGATTTTGTGGCCTGTGAAAATCTTCAATTTCTTGAAAAAGACTCTGTCTTGGAGCGTGTAGCCTTTCAAGGGGTGGTCGTGGTGCTATCCGAAGACCAGCCCACTGAAGTGTGGAATACACTTTCCAAGGAAACCCAAAAGACCATTCAAAAGAAGCAGGTGAAACTTTATGTGGTCCATAGTGAAAGACTATCGGAATCTATAATTAATAGTGGCGAAAACATTTCCGTTTTGCACGTCAGCTATTTGATGATGAACAACCCTGTTTCCAGCCATCAAATCTTTTCTGTAGGGCGTGAAGAAATCAAAAGGGTGGATACGTCATCCATAGATCAACATATCGAACTGGAATTGAATAGGGACGAAGACTTTGCCCAAACGCTTTTAGGCCGACTTTTGGCTGGAAAGGGGGGTGAAGCCCCAGTGAGTCTACTCCCCGTGGATGGAACCTATCCAACGGGAACCTCAATATATAATGATAGGGAACTGGCCAAAGAACTCCCCAGTTGGAATACGGATCAGTGTATACAGTGTGGTGCCTGTAGTATGGCATGTCCATCCGGGGCACTCCGTATAAAAGCCTATGACGCCAAAAGTTTAAGGGAAGCACCCTTACAGTGGAAATCCATGAAAACATTGGCCGAAATGGAAGGACTCAATCTATTGGATTACACCATTCAGGTAAATCCCGATCAGTGTACGGGTTGTCATAACTGTGTGGATGCTTGTCCTGCAAAAGCTCTTGTAATGACCCATGCCAAACCCCGTTTGGAGCAGGAAAAGGAACATTGGGATTATTTTGATGCCATTTCGGAGATGGGCCGAAATAGTATTGATGCTTCCAAAGTAAGTCAACAACAATTGCAGGAACCCCTGTTCAAATACCCCATGGGCGAGGATGGTTGTGGACAGGCCACCTATTTAAAAGTAATGTCGCAATTGTTTGGTGATCGATTATTGGTGGCCAATGCCACCGGGGCAAGTTCCATTTTTGGAGGGGCACTCCCCACCACACCATGGAGCAAAAACAAAGAGGGTAGGGGACCGGCCTGGTCCAACTCCTTGTTTGAGGACAATGCGGAGTTTGGTTTGGGGTATAGATTGTCCCTTGACCAACAGGAATTGGAAGCACAGAAGTTGCTTCAAAAGCTTTCAGGATTTATCGGTGACCGATTGGTTCGGGATATTTTAAATGCGAGGCAAACCACGGAGCAGGAAATCAACCGGCAAAGGAACCGTGTTGACCAATTAAAATCCATACTGAAGAAAGTCCAGATGCCCGAAGCAAGAATACTGTCCAGAAATGCCGATAGCTTGGTAAAGAAAAGTGTATGGATCGTTGGAGGCGATGGTTGGGCCTACGATATTGGTTATGGAGGATTAGATCATGTCTTGGCATCGGGAAGGAATGTGAACATTTTGGTATTGGACAACGAGGTATATTCCAATACGGGCGGACAAATGTCAAAGGCGACTCCGTATGGGGCTTCGGCAAGATTCGCCGCCAAGGGAAAATCGAAACCAAAAAAAGATTTGGGGGCTTTGGCCATGCAGTATGAAGAGGTTTATGTGGCATCCGTGGCCCTAGGTGCAGATCAAGAGCAGACCTTGAAGGCCTTTTTGGAAGCCGAACGTCATGATGGACCATCCATCATCATCGCGTATTGCCATAGTCCGGCTCATGGTATTGATATGAGGCACCCGTCCAAATACCACAAAGCTGCGGTCGCATCGGGGCAGTGGTTGTTGTATCGTAATGATCCCTCGAGGGTGGAAAAAGGTCTTGCTTCCCTACAATTGGATTCGGAACGACCCAACCTACCTGTGGAGAACTATTTGCGTATGGAAAAACGGTTTGATGCCTTTTTTGATGGTGAGGATGATTCTTCTACAAGACTCTTTCAAAAAGTCCAGCAAAATGTGGATGATCGGTTTGAACGGTATAGCCATTTGGCTATTTCGAATACGCTGGAATTGAGTTCGGTATATTAGGCGGTATTGTCCACTACTTTTCGTGCATAACAGTTCCAGAGGCCCAACCCTCCGGGGCACCCAACACGGCATATTTTTTGGCTTGGTCATTAAAATAGTGGGCTACGGAATCGCCTGGGTTTTTGTAGAGGACCCACTCAAAAGCTGTGGATGCTTCGTTGAATTCCCCTTTGAAATAGGCTTGGATGCCTTCGGTGTAGTGGGCCAGGGTTTCCAGCTTTAGCGAAATGCTTTCAATGCTGTCCCCATCGATACATTCATAGATTTCAATCGCCTTTTGCTTGCCCTTTACGCGAACCTTTCCTAAATACCTAAAATTGAATCCTGTGGCATCCTCCATGACCTGTATGCTATCCTCACTGATTATGATATTGGCCCCAAAATGTTTGGTGACTCCCTCGACCCGTGCAGCACTGTTCACGGTATCCGCGATTACGGCGGGATCGTTCCGCTTGGAATCCCCAATGATTCCCATGATCAATGGTCCGGTGTGTAAGCCTATTCCAATGGATAGGGGTTTGTATCCTTTTTCCTCCACCCTTCTTTTGTTGTACAGGGAAAGGGCACGCTGCATTTCAACAGCGGCATCCAAGGCATTTTCGGGAGTTTTTGGGAATAGGGCCATGATGCCATCCCCCATATATTGGTTCACAAAACCTTCATTTTCCTTGATAATGGGCCCCATCCGACCTACATAAGCGTTGACAAACTTGAAGTTTTGTTCGGGTGTCATGCCTTCGGCAAGGGTGGTGTAATCGCGGATATCGGAAAAAAGTACCGTCACATTCTTTTCAATATGGTCTCCCAATTTAACATCGGTAATGGATTCCTTTCCTACGGATTGCACAAATTCGGAGGGGACAAACTTGGATGTGGCCCTATGGATGGTGTTCAGGTTGATGTGGGTCCGTATCCGGCTCAGCAATTCCCCTTTTGAAAAGGGCTTGGTGAGGTAGTCGTTGGCGCCGGAATTGAATCCGATGACCAAATCATTGACTGTGTTTTTGGCCGTGAGCAGGATGATGGGCAAATCACTGGCGGTGTATTGCTTACGGATGGTCTCGCAGACCTCGTACCCGGAAAGGCCGGGCATCATAATATCCAATAGCACCAATTGGAAGGGAATCTCCCCATCCAATAATTTGAGGGCTTCCTTACCTGAACTGGCCTCAACAATTTCATACCCTGCTACGGTAAGGTGGTTCTCCAATACCCTTCGGTTTACGGGTTCATCGTCCACCACCAGTATTTTTATGGCTCCCTCCAGAGATTTGGACTTAATTTTTTGCGGCACCAAATCTTCATGGCCCCGGCTCAAGGTTTGAACAACGTCTTGACCCATTTGTCCCTTTTGTTTGAGTTCTTTTCGTTTGATTTCGCTAACGGGTAAGGTAAAGGAGAAAATGGAACCTTTTCCTGGTTCCGATTCAACCTGAATGGTGCCCCCATGCAGTTCCACCAAATGTTTTGTGACCGAAAGGCCCAGTCCGGTACCGCCATAAGTCCTTTGAGTGGATCCGTCCCCTTGTTCAAACGAATTGAAAATGGTACCCTGCTTATCTTTTGAAATGCCTATTCCCGTATCCGATATGGAGATGGAGATCATCGTATCCTTCACCTCCGCAAAAAGGGTAACGTACCCCTTCTCGGTAAACTTTATGGCATTGCCAATGAGATTGTGCATGATCTGTTGTACCCGGTTTTCATCGGCGGTTACCAAGGGGATATCCTTTGGAATGGAATTGATGAGCTTTAGTTTTTTGTCCATGAGCAGGGGCTGGGACAACCGTAGTACGATATTGGATATGGCATAAAGATCCACCGGTTGTAGGGTAAGCGACAGGTCCTGGTTCTTGAGTTTTGAAAAATCAAGGATGTCGTTAACCAAATGGGAGAGCCGCTTTCCACTATTGGAAATCATCTCCAAATTTTCCAAGGCGGCTTGGGGGAGTTTTCCTGCAACGCCATCCTTTAGGGATTCCGATAAGCCAATGATGCCCACCAAGGGCGTTCTCAGTTCGTGAGAGGTGTTGGCGAGGAATTCATCTTTCAAGGCATCGATTTTTTGAAGCTCGGCCACCCGCTGTCTTTCGATTTCCGTACGATTTCGCTCTTCTTGGACGGCCCGTTTTTTTTCCTCGTCGGCCTGTTTTACGCGCTGATCCTGCTTATAACGTTTAAAGGCGAACCATAGGAACAACAGTGCGGCCACGGCAAGCCCTATAATAATGTTCCGAAGGGTTTTCTGCTGTTTGATCTTCAACTGGTTGATCTCTGCGTCTTTTTGGAGCGTGGTAATGGCATCCTGTTTTTTTTCGGAATCAAACTTTACTTGGAGTTCTTCAATTTGTTTGGATTTGGCCTCATTGAACAAACTGTCCTTCAAGGCCACAAACTTATTCTTATAGATTAGCGCCTTGTCATATTCCTTCTTGCGCTCATAAATACGGGAAAGGATGTCATAGTTTTCCTGAAGGTGGGAACGCGCACCAATTTCCTTAGCTATGGCAATGGCATTTAGGATGGATTTTTCAGCCTCTTTGGAGTTTCCCATTTCAAGATTGATGGACCCTATTTCAGTATAACTCATGGAGAGCTCCAGCCTCATCCCCAATTTTTCCCTCAAGGCCAATGCTTGGTTATGATGCTCTAAGGCCAATGCATATCTTTTTTGACGTCCGTAGACCTTTCCCAGAGCCTCATAATCAAATGCTTTTCCCCAATCGCTGTTGGTCTCTTGATCAAGGGCCAAGGCCCGGTTGAAGTAGTCCAAGGCTTGGTCATAATCTTCTTGGTGCATGAACGTATCCCCAATATTAAAAAGGCAATTGGCCATTTCCGTTTTATCGTTCAAGGCACTGAAGATGTTCAAGGCTCTTTGGTAATGGTCCATGGCCTCGGACATTTTGCCTGTTTTTTTCAGGATTTCGCCCATGGCATTCAGTGTAGTGGCAATACTGAATTGGTCGTCATGGTCTTCATATATTTTCAGGATATCGTAGTAGATTCCCAAGCTTTTGTCAAAATCTCCCAGATTGTCCAGAATAATGGCCTTTTGATATAGGCCGTTGGCTAGGGCGAATGGTTCTTTTTGGGTACCAGAATAGTTCAGATACGCATCAATATGATTCAGGGCTTTGCTGTAGTTTCCAATTTGTCTTTCCCATACGGCATATTGATAGTCCGCCATGGCAATTCCCCAAGAAAGGTTTGCATTTTGACTGATGGTGTGCAAGCTATCGATATGCTTCTTTGCCAAATTGGGGTTCCCGCGATTGTTCAGATATTCCCAGGCAATATCCTTGAGTATCCGTATCCGAAGAGAGTCGGAGTCAACAGTGGCATATTTTTGCTGAAGACTGTCTATAAGCCCTGTTTGTCCCTGCGTAGTGGTGGCAACAAGACATACGAAGAGTAGTATGAATACAGAGCGTTTGATAGTGTTGGCTTTAGGTTGATAAACAGTAAATTAAATGTAGTGCATTAAAGTGATACCCACAAAAATAGCTCAGGCAATACTGCATCAAACTTTCAGGTAACTGTATGGATTATTGCTGCATTTTTAGATAGTAATCCGCCGAATGTTTTCCGGATCCATAAAAGGTAAAAAAAATGCATGCCAACAGAACCAAGGTTGCCATGATTAAATTGGTGGGGTGCATGGTTCCCAAGAAATTGGTGAGCACAGCACCGATAAGAATGGGCAACTGTGCAATTACCGCCCAACGGGTCAATAAACCTATTACAATTAAAAAGCCCCCTACAAAATGGGCCGGCGTAATATAATGTAGTAGAATCATACCTCCCGGTATACCTTCAAAAGGCTTGGCCATCAAGGCCATCTGCTCATGATTTGTCATAAATTCAATGCCCTTGATAAAAAGAAAAATCCCTAGGGCAATACGCAACAAATCCAACGGATAATAGGTATGGGCATTGGCCCATTTGTTTAAGTCCTTTACGGTTCCCATAGTGAACGGATTTATAGGTTGAATACTATAAGGTACTCATTTTTAGTGATATGAGGAAATAAATCCGGGTGGAAACCCTGTTTTTAGTCCAATATTTATTGTAGAAGGAACGCTACGGCGTTTATATTCCAATAGCGGTTTTATCCGTTTTTCAAGACCAATTCCATTTGGATATCACTACGCTCGTAGGGCGATGAAACCCCAATAATTTCAACAAAACCAAGCTTCCTATAGAGGTTAAGGGCGGGTTTCAGGATTCTGTTGCTCTCCAGATAGAGTTTCTGGGCCCCCAAGGACTTGGCCTTGTCAACCATATGCATGCCCAAAAGTTTGCCGATCCCTTTTCCTTGCGCTTTCGGGGAAACTCCCATTTTGGCCAATTCAAAATCATAGCCGTCATGTTTACTGGGGATAAGCGCGCATACGCCTACGGGCTCATTCTCCAACAAGGCCACAGCGATGTAACCACCTTTGTCCAAAATGTTTTCCTTGGGATGGTGCAGCGATATGCGGTCTGCTTCCTCCATTTTGAAATAGGTGTTTATCCATTCTTCATTGAGGGTCCTGAATGCCTCCCGATAGGTATCGGAATAGGGTACTATTTTAGGGGAAATGGCCATGCCGAATCGGTTAAAAGTTGCCTTGCAAAGTTAAGGGGAAACCTTGAAAAGCATATCAAGGATTTGAGTCATAACCTTCTTTTTTTGAGTGGAATAACCAATTTTTTTGGTCTAGTTTCGTTATATCTATAATTAACCTCTCCGTTTAACGAAAAAATTGGTTGTTTACCGATTTATTGCGTAATATTACAACTCATATTAGTAATAAAACTCTTACAAGTTCCCAAATCTTGCAATGAGACTGAACCAAATACACATGCCTGACCCCATCAGGTACCTTAACCTACAAATTCCAATCGGCTATGGAAAAACTACTACTATTCTCTTTAAGGAACCCCCTCCGCTTATTCCGTTCTAGTGGAATCGTACCCTTGATACTTTTCTGTTGGCTTTCCTTACATTCGGTATTGGCCCAAGAAAGCAATCCCTATGTGAGCTATGATATTCCATTTCAGAATCTGCTCAAATACAATCGGTTTTTGATAAACCCGACCTTTAGCGCGGTCCGCGAGGATAAATCGTATGTGAACTTTTTTCACAGAAGTCAAAGTGCAGAGTTCAGTGACAATAACCAGAACTACTTTTTGAGTTATAGTGGTCAGATAAACGAAAGGATAGGTCTGGGTTTGAGTTTGTACAACCAGAAATCAGGAGTGATTTCCAATTTGGGAGTGATGGCCAATTATTCCCACGGTATACAATTGGGACAGAAAAGCAGCCTTACTTTTGGGGTGAACATCCCTTATTATGTAAGTAGTTTGGACCCGGATAGGGCAGTGGCGCTTGAGGACGACCCGTTGTTGAACGAAGCATCCGAAAGTTCCATTATTTCCTTCCAACCGGGACTCAACCTTTCATTGGGGAAGTTTGATTTTGGGGTTTTTGCCCAAAATTTGGTAGACTACAATATTAAGTCTGGAAAATCACTCACCAATATTGCGGAGAAGACATTTTCAGGGCATGTTCAGTTTACCCATGAGTTTGAAAATGCCCATGGAATTTTGGAAGATGGTAGGCTCATGCCTTTGGCACGGGCAAGGTTTGAGGGCAGTAATGACCCTATCTTTGGTGGCGGAGTTATATTGGATCTGCCCAAATTGGGCTGGGTCCAAGGTGGGTACGACCAATTTTATGGAGCCTCCGCCGGAACAGGATTTAACCTGAACCGAAGACTTTCCTTTGGGTATAACTTTGAAAAGAACATCAACAACAACCTGATTAATCTTGGGGTAACCCATGAGGTGTCCATAGCCTATTCCTTTGTACCCACTTTGTCCAAAAACGTTATGGTCTCCAATGAGGAGAACGACAAGGATAATAGAAAACCCATTGAGGGTGAAGGTTTGGTGGCCGATGCCAAGAAGTCCAAAAAGGAAGTACAGAAAAGCAAATTGGATGTAGCAACCATTTTGCGACCTTCCAACAAAGAGGATCTGGCGTTTTGGGAAGAACAAATCGAGCAATTAAGGGCACAACAAGAAGACAACTACGCTGTGATCAACGAGCTTATTTTCCGGATGGATTCCATGGAGCAGAACCGGCAACGCGACTTGGAAAAGCGATTTGAAATGGTAATGCATATGGTGAAACAACAGACTGGGGATACCAGACCTGATATTGAGCAAAAAGCCCATGAACTCTATTTGGCCAAGAACGAGGATTTGGATTCTTTGGCAAAAATAATGGCCCAAACGCAGTTGGCAGATAATTCAACCAGCACTTCCAGAAATGGTGTCAAACCTAAGACTACGGGTTCTTTTTCAGGAGGGGATTATAAACCCATTGAAAAGTTCATCAATCTGGATGGAGTGGGGCAAGGACACTACATTGTTGCCAATGTGTTCAAGAACGAACGCTATTTAAAGAGCTTTATGAACAAGCTCAAGGCCCAAGGCTTGGATGCCGAATATTTTAAGAATCCTGATAACGGTCTTAATTATGTGTATTTGGCCAAGTATGAAGAAAACGAACAGGCTTATGCCGCCTACCGTTCCAAGATGAAGGGCAAGTACACGGATGAGATATGGATCATGCATGTAGACAACCCCCGATATTCCAATTGGGCCGATGCCATTTTCCAAGACAACGAATAAGGCGATCGGGGTTATCCCTTTTTCATCTTATGGGCAATGGCCTTACTTCCGGGGTCGTTGGTTTCGTTCAGCTCTGAAATGATGGCAGGGTGATCATCCACACGGGTCTGTGACAATTTGTAAGCCGCCTGAATCTCTGTGATTTCAATTTCGAAGCCTACCACGCCTTTTACTTGGCGCAGGGTCTTGGGTGACATATGGTCCAAGGAAATGGGATTCTTCGAGTTTTGTTCATACTTGTCCACAAGCTTGTACATTGAGGCCATGGTCTGTTCCTCATCCAAAATGGTTACTTTCCCATAGACGTGCACGGCAATATAATTCCAAGTGGGAACCTCTTCTTCTTTATACCATGACGAAGAAATGTAGGAATGGGGTCCATTGAAAATACACAGCACTTCTGAGGGGCTGTTGAAGTTTTTCCATTGTGGGTTGGCCTTTGAGATGTGCCCCACTAGGATATTCTGGCCATTCGCATTTGTATCCAATTCCAGAGGGATATGGGTGCCCCAAGGCTTTCCGTCCACCGTATTGATCAAAATGCTAAAACTGTTCTGGATCAAGAAATCCTTTATTTCATCAAGATTTTCATTCTTGTAGTAATGTGGAATGTACATGCTAGGGTAAGGTTATGGAATGATGGTCCAAAGATACGAATACACGCCTATTACAATTTCAGGTCAACATAAAAAAAGCGGGGCATTGCCCCGCTTTTTCAATTACATATTTTGAAGAGGGACTAGTTGCCTGCCTCTACTACTTCGGCCTCCAAGACGAAGTCTTGTACAGTCTTGTTTGCGGCTACAATTTCCACTTCAACGGTATCACTGTTCGCAAATCCGTTCATGGAAGCAAACACTTTGTAGATTCCTGCATTAAGGCCAATGATAGCATAATTCCCATCTATATTGGTAGCTCCAGAGGTCACTGGCTCTTCATCCAAATCCAGTATGGAAATTTGGGCGTCCTCCAAAGCAACGGAAGATTCCCCATCCATGGTGGTTACCGCCCCACTCAATGTACCTGCTGTGGATAGATTACTCACCTTGATCACTGGCTTAAAGTTGAAGCCGGTAATGCCATCAACTGAATTCATATTGCCCTTGGCCACAAAAGAGCGGCTTACGTCAAAATCCAGCAATAGATCACTGGAAAGACCACCAGCAATGGTCAAAGCAGGGTCGATAAAAATTTTGATACCGGTCTGCTCGCCGCTAGGAACTTTGAGATCAAAGCTACGTTCATCGGTCAATACCACATTCACTCCCTTTACGTAGACCCGTATAAGGTCATAGGTGCCAACAGGAATGTCCAAATCGGCCATGGTTTCAGTGGTACCGTTGGTCAAATCCAAAAGGTTCACTGAAATTTCCTCTTCCATTAGGGTGACAAAAGAGGAACCACTTTCATCATCATCCATTTCTTCATCGTCATCTTCGCCATCCTTCAGTCTTGCGTCTATTTTAAAGACAGTAACATTGGCCTCGGCTACCATATCAAATGGAAAAGGGGCATCGGTCATTTTTACCGTTAGCCTTCCCATGGTGTCACCATTGCCACCATCTCCATCGCTTGAACAGCCTGTAAAGGTTAAAAGGATAAAACTCAATGCGTAAAAAAAGATTTTTGTTCTCATCGTATGGGGTTTAATCAATAGGTTCGTGTTATAGATACGGGCAAAAAGGTGTCTATACGCGTCCAAATCTTGTTTTTTCGATGAAATGCAAGCTTTTCAATACTGTTTAAGGTAAAATCCTACAAAATCACTGTCCGTCTCCCCTTGTTTTTACTTCTCCACTGGTACCGCTAAGATCACCTCTATAGATCCATAATTCTCCACGGTCTCCGTTTGTGGCGGCTTCAACATCCTTTAAAAAGTTTGAAAAACTACCGGCACCGTGGACTTCCTCAAACCATTCCATGAACTTGTCCTCTTCTCCCATCCAGGCCGATTTGTCAAAGAAATCGACCCAAACAAAATCCTGGCCATCCATATTGGGGAGTTCGTTGAAGTAGCTTCCCCATTGATGGTCTGGGTCTTTGGTTTTGAAAACCTTTTGCACGCGATCTAAAATGGAGGCGAACTCCATTTGCTTGAACCGTTTTACGTCCACCATAAAAATGGAAAGGTTCTTCAGGTTAAAATCCCTGCTGAAATTGGAATGTTTCAAATCATTTTTCCAATAGGTGGTCTCCATTTTGGCCAATGCATTGGCGGCCACATTGGTGTTCCAGTCCTTGGTATGGGCATCGTCATAATTGCTCACATCATCCATGGCCGCCCAAGAGGTTGGGCCCATACTCCACACATATTTTCCTGAATTTTCGCCACTGGCCACCCAAAACACACTAACTGAGCCTGGATTATTGGCATGATATTTCTTGTTGTGGGCTGCCATTCCCGCTTCAAAGGCCTCAATCTTTTCAGGATGCGGCGTCATCATCACATTCATAAAAATGGGTGGTTGCTCTGTCTGTTGGCCCATCATTACCATAGGCACCAGTACTAGGGTTAAAAGTAATCGTTTCATTGTCTTTAGTTTTAGTTTAGTTTTTGATCATTCTGTTTGCTCTTCCTCCATCATTTTGGCCTCGGCCTCAATTTTTTGGAGTTCCAATACAATCTCGGTTGGGTCCCAATACCCATATTCCTTTACAATTTTTCCGTCCACAAATTGAAAGGTCAGGTGAACGGGAACACTAATTTCCTTTCCGTTGGCGGCTAGGGTGCATTCCCATTCCAACCAACTGTTCACCCAGGTTTCACCATCATCGGTCACCACCATTTCATATTCTTGATGTTCATTTCCAAAGCCCCTGGAAGCATAATTGACCTCCGATTGTCTGTGATAATCCATAGCCTCTGAGGGCGATAGGGCATCGTCATTGGTGTTGTAATAGGTTTTGGAAGTATCAGCATACATGCTGGTATCGTAGTTTTTACTGTCATAATTGGCAATCAATTTCTTGACAGTGTCAATCTCTGGGGAATTCTGGGTGTACCGCACTGGACCTTGTTGACAAGCGCCTAACAATAGGGCCACCATCCCGAATGATAAAAGAATTTTTTTCATTGTTTGTTGATTTAAGGTTAGTAAAAAAATACCCCGACCACAGGGCCGGGGCATATGTTTTAATTTGATTTGAAATTGGAAAAATCAGGTCTTGTCCTTATCACAAGTGGGTTCCTTGTGATAAAATATTCCACATGCAGCGAGTTTGCACCATCTTCATGGGTCAAATGAGCCAGAATCGTCAGTGTTTTCAAAAGATTGATTTACAGGTTGTGGAAATCTGTGGTACAAAGGCAACTTGCTCAATTCCGAACGGCGTGGGTCAACATGACATGCAAGTACAAAGATCTATTTAGATGTGGGACTTGCCGAGAAGAATGCAAGGGGGAGGTTGTAAACAGTCGGTCCTTATAAATATAATAAAAAACTGTTAATCAGAGGTTTGAATGATGTGTTTTTTGCTTGAAACCCATCAAATACAAGGTGTTTTCTTACGCAATTCGGTTGGTTTTTCGTGAAATATGGCCTTGGATGAACTGTTGCAGTAAAAAAGAAGGGACATGTCGGATATAAGGTGTCCAACATGCCCCTAGGAATTTATTCAAAAGTATACTCGGTCTGTATGATTTCGGTAACCCTAAAATATCCGTAGGCCAAGTTGTTGGGGTCGTCCACATTTACACAGTTGCCCACCAAGGGAACCGGTGTGGGGCTAAAAGGAGTCCCGGCATTTTCATACTGGTCCACCAAAAGCCTAAGGTAATCGTGGTACTGTTTCGAAATGCCCATCAAGGCCACATCCACAACATCGCCGGGTTTAAACTCGTCAACACTATCTTCACCTTCCAACTTTTCGTAATAAAATGTGGCCTCATTGCCATCAATGAATTCATCCTTGATATAATAAAGCTCCGAAAGTAGGTCGTTCTGACTTTTGAAGCGTAGGAAGTAGTAATCGCCAAGCCCTTCAGGGTCCTGAAATGTTACATTTACCTCGAGAGCCTCATCATCCTCACCGCCGTCCTTGGACTGGGAAACTTCAATGATGTCCACCAAAGGATACAGGGTTTCAGTAGCCGTATAGGTCTCCCCGTTATAGAGGACCTCAAGTTGATAAGTATCCCCAACAATCGGAACAAAGGACGAGGTGGTGTATTCTCCGTTGTTTTGACTGGTAAAGATGAATTCAGCAGCCGTATCCGTATTGATGACCTTGACCGAAGCACCAAGTACAGGGACAATTTTTTGTTCGGCAAAGAAAGGGGTGGAGGTGCTGAGTACAATGGTCTGGTTGTTTCCAGATGTTCCTTTCTCCCAGTCCAAAGAAGCTTCTATGACCAACCTTTCAGGCCCTTCGGGAACATCCACCTCAATAACATCGGTGCAGGATGCGAACAGGAGCAATATCCCAATGCAAGCTATATAAAATGGTTTCATGTGTTTAAAATTTAAAGTTGTATGTTACTGAAGGGACAATCCCAAAAATGGCGGTACGGGTGGCTTCGTTGGCGCCCGTTTCCATGTTCTGTCCAAAGGATATCGATGCGGCATTTCTCCTGTTGAACACATTGTAGATGCCAAAGACCCATTCGCCCTTCCATCTATTTTGCGGCTTTCTATTGGGGCGGTAGGTGGCCGAAACGTCCAATCGGTGGTAAGCCGGCAAACGGTTGGCATTACGGTCGGAGTAACTGGCCACGGAAATCCCTTCGTACTGGTATTGCCCATTGGGGTAGGTCACAGGTCTTCCCGTTTGGAAAATGGCATTGGCCCCAAAACTCCATTTTTCGTTCAGGGCATAGGCCCCGGTGAGTGATACGTCATGGGTGCGGTCATGTGGAGTACTGTACCAATCCCCATTGTTGATTCCCGGGCCACCAGCGTCCCCTCCGGGGGTCCGCTGTTGTGATTTGGACCAAGTGTAGGCCAACCAACCAGTGAAGGCACCTTCATTTTTTCGTAATAACAATTCAACACCATAGGCTTTTGATTCACCGTTCAGGATTTCACGTTCTATGGTATTGTTTCCAATTAAGTCAGAACCATCAATATAGTCGATTCGGTTGTCCACGGTCTTATAGAAAGTCTCCACTTCCATGGAATAGACATTGCCCTTGAAATTTTTAAAATATCCGAAGGCAAATTGGTCCGATAACTGGGGTTGGATGTACTTTCCACTCGGGGTCCAAACATCAATAGGAGTTACTGATGAGGTGTTGGACAATAGATGGATGTACTGGGCTGCCCTGGAATACCCCAATTTTACAGAGGATAGCTCGTTGAGTTGATAGGCTAGGGAAACCCTTGGCTCCAAATTGCTGAAGGTTTCAATGCTCTCACTCTTTTTATAGCTGATTTCATCAATAGGGTCTTGCCTTTCGTAAATGCGAAGCGTGCTGTTATAGACCAAAGGTCTATTATCTTGGTATTCGTTCAAGGGTTGTCCGCCCATGCGGTTAAAATGACTGAACCGAATACCGTACTGGGCGGTTAACCTATCCGTAAGCTTATGCTCTGCGTTGATATAGGCCGCACTTTCCAAAGCCCGTTTTTTGTCCAGCTGCAACTCATTGATCGCAGAAGCTGGGTCAGTGGGTTTTATACGACCGGGATCAAACACATACTTTATGGTGCTTACTCCAAAATCGAGCTTGAATGCATCGTTGAAGTAGTATTTAAGGTCGTACTTTACATTGTAGTTTTGGATGGAAGAGACCCAATCAAAATCAAAGAAATCAATACCCAGTTCGTAATCATAGTTACTGTAGATCAATGATAAGTTGGAAAAGAGCCTATCGTTGAAAATATGGTTCCAGCGTAGATTGCCCGATGCATTCCCGTAGCTGCTGCTAAATGAACCCCCAATATTGAAAAGGTCGCGGCCAAAGTAACCGGAGAGGTACAATTTGTTGTTTGGGTTGAGATTGTAATTGGTCTTCAAGTTCAAATCGTAAAAGTTGGCGCTGTTGTCTTCCCCGGCCAATTTTAAGAACAGGTGGGCGTATGACCCACGTCCGGCAATCAAGAAGGATCCTCGGTCGTTGAACATGGGACCTTCAAGGGCCAATCGACTGGAAATGGCACCAATGCCCCCGGTCATGGCAAACGCTTTACTGTTTCCGTCTTTTTGTCTTACATCCAATACCGATGAAACCCGACCCCCAAACCGCGCAGGGATGCCACCTTTGTACAGTTTAAGGTCTTTTACGGCATCCGCATTGAAGACCGAGAAAAAGCCCAATAAGTGGGAGGTGTTGTATATGATGGCCTCGTCCAATAATACCAGGTTTTGGTCCACAGCTCCCCCGCGAACATGAAATCCACTGGAACCTTCCCCGTTGTTGGTAACCCCCGGTAGAATCTGAAGGGACTTTATGATGTCCACTTCGCCCAAAACCACAGGCATTTGCTTTACAGTCTTTATGTTGAGTTTGGAGACACTCATTTCAGGTTTGCGCAGTAGCGCCCGTTCGGGCTCTTCAGCAGTGACCTCTACTTCATCCAGTTGGGTAGACGACTCCAATAGTTCCACATCAAGGGTCATGTTTTGATCCAAGGTCACCTCCCGGGTCATTTCATTGTAACCGATGTATGAAAATACCAAGGTATAGGTCCCCTTCGGTGCACTGATGGAGTAAAAACCATATTCGTTGCTGATCGCACCAATATCGGTGCCGCGTAAAAAAATGGAGGTGCCAAACAAGGTCTCCCCATTGGTACCGTCCGAAATTTTTCCGCTAATGGTGAAATTGTTTTGGGCCTGAACGAGCATTGTGCCCAATAAGAGGCAAAGACCCAAAAGCCAAAATGCCGGGCCATGCCTTTTCTTTTTTTGTTTCATTTGTGATTTTTTGAATTACAGGTTAAGATGAAATCGTTTTTTGATTCACTCGCACTAAGGACACTTTGGAAATTGGAAGGTTGCATGGGGAAGATGAAGAAAAGGTTGTCAATTTTACTGTTGATGCCCAATAGCTTTGGTTGCCAAGTGTTTAGAGGTGCGTAAAAAAAGAAAGTTTTTTAATGGACGTTGGTTTGGGTTGTACTGTTGTTGGTCTAAATTTTAATTTTTCCGCAATGGGATTGATTAACTTCATATCAACTAAACAAAAAAACAAAGAATGAGGAAAGTTTTAATGGTGATGGTCTTGGCCATCTCAATGGTAGCATGTAAGGATAAAGAGGCGGAGAAAACCTCCACTAAAACAACAAAAATCCCTGTTTATGCATGGGATTATGGACCTGGAGAGGCCACGGACGAAGAATTGGCCACGAAGTTTGCCGACCTAAAGGCAAAGGGAATTGATGGGCTAATGTACAATGGCGGGCACGACCCGGAAACCTACAGAAGGGTAGGGAAGCTCGTAAAAGAGGCCGGTATGGAGTTCCACACTTGGATCCCTACCATGGTACAGGGCAAAAACCCCAAGTTGAAAGAAGAGTGGTATGCTATTAACGGTAAAGGCGAATCTGCATATGATAAACCGGCCTATGTTTCGCACTATACCTTTTTATGCCCAAGCAAGGAGGGGGTGTACAATTTCTTGGCCGATCTGTATGGAAGCGTGGCAGAGGTTGAGCATGTGGATGGCATTCATTTGGATTACATCCGTTTTCCCGACGTGATCTTGGCCCGTGGTCTATGGGACAAATACGGATTGGTGATGGATAGGGAGTTTCCGCAGTTTGATTACTGCTATTGTGACGACTGTACTTCGGCATTTAAAGACAAAACAGGTGTCGATATTCTAGAGGTGGAAGACCCTTCACAAGTGATGGAATGGAAACAGTTCCGATATGATTTGATTACCAATATGGTCAACCGTTTGACCGAAGTGGTACATTCCAAAAACAAGAAGATCAATGGGGCGGTTTTCCCGGGTCCATCCATTGCGAAAAAATTGGTAAGACAGGATTGGGGCAAATGGGACTTGGATGCCATATATCCCATGAACTACAACGACTTTTATTTGGAAGGCCCCCAATGGGTCGGTGAAATGGTTGCCGAAGAGGTCGCCACTGCAAAGGACGGAGCGCCTGTGTACAGTGGCTTGTTCATCTGCCCAAAACCAGAAAAGAAAGGTGATGAAAAAGACCCTGAAAATCACGGTCTGTTGCCTGGGGAAATAGGTGAGGCCATTAAAGTATCCATGGAGAATGGAGCAGAAGGGATATGTCTATTTACACCCGGTAGGATGACGGATGCCCATTGGAAAGCTTTTGAAGAGGCTATCCATAAGGACTATTCCAAAAATTAACTCTCTTGATTTAAATTTAAAGGCCCGATGATTTTTTGTCATCGAGCTTTTTTGTGGATACGATCCGTCAGGGAAAAACCACAGTTCAGTAGTTCATTTTTTCCTTGTTCTTGGAAAACCTGCAACTTTGGTGCATCAATCAAAAAACGGACGGTCTTTTTCTCACTTTGTCCAATTTGGAAAGGTAAGTGGGGACAACCTTCAGAATAAACCTATGGTTTTTGTTAATTTTAATCATGTTAAGGTGGAATGGTCAAGCGTATCCTTCCACCAACCCGATTAGCGATCATGGAAAAAACAATCCAATATATTGGCAAACTATTGCTTACCGCAATAGGTTTGGGGCTATTGATAGCGCTTGTTTTCATTAGCGTGGAGGCGCTCTTGGGTAGGGAAGTGGTGTTTGGCAAGGATTTAATGCGGGAAGTGGGTCACTACCTGTTGTACTCCATCGTCCTCACCTTCATAAACAGTCTGTACTATGATTACATCAACCATCGGGTGCAGTGGAGGAGGTTTGCAAATTATCGGATATTCATCAGTGGCATTGGTGGAGTTGTACTTACCCTTTTGGGCATCTTTTGGATACGCATTGTCATTAACTTGGGTTTTGAAGGAGAAACATGGGAAACCTTTGTGTTAGGGGAGGACCCCATGTTCTATATCGTGGCGCTTTTGATTACCGTAGTGGTGTCTGTGTTCTTCTATGCGGCGTATTTCTACAGGAATTGGCAAGAAAAGCGGGTAAAGGAGCAAAAGATTATTGCAGGAACCGCTTCGGCAAGGTTCGATGCCTTGAAGAACCAATTAGACCCCCATTTTCTCTTCAATAGCCTAAACGTGCTCACCAGTCTCATTGAAGAAGACCCCGATCAAGCCCAAAAGTTCACTACTTCACTTTCCAAGGTATATCGATATGTATTGGAGCAAAAGAACAAAGACTTGGTCACGGTGGATGAAGAGCTCAATTTTGCCCGGACCTATGTGCGTTTGTTAAAAATGCGCTTTGAGGACAGTATTGTTTTTGAGATTCCGGAAAGTTGCACCCAACCTGAGGCTAGAATAGTCCCGCTTTCATTGCAGCTGCTTTTGGAAAATGCGGTAAAACACAATGTGGTCACCGCTTCCAGACCGTTGCACATAAAAGTGTTCGAGGAAGGTGGAATGTTGGTGGTAAGCAACAATCTCCAGGAAAAACAGGTGGTGAAAAAGAGCAGTGGGGTGGGGCTTCAGAACATTAAGCAACGCTACAATATTTTAACGGACCGGGAGGTGGTCATCCAAAAATCGGATGTAGAGTTTAGGGTGTCATTGCCTATACTCACCCAAAAACTGACCGTTGTGGAAACGCAGAAGGATTACATAGCACAAAAGCGATATGCCAAGGCCAAGGAACAGGTGAAGGCCATGAAGGACTTTTACAGCAACCTGATCACCTATTGTGTCGTGATACCATTTTTATGGTGGATCAATTTAAGGACCACCGATTTTCTTTGGGCATTTTTTCCCACTTTGGGTTGGGGATTTGGTGTAATTATGCATGGGATGGAAGCTTTTGGGTACAACCCACTGTGGGGCAAACGCTGGGAAGAACAAAAAATCCAGGAACTTATGGATAAGGATGAGTTTTAGACTTTTCCGGCTCAGAAATCCAATCTCAGATCTTCCAACAACTCATCCGCAATAATTGACAGTTCACGAACCTATTTTTCTTCCACTTTCGGTAAATGATGAATTTTGGGGCATACGTAATCACTAAATCATAAAAACGAACCGTTATGGAAAATTCAAACAAAAAGTATGATAGGGCCAAACAGAAAGTGGAAAAGCTAAAGGCTTTTTATTCCAGTTTATTGGCCTATTGCATTGTAATCCCGATTTTGGCGTACCTCAATTATAGAACAACAAGTTTTCCTTGGATCATTTTCCCGGCAGTGGGATGGGGCATAGGTCTTGTGGGGATGTGGTTCTGTGCACAAGGCTACAATCCTCTTTTGGGAAGGGGATGGGAGGAACGCAAGATCAAAGAGTTCATGGAGCAAAAAGAATATTAACAATGTTTATATTTAGCAGTAGCCAAAATGTCTTTAGTATGGAAAATTTGGATAGGGAAAGCAAGTACATGAGGGCCAAGGAACGGGTTGGCGAGCTTAAAAAGTTTTATGCCCATGTGTGGTCCTACATCATGGTCATGACCGTATTGGCCTTGATCAACTATCTTACCAATGGGTTCAGCTATATGTGGTTTTTATGGGCTGCTTTTGGATGGGGCATAGGAGTCATGTTCCATGCCATTGGAACCTTTAACCTAAATCCCTTTTTTGGAAAGGGATGGGAGGAAAAGAAGATAAAGGAGTTTATGAAAGAAGAAGAGGATGAAGCCACAAAATGGAAATAATCATGGAAAATTTTGAGCAAGAAAAGTTTACTAGGGCCAAAAAACGTGTAGAGGAAATTAAGTCGTTTTACATTCACGTCATGGTGTACCTGGTCATCAATGCCTTTATTTTGATAAGCATTTATATCAATGCCGACACTTTTTGGACATGGCCCCATTTTGTCACACTCTTTGGTTGGGGGATTGGATTGGCCTTTCACGCGGCCAAGGTTTTTGGATTTAACCCATTGTTTGGAAAGAATTGGGAAGAACGCCAAATCCAAAAGTTCATCGAAAAGGACAAAAGGGAAATGGATAAATACCTATAAAAAATGAATGTGATCATCATTGAAGATGAAAAACCCGCGGCCAGAAGATTGGGTCGTTTATTGTCCGATTTGGAGGTCGAGGTTTCCACGATGTTGCATTCCGTTGAGGAATCCATTGAGTGGTTTCAAAATCATCCGCACCCTGATCTTATTTTTTTGGACATCCAATTATCGGACGGATTATCCTTTGAAATTTTTGATGTGGTCGAGGTGAAAAGTGCCATCATTTTTACCACTGCTTTTGATGAATATGCGCTCCAAGCTTTCAAGTTGAACAGCATAGATTATTTGTTGAAACCCATCGATGATGAAGAGCTGGAAAAGGCGGTAAAAAAGTACTGTGATTTTAAACCGAACCAGCATAAAATTTCGGTCGATTTTGAGGACATAAAAAAGCTGTTGGCAGACCCCTTGGAACGCGAATACAAAAAACGGTTTACGGTCAAGGTGGGGCAGCACCTCAAAATTATAAACGCGGAAGATGTGGAATGTTTCTACAGTGAGAACAAGGGGACGTATGCCACAACTTCGGAGGGTAGAAATTATTTATTGGACACCACTTTGGAACAGTTGGAGGAGGAGTTGTCCCCAAAGATTTTCTTCCGGGTAAGCCGCAAATTTTATGTGAACATCAACCATATAAAAGACATCATTTCATACACAAATTCCAGGCTTCAATTGAAGTTGAACCACTTCAATGAGCAAGAAATCATTGTGAGTAGGGAACGTGTAAGAGACTTTAAGTTGTGGTTGGAATAAATGATTTAAAATAACTGATTATCAAATAATTGATTTATTTAAAAAGTCACTATAAATTTTCCTTATAGTGGCTTTTTTAAGCTAAAATGGTCAATTTTCCTCTATGCGGTTATCGTCAAAGGCGGAAGGAAGCAACTTTGGGATGAGTTTGATGAAAATAGGCAAAAGAACCGCCCCTCCAGGTAACATAAAAATGGCCAAGGATGGGATGCTTTTAAAAATATCGATAAGTTGGTTCTGCACTTTTTTCTTCTCATCTTCGGTTAAATCCTTTACGGTAGATTTAGACAAAAGCGACATTAATTCCCTACTTTCCTGAAGCTCTTTTTTGAGTCTTTTGCTGTTTCGCAAAATAAGTTTGCTCACATTTTTGGACATGCCATCATAGAATTGAAGGGCCAAATTCTTGTCATTTAAATAAGCAATTTTCTCCTTGTTTTCCTCAAAGAATTTTTTCACATATTCGAGGGTGTTTTCTACCTCTTTTTTTGACTTTCCAAGATGGGTTCCGAGACCAAAAATGTAATCGGATTCGGTGTAGTCAATCGACTTATCTTCCCATATGGTCAAGCAGGCCATATCCAAAAAATAATCCTTCTCAAAAGAGGAAAAGTTTGCGTCCAAAAGGTCTAGATAAGTACCATCAAATTTTGCCTCATCCAAATTCACATAAGTGAGGGAGGCATCCAAAAGTTGAATGAGTTTGTCATCATTCTTTTTGGCTTCTTTGGAGTTTAGGATATGGTAGGCAATGTTAATCGTGACGTACTCCAAAAGTTGCGCATGTTCCTTAAAGGACTCCTTGGAGTTTAAATAGTTTTTAAAGATGAGGACATCTACATAAAGCAGTGAATTGGTCAGGCTACTACCCAAGGCCCTATTGAATGCATTGCCGCCCAAATAGATTCGGGAATCGATTAATTTTTCCAATTGGGCCTCGGTATGCTTACCACTCAATATTTTGTTCAGAAAGGAGATATGGGCCACCTCCAAGGACTGATAATATTCAAAAACGGTATTGACAAAATGATTGAAGCTGGTCTTTCCCTTCTCAAATTGAAAGGTGAAATAGAGCGCCGTAAGCAGGTTGATTTTGGCTATCTCGTCCTCACTCAAGGTATGCTCCGCTTCAATAAAGGACGGAATGTTTAAATGTACCCCAAAGACAAAACCACTTCTTTTGAGTTCGTGGTACAGGCCATCAAAATCTTGAAAATATGAGGCCTCTTTGGTTACAAGGTGGCCAAACTTCTTGATCCATCCAGAAGCAGAAGGGTTCATTAGGTGATTATTTACAGACCAAAGTAAAACAATTATGCGACTTTATGGTGAACAATGCACCTAGCTCACATTAAAAATCCATTAAGTTTTTTTTAACATTTAAAAACCAAACCACCCTAGAAGAGGTTGCGTAGGTAGGGGTGTAGGAAACTTTAAAAACAAGTAACATGAAAAAAACAACAAAGTATGTAATGGGTCTAGGTGCTTTGGTCGCATCGGCAATTGTTCTGGTGTCTGCAGACCATATTGATGCACCTTCGACCGCAGGGACCACTTCGGATATTGCCGATTTTTACGCCTTTGAACCCAGTGAAGGTTCAGATAATACGGTTTTCGTAGTGGACGTCCAATCCAATGTGCTGCCAGAATTGGCGTATGGCACCTTTGATGAGGATGTACTTACCGAAATCAATATAGATTTGGACGGGGATTTGGTAGAAGACCAGGTCATTCAGGCCATTGCTAGGGATGGAAGGATGTACTTCTTCGGTCCCGCTGCACCCGCGCAGACGGGATTGAACAGTCAAGTACTTATGGACTCTCCTCTAGGCGATGTGGAAATTTCCGGGGCAACGCCCATTGTGGAAACCACCAATGGGGTTTCGTTGTTCGCAGGACCCAGACAGGACCCCTTCTTTTTTGATTTCTTCCAATTCAATGCGGTCATTTCCCCTGATATGGAATCGGCCCCCGGTGGATTCCTTCCGCCAGAAGAGGCAGCGGACACTTTTGATGGGGCCAATACCCTTTCCATTATTGTGGAAATCCCCAATGCCATGCTGGGAACCCCAACGGCCACCAATGCCTTGGGACTTACGGTATACAAAACTTGGGTGACAACAAATAGAAAACAATAAGCAACTTAAAACATTGAAAAAGATGATACGAAAACAAGCAATATATTTCGCAGCACTGATATTGACCCTAGGATTGGTCATTGGATGCAGCAATGATGATGAGGCCCCATATCAAATGGGTATGGATGACGATATGATGATGAATGATGACGATGATATGATGGGAACCGATTTTTCGGGAACCTATGCCCAAGTGGACCACATAGGGCGCCCCGGCATCAATACCACTTTAAGTTTTGACATGGAAGGGGAACCCAGCGTAAAAGATGCGCACAATACCACAATTCCTTCAGAAATGTCCACAACTTTTCAAGCCGGTTTTCAAGCAAGGTTGGAACAATACCATGATGTGTATGCCATAAAGTTGGGGCTGGACCCTGCTGATGTGGACTACGAGAACAATATTTTGGGATTGGATGCGGCCACCTTGACCACCGTTTTGGCGGCAGATGTTCTGGAAGTGGCCCCTGATTTGCCCACAACCTATTTTAACCCAGGAACCGATTTTGATAATGACGGTCGCATTTTGGTGCCGGATGGTGATGAAGTGGCCTTGACGGGCAGACACCCCAATGATGACATTATAGATGTGTCCCTCATTCTTTTCTTTGGAGGAATGGAAGGAGACCGTTTCAGTGGTCAGGATTTGGATGATGATGGAATGGCAGACTTGCCTAGATTGACTTCGGACGGGGTTGCGCTTACCGCAGATATTTCAACAAGTTTCCCTTACTTGGGAGATCCCGAGTAATCGCTATGAAAGGGAAAGGGGGGGGAGGATTCGTCCTCTCCCTTTTTATAAAAACAACAACAAGATTATGGAAGCAACAAAAATTAAACTCATCCTTTTGATCACAGTACTATTGTTTTCATGTAAGGAAGAAGAAAGGGTATTCAAGACCGATAAAAAGGACTATAACCGTTATTTGGCGTCCAACCCCGTAAAGACCACCTCAAAATATTTCCAGCTATGGGATTCCAAGATAAAACAGGATAGTCTGCAAACGATGGGACTGGCCAATGTGGCCAGTGAATACAACCGGTTCTTTCAAGGGACCGGGGATATCAAATACCTAAAGATGGCAGAACGCTCCTTGGAAAAGGCATTGGAAGCGGCCGCATTGGGAAAGGCAGGGTATATGAGGGCCTTGGCGAGAAATTATATCTCCCAGCATAGGTTCAGGGAAGCTTTGGAATTGGCCCGATCGGCACGAAAGCAAGGAAGTGGGGTCAATGCCACGCAGGCTCTCTTGTTCGATGTGCAAATGGAACTCGGCAATTACGAAGAGGCCCATGCGTATTTGGACAGTATCCAGAACATGTCGGATTTTGGATACCTGATCCGGTTGGCCAAATGGAATGATCATAAAGGTGACTTGGATACGGCCATTCGGTTTATGGAAAAGGCATATGATAGGGCAAAAATGTCCAACAACAGGGACCTTTTACTATGGTCCACTACCAATTTGGCAGACTTTTATGGACATGCAGGTCGTATTGAAAATTCATACAAACTCTATCTAAAAGCATTGGAGATAGATCCGCAAAATGCTTATGCCAAAAAAGGGATTGCCTGGATCGTGTATTCCCATGAACGAAATGGAGAAGAGGCCTTGCGCATTATGGATAGCATCATGCATAAACACCAATCACTGGAATACGATTTGCTCAAAGCGGAAATCGCTGAATTTATGGGTAATGAGTCCTTAAAATTGCAAGCTCTGGATAATTTCCATAAAAAGGTGGGGAATGTGGATTATGGAGAGATGTACAATGCCCATAACGTGGATTTTCTCATTGCTATAGATGTTACCGAAAAAGCCTTGAAGTTGGCAAAACGGGAGGTGAAAAACAGGTCTACCCCTGAAACGTATGGTCTTTTGGCCTATAGTTATCTAAAAAAGGGGGAAAAGGAAAAAGCCCTACAACTGGTAAAGACCCATATTGAGGGAAAAACCTATGAACCATCCACGCTCAGTCAAGCAGCTGAAGTCTATAAGGCCAACGGCGAGAATAAAAAGGTCCAAGAACTGAAGCAGGAACTAACGGGGGCCCTATACGAATTGGGTCCGGTAAAGGAACATCACATATTGAGTTTATAGGCAGGAAATTGAAGGCAAAGTAGTGGTTTTTGGGTTGCTACTTGGTTGTTGTTTGGATGCGTCATGAATCCTTTATGGCGCATCCTATCAATTTTCAATGAATTCCTCTTCATCGGTATCTTCTTCTTCGTTTTTCAGGATCTCAATACCTTTCTGAATCACCAAATTGGTAGGGATGGTTATCCTTCTACCATCATCTGTTCGCATAAAAAGGTAAAAACCGCTGATATCCTCCACTTTTCCGGTCCAATCAAAATCCTTGTCCAATACCCTGATTCTGTCCCCCAAACGCAAGGGATGGCTAAAAAACAGTATCACACTGGCGGTTAAATTGGAAAGGATGGACCATTGCGCCACAAAACCTACCCCCAATATGGCCAGGGTTGAGGAAAGAAAAAGGGAGAAATCCTTCAAATTCATTCCCCAAATCAGTGAAATTCCAACAAGGGCAAAGCCATAGAAGAAAAGATTACTGAGATAAAAGATGATCTTTCTGTTGTTCATATCAATGGCACTGGTCCTGCCAAATCTCCGTATGGCCCTTTTGGTCAAAGAGTTTAAAACAAATACAACAACCAGTAAAATTCCTGTGACTAAAATTTCGGTTTTAAAAGACATTACGCCCACCATGATCCAATCTTGCTAAATTTGGGTTAACTTATTGCTCTAAACTACGAATAACCCGTTTTACTTTTACAATAATGGTTACAGATTTCGAAAATAATACCTGGGTCATCAACTATTCCCTTGAGGATTACTACAATCGGAAATTTTCCATGGATGAAGATGCGCAATTGTCCAAAAATGACAAGAGTATTACTTGGGTGAATACCTATGGTCTGGGCTATACGGAAGAGTTTAGGAAGATGGTGCTCCACAACGAGTTGGACGATTTTCTCCTTCGGTTATTGCTCAACCAGAACTTTGGCAATAAAGTCATAGAATTGGAAGAACAGCTTTTTATTGCTGCCCGAATCATAAAGACGGAAGACCAAAGCTTGGAGTCGGAACAGATGTTTTTTGTGGTGGCCAAGGATTTTGTGTGGTGCATACAGGAAAAATGGGGGGATCATTTTGATTGGATACGGGCACGGATATTCGATAATAAGGGAATCATACGAAAAAAGAGGGCCGATTACCTCCTGTTTTTTATCCTGGAGACCTTGATTTCCAACTATAAGGAAAAGTATGAGGAAATGGTTTTGATGGAAAACATGCTGGACCGTGCCACCAAAATGGAACCCACACCGGAGTTTATGTTCGAAGTGGAACAAAAAAAGGCTATGATCCAGCACTTTCGGAAAGCATCACATGGCCTGAGGGACATTGTAACCCGACTGGAAAGGGTACAGGTAAAGGGGTTCCATACCAAATATTTCAGTGAGCTCAGGGAGCAGATCAACGGCTTGGCCAATGATGTTGATTCCGATACCCAGGAGTTGGAAAGCCAAATCAACCTATTTTTCAGTATTCAAGGCCATCGCCTCAATGAGGTCATGAAGACCTTGACCATCTTTTCCGTAATATTTATTCCCCTTACTTTTTTGGCGGGAATCTATGGGATGAACTTTGAGAACATCCCGGAACTCAAGTGGCCGTACGGCTATTTTATCCTTTTAGGGCTCATGCTGGTCGTTACCCTCATTTCCATACTCATCTTTAAACGAAAAAAGTGGTTTTAAGACACCATTCCGGTTTTTAGATGGCCCATTGACTTTTGTTTAATTGAATGTCGTCCAAGACATGGCGTGAACGTTTATTTTCCAATGATAAACGTCATATTTCCTGCATGTATCGCATTGTAGCTTTGTCTCATCTTAAAATTCAAAAAAATGAGAAGAACAGTACTTTTTGCAGCGATGGCGTTAATGGGATTCATCAACATGGGAACAGCGCAGGATGCTTCGTCGAGTGACGGTGGTAGTCCATGGCAGTTCCGACTTCGAGGAATCGTGGTGACGCCAGATGAAAGTGCGGATATAGAAGCCATTGGTGGGGATGCATCCATTTCCACTGCGTTTGTACCGGAGTTGGACATCTCTTACTTTTTCGATGAAAATTGGTCTTTGGAATTGATTTTGGCCACCACAAAACATGATGTGGAAGCTGTTGGGACCTTAGTTGGGGATATTGATTTGGGACATGTGTGGCTGCTTCCTCCCACCTTGACCGGTCAGTACCATTTTACCGGTGGTGATTTTGTGCCCTATGTGGGAGCTGGATTGAACCTTACCCTCTTTTATGGAGTGGATGAGGGACCTGTGGCCGATGATGTGGATTACGATACCGCCGTGGGATATGCATTGCAAGGAGGATTCGACTTTATGCTCAATGACAAATGGTTTTTAAATGTGGATGTGAAAAAACTGTTTCTGAATACAGATGCCACCGTTAATGCCACTACGGCATTGGGAGCTACTGTGGTGGCTGATGTGGATATCAACCCATGGATATTTGGATTCGGGGTAGGTGTAAAACTGTAGGTGATATTTCAATACTAACCAATCCTCTGAAGGGCGTTCTGGAAATTCCAGAACGCCCTTCAATATTATAAACCTGGAAATAATGGGTAGAACAGGTTACCCCAAAGGCAAGCGAAATCCATAGACTTGGAGTTTCCCTTGTTTAAAATCCAACTCTGGATAGGGAACAAAACCTAATTTTTCATACATTTTCCAGGCGACTTTCATGAACGAGGTGCTGTGTATGATGACATTGAGATGTCCGCGGGTTTTCGCCCTTTCAATACAAGCTTCACTTAAGGCTTTCCCTATGCCCATTCCTCTGGTTGCCAGGTCAACGGCCAACAAACGGAACCCTGAAGCATTTTTTTCTTGTTTTGCTATACCCCCGGCACCATAATGTTCCATATGCTCAAAATAAAGGACCGCTCCCAAAACCTTTTCATCAGACGAAACAGCAACCAAAAGTTCAACGCCGGATTTTTGGGTAAAATCACCTATGTTGGCCAAGGTTTCATAGTATTCGGGCTGATTGTCTGCCTTAGGGAATCCTTCAAGACCTGAGTAGACATCCACCATCAATCTACCTATGGCTTCAAATTCCATGGACTTCGCCGTGCGGATGTAAAAGCCTTTGTGGCCAAAGCGTTGCTGATAGCGTTCTTGGAATCCTTTGGAGTCAAATTCCTGTTCCAGTTGGCGTAATCCCTCCAAAAAATCAGGGTTTACAAATTCCTTGAGTACCTGTTGGATACGATGCCACTCCACTTCAAGGGAACTTAAAGCCCGCTCTCCTTTTTGGGACAGATAGATAAAGGTTTTGCGCCCATCATTGGAGTCCTTTTGACTCTCTAGATACCCTTTGGTCTTCATCTTTTTGACAATCTTGATGATAGCAGGATGGGAAAAACCCAAGGCACTGGCCATTTCGGTAACTGTGAGCCTTCCGTTTTCTTTCAGCAATAAAAAGACAACGTGCCAATTGGGTTCAATAGGTAATCCCAATCGGGAATAGTGGTCCAGGGTGCTGGATACAATCTTTTCGTTCAACCGCTTTATACGAGCTGTAAAACCTAAATGTGCTATTTCTTGGAGAAAGTCATTGGTCATCATAAAAGTGTAACTAGTTACGTAAATATATAAAAAATAAGTAACCGGTAACGTAAAAAATATAAAGAGTGAATTTAGGGCCCTACAGCACCCAAGGTATAAAGTTGTTCCAAAGTAGGGGTTTCGCTACCGCCTTCGGGCTCCAAGGTAATACCAAAAGCTTCGGATTCATTGGGATTGGACAACGCGAACAATTTACTGTCATCCGTGGCAAAATCTTCTAGAAGACCAATGCTGGTGGGGGTGAGCGGGGTCAGTTTCAAGGACCAAACTTGATAGGCATAGCCCGGTGGGGGTTCAGGAAGCCCTTGGGCATCAATGATGACCTTACTCTCTTCCCTGTTCCAATAGGCCTTGGCATACGAATCTGGAGATACAGCCTGTCCGCCTAGCGCCACCACAGTGACATTCTTATCCCGAAGTTGTTGTAAAAGCGCTTCCTTGTCAATAACCTTTTCCTGGGTGGTGGATAGAATTTGTTCCAGATTTTCCTTTTCCTGATTGGTGATCTCTATCTCGGTTTTAAGCTGGTTGTTCTGCAGGTAAACACCAATAAGGCCAGCTGCAAGCAATATGGAAGCTGCCCAACCCACATAATTGCCCCAAGGAGTTTTCCTTTCCGAGGCTTCAGGCTTGAATTGGATGACGTCGTCCAATTGGGCGCGGACGGTCTTAAAACTGTCTTTGGATAGTTTGGGCGAGGTTGTCCGGGTAAGCTCTAGAATGGACTTCTCAATAGCTTCAATCTCTGACTTCACCTCAGGGTATTGTAGGGCGTAGTGCTGTACCTCCAAGTTTTCCTCGGGGCTCAATGCGCCTGCCACGTAGAGTTCCAAAACTCCTGATGCTATGTACTCCTTCACATCCATTTTACTATGCCATATTTTTCCGAATTTCGGAAATACAACTTCTAATCCGTGTTTTTATGGTTCCTATTGGTGTCTTTAGTTCTTTCGCAGCCTCTTTTTGTGTAAACCCTTTAAAGTAGAGCAGGTCAATCAAAAGAATGCATTTATCCTTAAGTCCCTTTAATAGGGATTGCAATCCTATAGTGTCTATTTTTCCGTTTAAATCTTCGCTGTTTTCATGAATACCTACGAGAGAATCCACTGGGAGGTTTTTCTTTTGGTTTTTATGGCTTTTCGAGCGCAGTTCATCGATGGCCGTATTGCGGGCTATGTTTAGGATCCAGGTAAAAAAGCGACCTTTGGAAGTGTCATATTGGTCCGATTTACTCCAGATTTTCACAAAAACATCCTGACAAAGCTCTTGGGATCGTTCAGGATCTTTGAGAATCACGTTGATTACTCCACATATGTTTTCCGCATACATATCATACAAAGCCTCAAAAGCTACCGTATCTTTTTTCTGGAATCTTTGTATGAGGTTGTCTAAGTCCATAGCGGGTCAGCTAAAGATATAAAAAAAGCCTTTCCCATTATGGATTCACGACGGAATGTCAATATAAATGGTCTATGCGATGTTTATTCCCTTTAGGACCAGTGATTTCCATTCCGGATGCCTGCTGAGGTACAGGGCAACAAACGGACAAAGGGGAATCAGGGTGAGGTCATGGGCTTTGATATGTTCCAAGGTCTTTCGAATCAATTGGGAACCAATACCCTTTCCTTCATAGGATTCCGGAACCTCGGTATGGGTAAGATAGATTTTTTCCTTGGCGCGGATGTATTCTATTTTGGCAATGGCATCGCCCAAATCAAACTCAAATTGTTTGGCTTCCGCGTTGTCCACAAGCTGATATTCTTGTTTCATTATGGGGCGGTAGGGGTGTAGTGGCTCAGTGCTCCCGAAGGACACTGGGCAATTTGATCTTTTAATTCCTGTGTTGAGGCATTTTCAGCCTTGATCCAAGGTTTGTCCTTGGGATTGTAGACTTGGGGCAGCATTTTCACACAAATCCCTGCATGTTGGCACAGTTTGGGCTTCCATACCACAGTAAGTTCCCCATTGGAGTATTCTTTTGTGATTTCCATATCAATGTTCAAAAAATAAAAGGGCAATCTATAGATTGCCCTTTTTCATTACTGTATAATACCGGTGCAGGAAACCCTTGCCCCTGCAGCACCACTGGGTTGCGAAGTGAAATCATCCACACCTTGGTGTACGATCACTGCCTTGCCCACAATGTTCTTGGTTTCATCATCACAGCCAATGCACCACTCCTTAGTGGCAAAATCCACTGTGGCGTTACCATCGGCATCGGCAACAAAATTACCAATGTCACCTTTGTGGTAGCCTTCTTCGGCGCCCCATTTACCGTGGGGTTGGAAGGTTGGGTTCCAATGGCCTCCCGTAGATTTTCCATCAGCCGAAGAGCAATCGGCTTTCTCATGGATGTGGATGGCGTGTTCCCCTTCGGTGAGACCGGACAATGTGGCTTTCATTACCACGGTGCCGTTTTCTTCCATAAAAGTTACATCACCACTGACATTACTGTCACTTTTGGGTTCCATTTTGAAGGAAATGGATGTAGGTTCCATGGTTTCTACCACCTGTTCAACGGTTTCCTCTATTTCTTCGGATGTCTCTTCCGCTTCTTTTTTTACTTGCTTGCAGCTAAAGACGGTCATCAATGCCAATCCAATTACCGCTGCGGGTATTTTTTTCATTAGAAAGAATTTTTAGGTTCAGTCTAAGGTAATCATTATTTGGGGAGGTGTCAACAATTTTCCCCATCAATCACTTGATGGTTTTCCAAAGGAAAGCATACGATTTTAAGGGTGGGGCCGTTATAGAAGTACTAATGTATTTCAACACAAAACACTCATTTTGGTCAGTACAGCCACGGACTATATCAACTTCTTGATCTACTGCAAAAAGAAAAGGTCTTTTTGTAAGGTATACCACCGTTTGAAAGAAAACAAACTAAAAGGCTATATCAACCAAAGAGAGTATGTAAAATCATTACGCAATATCTACAATGCCGTAATTGAGTTGGAATTGGATTATTTTGATATCCGTCACCTACGACTGTAAACCTCTTACTACTTAAATCAATTTGTTGATTACCTGCGTTTTGCTGTGCAAGGTTTTGTGCACCGGACATTTATCGGCAATCTCTAGGATTCGGGCTTTTTGTTGCTCATCCAAGGCCCCTGTCAATTGTATTTCCCGGTAAAAGGTATCAATTTTTGTTCCTTCGCTTTCGCAATTTTCACAATCCACCGCATGGGTTTTCTCATAAGAAGTATGCACTTCCACATTGGTGAGGGGCCATCCTTTCCGTTTCACATACATTTGAATGGTCATGGCCGTGCAGGCAGAAAGTCCTGCGGAAACCAACTCATAGGGCGATGGTCCAAAATCATTTCCTCCGTAGGATATAGGTTCATCAGCAGTCATAAAATGATTTCCCACCTTCATGGATGTGGTAAATCCGTCCTCCGCATCCAAACTGGCCACCACTTGATGTTGGGTTGTTAAGGATTCATGGGGTGCCATATCCACATATCGAGTAGCCCAACCCGCAATGACTTCACCAACATATATAGAATCGTTTTTGTTGGACAACAGATGGTCGGCACCATCCAAGGAAATAAAACTCTTGGGGTGATGGGCAGCCACATAAAGTTCTTCGGCATTTTGTATCCCTACAATTTGGTCTTGGGGAGAATGCAGGATCAATAGCGCTTTTCTAAGATTTTTGACGGTAGCTGTGAGGGAATTGTTCTCCAAATCATCCAAAAACTGTTTTTTGATGGTAAAGTCCCTTCCACTTAGGTTTACGGTGGCTTTACCAGTAGATGCTATCTCATCGAGCTCACTTCTCAACAAATGCTTTACGTGTGCGGGGCTGGAAGGCGCACCCACAGTGGCTACCGCTTTCACGGAAGCAATTTTGGCAGCAGCAAATATAGATGCCGCACCTCCAAGGGAATGGCCAATGATCAAGGTTGGGGCTTTATAATTGTCTTTCAAGTAGTCCGCAGCAGCCACCAAATCCTGAACGTTGCCAGAAAAATTGGTGTTTTCGAAATCCCCTTCACTCTCTCCCAAGCCCGTAAAGTCAAAACGGAGCACCCCAAAACCTTTGGAGGTCAAAGCACGGCTAATATGGGCAACGGCCAAAAGGTTTTTGGTGCAAGTGAAACAATGTGCAAACAACACAAAATTATGTGGGTGCTGGTCTACGGGCAGCTCCAAGCGTCCCGCCAAAGTCTGGCCCTCTCTATTGTTGAATGTTACTTTTTGTAGCCCCATGATGCTTTTTTAGGTTAATAGACATAAAACAGGCCCATTCACCATTACCTCAAAGGGGCCATACATATTTAACTTTCGTCCTTGGCCTTTTTGGCAAAGACTTTTCTTAAGTCGGGATTAAAAAAGAAACCTATCTGTAACCGATCATAAACGGCATTGGCAAACTGGTTTCTGAGGTACCCCAACTGCACACTACTGTTCTCCGTGAGATGAACCCCCACGGCACCGTACAAACGGTTTTGTCCGAACAGGTCATCCTGTAGGTTGATGAACAACTCATCATAAAAATTAAGAAAAAAGGTGTCGGTGAGCGGCAAGGTCATTTGGATACGGTAACGTGCCCTGTGCTGGGTGTCCGTAGCATTCCCTAATTCCAAAAAGCGTTGTTCCAGACGATAACGATGCTCAAAAAGTAATTCCCAAACCTTGTTTTTCAGGATAAACTGCTCAAAGATTCGATGCTCCCTACCATCCAATCCGCCAAGGGGCTCATCAAAAGAACCATCGGTCTTGATAAAACCATACCCCATGGTGGCAATGGCATTGGGGTTGATATGGTAATTCAGCCCGGTACGCAACAACAACTGGTTAAAATTGCTGGTGGTCTCATAAAAACGGAATTGGGCCTCGGTATGAACACTAAGGCGTTCGGCAATCTTGTTGGTTCCAAAATACATATACCAAGCCCCCCATTTGTCCTCTCCAGGTTCTTGGGCATTCAATATTACGGTAACGGTAAGTGCGACCCAAAGGGTCGAAAGCAATTTTCTTTTTCTATGCTGCATTAATCTAAACTAAAGGTTTCTGTTTCTTTAAAAGGTGATATATCCAAGGCTTCGATGGATTCGCGATACGGTTTCCATTTTTCGTTGAAGAAGGCATTGGTCTTGTCCAAGGCCGACTTTAATTCATCTTCCGCAAAGCGGACCAATCTTTTTTCTGTTTCAGTGATTCCAGACTGGCGGCTGCTCACATAATAACTGGCCGTACCAAGTCTTTGTTCCACTGATGGCTCCGGGTTTCGGGTAATGCCTTGGCGCTTGTCCTCCTTGCCCAAATACAGGGCAATTACGGAATCTATTTCTTTTATGATGTTCTTTGAAGCCTCAATCTGCTCCTTGAATTTTTCCTTGTCCAGGTCTTGGAGTTCTTTTTGGAATTTGTTGGCCAAATTCTTGTTCTCCACCAATTGTTTTACGGCATCGGCGGCGGTTTGTGTAAAGCCTTCCAATTTTTTGCCCAGGGCATACACCTCATTGATGGAAGCCATAGACGTATTCAACCGCGGGTCCGTTTTTACGGTCACACTTGTGGAATCCTTTTGCCCGCCATAGTGCGCCACCACTTTATAGGTGCCTGGTTTAACGGATAATCCGCCCGACTCCCTCGGGTTTTTTACAATGGTCCTTGACGGGGAAGCAGGGGCTTTCTCGTCCAATTCCCAGTAAATCTTATGGAACCCGGCTTTTTTGGGTGTCTTGTATTTTAAGGTTCTGATGAGCCTATCGCCATCATAAAAATTAAAGAAGATGGAATCTTTGGTCTTCTCTTTGGGTTTATCCTCTTCGGAAGCGGCATCCTTGGTTTCGTCGGTTTTTTTGTCATCTTTCTTGGACGCTACATCTTTGATGTAGTACGTAATCATGGCTCCCGAGGGCCTGTTCTCGGCATTGTATAGGGCATCTCCCCCAAAACGGCTTCCCGTGGGTTGTTGGTAGGCAGCTAAATAGGCATCGGGACTTTTAAACAGGCTGATATCCTTTTGCAACAGCGCCTTGTTCTCCGCCAAGGCCCTTAAAGGTCTGATATCATCCAAAACCCATGCCGCCCTTCCAAAGGTGCCGATCACCAAATCCTGTTCTCTGGGGTGATAGGCCAAATCTTTTGTGGATACCGTAGGGAATCCTTTGTCCCATTTTTGCCATTTGGAACCTGCATCGAAGGAAATGTAGAGGCCGTCATCGGTTCCCAAAAACATAAGATTGGGATTTTCCGGGTCTTCCAAAATGCTCAGCGTATAGCTTTCCACATCAGTTTGGTCCACGATACGGGTCCAGGTTTTTCCATAGTCCTTGGTCCGGTAGGCGTAGGGCGTATAGTTGAACCTTCGGTAATCGTTGGCGACCAATAGGGCCTCTCCTTTATTTTTTTGGGATGCTTTGATTTGGGGAATCCAACTGCCTTTGGGCAATCCTTTGATGTTGTTGGTGACATCGGTCCATGTGGCACCTCCATTTTGGGTAAAGTGTACCCGGCCATCATCCGTACCGGCCCACAACATATCTTTCTCCACGGGCGAAGGCTCTATGACAATAACTGTGCAATGGTTCTCCGCACCGGTGGCATCCATGGTAAGCCCGCCACTTTCACCCTGCTTTTGCTTTTCTGGGTCATTGGTGGTTAGGTCCGGTGAAATGACCCCCCACGTCAATCCCTTATCGGTGGATTTATGGACAAATTGACTTCCAAAATATACCGTGCTGGTATCAAAAGGGTCTTGGCCTATGGCTGCATTCCAGTTGAAACGGAGCTCCACTTTGGGGTCGGGGTGGGTTGGTCGGACGGTATAGTCATTTCCTGTTTTCCAATCGTAACGACGCACGTAGCCTTGCTGGCTCATGGCATATCCAAATTGACTGTCATCTTTATCCGGGATGACATCAAAACCATCACCAAAGGCAATTTCCTGCCAATAGCTGTTCCGAATCCCTTGGTCCCTCCACACATAGGCGGGACCTCGCCAAGAACCATTGTCTTGCATTCCTCCGTATACATTGTAGGGATACTCATTGTCCACATTGATATGATAAAATTGTGCCACAGGTAGATTACCAATGAATCGCCATGTCTTACCTCCATTTTTGGTGATGTTCAACCCACCGTCATTACCGTCCAACATAAACTGTCCGTTGGTCGGGTGTATCCACCAGGCATGGTGGTCGGGATGTACCCCATTGCTCACACCGTAGGCCGGCATCAATTGGGAGAAGTTTTTGCCCCCGTCTTCTGAAACATTGATGTAAGTGAACACCGAGTATACCCGGTTTTCGTTCTGGGGATCCACATAGATTTCGGAATAATAAAAAGGGCGGTTGCCAATATCGTTTTTATCGTTGATTTTTTCCCATTTGAACCCACCGTCGACCGACTTGTACAAGGCATTTTTTTGGGCCTCGACCAAGGCGTAGATCACGTTGGGTTTGTTTCGGGCTATGGCGATACCAATACGCCCCAGGTCACCCTTGGGCAGACCGTCCTCTTCGGTGATTTGTTTCCAAGTGGTGCCACCATCGTGGGTCATGTACAGCCCACTGCCTTCACCACCGGATTTGAAGAACCAAGGGTCACGTTTATGTTCCCACATGGCCGCCATCAATTTATTGGGATTGGTGGGGTCCATGACCAAATCGGCCACCCCGGTTTTGTTGTTTACAAACAGTACCTTTTCCCACGTTTTTCCGCCATCGGTGGTTTTAAAAACACCCCGTTCAGGGTGTTCGCCCCAAGGGGAGCCAATGGCCCCAACATAGACGATATCAGGATTGGTAGGGTCTATGATGACTCGGTGAATGTGACGTGTTTTTTCGAGCCCCATGGATTTCCAGCTTTTACCACCATCCAAGGATTTGTAGATGCCATACCCTCCGTTGAGGCTATTTCTGGGGTTTCCCTCCCCGGTACCGACCCAAATTACGGATGGGTTGGATTGCTGGATGGCAACCGCGCCGATGGAGGCAGTAACCTCATGGTCGAATATGGGTTCCCATTGGATACCCCCAGAGGTGGATTTCCACAAACCACCCGATGCGGTTCCCACATACATGATGTCAGGATTGGAATGGACCACATCAATGGCGGTAACACGTCCGCTCATTCCGGCTGGGCCTATGTTTCTTGGTTTCATATCCTGAACCAAATCCATTGAAAATTCTTGGGCAAAAAGGGATATTGATGCAAAGAGCATCAATAGGAAAAGAGGCTTTTTCATTTTTAAGGTCAATTAGTCGCCTAAAGATACCAAAAACCCCAAGTGGAATTCTTAAAAGGATGTTAACTGGAACCAGACTGCGGGGAAACCCTCTCTATTTGAATTGAATGGTCTATTCGCTTTTATAGACCACCCCATCTTTCATAACAAACCGTACGTGTTGCATCTGTTCAATGTGGGTAAGGGGATTGCCTTCCACGGCGATGAGGTCGGCCAAAAAGTTGTTTTTGATGCTTCCCAGATTTTCTAGATGGAATACCCTTGCGTTCACTGATGTGGCCGATTGTAAAGCCTTGAGGGGCTGCATTCCGTATTCGACCATAAGTACGAGTTCCCTATAATTTTCTCCATGGGGGAATACGCCCACATCACCTCCAAAGACAATGTCCACTCCGGACTGTAGGGCCAAGGCAAAGGACTGCTTCTTTTTTGCAATGCGGTCCGTATCGGCCTCTTTCCCCTTTTTCCATCCTTTGTACCGTTCAATGGCATCGCCGGCAGCCAAGGTAGGGCAGAGGGCCACATTTTTTTCTTTCATCAGCTTGAAAATATCCATGGTGCCCCAATCCCCATGCTCTATGGTCTCGGCACCACCCAAGATGGCTCGCCGCATCCCTTCGGGGGTTCCGGCATGGGCCACAACATATTTGCCTGCAGTGGTGGCAGTGGCTACCATGGCATCGATTTCTTCCTGTAAAAAGGTAGGTTGCGGGATTGCACCTGGGCTCCAACGGTAATCTGCATAAATTTTGATCAAGTCCGCACCCTTCCCCATTTGATTCCTAACCTCCTTGATGGCTTCGTCCCTTCCACTTACGGGTTCGGCACCCAAGGGAACGCGGACCCCGTCGTGAAATCCTTTTGGCCCATAGGCCCCCGTAGCTACGATGGCAGGTCCGGCTACCAATAATCGAGGTCCCGGGATGATTCCGTCATCAATACACTTTTTTAAATAGACATCGGTATATCCGGCACCTTCCGAGCCTAAATCGCGCATGGTCGTTACCCCGGCCATTAGGGATTTTTTGGCATGGACGCTCCCTCGTATGGCTCGTTCCACCGGGGATTCCTTTAAAACTTGATCGTTCCAGTCCGTTTCGTTGTAGGGATGCAGCAACAGATGTGAATGCCCCTCTATAATTCCGGGCATCAGGGTCATCCCTTTCAGCTCTTGTTTGGTATAGGAGTTGACTTTTTTCAGCCCACTTTCTGGACCAGCATAGGTAATTAGATTACCATTGACCGCCACTACCCAATTGGAATGCATTTCTTCGCCATCAAATACCCGGTCAGGGACCAATAAAACTTGTGCTTTTATAGGTATGGCAAGCAGAAATAGCAATAAAAGTCCCCAAATATTTGGGCTTACCTTGATTTTTGAAGAGGAATGGATCATTGTGTATGGTTTTAAAATTGAAATAGGCATCAATCCATGATAGCAGAGTTCAATAGTTCCTGTAACTGGTTTTTGGAGAACACTTGGGTTCCCTTGACCACCGTATAAATGTGTTGCGTATTGCGAATATCTTCCAAAGGATTGTCATCCAAAATCACCAAATCCGATACGTTTCCTTTGGAAACACTACCATAGTTGCTGGATTTATCCAAAAACTGTGCACCGTTATAGGCTGATGTACGCAACGCATCCAAAGGAGGGATTCCGTTCTGAACCATGGCTTCCAATTCTTTGTGGAGCGAGATACCTGGATAGGTGTAGGAGTTGAAGGCACCACTATCCGAACCCGCCAAGAGTTTCACCCCGGCCTTGTTCAGGGATTGGGCCAGTTGTCCAAAAAAAGTATCCAACTCCTTCCGGTCTTTTCGGACTTCTTCCGAAGCACTCATGGCCCGTGTAATCCTTCCTTGATAGGTTTGGATGATTCCTTGCCCCATGTATGTCAGGTAGGGGTCGTTGGAATGGTCCACTTCATCCAAATAGCTCAATGTTTTTCCAATATGCAGCGTAGGGACCACGAAGACATCATGACCTTTCAACATGGTAAAAGTCTTTTGTGCGGTTGAGTCTGAATACGCTTGCATTAGTGCGGGCATGGCATCCCAAAAGCCCATTTTTCCGGATTTAAGTTTTTCCGTTACCTCCAGCTCATTGCTGGCGCACCCTTTCATGATATAATAGAGGTGTTCCATGGCATCCATGCCAGCCTCCACAGTTTCCTTCAACGTAACCGTAAAAGGCATGTGGCCCGAGACGGTCATACCTCTTTTTTGGGTCTCTTTGATGGCGTTGAGGTAATTCCCACCCGAAATCCGGCTGTCATAAAGTTTGACGAAATCAACCTGCAATTCCTGAAGGGAATCCAAGGCATTCTTCACATCTTCTTCAGTTTCCACCTCAAGGGAGCCCGCCCATGTGGCATTGGGACCATCAATTTTTGGCCCCGATGTATAAATGGTAGGTCCCACCAAATCCTCGGATGCAATCTGGTTTTTCCATTGGATGACGGAAGGCGTGAGATCCCCGCCTGCGTCGCGGACCGTAGTAATCCCATTGGTAATGAACAGTTTCAAGAAGTTTTTGTTGTTGGCCACCAGCGAATCACCACCTCTAAGATGAATGTGATTGTCCCAAAAACCGGGAAGTACAAATTTTCCGGTAGCGTCTATAAGAGTATCGGGCTCGAAGGTGTTCTCGGTACCTACATCCAGAATTGCCTGGATTTTCCCATTGGAAATAAAGATGTCCTGGGTCTCCACGGTCCCTGTTTCAAGATGGATGACCTGCGCATTGGTTATGGCTAGGTCCACCTGTTGTTTGGAATTTTTGTCCATACAGGCTAAGGCGAGTAGGATCAATGTGGATATTACCAATGTTTTGATGCTATGTTTCATCTTCCTAAGGTTCGGTATTTGATGTTTTGGGCCGACATTCCCACAATCTCAGCTATCCGTTTCTGTCGGGTATCTTCCCGCTTGGCCTGATTGAGCCAATACAAGTAGCTTTTACGCTGACTATGGGTGAAGTTTTCAAAATTCTTTTGAGCCTCCCTGTTTTGATTGAATGCCTGTTGAAGGTCCTCGGGAACCACTCCGTTTTCCACATCGTCCAATGCGGACCAAGAGCCATTCTCTTTGGCAACTTGTATGGTGGTCAATCCACTTTTGTGCATCAATTTTTGGGCTTTCAAGTCTTTGATGTGCTCTTTGTTAAGTTTGCTCCATACACTTTTGGGTTTTCTAGGGCAGAAATATTGTCTCCGTTTGCCATCGCCCAGACTTTTCACCGTACTGTCTATCCACCCGTAGCAAAGGGCGACCCTCACGGCCTCCTCCCATCGCATACTTTCCATATGGTGTTCCACTTTGAAAAAAATGAGATGGATGCCATCCGAGCTATCATGGTTTTCATGCAGCCAATCCCGCCATTCGGAGTCGTTTTGGAAATAGTGTTCGGGAAGTTGGTTCACATCAGATTTTTTGGGTTTCGATATAAAAATTAGGATCAAAAATCAACTCATTCCCCTTGAGGGATTCGGTTTTCCATTCTGAATTTGGGAAGAGCCATTGCTCGTTGCCATCCACAAAGACACGAATGGGCATATCAAAATCTTCCACAATATCCACATACCTGTAGGTTATGGAACTCCCATTTTGTTGATATTCAAACTTTGGAATCATGGTGGTGCGCAGATACTGGTTGAAAAAAGCGGAAAGGTCTTTTTTGGTCTTTTTGCTGATGTAGTCCTCAATTTGCTGTGTGGTCACGGTTTTATGGTAGAACTCGCTGTTCAGTCCCCTTAAAATTTGGCGCCACAATTCATCATCCTCGATGAGTTGGCGGAGGGTATGGAGCATATTAGCTCCTTTGTAGTACATGTCTCCCGAACCTGCTTGGTTGACACCATAAGGGCCAATAATTGGTTGATCATTCCGAATATTGGTACGGGTACCCACAACATATTCCGAAGCGGCTTTGGGCCCGTAATGGTAATCCAGATAGAGATTTTCGGAATAGGCCGTAAAGCCTTCATGGATCCACATATCGGCAATGTCCTTGTAAGTGATGTTGTTGGCAAACCACTCGTGGCCCGCTTCGTGGATGATGATGAAATCGAACTTAAGGCCCCATCCGGAACCGGAGAGGTCGCGGCCCAAGTAGCCATTGGCGTATTGGTTGCCGTAGGTGACCGAACTTTGGTGTTCCATGCCCAAATAGGGCACTTCCACCAGTTTAAACCCATCTTCGTAAAAAGGGTAGGGGCCAAACCAATGTTCAAAGGCTTTGAGCATCATTGGGGCCTGTTTGAACTGCGCCTTGGCTTTTTCCAGATTTTCTGGCAGCACATAATAATCCACATCCAAAGCACCTTTTTCACCATCGTATTTTTCACCAAAATGGACATAGTTGCCTATGTTCACATTCACTCCATAATTATTGATGGGATTGGCCACGAACCAATTATAGGTTTTAAAGTCGCCATTCTCCTCTATACTTTCCAGTTTCCCATTGGAAACATCCATCAAATCTTTCGGGACGGTTGCACTAATTCGCATGCTATCTACCTCATCGTACATGTGGTCCTTATTGGGCCACCACACACTGGCCCCCAATCCTTGGCAGGATGTGGCCACAAAAGGATTTCCCTGGGTATCCTCTTTCCATGAAAAACCGCCGTCCCAAGGAGCTCGAACGGCCTCACGGGGATGACCGGAAAAATGGATATTGATAGTGTTGAACTCACCCGGAACTTGTTCCTTTTTCAAGGTAATGAAGTGTGCATTTCCGTCGGAAGTGACCTCTAGCGCTTGATTATCTTGGGTCACGGATGTTACTTGCATAGGTTCCTGCAGATCAATTTGCAACACTTTTGCGGCGTTGAGCACTTTGTAGCGCACCAGATTGTGTCCTGAGATGAACTTTTTTTCAGGCTCAATCTTTACATTGAGGTCATAGTAATTCAAATCCCACCATGCCCGTTCTGGGGTAATGCTTCCCCTTAGGGTGTCCTGACGGGTAAAATTTTGGGCGGATGCGGTGCAAACTCCCAATATGAATGCTGATAGTATAAAATAGTGTTTCATATCCATTCTATAAAAGCATCTCAACCAGACGCGTCATTCGTTTTATCTAAAAACCTTGTTTGGAAAAACCACCGGACTTTCATGTCCATCTTTGCCCACAGCGGCCACACCAAAGAAAAAGTTGTCAATGACAATGCCGGTCAGGGTATACTCATTGATGTCTCCTACGTATCTGTGATTGTCCCAAGTTGGGGAGGTGGTATCCCTCCAATAAATCTTGTATCCTACAGCACCGTCTACCTTGCTCCATTTTAATTTGGCTGCGGGTTCTACAATTCCTCCTATTTCAACGGTTGTCGGTGCGGGAGGTGCCCAAGCTATGGAAGCCAAATTGATCGCATTTACGGTAGTCAATTTTTTGGCATACCCAAAGTTTACATGTTTCAGGACATCGCCATAGGCGATACCATCCTCCAAACGGATATCCTGATGCTGTTGGGTATAGTTTTCATGGGCTTCCATGATACGTATCCCCGCAAAACCGGCATCGTTGAAAGGTCTGTGATGCCCACCGCGGCCAAAACGGTCCAAACGATAGATGAGCATGGGGTTCATCTCGGGCATATAGGTTTTGGTGGTTTTGTAAACATATCGGGCCAATTGGCGTGAGATACCGTCCACTTCACCGCCATAAAAACGTCTGGCGCGTCTTTCTTCCTCGGTTTCGGTGGGGGGAACGGGTTCCGAGAAAATACGGAAATCCCGATTGCTGACCACGCCATCCACTCCGGTGATGTTGCCAATCATGTCGTTGTTGAAAATCCCAACAATGTCCCAGTTGTTTTGCTTGGCATGCGCGGCCAAGCCCCTGCCACCATAAAGTCCTTGTTCTTCCCCGGAGAGCCCAACAAAGATGATACTGCTCTCAAATGAATATTGGGAAAGTACCCTTGCGGCTTCAAGGGTTCCTGCCATACCGCTGGCATTGTCGTTGGCTCCCGGTGAGTCCGAAGTAAAGTTATTGGGGTCACTCACCCGTGAATCAATATCCCCACTCATGATGATGAAGCGGTTGGGGTATTTGGTGCCCCGTTTGATGGCCACCACGTTTACTACCCAAACATCCTTTACAATCCGGGCACCTTCGCCTTTTTTGATCAGGTCCTTTTGGTAGAAAACTTCCAAACAGTCATTGCAATCGGAAGAAATGTTTTCGAATTCTGATTTGATCCATCGTCTTGCAGCTCCTATTCCCCTAGTTTGTGAGGTGGTATCACTCAAAGTGTGTCTGGTGCCGAAGTTGACCAAGGTGGTTACATCTTTCTCTATCCGTTCCGCGGAAACCGCATTGATGATGTCATATATTCGGGTGTCATCCTGCGCGGTTAGAATGGATAGACTAAATATTAAAAAAATAAACGCTATGCTTTGTTTCATTAAAATGGATTTTAATTGCCTACAATTTCAATAAAAACTCCATCAGGATCTTGAATAAGGATAAAAGTCCTTCCATCAGGCAGTTTTATAGGGGTGTCCCCCAAAAATTCGATATTGTTTTCGCGGATTCGTTTTATGATGTCTTCTGTGGATTTTATAAAGAAGGTGGTATACTGCATTCCGTTTTGATCCTGTATGTGTTTGTCAAAACCGGTTTTATCGTTTCCGAACGACACCAATTTGTACTCTGTGGCATCCGGACTGTTCTTTAGCTTTAAAATTTTTACCAACAAAGGCCTTCCGCCGGTCAATCCAGAAGCTTTTCCAAAGGAACTGTCCAAGTCCAGTTCGCCGGTTTCCTCCATACCCATAATATTGGTGTAAAAATCAATGGAGGTTTCGAGGTCCGAGACGACCACCCCAATAGACACGGTCAGTCTTTCATATTCGTCCTGCGCTTGTACAGTACTGAAGGTCAATGCCAAAATGAGGCAGAAAAGGTAGTGGGTTTTCATAAAGAGGCTTTTTTAGAAATCCCATGAAAGTAGCAAAAAGACTCATCGTAAAAAAGTGACTTTTGCAATTTTTCCATTTTCAACCTCATAGATGGCCACGGCATGTATTACCGAATCATTGACCGTTACCTGTTCTTCGTCAATGATCTTGTTCCCAATTACCATACGGTTTTTGATGGTACAGTGGAGATTGGGGGTGCTTTCGAAGAACGAATCGTACCGTACCCTCATATCCGTTTTACCCTTACTGGTAACTTGGTTGGGAAAATTATTGAGGGAGATATGGTCCGAGTAAGTATCCATAAAGGCATCAATGTCGCGGGCATTGTAGGCATCCAATTGTTCTTGTACAACAGCCTCTGCATCTGCGGTTTCCTGATCGGGAAAAATAAAGGTCATTGAGGTGATGAGTCCACCTTCAATGGTATACAACGCCACTTGATGGCCTTGTCGACCATCGACTAGGGTGATTTCCTCATCGATTACTTTATTTCCAATGGTAATTCGTTTAACCACTTCAACCTTTGCGTTTTTGGTGTTGGTGTAAAACCGTTCGTAATTGGCCAGCATCTTGGGTTTTCCCACATACATGGTATCGTTGGGAAAGCGTTGTGCCAGCACATTATCAGCATAGCAGGAGACAAACCCATCCAAATCCCGTTTATTGAAAGTATCCACTTGTCTTTGCACAATTTCCTTGGGTGAAACCTCGGTGACCAAGGCCAATCGGGTACCACTTGGATTTACAGCCATTCGGGATATTTTAAAGACTTGATCTCGGTCAAAAAACTGAAAATCTTTGGTATCCCCCGCTTTTGGATTATAGAGGGAAATCCTATTGTCATTGGGAATAAGGAGCGCGCCATTGGGCAACCATACCATATCCTCCACTGGGTTGACCAAGGTCAGGATAGAATCGATTTTATCATCGGTCACATCAAGGGATCTGATTTGCCACAGTTCCTTTTCAGAAGACCCCTTGCTGATAAAACTAACCAAATCTGAACCCGGAATTTTATGCAGGGAGCGTCCAACATTTTTATGCACTATGCGGTGGGAGCCATTATCAAGGTCGATTACAGCCAAATCCATCCGGTCTGCCACCAATACGGTGGATACCAAAATATGGTCATTGTACCACACATGATAACCGATTTTCAAATCGGAAATGGGTTGGGATTCCCCAGTTTTGATATCATATTCATACAATCGCTGTAGTCCATCCAAATCTAACCGAATGGCCGATATGTTATCTTTTCCAGGTATTCTCAAAGGTGAATATTCGCTTCCTGTAGGGGTATTGGTAATCCAGGAAGAGGTACTTCCCTGGTTGATGTTGAATCGCAAGATATCGGTTTGGTCTGCCCTTGTTGAAGAGAACAATACTGTATTATCATCCCAAAATGAAGGTTGGTTGTCATACCCATGATTGTTGGATATATTCTTGGGATTGGACAATGGAGCATCCTTTGTATTCATGTCAAGGTCAAAAAGGTAGACCTCGGTATTAGCCTGACCGAAACTATTTAGGGTTCCCAGCAAGCAAAGCAAAAAACAAAATCGCTGCATCATGGTTTTGCAAACCGTTTTAAAAGTTCCCGTACCCTTTTGGTGTTTTCAACATGGTATTTGGCTTGGGTCTTTTTAAGCCCAACTTTAACGGTGATGGCCGAGTCGGGAAGTTCTTGGAACATAAATTCATCGGTCCAGTCATCGCCAATGGCAAACACAAAATCATAGTCATCCTCTCCCAGCATGCGCACTGCGGCTCTACCTTTGTTTACATTACTGCTTTTGACTTCCATGACCTTGTTTCCGTTAAGAACGCTAATATCGTCATTCCCGATAAGACTGGTCAAGACTGTGTTCAATTCCGTGGCCCTTTTTTCACCAAAGTCAGGGTCGGTGTTTCGGTAATGCCACGCCATGGAGTAGTTTTTCTCCTCGATAAAGGATCCGGGCGTTCGATCCACAAAAGATTCCAGTACCGGTTTGATTTTTTCCATCCACTCGCTCTTTACATTTTCCAAGAGTTTGAAGTCCTCACCATCCTTGGAAATCCAAACCCCATGCTCCACGATCATATTGTATTTTTTGGGAAGGAACCACCTGCCAAAGGTCTGCTTGTCCCTACCGCTGATCAAAAAGAGGGTGGTATTGTCCTGTTCGTGCAATTGGTCCAGTAGGGCGTATAGCTCTTCATCGGGTAATGCCTTTTGAGGGTCCTTGTGGAACCCGGCCAAAGTGCCATCATAATCCAAGAACAACAGCCGTTTTGAAGAGTCAGCGTACTCCTTGGAGATGGTGTTGAGGCACTCGTTTGTGATTTTTTGGGAAATATAGGCGTGTCCCGCTGTTTTCTTCTGGTTGAGTGCACTCATAAATTCGTTGGCCCACACTTCCACATTGTAGCGTTCCAACCGTTTTTGGAGGAAGGTATTCCGGGATTGCTGCTCTTCCAGAGGCATGGTAATGGCCTGGCGCAAGGTATCTGCCTGCTGTTCAAAATTATTGGGGTTGATCAATAGGGCCTCGTTCATTTCATAGGCAGAGCCGGCCATTTCACTCAAAATAAGCACTCCGGATTTGTCCGTTCGGGTGGCAATGTATTCCTTGGCCACGAGGTTCATCCCATCGCGAAGCGGGGTAAGCCATGCAATGTCACTGGAAGTATATAGGTCGATGAGGTTTTCAAAGGGAAGGGAACGATAAAAGTACCAAATCGGGGTCCAATTCACAGTGGATAATTCGCCATTGATACGCCCCACCAACTCATCAATTTCTTTCTTGAGCAACTGGTACTGGGGAACGTTGGAACGCGAGGGCACCGCAAGGATGATCAAACGCACCTTTTCTTTGTACTCTGGATATTTGTTGAGGAAATACTCAAAGGCATTGATGCGCTTGGCAATTCCTTTACTATAATCCAAACGGTCTATGGACAGGATCAATTTGGTGTCCGGGGCAGAGGCTTTATGGTCATCCAACCGTTGTTGTAGATCGCTTCGGTTGTCTTTTTTCCGTTCACCCTGAACCAAAGCGGCATCCCTGAACTTTTTGTAATCGATGCCCATGGGGAAAGAGTCCACTTTGATCACACGGTTGTCCATGAAAATCTCGTTGAAGCTTACTTCCATTCCCAATAATCTCCGCACCGAACTCAGAAAATGTCTTTCATAGTCATAGGTGTGGAACCCAATAAGATCGGACCCCAACAAGCCTTCCAATATTTCTTCACGCCAAGGGAGGGTTCTAAAGATCTCGTAGGAAGGAAACGGAATGTGCAAAAAGAATCCAATGGAGGTATTAGGGCGTTTTTCCCTGACCATTTGCGGAACCAGCATCAACTGATAGTCATGTACCCAAATGGTGTCATCCTCATCGGATTTTTCAATGATGGCATCGGCGAATTTCTGGTTCACGGCTTTATAGGTGTTCCAAAAATCCAGTTCAAACTCGGAATACTTCAAAAAATAATGAAATAAGGGCCATATGGTCCTATTGCTGAAACCAAAGTAAAAACCGTCCACTTCTTGGGCATTCAGTTTTACCTTGGCACAGCCATTTTCTTTCAAGGCCTTATCAATATCGTCCTCAAGCTCGGGCGGGGTATCCTCATCCGTGAGGCCAGACCAACCTATCCAAAGGCTTTCACTACCACTATGCACCGACTTCATTCCGGTAGCCAATCCTCCTACACTGGGGATGGCATTGATGCTTCCATTGTTGATTTGCAATTGAACGGGCAGTCGATTTGAGATTATGATAGTTTTGGCCATAAAAGGGTGTTTTTTGACAGGTTTTACTTTTAAGTTTCTTTAAATTTCGGGAAATTCGACTGTAAAAGCAATTCATTCTAAACCTTTTGAGGATAATTAGCCTATGGAGAACCTGGATTATGGAATTATTGGAAATTGTAGGAGTGCGGCCTTGATCTCAAAAACGGGTTCGCTGGATTGGTGTTGTCTGCCCCAATTTGATTCCACTTCGGTCTTTGCAAAGTTGTTGGATGAGAAAAAAGGAGGAAGCTTTGAGTTTCTGGTGGATGATGCCTATGAAATCCATCAACAATACTATGAAAGGACGGCCATATTGATCACACGTTTTTCCCGAGGGGAAGATGTCTTTGAGGTGCATGATTTTATGCCGAGGCACCATAAACACAATAATGGAAAGTACAATGCCCCGCCAGAAATCGTTCGGTATGTAAAGTATGTTTCGGGAAAGCCGAGCTTTAAAGTGAAGTATGATCCCAAACTGGAATACGGATTGGGACAGACGGAACATCATGTGAAAAAGGATTTTGTGGCAAGCCTCACCCATAAATTAAAGTATGACACCTTGTTCCTTTATACCTCTTTCAACAAAGAAGAGGTGCTGGAGGGCGTAGAGATTCCGTTAAAAGAGGATGGTTATTTTATGGTCTGCTACAATGAAAAGATCCTAAAGCCCACTACGGAAAAAATGGCCTTGGAATTGGAACGTACCAAAGTGTATTGGTTGGATTGGGTGGATAAGACCCCAACCTATAAAAAATTCAACAAGGAGATTGTACGGAGTGCCATTACCCTGAAAATGCTTACTTACGATAAAACGGGGGCGGTTTTGGCCGCCGCCACGACCTCTTTGCCCGAAACCATTGGTGAGGTCCGTAATTGGGACTACCGATTCTGTTGGATCAGGGATGCCTCCATGGTGATCAAGGTGGTTTCCGAACTGGGGCATAAGAATTCCGCTAAAAGATACCTGCAGTTTATCATTGACCTTATGCCGGACAAGGATGAAAAACTTCAGATTATGTACGGTATCAATCAAGAAAAGAAACTTACAGAGCAGACCTTGGACCATTTGGATGGATACAAGGGGTCCAAGCCCGTCCGTATAGGAAATGCGGCCTACAAGCAGAAACAAAACGATATTTATGGCATTCTTATGGATGTCATCTATGAGCAGTTGGTGAAGTTTAGCAATGATATTGAAAATGTGGAGGAACTCTGGAGCATCACCAAAGGAATTGTTTGGATTGTCAGTAAGCACTGGAAAGAACCGGATAAGGGTATTTGGGAATTCCGAGGGGAAGACCGACATTTTACCTTCTCCAAGGTACTGTGCTGGGTGGCCTTGGACCGGGCCATTAAAGTGGCCAAAATCTTTGGAAAGACCCATAAGATTGAAAAATGGACCGCCCTTGAGCAAGAAATCAAAAGGGATATCCATGAAAATGCATGGAACAGTGACATCAATGCCTTTGTGCAATCGTATGGTTCCCGCCATTTGGACGCCTCGGTATTGTTGATGGAGCCCTATGGTTTTATCAATGCCCGAGATCCCAAATATGTGAACACGGTACAGGCCATTGAGGAGGGATTGAGCAACGATGGATTATTGTATCGTTATAAGAATGAGGACGATTTTGGCGAACCCTCATCGTCCTTTACCATTTGCACCTTTTGGTTCATCAACAGCCTCTTTAAAATAGGGGAGGAAGAAAAGGCCTTGGAACTTTTTGAGCGTTTGTTGGGCCATAGCAATCATTTGGGACTCTTTAGCGAGGATATTGATTTTAAGACCAAGCGCTTGTTGGGTAATTTCCCGCAGGCTTATTCCCATTTGGCCTTGATCGAATGTGCCATCAACTTTTCAAGAAAACAGAGCGAGGAAAAAATATTGGAATCTATTGCGTAGGTCCCGGAGCCATCAATTTTTCGGCAAGGGTTTTGATTTTTTCCAGTAACCACCCCAAATGTTCTAGGGTAGTGAAGGGGTTCATTAAACTGGTCCTTAGGTAATGCACTCCTCTTAGTTGGGTCTGGACCATGTAAAATTCCCCATCCTCTAAAAGTTGTTGTCGGATGGATTGGTTCAGGCTGTTGAGCTGCTCCAAACTCAGTTGAGGTGCCACATACCGGAAACAGAGAATATTGGACATGGGTTCAATAGCCAACTCAAAATTAGGATCACTCTGTATCCATTGGGCAAATTCTTTTCCCAAATCATACAGTTTGGTCACATTTTGGTCAAAAATGTCGTCCCCGTATAGTTTTAATAAGATGTACCAATGTAAGCCCATCATGGATTTGGTACACTCAAAAGTTCTTTTCCCTCCATTATACCAATCTTCCTCATCCGTATGGGTCAATAAATAGTCCGCCTTTTGGACAAAGGTGGTGTGTGAGTGGATACCTTCCCGGTACAGAAGTGCCGTGGTAAGGGTGGGCATCATCAGCATTTTGTGCCCGTCTATGACCACGGAATCCGATTTTTCAATCCCTTTGAGCAGATGCTTGTATTTCTTGGAAAAGATGGCAGCACCTCCGTGGGCACCATCCACATGAAACCACAACCCTTTTTCTTCTGAGAACCGGGCAATGGCCTCCAAATCATCGTAAATACCCGTTGCGGTGGATGGGGCGCTGCCCACAATCGCAAAGATGTGGACCCCATTTTCCAAGGCTTTGGCGTGGTATTCCTCCAGTTTGGAAATGTCCATGGTAAAATCTTTTGTGACCGGAATTTTAATGATTCCCTGGTCTCCCAATCCCATGATGCGTGCTGCGCGATCCACACAATAATGGGCTTCTTCGCTTACCATGATACCCAGTTGTTGGGAGCTGCCTTCCGTCCATACGTTGTGCTTTGCCTTGGCTTTCCGTGCCGATAACAATGCGGTGAGATTGGCCAATGTGCCACCTGATGTCAACAACCCTCTGGATGCTTCCCCATAACCCACTTTGTTGCAAATATGATCCGTGACGATGCGTTCCATGGCCGTGGGGGACATTCCCATTTCGTAAACAGCCATTCCGTTGTTCAACAAAGAGGCCAGCAAGCCGGTCAAGGCGGTAATTGGGGCCGGAACGCCCACTTGGTGCCCAATGTATTTGGGATGATGGGTATGGGTGGTTCTTTGTATGACCTTTTCAAAGAAATCGTCTGCATTTCCGTTGGTGAAAAAATCTTTCCAAGATTCCAATTCAACACTGGGTTCTGCCCAATCAATGGTCTTTGGGTTTTTCCCTGAGGTGGTGTTGTCGATATGGTCGGCCAAAAGATCTATCAATCGGTGACCCATTTCCCTAAATTGCCTTTGGTCATAAAGGGATTCCATAGTGTTCCTTTCCATAGCATAAAGGTATGCTGTCCATACAACCTTGCAAAATAGGATATAAAAAAACCGCCCTAAAAGGGCGGCTCTTCAGTTGTTTTGTTTCAAAAAACAATTGCATCAGTCAAAGGTATACCCGTTATCTGCAGCAACTTTATCCGCAATTTGCGTGCGAAGTGCCACAACATTGGGCTGGTTAGTATATTTTGTGAAACGCTTCAGTCCCATCAGCATCATACGTTGTTCATCTCCCTCGGCAAAAGAAACTATGGCTTCTTTTCCTTTTTGGATGACGATATCCACGGCTCTGTACAAATAGAGTTTGGACATGGCAATTTGCGTGGCTTGGGCTTCTTCTCCAAAACGTTTTGCATTTTTCTCGGTACGCAGGATGGTAGATTCGGCCAAATACACCTGAATCAGAATATCCGCGGCGGATTGCAACAACATCTGGTGCTGTTCCAAATCCGGACCAAATTTTTGAATGGCACTACCGGCAATCATAAGAAAGACCTTTTTCATCCGGGCCACCAAATCTTTCTCTTCGGAGAATAGTTTGGAAAAGTCAGGGGTATCAAAAGATGGAATGCCCATCAATTCCTCACCAACGGCAGTGGCAGGACCTAAAAGGTCCACATGGCCTTTCATGGCTTTTTTCACCAACATGCCCACGGCCAGCATACGGTTGATTTCGTTGGTTCCCTCATAAATCCGTGAAATACGGGCATCGCGCCAAGCAGATTCCATTGGGGTATCCGCGCTAAAGCCCATTCCCCCAAAAATTTGGATACCTTCATCCGTAGTGTGTTGCACATGCTCGGATACGGCCACTTTTAAAATGGAACATTCAATGGCGTATTCTTCAACACCTTTAAGTTCCGCTTCTTGGTGCGAGTTGCCTTCGGACTCCCGAATAGCAATCCGGTCCTCGATGTTTTTTGCAGCTCGGTAAGAGGCAGACTCATCCACGTAGGCATTGGTGGCCATATCGGCGATTTTGGCCTTGATGGCCCCAAAGTTCATAATGGGAGTTTTAAACTGAATACGCTCATTGGCATATTTGGTCGCTTCATTGAGCACCCGTCTTTGGGCTTCCAAACAGGCGGCGGCCAGTTTAATCCGACCAATGTTCAGGGCATTCATGGCAATCTTGAATCCGTTGCCCCTTTCGGAAAGCATATTTTCAACAGGTACCTTGGTCTCATTGAAGAACACTTGTCGGGTAGAGGAGGAGTGGATGCCCAGTTTCTTTTCCTCATCGCCCAAAGTGATGCCATTCTCCGGATTGTTCTCAACAATGAAACCGGTGATGTTCTTGTCATCCTCAATTCGGGCAAAAACAATGAACATATTGCAGAACCCCGCGTTGGAAATCCACATTTTTTGGCCTGTAATGCTGTAATATTTGCCATCATCGGACAAAACGGCCTTGGTTTTCCCTGAATTGGCATCGGAACCGGCGCCGGGTTCGGTGAGGCAATAGGCGCCAAACCATTCACCAGAGGCAAGCCTGGGGACGTATTTTTGTTTTTGTTCCTCGGTACCGTACAGGGTAATGGGCATGGTCCCGATTCCGGTATGTGCCCCAAAGGCCGTACTAAAGGAGCCTGTAGCCCCTGAGATGTAGTCGCAGACCAGCATGGTGGAGACAAATCCCATTCCCATTCCGCCATAGGCTTCGGGAACGGCAACGCTCAATAGGCCCAATTCACCGGCCTTTCGCATACACTCCTCGGTATAGGCGTAGTCTTTTTTCTCAAAACGTTCCCAATGCGCCCAAAGTTCCCGATCTACGAATTCCTTGGTACTTTCTCGCATCATTTTTTGTTCCTCGGTAAGGTCTTCAAGGGTGAAAACATCCTCACATGGGGTTTCCTTTACCAGAAATTGACCTCCTCTCAGTATGTTTTTTTCTGCTGTTTCCATTTTGATTAAGGTTTAAGAAGATAGAAAATAGAGGAAAGACTTATTTCAATCTATTTTGAAATCCCATGGTCATTTTTTGCCATTCTCCTATTTTATCTTCAAGGGTATTTAAAATTTTTGGGTTAATATAATTTCTGTGTTTAACGATTAAGAGTTGAGTTCCAAGTTCAAAAGAGGACCCCAATGCTATATCTATGAAATGCTTAAAAGATTTATCCGTTCTGGAAGATCCTTCGGCTATATTGCTTGGCATTGAAATTGAGCATCTGCTTATTTGTGAGCTTAGGTCATATCGTTCATGTTTGGGAAACTTAAGGAGCAAATCAGAAATGTCATTTGCAATCTCTAATCCTAGTAACCATATTTTCATCCTTTTATAGTTGTGTCTTTTCATTAGGACGTCTTTTCTCTCTGATCTCTTTTCTTACTTCTTAAGATAGAAATTCATAAATCCCAGCGGCCCCTTGTCCGGTTCCCACGCACATGGTCACCATACCGTACTTGCCTTTCATGTTGCGTTTCCGCATTTCATCAAAGAGTTGCACGGATAATTTTGCCCCTGTACACCCCAATGGATGCCCCAATGCAATGGCACCGCCATTCACATTGACAATTTCAGGGTTTAGGTCCAGCTCACGGATAACGGCCAAGGATTGTGAGGCAAAGGCCTCGTTCAATTCGATCAATTCGATGTCACTTTGCTTCATTCCGGCCTGTTTTAGGGCCTTTGGAATAGCTTTTACCGGGCCAATTCCCATAATTCTGGGCTCAACCCCCGCAGCGGCATAGTTCACCAATCGGGCAATGGGCTCCAGATTCAATTCTTTCACCATTTCCTCGCTCATCACCATGACAAAGGCTGCACCGTCGCTCATTTGGGAAGAGTTTCCTGCGGTAACACTTCCGCCCGCCGCAAAAACGGGTTTCAACTTGTTCAGGGTAGGAATGTTGGTGCCTTTTCGTGGCCCTTCATCTTTGTTGACCGTGTAACTAGTAGTTTCTTTTTTGCCCGCTCCATTGATAAAGGTATGTTGTACTTCAATGGGAACAATCTGGTCTTGGAACCTATTTTCTTCTTGGGCTTTTAAGGCCTTCATGTGTGAATTATAGGCAAAGACATCCTGGTCTTCCCGGGATACCTTGAACTGTTGGGCCACCGCTTCGGCGGTAAGTCCCATGCCCCAATAATAGTCCTCATGCCCTTCTTTGGCAGTGGCATAATCCGGGGTGGGTTTGTAGCCTCCCATTGGAATGTAGCTCATGCTCTCGGCGCCTCCTGCAATGATGCAATCTGCCATTCCGGATTGGATTTTTGCGGTGGCAATTCCAATGGTTTCAAGTCCAGAGGCACAATATCTATTGACGGTCACTCCCGGAACATCTTCAATATCCAATCCCATTAAGGAGATGAGTCGGGCCATGTTCAACCCTTGCTCTGCTTCCGGCATGGCGTTACCCACAATGACATCGTCTATGCGTTTTTTGTCCAACTGCGGTAGTTCCTTCATCATGTGTTCGATGGTCTCAGCGGCCAGTTCATCCGGTCTTTTAAAACGGAACAGTCCCCGTGGCGCTTTGCCCACTGCGGTCCGGTATGCTTTTACGATATATGCTGTTTTCATATTTTTTTGGATTCTTTGATTTTTTGACTTTTGGATGGTTAGATTAGTTTTATAACTCTTCTGGAAATCTAACATTCCAAATCATCTAATTTCTCAGGGGTTTACCGGTTTTTAACATATGTTGGATACGTTCCAAGGTTTTCCGTTCTGTACAAAGGGAAAGGAAGGCTTCGCGTTCCAAATCCAATAGATACTGTTCGGTAACGTAGCTGGCTTCGGAGAGATCTCCCCCGGCCATGACGTAGGCCAGTTTATCGGCTATTTTCTTATCGTGTTCCGAAATGTAATGTCCGGCTTCCATGGAATCCGTTCCCACCAAGAACATACCCAATGCTTGTTTTCCAAGTACTTTTACGTCTTTGCGTTTAACGGGTTTGGTATAGCCTGCCTCAGCCATTAATTTGGCGTAGGCCTTGGCCGTGGCAATTTGTCGATCTTTGTTCACGACCACTACATCCTTTCCTTTTTGTAGAATGCCCAAATCGTAGGCTTCATAAGCCGAAGTGGACACTTTGGCCATTCCTATGGTCAGGAAGTATTCCTGTAGTACATTCAACTCCACATCATTTTTCCTAAACGTATCCGAAGCGCGGAGTGCCATTTCCTTGGAACCACCCCCACCGGGGATGACGCCAACGCCAAATTCCACCAGACCAATATAGGTCTCTGCGGCGGCCACTACTTTATCGGCATGCATGGACAACTCACAGCCACCTCCCAAACACATGCCATGTGGCGCTGAGATGGTGGGAATGGAGGAGTATCGCATCCGCATCATGGTATCCTGGAAGTATTTTATGGCCATGTTAAGCTCATCATACTCTTGTTCCACGGCCATCATGAAAATCATGCCGATGTTGGCCCCAACAGAGAAATTGGCCGCTTGGTTACCCACAACCAATCCTTGAAAGTCTTTTTCGGCCAAGTCCACGGCTTTGTTCAATCCGGCCAATACGTCACCTCCAATGGTATTCATTTTGGATTGGAACTCACAGTTAAGAATTCCATCGCCCAAATCCTCGATGACCACGCCACTATTCTTGAACACTTCGTTGGATTTTCTGATATTATCCAAAATGATGAAGGCATCCTGACCAGGAACCTTTTCCATGGTCTTTTTGGGGATGTCATAGAAATAGGTGGCCCCATCTTTTACGGTATAGAATGAATCAATACCTGCCGCTTTCATGTCTGCAACCCATGAGGCAGCTTCCAGCCCTTCGGCCTTGATGAATTCCAAGCCTTTCTCCAGTCCTACGGCGTCCCAAATCTGGAATGGACCATGCTCCCAGCCAAATCCGGCCTTCATGGCATCATCAATCTTATACAGTTCGTCTGAAATCTCGGGAATACGATGGGTCACATAGGCGAATAGGGCCCCAAAGCTTTTTCGGTAGAATTCCCCTGCCTTATCCTTGCCATCGACCAATACGGGAAAACGCTCAATGACCTTGTCAATGGTCTTGGTGAGCTCCAAAGTGGCAAATTTTGCACTCTTTTTGGCGCGATAGTCCATAGTGTCCAAATCCAATGTGAGGATTTCACTTTTCCCATCGTCGCCCTGTACTTTTTTATAGAATCCCTGTCCAGATTTGCTCCCCAACCATTTGTTTTCCATCATGGTGTTGATGAAATCTGGAAGTTTAAAGAGTTCATGGCGTTCATCGTCCTTACAGTTTTCATAAATGCCATTGGCCACGTGCACCAAGGTATCCAACCCTACCACATCCACAGTACGGAAGGTGGCTGATTTAGGTCGACCAATCACAGGTCCTGTCAATTTATCTACCTCTTCGACGGTCATGCCCAACTCCTTCACGGCATGAAAAAGACTTTGGATACTGAAAATTCCGATTCGGTTCCCGATGAAGGCGGGGGTGTCCTTGGCCACCACGGAGGTTTTTCCCAAGTACTGTTCGCCATACCCATTCAAGAAGTCCAATACGTCTTGGGAGGTCTTTGGCCCTGGAATGATCTCGAAGAGCTTTAAATACCTGGCCGGGTTGAAGAAGTGGGTGCCACAGAAATGCTTTTGGAAATCTTCACTGCGTCCCTCACTCATAAACTTGATGGGAATACCGGAGGTGTTCGAGGTAATCAAGGTACCGGCAGTACGGTGTTTGTCCAGATTCTCGAATACCTGCTTCTTAATGTCCAGCCGTTCCACTACCACCTCGATGATCCAATCCACTTGGGCCACCTTGGCGATATCATCCTCCAAATTTCCCGTAATAATTCGGTCTGCGAATTTCTGGTGATAGATAGGAGACGGTTTTGACTTTAATGCAGCAGCAAGGGAGTCGTTGACCAAACGGTTTCTAACGACCTTATCCTCCAAGGTCAAGCCTTGGGCCTTTTCTTTTTCATTGGGTTCCCGGGGAACAATGTCCAGCAAAAGGACCTCGACCCCAATATTGGCAAAATGGCAAGCAATGCCACTTCCCATGATACCAGAACCGATGACGGCAACTTTATTGATATGCCTTTTCATTTATGAATGTTTGTTTTAATTAGTTGTTTTTATGTACACTTTTTTATCGGAAATGAGTTTGTTTATGATTTCAACGGTGTTAAAAAAACCGACCAAGTCCTCTTCGGCGATGTGTTCCTTGACCACATCATTGAACCGGAGCACCACTCCCTTGGATTCTTCCCGTTTCTCCAGGCCCAAGGTGGTTAAATGTATCAGTACGCCTCTACCATCGTTAGGGTTGGGTTTACGCTGGATGTATCCTCTTTCCTCAATATTTTTTAAGATTCTGGATAGGCTGGTGGCCTCCATGCCCATTTTAGGTCCCAAGGCAGTACTTGGTGTTCCTTTTTTTGGGTCTATGCTCAACAGGGTAAACCCAATGGCCATGGTAACACCATAGTTCTTGGCTTCCTCATTGTACATTCTACTGACCGCCTGCCATGTAGCCCGCAATGCATAATCAATGGTCAAATCTTTCATAGCCCGGTTTGGTTTCCTCAAATATAAACAAATTTATTATGCATGCATAATAAATTTAAGTTAACTCAAAAGGAATAATAATCTGGATAAAGGATTTCTCTGCAGTGCCCGAAATGGCAAGAGGTATAGTAAGTTACATAAAAAGTTTGGATTTTCCCCATCAAAGAATTGGTGATTGTATAATTGAACATGGTTTACTGATCCCCATCCGTCAATTCAAACGGGGTATCCGTCAATTCATCCCCAAGAAAAACCTTTGGATTGGGCAAATTGTACCCTTAACCTATAAATCCATAGAATAATGAAATTAAAAAGATTGCTCAATTTGGTTCCTCTGGCCCTTATGGTGGTTTCCTGTGGCAAGGAAGATGCCCCAAAACCACCAACGGATACCAACACCGCACCAACTATAGAGGGGAAGACCTTTATGGTCGATGAGGACATTGACGATGCCGTTGTGATCGGTACGGTCTCCGCGCAGGATGATGACAACGATCCCCTTGAGTTTTCCATTGCCACCAACAGTGACGGACTGTTTGAGATAGGGAAAACAGATGGCAAACTGAGTTTGGCCGCCAATAAGAGTTTGGACTTTGCCACCAAAGCACAGCACACCATCACGGTGAGTGTTAATGATGGCACGGATAGTGCCCAGGCAGACATGATCATTAATGTGACCGATGTTAACCAGCTCCCACAAATGGAGGACCAAAGTTTTGAAGTGGCGGAGAACATTGGCGACATAGATGTAATTGGCACTGTGGTGGCCATGGATGACGACGACTTGACCTTTGAGATTAAACAGAATGATGGGTATTCCATAAACGAACCGTTATTTGCCATTTCAGCGGATGGCCAATTGACATTGATAGAGGGAGTCTCCTTGGATTATGAGACCGCCCATGAATTTGGTATTATTGTAACGGCAAGTGACGGGGAAAACATTGTGGAGGCATGGATGTATATTACCGTAACCGATGTGCCCGAGGCCCACTCTGATGACAAGAATGCTTTTGTGACTACTTGGAAGACCACAACCGATAATGAAGAGATTGCGATAGGTTTGTTCTTTGAACTCTCCTATGATTATCAGATTAATTGGGGGGATGGGAACATTGAAACGTCCACAAATGAAAATCTAGACAAAACCATAACACATACCTACGAAACTGCAGGAACTTATACGGTGTCCATCGTTGGAACTTTTCCTTACATACACATGATAGAACAAGCTGCAACACCCTTGTCATTGCAAAGCATAGATCAATGGGGCACCATTGAGTGGGAGACCATGGCGGGAGCATTTAAAGGCTGTACAAATATGGTCTACAAAGCCACCGACTCACCAAACCTTGAAAATGTGATAATCATGTCAGAGATGTTTGCGTATTGTAGTTCATTCAACGGAGATCTTAGTACTTGGGATGTGAGTGGGGTCCTTAATATGAGTGGAATGTTTCGTGGTACTACTTCATTTGTAGACGGTAATATTGGGGGTTGGATTACTAATGAAGTTTTATATATGAGTGTCATGTTCACAAATAGTGCCTTCAACGGTGACATTAGCAATTGGAACGTATCTAATGTCATCCAAATGTCTGAGATGTTTACCAATGCTATTAATTTTAACCAGGATTTGGGTGGTTGGAATATAAAAAGTGTGAATACTATGTATAACATGCTTTCATCATCTGGACTTGACCAGGCCAATTATAGTAACACCTTGATAGGTTGGTCAGCCCAGCAGAATGTGCCTGCTGATATTACTTTAGGTTCACATGAACTAGTGTTTTGTGGGCAAGAAGCCATAGATGCAAGAAATGAACTCATAAATACCTATGGATGGCAGATTTCTGGAGACAGTCAGTGTCAATAACTTTACAAACAGTTGATAAGGGAAAAAATGAATTATTAAAAAGGGGAAACCAATTTGGTTTCCCCTTTTTAATTTAAAGAGTTGATTCTTTAGAACTTCAATGCCCATAAATATCATTGTAGAGGTCCAGATACTTTTCCTTCACGATTTTTCTGCGCAGTTTCATGGTAGGGGTCAGGTGGCCACTGTCTACGCTCCACACGTCAGGTGTCAAGCGGAACTGTTTTACCTTTTCCCACTTGGCAAAATCGGCATTGGCCAGATCCACTTCTTCCTGGATACGGGCGATGACCTTTTCGTTGTGTACAATATCCGAGTTTTCCCCAACCGTTACCTTATGGCGTTTGGCCCACTCGTGCAGAAATTCAAAATTAGGTTGTATCAGTGCCGCGGGCATTTTTTCGCCTTCGCCCACCACCATGATCTGTTCTATAAAGCGGGATTGTTTAAACCGGTTTTCCAACAACTGTGGCGCCACATACTTTCCGCCAGAGGTCTTGAAGATTTCCTTTTTACGGTCCGTGATGCGCAAAAAGCCATCGGCATCCACTTCGCCAATATCCCCGGTATGGAAATAGCCATCGGTAAGGACTTCGGCCGTTTTTTCTGGATCTTTGTAGTAGCCCATCATCACGTTGGGGCCTTTACAAAGAATTTCGCCATCCTGGGCGATTTTCACTTCAACCCCATCGATGATACGGCCTACCGTTCCTATTTTCCAGCCTTTGTTCCGTTCGTCATTAACCGCGATTACGGGAGAGGTCTCGGTAAGACCGTAACCTTCCATGACCGGCATGCCCGCCGCGGCAAATACACGGGCCAAACGAGGCTGCAAAGCGGCACTTCCCGATACCATGACCGTTAGGTTTCCACCCAAGCCTTCTTGCCATTTGCTAAAGATCAGCTTTCGGGCCAAGGCAAGTTGTTGTTCGTACCACCAGCCGTTTTTGCCGTAGGGTTCGTATTTTAGGCCTAGATCCACGGCCCAGAAGAACAGTTTCTTCTTAATCCCAGTAAGTAGGGTCCCTTTGGCAATAATGGCATCATACACCTTTTCCAGCAACCGGGGCACCACTGTCATTACATTGGGCTTTACTTCCTTGACATTGTCACTGATCTTGTCCAGCCCTTCCGCAAAATGGATTTCAATACCGCAGTATTGGTAGAGATACAAGATCATCCGTTCAAAAATGTGGCAAACGGGCAAAAAACTTAGTGCACTGCCTCCAGTTTCAAAGGGTACCCTTGTTTCACTTGAAAGCACATTGGATACAATGTTGTCATGGGAGAGCATAACCCCTTTGGGCCTTCCAGTAGTTCCCGAAGTATAAATCAAAGTGGCCAAATCTTTTGGCTTTACCCCATCTTTCAATTTTTCCACTTCCTCTTGGTTGGAATTGTCTGCTCCTTTTTCCAGGACTTCCCCCCAATGTTTGCAGTTATCCAGTTGGTCAAAAGAAAAAATATCTTCTAGATTTTTAAGTTTTGAGCTGATGGCCAAAACCTTCTCCAGTACTTCACCACAGGAAACAAAGCAATACTTGGCTTCGGAATGGTTTAGTACATATTCGTAATCCTCTTCGGAGATGGTTGGGTAAATGGGAACGGTCTGCGCACCGATTTGGAGTACCCCAATGTCCATGATGTTCCACTCCGTACGGTTGGTCATGGAAATTATGGCAATCTTGTCGTTGGGCTGTACCCCCAGACGCAGTAGCCCCCTGCTAATGGCGTTGGCCTTGTCCACATATTCTTGGGTTGAAGTTGCTACCCATTTGCCATTGTATTTGGTGACCAATGACTTTTCCAGTGGAAGTTTTTTCAACTGGTAATAGGGGAAATCAAACAATCGGGTAACGTTTTGCATACTAAGTTTCTATTTGGTAATTGCAAAATAGCAAATCGTCGCCATTCCAAGAAATCGATTTAACAATTCCCTAGCGTATTTTTTACCATATCCTTAAAGCTTTTTGGTATTCAGGAAAGGCGCAAAGGGTTATTTTTTAAGGTTTTCAATCCATTCCTTGGCATTGACAAAAGCTTGGAGCCATGGCGATACCACATCGTTCCTGTCCTTTGGGTAGTGGGCCCAGTTCCAAGGGAAGGTGGACCGCTCAATATGCGGCATGGTCACCAAATGCCTTCCGGTTTTGTCACAGAGCATGGCGGTGTTATAATCGCTTCCGTTGGGATTGGCGGGATAACCTTCGTAGCTGTATTTGGCCACGATGCCATAGTCGCTTTCATCATGGGGAAGACTGAATTTACCCTCGCCATGTGAAATCCATACCCCCAATGTGGTTCCGGCCAAGTTGGACAACATTACCGAGTTGTTCTCTTGGATTTTCACCGAAATGAAATTACTCTCGTGTTTCCTGGACTCATTGTAGGTCATTTTGCCATGGGTCTCGTGCTCGGGATTGATGAGGTCCAGTTCCATGAACAACTGGCAACCGTTACAGATACCCACGGAAAGGGTATCGGGGCGGGCAAAGAAATCATTGATCACTTTGTTGGCCTTTTCATTGTATTTGATGGCACCGGCCCAACCTTTGGCGCTGCCCAGAACATCGGAATTGGAGAAACCACCCACGGCACCCAAAAATTGAATGTCTTCCAAGGTCTCCCTGCCCGAAATGAGGTCGGTCATGTGCACGTCCTTCACGTCAAACCCAGCCAAGTACATGGCATTGGCCATTTCACGTTCGGAGTTGCTTCCTTTTTCGCGGAGAATGGCCGCTTTGGGTCGGCTATTGTCTCTCGACTGCGCTCGAGATGACAGTTTCCCATCAAAACTTTCAGGGAAAACGTAACGAAGGGGTTGGTTTTTGTAATTCTCGTATCGATTTTTGGCCAAGCCTTTGGCCGTTTGCCTGTTGTCCAATAAATAAGAAGTCTTGAACCAGGTATCGCGAAGGGAAGCGATGTTCAGTCCAATTTCCACCCCATTATTTTTGATTTTCAGGATGCCTTCCGAAGTAGCGGTTCCGATCTTTGCAAAATCGATGCCTGCTTCTTGGAGGGTAACTTCCACAGTGCTATCCTTGGCTTGGAACACTACGCCTGCATTTTCACTGAACAAAAGCTTGATGATATCCGTTTCCCCAAGGCTGGAAAGGTCCAAGTTGGCCCCAAGGTCGTTATCGGCAAAGCAGAGTTCCAAAAGGGTGGTGATCAAACCACCGGAAGCCACATCATGACCAGCCAAGATCTGATTCTTTTTAATGAGTTCCTGTAAGGTGTTGAAAACGGTTTTTACATAGTCTGCATCCAAAACCGAAGGGGTTTCATCCCCAATGCCATTCAAAATCTGGGCAAAGGACGAACCTCCCAGTTTATGCCCATCCTTGGAAATATTGATGTAGTAGAGGGCACCGCCATCTTTTTGAAGTACGGGCTCCACCACTTTGGTGATATCGTTGCAATTGGCCGCTGCGGAAACAATCACAGTTCCGGGGGACAATACTTCACTATCCTTATATTTTTGTTTCATGGACAGGGAATCTTTTCCAGTGGGGACATTGATGCCCAGTGCAATACTGAAATCGGAGAGGGACTCCACGGCCTCGTAGAGGCGAGCATCCTCACCTTCGTTGCGGCAAGGCCACATCCAGTTGGCGGAAAGGGAAACTGATTTCAAACCATCCTTTAGTGGGGCCCACACGATATTGGTGAGGGCTTCGGCCACACTGTTCCTACTACCGGCTTTGGCATCAATTAACGCAGAAATAGGGGAGTGCCCAATACTGGTGGCAATACCTTCCTTGGTCTTGAAGTCCAAGGACATTACCCCACAGTTGTTCAAGGGCAGTTGAAGGGGGCCGGCACATTGTTGTTTGGCCACATGACCACCCACACAGCGGTCCACTTTATTGGTGAGCCAATCCTTACAGGCTACGGCTTCCAATTGGAGTACCTGTTCCAAATAGTCATGGAAATGTTCCAAGGAATAGGACAGGGCAGGATATTTTTGTTGGGAAGTAGCGTCTTCCATAATGGTTTTGGGAGAGCTTCCGAACATGTCCGAGAGCTCCAAATCCATTGGTTTTTCACCTGATTTTTGCGATTCAAAAGTAAATCGGTGGTTGCCAGTAACCTCACCCACATTGTACATAGGAGCACGTTCACGGGCCGCTACGCGATCCAGCAATTCCAAATCCTTTTCTCCGATGACGAGACCCATACGTTCCTGGGATTCGTTGCCGATGAGTTCTTTTTTGGATAGGGTAGGATCACCAATAGGGAGTTTGTCCGTGTTAATGGTACCTCCTGTATCTTCCACAAGTTCCGAGAGACAATTAAGGTGACCACCGGCTCCATGGTCATGAATGGAAACTATAGGATTGTCATGGCTTTCCAGTAGTCCGCGAACCGCATTGGAAGCTCTTTTTTGCATTTCCGGGTTGGAACGTTGCACGGCATTCAACTCAATGGCAGAACTGAATTCACCCGTGTCGGCACTGGAAACTGCAGCACCACCCATTCCAATTCGGTAGTTGTCACCACCTAGAACGACTATTCTGTCTCCCTTCTTGGGTGTATCTTTCAAGGCTTGATCCTTTTTTCCATAGCCAATACCGCCAGCCATCATAATTACTTTGTCAAAGCCTAATTTTCGGGCTTCTTCCTGATGCTCAAAAGTGAGGACGGAGCCAGCAATTAAGGGTTGACCAAACTTGTTGCCAAAATCTGAAGCTCCGTTGGAGGCCTTGATCAAAATATCCATTGGGGTTTGGTATAGCCAGTCACGTTCTGCCATTCCCTTTTCCCATGGACGATTCTCTTCCAAACGGGAATAAGAGGTCATGTACACGGCGGTTCCTGCCAAAGGCAAAGACCCTTTTCCTCCGGCCAAGCGGTCCCTGATTTCTCCCCCAGAACCTGTTGCAGCACCATTGAAGGGTTCTACCGTAGTGGGGAAATTATGGGTTTCTGCTTTTAGGGATAGAACGGAATTAAACTCTTTTTCTTCGTAGTAATCGGGCTTATCGGCACTTTTTGGAGCAAACTGGATGGCTTTTGGTCCCTCAATGAACGCTACGTTGTCCTTATAGGCCGAAACAATGTCATTCGGATTGGCCTCTGAGGTTTTTTTGATGAGCTTAAAGAGCGAGGAAGGCATTTCTTTGCCATCAATGACAAAGGTGCCGTTGAATATTTTATGCCTACAGTGTTCCGAATTCACCTGACTGAAACCAAAAACCTCGGAATCGGTCAATTTACGGTCCAATTTTGTGGAAAGGTCTTCCAAGTAGGCCACTTCCTCATCGCTCAGGGCCAGTCCTTCCTTTTGGTTGTAGGCTGCAATGTCATCAATTTCCAAAATTGGCTCAGGAACTATGGCAATGGTGAAAATATCTTGGTTCAACCCTTTATACTTTTGGAGCAGCATGGGGTCGTACCCGGTATGGTCTTCCGAAACCGCGTGGAACTCCTCAATCCGCAGGATTCCATCGATGCCCATATTTTGGGTAATTTCGGTGGCATTGGTACTCCACGGAGTCACCATGGCGGCACGTGGCCCAACAAAAAAGGCGTCCAGTGACGCCGCTTCTATCTTGGGTTGGTTGCCGAACAACCAGGTCAGTTTACTATTATCTTCCTGAGTAATTTCTTGAGTGGTCTGGACGGCAAAAACCTTGTTAGCCTTGTCCCCAAAAAAATGAATCATACAATGTATGGATTGAACGGTTTGAGAAAGTGCAAATTTACGGTTTTCAGTTTTATTTTTAAACCTCTTCGTTTTGAGTTTTACACCAAAGGTGTTAATTAATTTATGATGTTTTGAAGGATAAAATGCCCAACCATCAATTCAAATGGGGTATTGGTGAATTAGTTTCCTGATGTAAGTGATATTTTGGATAGATTCCATATGTCATGAAAGTCGAACATAATAAATATTGGGCCAAAAAGAACCTAAAGTATTTGGTTCTTGGATTGATGATTGTGGTCTTTACTTTTTTGATCTTGGAGCTAGATGAAAGGGAACAGCTTAATTTTATTAAGCATGTTCTGAAAAACTTCATAAGGAGTATAGCAAGGATTTGGTAAGGCATTGTCAAAAAGTAGTATCGCCTTGGCAGTGTTAAAATGCAAACCGAATTATTTGTATTTTAGGAAGATACTTGTTAATTCAAAATCCAACCGTATGAAAACTTTCAAGACCCTGTTGTCCGGGTTCCTTATTCTTTGTGGTGTTGCCACGACAACTGCACAAAAAAAATACTCCAAACGTCAAATTGAAAAATTAAAGTCCGAAGTTGCCCAAATCGTGGAAGATCACCACAAACAGTCCCAAGTAATGGTGGACAAGGTCTTCAGTTTTGCCGAGTTGGGTTTTCAGGAGGAGGAAAGCTCCAAATACCTTACCGGTATTCTTGAAAACAACGGTTTTACCATTGAACATTCCATTTCTGGGATTCCTACGGCTTGGTTTGCCACTTGGAGCAATGGGGATGGCCCAGTAATTGCCTTGGGAAGCGATGTGGATTGTATTCCAAAGGCCTCCCAATATCCAGGGGTGGCCTATCACAAGCCTATTGTGGAAGGGGCTCCCGGTCATGGGGAGGGCCATAACTCCGGTATCCCATTGAACATCACCTCGGCTTTGGCCGTAAAACAGATTATGGAACGCGAAAACATAGGCGGTACCTTGGTTCTTTGGCCCGGTATTGCCGAAGAATTGGTTGCGGCCAAGGCATGGTACGTTCGGGACGGCCTCTTTGATGATATCGATATGTGCATCTTTACCCATGTCGGGAATAATTTCGGGGTTTCATGGGGTCCAACCCGCGGAACAGGGTTAATCTCGGTGGAATATCTTTTTGAGGGAGAGGCGGCCCATTCGGCTGGTGCTCCATGGCGGGGCAGAAGTGCCTTGGATGCAGCGGAGCTTATGAATATTGGCTGGAATTATAAACGAGAGCATTTACACCCATTGAAACGATCCCATTCCATTTTTACCGATTCTGGCGACCAGCCCAATGTAGTGCCCTCCAAAGCAGCCATTTGGTTCTATTTTAGGGACATCAAATATGAGGGCATCATGGAGATGTATGCCGAGGCCAACGATATTGCCAAAGGAGCGGCGTTAATGACGGGAACCACCATGACCTCCAGGGTTTTGGGAACAGCATGGCCCAGACATTACAATAAAGTGATTGCGGAGACCATGTATGAAAATATCAAAGAAGTAGGTTTGCCTACTTGGTCTGCGGCAGACCAAGCCCTTGCCAAAGCTGTCCAAACCGAGGTGGGTTCTGAAAAGATCGAAGGGCTTCCTACCGAATTGGCCGAGCTGGGACTTCCTGTACTGGAACCTGTTAGTGGTGGTTCGGATGATATTGGTGATATCTCTTGGAAAGTGCCCACGGTTACCATGCGTTTTCCGTCCAATATCCCAGGATTGCAGGGGCATCATTGGAGCAATGCCATTGCCATGGCCACTCCCATTGCCCATAAAGGCGTTACAGCCGGGGCAAAGGCCGAAGCCATGACCTTATTGGACTTTTTCTTAAATCCGGAGTTGCTCAAAGGAGCGTGGGATTACTTCAACAATGAACAGAGCAAAGAGACCAAATACCAACCTATGATCGCTGCGGATGATATGCCCCCCACCTATTTGAACAAAGAGAAGCAGGATACCTATCGCTCGGAATTACAGAAGTATTACTTTGATGAGACCCAATACGATACCTATTTGGAACAATTGGGCGTGGAGTATCCCACAGTAAAAAAATAGAAATTTTTAAAGTGTCATATCGAGCGCAGTCGAAAACCTTTAGGTACATCTCGGCTGCGCTTGAACTGACAATATCTTCAGCTTCAAAATGGATTATTTAGATTCTTCAATCGTTGCACTCCATAAGAATGACAAAAATCCAATTGTCGAGCTATCGAACATTTTATTGGTTGACACGAATTACACAGATTTACACGAACAATCCAAAAATCAGGCATTCCAACCATCATTAGCTTGACACTAATTTTAACGAAAATGGTTGCCCTATCAGGCTTTCTTCTTCATCAAGGCCATATAGAATCCGTCAAAGCCGCTTTCCGAAGCGTACACGTTTTTCTCTTTGATGAACTCAAAACCCTTTCCATTTTCGGATTCCAAGAACTTTTTGACTTGTTCCGAATTTTCTTGGGGAAGGATGGAACAGGTGGCATAGACCATTTGCCCACCTTTTTTCAGCATCTTGCTGTAATTCTGTAAAATATCCTGTTGAACACCCATGATACGGTCAATGAACTCAGGTTCCAGCTTCCATTTGGAGTCAGGGTTTCTTTTGATGACGCCCAAGCCGGAACAAGGCGCATCCAACAACAAACGGTCGGCGCTGTTGTACAGTTTTTTGATCACCTTGGTGGAATCTATGGCCCGGGTCTCCATATTGTGCACCCCATTTCGACGGGCCCTGACCTTCAACTTTTTGAGTTTACTCTCATAAATATCCAGCGCAATAAGCTGCCCCTTATTTTCCATATGGGAGGCCAAGTGAAGGGTTTTACCTCCAGCACCCGCACAGGCATCGATTACTCGTTGTCCGGGTTCAACCTCCAAAAATGGGGCTACCAACTGCGATGAAGCATCTTGTACTTCAAAAAGTCCATCCTTGAAAGCAGAAGTGACAAATACGTTTTTCCGTTCCTTGAGCCGAAGGGCGTCTGGATATCCATCCAAGATTTGAGTTTCAATATCTTCCTTGGCCAAAAAGGACCGAAGTTGATCCTTTTGAATTTTTAAGGTGTTGGTGCGGAGAATTACATCGGCCTGCTGGTTGAGTGCGGCGATTTCCTTGGTCCAAAGTTTGTTTCCCAAGGATTTTTCACCCAATTCGTCCATCCAATCGGGAATGGATTCCCTAAACTTTCGAATTTTTGAAAGCTCATCAAACCGTCCTTTTATACGACGCTCCGGTGTGCCTTCCAACTGTTTCCAATCCGGGATTCGAATCCCTTTCAACACACACCAAACCGAGAACAATCGGAATAAATGGGGACGGGTGAACGGTTCGTGGGCCTCGGCAATCTCAGCATACAACCGCTTCCATCGAACAATGTCATAGGTGGTTTCTGCAATAAAACCACGGTCCCGTGCGCCCCAACGCTTGTCGTAACGCAAGACTTTTTCAATGACCTTATCGGCATATTCCCCCTCATTGAAAATGAGGTTCAGGGCATCTATAACGGCAAAAACAAGATTTCGATGTAAACGCATGGTGTAAAATAAGTTGCAAAGGTATCATTTCTACTTACTTTTATAGCAAAATATCCACTATGCGATTTTCTATTGGTTTGCTATTGGCCGTAATCTTGGTTTCTTGTGTTGATGAAAAACAATCCCAACCGTTTAAAACGGTATCCGTGACCCCGGTTTATGAAGATTTGGTGAGCATCAGGGCCATTACTTTTTTGGACAGCAATACGTTGGCCTTTGCTGGGAGTAAGGGTACCTATGGAACGGTGGATGTGCGGACCCAAAAAGTACGGACCAATGTACAGAGTTATGACTCCATAGTTCCTGAGTTTAGGGCCGTGGGAAATACCTCCACAGATTTTTTTATGCTTTCCGTGGCGAATCCGGCCTTGTTGTACAAAACGGGTGACCAAGGTAAAATGGAACTGGTATATACCGAAGAGGGCGAAGGCGTGTTTTATGACGCCATGGCCTTTTGGAATGATTTGGAAGGGATTGCTGTGGGGGACACCGTGAATGGTTGTCTGTCCATTATCCTTACCAAGGACGGGGGACAGACCTGGTCCAAGATATCCTGCGAAAATCTTCCAGAAGGGATTGAGGGGGAAGGAGCCTTTGCGGCAAGCAACAGTAATATTGCCATTGCAGGCAATGACGTGTGGATAGGTACCACGGAAGGAAGGATCTATCATTCTTCGGATAAAGGAGCTACTTGGAGCATACAGCAGAGTCCCATCATTCACCGAGAACCTACCCAAGGAATCTACTCCATGGATTTTTATAATGAAAGTATAGGTTTTGCCATAGGAGGGGATTATACCCAACCGGATGCCAATACGGCCAACAAGATCATCACCCAAGATGGTGGCAAAACATGGAAGTTGATTGCTGATGGTCAACACCCCGGCTATAAAAGTTGTGTGCAATTTGTTCCCAATTCGGAAGGAGAAGGATTGGTGGCTGTAGGTTTTACAGGAATTTCCTATTCGGCCAACGGCGGTGAAAGCTGGAAATCCATGAGTGAGGAGTCTTTTTATACCTTACGCTTTTTGAACGATACGGTCGCTTTTGCTGCCGGGAAAAATCGGATAGCGAAATTGGTCTTCCAATAAAAAGAGCGGTGAGATCTCGCCGCTCTTTTGTTCAACAACTAACCAAATCAAAAAAACTATACGGTAACAACGCTATAGTGCCGTCCTGTTCTTTTATACCACACCCCTCTATATTGGTACAGTCTTCTACCGTTAACGTAAACCACCTTCGATCCTCTCGGTAAAACGGAAACTTTAACCCCGTTGGGTGCGGCACAGACCACATATCTTCTCCCTCTGGCCTTGTACCAAATGCCATCGGCATAATAAAAATTCTTGTTTTTATGGACCACCAGATGGGGGCGGTTTATAGTGGTCACTACGGTTCCGTATGCAGGATATGTTCTTACCACGGTTCTTTGTGCATGGGCCAAAGTCATACTCCCCATAAGGGCCACCATGATCAAAATTGTTTTTAAACTTTTCATGACTAATGGATTTTAAGGGTTTATATGGGTAAGACTTGGGTTGTAGAAAAAGGTTTAATCAAAAAAAGAGCCTTAAGGCTCTTTTCTTTTTTTCTTGTAGTGAGATTGCGTTACCCACCATCATTATGTTTTCGGTATTGCTGCAACAGACGCTTTTTAAAGTCCTCTTCGGCCTTAATGAGCAGTAATGTTTTTTTGGCTGAGATGACCGTCCTGATTTTTGTGATGAAATCTTGTTCGGCATTATGTTTTTCTTTCTGAAGGGCCATGAGATTGTTTAAAAGGGTGGAAGATTCACTGTCCGATAAGTCTTGGGCCAGGGATATTCTTGAGCGAAGCTCCCGGCGTTCCTTTCTTCGGATGTTCTCCAAGGTTTCCTCATGGGCGTTGTATATGGGCCAAAATTGTTGTGCTTCCTGACTGGTGAGTCCAACCCTTTCCGTGATAAAGGCCACTTTCAGGGTCTTTATGCGGTCCCTGACCGGACCTTGGGCATGCAAGTAAGCGGTTCCTGCCAACAGAGCGAACAGTATGAGTATTCTTTTATTCATAATCGCTGTAATCTATGTTTAGTTCGTCAATATCGTCTATGGTTTCATCCAAATATTCCAAAATATTTTCGGCATTCAGGTCTTGTTCCAAAACATCGTTCAGTTCCACATTATCCAACGAGACCAGTTCGGCAAGTTCATACGTATTGATATCCAGTTCATTGCTTTCAAAATACGCATCGATTTCCGCATTGGCCAAGTCATCAAATGCAACGGTTGGAGTGGATTTCCAGTTGATGCCGAAGACCAAAACAAAGACTGCGGCCGCGGCCGCGGCACTATAGTAGAATTTTCTGTAAGATTTTAACTGGATGACCTTGCCACTTTCCTTGACTGTTTTGGACATGATTTTTGGGGTCACCCTATCCAAATAACCCTCAGGAATGGCGAAACCATCCGATTTTGGGATAACGGACTCCGTTTGGGCTTCTTTTTCCATCCGGGCCATAAGCCGCTCATGGAAGTTTTCAAAGTAGCCTTCCGGGGTGTTGAAACTATTTTCTTTATCCTTTTTCATGTCCTTAATTTGACTCCAAAACAAGCCAAAGGTTTAATTTTCCTTAAGATACGATTCAATTTTCTTTACGGCCAAATGATAGGAGGCCTTTAGGGCCCCGACCGAGGTTTCCAAGGCCTCGGAAATGTCCCCATATTTCATTTCCTGAAAGTACTTCATGGTAAACACCAATTTTTGTTTGTCCGGCAGGGTGGCCAAAGCCTTTTGCAATTTCAATTGGATCTCGTCCCCTTCAAAATACACATCGGATTGTAGGTTCTCCACCATGCGGTTTTTGAGTTCTTCATCACTGATTCCGGCTTTCTTGGATTTCTGTTTTAAAAAGGTCAGCGATTCATTGGTGGCGATACGGTACAACCAAGAATACAGCTTGCTTTCGCCTTTAAAACCCTCAATATTCCGGTATACTTTAATAAAGGTGTTCTGTAGCACGTCATCGGCATCGTCATGATCCAGGACAATTCTTCGGATATGCCAATACAGGCGTTCTTTGTAGGTGTTCACCAACACCTCAAAGGCCTTTGCTTGGCTTTCCTTTTGTTTGAGTTCTTTGATTAGGGTTTCTTCGGCAATCAATTGTCCGTACAATTTGGTGCTTTGACTAAGATAGGGGTAAAAGGTTTAATGCAATTGGCAATTTTCAATGGACAATGAACAATGAGCAATGAGCAATCTACTTCGGTTGGGAATTCATTGATCAGATGTCTGTAATCAGAAATCGGATATGGGTATTTATGCAAAAATCATTTGTACTTGAACTTGATGTTTGAACTTTCAAAAGGTCTGACACGAATGGCACCAATTTGCACGAATGTACCATATGTCGTTTCGAGCCCTGTCCTGAGCAAAGTCGGAGGAGGTATGGGAAATCTGTTTTACCAATCAGAAATCAGAAATCGGAACCCAGCGTTTAGGTAGTGTTGAACTTGATTTAGAAACTTGAGTTTATACTGACACGAATGGCACCAATTTGCACGAATGTACCATATGTCGTTTCGAGCCCTATCCTGAGCGAAGTCGAAGAAGATGTGGAAAATCTGTTTTAACAATCAGAAATCAGGAATCGGAACCCAGCGTTTAGGTAGTGTTGAACTTGATTTTGAAACTTGAACTTTCAAAGGTTTGACACGAATTATACTAATTTGCACGAATGTTTTTTTAAAAGAAAACCCCCGCTTAAGCGGGGGAAATCTCAAAATCCAAAAAAGTACATGTCTTATTTAACAACAATGGAGGTGGCATAGCCATCGGAACCATCACTGGGAAGGCTGATTTCCTCGATTAGGTTACCAGAAGTGTCAAATGTAAAGACGGTAGGGGTATAGCTGTTGATGTTGCCATCGTATTTGGTGCCCGCTACATAGATGGTGCCATTAAGAACAGTCATTGCCCTTGCGTAACCAGACCATTCACTAACCATATTACCATTTATCCATAGTCCACATTCTTTGGTTGCACTTTCACTAACTGCAAATACATTACCATTTTTAACAGTTACGGCATATGCAGTGCCCTCAATGTCGCCATTACCAAGAATATATAGTTCCTCTCCATTTTTCCACACATAGGGTTGGTTTTGGTTGGGGGCACCCTCATTACCGGCTGTGTAGATATCACCAAGGTCATCAATGAAAATGTCCCATGCAGAAATGCCCAAATCACTCATTGTATTGTGTTGTGTAGGGGTTCCATCCTTCCAATAGAAGGCCTCATACTGTCCGTCGATTTCTTGGTATCCACTTACAAAAACACTTCCTCCATGTACTTCTATATCGGTACTGACTGCATCTGAACCATCGGACAAAATGATTTCATCACCATTTTTCCAATATTTGGCATCATAGAAGCTTCCATTATATTCAAAGCCACAAACATAAACATCATTATCGACCACATCAATGGCATAGGGAGTTTTGTAGTTATTATCCATCCCGCCTAATGTAGAGTGCAGGGCGGTGTTCTTCATAACCCGAACATAAATTGCGTCTACACTATACTCCACAAAAGTGGTGTAGACGTCCGTTCCGCTTACATCAAGGGATACCTCTTCACTATTGCCATCGTTTAGTTCAATTTTGGTCCCATTGATCCAATAGGAGGCTACACCAATAGCATCGCTATCACTTTCTACGGTCCCGCCCACAATGATACCGGGGTTCACGGTAATGGCGCAAGAGGTCGTAACTTCGTCCACGGTGGCAGTAATGGTAGCGGTTCCCGTTCCGGTGGCGGTCACGTTCCCTTCTTGGTCCACCAGTGCCGCCTCTTCGTTGTCCGAGTTCCAGACCACGGTCTCATTGGCCCCGGCCCCGGTTACTGTGGCAGTGAGTTGGTTCGTGTCCAAGGTTTTTAGCTCCATGGTTTCTTGGTCCAGGGCAATGGTGGTGGGGTCGGGGTTGGTCACGGTAAAGTCATTGGAACTGGTGGCGGTCTCGCCACCCACGGTCACACTGATCTTGGCGGTCTGTGCCCCTTCAGGTACGGTTACCTTTAGTGTGGTGGTTGATGCATTGTCTACGCTTGTGGCCACGGTACCGAACTTTACGGTGTTGTCAGATGCTGTGGCGCTAAAATTGGTCCCGTTGATGGTCACCGAGGTACCCACAGGGCCAGATGTAGGCGAAAAGCCCGTAATGGAGGGGGAGGTGTCCACGGGATCAGGGTCGTTGGGTTCATCCTTTCCGCAGGAGAATGCGAAAAGGCATAACAATAAGGTAAGTGATGCTTGTAATGGAATTTTTTTCATGGGTAAAATTTTTTGGCAAGAAAGGGAAAGAAGCCAAAAAGAACGGGTGTCAATTGACGGATGCCCCGTTTGGGTTGACGGATGGGGTTCAAGGGTCAATTTTCAATGGACAATGAACAATCATCAATGTGATACTGTCATTTCGAGCCCTATCCTGAGCGATGTCGGAGGAGGTGTGGGAAATCTGTTTTAACAATCAGAAATCAGACCTCAGAAATCGGATATGGGTATTCATGCAAAAAGCATTTGTACTTGAACTTGATATTTGAACTTTCAAAGGTTTGACACGAATGGCACTAATTTGCACGAATGTACCGGATGTCATTTCGAGCCCTGTCCTGAGCGAAGTCGAAGGAGCTGTGAGAAATCTATTCAAATATTAAATATTCAGACCTCAGAAATCGGATACGAGTATTTATGCAAAAATCATTTGTACTTGAACTTGATGTTTGAACTTTCAAAGGTTTGACACGAATGGCACTAATTTTTACGAATGTGCGTCTTCTTCTTAGGGGGAGAACGACTGCATCTCCACGAGCTTTTTATAGCCTTTTTTGGATTTCATCAGTTCTTCATGGGTGCCCTGTTCCATAATCTCACCCTTGTTCAACACTACAATAGAATCTGCATTTTGGATGGTGGACAAACGGTGCGCAATGACGATGGAGGTGCGGTTTTTCATCATTTTCTCCAGCGCATCCTGTACCAAGCGTTCACTTTCGGTATCCAAGGCCGAAGTAGCTTCGTCCAAGATCATGATCGGTGGGTTTTTCAGTACGGCCCTGGCAATGGACAGGCGCTGTTTTTGTCCGCCACTCAATTTATTGCCACTGTCCCCAATATTGGTGTCGTACCCATGGGGAAGGTCCATAATAAACTCATGGGCATTGGCCACTTTGGCGGCAGCCACGATCTCTTCGGTGGTGGCATTTTCCTTGCCCATGGCAATGTTGTTCTTTACCGTGTCATTGAACAAAATGGAGTCTTGGGTCACCAATCCCATAAGCCCGCGAAGCGATTTTTTGGAGATTTTTTTGATGTTGGTCCCGTCAATCAGGATTTCCCCTTTATTGACATCGTAGAAACGAGTGACCAGATTGGCCACGGTGCTCTTTCCGCTTCCGGATTGCCCCACCAAGGCTACGGTATGGCCTTTATCAACCTTTAGGTTGAAGTTTTTCAGTACATAATCGTCCTCATATTTGAAAGATACGTTTTGAAGCTCAATACCTTGGTTGAAATCGGTTTTCTCCAGTGCATTCTCGGCATCTTTAATGGGGTTTTCGGATTCCAGTATCTCCAATACCCGTTCCGCAGCGGCATTTCCTTTTTTAACTCCGTAAGAGGCCTTACTTATGGCTTTGGCCGGGGTCAGGATATTGAAGGCCAGACCCATGTAGGATATGAAGGAAGCGGCGTCCAGCGACCCTTCCAACAGTACCATACGGCCTCCAAACCAAAGTAGTACCCCAAAGACCAAAATCCCCAAAAACTCTCCCGTTGGCGATGCCAAATTTTGTCGGTTCAGCAAGGAGTTGGAGAACTTGAAAAAACGACTGGTTGAATTTTGGAAGGTCTTAAAGAATTTAGATTCGGCATTAAATGCTTTGATGACCCGCAGTCCACTCAAGGTCTCTTCCACAATGGAAAGGAACTCGCCCTGTTCTTTTTGTACCCGGTCCGATTTACGTTTGAGGGATTTCCCGATCCTGGAAATGATCATTCCGGCGATGGGAATAAAAATGAACACAAAAATGGTAAGCTTTACACTGATCAGGAACATTACAATGATCGTGAACAATATGGTAAGGGGTTCCCGTACGATCAATTCCAAAATGGAGAGGAAAGAATGTTGTATCTCCAGTACATCGGAAGTGATCCGTGCAATGACGTCCCCTTTTTTCTTTTCGGAAAAGTAGGAAATGGGCAGGTCCACAATCTTTTCGTACATCTTGTTACGGATATCCTTGAGCACCCCATTCCGTAAAAACGTGATGAAGTACATGGCCAAATAGTTGAAGATGTTTTTGAACAGGAACAGGAACAAAATCAGTCCTACGGCCAAAACAAGCCCTTTCATGGGGTCATTTCCCGAATATTGGGTGACTTGGTAGTTCATGTAGTCCATAAAGTAATCCTTCAATCCTCCTATGCCTTCCAATTTTGGAGGGGTGTGTACCTGTTGGGTCTTATCAAACAGCACATTGAGCATTGGGATAAGGGCAGCATAGGACAATGCACTGAAAAGTGCATAGAGGATATTGAAGAAAATGTTCAAAAAACCGTATTTACGGTAAGGTCCCGCAAAACGGAGAATCTTTCTAAAGTAGTTCATTCACCTACAAATTCAGTTCGGAAAGGATACCGTCTATTTTGGCATCCAACTGCGAATTTACGGATTTAAAATCCTCGGCCTTGTCCAATTTGGCATTTGTACTGATGTAAAACTTCACTTTGGGTTCCGTTCCGCTGGGACGGGCGGCGATTCGGGTGCCGTCTTCCGTTTCGTAGATCAATACATTGGATTTGGGCAATTTGATGCTTTTTTCCTCACCGGTCTGCACATTTTTGGCGATGGAGGTGTTGTAATCCTCAATCCACAATAACTTTGATCCTTGGACGGTTTCCACGGGATTTTCTTTGAAATCCTTGAGCATTTGTTTGATTTCCTCTGCGCCACTGATGCCTTTTTTGGTCAAGGAAATCAACTTTTCCTTATAGAACCCAAACTGTACAAAACAGTTGATCAGCTCCTTATAGAAAGAACCTCCTTCGGCCTTGGCGCTGGAGGCGGCTTCGCAGGCGAGTAGGGTAGCGGTAACGGCATCCTTGTCCCGGACAAAATCACCCACCATATACCCAAAGCTTTCCTCACCGCCCCCAATAAATTTGGAGTTGGGGAAATCCTTGATCATTTTACCGATCCATTTAAAGCCCGTTAAAGCCGTCTTGTACTCTACACCATAAGCTTTTGCCATTTGTTCCACCATGGGGGTGGACACAATGGTTGAGGCTATGAATTCGTTGCCTTTGAATCCTTTTTCCTTGTAGCGGTCCAATAGGAATTTGGTCATCAGCACCATGGTTTGGTTGCCGTTGAGCAGTTCCATTTTTCCTTCAAGGTTTCTAACGGCTATTCCCAAGCGGTCACTGTCCGGGTCGGTACCTACCACCATGTCCGCACCAATTTCTTCGGCCTTGGCAATGGCCATGGCCAGTGCTTCCGGCTCTTCAGGGTTGGGGGATGCCACTGTGGGAAATCCGCCATCAGGCTTTGCCTGTTCTTCAATGATGGTGACATTGTTGTAGCCTGCACGCTTCAACACCTCTGGAATGGCTGTGATTGAAGTGCCGTGTAAGGAGGTGAACACAATTTTGAAATCGTCTTTGCCTTTGGCATTGAAACTGCCATTCTCGACAGAAGCTTTGAAAAAAGCCTCATCCACCTCTTTGTCAATATGTTGAATCAGACTTTCATCGGCATCGAACTTGATGTCCTCAAAGGAAAGGGAATCGATTTCCGCAATGATCTCACCATCCTGGGGTGGCACAATTTGTCCGCCATCGGCCCAATATACTTTGTATCCATTGTATTCTGGCGGATTGTGGGAAGCGGTGAGGACAATCCCTGCATGACAGCCCAAATACCGAACTGCAAAGGATAGTTCGGGGGTGGTGCGCAATTCGGAGAACAGATACACTTTTATGCCGTTGGCCGCAAAGACATTGGCCACGGTTTTGGACAGCGTATCCGAATTGTGCCTGCAATCATAGGCGATCACAACTTTAAGGTCGGAGTCGGAATACGTTTTCTTTAAATAGTTGCTGAGACCTTGTGTATTCTTGCCCAAGGTGTATTTGTTGATTCTATTGGTGCCCACACCCATAATGCCTCGCATGCCTCCTGTGCCAAACTCCAGATCTTTATAAAAACGTTCCTTGAGTTCTTCTGGGTCGTTCTGGATCAGGTTTTGGATCTCTTTTTTTGTCTTTTCATCAAAAAAATCGGTCAGCCAAGAGTGTGCTGTGGAAGTAATGGCGTCCATAGTGTTTAGCTAAAATTTATTGTCTTAAAAATACAAAGATTATGGGTTACAAAACCCTAAAGATTGATTTTATTGGAAATGGTGTATCGGGTATCATTTTTTCTGGAGCGTACCATGATTTCACCGATAAAGCCCGCCAAAAACATTTGGGTTCCCATAATCATGGCAGTCAGGGCGATATAGAACTGTGGTCGTTGTGTGATCAGGCGTCCGGTTGGGTTCAGAAACAACTTGTCTATGCCCAAATAGAGGGAAAACCCGAAGCCTACGATGAACATTAAAACGCCCATAGCTCCAAAAAGGTGCATGGGTTGCCTACCAAATTTGGAAACGAACCAAATGGTGATCAGGTCCAAAAATCCATTGATGAAACGTTCCGCCCCAAATTTTGTGGTACCGTATTTTCGGGCTTGGTGTTGAACGACCTTTTCGGTAATTTTTGTGAACCCTGCATTTTTGGCCAACACGGGTATGTAGCGGTGCATTTCACCATGGACCTCAATGGTTTTTACTACGTTATGGTCAAAGGCCTTTAAGCCACAGTTGAAATCGTGCAATTTTACCCCAGAAGTTTTTCGGGCCGCCCAATTGAACAACTTGGAGGGAATATTTTTGGTGATGACGGAATCGTACCTTTTTTTCTTCCAGCCCGAAACCACTTGGTTGCCTTCTTGGGTAATCAAGTTGTACAGTTCGGGGATTTCTTCGGGATTGTCCTGTAGATCGGCATCCATGGTGATCACCACTTCGCCCTGCGCCGCCTTAAATCCAGCGTGGAGGGCTTGGGATTTCCCATAATTCTTTAGAAAACGGATTCCCCTTACATGTTCATTCTTTTCGGAGAGTTGGGTGATGGTTTCCCAAGAACCATCGGTACTGCCATCATCAATAAAAATGATCTCATATAAAAAATGATTGGATTGCATTACGCGTACAATCCAATCATGCAGTTCGTGGAGCGATTCTTGCTCGTTAAGTAAAGGAATTACAATGGAAATCTGCATTTCTTGTTTCTGGAATTCCTTTCAAAAGTAGTATTTTTTGCCTTAGTAGGCGGGTTTTTCCTTTTTCAGGATCAAGCCGGTAATCAAACCTAGTACCAACCCAATGACACAGCTAATGATCAAACCAATTGGGTAGCGCATCCAAGCAAGATTTTTTTGCATTTCCACCCCCTTCTCCCATTGCTCCTCGGTCAAGGATGGGTTTTGTTCAAAGGCTTTCGGCTTGGCGATTTCCATGGCCTTATCCATAAAATCGGGTTCAATAAAATTCGTAAGGACGTATTGGAACAAGAGGGATATGATGGCGGAGACAAGGGCAATACCTACTGCGACTTTTAAGGCTTCGCCAATCTTCAAGTAACCCCCATTGGCTTTTTTAAACGCATTTACCCCCAAGAAAATGGCCACAGCCGTTAAAATAACGGAAACGATCATGACGGGAGCGCTTGTTTCGTAATGCAGTTTTTGTGAATAGAGCATTACGCCGAACACGACTGAAACCACGCCTAACAAAAGGCCATAATTTAGAGCGAATTTACCGGTTTTTGGTTGTTGTTCTTCCATATAAAAAGTTTTTAGTGTTGATCTGTTTGTTAGTGGACAAAAGCGTAACTTTGTTACAGCTAAAGGTAGTTTTTTTCTTTTTTCCATTTTTAAAGTTGGAGGTGTCAAAGAAATCATTAAATTTGCACCTCGAAAATTCTGAGATTAAGTATTTAAGACGATGAGAAAAGGTATACACCCAGAGAATTATAGATTAGTGGCTTTCAAAGACATGTCCAACGAGGATGTGTTCATCACCAAATCCACTGCAGAGGCAAAAGAGACCATTAGCATTGATGGTGTTGAGTATCCTTTGGTAAAGTTGGAAATCTCAAGAACTTCGCATCCTTTCTACACCGGTAAGACCAAATTGGTGGATACCGCTGGTAGGATCGATAAGTTCAAGAACAAGTACAAGAAATTCAAGAAAGAAGAGAAGAAGGCCGAGTAGGTCCGTACTTTCAACGAAATATATGAACGCTCCTGATGCTTTATCAGGGGCGTTTTTTAATTTTAGGGCAATCTAAACAACTGTTATGAACTATATCCTTTCTGATGGTGACTACCGAAAAGCGATGCTTCCCTTTACGTTTACCCGGCCCGTGGCCGAGATTCGTATAGGGATTTTGACCCTACGGGAAAAGTGGGAAAAATGGTTGCAGACCCAGGTTAGTTTCCGGACCGAAGACTATCTCTCCAAAAAGTTTCCACTTGTTGCCGCAGATGAGAATGTAGTGATCATAGGGAACATCCTTCCTGATGTCCCATTGGTGAAGCAGATAAAACAGTTGGGGATGGGACAAGCCTTGGTCTACAAAAACGAGGTGGTTGCCTACGGGACAAACGAACCGGAAAAGCCTTTCCGCTTGGATGATTATGAAAGGGTTGAATACAAATCGGAAGTCTTTGCCCTAAAAAACACCTGGGACATTTTCAGTAGAAATGGAGAGGCTTTGGAAGCTGATTTTGAATTGCTGACCAAGGGGAGGAAGAGTGCCCCCATATCGGACACCAATAGTCTAATACATCCTGAGAGAATCTTTGTGGAGGAAGGAGCTACGGTTGAACACAGTATATTGAATGCCACCAAAGGGTCTATCTATATTGGCAAAAAAGCCGAAATCTGGGAAGGAAGCCTTATCCGCGGTGGATTTGCCCTGTGCGACCACGCCATTGTGAAAATGGGAGGAAAGATTTACGGGCCTACCACTGTGGGGCCTTATGGAAAGGTTTGTGGGGAAATCAACAACTCGGTTATTTTTGGACATTCCAGTAAAGGGCATGAGGGCTATCTAGGAAACTCTGTGCTGGGAGAATGGTGCAATATCGGGGCTGCTTCCAACAACTCCAATCTAAAGAATAATTACGCCAAGGTCCGATTATGGAATTACGATACCGAAACTTTTGACCATACGGGGCTCCAGTTCTGTGGTCTTATGATGGGAGACCATAGTAAAACGGCCATCAATACCATGTTCAATACGGGTACGGTCATTGGGGTGAACAGCAATATCTACACTCCTGGGTTCCCTCGAAACTTCATCCCAAGTTTTAGTTGGGGCGGGGCATCGGGATTTAAGGAATACCACCCCAAAAAAGCCTCTGAGGCTGCCAAGGTGATGATGGCCCGTAGGGGTAAGGAGTTTGACGAGGTTGAGGAAAGTATCCTGAACAAGGTCTTTGAACTGACACAGAAATGGCGCAAGTACTAGGTGAAAACCCACTGGATTTTGGCCGATAAAGCTTTCCGTAATATTATTTCCAGTCTGGGTGTCGTTTCAATTCCTTTTCCAAAGCAGTTTTAATATCAGCCTGTTCGGTAGTAAGCGAATCTAAAAACAAGGGATTCTTCTCCAATAGATCGTTGCTCAGGTGATAAAATGTACTGTCTGGGTACAATTTATAATCCAACGAACGTACAAATTGGTTTCGGTAGCGGTTTACATTTTTACCCCATTGCGGGTCATAATGAACAAATGCGGTTTCCCTTGGTGTATATGCCCCTCCGGTCAATAATGGATAAAAACTTTTTCCATCGGAATTGACCTCAGCCTTGACCATATCTCCCAGTGTTGGGAAAAAATCACTGAATTCTATCAGGTCATTAAACACCTTACCTTCTTTGATTTGAGAGGGCCAATAAGCCACGAGGGGCACATGGGTACCTGCATCTATGGTATTTCCTTTGGCTCCTTGAACAGCACCTTCCACCAGTTGCGATGTAATGGAGGGATGTGTGCCATTGTCCCCTGTGAAAATGATCAGTGTGTTTTCATCCAGTTGTAATTCTTCGAGTTTACGAACAATCTTGCCTACAATCTTATCGGTGTAGGCCACCATGTCCTTAAAATAGGTGGTGTCGTTCTTATATCGGTTTTCGGAATCACTCCAATTCTGGGAATCCGGAGTGGGAACAAAAGGGTCATGGACCAAGACCATGGGGTAGTATACAAAGAAGGGTTGGTCCTTTTTCCGTTCGATAAAATCCAATATATAATTGGAAAAAATGTCTGGGCCATAATCATCCGAATTGCGTTCCAAGATTTGACCATTTTGTTCGATCAAGGGGTCGGCATAACGACCACCTTCTTTTCTGGGCTTGGTCAATTGCCAAAGGCAGTACTCGTCAAATCCAAATTTGTTGGGTCTGGTATTGTCATTCCAATCCGATATGATGTCCTTATAGGACAAGCCGTTCAATTGCCACTTTCCAGCAATACAGGTTTCGTATCCTGCATCTTGCATCAAGTTTCCAAAGGTGTATTCCGAAAGGTTTAAATGTCCGAAATGATCGTAATTGCGGTAGTTGTATTTGCCTGTCATGATCTTCACCCTTGAAGGGGTGCATAGAGGTTGGGAAACACAATTGGCAAAACGGATTCCTTGCGAGGCCAGTTGGTCGATATTGGGGGTTTGGTATGAAGTAGAACCATAGGCCCCAATGCATTCGTACCCCATGTCATCGGCCATAATAAGAATCACGTTGGGCATCTTGGTGCTCTTTTCCTTAGTGCATGAAGCTACCCATATGGTGAGCAGTAGGATTAGGGGATTGAATTTGGTTTTCATGGTGGTTGGAATGGTTATAATCTCTTGTAATGAAATCGGAATGGTCCTTTTTCAAACATAGGTATTGGCAAAATCATAAATGTAATGGAAAAATACCTTGGAATCAATGGATTGAGGTATTTATGGGGCCACAGTTACAATATCAGTTGTCTGTCCTGTTCCGCCAAGGGCAAAAAGCTAATATCCAAATAGCCTCCACTGGCATTATCATCACTTACTATTTGAGGTTTCCCTTTAATGGCTTCCAAGGAATTTTGATGGATGTGACCCGTAAATATGCCCAAGAGGTTAGGGGCATTGAAAACCTCCTTGTGAAAGTTGAGCGTGGTGGCGGTATGTCCTTCTTCCGGCCATTTGGGACGCCGTTCCAATTTAAAATTCCGGTCAGTGGCCGCTCCCCAATTTGGATTGCCACATCCAAAGGAAATACTCTTTCCGGGCGCATATAATGGAATATGTACCAATAAGACCAGAGGGACCCCACTGGCTACGTGCTCCTTAAAAAAATCCAATTGCTCCTGGTTGATTTGATAGGTGGAATTATCGATGGCCAAAAATCGCACGCCTTTGATGTCATAAGCGGCCATCAATGGATGGTTTCCTTGGTATAAGGGCAATAATCGTTTCTGGATCCAGGTATCGCGCAAATCTTCCAAAGGGCCTTCCATACCCTCGTAGTGCCAATCATGGTTCCCGGCAATGTAGATGTAGGGAATACCGGTTTCCTTCAATTTTGACAATACCCACTCAATGGCGACTTCGGAGGGGAAGCTGAAAATATCCCCGACCAAGGTAATCACATCGGCATTGACTTTTTTGGCGAAAGCCAGGGTTTCTTCAAAGGCTTCTTCTGGATTGGTCTGTTCCCGTGTTTTAAAATGTGTGGTCCGGTTGTAGGCTTTGGCCATGCGCCCACTATACTCTTGATAGGGGATTCCCCTGTCATCATCCTTGAATAAATGGGTGTCGGCAATATGGACCACCTTGATGGATTCATGGATGACCTCGGCATAGAAAAAGACCTTTTCCTGTTCCACGGTGGTACAAACCTTTAGGGGTTTGGCGGTTTTCTTCTCCGAAGTATTTGAAAAAGCTTCCGAGGTAAACCCTATCCCCATCAGTGCGGCAGTGGTTTTTTTGAAAAATGGCCTACGTTTCATATACTATCCTTGGTTGGTCAAACACAAAAGCCATATAGGTAAGCCATATCTCTTGACTGCCTTATCCATAACTTTTGGAAGAGCGTGAGCTTAAAAATAATCATTCCCTATTTAAAGTAAAATACTCTTGGACATCCCCATACTTCAAGATATGATCATAGGTAGGGTCAAATTCAAATCGTAGAAACTCTGCATATGTTTTGCCTTGGAGATAAATGGTGGATGATTTATACTCCAATTGATCAATAGGTTCCAAATTGGGGTACAAGGTGTACAACTCGTCCGGCAAGGTAGATAAAACAGGATAGTTCTCTTGGTCACTTGCTATGCCCCAAAAGGTCACATCGCAGTCATCAGCACTTATTATTGGCTCAGGATCTCCAAAATAGCTCACCCTTCTCACGTAATCGGTGTTCGTTGTGAAATCAAAACCGATGATACCGTCTTGGGTAAAACTTACACTTGGCTTTTCGGGAATGACACTGATGGTGGGTTTTGGACCCAATATGCTATATTGGTATCTGGCATTATCGTTGATCTTCATGTCAAAAAAAGTCTTGTAATGGGTAAAGCGGTCCAAAGCACCTAAGGGAATCTGCATGCCATTGTTGATATCGTTTACCTCAAGGCAAAAATATCCGGTATGGGTCTTAAAGCTGGTCTCGTTCTCATATCCCACCATTTGTAAGGTGTAATTTTCATTTTCCGGAATCAAGGGGAAATAAGTATAGCTATCGAAAGCTTGAAAATCTCCATAGTCGATGGTCAGGTCATTGCCCGCATCTGGGTTTTGGAAAAAAAGATATTTTAACCCCTCATCGGCATGTAGAATGCTCATCATATAGGAGGTGTTTTCCCAATTGTTAATGCCGGATTGGATAATGGTGGTGTATCCAGCACTATGGGAACTGGAACTAGAATTTGGATGTTCAGAGAACCGCAGGGTGGATAAATTACCTCTATTGCCGTTTCCTAAATCGTGAAAATAATTATTGAGCACCGGAAATTCCCCTGGGATATTTTCTGTGGTCAATGTAAACTCTCCCAAATGGTTTGGGGCGGGGCTGCCGGGCAATCTTGTAGGATACTGGGATTTTAGCCAATTACTACCTTTGGAAACGCTGGGATACGAAATAATGTTGAATTGAGATCCTTCACAGGATGTTTGTATGTTATCTACGGTAAGGAACCGGGTACTTATCCTACGTAGGAATAAAGTAACTGTGAACGTATCCGTAAGTTCTGAATCCAGGGCAGTAAATTCTAAAATATCTCCACTTTCATAGGGTTTGTAGTCCAAAAGATTTCCGTCGGAGTCATGCAAGATGATCCAGTTGTCCTGTGTACTTGTATCAAAAAAAGCGGGGTCCGAACTAAATGTAAAATAGACCACCGGCTCTGGTTCGGGTTCGGGTTCTGGCTCCGGGTCCGGAGTTGAGCCCACGGGCTCTTTTTCAACAGGAGATTCTTCCTTGGAGCAGCCAATGGCCAAAAACAAACTGAAAAATAAAAGCAAAAAAACTTTTGGGGCGAGGTTGAATTTTTTATTCATACGAATCAAAATAGTTATTCCCGTGTTATGGTAAAATACTCAGTGATATCCCCATACTTCAAGATATGATCATAAGTAGGGTCAAATTGATCACGGAGAAACTCAATATATTCTTTATCTTGGAGATATAAGGTTGATGATTCATACTTCAATTCATCAAAAGGTACCAAATCAGGGTATTTGGTATACAGTTCGTCTGGAAGGGGAGATAGTATAGGATAGTTTTCTGGATTACTTTCTACGCTCCATTCGGTAATACTGCAATTATTCGGGCCCAGCGGTTCCCGTCCTCCAAAGTAGTCAGTTCTTCTTATGTAATCAGCATTGGTTGCAAAGTCAAAATTGATTACATCATCTTGGGTGAAGCCAATACTCGGTTTTTCAGGGAAGAAAGTGATATTGGGTTTAGGTCCCAATAATTGATAGTGGTATTCGTAATTTCCATAATCAATATCAAGAAAGGTCTTGTAATGGGTAAAACGGTCTAAAAAACCCAGAGGAATCTGTATGCCATTGTTGTCATCATGAACGCTCAAACAATAATATCCGTTGTAGGTTTTAAAACTGGTTTCATCTTCAAATCCAAGCAATTGTATAAAATACCTTTCATTTTCCGGAATAGTAGGAAGATAGACATAGCTATCAAAAGATTGCAAGTCCTCATAATTTATGGTAAGGTCACTTCCCTCATCAGGGTTTTGGAAAAAGGTATATTTTAACCCCTCATCAGCATGTAAGATGCTCATCAGGTAGGAGGTGTTGGCCCAATTTATTCTCCTGCTTGTCATGGTCGTATATCCAGAATTGTATGACATTACCCCGCTACCTCCCGAAATGTATTGTCTCAAAGTGGACAAGTTGCCCCACTTGACATTTCCAGATCTGTAGAAAAGATCATTGCGTATTGGATATTCGCCGGATATATTCTCAAGGGTCAAAGTAAATTGTCCCAAGTTGTTTGGAGCTGGGTCGGCTTGCAGTCTACTGGAATAAAATGAATTTACCCAATTACTTCCTTTGGAGACCTCAGGATATGAGGTGAGGTCTATATGGGACCCTTCGCACTGTACAGGTTCGTCTCCTTCCATATAAGCCAATGTTCTATCTCTGTAAGAGAATAGGGTAACCGTGATCTTGTCCGTTACGTCGGAATCCAAGGCGGTAAACTCCAAAACCTCCCCACTTTCATAGGGTTTATGGTCCAAAAGATTTCCATTGGAATCATATATAATTATCCAATGATCTTTATCAGCAGTATTAATGGTGCCATCGGATAAAAAAGTAAAATAGACCACCGGCTCTGGCTCCGGTTCTGGCTCCGGGTCCGGGTCCGGGTCCGGAGTTGAGCCTACGGGCTCTTTTTCAACAGGGGATTCTTCCTTTGAGCAGCCAATGGCCAAAAACAAACTTAAAAATAAAAACAAAAAAACTTTTGGGGCGAGGTTGGATTTTTTATTCATACGAATCAAAATAGTTATTCCCGTGTTATGGTAAAATACTCAGTGATATCCCCATACTTCAAGATATGATCATAGGTAGGGTCAAATTGATCACGGAGAAACTCATCATATTCTTTATCTTGGAGATAAATGGTGGATGAGCCGTATTTTATTTGGTCGAAAGGCACTAAATTGGGGTACTGGGTATACAGCTCATCTGGAAGAGCGGACAGTTGCGGATAATTCTCTTGAGTACATTCTATCTTCCAATAGGTGGCATGACAATTTTCGGCACTTATAGGCTCTTGACCTGCAAAATAATCAGTCCTTCTTATATAATTGGCATTGGTAGAGAAATCAAAACCGTTGATGCCATTCTGGGTAAATGCCAAGCTCGGTTTTTCTGGAAAAGAGGTGATGTTGGGTTTTGGCCCCAAAATACGGTAATGATATCGGTGATCGCCAAAGTTAATGTTGAAAAAGGTTTTGTAATGGGTGAAGCGGTCTAAAAAGCCCAAGGGAATCTGCATGCCATTGTTGACATCATTGACTTCCAGACAAAAATACCCGGTATGGGTCTTAAAGCTGGTTTCATTTTCATATCCTACCATTTGCAGGGTATAACGTTCGTTTTCCGGAACCACAGGAAAATAAGCATAGCTGTCGAAAGCTTGGAAATTTCCATAGTCAATGGTCAGGTCACTGCCCTGATCGGGGTTTTGAAAAAAGAGATATTTTAACCCCTCTTCCGCATGTAAGATGCTCATCAAATAGGAGGTGTTTTCCAAATTTCGAATGCCATTTTCAACCATTTTGGTATACTCGGTACTATGGGTGATCGTGCCCCCCGATCCAAACTCAGGAAATCGTAGGGTGGATAAGTTTCCGAAATTATTTCCCTCTAAATTCATATTGAAATTGTTGAGTATGGGATATTCCTCTGGAACAGAACCCGATCTAGGTATATTCTCCACGGTCAACGTAAACTCCCCCAAATTGTTGGGGGTAGAGCTGCTGGGCAATCTAGATGGGTATCTGGACATTACCCAATGACTTCCTTTGGATATGCCGGGATAAGAGACCAAATTGGACAACGACCCTTCACAGGTTAGACTTGTTTCACCTTCCAGATAACCTATGGTTCGTTCCCTATATGAAAATAAGGTGACCGTAATCTTATCCGTTACGTCAGAATCCAAGGCGGTAAACTCCAACACCTCTCCACTTTCATAGGGTTTATGGTCAAGGACGTTTCCATTTGAGTCGTAAACAATCACCCAATTGTCTTCATAATCAGTATTTGTGGTATTGGTGTTGTCAACGGTTAAAGTAAAATAGACCGCAGGTTCTGGTTCTGGTTCTGGTTCTGGTTCTGAACCTACAGGAGGGGGTTCATTAGGAGCTTCTTCCTTGGAACAGCCAATGGCCAAACAAAGGCTCACAAATAAGAGCAAAATAACTTTTGGGGCGAGATTGGATTTTTTATTCATGGTAAAGGTTTCGATTATTCTTTTTTTACCCAAAAGCTTTCAACTTCTTGGCCATATTGTATAGTGTCGTCATAATGGGAATCAAATTCAAAACGGATATGTTCGGCATAATCTCTTCCCTTCATATAAAAAATTGATCCAGAATACTCAATTTCATCCAAAGGAGCCATATCGGGATACTTGGTGAGCAGTTCTTCGGGAAACTCATTTATCACAGGGTAATTTTGTGGATTGCTTACCACGGACCATCTTGTCGTGTGACAAAATTCCTCAGAGGTCGGCCACGGTGTCGCCCAGTGATCAATTCTTCTGATGTAATTGAGGTCGGTAACCAAATCAAACCCATTGATTTGTTCAAGGGTGTAGCTTACATTTGGTTTTTCGGGATAGGAATTAATGTCCGGTTTTGGACCGAACAAGGTGTATTGGTACTCGGTATTGTCCCGCACAATCCGCACGTCACTTCGGTAATGGGTGAAGCGGTCCAAATACCCAAAGGGTATCTGCATACCATTGTTCACATCATTGATATAGATGCAAAAGTACCCTATATCTGTCTTGAAACTATTTTCACTCTCAAACGCCCTAAGGGCAACTGTGTAGTCATCATTTGGTGGGATTGCAGGTAGGTATGAGTAACTATCAAAACTTTGAAAATTACCATAATCCAAGGTTAGGTCATGGCCTGCTTCAGGATTTTGGAAGAAGAGGTATTTCAACCCTTCATCTTCATGCAGCACACTCATCATATAGCTGGTATTCTCCCAGTTTTTCACCTGTTCAGTACTTACCGTAGTGTACTCTCCATCATATGAAGCTTGATGGTTATGCCCGAACTCTATGTATTTGAGAGTGGTTATATTCCCGGCGTTGTCATTATCCAAATTCCACCCCGAATTGTTTAGAATTGGATATTCACCCGGAACATTGGTCAAGGTCAAGGTGAATTCCCCCAAATTGTTGGGTGTTGGACTGGCTTGTACATTGGAGGGAATATACCTTCCTTTTTCCCAATGGCTGCCAATAGAGATATCCGGATAGGTAGTGGCGGAGGTTTCGGTGCCTTCACAAGATTGGGAGGTTCCATCCACATCAAAATAATGGGTATAGGGTTCAATTTGAAGGATGGTAACGGTGATCTTCCCTGAAGGCTCGTCATCTTCTGCCCTAAATTCTATCGTATCCCCACCTTCATAAGATTTGTAATCCAATAGATTCCCATTGGAATCATGTATAATGATCCAATTGTCCATTTCGTTGGTTTGTTCGGTAGTCCAATATGAGGTAAAAGTGAAATAGGGTTCAGATTCTGGCTCAGGCTCAGGCTCAGGCTCAGGGGTTTGACCTATAGGATCTTTTTCTGTTGGGGAATCCCCCTTTGAACAGCCATTTATTAATACAAGACAAAAGAAAAGGAGGGGGCTGATCCCTAAGGTGAGGTTGGATTTTTTAATCATATTACCAATTTAGGATAAAGACTATAATACCAATAAAATTTTGGATGAAAGGAAGAAAATTGGGCTATGTTATTTATTCCTTGACTCCCGGTTTTTCCGTAAAAGGCCGTATCCCAAAAGCGGGATACACTTCTGTGGGATAGTAAAACGTACCTCCTTTGGATACCAATGAAATGGTCTTGATATCCTTGATGTTTTCTGCGGGATTACCGGGCACCAAAAAGAAATCGGCCAGTTTCCCGGGTGCTATACTGCCCAGATGGTCCTTTCCGAGGTATTGGGCCATGTCGTAGGATGCCAGTTTCAGCAATTCAGCAGGAGTGTAGCCCAATTGTTGATAGAGCTCCAGTTCGCGGTGCAGGAAGAATGCACCGCCCAAATCGGTCCCAGGGACTATAAAAATGCCCTTCTTCTTCATAAGGGTAATGGTCTCCACGATTTTTTGATAGGCCTCCCGATAGGCTTTGTCTTCTTCTTCATCGGCAATCTGAGCCATGGCGACTTTAAAGCCACGTTGTTCATTGGGGGGCAAATGGTCTATAAAATCCTTGGTGCCGGGAGAAATCTCGCCGTTTCGGGACAGCATCAACAATTCGTGGATGGCCAAGGTGGGATCTATGGCGGTATTGTTGGCCACAAAAAGGTCCAGGGTTTCCTGTACCTTTGGACTGTTCAAATCCAACTCGGGGAAGCGTTTCATGGCGGTGAGACGCAATAGGGTACGGGTGTCCTCATCCGGCTCCAATACCCAACCCAGCATGGTTTGGTTAATGTGGGTCATTTCATCAAAACCTGCTCTTAGCATGGCATTGGCGTTGGAGAAGGCAGGTACGTGTCCCGTAACGAACATACCTTTGTCATGCGCCTTTTTGACGATTTCAGGAGCCCAATCCCCATTCATGCTATTGTATAGTTTTATCCCATAAAAGCCCAAGCTGTCATAGGTGTCCACGGCGGCCAAGGCTTCTTCCTTGCTTTCCACCAAAATACCATTGTTACTGTTGTAGGGGCTTTTTCCTTCAATAAAACCGAGACGGGTAACCCTTGGCCCGGCCAGCACTCCGGATTCTATTTTTTCAATAAGGTTGCTCAGGACTTCGGTATCGTTCCCCATATCCCTGAACGAAGTGACCCCGGCCAAAACATTCAACAGGGCATCGTCGTCGCCGGTATGGGCGTGCATTTCAAAAAGGCCGGGCACCAAGGTGCCTCCGTTGCCCTCAATTTCAACCTCACCCTCACTGCCTTGGGCATCAGGCGCCTCAATGGCGGAGATTTTTTCGCCATCAACCACCACAGAAACCGGTTCGGTCAGGGCCAAAGCTTCGGGGTCAAAAATGCGGACATTGCGTATGCGTACTTTTCCATCATACTTGTGGGCAAACTCTTTTTGTATGTTTTCGTACCGATCGGCGGAATAGTTTTCGGAGAGTTCCCGCATATCTTTTTCCACGGCCTCATATCCTTCCCGGATGGCAATGTATCTAGGGGTGATGTAGGCAAAGAAACGTTGTGCATCATCCAATATAAAATAGGAAGGGTCCAACCCTGCGCCGGATAGGGCATAGGAGGTCAAGGCCAATTCGCCTTCACCTGAAGGGTTGGGAACACTTAAGGTTTCCATCTCCTGCAAGGTCAGTTGACCTGCTGGAAGTACCTCCAATGTATTTTCTGGGGCCTGGAGCAGTACCCGGGCTGTCAAAGCATCCCCATACGGACTTCCAAATTGGTTCACATATAGTTTTGGGGTCTCTGTAGTTGCACTCCCTGAGCCTGTGGCATCGGTCCATGAGGCATTTTGACCTTCTAGATTGTATTCCTCATCAACAGCATTTCCAAAAGTGGTGTTTCCGGTAATGTTCCAGTGAACCGGGAAGCCATCTGCGTTGAGCACGATGGTTTCTTTCATGGTTGGTCCCCTTCCATTGTTTTTATAGTCATAATCAATATGAATGGTATCTCCCAAAATGTGGGTCTTGAGATATCCTACCTTGTTTTCGCCAACAATGACAGTGTAGGTTTCATCACCTTGAAAATGGGTCAAGGAAGCGGGTGAGGCCTCTTTTTTACAGGAATAGGTGGCCAGAACAGAAAGGCCCAAGAACAGCAAACGGAATTTCATACAGGTTGATTTTTAGTATTGGGTTTAAGGTATGGATTTTTATGGAATGATATGTTTGTAAAGAATTAAAAGCAAAGTGGTTGAATAAATCAATTTTTAAAAAGACGATAAAAAAGATAGGGTCCTATGGCCAAGGCGATGGGAATCAGGACCCATATACGTCCTTTCCAGATGTAATAATCATGTAACAGTGTTTCCCAGGAATTTCCTCGTAACCTGCCAAAGCCAAACTCAAAAATAAGGGTGAGCACCATCCAAAAGAGACCAAGCCAAAGGGCCTGTGTTGAGGATTCTGGCGGAAACGTTTTCACCATGAAGGCCATGCTGGCGGCAAATAGGATAAGGAGTGTAACCGTGGACAATTGATGGGCGGCCAGTTCATCAAAATACTTTTTAAATACAAATTCCCTGAGAGTTCCGTTCAGAATGGCCAAAATCAACATGGGAAACCATGCCAAGAAGTATTTCAAGAAAATGTTCACTGGGTCACCGGTTACAAGGTTGCATGGGATTCTTTGATGGTGTGCTTAAAGGTAGCGAAAAAACAAATCACTGGTCCTGCACCCTTTAATTAAAGGCTTGATAATGAACAAAGAGAGTTGCAACTTTAGCGGTTATGTATTTTAATGGTAAGTGATTGTTTATGGGATACTTGTGTTTTAGTTAGATGTTGGTATTGTTCCAAATGAGGAGGATTGGCGTTCAAACCTAATCAGTTCTGCATTATAATCTATGGTTACTTTAAAATATTGGAGTGCAGAACCTCCAATAGCGCCTTTGACCACTTTGTCCATTGAACGGATCATCCCTTCTGACCAATTTTCGTCCGGACGTTTGGCAAATAGTACGGGCCCAACCGTATATTCGCCTATGGTAATGGAAGGGACTTCTATGATATCTCTTGACAGATCGGACTTTGGATAGATTTTCCAATCTGGGTGCTTTTCCTTCCACTCTTCAAATATGGAGGCAGCAATGAATGAACCTCCAAGGGTTTCTTTTGACGTGTTGAACAAGCGTTGCCCATCTTCTGAAAGCACAAATGAGGCTCCAGTATCAAACAAGACGTCGATGGATCCACCTGCAACTTCAATGGTCATGCTTGGGTGTCCGTAAACAGAAACATGCTTACTGTTCTTCTTGAATCCCAAGGACTGGACATTCGGGTTGTTGGACTCACTTTTTTTGAGAGGTGTGTTAAGCCAAATTTTTTGGGTGATATAATCGAAGGTCCAAGATTTGCCCACAAAAAAGTTTTGTCCCAAAAATGCTCCCATTTGAGGCATTTTTTCTGTAATCATTCCTAGTTCTTCGTTTTCCGGTGGTATTACTAAATAGGGTTGCTTGATTTGTGCAAAAGGTTTTCGCAGTACAAAATTTGGCATAGGAGAGGGTTTTGGGAAGTGTAAATCTGGAACCATGTCCTTGAACAGAATATAGTCAACGGGCATGAAACCTTTTAATATTCCAGTTTTCACCAATGGTTTTACTGCAGGATTATCTTTCTTGGCAGGCATCAACATTGATAGTCCGCCACCGGTATCACAAAAGCCTAAAATCGTGTCCCCACCAATAGTAGGGATTTTGGCAAAAAAGCGTTCCCCATCCAGAAATCGGGAAGGCACCAGATAAGGGATTGCAGTCAAATCTTCGTTTGGATGGAAATTGGCCATTTCCATGGCCTTTTGATTTAATTTTTTCACAATGAAAAAATTGGCTGCCAGTATCAACAAAAAAGAGCCGAGACCAATCAACACATACTTTAAAACCTTTTTCATGCTGTTTCAGTTTTATGATTTTTAAAGCCCTCATAGGGCAGACTCAAGCCTCAATCAAGACCATGGAAATTTCCTATGTCTTGAACACGATGCTTGTGAAACGTATGTAAAGGGGATATGCTGTGCGCTACCGAAAGAATAATATTCGATAAGCCAAACTTATAAAATAAATTACTAACTCCCAATGTGCTAGTGATATTTTGCTGGAAAACCTATTTGTTTTCTAAGCAAGACCATAGTTGATGATTCAAGATTTTTAGATGCAGGACGTGCATCTGTACCATGGTTGCACGGATTCACCTGAAGTGGTTGGGCACCATATGGAATCCAATATTTTTTGGTCCTTGGCCTCCATGGTTCAACTTCCAACAAATCACTATCTTTGCATCCCTTAATTAAAGGCTTGGTAATGAACAAAAAAGTCGCTTTTTACACCTTGGGCTGCAAGCTCAACTTTTCCGAGACTTCCACAATCGCCCGGAGTTTTGAAAAAGAGGATTTTAAGCGTGTGGATTTTTCCGAGGAAGCGGACATCTATGTGATCAATACCTGCTCGGTGACCGAGAATGCGGATAAGCGGTTCAAAACCATTGTAAAGCAGGCCCAGAAGAGCAATCCCGATGCCTTTGTGGCCGCCGTGGGATGCTATGCCCAGTTGAAACCCGAAGAGTTGGCCGCTGTGGATGGTGTGGATTTGGTGTTGGGGGCCACGGAAAAGTTCAAGATCACCGATTACTTGAACGATCTTTCCAAAAATGATAGGGGAGAGGTGCACTCCTGCGAGATAGCGGATGCGGATTTTTATGTGGGCAGTTATGCCATTGGCGACCGTACCCGAGCCTTTTTAAAGGTACAGGACGGATGCGACTACAAATGCACGTATTGCACCATTCCCTTGGCAAGGGGTATATCGCGGAGCGACACTTTAGAAAATGTGCTACACAATGCCCGCGAAATTGCCTCAAAGGATATCAAGGAGATTGTTCTGACCGGGGTCAACATCGGGGATTATGGCAAGGGGGAATTCGGCAATAAAAAGCACGAGCATACCTTTTTGGATTTGGTGAAGGCCTTGGATACCATTGATGGGATTCATCGTTTGCGCATTTCTTCCATTGAGCCCAACCTATTGAAGAACGAGACGATTGATTTTGTGTCCCAAAGCGATACGTTCGTCCCCCATTTTCATATTCCCCTGCAAAGCGGAAGCGATGAAATCTTAAAACTGATGCGCCGCAGATACCTGTCCAATCTTTATGTGGACCGGGTGAAACGCATTAAGGAGACCATGCCCCATGCCTGTATTGGGGTGGATGTAATTGTTGGATTTCCAGGGGAGACGGATGAACATTTTCTGGAAACCTATCATTTCCTGAACGAATTGGATATTTCCTATTTGCACGTGTTCACTTATTCGGAAAGGGACAATACCCTGGCGGCGGAAATGGACCATGTGGTGCCCCAAAAAGTGAGGAGCAAGCGAAGTAAGATGCTTCGGGGGTTATCGGTAAAAAAAAGGAGGGCATTCTACGAAAGCCAGTTGGGTACGGTACGCACTGTTTTGTTTGAGGGGGAGAATAAATCCGGATATATTCACGGATTTACCGAAAACTACGTAAAGGTCAAGGCGCCTTGGAATCCTGAATTGGTGAACACCTTGCACCAAGTGGAGCTTACCCAAATAGATGAGGACGGCCTGGTGCGATTTGAATTTGTTCCCCATGCCGTAACGGCATAAAAAAACCTCTCAAAAGCGAGAGGTTTTTAATGTTTTCATACTGGTTTGGTCAGATGCGAATCCCTACGGGCAACATCTCTTTGTACTGTCTGTTTTTCCGTAAAAAACCTGCAATGTGCGGGCTGGTGGGAACTACTCTCAGATTCTGCTCCTGAATGTGGTGCAGAACGGCCTTGATAAAGGCTTCTTTAAAACCATCTTGGGTAATCCCTTCAGGAATCACCAACTTGGTCAAAAATACTTTACGCTCCTGTGAAGAGTACTCAATTTTAGCTAAAATGCCATCCACTTTGGTCTCAAACTGGCGCAAGAAGCTATTGTCATTGATTTCAATTTCAGTCATATAGTATTGTTTTTAAAATTGACTTGACCTAAATTACCAAAGCGGTAATTGACTATCCCTTTAGAAAAAGCATTATGTCACGTGAGGTTCATTACAAAAGGGGTACAAAATTACTCAAAAAATTGCTAATTTCCTAACCCTTATCGATATTTGGTGCGAAATGCCCGACAATCCCATCCATATCTACCTCATGCCGGGAATGGCTGCCAACCCATCTATATTTGATGGCCTAAAACTCCCTACTGATACCTTCGTGACGCATACCCTGGAATGGTTTGTTCCGGATAAGGGTATGGACTTTGAAGCCTATGCCGTGAAGATGTGCGGCAAGATTGCACATGATAACCCTGTTCTACTTGGAGTATCCTTTGGAGGGATGTTGGTACAGGAAATGGCACGCCATATCCAGACCCGAAAGGTGATTGTAGTATCCACGGTAAAAACCAAGGATGAACTGCCCAAACGGATGATTTTTGCCAAGTATACCAAAGTCCACAAGCTTTTGCCTACGGGATTGGTGAACAATGTGGAGCTTTTGGCCAAGTACGCCTTTGGGGAAACGGCCACAAAGCGTTTGGACCTCTACAAAAAATACCTTTCGGTTAGGGACAAGACCTATATAGATTGGTCCATAGATCATATCGTGAACTGGGACCAAACCCGACCGCCCCAAAATTTGGTGCATATCCATGGTGAAAAGGACGCGGTTTTTCCCATTGTCAATATCAAAAATTGCATCACGGTAAAGAACGGAACCCATACCATGATCATCCACCGGGCCAAGTGGTTCAATGAAAATCTCCCCCCAATTATTTTAGAATAAGGCCGTTCTTATAGTATCTTTACTGTAAATTTTATAGAATATTGGTATGAAACAGATTAAAAATATATTGGCGATTATTGGTTTGGTGGCAGTGGTGAGTACGCTCATATTTGCAGTTCAGACCGATTCAGTGGACACGATTGAAAAGAAGGGGACACCTCCCAATGAGGTTAAGGATTTGGACAAGAATGTGGCCGATACCTATCAGATCAGTGCCATAGAGATTCCAAAGGATTTGAATTTTGCGGGCGAGCCTGTTCCGCAGGAAGACCCAGAGATCATGGAGCGTGTGGACCGTGAGTTTTTGGTGAACACCTATTGGCAGTCCAATGCCCTTTTGATCATGAAACGGGCCAATAAATACTTCCCGATCATTGAGCCCATTCTTAAAAAGAATGGCATCCCGGACGATTTTAAGTACTTGGCCGTGGCCGAAAGTGGCTTGGAGAATGTGGTCTCCCCGGCGGGTGCCACCGGTTTTTGGCAGATTATGAAAGCCACAGGCAGGGAATACGGTCTGGAGGTGAACGATAACGTGGATGAGCGGTACCATGTGGAAAAAGCCACCCAAGTGGCCTGTGAGTACCTGAAAAAATGGAAAGACCGTTTTGGTACGTGGACCTTGACCGCAGCGGCCTATAATGCGGGACCCGGAGGCATCCAAAAATATATGGGCATCCAACAGGTGAATGATTACTACGATTTGCTATTGGGCCAGGAGACCGGACGCTATGTGTTCCGTATTTTGGCCATCAAGGAGATTATCTCCAACCGTGATAAATATGGTTTCCAATTGGACGAGGAGGACATGTACGAAAAAGTCCCCACCTTTACCGTTGAGGTGGATACCGCCGTGGCCAGTTGGGCCGATTTTGCCGAGCTTTACGAGATCAACTACAAGGTGCTGAAACGCCATAACCCTTGGTTGCGCGAGCCCCATTTGAACAACGCTTCACGCAAAAAGTACACCATTGAAATCCCCAATAAAGGCTATTACCGGGTGGGAAGTGTAGGGAGGTGAATTAAAGTATTGGATTTTACCCATCTTTCCTGGGTTTAATGCCAATTTTTCAGAAGTTGACTTATCGGTTAATGTAAAGTCGTTTTTAATGCTTTTTCATCGTGTTAGTGGTATTTTTTCGTTTATCGAATTCAAAAGTTGTTTTTTCAATGTATTTCACGATTCTTGATAGTCTGTTACTGGTATCGATAACATTATAAATATTTCCAACAACAAATCTGTAATCCACAAATTGACTTATCTTATTTATTAATAATTCACTCTGTTTTTTTTTAGGATCTAAGCAAACTTCTTTACCATTAAAACCAATCGAAAAACCATTAATGAGATTGTCGTCCCAAGTTAAGTAATTAATAGTGACATAATGGGAAAAGCTTGGGTGCCTGTAACTTAATATTCCCAATCCCGGCCATTGAGATAATAACCTCAAAACATCTTCTGTTTTCATTCCATTATACAAGTCTGTAATTTCCTTTTCATCACCTGACCGGGTATCATTATAGCAAATAAACTCGCCATCTTCTATATCCAGTTTTACATCTATTGACATTAAACGTTTGTTGAATGAAGAAAGAAACGAATCTCGATTTTGAGCTTTTTCTAATATAACTAGGGTTATATCAAACCATCCCATATTGACAATGACTTAATAATTATTATTTCAATTTCCATCAACTAGAAGTATATGAATCTGTTTTCTATGATGTGTGTCTAACAATAAGTGAAGTTAGCTTTGTGGATTTAAAATCCCATTAGTAATTGACGAACATCCCATTTGAATTGACGGATGGCCACTTGGACAAATATGAAGCCCCAAATTCCAACCAAAGAACCTTGGTGTTTTGGGAATTGGAACCCCAAACAAAGGCTATTATCGCGTGGGGAGTGTGGGGAGATAGCTATGTACGGGATTTTAAGGGTTCACTTATCGTTTAGTGTACGGTCGTTTTAATACCATTTATGCATTCATTTTTACAAGCTTTTTATTTAAATGTCAGTAATACAATAGTTTTAATCATCCAATTGGCTAATTCGGATTCATTAAATGCATTACTTTCTCTATACCTGAAGTTTCCAGGATTAAAAACTGACTGCCAATCTTCGTGCCCTAGCTTCTTGTAAGAACAATAGTTAAAATTCGGGATAGTATCATTTATAGGTTTATTAATATTAATTACAATTTTTTCAATATCTCCATTATTTGAATCATGCTCGGAGAAATTGATAAACCGATGAATATTTGGGTGATATTCACTAATTTCATCAAGTATTATATGCTCGGATTTATCAATTTTTCGAATTCCTTGCCAATCGTTATTGTTTTCTTTGTCAACGATATAGCCATTATTTAAAAGTTCTTTTTTTACCAGATCGATAGAGTTCCTATATATATTTGTACTATCCAGATTAACAAATTCTATATAAAAAAATTTATCTTCTGCTTGTTCAACAGCCTGAATTTTCTTGCCTGATTCAATTGATGATTGTGAAATGTTTTTACAGGAAGTCAATAAAAATGCTGCGGAGAGAGAGATATAGAAAATCCTTCTCATTTTATAGTTTGTAATGTAAGATACAATTCAGTTTATTTTTTATGAATTATAATGACCATAAGTGAAGTAATAATTTCTTTGAATAATTTGCCACGGGCAATTGACCAATACCCCATTTGGATTGACGGATGGGCATAAAAAGGGAAAAGGTATAGGGAAGAATACCAAATAAGGCATGGATGGTAAGGCTGTTTCGGTTGAGGGGGGAGTACATGTTATAGTGGGGCGAAAATTATGAAATGGAAAAATGAATAATGCTTACCTATTGTTGGATAAGGTAAGTTTAGTTGATTCCAATGGAAAACATGATTAAATTTTATCTTCTACCACTAAGGTCTTCGAAATTACATCATGCCAAGCTTTTGCATTCCCACCCAAGACAAGTGAAAATGTTTCAAAAGGTATCCACCTACAAAAGTATCTGACCATTGAAGTCCTAAAGTCAATATTCTTACCAGATAAATCAACGACTCTTGTTTTAGTGAAATGTTTTCCCACTGTTTTTCCTAAAAAAAACTCCATTAATATATAATATCCGGCAGAAGTAAAAATAAGAATCAATTCTTTGGAGATGTATATGTTTATATACAACTTTTGTGTTTCCTGAATGACAAATGCCAATAGAAAACAAAATATTGTATCGATCAGATAATTGAAAAATCTTTTTTTCTTGGAAGCTTCTACAATTTGTATTGAATTGGAAACATTTGAGTGGGGTATTTTCATTTTAAAATAAGTTTTTATTCACTCCTACTGAGGAATGAAGAAATGACTTATTCAAGAATAAAATCGGAATGAATTGACCAATACCCCATTTGGATTGACGGATGGCCCATCCCAACGAAAAAAAGAAAGTAAAATAAAGAAGTGGAGAACCCTTAGATCTTCTTCATCTGCTGTTGCATCATCTTGATCTGCTCGGTAAGCATGTTGTTCTTGTCCAACTTTTTGGCTTCCTGCAACAATTGGGTGGCCTCACGCTTTCTGCGCTTTTGCATGGCAATGCCCGCCAGGCTCAATTTGGCCATGGCCACATCATAATCCATGGTCAACCCTAGTTTTAGGGCCTTTTTAAAGTATTTTTCGGCCTGGGTAAGGTTCTTTTGCGAAAAGATGATCCCATGCAGGTAGTTAAAGTATCCCTGCTGCTTCTTGATCAAGGCCGCTTCGGGGTTTTTGATCTTGTCCAACCACTTTTGGGTGCCTTCCAAATCCTGTTTGCGCATGCGCAAGAAGGCCAAAAGGATAAACTCGTTCCTAAAGTACAGAAAGATGAATACCAAGGAGAGCAGGATCAATGAAATGCCATTGCCAATGTTTCCTTCCACAAATTGGTATACGGCATAGGCTATAATGAGACCGGCTATAACGAGCTTAAGATTTTTGTTGAACATATTCCAGTTGATTTTCTTTGGATTAAAAGAGGTGGCAAAAGTAGTAAAAACTAAATTAAATATTTTTGTTCAGGACTTGTCAAAGTAAAAAGTCTTCGTATATTTGCGCCCAGAATTTTTCGGGAAGACAATCTTTCCACAACACAATCCATTAAAAGAGTTCCGAAATGAAAAGAACGTATCAGCCGTCAAAAAGGAAGAGAAGAAACAAGCATGGTTTTAGGGAGCGCATGGCGACTGCCAATGGTAGAAAAGTTCTTGCGAGAAGAAGAGCCAAGGGAAGAAAGAAGTTAACGGTTTCCTCTGAGCCAAGACATAAAAAATAATGATAGTATTTTAGATTTAAATTAAAGGTGTTACTTTTCTAGGTAACACCTTTTTTTTGACTTGAAACCAAAAACGAGTAACACTTTTTAGAATGCCAAAGAGAAAAGATTTAAAATCCATTTTGATTATCGGTTCTGGCCCTATCATCATCGGCCAGGCATGTGAGTTTGATTATTCTGGTTCCCAAGCCCTTAGGTCACTACGTGAGGATGGGATAGAAACTGTTTTGATCAACAGTAACCCCGCCACTATCATGACGGACCCTTCCATGGCGGATCATGTATACCTGAAACCCCTTACCACAAAATCGATTGTCGAGATTTTAAAGAACCACCCCAATATAGATGCGGTTCTACCTACTATGGGAGGACAAACAGCTCTGAATTTATGTATTGAGGCCGATGAAAAAGGCATTTGGGAAGACTTTGGTGTGGAGATCATTGGTGTGGACATTGACGCCATCAACATTACCGAAGATCGTGAGAAGTTCAGGGAGTTGATGTTGAAAATAGGTGTGGGTATGCCTCCACAAGCATCGGCCACCTCTTTCCTAAAAGGAAAGGAAATTGCACAGGAATTTGGCTTCCCCTTGGTGATACGGGCCTCCTTTACCCTTGGAGGGGCTGGGGCAGGTATTGTATATGACCCGGAGGATTTTGACGATATGTTGAGCCACGGTCTGGAAGTATCGCCTATCCACGAGGTAATGATCGATAAGGCCTTGATGGGTTGGAAAGAATACGAATTGGAGTTGCTTCGGGACAAAAACGACAACGTGGTGATCATCTGTACCATCGAAAATATGGACCCCATGGGTATCCATACCGGGGATTCCATTACCGTTGCTCCGGCGATGACGTTATCAGACAGAACCTTCCAACGTATGCGGGATATGGCCATCCATATGATGCGCAGTATTGGGGATTTTGCAGGGGGATGTAACGTGCAGTTTGCCGTAAGTCCGGACGAAAAAGAAGATATCATTGCCATTGAGATCAACCCTAGGGTTTCCCGATCATCTGCTTTGGCCTCTAAGGCCACAGGTTATCCGATTGCAAAAATTGCAGCCAAATTGGCCATTGGATATACCTTGGATGAATTGGACAACCAGATTACCAAGTCCACATCGGCCTTGTTTGAACCTACACTGGATTATGTGATCGTAAAGATCCCAAGATGGAACTTTGATAAGTTTGAAGGTTCCGACAGAACCTTGGGGCTTCAAATGAAGTCCGTAGGGGAAGTAATGGGTATTGGACGTTCCTTCCAGGAAGCCCTGCACAAGGCTACACAATCTTTGGAAATCAAAAGAAATGGATTGGGAGCTGATGGCAAAGGGAACAAGGATTACGAAACTATAATGGAGAAATTGAGGGTGCCCAGTTGGGACAGGGTTTTCGTGATTTACGATGCCATCCAGCTTGGAATCCCGTTGAAGCGTATCCACGAAATCACCAAGATAGATATGTGGTTCCTGAAACAATATGAGGAATTGCACTACTTGGAGATGGAAATATCAAAGTACACCATAGAAAGCCTGCCCAAAGCACTATTGTTGGAAGCGAAGCAGAAAGGTTTTGCCGATAGACAGATTGCCCACATGTTGGATTGTTGGGAAAGTGAAGTGCACAGCAAGCGGATGGATTTGAACATCAATCGGGTGTACAAATTGGTGGATACCTGCGCGGCTGAGTTCAAGGCCGTTACACCGTATTATTACTCCACCTTTGAGGAAGAGATCGAAACTGCTGACGGCCAACGTTATGTGGCCAATGACAGCGAGGTGACCGATAAAAAGAAGATTGTGGTGCTTGGTTCCGGTCCCAACAGGATCGGACAGGGAATCGAGTTTGATTATTGTTGTGTGCACGGAGTTTTGGCCGCAGCCGAATGCGGTTATGAAACTATCATGATCAACTGTAATCCGGAAACGGTATCCACGGATTTTGATACGGCGGACAAGCTGTACTTTGAGCCTGTTTTTTGGGAGCATATTTATGACATCATCCTACATGAAAAGCCCGAAGGGGTCATTGTTCAGTTGGGTGGGCAGACTGCATTGAAGCTTGCCGAAAAGTTGGACAAATACGGAATCAACATTATAGGTACAAGCTTTGAATCCTTGGATTTGGCCGAAGACAGGGGCAGTTTTTCCACCTTGTTGAAGAACAACGATATTCCTTACCCAAAATTCGGGGTAGCGGAAACAGCCGATGAGGCCTTGGCCCTTGCCGATCAATTGAACTTTCCACTTTTGGTAAGACCTTCTTATGTTTTGGGAGGACAGGGAATGAAGATCGTCATCAATAAAGAAGAATTGGAGGCCCATGTTGTGGATTTGCTGCGAAGCATTCCCAACAACAAACTCCTTTTGGACCACTATTTGGATGGGGCTATAGAAGCAGAGGCCGATGCCATTTGTGATGGGGAGGATGTCTATATCATCGGGATCATGGAACATATAGAGCCCTGTGGTATCCACTCCGGAGATTCCAATGCCACATTGCCTCCTTTTAACTTAGGGGAATTTGTAATGCAACAGATAAAGGACCATACCAAAAAGATTGCGTTGGCGCTGAATACGGTGGGATTGATCAATATCCAGTTTGCTGTCAAGGATGACATAGTATACATCATTGAGGCCAACCCAAGGGCATCCAGAACAGTTCCCTTCATAGCAAAAGCGTATGGGGAACCTTATGTGAATTACGCTACCAAGGTGATGTTGAAGGAAAAGAAGGTGAAAGACTTCGAGTTTAACCCTAAATTGGATGGATACGCCATTAAACAGCCGGTTTTCTCCTTTAACAAGTTCCCGAACGTAAACAAAAATCTTGGGCCTGAAATGAAGAGTACGGGAGAAAGCATACTGTTTATTGATAGCTTAAAAGATGATGAGTTTTACAACCTATATTCTCGTCGTAAAATGTATTTGAGCAAGTAGATAGCTCACGAATAGTATAGTAAAAGGCCCATTTAGGGCCTTTTTTTGTTTGGGGTGATCAACTCAGTTTTCCAAGGGTTTTTGGGTACTTATGGCAATTCGGTTCCATGCATTTATGGTAACAATGGCCATAATGATCTGGGAAATATAGCGGGCATCAAATCGGGCTATGGCTTTTTCATAGGTTTCTTGGGTAAGTCCTTGGTCATGGACCATGGTAATTTCCTCGGTCATTTTTAGGATGACTTTTTCTTCCTCACTGAATAGATCGGTGTCCCACCAAGCATCCAAGAGAAATAACCTTTTTGGATTTTCTCCCATTTTTAGGGCCGCTTGGGTGTGCATGTTGATGCAAAAGGCACAACCATTGAGTTGGGATGCCCTTATTTTGATCAGTTCATAGTGCAATGTGCTCAATCTTCCTTGTTTTAGGTATGTTTCCAAACCAAACATGGCTTTATAGGCCAAAGGTTCGGTTTCGTCAATTTGAATTCGTTGCTCCATTGGTGTTTTGCTTTTGGATTATACGGCTAAGGTATCCAACCCAAAGACCAAAAAACTTAAGCGGGTTTAAGAATGTTTTCCAGTGCTGGCCCACTCAAAACCCTATGATGGTTCAGAGCTACCCATGCCGTTTTGAATTTTCATTTCGGTAATTCAAAGTTTTTGTATTGAAGTATTGGGAAACAATTGCATGGTTTTCAGCTATTTTGGAAAATACTATCATGAGCTCTTATGGAGAATTGATTTTTCAGGGCCGTTTACAAAATTTTTGACAAAAAAAGTAGACGGTTTATCGATTTTAACCAATATTAACAATGACTATTTGTGCGTGTTGTTTGCGTGACATAGTTTTGTTCCCCAAATGAAAAAGGCACTAGCGCAATATTTGGTTCCCATATGTATCCTTCTCTTGGGAGGATTCATGAACCATGTCTATGCAGAGGCGCAAGACACTTCGGAAAGTGCCTGTATCATTGACTATCAACACATCGATAATTCTACCGTTGCCATCCCTCTAAATGGGGCCGAGAAGAATCTTTTCGTGGAGATCACCGATGTGGAGGAACAGGAAGAACGCGACGAGAACGGGGCTTCCTATAACGTTGATATTCGGTTTGGCAGTTATTTGACTGCCTTTTTTAATGGCTCGCTCTCTGAGCAGACCTTTGGTCAACTTGAGACCAATCCAAGACATTTGGAACCTAATTTCAGTACCGCAACCCAAAAGCGGCATATACGGTTTCAAGTATTCCGAATTTAGAATTTTTAGCTTTTAGTAGGTCTTGTGGAATATGAGACCGCTTTCCATCCTTTGAAATAATTTCAACACAATGGGGTAGGTCCATGGTAAACTGGATTTGGACTTCCCTACAATCAATTAAACCAATTTTTTAAACCTGTAAACATTATGAGGAGAATTTCCATCTTCATTGGCATGTTTGTATTGCTGTTCCATGCAAGCTGCGAGTCCAAAAAACATGAAAAAAAGGACGAAACCAAGTATCTGGTCAGCAGTCCCATTCGTATGGACACATCCATCACCAAAGACTACGTTTGTCAAATTCATTCCATTCGCCATATTGAATTGAGGGCACTTGAAAAAGGGTACCTCCAACATATCTATGTGGATGAAGGGCAGCATGTAAAGAAAGGACAGCAGATGTTCCACATCATGCCCAACGTTTATCAAGCAGACCTTCAAAAGGCCAAGGCGGAAGCAGAAGTGGCCAAAATTGAATACCAGAACACCAAATTGTTGTCGGACAGCAATGTGGTGTCCGAAAACGAATTGGCCATGGCCAAAGCGGAATACGATAAAGCCAAAGCGGAGGTGACCCTGGCGGAAACCCATTTGGGCTTTACCAATGTCCGCGCCCCTTTTGATGGGATCATGGACCACCTTGAAGCAAGGGAAGGTAGCCTTCTGGATGAAGGCGAACTCTTGACCACTCTATCAGACAACAGTAAAATGTGGGTCTATTTCAATGTTCCTGAGGCCGAATATTTGGATTATATCACCAGCGCCAACAAGGATAACAAACAAGCGGTGGACCTTTTGATGGCCAACAACAAGAAATTTAGTCAATCCGGTATCGTGGAAACCATAGAAGGGGAATTTAACCACGAAACGGGAAACATCGCCTTTAGGGCCACTTTCCCCAATCCCGATGGAATACTTCGTCACGGGGAGACCGGTAGCATCTTAATGAAGGTTCCCTTGCAGAATGCCATGCTCATTCCCCAGAAGGCCACTTTTGAGGTATTGGACAAAAAGTATGTTTTCGTTTTGGACAAGGAGGATAAAGTGCAGCAACGTGAGATTACAGTAGGTGCCGAGTTGCCCCATCTTTTTGTGGTGGAAAGCGGAATTTCGGAAAATGACAAAGTCTTGTTGGAAGGCATACGAATGGTTCGTAGCGGTGAGAAAATCCATTACGATTTTGAAAAGCCGGAGGAAATCCTTTCCAAGCTAGACCTGTACACTGAGTAGTAGAACCCAAAATCTTTCAATAAGATGTTCAAAAAATTTATTCATAGGCCCGTTTTGGCCATAGTGATCTCCGTGATCATTGTGTTTACGGGGCTACTAGCCATAAAACAACTGCCCATATCGCAGTTTCCCCAAATTGCACCGACCACGGTCAATATCTTTATTGCCTATCCGGGGTCAAGTGCCGATGTGTTGGTAAAATCGACCTTGATTCCTTTGGAAACCTCCATCAATGGGGTACAGGGAATGCGGTATATTGCTTCCGATGCCACCAGTGCGGGCGAAGGTACATTGCGTGTGATCTTTGAACCGGGCACCGACCCCAACCAAGCTGTGGTTCGGGTAAAGACCCGGGTAGACCAAGTAATGCCCCTCTTGCCCGAGTTGGTACAGCGTGAAGGGGTCATCATCACCCCGGTACAGCCCAGTATGCTGATGTACGTGAACCTGTACAGTGATTCCAAGAACAATGATGAGAAGTTCCTCTATAACTATGCCTACACCAAGATGATTCCAGAGATCCAGCGGATCAACGGGATTGCCAGTGCGCAGATTTTGGGTAGCCGTAAATATGCCATGCGGGTTTGGTTGAAGCCAGATCGTATGAGGGCGTACAACATTTCAGCAGAAGAAGTTCTAGAAGCCATGGAAGACCAAAGTATTTTGGCCCGTCCCGGGCGTTTGGGAAGAAGTTCCGGTAAAAAGGCGCAGTCCTTGGAGTATGTTTTGGTGTACCAAGACCGGTACAGCGAACCTGAGCAGTACGAGGACATCATCATCAAAGCCAATGAAGAAGGAGAGTTGCTCAAGTTGGGTGATGTGGCCAGTGTGGAACTCGGAAGTGAATTCTTCGATATCTATTCCAACTTGGATGGAAAGCCTTCAGCGTCCATTGTATTGAAACAAACCTTTGGAAGTAACGGTAGCGATGTGATCAAATCCGTTAAGGAAAAACTGGATGAATTGGAAGCTGAAATGCCTCCGGGCATCGATTACAAGATCAGTTACGACGTATCCAACTTCTTGGATGCATCCATTGATCAGGTACTTCACACACTTCGGGATGCCTTCATCCTGGTGGCCATTGTGGTGTTCCTCTTCTTGGGGGATTGGCGATCTACCTTGATACCGATAATTGCGGTACCTGTTTCCCTTATCGGTGCCTTCTTTGTGATGCAGCTTTTTGGTCTGTCCATCAATCTGATCACCCTGTTCGCACTGGTATTGGCCATTGGTATTGTGGTGGACAACGCCATTGTTGTGGTGGAGGCGGTGCACGTGAAAATGCACGAAGAGAACCTTACTCCCTACAAAGCCTCCTATGAAGTGTTGGGTGAAATTGGAGGCGCTATTATTGCCATTACCTTGGTAATGACCTCGGTGTTTATCCCAATTTCCTTTATGACCGGACCAGTAGGGGTATTCTATCGCCAGTTTTCCATTACCATGGCAGGTTCCATTGTCATTTCAGCCATTGTGGCCTTGACACTGACTCCGGTACTCTGTGCCATGATGTTGAAAAACACCCATGGTCAGCCCAGAAGAAAATCACCCGTAAACCGATTCATCGATTGGTTCAATGGAAAGTTTGAAAAGCTTACAGGAAAATATGTGGGCTTCTTGACCAAGATCGTAAACCGAAGAGTGGTCACTTTTGGGACCTTATTGGCGTTCTGTGCCGGTATTTTCCTTACCAATCAGGTATTGCCTGCAGGGTTTATTCCCAATGAGGACCAAGGGATGATCTACGCCATTATCCAAACGCCTCCCGGGGCAACTTTGGAGCGTACCAATGAGGTGGCTCGTAAGCTTATGAAAATTTGTGAAGAGACTGAAGGAGTGGAATCCGTATCCTCTTTGGCTGGATATGAGATTATGACCGAAGGTCGGGGATCCAATGCCGGTACCTGTCTCATCAACCTTAAACCATGGTCGCAACGAGAACATTCCGTACACGAGATCATGGAAGAGCTGGAAGAAGAAACCAAAGACCTAGGGGCGGTCATTGAATACTTTGAGCCCCCCGCCGTCCCAGGCTTTGGTTCCTCCGGCGGATTCTCCATGCGATTGTTGGACAAAACCAATGGTACGGATTACCATGAGTTTGAGCGTATCAACAATGCGTTTATGGAATCCCTTCGGGAACGCAAGGAGTTGACAGGTTTGTTTACCTTCTTTGCGGCCAATTATCCTCAGTACGAGTTGAAGATCAATAACAAAGTGGCCATGCAAAAGGGTGTTTCCATTGGAAAAGCGATGGAAAATCTCAATATCCTGATCGGGAGTACCTATGAGCAAGGCTTTATCCGCTTTGGGCGTTTCTTTAAGGTATATACCCAAGCGGCGCCGGAGTATCGGGGCATGCCTTCGGATTTGGAGAAATTCTATGTCAAAAATGAAGAAGGGGAAATGGTTCCTTACTCGGCTTTTATGACCATGGAAAAAAAGCTGGGCCCCAACGAGATTACCCGATACAACCTCTACAATTCTGCGGCCATTCGTGGATTACCGGCAGCGGGGTATACCAGTGGGGATGCCATCAAGGCCATTCAGGAAGTGGCGGAGCAGACCCTCCCTCGGGGCTATGATATTGCCTGGGAAGGTCTTTCCTATGATGAGGCACAGCGTGGTAATGAATCCATCTACATTTTTATCGTGGTATTGATATTCGTGTATTTGGTTTTGGCCGCCCAGTATGAAAGCTTCTTACTGCCCTTGGCGGTGATACTTTCCCTGCCTGTTGGGGTGTTTGGTTCATTCTTATTGCTCAAGGTCATGGGGCTGTCCAATGATGTGTATGCCCAGATCGGGATGATCATGCTGGTGGGACTGTTGGGTAAAAATGCCGTATTGATTGTGGAATTTGCCGTGCAGAAGCACCGTCAGGGAGCTACGATCCTTGCTGCGGCGATTGAAGGTTCCAAACAACGGTTCCGACCCATTTTGATGACCTCTTTTGCCTTTATTGCAGGTTTGATCCCGTTGGTAGTGGCCACTGGGGCAGGAGCCATTGGAAACCGGACCATTGGTGGTTCCGCCTTGGGTGGAATGCTCATTGGAACCTTGTTCGGCGTATTGTTGATTCCAGGACTGTACTACCTTTTTGCCAAAATGGCGGAAGGTAAGAGTCTTATCAAGGACGAACATCATGAACCTATTTCTGAAGAATTGTTCAGGACCAGTGAGGGAGAGAGCAAGGTTAGGGCCAGACTCCGTGAAATCAATAAGCTATTGAAAAAGATGGCGACAAGAAATGGTAACAACAAGAAAAAAGGAGACAATGATACGGAATAGGAAATTATACGGGGTCGCTGTGCTGGCAGCAGCGGCCTTTTACGCCTGTGTGCCCACCCGTGAAATCCGGGATGAAAACAGGACAGTGCCCGAGCAATATCAAAGCCAATCCACAGATACCGTGAATACAGGAGCGGTACAATGGAAGGAGTTCTTTAAAGACCCCAACCTTGTGGCCTTGATTGATACGGCCTTGGTGAACAACCAAGAGTTGAATATTATTTTCCAGCAGGTGGATATGGCCAAGAACGGAATTCAGGCCAAAAAAGGGGAGTATTTGCCCTTTGTGAACCTTTTGGCAGGAGCCGAAGTGGAAAAAGTGGGCGAATATACCCGAAATGGTGCCGTTGAGAAAAACCTTGAGGTCAAGGAAGGGGAGGAGTTCCCAGAACCTTTGACGGATTATAAGGTCGGTGCTTTTGCCACATGGGAACTGGATGTGTGGAAGAAGCTGCGCAATGAGAAAAAGGCAGCCGTGTTTGAATACCTGTCCAGTGTGGAGGGCAAGAATTTTATGGTAACCCAGTTGGTTTCGGAAATTGCCGATTCGTACTATGAGCTGATGGCGTTGGACAATGCGTTGGCCATCATTCAGCAGAACCTCGAGATTCAGCAGAATGCCCTAAAAATGGTTAAGCTCCAAAAGCAGGCTGCAAGGGCCACCGAGCTGGGAGTTCGTCGTTTTCAGGCAGAGGTGCTGAAAAATCAAAGCCATAAGTACGAGATCCAGCAAGAAATCGTGGAAACGGAGAATAAACTCAATTTCTTGTTGGGACGAACTCCGCAACATATTCAAAGGGAGTCTGACAACTTTATCGATACCTCCATTGATAGCATTTATGCCGGGATTCCATCACAATTGTTGCAGAATAGGCCTGATGTACGACGGGCGGAGTTTGAGTTGGCAGCTGCCAAGTTGGACACCAAAGCGGCCAAGGCTAATTTCTATCCCCAGTTTACCATCAAGGCCGGCTTGGGATTGCAGGCGTTCAACACCAAATACCTTACCACCACCCCAGAATCCGTGTTGTATTCGGTCATGGGCGATATGGTAGCTCCCTTGATCAACCGAAATGCCATAAAAGCGGAGTATAAGAACGCCACGGACCGACAGTTGCAAGCGGTTTTTGAATACGAAAAGGCCATTTTGAATGCCTACATCGAAGTGGCCAATCAGTTGTCCAACATCGACAACCTGAAAAAGAGTTATGAATTAAAAGACGGTCAAGTACAGGCCCTCACGGAATCCATTGAGTTGTCTACACGCCTTTTCCAATCCGCACGGGTGGAATATATAGAGGTATTGTTGGCGCAGCGCGAAGCCTTGGAGTCCAAGATGGAGCTGGTGGAGACCAAAAAGGACCAGATGCTGGCCCAGGTACATATGTATCGTGCCTTGGGGGGTGGCTGGAATTAAAAACCCCAAATCAATAGTTGTTGTGCCTACGTAATGCGCTATTGGTTTCTCAAAGCGAACCCCCATTTACATTTGTAAATGGGGGTTTTAATTAATTATACTCTTGGGTAACCTAACTGATTCGGGCTAGATTATTCATTATCCTTATACTTCTCAAACCAAGCCAACACACTGGCTATTTTGGCGATTAAGTTACTCGGCTTATTGGCAATGCCATGCGAAGCTCCAGGAATTCGCACCATCGCAGTTTCCACATTCTGTAATTTCAAGGCGGCATAAAACTGCTCGGATTCCGCTATCGGGGTTCGGTAATCTTCTTCACCCGTCATGAGCATGGTTGGTGTGGTTACATTGCCCACATAGGTGAGGGGAGAACGTCTCATGTAGTTTTCAGGATCTTCCCACGGTTTTTTTCCGAACCAATATTTGGAGAAGAACTGTACGCCATCGGCATAAAGAACAAAACTGTACCAATTGATAACCGGTTTGGCCACTACGGCTGCCTTAAAACGGTCTGTCTTGCCCACAATCCAGGCTGTGAGTACCCCACCGCCACTTCCTCCAGTGACAAAAAGGTTGTCTTGATCCACAAAACCTTTGGCCAACAAGGCATCCACGCCAGACATGAGGTCGTCATAATCATGGTTGGGATAGTCATGATGGATCAGGTTGCCAAATTCCTCCCCGTAGCTGGTACTACCCCTAGGGTTGGTATAGAGCACCACATAACCGGCCGCTGCATAGGCTTGGATTTCCGCAGAATACACAAAACCGTAGCTGGTAAAGGGACCTCCATGGATTTCCAGGATCAAGGGGTATTTTTTGGACGGGTCAAAATTGGGAGGGGTAACTACCCAGCCCTGTATTTTCCGTTGGTCATAGGAAGACTCCCACCATAATTCTTCTACCTTGCCCAAATTTTTGAACGAAAATAAGTCATCATTGAGCGCAGTCAAACGTTTGCTGTTCCCTTTGGCATCCACAACCGCCAAATCTGAAGGGTGGTCCGTTGTGCCCAAGGTGTAGGCAAATTTGTTGTTGGATGAACCCGAAAAGCTGGCTGCATTGTAAGGTCTGCCCAAGGACAGTCCGCCCAAGCCTGTCACCATATCGGTAACTTTTCCGGATAAGGTTATGGACGCCAATTTCCCCAATCCCTTATCGGTATAGGCAACATAGAGACCATCTCCCTTGCTGTTCCAGACCATATCTTCCACATCCCTGTCAAAGTTCCCGGAAATCAATTGGGCATTGCTTCCATCCGCATTCATCACATAGAGACGGGTCAGTTGATAGCCTTGAAGACGGTCATCAAAACCCAAATAGGCAATTTTGGAACCGTCAGGGGAAAGCACGGGATTACCATCTGGACCATTACGGTCGGTGAGGGCTTTGGTTTCACCGGAGCCTACGCTGATTTGGTAAATTTCGCTATCCAGGGCCTCAAACTCTTCATCCTTGTGGAAATTGGCGCTAAAATAAAGATGACTGTCATTTTTGGACCAAATAGGACCTCCGTGGTCAAAATCGGTAAAGGTAAGCTGCTTGGGCGTTCCCCCGGAAATGGGTAGGGTGAACAATTGCATATTTCCACCTTTTATATATCCTTGGCCATCTCCGCGATAGTTCATTTGATCTATGTATTTGGGTGGGTCGTTCCATTTGGCGCCTTCCGGTTTGGCCGGCATCTTGATGATGGATTTATTTTCCTTGGGCACAAACATATTGAAGGCCACATACCGGTCGTTGTGCGACCAAGAAACCTGCCCCGGAGCTTGTGGTGTGTTGGTCAAGGCCAAGGTTTCCTTGGTATCCAACCACATGAGGTAGAGCTTCATCTTTTCATCGGCCATATTGGATTTGAAGGTGATTTTTGTGCCGTCATGGGACCATTTGGGTGCAAAATCATTGTGGTTTCCCGTGGTCAAGGGACGGTTGTTGGAACCGTCAAAATTCACGATCCAAAGATTGGATAGGTTTCTGTCGGTCATGACGTCCTTAAAATTCCGTACATAAATGACTTTGGAGCCATCAGGGGAAATCTGCGGGTCCGAAACGTACTCCATGTTGAAGATGTCCAAGAGTTCCAAATTGGACTGTACTTGGGTATATCCCAAAGGGATAAAAGCGACCAAGAGAATGAAAGTGCTGAGCAGTTTTTTCATGGTATTGTGATTAGTTGATTACTATTTTGAGCGACTGGGAAAAACTTGATTTTATTTTTCGATGCTTTTATCCTGATTGACTTCCAACGTTGGGATTCTAACGATTTCAAATGTTGAGGATGCCAAGGTCACTTTACCGTCAGTTGCTAAAATCCTTCTGCCAATCTCTTCATTGAGAAGGTGTTTGGTCATCCGCCGTTTTTTATAGTCCACAATGTACCGCAAATTGAACTGAATCCAATTATCGGTCATGGTGATGGCAAGGGTTGGGTCTACTTGGGCGTCTTCAATGTAGTATTTGTTGACGACATCTTTCCAGCCTGCAATGGAATTTTTCACATACTCCGACAATTTTTCCTGCGCTACGGAAATTACAATTTGCTTGGCCAATTCCATATCCGAACCATATCGGATGGGAAGGTCAAACTCATCCCAAACAAAGGGGAAATCGAGGGAGTAATTATATACAGGCCCTTTAAAGACAAAGGCATTGCTGATTTTGACAATGCGGCCGCTGTAATTATCACTGGACACCCATTCCCCAATCTCCATCATGGTGGTATAAATGCTATCGATGTCAATGACATCTCCTTTAATGCCGTTCAATTCGATTCTGTCCCCAGGTTTATAGACCCGTACAAAAAAGATATAGAAGGAACCTGCAATGCTCAGGATCAATTCTTGCAGAGTGATGGTGATGCCCGCCGTGAGCAACCCAATGGCAAGACCAAAATCATTGATGTTTCCCGTAAAATAAGAAATGGTGATTAGGATGATCAGGAAATACCCGATGACCTCAATGGCCTTTTGGGCTTTATATTTCAAGGAATTGTCAGGAAGGTTTTTCTTGACCAATTGCCGCACCCATTTGATAAGCAAAAAAACCAAAACGACCCAAACCAAATACTTGATAACGGCAGTTGCCAAGGGATGGTTGGCAAGCCATTGTTGAATGTTTGATATGAGGTCCATAGGTTTATTTAATGTCATACGTGATGGGAGCTATTCCTCCCATTCCGTATGGAAAATTCCTTCTCGGTCCACCCGTTCATAGGTGTGGGAACCAAAATAATCGCGCTGCGCCTGAATGAGGTTCAGCGGTAAACGGCTGCTGGTATAGGCATCAAAGTAGGTAAGGGCATTGGACAATCCGGGTAGGGGAATGCCATTGGCCGCACCATAGGCCACCAGTTCACGGGCTGCATCAACCGTTCCCTGCACTTTTTTAACAAAAGAAGGGGAGAGCAATAGGTTTTGCAAGTCCTTATCTTCACGATAGGCATCGGTGATATCCGCCAAAAGAGCTGCTCTGATGATGCAACCGGCACGCCATATTTTGGCAATTTCGCCCAGTTCCAGTTCGTAACCATACTCTTTGGAGGCATCTGCCAATTGGTGCATACCTTGGGCATAGGTTATGATAAAGGCAAAATACAACGCTTGTTCCGCTTTGGAGGTAAAGTCACTTTTGTCAACACCTTTGGGTGTTGGGCGGTTGTACAACGCATCCGCTTTGACTCTTTCGTCCTTTAGAGCCGAGATTTCCCGCATACTCACCGCCACATCAATAGTGGGGATGGGAATGCCCAAGTCCATGGCATTTTGGGAAGTCCATTTTCCGGTTCCCTTCTGCTTGGCCTTGTCCAAAATCATATCAACGAGGTCGCTACTGGTGAGCTCGTCTTTTTGTGTAAATATTTCCGAAGTGATTTCCACCAAAAACGATTGTAATCGCCCTTGGTTCCATTCCGAATAGGTTATGTGGAGTTCTTCATTGGAGAGTCCACCCGCTTTTTTGAGCAAGTCGTAAATCTCCGAAGTAAGCTGCATCAACCCATATTCAATGCCATTGTGCACCATTTTTACATAGTTTCCGGCCGATTTTGGGCCTAAATACGCCACGCAGGGCTCACCTTTATACTTGGCAGAAACCGCTTCAAAAATGGGTTTCACATGCTGATAGGCCTCCCGGGAACCCCCGGGCATGATGCTGGGACCCTTTCTGGCCCCCTTGGCACCACCGGAAACCCCGGCCCCAAAAAAGTTGATGCCTTTTTCCTTCAAATAGGCTTCGCGTCGGTCCGTATCCGTAAAAAATGAATTTCCACCATCAATAATGATATCGCCTTGGTCCAAATGGGGCAATAAACTCTCAATGACTATGTCCACTACCTTTCCGGCAGGGACCAAGAGCATGATTTTCCTTGGGGCGGTAAGAGCTTGCACAAAGGTTTTCACATCGGAGCTGGCGTTTACTTTTGAGGTATCGCCACCTTCCTGGATCAGTGCATTTACTTTTTCGGTATCCAAATCGTTCCCGAAGGCGGTAAAGCCATTATCGGCCACATTCAAGATAAAATTGCGTCCCATTACTCCCAGACCTACTAGGCCAAAATCATACGTATCTGTCATTGTGCTTCGTTTTCAGCTTCTTATGTTAAGACAATTTAAAGTAAGCTATTTGTTGAAATCAGAACCTAAAATAAACCTTATATTCGTTATGCTCAAATATAAAAGGACTTCATTGGATGACGTATGCGATCATCCGAAGAAATTACTCAGCCAATATCAACTATCGTATGAAAAAGACCGAAAACCAAATGCTCGTGATTTTTGGGGCATCTGGCGATTTGACCGCAAGAAAATTGATTCCAGGCCTCTTCAATCTCTATTTGGCCAAGCAGCTCCCGCCCAATTTTGTGGTATTGGGAGCCAGTAGAAGTGACCTGACGGATGAGGCATTCCGGGATAGGGTGGTGTATAAAAGCCCCTATTTGAAAGAGAAAATCCAAAAACTGGATGTGGGTGAGGTAAAAGGTTTTGCCGATAAGCTTTTTTACATGGACTTGGGAAAGGATTACGACACGGATTATGCGCCGCTTCGCAAGCGTGTTGAAAGCCTGAAGGCTGATTATGGCACCTCTGGGAATATCATGTATTATCTTTCCACTCCGCCGACATTATACGAGACCATCGCCCAAAATTTGTCCGAAGCAGGCATGAACACCCAAAACAACGGTTGGAAGCGTTTGATCGTGGAAAAGCCTTTTGGATATAGCCTGGAAACGGCAAGACAGCTCAATAAAGGACTTCACAAATATTTTACGGAGCCCCAGATATACCGGATAGACCATTATCTGGGAAAGGAAACCGTACAGAACCTATTGGTGACCCGTTTTTCCAATAGCATTTTTGAGCCGTTGTGGAACCGGAATTATATCGACCATGTGGAAATTACCAATGCCGAAAGCGTTGGTGTGGAGAAAAGAGGGGGGTATTACGACAAATCAGGGGCACTTCGGGATATGTTCCAGAACCATTTGCTTCAGATTGTATCCTTGGTGGTGATGGAACCGCCCATAGGCAATCAGCCTGAGGAAATCCGCAATGAGAAGGTAAAAGCCCTGAAATCGCTTCGTATTATGAAGGACGAGCAGACCTTGTTCGACAATACGATCCGTGCCCAATATGTAGCCTCTGAAATCAATGGGGAAAAGATGAACGGATATCGGGAAGAGGAGGGGGTAGATTCCAATTCCACTACCGAAACCTATGCTGCCATTAAGTTTTATGCGGACAACTGGCGTTGGCACGGGGTGCCATTTTATGTGCGTACCGCAAAGCGGATGCCTACCAAGGTCACCGAAGTCGTGATTCATTTTAAGGCACCGCACCACCAGATTTTTAAGGACTCGGGTATGGACAGCAAGGATAATAAACTGATTATTAGAATACAGCCGGATGAAGGTATTTTGATCAAATTCGGGGTAAAGGTTCCAGGGCAGGGATTTAAGGTGGAGCGGGCCAATTTGGATTTCTACTACTCTAGTTTGGCGCAAACCTATGTCATGGAGGCCTATGAACGACTTTTGTTGGATGCCATGCAGGGAGACGCCACGCTATATGCCCGCGCCGATGAGGTGGAAGCCGCTTGGGAGTTTGTAGACCCCATTTTGGACTATTGGAAGAATGGCAAGGATGTTCGTATGTACGGATATGCTGCTGGGGTATGGGGTCCTGAAAATGCCGATAATCTGATGAATGGATCTGGATTTTGGAGGAACCCAGGGGAAAATCTCGCCGATGATCCCGGATATTGTGTGATTTGCTAATAACAATGAACAATAAGCAATAAATAATTGTCAGTTCGAGTGCAGTCGAGAACCAGTTTAGTCAAGAACAAATGAAATTAGAGGTTGATGGAGTTAAAAATATATAAAGACAAGCAAGAGGTAGCGGAGCAGTTTTCAGTCTATTTTAAGGAGAGGGCCAATTCGTGGGAGTTCCATGTGGCGCTTTCCGGGGGGAGTACACCCAAAATCGTATTTGATGTATTGGCCCAAAAGTTTTCAGATGAAATCGATTGGAACAAGATTCATTTTTATTGGGGAGATGAACGCTGCGTTCCTCCAACTGATGACGACAGCAACTACAAAATGACCGTGGAGCATCTATTTTCAAAAATTGAGGTGCCAGAAGCGAATATCCACCGTGTATTGGGAGAAAATGAGCCCAACGGTGAAGCCATGCGCTATGCCAACCTATTGGAAATCAATTTGGATAGGGTAGAGGAAGTCCCACAATTTGATTTGGTGATCTTGGGTATGGGCGATGACGGACATACGGCTTCCATTTTTCCCCATGAGATTGAACTTTGGAATGCTGAAGACCATTGTGTGGTGGCTACCCATCCCGATTCAGGTCAAAAAAGGGTTTCCATCAATGGGAAGGTCATCAATACGGCCAAAGAAGTAGCTTTTTTGGTCACCGGGGCTTCCAAAGCAGAAAAAGTAAAGGTGATTGTGGAAAAAACCGAAGGTTCCGATGCATATCCAGCTACCTTGGTCAATCCAACATCGGGAAATCTGGTTTGGTTTTTGGATGAGGATGCCGCCGCAGGGCTTAGTCCAAATCCATAGTCACGTTTTCACCTTCCAAAAACTCCAAAAACTCGTTTACCTTAAAGTTGTTGGATTCGTATTTGCTGTCGCGATTATAGGCGGATTGCTTCCGTTCCTTGCTTCGGGCAAACCTACGGATGTCCTGTTTGCTTTTTAAGATCAATCCGGGAACCGCTTTGTTTTTTCCGTTTGTGCCTTTGGATACCATGGTGAAATAGGAAGAGTTGCAGTGTTTTACCTCCCCTGTGGTCACATTTTCGGACTCTACCCGGACCCCGACCACCATGGAAGTTTTTCCGGTGTAGTTGATGGAGGCCTTGAGCGTGACCAATTCACCCACTTCAATGGGATTTAAAAAATCCACCCGGTTTACGGAAGCGGTCACACAGTAACTTTGCGAATGTTTGGAGGCACAGGCAAAAGCTATTTGGTCCATAAGGTTAAGAATGTGTCCACCGTGCACCTTGCCCCCAAAATTGGAATGGGAAGGAAGCATCAGTTCGGTAATGGAGACCCTACTTTCTTTGGACGACTTGAATTTTTTCATTGATTTCTGAATAGCGGTGATTTTTCGGTTTCCACTTCGGTGATAAAATATTTGGTATCACCCAGCCAAAAGAAGGTGGCGTAGCGTTCCTTATAGGTCACTTTGATGTACTGACCTTGATATTCCTTCATCTTTTCGATGATTTCCGTTTGGTTGTCCTCCACGGAAAAGGAAAACACATTGGTACCCGAAAGTCCCTGACTGATTTGCCCTTCCCAGGTCTTTACCACCACACCCCTACGGCTGAACTTGATGAGCTCCCCGGAGCGATAGCCCTCACTGAAGGGCACGTAGTAGATAAAGGCAAAATAGGCTGCGATTCCCAGCACTATGGCAGAAATGGCGATAAATAAAAACTTTCTCACGACTTATAGTTCTAGTTTAGGGTCTTCTTCAAAATCATCCTCGAGGGCACGCTTTAAAATAGGCTCGGGCAAGGATTTTTTGGCTTTGGCCCCCATGGTTCGTAATTTTTCGATACTGATTACTATGTTACCTCGACCATCGAACAACTTGTTCATGGCATTTTTATATTCCCCTTTGGCATCATCCATTTTTTTGCCCACTTGGGTCAAGTCCTGCATAAAACCAACAAATTTATCGTAAAGGGCCCCTGCCTGTCGGGCAATTTCCATGGCGTTTTTTTGTTGCTTTTCGTTGCTCCACATGGTATCAATGGTACGAAGCGTGGCGAGCAAGGTAGATGGGGTCACAATCACAATGTTCTGTTCAAAGGCCTTGTTGTAGAGCGATACGTCCTCGTTTATGGCCACGGCGAAGGCAGGCTCAATGGGCACGAACATCAATACAAAATCCGGACTTTCCATTTCATAGAGGTCCTCATATTTTTTGGCGGACAACTGCTCCACATGCTTTCGAAGGGAGTTGATATGATCTTTCAGGAATTTAGGTCGGTCATCCTCCTCGGCATTGGTATATCGCTCATAATCGGTCAATGAGACCTTGGAATCCACGACCATTTTTTTGCCATCGGGCAAATGGATGATGACATCGGGCAAGACCCTGCTGCCATCTTCACGGGTAAAGCTTTGCTGGACACTATATTCCCTATCTTTCTCCAAACCAGACTTTTCCAAGACCCGTTCCAACACCAATTCTCCCCAGTTTCCCTGCATTTTGCTATCGCCTTTCAATGCTTTGGTCAGGTTTTCCGCCTCTTGGGTTATCTTAAGGTTTTGGTTCTGGAGGTGGTGCAACTGTTCCTTCAAGGCCGAGTGTATGCTGATGTTTTCCTTTTGCGAATTTTCCACCTTTTCCTCAAACTCCTTTATCTTTTTGTTGAGAGGGGTGAGGATGTTCTCAATGTTCTCTTTATTGCTCTTGGTGAACTTTTCGCTTTTTTCTTCCAGAATTTTGTTGGCAAGGACCTCAAACTCTTTGGTGAACTTTTCCTGTAGTTTTTCAACCTCTTCCTTTTGTTCCCTGTTTTTGAGTTGAAGGTTTTCCAAATCGGCCTGATAACGCACCAACTGGTTGCTTTGCTGTTCTTTTTCGGATTGTAACTGTTTGCGTTCCTCATCACCCAACAACAATTTATCATTGAGGGATTTGATGGAGGCATGCAGTTGTTGCTCCCGTTCGCCCCAGACACTTTCGGTGGACTTGGTCTTTAACTTTTGGATGTACATGCCACCAAACAGCCCTAATGCCAAGGCAATGATTCCTATAAATAGATAGATCAGTTCTGTACTCATGAAAAGATTTCTTCGGATAAAGATAACGGATTCCGATGGATGCCGAAATGGAAAACAAACTTACTTATTCACCTTGAACGTGCCCGTTTTGGCATCAAACTGAATCATTTCCGAAGGAAACAGGCGTTCAAAATGATGTTGTTCAATCAGTTCGCATGGTGCTCCGAACGGGTTGTTTACGCCGTCCAAAATCAAGGTCTTATCGCACAACTGAATGGCCAAGTCAATCTCATGGGTGGTAAAGACGATGGTTTTCTTGCTTTCGTGGGCCAATTGTTGCAACAATTTCAAGATTTGAACCTTGTGATAGAGGTCTAAATGGGTAGTGGGCTCATCCAAAAGAATCAAAGGGGTGTCCTGGGCCATGGCTCGGGCAATAAGAACCCGTTGCAACTGGCCGTCGCTCAATTCGTGGCATTTGGCATTTCGTAAATCGTTGAGCAAAAAGGCGTTTATACTTTGGTTGATGTGTTCTTTGTCCGATGCGGTAAGGCTTCCCAGCCAGTTGGTATAGGGCTGTCTTCCCAAAGCAATGAGTTCTTGGACAGTAAGGTTTTTGGATGCCGGGGGTTCGGTGAGGACCACACTGAGTTTTTGGGCCATTTCAGATGGCGAATGGTCCTCCAAGGCTTTGCCCTTTATATCGATACGACCTCCTAGTTTGGATTGAAAACCAGCCAAGGTTCGGAGCAAGGTGGATTTCCCGATTCCGTTGGCCCCAACAATACCGCACAAGGTTCCCGCTTCCAAAGAAAAATTGATGTGTTCTGCCACAACTTTTGCACCATACCCAATGGCAAGTTCTTTGGTGGAAAGGATATGTTCTTCAACGGTTTCCATCAGAATATCATTTTGCGTTTTCGTACCAACAACCATATTACAACGGGTGCCCCTACCAATGAGGTAATGGCATTGATGGGCAATACGTTCACTGAGTTGGGTAATTGGGCCAAGGTGTCACAGAGCAGCATAAGAATGGCCCCATACAGGAATACGGCAGGCACTAAAACACGGTGTTCCATGGTGTCGAATATCTGTCGGGTAAGGTGTGGTACCGCCAAACCGATGAAAACAATGGGACCAGCAAAAGCCGTTATGCCACCGGCCAACAAACCCGCCGCGATGATGATGATCCACCTTGATTTTTTAAGGGAAACTCCAAGACTTTGGGCATAATGCTCTCCCAATAAGAAGGCATTGAGGGCTTTGATGGAGAGGATACAGAGCAAAACGCCCAAGAACACAATCCCTGTTAAAAGCGATAATTGTTGGGTGCTCAAATTGCCTACGCTACCAAAAGACCAAAAAATAAATCTTTGTAAACTTTCCGCGCTGGTAAAATAGGCCAGCACGCTTACCAATGCCGAGGTAATGCTACCAAACATCAACCCAATGACCAATAAGGCCATGGTGTCGCGTATCCGTTGCGCAACGGTTAGCACTACGGCCAGCACCAAAAAACTGCCCAGACTGGCAGCAATGGTCAGGGACACATCGCCCACAAAAGACAGGGAAGCAAAGCTTGAAATGAAGGAGGTGCCCATCAAAAGCAGTGCGGCCCCCAAACTGGCGCCGGAGCTAATGCCCAAGACAAAGGGTCCTGCCAGTGGATTTCGGAACAAGGTCTGCATCAAGAGTCCGCTCAGGGAAAGCCCACCACCTACCAAAAGTGCCGTAAGCGCCTTGGGGATGCGATAGTCCCAAAGGATGTATTCCCATGAAGATACTTCCAAAGGTTTCCCCATAAGCCCGGAAAGGGTTGCAGAAAAGGGAATGGAAACGGAACCCGAACTGATGTTCAATACCAATGCAAGGCAGAGCGCGACCGAAATCAACACAAAGGAAAGGCGATATGATCTTGGGTGCGACATCTATTGCAAAGGCCTATAAAAATGAGGTTCATAATCGGTCAAGAGCCCCGGATGCAGAATAGAAATGAGATCTTTCAATACCAAATCGGGGCGTTGGGGTGCCAATTCATAGAAGACCAAACCTCCTGTGGCTCCCTTCCTGATGGCATTGGAATATACCTTCTTATTGGAAAATGCCGAAAATTGGAGGTAATGGATGTTGGCCTTTTCCAATTCTTCATACGTCCCGTGAAGGGACGGATTCAACCAATAATCCGCTTGTTGTGCTTTTTCGAGGACGGCTTCCAAACTTAGACCAATTCCTCCGGTCTCTTCGGTATCGGCCCAGATATAATCGGTATTGGCGTCCGCTAAAAACTGCGCCATCCAACTTTTTCCTCCAGAAACATACCAAACATCCTTGTAAAGTCCCCCAGTAAGTACGGTAGGACGTTCTTTGGCATTTTTGGCCAGTACTTTGGCCTCTTGATAAGACTTTTCAATATCGTTAAAAATGCTATCGGCCTCCATTTCTTTCTGAAAGAAAGGGGCAAAGAATTTGATCCATTCCGCTTTTCCCAATGGGGTCTGTTCCACCCAATCCCCATTATAGACCACAGGAATTCCAGCGCGTTTGATGATGTCATAAGCCTTGTTGGTGTCGTTGATGCCAAATCCCATGACTAGTTCGGGGTTGAGTTCCAAGACCACCTCTGTATTGATGTTCTCATTGGTACCCAACTCTTTGATCAGGCCTTGGTCAATTCTTTGTCGGGTAGCAGGAGAGGAAATCAAATCGGTATTGGGAAATCCTACCACGGATTCCAGTACTCCCAAGGCTTCCAAGGATGGGATATGTGTGGTAGAGGTAATCACCAAGCGTTCCACTGGGGTGGCCACAATGGCATCATAGGCGTCCCTGGGTAGGGTAATGACGGCCAACTTCTCCCGGGGCACCAAGGCATATTTGAAGCTTTTTTCGGAACCGGGCCAAGCCGCCGTAACCTCAATTTCCGTGAACTGTCCATTATGATTGACCGTGAAGCCCGTAGCGTATTGGATTTGGGATTCTTCCGTAGTTGCTAGGTCGATGGCTGGAGCCTTCTTTTTTTCATCACAGCCCAAAATAAGGAGCAAGAAAGCGACTCCGATGAGAAGTTTGGATAATTGTTTTTCTGCCATGGACCAAAAGTAAGATTATTTAACTTTTGCAAAAAAAGATTAAACAGATTGATTACTTTCGCGATGAATTTTGGTTTGCACGTTGTTGTTGACGTGTGATTAAAAGGGAATCCGGTGAAAATCCAGAACTGTTCCCGCAACTGTAAGTTTATGCCAAACTTGTTTTGGCACCCTTAAAAAGGGATGCGGTTTCTTCTAAACCACTGTCCGACCGGGATGGGAAGGTCAAACCGCATAAAGCAAGTCAGGAGACCTGCCAAATTCAAACAAACAATGTTAAACTTTCGGGATAAAAGTTTGCGTATGAACATCATACTACGCTCCCGTTTATTGATTTAAACGAAATGAAGAAAAATCATTTATGGTTATGTGCCGCCCTTTTGGCAGGCAAGGGACTTTGTGCCCAACAACAAGATTCGGCCCACGTGCAACAACTGGATGAGGTTGTAGTGAGCGATTCCAAATTTGAACTGAAACGAGAGAATTCAGGAAAGACCGTGATCAAGATCACTGCTGAGGAATTAGAACGAAAACAAGGCCAGACCGTGGCCCAGATCATCAACACCAAAAGTGGGATCGAGATTACGGGAAGTCGTGGACGTGACGGCGATGTTTTGGGCGTTTTTGCCCGTGGCGGTCGAGGAAGACAGGTTTTGGTCATCATTGACGGGGTCAGGGTTTCCGACCCATCATCTTTTAGCCAAGAGTACGATCTGCGATTACTTTCCACGGCAAATATTGAAAGCATAGAGATTATCAAGGGAGCGGCCAGTACCCTCTACGGGACCAATGCCGCTACGGCTGTGATCAACATCACTACCAAGAAAAGCTCCAAAGAGAAATTGGCTGGGAATTTTCAATCCACAGTGGGAACCAATCAGACGGCTGATGACCAAAACTACAATTTGGGGAATCTCAGCAATGCGGTTTCCTTGAATGGGACCTTGGATAAATTCGATTATGTGGTGGATTTTTCCAACCGCAGTTCCAAAGGGCTTTCCGCAGCGGTGACCCCGGAAAATGAAGAGGATAATTTTTCCCATTTCAGTACCAATGTTAAATTGGGATATCAATTTTCCAAGGACTTTAGGTTGTCGGTTTATGGAAACCAGACCCGTTATTCCAATGAATTTGATGCCGATTTCATGGAAGCCCCGAACCGCTCCAGAGTGGACCAAAAGAGGGCCGGGGTTGCCTCATCTTTTGCATATGGCAATGGGTCGTTGCACCTGAACGCAGCGTATACGGATTACGAAACGGATTCCAAAAGCACCTATGGTGAGAGTTTATCGGACGGAAAGAATTTGGTGCTCGATTTTTACAACAAATATGTGGTCCACGATAAATGGCATACCATTTTGGGCGTGAACTATCTCAAGGATGAGGCCACTTTTTCCAACGACACGGACTTCAATATCGTTGACCCCTATGCCAATGTGGTGTATGTTTCCGATTTTGGATTGAACCTGAACCTTGGCAGCCGCTGGAACAATCACTCTGAGTACGGTAGTCATTTTGTATATAATCTTAACCCTTCCTATGTTTTTTCATCTGCCAATGGGTATGTGAAACTGTTCGGGTCGTATGCCACCTCATACATTACGCCAAGTTTGACCCAATTGTTCGGGGATTTTGGTTCCAATCCAGACTTGGAGCCCGAGGAGAATAGAACCCTTGAAGGGGGAGTTGAGTACAAGGTCAATGATGGATTGCGTGTAAGTGCCCTGTATTTCAACAGAAATGAAAAAAATGCCATCGGGTACGACCAGAACTTCACCAGCATCAACATTTCTGATGAGATCGATGCCACTGGGGTGGAAGTGGAGCTGTCTTGGAAACCCGTAGATGTGTTGGACATCAATGCCAACTACACCTTTACGGAACGAAAGGGGGACAATGCCATTCGAATTCCCAAGCACAAGGTAAATTTTGCCTTGGGCTACCAAATTTGTGAAACCACCAACCTATCCTTGAGCTATGCCTATACCGGGGAACGTTTTGATACCAATTTCATGACTTATATGGACGAGCCCTTGGAGGCATTTTCCTTGGTGAATCTGTATGTGGAGCATCAATTGTTACCCAACAGGTTGAAGGTCTTTGTCAATGGCTATAACCTATTGAATGAGGAATATACCGAAGTAATCGGCTTCACCACTCGTGGTAGAAATTTGGCCTTTGGATTGAATTTGAACCTATAAACCCTTTCCAATCTTATGTTGAAAGTCTGTTCCTTTTTGCCGGCCGTTACCCAAATGCTCTATGATATGGGCCTCGATGGACATTTGATGGGAATCACCTTTGAGTGCCCCGAACAGGGCTTGCGGGAAAAGAAACCCGTGGTGCGCTGTATCCTTGAGGGCAAGAATTTGTCCAGCCAGGAAATCGATTCGCTTTTCTCGGCCAGTAAGCATCAAGGGAAGCAATTGTACTATGTGGATGAAAGGCTTTTGGAGCAAATGGCCCCGGACATTATTTTCACCCAGGATATGTGCGATGTTTGCCAGATTGATACCGCCTGTACCTCTGCTGCTGTTGCCAATTTAAAGAAGCAACCTGAACTGATTTCCATTAGCCCTGAATCCTTGGAAGATGTTTTTGAATCGGCGATTACCATTGCGAAGGCGTTGGACAGGGAAGAGGTGGCCTATAAGTATTTGGAAGGACTTCATAAGCGTATTGGTTCGGTGACCGATAAATTACGTTCAGCTAAGGCTTTGCCCAAGCGGGTGATGCTCATGGAGTGGATACAGCCTATATTCAACTGTGGTCATTGGATTCCCCATCAGATTGCCTATGCGGGAGGTGTGGACATGCTTTCCAACCCCTCCGGAGATAGTGTGGTCACCTCTTGGTCAAAAATCACGCAATATGACCCAGAGGTCTTGGTCATTGCCCCCTGCGGTTTTGGGATTGACCGAACCTTGGAGGAAATCCATCTGTTAATGAAACGACCCGGATGGGATGAGATCAAGGCAGTCAAGGAGGGAAAGGTTTTTATTGCGGACTATGATATGTTCACGCAATCATCGGCAAATACCTTGGTGAACGGAATAGAAGTGCTGGCCGGAATTTTCCACCCTGAGGTCCTGGAAATACCAGAAAACTTAAGGGGTAAATGTCGACAGCTGAACTTTCAAACAGTAGAGTAAAAAAGAAAAGCGGCCTAGGCCGCTTTTCTTATTGTAGATATTGGTTCTTGCTCAACGTTAGGTTTACATCCAGTGGTTTATCCAAATACATATTATCTTTTACCGGGGTCAAAACCCTGGAACTAATAAAACCTTTTGCAGGTATCTGGACCGAAAAACTTTTCTTGGCCGATACTCCGGTGATTTCCTCTATGGCACGGGCCAAAAGCGGCTCATTGGGGTCTCCAAGGACACCTAGGTTGGCCAAATCTTCCGGGAGGACAATGTCGGGAGCTAGGCCACTCGTATAGTCGTAGAACCCAGCTGCGTTTTCATTTCTTCCCACCAAGGGCTGTATGCCCCAACTATTCTGGGAGTTGATGTTGCCTTCCCGGTCCTCATCATAAATAAATGCATTTTCGGGGTCATCCACCAAGGTGATGGAAAATTCATTTTTTCCCCTTGTGGTTTCTCCGATGTGGATAACATCCATATAAGGGACCAGACCGTTCATGACCAATTCACTGGCAGAGGCGGAGTCTTCCGTGGCCAACACATATACTTGACTTAAATTTAGTGAGTTTATGGCACTTGCTCCGGTGGAACTGGCGAAATAGTCTTCCAACTGTGCAGTGCTTAATTGGCTTTGTATCTTATCGTTCCAGCGTTGTCTAATATAGAGTTCACTGGTGTTGGTGCCATAGATCATACTGGCCAAGAGACGGGATGTGTTTACCGAGCCCCCTGGGTTGTAGCGCATGTCGAGAACAAGTTCCGTAGCCCCATCCGTCTTGAACTTTCCAAAGGCGGCATTGAGCTCTTCGTTAAAATCGCTCAAGAATCTGTTGTACATCAAATAAGCGATTTTGGTGCCGTTTATATCCAAGGTCTCGGCCACCAAAATGGGGTTTTCCACTTGGTTTTCAATTTTGGTCAAGGTCACTTCAGTGTCATTGTCCACAATTTCACCTCCAACAATGTCGGCCATCCCCAAGGTGTAGGTATCATTGCTTCCATAAAGAAGGCTGATGTAGTTGTCCTCGGTCAACTGTTGACCATCCACGCGTGTAAAGATGTCTCCCCTTTGAATGGTTTTGGTTGAGGCATCGGAATCAGGTACAATGTAAATAACATATCCGAAGACATTGAACTCATCCTGGAAATATTTAAGATTGAATTCCAGTCCGTTGCTTTTGGACACTCCAGAAAGATTGCTGACCAATTCGGTATAATCGTCGTTCAAAAAGCTAAAACGGTCATCATTAAAAAGAAGGACATCGTAGTAAAAGTTCCTTGGATTGGGGGTAGCTTCTACAAACGAAGTGTATTCATTATTGGAAGAGAACCTGTCATCGGCTAGATCAGGCACATCCCCTTGCCAAAAATACCATAGGTTCATGGCCTGCCACATAAAATGCTGGCTTATGGCAGAAGACCCTGGATTCAAACTTGGAGTTTCCCCATTTTTTATTTGGTCGTCATCATTGTTGCAGGCTGTAAAGAAGAACACTAGCCCCAACAGTGGAAGAAGATATTTTTTCATAGCTGAATTTTTATTGGATTCCTCAATTTTTGTTCCAAATATGTGATGAGGTTGGTAAGTAAGGCGATAAATTTTATAATTTCTTACAAATTTGCTGTACAAAATAGGTACATAAAAGCAGAATACAAATTTTTTGTAACAAATTTCGATATGTGTCGTCGTGATAATGTAGGCCGATATAAAGGGGCTGCAAACAACTAAGACAAACCAATGAAACAATCAGAGTTTTTAAATGTGGTGATGCCCTTTAAGGACAAGCTCTACCGACTGGCCAAGCGCCTTTTGGTATCGCGGGAGGAAGCAGAGGACGCCACACAGGAAATCCTGATGAAACTATGGTCAAAGAATGAGACCATGACGGAGTACAAGAACGTTGAGGCCTTTGCGATGACCATGACCAAGAACTTTTGTTTGGACCGATTGAAATCCAAGCAGGCCGGTAACCTAAAATTGGTACACAGCAATTACAGTGACGAAACCACTTCATTGCAACGCCAATTGGAAGCCGAGGACAGTGTGCAGTGGATGGAACGGATCATGCAGGAACTGCCCGAACAACAAAAAATGGTATTGCAATTACGCGATGTGGAACAATACGAATTTGAGGAGATATGTGAATTGATGGACATGAAGCCCACTGCCGTACGGGTGGCATTGTCCAGAGCAAGAAAAACAGTACGGGAAGAATTGATAAAAAAACATAGCTATGGCATTGGATAACATAGAAAAATTATTGGAAAAGTACTTTGAAGCCAACACAACGGTGGCTGAGGAGGAAAAGCTTCGGGAGTATTTTGCACAAGAAAGCGTACCAGCGCACCTTGAGCCATACAAACCCATGTTCAATTACTTTTCCAACGCCAAGGAAGAACGGTTTACCAAGCAGGTTCCATTAAAAACCAGAAGTAATCTATACAAATGGATTTCCGTTGCAGCGGTCGCAGTTTTAACCTTTGGTATTTACTTTGGTAACGAGTACCAGGAAAGAAGGAAAGCGGAATACGCTTACCAGGAAACCAAAAAGGCTTTTGAACTTTTAGCGGAGAATTTTGGCCGAGGAACGGAGAAAGTGGCCTACCTAAAAGAGTTCGAGGAAGCAAAACAAAAAATTTACAACAACAATTAAAAACGAAAAACATGAGAAGGAATATTTTAATCATTTTGATCGCAGCTCTCCCATTGTCGGGATTTTCACAATCTTTGTTCGATAAGTTCGAAGACTTGGATGAGGTTACCTCCGTGGTGGTGAACAAGAGCATGTTCAACCTATTGGCAAAAATCGATGTGGAAGTGAACGACCCAGAGGCCCGGGATTTTATGGATATCGCCAGTAGCCTTAAAAGCTTGAAAGTTTTTACCACGGAAAACAAAAAGATAGGGGACGATATGAGGGCCTCCGTGAACAGTTACCTAAAATCTTCCCAGATGGAAGAGCTTATGCGTGTGAAGGACAAGGATGCCAATGTAAAGTTTTACATTAAACAAGGCAGGGACGATGACCATGTAAGCGAACTGCTGATGTTGGTCACCGATCTGAACGAAGTGGAGGCCGATGGCAGAAAGATAGAGACGGTACTGCTTTCATTGACCGGTGATATTGATTTGAACAAGATCAATTCCTTGACCAAAAAAATGAACCTTCCCGAAGAGTTGAACAGGGCGGGCAAAAAAGAGTAAGTCATTTATCGGTTGACAGTGATGGGGCTGTGGTGTAACAAAAATCAAGTTTCATCAACCAATCACTGTCAGCTGATTCTATTAAAAACAAATCAATCAAAAAAAGTACAGATGAAAAATATAGTAAAAGGCATTTTGGTAATGGGAGTGGCTCTTTTGGCTTCTTGCTCCTCACGCCAGAGTTTACAGGAATACTACGTGCACAATTCGGAGAATCCCAATTTTATCGTTGTGGATGTCCCGGCAAGTATCCTTAAAATGGATGCGGTGGATTTGACCCCGACCCAAAAGGAGGCGGTGGAATCCCTTCGGAAGTTCAACCTTTTGGCGTTCAAAAAGAATTCGGGCAATGCCGCAGAATTTGAAGTGGAGCGCAACAAGGTGCGGGAGATCCTAAAAAACGGTGACTTTGTGGAACTCATGAAGATCAACTCCAAGTACGGCAAGGGCGTGGTAAAATATTTGGGTGAGGAAGATGCCATTGATGAAGTGATCATCTACGGGGATAGTGATGACAAGGGCTTTGCCCTGGTTCGCGTTTTGGGCAAGGATATGAACCCGGCCCATATCATACAACTCATGCAGGCCATCCAAAAATCGGACTACAAAGGAGAGGGACTGGGAGAGATCGGCGAATTTTTGAAAGGATAACAATCGGGCACAACACAATCCAAGGGGCGACAATAGTTGCCCTTTTTTTATTGATATCTGCCAAATCCTCGGGGTTTTGTGACCTTCTTTTTTAACTTAGTGTCTCATAACAAGAACACTAACAAATCAACTACACTATGGAAAAAGCAGAAGAATGGATGAATTACGGCCTGGAATTGGCCAAGGAGTTTGGACCCAAGCTCCTCACCGCGATCCTTATCTACGTCATAGGCGCGTGGATCATCAAGAAAATTGTAAAGACCGCCAGAAAGGTCATGTCCAAAAGTAAATATGATGAGTCCTTACAACGATTTCTGTTGGATTTGGTATCCTGGGGCCTCAAAGTATTTTTGATCATCATAGTCATTTCAAGATTGGGCGTGGACGTTACCACCTTCGCTGCAGTGATAGCGGCGGCAGGTTTGGCTGTGGGGCTGGCTTTGCAAGGTTCCCTTTCCAATTTTGCCGGTGGGGTATTGCTCATGATCTTTAAACCGTACCGCATTGGCGATCTTATAGAGGCCCAAGGTGTTTTGGGTGTGGTAAAGGGCATCGAAATCTTCACCACCAAACTGGTGACTCCACAGAACAAGCTGGCCATTATCCCCAATGGGGCCATGGCCAATGGAAATATCATCAATTACACCGCCGAAGGCAAAATGCGGGTAGATACCATAATTGGTGTGGGCTATGGAGAGGACATCAAAAAAACCAAAGAGGTGTTGCTCAAGGTGCTTACCACGAACCCCAAGGTCTTGGAAGACCCGGCCCCTTCCGTAAACGTATTGGAACTGGCGGATAGCTCTGTGAACTTTGCGGTACGGCCTTTCTGTAAGCCCGAGGACTATTGGGATGTGTACTTTGCCACCTATGAAAACTGCAAATTGGCCCTGGATGCCGCTGGAATCGAAATTCCGTATCCGCACCAAGTGGAAATCCACAAGGAGGGATAGTTAAATTATCAAATCGGAGAAATTCGAGTTTAATTAAACCCCGGTGTAATTCGCTGGGGTTATTTGTTTCAATTCTGTTTTGATGGCATCCGAAACCTCCAGAGTCTCAATAAAATCAGCGATAGAGTTCTGGGTAATCTTTTCGTTTGTTCGGGTCAAGCCCTTAAGGGCTTCGTACGGATTGGGATAGCCTTCACGGCGTAAAATGGTCTGGATGGCCTCGGCCACAACAGCCCAATTATCCTCTAGATCTTGTTCAAATTTTGCTTGGTTCAATACGAGTTTGTTCAACCCCTTCAACGTGGATTGAAACCCAACTAAGGTATGGGCAAAGGGTACCCCTACGTTTCGAAGGACAGTACTATCCGTAAGATCGCGCTGCAATCGGGAAATGGGGAGTTTGGCCGATAAATGCTCAAAAATGGCATTGGCCAGTCCCAGGTTCCCTTCGGAATTCTCAAAATCTATGGGATTCACTTTATGAGGCATGGCCGATGAGCCCACTTCTCCCTTTTTTATTTTCTGTTTGAAATAATCCATGGAAATATAGGTCCAAACATCCCGGTTGAGGTCGATCAAGATGGTATTGATGCGCTTAAGGCAATCGAACAAAGCGGCCATATGGTCGTAATGCTCAATTTGGGTTGTGGGGAAAGAGTGGTAAAGACCCAATTTTTCCTGCACAAACTTGCTGCCGAAGGCTTTCCAATCGATGTTGGGATAGGCCACTTTATGGGCATTGTAGTTTCCTGTGGCCCCTCCAAATTTGGCGGCACTGGGAATATCGTTCAATAAATTGAACTGTTCTTTCAAACGTTCCACAAACACATCGATTTCCTTGCCAAGACGGGTAGGGGAGGCGGGTTGTCCGTGGGTACGCGCCAACATGGGTATGTTTTCCCATTCCTTGGCCAATTCCTTCAATTTTTCAAAAACCTCAAAATAGGAAGGAACATAGCTATCGTTCATCGCTTCCTTGATGGAAAGTGGAATGGCAGTGTTGTTGATATCCTGTGAAGTCAACCCGAAATGGATGAATTCTTTATGGTCTTCCAATCCCAAGGCATCAAAACGCTGCTTGATGAAGTACTCCACTGCCTTTACATCGTGGTTGGTGGTTTTTTCAATCTCTTTGATGGCCTGTGCATCTTCAGCAGAAAAATCCCTGTAAATGGACCGAAGCTCCTCAAACTTGGTGCCATCAAAATTGGCCAATTGGGGCAATGGGATTTCACAAAGGGCGATGAAATACTCAATCTCTACCTGAACGCGGTATTTGATGAGTGCTTCCTCGGAAAAGTAATTTTGTAAGGATTCAGTTTTGTTTCTATACCGACCATCGATCGGTGAAATGGCATTGAGTTGCGTTAGGGACATTTTTGCGTACTGTTTTGAAAGTGGCAAAGATACTCAAACTTGTAGAGTTTATTGGCTTAATTTGGCCAGCTTGTCCAGTGTTTTTTTGGCCCTGTTCTGATATCCGATCGTACCCGAGGCGTAGGAATCCTCTAAAATGATGCGTAATTCAGGATGTACCCAATCAAATTTGAACCCCAAATAATAAAGACTGGTCATGGAAAAGACCTTTGGGGCCATGTTCATGGGGCTGATGAGCCAGTCGAAACAGGAGATCATTATTTTTTCAAGATGCTCATCAGCAATATTCCTGATGAAAATAAGGTCTCTTTTCTTGAAATAAGCCTCTGTGACCATTTCACAGACATGGGCCATGGGGCGGATGCAGGATTCGCTCTGAAGTTCGGACAGGCTATTGGTGAAAAGGGTCATCATGGGCAATAGGTAGACCAATCTTTTCCGCATTAAATGATCAAAGGTCCAGCTGGCATTGAAAGTTCCTGTTTTGTCCTCTTGGAGAACTTCAAGAAAGAGTGACTCGGTCAACGAAGGTTGTTTCACCAATTGTTCCACCAATTGATCTATATGGACTTTGGAAAGTCTTCCTGAATGCAAATGGATATGTAGCTGTTGTTTGGTCACAAAAGTGTATTTTTAGTTAAAATCCATTACGAATGAAAATAGCGAAAAAAATAGGAATTGCCTTGTTGGTCGTCCTGATTGGTATGCAGTTTTACAGACCAAACAAAAATCTGTCCGATGGTGATTATGTTGCAGTTTTTGAGGCCGAGACCCAACCTAGTACAGAGGTCAAACAGATTTTGAAGTCTACCTGTTATGATTGTCATAGCGGAAACACGGTCTATCCTTGGTACAATAATGTGGCACCCATTTCGTATTGGTTGGACCACCATGTCCAAGAAGGTAAGGAGGAGCTTAATTTTTCGGATTGGGGAAATTATTCGGACAAAAAGAAAGATCATAAGCTGGAAGAATTGGTCGAGGAAGTTAAAAAAGGCAAAATGCCTCTCAAAGAATATACATGGACCCACAAAGAGGCCAGACTTACCGAAGCACAGAAAAAAAGTTTGTTGGATTGGGCCATTGGAGTCAGGTCATTGTATCAAATAAGTGATTCACAAGAGTAGGCACCCCTTCCACAGCAGTTTGGGAAATTATGGTCAGGTTCCCAAAGTCCGATGGTCGTACACTGGGTTTGGGATCAATAAAAAAGATTGGGGTCTGCCCCGCCACATAATTCGCTAAACTGGCTGCAGGGTATACCTGCATGGAGGTCCCTATAATGATCAAGATATCCGCCAATTGGGTGATTTGTGCTGCAGTCTCCATCATGGGGACCATTTCCCCAAACCAGACTATATGGGGGCGCAGTTGGTGCCCGTTGGCGTCCACATCACCCAAGACCAAGTCCTTTTTCCATTCCAATACATGGGTTTCGTCCCGGGTACTACGCACTTTGAACAGCTCGCCGTGCAAATGCACCACATGGGAGCTGCCGGCCTGTTCATGGAGGTTGTCCACATTCTGGGTCACAATGCTCACCTCAAAATGTTTTTCCAAGTTTACCAAAGCATGGTGTCCTGCATTGGGACTGACCTCCAAAAGCTGTCGCCTGCGTTGGTTGTAAAAGTCAAGGACCAATTCAGGATTTTTGGCAAAACCTTGGGGAGAGGCTACTTCCATGACATCATGACCTTCCCATAGACCATTGGAATCACGAAAGGTCTTGAGGCCACTCTCCGCACTCATTCCTGCGCCAGTGAGCACCACTATTTTCTTTTTGGACATTATTTAGTTTTCTTAGTTGGAAGTTTGGGGCTACCAGAGCAGGGGAGTTTCAAAAATAGGAATTTCATTTTTTTCTATCTTGGCATTTATGCAAAATGATGATTTGTTGACCTATTTAGAGGGGTATTTGACCGATGAACGTAAGCAACGTTTCCTTGAGGTGTTGCAAAACCGTACCAAATTCCTGACCGTGGGCATTGAGGATGTGTACCAAATGCACAATACCAGCGCTATTATGCGGAGTTGCGATGTATTTGGTGTTCAAGAGGTACATGTGGTGGAAGATCGTTTTCAAAAACGGTTGGATAAAAACATAGCCGTTGGGGCCGAACAGTGGGTGGATGTGCATAAATATGGGGATGCTTCTGAATGCATCTCTAAATTGAAGCAATTGGGGTATCAAATCATCGCCACGACCCCACATAACGATTCCCTGCTGCTTCCTGACTTTTTTCCGAAGAAAAAAACTGCCGTGTTCTTTGGAACGGAGAAGGAAGGTTTAAGTGAGGAGGTGATGCAACAAGCGGATGGATACCTGAAAATACCCATGGTCGGTTTTTCGGAAAGCCTGAATGTTTCGGTATCAGCAGCAATCATTATACAAGAGTTGGCCCAAAAAATCAGGAAATCCAATGTGGATTGGCAACTCACCCAAACCGAAATTCTTGAGAAACGCTTGGACTGGACCAAGAAATCCATCAAAAGTGTGGAAGCAATTATTGAACGGTATCTTTCTGAATAAAGTTTTTTGTACATTTAGTTTCTAACCAATTCAAAAACAAATGAATACGATACTCTATATTCTGGCGGGAGTTGTGCTGCTCATTATTATTTTGGCGGTCATTGCACCCAAGACGTACCATGTTTCAAGATCCATTGTAATCGCGAAACCCAAATCCGAGGTTTTTGAAAACCTCCGATTTCTCAAGAATCAAGACCAATGGTCCCCTTGGAACCAGAAAGACCCCGATATGGAGAAAAAGTTCACGGGAACCGATGGAGAGGTGGGCGCGATCAGTTATTGGAATGGGAATAAGGATGTTGGCGAAGGAGAACAGGAAATCACCAAAATTGTGGAAGGTGAACGCGTTGAGTCCGAACTTCGATTCCTGAAACCTTGGAAGTCCACTTCCGATGCCTATTTGGCTACAGAATCCGTGGATCCCGATACCACCAAGGTGACTTGGGGGTTTTCCGGGAAAAACAAATTTCCGTTCAGTATTATGATGTTGTTCATGAACATGGATAAAATGGTAGGAAAGGATTTTGAGGAGGGCTTGGACAATTTAAAATCAAATTTGGAGGGGTAATATGGAACGAAACATGGTGGGATGGTTTGAGATTCCCGTTACCGATATGGACCGGGCCAAAAATTTTTACGAAGCGGTTTTTGGGGTTGCCATCCAGGTACATGATTTGGGCGGCACCAAGATGGGGTGGTTCCCATGGGATGAGGCCAAAACCGGTGCGGCGGGATGTCTTATCCAGAATACGGATTGGTATACGCCCAGCAATACGGAAGGGGTGTTGATTTATTTTGCCTGTACCGATTTGCAGCAGGAATTGGACCGTGTGGAGCCGTCAGGAGGCAAAATTTTAAAACCAAAGACCCAAATTAGTCCAGATGTGGGGTATATGGGATTGTTCTTGGATTCCGAAGGCAACCGGATTGCACTACATTCCAGAAATTGATCATTCTACCAGTTCCAAAAGGGCTATATCAAATGCATTGTCCAAAAGAACTTTACCTTTGGTAACAGTCACTTCAGTACCTGAATAGGTGTCGTATAATTTGGTGCCATCCCCAAAGAAACCTTTCACACTAAGGGATTTTTTGCCTTTGGGCAGGTCAAGTCCAACCACCACTTTATCCCGATAGTCCCCATCAACATAGGTTCTGGAAAACACATAAGGAGATTTGGATATACGTTTATGGCGCCCAGCTCCAATGGCAGGATGGTTCCTTCGGAACTGACCCAACTTTTGCCAGTGTTCGTGAATCTTTTGAACATTTGCCAGACTGTCCAATTCTTCCCAGTTCATGAAGGACCGTAAAGTGGCATCGCCTTCAGCTCCTTCAATGGTAAGGGTTCTGGAGGTTTCGTCCCCGTAGTATACTTGTGAAGCACCTGGGGTCAACAACAGAACATTGGCGGAGCGATAGGGTTTTTTGCGTTCCTTGTCAAAAGGGGAGGCATCGTCATGGGAGGTAAGATAGTTAAGGACGCTTTTTCCTTTTAGTTTGGTATTGAGTAGGCTGCTATATTTTTTGAAAATGGTTTCATATTCCTTCATGCCATCATCCTTCAACTCAAAATTGATCAGGCTTTTGAAGCCATAGTTGAAGTAATCCACTTTTTTGTCCCCAAAATCAAATTCCCGTCCTCCCGAAATGCCGTAGTCATACACTTCGCCGACCATATAAAAAGGATTATTGTCCAAAATATGATCCGGATGCTTCTTTTTCCACATTTCAAAGGCGTAATTGGCTTCTTTGTGCAAATCTGTCCATGCATTTTCGTTCACGTGCTTCACCGTATCCACACGGAACCCATCAACCCCAAAATCATTGATATAGTCGGTGAGCCACTTGATGATATAGTATCTTGGAGCTCTAGGATATTCTGTCCTTTCAAAGAACAGCTGCAATTCGTCCAGTTCTTGGCTCAACCGCCCCTCTTCCTTCCATTTGGCCAATAGGGCATCGGGAAGTTCCACGGATTCGTTGGATTCGGTAAGCACATCGGGTAAATTTTCTACCAAGGTGCATGCGGTGGTGGTTTCGTAGGAAGTGAAATCACATTTGGGGCCTGTGCGAACCCAATCATCTGGCCAGGCCGGGTCTTTTTCGGTAACAGGACCGGTATGGTTGAGCACCACATCCAAAAGAATGCGAATGCCCTTGGCGTGGGCCGTCTTTACCATGTTCTCCAAATCCTTTCGAGTGCCAAAATTAGGGTCCAAGGCTGTCCAATCCTTGGCCCAGTAGCCATGATAGCCATAGGTTTTTCCAGATCCTTCGTCCGTTGCTCCATGGATTTGCTCCACTAGCGGGGTGAGCCAAATGGCATTGATGCCCAAATCGGTAAAATAGCCTTCCCTGATCTTCTGGGTTACCCCTTGGAGGTCACCTCCTTCAAAGCCTCTGAGTACGGCAGTGTCCTCAGTTCTGTCAAAATTGATATCATTGTCCGGGTTCCCGTTGTTGAAACGGTCCGTAAGCAGAAAATAAATATTGGCCCCTTCCCATACAAAAGGAACCTCCTTTTTGGGGTTTTGTTCCTCAACTACCTGTTCTGTGGTTTGTTGCTCTTTTTTAGCTTCCCTACAACCGAACAAAATGGACAGAATTGACATGAGTACAAGTAGTTTTTTCATGCATTGGGATTTTCCCTAAAGCTATAAAATGAATATGGAAAACTAAAATTTATTTATAGTCCCAAGGCACTGCGGGTGTAGCGTAAAACGGTGTTCGTTACTTTCGGTTGAGTACTTTGTACTCTTCGTAACAGCTGGAAATGGCATCCAATATTTGCAGGTCATTGGCCGTATTGATGAAGGATTTTGAATAGTTACAGTTATTCAAAATGTCCTCGATGTCCACTTTTTCCAATTGCAGCAGTTCGGTGAGGGTTTCTCTATCAAATTTGGAGGCCAGAAGATTCCGGATGTTGTCATCTTCTTTCATCTGACGTAATTTCCGCATCTGTCTGGGCTTTTTACCAAAGAGGTTCCGCAGGAGGTCGGCCGGATTCAAGATGGCCCCCAAGACCTTGGTCACGGCACTGGGGCTCTTGTTGCCTCCTTCATAACTGGTGTTCAGGCCAGAGATGCTGTACTGATAAGCATTGTTGATGGGAAGATTCTTTACATCGATTTCCAAATAGCCTGTGAGCTGATAAGGCTTTACGATGACTTCTTCCAAGGCATAGGCTAGCTCGGTCAGCGCTATTTTGGTATCCTTGAACCGGAACATATCATTGGTGACCCGTACTTTTTGGGTCTTAAATCCCAAGTATGAAAGGTATAAGGTATCGTTTACAGCTGCCTGAATGGTGAATTTTCCATTTTGGTCCGTGATGGTCCCTTTTACCTGGTTAAGGTTAATGATGTGAACACTTTCCAAAGGAAAATCACTTTGGGCGTTGATTACTGTAGCGGTCAACTCTTCCTGAACGCTGGATTCGTCGTCATTTTGGGCAAAGCAAAATCCAACACTCAGAAAAAAAAGTAAAAGTAGATATCTTCTCATGCAATCTTTGTAGGTATAAAAATACTAAACAAAGAAAAATAAACAGGAAGCCCGTGTGATTTAATATAGAATTAACTAATAAAAGCCAGACCTCTTTTTGCCACCTTTCTTACCGTATCCACCTTTTTTTCCTCCTTTGAAGGATGGTTTGTTGCTTCCGCCTTTTCGGTGTCCACTTTTTCGATGTCCACGTTTTTTGCCTCCACCTTTTCCACCGCCACCACCGGGCTTGGTAGAAATTTCCACATTGATGAAGCGACCTTCCAATTTGAATTCGGTAAAGGTTTGGATAATTAATTCGGCCAGATGCGCATCCGAATTGAAGAAGGAGAAACTGTCTTTGGTGTCGACATTGAAAATATCTTCTTTTTCCAGGTTCAATGTATCCCTTAGAAAGTCTTTCAGCGACATCCAATCGTAACCATCGCGCTCACCAACATTGATAAAGTAACGCACGGAACCTTCATTTGGAATTTCTCCTTTGGAAGTCCCTTTGTCATCTCTATCCCTGCCACCATCTTGACTATTAAGGTCTTTGGTTTTGCTGTAATAGTTGTAGAACTGGGTAAACTCCACGGAAACTATTTTCTTGATAAGCTCTTCGCGGTCTATACCGTCCAATACATCATTGATGGCGGGAAGGTAACTATCAATCTCCTTGTTGATCTTGGTTTCCTTGATTTTGTTGGCCAAGTGATATAATTGAATCTCGCAGATTTCGATTCCATCAGGAATGTTTTTCTTTAGAAATTCCTGTTTGATTTTATTTTCAATGGCCTTGATCTTTCTCAGTTCGGAACGGGTGACAATAACCATGGAGATACCTGATTTACCGGCTCGTCCCGTACGTCCACTTCGGTGGGTATAGGTCTCGATCTCATCGGGCAACTGATAGTTGATTACGTGGGTCACGTCATCCACATCAATTCCACGAGCAGCCACGTCCGTAGCTACCAACATTTGCACCTGCTTTTTTCGGAAGGCATTCATGACCAAATCACGCTGGTTTTGGCTTAGATCACCATGCAATGCCCCTGCGTTGTATCCGTCTTCGATCAATTTTTCGGCCACACGTTGGGTATCGCGCTTGGTTCTACAGAAAACCACGGAAAAGATACCGGGATTGGCATCGGCCAAACGTTTCAGGGCTGCGTAGCGATCACGTCCACCTACCACATAGTACTCATGCTGTACCGTTGATGCTCCTGCATTTTTGGTGCCCACGGTGATTTCCACGGGTTGGTGCATGAATTTTTTGGCGATGGAAGCCACTTCCTTGGGCATGGTCGCTGAAAACAACCATGTCAATTTTTCTTGAGGGGTGTTGGATAAAATGTCTTTGATGTCCTCATAGAAGCCCATGTTCAGCATTTCATCGGCCTCATCCAATACACAATAGTCAATTTTGGAAATGTCCACCATGCCACGGCCGATCATGTCCTTCATCCGGCCAGGCGTGGCCACGACGATCTGTGCGCCACGTTTTATCTGTTTGGCCTGTTCGGTGATACTGGCGCCACCATAGATGGCCACGGTGTTCAGACCTTTAATGTATTTGGAGTATAATTTTAGTTCGTTGGTAATCTGCAAACACAGTTCACGGGTAGGGGAAAGAATCAAACCTTGTGTAGTCCGGCTCTCCGCATGGATCTTTTGGATCATGGGAAAACCAAAAGCAGCGGTCTTACCTGTTCCGGTTTGGGCCAAGGCCACCAAATCGGTGTCTTGTTCCAAAAGAATGGGGATTGATTTTTCTTGTACTTCGGATGGAGATTCAAATCCAAGATCGGAAATAGCATCCAATAGGGGTTGATCTAACCCCAAGGCTTCAAATTTTGTCATAGCGGTGTATACCTTAAATCGCAAATATGTTGTGTTGCATAGAGCGATTTTCGTATAACCCTTTCAAGCCCATCGCAACACCTTGCCCATACCGGCGGCGTTAATAAAGCGGCAAATGTACGCTAAATATATTCCGTGGAAGCTTTTATGCTTTCTTTTTTAAAAAGTCCACCAGTTTCTGGATGGCCCTTCCCCTGTGGCTGATAGCATTTTTGGTCTCCGCGGACAGTTCCCCAAAGGTTTTGTCATAGCCTATAGGCATGAAGATGGGGTCGTATCCAAAACCACCCGTTCCAGTCTCTTTTTCGGTGATGACACCTTCAACAATCCCTTCAAAGACAAGGCTTTTACCACCTGTATTCAAGTGGATGGCGGTTTTGAAATGCGCATTCCTATTCTCTTTCCCTTTCATTTCGGAAAGTAATTTGCCCATATTGTCTTGGGCGTTTTTTTGCTCTCCGGCATATCGGGCGGAGTAGACCCCGGGTTGGCCGTTGAGCACATCCACCAAAAGCCCCGTATCGTCTGAAAAACAGTCAAAACCATAGGTTTGGGTCACAAAATCGGCCTTGATTTTGGCATTTTCCTCCAAGGTCTCCCCAGTTTCAGGGATTTCATCAAAACAGCCAATATCCTTTAGGGAGAGCAGTTCAATGGAGTTGGGAAGCAATTGTTGTACCTCACGGAGTTTATGGTCGTTATGGGTGGCAAAGACAAGTCTCACACTATAAAATTCAGATAAGGCTCAAAAGTAGTAATTTCGAAGCATAACTTTTGGAATATGGGACTACGGATACCCCCAGCTTTGGTGCTACTTGTTTTTAGCGGTCTGATGTATGTTTTGGACAGTTTTTTGCCCTTTGGGGAGTTTGATTTTTTTGGACGCAAAACACTTTCGATGGTACTTTGTGGATTGGGTATTTTAGTGATACTTATCGCAGTGGGCCAATTTTTGGACTCTAAAACCACGGTGGATCCCTTGAGCCCCGAAAAGGCAAGAAAATTGGTGACCAACGGTATTTATGTATTCACCAGGAACCCCATGTACTTGGGGATGCTTCTTTTTTTACTGGCCTTTGGCCTTTGGTTGGGCAATGCGTTCAACACCCTTTTGGCTGCCGGATTTGTATCATATATGAACCATTTTCAGATTCAAAATGAAGAAAAGGCATTGGAGGAGGTATTTGGAAAGGAATATCGGATGTATTCCAAGATTACCCGGCGTTGGTTTTGAACGCAATCATTACAAAAAAGTGGATTTCGGGTGCCATTTCAAACATTTTAAAAGCGTTTTTTGATTTATCCGCAATTCTGTAAGGTTTTGGTCGGGTTCCAATTTGGATGATGGAATTAATGCTTAATTTTACGCCTTAATTTTTTGAGAACATCATGGTAGAAGAGGGACGCAAATACGTTTTCGATTTTGATAGCACCCTTACCCGGGTAGAGGCATTGGATGTCTTGGCGGAAATTACCCTTCAAGGCAAATCCAATAAGGAAGAAGTTGTCAAGGAGATCCAGAGAATTACCAACTTGGGAATCGATGGGGACATTTCATTTACGGAATCCCTTGAAAAAAGAATTCGATTATTGAATGCGCACAAGAACGATTTGGAGCGTTTGGTGGGTGAATTGCGACACAAAATTTCCAAATCCATAGCATCGAACAAAGACTTTTTTAAAGAGTTTTCGGATGATATTTATGTGATTTCCTGCGGATTCAAGGAATTTATCGATCCTATAGTAAAAGAGTACAACATTCCATCCGATCGGGTTTATGCCAATACCTTTAAATTTGATGAAGAAGGAAACATCATTGGATTCGATGAAGCCAATGTTCTCGCTTCCCATAATGGGAAAATTGAGTGTTTAAAAAACTTGGATTTGGATGGCGAGGTCCAAGTGATTGGTGATGGCTATAGCGACTATGTGATGCGTGAGGCCGGAATTGCCCATAAGTTTTTCGCCTATACTGAAAATGTGCACCGTGAGAAAGCGACGAACAATGCGGACCACGTAGCACCTAACCTAGATGAATTTTTATTTGTGAACGATTTGCCACGTAATTTATCCTATCCCAAGAACCGAATCAAGATATTATTGCTTGAAAATGTCCATCCCGATGCTTTCAAAAACCTGTCGGAAGAAGGGTTTTCCGTAGAATTGGTCAAGCACAGTCTTTCCGAAGACGACTTAGTTGAGCGTATCAAGGGAGTGCATGTGTTGGGTATACGTTCCAAGACCCAGGTAACCCAAAAGGTTCTGGATGCTGCCAACAAACTTTTGGTAGTGGGAGCCTTCTGTATTGGTACCACTCAAATCGATTTGGAATACAGCAAGAAAAAAGGGGTTGTGGTGTTCAACGCACCCTACAGCAATACCCGTTCCGTAGTGGAACTGGCCATAGGGCAGACCATTATGTTGATGCGAAGCATTTTTCCGCGTAGTACGGAAATCCATAACGGTGAGTGGAACAAAACCGCAGCCGGTTCCCAAGAGGTGAGAGGCAAGAACTTGGGTATTGTAGGTTACGGAAACATTGGAAAACAAATGTCTGTTTTGGCAGAGGCCATGGGGATGAAAGTATATTATTACGACGTAAACGATCAGTTGGCCATAGGTAATGCCGTTAAGTGCAGCACCTTGGAAGACTTATTGTCCGTTTCTGATGTGGTAACCTTGCATGTGGATGATAACAAGGCGAATAAAAACTTCATTGGTGAGCGTGAAATCAACCAAATGAAAGACGGCGCCAAGCTTATTAATCTTTCCCGTGGATTTGTGGTGGATATCGATGCTTTGGCCGCAGCCATTAAAAGTGGAAAACTGGGCGGAGCCGCTGTGGATGTGTATCCTTCCGAACCACGAAGCAACGGTTCTTTTGAAACACCATTGCAAGGACTTTCCAATGTGATTCTTACACCTCATATTGGTGGAAGTACGGAGGAGGCCCAACGTGATATAGCCGACTTTGTGCCAAACAAGATCATGGATTACATTAACTCAGGGAACACTGTGGATGCGGTGAATTTTCCCAATATTAGACTGCCCAAGCAAAACAAGGCGCACCGCTTTTTACATATCCATAGGAATGTTCCGGGGATCATGGCCAAAATCAATGAGGTGTTGGCCAAGTATGGTTTGAACATCACGGGTCAGTACCTTTCCACAGATTCAGAAGTAGGGTATGTAATCTCTGATTTGGACAAGGAGTACAACAAAGACGTCATCAAAGAACTTAAGGCGATAGAAAACACCATTAAGTTCAGGGTACTTTACTAGGCAAAACTCAAGTGTCAAGAATCTAGAGTTAAGAATCACAAGACGAAAGAGAAAAGATAAAGTTCGCGAGAAAGTAAATCAATAACTGAATCAACAAATCCCAAGTACCAAATCCTAAAATAAGCTAAAGCTCAAGAACCAAGTGAGATCAGCGTCTTTGCTCTTGAATCTTTAAGCGAAGCGGTCTAAGATTTAATCATTGATGGTGATAAGGTTCGTTCCGAAGAATCGTGAACCCTCGGTACAATTGCTCTACAAAGAACAAGCGTACCATTTGGTGGGAAAAGGTCATTTTGGACAGGCTTATTTTTCCATTGCACCTGTTGTAGACCGTATCACTGAAGCCGTAGGGACCACCAATGGCTAGCACCAAATTCTTTATGCCACTGTTCATTTTCTTTTGGAGGAATTGGGAAAACTCGACCGAGGTATACTGTTTCCCTTTTTCATCAAGTAAGATGAGTACATCGGAATTTTGGAGCTGTCCCAAAATCAGTTCCCCTTCCTTTTCCTTTTGTTGGGCTTCGGAAAGATTTTTACTGTTTTTAATATCGGGAATAACCTGTAGCTGAAACTTGATGTAGTGTTGCAATCGCTTTTCGTAGATGGCGATAAGTCGTTCTAGATCAGGATCATCGGTTTTGCCTATGGCGATCAAGGTAATCTGCATCCCCAAAAATAATCCTTTGTGTTGAAACAAGAACCATGTACTGGGCATGGGTAAGGAGGAATGTTTTTACTATTTTCGTTAAAACCCCTCGTGGATGATATCCGAAGAACAATTTCAGAAAGAACTCAGTTTGATCATTGCCAACGCCATTCGGGAAGATGTCGGGGATGGCGACCATAGCTCATTGGCCTGTATTCCGGCAACTGCCATGGGTAAGGCAAAACTTTTGGTAAAGGATGAGGGCGTACTGGCCGGTGTGGCCTTTGCCCAACAAGTATTTCAGTATGTGGACCCTGAACTTAAGGTCGAAGTTTTACTACCTGATGGCACCTTGGTCAAGCATGGTGATATTGCCTTTTACGTGGAGGGAAGTTCCCAAAGCATTCTAAAGGCCGAACGTTTGGTACTCAATGCCATGCAGCGGATGAGTGCCATTGCCACAAAGACCCAATACTATGTTTCGCTTCTGGAAGGTACCGGTGCCAAGATTTTGGACACCCGAAAGACCACCCCGGGTATTCGAGCCTTGGAAAAATGGGCCGTTAAGATCGGAGGTGGCGAAAACCATAGGTTTGCATTGTATGATATGATCATGTTGAAGGACAACCATATCGACTTTGCCGGTGGAATCACAAAAGCTATCCAAAAGACCCAACAGTATTTAAGGGACGAAGGCAAGGATTTAAAGATCATTGTGGAGGCAAGGAATTTGGATGAAGTGGAAGAAATCCTGCAATCCAAAGGCGTCTACAGGATTTTGCTGGATAATTTTGATTATGAAGATACCAGAAAGGCTGTGCAACGCATAGGGGATCAGTGCTTTACCGAATCTTCGGGCGGAATTACGGAAGATACTATACGGAAATATGCTGAGTGTGGTGTGGATTATATATCCTCAGGGGCATTGACACATTCTGTATATAACATGGACCTTAGTTTAAAAGCGGTTTAGATGTCTGTAGCCATAGAAGAGCAGTTGGAAAAAATACCCGTGGTCAATTGGCTGGTTCGGTTATTGAAAAACATAAAACTCAAGGCTTTTGAGGGACTCTCTTTCTATGATTTGATGGAAATGTATGTGGTCGGTATCGTAAAAGGTGCCGTTTCCACACGGGCTAGTTCCATTGCGTTTAGCGTATTCATGGCCTTGTTCCCGCTGCTTATCTTTATGGTAACGCTTATTCCTTTTGTTATTCCATATGTGCGGGTGGGAAACGAAAATTTTGATGCCCAGTTCCTCCTTTTTCTGGAATCTTTCCTGCCTTCGGCAACGGGAGATTATTTTGGGGAGATCTACCAACAGATCAAGGACCAGAAACAAGGTGGGTTGTTGTCGTCCGCCTTTGTGTTGTCCATTTTCTTGGTAGCCAATGGGGTCAATGCCATTTTTGGCGGTTTTGAAAACTCCTATCATGTGGAACTCACCCGGAATTTTTTTAGGCAATACCTCTATGCATTCATGGTGGGGCTGTTATTGTCCATTTTGCTGATTGTGGGTGCCGTGGCCTTTGTGTATTTTGAGTTCTATATTGTGGAATACACCAGCGAATACTTTGGAAAGACCTTTGGAACCGATATTGAAAAAGGGGATACAGTAGGAATCCAATTGGCCAAAATCCTGTTTTTTATGGTACTGTCCTATCTGACCACCTCCATTCTCTACTATTTCGGGACGGCCGAAGGACGCAAGGCCAGGTTCTTTTCGGCAGGGGCCTTGATGACGACCCTGTTGTTTGTGCTCACTTCCTATCTTTTTGGGATCTATGTGGAAAAATTTGCTCGATATAACGAACTTTATGGGGCACTGGGGGGATTGTTGATTTTGATGGTGTTCATTTGGTTGAATTCCAATATCTTATTGTTGGGTTTTGAACTGAATGCCACCTTGAATTCATTAAAGAAGCGGCATGAAAGGCACCAAGATGTTCCATAAATGTTTTTTTGTTTTGACCGTATTGGCTTTCCAGAACATGTGGTCCCAATCCGTATTCGGAAAATGGAAGACGGTGGACGACCGAAGTGGGGCTACAAAGGCCATTGTGGAGATTTATCGCGAAAATGGGATGTTGCAGGCGAGAATCATCGATATTTTGGAAAAAGGGAAGAAAAATGCGCTCTGTACCAAGTGTAAGGGGAAGTTCAAGAACCAACCCGTATTGGGGATGAAGATTTTTCAAAACCTTATAAAGAACGATAAGGATGAGTATAAGGGCACGAATATGTTGGACCCTGAACACGGAATGACCTTCAGGGGAAAATTGTGGCTCCATCCGGAGGATATGGATAAATTAATGGTCAGGGGCTATTTGGCATTTTTATACAGGACCCAGACGTGGCATCGGGTAAAGGAAGAATAAGTGTATGGAGTATTTTTTGGATGTCGTCCTACCTATTCCTTTGGAACGACTTTTTACCTATAAGATCACACAAGAGGAGGCGGATTTTCTGCAGCCAGGGATGCGTGTGGCCGTTCCCTTCGGGAAATCCAAGATATATACGGCTTTGGCCTATCAAGTCCACACCAATGCTCCTATGGCCTACGAGGCTAAAGAAATCTATCAGATTTTGGATGAAAACCCCTTGGTCAATGCAATTCAATTGAAACATTGGCAATGGATGGCACAGTACTATATGTGCACCTTGGGTGAGGTGGTACGAAGTGCCCTGCCCAGCGCTTTTTTGCTGGAAAGCGAGACCTTGGTCATGCCCAACAAAGACGTCCAGATTGATGAAATGCAATTGGGTGACGATGAGTTTCTGGTGTATGAGGCGCTGCAACACCGGACCGCATTGACAATATCCGAGGTAAGTGATATTGTGGACAAAAAAAATGTCCTGAAACTCATCAATGGACTGGTGCATAAAGGGGGGGTGCTCCAAAAAGAAGAACTGTACGAGCAGTATAAACCGAAACTGGTACGATATGTCAAGCTTTCCGAAACCTATGATGACGAGACCCAATTGGAGCAGTTGTTAAATGAGCTGACCCGGGCGCCCAAACAGAGTCAGGTGGTGTTGTCCCTGTTTCAAATACAGGCCAAAACCAAGAAGCCTATCCCCATAGCCGATTTGGAAAAAGAGAGTGGCAGTTCGCGGGCAGTCATTAAAACTCTAATTGATAAGGAGGTATTAAAGGAATACCATATCCAGACTGATCGGGTGAATTTTGACGGCCAATCGGAAGAATCCCAACATATGCTCCTGAATGAACATCAGGCCAAGGCCTTGGAAACCATTCGAGCTGGTTTTTCAGAGGGCAAAGCTGTCCTTTTGCATGGCGTCACTTCTTCTGGAAAGACCGAAGTGTATGTAAAACTCATCCAAGAATGTTTGGAAGAGGGCAAACAGGCTCTATATCTGTTGCCCGAGATTGCACTGACCTCGCAATTGATCAATAGGTTGCGACATTATTTTGGACATAAAGTGTCCGTTTATCATTCCAAATACAGCATTCACGAACGGGTGGAGGTCTGGAACAATGTATTGGCCAATGCGGAAAAAGCGCAAATTGTCATTGGCGCCCGTTCTTCCCTGTTTTTGCCGTTTTCCAATTTGGGATTGGTGGTGGTGGATGAAGAGCACGAAAGCTCCTTTAAACAGTTTGATCCCGCTCCACGGTACCATGCCCGAGACGCGGCCGTTGTGTTGGCTTCCCTTCATGGGTCCCATATTGTTCTGGGGTCGGCTACGCCCAGTATAGAGAGTATGGACAATGCCAAAAAAGGAAAATATGGATATGCTTCCATCCAATATCGCTATGGCAATGTGCTCATGCCGGACATCAGTTTGGTGGATATCAAGGAGGCGACCCGAAAGAAGCGGATGAAGGGGCATTTTTCAGAAGTGCTGCTCAAAGCCATTTCAGAGACTTTGGAGGAGGGAGAGCAGGTAATCCTCTTCCAAAACCGTAGGGGATTTGCCCCAGTGGTGGAGTGTACCACCTGCGGCCATGTGGCGCAATGTCCCAATTGTGATGTGAGTCTAACGTATCACCAGCGGAGAAATCAGCTTCGCTGCCATTATTGTGGCTACCACATGGCGTTGCAGCAAGCCTGTTTGGCGTGCGGCAGTGCCACTTTAGACAATAAGGGATTTGGTACAGAGCAGATTCAGGAAGAGCTCAACCATCTTTTCCCTGATGTGGCCGTAGGGCGAATGGATTTGGATACCACTAGGGGAAAGTACGCGTATGAAAAGATTATCTCGGCCTTTGAAAATCAAGAGATGGATATTTTGGTGGGAACCCAAATGGTCACCAAAGGGCTCGATTTTAGAAATGTGAGCTTGGTGGGGATCATGAATGCGGATTCTATGTTGAACTTTCCGGATTACAGGGCCCATGAACGTAGTTTTCAAATGCTTACCCAGGTGGCAGGAAGGGCAGGGCGGACCCAAAAAAGAGGCAAAGTGCTCATACAGACGTATAATCCTTATCACCAAATATTGCAACAAGTCACCACAAATGATTATAAGAAGATGTTCTCGGAGCAGTATTACGAGCGGGAGCAGTTTAAATACCCACCTTTGGTGCGTATTGTCAAAATCACTTTAAAGGATAGGGATTTCAATAAGCTGAACGAGGCCGCCAGTTGGCTGGCAGGTTCTCTCAGAAACGTGTTGGGGCAGGACATCTTAGGTCCAGAGTATCCCCCGGTAGCACGTATTCGAAGGGATTATCTTAAAAACATTCTCATCAAGATACCCAGGCAACAGTCGTTGGTACAAACAAAAAATAGCATTAAAAGAATTGAGAAATCCTTTAATGCTATTTCCAAGTATAAAAGTGTAAGACTGGTCTACAATGTGGACCACATTTAGTTATACGTTGGCTAGTGCTTCTGCCAATTCAGTCTTTTTGTTTCTACTCAAAGGAATCTGTCTGCCCCCCACTTCAACATTCTTACTGTTGAATTTTTCAATCTTCTCCAGATTCACGATATAGGATTTATGGATTCTCAGAAATTTTTCGGGCGGCAATTGCTTTTCGAAAGATTTCATGGTGGATAGGATTACGATATTGGCCTCATCGGTCACCAATTTAATGTAATCGCCAAGGGCTTCTATCCATTTAATGTCGTTTAAGATAACCTTACGCTTTTTAAGGTTGCTTTTCACAAAGATGTGCTCTTCATCCTCATCTACACGGTTCATTTGCTCATATTTGGCCACTGCTCTTTTTACAGAAGCTTCAAAACGCGCAAGTGTGATGGGTTTGTGAAGATAATCGGTAACATCATAATCAAATGCCTTAAGGGCATAGTCAGGTTTTCCCGTGATCAAAATAACCTGTGGTGGGTTCTCTAGGGCCTCTAAAAGGTCAAAACCACTAATGATCGGCATTTCAACATCTAGGAAGATAAGGTCGATTTCGTGGTTCTTTAGGCCATTTTTTGCTTCAATGGCGTTGCTGTACTCCGCAACCAAAGCAAGATGTGGATGATTGTTGACCAACTTTGCAACGGCCATCCGTTGCATCGAGGAATCGTCTACAATTATACTTTTTAATTTCATAGAATGGGGTGATTTGTAGGGTTTTAAATCATCGGCAAATTACACAAAAAACACGTTTAACAGCAACAAAAGATGTAAACATGGTCTATTTTGTTGTGTATATTGCCATATACGATACGTAGGTTTATTGGGTTCTTTTTTGTTAATAACTCTTGGGATTTAAACGAAGTTTTTTAGCTTTTCTTGCAGGGAGAAAGAAATATTACTAATTTTGCGCTCCTTTAAAAATATATTATAATGAACCATTACGAAACTGTTTTCATTTTGAATCCCGTTCTGTCTGAAACACAGATAGAGGAAACAGTCAAGAAATTTGAGGATTTCTTGATTAAGAATGGTGCCAAAATGGTCTCCAAGGAAAATTGGGGACTTAAAAAGTTGGCCTATCCCATTCAGCACAAGAAAAGTGGTTTTTACCACTTGTTCGAATTCCAAGCTCCTGGAGAGGCTATCGGCCCGTACGAGTTGGAATTTAGGAGAGACGAGCGCGTTATGCGTTTCTTGACCGTTAAATTGGACAAGCATGCCATTGCTTGGGCCGAGAAAAGAAGAACCAAATTAAAAGCAAACGCATAGGGTTATGGCATCTATAGAGCAACAGGCAAAAGCAAAGAAAGACGGGGAAATCAGATATTTGACCCCTCTTAACATTGAGACCAGCAAGCAAAAGAAATACTGTAGGTTCAAAAAATCAGGTATTAAGTACATTGATTACAAAGACCCGGATTTCTTGATGAAATTGGTAAATGAGCAAGGAAAACTTCTTCCTAGAAGACTTACAGGTACTTCCTTGAAATACCAAAGAAAAGTGGCCCAGGCCGTGAAACGTGCCCGTCACCTAGCGTTAATGCCGTACGTTGGCGATATGTTGAAATAAAAAAATACCGAAGAATGGAACTTATTCTAAAAGAAGATGTACAGGATTTGGGATTTAAGGATGATATCGTTACCGTAAAGAACGGTTACGGAAGAAACTTTTTGATCCCTCAAGGTTTGGCCTCATTGGCTACTCCATCTGCCAAAAAAGTTTTGGCCGAAAACCTTAAGCAAAGAGCTCATAAAGAGAAAAAGATAATTGACGAGGCCGCTAAAGTTGCCGAAGCGCTTAAACAATTGGAAATCCGCATCGCTGCAAAAGCAGGTGCCGGTGATAAATTGTTCGGTTCCGTCAGCAATATTGATTTGGCCGCCGCTTTGGAAAAAGAAGGTCATCAAATCGATAGAAAATTCATCAGTATCAAAGGAGGGGCCATCAAAAGGGTTGGACCTTATGATGCCATCATCAGACTTCACCGTGAAGTTATTGTTGATTTTCCTTTTGAAGTGATCGCTGAAGCCAAATAAGCTGATTTCAGCCAATAATACTGGAGGGCTATGCAAAGCATAGCCCTCTTTTTGTTTTACCTACTACCAAGTTTTAATAAAGCCTTTTATTTTTGTGGTATGAAGTATAAAAGACTTACAAAAGAGCAGTTGGAAGAATTGCATCCGGAGTTCATCAATTTTTTGGCCACCCAATCCATAACCGCAGAGGAATGGAATACCCTAAAAGCGGAAAAACCCGAAGTGGCCGAAGAGGAAATCGATGTCTTTAGCGATTTGATATGGGAAGGGGTGCTCAATAAGGTGGAGTATTTGGAAAATGTGTCCGAAATGCACATGCACCTGTTCCACTTGACCGAAAAGGAAATGAAATTGTTGTCCGTAAAGGTCATGAACCCAGAAATTGACCTGCGCACCAAAGTGGGCTTTGATTGGTTCAAACGGAATTTCCAATCCGATTTTGTGGAATACCTCACCGCCTCCAAAGCGTATGGGGAAGATAAAAATGTGGACAAGTTTGAACTCATCAAACAAGGTGCTGTCATTACCAAAGGGGAGCTCTATCAGTGGTTTGAGCAGATTATGGAATGATATGATACTAGACTTCTGGTTTCAGATATCTGATATCTGAGGAAATGTGGAGTAATTGTCAGTTCGAGCGCAGTCGAGAACAAATCAGGGGAGAAGAGGGCTCTTTGCATTTCTGTGTCATTCCGAAGAAGCAGCGCGACTGAGGAATCTCAACCATTGTTTTTTGGGATACTTCTCTCCGTTCAGCACATCAGCTATCGGTCTTGTCATTTTGACAGAGCGAAGCATGAGGGACGAGAAATCCCAAAATCAAACAGATTTCCCACAACTCCTTCGACTTCGCTAAAATTATCAGTTCGAGCGCAGTCGAGAACCTAAATGCACTAAGTGCAAACTAAACTAGGGTTCATTCCTTGCCAAAATACGGAGAAAGGGCTTTATAATCTTCAATAACAATGTCCGCTTCCATAAGCGCTTTTTGGATTTGCGCTGTTTGGCCCTTGTCCTCCAAGGCAGAAATTTTTATAAGGGTAATGTGTAAAAAGTCCCATTCACCCAACCATCCAGGGTCGGTATCTGAGCCATCGAAGTTTGAAACTATGATATACACAAACCCAGGGGCAAACGCAACATTGTAGCTTCTATCCCATTGAGCCAGCCCTCCAGGAAGGGGTAAATATGAACTAGCATCTATACTAACATATTCAAAATGGAACAGTAATACGTACTCTTGTAAAATTTCTGGTGTAAGTTCCGGGACAGCCAATTCAAGAATGGAAAAATATATATCGGCGTCATTAAGGTCCAAAATAATTTTCTGCACATCGGCGTTGCCGTCCGCTCCTTGGCAGTCGGTTACATCCCATTTGCCATCTTCATTGGTGTCTTCCTCTGGATCGTTCATAAAATCGGCATCCAAGTCCCAACAATTGATCCCATTTTCGCCATTGAGCCCATCCATTCCAATACAGTCCAAGTTGTTCCATTCACCATCGTCATTCGTGTCTTCCTCTGGGTCATTGGACCGATTGGTGTTGGTGTCCCAGCAGTGATAGCCATTTTCCCCGGATTCCCCTTGCGGACCAACGTCCCCATCTTCACCGGAGCAAGACATAAGAATTAGGCTTAAAGCAAGCAGGATAAGCAGTGGTGTTCTCATAACGAATGATTTATATTGAAATATAGCCTCAAACCATCTCGATGTCCTTCCTAAATTGACGAATGCCCCATTTGAGTTGATGGATGAAGGAAATTATTGGCAGCTTGGGTCAGAACTAGGATTCAAACAATGGATATTGGGGGAAGGCTACCGTTCTTCGTCATTTCGGCAGAACGAAGCATGAGCGATGAGAAATCTTTGAGATACTTCTCTTCATTCAGTATGGCATTTTAGTCTTGTCATTTCGACAGAGCGAAGTATGAGCGACGAGAAATCTAACCCGCAATGGATAAGATTTCTCACATTCGTTCGAAATGACTTCGCAAGCATTCTATACATTTAACAAACCCCGTATATTTGCACGAGAATTTTTAACTATATGGCACAAAAACCATCCATACCCAAGGGAACCCGAGACTTTTCGCCGGCTGAAGTGGCCAAGCGCAGCTATATCATCCAAACCATAAAAAAGCATTTTGAAACCTATGGTTTCCAGCCCATAGAGACCCCGTCCTTTGAAAACTCGGATACCTTGATGGGCAAGTACGGTGATGAGGGGGACCGCTTGATTTTTAAAATATTGAACTCCGGGGATTTTATCTCAAAGGTGGACGATGTGACCTATAGTTCCAAAAATTCAGCATCGCTCACACCGAAGATTTCGGAAAAGGCGCTTCGGTACGACTTAACCGTGCCTTTTGCCCGGTATGTGGTGATGCATCAAAACGAGATTGATTTTCCATTCAAAAGATATCAGATACAACCCGTTTGGCGTGCCGATAGGCCCCAAAAAGGGCGTTTTCGTGAGTTTTACCAGTGCGATGCCGATGTGGTAGGGGCCAACTCCCTTTTGCAAGAGGTGGAGTTTGTGCAGCTCTACGATGCGGTTTTTACCGATTTGGGATTAAAGGGTGCCACCATCAAAATCAACAACCGAAAAATTCTTTCCGGCATTGCCGAAGTGATTGGGGCCAAACACCTGTTGGTGGATTTCACCGTGGCATTGGATAAATTGGACAAAATAGGGGAAGAGAAGGTCAAGGAAGAAATGCTGGAAAAGGGCATTTCCGAGAGTGCCATTGAAAAGGCGCAGCCCTTGTTTTCCATGGCGGGTACCGCTTCGGAACAGTTGGAGCAACTACGCAGCCTCTTGGCCGATTCTGAGGTTGGTATGGTCGGAGTGGGAGAGTTGGACGAAATCATTTCCACCGCTGAACATATTGGATTACAATCGGCTCAATTGCAGTTGGATGTGACCTTGGCCCGTGGGCTCAACTATTACACAGGGGCCATTTTTGAAGTGGCCGCACCAGAAGGGGTCCAGATGGGCTCCATTGGTGGCGGTGGCCGTTACGATGACCTTACAGGTATTTTTGGATTGAAAGATGTGAGCGGAGTGGGCATTTCCTTCGGGTTGGACCGAATTTATTTGGTTTTGGAGGAATTTAACCTCTTCCCGGACAGCTTGGATACTTCCTTGGATGTACTTTGCCTCAATTTCGGGAAGAACGAAGGTCTGACGGCTTTAAAATTAGTCTCAGGGCTACGAAAAGAAGGTCTTCGGGCCGATTTGTACCCAACGGATGCCAAAATGCAGAAGCAATTCAAATATGCCGACAAAAGAGGGGTTCCGTATGTGATCCTATTGGGAGAACAGGAACTACTTGATGGCAACTTTGTGGTAAAAAATATGGTGACCGGGGAACAGAATGCCTACAAGCTGGATGCTTTGGGTCAATTTGCAGAGCTGGTCAAAGCCTCTTTTTAATTTCCTGAACGATTTTTTTGTAGTAGGTAGGGCCGTGTGGGACATACTTTGCCGTATTGGCCAATCCCCAGGTTTCTTCGGCAAACTTAAAGAGAGGAATCAATTCCAGGTCATCCACTTCACTGTCTTGTTTGGTCAATTCATTGATGGGAATGTTCAATTTGCATAGAAAAATATGATGTAGTTCAGCATCGACAAAATCCTCCGAAATTTTATGGATGGCCTTGTAGGTACCGATGGATTCCAAGTCCTTTTTTGAAATGGTCAACCCTACTTCCTCTTGCACTTCTCGTACCGCGGCCCATTCAATATCCTCTCCGGACGATACATGTCCGGCCACGGAAACATCCCAAAGTAGGGGATGGGTATCCTTGTGCTTGCCCCGTTGTTGGAGTAATACCCGCCCGTCTTTGGTGTAAAGCCACACATGGATGGTAGGATGCAACAGGCCTTTTCGGTGCGCTTCGGATTTTAAACAGGACACTCCCGTTGGGTTACCTTCCTCATCCAAAATGTCGACCCGTTCATCCATAGTTCTTTAAAGATAAGAAAATGTCACATCGAGTGCAGCCGAGATGGTACATAATTTAGAAATGAATTTAATCGAGTATGTAATTTCTGTGAAAGTAGGAATCTATTTATGTCGGGACCCTGACACAAGTTTGAGGTGACGAATTGCATCAAAAAAAGCACAAAAACCAAAAAGGTTGATGTGCTTTCAATTTTATTTCAAAAGGGTCATTATGAAATGAGATACTTTGTATCGATTAAGAAATCTAAAGGTGAGATTTCTCACGCTCTACCGAATATCAATTGGGTTTCGGTTCGAAATGACTGTGTTTAATCAAAATAGCTAAACGTCTCTCCTTCCTTGATGGTCAACAAAGTTTCGTAGATCAAACGAATTACATTTTCCACGTCATCCTTGTGCACGGTCTCCACAGTGGTGTGCATGTAGCGTAAAGGCAGCGAAATCAACGCAGAGGCCACTCCACCGTTGCTATAGGCAAAGGCATCGGTGTCCGTTCCCGTGAAGCGGGATGCCGCCAATCGTTGGAAGGGTATTTTTTTGGCTTCGGCCGTTTCCAGAATGCGTTCCCGCAACTTGTTCTGTACCGCAGGGGCATAGGAAACTACCGGTCCGGAACCTATGGAGGTTTCCCCTTCCTTCTTTTTATCGATCATAGGGGTGGTGGTATCATGGCAAACGTCGGTGACAATGGCCACATTGGGCTTAATGGTCTGGGTGATCATTTCGGCACCACGTAACCCAATCTCTTCCTGAACCGAATTGGTGACATACAATCCAAAAGGAAGCTTTTTCTTGTTTTCATGGAGCAAACGCGCCACTTCGGCAATCATAAACCCACCCATACGGTTATCCAAGGCGCGGCAGACAAATTTGTCCTTGTTCAGGATGTGGAATTCATCGGGATAGGTAATAACACAGCCCACATGAACACCCATTTTCTCCACTTCGGCCTTGTCTTTGGCCCCGATATCGATAAAGATGTTCTCCACCTTTGGTGACTCTTCCTTGGCCCTGTCACGGGTATGGATGGCAGGCCATCCAAAAACACCTTTTACAATGCCCTTTTTGGTATGGATGTTCACCCACTTGGACGGTGCAATCTGGTGATCGCTCCCTCCATTTCGGATTACATACAACAGGCCATTGTCCGTAATATAGTTTACATACCATGAAATCTCATCGGAATGTCCCTCAATCACCACTTTGTACTTGGCCTTCGGGTTGATGACCGCTACGGCGGTCCCATAGGTGTCCGTGATGAACTCATCCACATAAGGTTTCAGGTACTCCATCCAAATCTTCTGTCCTTCCCATTCGTAGCCGGTGGGAGAAGCATTGTTTAGATATTTTTCAAGGAATTTAAGGGATTTAGCGTTGATGATCTTTGCTGCTGCCATGTGTTCAATTTAGTACACAAACATACTAATATTCACTTTTATTTAATAGCCAAATCTTACCTTTATCCTTAATTTTGGCAAGACTTTTGAACAATGGACCGCATGTGGCACACTAGTTTTTTGATTGTCTTTTTAACCCTGCATGGCCTTGGTTTTTCGCAGGAAATGGGAACGGACTCCTTGGTGAATCCCAAGGATTCCATTGAGGATTACTATGTGCGGTTTGAGGGGGATTCCATTCTGTACAGTTCCATTGCATTGGACGAAGTGTATCTCTTTGGGAAACTGGAATTTGCCGATCGCAATGAAAAACTCCGGTACTATATCCTGAGAAGAAAGACCCTGAAAGTGTATCCCTACGCCAAGTTGGCTGCCGAGCGATTGGTGGAACTGAACGACAGTCTACAACACATTAAAAAGCGACGACATCAAAAAAGATATACCAAGAAGGTGCAAAAGTTCATTGAAGAGGAGTTTTCGGCCGAGTTGAAAAAATTGACCCGGACCGAAGGTCAGATCTTGGTGAAACTGATTTATCGGCAGACCGGTACCACTGCCTTTGATCTGGTCAAGGAATTGCGAAGTGGATGGCGGGCCTTTTGGTACAATACCACGGCGAGCATGTTCAGCATTAGCTTGAAAGAGGAATTCCGACCGGAACAGGTGCACGAAGACTATCTCATTGAGGATATTTTGCAACGGGCATTTGCCTCAAATCGACTGGACCGGCAGAAATCGGTTTTGGATTATGATTATGCCCAGTTGAGCAACAAATGGAAAAACGCCCCTGCGAGCTCTAAAAATTAATCCTTTGATTTCTTTCCAAATAAGGCATCCATTACAATATTCACGGACCTGAACCCGAGATAAATGGCCAGTCCCGCAACAAGGATTCCCAGTATCAAAACGGGAATATAAAAGGGGTGATTTTCATTTTTAAAAGCCTGATACAATAGAAAGGGACCTAAAAACATGGTGGCAACGGTATAGCCAAACGATTTGATTCCCTTTACCAAAAGCTCCTTATCCGTATGTCTCATGGGACCAAAGTAGGAATATTAGCTTATATTTAAGGGATATCGCATAAAAATTGAACATGGAACTATTGGTTTTGGCCTTGGTGGTGCTCTTTATCATTGTGGCAACAGTGAAATTCAAGATGCACCCCATTTTCTCCCTGACCATAGCGGCGGTGGCCTCAGGTTTTCTTTTGGGGCTTTCGCCTACGGATATCATGAATACCATTGCGGAGGGGTTTGGAAAGACCCTTTCTGGTATTGGGCTGGTGATAGCGTTTGGGACGGTCATTGGGATTTATTTGGAAAAAACCGGAAGTACCCAGGTTCTTGCCAATAGTATTTTAAAAATAATCGGCCTTAAACGTTCCCCTTTGGCCATCAATCTGGCTGGGTATGTGATTTCCATACCGGTGTTTTGCGATTCGGGATTTATCATCCTTTCCTCACTCAACAAGGCCATCAGCAAAAAAACAGGAATTCCGGTGATGGTATTCGCCATATCCTTGGCCACGGGATTGTATGCAGCCCATGTTTTTGTTCCCCCAACCCCGGGACCTTTGGCAGCAGCAGCTTTATTGGAGGCCGATTTGGGCCTGGTACTGCTCATGGGTCTTGCCGTGTCCATTCCCGTGTCACTGGCGGGTTATTTTTGGGCCAGACTTATTGGGAAATCCTTGAAAGAGGATGAAACGGTGGATGATGTTTTGGAAAAAGAAGAATTCAAGACCTCCATTAAACCCATTCAGGCATTTATGCCGCTTTTGGTACCCATAGTGCTGATCGCTATGAAATCCATTGTCAATTATCCTACCCATCCCTTGGGGGAAGGGATCGTTTTTCATCTCCTCGACTTTTTGGGAAATCCCATCATGGCTTTGTTGGTGGGAGTGTTTTTGGCCCTCTCCCTAGGGCGCAAGGTACCCGCCAAGGATAAGGAAGGCTGGGTTTCGGAAGCCTTTAAGCAAGCTGGGGCCATTGTTTTGATAACTGGAGCTGGAGGAGCTTTTGGAGCCATTTTGCGCACCATGGACATTGCTTCCATGATCAATTTGGAATCCAGTTCAGGAATGGGAGGTCTGTTGATTGCTTTTGTGATTGCAGCGGTGTTGAAAACGGCCCAAGGGTCTTCCACAGTGGCCATCATTACCACTTCGGCGATTATTGCCCCCTTGCTGGAAAGTTTTGGATTGGTTTCCGCCATGGATAAATCATTGGCCGTACTGGCTGTTGGGGCAGGGGCCATGACCGTTTCCCATATCAATGACAGCTATTTTTGGGTGGTTTCCCAGTTTTCAAACATCACCGTTAAAACCGCTTTGCGGGGACATACTTTAGGCACCCTGTTTCAAGGTATCGTGGGGATCTTAATGGTACTCTTGTTGTACTTTGTACAATAAGAAATGGCATCATTCTATAACAAGGGATCGTGAAAATTCCTGGACCACGGCAAAGTAGCCCAAGGCATACTCATCAGGGCGCTGCACATTGTCAAAAATATCGATATTGTCCAATCCTGTGACGTCAAACACGTTTCCCCGGACTGTGGCCACAGGAGTTTGGAACACTCCACCATCGGCCTGTGTCTGTTCCACCAAGAGGTCCATGTAATTGTAAAACTCTTGATGGGCCCCTAGGATACTTATGGTAACCGTTTGACCAGGGCTCAGATTGTTGTCGTAGAAATAGGAAAATTGGAACTGCTGCCCTTGAAAGAATTGATCTTCCAACGCTTGAAAGTTACCGTACCCAAAATCAAAGACGTAATAATTCAAGGTGTCTGGGTCGTCCGTAAAGGTTACAATGACCTCGGTTTCATCCTCATCAAAAAGCGTATTGTCCCCTTGCTCCAAATTATCCAACGGAACCGTAGGGGCATATTCCGTTCTGGCATAATAACTTTTATCCTTGTGCTGTATTTGAAGGATAAAGACCACTCCTGGTTCCACGGCGGCAGTACGTATGCGTTGGTCCGATGAGAAGTTGGGGTCAGGGACATAGACTCCTGTTCCTGGTGCTTCCTCGGTCAGCGAGGAAAAGGCCAATTGGGTGAGTTCCCCAAATTGGTTGGGTACCCCGTAGCCAATGACCGCACTTTCCACTTGGGTTATGGTGTTGTCCTCAAAAAAGTTGGTGGTTTCCCGCATCTCTATGCGCACATCAACAAATTCCTGACTTTTATCCACCCGTAACAGACCATTTACAATGAGCTTGGGTTCGGTTTCGGGCAAATCTACGTCTATCACATCCTCGCAAGAAACCAATGAAAACAGAATCAATATGTAGAAAATTTCCTTTTTCATAACACTAGAATTTAAAGTTATAGGTTATGGATGGGATAATCCCAAAAATGGCGGTTCGCACGGCCTCATTTCTTCCGGTATCCTCATTCTCCCTAAAGTTGATGGAAGCCGCATTTTTCCGGTTGTAGACATTGTAGATGCTGAACACCCATTCGGATTGTATCTTTTTCCGGTCATTTCGTTTTGGGGTGAGGATGGCTGAAATGTCCATTCTGTGATAGTCTGGCAGCCGTTCTTTGTTTCGCAGGCCATAATAGGGAACAGCCAATCCCTCAAATTCAAATTGCCCCACGGGATAATTGGTGGGCTGTCCGGTCTGAAATACAAAGTTCCCATTAAAGCTCCAAGCTTTGCTCAACTCGTAGCTGCCATAGAGTGCAAGGTCGTGTCTTTTGTCATAGGGAGTGCTGTACCACTGTCCCAGATTAATGCCTGTTTCAAGGTCGGAGCGACCCGTGTCTATTCCAAAAGCCGTAAGATCTCTGGGAGGTGTCCTTTGTTCCGATTTGGACCAAGTATAGGCCAACCAGCCGGTAAGCCTCCCTTCATTCTTCCGGATGAGGAATTCAAGGCCGTAGGCCCGGGCCTCACCATTCAAAATAATCTGTTCTATGGCGTTGTTGGCAATAAGGTTAGCACCATCAATATAATCGATTCTATTTTGTATCTCTTTGTAAAATGCCTCGGTTTCAAAGGAAAAAACACCCTCTTTGATGTCCCTAAAATATCCAATGGCATATTGATCCAGCAATTGAGGTTCCACAAACGGGCCGCTGGGGGTCCAAACATCCAAAGGGGTAGGGGAACTGGTGTTGGACAGCAAATGTAAATATTGCGCCAAGCGGGTATAACTGGCTTTTACGGAACTTTTCCCATTGAAATTATAGGATGCCGATACACGGGGTTCCAGATTAATGAACTTTTTAAGGGTTCCGCCTTTTCCCGGGTTGATGGTGTCTATGGGCTCCGCTTCCCGATAGATCAAGGTAAAGGGGTCGAACAATACGGGGTTATCATTTTCGTATACATAGAATTCATCTTGTCCCAATCTATTGAATTGACTGATCCTTAGGCCATAACTCATGCTGAGGTTGTCCGATATCTTATGCTCAGCATCCAAATAAATGGCATTTTCATTGGCATACTTTTTCGTCAGTTGCTCCTCAACAATACCAGAATCTGGGCTATTGGGGCGTATCCTTCCGGGATTGAACACGTAGTAGGTGTTGTGCATGCCGTAATTGAGCTGGAGCTTATCATTGATATAATGTTTTAGGTCGTACTTCAGGTTAAAGTTTTGAATGCCAGAATCCCATTCAAATCCCACAAAATCAAGCTCCAATCCATAAAAATAATCGGAATAGATAAGGGATAGGTTGGAAAACAGCTTGTCTGAAAACAAATGGTTCCATCTAAAATTTCCCACGGCATTGCCATAGGTGTTCACAAAGCTTTCGCTGAGGCTAAAAAGGTCCCTTCCAAAATAACCGGACAGAAAGATGCTGTTTCTATCGTTGATCTTATGGTTGATTTTTGTGTTCAAATCATAGAAATAGGCTTTATTGTCCACATCGAACAAGGGAAGGAAAAGATGGGCATAGGAAGCCCTTCCACCCACTAAAAAAGCGGTTCGGTCTTTAATGATGGGTCCTTCAAGCAATAATCTACTGGCCACAGCACCAATACCACCGTTGACCTTAAAGTCCTTGCTGTTCCCTTCTTTTTGGAAAATCTCCAGTACGGATGAAACCCTTCCGCCATATCGGGCGGGAATGCCTCCTTTGAAGAGTTTTACATCTTTGATCGCATCAGGATTAAAGACCGAGAAGAAACCAAACAAATGAGAAGAATTGAACACGGTGGCCTCATCCAATAGGATGAGGTTTTGGTCAGCGGCACCACCCCTGACGTTAAATCCTGAAGAAGCTTCACCGGCATTGGTCACCCCGGGCAATAACAGAAGCGATTTCACCACATCGGCCTCTCCCAAGACCACCGGAATTTTTTTGATGGTTTTGGCGGCCAAGGTGGTCACACTCATTTGGGGTTTTCTAATATCCAGTCGTTCTGCATCGTCGGTGACCACAACTTCTTCCAACTCTTCCGCAGCTTCCAGAAGGCTGAAATCCTTTTTTATGTTCTTGTCAAGACGTATGGTCTGCCGTATGTCCTGAAAGCCGAGATAACTCAAAACAATTTCATATTCCCCTTGGGGAAGGGTAAGGGAGTAAAACCCATATTCGTTGGTGGTGACACCAGTTTTAAGAGCTGGAACGGCAATGGTGACCCCTATCAGCGTTTCATTGCTATTGGCTTCCGAAACGGTACCACTCAATGTGAATTTTTGTTGTGCCTGTATGAAACCAATTTTCGCAAACAAAGCAAAAACCAAAATCAGGTATCGTTTGGACATTCTGTGGATTTTCCTACAAAATACACATTTATAGAAAATATAAAAGCTAAAATTGGTAAGTAACTTTCTGAAAAACAGATGCTAATTGAAAAGGGTGCAGTGCCAGATTTAAAATCAGCACTACACCCTTTTTTAAAGATGAATTCAAATACGTTGTTAGGCGATAGTCTCCATAATCGCGTTCAAGGTATCGCTGGGACGCATGGCCTTTGAGGCCAATGTGGCATCGGGCAGATAGTATCCACCAATGTTCACTGGCGCACCTTGCGCATCAATCAATTCCTGTGCAATTTTCGCCTCGTTGGAAGACATGGCTTCAAATACTTTACCGAAAACCGATTTCAGTTCGGCATCTTCATTCTGGTTGGCCAACTGTTCGGCCCAGTACAATGCCAAATAGAAGTGGCTTCCACGGGTATCCAATTCGTTTACCTTTCGTGAAGGGGATTTGTCGTTGTCAAGGAATTTTTCGGTGGCTTTGTCCAATGCTACGGCCAATACTTTGGCCTTGTCATTACCGTTTTTCTCACTGTAGTGCTCCAGGGAAACGGCAAGGGCCAAAAATTCACCCAAAGAATCCCATCGCAAGTGACCTTCCTCCAAAAATTGTTCAACGTGTTTGGGGGCGGAACCTCCAGCACCGGTCTCGAATAGTCCACCACCGTTCATCAAAGGAACAATGGAAAGCATTTTGGCGCTGGTACCCACTTCCAAAATAGGGAAGAGGTCGGTAAGGTAATCCCGTAGCACGTTTCCGGTCACGGAAATGGTATCCTTTCCTTCCTTGATACGCTCCAAGGTAAATTTGGTGGCTTCAAGTGGCGATAGGATTCGGATATCCAAACCTTCGGTATTATGGTCTTTAAGATATAGATTGACTTTTTTGATAAGTTCGGCATCATGCGCTCTGTCCTTATCCAACCAGAACACTGCGGGAGTGTCCGTAGCTCTGGCTCGGGTCACGGCCAATTTCACCCAATCCTGTACGGGTGCATCCTTAACCTGGCACATTCTCCAGATATCGCCGGCTTCCACCTTGTGCTCGATCAGGGTTTTTCCGGTAGTGGCATCGACTACTTTCACGGTGCCATCTGTGGGAATCTCAAATGTTTTGTCGTGTGAGCCATATTCCTCAGCTTTTTGGGCCATAAGTCCCACATTGGGTACAGTTCCCATGGTGGTGGGGTCAAAAGCACCGTGCTCTTTACAAAAATCGATGGTAGCTTGGTACACCCCGGAATAGCTGCTATCAGGAATAACGGCCTTGGTATCTTGAAGCTTTCCGTCTTTGTCCCACATTTTACCAGAGTTTCTGATCATGGCGGGCATGGATGCATCGATAATCACATCACTGGGCACATGGAGGTTGGTGATTCCTTTATCGGAATTTACCATGGCCAAATCAGGGCCGTTTTCAATGCTTGCCGCAATGGCTTGCTCAATTTCTTTGTGTTGGTCATCTGGAAGTTCGGACAATTTGTCCAAAAGGGTCTCCAGACCATTGTTAGGGTTGATGCCCAATTTCTTGAAGGTATCACCGTACTTTTCAAATAAATCGGCAAAATATACCTCAAGGGCATGGCCAAAGATGATAGGGTCGGAGACCTTCATCATGGTCGCCTTGAAGTGCAGTGAAAGTAGGATATTGTTTTTTCGTGCATCGGCAATTTCCTTGGTAAGGAATTCAACCAATGCCTTTTTGCTCATTACGGTGGCATCAATGACCTCGCTTTTCTGCAAGGCAATCTTATCTTTTAATACACTGGTGTTCCCTGCGTTGTCCTGCAACTCGATGCGCACATCGCCCGCATGATCCATGGTCAACGACTTTTCATTGGCCTTAAAGTCGCCATGCGCCATAGAGGCCACATGGGTGTGGGAGTTGGGTGACCATTCTCCCATGGAATGTGGGTTTTTCTTGGCGTAATTTTTTACGGCCTTTGGAGCTCTTCGGTCAGAGTTTCCTTCACGCAATACGGGGTTTACAGCACTTCCCTTGATTTTGTCGTAACGGGATTTGATGTCTTTTTCTGCATCAGTTTTTGCTTCATCCGGATAACTCGGAAGCTTGTAGCCTTTGCTTTGCAATTCCTCGATGGCCTCCTTAAGCTGGGGAATGGAAGCACTGATGTTGGGTAGTTTAATAATGTTGGCCTCTGGAGTTTTGGCCAAATCTCCCAAAATGGCAAGGTCATCAGAGATTTGTTGTTCCTTGTCCAGAAACTCCGGAAAAGCAGCAATGATCCTGCCCGCCAAGGAAATATCCTTGGTTTCAATGGAAATATTGGCAGTATCGGTATAGGCTTTTACAATGGGTAAGAAAGATAAAGTTGCTAAGGCTGGTGCCTCGTCGGTTTTGGTATAATAAATTTTGGCCATTTAAATGTATTTGTTTGAGCGGTGCAAATATACGACTTATGAATGGTGCGGAATAAAGGAAATGGGCACAAAAATGAGAGGGAATGTGAAAAAACAAAAGCCATATCGATGTATGCACATTGATATGGCTTTCTGAAAAGGACTAAAAGACTTGTTTTGTGTTGCTACAAAACTGCAAATCCGAAGACCGCATCTGTTGCCCTTTTAACGTTTACCCTGCTTTCTGTCCTTAATTTTTCAACTAAACAACGTCTTGCAAAGTGGTACCAGTTGTTTCCTAAATCTTATCAAGATGGAAAATTGCTCTTCCACCCGCACATAAAATTTATTATTTCTCCCCAAGCAGCCTGAGCCTTACCTTGATTTGAAATTCCTTTTGTGATCAGTAGTGTTACCAATTTAAAGGGAAACATCAGCATTTAAAGAACGTCAACTTTAAAATCGAAATAAGAATCTGATGGTATCATTTTCATTATTTCTTCTGCTAAGATAGGATTAAGTCTTAGATATCCAAATTTTGTAACCGATTAAAAATCAACATTGTATGAACCGATGTTATTAACAATTGTTCATAAAAAAAGCACCTTGAAAAGGTGCTTTTTTTTGGTGTCGGGGTTTTGTTATCCCCTAATCTCTTTGATTCGGGCTTTTTTACCGGTAAGGCCTCTGAAATAGAAGATTCTTGACCTGCGGACTTTACCTCTTTTGTTCACTTCAACACGTTGAAGGGCTGGCATGTTGATGGGGAAAATTCTTTCCACACCTACCGTACCGGACATTTTTCTGATGGTAAAGGTTTCAGTGGCACCGCTTCCCCTTCTCTGGATTACAACTCCTTTAAAGAACTGGGTACGTGTTTTTTCACCTTCCTTGATTTCGTAATATACCGTGATGGTATCTCCGGAAGAGAATTTTGGAAAATCTTTTTTTGGAACAAATTCGTCTTCAACAAATTTTACTAAGGATTCCATGATGTTTTTTTTAAGTGTTTGACAAGATCAACTTTCACGTACATCGTCAGAGGTTGATTTTGAGATTGCAAAAGTAATGCAATATTTAGAATTGGCAAGCTGTTTTGTGAACTTTAAGCGCTTTCTTGTTCTGGATGCTGCTTTTTCACCTGATTTGTAGCGAACAAAACCAATCCAATGGCAAAAATAGCATAAGGGAGCGGTCCTAAAAGCGCCATGATCTTATTGGCCATCAACAGGGAATCCACTCCGTCACGGGCGGCAACAAAGTTCCAGACGTATCTACCCATGGAAAACATCAGGGCCAAAATTTGTCCAACCAACATTAAAATCGTAGCACCGCTCTTTTGTTTGACCACTAGGATGATGCATGCCACTATCACAACCAATTGTATAATGCCATGCAATAGCCCACTTGCGGCAAAGTAGATAGAGTCGGTGTTGTCCATATCGGTTTATTTTAATAGATCGGGTCTTCGTTGCGTTGTGCGTTCAAAAGCTTGTTCCTCGCGCCATTTTTCAATTTTCGGTAAATCTCCACTGAGGAGAATCTCAGGAACCTTCTTTCCTTTATATTCGGCAGGTCTGGTATATACAGGAGGGGCCAGTAGATTGTCCTGGAACGTATCGGTTAGGGCAGAGGTCTCATCGTTCAAGACCCCGGGTAGCAATCGTATTACGGCATCACATAAAATGGCAGCACCGAGTTCGCCGCCAGACAATACATAATCGCCCACAGAGATTTCCCGGGTCACGAACATATCCCTTACGCGTTGATCCACCCCTTTGTAATGTCCACACAGGATGATAAGGTTTTTCTTCAGGGATATTTCATTGGCCATACGTTGGTTCAAGGTGTGGCCGTCCGGCGTCATGTAGATGATTTCATCGTATTCCCTTTCGCTTTTAAGCTGGGTGATGCATTTGTCTATGGGTTCGATCATCAAGACCATTCCGGCACCTCCGCCAAACTGATAGTCGTCCACCTGTCGGTAATTGCCGGTGGTGTATTCCCGTAAATTGTGTAAATGCACCTCAACCAGGCCTTTCTCTTGGGCCCTTTTTAGTATGGAGGCCTCAAAAGGACTTTCAAGCAGTTCCGGCAATACGGTGATGATGTCAATTCTCATAGATGTATAGCAAATAATGCATGTTTTATTGATACGTTATTTGGGATTCTTCCAAAAGTAGTGAAAGAATGCGGTATCCTTTTTCCAATCCAAGCGTTCATACAGCTTTTGGGCTGGATTGTCCGCAGCGGTCTCCAAAGCCAAACCTTTAAAGCCCATCGCCTGGCAGTGCACTTTTGCTTGCTCCAGCAAAGCTTCTCCCGCTCCGTTTTTTCGATGTTCGGGCAACACAAAAAGATCGTTCAGGATATAGAGGGGTTGCATGGAAACGGATGAAAAGGTTTTATAGAGTTGGGTGAACCCAATGGCTTTTTCATCCTCATAGGCCAAGAAAACAATATTATCTTCATTGGTAAACCGTTCTTTTAAAAAAGAACTGGCACCTTCAAGGTCCGAGGGCTGTCCGTAGAAGACCCTGTAGGCATCAAAAAGGGGGGCAATGTGCTCCAAATCGGATAGGGTTGCCTTTTTTACGGTCATGGGATAGATTCTAGGTTCTTGTACGGATAGTTGAAAGGCTTCCTGAGGGAAGCCTTTTCTTTATTTTTTCTGCTTGTTCAATTCGTCTTGCAACTGACGGCTTATTTTCTGCTCCCGCTCCAAGGCACGTCTTCTGTGGTCCTCATATTCCTTTTCCAGATCGGTAAGGGCAGATTTGGCTTGATGCGTCAGGAAGTTACTGTTTCTGAACCTGTAGATAAAGAAGAGCAAAAACAGCAAAAGGGCAAAGATGATGGACCATAAAATGAAATTATAGGTCCCTTTGCTGATCAAAGCACCAAAAAAGGATATGCTGTCCTTTTCCTCTGTGACCGTGTTCAGCTTATTGGTGGTATCCTGTAGTTTTGTATTGAGATCTTCTATCTGTGCCTCGTTGCCGGTTATGGTTGCGGAAAGGTCCTTGATGCTCTTGTACGCCGTATTGATGGTATCAAAAATATTGCTCTTCACCTCATTGAGACTGGATAGCCGAATTACTTCATAGGGAACACCATTTCCAGATCTATAGTTGGTGGATTTTCTTTCCATCTCCTCAAACTGGCCTTTTATGGTCATGTCCGAATTCTCTGAGGTTTCTTCCTCTTGGGCATAGGATGAAAAGAAAGTTACAAGTAGGGCGAGGGGCAATAAAACTCTTAAATGCTTCATAGTCAATAGTATTCTCGTATTAAATTTAGATTAAGGGTAGGGCGAAATTACATCAATAAACCAGAAATCAAAAGAAAAACCTTCTGACCCTGGATGAAACGCTTTCGCAATACACTACTAATAATACGTATAACGCCTAACCTTGGCGATGTATTTTGCCAACCGAATGACTTGGTGCGAATATCCATATTCGTTATCGTACCATATATAGAGCACCACACTCTTGCCGTCCCCGGACACCAAGGTGGCCTTGCTGTCATAAATGGATGGTGCAGAGGTTCCTACGATATCCGAAGATACCAACTCATTGCTCAGGGAATATTTTATCTGTTCCACCAAATCCCCTTCCAAGGCATATTTTTTTAGGATGGTGTTGATGCCTTCCACAGTGGTCTTGTTCTTTACTTCTAGATTGAGGACCACCAACGAACCGTTGGGAACCGGAACCCGAATGGCATTGGAAGTCAATTTTCCCTTTAGGGAAGGCAATGCCTTGGCCACGGCAGCTCCAGCACCTGTCTCCGTAATGACCATGTTCAGTGCTGCAGCACGTCCCCGACGATATTTGTTGTGCATGTTGTCCACCAAATTTTGGTCATTGGTATAGGCATGAATGGTTTCCAAATGCCCTTTTTTGATGCCTAAGGAATCCTCGATGACCTTTAATATAGGTGTTATGGCATTGGTGGTGCAGGATGCGGCGGAGTAAATTTTGATCTTGTCCGGGTCAAACTCCTTATGGTTTACGCCGTGGACAATATTGGGTACCTCTTTTCCGGGGGCAGTGAGCAATACCCGGCTGGCCCCTTTGGATTCCAAATGTCTGGACAATGCTTCCTTATCCCTGAAGGCTCCGGTATTGTCTATGATCAAGGCGCCAATGATGCCATATTTGGTGTAGTCAATGTCTTCCGGCCTTGCGGCACTGATGAACTTTACCGTGGTGCCATTGATGATGAGGGCCTGGTTCTTGACATCCACGTCCACTGTACCCATAAATTGCCCATGAACCGAATCGGTGCGCAGCAAAGCGGCCCTTTTTTCAAGGACTTCCTCGGTCAATTGGTCGCGGACCACAACGGCCCTGAGCCGTAACTGACTACCTCTTCCGGTTTTGGCCATAAGTTCCCGTGCTACCAATCTTCCTATTCTTCCAAATCCGTACAGTACCACATCCTTGGGTTTGATCTCTTTGGAAAATTGGGCATCCTTTAGCTTGTCCAGAACAAATGCCTTTACATTGAGATGGGTATTGTCATCGGAATGGTACTCGTAGGTAAGTTTGCCAATGTCCAATTTGGCCGGTGGTAGACTGATGTCGTTAATGGCACGTAAAATTTCGACCGAATCAAAAATGGAAATGGGTTTCTGGACAAACTCCCCGGCATATTCGTGCAGGTTGATGATGTCGCTCACGTTCTTGTCAATAATTTGATTTTTGAAGAGCACCACCTCAATGGCCTTGTCGTACCATAGATCACTGATGATCTTTATGAATTCCGTGGTGGCCTTTCTTCGGTCTGCTTGGAAGGCAAGCTCTTTTTCGTAGGATTTGATGTTGCTCATAAGCTCTTGGAAACGATTGTTTTAGTTAGATAGATGTTGGCAAAATTAGATATTTCAAACGTTTTCGTAAAAGAATTCGATATAAAAAAAGCACCCCGATCGAGGTGCTTTCGTATTTTGTTTTCCATGTGCTTTATTGCAGGATCATATGTTCTTTTTCACCTTTTTCATTGATCATGGTAAAGCTGGTGCGGCCATACCTTGAAATCTCACCGAAATGGCGCTTGGCATCATCAATATTGTTGACTTCATTGCCATCTACTTCGGTGATGATCTTGTTTTCCAACCCATATCTTCCGTATGCTTCCGGAACATCAATGATTTTAACCCCTTTGGAGATTCCGAATTTCTTTTGGTCTTCCTTGGAAAGGTTTTTAACCGTAAAACCGGTCATGGGAAGGATGATGCTGGACTGTTTTTTGAGCGTGACCCTTTTGGAAACATTCTTTCCATTACGATCTACAACCACTTCAACCACATCACCGGGTCTTTTGGAAGATAGATATCCGGATAATTCCGAAAACTTATGGACAGCTATGTTGTCCACTTGTTTGATAATATCCCCTTCTTGTAGCCCTGCCTCGGCAGCGCCAGACTCTTCGGTCACTTTGGAAACATAAACCCCGTCCGAGCCACTAAGTCCTTTTTCCTCGGCAAGGGAAGAGGTAAGGTCCCCTCCTTGAATACCCAACAATCCTTTTTGTACGTTGCCAAATTCCATAATGTCCTCCACCACTTTTTTAGCAATATTACTAGGTACAGCAAAGGCATAACCCACATAGGAGCCAGTTTGCGAGGTAATGGCCGTATTGATGCCGATAAGGTCTCCATTGGTGTTGACCAAGGCACCACCACTATTACCCGGATTTACCGCGGCATCGGTCTGGATAAAGGATTGGTTGCGACCCAAAGACCTTGCTTTGGCACTTACAATTCCAGCAGTTACCGTGGAGGTAAGGTTGAATGGGTTGCCAACGGCCAACACCCATTCCCCAATTTTGGCATTGTCCGAATCCCCAAAGGCCAAGTAGGGCAGTGGTTCTTCCGCATTGATTTTTAATAAAGCTATATCGGAATCGGCATCTGAACCGATCACTTCGGCCTCATAGGTCTTATTGTTGTTCAGGTTCACTTGTAATTGACTGGCATTGTCGATCACATGGTTGTTGGTGACAATATAGCCATCGGGAGAGATGATGACACCCGAACCGGACCCGATTTGTGGGGTCTGTTGGCGTTCAAAACCATAAAAGAAATCCGATAGACTGCTTGGGCCTTTGCTCAAGGTCAAGTTTTTCACGTGCACCACGGAGTTCACGGTTTTTTCCGCGGCCAGGGTAAAGTCCACCTCATTGATGCCCGCACCCCTCGCCGAGGTAGGCAGGTTACTTGTGCTCAACAAAGGAATCTCTTCTTGTGAAACGGCCAATTGGTAATGGCCTTTTTCAAAAAATAATTTGTAAGCTCCCAGGGTGATTGCCCCTGCGAATAAGGATACCAGAAATAAACTAGCTATTCTCTTCATAATCAATACTAATTTAACATTTAGCTCTAACAAAATTAAAAGAATTCATTTTTCGGTTTTATGGGTTTAACTCGTTTTTAACTACCAAAAAACTCTTAAAGAATGCCCTATATTTGTTCCTTTGTAGCGAATTATGGAACTACAGTTTTTTAAATACCAAGGAACAGGGAACGATTTTGTGATCATTGACAATCGGCAGGGAAGATTTCCCAAAAATGACACCCAGTTGGTGGCACATTTGTGCGATCGGCGTTTTGGGGTAGGGGCAGACGGATTGATTCTTCTGGAGAATGACCCCAGCACGGATTTTAAGATGGTGTATTTTAATGCCGATGGGGCCGAAGGCAGTATGTGTGGCAATGGAGGAAGATGTTTGGTGGCCTTTGCCCATTTTTTAGGGGTGATCGGTAATGAAACTACTTTCAATGCGGTCGATGGGTTGCACCATGCCACTATTGACAGGGATATGGTGAAGTTGAAGATGGTGGATGTGGCCGAGGTTCGGGAAAAGCCCAATTACAGTTTTTTGGACACAGGTTCCCCTCACCATGTGCAGCTTGTGGAGGATTTGAAGCATTTCAATGTGCCCAAGGAAGGAGCCAAGCTCCGGTACGGAATCTATGGAAAATCTGGTAGCAACATCAATTTTGTGGAGCAATCAACGGATGATACCTTTCAGGTAAGGACGTATGAGAGAGGTGTTGAAAACGAAACGCTTTCTTGTGGAACGGGGGTCACTGCCGTGGCCATTGCCATGCATCAATCCGGAAAAACCGAATCCAAGGTTGTAAAGGTGAAAACGCCAGGAGGTAACCTTACCATAAGTTTCGAACAACAGGATGATACTTATACAAATGTCTTTTTGCAAGGACCGGCCATACAAGTATTCAAAGGTGTAATATCATGTTGACCTTAAAGGGAGAACATATTTACCTGAGGGCCTTGGAACCCACGGATCTGGATTTTCTATATCAGTTGGAAAACGACACTTCCATTTGGGAAATCAGTGGGACCTTACGGCCGTATTCCAAAAAAGTACTTCGCCTTTACTTGGAGAATGCCCATCGAGACATTTATGACGTAAAACAACTGCGATTGTGTATTTGCGATAAAGATGACCAATGTGTTGGCTTAATTGATGTGTTCGATTTTGATCCCAAAAACCGAAGAGCGGGAATAGGCATAGTGATAGCCAACCCTGATAACCGAAATAAAGGAGTGGGAGCGGAAGCTCTTGACTTGTTATGCGATTATGTCTTCTCCGTTTTGGATCTTCATCAGTTGTATGCCAATATTTTGGAAGAAAACACCAATAGTATCCATTTGTTTGAAAAGTTGGGATTTGAAAAGATAGGCGTGAAAAAGGAATGGATCAGGACCAGTACAGGGTTCAAAAATGAGATAATGTTTCAAAAGATAAAAAAGGATGTATCTTAAAAAAATACTTTGGACAGTGGCCTTGCTTGGGCTTTTGGTATGCGGATTGGTGGCCTACCAAATCTATAATGCCATCTTTAGTCCAAATACGCAATTCAATAACAATGAGGCTTTTGTCTATATTGCCTCAGATGCTACCTTCACCGATGTAAAGTCCAGTTTAGATCCCTTGTTGAAAGATTTGTCCACCTTTGAAGCGGTTGCCAAACGAAAAGGCTATGTCACCAATATTAAGGCAGGAAAATACGCCTTAAAAAAGGGGATGAACAACAACGAGATCATCAATACGTTGCGGAGTGCCAATGTTCCGGTTCGTGTATCCTTCAACAACCAAGAGTCCTTGGAGTCCTTGGCGGGTCGTATATCGGAACAATTGGAGGCCGACAGTGTATCACTCTTACAAGCATTCAATGATTCTGATTTTCTTCGAGAAACCAATTTCGATGAAGACAGCAAGTTGGGGATGTACCTTCCCAATACGTATGAATTTTTCTGGAACACCAAGGCAGAAGGCTTCCGTGATAGAATGCTCAAGGAGTATCGTGCATTTTGGAATGAAGAGCGATTGCAAAAAGCCAAAGAACAAAACCTTACCCCAGAGCAGGTAATAGCCCTAGCGGCCGTGGTACAAAAAGAAACGGCCAAAGTGGATGAACGCCGCAGGGTAGCCGGGGTTTATCTCAACCGAATCCGAAAAGGAATCCTGTTGCAGGCCGATCCCACGGTCATTTTTGCCATTAAAAAGGAAACGGGGAATTATGACACCATAATTAAAAGGGTGCTGTACCGTGATTTGGAGATGGATTCCCCCTACAATACCTATAAATATGCCGGGGTTCCACCAGGTCCTATTACCATGCCCGATATCTCCTCCATAGAAGCGGTACTCAACCCAGAAAAACACGAATATCTCTATTTTGTGGCCGATGTATCTAACTTTGGATACCACATGTTTGCCAAAACTTTGGCGCAACATAACCGGAATAAGGTGCAATATACCCGATGGCTCAATGAGCAAAAAGTACTCAGATAACGTTATTCATCGTTAATTTTCAGTTATTTAACGTAATTTGGGCCTCTTTTAAGAAAATCTTAGGAGCTTTACACCAATCAACAAGAACACTCCCCCTATCTTTGCCGGCCAAAATTAATTTCAATACGTATATGTATTGAGATCACTAATATGAGCATTATGAAAAGATGGATAGGTTTTATACTACATCTTGCCATGATTGTAGTTTTGACAAGCTTTGGTTCTTATACCCTTACGAAGAAAAGGAATGTGGAAGTTCCTGATTTTCTGAAGGTAGAGGAAAACTTGGAACTTTTTGCACCTCAGGATTCAGTTGCTGTAAATGAGGTTGATGAAGTGACCCCTCCGTTCCTTGGGAAAGCATATTTTGGATTTAAGGAAGCGCTGGCTTTCAAGGAATCCCAAGGGAAATACCACGTTGTAAATACATTGGGCTATTTGGGCAAATATCAGTTTGGGGGAAGCACCCTGAACTTGATGGGCGTTCATGACATTGAGAGCTTTTTGGACGACCCCATGCTTCAAGAAAAGGCCTTTGATACCAATATTGCAAGGAATAAATGGATATTGCGTAGGGATATCAAACGGTTTAAAGGGAAACGTATAGGAGGGGCCGTGGTCACGGAATCAGGGATTTTGGCCGCTGCCCATTTGGCTGGGGCCGGAAATGTGAAGAAATACCTTAGGTCGTATGGCCAAAATGACGTGGCCGATGCCTTTGGGAGTAGCATTTCGTACTACATTAAAAAGTTCTCGGGATATGATGTTTCCATCATTCCGCAGAAGAAGAATCCAAAGATTTGATTCGGCAAGAAATAAAGAATGGAAAAGCCCAGAATATAATTGTTCTGGGTTTTTTTATGCCTGAATGATATAGATGGTGGGACGTTTGTCCAAATCCACATTGATTTCACTCCACTCATGGGCACTTTTGGTCTGGATGAACTCCGTAGGAAGCGTAATGTCGCAGGCAATGCACAGACGGGTGCTTTTTTGCAGGGTTCTTACCAATTCCTGGACCAACTTATTGTTTCGGTATGGGGTTTCCATAAAAATCTGGGATTGACCTTTATCCCTTGAGAGGCGTTCCAGGCTTTTTATCATGGCTTTACGTTCCTTGTTGTCAATGGGAAGATAGCCGTTAAAGGCAAAATTCTGCCCGTTCATTCCACTGGACATCATGGCCATTAAAATGGAGGAGGGGCCAACCAAGGGCACTACCTGGATTCTTCGTTCATGGGCCACCTTGACCACATCGGCACCAGGATCGGCAATGCCAGGGCAACCTGCTTCGGACAAAAGCCCTACATCAAGACCGTGGATGCAAGGGTCTAAATAAGAAGGAATCATGGAGGGGTCCGTATACTTGTTCAGGGATTCTATATGTAGGTCGGGTTGGGATTTGCCAGGGCTCACTTTTTTGATAAAATGCCGAGCTGTTTTCTCGTTTTCAACAATATAGTGATCTATGTTCTCAATAGTGCGCTTAATGGAAATGGGCAGTACTTCAAGCGGGGCATTGTCCCCAAGTGTTGTAGGAATCAAATACACCTTACCCATGACCAAACCCGGTTTAACCTCTTCTTCCATAGGTTTAATTTAGTTTTTTTGCGATAGCCTCACAAGCCATATCGATCATTTGATATACATCCTCAAAACCACCCACACCTCCATAATAAGGGTCGGGTACCTCCTTAATGCCCAGATTGACCTCATCCAAGAGCAATTTCACTTTGTTGATTTCTTCCGTGTTTTTGGCCAGATCCATCACATTGGACAGATTGCTTCGGTCCATGACATAGATCCAATCGAACTCCGTGAAATCCATTTCTGAAAACCGTCTGCATTTCTGGAATCCAATATCAAGCCCATGCTTTCGCGCCACATCAATGGATCTTTGGTCCGGGGCATTGCCAACATGGTAACCGGCCGTTCCGGCGGAATCCACAAATACCTTGTTGGAATCCACCTTAGATTTTAAAATGCCTTCGGCCAACGGTGATCTGCAAATGTTGCCCAAGCAGACCATCAATACCTTGGTTTTCATTATGTACTGGAGGTTAAGAGAACTTTTTGTTCAGGTCTTCGATATACTTTCGGAACTGCTTGTCGGTTTCAGCTAGGTTGTCCACAGTTTTGCAAGCGTGCAATACGGTGGCGTGATCTCGTTTTCCAATTTGTGAACCGATACTGGCCAAAGAGGCCTTGGTGAACTTTTTGGCAAAGAACATGGCCAATTGTCTGGCTTGGACAATGTGGCGTTTTCTGGTTTTGGATTGAAGGGTGGCCACATCCATTTCAAAATAGTCGGAAACCACTTTTTGGATGTAGTCTATGGAAACTTCACGTTTGGTGTTCTTCACGAACTTCTCCACAACTTGCTGGGCCAGTTCCAAGGTCACTTCACGCTTGTTGAAAGAGGATTGTGCTATCAGTGAAATAATGGCGCCTTCCAATTCGCGAATATTGGTTTTGATGTTCTTGGCCACATGATCGATAATGTCATCGGGCATCTCAACACCGTCACGGTACAGCTTATTCTTTAAAATGGAAATACGGGTTTCGTAATCCGGACTCTGCAATTCGGCGGAAAGTCCCCATTTGAAACGGGACAGCAATCGCTGTTCTATATCCTGCATATCAACAGGCGCCTTGTCCGAAGTCAGGATGACCTGCTTTCCGTTCTGGTGCAAATGGTTGAATATGTGGAAGAACACATCCTGGGTACCAGATTTACCGGATAGGAACTGTACATCATCAATAATGAGTACGTCTATCAATTGGTAGAAATGGATGAAATCGTTTCGGGTATTCTTTTTTACGGATTCGATATATTGTTGGGTGAACTTCTCCGCAGAGATATAGAGCACCGTTTTTTCGGGATACTTGTCCTTTATCTCTACCCCAATGGCATGTGCCAAGTGGGTTTTTCCCAAACCAACACCGCCAAACACCAAGAGAGGATTGAAAGAAGTTCCACCCGGCTTATTGGCCACGGCCATCCCTGCCGATCTTGCCAATCGGTTGGAATCACCTTCCAGGAAATTCTCGAAATTGTAATTGGGGTTTAGTTGGGATTCTATTTTTATGTTCCGTATCCCGGGAATAACGAACGGGTTTTTCAACTCGGGACTTTTGGAGGTAATGGGCACGTCCAATTCTTGGGGTGCGACAGCGGTACGGTTGGAACTTGGAATCTGTTCGGTGAACGGTTCTTTGTTCCCGTACTTGTTTTCCATTTTGATAATGTAAATCAGTTTTGCGTTGCTACCCAGTTCACGGGTCAAGGCCACCTTTAAAAGCTTCACGTAATGCTCTTCCAACCACTCGTAAAAAAACTTGCTGGGAACCTGAATACTCAGTGCTTTGTCAGTCAGCTTAATGGGCTTGATGGGCTCAAACCACGTTTTGAATGCCTGCGGTTGGATATTATCTTCGATAAAAGCCAAACAGTTGTTCCATACGGAATTAGCAGTAACACTCATGAAGTTTTTCCTTGTTTTTGTTGGTTAGCAATAACACTTTTAGATGTAACATCTAGGGGTACTTAGATGCCCAATGGATGCGACAAATATGTGAACAAATCTTTTAAAAAAAAAATGAATCGCTCATTGAATATTTTGTTTTTTTTTCGCATGTTGCCCAAATGTTAACCAAGTCTCTAATATATAATTTTTCAGTTACAATATGAGGTTAAATTCGCATTCTTTTCGGGTTCGTTATGGAGAAACCGACCAAATGGGGGTAGTTTACCATGGCAATTATGCACAATACCTTGAAATGGGTCGGGTGGAATGGTTAAGGGCCTTAGGAATAACCTACCGAAGCATGGAGGAGAATGGGGTCATGTTACCCGTAATTTCTTTGCAGATAGACTATAAAAAATCTGCGCTTTATGATGATTTGATCACCGTGGAAACCTCATTGACCAAAAAGCCTTTGGTCAAAATAGAGTTCGATTATAAGATATATAACGAAGCCAAGGAACTTTTGGCCACGGCACATACCGTGTTGGCCTTTATGGATAAAAAGACCAACCGACCCATTAAATGTCCGGAGTATATTTTGGAAAAACTGGAAAGTTGATTCTTCTATTTTACTTGGTATTTATAAGGTGTAAGGAAGTTATGGCCGTACAAGCGAAGAATTTAGAATACGGCTCAACTATTTTTGACACGAATTGCCACAAATGAACTTGCATTTGAGTTTGTACTTAACTGTGGTTCCTTATCCCATTTTCTTGATACGTACATGCTGCATCTCCTCAAAAAACTGTTGCGTTTGTTCCGCTTCACTTTCCCGTACCGAGATGATAAGTTCGCAGTCCATCTCCATTTTTTGGGAAACTATATCCAAACCTCTTTGCTTGATACCCCGCATGACCTTGTCCATTTCAGGGTACCCAAATCGCAATTGGAATTTGGTGGCCAGGGTCTTTTCGATGATTTTGGAATCTTCAAGCGCCATTTGCGCTGCGGCACGGTAGGCTTGGATCAAACCGCCAACGCCTAATTTGGTTCCCCCAAAAATTCGAGTCACCGTGACCAGTACATTGGTCACATCAAAGGACTGTATCTGCCCATAAATGGGCATTCCGGCAGAATTGTTGGGCTCGCCATCATCATTGGCGCGATAGGAATGTTCTTTCTCGCCCAATTGCCATGCATAGCATACATGGTTGGCAGTATGGTGTTTTTTTCGAAGTTCCTCAACAATAGGTTTTACCTCATCCTCGGATTGGATAGGGAAGGCTTGTGCGAAGAATTTGCTTTTCCGGTCCTTGAAAAGAACCTCGGATGAAGGTCTTGCTATGGTTTTGTACCGGTCGTCTTCCATTAGAACAAAGCTACAAGGATTATGCTCAATACGGCCAAAACCACACCGCCCCAGTTCTTCATGCTAAGCTTTTCCTTGAACATCAGTATCCCCACAAGGGTGGAAAACATGACGATGGCCACGTTGTTCAGCGTGAACAGGGCGGCGCTTTCCAGCATTTCTGAGCGCAAGGCACGAATCAAAAAGAAAATGGAAAAGTAGTTGGGTACCCCCAGTGCTATCCCACCCAAAATGTTTTTAAGGTTGACCCGTAGTGGATTTTTAACGGATTTTACGCCAATAAAGACCAATCCGGTCAATGCGGCACAACCGAAGACCATGGAAGAGAAAAGTGGGATTTCTTGTGAGGTCAGATGCTGTTCCTCAAAATATTTAATGCTCGTATCAATAATCCCTGAACCCAAGAAAACCAAAGCGGGCAATATCAGGTCTCTTTTATGGATGGTGATATGCTGCTCCTTTAACGAAGCCATATAAACAGCCACAAGGGCCAGCAGAATTCCAACTATCTGCCATGCGGACAGATGCTCCTGATAAAAGAGTACCCCGAACAATACGGGAATGACCAATGACATTTTGGTGGCCACAGAAGCCACAGATACCCCGGCAACCTGGGCGGTTTTGGCCATAAGGTTGAAAACTGTGATAAAAAGAACGCCCAAGAGCATGGGGCCCCAAAACCAAGATGCTTCGATAATTTTAGATGGTTCTACATCTCCTTCGTAAAGGAAAAGTCCAACGATACAGGCCACTATATAATTGGTGATGATGGCATAAAGTGTCTGGACCTTGTACACATCGAACAATTTAAAGGCCACAAAAATTAGGGTGGAACTCAGAATACTTAGGGCCAGGTCCATCATTTATAGGTAGCGTTTAAGTTGGGTGATATCTTCATGGCCCACCAAAAGGTTCCAAGTCTGGATACCGAGCTCGGCCGCCACATCGGTATTCTCCTTGGTGTCGTCCACAAACAAGGTCTCGGACGGATTTAAACCGTTTTGCTCCAAGACGAACTCAAATATCTCCGCATCAGGTTTGCTCATTCCCATTTCATAGGACAGGTAGAACACTTCAAATACCTCCTTGAACCGGTTGAATTTTTCCATTCCCATTTGCTCTTTCACACATTCTATATGTAGGTCATTGGTATTGCTCAAAAGGAAAAGGCGGTGTTGGTTTTCTTCGGCCAATTGTTCCAGAAAGGTAAGTCGCTCATCGGGAAAATCCTTTAAAATGGCATTCCATGCCTGGATTAGGTTGTCTTCCTTGGCTTCGGGGAAATAGCCTGAAACTTGATCTAGAAATTTCTGGGAATCCAAGGCTCCCTTTTCGTAAGCCGAAAACAAGAGGCTCAATTCTGGGGTAACGCCCGAAAAACCATATTTTATCATTTCCCGAGCCGTGGCAGGTTTGTCCAGATTGATGAACACATCCCCAAAATCAAGTATAATGTTTTTAATCATTTGTAAAGATGGATAAGGTATCGGTTAAAATGGACTGTTCACTAATTGGTTTTCCATGAAGTTTTGGTGCGGGGACCCCACTTCCAAAAACGGATGTTCCCGTAAAGACCCGTGCCTCGTCCCATAAGTTTTCATCAATAAAGGTTTGAAGGGTACGCGAACCACCTTCAATGATCATGCTGGTTATGGCATGTTGATGAAGTACAGTACAGATTTGTGTGGCAATCGTCTTCGAAAAATCGACGGTTTCATAAACAATGCCCTCCAAATAGCGGGTGGCATCATGGACTTGGGTCAGGACTAGGGTCTTCACCGTTGGGTCCAGCACATGAAAACCCTTCGGAATTTTCAAATCCCTGTCCAAAACCACCCTCACCGGGTTTTTCCCGGCCCAATCACGGGTGGTCAGTTTTGGATTGTCCTCCAATACGGTTTGGGTCCCCACCAAAATAGCCTGCTCTTGGCTGCGCCACTGGTGTACCATTTGTTTGGAATAGGGGTTGGTGATCCAAAACGGTTCCGGGTTGCTCTTCCTTAATTTTGGGTCCGGGGCGATGAAACCATCTTGGGTCTCTGCCCACTTTAATATAATGTAGGGGCGTTTTTTCTCCTGAAAGGTCAAAAAGCGCTTGAGATGCACACGACATTCTTCCTCCAAAACCCCAACCGTGACCTTGCATCCCGCAGCTTCCAACTTTTGGATGCCTTTTCCGGCCACCTTGTCATGGGGGTCTTTGATTCCGATGACCACCTCGGGAATAGCATGTTGAACAATCAAATCGGCGCAGGGAGGGGTTTTTCCATAATGGGAACAAGGCTCCAAGGTTACATATAAAGTCGCTTTGGCAAGAAGGCTTTTATCCTGTACCGAACGGATGGCATTCACCTCTGCATGGGGGCCGCCATACGGACTTGTGTATCCTTCACCAATAATCTTCCCTTCATGCACGATAACACAACCCACCATGGGGTTCGGAGCAGTGGTTCCCAGTCCCTTTTTGCCCAGTTCTATGCCTCGAAGGATGTATTTTTGGTGTATCTTCACCCAACAAAAATAGAACAATAAAACGCAATATGAAGGATGCGGTAATCCGTGAGATCACTCTGGAAGACAATGCGCAGGTAGCCCAAGTGGTTCGCAAGGTTTTGGAGGATTTGGGCGTGCCCAAAGTTGGGACCGCCTATGCCGACAAGGCTTTGGATGATATGTATGCCGCCTATGATATGCCCAAAGCCAATTACTTTGTTGTGGAATATGATGGGCGTATCATTGGCTGTGCTGGAATTGCACCTTTGGATAACTATGATGGAAACGTGTGCGAGCTTCAAAAAATGTACTTTTTGGAAGAAGCCAGGGGAAAGGGACTTGGCGCGCAGATGATTAAGGTATGCTTGGATAAGGCCAAGACCTATGGTTTTGAGGCTTGCTATTTGGAGACCATGCCTTACATGGAATCGGCCCAAAAACTTTACCAACGCAGCGGTTTCGAATATATTGATGCCCCCATGGGCAATACAGGGCATTATTCCTGTCCGGTGTGGATGCTAAAAAAACTGTAATGCTGCTCCAAGAAATCAAGACCATTTTTCATAAGGAATTGGATGGTGTCTATCCCAAAGAGGAAGTGGATGCATTCTTCTACCGATGTATTGAACATTACTTGGGATTGGAACGGTTTGTGTTGGTGGTGAAACCCAACACCACGGTGAACAAGGAAGAAGAGCAGCCCCTGTTTGAAGCTTTGACACAACTGAAGCAAGAACGACCTCTGCAGTATATTTTGGGCACGGCCCATTTCATGGACATGGAGTTTACCGTCAATGAAGATGTGCTCATTCCCCGACCCGAAACCGAGGAACTCGTACAATGGATTATGGATGATGTGAAAAGTCAGACATCCGACATCGGATATCAGATGTCAGAAAACGAACATCGGACATCAGAAATAAGAATACTGGATATTGGCACAGGAAGCGGTTGTATTGCCATAGCCTTGGCCAAATACATCCCCACTGTAAAGGTCTACGCTTTGGATATTTCCGAAAAAGCCCTAGACGTAGCTCGCAAGAATGCCGAAGCCAATTCCGTGGACGTTACCTTTATGAAACAAAGCATTCTTGACCCTAGACTTGATCTTGAACTTAATTTTGATATCATCGTTTCCAATCCACCTTATGTCAGGGAGTTGGAAAAAAAGGAGATAAAGAAAAATGTAGCCGACCACGAACCCCATTTGGCACTCTTTGTTCCGGATGAAGACCCTTTGCTGTTTTATAGGGCCATTGCCCGTTTTGCTAACAGAAGACTTACCAAAAAAGGGAGTTTGTATCTGGAAATCAATCAATATTTGGGAGCAGAAACCCAGTCCCTTTTGAAAGCCCATAATTTTTCGGAAATTGAACTCCGAAAGGACATCTTTGGCAATGATAGGATGATCAAGGCGAATCCCAATCCATGAAAAGTATTTCGGTTTTTTGCGGTAGTAGTAATGGAAATGATACAACCATTGTCCGTGAGTCGTATGCATTGGGTACGTTATTGGCCCATGAACATATGACCTTGGTTTATGGCGGGGCCAAAGTAGGCCTTATGGGGCAGGTGGCCAACGGGGCGCTGGATCATCAAGGAAAGGTTATTGGTGTGATTCCCGATTTCCTGCGGTCCAAGGAAATTTTCCATGACGGGATTACCGAGTTGATCGTAGTAGACAGCATGCAGGAGCGGAAAATGAAAATGCACGAACTTTCGGAGGGTACCATTGCCCTGCCCGGTGGGTTTGGTACCCTTGAAGAATTGTTCGAGATGATCACGTGGGCACAGTTGGGCCTGCACACCAAGCCTATCGGAATTTTGAATATCAATGGGTATTATACCAAGCTGTTGGAATTTTTGGATGGCATGGTGGCCACAGGACTATTGAAACAAGAAAATAGGGATATGCTTTTAGTGGATACAACTTCTGAAGGACTTCTGGACCAGATGAGGGCATACCAGCCTACAGCAACCCCAAAATGGATTAAAAAAGATCAGATATAGCAGATGAGCAGCATCGAACAAAAAATTGCATCCCTAAGGGATGAGCTCCGGGAGCATAACTATAAATATTATGTGTTGGACCAACCTTCCATTTCGGATTTTGAGTTTGACATGAAACTCAAGGAACTCCAAAAACTGGAAGAAGAGCATCCCGAGTTCCATGACCCAACATCCCCGTCATTGCGGGTTGGGGGAGCGGTGACCAAGAACTTTGAGACGGTAGTGCATGAGCATCGGATGTATTCGTTGGACAATTCGTATTCCAAGGAAGATCTGGAGGATTGGGAAAAGCGCATCCAACGTATTTTGGGTGATGTGCAGGTTGAATTCACCTGTGAGCTGAAATATGATGGCGCTTCCATAAGCCTCACCTATGAGGATGGACGATTGGTACGGGCGGTGACCCGGGGAGATGGTTTTCAAGGCGATGAGGTCACCACGAACATCAAGACCATCAAATCCGTTCCTTTGCAATTAAAAGGGGACTACCCTCAAAAATTTGACATCCGAGGTGAAATCATTCTCACTCTTGAAGGTTTTGCCAAAATGAACCAAGAGCGGGTTGAAGCGGGGGAAGACCCTTATATGAACCCAAGGAATACCGCTTCGGGAAGCCTTAAACTGCAAGACAGTGCCTTGGTGGCCCAACGTCCTTTGGAGTGTCTGTTGTATAGCATTACTGGAAATAATTTGGGCATCAAGACCCAATTTGAAGTATTGGAAAAAGCAAGACAATGGGGTTTTAAGGTGCCTACCGTGGCCAAGTTGTGCAAATCTACCCAGGAAGTGATGCAGTTTGTGGACTATTGGGACACCCACCGCCATAGTCTACCCTACGAAACCGATGGAGTGGTGATCAAGGTAAACAGTATCCAAAATCAAGAGGAATTGGGCTATACCGCGAAATCCCCGCGTTGGGCCATGGCTTACAAATTCAAGGCGGAACAGGTGTCCACCGTGCTCAATGAAATCACCTACCAAGTGGGGCGTACCGGAGCTATTACTCCAGTGGCCAATCTAGAACCTGTACTGTTGGCCGGGACCACAGTAAAACGGGCTTCCTTGCATAATGCGGACCAGATTGCCAAGTTAGATGTCCGTGAGGGGGATACCGTTTTTGTGGAAAAAGGAGGGGAAATCATCCCGAAGATCGTAGGAGTGGATTTCTTGAAGCGTTCGGCCGATTCAAAACCCACGGAATACATTACCCATTGCCCGGAATGTGGCACCGAGCTGATCAGGAAAGAAGGAGAGGCGCAACACTTTTGCCCCAACGACACCGGTTGCCCCACCCAGATAACGGGAAGGATCCAACATTTTATCTCCCGGAAGGCCATGGACATTGAAGGCATGGGCAGCGAAACGGTGGAATTGTTGTTCAAGGAAGGACTGATTGCCAATTATGCCGACCTATATATACTGACCAAGGAGCAAGTGGTGCCCTTGGAGCGAATGGCGGAAAAATCTGCAGAAAATCTGGTGAATGGCGTAGCGGCATCAAAATCCATTCCTTTTGAAAGGGTTTTGTTCGCTCTGGGAATCCGATATGTCGGGGAGACCGTTGCCAAAAAACTGGCCAAGGCCTATAAGAATGTCGATGCTTTAATGGTGGCCACCCAAGAGGAATTGGTCGCTGTGGACGAAATAGGAGAGCGAATCGCTGAAAGCGTGATTCGTTTCTTTGCGGAACCCACCAATGTGGCCCTTGTGGAACGATTGAAATCCTACGGATTGCAGTTTTCATTGTCCGAAGAGCAACTGGAAAATCAAACCGACAAGTTGAAGGGGCAGACTTTTGTAGTGTCCGGTGTTTTTGAAAACATCAGTCGGGATGAACTCAAAAAACTCATTGAGGACAATGGGGGAAAGGTGGCTTCATCCATTTCATCCAAGACCAGTTTTGTGGTTGCGGGCGACAATATGGGACCCAGCAAGAAGACCAAGGCCGAGAGTTTGGGCGTACCTATCATTTCGGAGCAAGAATTTATGGAAAAAGTAAGCGCATGATCCCTGAAAACTATCCGTCATTTCAAAAAACCTTAGCACAGGGCAAGCCTTTGGAAACATGGCCCTTGGCCCTTCAGGCCCTTTGGTATGATGCCTGTGGCGATTGGGAGACTTCGCATGATATTGCGCAGGACCTTCATACCCCTATGGGTAGTTGGATCCATGCGTACCTCCATAGAAAAGAGGGCGACGATTGGAATGCCAAATATTGGTACTCTCAAGCGGGCCAATCTTTTCCCCGATATGGTTTGGAAGAGGAACTCCGGATATTGGTAGAAGCCAATCTGTAAACAATAAAAATGCCGACTTTTAGTCGGCATTTTCTATACTATTTAGGTGGTATTGTCACTGTTTGAACAGTTTCACGACTTCGCTGGAATTGTCATCATACGTCAATTGAAGAAAGTACAGTCCGGCAGGCCCTCTGGAACTGGATAGGTCTAAAGTGGTCTGCTGTCCACTGCCAATTTTCCCTTTGGGAACCGTGTATTTATAGCCTCCACCATCGGTAAGGATGGCCTTTTTAATAGACCGTCCCTCCAATAAGGTAATATTGATGTTGCTTGAAAAAGGATTGGGATACACGGCCACTACATTATCAGCTCCGGCCGAAGGGTCATCTCCTCCATCATCCTGAGCGTTGGGACTTTCCATGATTTCACGGTTCACCTTACCGTTCCATCCTATGTCATCAAAAATGGAAAGAACAATGGGGCCGGGACCATCAAAAGAGGCTCCTGTGGACAAAAACGGAACCATAAGTCCGTTAGGTCCGCCCGCGTAGGTGAAATAATCCAAGTGCGAATAGCTTGAGCCGGGCAACCAAATATCGGTAAGCCCCGGAATTTCACCACCTAAAATATCGGAATCCAATATGGTGAACACCTGGGCGCCTTTACCTTGGGTGGTTCCCTTGATTCGAGGTCCCTTGGCGGTCAAAGGGCCGGAAAGGAGCATATCGCCCAGTTCCGTGGTAAAATTCCCGTATTTGTTTTCCTTCAAGATGGATTTTCCGTCGGCTGAATGGGCCAATCGGTCATAAATGGCCGGGAAAATGGGATTGGGAATGCCAAATCCATAATCTCCAACACCGGTTTCGTTGTCCACATACAAAGAACCGAAGAAGCCCAGTCCATGACCCAGTTCATGCAGCACCACGGACTTAAAGTCGTACATGCCTGCAGGGGTATTCCCATCGGTACCATAATACCAGTTTGGAAAAACTGTACTGAAGTTGGCGATGATATCATAGCTTTCGGGAGAAAGGTCCTCTCCGGATAGCTTATCGGCCAAGGCGTTGCCGTACCATGTGTTTCGCTCCAGCCCCGGGGCGTTGGCAAAAACACTGGTAGGACCTGCAGAGCCCAAAATGCCTTCATCCAAAGGTTGAAAAACAGCGGCCACATAGATGGGTATATCTGAGGACAATAGGCTTGCCCATGCATTCACTGCGGATTGGAACGCTGTGGCGGCAATGATAAAATCTTCCACGGGCAGCGCAGGGTCAAAATTGTAATAGTCCACAATAATGTTGGCACCTGTCGCGGATTTTTTGGTGTTTGAAGCGGATTTAACGCTTCCGTTCATCCGCAGTCCGGAGCGTGCGCTCCCAATACTGTGATGGGTTGCCGCTGCGGCATCGGTAGCATGGATTTCACAGGCAATGTCACCATTACTGTTTACCGTCAATTGACTAATTGGTCCTGGAAGGGACTTTTGGCTTTGCGCCAATGAAATGGATGAGGTCAAAAGAAAGCTAAAGAGTAGGGATAGGGAAAGATGTCTGGGGTGTAGGGTAAAAGTCTTTTCTTTCATATATAATGGTTTGTGTGATTCCTCTAAAATGTTAAAAATTTAACGAAAAACAAAGGGTTTGTTCCACTTTTTTAGGTTAACAATATGAAGCGATGGGAAAGCTGCATTTCATCGGATAAATTGTGGGTTTTATCCGAGGTATGGTTGGTAAGTTGAAGTCCAATTGTCAAGTTGAATGAGGACAGTGTTGTTCGTTGCCCATTTTCAATTGTGCTCCTAAACGGAAATACTCACTCCTTGAGCCGTGGCCTTTTTCGTGGCATCAAAATAAAAATCGATTCGGCCCACATTCAGGCCATAACAGCCTACTTGGTTCACCAATACGGAATCCCCATTTTGGTTGATGCGAACATCGGGTTTTTCCAAAAAAGTATGGGTGTGTCCCCCAATAATCAATTGGGTGTGGCGGGTGCGTTGCGCCAGTTGCGTATCGGAAGGACGTTGAGGGTTTTCATAATCATATCCCAAATGTGATAGGCAGATGATGAGGTCGCACTGTTCCTCTTCCTTGAGTTGGCGTTCCATGTCCAAGGCCATTTCAAACGGGTCCAAATACCGGGTTTCTTTGTACAGACGTTTGGTCACCAGCCCGTCCAAGGCAATGCCGAGGCCGTATACGCCAATTTTGATGCCATCCACCATATAGGTTTTGTAAGGCCTTACATAGCCATCCATGACCGTATTGGAAAAATCGTAGTTGGCCGATAGCATATCAAACGAGGCGTAGGGCATTTGGGCCAATAGTCCGTCCACACCATTGTCAAAATCGTGGTTGCCAATGGTAGCGGCGTCGTACTTGAGCTTGCTCATCAGTTTAAACTCCAGCTCGCCCCCATAAAAATTGAAATAGGGGGTGCCCTGAAAGATATCCCCGGCATCAAAAAGCAAGGTATTGGGATTCTCATTACGTATCTGCTCCACTAAAGTTGCCCTTCGCGCCACCCCGCCCAAGTTGGGATATTGGGAGTGCGAGTTTGGGAAAGGGTCAATATGACTGTGTACATCATTGGTGTGGAGAATGGTGATTTTTTTTCCGCTGAGGTTGGAGCAGGAGCTAAGCCCCAGTCCGCCCATACCCACCAAAGTGGATGCTGCTGCCGTGTTGGTAATAAAGTCCCTTCGTTTCATTTAATCCAATTGTATAAATCTATCATCAACTACGGCATTCAAGGTGTCCGCTTTTCTAAAGTGGTCAATTATGGCATTGCGGAGGAGGTAATCTACGTCGGTCGTGGAAATAGTGTCCTTAAAAAAACCAATACTGGGTCCACCCTGTACCAGATAGTCCGATGTACCCACAAAATAGCTTCGGGTTTCATCAAAGGGCTTTCCTTGGATGTTCACCGATTCCAAACTGCCCTTTTTGTCCAATACGATCTGCATGCCTGAAAAAGGATGCCTTCGAGAGGCATTGATCAAAAAGGAAATAAGTTCCCGAACCGCCGAACCGCTCATTTCCACGATGGCAATCCTGTTTTCAAAGGGCATGACCTCATAGGCATTCCGGGCACTCACATTTCCTTCGGAAATTATGGAACGGACCCCGCCGTAGTTGAGGACCACAAAATCCAGATCATTTCCCGTCCTGGATTTGAATATGGGCGCGGTTTCCTCAAAAACAATATCGGCCATGAGATTGCCCATGGAGGTATTGCGTTTGCCATCATCCAACAAAAAGGGTTTTGGGGCATAGGCCAGAGTACTGTCCAGCACTTCGTTTATCCGGTTCCTGAATGGCGCAACAAAGGATGCAATGGAATCCACTTCCTCCAATGAAGCATTGATGGGAAGCTGTTTCCCCTCGATTTTTGAAAGTTGCTGAGGCCCCTCTTTGCAGGAAACCACAGAACATAATGTTATAAATATAACAAACTGTTTTAATTTTAAAACACTCACCTGCGTATCTTTGTCATGTAGTCTTGGTAGAATATTTACCTTTGTAAAAATGCATAAAATTATGTTTATAAAGGGGCTCCAAGATAAATTTAAGGTTAAATCAGGGCTTAAATATTTAAAGGAGGAAATGGAAAAACCTCCTGTTCCCGTAAACCGGGAAAAGGGAATTACCAGTATAGGCTGTATAGTGGATGCCGATAATTTCCAGAATGCAGAGGCCTTTTATGAGTTGATCGGTGAATATTCCCTAAAACCCAATGCCATAAAGATCATTGGATACAAACGGGAGTACGACAAAAGCTCCCCTTATGCCATTCAAATGTATTCCGATAGGGATTTGGGATGGAAGGGACAAATAGAGAACGGTTACGTTCTGGAGTTTTTGGGTAGGGAATATGATATGCTGATCAATTATTACGAGGAAGACAACCTCATGATGAAGTTGTTGTCCGTAAAGGCCCAAGCCCGATTGAAAGTAGGTTTGGGAACACAGGATCCCAAAGTCAATGATTTGATCTTAAGTACACCTTTGAAGGATTTTGAGTTGTTCAAAGGAGAGTTAAAAAAATACTTGAAGGTTCTAAAAGAATTGTAATGGAACAGTTGGTAGGAACGGGCGTTGCTTTGGTAACCCCCTTTACAGAAGATTTTTCGGTTGATGTGAACGCCTTGGAGCAGATTGTGGAGCACAATATCCAGGGTGGGGTAGATTATCTTGTGGTCATGGGGACCACGGGGGAATCCGCTACCTTGTCCAAGGCCGATAAACTTTTGGCCATGGATGTTGTGGTACGCACCAATGCTGGGAGATTACCCTTGGTATTGGGAGTGGGAGGGAACAACACCGCGGCTGTTGCAGAAGAATTGAGTACTCTTGACCTATCCGATTTTGATGCCATACTGTCCGTTTCCCCGTATTACAACAAACCTACGCAAGAAGGAATATATCAGCATTTCAAGGCTATAGCCAAGGCTTCCCCAAAACCAATCATACTATACAATGTACCTTCCAGAACAGGAAGCAATATGTTGCCGGAAACCACATTGCGGTTGGCGCATGACGTCCCCAACATTATTGGCATCAAGGAAGCTTGTGGTGATATGGTACAGATTGATAAGATCATCAAAGGAAAGCCTGAGGCCTTTATGGTGATTTCAGGGGATGATTTTACGGCACTTCCTACGGTTTTGGCGGGTGGTGCAGGAGTAATCTCTGTTTTGGGACAGGGATTGCCCAGTCAATTTTCCAAAATGATCAACCTTGGGCTGGAAGAGAGTGTGGATGAGGCCTATCAAATACACCATAGCCTATTGCCTTTGATGCAACTCATTTTTGAGGAAGGCAACCCAGCCGGGATAAAAAGTGTCTTCGAAAGCCTTGGGCTTTGTAGGTCTACGGTACGCTTGCCCTTGGTGGATGCCACGGCTTCGCTCAAGAACAGAATCGGTACTTTTTTGCGGGCATTGGACACGGCACATGCCTAAATAAAGTTAAAACTTGCCCAAAACCTTGGTGAGTGGCCATGGTACCCCTTACTTTTGGGTACCAAATTCTTTTTTTAAATCCGTTCATTATCACTAATTTTGCAAAATGTTTTTGAAAATGAGGTCCATTCTCCCTTTTCTGTTTGCGATAGTTTTTCTTTCGTCCTGTAGCGAGTATCAAAAAGCGCTTAAAAATGAGGACGTAAAGACCAAATATGACATGGCCGAAAAACTCTATGAGGAAGGCGACTATAAAAGAGCTGTTCGATTGTTTGAGCAGATTGCCCCAAAGTATGTGGGAAGACCACAAGGTGAAAGGGTGATGTTCTTTTTCGCCGACAGTTACTTCCAGAACAAGGATTATTATCTTTCTGGATATCAGTTTGAACGTTTCATGAAATCGTATCCCAAGAGCGAAAAACTTCAAGAGGCCAGTTTTATGGGAGCCAAAAGCTATTATATGCTTTCCCCGGCCTATTCCTTGGATCAGACGGATACGGATAAGGCCTTGGCCAAGCTGCAGACCTTTATCAATACCTATCCAGAATCGGAGCACTTTGAAGAGGCCAATACCATGGCCAAGGAGTTGACTTCCAAAAAAGAGAAGAAACAGATGGAAATTGCCAAACAGTTCAATAAATTGGGTGCTTGGGATTATTCCATATTGGTTTCGGCGATTACCGCATTGGATAACTTTGTTTCGGACAATCCAGGTTCCATTTATAGGGAAGAGGCATTGTACTATCGTATCGAAGCTACGGCCACATTGGCCTTGAACAGTGTAGACAATAAAAAGGAGGAGCGTCTTAGAGAAGCTCTTGATTCGTATAAAAATCTATTGCGCTACTATCCTGAATCGAAATTCAAAAAGAAGGCCGACAACCTTTCCGATAAGATTCAAAAGGAGTTGAGCGCGTTTACCGTTATTTCCGATTCCAAATAAATAGTTTTTTAAAACAGTTGCATATGCAAGATTTGAAAAATACAAAAGCCCCGGTTTCCACAGTGACCTTGAACAGGAATGAGTTCGATGACAAGACCGGGAACATTTACGAAGCCATTTCCATAGCTTCCAAACGTGCCATCCAGATCAATTCCGAGATCAAAAAGGAATTGTTGGAAAAGTTGGAAGAGTTTGCCACGTACAGCGATAGCTTAGAAGAGGTTTTTGAGAACAAGGAGCAGATTGAGGTTTCCAAGTTCTACGAAAAATTGCCAAAACCACACGCCTTGGCCGTATTGGAGTGGTTGGAAGACAAAATCTACTACAGAAATACAGAGAAAGACGCCTAAGAAATGTTGGGCGGTAAAAATATCCTTTTAGGTGTTACCGGGGGAATTGCCGCCTACAAGACCACATTTCTGGTCAGGTTATTGATAAAAGCTGGTGCCCAGGTCAAAATAGTGATGACCCAGAGTGCCGGCTCTTTTGTTTCTCCCCTTACACTGTCCACCTTGTCCAAGAATCCGGTGCTCACCGATTTCGTCAATGAGGAAGATGGCAGTATCTCATGGAACAATCACGTGGAACTCGGTCTGTGGGCCGATATCATGCTCATAGCACCTGCAACGGCCAATACCCTCTCCAAAATGGCCAATGGGGTATGCGATAATCTGCTTTTGGCTACCTATTTGTCCGCAAAATGTCCGGTGTATTTTGCTCCGGCCATGGATTTGGACATGTATCAACACCCTTCCACGAAAGCTTCCATTGAAAAATTGGAGTCATTTGGTAATATTTTGATTCCGGCCGAATCCGGCGAACTAGCCAGCGGATTACACGGCGAAGGTCGCATGGCAGAACCTGAAAACATTGTAAGCTTTCTTCAAGACCATTTGACGGAAGGATTGCCCTTGAAAGGAAAGAAAGTACTTATCACAGCAGGACCTACGCACGAAGCTTTGGACCCTGTTCGCTTTTTGAGTAACCGCTCTTCTGGGACCATGGGTTTTGAACTGGCCAAAAAAGCGGCCGATTTAGGTGCAAAGGTGGTTTTGGTCTCCGGACCTACAAACTTATCCGTAGAGCACCCCTCCATTGAACTGAAGAGGGTCACTTCGGCCCAAGAAATGTACGATGCCTGCCATGTGCATTATGCCAAAACCGATATTGCCATTTGTGCAGCGGCCGTGGCCGACTATCGACCCAAACATGTGGCCAAGGAGAAAATGAAGAAGAAGGAAGGCGATTTGCATATTGAATTGGAGCGCAATCCAGATATACTTCTTTCATTGGGAGAAGCCAAGACCCATCAGTTTTTGGTCGGGTTTGCCTTGGAGACGGAAAACGAACTTGATAACGCCAAAGGCAAACTACAACGCAAGAATCTGGATGCCATTGTACTGAACTCCCTTAAAGATGATGGAGCAGGTTTTGGCGGAGCTACCAATAAAATTACCTTCATTGATAAGAATTTGGGGATAAAAACGTTTGGATTGAAGACGAAGCCCGAAGTGGCCTCGGATATTTGGGAAGAAATCATTGCAGCCATCCATGCGTAACATACTAGTGTCCACTTTTTTTCTACTTGTTTCTTTGGCGGTTTCCGCACAGGAGCTCAATTGCGTGATCACGGTCAATTCGGACCAAGTGGGTCAGACCAATCAGCAGATTTTCAAGACGCTGGAGCGTTCATTGAATGATTTTGTGAACAATACCAAGTGGACCAATAGGGTCTATCGGGAAAACGAAAGGGTCAATGCGCGTATGTTTATTACGGTGACCCAATACGAATCCGATCGTTTTGAGGCCAATATCCAAATACAATCCTCACGGCCGGTGTTCAACACCTCTTATGAAAGTCCGGTTTTTAACTACAAGGACGATGCCTTTAATTTCCAGTATCAAGAATTTCAACCGTTGGTGTATAATCCCAATGTGTTCGATTCCAATTTGGTTGGGGTTATCTCGTACTATGTGTATGTGGTCTTGGGCTTGGATGCTGATACATTTTCTTTGGAAGGTGGTGGCGATCATTACCGTAGGGCCCAGAACATTGTTACCCAGGCGCAAGGATCAAACTATAGTGGATGGAGCCAAGAAACCGGGGAACGTACCCGTTTTGAATTGGTGGACAATCTTTTGAGCAATTCGTTCCGGGAATACCGCATTGCTATGTACAATTACCACAGAAAGGGGTTGGATATCCTTGGGGACAACAACAGCACCGGAAAGCAGGTGATCGCCGGGAGTCTTCGTTTGTTCGAGACTTTAATCAAAAGACGACCCAATGCCTTCTTGATCCAGACCTTCTTTGACGCTAAATCAGAGGAAATCCAAAATATCTTTTCCGATGGGCCTAAGATCGATATTGTAAAGCTTAAGGAAACCCTGAACAAAGTGGCCCCGTTTTATTCCAATACCTGGAACGAAATAAATTACTAGCGCAGTTCTCCAAAGACAATTATCTTTACGGAGAAAATTTTCCAATTTGCTAGCAAATCTTTCCATCCAAAACTATGCTTTGATTGACGATGTCAATGTCACCTTTTCCAATGGTTTTACCACAATTACAGGGGAGACAGGGGCGGGAAAATCCATTTTGTTGGGAGGGCTTTCCTTGGTTTTGGGCAAACGGGCCGATCTGTCTTCGCTCAAAAACACGGAGCAGAAATGTGTGATTGAGGCAGAATTCGACATCTCCAAATATGGGTTAAAACCCTTTTTTACGGAAAATGATCTGGACTATGAGGACCGGACCATCATTCGAAGGGAGATTTTGCTCAGTGGTAAGTCAAGGGCTTTTGTCAATGATACCCCGGTTACTTTGGATGTGCTCAAAGCCTTGGGCGATAGATTGGTGGATGTACATTCCCAACACCAGACCCTTCGTTTAACGGAAAACGACTTTCAATTAAAGGTGGTGGATGCACTCGCGGCCAACTCGGAAAATCTACAACAATACAAGGTCCATTTGGCCCAACATACAAAGGCTTCAAAAGAATTACGGGAATTGGAGGATTTTCAATCCAATGCCGATAAGGAGCACGAGTACAATAGTTTTCTATTACAAGAATTGGAAGCAGCCAAGTTAAAAACTGGAATGCAGGAAGAGCTGGAGGACGAATACGAGCAGTTGAGCAATGTGGAGCAGATCATGGAGCAACTGGCGGCCGGATACCAGCTTCTGAATGAGGAGCAGCTGGGAATTTTGGGACGTTTGGCCGATTTAAAACGGGCGTTTCAAAGCCTGTCAAGTTTTGGTTCTGCCTACGCATCCCTCAACGAAAGAATACAGTCTGTCCTAATTGAGACGGATGATATTGCTTCGGAGTTGGAAAGCATGAAGGATGCCGTGGAGGCCAATCCAGAGCGTCTGGAAACGGTGAATGGACAATTGCAGCTGTTGTACGATCTACAGAAAAAGCATCATGTGGCTACCGTGGATGAACTTATCGCAATACGGGAAGAACTGTCCCGAAAAGTGGAAGCGGTCGCCAATATTGAAGCAAAGATTGACGCCAAACGGGCCGAGGTTTCGCAAATCACCAAGCAAGTAGACGATTGGGCCGGAAAAATAAGCAAGGCCCGGCAATCGGTCATTCCGCAACTTAAAGATATGCTGCAGGAGAACCTGTCCGCTTTGGGCATGCCTTCGGCAAGTTTTAAGATTGAGGTAAATCCAACTAATACCTTCAAAACAAACGGCAAAGACGATTTGGTCTTTTTGTTTTCAGCCAATAAGGGTTCGAACTACGGAGAATTGAAAAAGGTAGCTTCGGGAGGGGAGTTGTCCCGAATCATGCTCACCATAAAGTCCATTCTGGCCACATACGAACAATTACCCACCATGATGTTCGATGAAATTGATACGGGCGTTTCCGGGGAAATTTCAAACAAAATGGGAGAGATCATGCAACAGATGAGCAAGACCATGCAGGTATTCTCCATCACCCACTTGCCCCAAGTGGCCTCCAAAGGCCAGCATCAATTCAAGGTGTTCAAGGAAGAGCAGGAGGGGAGTACCAGTACCCAAATGAAAAAGCTCAGTGTTGACGAACGTGTCCAGGAATTGGCCGAGATGTTGGGAGGCAAGTCCCTGTCCGAATCGGCCTTGGCCCATGCAAGGCAGCTTTTACAGTAAGGGCATGGACCATACATTTGCCCAAAAAGCACAAAACTTCAAAATAGAATAAATATCTTTGTCGCAGAACCAACAATAGCAAAACACCTATGGCGTATAATCTTTTAAAAGGAAAAAGAGGAATTATTTTTGGAGCTTTGGATGAGAATTCCATCGCTTGGAAAACGGCTGAACGCGTGCATGAGGAAGGCGGTACATTTGTATTGACCAATGCACCGATTGCCATGCGGATGGGACAGATCAAGGAATTGGCGGCGAAGACCAATTCAGAGATCATTCCTGCCGATGCCACCAATGAGGAAGATTTAAACAACCTTGTGGAAAAGGCCACGGAAATCTTAGGAGGAAAATTGGACTTTGTGCTGCATTCCATAGGAATGTCCGTAAACGTGCGAAAAGGAAAACACTACACTGATGAGAACTATGATTTCACCGCAAAGGGCTGGGATGTTTCGGCACTTTCCTTCCATAAAGTAATGCAGAGCCTATATAAGGCCGATGCCATGAACGAGTGGGGCAGTATCGTGGCCCTTACCTATATGGCAGCCCAACGAACTTTTCCTGATTATAATGATATGGCCGACAACAAGGCGTATCTGGAATCGGTGGCCAGAAGCTTTGGCTATTTCTTTGGAAAAGAGAAAAAAGTACGGGTAAACACCATTTCACAGTCTCCTACGCCCACTACTGCAGGCCAAGGGGTAAAAGGATTTGATGGCTTTATCAATTATGCCGAAAAAATGTCGCCTTTGGGCAACGCCTCGGCTGCTGATTGTGCCGATTATACCGTGAGTCTTTTTTCTGATCTGACCAAGAAAGTGACCATGCAGAACCTCTTCCATGATGGCGGGTTTTCCAATACAGGCGTAAGCCAAGAGGTAATCGATGAATTTACCAAGTAACTAACCTAGACCAAAGAGGTTTTCGGTTGTCACATCGAGCGCAGTCGAGATGTATATTACGTATTCAGGATTTTTAAAGCGTTCTCGACTGCGCTCGAACTGACATCAATACTTTTATGAACACTCTTTTCTCCATAGTGGTTCCCGTTTACAACAGGCCCGACGAAATTCGGGAGTTGTTGGAAAGTCTTTCCGTGCAGACTTTTCAGAAAGATTTTGAAGTGGTCATTGTAGAGGATGGCTCTTCGGACAGTTCCGAGGATGTGGTAAAGACTTTTCAGGATAACCTTGCCATTTCCTACTACTACAAAGCGAATTCCGGGCCAGGGGATTCCCGTAACTTTGGTATGCAAAAGGCCAAGGGGAATTACTATATCATCTTGGATTCGGACTGTATTTTGCCCAAGCAGTACCTCGCTGAAGTGGATAAGGAGCTTGAGAGGGAATTTGTACACTGTTTTGGTGGTCCCGATGCTGCTGATGCATCGTTTACCACGGTACAAAAGGCCATCAACTATGTAATGACATCCTTTTTTACAACCGGGGGTATCCGCGGTGGGAAAAAGTCCGTGGGAAAGTTTCAGCCGCGTAGCTTCAATATGGGAATCTCCAAGGAAGCTTTTGAAAAAGCGGGAGGGTTTGGACGTATCCATCCCGGAGAAGACCCGGATTTGACCTTTCGGATTTGGAAGGCGGGATTTGATACCCGTTTGTTTCCCCATGCGTATGTGTACCACAAAAGGCGTATTGACTGGAATAAATTCTACATTCAAGTGAACAAGTTTGGGATGGTTCGGCCCATTTTAAACCTTTGGCATCCGGGCACTGCACGTCCAACCTATTGGTTCCCTACTTTTTTTATGTTGGGACTCTGTGTGTCCCTTGTGTTGGCCTTGATGGGCATTTTACTGCCATTGGTGTTGTACGGCTTCTATTTTTTGGTGCTGTTTGTTGATGCCTTGCTCAAGAACGCGAACCTAAAAGTGGCCATTTTGGCCCTGTTTGCGGCGTTGACACAGTTTACAGGATACGGAATAGGTTTTTTCAAGTCCACAATCTTGCTTACATTTAGTAAGAAGGAACCTGAAGAACTGTTTCCAAAGCTGTTTTTTAAGAAGAAGTAAGAAGTGTTCAAAAAACTATTGCACGGCCTCAATCAAAGAAAAGTGAAAGTGTTTTCACTGTTTTTGCTGTGTTCTTTTTTGGCTTGGTTTTTAAGTAATCTATCCGAATCCTATGAATCCAGGGCCGACTTTACCATCAACTACAGGAACCTTCCGGATACACTTTTGTTGGGCAAGAATTCGGAAAATACCCTGGAGGCCAAGTTGAGGACCAGCGGGTTTCAGTTTTTGTACTTTAATTTTTTCAAGAAACGTATCGATTTGGATGTGTCCCAAGTGACCTATCAGAATGGGAAATATGTGTTGACAGAGGCAGTCTTGAAAAAGCAGATAGAACAACAGTTGTCCCAAAACATTTCACTGATGGATTTGGGACAGAGTCAATTGAATGTTGACCTCTATCAGGTAGTGTCCAGGGAAGTGCCCGTAAAAGCCGATTTAAACCTTCAATTTCAACCCAACTACATTTTGGATGGAGCATTGGAAATCACGCCAAGCCATGTGGTGGTCAAGGGGCCGGGAATTGAAGTGGATACTTTGAAGTCCATTGTGACGGGACCTGTTCAACTCGCAAACCTATCCGCTGATTTTTCAAGGGAAGTCCCTTTGGTTTTTCCCAAGGGATTGGACAATACCATCTTCTCCAATGGAAGGGTCAACGTCTCGGGAAAGGTAGTACGGTTTTCCGAGAAAGTATTCGAGGTTCCCGTTCAGGTAGTCAATCTGCCCGAAGGATATCAGGTAAAGACCTTTCCCAATGTGGTGACAGTGCTTTGTAAGGCTACTGTAGACCGATTAAAAGAGCTATCCCTCAATGATTTTGGGGTTACTGCGGATTATGGACAACTGAATGGGGCAGATAAGAATATACTCTTTCTTAAGCTGAGCAAAAGCCCCGAAAATGTTTACGATGTTAAATTGCAGGAACCCTCGGTGAACTTTGTATTGGAGCAAGAATGAAGATAGTAGGGCTTACAGGAGGCATAGGAAGTGGAAAAAGCACGGTGGCGCAGATGTTCATGGATTTGGGTGTTCCGGTCTATGATTCGGATGTTGAGGCCAAAAAATTGATGCACTCTTCAAAAAAATTGAAGGAAGAGATTATAAATCTACTTGGGGAGGATGCATACCAAGAAGATACGCTCAACAGATCGTTCATTGCCCAAAAGGTCTTTAATGACCCCGAATTATTGGAGCAATTGAACGGAATAGTGCACCCTGCGGTCCGGAAACATTTTTTGGCTTGGGCGGATATACAGAAAGCACCATATGTCATTCAGGAAACTGCACTTATTTTTGAGAATGGCACCCAAGATCAATATGACTTTGTTATTTTGGTGACTGCTCCGTTGAATACGAGATTACAACGGGTCGTGGAACGGGACGGAATCTCCGAACAGCAAGTACTGGACCGCATGGGAAACCAAATGGATGATGCCCAAAAAGTGGACTTGGCCCAGTTTTGTATTGTCAACACAGATTTGGAAACTACAAAGAACAAGGTTGGAGAACTTCACGCCAGACTTGTAACCTTGAGCTCTTCATAATTTTAACATTTTTGTTAAGGTTAGGTTAAACGGCCAAAGGCCTAAATGTTAAATATTTAATTTTGACCCAATGAACAAGAAGCTATTCGTTCTTCTCGTCATTCTTATGAGTATGTCCCTGGTGGGGATCATATTCGTTCAAGTGTATTGGATACGGACATCCATAAACGACAAGGAAGAACAATTTTCAAGGACAGTCACGGATATATTGGACAAAGTGGCCAGTAGGGTGGAAATGAAGGAGATGAAAGACTATTCCGATCGTTTGGCTTCACTTGTGGATAGTATTGGTCAGCCCAAAAGTACCCAGTTCAGGAATTTTTTGTTCGTGGACCGGGATTTAAACTCTGATGAGATTCTTTTTTATTCCCACGGAATCCTTGAAGAAGATTACAATATAACATCTACGTTCTTTGATAACATAGGCGGAGAGGAAGATACCACTACGTTTAGGAACTATACCAGCAAGCGTACCAAGGCCATATTCAAGGAAGAATATGGATTGGATGGAAAGAGTTATAGTTTGACCCCTATTCAGAGGGCGGAAAAGATAGGTGGACTTTCCAAGATAGACAAAGCGGCATGGGAGGATGTTTTTATGGAATATGCAAAGACCAGGCCCATCCATAAAAGAGTGTCCAACCAAGAATTGGAACTTCTGTTGAGTCAAGAGCTGAAAAATAGGAATATTGACATTGATTATGAGTATGGGGTGTATAGTCAAGGCTACCCTACCAAGATCAGGTCCAAAAAGTTTAAGTTTTCGGGGACCAAGATGTACAAAGCCCCAATTTTTAAGGATAGCGAAGGGTTTACCAATTTTTCTTTATTGCTTACGTTCCCCAAGATGGATAAGTTCCTATTCAGCTCCATTATGGGAATGGCGCTATTGTCCTTGATATTCACTTTGGTGATTTTGGTGGCGTATTCCAGTGCGATATACCAGTTGATAAAGCAAAAACAGATATCTGAGATCAAATCGGATTTCATCAACAATATGACCCATGAGTTCAAGACTCCCATTGCCACCATCAACTTGGCCGTGGAAGCCATTCGCAATCCAAAGATCATAGAGGACAAGGAAAAAGTGTTGCGGTATCTGGGGATGATCAGGGACGAGAACAAACGTATGCACGCCCAAGTGGAAAATGTTTTGCGCATATCCAAATTGGAGAAAAACCAGCTGGATATCAGTAAGGACAGGGTAGACTTGCACGACATTATTGGTGACGCCATTGCCCATGTGGAATTGATAGTCCAAGATAGGGGAGGTTACGTGAACGCCCATCTGGATGCGGAAAGATCGGAGATTTTGGCCAATGACATGCACATGACCAACGTCATCGTGAACATTTTGGACAATGCTATAAAATACTCTCCGGAGTCCCCTAAAATAGATGTGTACACCGAGGTGGTGAAAAACAATATCATTATCAAGGTACAGGACCAAGGGGCGGGGATGAGCAAGGCCGTACTTAAAAAGGTTTTTGAGAAGTTTTACCGGGAACATACCGGTGACATACATAACGTAAAGGGCCATGGATTGGGATTGGCCTATGTAAAAAGAATAACAGACGACCATCAAGGCGAGGTTTATGCAGAAAGTGAAAAAGGAAAAGGAAGCACCTTCTTCATAAAACTCCCACTAATTTAAAAGCAAACTATGGAAACAGAAAAAAAGAAGATATTATTGGTGGAGGACGACCCAAATTTTGGGATAGTCCTAAAGGATTATTTGTCCATGAACGACTTTGATGTGGTTCTGGCCAAAAACGGAATGGAAGGTTTTGAAAAATTTAAAAAGGACAATTATGACGTCTGTATCTTGGATGTGATGATGCCTTATAAAGATGGATTTACCCTTGCCAAGGAAATCCGTGAAAAAAACGAGAACGTTCCCATCATATTCCTTACCGCCAAGACCATGAAAGAAGATGTGCTCAAGGGATATAAGGCCGGTGCGGACGATTACCTGAACAAACCTTTCGATTCTGAGGTGTTGCTCATGAAACTTAAAGCCATACTTCAAAGAAAGGCATCCAGCACTTTGGCGGACAGCAAGCAATTTGAGTTCCAAATTGGAAACTTCCATTTGAATTCCAAACTACGGTTTCTAAAATTCAAGGATGAAGAGCCTATTAAACTCTCTCCCAAAGAAAATGAACTATTGCGTTTGCTGGCCTTGCATGAGAATGATTTGATGCCCCGTGAATTGGCATTGACCAAAATCTGGAGAGACGATAATTATTTTACTTCCCGAAGTATGGACGTATATATCGCCAAGCTTAGAAAATATCTAAAACGTGATGATACGGTAGAAATCCTCAACATTCATGGAGAAGGGTTCAGATTGGTCATCAAAGCTGAAAATCAATAGAAAAGAATTTTTAAATACTGTGAAGCCGTCCCTTGGGGCGGCTTTTTTTGTGCTGAAAGTTCCAGATTTAAATGAATAAGTATACCAGGCATACGGAAAGCATTCCCACAACAGATAAAATGGTGGTCATTACGGTCCAAGACCTAAAGGTCTGTTTTTCTGAAATACCTAGGTACTGTCCCACCAGCCAAAAGCCGCTATCGTTCACATGGGAAAAAATACTGGCCCCTGAAGCAATGGCGATGACCATACAGGCCAATTCCACAGAATTCATTCCTGAATTGACCACCAAAGGTGAAACCAATCCGGCGGCAGTGATCATGGCCACGGTAGATGATCCTTGGATGACCCGAACGATGGCTGCACTGATATAGGCGAAGATCAGAATTGGTATTCCGGCATTGCCCAATGAGGTGGCCAAAAGTTCCCCAGCTCCAGTATCTGTCAAGACCTGTTTGAAGACACCGCCTGCGCCTGTCAACAGTATAATGGTTCCCGCCGGGGTCAAGGATTTGGTCGATATCTTAAGAAGCTGGTCCTTGGAAAACCCTTTGCGGATACCAAATACATACCATGCCAGCAAATTGGCAATGATCAAGGCTGAAAAAGGGTGGCCGACCAAGGCAATGAAATTCAAAACGGATGCATCCACTTTGAACGTCCCTGCCGAAAATAAGGTGTTGGTGAGAATCAATATGATGGGAAGGCCTATGATCCATAGCGTCTGACCGATTTGGGGAAGTTTAATGGGCTTTTGGTCCTCAATCTGTTTTGGTGCTTCAACGAATATTTTTTTGGAGATGTACTTTCCAAAGACCAGTCCCGCAATCAGGGCCGTGGGAATTCCAGCCAAAAAACCCATTAAAATGACCCAACCCAAATCCACTCCTATGATGTCGGCTACGGCAATGGGACCTGGCGTGGGCGGGATGAAGGCATGGGTTATTGCCAATCCGGCCAAAAGGGGAATGGCATATAGCAATAGTGACTTTCCTGTCTTTCGTTGCAGAGCATAGATCATGGGCACCAGAATAATAAAGGCCACATCAAAGAAAACCGGAATGGCAATCAAAAAACCCGATACGACCATGGCGGCGGGGGCATTTTTCAACCCAAATTTGGAAATCATGAAGTCCGCAATCGTCTTGGCTCCACCCGATGCTTCCAAGATGCCTCCGAAAATGGCTCCCAGCCCAACTACTGTGGCTACAAACCCTAGTGTGCCACCCATCCCTTTTTGGATGGTGTCTATCATCTGCTTGGCGTCCAATCCTGCAATCAACCCTACGGCAATACTTCCGATCAAGAGCGCTATAAAAGCATGTATACGAAGCTTTAAAATCAAAAAAAGAAGAATGGCAATGCCTGCAATTACGGCAACAAACAAATTGGTATCGGTCATTTGAGTTGTTTTAGGACTTCTTGCACAATTTGATCGGGCTGTTGTGCTATGGATACGGCAATGGCCTTGGAAGGAGGTTCCAGGGCCTCAAATTGCGTCTTCAATAGGGCAATGGGCATAAAATGATCTTTTCTGTTCCCCAAACGGGACTTGACCAAATCAAAGGACCCGTTCAGGTAGATGAACTGCATATCACTTCCCATACCGGCCCTTAAAAGGCTCCGATAGGCCTTTTTTAGCGCAGAGCAGGCTATTACGGCCCCAACATCGTGCTGTTGCAGGGCCAATTGGTTCAATTTTAGGAGCCACCCTTTTCGGTCATCATCATTCAACGGCTTTCCAGAAGCCATCTTGTTGATGTTTTCTTCGGGATGAAAGTCATCCCCATCAAAAAAAGGATATCCCAATTGTTCCGAAAGCAACTTGCCCACAGTGGTTTTACCCGTGCCGCTTACCCCCATGACCACAAGCACCTTAGTCTTGGTCATGGTGAAGGCTTTTTAGTTGGTCCGATACCGCTGTAAGAATATCTGTTGGTTTTGTATCGTGGTTCACCCAGAGTATGTTTTCGTTTTTTCGCAACCAAGTCAATTGCCGCTTAGCAAAGCGTCTGGTGTTCTTTTTGATTTCGGAAACGGCAACTTCCAAGGAACAGTGTCCATCAAGATATTCAAAAAGTTCTTTGTAACCAACTGTTTGTAGTGCATTTAGATGTTTGTGGGGATGCAATTTTTTGGCTTCTTCCAATAATCCAGCTGCCATCATGAGGTCCACACGGGTGTTGATACGTTCATAAATGGTTTCCCGTGGTGCTGCAATGCCTACATACAGGGTTTTGAACGCTCTTTGGGGTTTGTTTTGGTTCAAAAAAGAGGAATAGGGTTTGTTGGCGGTGATGCAAACCTCCAATGCCCGTATCAAGCGATGTGGGTTTTCCAGGTCCACGATACGGTAATAGGCAGGGTCTCTCTTTTTCAATTCGTCCTGAAGACTTTTTAGCCCCTCTTTTTCCAATCGTTCGTTAAGGGACTCCCGGGTTTTTGGGTTTACTTCCGGGAATTCATCCAAACCTGAGACTACCGCGTCCACATACAATCCACTTCCACCTACCATGATGGCCACATCCATTTTTTGGAACAATGCGTTCAACAACGCAATGGTCTCTTTTTCAAAATCCCCTACGGAATAAGGCTCAAAAATGCTTTTGTGTTGGATGAAATGGTGCGGAACGGCCTTCAATTCCTCGGAAGAGGGAACAGCTGTACCAATTTCCATTTCTTTGAAAAATTGCCGGGAATCCGCGGAAACAATTTCACTTTTAAAGTGTTGCGCCAAGAAGATTCCCAAGGCGGTCTTTCCTATGGCCGTGGGTCCCACCACTGCTATCAGTACTTTGGAACTCATAATGAATGGCCACAGTTATAGCAATGCGTGGCATCGTCACGATGCCCTTCGGCGGAACAGCTTGGGCACGCCTGGGTGTTTACATGAACCATGTTTTGGTCATCTGCCCGTCCCTTTTTGCTACGGGAAAACTCTGCAGTGACAATTCCTGTGGGAACGGCAATGATACCGTATCCCAAAATCATGATCACTGTCGCCATAAATTGCCCTAGACTGGTCTGTGGGGCAATATCGCCATAGCCTACCGTGGTCAGGGTCACAATGGTCCAATAGATGCTTCGGGGAATACTGGTAAAACCGGCCTCGTCCCCTTCAATAAGGTACATTAAAGTACCCAAGATTACGGAAAGGATTAGGACCACATAGATGAAAACGGCAATTTTGGTGCGGCTGGCCTTCAAAGCCGACTGTAATTGTGAGGCCTCCCCGATGAACTTTACCAATTTCAAAATCCGGAAAATCCGCAAAAGGCGGAACGCCCGCACGGCCAAAAGTACCTGCGACCCGGCCAGAATATAGCTGATGTATAATGGGATGGTGGAAATAAAGTCGATGATGCCGTAAAAACTGAATATATATTTCCACGGCTTTTTTATGCTGATGACCCGGGCAATGTACTCCAAACTAAAGAAGATGGTAACCCCCCACTCCAAGGTCAATAGTGTTTTGTGGTAGTTTTGGTCAATGTCCTTCACACTTTCCAGCATGACCAGGATTACACTAAGAATGATCAAAAAGAACAGGGCAATGTCAAATAACCTTCCCATGGGGGTGTCCGCTTCATAGATGATTTCATGAAGTTTCATTTTCCAACCGGGCTGTGCATTCTGTTCTTTCAAGGTTAAGGGGTTAACGCTATGGTTTTGATCCTATGGTTCTTTCGCAAATAAGATTCAATGATAAATGCGGTGTTCTCATCATTCGACATGGTCGTCATTATGGATTCCAATATATGAATATTATTCATTTGATGATTGAGTTCCACATATCCAAAGCCTTGAAGTTGACCGTTTTTTATGAGGATGAAACTTCGTTCCCCGGTTTCCCTGCCTCGGTCCACAAGCACCACGTTCTTGCTGTGGATGCTATATCTGTTGAAGGCGGAGTTGACTTTTTCATTGCAGTTATGTACGGTTTCCTCGGTATCGCTATCCGCTGTCTTTTTATCAAAAGAAGAGGGGCAGAGGTCAAACTCGGACTGTATCCGATCTAAAAAGTTCTTGGCGGAGGCAACTCCGTTGAACCGTATCTTTTGGGTGGCTTGGGAAGTACCGTTTTCGATGCCCAAAGTAATGTGCCCTGAACCATTCTTGTTGAAACTTACAACATGGGAAAAGAGTTTTCTTTTCTTGTTTCCATTGTGACGGGGGGTGGTCTTCCGCAATTCTTGGTATTCTTTCAAGAGGGCGATCAATTCACTTCCGGTAGGCTCGTATGAGACCCTTTTGGTCTCCTTTTGGAGTTTTCGGGCCAGACCTCCCACATTGGTAAAGTGTTGGTTGACCCTTTTTTTGATGTTGGTGGTCTTTCCCAGAAAAATGATGTCTCCTTCTTTATCATGCATATAATACACCCCTGTTTCCGAGGGGAGGGAAACCACCATATCCAGCTGATTGGGGGAGAGTTCACCATAGGCCGCTTCGCGAATGACCTCTTTGATGATGCCCTTGTCGGAATCCTTGCTTAACAAAAGCTTAAAAAGTTTAACAGTGGCAATGGCATCCCCGTTGGCCCGGTGACGGTCGCTCATGGGAATCCCAAGGGAACGAGCCAATTTTCCCAAACTGTGCGATTCCGCATCCGGAATCAATTTTTGGGACAGGTCTACGGTACATAAGGTTTTTCGTTGATAGTCGTATCCCAAACGCCTGAACTCGGTCCTGAGGATACGGTAATCAAACTGGGCGTTATGGGCCACCAAGATAGCCCCCTCCGTAATCTCTACTATTCGTTTGGCCACCTCATGGAATTTTGGCGCGGAACGAAGCATTTTATTGTTGATTCCCGTGAGTTTGGAGACAAAGGGTTGGATTTCACGTTCCGGGTCAATCAGACAGATAAACTTGTCCACTACCTGGTGCCCATCAAACCGATGGATGGCAATTTCCATGATACCTTCCTCATTGTATTTTCCTCCGGTACTTTCAATGTCGAGTATGGCGTACATGAAACTGCTTTGCTGTTTTATGAATAGTTTCTGGTTCCAAAGATACTACTTCCAATACGTACCATGGTGCTTCCTTCCTCAATGGCCAGGGTATAATCCCCGCTCATTCCCATGGAGAGTACCGAAATATCGGAAAGCTCTTGCTTTAGCGAGTCAAAAATAACCTTAAGGTGGGCAAACTCTTTACGGATTTGGGTTTCATCCGAAGTATAGGTGGCCATGCCCATCAATCCTTCAATTTTTATATTTTCCATGGCTTTGAAGGTTTCGGATTGGACGAGTTCTTGCAATTCCGATTGATCCAGCCCAAATTTGGTGTCCTCTTCTGCAATATGCATTTGTAGCAGACAAGGAATCACCCGGTCGTGTTTTTGGGCCTGTTTGTTGATTTCCTGCAACAGCCGCAGACTGTCCACGCCATGGACCAACGAGACAAATTCGGCCATGTATTTTACCTTGTTGCGCTGCAAATGGCCAATCATGTGCCACTCGATATCCTTGGGGAGCGTTTCCCATTTTTGGGTCATTTCCTGTACTTTGTTTTCACCAAACACCCGCTGTCCGGCCTCATAGGCCTCCATGATGGCTTCATTGGGCTTGGTCTTGGAAACCGCTACCAAGGTCACTCCTTCGGGTAATTCCGTTTTTATGGCTTTCAGATTATCCTGTATTGACATAAGTGTTTTTAAAATTCGTAAATCGCCAAACCACTTCGTAGTTTAGGCTCAATATACGTACTCTTGGGGGGCATCACCAAACCGGCATCGGCAATGGCCTTGATTTCTTCCATGGTTATGGGTGCCATGCTAAATCCTACCGCAAATTCCCCCTCATCCACACGTTCCTTCATCGCAATGGGGCTGCCCTTGCCATGACCATAGGAGATGCGTTGGTCGTTCCGTAGGTCCGTTATCCCTAAAATAGGCTCCAAAATGGTCTTGCACAGAATTTGAGTGTCCAATCTGCTCAAGGCATCCGTAAAGGTATAGTTGGTCCTTCTAAGATGGAGTGAATAAAATTCGCCGTCCAAATACATGCAGAAATGATGTTTTTTGAGAGGTCTTCGGAATCCATTTTCCTGTTTTTCAATTCGAAAATATCCATCCAACTTAATCAAGAACTCCTTTGCGGTAAGACCATTTAGGTCTTTGATCATACGATTGAACCCATGGATTTTAATGTTTGACTCTGGAATGAGGTACGCCATAAAAAAATTATAGGAGTCATCGTGGGTGTGGGCTTTGTTTTGTTGCTCCATTTTTTTGGCCAAAAGATTGGAAGAAGCACTGCGATGATGTCCATCGGCAATATAAAGAGCTTCCTTTTGGTCGAAAAGTGACTCAATTTGTCCAATGGTTTTTGGATCTGAAATCTTCCACATCTTGTGGTTTACCCTATCAGGGGTAGAAAAGTCGAATTCAGGTGGATGCTGGATTTCCCTTTGAAAAATCCCATGGACCTGATTATCATCTTCGTAGGTCATCAAAACGGGTTCGGCATTGAAGCCAACGGCATGCAAATAGTCGGCAAAAAGTCGCTCCCGGAGTTGAATGGTATCCTCATGTTTTTTGATGACATCCGTCCGATAATCCATTACACTGCAGGCGCAAAAGAACCCCAAACTTGTGAAATCATCTTTTTCAATTTGATAGAGGTAAAAACAAGCTTGTTCGTCTTTTTGGAAAATATGTTCCTCCAAAAACTCCAAATAGCGATTGTGGACCAATCGGAACCGCTCTTTTCCAGTAATGTTCTTATCAAACTTAAACCCGGGGTTGATGATGTGTAGAAAGGAAAGTGGATTGTACTTCAATACCGATTTCAGTTCATCTTTGGAATATTCCTCATACGAACGTGATGCCACAAAGGAGACTTTGTCCTTGGTAGGCCTTATGGCCTTAAAGGGTCTTACTAGGGCCATGCAAATCTATTTGAACTGCGTAGAAACATGTTCCGCTTTTCTGGACTCGGAATAATCGTAAAAACCTTCACCTGACTTTATACCCAATTTCCCGGCCATGACCATGTTCACCAATAGGGGGCAAGGGGCATATTTTGGGTTTTTGAACCCATCGTACATCACGTTCAAAATAGAGAGGCATACATCGAGTCCAATAAAATCCGCTAATTGTAGAGGTCCCATGGGATGTGCCATTCCCAGTTTCATCACCGTGTCTATTTCATGGACACCGGCCACTCCGTTGTAGAGGGTCTCAATGGCTTCGTTGATCATGGGCATAAGAATGCGATTGGCCACAAACCCGGGATAATCGTTCACCTCAGTTGGAGTTTTTCCCAACTTTCTGGAAAGGTCCATGATGGTCTGGGTCACCATATCCGAAGTGTTGTATCCTCGAATGATCTCCACCAGTTTCATGATGGGAACCGGATTCATAAAGTGCATTCCAATGATCTTGTCCGGACGTTGGGTAACCGCACCGATTTGGGTGATGGAGATGGACGAGGTATTGGTGGCCAAAATGGTGCCTGCTTCGCAGATTTCATCCAAATCCTTAAAAATCTTTAGTTTGATGTCCAGATTCTCCGTAGCAGCCTCGACCACCAAGTCTACAGAGGAAACTCCATCCTTCAAATCGGTATAGGTGGTAATATTGCCTAAGGTGCTTTCTTTTGTGCCTTGGTCAATGACCTCCTTGGCCAACATCCGATCTAAATTCTTGGTGATGGTGGCAATCCCTTTGTCCAGGGAAGCTTGAGAAATATCAACAAGATTGACTTGAAATCCATTTTGTGCAAACACGTGGGCGATTCCGTTGCCCATAGTCCCTGCACCGATCACTGCTATGTTTTTCATGGTATTCGGATTGAACGTATGTCAGTTCGAGCATAGTCGGGAACGACATACCTTATTTTTCAAACGATTCTATAATCTGTAGGGCCACTTGAAGGGCTTTTGCGCCTTGCTCCAAGGTCACTACAGGTGTGGTCTCATTTTGAATGGCATCGGCAAAGGTTTCCAGCTCATCCAATATGGCATTGTTTACCTCGATTTCCGGGTTTTCAAAATAGATTTGTTTTTTCTCTCCTTCGGCATTTTGTAGGATCATGTCAAAATCACCAGGATTTTCAGGGGCATCCTTCATTTTTACCACCTCTACCTTTTTCTCCAGAAAATCCACGGAGATATAGGCGTCTTTTTGGAAAAAACGGGATTTTCGCATGTTCTTCAAGGAAATACGACTGGCGGTTAAATTGGCCACGCAACCATTTTCAAACTCTATTCGGGCGTTGGCGATGTCCGGGGAGCTACTGATTACGGATACCCCGCTGGCATTGATTTGCTTTACACCAGAGTCCACCACACTTAAAATCACATCAATATCATGGATCATAAGGTCGAGCACTACGGGAACATCGGTACCCCTTGGGTTGAACTCCGCCAGACGATGGGTCTCAATGAACATGGGTTGTCCGATTTTATGCTTTACCGACAAAAAAGCCGGATTAAACCGCTCTACATGTCCCACTTGGCCCTTTACAGCATGCTTTTTAGACAAGGCAAGCAACTCTTGGGCCTCTTCATAGGTGTTGGTGATGGGTTTCTCAATGAAAATGTGCCTTCCTTTTTCAATGGCCTTTTTGGCGCAATCGAAATGGGAAAGGGTAGGGGTAACAATATCCACCACATCCACAGCATCCATCAAGGTGTTGATGTTTTCAAAATAGGTATAGCCAAATTCGGCCGCGACCTTTTTTGCATTGATCTCATCCGGGTCGTAAAAACCAACAAGTTCATACTTTTCCGATTGGTTCAGGAGACGTAGATGGATTTTGCCCAAATGTCCCGCACCCAGGACACCAACTTTTAGCATAGTATCTGTTTTTGTCAAAAATAAGGATATGGCGGCACTCTTCCATAAAAATAAGACGGGAACCAAGGGAAAGTTTTTGGAGAACTTTTTAAATTCGTGGACCAGACCAATACCATGAAGGATACGCTTAAGCACAGGGGCATGCGCAATAAGTTGGCAGAATCGCTGTCTGCCAAGGGAATAACGGACAAAAAGGTGATCGAGGCCATCAAAACCATACCAAGGCATCTGTTTTTGGACAGTAGTTTTGAGGATCATGCCTATCAGGACAAAGCCTTTCCCATAAGTGCGGAACAAACCATATCACAACCCTATACCGTGGCGTTCCAAACGGAATTGCTCCAAGTGAAACCCAATGATTCCATTTTGGAAATTGGAACGGGGAGTGGGTACCAGACCGCCGTATTACTCCATTTAAAGGCCAAAGTATACACAATTGAACGCCAACAGGAGCTTTTTAAGAAGACCCGATTGTTTTTCAATAAGATGCACTATCGACCCAAGAAGATGATTTTTGGCGATGGGTACAAGGGATTGCCGGAAGAGGCTCCGTTTGACGGCATCATTGTGACTGCCGGTGCGCCGGAAGTCCCCAAGGCACTCATGTCCCAACTAAAAGTTGGGGGTAGGTTGGTGATTCCCGTTGGGGTAGATGAGCAAGTCATGACCCTTTTTATACGAAAATCGGAAAAAGAATTTGAAAAACAGGAACTGGGTGCTTTTCGGTTTGTGCCCTTGTTGGAGGACAAGAACTAGTTGTTGAAATCTTTCTTGATTCGGGAAAGATTGCGTTTGTTGTCCCGGTCTTTGATGGTTTCCCGTTTATCGTACTGTTTTTTACCCTTGGCCAATCCAACGTTCATTTTGGCAAGACCACGGTCATTGATAAAGAGATTGAGCGGGACAATGGTAAGTCCGGTGGTAGTGACTTCTTTTCGGAGTTTTCGGAGTTCTCCTCGATTCAGAAGTAGTTTTCGTTCCGCTTTGGGCATATGGTTGTAATGCCCGCCATGACTGTATTCATCTATCTGCATATTGATCACAAACAATTCTCCCTTGCTATTGAACTCGCAAAAACTTTGGGATAGGTTGGCCTTTCCCAATCGAATGGATTTGATTTCGGTACCGCCCAGCACAATACCAGCGGTGTAGGTGTCCAAAATCTCGTAATCGAATCGGGCCCGTTTGTTCTTTATGTTGATGTTTTTCATCATGGAGGGCAAAAATATAAACTCTTCGCCAAGAAAATTGTAATGTTGTGGCTTATTTTACGATTATCTATAAAACCCAAACCATGAATAGATATGTTGCGGCCCTTTTGTTGGTCACATTCCTTGCCTGTAAAGAAAAACCAGAAAACAATTTGATTGCCCAGGATATAGTGGATAAGTCCATAGCGGTAAGTGGAGGTGGACTTTATGCCGATCATAACACCTCTTTTGTATTTAGGGACCGTACATACCTTTCTGATTTCGTTGAAGGTAAAAAAGTACTCAAAAGAACATTTCAATTGGATTCCGTGACCATTACCGATGTGAAAAACGGGAATGATTTTGAACGGTTTTTAAACGATTCCCTAGTTGCGGTGCCCGATACTATGGCGGTCAAATATGCCAATTCGGTTAATTCCGTGCACTACTTTTCCCGCTTGCCGTATGGCTTGAACGATGCTGCCGTAAACAAGGAGCTCCTTGGGGAAGAATCCATTGTTGGAGAAACATTTTACAAAGTAAAGGTGACGTTCGACCAAAACGGTGGTGGTGACGATTATGACGACACCTATGTGTATTGGTTTGATAAAGAAACGTTTAAACCGGAATACCTGGCCTATGACTTTCATGTAAATGGAGGGGGGCAACGGTTCAGGAAGGCATACAACGAGCGGTACGTGAACGGTATCCGATTTGTGGATTATGAAAACTACAAACCCAAGAAAGAGGGTTCGGATATCCTGGATATTGGCAAACTGTTCAGCAGCGGGGACTTGGAACTGCTTTCAAAAATTGAACTTACGGATATTACGGTGGAAAAGGATTAATCCATTTTCAATCGGAAATCGGTGGGAACACCGTCAATGATGCGAACAATGAAAAGACTGCTATTGTCATTGTCATCCATCGGGCTGTATTTATCAAACCCTATCATCTTGTTCACAAAGGCCGGTGTGGTATTGCTATGCCCAACCACTAAAACGTTTCGTCCTTCATTTTCGGCTTTAAATGCATCAATATCAAGGCTATTGGGGTCGTAGTATTTAATATCCACATTTTTTTTGACCGAAGTTGGGGCGGCGGTCATGGATGTGCGTTCGTAGTTGGTGGAATAAATGACATCAATGGAAATGGGGTCAAAAACCTCGGCCCAACGAATGGCACGATCTAGCCCATCTTGGTTCAGCTCTGGATCGGGGTTTTCTGCATCTGTTCGATCCTTTTCTGCATGTCGTATAAAATAAAAGGTGGAGATGGTGGGATCTTCCGCAATTTTCGTATCTTCTTTGCAACTGATGGATGCTATCAGTAAAATTGCAAGGGCAATTAGAGGCTTAATGGTCCGCATAGTATTATTGTAAAGTTCCCGCGTTTTTGTCATTTTGATTTTAAAAGTAACGTTTAATTTTTATTTTTTCGCATGCCAAAGATTTTGTGTCGCCTTTCTTTGTTACTGGTTTTTGTTTTCGGAGAGGCACAGGAAGTGGAACTGCCCTCGGATTTTAGACAGCATACCCTTACCCAGTTCAATGCCAACCTCCTTAATCCAACCTATGCCCAGAATTGGAACAATCCCAATTCCCTTGCAGTTTGGTCGCGTTGGCAATGGCAGACCATAGACGGGGACCCCACCACCATTTTTGCCAATTACACCCATCAAATCAGTGAAGTCTCTACCGGGAGTTTGGGTTTTTTGCAGCACAACACAGGTGTTTTTTTGGATATTGGAGGTAACCTCAATTATGTATACAAGTTTTCGTTTGGTGATGGCATTGCCGTATTGACGGGGGTTAACGTTTTCGCATCGCAACGCACCCTGGCTGATGACTTTTTTATGTCCGATGTAGGGATTGATCTGACCCAGTTGGAAGCTGCCGAAGGTTTTATGGTACAGTTTTCCCCGGGAATCCGGCTTCAGGCCAATCAGTTGGGTGTGGGACTTGCCTTTGAGAATGCCATAGGGGTAGGGGCTAACGATAGTGATATTTTGGAAGCCTCAAACTTTAAGACCATTGTAGGTAGCCTGAATTACGATGTTCCCACATCTTTTTTATCAGGAACGGGTAACAGTTTTATCCGCCCTATGGTGTACGTTAAATCCATTCCGGATGGTGATACCCAGATTGGTGTCAATGGATTGCTTTCAACGCCAAAAGTATGGTTGCAGGGAGGATATAACAGTTTTTATGGAGCCTCGGCAGGATTGGGAGTGACCCTCGGAGGGGCTTTTTCCGTTGGGGGGCTCATGGAATTTGGGACCGACACTTCGCTTAGTGGGGAGGACCCGACTTTGGAGTTGTTGGTGGCGTATCGCTTTGCAAGGCAAGAAAAGCAGAAAAAGGAATCTGAAGAAGAACAAAAGGAAGAAGAAGAGGACACTGCCATTACAAAGATGACGGAAGAGCAATTGCAGCAGGAACGGGAAGCTTTGGAGGAAAAGAAACATTTGGAGGAAGAGCAAAAGGAACAAGAACTGATCAGACAGCGTTTGTTGGTTGAGGAGCAGCGAAGAAACGATTCCATACAAGAAGCACAGGCGTTGGCATTGCAGCGGCAATTGGAGCAACAGCGTCAAGATAGTTTAGCGCGCCTACAAAAGGAAAAAGTGGCCGTTCAACCCAATGAAAGATATGAGGAAGTCGCCCAAGCCGATGGTCTGGTACCCGGTTTTTACCTCATTGCCAATGTCTTCGGGACCAAAAAGTATTTTGAAAATTTCATGAAGACGCTCCAACAAAAAGGGTTGGAACCCAAATCTTTTTACCGAAGTGCCAACAAGTATAACTATGTGTACTTGGAACGGTACAATACCATGGAAGAAGCCCGAAAGGCCAGGGATAGTAAGTTTTCAGGCAAATACCCCGATAAAACTTGGATTTTTAGGGTGAAAGCAGATTAAGGAAGACTACTTCCGTATCTCGCTACCTACCAAATGCTCCAAATAGGTAATGGTGTTGATTAGATATTTCCGATCCCGGGTCATAGTGCTCATGGCAATGGCCCCTTGAATCATGGTAAATAGTTGTTTGGCAAACTGGAGAGGAGGAACAGGTAATTTGATTTCTCCATTTTTGGCACCGTTCTCAAGTACCAGCGCTATTTTTCCTTCAATTTCCTTTATGGTCTCTTTTACAGCCGCGGCCAAAAGTTTATTGTTGTTTTGGGCATCCACACCTACATTGAGAATGGGGCATCCGCCCAAGGGTAGGGAAAAGACATCGTATTGCTTGTAGAAGGCCATTAGGGAGAATAGCTTTTCCATGGCATTGCCCTCCACATCAAGTTTCTCATCAACTACGGCCAGTAAATGGTTCCGATTATACTCAAAAGCGGACAGGGCAAGGGCTTCCTTGTTCTCAAAGTTGCCGTAAATGGCCCCTTTGGTGAGGCCTGTGGCGTCGGTAAGATCGCTCATACTGGTGCCTACATAGCCAAACCTATTGAATATAGGCGCTACGGTCTCAATAATATAGGCAGTGGTACGCTCTGCTTTTTTTGTCATGGTGGTCTAGGTTGGTTGAGGGGTAACTAAGATATAAAAAAACACATACTGCACGGTATTTTACAAAAGCAAAAGCCCCCACTTTAACAAAATGGGGGCTGTTCATTTTAAAAATTGGGTCTTATTCCACCAATTCGTTTTGGTTTCTGAAGACCAATTGGTCATCGAATGAATCCAAAAGTACAATGTTATCGGACTTTATCTTTCCGGCCAATAACTCTTTGGATAAGTTATTGAGCACTTCTTTCTGGATCAATCGTTTTACAGGTCGTGCACCATACTGGGGGTCGAATCCTTTTGCGGCCAAATAGTCAATGGCTTCCGAGGTGGCATCCAAAGTAATGTGCTGTTTGGCCAACATTTTCTTCAAATTGTTCAATTGAAGCCCAACAATATCCTTGATGTCTTTCTTGTTCAACGGAGCGAACATGATAATATCATCGATTCGGTTCAAAAACTCGGGACGGATGGTCTTGCGCAGCAACCCCATGACTTCTACGCGGGCTGCTTCCGAGGCACTTTCTATATCCACGGCATTTTCAAACTTCTCCTGAATGATATGGCTTCCCATGTTGCTGGTCATAATGATGATGGAGTTCTTGAAATCCGCCACACGACCTTTATTATCGGTCAATCTTCCTTCATCCAATACCTGTAACAGGATGTTGAAGGTGTCAGGGTGTGCTTTCTCAATCTCATCCAACAAGATTACGGAATAGGGCTTTCTACGGACGGCTTCGGTCAACTGACCTCCCTCGTCGTATCCCACATATCCCGGAGGTGCCCCTACCAATCGGCTTACGGAGTGGCGTTCTTGGTATTCGCTCATATCAATTCGGGTAATGGCGTTTTCATCATCGAACAAATAAGCGGCCAAGGTTTTGGCCAACTCGGTCTTACCAACCCCTGTGGTTCCTAGAAACAGGAAGGAACCAATGGGTTTTTTGTCGTCCTGCAATCCGGCCCTACTTCTACGTATGGCATCCGATACGGCTACAATGGCCTCATCCTGGCCGATGACGCGTTTGTGGAGCACATCTTCCAGTTGCAAGAGTTTCTCGCGTTCGCTTTGCATCATCTTGGTAACGGGAATCCCGGTCCATTTGGCAACGACTTCGGCGATATCCTCATAGGTCACCTCTTCTTTGATCAAGGTGCCGGCGCTTTGTTGCTCGGCAAGTTCCTCTTGGAGTTTGTCCAACTTTTCCTGTGCATCCTTGATCTTACCGTAGCGTAGCTCAGCCACTTTTCCGTAGTCACCGTTACGTTCGGCACGTTCCGCTTCCAATTTAAAGTCCTCAATGTCCTGTTTGGTCTTTTGGATATTGTCCACCACGGTTTTTTCGCTTTCCCATTGCGCAAAAATTTCGTTGCGTTCCTCTTTGAGATTGGCCAGCTCCAAGTTCAAGGTTTTTAACTTTGCCTTGTCATTTTCACGTTTAATGGCCTCTATCTCAATTTCCAACTGCATGATCTTTCGGTCCAAAACATCCAGTTCCTCGGGTTTGGAGTTGATTTCCATACGTAATTTGGATGCAGCCTCGTCCATAAGGTCAATGGCCTTATCGGGCAAAAATCGGTTGGTGATATAGCGTTGTGAAAGTTCCACGGCGCCAATTACCGCCTCGTCCTTGATACGTACTTTGTGATGGGTCTCATATTTTTCCTTGATACCCCGAAGGATGGAAATGGCACTCTCGGTATCGGGCTCATCCACCATGACTTTTTGGAACCTTCGCTCCAAGGCCTTGTCCTTCTCAAAATATTTTTGGTACTCGTCCAAAGTGGTTGCCCCTATAGCCCGGAGTTCCCCTCTGGCCAAGGCAGGTTTTAAAATGTTTGCGGCATCCATGGCCCCTTGTCCACCACCGGCACCCACCAAGGTGTGGATTTCATCAATAAAGAGCACAATATTGCCGTCCGAAGAGGTCACCTCTTTAATGACGGCCTTCAATCGCTCCTCAAATTCTCCTTTATACTTGGCTCCGGCAATCAAAGCGCCCATATCCAAGGAATAGATAATCTTGTCCTTTAGGTTTTCGGGAACATCGCCCTGCACGATTCTGTGGGCCAAGCCTTCGGCAATGGCCGTCTTACCCACACCGGGCTCACCCACAAGCATGGGGTTGTTCTTGGTACGTCTGGACAGAATCTGCAGTACCCTCCTAATTTCTTCGTCCCTGCCAATAACAGGGTCCAACTTGCCGCTATCCGCCAATTGGTTGAGGTTTTTGGCGTATTTGTCCAAGGAATTATAGGTCTCCTCGGCACTTTGGGAGGTCACTTTCCCTCCTTTGCGCAATTCCTCAATGGCAGCGGTAAGGTCTTTTTCGGTTACCCCTTGATCCTTTAGGATTTGGGCAATCTTACTTTTTGATTTGAAGACCGCCAGCAACAGGTGCTCCACGGATACAAATTCATCACCCATCTTTTTGGCGATGATACTGGCTTCGTTCAAGGTTTTGCCGCCCTCACGGGACATCATGATCTCGCTTCCCGTTACTTTGGGAAAACTCTGAAGTTCCTTATCCACAATCTGATTGACGAGGGAAGTATTGACATTCAGCTTTTTTAGGATGAACGGCAATACGTTTTCATCCACCTCGGCAATGGCCTTGAAAAGGTGTTCGTTCTCTATTTGTTGATGGCCATGCTCCTGGGCCAGTTGTTGGGCCCTTTGGATGGCTTCCTGGGATTTTATGGTAAAATTATTAAAGTTCATAGTGTACTGTTTTTTATGGATGATGTCAACAACCTTACCAGAGAAGGAGCACCGTCAAAATGGCGGTAAATCCTTGGATTTATAAGACATTTCGTCAGTTGTAAGGTTTTTGGTTCTGCTCGACATATCGCCTAAATTTGCAGCATGGGATTATTTGACAATGTATTTGGAAAACGCGAAAAAGTTCCAAATAAAGATACAAAATCGGCTTGGGTTTCTTTGACGACCCAAGATCAATTGGAAGAGATAAAAGAGCGTTCAAAGGAACGAACACAACTCATCTTTAAACATTCCACAACTTGTGGCATCAGTGGGATGACCTGGCGTATGTTCAAGGATTCCCATGACTGGGAAGAACACTGCGACCCCTATTTTTTGGACATCCATGCACATAGGGACCTATCCAATGCCATAGCCTCCATGTATAACGTGCGGCATGAATCCCCACAACTATTGATCGTTAAGGGAGGGGAAGTTTCCTTTCACACCTCGCATGGGGCCATTACGGATATCAATATTGGGGATTACCTATAAAAAAAGCCCCGAATCGGGGCCTTTTTTTAATTGAACTGATATTTTGAGACAATGCCTTTCAGGCGTGTCTTGAGATCTTCTCCGGCATCGTAGACCATTTGCTCGTTGGACGGGAAAGGTACCTCCCTGGCATTCAAGTATACCAAGAGGTCATCTTCCAAGGCTCTTTTATCGCCTTGAAAGTTGGCGAAAATGTGTTCGAACACAAATTGGCTGGATAAGGGGTAGGCGTTGATTTCCTGCCCGTTCCTTAGATCGGTAAATCGGACCTTGGCGCCAATCTGGGCACTTTTACTTTGTGTAAATTGAAAGAATTTACAGGTTACGGTGCGCATTTTGTCCACTTTGATCTTGTTGCCCAAGCTGTCCTTTACTACATTTCCATTTCGGTCCAATAGGTATTCCCAACCGTCCTTAATCTGTCTTTCCTTGATGATCTGGGTCTCGTTCACACGCTCTGGGGAAACATTGATTTCCATAAAGTCCAGGTTCATGGCGTAGTCATACTTTATATTGGACAAGGGGTTGGTGTGATATTGCAACCAAAAGTTGTCGATTCCGAAAGCGTTGAAGTCCAAAAGTTCATTCTCCAAGCGTTCTGGGATGATCTGTTCGGTCTGGTTGGCGATATCCACCCTAACAAATTCCAGTCCTTTATTATAGGCCTCATCCATTTTGGCAACGGTGGCCTTATATCCAGGGTTGATTTCCTGTAGGTAGTTCAAGTCATCATAGGCGGCCCTATAGTCTGCCTTGGTCCTGGCACTGGAAAGTAGTCCCAGGGCATTGTTGTATAGGTGCTCCGAAAGGTCGTCCTTGGTATTCAGGATTTTGGCATCATAGTTCACAAAACTGAAGCGTGCATCGCGTCCTTCCTCATAAAGGGTCAGCGGTAATAGGGGCCTGATCCGTTGTTGGATTTCCTTTAACTGCAGATATTTGTTGTAGATGGTTTCCAGATTGGCCGGATTCCCATCGTTCTGAAGAAATGAAATCTCTGCTTGTTCCCTTTGGGTGTTTTTGGCAAAAGCGTCCTCCAATAGGACGATATAGGTCTGATTACCTTTTTTGGTCTTGTTTTCTGCAAGGTTTTTTATGGCCCTGTTCATGGCCGAAACATAGTTTCCTGTGTTCAGCGCTTCTGAGGTCTTCTTGACACCGCTACAGGCTGCCAAAAGCGTGATGATGCTAAAAAGTAGAATTTTTTTCATGGTCGTTGAATTTATTTGGTTGTGTTATTGTTTTCAACAGCTGTGCCAAAAACCCACAACTTATAAACGAAAAAGGACGAACGGTAGTATATGTTCGATGAAATGACCTAAAAATAGCTTGTTTTCAGTGGGTTATGTGAAAATGGAAATTGTTGATTCCTGTTTGAAAAAATCACATACTCTTCCTTTTTTTTTGGAATTATTCAGTAAGCAATTCGTAATTTTAGCCCTTGTTAAATTTAATTGCCAAATGCAAAGAGACCAGAAGATTTTTGACCTGATAGCACAGGAAAGGGATAGACAAATAGAAGGATTGGAACTGATCGCTTCCGAAAACTTTACCAGCCCACAGGTAATGGAGGCTGCAGGATCGGTACTGACCAACAAATATGCGGAGGGTTACCCCGGAAAGCGCTATTATGGGGGTTGTGAAGTGGTAGACCAGGTAGAGCAATTGGCCATTGACCGCGCCAAGGAACTTTTTGGTGCCGAATATGCCAACGTACAGCCACACTCTGGCTCACAGGCCAATTCTGCGGTGTACCATGCGTGCTTGAAGCCCGGTGATACCATTTTGGGCTTTGATTTGGCACACGGAGGGCATTTGACCCACGGCTCGCCCGTGAATTTTTCAGGTAGATTGTACCGTCCCGTTTTTTATGGGGTGGATGAAGAAACCGGAACATTGAATTACGACAAGATCCAAGAGATTGCCGAAAGGGAAAAACCAAAATTGATCATTGCGGGCGCCTCTGCCTATTCGCGTGACATGGATTTTGCCCGTTTCCGTGAAATAGCCGATAGTGTAGGTGCCATTTTAATGGCAGACATCTCGCACCCAGCGGGATTGATAGCAAAAGGCATCTTGAACGACCCTATTCCACATTGCCATATTGTGACCACCACCACCCACAAAACCTTAAGGGGACCAAGGGGAGGTCTTATTTTGATGGGAAAAAACTTTGATAACCCATTCGGGATCAAACTAAAGAATGGTAACCTCAGAAAAATGTCGGCCCTATTGGATTTGGCCGTGTTCCCAGGAAACCAAGGAGGGCCTTTGGAGCACATCATCGCAGCCAAAGCAGTGGCTTTTGGTGAAGCGCTTACCGATGAGTTCCTTCACTACATGATCCAAGTGAAAAAGAATGCCGAAGCCATGGCCAATGCTTTTGTAAAGCGGGATTACAAAGTAATCTCTGGAGGTACGGACAACCATATGATGCTCATCGATCTAAGGAACAAGGATATCACGGGAAAAGACGCCGAAAAAGCTTTGGAACTTGCCGCCATTACAGCGAACAAGAACATGGTTCCTTTTGATGACCAATCACCGTTCATTACTTCAGGTATCCGTTTTGGTACCGCTGCCATCACTACAAGAGGGCTAAAAGAAGAGGATATGGAGACTATCGTGGAGCTCATAGACCAAGTACTTACCAATCCGGAAGATGAAGGCAATATTGCCCAAGTACGGAAAAAGGTCAACGAGCTTATGAAATCAAGACCTTTGTTCAAAGGATAAGCATATACCTATAGAATATAAAAAAGCGCCGTAAATACTACGGCGCTTTTTTTATGTGTGTGATAGTATTGCAGTACTACTCCAATAGGAAAAGGTCATCTTGGTTGAGTCTTTTTTCCTCAAGGGAATATACCATTACTTGGTGCTGCTTTTCATCCTCAAAGTACAGGCCCCAAAAGTCAAAGTAGTCATTGTGCTTTTGCAAGGGCTCTCCGGCCTTTTGCGTTTTATCCTCAAATACCGGAACAAATATTTCATAGGGCATTTCGGTAAGTCCTTTGGTAAGGTATACAAAATGCTTGCTGACCATCAGAAGGATGTCGCCCAGTTGTTGCGGAATGCTCTGGTCGTACAGTCTGGATACCACAACGGAAGTGTCCTTAAAGTGAAATGATATTTCAGCAATATCAATGGAATAGGAGTTTTGTTGGTTCAAGCGCAACAGGGCATCCTTAAAAGACGAGGAGGCCACGGAGTTATGTTCTGTAAACGTCATTCCTCCCCATGATCCTTTATTGAGATAATGTAGACTTTCGGTAATCCCGAAATTAAGATGGATGCCGAGCACAAGATCGGTCTTCTTGGTCTCCGCATCAAAATTGCACTGCACTTTGGCTTCTGCGAAAAAGTCCCTTTCCAGAACTTTCAGAAACTCGTCCAGCCCATTTGCGACCTCATATACTCGTGAGCCGCTAAGGTGGAAATTTAGGTTTGTTTTCTTTGGGAATGACATGTGAAAAGTGTTCTAATTTTTTTTTACCCTTAAAGTTAGAATGAATCTTTTTTTTAGGGTTGAAGGAAATCCTTAAAAATTCTGGGGTTTTTGTACAGTTTGTAGGTTTTTTAGGGCATAAACCGCAAAAACCGGTCACCAATTTCCCTAAGTCCGAAGAAAAAGGGAAAGAACGCTCTAAATAAACCCTCGGTTTTTGGCTGCAAGAATCAAGGCAAGATCGTTCTCGTTCTCGGTTCCAAAAAGCGTTTTCATGTGTCGTTTCCTGTTCTCTATGGAAGAGGGAGAAAGCCGTATGAATTTTTCAAGGTCCTTGGTCTTGGTCCCTTTGGAAAGGTGGTACAAGATCTGTCGGTCCTTTTCGTCAATATCCAAGTCGTTTGACATTTTCTTCCGTATGGCGGACAACGCTTTGGAAGAATAGTAAGGCGGATTCTGGATTACGGTCTTAATGGCCTCTTTCAAGGTTTTGGGGTCTATGTCCGTCTTTACCAGATATCCGTCCGGGTCCACGGTTTTCAGAATGCCATTGATTCTAAAATTATCGCTAAAGGAGGACATAAAGGCAATTTTGGTCTCCGGTACAATTTTTCGGGCCAAGATGCCCAATTCCTCTCCGGTTTGGGGCTGTTCACTACTTTCGTCCGGATTCTGCAATTGCACATCAAGCAATAACAAGTCATATTTAAAGGAATTCACGGAATCCTCAATGAGTTTTTTCGCTTCCTCAAAGGTGTTGGTGGTATCCACAATAATGGTATCATAGTCATCTAACGTCATGCCCTCTAGGGTAAATTTATATCCCAGCGTGGTCATCTCATGGTCATCTATGGCCAATATTCTCAATGTGTTCATGTGTTCTATTTTGTGTAGGATTTAGGTTTAGGCATTAATAACTTCTTGTTCAAAATCTTCATCATCAGTGTTTGGGGCTGCTGCCGCTTCTTCGTACTTACAAGGAATGGTGACTACAATGGTGGTTCCTTTGTCCTTGGTGCTGTCCACGGTCAAGGTTCCGTTTATCTTTTCCACTCTGGAGGCAATGTTCTTGAGGCCAATGCCCTTCTTGCCCTTGTTCACATCAAAACCGATTCCGTCATCGGCTATGGTGACTTTCAATTTATCACCCTGTAGGTCAAAAGCGACCTTTATGTTTTCGGAATGGCCATGGGTGGTGGAATTTTTCAAGCTTTCCTGAATGATCCGGATCACGTTGATCTTGATTTCCATCCAGAGCCTGTCCCAATTTACCTTGTTGTTGTACGTTAAAGAGCATTTGGCCATGGAGGAATCCTCTGTTTCGCTGAGCAAGGCCTCCACGGATAAGATAAAATTATGAAATTTTTTATAGGCCGCATCGTTCAGTTCGTGCGAAATGGTCCGGATGTCCTCCTCCACATGCTGCAAACGCTCCAGAAAGTCGTTACGCTTCCGCACAGAGGCTTCGTCCTCCTTGTTGTTGAGGGAGCTGAGAATGAGACGTATGCCCAGCATCTCGCCCAGAACCCCATCGTGCAGTTCCTCAGAAATGCGTTTTTGCTCCAATTGTTTGCCTTCCTGAAATTTGCCCTGCTGCTGGAGCATGAGGTCATAGACCTTTTGGTTGAGCTTTTGCTGCTTTTCCTCGGACTTTAACCTGTCGTTGCTGATCTTCTGTACCGAGATGATATAACCCCCCAAAAGCAAAATGACGGTCAAGACAGATACCCCTGCCCAAATTTGGCTTTGGCGGGTAAGGACCACGTTCTCTTGTTTAATTTCATCGGTTTCCATGCGTATGCGCGCAAACTTGTCCCGTTTGGTGCGCTCCTCCGCTTTTATGGTCTCGTTAAGATCGTAGTACTCATTGGAGTAGGCCGCGGCGTTGTTACTGTCCAATTTGGTGAGCAGGCGCAGTACTTCCAAAAGTCGATCGTTGTTGTAGGTCAGTTTGGCCAAGTCATGGGATTCTTGGGCATAGGCAATGGCCTTGGCCGTATCGCCCTGATCGGCCAAGATTTCCGCGTAATAATATTTGGCCCTTGGTTGGTCTAATGCGTACTCTATACTGTCGTTGATTTTTATGGCCTGTTCCAATAACTTTTTGGCCGTCTCCATATCCTGCTCATCTTTATAAAGGGAATAGGCCCTGCTGGAGAGCGATAAGGAGTACAGTTCCGGGTTCCGGGTATAAATGTCCTTGTTCTGGAGCAACTCTCCAAAGGCTACCTTGGCGCGGCCATAGTCCTCTTTCTTTAGAAACTCATGGGCGATATTGTTCTGGGTCTGCTCCGTGTATTTTATGCGGTCCATACCCTCCATGTCCTCTACATAGGAACGCGCTTTTTGGAAGTACTCCAAGGATTTGTCGCTATTGCCCATACCGCTCGCAATGATGCCCAACAGATTGTAACAATTGTAGATCCTTTTGGTGTCCCCTAAATCGGTAAAGATCCGCAAAGCATCGGTCACACTGGTTTCCGCGCCCAGATAATCTTTGTAGGAATCTTGGATACGCCCCATGCTGTAGAGCATTTTAGCTTTAAGGGAGCGGGAGGTTGGGTCAACAGGTAACAATTCAAAGCTGTTCAATGCCTTTTGGTAGTGATAAAAAGAACTGTCCAAAACTCCATTGAACTGAAAAAAAGAAGCCAAGTCCCAGTGGGAATTTCCTAAAGTGGTATAGAGTTCTGTCTCTTTCGACATGAACATGACCTGTTTGTTGGTCTTTCGAAAGGCCAAAGAGTCGGGAAGATCCCTATATGCCAAGGAGATGTCGGAAAGGTTGTTCAATAATAAAGTATCATTGGGCAAGGAGAAGGTAATTTCTTGTGCTTGTTGCAGAAACTGTTGGCGTTCCTCCATGGGCAACCCAGTACTGTCCCGGGCGGAACCGATCAATTGCTTAATGGTCTCGACCTTTTGCGAGAAGGGGTCTACACTTTCAGGAGTGCGCTTGGCACAGCCTGCAAGTAGGATCAAGACGATGGTAAAATATCCAATTTTCAAAATGCAGTAGGTTTAGTACATATTAAGCTCATACAAGGTAACAAAAAAGCCCCATACCGTGAGTGAGGTTGGGGCTATATCGTATGTGGGTCTATCCTTTAGAGTTTCCGGTCGTCCGTATTGGATCGGAACCCGGACAGATGGTGTCTGAAGGTGTTCAGCCTTACCTTATCCGGTGGTGAACTCCTGTCATCCATGTCTATCAGGGCCGATTGAATCTGTAGGTTACCTATGGGGGACCTTTCCTGATCGTTGGCGACAAGTGCACACATTATGAGAGTACCGCTAAGGAGGCGAAACGTTTTTTTCATGACCTAAAACTATAGAGAATCAGTGGAATACAAAAATTAATTGCTCCCTCCTCTATCTTCAGAATCGGATTGTTTTCCATCCGTGGCACTTTGATCAATGTCCACGCTAATGCTCTTTACCATAGCTTCCGTGTCTTGTACATCGGTTTCTGCTTCACAAGAAAATAGTCCAGTAGTAAGAAGGGCGATCGCGAAAATAGATAGTAATTTTTTCATAATATTAGGTTTATGGTTTAATGAAATAGGTTTGTGCTGCCAAATTATCCACCTAATACCGAGAAGTTTACTCCATTGAAAAGTTTTTAGAATTTGTAGGGATTCTGCTAGAATTCTGCGGGAATCTGTTAGAATTTGATCAATTTAACTCGCCAACTGCCGTTTTGGAGAGAAAATCCTTAAGACCGTCCACTTGTTCCTTGTAGGTTTTGGAGAACGGAAGCTCCTCTTGTCCGTTCTTTAATGTGCAGATGGATTTGCCGTAGTTGATACGGGAAACGTAGTTGCCGTTGAGGATATAGCTCTGGTGTATGCGGATGAAACCTTGGGGCAATTTGTCCTCAAAAGATTTAAGGGTCTTAAAGGCGCTTACCACGCTGCCGTCCCGCATAAAAAAGTCGGTGGCGTTGTTGTCCGATTTTAGGTAAAGGATATCCTTGGTGTCCAGATACCTATAATCATTATAGGATTTAAGGCAAATGGTAGAAGGCATGTGGTGCTTGGGATGCACTTTGCGGAGCCTCATAATGGTCTTACGTACGTCAAATTCATTATGAGGCAGTATCCAATAGTCGAAAAAGCCACTTTTAATGGCATTGTACGCATACTTTTTGGTGGTGGCATACCCAATGATAATAGGAAGTGTGGGCATGTACTGGTTGAGTTCCGTCACCATCTGGAAATACTCCAGACCATCTTGGGCCAAATTCACGAACACCACGTCTGGGGAGAACTTTAGAACAATGTTCAACCCTTCTGTAGCGCTGGTGGCCTCCCCTGCACAGACCAAGTCTTCATATTCCTGCAAATAGAGCTGCAATTGAAGCTTTGAGGTTGCGCTGGAATCTATGACAGTGTAGGTGTAATCCATATGCAAAATGCTGATTGCAAGTTACTAACGTGCAAAATAAACTCATTGCAGTTTTACCTTAAAAAAACTATGGGTTTCCCCCTAAACCGGGCTATTTTCCTACTTTTTTCACAAAAAAAGGTTAAAAATCAATTGTTGTCCGTGAATTCATAGGCGCCCAAGTCTGAATTTTGGGTCCTATCCATTCCTAAAATATCTATTGGAACGGAAAGTGAAGCGTCGGGGTCGGCCTTGTCAATGGCTGCAGAGTTGTCATGAATGGTCAGTTGGTTTTTAGATCGGTTGAAAAAGTTTGGTTCTTGGTTCAACACGATGTTACGGTAAAGGTCCGTATCGCCAAAATTATAGGGTGGATTTTCTCCAAACTGACCATTGTTATCGTTAAACTGCAGTAAATGGTATCCTTGGAAAACGCCAACTGGCCAGAACAAGGCACCACACCAAAAACCTTGCGGCATGATACCCCAAGTGCAATTATGACAAGCCCACTGCGATTGAGGAAAATTGTATGTGCCGAACCACTATAAGAATAGGTTATGAACGGTTTCCGGGACGCGTTTGGGTCGAAAGGTCTTCGCATCCAGCAGACACCATTCTGTATGGGCGCTAATCAACAGTTGCCCCGTTTTATGGTTTTTGATTTCCACCACACGGGTGGACAATGGTCCGGTATTGTCCTTTATATAGGTAGAGATTTGCAGGGTATCGCCCAAAACGGCGGATTTTAGGTAGTTGATGTTGTGGTTGCGCACCACCCAGACCATATCTTCCCGCATGGCTTGTGGGGCGACCTTTTCCCAATGTTTTTTGGAAATATCCTGAATCCATTCCACGTAACGGATGTTGTTCACGTGGTTCAGGTCGTCCAGGTCTCCTTCGGACACGTTTAATACTTCAGCGTAAGTCTTCATCAATCTTTTTTGCGGATATGTACCTCGAACAACTTGTCCCAATTTTTTCCGGTGACAAAAAAAGTACCCCTTTCCTTGTGGTAGGCCACCCCGTTGAGTACGGAATTGGTTTCGTCCCAGTTAGGTCCTTTATTGACCTTGCTCTTGAGCCCACCAAAATTAATGACTCCCTCGATGGCCCCAGAGGTGGCATCAATGATCATCATGCTTTCCTTTTGATAGACGTTGGCGTAGATTTTCCCATCCACATATTCCAGCTCGTTGGCCTTGTTGAAAATGGATTTGTTGGTCGCTGTTTCAATATGGCCCATTTCTTCAAGCGACTCGGGGTCCAAGAACCAGATTTTTTCGGTTCCATCGCTTTTGTACAGTTTTTTGCCATCATTGCAGAGTCCCCAGCCTTCCCGGCTTTCACCATAACTGAAATCCTTGATTTTTTCCAGATTGGAAGTATGGTACACATAGCCCATGCCACTTTGCCAGGTAAGCTGGTACAGGCGGTCGTTGAGAAGGGTAATGCCCTCCCCAAAAACGGTTTGGTCCAAATCTATTTTTTGAAGGACTTCCCCGGTTTCAAAATTTACTTTTCTAACGGTGGAGGCTCCCTTTTTTCCAGTGCTTTCGTATAATGTCCCGTCATGGAACTCCAAACCTTGGGTATAGGCCGTGGGGTCGTGGGGATAGGTGTTCACGATTTCGTAGGTGTATATTTCGGGGGCTTGGGCGGCCAAGAGTCGAAAATCTTCCTTGATTTCCACGGTTTGTCCCTCGATTTCAATTTGGGCCACTAGGGTTTTGTTTCCCAAAGTTTTTGAATCGATGGTAATTTGGTTGCCTTCCAAAGAAAGTTCCCGACCCTCCAGAACGTATTTGATGCTGGAAATTTCAAGGTCCTTCTTGTTCTTGATGGCAACCCCTACCTTTTGGTTTTGCTGTATGTTGTTGTTTTCCAAATCGATGGAGAAGAGTTTGGCTGGGTCGGTTTCTCCGCCGCAACCTAGGAAGAAGAGTAAAAACCCAAAAATGGAAGCTAATTTGATCATGGTCTCAAGTGCATGTTTCATGGTAAAAATACTTACACTTCGAAATTAAGGATGAAATAGGATTGTGGCAAATTTTAAAAGGTCGTATATTTGCACAGGCAAGTCCTACACGACCAGCTCCTGCAGAATCCCCCAGGGCGGGAACGCAGCAAGGGTATGTGGTCGTAGCGGTGCGATGTAGGTAGCTTGCCTTTTTTTGTTCCCTAAACTCAGATGGCCATGGATAAGAAAGTTGTTTTGATCACCGGCGGCTCCTCTGGCATAGGCAAGGCCATTGGAACCTTTTTAACCTCCAAAGGCTTAACGGTTTACGGAACCACCCGAAACCCGGACAATTACCCTTATTTTGATGCTTTTGAACTCATCCAACTGGATGTGAAGGATGTGGAGAGCATTCAACGAGCCATTTCCGAAGTTGTTTCCAAGGAAGGTCGTTTGGATGTATTGATCAACAATGCAGGAAAAGGCATTACCGGTCCCATTGAGGAAACCCCCCATGAAGAAATCTTGGATGTATTTGATACCAATTTTCACGGACCTGTCCATGTGATGAAAGCCGTACTGCCGCAAATGCGCCAGCAGGGTGGGGGAGCCATCATCAACATTACTTCCATTGCAGGATACATGGGTCTGCCGTTCCGAGGGTTTTACTCGGCCACCAAAGGTGCTTTGGGATTGATTACCGAAGCGTTGCGCATGGAGGTCAAGGATTTTGGGATTACCATTACCAATGTGGCCCCTGGGGATTTTGCCACCAACATAGCCGCAGGCAGATACCATGCCCCAGTGCTGAACGGTTCGCCCTACGAGGACAAGTATGCCCATACCATTGAATCCATCAATGATGATGTGAACAGCGCCGGGGACCCCATTCAGGTGGCCGAGGCGGTGTACAGGATCATCAACCAAAAACGACCCAAGGTGCACAATCCCGTGGGAGCCTTTATGCAAAAGTTTTCCTTGGTGCTGAAGAACATTTTACCCGATAAACTCTACGAAAAACTACTGATCAACCATTATAAATTGTAGTTTTATACCTCATACTAATCACTTATATATTAAAGGAATGAAGTTTTTTATTGATACCGCTAATCTTGACCAAATAAAGGAAGCCCAACAATTGGGTGTTTTGGATGGTGTTACTACCAATCCGTCCTTGATGGCCAAGGAGGGCATTACTGGAAAAGACAATATTTTAAAGCATTATGTGGACATCTGTAACATTGTTGATGGGGATGTATCCGCAGAAGTTGTGGCCACAGAGTTTGAAGCGATGGTGAAGGAAGGTGAGGAATTGGCCGAGCTGCACGAGCAGATAGTGGTGAAAGTACCCATGATCAAAGATGGGGTAAAGGCGCTGAAATATTTTTCGGATAGCGGCATACGAACCAACTGTACCTTGGTCTTTTCGGCAGGACAGGCCTTGTTGGCCGCAAAGGCGGGAGCGACTTATGTTTCTCCTTTCTTGGGTCGTTTGGATGATATTTCAACCGATGGGTTGAACCTCATTTCCGAAATCAGGTTGATTTATGACAACTACGGATTTGATACCCAGATTTTGGCCGCTTCCATTCGTCACACCATGCACGTGATCGATTGTGCAAAAATCGGTGCCGATGTCATGACCGGACCTTTATCGTCCATCACCGGATTGTTGAATCACCCACTGACCGATATCGGACTTGAAAAATTCTTGGCCGATTACCGAAAAGGAAACTCGTAAGTAAAGAAAATGAGATGAAGAAAGAGCCTTGGGAGACCGAGGCTTTTTTTATGGGGTCAATTAAAAGGATGCATAAAGATTGCCAAAGGCATTGACAATCAAGGTGTCTTTGGTGATCACACATTTGTTGAGTCCATCCACAATCATGGCCATCTGGATTTCCTTGAAATCTTCTCCGTGATATTGGTTGGTCTTGTCCAAATGAAATTCTTCCAGCATATTAACCCATTGGGTGTGGCTCGTCTTTAGGTTGATACCGACAAAATTGTATTCCGGATGTTTCTTTTCCAGTAGCGCGATACGTTGGGTAATATTTTTAAAGTGCCCTTTTTGGTCGGCGGTCCAAAAATAAAAGACGGTGTTTTTCTTTTTGCTGACCACATCCTTTAAGTAAACCTCGTTATCGTCCACATCCCTTACCACGATATCGGGAAGACTATTGTTGGGCTGAAGACTCTTGATACCGGAATACAGTGCGTCAATCTCTTTTTTGTGGTCATCATTGGAAGAAAGGGAGCGGAATTTGTCTATAAATACCCGGCATTCTTCACTGGGGTTGTGTTCTTTCAGCAAGTAATCCACGGCAATATTCCTGAAAAGAATGTCCCTGAGTTCCTGCTCTTGCACCAAACTGTCCACAAGATGAAGCTTGTGATTGTTAAAGTGGAGGCGGTCGCTGATGGGAGCTTTTCCGGTATGGCAATCCTCCATGCAGGTCATGTAGGATAGGTTGCCAAAATGCCATTTCATAAAATCAAAATAGGGCCTAAAATACGTAAGGTCCTTATTGTTGAGGTTGAGGTTCTTTCGGTATTCATAAAACGAACTGCCAAGTTCATGTACGGTTTCCTCGCCGGTTCGTTTTTTATGGTAAAAAGGATATTTCTCCTTGTACAGATAACTATTGTAGTCAATGGCCGCTTTGGCCATGGCCAGCTCTTTCCCCGTAAATTGACCATTGTCGGTTTCCAGTTCCTTTAAGTGGGCAATCTTTAGGGTTTTTAACGAATCAATCTTTTGGTCGAAGGAATCAGGGTCCAGTTCGTAGAGGTCGTAAATCAGGGGCTCCTCGTTTTCATAGGTGAGGAACATTTCAATCAGGAAATTGTTGATTTCACTTCCCTTTCCGGAGAATACAAGCGATTCGTCAAATTCCAAGGTATTCAATCGGACCAGTAGACTGTCTCCTCCTTGCAGATATACATATTGAAGTTCAGGGGTATGGTCAAAATGGTACAATCCCTCTTCAATTCCCTCAAGATCAAATGAGAAACGATTGTTGTTGTCCAGTTTCACCGAATCCACGTAAACGTCATTTCGATACAGGACCACATAGTCGCTGGTAGGGTTCACTATCTCACCACCAAAGAAAACAGCGGCACAATCCGAGGATTTTTTCCCGCATGCTAGAAAGGACAGTAAGGTGAGGCCGAGTAATAATCTTACCATATAATGGGAACCATACATTTACAAACAAAATTAAGCATCCCCTTAGCCCCATCCTGTTAATGGCGAGTTAAATGTTGTAAAACCCTGTTTTTGTGCAGTTTAATAAAGTGCGTTTAAATTTCGAAATAAGGAGTGGTTTTAGCTACTTTTGCAAAAAAATAAATAGTACATGTTATCAGTATCCAATTTATCGGTACAGTTTGGAAAGCGAGTATTGTTCGATGAGGTCAATGTGACCTTTACCCATGGAAATTGCTACGGCATCATAGGCGCCAACGGAGCGGGGAAATCAACCTTTTTGAAGATTATATCAGGTCAGATGGACGCTACCTCAGGGCACGTGCACCTAGAACCGGGCAAACGGATGTCCATTCTGGAGCAGAACCACAATGCGTACGATGAATTTACGGTGTTGGAATCCGTGGTAATGGGGAACAAGCCCTTGTTCAACATCAAAAAGGAGATCGATGCACTGTATGCGGACTATACGGATGAAAACGCCGAAAAGATAGGGGAGTTGCAGGTACAGTTCGAGGAGATGAACGGGTGGAATGCCGATAGTGATGCCGCGGCTCTTTTGTCCAATTTGGGGATTTCGGAAGACATGCACTATACTACCATGGCAGATATGGATTCCAAATTAAAGGTACGGGTGCTTTTGGCCCAGGCCTTGTTCGGAAACCCCGATGTGTTGATCATGGATGAGCCTACCAACGATTTGGATTACGAGACCATTAACTGGTTGGAGAATTTCTTGGCCAATTACGAGAACACCGTTATTGTGGTTTCTCACGACAGGCACTTTTTGGATGCGGTATGTACCAGCATTGCGGATATAGATTTTGGAAAGATCAATCTCTTTTCCGGAAATTACACCTTTTGGTACGAGAGTAGCCAATTGGCTGCCCGTCAACGCGCACAACAGAACAAAAAGGCCGAGGAAAAGGCAAAGGAACTGCAGGAGTTCATCCAGCGTTTCAGTGCCAACGTGGCCAAGAGCAAGCAGGCGACTTCCCGTAAAAAGATGTTGGACAAGCTTAAGGTGGAGGACATCAAACCATCCAGCAGAAGATACCCCGCTATTATCTTTGATCGGGAGCGTGAGGCCGGAGATCAAATTCTGAATGTGGAGAAACTTTCCGCAGTTTCTGAAGATGGTGATTTGCTCTTTCAGGATGTGAACATCAACTTGGCCAAAGGTGATAAGGTGGCCATCCTATCCAAAGATTCCAGGGCCACTACGGCTTTTTACGATATCATTACCGGAAAGACCAAAGCCAGTGGAGGGTCATACCAATGGGGAGTTACCACGACCCAGTCCTATTTGCCTGCGGACAACTCCGATTATTTTAAGGATGATGTCAACTTGGTGGATTGGCTACGCGAATGGGCCAAGACCGAAGAGGAGCGCGAAGAGGTCTATATCCGGGGATTTTTGGGTAAAATGTTGTTCAGTGGGGAAGAAGCCCTTAAAAAATGCACGGTACTCTCTGGAGGTGAAAAGGTGCGTTGTATGTTGAGCCGTATGATGATGCTCCGTGCCAACGTTTTGCTTTTGGATGAACCCACCAACCACTTGGACTTGGAAAGTATCACGGCGTTCAATAACTCCTTGAAGAACTTTAAGGGGACTGTATTACTCACTACCCATGACCATGAGTTTGTACATACCGTGGCCAACCGGATCATTGAGCTTACGCCCAAAGGTTCCATAGACCGTTACTTGACCTTTGATGATTATATGTCGGACAAGGCAATCAAGGAACAACGGGAAAAAATGTACGCCGTTACGGCTTAGGCATTAAAGTACTTACTGTTCCAAATGGCGGGGTTGAAATTCTTGCCCAAGGCAAATCCGTAAAAGATGACCATGGAGGCAATGCACTTGAACATGAAAAAGAAGATGATCCAAAACTCCGCCGTTGTATTTTTCTTGGAAAATAGCCCGTCGGGAACCATAAGGGTCACCAAGTAGCTTATCAGTACCACAAAAAGGGTGAGGTTCACTATATTTTTAAAAGGCCAGACCAGTACCCTTCGGAAAGGGTGGAGGTCATTGCCCCATTTGTGCACCAAATAATAATATCCATTTCCAATGGGGGCAAAGAGCAAAGGGTCGTCCTTATCCTCCAATTTAAAAAGCTTGGAGGGCGCCATAATCTTGTAACCTTTGATATCGATATCATGTGCGGCTTCCAATGCCTTGATTTTGGTAAGGGCACTTTGAGGGAAATCCCCTTTAAAAAAAGAACTGTCCAAAAAGCGAAGCCGATAATCGATACAGATTTTCTTGATATGGTCCAAATGATAGATTCTGTCGGTCTCTAAAAGGTCAAAAACAAAAGAATTCCCAGCGGGAGCATTTTTGGAACGGAGTTCCTTGACGATTTTTTCTTCCTTCAAGACGTCCTTTTCCAAAATTTCATGCACTTCCTGCAAAATTCGGTCTTCCTTTTTTTCTTTTTCCCTGACTCTGGAGAGTTGCTTTTCAATGTCCGTATGGGCGAAATTCATATCCTTTTTTCTTAGCAATCCATTCAAAGTTAAGGAATTGTATGAGGGATTGTTTGTTAGGAAAAAACATGTTTTGTTAACATTGTGTTAAATCAAATGTGATGACTGGAAAAACAGCACTCTTTTCCATTAAAAAACGTAACTTATCGAAGTTTTTAGCATTTAATCGACAAACCATACGAAAACCACTAAAGTCCCAAATTTGAGCCGACTCTGATGAAATTCCCCCTTACCAAACTATTTTTGGGTCTTTGCATGGCCTTTTCAATGTTCTCTTTTGCACAGAGCAATGTGCCAAGAACAAAAACCATTGATTCCGAGCATCATAAAATACTTTTGGAAGCCGTAAAGGTTACTGAGATGGAGGAGATTTTGGAGAAATCGGGGCCGTTTACCATTTTCGCGCCTTCAGATGCTGCTTTTGAGCGGTTTTCCACCGAAAAAATAAAGGAGCTCCTCAACTCTCAGGATAAAAGTGCCCTCAAGTCCTTGCTTACTTATCATATCGTTGCCGGACATTTGACGGCATCCCGTATTTTGCGTGCCATGTGCCGAGGGAATGGTAAAGCCAGCTTTACCACCATTCAGGGCAAAAAACTGTTGGCCCACATGGATGGGTATGATATTGTCCTTACCGACCCCATTGGTAACACCGCGCGTATCACATCGGCCGACCTCAATTTAAAGAACGGGGTGGTTCATGAGATTGATAGCGTGATTCTACCTACCCAAATGTAATCAACGTAATTCCGCGCTAAGCTCTTTCTGGAATTGGGCCAGTAATTTGGCCATTATCTTGTCGATTTGTTTGTCCGTAAGGGTCTTTTTGTCGTCCATAAGCGTAAAACTCACCGCGTAGGATTTTTTGCCCTTGGGTAGATTTTTGCCCGTGTACACATCAAAAAGATTCACCTTTTTCAGAAGCTTCTTCTCCGTTTTCCAAGCAATGTCAAACACTTGTTGGAATGTGGCCGAATCATCCAATAACAAAGCAAAATCGCGGGTCACCTCGGGAAACTTAGGAATTTCCGTGAAGATGATGTTCTGTGTGCCCACCAGTTCCAAGACGGCATCCCAATCAAAATCAGCATAAAATACATCCTGTTTAATGTCCAACATCTTTAGCGCGGATTTCCCGACCAATCCGAAGTCAGCCAAAACTTTCCCGTCTTTATGGTAAGACAGGCCTTCCGCATAAAGATCATCCTTGCAGGGTGTAGTTTGGATGTCCCGCAGACCCAATCGCTCAAACAACGATTCCACGATGCCCTTGAGGTAAAAGAAATCTGTTTTTTGGCCAGGGGTGTTCCAGCTATCTGCAGTGCGATTTCCGGAAGTGAAAATGGCCAAATGTTGGCGTTCCTGATTTTCACCGTTTATCTTATGGTAGGTTTTTCCAAGCTCAAAGAGCTTAAGGTTTGTTTTCTGCCGATTGTGATTGTAGCTTATGGCCTGAAGTCCGGAAAACAACATGGAGGTCCTTAGAACTGATAGGTCAGAACTCAAAGGGTTCAACATGCTGATTTTTTCTTCCTCCTTGTTAGGCGCATGGGCATCAGGAGAGACCAAACTATTGGTCATGATTTCATAAAAACCCTTTGCGGCCAACAAGTTTCCAACAACATCTTGAATCCTATGGTTTTCAAAACGCGAGGTTTTGGCAATGGAGGCCGTAAGTTTTTCCTTGTGGTCGATGTTGTTGTAGCCGTAAACCCGTAAAATTTCCTCGATCACATCCACTTCGCGGGTCACATCCACGCGGTAGGTGGGAATGGTAAGGCCCAGTCCGGATTCGGTAACATTGTTGATACGGATTTCAAGGGAAGACAGGATAGATTTTATGGTATCCCGCGGGATTTCCTGCCCGATCAATGAGTTGATTTTATCAAAAGTAAGGAACACTTGTCGGTCCTGGGGCTTCTTAGGATATAGGTCTACCACTTCCGAAGTAATGTACCCACCCGCAATCTCACGAATCAACAGAGCCGCTCTCTTCAGCGCATACTCGGTAAGGTTGATGTCGATACCACGCTCGAACCGAAAAGAGGCATCCGTGTTCAAACCGTGCCTTTTCGCCGATTTCCTGATGGATACGGGATCAAAATAGGCACTCTCTAAAAAGATGGATGAGGTGTGCTCGGTAACCCCAGAGTTGATTCCTCCAAATACCCCGGCAATACACATAGGCTTTTCCGTGTCGCAGATCATAAGGTCATCCTCATGCAACTCGCGTTCCACATCGTCCAAGGTCTTGAACTTGGTTCCCGCCGGAAGGGTCTTCACCTCAATCTTATTACCCTTGATTTTGGAAGCATCAAAGGCATGTAGGGGCTGTCCCAATTCGTGGAGCACATAATTGGTCACATCCACCACATTGTTGATGGGGGATAGGCCAATGGCCTTCAATCTATTTTTTAGCCAATGGGGCGACTCTTGCACCACAAGATTGCTGATGGTAACACCGCAATACCTTGGGGCCAGTTGACTGTCCTTGACCTCCACATCGATTTTTAAGGACCTATTGTCAATGGAAAAGTTACTGGTGGAAGGGGTAACCAACTCCTTTTGTATCTCTTTTTGTTCCAATCCGGCCTTTAGGTCACGGGCCACGCCAAAATGGCTCATGGCATCTGAACGGTTGGGGGTAAGGCCTATCTCAAAGACCTCGTCACTTTCAATGTCGAATACTTTGGAGCAAGGGGTTCCGGGTTCCAAGCTCTCGGATAGGATCATAATGCCATCATGGCTGCTTCCCAGTCCCAATTCATCCTCGGCACAGATCATACCATGGCTTTCCTCGCCTCTGATCTTCCCTTTTTTGATTTCCCAAGCCTCTCCATCCTTGGCGTACAAAGTAGTTCCAATGGTAGCGACCGGAACTTTTTGTCCTGCGGCCACGTTAGGGGCACCACATACAATTTGTAAAGGTTCTCCCTGTCCAATATCCACAGTGGTCAATTTCAATCTATCGGCATTTGGGTGTTGCTCGCAGGTAAGTACATGGCCTACCACAATACCCTTCAGGCCGCCTTTGACAGACTCAAAATGGGATATGCCTTCAACCTCAAGGCCTAAATCCGTTAAAAGCTCACCGGTCTTTTGTGAATCCCAATCAATCTGCAAAAACTGGCGTAGCCAGTTATAAGAAATCTTCATACCCCAATTTTAGAGTGGACAAATATAAAACAATAGGGCAACAGATTCAATGTAAATAACCCTGTGTTCTATTTGGAATTTGTAAGATTTGTATAGTATTTTCTACTTTTAGGAAAAATCTTTCAATATATGAACAGGATAGCGCTGTTATGTTTGCTCTTTTTAACGGTATTTTCATGCAAAAAGGAAAGTAAGGAATTGTTGTTGGGTGAATGGTTGGGAAAGATGAAGGTTTCTTCCTCCAAAGAACTTCCCTTTACCTTTACGTTGTTCAAGAATGATGATGGGGATTACCGTATGGAGATGTACAATGCCGATGAGGTGATTGCCATTGATCAAATTGAAATTGAAGGAGATTCCATACGGATTCAAATGCCCATTTTTGAAGGATATGTGTCAGGTACTTTTTCGAAAAACCAAATCCAAGGCAATTTCATAAAGGAAAGCTTGGATCGGATCGTTCCTTTCACCGCGGTCCACGGAAAACAAGACCGTTTTGAAGTGGGTCAAGATGCCCAAGTCAATATTTCTGGCATTTGGGAGACCTATTTTGACCTCAATACGGATAATGAATATCCGGCCAAGGGAATATTCATGCAGAATGGTAATCGGGTCAAAGGTACTTTTAGGACCAAGACGGGGGATTACAGATACTTGGATGGAGTGGTCACCGGGGATAGTTTAAAACTTTCCGCTTTTGATGGGGCACATGTGTACCTGTTCATGGCAAAGGTAACGGACAGTACCCTTGAAGGACAGTTTTATAATGGAAATCATGCCGTTGAAGAGTTTATGGCGGCCAGGAACGAAGCTTTTGAACTCCCTGATGCGGATTCATTGACCTTTCTTCGGGAAGGGTATGATCGGTTCGACTTTTCATTCCCGGATTCTTCGGGAAAAATGGTAAGCCTGTCCGATTCAAGATTCGAGGGAAAGCCGGTCTTGGTGCAGATTATGGGTTCTTGGTGTCCCAATTGCTTGGATGAAACCCGGTTTTATGTGGAATTTTTAAAGAACAATCCTGATTTGGATATTGAGTTGGTGGCCCTTGCCTTTGAGTACGCCAAGACCGAGGATAAAGCCCTGGCGGGCATTGCGCGCCTCAAAGAAAGAGCTCAGGTGGATTATCCCATATTGTTGGCCCAATACGGAACCTCAAACAAGCAAAAAGCCAATGAGAAACTACCCATGTTAAACCATATCCTGTCGTATCCCACAACTATTTATATTGATAAGAATGGAGCGGTGAGAAAAATACATACCGGCTTCAACGGCCCTGCAACTGGAGAGAAATATGAGCAGTTCAAAAAGCAATTCGCCGAAACAGTCCGTGGATTGGCCGCAGAAACAATCGAAACGGATTCCTAAATAATGGTGGATTTCCCCAAGTGGATGTTTTCGTCATTGATATTGAAATCATCATCAATATCAACAATATTGTTGGCAATATAATCACCGACTTGGTTGGTCCCGAAATGACTGTTGGGTTTTAGGTCGGGAGTGACAATTTCTTTTTTCAAGGCTTTGTCAACGGCATTGCGGACGGCCAAGGACTCATCAATGAGCCCAAAATGTTCCAACAACATGGCCACGGAAAGTATGGAAGCAATAGGGTTTGCAATGTCCAATCCCTTGGCTTGGGGATAGGACCCATGGATGGGTTCAAAAAGGGCACTTTCCTCACCAATGGAGGCAGAGGCCAACAATCCTATGGAGCCACCAATGACACTTCCTTCATCGGAAATGATATCGCCGAACATGTTTTCGGTAAGGATAACGTCAAATTGGGTGGGGTTTAGAATAATCTGCATGGCGGCATTGTCCACAAATAGGTATTCCAAGGTCACTTCTGGGTAACTTTCACCAATTCGGGTCACCACTTTTCGCCAAAGTCTGGAGGATTCCAGCACATTGGCCTTGTCCACTAAAGTGAGCTTTCCTTTTCGGTTCTTGGCGGCCTTAAAGGCCAAATGGGCTATACGGCTGATTTCTTTTTCGGAATATTCACAAAGGTCGGAAGCTACCGTGCCTTCCGCATTTAATTTTTTCTCACCAAAATAAATGCCCCCCGTCAATTCACGGTAAATAACAAAGTCCGTACCCGAGACAACTTCTTTTTTTAATGGGGATTTGTCAACCAATGACGAGTGTGCAATTACAGGTCGTATGTTGGTGAAAAGTCCGAGCTCTTTCCGTAGTTTCAACAAGCCTTGTTCAGGGCGGATGGGTGAATCGGGATTGAGGTCGTATTTGGGGTGACCAATGGCTCCCAACACCACGGCATCGACTTCCTTGCAGAGCTTTAGGGTATTATTGGGCAAAGGCGTCCCCTTTTTATCGATGGCAATGGCTCCAATAAGGGCTTCCTTGTAAACAAAATTGTGATTAAAGGTTTCTTCAACCGCCTGTAGACATTTTACCGCTTGGGCCAAAACTTCAGGTCCTACGCCATCTCCGGGAAGCAAAGCAATGTTCAAGTTCATACGATGACAGGATTGGAATCAAAAAAGTCGCTTGGTATTTATTATTAAGCGAGGCTTTGTAAGCTAATGTTACTGGTTTCCACAATTTCGTGGATATCCTCATCCAAGATTTCCTTTTTGGTATCCGCAAATTTCAAAAAGTTCTCATAGACGGCATCCAATTGGACCTTGGTAAGCTCGTAACCTACTTTTTTGGCCCGGTATGCCAATGCAGCCCTTCCACTTCTTGCGGTAAGCACAATGGAGGATTCGTTGACCCCCACATCTTTGGGGTCAATGATTTCATAGGTTTCACGTTGCTTGATCACTCCATCTTGGTGGATTCCGGAACTGTGGGCAAAGGCATTGGAGCCCACAATGGCCTTGTTGGGTTGTACGGGCATTCCCATTTTCTGGGAAACCATTTGGCTGGTATCCCACAATAGCTTGCTATTGATGCCGGTATCAAGGTTTAGGTAAGGGTGTTGTCTAAGGATCATCACCACTTCTTCCAAGGAAGTGTTTCCGGCACGTTCCCCAATACCGTTGATGGTACATTCAATCTGTCGTGCTCCGTTGATCACACCTGCTATGGAGTTGGCGGTTGCCAACCCTAGATCGTTATGGCAGTGGCAAGAAAGAATGGCTTTGTCAATACCTTTTACGTTTTCTTTTAGATACTTCATTTTGGCACCATACTCCTCTGGAAGACAATACCCAGTGGTGTCAGGAATGTTAAGAACTGTGGCTCCGGCCTTTACAACCGCTTCACAGACTTGCGCCAAAAATTCATTATCTGTACGTCCGGCATCTTCTGCGTAAAATTCAACATCCTCCACAAAGGTTTTTGCATAGGCAACGGCCTCAACGGCGCGTTCAATGATTTGTTCCCTTGTAGAGTTGAATTTATATTTAATGTGGGAATCAGAAGTTCCGATTCCAGTATGTATTCTTGGTTTTTTTGCTGCTTTCAGGGCCTCGGCGGCCACTTCAATGTCTTTTTTGACGGCTCGCGTCAATCCGCAGACCGTTGCATTTTTGACCAATTTGGAGATTTCGTGCACAGATTTGAAATCACCGGGGCTTGAAATGGGGAATCCGGCCTCTATGACATCAACGCCCAATTCGTCCAGGCGCTGAGCGATGACCAATTTCTGTTCCGTGTCCAACTTACAACCCGGAACTTGTTCTCCATCTCTTAGCGTAGTGTCAAAAATTTGTACCTTATCTTTACCCATTATCTTTTGTCTGTTGTTCGAATTCATACGAAAATAGAGAAGGAGGGCCAGAAGGTAAAAGGAGGGTCAAAACCTTATACAACGTTAAATTGGATTTGGTGTCAATTAATTAATTGATATTCAATTGTTTAAATTATATTTTTTACGATGACAAATGCCCATAAGGATGCTTTGTTTGTACTGGTAAAATCGCTGTCCAAATCGGAAAAGCGTCAATTTAAACTGTATGTGGGCCGCTTGGGGGTCAACACAGATGCCAAATTTTTGGCTCTTTTTAACTTGTTGGACAAAATGCGACGTTATGATGAGCGACAAATTTTGGAAAGTGGTATTGTGAAAAAAGCGCAACTATCCAATCTTAAGGCGCATCTCTACAAACAGATTTTGGTAAGCCTTCGTTTGAACCCTGTAAATCAGAATATACGGATCCAAATTAGGGAACAACTGGATTTTGCCACCATTTTATATCAAAAGGGACTGTACAAGCAAAGCTTGAAGATTTTAGATAAGGCCAAGACGGTGGCCATTGAGAATGAAGAAAAGAATGTGGCTTACGAAATTGTAGAGTTCGAGAAGATCATAGAGACGCAATATATTACCCGAAGTATTCCGGATAGGGCCGATGAATTGGCGGTACAGGCCAAGGAGCTTTCTGCACAAAATGTAATGACGAGCAAGCTTTCCAATCTTTCCCTTCAGCTATACGGAATGATGCTCAAGGTGGGGTATGTCCGTAGCGATGAGGACCTGCAGAAGGTTAAATCCTATTTTGAGGGCCATTTACCGGATTATAATCTGGAGAGTCTAGGTTTCAGGGAAAAGTTATGGCTTTATAAGGCCTATTTGTGGTACAGTTTGTTGATACAGGATTTTCTTTCGGCATACCGTTATGCCAGCAAATGGGTAGATCTTTTCTATGATCATCAGGAGATGATTGCGCTCAACCCCGTTTTTTACCTGAAAGGGAACCACTACCTTTTGGAGTCGCTTTTCTTTGTAAAGTATTCTTCCCAATTTAGGGAAACCCTGGATCGTTTGGAAGTGCAAGTAGAAAGCTCAAGTTTTCCGCAGAATGATAATATTGCCTCTTTGGCCTTTTTATACATCAACTCCAATAAGTTGAACCTTCATTTTCTGGAGGGCACTTTTGATAAGGGGCTGTACTTGGTCAACGTGATTGAATACGGTATAAAAAAGCATGGAGAGCGAATAGATGAGCATCATATTATGCTGCTTTATTATAAGATAGCCTGCCTGTATTTTGGCAACGGGGACAATAAGAACTGCATTGCCTATCTGAAAAAGATCATCTCCAACAAGAATCTTAAAATGAGGGAGGATTTAATGTGCTTTGCAAGAGTGCTGAGTTTGGTGGCGCACTATGAGGCGGGAATGGATTACCACCTTGAAGTCCAACTTAAGAGCACTTACAAATTTTTATTGAAAATGAATGACTTACATGCCGTTCAAAAGGAAATGATCAAGTTTTTAAGAAACCTTGGGGATATCTATCCACACGAGCTTAAGGATGAGTTTCAAAAGCTTTACAATGAGCTTAAGAAATATGAGAACCATCCGTATGAGAAAAGGGCATTTTTGTATCTGGACATTCTCTCTTGGTTGGAAAGTCACTTAGAGAACAAACCTGTTTCCCAGATCATTCGTGAAAAGGCCCTAGCGCTTACCCGTTAAGACAGGCGTTCCAAACAGGGTCATTGGGAGGTGGGGCCAAAAAAGTGAGGGGCTCTTTTTTTACGGGATGTTCCAATTCCAGACTACGGGAATGTAAATGGATGCTTCCATCCTTATTGCTTCGGTCAGCTCCGTACTTTAAATCTCCTTTGATGTGACATCCTATGGCCGCCAGCTGGGCCCGGATTTGATGGTGTCTGCCTGTTTTCAAATCGATCTCCAATAGATAATAGCTATCCAATTTTTTTAGGATTCGGTATTCCAAAATGGCCTTTTTGCTATTGGGGACTTCTTTGCTATGGGCGTAAGACTTGTTCTGTTTAGGATTGCGCACCAACCAATGGGTTAAGGTGTCACGTTCTTTCTCTGGAGCATTTTTTACCACGGCCCAATACGTCTTTTGGGTGTTTCCTTCTGAAAAAAGCTTGTTCAGTCGGGGTAGGGCCTTCGAGGTTCTGGCAAAAACTACAATCCCGGTTGTGGGTCTGTCCAACCGATGGACCACACCTAGGTACACATTTCCCGGTTTGTTGTACTTCTCCTTCAGGTATTGCTTCACCACATCGCTCAGGGGTGTATCACCGGTCTTGTCACCTTGTACAATATCCCCTGACCTTTTATTGATGACAATGAGGTGGTTGTCCTCATAGAGCACTTGGAGGTTGGATGTATTGGATTTTTGGACTTTTGGATTTTTGGAACTCACTTAAGGATGGATTTAAATTTAGAAGTCATTTTAATGATTGCGTTCAATTTGTCCACTAAGAATTCCAATCTTTTGTCTGACAAAAAACCTAAATCATTTGATATAAGGAGTTGTGTTTCTACTTCGTACATGGAACCCATGGCGATTTCTAAAAACCTTGAAAAATCCTTATTGGATTTTCTTGAACATCCTTCTGAAATATTTGAAGGGATAGAAACAGCTGCTCGTCTCAGTTGATTGGAAATTCCGAATTTTTCGGTCTCGGGGAAGCTGCCTGTCACTTCGTAAATATCAGAACAGAATTCTCGGCTCAATTTCCATATGTCCAAGTCTTTGAATCGATGCATGAGTAGGATTTTGTAGGAAGAAAGATATCAAAATATCCAAAAGTCCAAAAATCCAATATTCCAACACTCTAATAAGACTCTTCCTCATTGGGAAAATCACTGCTCTTTACATCATCCACATATTGTGAAATGGCATTGCTCATTTCGTCATAAAGGTTCATGTACCTTCTGAGGAAACGAGGGTGAAATTCGTGGGTCATACCCAGTAGGTCATGTACCACCAATACTTGCCCATCAACACCGTTTCCGGCGCCAATCCCAATGATAGGGATGGATACACTTTCCGCTACTTCTTTGGCCAATTTTGCCGGTATTTTTTCCAGAACAATACCAAAACAGCCCAATTCCTCCAGCATTTTGGCATCTTGTTTCAACTTTTCCGCCTCTTCCTCTTCTTTGGCCCTTACGGTATAGGTGCCAAATTTATAAATGGATTGAGGGGTAAGTCCCAAATGCCCCATTACAGGGATGCCTGCTTGTAGAATCCGGCTTACGGAATCTTTGATTTCTGCCCCACCTTCGACCTTGATGGCATGCGCACCACTTTCCTTCATGATGCGAATGGCGGAGCGCAAGGCTTCCTTGGAATCACTCTGGTAGCTTCCAAAGGGGATGTCGACCACCACAAGTGCTCTTTTTGCGGCACGGACCACGGAACTGGCATGGTAGATCATTTGGTCCAAGGTAATGGGCAGGGTGGTTTCATGGCCGGCTATGACATTACTGGCGGAATCCCCCACCAAGATGACATCAACATTGGCTGCATCAACGATTTTGGCCATGGAATAATCGTAGGAGGTGAGCATGGAGATTTTCTCCCCATTTTGCTTCATCTCGATCAAGGATTTTACCGTAATTCTCTTGTATTCTTTCTTGGCGACAGACATTTGGTTCTTTTTTACGGGCTAAATGTAAGCAGATTTGTTTAATTTGGGCTTCAATCAAAAAACTACATCTCATGAGAACAGTGTTAAGTTTTGCATTTCTATGCATGGCATGCCTTACGGTTGCCGCCCAAAGTCCAAACCCTCCAAAAGTTGATTCGGAACAACAGATAAAACAGGTCATTGAAACCTTTTTTGATGGATTTCACAAGCAGGATTCCACCATTATAAAAAGCGTTTCGGCCGATCATGTGGTACTCCAGACCACAGGGAGGGACCAAGAGGGCAAGACCCGCTTCAGAAACGAGGAATTTTCTAAATTTCTTACTTCCATTTGCAGTATTCCTGACAGCATCAAATTTGAGGAAAAACTCACCTCATTTTCCATTCAGGTGGATCGGACCATGGCCAATGCTTGGGTAGGCTATGAATTTTGGTTGAATGATGCCTTCAGTCATTGTGGCATAAATTCTTTTCAACTGGTCAATTTTGATGGGGAATGGAAAGTCATCTATCTTATTGACACTAGGGGAAAGGAAGGTTGTTTGGATTAGCAATCACTCAAGAAGACCCCTACGGCCAGGCCACCTTCTGAGGTTTCCTTGTATTTGGAACTCATGTCCTTGGCGGTTTCCCACATGGTGTTCACTACCTTATCCAAAGGTACTTTGACCTCATTAGGGTCCGTGTCAAGTGCTAGTTCTGCGGCATTGATTGCCTTTATGGCCCCCATGGCATTGCGTTCTATACAGGGAACCTGCACTAGCCCCCCAATGGGATCGCAGGTGAGTCCCAGATGGTGTTCCATGGCAATTTCTGCAGCGATCAATACCTGTTCGGGGGTGCCGCCCATCAGTTCTGTAAGTCCGGCAGCGGCCATGGCCGACGAAACCCCGATTTCAGCTTGGCAGCCTCCCATGGCGGCGGAGATAGTGGCTCCTTTTTTAAAGATGCTCCCCACTTCACTGGCTACCAATAGAAACTGTCTTACATCGTCAAAGTCGGCATCGTGGTTTTCAATGACCATATAGTACATCAAAACCGCAGGGATAACCCCTGCACTGCCATTGGTGGGTGCGGTGACCACCCGACCCAACGAGGCATTCACCTCGTTCACGGACAGGGCAAAGCAACTGACCCATTTAATGATTTGGCGGAACCTCACTTCGGTGTCCCGTATGCTCTCCAACCATTCTTGGGGAGTGGAGTAGGGGACATTGCCTTTCAGTTTTTGATGGATTTCAAAAGCACGGCGTTTTACGTTGAGGCCTCCCGGAAGTTTTCCTTCGGTGTGGCAGCCGGTATACATGCATTCCAACATAGTATCCCAAATGCGTTGCAATCCTTGGTCAATTTCATTGGCTGGACGTAACGAAAGTTCATTCTCCCAAACGATTTCCGAAATGGTTTTTTGGTGCTCCTGACAGTATTGCAGCAACTCAAGGCCTGTTTTTACAGGATAAGGAAAGGTTTTGAACGTTTCCTTGTTCTCCTTGGAATGGATCAACTCCTCCTTTACCACAAAGCCACCGCCAATGGAATAATAGGTTTCGGAAACGGATTCCCCATTCGTCAACTGGGCCTCAAAGCGAATGCCATTGGAATGAAAGGGAAGAAACTCTTTTTTAAAGACAATATCGTTCTTAAAATCAAAGGAGATGGGATGAATCCCGCCCAAGTTTAGTGTAGAACTGTTCTTTACGTGTTCCATGGCCCCATCAATACTGTCAATGGCAACGGTTACCGGATCAGTGCCCAGCAGTCCCATGACAACGGCAATATCAGTGGCGTGGCCTTTTCCTGTAAGGGAAAGAGAGCCAAACAGGGAGACCGAGACTTGTTGGACGTCATCAAATACCTCTTGTTCCTTGAGCTCGGCTATCCATCGTTCCGCAGCCCGCCATGGGCCAAGGGTATGGGAACTTGAGGGTCCCACACCAATTTTGAGCATATCAAACACACTGATACATTCCATAGGTCCAATTTACTGTTCCAAATATAACAAGTCGGTTGGGATAAAACAGGAAATAAGTCTTAATGATTTTATGCCTAAACCGTTGCTTCAGCATGGCAATTTGTGAGTATTTATGGAATTTAAAGGGGATTGTCTGACACCTTGTCATATTCTGGGCCGTGGCATGATCATTGACATTTCATGAACGAGACAAAAATGAATTTCAAACAGATATAACTTTAGATACAATGAGCAAAATTATAGGTATAGACTTGGGTACAACCAACTCCTGCGTCTCTGTAATGGAAGGTAACGAACCAGTGGTAATTCCAAATGCCGAAGGTAAACGTACCACCCCTTCCGTGATTGCATTTGTGGAAGGTGGAGAGATCAAGGTGGGAGATCCTGCCAAAAGACAGGCGGTTACCAATCCAAACAAAACAATTTATTCCATCAAGCGATTCATGGGAAACAAATTTTCTGAATCCAAAAAGGAAGCGGACAGAGTTCCTTATAATGTGGTAAAGGGCGATAACGATACCCCAAGAGTGGATATCGACGGCCGTTTGTATACCCCACAGGAACTATCGGCCATGATTCTTCAGAAAATGAAGAAGACCGCCGAAGATTATTTGGGTCAGGATGTAACCCGTGCAGTGATTACGGTTCCTGCCTACTTTAACGATTCACAAAGACAGGCCACCAAAGAAGCTGGTGAGATTGCAGGTCTTACCGTGGAACGAATCATCAACGAGCCAACGGCTGCTTCATTGGCCTACGGTTTGGATAAAAAAGACACCGATCAAAAAATCGTAGTGTTCGATTTCGGTGGAGGTACGCATGACGTTTCCATCTTGGAATTGGGTGACGGCGTTTTTGAGGTATTGGCCACGGATGGGGATACCCACTTAGGGGGAGATGATGTTGACCAAAAAATCATTGATTGGTTGGCCGAGGAGTTTATGAAGGATGAGGACATGGATCTTCGTAAGGATGCCATGGCGCTTCAGCGTTTGCGTGAAGCTGCCGAGAAGGCCAAGATAGAATTGTCTTCCTCTGCACAGACCGAAATCAACTTACCTTATGTAACGGCAACTGCGTCAGGCCCCAAACACTTGGTGCGTACATTGACCCGAGCCAAATTTGAGCAGTTGATCGATGACTTGGTAAAAAGAACGATTGCACCTTGTGAGACCGCATTGAAATCTGCAGGTCTTTCAAAAAGTGATATAGATGAGATTATCTTGGTAGGGGGTTCTACCCGTATCCCTGCGGTACAGGAAGCTGTTGAGAAGTTCTTCGGCAAAAAACCATCCAAAGGGGTGAACCCGGATGAGGTTGTGGCCGTAGGTGCCGCTATCCAAGGAGGTGTATTGACCGGAGATGTGAAGGATGTACTTCTTTTGGACGTTACCCCACTTTCATTGGGTATCGAGACCATGGGAAGTGTGTTTACCAAATTGATCGAGGCAAACACCACCATTCCTACCAAAAAGTCACAGGTATTCTCCACAGCAGCGGATAACCAACCTTCGGTTGAGATACACGTGTTGCAAGGAGAGCGTCCTATGGCTGCAGACAACAAAACCATTGGTAGGTTCCACTTGGACGGTATTCCACCGGCACCAAGAGGTACGCCTCAGATTGAAGTGACTTTTGATATAGATGCCAACGGTATCATCAAGGTTTCTGCTACGGACAAAGCCACCAACAAGACCCAAGATATCCGTATCGAGGCATCTTCAGGTTTGACCGAGGAAGAAATCAAAAAGATGAAAGCCGAAGCCGAAGCCAATGCCGAGGCGGATAAACAAGCCAAGGAGAAGGCCGATAAGCTGAACGAGGCCGATGGTATGATCTTCCAGACCGAAAAGCAGTTGAAGGAGTTTGGTGATAAATTGTCCGATGACAAGAAAAAGCCTATCGAGGATGCTTTGGAGGAGTTGAAGAAAGCCTATGAAACCAAAGATGTTGCGGTGATAGAACCTGCTTTGGAGAAAATCAATGAGGCTTGGAAAGTGGCTTCAGAGGAGATGTACAAGGCCCAGGCCGATGCGGCCCAAGCCAATGGTGCTGATCCATCTGCCGGTGCTGATAGCGCTGCTGGAGGAAATGCCAAGGAAGGTGATAATGTAGAGGATGTTGACTTCGAAGAAGTGAAGTAATACTCGAATATCATAAATAATAAAAAACCCTGACTTTGGTCAGGGTTTTTTGTTTGCTTGATTTGGGTTTTATGCTGCGTTCAATTGGCGCATTTCCATTTCTCGAAGCTTTTCAAGGGCCTCTGATTTTGAGTTGACATTGAGTTTTACGTAAATGTTTTGAATATGGAAATTGACCGCGCTCGGCGTAACGCAGAGCTTGTCCGCAATCATCTTATAGGTGAATCCTTGGGTAAGGAGTTCGGCTATTTGGTTTTCCTTTCTTGAAAAGGAATCAAAGGATTTGGTCTGGAAAGAGTGGATGATTTTTTTGGCCACATCGTGTTCCAGGGCCACACCATGCTGATCTAGTGCTGCAACGGCAGCAAAGAGCCTTTCTTTGGTCAAAGGTTTTGTAAGGTAGCCACTGGCTCCCTTTTTAAAGGCTTCCTTGATGAGCTTGAAATCATTTTTGCGACTCATCATCAAGACTTTCAAGTCTTCATCTTTCCTGAGGAAGTATTCCAGGCCATCAATTCCGGAAATTCCGGTCAAGGTCACTTCGGATAGAATGATATCCGGGGCCTTTCTTCCAAAATTGGACAAAAGCTCATGAACGGTCCTATAAATACCGTGCAGTCCGTATTCCACTGTATCTTCAAAATACAATTTATACATAGGGTTTAGGCTTTCATCATTATCGATGATCGCAATTTGTAAGGGGTAAGTTCTCATGACGCATAGATTTGGGGGTCATCTGATTCTGTTATTGTAATTAAATCCCTTTTTGGGAAAGTTTGGGCAAAAACTACCTGTTCCGCCAGTTGAATGGAAGGAAAATGGAAAGCATATCAAAGAAGCATAGCATTGAATATCAAATGCACGCATCTAATGCTGCCATTGTCCGAATCAAACAAATAGGGCAGGTTGACCCTTATAGGGTCAGATCAAAATGTAGTATAGAAAAGGTTTTGGATACCTTAAAAAAGTAGCTTGTAGGTCGCTTTAGGTATGCCTTTTTTCCGAGAATTGTAGTTTGTTTTCATGACTAATAGATTTGGGTTTGTATTATTTCAAAAATTAAATTAGTTTTTTTTTCACTCCCACAGAATTTTTTGTAGTGTTTTTCGTTCAAATGCATTCCGGCCAATGGGTTGGTTTTGCTGAAAATCAACGATAAGGAAGAACGGAATAAAATGCAAATACCTATATTTCAAAACAATACAAAAAAAATAGGATGCATTTTAATGCATCCTATTCTTGGTAAAATCGGTCAGATTGAAATAATACAACCCGCTTCTATGATAGACTGTCAGTTCCCCCTGTCTTTCTTATCATGGTCATGAGTGTTTCGAATCTCGGCTATGAAACAGAATCAGATGACACCTCAGGTAGTTGACCGACTTTTATTTCATGTTTTATTTATCCTCATAAGAAGTACTGGTGTACTCTTGGGTGGTGTTCATGGCGGTTTGGATATTGCTATCTCTATCCGCTACATATCGGTTGTCCTCTTTTTTGGCATGTCCGTAGGCTACCGTATACTGTGAAATGGTGTGGTTTTGACCTCGATTGGAGACTACAAATCCCAATCCTTTTTCAGGACTCAATTGAATGGCGTAGTCGTCACGATCACTGTTGATATGGTCTCCCAGGTTTACAGAAGGGGTCAAGGTGTTCAATACAACCTGTGTGGCATACAGGTCCAGTCCACCAAAACCGTCCCGTCCTTCGGAAGCAAAGAACAACAAGGTTCCATTGTAGAGGTTTGGATATAGCTCATCTTCCTTGGTGTTGACCTTGGGTCCTAAATTTTTGGATACGCCCAAGCTACCGTCTGGCTTGACTTCGGCTACATAAATATCATATTTTCCATAGCTGCCTCGCATGTTGGAAGCAAAGAACAAACGCTTGCCGTCATTAGAAATGGTAGGGTGTTTGGCGGAAGCATATTTTGGGCAAACCTCCATTTTGGTCACATTCTTCCATTCGCCATTGATGTTTTCGGCCCTGTAGATTTCATGGATAAGTTCTTTCTTGGAGAACACACCGGTTAAAGGCTTTTGATAGGTAGCCTTACTGAAATAAGCGGTTTGACCGTCTTGGGTCACTGTCATGGAAGGTACATAACCATCCAAGGTGGATAAATTGCCCTCCATGACATGGGTTACAAGGTCCTTGTCCATTTGGGCATTGCTGTTTTGGCTATACATTAGTATTCCAGAAAAAAGTAGGCTGTAGATAAGTGAACGTGTCATGATATTCTGATTTGGGGGTTAATACATGACAAAGATCAAAAAGATTTTAAGGGAATACTTATGAATTTTTCATAGGTTTTTACTTTTACCGAGTAAAAAGTACAGTTTATCGAAAAAATTTTAAAGATTTTTCATTCAGACAAGCTTCAAATAACGTTTATCGGTGATTTTTAACCTTTTATCTGCTAAAAGATGACCTTTTTACATATATAAAGTCCGCAATCTGTGGTTGATGGGAGCATGGGCTATTTCCTGTCTTGCCCGTCTCAGTTCGTTGTAAAAGGGCGAAATAGCTTTTTTACAAATCGTGGAGGTTCAAAACGATAGCCTAGATACAGTACCCCATAAAATTGGTCGGTCTTCACACTGCTGTTGCTGTCTTCGTTATACCAATCGGAGTTAAGGGTTAGGTTCATTCCAAAGATTACCTTCTCTGAACTGTACCCCAAATTGATGCCACTTGACACGGAACGGATGAAATAAGTGTTCCGTTCAATCTCGGTGATTCCATTTTCTGTGGACACATCTTTGGAGAAGCGAACACCAAGGGAAGGGGATACATTCCCGGAAATAAACCAATTCTCATGCAATACCAGGGTGTAGAAATATCTTGGGGAAAGCCTGAAGTTAAAAAACCGTTCTTTACTGCGGATGTCCAGCTCATCAAAAGTAAAAGTATTGTAGTCATAATATAAGGTTGGGATAAGGCTGCCGCTACTGACTTTCTGCCACTCATTTTGATAAACAATGTTCCGATATGAAAAATTTGGGTTGAGTACGTACGAAGTGGACATACCATATTGTGAGTTGGTAAGGCTGTTGAATTGTATGTACGGGTGGGTCCCTTCTATCCAGTCCGGTGCAAAATCAGCTGTGTTCCTCACATAATAGCCAGAAGTTTTGTTATAGGTCAACCCTTGGACCCATTTGCCCAAGAAAAACCGAAACTGATAGTCGGTAAATGATGATTCGCCCTTAAGGTTCTCATCAACATTCCCGCCCATGAATTTTGGAACGAGTCCCACACTTACCCCAACGAATTCATAATCCAATGATAGAAAAAGTCGGTACCTGCTGTTGGGGGTCAGCTCCAGTCTTTCATCTTCATTTTGGTTTCTATAGAGAAGCACATCGGTCCGGGTATCTATATTGGCCTTCAGAATAATTTTGTCGGTGTACGTGACAATCCTACTGGTATCTTGCTGCGAATGTACCTGCCAGCATGAAAAAAATAGGCAAAAGAAAAAAATCCCAAAAAGGGAAAAGTGTAAGGGACTATTAAGACGGTATCTGGACATATCGTCACAAGATACACAGCTTTACCCAATCCGCGTTCCGTTTTTTACGTTTCGCTCCGGTTGCATAAGGGTTACTTCCTTGTTGTCCCCAATTCCGCCAAGAACAAGACATTCACTCATGATGTTTGCAATCTGCTTTGGGGGGAAGTTCACCACAGCCACCACTTGCTTTCCAACAAGGTCTTCGGGGGTGTATAGTTGTGTGATTTGGGCAGAGGTCTTTCGCTTTCCCAAATCCCCAAAATCGATGATCATCTTGTAGGCCGGGTTTCGGACTTCTTCGAATATTTCAGCAGAAATGATGGTGCCGACTACCATCTGTACTTTTTGAAAATCTTCCCAGCTAAGGTTTTGGTCGGGTGTAATATCCACGGACAGGTGTTTTTTTGCGCAAGGTACAATCTCCATTTCCAATGGGCCAAAACCGATAATGGGTTTAACTCCATATTATCACTTTCCCAATAGGTTTTTCAATATGGGGATATCAAAACGATGGTGCCAGGCCAAGTAACAGCAAATGATAAAAGTAATCACGGCCAAGATAAAAAGGGTGCCTCCATCATTCTGGACTTCAATACCAAGCTGGGTAAGGTGTGAAAAAATGGCCCCTCCAAGGATTCCCATGCCCAATACCGCCCCAAGCCCTGTGGTTCTTGGTACCAATAAAAGGATGGCGGTCAACAGTTCCAATACCCCGATTCCTATCCGTTCAACCGGTTCCAGACCCAAGGTCTCAAATATATATACTGATTCCGGGGCGGCAGTGAACTTAAAATATAGGGTCTGTAATAAAATTACAGCGGCAATGATTTTCAACAATAGATGGATGATGGATGTACGGGTCATGATGGTGTTGTTTTAATAGTGGTACCAACTAGGTCGTAAAAGTGTGGCGTAGTTAACGTTGAAAGCTGTTTTGACCATATTTTTATACAATGGGTTATTTTTGTATGTGAATCCGCATGGGATATCTCCCATCGCCATTGAGAAATTATAGATGGAACTACTGGAGCATTTGAAGTGGCGATATGCCACCAAAACATTCGATCCTAACCTAAAAGTGTCCAAAGAGGATATGGAGAAGCTGAAAGAGGCGATACAATTATCCGTCTCGTCCTATGGACTGCAGTTGTATAAAGTATTGGTGATTTCAAGCCAGGGGCTCAAGGAGGAATTGAAAACGGCTTCATGGAACCAAGATCAAATTACGGATGCCTCCCATCTTTTTGTGTTCTGTAATTATACGGAACGAAAGGATGAAGATGTGGATGCCTATATCCAATCCATTTCCCAAATACAGGGCACCCCAGTGGACAAATTGGAGGGGTATGGGAACCTCATCAAGCGTAGTCTGGTGGAAATGGACGATGCCACTTGGATTTCATGGTCCGAAAAGCAGACCTATCTGGCCATGTCCACGCTTTTGATGGCCTGTGCCGAACTGCGGATTGATGCCTGCCCCATGGAAGGCTATCAGGTGGAAAAGTACAATGAGATCCTAGGTTTGGCCGAACAAGGTTTGAATGCAAGCGTAATCGTTCCCGTGGGCTATCGTTCCCAAGAAGACCATACGCAGTTTAGAAAGAAGGTGCGCAAGCCGCTGCACGAACTTTTTGAGACTTTGTAAAGTGTAGAGGCCCGATCAGGCCTCTTCGATTTTTAATGAGGTCATTGTCAAGGAACCCCCTACGGGTTTATCGTTGAACAAGGTTATTTTCTCTTTTTCTCCTTGAAGGGCAAGGGCATACAGCAACGGTAAATAATGTTCAGGGGTAGGGATGGCCAAGTCAAAAGCCCTTCCTTGCGATTTAAAATCAATGAGTTTTTGATGGTCACCACTTAGAATGTGCGATTTCATTTTCTCATTGGCTTCGGTTGCCCAGTCAAAGGCAAACTCCTCATTCAACTTGTTCCAAGCCACCATTCTAAGGTTGTGGACCATGTTGCCACTTCCAATGATCAAAACCCCTTTTTGGCGTAGGCTATTGATTTGCTTTGCCAGTTCATAATGATAACGGGCGGGTTGGGAGTAATCAATACTCATTTGGATCACGGGAATATCCGCATTGGGGTAGAGGTGTTTGATCACACTCCAAGCACCGTGGTCCAGTCCCCAGTTATCATCTAGTCCCACATGGGCCTTTGTAATGAGCTTTTGGGTTTCTTGGGCCAGTTCCGGGTCGCCCGGTGCGGGGTACTGTACACCGAACAAGGCTTGGGGAAAGCCACCAAAATCATGAATGGTCCTTGGGTTTTGCATCGCCGTAACAAAGGTGCCACGGGTTTCCCAATGGGCCGAGATACAAAGTATGGCATGGGGTTTTGGAATATCCTTGCCGACCTTTCTGAACCCTTGGACAAATTCATTTTCCTCAATGGCGTTCATGGGGCTTCCATGCCCTAGGAACAATACGGGCATTTTGCCTGTATTGCCCAGATGGGAAGTCATTTTATTTAGGTCTTTTAGATTCATTGCGGTGCCTTTTAGTGCAGTAGATTGAACGATTTTAAAAAATATTTTCTTTTCATGCTAGGTTTAATTTACAAAACCTGCTTGTATGATAAAACTTTAAGAAGTGATTCTGAAATTGGAGTGATTGGCCTTCCTATCAATTGGCTCAACGGGTTGCCATCATCATATAGATCTCCATGCAAGGTAGCTGTATGTGTTCCCGCGAAAAATGGGGCAACAGGCTTGGGTAATCCCGCTTGCTCCAGAGCTTGCGCAAATTCTTCCTCAGATATATGTACATGATATATTCCCTATAAAAGTACATTAAAAAAACATCCTAAGGTGGAGGTTCGGTGTAAAGCCCAATGAGCTTCTGTGTATCACCTGTTCCAAGAGTACTTGGTCATTTTCTTGAGTGGTCCTATGGATAATGGACAGGGGTACAATGCGGTTATAGAGGTTCAGTGCGGAAAAACCAATCTGTATTATGGAAGACCGGTGTTGTATGGGGAACCGATAGGTCAACGAAGCATCCAATCTATGGAAATTGGGCAGTCTACTCTCATTGATTGTACCAAAGACAACCTCCCTCGTTGCTTCGTTATAGCTTTCTATGGGGGTAAAAGGCGTTCCGGAGCGGTACTGCCACCCTAAGGAAAGTTCCAGGTTCTTTATATCCAGACTATTGGATATCCGAAAACTATGGGGAATGTCATTATTCCCGGAAAAACTATCTTCCTGGATATCATCGAAAGTGAAATTCACATCGTTGAAAGCGTATCCCACCCAGAACCTATAATTTCGAATACGTTTTTTTAATAGAAGATCAACACCTATAATCCGACTTTTTCCTTCGCTGAGGTCTGGCTGGGGGAGATGGAACCCCTGACTATATGAGGTGAGTCCGGTTATTCCCTTATAGTATCCTTCCGCATCCAAGGTCCAACCGTTCCGATCAAAAAGTAGGCCTGCCGAAAACTGATTGCCCTGAAGGAGGGGATAGTTGGTATTATCGGAAAGCCTCCAGAGATTGTTATCCAGTCGCAGTTCGGTTTGGTTGAACTCGATGAGTTGGGAGATGGGCTGGTTTCTTCTTTCCAGCCCGGTCCGGATTCGAAATGATTTATTGATCGGCAACTCAATATTGAGTCTGGGTTCCAGATATACTTTTCCCAAACTGCCATAGTGGACCGTTCTGAGCCCCAATCTAAACATACCTCCATTGTCCTTTCTGATAGAGTACTCCCCAAAAAGAACATTTTTCAAGTTGCTTTCATGGACAGGCAGACTAACTTCGTTGCTCAAATCCAGGTGGGAGACACTGCTCAGGTCTATTTCCAAATTGGTATTGGACAGTTGGTAGCCAAAACCCAGTGCATCATTGTTCCTTAAAACCCTGTCCGATTTAAGCTCAAAGCCAAAATCACTGATCCTGTTTCCCCTAATGTTGGTTTCTTCCAACATCTGTCCGATGTACTCCTCATTTTTATAGTAGGAATCATAAGACGAGAAATAGGTGGTGATCTGATCCGTCTGTGTTGGGGATGTGCGGTGTTCCCAGTTGATACTAACGCCTCCGTTCCCTGTGGTGAGAGAATCTTTTTTGGTCTCGCCTTGACTGCTAAAGGAGAAAAGGGTTCGGTTTCGGGTCATTAGCGCACTCAGGGAAATCTTGTCCTTCGGGTTGGGATTGTAAACATACTTGGCATTGAGATCATAGAATCTGAACTCATTTTCACTGGTATTGTAGGTGTAGCTATCATCCGTGCTTACGTTCAATGGATTTCCATTCATATCGGTCACAGAGCCGGTATTGTTGAAAATTTTCTTGGCATAGGCCTCATAGGTCGGGGTTTTGTATACATCCAAATAGGCATTTCGGGCATAAAGGGACAGTGATGATTTTTTTGAAAGGGGTACTTTGATATACCCGTCAACACTTAACCCATCCAACCCAAGCCCTCCTGATAATTTTTTAGCGACCTCATCGTCTGTACTGATATCAATGATACCTGAAACCCTATCCCCAAAAGCAGCACTGGTGGCGGTCTTAAAAATAGTGGCTTTCTCGGTGGCGTAGGGATTGAATCTGGACAACATGCCATACAGATACCCCGTATTGAATACCCGGATATGGTCAAAGAGCACCAAGTTCTGATCGGAAGTGCCCCCGTGTATCTGTATGCCGGATGCTGATTCATCCAAACTGGCAACCCCTGGAATAAGTTGGATGCTTTGGAGAATATCAGGGGTGGTCTGGCCGGGTATGGACCCCAAGGGCGCTTGGGAAAGGGTAATGGATCCATCACGGTTTCTGTCGATTCCGGTGGTAATGTAAGAGGTGACCACGACCTCCTTGAGTTCTTTATAAACGGGGGCAAGGTACACGGAGGTACACGTTTCTTTGGGTATTACCTGTACCATATGATATCCGGCAACTTCCAGTTGATAGGTAGATTTTCCAGTATTTTTAAATTGGATCAGTCCACTTTTGTCGGTTTCCATCACCAAGCTTGAGTCCAGCATTACTTCGTTCTCGGCAATGGGAAATCGGGTATCTTGATCCAAAAAATAGAGGCAGATGTCCTTATCTGGTACTCTGGGTACAATAATGACCTGTGGGTGCTCCGCTATTTTTTCAAAATGTAATCCGGTCTGGGCTTCCAAGAGGCCGAGTAGTTCGTCAAGAGACAGGTTTTCGGCAATAGCGGTAATACTTTTATGCTCCACCAAATCTTCCGCATAGGAAAAACGCAGATCAATTTCCCTTTCCAGTCGCTGGATCACATCTTTTAGGGGAGTTTCCTCAAATTCAAAGAATAGGTTTTCCTGGGCATTGGACATGGAAATGCCAAGAAAGAGTAGCAAGACTGATATAAAACACCTCATTTCTTATTCAGACAAGGTAACAATTCTTTTGTCTGCAGAAACATGATATTGGATTCCCATGGGTTCCAAAGTGGTTTTTAGGGCATTCTCAAGATGGGTATGGGTAAAGTTTCCAGTGAATCTGCGATTGATGTCAATAGCATCTATTTTAAATTGAATGGGATATTGAATGGTAAGTTCGTCCAATACTTCAGAAAGAGGTTGTTCGGAAAAAGAGGAAAATCCATTTTTCCAATCCGGGGTGTTTTTAGAAAATTGCCTTTGATGGATTTCCCCGTTCATCAAGGATATCTCCATGCCTTTTTGAAGTCTCATGCTAGGATGGTTTACATCCAATGGGTTAAATTCAATGGATCCTTCATAGCATTGTACTTTAAAATCTTTTCGGTTTTTGATATTGAACTGGGTTCCCAATACAGAAACGGTTCCTTTACGGGTCTTAACGGAAAAATCATTTCCAGATGAAACATCAAAGAAGGCCTCTCCATCAAAATCCACGGCTCGGTCTTCCTCCCAATTGAATCTTCTATAAGATATGGATGAGTTGGCATTCAATGTGATTGTGGAACCATCAGCGAGAAGAATGGTCTCTTTTTCGCCAATGCCCGTGGAATAGGTTTTAATGCCAAAGAAATAGGTGTAGCTTGCAAATAGGAGGGCAATACAGGCCGCTGCTGCTGAAAATGCCCATAAGCGTTTTACCTTGGGTGCCTTTTGTACGTTTTGATTTTTTGAAGTAACCGTCAAAAGGGCCTTTTCCACATCAATATCTGGACCTTTGAGGGATTTGGCCGCATCGTCAATAGCCATAAGTTCCCTAAAGACATCGGATGCCTCGAACCCCGCCAGCTCTTCATCGCTCAACTCTCCAGCCAGCCATCGGGTCAAAAAATCTTCATTCGCGTACTTTTCTTTCATAGGCATTTGCGCTTTGTATGTAAAAGACAGTTAAACAATCCGTTACCCTATTAAAATTTTAATTCCTTTCCAAGAATGTCCCTTAAAATCAATAAGGCCTTGCTCATTCTTCGTTCTACGGCCTTAACACCAAGTCCCAATAGTTCCGCGATTTCCGGATAGGTTTTCTTTTCCAACCTGCTCAGCAGATACACCTCCCTTTCCTTTTGGGGCAATGTAGCTATGGCCTGTTTCAATTTTTCATGGAATTGATCCATTTGCATCAAATATTCTGGATTTTCATAATCCACGGAGGGAGAAGTGCTTTGCAGGTGCTTCAGTACAATTTTCTCATGGGATTTTTCATTGAGAAAAGAGTTGTTGGCCGCTCTGTACAGGTATGCCTTTACCTTGGAAAAGGAAACGGTGGAGCACAACCTCCAAAGCTTCACAAAAACGTCTTGTACAATATCCTCAGCCTGTTGAAGGTCACCACATTTATAATATACAAACCGTGTCACGGCCCCATAATGGGCACGAAATATTTGATTGTAGATTTTTTGTTCACAAATGGATGGGTCTTCCTCTGTCATGCTCTGTTTTGGCGAAACCCTTTTAGGGGCACACAAAAATAATTAGAAAAAAATAGGGTGTCTTTCTATTTACCTGTCTAAGTAATGGAAAAGAAATGAATCTGATTATGAAAAACAAAAAATGGGCAGCACTATGGGTCATCTGTGGTGTATTTTTCTTTCAGGGTGTTTTGGCCCAAGATTGGCAAACCAACTTTGACACAGCCAAAGATCTGGCCCAAAAAAGTAGCAATAACATTGTATTGGTCTTCCAAGGTTCCGATTGGTGTGCCCCTTGTATTAAGCTGGATCGAGAAATATGGAGTTCCAAGGAATTCCAAGATCTGGCCAAGGACCACTTTGTAATGCTCAAGGCGGATTTCCCCCGAAAAAAAAGCAATAAACTACCCGAGGAACAGGAAGCTAGGAATAAATCGTTGGCGGCCAAATATAATCCCAACGGGTATTTCCCCTATGTGGTGGTATTGGATCCCAAGGGGAATGTCTTGGGTCAGGCAGGTTATGAAAAAGCGAGCCCAAAAGCCTATTTCAACAAGTTGAACGCATTTTAAGACTGGATTATGTTGAGAATAGGGCAAGTGATATCCACCGCATTTATTTTCTGCTTGGGGTTTTGGGGACATCCCAAAGAAGTGTCCCGCACAACCAGCGATACCATAACCGAACTTCAAGTGTACCAGCGCACCCTAAAACTGATGGGAAGTCGGTTTGATCTCACCGTGGTTGCTGAGAACCCTGAAAAGGGTAATGCGTATTTGGATTTGGCCATATCGGAGATTTCCCGGATAGAAAAACTGATTTCCTCCTGGGATCCCAAGTCACAGACTTCTGCCATCAACAATAATGCAGGGTTGAAGCCCGTAAAGGTAGACGAGGAACTTTTTCAACTCATTGAACGAGCTTTGAAGATTTCCAAATTGACCCAAGGGGCTTTTGATATCAGTTATGCTTCCATGGACCGTATTTGGAAATTTGATGGTTCTGTTACCCAAATGCCCCCGGCCGAAACGATCAAGCAGTCCGTTTCCAAGGTGGGTTACCAAAATATCCTGTTGGATCACGAAAACCAAACCGTTTTTTTGAGGAACAAAGGCATGAAGATCGGCTTTGGTGCCATTGGCAAGGGGTATGCCGCCGATAAAGCCAAGCAATTGCTAATGCAACACGGGGTGGAGTCGGGCATCATCAATGCATCGGGCGACCTAAATGCCTGGGGCTCCCAGCCCGATGGTAAGGACTGGATGGTGGCCATTATAAATCCCTTGAATAAAAATAAGGTTTTCTCTTGGTTGCCCATTAAGGACCAGGCTGTGGTCACTTCGGGCAATTATGAAAAGTATATCATTCTTGATGGGGAGCGCTATACCCACATTATTGACCCCAGAACGGGTTACCCCAGCAAAGGGATTCTAAGTGCCACGGTCTTTACCAAGAATGCCGAACTGGCGGATGCCCTGGCCACATCCATATTTGTTATGGGAGTGGAAACAGGTCTTGATTTTGTGAACCAATTGAAAGGAGTGGAGTGCATTATTGTGGATGAGGACAATAAAGTGGTCACCTCAAAGAATATCGCCCTAAAAGAAGTGGAAACCCAAAGTAGATGAATTCAACTATGAAGAAGATTTTAATTGCATTGTATGGTCTCTGTAGCCTATCGTCCTGTGTAGTGCTGCATGAATATGACAAAGTAAACCTCAATGACCCCGATATGGTCCTGGCTGATAAAAAGTTTACAAAGTTCGAAATCAACTATCAGGTCTACCGCGAAGGAGCTTCAGGGGGAAATGGTGGAAAAACAGGCGGCGGCTGTGGATGTAATTGAACCAAAAAGGCAAAGAATTATCTGGATCTTGCTGTTGTGCCCTCTGATGGGTATGGCACAGCAAGCAAACACGGAAGGATATAAGAAGCGGGTATTGGAATCCACCGAGGTGGATATTCTTTCCAGTTACTATGAACAGACCGGGAACAATGCCTCCGTTACCGGGGGTATCGGAACAGAACAATTGACTGATGTGGCACCCTCCATTGTGGTGAGCATACCCTTGAACGATGATAATGTGCTGACCGTTGACGTTGGAATTTCTACCTATACCTCGGCTTCTTCCAGCAATTTGAATCCTTTTGACCTGACCAAAACCGGTTCGGGCATTAGTGGAGCCTCAGGAAATGCTGGAGTTGGCGGAGTAGGGGATGATGACGAATTTGATGATGATAACAACGGAGGCTATTCCGGTGTCATTGGAAGTCCTTGGGTGGCTTCTTCCGGGGCTTCCCGACAAGATACTTGGGGCAGTGTTTCGGTAGCGTATGCCCATAGTTCCGATGACCGAAACCAGATTTGGAATGCCAATGCCTCCTTCGCTTCAGAATATGATTATGTCTCCGTTGGTTTTGGAGGAGGAATCACCAAGCTTTTTAATGAAAAGAATACGGAAGTCAGTATAAAGGGGAGTGTGTTTTTGGATACATGGCTGCCAAGATATCCTACCGAGTTGGACAGTTATCTGGAGGTAGGGGGCAATCTTAACAGTGGGTTTTTCGCTGGGGTGGATATTTTGAACAGGAATGGGCTCGTCACGAATAAAAATGGTACGGCTACCTGGAGGCCCGTTGATGGTTTTAGCTTGATCTCTGATAAAAAAAGGAACAGTTTTGCGCTATCGGCATCCTTTTCACAGATTCTGGGCAAGAATACCCAAATTTCCATTTTTGCCGATGTGGTCAGTCAACAGGGGTGGCTGGCCAATCCCATGCAGCGGGTCTATTTTGCCGATGTCTCCAACTACTTTATTGGTAATCCTGCCAGTATCCCCAATTACACTTCATCACAAAATACCGATGTATTTATGCTGGCGGATGATATGGAACGCTTGCCGGATACAAGATTGAAATTCCCCATTGGATTTCGCCTGAACCACTATTTCAATGAGATACTTACGGTACGCACCTATTATCGCTATTATTTTGACGATTGGGGATTACAGGCCCATACGGCCAATATTGAGTTGCCCATCAAGGTTTCGCAAAACTTTACGCTCTACCCATCCTATCGCTATTACACGCAGAACCAGATAGACTATTTTGCCCCGTTCGATACCCATTTATCCACGGAACAATACTACACATCAGACTTTGACCTATCTGCCTATGATGCCCATCAATTTGGGTTTGGGGTTACCTATACGGACATCTTCACCAAGTTCAGGACGTGGCGGTTTGGCCTGAAGAGCATTGACCTGAAGTATAACAACTATCACCGGAACACGGGTCTCAAGGCCAATTACTTTGGTGTTGGGTTCAAGTTTGTAATGGATTAGAAAAGAACACTTTGTATATGTTAAAAAATATTTTTCCATCCCGTTTTTCCATCATCAACGCTTTTTCGGTGGTGTTTTTGGGGCTCTCCTTTTTGGTACGCTTGACCTTTTTGCTGATGGATTTTTCGCAGGTGGAGCATTCGTTTTGGGGACTGCTCAAGGTTTTCTTTGTTGGTTTCTTCTTTGATTTGGGCACCTTGTCCTTTTTCTACGTGGTGGCCTCCCTATATTTTCTACTGTTGCCCCAAAGGCTATATGGTTCAATTTTTGACCGGATTGTGTGCTATTTTGGTTTGGCCATAGGTCTGTTGATCATCTATTTTTCCTTTTTTGCCGAGATTACCTTTTGGGACGAGTTCCAAAGACGGTTCAATTTTATTGCCGTGGATTACTTGATCTATACCTATGAGGTGATAAAGAATATCAATGAATCCTATCCTTTACCACTGCTTATTGGAGGGATGTTACTTTTGGTGGGACTTACTGTTTGGTGGTTCAATCGAAAGGGAACTTTTAAAGAAACATTTAAATCAACCACAACTTTCAGACAAAAGTTGGCGCCAGCCTGTATAGCCATGGTCATCATGCTATTTTTTGCAGGTACCATCCAGAACGAACAGGCGGAACTATCAAGCAATCGCTATAACAATGAATTGTCCAAAGCGGGCATTTATTCCTTCTTTGCGGCATTTAGGAACAATGAACTCAGTTACACGGATTTCTACAAGACCTTGCCCGAAAGGAAAGTCCTCGCTACCGCAGAGGAACAGATTAAGGCTCCTTCCGATAGTCTTCTTTTTCCTGAAAAGAACATTTTACGGCTCGTGAAGGGAGAGGTGGAAAAGAGACCAAATGTAGTGCTCATTTGTGTGGAAAGTTTGAGTGCCAGGTATTTGGGTGTCTTTGGGAATGACAAAAATTTGACACCCCATCTGGATTCCGTAGCCAAGGCAGAAGCATACTTCACCAATGTATATGCCACCGGAACTAGAACGGTCCGGGGAATGGAAGCCATAACATTGGCCATACCGCCAACACCGGGAAGAAGCATTGTAAAAAGAGAACACAACCGAGACCTATATACCATTGGGGAAGTCTTCAAAAGCAAGGGGTATTCCAGGACTTTCTTTTATGGGGGTGATGGCTATTTTGACAATATGGACAAATTCTTCAGTGGAAATGGATTTGATATTGTGGATCGTGGGAGAGGCTTTTTGCCATCTGGGGATATTGTCACGGACCGAAGAAACATTGAAGATGATGAGGTGACGTTTGAGAATGCCTGGGGCGTATGCGATGAGGATATTTTTGGGAAGGTCATCCAAGAAGCTGAACGGTCTTCAAAGAAAGGGGTGCCTTTTTTCAATTTTATAATGACCACTTCCAACCATAAGCCCTTCACGTATCCTGAGGGAAAAATTGATATTCCATCGGGAACGGGAAGAAGTGGAGCGGTCAAGTATACGGATTATGCCATAGGGAACTTCTTGCGAAAGGCCAAGACCAAGCCCTGGTATAAGAATACGGTCTTTGTGATCATGGCGGACCATTGTGGCAGTAGTGCCGGGAAGTGGGAATTGGATGTCGCCAACTATCGGATTCCTGCAATCTTGGTGAATTTTGATGGGTTTAAACAAAGACAGATTACCCAGCAATGCTCCCAAATAGATGTGATGCCAACCGTTTTCTCGCTGTTGGGATGGCAGTACCGGAACAACTTCTTCGGAAGGGATGTTTTTAGCATGGAACCTTCGGAACAAAGGGCCTTTATTGGGAACTACAGGAAGCTCGGATTGTTGAAGTCAGACGATTTGATGGTATTGGGAGATGGTAAGACCGCCAACCAATACAAATGGGACCAAGCTGACAATAGTCTGACAAAGGAGGCTGTGGACACAACATTTTTGAACCAGACCATTTCATTTTATCAATTGGCCGACCATCTGTATAACCATGGCGGGCTTGACGTAAAACTTGCACAATGACACAGGTCCATTTTATTGTAAATCCTATTGCAGGTAAGGGGAGTGTATTGGACGAAAAGGCTCTGTCCGGATATTTCGATGCAACAGCTTACGAGATAACCGTAAAGACCTCCAATTATGCTGGACACGCAACCAAACTGGCCAAAGAATCCGTTGAAAGCGGAGTGGATGTACTCGTGGCCTGTGGAGGGGATGGGACCATCAATGAAGTGGCTTCATGTTTGGTCCACACTCCTGTTCTATTGGGAATTGTCCCCATGGGTTCTGGAAACGGATTGGCCGAAAGTCTCAAGATTCCACGGCGGTTAAAAGCAGCGATGGAGACCATTAAAAAGGGCAGGGTAAGTCGTATAGATGTCGCCATGGTGAACGGCAGACCCTTCTTTAGCAATATGGGGATTGGTTTTGATGTCAAGGTGATTTCCAATTACAATGCCGGCGGCCAACGCAGGTTTTGGGCCTATGTCAAGGCAGTTGTACGGTCCATCAGGGATTTTAGCAGCAAGGAAAGGATCAAGGTTGAGTTTAACCAAAAGACCTTTAAGACAAATCCGTTTATGTTTTTCGTTTCTAACTCCAAGGTAATGGGGTACGATATTTCACTTACCCGAATGGCTTCCTTGCAAGATGGATTGTTGGATGTGGTGATTATAGAAAACCTGACAAAAGGTGAAATCCTTATACTTGGACTTTTTATGCTACTTAGGCTCAATCAATATCTCAAAAAGATACAGTACTTTAAAGTAAAGGAACTCAAGTTTAGCTTTGAGGGTCAAGATGAAAACCGTTTTATGCAGGCAGATGGGGAACTACACCATTTAGAGGACAGACAAGTTAGTGTTTCGGTAGAGGAAGGGGCTTTGAATGTATTGGTGCCTTAAGTCAAGGGAAATAAAAAACCCTGTGAATCAATTATTCACAGGGTCCATTGTTTTGAGATGATGTCTCTCAGCGGAGGAAGAGGGATTCGAACCCCCGGAGGTGTGACCCTCAACAGTTTTCAAGACTGCCGCATTCGACCACTCTGCCATTCCTCCTAAGCGGGTGCAAATATATAAAGCTTTTTTGGTTCTGTAAAAGTTTATAAACTTTAATTTTTTGCACGAATGAATCCCATTTTAAGGGAGTACTTTTGTCTACATGATGGAATGGTACCACTATGTGCTTTTGGTTGCGGTTGGTTTTGCTGTAGGCTTTATCAATACCGTGGCGGGAGGGGGTTCCTTACTGTCCTTGCCCACCCTTATCTTTTTGGGACTTCCCCCAGCCGTGGCAAACGGTACCAATAGGGTGGCCATTGTTATCCAAACGGCCTTGGCCACTGCAGGATTCAAGAGTAAGGGCGTTTCCACATTCCCTTTCAATCTATATTTGGGTATTGCGGCCTTTTTAGGGGCTATTTTGGGAGCTTGGATTGCGATTGATATCAACGGCGAGACCTTTAACCGGATTTTGGCCATGGTCATGTTGGCCGTGGTGCTTATCATTGTTTTCAAGCCCAAGATGCGCTTGGAGGACATGGAAGAAAGGCTCACGGGCAAATACCTGTGGCTGAGTCTTATTGTGTTCTTCTTTTTTGGGATCTATGGCGGATTCATCAATGCAGGTCTAGGGTTTTTAATGATATTTTTTATGCACTACGTAAACCGGATGAACCTCGTTCGGGTCAATGCCACCAAGGTGGCCGTGGTTTTTATTTATATGCTGTCCGCTTTGGCCGTTTTTGCCCTTAATGATAAGGTGAATTGGAAATTGGGACTTATTTTGGCCATTGGAAATGGCTCCGGAGCATGGGTGGCGAGCCGTTATTCGGTAAAAAAGGGAGACGGGTTCATAAAGACCTTTTTAGTGGTCGTGGTCATAGTCATGGCCATTAAACTGTGGTTTTTTTAAACAATTTTAAACAAGGGAAGTATGCCGGGTTTTGAACTTTTTGGAGATAGGGAACGGGAACAGGTACAGGATGTGCTGGACTCGGGGGTATTGATGCGTTATGGGTTCGATGGAATGCGTAACGGACATTGGAAGGCAAAGGAGCTGGAAGCTGCCCTTTCCGCTAAAATGAAGTCCAAGCATGTACACCTGTTGAGCAGTGGCACGGCCGCACTTACGGTAGCGTTGGCCAGTGCCGGCGTAGGGGCAGGGGACGAGGTGGTCATGCCCACGTTCACCTTTGTGGCCAGTTTTGAATCCATTTTGGCCCTTGGCGCCATTCCTATTTTGGTGGACATAGATGATACCTTGACGTTGGACCCATCTGCAGTGGAAAAAGCGATAACCCCCCGTACCAAAGTGGTGATGCCCGTGCATATGTGCGGTTCCATGGCCAACTTGGAGACACTGCAACAGATTTGCGACCAACACGGCCTTTTGCTTTTGGAAGATGCCTGCCAGGCCATAGGGGGAAGTTATAAAGGAAAACCTTTGGGTAGCATTGGGGATTTGGGCTGTTTTTCCTTTGATTATGTAAAAACCATCACCTGCGGTGAAGGCGGGGCGGTCATCACCAATACTACAGCGTATTATGAAAATGCCCATAAATACTCGGACCACGGCCATGACCATATTGGAAATGATAGGGGAGCAGAGGCCCATCCTTTTTTGGGATACAATTTTCGAATTTCAGAGTTGAATGCTGCCGTGGGATTGGCCCAGTTGGATAGATTGGATGAATTCATTGCCCTGCAGAAGAAAAACTATACCATTTTAAGGGAGGCGTTGTCAGAGGTTCCGGAGGTTACTTTTCGGACGGTACCTGATGGGGGTGAGGAAAACTACTCCTTCCTGAGTTTCTTTCTTCCTTCGGAAGCGATTGCCCAACAAGCCCACAAAGCTTTGGGCGGAGCAGGGGTTGATGCCTGCTTCTATTGGTACAACAACAACTGGCACTACTACAGGAAATGGGAGCATCTCACCCAGTTGAAATCATTGGGCAAGCTGCCCCAGGAAGTCATTGAGGGATTACCGGATTATTCCAAGGCCGATTTTTCTGCCTCGGACCACTGGGTGGGCCGGACCATTTCCTGTCTGATCAAATTGGGTTGGACGGAAGACGAAGTCCGGGAAAGGGCAAAAAAAATAGCGGAAATCCTCAAGAAAACCATCTAGCCCACAATTTTGTATTTGGGAAAACCTAATAATTCACATACTCCACAATTTCCAAACCGTAACCTACCATCCCCACTCTTCGGGTCTGTGCGGAATTTGAAAGCAAGCGGATTTTGGAAATATTGAGGTCGTGCAAAATCTGGGCGCCGATACCAAAATCTTTCGTGTCCATATCAATTTTTGGGGCTTTGTGGATCCCCTCCGCCTGAAGTTTCTTGAACTCCGCCAAGCGACCCAACAAATTCTTGGATTGGTTCCCTTGATTGATAAAGATCATGGCAGCCTTATCCTCGGCGTTCAAGGCATTGAACATTCGGTTCAAGGTTTCATCCGGATTGTTGGTCAAGGTGCCCAAAATATCATTGTTCACAAGGGTAGAGTTGATACGGGTCAGGACTGGGTCGCCGTGCTTCCAGCTACCACGGACCAAAGCAATATGTACTTGATCGTTGGTGGTCTGTTTGTAGGCGCGCAGACGGTATTCCCCAAATCGGGTTTGGATAGTGAAGGCCTCTTTGAGTTCAATCAGGCTATCATGTTCCATTCGGTAAGCGATCAAATCCTCGATGGAAACGATTTTAAGGTCAAATTTTTTGGCTACCTCCAAAAGTTGGGGCAATCGGGCCATGGTGCCATCTTCGTTCATGATTTCCACGATGACGCCAGCGGGTTCCAATCCTGCCAAGCGGGCAAAATCAATGGCAGCTTCGGTATGTCCGGTGCGGCGCAATACGCCACCTTCCTTGGCAATGAGTGGAAAAATATGTCCGGGGCGGGCCAGTTCATGGGCCTTTGTATTGGCATTGGTCAAGGCCAAAATGGTTTTGGCCCTATCCGAGGCGGAAATTCCCGTAGTGACCCCATTTCCCCTTAAATCCACAGAAACTGTAAAGGCGGTTTCCAGCGGGTCGGTATTGTGCGTGACCATCATGTGGAGTCCCAAATCTTTACATTTCCCTTCGGTAAGTGGGGCGCAGATAAGCCCTCGACCATGGGTGGCCATGAAATTCACTGTTTCGGGGGAAATCAGTTCGGCAGCGGCCACAAAGTCACCTTCATTCTCGCGGTTTTCATCATCCACCACAATAATGACTTTACCTTGTCTGATGTCTTCAATGGCTTCCTCTATGGCGTGCAATTGTATTTTTTTCTCCTCGACCATTACTCTTCAGAATCTTTTCTTTTTCGTTTAAATATGCTCCTAATGCGATCTATAATATGTCCAAACCCAAACAGTCCTCTATCCGCGGTGGCCCTTTTGGTCAGTGAAACCCCTAAGGGAAGCATGATCAAGGTAGAAAGCCAGGCCCCAATGGCTGGGTGTATATTACCTTCCTTGGCGTAATTGCCCGCAAACACTCCAATAAAATAGTAGGTCAAAAATAAGACAATGGCAATCACCATGGGTAATCCCAGGCCTCCTTTTCGGATAATGGCCCCCAAGGGTGCTCCCACAAAAAATAGAATGATACACGAAAATGCCAAGGCAAACTTTTTGTGCAAGGAAAGGATATGACTGTTGTAAAATTTGAACCGTTGTTGCAGTTCCTCTTTTTTGGAAACTACGGTGGTCAAGACACTTGAAACCGAATTTTTGGCATTGTTGACCACCTGCAGCTGTTGCCAGTCCTGCAATGATGCCAAAAGCTCGTCCACACTATTGAGGGAATCCTTTGAAATTTTGGTTACGGGAATCTGGGTTGCGGTTTGAATGGTGTCCCCAACAGTTGATTTTGGAGGAAATGCCCCCATACGGTTGACAATATTTTTGGAGAATGCCTCCACTTTTTCCAGATTGTTGGTTCCCAATGAATCGATATCCTTGATCAAACGTCCCACATTCTTCATTTTGTCCGTGGTAATATTGCCGTCTTCTTCCAAGTCTTGGTTGTTCAGTTCCGAAATATCTATGTTGATGGTGTAGGTTTCAAAATGGGCCTTGGCAAAGGGTTGTTTTCTCTTTTCCTTGTTATCCTTTGGGACCAGCTCCTCGTAGTAATTGCCATCTTTCAGTACCAGCTGGATAATGTCGGAATCTTCACTACTGATCAGCTCTCCACCTTTGGCCTTGATGACCGTATTGTTTACATTTTGGTTGGTTTTTTTGTGGATGACCACATTGTCCAAAAACCGGTCTTGTTCCCCGTACTTTCGCTCCACTTTAATGTTCATGCCCTCACCGGTGCCTTCAAAATCGCTGAAAACTCCTTCGGTAATGGCTGCAGCAGGTTTTACCTTGGCAATGTTACGCCGTAGGTTGAATATTTTCTGTTCCGATTTTGGAATGATATTGTTGGCGAAGAAAAAGGTGACCACTCCCAAAAAAAGGACAAAGATTATCAAGCTTCGCATCCCTCGCTGAAGGGATATTCCAGAAGCCTTCATGGCGGCGAACTCATAGTTTTCCGCAAAGGTACCAAAGGTAAGGATGGACGACAGTAATACGGTTAGGGGCAATACCTTGTCCACCAAAGTGGGGATGAAATAAAAAATAAACTTCCCAATAATGACCATGCCTAGACCTTTTCCCGCCAAATCATCTATAAAAAGCCATATTCCCTGAAAAATGAATATGACGATCAAGATGACAAAGGAGCTAAAGAAGTTATAGAGAAACCTCGATAATATATACTGGTCTAGTATTTTCAATGGCTAGTTTCGTGTTATGTAATACCCTTTATCCTCGTATTTTTTCTCGTCAAAGGTAAAGAGGGTACTTGAAAATGGCTGGTTGGTTTTGAAAGAATTAACGGTTATGGTAGTTTTTGTACCGTTGTTTCCCGTCTGGATGAGCTTGTAGATGTGTTTGGTCTGTGTGTCAACGCCCAAGAGTACGGATTTGATCTCGGTATTGGAATCAATAGGGGTGAGCTTTACGTATTGTATTTTTCTTCCCCCCACATTTTGCAAGATGTCCCAGGCATAGTTATGCCCGGTTTTATAGAAGGTGAGCATTTTTGAAGGGCTCACATTGTCGGCATCTTGATCGACATCCTCTATGGTTACTTCCTCATTTTCGGGAACAACGGTGTAGACCTTGGTGCCATCATATAATTGTTGGGCCCCAAAATAGTTCAAAAAGTATTTTTCGCCACTTAGGGAAACATTGCCATGGGTTTCCTGTTTCAAATTGGCCTCACTGTTCTCCAAGGTGGAAGTAAAGTCGATATAGATGTTGTCATAGCTTTTCACCTTATTGTAGACTTCGTCCAAAAGTGCCTTGGCCTGCGATGAGCTCTGCCCATATGAGAATAGTGCAACGGTAAAAAGTCCGATAAAAAGAATGTGTTTTTTGATCATGGTATTATTTTGATTCGTTTTCTAAAAATTGTTCCAAGGAATACATGTCCGGAATCAAGACCTGACGGGCTTTACTTCCTTCAAAAGGACCTACAATCCCAGCGGCTTCCAGTTGATCAATGATCCTACCGGCCCGGTTGTATCCCAATTTCAGTTTTCGTTGGATCAGGGAGGCGGAACCTTGTTGTGCCGTAACGATGACTTCGGCGGCTTCGCGGAACATGGCATCCCTTTCCGAAATATCATAATCAATACCCGTGCCAGAGTCTTCACCTACGTATTCTGGCAGTAAATGGGCTTCTGGATAGGCGCGTTGCGACCCAATGTATTCGGTGATTTTGGCCACTTCAGGGGTATCTACAAAGGCACATTGCAAACGGGTCACATCATTCCCTTGGGTGTAGAGCATATCCCCGCGGCCAATAAGTTGGTCGGCACCTTGGGCGTCCAGAATGGTCCGTGAATCTATCTTGGAGGTTACCCTGAACGCAATCCTTGCCGGGAAGTTCGCCTTTATAATACCCGTGATCACGTTTACCGAAGGTCGTTGGGTGGCAATGATCAAATGAATCCCGATAGCTCGGGCCAACTGTGCCAATCTGGCAATAGGCGTTTCCACTTCCTTGCCCGCGGTCATGATCAAGTCTGCAAACTCATCAATCACCAAAATGATGTAGGGAAGGAATTTATGTCCATCGTTCGGATTTAATTTACGGGCCTTGAACTTGGCATTGTATTCCTTAATGTTTCGTACCATGGCCGTTTTCAACAACTCGTAGCGATTGTCCATCTCAATACAGAGGGAGTTCAGGGTGTTGATTACCTTGGTGTTGTCCGTGATGATGGCCTCGTCCGAATCCGGGAGCTTGGCCAAGAAATGCCGTTCAATTTTGTTGTAGAGGGTCAATTCCACCTTTTTGGGGTCGACCAAAATAAACTTGATTTCTGCCGGATGTTTTTTGTAGAGGAGCGAAGTGATCACCGCATTCAATCCTACGGATTTCCCTTGCCCGGTAGCACCCGCCATCAGCAGGTGGGGCATTTTGGCCAGATCCACCACAAAGGTCTCGTTGCTAATGGTCTTTCCAAAAGCAATGGGAAGTTGCATTTCCGCTTTTTGAAACTTGTTGGATGCAATCACCGATCGCATGGAGACAACGGAAGCGTTCTTGTTGGGCACCTCAATACCCACGGTTCCCTTGCCAGGAATGGGGGCAATGATCCGAATTCCCAGAGCGGCTAGGGAAAGGGCTATGTCATCTTCCAGATTTTTGATCTTGGAGATGCGGATGCCCGCTTCAGGGACAATCTCGTATAGGGTGACCGTAGGGCCTATGGTGGCCTTGATCTGCGCGATCCCTATTTTGTAATTCTTTAGGGTGCTTACAATACGGTTTTTGTTTTCCTCCAGTTCCTCTTGGTTGATGGTAATGCCACCAGCGGCACCATGGGCTTCCAATAGTTCCAAAGGAGGGAATTTATAGCTGCCGAGTTCCAGCTTTGGGTCGAATTCCCCAAAATCCTTGACCAACTTTTCGGCCTTGATGTCTTTTTCCTCCTTTTCTTCTTGAACCTTCTCAACCTCTAGGCTGATATCCTCCTCTTCTTCTTGGGGAAGGTTCACGTCCAACCCAGCTTCATTCTGAAGGGGAGGGATATCTTTTTTGTGGGTGTAGGTGTCCACGGAAATGGCAACTTCTTCCTCTTGCACGTCCAACTCAATAGGGTGCTCTTCCGTTTCCTGTTTTTCCGAAACAGTGGTTTCCGTTTGAAAATCGGACTTTATTTTTTGGCGTTGCGAACGGAAGAAATTGGCGACCCCTTCAGGTGTAAAATTGAAGAGTTGCACCAAGATGACCATCAGCATGAAAATCAAGATTAGGAACACCCCGATTTTTCCGGTGTAATCTTGGAGGAAATCGTTCATTTCAAAGCCAATAAGTCCACCCAACAAAGGTTGGCTCGAAGCAAAGAAACCCAAGGCAATGGATACCCAGATTATACCGATGAAGCCCCAAATCCATTTACCAATGAGACCTTTTCCGCTTAGCCCCAAAAACAGGTATAGTCCAGTGACAGCCAGTAATAAAGGAAAGGCAAACGATGCAAGGCCAAATCCTTGGTACATGAAAAAATGACTCACACTGGCCCCGAACTTGTTCAATAAGTTACTGGCCTCGGCGTTTCTGTGGGCAAACTCGGATAGAATGCTCTGATCTTCCTGCCAGGTGAAATAATAGGACATGAACGAGAAGAAAAGTGCTATGCTGAGTACAATCAGTAAACTGCCCAAGATAATCTTGTTTTGCTTGGAAGGCCTAAAGGAGACCTTCTTTTTGGCGGTTGTAGGTTTGGATTTTGATTTTGTCCTTTTCTTTGCCATTAATCCGTTTGCTATGGGGCTAATTTACAAATTTACGCTGCTATACCGGGTCTTGGATGTCATTACATCAGTTTGGGTATATAGATGATCAATCCAATGATACTGGCCACAATGGATACGATCATCACGGCACCCGCCGAAATATCCTTGATCAGACCAATTTTTGGGTCATGATCGGGTTGTACATAATCGGCTAATTTTTCAATGGCCGTGTTCACTCCCTCTATACCCATGACCAATCCAATGGCAAAGAGTTGAAGAATCCATTCCGTGGCCGAGATTTCAAAATAGAATCCTGCTACGGTCATTACCAAGGCAATAAAAAATTGGATTTTGATACTGGCCTCGGTACGCAAAAGCAAGAACATGCCTTTGAGCGCATAACCTATACTACGGATCCTATTCTTGAAAAAAGATTCCTTAGGCATCCATCAATGCTTCAAGCGCGGCTTTGTAATTGGGCTCGTCCACAGTTTCGGAAACTTGTTCGGAATAGATGACCTGTCCATTTTCATTAAGTACTACCACGGAGCGTGACAGAAGCCCTTGCAATGGACCATCGGTAAACTCCACCTTATAGGATTTTCCAAAATTTCCATCCCTGAAATCGGATAGGGTCTCAACCTTGTCAATCCCCTCGGCACCACAAAAACGGGTTTGGGCAAAAGGGAGGTCTTTGGAGATACAAAGTATTTTGGTATTGTCCAGTTCGGCAGCTTCCTGGTTGAATTGGCGAACCGATTGTGCACAAGTACCGGTATCTATACTTGGGAATATGTTCAAGACCACTTTTTGGCCAGCATAATCCGATAGGGAAGCAGGGGAGAGGTCGTTCTTTGTCAATTTGAATTCCGGGGCTTGGGAACCATTTTCGGGAAGGTTTCCAAGAGTGTGTATTTCATTTCCTTTTAAGGTGACTGTAGCCATGTTTTTCTATTTGGTTCAGGTCCAAAAGTACTTAAAAAAAACCTTCCCATAATGCATTACGGGAAGGTTCTTGACTAGAAAATATAGTATGGTTTATTTGTCGATGGAACTGAGCACCCGAGACATAAAGGCATTCATGGCCTCTTTCTTTGGAGTCCCCTTTTGTATCTCGCTGGACACTTCCAAGGCACCATAGATATTGGAGATGATTTCTCCGATGGTGTCCAGTTCATTGTCCTTTAACGTGGCGACCTCGCAAATGCTTTCCAAGGTTTCCGCTGTTTCCAACAGATAATCCTCGTCATGCTCCTCAACAAAATTTACCAGTTGTTTAATGATGGGCAACTTCATTGACCAAGGTTTTTAGTACATCATATTTGTTGGTCTGCACCTGATTTTTTAATGTCCCGTTGGAAAAGGCGGCAAAGGTGGGCAGATTGTCCACATTGGCCATTTTCCGTGACTCCGGGAATTTTTCTGCATCAACCATCACAAAAGTGACATTTTGGTTAAGCGAAGCCTCTTTTTTGAACTTGGGCTTCATAATCCTGCAATTTCCACACCAGGATGCAGAGTATTGCACCACTACGGACTCGTTGCTGGCAACAAGCTCGCTCAGGTTGTCTTTTTCCAATTCTATGACCATGTTCCTTAGTTTACGTGATTGGCCAAATATTCCGCTACCCCGTCGCGGTTGGCGTTCATAGCTTCCTTACCTTCTTCCCAGTTGGCAGGACATACCTCTCCTTTTTCCTGTACGTGGGCAAATGCATCCACCAAACGGATGAATTCCTTCACGTTTCTACCAAGGGGCATGTGGTTAATGCCTTCATGGAACACCGTACCTTCTTCATCGATCAGATAGGTGGCCCTGTAGGTTACATTGTCACCTTCCACAAGAACAGAGTCGGTCTCCTCATTGTAATCTTCATTTGTGATGTCCAAAATGCCCAAAGCCTTGGCCAAGTTTCTGTTGCTATCGGCAACGATAGGGTAGGTTACCCCTTCAATCCCACCATTGTCCTTTGCAGTGTTCAACCAAGCAAAGTGTACTTCTGCAGTATCGCAAGATGCGCCAATCACCAAAGTGTTCCTTTTTTCAAATTCGGCCAAATGTTGTTGAAAAGCGTGTAGCTCCGTAGGGCAAACAAAGGTGAAATCCTTAGGGTACCAGAAAAGTAAAATTTTCTTGTTTTCGGCCTTGGCTTTTTCTAAAATGTTGATTTTGAAAGTGTCGCCCAATTCATCAATGGCATTTACTTCGATGTTTGGAAATTTTCTTCCGACTAATGTCATTCTTGTGTTTTTTTATAAAGGTTATACTGCAAAATTAGCGCAGGGAAATGCCTTTCCCAAAGGAAAAAATCAGTATTTCCTATGGAAGGATAGCCTAGACTTATGGTGTAAAAAAAGCGATGGATTTTTGAAAAGCCGACAATTGCAATAGGTGGAAAATCACAATTCGGCAAAGAAATCAACCTGTGGTAAAAGTGTACTCTTGATTTTTTAAGCAGGGGCCTTTTCGGTCAACATTTTAATCTTGATTTTGAAGGCTGCGAACAACAAGGTCATGAACGGACTCAACCAATTGAAGACGGCATAAATCCCATATTCCATAACCCCTACGCCCAATACTCCGCTGTGGTAGGCGCCACAGGTGTTCCAAGGCACCAATACGGAAGTTACGGTTCCTGAATCTTCAAGGGACCTACTCAAGTTTTCCGGGGCCAGACCACGTTCCCGGTATGCTTTGGAAAACATCTTTCCGGGGACCACAATGGCCAGATATTGGTCCGATGCGGTTACATTGAGCGCCAAACAACTGCCCACGGTACTGGCAAAAAGTCCGAATGTGGTCTTGGCCATTTTTAACAAGGATTCGGTAATGCGCTCCAAGGCACCTATACCATCCATGATACCGCCAAAGACCATGGCACAGACAATCAGCCAAATGGTGTCCAACATGCCTGCCATTCCTCCCGAGGAGAACAGGTCGTTCAGTGCGGGGTCATCCGTGGCAATTGAGGTGTCCACGGTGATGGCGTTTAAAATTCCTTTATATCCCGACTCAAAAGTGAGACTTTCGCTTCCTCCAATGGTAGTGACAATATCCGGCTGAAAAATCAACGCAACGGCAGCTCCCAACAAAGTCCCTATCAACAGAGCCAATAAGGGAGGCGCTTTTTTTACGATCATAAAAATCACGGCAACGGGTACCAAGAACAACCAACCATTGATGTTAAAGGTGTCTCCAATGGTTTCAAGGATGGCGCCTGTATCGGCCACCCCTTCGGTTTCAATGGTAAAGCCCATAATAATGAACACCAATAAGGTTACGGCAATGGTGGGTACAGTGGTCAGTGCCATGTACCGAATATGGGAGAACAATTCGCCGCCCGCCATGGCAGGGGCCAAGTTGGTAGTGTCGCTCAAAGGGGACATCTTATCCCCAAAATAGGCTCCAGAAAGCACTGCGCCTGCCGTCATACCCAAAGAAATGCCCAAGGCTTCCCCAATGCCCACCAAGGCAATACCCACCGTTGCGGCCGTGGTCCAACTACTTCCCGTGGCAATGGAAATGATGGCGCAAATAATAACGCATGCCGCCAAAAATATAGTGGGATTCAATATTTGGAGGCCGTAATAGATCATCGCAGGAATAATACCGCTGACCAACCAGGTTCCCGATAGGGCGCCTACCATTAATAAAATGAGCAGCGCTCCAGTAGTGGAACGCACATTCTCGGCCACTTCGGCAATCATCTGTTTGTAGGATACCTTATTGAAAAAGCCCACGATGGCCGCCATGGCTCCTCCCATAAGAAGGATGAACTGGTTGGATCCACTCAGGGCATCATCACCAAAAACGTAGACATTGTAGGCCAGCATGGCCACCAGTGCAAAAACAGGAATCAAGGCTTCCCCAATGGTCAGCTCCTTATTTTCAACAATATGCTCATCCTGTCTGTACTTAGGGGCTTCCTCTTTTTTTGGCATGTGGTCTGAGTTTGTTAAGAGGTAATATTACGATTTTGAACCTTGTTCTCCAAACGGCTTTTTTATCGTTTAATCAATTGTGGATGTGGATGGGGACAGAATCCCCATTTTTTCCATACAAGCTCTCATGGCCAAATAAGTCTGGTGGATATTGTTGTCCAATCCTATGGAAAAGCGGATCAGCCCTTGCGACAACCCTAGCGCTTCTTGTTCTTCCATGGGAATCTCCGAAGAGGTGGAAGTGCCCGATGCGCTGAAGAGGGTCTTGTAAAAACCGAGGCTTACCGCCAAATACCCCAATTTCTGGGTTTGCATGAGTTCCATAAGGGCATTGGCTTGGTCTACAGAGCCTACATCCAAGGTAAGCAAGCCGCCGAAACCGTATTCGGGATTCATTTGGGATTTCATTACGTTGTGGCCTGGGTGACTTTCCAATCCTGGATATACCACTTTTAAACCATCTTTTTCAAATTGTTGCGCCAAGTAGAGGGCATTTTCACTGTGCTTTTTGATGCGGATGTGCAGTGTACGCATATTTTTGAGGATGGATGCCGCTCGGAGGCTGTCCAACGTGCTTCCCATGAGCATTCCCGCTCCATTGTTCACATCTTTTAGGCTTAGGCAGAAATCGCTTGAAGCACAAACGGCGCCAGCGACGCAATCACTGCTGCCATTGATGAACTTGGTAAGACTGTGGATGACAATGTCCGCACCCAATTGGGCCGCGTTGATGTTCAAGGGAGAGAAGGTATTGTCCACCACCAAGGGAATACCATGCTTTTTGGCCAATTTGGAAAGGGCCGCAATGTCCGCTACTTCCAAAAGGGGATTGCTGATGGCTTCGCAATAGATCATCTTGGTCTTTGGGGTGATGGACTGCTCCACGATGTCCAAGTCGGTGATATCTATAAAGGATGTGGAAATATTGAACTTCTTCACAAAGTTTTTCAAAAAGGCATAGGTGCCTCCGTAGATGGTCCTACTGCAGACTATATGGTCGTTTGTATCGCAAAGCTGAAAAACCACAGCACTGATGGCGCCCATTCCACTGGCAAACACATTGGCCGATTCCGTGCCTTCCAGCTGGGCCATAGCTTCGCCCAAATATAGATTGGAAGGGGAGGAGTGTCTGCTGTACAGATAGCAACCTTCGGTATTGCCCTCAAAGGTGTCGAACATGGTCTTTGCGGAAAGAAAGGTATAGGTGGAAGAGTCCGATATGGAAGGGTTCACCCCGCCAAATTCACCAAAATATTGCAAGTCTTGGATATGTTCTGATGCTTTATAGTCCATTGTGTGATAATTTTAGGTGAAAAGTATATAAGTAAAGACATTAAGTCAAGCATTATGTCGTTATATAGATTTTAAATTGGCTTATTATTTACAATAAAGATTTATGTTCTATTTTTAATGTGATATTCAATCAGAAACAGAAAATTCATCAGGATGGAACTCGACACAACGGATATAAAGCTGGTACACCTGCTTCAGGAAGACTGTAAAAAGACCACAAAACAATACGCGGATAGTTTACAACTTTCCAAAACGGCGGTGTACGAGCGTATACGACGATTGGAGCGCAATGGGGTAATCACCCAATATGTGGCCTTGGTGGATAAGGAGAAAGTACGGCGCGACTTTATGGTACTCTGTCAGATACGATTGGTTCAGCACACCAAGGAAAATGTATTGAAATTTGAACGGGAAATCCTTAAACTGGAAGAGGTGTCCGAATGCTTCCATGTAGGAGGCGACTATGACTACATTTTAAAGATCCATGTGGAGGATATGAAGAGCTATCGCGAATTCATGTTGACGAAACTCACCACTATCAACAATATTGGAAATACGCAGAGTTCGTTCGTTATCAACGAGGTGAAAAACAGCCCTGCGGTCCACATTTAGCAAACTTTAACCTAAATCGATGTTAAAAAAGCCCATCGGATAAAGGGGGATGTGTAATTTTTGGCGTATCAAAAAACGAACAACCATCAAAAGACTTCTTTTTCCGTCATGAAAACCCGTACCCGATTGTTTCTCACCGTGTTGGCCACGGTCATTGGAGGGCTGTGTTTGGTCCTGTACACCACACTTTCCCAAGATATTTTGTTTGAAGGCATGAGCTTTTGCTCTTCCTCTACAATGGATTTGACACTGGGTACATTGGCTATGTTCACCTCGGCCGTGCTCACAGGTTTCATTTCTTCATTGATTGTGGTACGGGATAATTTTTGGCCCCATTTTTTCATCTCCCTCTTTATTGTTGGAAAATTATCCATGGTGGCACTTTGTGGACAGTGGGGTGGACCTATGTGGTTTGAGTCCGGCGTACACCTCTCTCTTTTGGGTGGACTTTGGTTGGGATGCTACGGTGCTGTTAAGTTTCCCTTGGCCCCAGTGTAGTTCTTCGGCTAGAGCCACAACCAACTTTTTTACTCGGATATGTTAAGGAAAAATGCATGGTCTATCGGAGAAACATTGTTATTTTTGTAGCTGATAATCGAACGAATAATTATCTCTAAGCATTTACTATGAATCAATATGATGTGGCCATTATTGGCTCTGGACCTGGAGGCTATGTAGCGGCAATCCGTTGTGCCCAATTGGGAATGAAAACTGCAATAATTGAAAAATACGCCACCTTGGGGGGAACTTGCCTAAATGTAGGTTGTATCCCATCCAAAGCCCTTTTGGATTCCTCGCATCATTATGAAGATGCCGTAAAGCATTTTGAAGAGCACGGGATTGATATTCCTGGAGAGATAAAGGTGAACCTAGAGCAGATGATAGCCCGTAAGCAGGGTGTTGTGGACCAGACCACCAAGGGAATCCAATTCTTGATGGACAAGAACAAGATTGATGTATACCAAGGTTTTGGAAGCTTCAAGGATGCCACCCACATCAACATAGATAAAGCCGATGGCGAAAAAGAGACCATCGAAGCAAAGCATACCATTATAGCTACGGGTTCCAAGCCCTCCTCATTGCCTTTCATCAAAATTGATAAAGAGCGAGTTATCACGTCAACAGAGGCGTTGAAACTCAAAGAGGTGCCCAAGCACATGATCGTTATCGGAGGCGGGGTCATTGGTTTGGAATTGGGACAAGTGTACAAACGTCTTGGTGCCGAAGTGACTGTAGTGGAATTCATGGACCGCATTATTCCCGGAATGGATGGGGCACTTTCCAAAGAGTTGATGAAGGTGATGAAGAAGCAAAAAGTAGGCTTCAACCTATCCCACAAAGTAAAATCGGTGGAGCGAAAAGGCGACGAGGTCATTGTAAAGGCCGACAACAAAAAAGGAGAGGAAGTCACCTTTACGGGAGACTACTGTTTGGTCTGTGTGGGAAGAAGACCTTACACGGATGGATTGAATGTTGAAGCCGCCGGAGTAAAATTGGATGATCGCGGTAGGGTAGAGGTGAACGATCACCTTCAGACCAATGTATCCAATATTTATGCCATTGGTGATGTCATCCGTGGTGCTATGTTGGCCCACAAGGCAGAGGAAGAGGGAACTTTGGTGGCGGAATTGTTGGCCGGCCAAAAACCACATATCGATTATAACCTGATTCCAGGAGTAGTATACACGTGGCCCGAAGTTGCCGCGGTGGGTAAAACCGAAGAGCAGCTCAAGGAAGCTGGGGTGGAATATAAAGTGGGTCAATTTCCCATGCGTGCCTTGGGTCGTGCCCGTGCCAGTATGGACATTGATGGATTTGTAAAGATTTTGGCCGATAAAAAGACCGACGAGGTCCTTGGAGTACACATGATCGGTGCTCGAAGCGCGGATTTGATTGCGGAAGGGGTCACTGCCATGGAATTCAGGGCATCTGCAGAAGACATTGCCCGTATGAGCCATGCCCACCCAACGTTTGCAGAAGCCGTTAAGGAAGCTGCTTTGGCCGCTACTGCCGATAGGGCCATACACGTTTAAAGGATACCATCAGCCAAAGGCTGTAAGGAAATTTGCCCAAAGGGTTTATCGAGTAAAATCGTTGACGTTTTGGGCTTTTTTTAGCCCCTAACGGTACGTAGAAACCTGCGCAATACCAAGCGCACACGGATGGAAAGTTCCCTTAACATGGGAATTGAAGCTTCCTTTACCTCAATGGCTTGACGTTTCATGGAAGCCAAAGCCCAAGCAATCTGCGATTTTATCTCCGCTTCATGTTGGTTGTATTTCAAGGCCAGATAGGTGCAGACCACCATAAAAAGAATGGCTCCGGGAATCACTGTCTGGGGAGTAAGGGAGTGGTTAAAGAAGCGATATAGCCCCAATCCGGTAAAACTACCATAGAGAATAATAAAGTGGATGACATAGATGGATAATGTACTGGCACCTATGTTCAAAATGGTACGGTTGGTCAAGAATCTCCGTAAGAACATGAACACGGCAAAAACGATAAAGACATTCCCAAGCCGTATGAACAGATAGTTGTTCAAAGGAATCAATCCAAAAAACTCCCATCCGGTAAATCCATGCAAGGATGCAAAGGCACTGGATGAATGATAGATCAACACATATCCCACTGCTGCAGCCAAAGGAATTCCCACCGAGTACAAGTGTTTAAAATCCTTGAAACGGGTGAAGAGTACTGAAATGAACCCACCTAAAGTTGCATAGCCTAACCAAGGGATTATCGTAAATACGGACCCATTGGCCTTGGTGAAATAGTTGGCCAAGGCATTGGGCAAAAAGGAAAATGACCACTGTTTGTAAACCGGTTCAAAGAGGAACAACACCAAAGTAATACCCAAGAGAAGTGTTGGGAAAAGATATGGTTTTCGCTTACTTGTGATGAGATAAATCCCTATCAAAACAAGAATGGAAAGTCCGATGCAGTGCAATACATCCACCAGATAGAAAGTGTTGTACACTTGTCCCTTGAAGAGCCCAAAAAGGTTCAAACGGAGTAAATAGCCAATTAGCAAAAGCTGCAATCCGCGACGAACACCCTTGGCTACCCTTGGGTTTTCAAACCCTTTTTGAGGCACCCGAATCAATAAATAGGTGAAAATAAATCCGGAAACCGTAAAGAAGACCGGAGCGGTTATACCTCTAAAATATAGCCAGATGTTGAACGCAGCGTTTCCAGTATCCCTATAAATGGGGTCCATTAGCCCATCAATGAAATGCCCTTGGAGCATCATAAGGATGGCCCACGCCCGCATGGCATCAATAAAATATAATCTGTTGGTCTGTGCGTTCATTTGCTCTTGGCTACCCTATATACTTGTTTAGCAGTGGGTTTGGATGCTTTCCGGGGCAAAATTATACAAAATACTCGCATCTGTTCCCCAATTGGGGTATTTTAGCGAAACAATCAAACATTTCTTGTAATGGCTGAAATTTTGGCACTCGCCGGGAGCAATTCTTCAACTTCCATCAATTTTAAATTGGTTCAGTATACCACCTCATTGGTGCAAGATCATGATATTCAGGAGCTCAATATGGCCCAACACCCATTTCCCATGTTCAGCGAGGATCTTGAAAAACAAGACGGATATCCCGATGCCTTGGTGGACTTGAAGGATGAAATCCAAAAAGTGCAGGGCTTGATTCTTTCGGTGAACGAGCACAATGGAAATCCTTCAGCCTATTTTAAGAACGTACTGGATTGGCTCTCCCGTATTGACCGTAAGTTTTTGGACGGAACAAAGGTCTTTCTCATGTCCGCCTCGGGAGGTAAACGAGGGGGCATTGGCTCTTTGGGTGTGATTGAAAATATGTTGCCCAGATTTGGTGCCGAGATTGTATCTACCTTTTCCTTGCCATCGTTCCATGAGAATTTTAAGGATGGGAATATTATAGAGAATGAGTTAAAGGAAAAGCATCAAAAGGCTTTGGACACTTTTCTACAAACACTTCAATAGACATCCCTTGCGAAAGCGGCGAACCTATACCATCACCGATCCCTCCTTGATCAAAGAAGCTTTGTTGGACTGGTCGGGCAATTATGAAAAGGTTGTTTGGTTGGACGATAATGGACATCGTAGTGAATACCATTCCTATGATGCGGTTCTAGCTCTATCGGCAAAGACCGGTAAGTCCAAGGTCGTTGATTCACTGGATGGACTGAAAAGTTCCATGGAGGAAATACAGGATTGGCTGTTCGGATATGTTTCATACGATCTTAAGAATGAACTGGAGGGCCTACATTCCCAAAATTATGATGGATTGGAGTTTGGCAACGTGCACTTTTTTCAGCCCGAAAAAATAGTACTCCTCAATGGGAAAGAATTGACTTTTTTGTACTTGGAACATTGTGCAGAGGATATTGAAAGTGATTATGGACAACTTTTGTCAAATAGGGGAATGTGGCAACAGGAGAGAATTCCATCCACTCCCATCCGAATAAAAATGCGCATCCATAAGGATGCTTACTTTGAAAAAGCCAACCGTTTTTTGGAGCATATCCATCGCGGGGATATTTACGAAGCCAATTTCTGTCAGGAGTTTTATGCCGAAGACAGCACGATCGATCCTTTGCAAACCTACAGGCGACTAAATGCCATTTCCCAACCTCCTTTTGCCTGCTTTATGCGATGGGATGAAAAATATCTGCTCTGTGCCTCTCCGGAACGCTATTTAAAAAAGGTGGGGCAAACGGTGATTTCACAGCCCATTAAAGGGACAGCCCCAAGAAGTCAAAACAAAGCGGAAGATGAAAGGTTGAAGCAACAGCTTTCCCAAGATGAAAAGGAGCGCGCCGAGAACATCATGATTACCGATTTGGTCCGCAATGACCTGTCCAAAAGTGCATTGAAGGGAAGTGTGGTGGTTCAGGAACTTTGCAAGGTATACCCTTACAAACAAGTGCACCAGATGATTTCCACGGTGATCGCTGCCGTTCCAAAAGACAAAAACCCAGTAGAGCTTATTGAAGAGACCTTTCCCATGGGTAGTATGACAGGCGCCCCAAAGATTTCGGCCATGAAGATCATCGAAGAGCTGGAAGAGACGAAAAGAGGTCTGTATAGTGGGGCTGTAGGCTATTTTGGTCCAAATGGGGATTTCGATTTTAACGTGGTGATCAGAAGTATTCTGTACAATGCAGCGAACAAATATGTGTCCTATTCGGTAGGAAGTGCCATTACAGCAAAGTCGGATCCTGAAAAGGAATATCAGGAGTGCTTGCTGAAGGCCAAGGCCATGCGCAACGTTTTGGAAACCGACTGATCTTTATTGCTATTTTTGTGGTATGCTGAAACCATTTTCGGAACATATGGGCACCAATCTTCCTTTCCTAAAGGAAAAATCCCTTTTGGTGGCCTGTAGCGGGGGAGTGGACAGTGTGGTATTGGCCCATTTATGCGTTGCAGCGGACTTAAAGGTGACCTTGGCCCATTGCAACTTTCAATTAAGAGGGGATGAAAGCGATGGGGATGAGGCTTTTGTTCGGAATCTTTCCTATGAATTGGGTATTGAAGTGATGGTCAAATCCTTTGACACGGAGAAATATGCGGAAGCGCATAGAGGCTCCATTCAAATGGCGGCAAGGGAGTTGCGCTACCAATGGTTCAATGAGCTTTTGGGCTCTGAGAAGTTTGATTATATCATGACGGCCCATCATGCCGATGACGATTTAGAGACTTTCTTGATCAATCTGTCCCGTGGAACGGGTATTGAGGGACTTTCAGGGATTCCTGTCCAGAATGAAAAAGTAATTCGGCCACTATTGAATTTCTCAAGACAGGAAATTTTGTCCTATGCGAAAGACAATAATCTGCAATGGCGGGAAGATAGTAGCAACTCGGAGAGCAAATACCTTCGCAATAAAATCCGATTGGATATTGTGCCCCAACTTAAAGCACTGCATCCTACCTTTTTGAAAAACTTCATGCGAACCCAAGCCCATTTGGAGCAAACCCAATCCTTGGTGCGTCATCACATGGAGGAAATCAGGGCAAGACTGTTTGAAAGTGATGGAGATACCATCAGAATAAGCGTGGAAAAGCTGCAAGAACTGAAACCCACAGCTGGGTATCTATACGAACTCTTCCAAGCGTATGGCTTTACGGAATGGAATGATGTGGAAGGCTTGTTGCACGCCATGAGCGGCAAGGAGGTGCTGTCCAAAACCCATAGACTGGTAAAGGACCGTACCCATTTGATTTTATCGCCAATCGAAACCGGACCGGAGGAAGTATTTTGGATTTTAGATAATGTCAAGGAACTGGAACACCCCATCAACCTTAGGTTGCAAAACGTTAAAGCTGTTGAAAATACGGGTAGAAATGTCATCTATTTGGATAAGGAAAAGTTAAACTTCCCGTTACAGTTAAGGAATTGGGAAAAAGGCGACTATTTTTATCCCTACGGAATGAAAGGGAAGAAAAAGCTGTCCAAGTTCTTCAAGGATGAAAAAGTGGATGTCATTTCCAAGGAAAAGCAATGGTTGTTGTGTTCAGATGACATTATTGTTTGGGTAGTGGGACGAAGGGCGGACGAACGATTTAAGGTTGAGGATTCGACCAAGGAAATTTTAAAGATCACACTGGTTTCATGAAGTATTTTTTGCTTGTATTCGGATTTTTGTTTGCCAACCTGCATAGTTCTGCGCAAACGGATGCCAACCCTGCTCTTTGGAGCCATGAAGTGAACAAACTGTCGGACACGGAGTACGAACTGGTCTTTAAGGGTGTCATCATGGACGGGTGGCATGTGTATTCCCAATACACGGCCGAAGGAGGGTCACTTCCCAGTGAATTTACCTTTGAGAAAGTAGGAGAGGACTATGAATTGATAGGCAAGACTGCAGAGAGTGAGACTATCAAGGAATACAGCGATATTTTTGAAGTAGAGGAGACTTTTTTTAAGGAAGAGGCCATCTTCACCCAAAAAATCAAACTGCTCAATTCAGAAGTACGGCAAATCACCGTAAATCTCTTTTACCAAATCTGCAAGGAGGTCTGTATCCCCAAAGATGAATACTTCCAGATATCCCTGGATGGCAATGCATTTGCCGATGTGCAAAAGGAACTGGACGGGCGCAGTATTGCCCTTGGAAAATCCCTGCGTTTGGATTTAAAGAACAAAGCATTGTTGAACCAAGGCGGTCTTGGGAGTTCCGAAGGAAAATCCAACCTATGGGTGATTTTCGGTCTCGGCTTTTTAGGTGGGCTTATCGCCTTGCTCACACCCTGCGTTTTTCCCATGATCCCATTGACGGTGTCATTTTTCACCAAGCAATCGCAACAAAAGTCCAAAGGAGTGGCCAATGCCATACTCTATGGCTTTTTCATTGTCTTGATCTATTTCTTGTTGAGTTTGCCCTTTCACCTGTTCAATTCGGTGGATTCCCAAATACTGAACACCATAGCCACCAATATCTGGCTTAACGTGGCATTTTTTGTCATTTTTGTGGTCTTTGCTTTTTCGTTCTTCGGCTATTACGAACTTACCTTGCCCAGTTCATGGGCCAATAAGATGGATTCTGCCTCATCCAAAGTAGGAGGCGGCTTGGGCATATTTTTTATGGCCTTGACTTTGGCCATTGTTTCCTTTTCCTGTACGGGCCCCATTTTGGGCGGACTTTTAGGAAGTACTACCTTGGCCGAAGGCGATGTGGCCACCAACCTTACCATTGGGATGGTAGGCTTTGGCCTGGCGTTGGCATTGCCCTTTGCACTCTTTGCCCTATTCCCCGCTTGGTTGAATTCCCTCCCCAGATCCGGCGGATGGATGACCACCGTAAAAGTGGTGTTGGGTTTCTTGGAACTCGCCTTGGCCTTCAAATTCCTGTCCAATGCGGATTTGGTGGGCAATTGGGGCATCTTCAAGCGTGAAATTTTCTTGGGGATTTGGATTGTACTTTTTGTGTTGATGACCCTCTATCTTTTTGGGTTGCTACGTTTTCCGCATGACGGGCCCAAACAAAAGCTTTCCGCGACCCGAAAGTTTTTTGGGATTGCAGGATTGGCATTCTCGGTGTATTTGGTGCTGGGGATATTCAACGTGACCCCTTTGAAACTGTTGAGTGGATTTCCTCCCCCCAGTTTTTACAGTGTGGTAGAAACCGAGAGCGATTGCCCATTGGGACTGGATTGCTTTAAGGATTTTGAGGAAGGTGTTGCCTATGCCAAAGAGGTGAACAAGCCCATTTTGCTCGATTTTACAGGTTGGGCCTGCGTGAACTGCAGAAAAATGGAAGAAAATGTTTGGAGTGATGCCAGTGTTTATCCCATATTGAAAGAGGAGTATATTCTCATATCCCTTTATGTGGATGACAGAAAGGAACTCCCGGATGCAGAAAAATTTGATTTTCAGTATGATAGTGGTCGAATAAAGTCCATAGAGACCGTAGGGCAAAAATGGGGCACGTTCCAGACCATCAATTTCAATGCGGCTTCGCAACCGTATTATGTGCTGCTTTCCCCAGATTTGGAAATCCTGAATGATGCCGTCCAGTATGTGGATGTGGAGACCTATGAAAAATGGCTCAGGTCCGGTCTGGAAAAGCATCAGCTTTCCATGAACAGATAACATTTATTTTGTGTTGATTTTTAATGCATTCAAGAAAATAAACTTACCTTAGAATGCTAATCAACTTAACCAAAATTCCATGAAAAGGATAAAAAAGGTACTCTGGGCATTGGCAGCTTTGCTAGTGCTCATAATTGCAGGAGCACTGATTTTTGTCAACACCCTTAAACCGGATTATTCAGGAGAAAAGACCTTGCCGGGACTGGAAAGTAAGGTCAATGTCTTTTACGACACCTATGGGATTCCCCATATCTATGCGGAGAATGAGGTTGATGCCATCAAGGCCTTGGGATACGTGCATGCCCAGGACCGGCTTTGGCAGATGGAATTGTTGCGTAGGGTGGCCAAAGGAAGACTTTCCGAGGTTTTCGGACCCGATTTGGTAAAGACGGACAAGTTCTTTCTCTCCTTGGGGATTGATGACTATTCGGCCCAAACGGTGGCCAATCTCGACATGAATAGTGACATGGTGGTGCTTTCAAGAGCCTATCTGGATGGAATCAATGAGTTTATAAAGAAGGGACCCACCCCTGTAGAGTTCTACCTTACCGGATTGGAAAAGGAACCTTTTGTTTTGGAAGATGTGTATGATGCCGTGGGGTATATGGCCTTTAGTTTTGCCATGGCCCATAAAACAGACCCACTGTTGAGCAGTTTAAGGGACAAGCTAGGTGCGGAATACCTCAATGATTTGGCGATTGACTCGGACACGTCCACGATATGGATCAAAAACTATCCCAAAGTATCCATGGACTCTTTGGGAGTGGATATCACGAATAGTGTGGCCCAAGCCCTTGAAAAATTGCCCATACCCCAGTTTATTGGAAGTAACAGTTGGGTAATAGCCCCCGAGAAGACAAAAAACGGTAAGGTGATTTTCGCCAATGACCCGCATATTGGTTTTGCACAACCTTCGGTATGGTACGAGGCCCATGTGAGCACGCCCAGCTACGAAAAATATGGCTATCATTTGGCTGGTGTGCCATTTCCGTTGTTGGCCCATGATCGGAACCTGGCCTATGGAATGACCATGTTTGAAAATGATGATATTGATTTTTATTATGAGGAGATGCATCCATCTGATAGCACAAAATATAAGGTGGCATCAGGGTGGAAAGACTTTGAATATGTAACCAAGACCATCAAAGTAAAAGACGGGGAAGATGTCTCCTTTACCTATAAAAACACACACCACGGTCCGGTATTGAATGGTATTGCCGACCAAATTTCACAAGAAACTCCTGTTTCCATGTCTTGGATCTTCACGAAACCCAAAAATGAGGTCATGGATGCCTTACATGGAATCAGTCATGCGACCAACATCGAAGAATTTAAAAGTGCCCTTCCCAAGATACACGCTCCCGGTCTCAATATAATGTATGGGGATGCCCAAGGCAATGTGGCTTGGTGGGCCACGGCCAAACTATACCAAATGCCGGATAGCCTGTCCACCAAATTTATTCTCAACGGGGCCTCGGGAAAAGAAGAACCTTTGCGCTATTTGGATTTTTCGGAGAACCCAAGTGCTGTGAATCCGCCGTGGCATTATGTGTATTCGGCCAATAATCAACCCGATTCCATTGCGGGAATGGTCTATCCCGGGTATTATTTGCCGGAGAACAGGGCCAAACGTATTGTGGAACTGTTGGACCCCAAGGACGACTGGGATAAGGAATCCGCATCGGAGATGATATTGGATGTGACCTCATCCGTCAATCCGTCCTTGATCACGGAACTCATTAAGATGTTCGATGTCACCACACTCACCAATGAACAGTTGGTACAGGTGGACTCACTTAAAAACTGGAACGGACATTATTCCTTGAACAGCACAAGCCCTACCTTGTATCATCGATGCGAGTACTTTATGGTGAAAAACACTATGGAAGATGAGATGGGGACTGAGTTGTTCAATAAATTTTTGGCCACCCACCTTTTTAAACGACAGATTGCTTGGGGAGCCAATATGGCCGAAGGCAAATGGTGGGACAATGTGCATACCAAGGATATGGTGGAAACCCGCAGGGACATTGTATTAAAATCTTTTGCTGATGCATGGACTTCCTTGGTCGAGGACTTTGGTCCGGACCCAAGCCAATGGACGTGGGACAAAGTACATACCTTGGAACATCCGCACCCCATTGGGCAGGTGGAATCCTTACGAAAATACTTCAATGTTGGACCGTTTCCTGTGGAAGGAAGCCGTGAGGTCATCAATAACATGGGATTTCCCTATGACAGTACAGGGCTTTATAAGGTCAACTCAGGACCATCGACAAGACGAATTATAGATTTTTCGGACGTGGAGAACAGCATCAGCATCTTACCCACAGGACAATCTGGGAATCCGTTCAGCAAACATTACAAGGACCAAGCGGAGATGTATGTGCAAGGGAAGTTCCGAAAAATGATGATGAACCAAGAAGAAATTGAAAATACGGCAGAGTCCGTTCTTATTTTCAACAAGGAATAGCCAAAAAACCAATACCCTTTTACCCATCCGTTGGTTGGGGAAGGGGTTACGTCAACTCAAAACCCGGTATCCGTCAAACGGGAGGATAGGGTTGGTTGAAATCACCTACTTTTTGGGCTCATTTAATCCGAAAAGTACCAAATGCTCATAAAAGTTTACGGAAGTGCCGTTTTTGGTATTGAGGCCACCACCATCACAGTTGAAGTAAATATAGATAAAGGTGTGGGCTACCATTTGGTGGGCCTTCCAGACAATGCCATCAAAGAGAGTAATTATCGAATAGCCGCGGCACTGCAAAATATAGGCTATAAGATTCCTGGAAAGAAAATCACCATTAATATGGCTCCTGCCGATATGCGAAAAGAGGGGTCTGCCTATGATCTTACCTTGGCCTTGGGGATATTGGCGGCTTCCGATCAGATCAAGTCAAACGGTATTGAGGAATATTTGATCATGGGGGAACTTTCATTGGATGGCGGCCTTCAACCCATAAAAGGAGCCCTTCCAATTGCCATAAAAGCCCAGGAGGAAGGGTATGCAGGATTTATACTCCCCAAAGAGAATGCTGCGGAAGCGGCCGTAGTCAGTGGATTGAAAGTTTATGGTGTTGGTAACATCAAGGAAGTCATCGATTATTTTGATGCTGGAGTTCCATTGCAACAGACACTTGTAGACACCCAAAAGGAGTTTTACAAACATATGGACGATCCTGCGTTCGATTTTTCGGATGTAAAGGGACAGGAAAGTATAAAACGCTGCATGGAGATTGCTGCGGCAGGCGGGCACAATATCATTTTGATCGGACCGCCAGGTGCAGGAAAGACCATGCTGGCCAAGCGGCTTCCTTCCATACTGCCACCCATGACTTTGAACGAAGCTTTGGAAACCACAAAAATCCATAGTGTAGTAGGTAAAGTGAGAAACCAAGGACTCATGGGGCAGCGACCGTTTAGAAGTCCACACCATACCATTAGCAGCGCGGCCTTGGTGGGTGGCGGAAGTTATCCTCAGCCGGGTGAAATCTCATTGGCACATAATGGAGTGCTTTTTTTGGATGAACTCCCTGAATTTGAACGCAGGGTGTTGGAAGTAATGCGGCAACCCATGGAGGACAGGGAGGTGACCATTGCCAGGGCCCAGTATACGGTTACTTACCCCAGTAGTTTTATGTTGGTGGCCAGTATGAACCCCAGCCCCGGTGGGTACTTTAATGATCCGGATGCTCCAGTGACCTCGTCCCCGGCGGAGATGCAACGGTATTTGGGCAGAATTTCCGGTCCCTTGTTGGATAGGATTGATATTCATATCGAAGTTACGCCGGTTCCTTTTGAGAAACTGTCGGAAAATAGAAAAGGGGAAGATAGCATTACCGTTAGAAAACGGGTAATGGAAGCCAGAAAAATACAGAATGGGAGGTTTATGGAAATGGGGAATCTGCATTACAATGCCCAAATGGGAACCAAACAGATTGCAAAATTCTGCGTACTTGGGGATGCATCAAAAGAATTGCTAAAAAACGCCATGAAACGGTTGAACCTATCGGCACGTGCCTATGATAGGATTTTGAAAGTGGCCCGAACCATAGCGGATTTAGACAATTCTGAACGTATACAGGAATCCCACATATCCGAAGCCATTCAATACAGAAGCTTGGACCGGGAAGGTTGGTTGGGTTAAGGTTACTTGTTGAAACGTTGAATCAGATGATAACTGAACTGTACCATTTCTTTGTAATTCTCTTTACTGATTTTCTCATCGATACCATGAAAACGGGTGTAACTTTCAGGAGCAATGCGAATGGGATAAAAACGGTACACTTCGTCCGAAACATCATAATAATAACGGGCATCTGTTCCACCGCCAATCAAACCCGGAACGACCACTACTTCCGGAAACACAGAGCGTATGGTGGTCTCAAGATTTTTGAACGCATCGGAATCAATTCCCGACACTGGGGATGGATTGGTGGCAAATCCAGCCAATTCTACTTTGATCTTATCCCCAACGGTTTCTTGAACATGTGCTTTTACGGACTCAACGGTTTCTCCGGGTAATATTCTAAAATTGATGGTGGCTTTGGCCACGGTAGGGATTACGTTGTCCTTGACCCCGCCTTCAATGATGGTTGGGGCCGTAGTGGTATGGGCATTTAAAGCCTTTAGAACAGACCCTTTGAACAGCCATGGGTTGGCAAAGGCCATTTTTTTGAAAAAAGACATTTCCGCTCCCATATATTCAAACTGATAATCCAACGGCTTTACCAATTCATATGGTAGTTGATTGTTTTCAAGGTCCACAATAGCTTGGGCTAGCATACCGATTGTATTGTGTTCTGGTGGGGCGGAGCTGTGCCCTCCTTTGGTTTCCACAATTAAATCGAAAGAAGCATATCCCTTTTCCGCTAAATTTATCATGGCAACCGTCTTGTCAAAACCGGGCACCATGTTTTCTGCCAAAAAGCCGCCTTCGTCAAGGGTCATGGCTGCATGGACTCCTTTTTCTTTCAGGTAAGATGCAATATTCTTGGCCCCATTTTCGCCACCCAATTCCTCATCATGTCCAAAAGCCAGATAAATGGTCTGGGTAGGAACAAAAGATTCTTTCAGTAATTGTTCCACGGATTCCATCAGTGCCATTAGGGAGCTTTTATCGTCCATGGTCCCTCTTCCTATAATGTGTGTGTCCGTTATGGTTCCATCAAATGGGCCGGCCTCCCAATCGGCTAGGGTAGGTTGGTCCACGGGTACCACATCTTGGTGCGATAGTAAAATAATAGGCTGTTGGTCTGGGTCCGAACCTGTCCATTTATAAAGCAGGCTATAGTCGTTGATTTTTTCCAAGGTTAGGTTTTGGTGCAACAATGGAAAAGTTTCACGTAAAAAATCATGGAATCCATTAAAGGCTGTGGAATCGGGCAGGGTTTCTTCATTATAAGAAATGGTCTTGAACTGGACGGCTTTGGAAAGTCGGTTATAGGCATTCTCGGAAAAGTCCATCGAAACGAGTGTTTCGGGATTTACTTGCTTAGAGGTCAGTGATAGTGTGTTGGTGATCAAAACGGCAACAATTACCAAGACAATGGCAAGAAGTGCTAAAAGTAGTTTTTTCATTATTGATGTAGAGGTTGGTTATCTGAAATTTTAAAGCAATTGATTTGCCCTGTTACAAATTAGATAAAAAATTGTAGGTCAAGGAGGTAGAAGCTGTTTTATTTGAAAAATCCTAAAAATGGATTCGGTATTTCATCATTTTGACAATAGATTGATCTTAAACAAGGGATTACGCAAATTATACGTTAAATATCTTGTATTAATCTGTTTATGAGTTGATTAAGGTGTATTTTTGCAGGGTTTTTTAAATTTTGAAGGAATGCAATGTGTTGAATTGAATCCTGCAGGAAATTTTGACCCGTGGGAACAGGAGAAGATAGATGAGTTGCTGCATCAAGAAATAACACAATCGCTGAGTGATCGATTGGTGTTTGAAAATGAAAGTGTAAAACTATGGGAATTACGTCTCGCCCCAAGGGAACGTATTCCGTTTAGAAAGCACAATACCAACTATGGTTGGGTATGTACCACAGGGGGACTGGCCTTGACCCGTTATGGAAACGGAAAGATAGACATGATAAAACTGGATGCCGGGGATACGGAATACTTCGAGTACAGGGGAAAAAACTATGTGAACGATTTGGAAAACATAGGCGAAGACCCCATTGTGATCAATATTCTGGAATACAAAGAAACCAAACTGGACAACAAGTTGCAGTTCTGCAACTAAATGGCCCTGATGTTTGCCTTCAGTCCGGAAATGATACCCAAAATGTTATCCACAGTATCCGTTAGGTAATATTTTACCGCTAAATGGGGGATTCTTACTGTTGTGAATCCGTTTTTGAATGAATGCATGGCGTCCTCAAGATCGTTGATGGCCTGTTCATGGGTGATCATGTTGTAGTCCTTGTCAATTTCAATATTGAGTTTTACCCGGGAGATGGCAATGTCCACGGAACGTTTGCCGTCCCACCATTCCAGCATGGGGTTGGCGCCAGCTTCTTTCAATGCGTAAAAAAGTTGTATGGCTTCAAGGGGGGTGTCGTTGTTTAAAATAACCCTTTTAATGAGTTTGGTATGTCTTTCGCAAAGTTCAACACCTAGCGAATCAAAAGATTCCCTGTATTGTTCGTGTCCGATACTTCTGGCGCAATCCTTACATGTCATAAGTATTTGTTCGGTTTAGGTCTATGTATGATTTGGGATTATTATAACTTTCGCTTTTTCATTATCGTATAAATTATCGATGTAAAACACCCCACTTTTAGACGAAATGCATTTTTTTGGATGAAATACAACATTTCTCCAGATATCCTCTTATTTTGAAGACCAAGAAACCAATACCATCATGTTTAAAAAAATAGGTCCGGGTGTTTTGGTCGCCGCTGCATTCGTAGGGCCGGGTACCATAGCGATGTGCACGCTGGCAGGGGTTCGGTTTGGTTACGCCCTTATATGGGCGTTGTTGGTATCCATTCTAGCCACGATCGCACTACAGGGAATGGCAGGACGAATAGGGGTGGTGACACAGACTGGACTTGTGGATGTGGTAAGAGGGGAGCTCAAAAACCCTTGGGTGAAAAAACTGGTCATTGCTGTGGTCTTGGGCGCTATTCTTATTGGCAACGCTGCCTATGAGGCGGGAAACATTGGTGGGGCTACCTTGGGATTGGAGCAACTTTTTCCCCAACAACAGCTAATGCCATTTTATCCTTTGTTGGTGGGTTTGTTCATTTTTGTGTTGCTCTGGTTCAGCAATTATAAGATTTTGGAGCGGATTTTTGTAGGCTTGGTCGCTCTCATGGGGGTATGTTTCGTAATCTGTGCCCTGTTGACCCAACCTTCCATTCTGGATATTTTACAAGGCATGTTCGTTCCAAGACTTCCCGAAGGGAGCTTGTTGACCGTTATTGCCTTGGTGGGGACCACTGTGGTGCCCTACAATCTTTTTCTCCATGCCTCCTTGGTCAAGGAAAAATGGAAATCAGATAATGACTTGAAAGCGGTGAAGTGGGATACGGCCATCTCCATTGGATTGGGTGGACTGGTGTCCTTGGCTATCTTGGTTACGGCTTCCGCAGCTCCTATAGATGATGTGAATAATGTTTTGGATATGGCCAAAGGCTTGGAGCCCTTGTTCGGCAAGATGGCCATATACCTTATGGCTGTCGGACTTTTGGCTGCCGGGATCACTTCGGCCATAACCGCAGCACTCGCCGCAGCATTTGTGGTCAGCAGTTGTTTTGGGTGGAGTGGGGGAATGCGGGACAAAAGGTTTAAAATGGTTTGGAGTTTTGTACTCTTTTGCGGGGTATTCTTTTTGTCGTTCGACATACAGCTCATCCAGGTGATACAGTTTGCACAAATGGCCAATGGGATGTTGCTTCCCATCATGGCAATTCTGCTGTTGTGGATCGTGAATCGCAAATCGGTTATGGGACTCTACAAAAACACATGGATTCAAAATATCATTGGAATTGCCATAGTGGGCTTCAGTATATTTTTGGGAGCAAAGAGCATTTTTAAAGTAATCGGATGGTTGTGATGGGGCAGTGGTATATAGATATCAATTGCGATGTAGGCGAAGGAGTGGGAAATGAAGCTGCACTTTTCCCATACATCAGCTCCTGCAATATTGCTTGTGGTGGGCATGCAGGGGACTTGGAGACCATGAGACACATTGTAAAGTTGGCCAAGCAGCATCATATTAAGGTAGGGGCGCACCCTTCCTACCCGGATAGGGCAAATTTTGGAAGGGAGGTCATGGATATTTCACCCCAAGAGCTTCAGGAAAGTATCAAAGACCAGTTAAAAACCTTTATGAAGGTTTTGCAGGAAGAGCAGGTCAAGCTACACCATATTAAGGCCCATGGGGCTTTGTACAACCAGACTGCAAAGGATAGAGCATTGGCTGAAATCTATTTGGATGCCCTCACACCCTATGCGAAGGAGGCCTTGCTGTATGTTCCGTTTGAATCTGTTATTTCAAAACAGGCTGAGCAACGCGGTTTTGAAATTTGGTTCGAGGCTTTTGCGGATAGGAACTATAACAGGGATTTAAGTTTGGTCTCGCGAAAACAGCCCAATGCCCTTATCCAGAACCCTGAGGAGGTCTTGAAACATGTAGTTTCCATAATAACGGAAGGCAAGGTTTTGGCCATGACAGGAGAAAAGATCGGAATAGAGGCACAAACTTTATGCATACACGGCGATACTGCTTCCGCATTGGAAATATTGATGTATCTTTCGAGAGAATTGCCTAACCATCAGGTACGATTACAGTAGTGAAAAGTTACCCCATCACCATTAAGCCCTTTGGAGAACGCGCTATTCTAGTGGAATGGCCCAACCAAGTGGAAGAGTCTATTTTAGCGGACATCCTTGATTTTATGGATGCTTTCAAGGAATTGGGGCTCCCCGGATGGGAGATGTCCGTTGCTTACAATTCCTTGACCATGGTCTGCAACCAAGAACATCTGGACTTTGAGACCATAAAGAAACTTGTATTGGACTGCCATTCAAGGCAAGCTGCCTCCAAAACCAAAAGAATCCAATATTTATGGCGAATACCGGTCTGTTATGATTTGGAATTCGGCATTGATTTGGAAGAAGCTTCCCAAACCTTGAAGTTATCCCCCGACGAATTGATACAAGAACATACGGCACATCAATATGTGGTGTATGGGATTGGTTTCCTGCCAGGTTTCATGTATTTGGGAGGATTGCCAACGGGCCTGGAAATCCCAAGAAGGGCGGAACCTCGTCTGCAAGTCGCCAAAGGCTCTGTGGGATTGGCAGGAAAACAAACCGGGGTGTATCCCCAAGATTCACCGGGTGGTTGGAACATCATAGGGAATTGCCCCGTGGAATTGTTCAATCCAAAAGCAGAGGAACCCTGTTTTGTGAAGGTGGGTGATAAAATTCAGTTTCAAAAAATATCAAGGGCCGAGTATGACTTGCACAAGATTGAGGGAGAAGTGGGGATTTACAAACCAGAGAAAACCGTATTGAATGCTTAAGGTGTTGAAATCCGGTTTTTTTATGACCGTACAGGATTTGGGGCGGTTTGGACACCGGGATATAGGAGTGCCCATTTCCGGCGCTATGGACATGGATTCGGTGAAAAAAGCCAATCTGTTGTTGGAAAATGACCCCAATGCGGCCGTACTTGAGATTACCATGCAGGGCCCAACACTCCAATTTGAAGAGCCTACGGCCATTTGTCTTTCCGGAGCGCATATTTCTGCTACCTTGAACAATGCTCCCATTGAAAATTATCAGGTTGTGCAAGTCTCCAAAGGAGACATTCTCTCTTACGGCAGGTTGGAAAACGGATTTAGAGGCTATTTGGCCATTAAGGATGGGTTTCAGACCCCAAAAGTGTTAGGAAGCCGCTCCCAATTTATTCCGGTCACCAAAAAGAAACACATCAAGGATGGGGAAGAGATTCCTTACACAAAGACCGATTCCTATGCGCCGATTATTTCCGAGGTCAAGATAGAAGACCATTTTCTGGGTGAGGAACTGGAAGTGTTCAAGGGGCCTGAATTTTCTCTTTTGTCCGATCAACAATTGGCCGCCATTTTTTCAAAACCGTTTACGGTTTCCAAAGAAAATAATCGGATGGCCTATCAGCTTAAGGAACTGATTCCGGGACATGGGCATTCCATGCTCACTTCGGGAACCTTGCCGGGAACCATCCAATTTACGCCGGCCGGACGTTTGATCATTTTGATGAAAGATGGTCAGACCACGGGAGGCTACCCCCGGATATTGCAACTATCGGAAGCTGCCATAAATACACTTGCTCAAAAGAAGTTGGGGGATACCCTATCCTTCAAACTCCTATGATTGGATAAAATATTTTATTTTTTAATTGATAGGGGGCTTTCATAAAAGTATTTTTTTGTAACATTGGGGCATGAAAAGAAATATTCTAGTCAACGGTGTCGTCATTATTGTTCCGAACATGGAATGATACAGACTTGCTGTTGATGAAAAGGGCCTGTATCAAGATTGATGCAGGCCCTTTTTCTTTTGTATTATAAAAATAAATGAATATTGGATTTTTTTAAGTATAAATAATTGATTTTAAGAGAGTTGCGTTGATAATATTTCAAATGGACCTAGATAGCCCGAAACTGTTAAAAATATGGGGTTTATTAAACATCTATCTTTGAATAACATAAAGAAATTCAACAAAATTCTCGATTCGAACGAAATTTGACAATGGAACTGAACAAGTTTAGTAAAAATGTGACCCAAGACCCAACCCTTCCTGCTGCACAAGCCATGTTGCACGCCATAGGGTTGACCGACGAAGATTTACAAAAACCACTTATAGGCATCGCAAGTACAGGCTACGAGGGCAACCCTTGTAACATGCACTTGAACGATTTGGCATTGGAAGTGAAAAAAGGGGTGCAGTCTACCAATATGGTCGGACTTATCTTCAATACGATAGGGGTGAGCGACGGTATCTCCAACGGAACCCCCGGGATGCGATACTCCTTGCCTTCAAGGGACATTATTGCAGATTCCGTGGAAACCGTGGTACAAGCCATGAGTTATGACGGTTTGGTGACCGTTGTGGGCTGTGACAAAAATATGCCTGGTGCCTTGATGGCCCAATTGCGTTTGAACAGACCTTCTATTTTGGTGTATGGGGGAACCATTGCCCCGGGATGTCACAATAATAGGAAATTGGATATCATTTCCGCATTTGAGGCCTATGGTCAAAAAGTGGCGGGAACCATTGATGAAACCGAATATAAGGAAGTAATCCACAAAGCATGTCCGGGAGCCGGCGCGTGCGGAGGAATGTACACGGCCAACACCATGGCATCGGCCATTGAGGCCATGGGAATGTCCATGCCGTTCAACTCTTCAATCCCTGCGGTGAACCAAAGCAAAGGCGCCGATTGCGAAGCTGCGGGAGCCGCTTTGCTCAACCTATTGCAAAATGACCTCAAGCCCAAGGATATTGTCACCAAAAAATCCTTGGAAAATGCGTTCCGATTGGTAACCGTTTTGGGTGGTTCTACCAATGCTGTATTGCACTTTATGGCCATTGCGCACGCTGCTGAGGTTGATTTTACTTTGGAAGACATTACAAGAATCAGCGAGACCACGCCCTTATTGGCAGATTTAAAACCCAGTGGAAAATATCTTATGGAAGATCTTCACAAGGTAGGCGGTGTTCCAGCGGTACTTAAATATATGTTGAAGAAAGGAATGCTTCATGGTGATTGCATCACCGTGACCGGAAAAACATTGGCCGAAAACCTTTTGGATGCCCCAGATTTGGCAGAAGGACAGGATATTATCAGACCTCTGGACCAACCCATCAAAGAGACGGGACACATCCGCATCCTTTACGGAAATTTGGCCACGGAAGGTGCTGTGGCGAAGATTACCGGTAAAGAAGGATTGGAATTTACCGGAACGGCCCGTGTTTTCGACAGCGAAACTGCCGTTAACGAAGGAATTCACACCGGTAAGGTCCAAAAAGGAGATGTGGTGGTCATTCGTTATGAAGGACCTAAAGGAGCTCCGGGAATGCCCGAAATGTTGAAACCAACCTCGGCCATTATGGGCGCAGGCTTGGGCAAGGATGTTGCCTTGATCACAGATGGAAGGTTTTCGGGAGGATCCCACGGCTTTGTAGTAGGTCACGTTTCCCCGGAAGCCCAAGTAGGTGGAGGTATCGCTTTGGTGAAAGATGGGGATGAAATCACTATCGATGCTGTGAACAATACCATCAACATCAATATTTCCGATGAAGAATTGGAACAACGAAGAAAAGCATGGAAGCAACCTGAGCTGAAAATAAAATCAGGGAGCCTGTACAAATACGCAAAAACGGTTTCATCTGCCTCTAAAGGATGTGTTACCGACTTATTTTAACAAAACAAACACTAAATGCCCATAGAGGGAAGGATATGTATTTCCAAATTAAAGGCTTATGGAAACATTGAAAGCACAAAAAAAAGAGAATAAAAAGAGCACCTCCATACGTATTACGGGTGCTGAGGCTATTATACATTGCTTATTGGCCGAAGGGGTAGATCTTATTTACGGGTATCCTGGCGGGGCCATCATGCCTGTGTATGATGAACTGTACAAGTTTCAGGATAAGCTTACCCATATCCTCACAAGGCATGAGCAAGGAGCTACCCACGCTGCACAAGGATATGCGCGGGTAAGTGGAAGGGTTGGGGTTGCCATGGCAACATCAGGTCCCGGTGCCACCAATTTGGTGACCGGTATAGCCGATGCCCAAATAGACTCAACACCTATGGTGTGCATCACCGGACAGGTGGCAAGACATCTCTTGGGGTCCGATGCCTTTCAGGAAACGGACATTGTTGGAATTTCAACACCTGTGACCAAATGGAACTATCAGATTACCCGGGCCGAAGAAATCCCAGAGATAATGGCCAAGGCATTCTATATTGCCAAATCCGGTAGGCCGGGTCCCGTTTTGGTGGACATCACCAAAAATGCCCAATTTGATGAGTTGGATTTCGTGTATGAGAAGTGTACAGGTGTACGAAGTTATAAACCTGCTCCAGATATCGAAGTAAGTGCTATTGAAAAGGCGGCGGAATTGATCAACAATGCCAAAAAACCCTATATCGTTTTTGGACAAGGGGTGATTTTGGGTGAAGCAGAGGAACAGCTCAAAGCTTTGGTCGAGAAAGCAGGAATCCCAGCGGCATGGACCATTTTGGGACTTTCGGCCATGGATACGGACCATCCATTGAACGTGGGTATGGTGGGTATGCATGGAAATTACGGCCCCAATGTCCTTACCAATGAGTGCGATTTGCTCATTGCCATAGGGATGCGCTTTGATGATAGGGTAACCGGAAATTTGGAAACCTATGCCAAGCAGGCCAAGATCATTCATTTTGAGATAGATCCTGCGGAAGTCAACAAAAATGTGAAGGTGGATGTTGCTGTTTTGGGCAATGCCAAACAGACCTTGGAATTGCTGCTTCCCTTGGTGAATAAAAATGAACATAAGGAATGGTTGGGCGAGTTTGAAAAAAAGCGTCAAATCGAATTTGATACTGTAATCCAGAAAGATATACATCCCACTAAGCCGGGACTTACCATGGGCGAGGTCTTGGAACAGATCAATGTGGCCTCTGGTCACAAGGCGGTCATTGTTTCCGACGTGGGTCAACATCAAATGATGGCCTGTCGGTATGCCAAGTTCAAACAGACTAAAAGTAATATCACCTCAGGTGGTTTGGGTACCATGGGATTTGCCCTTCCGGCAGCCATTGGCGCCAAGATGGGGGCTATGGACCGCGAGGTCGTTGCTATCATTGGTGATGGCGGGTACCAAATGACCATTCAGGAACTTGGGGTTATCTTTCAGCATAATCTACCGGTGAAAATAGTGGTATTGAACAATGATCACTTGGGAATGGTGCGTCAATGGCAGGAGCTTTTCTTTGAAAGAAGATATGCCTCAACCGTTATGACCAATCCTGATTTTGTGAAAATCGCTGAAGGATATCACATTAAGTCAAGAAGGGTAGTGGAGCGTTCGGAATTGAAGGATGCCGTAGAGGAAATGATGGCTTCCAAAGACCCTTATTTCTTGGAGGTTCGGGTAGAGAAGGAAGACAATGTGTTCCCAATGGTTCCAACAGGGGCTTCCATTTCTGATATCAGATTGAAATAAAGATGAATCAGGCCAATAGTTTGGATATACCGGTCAACTATCCCGCTTTGCTTGCCAAATCCAAGGAAATGGGCTTTTCCATGTCTTCGGATATGGGGGTAGGTTCCTTGTTAAGGACATTGGTGGCTTCCAAATCCAATGGAAATTTCTTGGAATTGGGTACGGGAGTTGGTCTTTCATTGGCTTGGATGGTGCAGGGGATGGACAAAGATTCCCATGTCATCAGTGTGGACAATGAAGCTGGACTTATCCAGATTGCCAAGGCCTTTTTTCAAGACGAACCCCGCTTGGAGCTTGTTTGCGCTGACGGTGGGGAGTGGCTGGAATCCTATCAAGGCGATTCGTTCGATTTGATTTTTGCGGATGCTTGGCCTGGAAAATACAGTCATCTGGAGAATGCCCTGGCCTTACTTAAGATGGGCGGCTTTTATGTCATTGACGATATGAGCAGGCAACCCAATTGGCCGGTAGGGCATCAGGATAAGGCGAACGAGCTGATTGAATTATTGGAAAAAAGAAAAGATATAACAATTACAAAAATGGACTGGTCCACAGGACTCATAGTTGCGGTTAAAATAAAATAAGCATGGAAAATCAATGGTATACCATATCGGTGTATTCCGAAAACAATGTGGGTTTGCTCAACAGAATATCTGGGATATTTTTAAAGAGACACATTAATATTGAGAGTTTAAATGTTTCAAAATCAGAGATTGAGAACGTGTCAAAGTTTACAATTGTGATTTTTTCCACCGAAGATTGGGCGCGAAAAATTGTCAACCAAATAGAAAAACAGATTGAGGTCATCAAGGCCTACTATCATACAGATGACGAAACCATTTACCAAGAATCGGCCCTTTTTAAGGTAGCATCCCATTTGTTGTTTGATGAAAGACAGATCCAGAACATCATCAAAGAGAGCAATTCACAGATTGTTACCGTGAGCAGGGATTTCTTTGTTTTGGCCAAGACGGGGCGTCGTCACGAAATCGATGAGATGCACGATGCATTGGAGCCTTACGGGATCATGCAGTTTGTACGCTCCGGAAGGATAGCCGTGAGTAAGGCGGCCATGCCGATCACCAATATTTTAGCAGAATTTCAAAATCAATAAATAGCAAAATCAAATAGTTAAAATGGCAAATTACTTCAACACACTATCACTTCGTGAACAATTGACCCAATTGGGAAAGTGTAGGTTTATGGACCCAAGTGAGTTCGCTGATGGTGTTACCGCTCTTAAGGGCAAGAAAATTGTAATAGTGGGCTGTGGTGCCCAAGGGTTGAACCAAGGTTTGAACATGCGTGACTCTGGACTGGACATTTCCTATACGCTTCGTGAAGCGGCCATAAAGGAACAGAGACAGTCATATAAGAACGCTACCGAGAACAATTTCACCGTGGGAACTTATGAGGAATTGATCCCTACCGCTGACTTGGTCATCAACCTAACTCCGGACAAGCAACACTCCAAAGTGGTAGGTGCGGTAATGCCCTTGATGAAAAAAGGTGCTACGCTATCGTATTCACACGGATTCAACATTGTTGAGGAAGGAATGCAGGTGCGTGAGGACATCACGGTGATCATGGTTGCTCCCAAGAGTCCAGGTTCTGAAGTACGCGAAGAATATAAGAGAGGTTTTGGGGTGCCTACCCTGATTGCCGTGCACCCAGAGAACGATCCTGAAGGAAAGGGATTGGAACAGGCCAAAGCCTATGCCGCCGGAACAGGTGGAGATAGAGCCGGTGTTTTGGAATCTTCTTTCGTGGCCGAGGTAAAATCGGATTTGATGGGAGAGCAGACCATCCTTTGTGGATTGTTGCAGACTGGATCCATCCTTTCGTTCAATAAAATGATTGAGAAAGGTGTTGATGCCGGATATGCTTCCAAATTGATACAATACGGTTGGGAAACCATTACCGAAGGATTGAAACAAGGAGGTATCACCAATATGATGGACCGTTTGTCCAACCCTGCCAAAATCAAGGCTTTTGACTTGGCCGAGGAGTTGAAGGTGATCATGCGTCCCTTGTTCCAAAAACATATGGATGATATTATGAGTGGTCATTTTTCCAAGACCATGATGGAAGATTGGGACAATGGTGATAAAAACCTATTGGATTGGCGTGCCGCTACTGGAGAAACTGCTTTTGAGAAGACTCCAGCTGGTGATGTGTCCATTTCTGAGCAAGCATACTATGACAATGGGGTGTTGATGGTCGCTTTTGTAAAATCTGGTGTTGAATTGGCCTATGAAACCATGACCGAGTCTGGAATCATTGGTGAATCCGCTTATTACGAGTCCCTTCACGAAACTCCATTGATCGCGAACACTATCGCAAGAAAGAAATTGTTCGAGATGAACCGAGTAATTTCCGATACCGCAGAGTATGGTTGCTACCTGTTCGACCATGCTTGTAAGCCTTTGTTGACCGACTTCATGAAAACTGTGGAAACCGATATTATTGGGAAACACTTTGGTGAAGGAAAAGACAATGGGGTGGACAACATCAAGTTGATCGCAGTGAACAAAGCGATCCGTGAGCATGACGTAGAGGTGGTTGGAGCGCGTTTGCGTGCCTCCATGACCGCTATGAAACCTATTGGATAAATACAGATATTGGCCTCATGAAGAAGACTGTGGATGCCTATTTTCCACAAATAGCGGATATATACCAAGCAGCGAAGACCATTGCCCAAGTGGCCGAAGTGACGCCTTTGCAGCAGAGTATCCGGTATTCCAAAAATTATGGGGCCAATATTTTACTCAAAAGGGAAGACCTGCACCGTGTTCGGAGCTATAAAATTCGCGGTGCCTACAATAAGATCAGTTCGCTTTCCAAGGAAGAACTGGAAAAAGGCGTGGTCTGTGCCAGTGCTGGCAACCATGCCCAAGGCGTGGCATTTGCCTGTAGTCATTTACAGGTCAAGGGCACGATTTTTATGCCTGTGGTCACCCCAAAACAAAAAATAGACCAGACCAAGATGTTTGGTGGCGATTGGGTCAAAGTAGTGTTGGAAGGCGATACCTTTGATGACTCCAATAAAGCAGCCCAATTGTTCTGTGCAGAAGAGGGTAAGACCTTTGTGCACCCTTTTGATGATGAAAAAATCATTGAAGGGCAGGCTACGGTAGGACTGGAAATACTTCAACAGACTGATGCCCCCATTGATTATGTGTTTGCAGCCGTTGGCGGCGGGGGATTGGCTTCCGGGCTTTGTGCGACCTTCAATGCGCTATCGCCCAAGACCAAAATCATTGGCGTGGAGCCCGAAGGGGCGCCTTCCATGAAAAAGGCCATTGAAGCCGGAGAGCTGGTAGAGTTGCAACAGATCGATAAGTTTATAGATGGCGCTGCTGTACAGAAAGTAGGGCAATTGACCTTTCCCATTTGTAGGGACTATCTACACCAAATGATGACCGTTCCCGAAGGGAAAGTCTGCCAGACCATATTGGATCTGTACAACCGGGATGCTATTGTGGTGGAACCCGCAGGGGCTTTGACCATAGCTGCATTGGATGATTTTTCAGAAGAGATCAAGGGAAAGAATGTGGTCTGCATCATCAGCGGAAGCAACAATGATATTACCCGCACCGCAGAGATTAAGGAGCGTGCGCTGCTATACGCCAATTTAAAGCACTATTTTATTGTGAGGTTTCCCCAGCGTCCAGGTGCATTGAAAGAATTTGTGGTGGATATTTTGGGTCCCAATGATGATATTACCCACTTTGAATACTCCAAGAAATCGAGTAGGGAGAATGCCCCGGCCGTGGTGGGCATTGAATTGAAATCATCTGAAGACTTGGAGCCTTTGATCCAGCGGATGAAGGCCAATAGCTTTTTTGGGGACTATCTCAACAATAAGCCTGATCTTTTTCAGTATTTGGTGTGACCTGCTTCACAAATCCAGCACTTGTTTTGATACTGGACAAACTCCATCGTTTTCGATGGGAAACCTTTGAAAACAAAGTGGTTTCCAGTCATTTTTATGTTAGCTTTGTGATGGATGGACGACTGTTTTCTTAGATAATTATTAACAATATTCACAACCTATGCCAACAACTAAAACTAGAATACCGGAAGCATTTCAGATTACCCAGGAAATTCACCAAAAGACCTATTTGGTCAATGGGGAACTTCGCAAATGGGAAGGCAATACCACCCCTGTGGTTTCCACGATTTCCTCCACCCAGGACTATGCACCTACTACCTTGGGCAGCATTCCCGATATGGGGGAACCCGAGGCCATGGAGGCTTTGGATGCGGCCTTGGCGGCATATGACAAAGGACAAGGGGTTTGGCCCACGATGAAGGTAAAGGACCGTATTGAATGTATGGAGTCCTTTGTCAAGAAGATGGAGCAAAAGCGCGAGGAGGTCGTAAAATTGTTGATGTGGGAAATTGGCAAGTCACAACCGGATTCCTACAAGGAGTTTGACCGTACCGTGGAGTATATCTATGACACCATAGAGGAATATAAGCAGTTGGATCGGGATAGTGCCAAGTTTGAAAAAAACAGTGGGGTATATGCCCATATCCGCAGGGGACCGCTAGGGGTGGTACTCTGCTTGGGACCTTACAATTATCCCTTGAATGAAACCTTTGCGTTGTTGATCCCCGCTATTATTATGGGGAACACCACCATATTTAAACCCGCAAAACACGGGGTTTTGTTGATTACGCCACTTTTGGAGGCTTTTAAGAGCAGTTTTCCAAAAGGTGTGGTGAACATTCTTTTCGGCAGGGGAAGGGCTGTGGCCGCCCCCATTATGAAAACCGGAAAGGTGGATGTATTGGCCCTTATCGGAAATAGTAAATCGGCCAATGCGCTACAGGAACAGCACCCCAAGAGCAACAGATTACGTTTGGTATTGGGCTTGGAAGCCAAAAACCCAGCCATTGTATTGCCCGATGCGGATTTGGACCTTACCATCAATGAATGTATTGCCGGGACCCTGTCCTTTAACGGGCAACGGTGTACCGCACTCAAAGTGGTTTATGTACATGAGGATATCAGGGAAGAATTCTTAAAGCGCTTCTCCGAAAAAGTGGATGCCCTCAAGTTTGGGAATCCATGGGATGAAGGGGTGAGCCTTACCCCATTGCCAGAACCTGGAAAGCCGGCCTATATACAAGAACTGTTGGATGATGCCAAAACCAAAGGAGCCAAAGTCCTAAACAAAAAAGGGGGAAAGCATTTTGACAATTACATCTGGCCGGCGGTATTGTATCCGGTTTCCAAGGACATGCGGGTATATGAGGAGGAACAGTTTGGCCCCGTCATTCCGGTACTATCCTTTAAGGATATTGAAGAACCTTTGGACGATATGGCCGAAAGCAACTACGGACAGCAGGTGAGTCTGTTCGGAAAAGATGTGTACACCCTTTCGCCACTTATTGATTCCTTGGCGAATCTGGTGTGCCGTGTGAATTTGAACAGTTCTTGCCAACGTGGCCCGGATGTGTACCCATTTACAGGACGAAAGGATTCCGCACAGGCCACCTTGAGTGTGCACGATGCCCTGCGTTCGTTCTCCATACGGACTTTTGTGGCCTTTAAGGACAATGACATCAACAATGAGACCATTGAGCAGTTGCTGGAGGCCAAGGTGAGCAACTTTTTAAGTACGGACTATATTTTATAGCAGCAGATTTCTCACATTCCCCTTCGACTGCGTTCAGGATGACAGTTCGAAATGACTGTAAATGGGTGTATGTCATTTCGAGTAAGTCCCGATAGTGATCGGGACGACGAGAAATCTCCAATGAAGTTTAATATAAAAAAAAGCCTTGGAATTTTTCCAAGGCTTTTTTTTGCTTTCAAATTCTTTTGTCTAATTTGGGGTGGAACGGGTATAGGAAAAAGCTCCCCCAGGAGTATCATTATACATGTCAAACGACTCAAAAGTTAAGGTAAGGTAAATATTTTCTTCAACCAACCATAGAGCCAATTGCTTGCCGACCAGTCTATCGTATCTTGAACCATATCCTATGCCTAAGCTCAATAAAAGTTGAAATTCATTCTTTATGCCAATCATTATACTCTCATCATAATGTAACATATTTATAATGTTGTATAGATTTTTGAAACTGTAAAAGTTGGTCGGGTCTCCTAAAGTACCATAGAAATTAAAATCTTCCCAAGCTTGATTGGGATAGTTACCTAGGCCGGGATCAAGCAAGGCCCATTTGATGCCTTTTGTTCCTCCCGAGGCATCAATCTGTTCATAGTTTAGTACAGCATAATCAGAATCCCCATAAAAGTCCGCCAAAAGATCCGAGAAATTTTCATTAACATCATGCTCGGCATCTTGACCAAATGTACTTTGCCACCACTGGAAATTGTAAATAGGGCCACCATTCTGTCTTGTGATGATAATGTCAGCTGTTAACTGGTCCTGATTCTCTGTTAGGTGCCAATCCGCATTGGATGCTTTGGAAAATTGTATATCTTGACCATTCCATATGGTTACGGTAGGAGTGGGTTCTTCGGTACCATCACAATTTGAATCAATTCCATCGTTGGGATGATCCGGGCCTTCTGGATAAAAAGTTCCGTTAAGGTCATCACAATCATCACTGTTAGAAACATAACCCGATGGAGTATCTAAGTTGGAACAAATTGTTTGTGCCGCTTCAATATTACCATGCCCATCACCATCTTTGTCCTCATAGTAAGTTACTTCTTGTTGGCATTCTGGATCGTTGTTGTCAGCATCATTAGGGTCGGTATTATCAGTTACATACTTTTCAGGTACTGTAACTCCATCACAGAGTTCCAAAGACTGGTTGGGATCACCAAAGGAGTCGCCGTCATTGTCCAGATAGTAGGTCACTTTGGTGCAACCGGAAAAGATATTGGCGTTGGAGTCGTCCGGGTCATTGGCATTGGCCACATGTTTGTCCGGCTTTTCACAGGCCATTTGGGGTTTGGCGGAGTCGCCTTCGCCATCCCCATCATTGTCCAGATAAAAGGTGGTTTCCTTGCAGGGGTCGTCCTTGCCGCAAGAGTTGTTCAAGACAAGGAAAAGGGCCAAGGCCATGGCCCCCAAGAGTTTTGGATGTTTCATTGTGAATTTTTTATTGTTTTTCCAAAGGAAAACAAAGACATACTGGGATTATGGGAGGAATTGACGGATGTCCGGTTTGGGTTGATGTGTGCTTGGTTTGGGTTGACGGGGTAAAATTAGCAACGAGACCATTGAGCAGTTGCTGGAGGGCAAAGTGAGCAACTTTTTGAGTACGGACTATATTTATAGCAGCAGACTTCTCACATTCCCCTTCGACTGCGCTTAGGATGACAGTTCGAAATGACTGTATATGGGTGTATGTCATTTCGAGTGAGTCCCGACGGTTTTCGGGACGACGAGAAATCTCCTATGATATTCCTCCAAGGTGTTTTTTGTCACACTAGGAGATTATATTTATGAAGTGATGGGTGTTGATCGCTCTTAGGTAATGGATTTACACGAGCTTAGTTTGATGGGATACATAGGTAAAGGCAAATGAAAATTCTTTATCGTAACGTATTTTCCTCATTCAGGACAGCGGTTCGTCGTTTTAAGAATGTCAATATCAAAAAACCAATACTGGCAAGGACAAAGCCTATCAGAAAAGTCAGGTTGAAATTGGTGGTCCCATTGATGAGTTCACCGGTCATGTCAAAAGCAAAAAAGATAATGAACAGGTTGAATAGACCGTTTTTTTCCTGTTTCAATACCTTTTTCCAACTAAAGGTCATAATAGGTTGCCTATATTGTTTAAAATTTGGGATAAAGGCGGGAACCCTTTCGGACCAGTGCAAATAGGTCATCCCGAACTTTTTACGCAAAAATTGTTCTTCAGCGAACATGATACGTTCATAATACACCCAAAACAGGAAGCAGAAGGCTGTAACGAACCAAAAGTTGCCGGTCAATAAGGCCGGCCCCAACCACATGAAGAAGTTCCCCAAGTAAAGAGGGTGTCTCACAACGGAATAGATGCCAGTGGTGTTGAGCGTATCGGCCACCTGACCCTTTACGTTTCGACCAGAAGTGTTCTTTGGAGTGTGGCCAATGGTGAATATTCGGATAAGCTGACCTAACAACCCCACAAATAGGCAGAAAAGTTCATAATGCATTTCGTAAGGAGTGTCTTTGATAAAAAAGGTTTCGGGGTGGATTTCTGTGTTGATGTACAAGCCAATTCCGATTGCGATAATGACCAAAGGCAAAAAGCTTCGATACCGGAACAGCCAAATCCCCTGTTGTTCAAATTCTTCCTGTAGTGCCATCTTAAATTCCTTTTTTGAGATTGTTGTTGGGAACCAAAACTATCATGGTCCAAATCAAAAAAGAGGGTACAATTGATGGATGCCCCTTATGGATTGACGTAAACAGGGTTTGAATTGAAGGGAGAACTGGGAATGGGGATTTTTAACATAAAAAAAGCCCCATAAAGGGGCTCTTGGAATTTTATTTTTGAAATGGATTATAAGTTGGAAGCCAACCAATCACCCACCTCACTGGTGCCAAATGATTTGCCGCCTTCGGCCAAATCCTCGGTGACCACACCTTCGGCCAATGATTTATTGACCACGGCGCGAATGGCCTCAGCTTCATCGGCAAGGTTCAAATCCTCGAATAGCATGGCGGCAGACAATACCGTTGCCAGTGGATTGGCAATGTTCTTTCCGGCGGCCTGAGGGTAGGAACCGTGAATGGGCTCATAAAGCGACACCTTGCTTCCTACGGAAGAAGAAGGCATCAATCCCATGGATCCGGAAATTACCGAAGCTTCATCGGTGAGGATGTCCCCAAATAGGTTGGCGGTAATGATGACATCGTAGGCTTTGGGCCATTGTACCAAACGCATGGCCACGGCATCCACAAATTCATAGGACACTTCCACTTCCGGGTATTCTTTTTCCATATTTTGGACAGTTTCCCTCCACAAACGAGAAGATTCCAATACGTTGGCCTTATCCACACAGCAAAGCTTTTTGGAACGCTTTAGGGCCATTTCAAAACCTTTTCGGGCCAGCCGCTCTATTTCAAAGCGTTGGTAGGTCATGGTGTCAAAGGCAGTGTTGCCGTCATCCTTTCTCCCTCTTTCCCCAAAATAGACCCCTCCGGTAAGCTCACGAAGAATGATAAGGTCCGTACCTTCAATACGTTCTCTTTTCAATGGGGACTTATCAATCAATGAAGGAAAAGTAAATGTGGGTCGAACATTGGCGAAAAGACCCAATTTTTGACGCATTTTCAACAAGCCTTGCTCAGGACGTACCTTGGCGGATGGGTCATTGTCAAAACGAGGGTGTCCTATGGCTCCAAAAAGTACGGCATCGGCATTGGCACACACCTCATGGGTTTCGTCCGGATAGGGCTCTCCTACGGCATCAATGGCGGCAGCACCGGTAAGTGCAGGTGTCCAATTGATTTCATGTCCGAATTTTTTTGCTACGGCATTGGATACTTTTACGGCTTGGTCTATTACTTCGGGGCCGATTCCATCCCCGGCCAATAGGGCTATGTTTAATTTCATTTCTTTAATTATCAGTTTTCAATAAACACAATTATCTATACTAGGTTGAGCATTTTCTCTGTGGCCTTTATGGCCGATACGGTCTGGTCGGAATCCAATCCACGTGTGGTGAATTCGTTCTCATTGGTCTGCCAGGTGATGATGGTCTCGCAAAGCGCATCCGAATTACTCCCTGGGGGGATTCTAACGGCGTAGTCCACCAGCTTGGGCAGTTCCCTTCCTTCTTTTTTGTACACTTTTTTCAAGGCGTTGATAAAGGCATCGAATTGTCCATCTCCCTGTGCATTTTCCTCATAGCTTTTTCCTTCAATTTCGATGGAAAGGGTAGTGGAGGGTTTTAATCCTTTGGAGTGGGTGAGCACGTAGGATTTCACAAACACTTTTTGCTGATGGAGGTCACTGTCCAACACATCGGAAATGATATAGGGAAGATCATCCTTGGTAACGCGTTCCTTTTTGTCGCCCAGTTCTATGATACGCTCGGTAACTTTTTTGAGCTCTTCATCGTTTAAGGTCAATCCAAGTTCCTGAAGGTTCTTTTGGATGTTGGCCTTACCTGATGTTTTGCCTAGGGCATATTTCCGCTTTCTGCCGAAACGTTCCGGTAATAAATCATTAAAGTAAAGATTCTTCTTGCTATCTCCATCGGCATGTATACCAGCAGTTTGGGTAAACACATTATCTCCTACGATAGGTTTGTTGTCCGGAATCCCAAATCCAGTAAAAGCCGATACCAATTTACTCACTTTGTACAGCGAGGATTCCTTGACCCCGATGGAAATCTCGGGCATAAAGTCATTGATAACGGCCACTACGCTGGCCAAGGGGGCATTACCGGCCCGTTCCCCCATACCATTTACGGTAAGGTGAAGACCATGGGCGCCCGCTTTGAGAGCCTCCATGACATTAGCTACACTCAGGTCATAATCGTTGTGCCCGTGAAAATCGAAATGCGTGTTCGGATATTTCTCAATGATCTCCTTAAAAAACTGGCCGGTCTCGCCATGGGTCAATACCCCTAAAGTATCGGGAAGCAAAATGCGTTTAATGGGTTGGGTGGTAAGAAAATCCAAAAACTGGTACACATATTCTTTGGAGTTCCGCATGCCATTGCTCCAATCTTCAAGATACACATTGGTTTCAATGCCCAATTCTTGCGCTTTTTGTATGACCGTGGCAATATCTGAAAAATGCTGCTCAGGCGTTTTCTTGAGCTGATGGGTAAGGTGGTTCAACGATCCTTTGGTCAACAAATTTTGCACCTTGGCGCCAGCCTCTATCATCCAGTCCAAAGAAACCCCATTATCTACAAAAGTTAGCACCTCGACTTTAGAGATATACCCTTCACTGTGGGCCCACTCGGTGATACTTTTGACCGCTTTGAACTCCCCTTCGGAAACACGGGCCGAAGCCACCTCAATACGGTCCACTTTGAGTTCTTCCAAAAGAAGTTTGGCCAAAGTGAGTTTTTCCGAAGCGGAAAAGGAAACCCCAGAGGTCTGTTCACCATCCCTTAGGGTGGTGTCCATGATTTCAACGGTGCGTGCTTTCATTTTCAGTGTAGGGTTGGGTAGGGTCTATAAAGGAGTGTTCCCGGCAAACTGCTCAATATCGTTTTTAATGTTCAACAAATAGTCGATATCATCAAAACCGTTGAGCATATTTTGTTTTTTGTACCCGTTGATGTCAAAGCTTTCGCTTTCCCCAGTTGCCAAAATGGTGATTTTTTGCTCGGGAAGGTTTACTTCCAACTCCGCTTTGGGGTCGGCCTCAATGGCCGTGAAAATCTTGTCCAAAAACTCAGGACTTACCTGAACGGGCAATACCCCGATATTCAGACAGTTGTTTCGGAAAATATCTGCAAAGAAGCTGGATACCACACAGCGGAATCCGTAATCGTATACGGCCCATGCGGCGTGTTCCCGCGAAGAACCGGAACCAAAGTTTTTTCCACCTACCAATATCTGTCCACTGTAGATGGGATTGTTCAGCACAAAATGCTCTTTTGGGGTGTCATCGGAGTTGTACCTCCAGTCGCGGAACAAATTGTCTCCAAAACCTTTACGCTCTGTGGCTTTAAGGAATCGGGCTGGGATGATTTGGTCGGTATCCACATTTTCAATGGGCATGGGTACCGCCGAACTTTTTAATATGTTGAATTTATCGTATGCCATGTTTTTTCAATTTTCAGTTGACAATTGCCAATTAACAGTAGATAGTTCCGCTGTGTATTGATAATTGTTCATTGTTTATTGTTATGCGAATGCTTCTTCCATGAGTTCCCGTGGGTCGGTGACCTTACCGGTAACAGCGGCAGCGGCAGCAACCAAAGGACTGGCCAATAGGGTACGTGCTCCGGGACCTTGTCTTCCTTCGAAGTTTCGGTTGGAGGTACTCACGGCATATTTTCCAGCGGGAATCTTATCATCGTTCATGGCCAAACAGGCAGAACATCCAGGTTCACGAAGCTCAAAACCGGCTTCCTGAAGAATGTCCAAAATACCTTCTTCCCTAATGGCTGCTTCCACTTGGTGTGAGCCGGGGACCAACCATGCCGTAACGTGGTCTGCTTTCTTTTTTCCTTTGATGATGGAAGCAAAGGCTCTAAAGTCCTCTATCCTACCATTGGTGCAGCTTCCTAAGAAAACGAAATCGATGGGTTTTCCAATCATGGCCTCACCTTCGTTGAAATCCATATATTCCAAGGATTTTTTATAGGTGGCCACACCGCCTTCAACGGCTTCCGCAAGCGGAATGTATTTTTGGATGCCCATACCCATACCTGGATTGGTACCATAGGTGATCATCGGTTCTATATCGCTGGCATTGAAGGAAAGCTCCTTGTCAAAAACAGCATCATCATCCGAATACAAGGTTTTCCAATATTCCATGGCGGTATCCCAGTCCTGACCTTTGGGAGTGTACTCACGTCCCTTGATATAGTCAAAAGTCTTTTCATCGGGAGCGATCATACCACCTCGTGCACCCATTTCAATACTCAAATTGCAAACGGTCATTCTACCTTCCATGGACATGTTCCTGAACACCTCGCCAGCATACTCCACAAAATATCCGGTTGCTCCGGAAGTGGTCAATTGGGAGATGATGAACAAGGCCACATCTTTTGGGGTAACCGCTTTGCTGAGGGCTCCATCCACATTGATACGCATCCGTTTGGGTTTGGGCTGCATAATGCATTGGGTGGAAAGTACCATTTCCACTTCACTGGTTCCAATTCCGAAAGCAATGGCGCCAAACGCACCATGGGTGGAAGTATGTGAATCCCCACAAACTATGGTTGCTCCGGGAACGGTAATCCCGTTTTCCGGGCCGATGACGTGAACAATACCATTTTTCTTATGCCCAAGCCCCCAATAAGGGATGTTATGGGCTTTGGAGTTTTCCTCAAGGGCCCTAAGCTGATTGGCCGATAATTTGTCCTTGACGGGCAAATGTTGGTTCCGGGTAGGGGTATTGTGGTCTGCCGTGGCAAACGTACGCTCCGGGTACAATACCTTGATACCTCTATTCTTTAATCCCAAAAAGGCTACGGGACTGGTTACTTCATGCACCAAATGCCTGTCAATAAATAGGACATCAGGACCATTTTCAATATGTTGGACCACATGGGAATCCCAAACTTTATCAAATAGTGTTTTGCTCATCGTTACATTCAATAATTTGTAAGCCTACAAAGTTAAAATATCAATAAAAACCCACCTTTGGGTTGGATGTAAAATTACGATGTTCAACGTTCATTTTCCTAGAATACATGGAATGTTAACAAAAGTTGCCGGGGTATTTTCAAATATCACTGATGGATTCCCTTGATTTTGAATTGAATATGGTAACTAATTGAAATTTAACACGTTCCAATTTTATTTAACATTGTTGTAACGCTATCCCAACCTGAAGCAACATACTTTAGGGCATCAACTTAAAAGTTTATTCATTAACTACATCAAAAAAACGAACCATGAGAAAATTTTACACGGCCATTTCGGCCACAATTCTAATGACCGTATTTCTTATGTCCAGTACCGCTTTTGCACAGCTGGACTTTTTGCCGAGGGGCAGCCAGATGGCAAAGGTGTCCCAACGGATAGGAACTACAGATGTCACCATCGTCTATTCCAGGCCCAGCGTCAACGATAGGGAAGTTTGGGGTGCATTGGTCCCCTATGGCATGAACAACCTTGGATTTGGAACGGCAGCCGAATCCCCTTGGAGGGCAGGAGCCAATGAGAACACCATATTCAAGACCACCCATGACCTCACCATTGGAGGTAAAACACTTCCCGCAGGGGAATATGGGCTGCACATGATCGTCAATGAGAATAATACGGCTACCGTTATTTTTTCCAATAACCATGGGGCTTGGGGCAGTTACTTTTATGATCCTGCTGAAGATGCCCTTCGCGTGGATGTTGAAACCCAAGAAGTTTCCCATGTGGAGCAGTTGACCTTTGGTTTTGACCAGGTGGATGCCAATTCGGCTGTAGCATCATTGAGTTGGGAGAAAAAGAAGATACCTTTTACGGTTGAAACTGATGTCACCCAAAATGTTTTGGCGGAAATCCGTCAACAATTGCAGACCTCGCCGGGCTTCAATAGGCAAAGCTGGGAGCAGGCGGCCAACTACGCGCTGAACAATGGAGGCGATTTGGATGAGGCCCTTGGGTGGGTCAACTCGGCCATTGAAGGACAGTTTTTCAGTCAGAAAAACTTCAACAACCTTAGCATCAAATCCCAGATTTTGGAACGACAGGGAAAAACAGCTGAGGCCAAAGCGGTCATGGATGAGGCCATGCCCTTGGGCACCGTTCTGGAAATCCATACCTATGGACGGCAGTTGATTGCCCAGGGAAAAAAGGATGAGGCCTTGGCGGTGTTCCAATGGAATGCCAAAAACCATAAAAATACTTGGCCTGTTGATTTTGGGTTGGCCAGAGGGTATTCTGCGGTTGGAGAGTATAAAACGGCCCTAAAACACCTCAAAATAGCAGAGGGTAGGGCTCCGGACCAACCCAATAAGGATGCCATTGCAGCCTACATTACCAGACTGCAAGAAGGCACGGATATCAACTAAAAACCAGTTGATGAAAAGATAAAGCCTGACCAATGTCGGGCTTTTTTTAGCTAATATAATTCCAAATAGTCTTGTTTTGCATCATTCGGGAGTAAGCCTTTCTGATGGGGATGTTTTCTTCTTTTTCCAATCTTGGGTCTTCCTTGAGCAATTGTAGGGCGTGGTAACGTGCCGTTTTTAAGATCTGGTTGTCCTTGACGATGTCGGCAATCTTAAGATTGAGCATACCACTTTGTTGGGTGCCCATTAAATCCCCCGGACCACGAAGCTTGAGGTCTACTTCGGCAATTTCAAAACCATCGTTGGTGCGCACCATGGTCTGTAGTCGGGTTTTGGCCTCTTCGGAAAGTTTGTGCCCCGTCATCAAAATACAGAAACTTTGTTCCGCACCACGGCCCACACGTCCGCGAAGCTGGTGCAGTTGGGAAAGTCCAAAGCGTTCCGCACTCTCAATGATCATGACCGAGGCATTGGGCACGTTCACCCCAACTTCGATTACTGTGGTAGCCACCATGATTTGGGTTTCGCCTTTTACAAAACGTTCCATTTCATAATCCTTGTCCGCGGGCTTCATTTTTCCATGTACAATGGAAATCTGGTATTCTGGTTGCGGAAAATCCCGGACAATGCTTTCGTATCCGTCCATTAAGTCTTTATAGTCCAAAGCTTCGGATTCCTGGATCAAGGGGTATACGATATAAACCTGCCGTCCTTTTTGGATTTCATCTTTGATGAACCCAAAGACTTTCAATCGATTGCCATCATATCTATGGACCGTTTTAATGGCTTTTCGACCCGGGGGAAGCTCATCAATCACGGAAACATCCAAATCCCCGTATAGGCTCATGGCCAAGGTTCGGGGAATGGGCGTGGCCGTCATCACCAAAACATGGGGAGGGATTTCATTTTTGTGCCACAACTTGGAGCGTTGCGCCACACCAAACCGGTGTTGTTCGTCCACAATGGCCAAACCTAGGTTTTTAAACTGCACTTTATCCTCCAAAACCGCATGGGTACCCACCAAAATATTCAGGTTGCCATTTTCCAATTGATTGTGCAATAAGGTCCGTTCCGATTTTTTTGTGGAACCGGTCAATAGGGCAATTTTCACATCCATATTGCCCAATAATTCCTTTAAACCTGTATAGTGCTGACTGGCCAGAATCTCCGTGGGTGCCATTAAACAGGCCTGAAACCCATTGTCTATGGCCAGCAACATGCACATGAGGGCCACAATGGTCTTTCCCGAACCCACATCGCCCTGCAAGAGTCGATTCATTTGGGCATTGCTTCCCAAATCGTTTCGTATTTCCTTGATGACCCGTTTTTGGGCCTTGGTGAGTTGAAAGGGAAGGTGGTTTTCAAAGAAGCCGGTGAATTTTTCACCAACCGCTTCAAAAGGCATCCCCTTGATTTTTTGTTTGCGAAGCAGTTTTTTTGAGATAAGTTGCATTTGCACAAAAAACAGTTCCTCAAACTTGAGTCGAAACTGCGCCTTGGCCAGTAAATTCTGGTTTTTGGGAAAGTGTATGTTGAAAAGGGCCTCACTTTTGGAAATCAACCGTAACTCTTCCAAAATACTGTTGGATAGTGATTCAGGAAATTGCCCCTTGGATTCGATGAACAACTGCTGCATCATTTTTCCCACAACCCGATTGGTAATGCCTTTGGCAACAAGTTTTTCCGTGGAAGGGTAGATGGGCTGCATGGCAATTTTAACCCCTTGTTGGTGCTCGGACAGGAGTTCCATTTCGGGGTGGGGCATGGAAAAAGTGCTTCCATACTTGGAAATCCGCCCAAAGACCACATATGGTTCATTGATTTTCAGATTCTCCCTTATCCATTTGTGGCCGCGGAACCAGACCAGTTCCATTTGTCCTGTTTCGTCCACAAAAGTGGCCACCAAGCGTTTTCCCCGTTTCTGTTCCACGGTTTTAAGATGGATGATCTTCCCAACAATCTGGACATCGGCACCGCTGGGTTGCAGCTGGGCGATTTTGTAATATTGGGTCCGGTCCAAATACCGATTGGGGAACAGATGGAGTAAGTCTCGATAGGTCTCTATGCCCAGTTCTGCCTTAAGGGTGTCCGCCCGATTGGGGCCGACACCTTTTAAATATGGGATGGGAGTTTGCAGAAAATTGGGATTCATCGAACTAAAATATGTAATTTGGAAGGACTTTTGATAGGATGATGGTATGAAGCTTACCCCCGCACTTATTTTTTTTCTCTTTATACAGTTGCTTTCTGCCCAGGTTCAGGATAAGGTGGACTTTATCCGGGCCGAAGTTTTGATTGAACCCACTCCGTCTGAAGGTCGCATAAATGGAAGTGCAGCCTATCAATATAATGTGATTGAAGATGTGGATTCCATATTTCTTGATGCGGTAAACCTTGATTTTTCCGCGGTGTATTTGGATGGGAACAAAGCAGACTACGAATACAACGGGAGAAAGCTTGTCATCAAAAAAAAGATGAAGAAAAGAGGCTCCCATATTCTATCCTTGGATTATGTGGCCCGTCCCAAACAGACCGTTTATTTTTTGGGTTGGGACGATGCTATTGAAGGAAATGAACAGATTTGGACGCAGGGTCAAGGCAAGTATACCAGTCATTGGCTGCCCAGTCTGGACGACATGACCGAAAAGGTGGAGTTTAACCTTGATATCATCCTAAAGCAGGACTATACCGTGATTGCCAACGGAAAGATGGTCAAAAAGGAAACCTTGCCCGATGCAAAAGGATATTTGTGGCAGTTTGATATGCAAAAACCCATGAGTAGCTATTTGGTGGCTTTTGCGATAGGTAATTTTAAAAAGGAGACCATTCTTTCCACATCTGGGGTGCCCATAGAGCTGTATTATGAACCCAAAGACAGTGTAAAGGCGGAACCGACCTATAGATACACCCAACATATTTTTGACTTTTTAGAGCAGGAAATCGGAGTGCCTTATCCTTGGCAGAACTATAAACAGGTTCCGGTACAGGATTTTTTGTATGCAGGGATGGAAAATACCGGGGCAACCATCTTTTCCAACACCTTTGTGGTGGATTCTGTGGCTTTTGCGGATAAAAACTACGTAAATGTCAATGCCCATGAACTCGCCCATCAATGGTTTGGGAATTTGGTGACGGAGCAGAGTGGAAACCACCATTGGCTGCATGAGGGATTTGCCACCTATTATGCCTACTTGGCAGAGAAGGATATTTTCGGGGAGGAATATTTCTACTGGCACTTATTGGAAACAGCAGAAGCCTTGAAAAGGTTTTCCCAAGATGGCAGCGGGGAGGAGCTTACCAATTCGGGAGCAGGTAGTCTGACGTTTTATGAAAAAGGGGCGTGGGCATTGGTCATGCTCCGTGATCAAGTGGGGGATGCCAGTTTTAAACATGGGATAAAGGATTATTTGGTCAAGTATGCTTTTCAAAATGTAACCATCCCCGATTTTATGGGGGAGATGGAAAAAGCCTCTGGGAAGAATCTCTCCAATTTTGAAAATCTTTGGCTACAAGAGTCAGATTTCCCATTCGAACAAGTAAAGGCTTTTTTGGTGGAGAAGAGCCCATCCATCAAAACCTATTTTGAGATCAAGGAAACCATAGGGGAGTCCAGGAATAGTGCTCCTACCATATTGGAGAATAAATGGGGCGCATGGCATTCCAGCAAACTGAAACATCGCTTATTGTTGGATTATGGGGATGTATTGCCTATAAGTTTTATTGCAAAAGTCTTAAAAACAGAGGATGAAAAGGCCCGTCAAGCGGTGGCACTTACCTTGCCCAAGGTGCCACAAGGGCTTCAGATGGATTTTGAGACGTTGTTGCTGGACAAGAGCTATGCAACCTTGGAACCCACATTGTACCGGCTTTGGACGGATTTTCCCGAAAAGCGGGCAGCGTATCTGGACAAAACAGACGGCATCATTGGGTTTCCCAACAAAAATATCCGCTTGCTATGGTTGACATTGGCCTTGGTGACCCCTGAATACCGAATGGATTCAAAACCGGCGCTTTTTAAGGAATTGAGCTCTTATACCAGTTCCAACCATCATTTTGAGGTTCGGTTGTTGGCGTTTCAATATTTGAAGAACATTGGCGGTTTCAATGATGAAACCTTGCGTAACTTGATAGAGTCCTGCGGCCATCATGTGTGGCATTTTAAAAAGACATCCCGGAACATGTTAAAGGAATTCTTGAAAAGCGAAGGCAGTACCGCACGATTAAAAGCGATTTATCCTTTGTTAAACCAAGAAGAACAGCAATATTTGGACAAAACTTTGGGCAAATGAGGGCATTGGTCATTTCGGGAGGAGGAAGCAAGGGCGCTTTTGCAGGAGGTGTTGCGCAGTTTCTGATCCAAGAGGCCCAACACAAATACGACATTTTTGTGGGCACATCCACAGGAAGTTTACTGATTTCCCATTTGGCGCTCAACAAGCTGGACAAAATCAAGGAAATTTATTCTTCGGTTAACCAGGATAGTATCTTCAACAATTGCCCTTTTCTCATTAAAAAAAAGCACGGAGTAGAGATCATTGCCATCAACCACTGGAATGTGGTGAAAAACTTTATCAAGGGTAAAAAGACATTCGGGGAAAGTGAGAACCTTCGAAAATTGATCAGGGAATCCATTACCGTTGAGGAGTTTGAAGAATTGAAGGAAAGTGAAATGGACGTCGTGGTTACGGTATCCAACCTCTCCTTGAACCAGGTGGAGTACAAGTCCATCAATGATTGCACCTATGATGAGTTTTGTGATTGGATTTGGATTTCATCCAACTACACGCCCTTTATGAGCTTGGTCAAAAAGGAAGGCTGTGAGTATGCCGATGGGGGGCTGGGAACTCTCGTACCCATTGAGGAGGCCCTAAACCGTGGTGCCACCGAAGTGGATGTAGTGGTTCTTCATACGGAAGTGAACTACCTCAACCGGATGTCTTCCAAAAACCCATTCGATTTAATCACCACCATCTTCAGTTTTATGCTAGATCGGATAGAGAACCAGAACATTAGGATCGGGAAATTGGTGGCTGGTCAAAAGGATGCCATCATAAACTTTTATTATACCCCCACGGTATTGACCACCAATTCACTGGTGTTCAATAAAGAACGTATGACGCTGTGGTGGAAGCGGGGATATTTGTATGCCAAGAATAAAAATGAGGAAACCAGTCCTATAGATCCCGAGCATCAGGAGTAGATCAATCCCAAAGTTCGCTCACCTCTTTTTTTACATAGGCCAAGGCCGTATTGGAAGGTGATTGCTTTTCCATGGTTTGGTTAAGGATGTCTTCCCGTAACTTGTCCGGAGAATCGGTTTCGCTCATGCCAGCGGAACGGATGATCTGTATGGTGGCATTTTTGGCCGCTTTGATGATGTTCCAGCATTCATCGCTCATGTATATCTGCTGGGAAAGATTGTGCTCAAATTCGGTTTCAATCTGTTTGATGAGCAAATTCTCATAGTCACTCTTGCTTTTTCCCTTGGGTGCCACACGGACCACTAGGCTATTGATGGCAATCCGCTCCAAGAAGAGCACCATTCGCTCATACGCCTGCAAACGGACAGGCAAGGTGTCTTTTTGGGAATCTTTATGTAAAAGAAATCGTCGTCTACCATCTTCGTTCCGGGTATGCAGTCTAAAAAAATAAAAAGCAACGGCCCCGGTTACAACAGCGGGCAACAAATAGGCGAAAAGTTGAAGGATATTGTCTCCAGTCATGGGATAGTTTGGTTTTTTATTGATTTTACACAACAAGAACGAACCAAACTTTTAAAAAGTATTTATCCCATGAGATTATTGGACCGCTTTGGCACTTTCCTTGGCCTTGGCGTAAAATGCTTTAAAGTCCGGTTGCAACTTAATGTTTATCCCTTCCTTGAAATTGCCATCCTTGGCAGAGATGGACACACTGCCACTGGGCACCCCCAGAACAGTCACCAATTCTTTGGAAACCGTTGCGGCTTGATCGTAAGTAGGGCCAAACTCTCCCGTAATATTGAGTCCCTCAACTTCTGTGGTGAAATTTGGGTTGGTCAAAATGACCTTTGAAACGTTTGCAAGCCATTCCTTTCCGGCATCGGTCAGGGTAGTGGAGGTGTCAGAACCAAAAAGGCTGCTTAGGCTATTGGAGATAACGATCACTCCATCACCAACAGCTACTTTTGCATTCTCACCCAAGGTTTGTTTAATGCGGGTCAAGGAAACAATGGCCGTGGAATCGTTTGCCGATATCATATCGTTGATACCACTAAGCTGTTTTTCTTTTCTGGCCAATGCGGCCATGGCCCGGTTCACATTCTCAGAATTTTGCTTGGAAAGCTCAGAGAAGTTGCTCAAGTTGCCCAAAAGGGTGGCATTGGCATCCCGTAGCCCAGCATTCTCCACTTCCAAGGTTTCTGCCTTGGCATTGCTGGAGGATATTTCGCGCTTGGCTTTGGCCAAATCCTGCTCAACGCTTGAAATTTGCGATTTTAGGTTGTCGATCTCAGCCAAAAGGTCACTTTTTCTTTGGGAAAACATGGTGGTGGTCAAGGCTAAGAATACAATTAGGGGTAACTTTTTTCTCATGTGTGGTGTATATATGGTCGTTTATTTATGGATTGCTAAATTATGATGTTTTTTTTAGAACTGGCTTTCCGCCCAAATGTACGCAATCATATAGGTTTTGCATGGACTCGAAAGGGACCTGCGTTTTTTTATAGCGATAAATGGCTTCCAGGTCACTGCTCAGATAGTCATGATCCACGTTTAGTTGGATGTCGTTCATGGTAAATTGACAAGGGTGTTCGTAACCGGCCGCATGCGTAATTTCCAAAAATTCTTTTCGGAATGTTTTAAAGTATTGGGCCAATCTATCTGATTTTAAGGGTACGTCAATGCCTTTTTGCAGCCATTTACTCTGTGTGGCCACACCAGCAGGACAACGATTGGTATGGCATACCTGGGCTTGGATGCAACCGATGCTCATCATGGCTTCCCGGGCTACATTGATGCAGTCCACCCCCATGGCAAAGGCCATGGCCGCTTTGGCGGGGAAGCCCAATTTTCCACTTCCAATAAATACGATCCGTTCCGTGAGCCCCCGGTCCGCAAAAACTTTATAAACCGATGAAAAACCGTAGGTCCATGGTAGGGAAACATGGTCTGCAAAACTGGGTGGAGCTGCTCCTGTGCCGCCTTCTCCACCATCAATGGTAATGAAATCAGGGCCTTTGCCTGATTTTTTCATCAAGTCGGCCAGCTCTTCCCATTGGTCCAGCTTTCCTATGGCACCCTTGATGCCCACAGGTAATCCGGTTTCCTCTGCGATGGACTCGATAAGTTCCAAAAGCTCAGGAATAGAACTAAATGCTTTGTGTGTTGAAGGAGAGAGTACATCCTTTCCTACTTCAACACCCCGTATCTCGGCAATTTCATGGGTGATTTTGGCGCCGGGTAAAACACCGCCCTTTCCAGGTTTGGCTCCCTGCGAAAGTTTGATTTCGACTCCTTTTATGGCAGGATTTTCATCCACCAATATTTTTAGTTTATCCATGGAAAAGTTGCCGTCCCGGGATCGCACCCCAAAATAGCCGGTCCCAAAGTGAAAAATAACGTCCCCGCCTTGTTTGTGATAGGGGGATAGCCCACCTTCCCCGGTATTGTGATAGGCGTCACATTTTTCCACCCCTTGGTTCATGGCTGTTACCGCCGCAGCGGAAAGGGAGCCAAAACTCATGGCGGAAATATTGATGATGGAAGCCGGTCGGAAAGGTTTTCTGCGTTTGTTGTAGCCGCCAATGACCTTGGCGCAGGGCAAGAAATAAGGATTGTCGATATTGGGGTGACCTTGTGGCATTTGGTAGGCCATCATGGCGTTCTTCACAAAAATATGCTGATGGGCATAGATATCCCTTTCCGTACCAAAACCTTCATAATTGTTCTCCTTTTTGGCCGATGCATAGATCCAGCCCCGTTCAATCCGGTTGAAGGGGAGTTCCTCGCGATTATTGGCCACAAAATACTGTCGCATTTCTGGGCCAATGCTCTCCAACCAGTATCGCAAATGGCCCACCACGGGGAAATTATGGCTAATGGTATGCGCTCTTTGGAAAAAGATATCCCGAAGGGCAACCAGCAATAGAAAGATGAGAATCCATCCCCACCATGGGATGCTTCCAAGAAAATCCAATATAGGTTCCATGTTTTACTTGTTCAAATAATCCAAAGTCAATTGGGTCATGGTCTTTACGCCCAAGAGTAGTCCACTGTCATCAATTTTGAAATCGGGGGTATGGTGCGGAAAGGACTCCGTGGTCCCTGGGGTCATTCCTCCCAAAAGGAAAAACATACCGGGCACTTTCTCTTGGAAGTAGCTGAAATCTTCGGCACCCGTAATGGCCTTGTGAATGGTAACATTCTCCTTTCCTGCCACTTTTTCAAGCGTAGGGGCCATTTGTGCGGTCAAATCCAAATCATTGAATGTAATAGCTGTAGATGTCGTGATCTCGATTGTTGCTTCAGCACCATAGGCTTTGGCAATAGCAGGAACCATTTCTTCCATACGTGTATTGATGTGTTTCTGCATATCGTAATCCAAGGTTCGAATAGTACCGATCATTTCAGCACTTTCAGGGATGATGTTGAACCGGACCCCACTGGTGATCTTGCCCACGGAAATGACCGCAGCTTCGTTGGTAAGGTTGGTCTCGCGGCTGATAATGGTCTGAAGGCCATCGATAATCTTGGCGCTGATCATGATGGGGTCAATCCCTGCCCAAGGCTGAGACCCATGGGTTTGCTTTCCTTTCACATTGATTACAAAGCGCTGGGCGGATGCCAATGCACCTCCCGGTTTGTACTTGATGGTGTTGATGGGCGTTTGGGAGTTGATGTGAAGTCCAAAAATGGCATCCACATCCGGATTTTGAAGTACGCCTTCCTTGACCATGAGTTTGGCACCGCCTTCTTCACCTGGAGGCGCTCCTTCCTCAGCAGGTTGAAAGATAAACTTTACCGTACCCTTTATTTTATCCTTGTTTTTGGACAGCACTTCGGCAACACCCATTAAAATGGCGGTGTGTGTATCGTGCCCACAGGCATGCATCACCCCGACTTCTGTACCCAAAAATTCAGATTTTACGGTAGACTTGAACGGAAGGTCGTTGCGTTCGGTCACAGGAAGGGCATCAATATCTGCCCTAAGGGCGACTACCTTGCCTGGTTTTTTTCCTTTCAGCAGACCTACCACTCCCGTGTGGGCTACGCCAGTTTGTACTTCAATCCCCAGGGATTTCAGGTGTGCCGCAATTTTTTCCGCTGTTTTGAACTCCCGGTTGCTGAGCTCCGGATTTTGGTGGATATCACGCCGCCATTCAATGACTTTGCTTTCAATGGCTTGATAGTCTTTTTCCAATTTGGCGTCCTGTGCCCAAAGGCCTAGACCGGACACCAAAAACACGAAGGTGATCATTTTGTTCATAAGAAATCAGTTTAAAATTTTATTAGTCGATATCCTTGGTTTTGCAATTGAATAAGGGCCGTCATGGCCGAAAGGGCAATCTTACTGCCCGGAATAAGGTCTTCTTTGGGGTAGTTGCGCGATTTTGAGGACTGCCCGCACAAAATGACCTCCACTCCGGCATTCAGCAACTCCTTGACCAGGTCATAATTGGGATTCACGGTTCCAAAACGAGCTTGGTAAGCCTCATTGTGTATAATGTCCTTGGCAGCTGTTCCATGCAATACCAAGGCCGCCTTAAGTTGGGATACCGGGACCCCACTTTGGGCATGCATGTTCAGAAAACGTGCCGCTGTTTCTATTTTTTTGTTGATTTCGGTGTGGGATTCGGGACTCTCCATAATATCAAACACCAATTTGAATTCTGCACTTGTATCGGTTTTGAAATCTGGATTTTCCACGGTCCAGACCTCGCCATAATTTTCAAGTACAGGTCCTGCTTTTTTTTCTTGGGAGAATCCTAGGGATACCATGGCCATAAGGGAAATGGTTAACAAGAAGGAATATTTCATTAGTAAAAGTTGAGTTGCTAAATATATTCAATTCAATTCAAAACTCCTCCGTGTTTATAAATATTGATAGGTTGATTTTAGCATGAGGGCATTATTGGCTAATTTCACGCCTACTTTTAAATTTCTGAGCTTTTGAGTGATTTTTTGGATGAATTGAATGATGCGCAACGGGCTCCTGTATTGCACAAGGACGGTCCGTTGATGGTCATTGCCGGTGCTGGATCGGGAAAGACCCGTGTACTTACCTTTCGCATAGCCCATTTGATGAACCAGGGGGTGGATTCGTTCAATATTTTGGCCTTGACCTTCACCAATAAGGCGGCTCGAGAAATGAAAAAGCGGATTTCGGATATTGTGGGCACCTCAGAGGCCAAAAACCTTTGGATGGGAACCTTCCACTCGGTTTTTGCAAAGTTGTTGCGGTTTGACGGAGATAAATTGGGATACCCGAGTAATTTTACTATTTATGACACCCAAGATTCCCAACGTTTGATCGCTTCCATCATCAAGGAGATGGGGTTGGACAAGGACATCTACAAGTACAAGCAGATCCAAAACAGGATATCCTCGTATAAGAACAGTTTGATCACCGTGAAGGCCTATTTCCAGAACCCGGAACTGGTAGAGGCCGATGCCATGGCCAAACGCCCACGATTGGGGGAAATCTATAAGAATTATGTGGACCGCTGTTTTAAGGCGGGGGCCATGGATTTTGATGATCTTTTACTTCGCACCAATGAGTTGTTGACGCGTTTCCCGGAGGTTCTGATGAAATACCAGGATCGGTTCCGCTACATATTGGTGGATGAGTACCAAGATACCAATCATTCGCAATACCTGATTGTAAAGGCCTTATCGGACCGTTACCAAAATATTTGTGTGGTGGGGGACGATGCCCAGAGTATCTATTCGTTCCGAGGGGCCAACATCAGCAACATCCTTAATTTCCAAAGGGATTATGACGATGTGGCTGTGTATCGACTGGAACAAAACTATCGATCTACCAAGAACATTGTCAATGCAGCCAACTCCATCATCGAAAAAAACAAGGACCAGTTGGAAAAGGTGGTGTGGACCTCCAATGATGCGGGCAATAAGATAATCATCCATCGTAGCATTACCGATGCAGAGGAGGGGCGGTATGTGGCAGGCTCCATTTTCGAGAACAAGATGCAACATCAGATGCAGAATGGGGAATTTGCTGTGTTGTACCGTACCAATTCGCAATCCAGGGCCATTGAGGATGCACTGCGTAAACGTGACATCCCTTACCGGATTTACGGGGGACTTTCGTTTTATCAGCGCAAGGAGATCAAGGATGTGTTGGCCTATTTGCGGTTGATCGTGAATCCCAAGGATGAAGAGGCCCTGAAGCGGGTCATCAACTTTCCGGCCAGGGGTATTGGGCAGACCACCATTGACAAGCTTATTGTTGCGGCCAATCATTACGGTCGTTCCATCTATGAGGTCATGGAGCATTTGGAAAAACTCAATCTGAACATTAATGCCGGGACCAAGCGTAAGTTGCAGGATTTTGTGACCATGATCAAGAGTTTCCAGATCATGAACGAAGGTTCCGATGCGTTTACCTTGGCCGAACATGTGTCCAAGAAGACCGGTTTACTGTTGGAGTTCAAAAAAGATGGAACCCCAGAGGGAATTGCCAAAATGGAAAACATTGAAGAGCTCTTGAACGGTATCAAGGATTTTGTGGAAGGACAAAAGGAATTGGCAGACGCCACGGGAAGCTTGACCGAGTTTTTGGAAGATGTGGCCCTTGCCACGGATATGGACAAAGATGTGGGAGACGATGACCGGGTGGCGTTGATGACCATCCACTTGGCCAAAGGCTTGGAGTTCCCTTATGTATACGTTGTGGGAATGGAGGAAGACCTCTTTCCATCGGCCATGAGCATGAACACCCGTAGCGAACTGGAAGAAGAAAGACGATTGTTTTATGTGGCTTTGACCCGTGCTGAAAAGCAGGCTTTCCTTACCTATACCCAAAATAGATACCGATGGGGGAAATTGATCGATGCCGAACCCAGTAGGTTTTTGGAGGAGATAGATGAGCAGTATGTGGAAAACCTTACCCCGGTAAACGATGTGTATCGGTATAAATCCATGATCAACGCCAATATTTTCGGCGAGGTGGACAAGAGTAAACTGCGGCAGGTGAAACCAAGCAATGGAACACCTCCCAGTACACAACGCCCCAATGAGAATCAATTGCGCAAACTTAGAAAGCTGAAACCTGATTTGGCTTCTCCTTCGTCAAGCAATCCGGTAGCGGATTCTGATCTGGCCGAAGGTGCTTTGGTAAACCATACTCGTTTTGGAAGGGGCAAGGTGGTTAAAATTGAAGGGGTGGGGAACGATAAGAAAGCGGAAATCCTTTTTGATCAGGGCGGAATCAAAAAACTACTGCTCCGTTTTGCCAAGCTAGAGGTGATTAAGGACTGATGTCCATAATCCATCACCCATTTTTTCAGGCTTATGTTTTCAATGTAAACTTTGTTACCTTGCATTGTGATTGGCATTGGAGCCATTTTTAGAGGTATATGGCAGAGTTCATCAAACTTTATGAGGAAAACCCCAACCCGAGGCAGGTCGAGAAAATTGGCAACGTACTCAGGAAAGGAGGGCTGATCATCTATCCTACGGATACGGTATATGGCCTAGGCTGTGACATTACAAATTCCAAGGCATTGCAACGCATTGCCCGCATCAAGGGTATAAAATTGGAAAAGGCCAACTGGTCCTTTGTTTGCGCAGATTTAAGCAACTTATCGGATTATGTGCGGCAGATAGACTCCGCTACCTTCAAAATATTGAAAAGGGCGCTTCCGGGTCCTTATACCTTTATTTTGCCCGGCAACAACAACTTACCAAAGGATTTCAAAAAAAAGAAAACCGTGGGGATAAGGGTGCCCGATAACAACATCGCCCGGGCATTGGTCACGGAATTGGGCAATCCCATTGTTTCCACATCCATTCATGATGAGGATGGCATCTTGGAATATACCACCGACCCCGAGCTCATTTTTGAGAAATGGCAGAATTTGGTAGATGTGGTCATTGATGGGGGCTACGGGGACAACGTGGCGTCTACGGTCATTGATGTTTCAACCGGTGTTCCTGAAGTGGTTAGGGAAGGTAAAGGAGAACTGGATATATTTTAAAATAAAAAGCGGCCCATTGGGCCGCTTTTTGATTCAGTCAAAAACTGATTTCTTATTTTCCACTTCCACCGATGGCAGGATCTTTCATGCCTTCTTCGATCATGCTGTAGAACTGATCGATTTTTGGAAGTACCACGATACGGGTTCTTCTGTTTTTGGCTCTGTTGGCAGAGGTTTCGTTGCTTACCAAAGGAATGTAGTAGCTACGTCCGGCAGCAGTCATCCTAGCTGGGTCAACACCAAAATCGTTTTGTAGGATACGAACCACTGAAGTTGCTCTTTTGGCACTCAAATCCCAGTTGTCCAATAGAACACCGCTTCTGTAAGGTACGTTGTCTGTGTGACCTTCTACCATAAATTCAAAGTCAGGCTTGTTGTTTACAACTTTGGCCACTTTGCCCAATACTTCCTTGGCAGCGCTGGTTACGTTGTAGCTACCGCTTCTGAACAATAGTTTGTCAGAAATGGAAACAAATACAACACCTTTCTCAACACTGATTTCGATGTCTTCGTCATCCAAATTGCCCAATACACCTTTCAAGCTCTGTACCAAAGAAAGGTTAACAGAATCCCTTCTTGTAACGGCATCTTGCAATTTTCTGATGGTAAGGTCTTTTTCGCGCAGGCTTTCCAAAGATTTTTCAAGGTTCTCGGCACCTTTTGTGGTAAGGGTGGTCAAGTTGCCCATGTTGTTGATGAGCTCTTGGTTATTGGCCTTAAGGAAGGCGTTTTGATCTTCGAGGGTCTGAAGTCTTGAGTCTGCCGTTGCTTTTTCTTCCAAGCAGTCGTTTAACTTAACAGTGGCAGAGTTTAATAAATCTTGGGTTTCTTTTTGTTTGGCTTCCAGATCCGCATATTTCTTTGATGATACACAAGATGATAGTAGAACAGTCATCGCCAATGTTCCTAGAAAAACTTTTTTCATAATAGTTCAGAGTATAATTTAAGGATTGTTAGATATTTCATAGTAATAGAACTCGACCAAAATTAGATAAAATGCAAATTTTCTACATTGAGGTATAGTTAATCTTTTACTAAAATGTTAAAATTCTTTATATGATTTACGAAATGCGACCATACAATGGATGTCGTAGTATGATACTTTAATAAAAAATTAGCTTTTTCCCGCTTTTTGTACATTTTTATAAAGTTACCATAAAAACTGACATGTGCACGCAGAATGGCCCAACAATGGTCAAATTTTAATTGAAAGATAAAACGTAGGGCTGCAATGCCATCCAAGATCAAGCGCAAGATGATAATGGGAAACGCTTTTTTTCGGGGAAGGTTCTTGGTAATGGAATACAAAGAGTTCCTGAAATTGAGGAAGGTTTTTTTGGGATTCATGTTCTTCAAAGTGGAACCTCCCAAATGGTACACATGGCTATGCCCCACATAATACACTTTATGACCAGCATTTTTGGCACGCCAGCATAGGTCCACTTCTTCTTGATGGGCAAAGTAGTCCTCATCAAAGCCATGGAGTGATTCAAACACGTTTCGTCGAATGAACATACAGGCGCCCGTGGCCCAAAAGATTTCCTTGGTGTCGTTATATTGGCCTTCGTCCCTTTCCAGGGCCTGGAATATTCTGCCGCGGCAGAAGGGATACCCCAACATATCAATGTACCCTCCGGCCGCACCTGCGTACTCAAAATGGTCTTTTTGGTTCAAATCCAAAATTTTGGGCTGAACAATGGCTATGTCGGAATGGGATTGAAACAAGTCCATAATGGGTGCCAACCAACCGGGGGTCACTTCCACATCTGAATTTAGCAGGCAAAAGATATCGGCATCCACGGTCTGTAGACCATCATTGTACCCTTTGGCAAATCCTCCGTTCTCTTCATTCTGGATGACACGGATGTTTGGGTAGGCTTTTTTTAAAAAGGCTACGGAACCATCGGAGCTGGCGTTGTCCACCACATAAATGTCTGCTCCTTCCGAATAGCTTACAACGGAAGGAAGGAACCTTTCCAACAAGGTTTCCCCATTCCAATTGAGTATGACTACGGCGACTTTCAAAACGGCAGCAAATTAACGGCTAAAATCAGGAATTTCCTTTAAAAACCTATATTTTTCCTCAGCATGGTCCATTTTACAATAGTAGTGTTCCAGTCCGTTGGTCACCATGAGGTAATCGGATTGCAATTGAAGATTATATCGGGCTATTTGGTCAAAGGTGGACTGGTCAATGGCTACTTCCGGTGCTTTACACTCCACAAGCAGGAATATGGATCCATCCGGATTAAAGACCACCACGTCGTACCGCTTTTTTAATTGGTTCACGGTCAGTTGTTTCTCTACGTTGATGAGGCTTTTGGGGTAATTTTTGGTGAAGACCAAAAAATGGAGTACATGTTGGCGTACCCATTCCTCAGGTTGGAGCACCACAAATTTTTTACGGATACCGTCAAAAATGTAGTGTCTATTTTGGCTATTTTTGATTCGGAATGAATACGCTGGGAAGTTCAATGACTGCATTGGGCAAATTTGATGATTTTTTTCTGAATGGACGGAATAAAGGAAATTGTAGCTGAGATTGATGCGGGAAACCCCAAGCCTATCTATTTTTTGATGGGGGAGGAGCCCTATTATATCGATAGGATTTCAAAGTACATATCGGACAATGTTCTTACCGAAGATGAAAAAGGTTTCAATCAGATGGTTCTGTATGGAAAGGACACCAGTGTGGACGAGGTGGTCGCGAATGCCAAACGTTTCCCCATGATGGCAGAATATCAGGTGGTGATCGTAAAAGAGGCCCAGCACCTGTCCCGTACCATAGAGAATTTGGTTTCCTATGCCGAAAATCCACAACCCACCACCATATTGGTGCTTTGCTACAAGTACAAGAAATTGGACAAGCGAAAGAAGCTCTATAAAGCCATTCAAAAGAAAGGCGAGCTTTTCGAGAGCAAAAAACTTTATGAAAACCAAGTGTCGGAATGGATCCGGAAGACCTTGGCCAGCAAAAAATACAGGATTTCACCCAAGGCCTGTATCTTGTTGGTGGAGTTTTTGGGAACCGATTTGGGAAAAATCAATAACGAATTGGACAAATTGACCTTGGTGGTGCCTCCAAGTGTGGAGATTACCCCAGAAGTCATCGAAGAACATATCGGAATCAGTAAGGATTTCAACAACTTTGAGCTGAAGAAGGCCATTGGGGAAAGGGATGTGGCCAAAGCTTCCCGGATTGTGGATTATTTTGCGCAAAACCCCAAGGACAACCCTTTTGTGGTTACCGTAACCCTCTTGAACACCTTTTTCACCCAATTATTGCAATACCATGGTTTGAGCGACCATTCCCCCGGGAATGTGGCCAAGGTATTGGGTGTGAACCCTTATTTTGTGAAGGAATATACCGTTGCTGCCAAAAACTATCCCATGAAACGGGTAAGTGGTATCGTGTCCAGCCTTCGTGAATTGGATTTAAAGGGTAAAGGAGTAGGGGCCAATAATATGGATCAGGCCGACTTGTTGAAAGAACTTCTTTCGGAAATTATATAGTGCTATTTCTTATCTACACTATACTTACCTGGACCCAAAAGAAAAATCACCAAAAAGACCACGAAATAGAGTAGGGCTTTTTCCTTGGTACCAAAAGGATCGGCACTATGGATGAAAAAACCGGCCACTGCCATGGTAATCGCAGTCGGGATGGCAGCCCATCTGGTTTTAAAACCAATGATCATTAAAAGTGGACAAATAAATTCACCGATGACCGCCAAAAACAGGGAAGGTGCTTCGCCAATACCAAAGGGGTTGGCAAATTCTGTATTCCCGTTGATAAGTTTTAAAAGTTTTGGATACCCATGGGTAATCATGAACACTGAAGGTACTATTCGGAGCAGTGCCAATCCCAAGTGGACTAAGGTGTTGTTTTTCATTTGGGGGTTTTTACAGACGTGAAAATATTAATTATGTTTTTAATCGATGCAACATTGATGCATAAATATACGTCCTTAATCCATATTTTCGACAAAAACCGATTTACCTCAGGCTTGGAAAGGAGGTGGGGTCAGCTTCATGCATGATTTGGTAGACCTTTTCAAAAATGTCCTCCGCATTGGGTTTGGAAAAATAATCCCCGTCCGATGCGTAGGCTGGTCTATGTGCTTTTGAGGTCAAGGTTTGGGGGGCGCTGTCCAAATAGCGATATCCTTCCTGTTTCTCCAAAATCTCTTGCAATAAATAGGCAGAGCACCCTCCAGGCACATCTTCATCGATAATCAACAAGCGATTGGTTTTCTCAAGGCTTTTCACAACATCATGGTTCAAGTCAAACGGGAGTAGGGATTGCGCATCGATCACTTCGGCATCTATACCCACTTCCAGTAGTTCCTTTGCTACTTTCTCAACAATTCGTAACGTGGAACCGTAAGATAATAGCGTAATGTCTGTTCCTTCTTTTAGGGTTTCTACCTGCCCGATTGGCGTGCAAAACTCCCCTAAATTGGAAGGTTTCCTTTCCTTTAGGCGATATCCGTTGAGACTTTCTATGATCAATGCGGGTTCGTCGCTTTTTAGCAAGGTGTTATAGAATCCAGCCGCCTGGGTCATGTTTCTTGGGGTTAAAATGTACATACCTCGAAGCAAGTGGATCAAACCTCCCATTGGGGACCCGGAATGCCAAATACCCTCCAGTCTATGTCCTCTGGTGCGGACAATCAATGGTGCTTTCTGTTTTCCCACGGTTCTGTACATCAAAGATGCCAAATCATCGCTCAAGGTCTGGATTCCGTAAAGGATGTAATCTAAATATTGTATTTCGGCAATGGGCCTTAACCCTCTCAAAGCCAATCCAATACCTTGTCCAATAATAGAGGTTTCCCGAATACCCGTATCGGCCACACGAAGTTCCCCGAATTTTTTCTGTAGACCTTCCAGTCCTTGGTTTACATCACCAATGTTTCCGGTGTCTTCCCCAAAGACCATGGTTTTGGGGTATTTGGTGAACAGGGCATCAAAATTGTCCCGTAAAATGATACGGCCGTCCACTTCTTCCGCCTTTTCAGGGTAGGTGGGGGTCACGGATTCAATTTGGGTGGCATTGCTGCCAAGTTCGCTATATAGATGCGAGCTGTACTTGGGTTGGGAGTCGTCCAAAAAGTTTTGTACCCACTGTAGAAGTTGTTGTCTTTCCGGAGTGTTCTCTCCCAAAAGATAACGGAGAGCCGTTCTGGACTTTGAGGCCAAATCTTTTTTGAGCGGTTCGTCAACGGCAATCAGGTCGTTTTTGATCTTGTTGATGAAAACCCGGTTCGGGCTCTTCTCCGCAGCGTTGGCCAGTAATTGTACAAGCTGTTTTTTGGCAATCAAATGCGGTTTTAAAAACTCGGTCCAAGCTTCCTTTTTTGCGGCACGGACTTTTTGTTTTATTTCCCGCTCCATTTTTTTGAGCGCTTCCTCGGTACTGATTCCATTTTCCAAGATCCACTCCCTGAACCGCTTGTTGCAATCATTTTCGCGTTCCCATTGCAAGCGTTCTGCAGACTTGTATCGTTCATGGGAACCGGAAGTGGAGTGTCCTTGGGGTTGGGTGAGTTCGGTAACGTGGATAAGCACGGGAACATGGTTGTCACGGGCTATGTCCGAAGCATTTTCAAAAGTATGGGTCAAGGCGGTATAATCCCATCCCTTTACTTTCAATATTTCATATCCTGCCGTATGTTCATCGCGCTGCAGACCTTTTAGCATTTCGGAAATATCTCCTTTGGTCGTATGGAATTCCGAGGGTACGGAAATACCATATTCGTCGTCCCAAATGCAGATGACCATGGGGACTTGCATTACCCCGGCGGCGTTTACCGTCTCAAAGAAGTGACCTTCACTGGTACTTGCATTTCCAATGGTGCCCCAAGCGACCTCATTCCCGTTGTTGGAAAAGTTGGTCTGATCCATTTCCTTTACATTCCGATACATCTTTGAGGCCTGCGCCAACCCCAACAGACGGGGCATTTGTCCGGCCGTACAGGAAATATCGGCACTGCTGTTCTTTTGTTTGGTGAGGTCTTTCCAGGAGCCATCCTCGTTAAGGCTGTGAGTCACAAAATGCCCTCCCATTTGTCTTCCGGCACTCATGGGTTCCTTTTCCAGATCAGTGGTGGCATAAAGACCGTGGAAGAATTCCTTTGGATTGAGGTACCCGAGAGCCATCATAAAGGTTTGGTCCCGGTAATACCCACTTCTAAAATCCCCATCCTGAAAGGCCCTTGCCATGGCAAGCTGCGGCAGCTCTTTGCCGTCCCCAAATATGCCAAATTTGGCTTTTCCAGATAATACTTCCCGTCTTCCGAGCAAGCTACATTCCCTGCTGGTGACCGCAACCTCATAATCCTGAAGGATTTGGGTTTGAAAGTCATCAAAAGAAATATCGTTGCTTGTGCTTGGGTCAGGTTTCATGGGCAATCTGAAGATTTCTGCGAAAGTACTAAAATACAATCAAAACAGCAATATGAAACCCTGTTAATAAAATGACAATTCCATAAATATATGTTTAAAAAATAAACATATATTAAAACTAACCTTTTTTTTAAGGTGTTTTTTGGGAATTTGATAAAATTAAAACCATTTACGGGTAAAGAGGCCCACAAGAGTCTTGGGACTGATGGTAACTATAAAACGGATACGTTCCTCATAGTTGTTTTGGGCAATTTCCCAGCCTCTATTGGAGTAAATAGGGAAATAGAGTTCAAAATAATCCGTGACCAAATTGAGTCGTATCCCGGAGTCATAGACAAAGCGGGCGTCCTCCCCTTTGTTTTTAAGATAACCCAAATCGCCATAGGCTTCAATCCATCTCCAAATGTTTGTACTGGCATTGGTGGTCACAATCCAATCGTTGGCAAACGGGTTGTCCAGCTTTGATTTAAATCCTCCTTCGGATATGATGATTTGCTGACTATACAGCCCAGTGCTTTCGGATCGTCCCAAATAACTTAGATCGAACATATAATCGGTTGGTCGGTCCAAGGCAAAGCTGAAGAAATTGGATTCGGTTGTGTTGCGTAAAAACTTTCCTGCATATAACCTTAGGTTCAATTGTCTATTACTCTGAAAAAGTTTCCGATACTCCATTTCAAAAGCAAGCTTGGTGAAATCACTGGAGTGCTGGGCATCCAAAAACCAAGAATTATAGTTTAGAATATTGTTGTCCACATCAATGAAGCGGACGTTCATCACGCTATAATCAGGCTCGGTATCAATTTGATCTGCAATATTGTCATCGATACTCCTAAAGACATTCCTATATCTAAAAAGCAAACTTTGTCTGCGATTGGAAAGCAGGTCATTGGGTCGCCACCCAAAGCTTACTGCTGGGGTAAGGGTAGAGAACCTAGAGTTTACCTGAAAATGGGAAGTGGAACCGGTAATGGAATAATTGGTCACGTACAACCCTGTTTTCTGATGATATTTTCTGTAATGGAAGGTTGCCTTCCCTACCATGGTGCGTTCCAAAAAGGAATAGGTGGGGGAAATATCGTACTGAAAAGGGCGTTCCAAAAAGGTTTTGTTGTAGATGCGCATTCCAGGGGTAATCCCATCATAAATGTTGAAATTGGCTATGGGCACATAGAAAACCTGATTGTAATAGGGGTCTTCGGTATCCTTGAAAAATTGGAATTTCAGCTTTTTGTTGCTGGAGAAAAAGCCATTGAGGGTTTTCCAATTGTCCCGTTGGTTGAATTCCGGTATTTTTTGGTCGTAGTTCAGTACCATCCGATCCTCCCCATTTCTAGGAATGGTCACGGTCTTGATGGAGTCGATGTCCGTGAACCAATATTCCGAAACAACAGAATCTTTTTGAAGGCCGAACAAGGAAATCGGAACATTGGTGCCTCTCTTGTTCTTTAGGACCAAAGAGATGGAATCTTCCGTCTTGTCCACGCTTTTGATCTTAAAATCAATCTTTTTGTCCGTACCCACATATTCATCAAAAAACCACTCTATGTCCTTGTCCGCAAACTGTTCCAAGGTTTTTCTGAAATCCCTGGCGTCCACTTTGGACTCAAGACGATGTTGCTTGTAGAATGCAATGATACTGCTGTCTACCTTTTTTCCTCCCAAATATTCCGAGAGGTAGGACATGCCCAAACCTGCTTTGTACCCGTTGGCGATTTTTTGATTGAACTTGATCAAGGAATCATTACGAACGGTCAAGGCTTGATCAATGTTTTTGCGGATGGGCAACATGCTTAACAAAGCATATTGTTCATTAAAGTCCATTTGCGCCAGGTGAAAACCTCGAATTCCCCATACCTTGGAGAGCTTTCCGGCCAATTTCTGTTTGGGATAATGGTCCTCCACATATTTGATCATGAGGTAATACGCAATGGCATCATTTACCCAACGCTCTTTTCTGGGGTCAAGGAACAAAGTCTCTTTGAGATAGCTGTTAATGGCCGTTTTGAGAAACTTCATTTCAAATTGGAAGCGCTCTTCATACGGTCTTATGAAAGAGGGAAGTTGGTTGATACCGTACAAAGGGGCCTTGTTGTAATCAAACTCGCTCACCAATAAATTGCCATGGGGGTATTTCCCTAGATTTTCTTCCAGAAATTGGGCCACCTTGTTTATGGAAATCCCCTGGGATATCTCATCATATTTGTTGGACTCCAAATCCGAAGTCACTGTGAGGTAGGGTGTGATATGTTTGGTGAATTTTTTGTAGGGGCTTAAAATGATCTCGCAGCTTTTCCGATTTTCTCCAGAAAGGGTTACGTATTGCCCTCCGGGAAATTTGGTTGCGTTTGATTCATCAAAATTGGTGGCCAAAAACAATTTATCCGAATAGGTAAAGTTGATTGTGGTATTGGTGACATCCGTGTACAAATCATCCAGATTGATGTTGTCGTATAAATGCCATTCCCCATTCAAAACCGCAGGAGTTAAATACCAATCCTTAAGGTTGTACCCCAGACCTGTAAATCCATAAGAAGTAAATTTGGCACTGGGCAATTGTACGGTATAGGTGAAGAACAATTGGATGGATTCCCCAGGCTTTAAATCATGGTCCAATTTAACGGCGATGACATCCTTGTTTTTCACACGTTCCCAATCCAGTCCGGAATAGTCATTGCCAACAATGGTTTTTATATTGGTAAAGCCACGCTCTTTGTCCTTGGCCAAATGTAGGCTTCGGTTGAATTCTTCGGCAAAGCGCTTGGCCAATGCGGTGTTTTTATTGGCGTAAGCATGGTTCCAATCATTGAAATAGAGAGTGGAAACCCCATTTTGGGAAGTATTGACGTAGGTGAACTCTTGCCGTATATGCATCTCTTGGGTTTCATCCTCCAGAATTGCCGTAATGTCATTGGTATGTTGCCCCCATAAAGAGGAACATACTGAAAAGAACAGCAAAGAAATCCGGATGAAAGAGAAACGCGCCGTCAAGTAGGAATTTTTTAGAAGTTGGGGCTAAGATCGTGCCCTTTGTAAAATGCATCGAGTATTTCAACGACCTCTTCCTCGGAGTCCACCAGTTGGATGAGATCTAGATCGGTTGGACTAATATTACCTGCTTCCAGCATGGTATTCTTGATCCAATCCAGTAATCCCTTCCAAAATTCCGTGCCCACCAAAATAATGGGAAACTTCTGTATTTTATGCGTCTGGATGAGGGTGATGGCCTCAAAAAGCTCATCCAAGGTGCCAAAGCCCCCTGGCATGACCACAAACCCTTGGGAGTATTTTACGAACATTACCTTCCTTACGAAGAAATAGTCAAAATCCAAGCTCTTGTCTTCATCGATAAACGGATTGTCATGTTGCTCGAAGGGTAGGTCAATGTTCAAGCCCACCGAAGTTCCTCCCGCCATGTTGGCTCCTTTGTTTCCAGCCTCCATGATGCCAGGGCCACCTCCAGTAATGATGCCGTATCCGGATTCGGCCACTTTTTGGGAGATTTTGACGGCCAAGTCGTAATACGGTTGACCCGGACGGGTTCTAGCGGAGCCGAATATGGATACGCAGGGACCTATCTGGCTCATTTTCTCAAATCCGTTGACAAACTCGCCCATAATCTTGAATATGGCCCATGAGTCGTTTGTCTTTATCTCGTTCCACCCTTTGGTGTGTTGTTCTTTTCGCATCTGCATAATAATAATTTAAACTGCCCGTGCAATCTTCTGTTTTGTATTTTCCAGTTCTTTCTTCAAAAACTTGGCTGTATAGCTTTTCGTATCCTTGGCCACTTCCTCAGGAGTTCCGGTGGCTACGACTATTCCTCCACCGCGACCACCTTCATAGCCAATGTCTATGATGTGGTCCATCATTTTAATCACATCCATGTTATGTTCAATGACCAAAATGGTGTTTCCTTTGTCCACCAATTGGTCAAGTACTTCCATGAGCACCCGGATGTCTTCAAAATGTAATCCAGTTGTAGGTTCGTCGAGGATATAAAAAGTGTTTCCGGTATCGCGCTTGGAAAGCTCTGTGGCCAACTTTACCCGTTGTGCCTCTCCACCGGAAAGGGTGGTGGACTGTTGTCCTAGGGATATATAACCCAATCCTACATCTTTTATTGTCTTTAGTTTACGATAAATTTTGGGGATATTCTCAAAAAAATCTACGGCTTCATTGATGGTCATATCCAAAACATCGGCAATGGACTTGCCTTTATATCGAATTTCCAAGGTTTCCCGGTTGAAACGCTTCCCATTGCAGGTTTCGCATTCCACATAGACATCGGGCAAAAAGTTCATTTCAATCACCTTTAGGCCGCCACCTTGGCAGGTTTCACATCGTCCCCCGGCCACATTAAAGCTAAACCGTCCTGGTTTGTATCCTCGGATAGTGGCTTCAGTGGTCTTGGCAAAGAGGGCTCGAATCTCACTAAAAACACCCGTATAAGTAGCTGGATTGGAGCGTGGTGTACGCCCAATGGGAGATTGGTTGATATCAATGACCTTGTCGATATGCTGGAGCCCTGTAATTTTTTTATAGGGCATAGGTTTTTTGACTCCGTTGAAGTAGTGGGCGTTCATGATGGGGTAGAGGGTCTCGTTGATCAAGGTGGACTTTCCACTGCCCGATACCCCCGTAACGCCTATCAGTTTTCCCAAAGGGAACTCGGCAGTGACATTTTTTAGATTGTTCCCAGTGCACCCGGAAAGCACAATCTTTTTCCCGGTTCCTTTCCTACGTTCTGCAGGAACGGGAATCTCTAGCTCCCCAGTAATGTATTGTGCGGTTAGGGTATGGTGGTTTCTAAGTTCTGTAGGGGTACCTTCAGAAATGATCTCCCCTCCATGACGGCCCGCTTTTGGACCAATATCGATGACGTGGTCCGCATGTTCGATCATATCGCGGTCGTGTTCCACCACAATTACGGAGTTTCCAATATCTCGAAGGGATTCCAAGGAATGGATCAATCGTTCGTTATCCCGTTGGTGCAGACCAATACTGGGTTCGTCCAAAATGTAAAGGACACCCACCAATTGGGAGCCGATCTGTGTGGCCAAACGGATCCGCTGTGCCTCACCACCAGAAAGCGATTTGGAGCTTCGGTTCAAGGAAAGGTAATCCAGCCCCACATCCAATAAAAATTGGACCCGGGTCTTGATTTCCTTGATGATTTCCTCGGCTATGATCTTTTGGTTACCCTCTAAGGAACTTTCAAGCTTTTCAAAAAAAGTGGCCAGTTCGGCAATGTCCATTTGGGCCAGTTCGGCAATGTTTTTCTCCCCAATCTTAAAATAAAGCGATTCTTTCCGTAGTCGTGCCCCTTCACAGGAAGGGCATTGGGCCTTGTCCATATACTCTTTGGCCCATCGCCTGATGGATGTGGAGTTGGCCTCTTCGAATTGGGTCTTTATAAAGTTGGAAATGCCTTCGTAATCAATTTTGTATTGTCGTTTTACCCCTAAAGTTTTGGAATCTATCTCAAAACTTTCTTTTCCGCCGTTCAAAATGATTTCCATGGCTTCCGCAGGGATTTTTTCAATGGGGTCGGTCAACTCAAAACCATATCGTTGGGCAATCGTCTCCAATTGCTTGAAGGCCCAAGATTTCTTGTATTCGCCCAGTGGTGCCAATCCACCTGCTTTAATGGACAGTTTTGGATTGGGGATGATTTTTTGTTCGTTGATTTCATGAACATGTCCCAAACCATTGCATTCTGGGCACATACCTTTTGGGGAATTGAAGGAAAAGGTGTTGGGCTCCGGAGTGGGGTAGGAGATGCCCGTGGAGGGACACATAAGGTCCCGACTGAAATAGCGGGGTACGGTTTCCCCTTCTTCCAAGACCATGAGTACATTGTCGCCACTGTACATGGCCGTGTTGATGGTCTCGCCCAAACGTTTATGGAAATCTTCACTTTCCGAAACTTTCAATCGGTCAATGACAATCTCTATATCATGGGTCTTGTAGCGATCCACCTTCATTCCCTTGGTGATGTCCAGGATATCCCCATCAACCCGTACTTTTACAAATCCCTGTTTGCCGATCTGTTCAAACAATTCCCGATAATGTCCCTTCCTGGATTTGACCACGGGGGCCAATACGTTGATTTTTTTATCGAGGTAGGCTTCAATGATCAAATCTTTGATTTGCTCATCACTATAGCTTACCATCTTTTCGCCGGTATTGTAACTATAGGCATCACCGGCCCGCGCAAAAAGCAGGCGAAGAAAGTCGTATACCTCGGTAATGGTCCCCACCGTGGAGCGGGGTGATTTTGAGGTGGTTTTCTGTTCAATGGCAATCACTGGGGACAGACCATCAATCTTATCCACATCAGGACGTTCCAATCCGCCCAAGAACTGTCGGGCATAGGCCGAGAAGGTTTCTATGTAGCGTCGCTGGCCTTCGGCATAAATGGTATCAAAGGCCAAAGAGGATTTTCCACTGCCCGAAAGACCGGTGATCACTACGAGTTTTTCGCGGGGAATGGTAACGTCAATATTTTTCAGGTTATGGACTCTGGCGCCTTTAACCTCAATATGTTCTTCGTAGTTAACCATAAAATCATAGCAAAGCTTCAAAAGTAGCGATTTGACCTGTAAAAAAGAAAGAGGTGTAGGTTTCGTTTCTGTTAAATACGAACACGCTGACCAATTCAATCCCAATTAGATGATCAACCGCACCCCGCCAAGTTCCTGAAGTGGATAGGGAAACTTTTCGCTAGGACTCCCAATGAACATAAAATTGATGGGAATATCCCATTCCACGGAGAGTTTTTTGATCAAGGAAGGGGTGAAGGTCCCGTGGAGTTGAATGTACTCCACTTTGATTTCAGGATACTCTCGATCCAGCACATCCAAGTCTGATACAAAATTTGGAGTGGCCTGTTCACCTTTGGGAAAAACGGACACAATTTTAAGCTTTCGGGTATGCTCGTTGTTTCGGATGTAGAGCAATACTTTATTGAGGGCCGCCACATCATCTTTTTTGGTGAAGTACACAAACTCTTGGGCGTTGATACGGTCTATGGTTCGGTTGATATCCCTATACGATTTTACCAAAACGCGGTTGATGGGGTCTAAAAAATAACGAATCAAACGGAGGAGTAATTTCAACAGTGCGGTACGATTGAGCATGATCAGAATCACGGAAATCGTGGGGATAAAATACTCCATGAATACGGCCAAGTAATCCGGATTGAGGATGATGTTCCCCGCCAAGGCCGTTATTACGGCTACGATGGCAATAAAGAGCGACAACCAACCGGAGCGTTCGGGCCGGGGTAGATGTTTGCGCCGTACCTTCAACAAAATATTACCTATCCCAAATAAGGCCATCACGGCTAGAAAGGCAATGGTATAGACTCCGGCAAGTGCTTCCAAGTTTCCTTCGGTGATCAACAAGATGGAAACACATAGCAGAAAAAATACAATGGCGATTCGGTAGGTGCTTCCATTCTTATTCCGTTTTAAAAGAAATGGAGGCAGGATACGGTCCAAGGTTATCCGTTCCACAAGACCGGAAACCCCAACAAAGGAGGTAAGCACGGCGCCGCTAAGTACCAAAACGGCATCTATGGAAACCAGAAAGGAGAGCCAAGAGCCACTGACCTGATTGCCCATGATGGACAACAGGGCTTCCCGGTTACCTTCAATTTCGGGAATAGGGAGAACGGCCAGAGCCAAAAACGCAATCAATGGATTAAAAATGGTGACCACTACCCACATATTTCTGAGGGTTTTTGGAAAAACGCCCTTTTTCTGTTCTTCTACAAAATTGGCAGAACTCTCAAATCCGCTGATTCCCAACATGGCCGCCGAAAAACCAAAGAACAGAGCCATGGGCAACGCTCCGTGCTTTACTGGAAGCGCATTATTTTCGGTAAACACTTGCCATCCGTGCTCAAAGAGATAGATTCCTGCAAATGAGGAAAGCAATACCAAAGAGGACAAATGGAAAATAAAAATCCCAATGGCTACTTTGGAAGATTCCCCGATTCCGATAATGACCAACCCCATAAAAATGGCCAAAAGACCAACGGTGGCCAAAATAACAGGTAAATGCGGTACGATGTTTTTTAGATAGGCCATAGCCTCATTGGCGGAAATTACTGCCGTGGCCATGTAGGAAAGCAGGGTAAGCGAAGCGGCCAACGATGCCATTCCTTTACTGGTGGTGTTCAAAAGGGCATTATAGGCGCCGCCATTCATGGGAAGTGCTCCCACGACCTCTCCGTAGATTTTTCGGAAGAGGAAAAGGACCACCCCAACGATCAATAAGGAAATCCAAGCATATTGTCCGGCGTGGAGTACAGCCAGAGCGGATACGTACAGACAGGAAGAACTGATGTCGTTACCACTGATGGAAGTAGAGGCCAACTCCCCGAGTTTTACCCTAAGTTTTTGTGGTTCCATGAAAGATGGTTTATAAAACCAAGGATGAAAGTAGGGCAAAGTTTCAAAAATTCTAAATTTGTGGACAATAAAAAATCGGATTTATGAAATTATTGGGTATTGGTTCCCGTATAGACCACCCTGAATATGGAAAAGGGGTGGTGACCAACGTATCATCCAAGCACTATTGGGTCACTTTTTTGGAAAATGGATTGGAAACGATTGATTTGGATTCCGAATTTGAGGTGATTGAAGCAGTAGAGGATGAAGTGGATACGGTGAGTTTTTTTGATGTGGAGCGTTCCTTGGTGAAGATTTTGGAAAAATGGAGTGATACCCATGAGAAAGTGGCCATTGCCGATAAATGGAAGGGCGGAAAGTTGATTTTGCAACCTGATGATGCCACCCAGAACAAGGAAATGCCCATTGAGACCTTTTTCCATAAGATCGTGATGGTCCGTGACCGCATCCGTGTGATGGAACAAAAAATCAACAGCAGTAAAAATCTGGACGATCAGGAGAAAGTTGACCTGCAACAATACATCACCCGTGTTTATGGTAGTTTGACCAGCTTTAATGTGCTGTTCAAAAACAAAACCGACCATTTTGTAGGGGAGAAGAGCAAGTGATATTGGTTTAGAGAGATCTCTTAGCCGTATTAAACCGCCTGCTTTTTCTCACTCAGGTATTTCCAATAGCGTTTGGGTACATGCTGCGTGTGCAATTTTGGATTGATGCGGGATTTGATACCGGTACTTTTGAAATAATCGTTCCATAGGGTCTGGTAATCGTATTCTTCGCTCACAAAGGCATCACTTTTATGGATTTTATTAAAATGGATTTCTTTGAGATTGAGGGAAACCATTTCCACGTGGTCCAGATTGTAGTAGATGCCGTAGTTGCGTTTCACATCATAGATCAACCATTGTTGATCTGCGTAGCGGTTGCGAAAATGTTTTGAAATCAGGGGCAATACATCAAAATCAGGTTCAATGTTTGCAAAATAGATGTCGTCCTTGGTCAGTTGGAAGCGGACAAAGGCCTCCATTCGGTGTTTTTCGCGACCCACTTTTTTGGCCAATTGGTCAATATGGAGGACAATCCCATCGGAATAATCCATTTGCTTTCCATTATGGGTAGCCATCAATTTTTGAATATAAGTGTAGAGGATTAATTCTACCCCTTCGGTTTCGCTCAAAAAAGCAAAATATACATTGGCAATGGCATTATGGCTCTTGTTTCTGATTCCGTTCCAGACCCGTTTGGCCTTATCCACATGGGTAAAGATGGTTTCTGATTCGGAAAACAATCCATTTTGGCCTTGACCGTTTTCTTGGATATCGGCCACATTGATTTTTTCATCGAAGGCGACAAAGACGGCAGTAAGAAAGCCATTGAAGCTACCATCGTAAATTAGGGTTTTTGAAGGTTGCATAGTGTTCACTTTTAATTTTTTTAATTCCAAGTTTTAGTTCTCGACTGCGCTCGAACTGACAATTTGTACTTAGTGTCATTTCGAAGGAGTTTACGACTGAGAAATCTAGATTCCTTATATGCATTAGTACCGGCATACTCCTGTTGGTAATTGCACATTGTTAGTTGAACAAGGACAATTGGGTGCTATACTGATTCCGAAACTTGCCCGAAGAAGTCTGTAGAATCATGCCCTTGATTTTCTCCGCATCCAAATCCCTACGTTCCCAATGGCGGGAATCACATACCATAAAGTATTGGGCACGGTTGAGGGCCACCCCGATTTTTTTAAGGTGGTCCCAGTTCAGTCTTCTAAAGCGGCGTGCTTTTAGGATTTTATCCACGGAACGCATCCCAATTCCCGGGATTCGCGCCAATATGGTCTTGTCCGCGCTGTTCACATCCACTGGAAAATGGTGCAGATTGCGTAACGCCCATGAGAGTTTGGGGTCTACATCCATATCCAGATTGGGATGTTCCTTGTTCAGGATTTCGTTAATGGCAAAGCCATAAAACCGAAGGAGCCAATCTGTTTGGTACAGTCGGTTTTCCCGCAACATGGGTACTTGTGAACCTATGGCGGGCAGTCTCATATCATCTGCTACGGGAACATAGCCCGAATAATAGACCCTGCGCATTTGGTAATTCTTGTAATAATGGACTGCAGAATACATGATGTCCTTGTCGGTTTCCCCGGAAGCGCCCACAATCATCTGGGTGCTTTGTCCTGCAGGGGCATATTTTGGAGTGCTCTTGATGATTTTTCGTTCAGCCTTGTAGCGGACAATTTCATTTTTCACCTTGAGCATGGGTTTGGTGAAATCCTCATGTTTTTTGTCGGGAGCCAATAGCTTTAATCCCGAAATGGTGGGTACCTCAATGTTCACGGAAAGTCGGTCTGCATACAGTCCGGCTTCGTACATGAGCTCATCACTGGCCCCGGGAATGGATTTTAAATGGATGTATCCGTTGAAATTTTCCTCTTCCCGCAGCTTTTTGGCCACGGCCACCAAACGTTCCATGGTGTAATCCGCATCTTTAAAAATTCCGGAACTCAAGAACAGCCCCTCGATATAGTTCCTGCGATAAAAATTGATGGTGAGGTCCACCACTTCTTGGATTTTGAAAGCGGCACGTTGCACATCGTTGCTTTTTCGTGTTACGCAATAGGCGCAATCGAAAATACAGTGGTTGGTCAAAAGAATCTTCAATAAAGAGATACATCTGCCGTCTTCCGTGTAGCTATGGCAAATACCCATTTTAGAGGCATTGCCCAATCCTTGGCTTTTATTGGTCCGGTCACTACCGCTACTGGCGCAGGACACATCATATTTGGCTGCATCTGCCAGAATGTTCAACTTTTCCCGTATCCGTTCAAAATTCATAACTTGGAAATATTCCAATCAAAGATATGGAAATATTCCAATTATTGGATATAATCCATTAAATATTTTGGAAATAATCCAAATTGTGTATATTTGAAATTATAAGGTCACCTCGAGCGCAGTCGAGAGGTCTTTGTTCTTTGGGTTGAATAATGAACAATTCAGGCCTCAATCTCATATAAGTACGGATGACATGGAAAATGAACTAACCTTAAAACGATTTACCGATATTCGGCGCGAATTGGGATTTACCCAAGCGGAGTTTGCCCAATTATTGGGCGTGAAGAATACCACGGCCGATATTGAACGGGGAAGGACCAAGCTTTCGGGAAAAGTGGTGACCGAACTGTTAAAACAGTTCAAAATCAATCCCATGTGGTTGTTCGGGGAAAGTGATCAGAAACATCTGGACACCTCCAAAACCAGTGTGATTCCCAAAGTGGTCACTGTTGACAATTCAGACCAAGACAATATGGTATTGGTGAATGCCCGGGCCGCAGCGGGGTATCCCCAAAATATTGCAGATACCAGTTGGTATCAACAATTACCGGCGTTTGACCTGCCCATTCCGGAGTTTAGAAATGCCACCTATCGTGGTTTTCAAGTCGAAGGCGACAGTATGTTGCCCAATCTAAAGCCCAATGATTGGGTATTGGCCCGTGCCATTGAACACATAGATCATGTGAGCCCGAATAAAATGTACGTGGTGGTGCTTCAGGATTCGGTGATGGTCAAAAAGATTGAGAAACGCCCGAATTCCAACAACATTACCTTGGTTTCCTTGAACGAAGCATACCCGCCTTACGATATTAAGCCCTTCCAAATTCAAGAAATTTGGGAAGTGAGCAGCAAATTGACCTTTAATGTGGATGCCACCACCGAAACTGGTTTGCTGAAGCAGTTGCAGCAGTCCATGGAAGAGCTGAAACGCCAGATGGGGCAGGTGAACACCTAAAAGTTACCCGAAATACCTCTCCTTAATGTTTTTAGCAAGAATATTGGCCGCTTCAGGATATAATCGGAACCAAAGCTCCGGTTCAAAAATTTCGAGCTCGGCCAAGGCCCATTCCCCGTTATTGTCCTTAAAAATATCCACTCTTGCATATAGTGGAAGCTCCAGTGCCGCATGAGCCGCTTTTTCGGCGAAGGCAATCTGTTCTTTGGAGGGAATATAATCGTGTACGGTGCCACCAAAATCATCCTGCACCCTAAAATCCCCCGGTTTGGCAATTTTGAGCACCGCATGGGTGAATTTCCCATTGAATACCATCATGGAGATTTCTCCTTCCTTAACAATGTTTTCCTGAAATTCTTGGAGCATCATGGCTTCTTCGCCAATCAACTCTTGAAAGATGGCTCCGTACTTTGGAATGTCTTCCTTTAGGATTTTGTAGGTATGGCGGGCCGCTCCGGAAACGCAAGGTTTTAGGATAAATATGTCATCCATGAACCCTTGACTTTTGAGCGCATCTTCAATGGTGTCTTCAAGTGTGGTTTTGGTCCCTTTTTCAATAAAAATGGTTTTGGGGACGTTCACCCCTTTATTCGATAAGTCCTTTAGGTAGTGTTTGTCAATGTTCCAATAAATGAGGCTCTTGGAATTGATAAATTTCGTCTGTTTTGAAGCAGATTCCAACCATTTGGAGAACTCTTGGTATCGGTCAAAATAATCCCAAGTGGTCCTGAACAACGCATATTTGGTGGACGACCAATCAAAGTGTGGATCATCCCACGACTTTCTTGTGGCATTCAACCCAAGGCGTTGCAGTGCTTCCAAAACCAAACAGTCTTCCAGAAGGACATTCTGAATGTAGGTGCTTTCCTTTTTGGGATTGATATATCTTGGGTCGGTCAGTACAACGACATCAAAACTCATACGCAAACCTTAAAATCCAACAGCGGTATCGTCCCCTCTCTTATCGGCTCCGCCTTCCAATCGGCCATCGTCCAACACACGGATGGCATCCACTTTCCCAATAATGGGCGTTCTTTCCTCATTGATGATGTACCCTTTCGATTTCAGTTCGTCCGTAAGGGTTTCGGGAAACCCTTCGGGTTCAAAGATGATCATGTCGGGTAACCATTGGTGATGGAACCGAGGGGCATTTACCGCTTCTTGCATGCTCAGATTGAACTCATACACATTAAGGATGGTTTGGGCCACTGCGGTAATGATGGTGGAGCCCCCTGGTGTGCCAACGACCATATAGAGCTTTCCGTCCTTTTCCACTAGGGTCGGGGTCATACTGCTCAACATGCGCTTTTCAGGAGCAATGCTGTTGGCTTCGGCACCGATCAATCCAAACATATTGGGTACTCCGGGTTTTGCGCTGAAATCGTCCATTTCGTTGTTCAAAAAGAACCCTAATTCATCTACATAGAGCTTGGAGCCAAACCCACCATTCAAGGTGGTGGTGGCCGAAATGGCATTGCCCTCACTGTCCACAATGGAATAGTGGGTGGTTTCCGAGCTTTCCACAATTTCAACCTCCCCATGACTCACTTCCGAAGAAGGAGTGGCTTGGTCAAATGAAAAGTTGGCCATGCGTTCTTGTAAATAGGCATCGCTGAGCAATGTTTCCAAGGGAATATCCACAAAATCAGGATCGCCCAAGAAATAATTTCGGTCCGCGTAGGCACGTCGCGCTGCTTCGGTGAAGAGTTGAATGGTTTTCACGGAATTGTGACCAAACTTGGAAACGTCATGGGGTTCCATCATCTTAAAGATTTGGTTGATGGTGACCCCACCACTACTGGGTGGACTCATGGAAATGATGCGTAGGTCCTTATAGTTGAAGACAATCGGGTCACGCCACTTGGCTTCATACCGCGCCAAATCTTCTTCGGTCATATAGCCTCCCTTTTCCTGTACAAAGGCAGCCAGTTTTTGAGCAACTTCACCTTTATAGAAACCATCTTTTCCTTTATCGAGAATCTTCTTAAGGGTATTGGCCAGTTCAGGATATTTTATGGTGTCCCCTTCCTTGAAATTGGCAGCAAATTTGGTGCTATCCCCATTAACTTCTATAAACCGTTCTTTGTAACCTTCCAATCGTTTGGCTTGTTTTGCGGTAACCACCACACCTTTTTGGGCCAAAGCGATTACAGGTTCCATAATATCGGACAGGGGTAGGGAGCCAAATTTTTTATGTACTTCCATGACTCCGGCCACGGTTCCGGGGATGCCAACCGCAGTGGCTCCAACAATGCTCATATTCGGAATCACATTCCCAAGGGAATCCAGATACATATCCTTGTGGGCGGCAAGCGGGGCTTTTTCACGATAGTCGATACCACCGATATCGCCGTTGTTCTTTCGGTAGACCATAAAACCACCGCCGCCGAGATTTCCGGCAAAGGGATAGGCGACCGCGAGAGCCAGTTCTGTGGCCACCATGGCGTCAAAGGCATTCCCGCCTTTTTTCATGATGTCCGTTCCAATTTTCGAGGCTTCTTCACGGGCCGAGACCACAATAGCCTTTTCCGCGACCAGTCCCGTAGGGACCGCAGGTTGCTGCTTACAGTTCAAGAACAGGAAAAGGGGAGCAAGGAGTATTATTCTTCGCATAGGGAAATGAATTTTTGCTTGGAAAAGGTAATCAATTCTTCAAAAAAAGCGGTGAACTCCGTTTCAAAGTCAGCATAATGTTCTTCGAGGTCCAAAATGGCGAAATTCATTTTCGACCTATTCTGCGTCCTGCGGTTCATTCCATTGAGGACTCGCCCAATACCTGCAAGATTGGCATAATTGAGCAGCCAATTGTCCGTAATCATATAGGGCATCATCCGTTTGGTACCCAGTGGAAGCAGGTCGTAGTTGTCCTCCAATAGGTCATAAAAGTTATCCACATAGTCTTCAAGGGAAACTTCTGAATAATCGCTCCAGTTTTTGGCCAAAAAGTGGTCGTAAAAAATATCCACGATAACACGGCTGTAGTGGCTGTAATTCTTATGAAGTCGCTTACTGCTTTGTTTGGGAATAGGGTGGGAGTCCGTATAGGTATCGATTTCCCGGTGCAACAAGATGCCTTTTTGGATTCGTTCCGGGAAGTGTTTGTATTTATTGCCTCGGATATGATCGGCAAAGAAATTTCCCAAGGTAATTTCCTTGTCATCAAAGGACAGATAGATGTGGGCGAGGAAGTTCATCGAGGCAAATTTCTTTTCCATCGAAATTTACAAATTCCAAACATGGAATACGGATGGGCCCTATATATTTGCAAAAACTTTTTTAACACTATGACACTGATCAAATCAATTTCTGGAATACGAGGAACTATAGGAGGACGAACCAATGAGAATCTGACCCCGGTGGATGCCGTAAAATTTGCGGCGGCCTATGGCACATGGTTGAAGGCGTATTCCCAAAAAGAGAAATTGACCGTGGTGATTGGTAGGGATGCCCGTTTGTCCGGTGAGATGATCCAAAATTTGGTAGTCTCTACCTTGGTGGGATTGGGCATTGATGTGATTGATTTGGGGCTTTCCACAACCCCTACGGTGGAAATTGCAGTTCCCCTTGAAAAAGCCGATGGAGGTATTATTTTGACCGCCAGTCATAATCCCAAGCAGTGGAACGCCTTAAAGTTGTTGAACGAACGGGGTGAGTTTTTGGATGCTGAACAAGGTGCGAAAATATTGACCTTGGCCGAAAAAGAGGATTTCAACTTTGTTGAAGTGGATGATTTGGGGACCATCACCAAAAACGATTCCTATATCGACATTCATATTGATGAAGTATTGGAACTCTCCTTAGTGGATGCCGATGTCATCAGAGAAAAAAAATTCAAAGTGGTAGTCGATGGTGTAAACTCCACCGGAGGTATTGCCATTCCAAAATTGTTGGAAGAACTGGGGGTTGAAGTGGTGAAATTGTATTGCGACCCTACGGGGCATTTTCCACATAATCCAGAACCTTTGAAGGAACATTTAGGGGACATCTGTAAAAAAGTGGTTGAGGAAAAAGCCGATTTTGGTATTGTGGTGGACCCTGACGTGGACCGTTTGGCATTTATCAGCAATGACGGTGAAATGTTCGGCGAGGAATATACCTTGGTGGCTTGTGCTGATTATGTTTTGGGGAAAACCAAAGGAAATACGGTGTCCAATCTATCCTCGTCACGGGCTTTGCGCGATGTCACTGAAAAGCATGGGGGTGTCTATGAGGCAGCTGCGGTAGGAGAGGTGAATGTGGTGACCAAAATGAAGGCCAATAATGCCATCATTGGTGGTGAAGGCAATGGAGGGATTATTTATCCTGAAAGCCATTACGGTCGGGACGCCTTGGTGGGCACAGCCCTCTTTTTAATGTTGATGTCCGAAAGAGGAGGCACAGTGGCCGAACTTAGGGCCAATTACCCTAGCTATTTCATGAGCAAAAAGAAAATAGAGCTTACTCCCGAGTTGGATGTGGATGCGCTTCTGGATGCCATGCACAACAAGTACAAAGACGAAGAAGTATCCACTATTGATGGGGTAAAGATTGACTTTCCTGAAAATTGGGTGCATTTGCGAAAATCCAACACGGAACCTATAATCCGAATCTATACGGAGGCCAAATCCCAAGCGGAAGCCGATGGTCTTGCCGATAGGATCATTGATGAAATCAAGGAAGTGGCAGGATTGAGTTAGGATTTCCCCAACTCGTATACGATTTCCTCCGCATTGAAATCTTCTGGCGATAGCTGGATGTGCTTGTCCGCATCCAGCCATATTTTCCATGTGCCGTTTTCCTTGCGCAATCCCACATTGAATTCACCATACCCCCTTACCACCAGGCTTTCATCATCACTTCTTTTGGAGCTGAAACGATAGTATCCTGTTTGGTAGGCCATGTCACCGGCATCGTTGAGTGCTGTGGAACGAATGGCAAAGGCAATCCCTATTTGGCTGCCCCGGGCCTTTACGGTTTCCACAAAATTCCCAAATTCCTCCAAATAACTTTCCCCGGTCTCAATTTGGTTTTGATCTTGGGTCACCCTAAAAATATCTTGGGTATGGATGGACTTTAATTTTTGGGAGTCAGATTGGTCATAGGCTTCCATAAAAGGAATCCAAACCTCTGTTTTAATGGCTTCCAAAACTTCCTGAGGAATGTCTTTAGGAGGTCGCTGTCCATAAGACAGCACAAAAGTGCAGAAGAGCACCATAGCAGTTAACTGTTTCATTTTTTGTTGATTGAATGATTGTTGAATATAAAAAAAGAGAACCAACTTGCGGTTCTCTTTTAAGAAAAGTATATGATTTTGGATGCTGTCCAATAAAGGAGCAGGCCTCTAAATGATTTAGCTATGTACCGACTCCAAATAGGCGCCTCTGACCACTTTGGCGGTTTTGTGGTCGCCGGTGTGGCTCCATCCTGGGGGCATGACCAGATAGCGAAACTTGTTGAGGATACCCGGAGCATTCCATACATCCTTGGCCAAGGCCACTATCTCACCAAAATATACATCCAGAAAGTTACCTGAGTCCATTTCACGGGTGATGCCATACTCAATTTGGATATCGTGTTGTTCTTCCTGATAGGTCTTGAATACCTTGTCCCAGATGTTGAGCAGGTTGCAAAAATTGGTATCCATATAAAGTGGGTTCTTGGCGTGGTGTACCCTGTGGTGAGAAGGGGTCAGAATGATTTTATTCAAAAAGCCCAATCGACCATTTTTCAATAAATTCTCCCCAATATGGATGAAAGCACCATAGGTGCCATCAATGAACATGATCAGAAACAGTAATTCGGGCTGTACACCCAATAGAATGCAGATGGTGGTTCGGATGGTATCGGCATAGGGTGCCTCCAGGAAAAAGTGGGCATGGGTCACGGACAGATTCATGTCCTCCGGGGCGTGGTGCGTAGAGTGGAGGCACCAGAACAATCGAACCTTATGCCCCAGATAGTGATAGACAAAATGGCCCAATTCCCAAACGATATATCCGTAGATGAACCAATACCAGGTCATTGTGGTCTGAAAAGGCGCATATTTCTGGAACAAGCCAATACAAAGGGCAACCATGGCAATGGCAATGAACCGTCCTACAACCCGATTGAAGATGTAGATCAGAAAATTCACCTTATACACCTTGGCCTGGGGTTTCTTGTACACCAATCCCATGATAAGTTCAAGGATAAGCAGAAGGGGAATAATGGGATAGATCAGGGAAACAATACCATCATAGGTCGTGAACGATGAATAATCGCCTGAACTCAGTATTTCCCATGCCTGTGAGATGCCCAGAAAGCCTACAATCTCGTTGTAAAGTGTTTGCAATAATTCCATGAAAGTTTGTTTAGTTGGTTTAGAAAGTAGAAAACTAGGAAAAATATTCTATAAAATTTCGACCAACAACAAATTGCATCCCACCTACGTCGAGCAAAGGGTTATTTTGACCTTACCTGCTGATTCTGAAACTCTAAGGGAACCTTATTTCTGTGTTTCCAGCGTTTATGCGTCCAGAAATAGTACTCTGGAGCTTCCCGTATGGATTTTTCAGTCTCTCTTAAAAAAGCATCTGTTATCTTGTAATTCTCTACTTCAGCAGGGTTTTCGGAAAGTATTTTGAAAGTGCCTTCGTAATATCCTCTTTTCTTCTTTTTAACCTTAAGGTATACTGGCACAATGTCATTGGCTTTACAGATTTCCTCACCTCCAACGTGGGCAGGAACCACAATTCCCATAAAATCAGTCCAATATTTTGCCCTGCTGACCATGGGGGATTGATCACTGATTATGCCCACCATCAACAACTCATTGCTCTCTTTGGCAGCTTTCAGGATTTTTCTGGACTCCCTTGTTGATATCAAAGTGGTGTTGAATTTCCCCCTAATCTGACGGATCAGTCTATCAAAATACTTATTCTCTATTTTTTGATAGATTCCATAGCCTTTGGACTTTATTTGAAGGTTTAACGACAAAACCCATTCCCAACTCGCATAGTGGGGAAGCATAAGCATAGTGTTGGTCCCTTTTTCTTCAAGGCCATGGATCAGCTCAAAATTACTTACTGTAAATCGCTTTTGAATTTCTTTTTTACTGATGCCCAAGGTCTTTATCATTTCCAAAAACATATCGCACATATGTTTGTAGAACTTTTTTTCTATCACCAGGCGTTCTGCTGGGGTCTTTTCTGGAAAAACCAAGGCTAAGTTACTGCGCACCACTTTTTTACGATATCCAATAACATGGTACAGTAGTGCGTACACACCATCTGAAAGTAAGTAAATCAGTTTGAAGGGGAGTCTGGAGACCAACCAGAGCAAGGGATAGGCAAGGATGAATATGGTCAATTGCATAGGCGATTCGTGTGTGCAAATATAGCTATATTTGAACCCAAACCTTAATAACCATGTTCAATTTACATATCGCCACCATTGCCATCATGGCTGCCAATGTGATGGTTTCCCTTAAGGGATTCAATGATATCGGCTTTTTTGACCGATATAAGTTCAATATCAGTGGAATTCGGGCCGGACAGCGCGACAGGATTGTAACCTCAGGCTTTTTGCATGTGGACTTTTCCCATTTGTTCTTTAACATGTTTACCCTGTACTTTTTTGCCAATGTGGTGATCGGGTGGTTTGGTCCCGGAAAATTTTTGATCATTTATTTTATCAGTTTGATAGCAGGGAGTCTGTTGGCCATGTTTTTTCATAAGGATGAACCTTATTACAGTGCCGTGGGGGCCAGCGGTGCCGTCACAGGAATTCTGTATTCCGCAATTTTGTTGAACCCGGACATGCAGTTGGGAATTATGTTCATTCCCATTCCACTGCCGGCCTATGTGTTGGGGATCGGGTATCTCTTGTACTCCATCTACGGGATGAAAAGTAGATTGGGGAACATAGGGCACACCGCACACTTTGGAGGGGCCATAGGAGGCTATTTGGTTACCTTGCTCTTTATGCCCGAACTTTTTGTGACCGACACCTTTATCGTGGTTTTATTGGCCGTGCCTATAGTGATTCTCTTTATTTTGGAGAAACTGGGAAAAATATAATCCAATAAAAAGGCCCCTGATCAGGGGCCTTTTTATTATCTGAGTGGAGTATTTCTTTAGTTAAGAACTTCGGCCACTTTTTGTTCCAAGGCAGGACCGCGAAGGTCTTTGGCAATGATTACCCCGTTTTCATCCAAAAGGAACGCAGCAGGAATGGCATTGATATTGTACAATTGGGCAATAGGGTCTTGAAACCGCTTTAGGTTGGAGATATGGTTCCAAGCCAATCCATCGGACTCAATGGCTTGTTTCCAGTCTTCTGCACGATTGTCCAGGGAAACCCCGATTACATTAAAGCCTTTGTCCTTGTACTTGTTGTATACAGAAACAATGTTTGGGTTTTCGGCACGGCAAGGTCTACACCATGCGGCCCAAAAATCGACCAAAGTGAGTTTGCCTTTGGCGGTTACATCGCTCAAGGCCAATACATCCCCATCTGGAGTGGGAGCGGAGAAATCGGGAGCCTTCACGCCAACTTCCGTGGATTTCATCCTGTCCAATTGTTCTTTAATTTGTTTTCCTGGCTCAGAAGCTTTTATTTCTGGGGAAAGTCCTTCGAACATAGCCTTTATCTCTTCTTGGGGCAATGCTTTGCTGGCCATTAAATTACCAATGATTAATACCGATATCAAAGCATCTGGATTGTTTTTCGCAAACTCCACGTTGAAACTTTTGGCCTCTTCTTGAAATTCTATGAACTCTTCACGTAAGGCCGTTACCGTTGCCGTATCCCTCTGTTGAGCGGCCATCCGCATGTCATTTTGCATGGACATGGCTTTTTCCGACAATAGCCTGGACTCTTCCAAGAAGTTCATGAAAAGATCATTTTGATGTGTGCCTTCTAATTTGGCATAGGTCATACTGTCTTTTGGAAACCTGATTTTGATATCCCCATTCTCTAAGATCAAAGGAACATTTCCTCTTCCAGATTCCAGAAAAATATAGGATAGTCTGGGTTCGGCTTGTGTTCCCGTAAAGCTGAAAGCTCCATTTTCAATGGTGGTGGTATCCAAGTCCACCAATTGGTTAAGGGAGTCCGTAGTTCGTAGAAAGACGGTAGTCCCATTTTCAGGTTCTCCGGTTACGGTAACATTTAGGGTATATCCTTTAGGTTTCGATTGGCACGAGGCTAAAAATAAAACTGCTAGGAAGATTGCTAATGCGTTTCTCATGTTTTGTTGTTTAAGCTGCTAAGGTATTCATTCCTTATGGCATAAAAAAACCCTTGGCATTTGTAAAGCGCCAAGGGTCAATATCTGTAAAGTTCTCTTTTTTAGAATTGGTATCGTATACCTAACGCAATGTCAAAGTCAAAGTTATCACTGAACCCATCGTAGCCCACTAGGCCCACTTCGGGTCTAAAGTCCAGCGAAAGGAGCAATGGAATGTCAAAGTTGTATTCCACCCCAATATCCCCGGCAGCGAAGACAAAGACGCCATCGTTGTCATTGTCAAAGTTGGGTTCTGGGTCAAAGTCTACACTTCCAAGTCCGCCACCAACACCGTAATACCAGTTAAAGTTGCCGTCTAACTGATGTACCCACTGGTATACACCACTGAGTTTGAATGCGTCAAAATGACGGCTGTCCCTCCAGCCTAAGTTAAATTCCGCCCTATTGTACTGCGCAATGGATTTCTGATATGATATTTCTGCCCCAAAGCCGTCGCTATCCCCTAAACGGAGTCCAAGGGCGTGATTGGCAATATCTTGCGCACTCACTGCGGTTGCGGCAAATAAAAAAAGCATAGCAAATAATGAGGTAATTTTCATGAGGTTCTCTTTTTTAATTAAAATTAAAATAATTTTGTAGTGTCTATATGACACTTTTGAAACTCTTTCAGTCACCAAAAATTGTTCCAGATTGGATAAATCTTTGTTAAAATCTCTGTCGGATAAATTGGATGGAGAATTGTTGATGGACGACCTTAGCAGGGCCTTGTATGCCACGGATGCTTCGGTGTACCGAAAATTGCCCACTGCGGTGGCTTACCCGAAAAATATAGATGATATCAAGGCTTTGATTCATTTTGCCAATACCCATAATGTAGGTTTGATTCCTCGAACCGCAGGAACCTCATTGGCGGGGCAATGTGTGGGTGAAGGTATTGTTGTGGATGTATCGCGGAATTTCACACAGATTCTTCATCTGGACAAGGAAAAGAAGCAAGTACGTGTGCAGCCTGGGGTGGTTAGGGACGAGCTTAACCAATTTTTAAAACCATTTGGTTTGTTTTTTGGGCCTAACACATCCACCTCCAATCGATGTATGATCGGAGGGATGGTCGGAAACAACTCTTCCGGAACAACTTCCATTCAATACGGGGTTACTAGGGACAAGGTAGTAGCTTTGAACTGTATCTTATCCGATGGCAGTGAAGCTTCTTTTGCTGAAATTTCAAAAGAAACATTTGACAAGAAAAAGCAGGAAGATTCTTTGGAAGGGACCATCCATGCTAATCTGGAGAAAGAACTTTCCAATAAACAGAATCGGGACAACATTGAGGCAGAATTCCCCAAAGCCAGTATTCACCGTAGAAATACGGGATACGCAGTGGACGAATTGTTGAAAAACAACTTGTTCGGTGAGTTTAAGGAAGACTTTAATTTGTGCAAGTTACTGTCCGGGAGTGAAGGTACTTTGGCTTTCACCACAGAGATTACACTACAGGTGGATGACTTACCTCCGCCAATGTCTGCTATGGTAGCGACGCATTACAGTACTTTGGAGGATTGTTTAAGTGATGTGGCTCCTGTAATGCAGCACAATCTGCACACCTGTGAGATGATGGACAAGGTTATTTTGGATTGCACCAAGAATAACAGGGCGCAGTTGGCCAATCGGTTTTTTGTAGATGGGGATCCGGCAGGCATTCTCATGTTGGAGGTGAGGGCCCATACCGAGGAAGAGCTTCAAAAACAACTCAAAGGTTTATTGGATACCATAGAAAAATCAGGATTGAGCTATGCCAGCCCTGTTTTGATGGGAGATGATATCAACAAGGCCATTGAGCTCCGCAAAGCGGGCTTGGGGCTTTTGGGGAATATGGTAGGGGACCGCAAAGCGGTGGCATGTATTGAGGATACTGCGGTGGCCTTGGAAGATTTGAAAGATTTCATTGGCGAATTTTCCCAGATTATGAAAGGATACAACCAAGATGCGGTGTATTATGCCCATGCAGGAGCGGGGGAGCTGCATTTAAGGCCCATTCTCAACCTGAAAAAGTCAGAGGATGTGGTGTTGTTTCGTTCCATCACCACCGATGTGGCCAAACTCACCAAAAAATATAAAGGAAGTTTCAGCGGGGAGCATGGAGACGGTATTGTGCGTGCCGAGTTTATCCCTTTGATGATCGGGGAACAAAATTACGAATTGCTCAAACGGGTGAAATCGTTGTTCGATCCCAATAATATTTTCAACCCAGGGAAAATTGTGGATGCCTACCCCATGGATGAATCTCTGAGGTATAAAGTGGACCGAAAGGAACCGGAAGTGGATACCTTGATGGACTTTTCAGATAGTGAAGGTATCCTAAAGGCGGCGGAAAAATGTAATGGAAGTGGGGATTGTCGAAAGAGTCATCATATGTCCGGAGGGATGTGCCCCAGTTTCCACGCCACCAAAAATGAAAAAGATACTACGCGGGGAAGGGCCAATGCGTTACGTGAGTTTTTGACGAATACGGAGAAAACCAATCGGTTTGATCAAAAAGAACTCAAAGAAGTTTTTGACCTTTGCTTGAGCTGTAAGGCTTGTGCCAGCGAATGTCCCAGTAATGTGGACGTGGCAACATTAAAGGCTGAATTTTTGTATCAGTATCAAGAAAGCAACGGATATCCGTTGCGCGGCAAGCTGTTTGCCTACAACACCAAACTGAATGCCTTGGGGAGTCAACTCTCCGGTTTGACCAATGCTATGTACGATTCCAAGCTTATCGGAGGATTTATAAAGAAAACTTCGGGAGTGGCCCAAGAGCGTAGTTTACCCAAAGTATATCGATTCAATTTTGAGAAGCATTTGAAGCAATTCAACTTGAAAAATACGGACCTTTCCAAGAAGAAGGTGGTTTTGTATTTGGATGAGTTTACCAAGTATCTGGATATTGAAGTGGGCAAGGATGCCATAGAATTGTTGTGTAAACTAGGCTATGATGTGGAGTTGTTTTATGCGGAAAGCGGTAGAACGTATTTATCCAAGGGCTTTTTAAAACAGGCCAAGAGGTTGGTGGCAAAAAATATGGAGGGACTGAGGGGAATTTTGGACCGGGATATCCCTATTGTGGGATTGGAGCCTTCAGCAATTCTCTCGTTCCGGGATGAGTACCAAAGACTTTACGAAGATAAACCCCTCTTGGAAAAGTTGGCATCCAAGTCATTTTTGATAGAGGAATTCTTGGCTTCGGAAATTGCCGCAGGACATATTACCTCGGATAGTTTCACCCAAGAAGAGCGAACGGTAAAAATTCACAGCCATTGCCATCAAAAGGCATTGAGTAACCAAAAGGTTACGTTTGATGTGCTTAATCTGCCCAAAAACTACAAGGTTTCCATCATCGCATCAGGATGTTGTGGAATGGCGGGGTCTTTTGGGTACGAGAAAGAGCACTATGACACCAGTATGAAAGTAGGGGGTTTAAAGTTGTTCCCTGCTGTAAGGAAAACTGACGGGGATACTTTGATCTCTGCCAATGGAACCAGCTGTAGGCATCAAATCAAGGATGGAACGGAGCGGGATGCCCAGCATCCAGTGTCAATCTTGAGACAGGCTTTGGTCGTTTAAGGATTTTTCACTTTCCAGTTTTTCGCCTTCGTATTCTTCGGAAACGTTTTCAATCTCCACCTCCTTGTCGGTAATGGAGGCAATGAGTTCGTTCATGTCCATTTCCTTGAGGTCTTCATCGGCAAAGAAAGGGGATAGTCGGTCATGGTTGTAATGATAGACCTTCCAACGTTTAAAGGAATATTCCAAGGCGGTAAGGTTCTCCACCCAATCCCCAGAATTTAGATAGACACAACTTCCTCTTTTGTTTTCGTAGCGTTCCTTTTTCGGTTGATGGATGTGTCCACAGATGACATAATCGTAGTCATTTTCAATGGCGAGGTCGGCTGCAGTGCGCTCAAAGTCATTGATGTACTTCACGGCTTGTTTTACGCTGTTTTTTATCTTCTTGGAAAGGGAATATTTTTCACGGCCCATTCTCACCAAGCCCCAATTGATAAAACTGTTGATGAGAATAAGTAAGTCGTATCCGTACCCGCCCAGTTTGGCCAACCATTTGGCATTTTGTATGGAAACATCAAATACGTCGCCATGGAAAATCCAAGCTTTTTTCCCATCCAGGTTCAGCACTAATTTATTGGAAATTTTGAAATTCCCCATTGAAGTGTCACTGAACTTACGGAGCATTTCATCGTGATTTCCAGTAATATAGTAAACCTCAGTCCCTTTTGAGGCCATTCCAATTATTTTTCGGAGCACCTTTAGGTGGGCTGCCGGGAAATACCGTTTCTTAAACTGCCAGATATCGATGATGTCCCCATTTAAAATGAGTTTCTTGGGCTGTATGCTGTTGAGGTAAGCGATGAGTTCGTGGGCATGACAACCGTAGGTTCCCAAGTGTACATCGGATATGACGGCAAGTTCTATCTTCCTTTTTTTCAATCCTATAGGGTTTAATTACAAATTAAGGATGTAGGAATAAACTTAAAATCAAATTCAAATCAATATTTCATGAGCATATCGTTAAATAAACATCAATCTCTAGGGCAATATGTTACAATAACATTAAGTGGTCAGGTTGTTTTTGAATATGATTTTTAACATTTACCTTTGGACTTCTTAAATTTTATACCGGATGGCTGGGAATTCTTTTGGACAACTTTTTAGACTGACCACTTTTGGGGAATCGCATGGTGTTGCCTTGGGCGGGGTCATTGATGGTTGTCCTGCGGGAATTGAACTGGACCTTCAAAAGATCCAGGAAGAACTGGATAGGAGAAAGCCGGGACAATCGGCCATAGTTACCCAGCGCAAAGAACCTGATACGGTAGAGATTTTTTCAGGTGTTTTTGAAGGAAAGACCACGGGAACGCCCATTGGTTTTGCCATTCGAAACACCAACCAGAAATCCAAGGATTATTCCCATATCAAGGATTCTTATCGCCCATCCCATGCCGATTACGTCTATGATCAAAAATACGGCTTTCGTGATTATCGCGGGGGAGGTAGGAGTTCGGCTAGGGAAACAGCGAGCAGGGTAGTGGCCGGGGCCATTGCCAAGCAATTGTTGAGTGATATTAAAATAACCGCCTATGTTTCCCAAGTAGGTGCGCTCAAGTTGGAGAAGAACTATGACCAACTCGATTTTTCCGTAATCGAGTCTAATCCTGTTCGTTGTGCGGATATGGAAATGGCGACACATATGGAAGAGTATATCAAATCCATTAAAAAAGAGGGCGATACCATCGGAGGTGTGGTTACCTGCGTCATCCAAAATGTACCTATCGGTCTTGGAGAGCCTGTTTTTGATAAACTCCATGCCAAATTGGGGGAGGCCATGTTATCCATCAATGCCGTAAAAGGCTTTGAGTATGGCAGTGGCTTTGATGGGGTTGCCATGAAAGGCAGCGAACACAATGATGCCTATAACCCGGACGGTACCACAAAAACCAATCGTAGTGGCGGTATCCAGGGCGGTATCAGCAATGGAATGGATATTTACTTCAATGTGGCATTTAAACCTGTCGCTACCGTGTTGCAGGCCTATGACACCATCAATAAAGAAGGCGAAAAAGTTACTACTCAAGGCAAAGGAAGGCATGATCCCTGTGTGGTGCCCAGAGCCGTTCCCATCGTAGAGGCCATGGCAGCCTTGGTCCTTGCGGACTATACGCTATTGGCGCGTTCCAACAAAATCTGACCTGCTTTAGGTCGTTTCCCATCAAAAATAGTATATTACTTTCCTAAAAAGTGAATATGCGTAAACTTGAACTGCATTGGCAAATCCTTATCGGGATGCTATTGGGGATACTGTTTGGATTTGGAATGACCCAAGTGGATTGGGGAAAGGGTTTTGTGTCGGATTGGATCCAGCCTTTGGGGACCATTTTTGTGAGACTCCTAAAGCTGATAGCTATTCCCCTCATCATTGCTTCCTTGGTCAAAGGGATTTCAGACCTTAAGGACATTTCCAAGTTTAAGAACATAGGTTTACGAACCATAGGGATTTATATTGTCACCACAGTGGTGGCCATTACCATTGGGTTAGTGTTGGTCAATGTGGTTCGACCTGGAAAAGGGATATCCCAGGAAACCGTTGTCAAGCTCACGGAAACCTATGCCAATGATGCCGGGGTTACCTCCAAACTCGAAGAAGCCTCTCGACAAAAGGATAGCGGACCATTACAGTTTTTGGTGGATATGGTGCCAGATAATGCTCTGGCGGCCATGAGTGACAATAGCCTGATGCTACAGGTCATCTTTTTCACCATTTTCTTGGGGATTTCCATGTTGTTGATCGGCGAGAAAAAGGCAAAGCCTTTGAAGGATTTCTTCGATTCGCTTAATGATGTGGTCCTGAAGATGGTGGATTTGATTATGCTAACGGCTCCCTACGCTGTTTTTTCACTTTTGGCGGCGGTTGTGGTCTCCTCAAGTGATCCAGATTTGTTGTTGGCCCTGTTGAAATATGCAGGGGTCGTGGTATTGGGTCTAGCACTGATGATAGCTTTTTATGGTGTGGTGGTTTCGGTCTTTACCAAGAAAAATCCATTTTGGTTCTTGAAAGAAATGAGTCCTGCCCAATTGTTGGCGTTCTCTACCAGTTCAAGTGCTGCAACATTACCGGTGACCATGGAGCGTGTGGAAGAGCATATCGGTGTGGATAAGGAAGTGTCCAGTTTCGTATTGCCTGTTGGTGCCACTATTAACATGGATGGGACCAGTTTGTATCAGGGGGTGGCCGCGGTCTTTATCTCGCAGGCCCTTGGGTTTGACCTAACCTTTGCCGATCAATTAACAATAGTATTGACTGCCCTGTTGGCTTCCATTGGTTCTGCCGCTGTACCGGGCGCGGGAATGGTGATGTTGGTAATCGTGCTGGAATCCATTGGTTTTCCAGCAGATAAGTTGGCCATAGGCTTGGCTTTGATATTCGCAGTGGATAGACCCTTGGACATGTGTCGTACCGTAGTTAACGTTACTGGGGATGCCACCGTTTCCATGGTGGTGGCCAAATCGGTTGGTAAATTGGGGAAGCCTCACGTGGAGGAATGGGACGACCATTACGATGAAGTTAAATAACAAAAAACATACTGCCATGAACATCTGTTTTTTAATGTATCCGTGGGATCAGATTAATCCTGAAACGGACACCAGCTTGGCCTTGATCCATGAGTGTGTAAGGAGAAAGCACGGTGTGGCCCTATGTACACCGGCCAATCTGACCATTCGAAATAGTGTTACCAGTGCTTTCTGTACCGTGATCAATAGACAGGAAAAGATTTCCAGCAGTCAAAAGACTTTTTACAAACAGGCCACTATCCGCGAAGAAATGCTTCCCTTGGCAGGATTTGATGTGATTTTTATGCGAGCAAATCCCCCCTTGGACCCCTTGATGCTCAACTTTCTGGACTCGGTGAAGGACGATGTGTTCATCGTCAATTCACTGCAAGGGCTGCGTGAGGCCAATAATAAATTATACACTGCTGCTTTTGGGGATAGCCATAGCAATATCATCCCGGCGACCCATGTGTCCAAAAACAAGAGATACCTGATTCAACAGATCAAAGCCTCGACTGCGGACAAGATGATTTTAAAGCCCTTGAACGGCTATGGTGGTTCTGGGGTGATTCTTATTGAAAAGTCGGCGATGTCCAATATTAATTCATTATTGGACTTTTACGTAACCAACTCAGATGGAAGTTCCAACTATGTCATACTTCAAGAATACATTGAAGGGGCGGACCAAGGGGATATCCGTATTTTATTGCTCAATGGAGAGCCCATTGGCGCCATGCGGAGGATTCCCGGTTCCGACGATCATCGCTCCAATGTATCTGCTGGGGGGTCTGTGGCAAAACACACCCTGACCAAAGAAGAAAAGGCACTGTGCAAACAGATTGGCCCAAAATTGGTCAACGATGGGCTCTACTTTGTCGGCATCGATGTGATAGGAGGCAAACTGGTGGAGGTGAATGTCATGTCTCCAGGGGGTATTACCTATATCAACAAGGCTTACAAGACCAAAATCCAGACCAAGGTAATCGATTTCATAGAAAGCAAGGTGCTGGACAAACTGACCGCCTTTGACCGCAGGTCCCGATTACGTAACGAAGTGGAAAATGCTTAGGTGTAGCATTGATGATATGATTCTTCGTATCAATAACGAAGAATGTTTTGAAGCGGTTTCCGATGATTACTCCTTTACTATAAAGATTGAAGAATACGTTCCTTATGTATGTGGAGCCGTTCATGATGGTCGCCACTTTAGAAGAACACTTTGGGACAATTGTCTACATACCGAATACGAACGCTGGTACGAGGAAGACCCCTGTACCAAACAAATGGTGCAATCCCATCCCATTGTCATTGCTGGGTGTGACAGCAGGTTCGAGTATGATTTGAACCGGCCAGAAGAAACAGCCATCTATACCGATGCATGGGGCAAACAACTCTGGCGAACCCCTTTATCTGAAGTAGAACGGGAGTTGAGCCTACATAAACACCGTAATTTCTACAAAGTCGTGGAGGTCTTGATCCGTAAACTGGAGTTTAAATTCCCAAAGGTTTTGGTATTCGATATGCACAGCTACAACTGGAAGCGTTGGGAGCGTGAAGTACCAGTCTGGAACTTGGGCACTTCCAATATTGATAATGAACGGTTTGGGGTATTGGCGGAACGATGGAGAGAACAATTGCAGACCATGCAGCTGCCCCATGGAATACGTTCCACCTCAAAAATCAATGATACCTTTCAAGGGAACGGCCATTTTCTAAAATTTATCACTAGCGAATTTGATAATACCTTAGTTTTGGCGACTGAAATCTCGAAAATCTATTGTGATGAGCATACCGGTATTATTTTTCCCGAAGTGGTACACGCCGTGGAGCGGCAATTAAAGATTTTGATTCCGGAGATGGTAACTACTTTTGAAAAAGCGGACGTATGATAGGAGAAAAGGAAACACAACAATTGGCTAGGGAATATGGCGACCTGTTTGAAATTGATGCCAATCTGGACCGTTTGGTGCGCCGTATAGAGCTGTTGAGCTACATCAACCCTTTGAACATTGAAAAGGAGAAGCACCGCTTCTTTGCTTCAAAATATACTATTGACCCCGAGTTTAAATACCCTAAGCTCAAGTTTGATCCCTATAAATTGCATCGGTTGTTCTTCTCACAACGGTTGGAGCGAATTTCAGATGAAAGAATCCGAAAACTGTATCAGGAGGTCATATACTACTACTCCAATATGGTGCAGTGTATAGAGACCATTGGAAGGGGCAAGAACTTTTACTACAACTCGCTACGCGTTTACGGGACCCCGACCGAAAAGGATGTGCAAAATGCACGTTTCATCCTCCATTTTGGGGACGAACCCATGACTTCGGACATGGAAAAAGTGTTTTCTGCCGAAGAGGCACGGGCCTATTTTGAGGATTTCGTAAAGCAGTATGAATTTCCTTTGAACATTAAGTTTTCTACCAATATTGCCGCCGAGGCCATGGTGAGTAACAGTTCCCAGTCGCTTTTGATCAAAAAGAACACCAAGTTCAGCAAGAACCAGTTGCTTACGTTGGCCAACCATGAAATTGGAGTGCATTTGGTCACCACGTACAATGGTTTGCAACAACCCTTAAAAATCTTCTCCAACGGTCTGCCCAAAAATGTGGAGACCCAGGAAGGTTTGGCGGTCTTTAGCGAATATATGGGTGGGGCGTTGACCTTAAAGCGATTAAAAGAATTGGCATACAGGGTGTTGGCTGCTGACAGTTTGATCAAAGGATATTCCTTTGCCGATACCTTTGACTTGATCCACGGACAATATAAGCTCAATCGGGATGATGCCTTTAGCATTACCCTTCGGGCGCATAGGGGAGGGGGCTTTACCAAGGACCGATTATACCTGAGTGGCCTTCGTAAAATTTACAAGCGCTACCAAAAAGAAGAAAGTATGGATGTGCTGCTCACGGGTAAAGTGTCATTGGATTATGAGGAGATTATTCAATATCTGAAGAGTTTGGGACTGTCACACCCCATTACGCACAAGAGCTATTCCTTTGACCAAAAACTGAACACCAACAAAACTTTGGATTTTATCCTGAACAACCTAAAATAGTCTGTTATTTTGAGTGGTTTTCCAAGAAAACCGTATCGAGAAATGTCATCCCAAAAACTTGGCCTTGAGCTCGGGGGTAGGAATCATACAGGATTCTTGTTTTCCAAACCATTTATAGCGATTTCGGGCCACAAAATCATACATGGCATCCCGAAAAGGTTTGGGTAACCAAGTGAAAATCGCCAAAAGTTTCCAACCACCACCAAAACTTTGACCTATTTCCAATGCTGCGTCCGATTTGGTATAGTAGGCCACACCGGGTTCAATAAGGATAATGGAATCCACTTGGGAGGTATCAATGCCCCGCTCTTCAATCATCTTTTGGCCTACTTCGCTTTGTAGGGCGGTATACCGGAAGATATCCTTTTTGTCCCGTTTGATCACAAACTGGACCGAACTGTTGCATAGGTTGCAGACACCGTCAAAGAGGATTATTTTTTTACCTTCTTCCATACTGCAAAGATACGATGACTTCCTGTTAGAGCCTAATGCGCCATATAGTCATAAAAAGCTTTTGAAATGTCCGCCAATTGTTGGGTTCCTTTGTCTGAATCCTGGATGTTTTTACTGAGCAATACCAACACATAGCTTTGCCCATCGGGTAAATATACGATACCTGCATCGTGGTGAACCCCGGTAATCCAACCTGTTTTGTGGGCCACTTCAACATTTTTTGGCAAATCACGAGGAATAAGGTCGTTGAATCGTTGATCTTTTAAAATAGCGATCATGTCATTGCAGTCTTCCTTTGTTCCTGCTTTATTGGTGGCAATCGCTTCCATAATGATCAACAGGTCTTTTGCCGTGGTGGAATTGCTCAATCCCAAATCATAGGCCTTTTGATCTTCCACTCCGCGCAACACTTCAATGTTCTCGGCGCCCAAGTCTCTCATGGTAGCGGTTACTTTTTTGGCATCCACCAGCTCTATCAGAACATTGGTGGCAAGATTGCTGCTAACCGTTATCATATTGTACATTAGATCTTTAAGGGCCACCTGGGTATTGATCTTGTTATATATTACATCGTCACTATCATCACCAATATCCATACTGTAGGAACTGCCATCTACAATACTTTTGAACTCATTTATTAGAAGTATGGAATCGTTTAGGTTGATTTTACCTTCTTCTTTTTGTTTAAAAAGCTCAATCATTACGGGAACCTTCATGGTGCTTGCTGCATGGAACTCTTCATTTTCATTGAAGTACAGGGTATCGCTGGGGTCTGAAAGGTTCAGGAACGCCACGGCCACATTCCCTTCAATGGAATCGATTTGGGCATGGACCTTATCTTCCAAAATTTCTTTTTTGGTGGGTTTTGGCTGACATGCGGTGAAGAAACAAAACAAAGGGATGATTAGTGATAAACCTTTGATGGTTAGCATTTTGTAAATCCGTGGCATTGTGGTCCTTGTATTCAACTGTTCAAGTTTGATATCTAGTTTTGACATAGATTATGGTTGGTTTTCTTCGCTGGTAAAGCAAATGGTCTGTAAGGTACAATTTTACAATAGCAGCAAATCTCTATTTCGGTCATTCCACTTTTTTGGCTTCGTGATCGCCTCCTTGGTGGAGGGTCAAACTGTTCACCTCTCCATTTTCATCTTTGTTGAATGTTAGCTTGATGTCCGCATTTACCAAACTGAATTTGTTCTCTTCAAATGGAATGATTTCATTTTTCCCCTGTCCCGTGGCCTGGGCAAATATCGTATCATCTTCCTTAAAGATCGTGATGATGAAGTTTGGAGCCAGTTCGTATTTGCCAAGGTAGGTATCGGTAACGGAAGCATCTAGTTCTATTTTGGTCAGGGTTGGGATGGGCAACTCGGTACGTTCCAAATCCATGTCGTACCCCGTACCCTTTGCGGTAACAGAAGCAATAGTATTATTGGCGTCCCGGATAAAATGAAGCGTGGTAACGCCGCCTCCTTCAAAGAAGAACTTGTCCTTTTCAAAAGGGGATATCTTGAATTTGCTCCCCCCGGTCCTCATGGAAAAAAGTTGTCCGTCCTCAAAGGTGATGATACGTTGGTTTTTCTTATCCGGTCCATACACCGCCTCATAACTTCGCATAACATCTTCAGGCAGGGTTATCGGTTTCCATGAAAATGGCTTTCCAATGGCCATTGCCGCCATTTTTGTGGCGATGTCCCCAGGAGAGTTACAGTTGCAATTGGAAAACACCGCAACGAACAACTTTTCTTCCGGCAGGAATATGGAACTGGTTAAATACCCGTTGATTCCCCCTCCGTGGGATATCATTGGGCTTCCTTGGATATTGCCAACTCCCCATCCATAGCCATATCCTGTTTTTTCACCATTGTTCAATTGGTAGGTAGATTGTGCTTCGATCCTTGAGGCTTTGGAAATGACCTTGTCTTCCATGACCGAGCTATACCATTTATAAAGATCATCAACGGTGGAAAGCAACGACCCGGCCGCATAGGGCTGTGTCATGCTCAAGAAATCGGCATTGATAAGTTCACCATCCCTTTTGTCGTACCCATACGCCCTATCCTTGATGATTCTGGAAGGGGAACCGTAGTAGGAATTGGACATTTTCAACGGTTTAAAAAAGGTGCTGTCAATATAGGTTTCATACGTTGCGCCAGACACCACCTCAATGATATGGCCGAGGATAAAATAGGCCGAATTGTTGTACCGCCATTCTTCCCCTGGATCAAAATCCATGGGTTGATCCTTGAAGAAATCTATCAATTCCATGGGGGTGAAATCTTTTTTCCGGACTTCGGCATCCCAGGTTTCCATTCCGGTGTAGCTCTTGATTCCGGAGGTGTGGGTAAGTAAGTGCTTTATGGTGATTTGATGTCCGTGGGTAGGGTAGTCTGCAATGTATTTGGTGATATCATCATCCAAGCTCAGTTTTCCTTCATCCCTGAGCTTCAAGATAGCGGATGCCGTGAACTGTTTGGTAATGGATCCTATCCTGAAGACATTTTCGGGTTTCATTTTTACGCCGAGTTCCATGTTGGCCATCCCAAAAGCCTTACGGTACAAAACCTTACCGTTTTTAACGACCAAGGCCACCGCACCGGCCTCATCTGCCTTAAAAACTTTGGTCATGAGCGAATCAAATTCCGCACTGGGGTTTTGGGGCAGGGCAATTTGAAAAAAGAATGCTGAAAGAATGGCGATTAAGGTCCTTTTCATTATTGACAGGTTTTAAAATTAGTGGCCCACAAAAAATAATCTTGTGGTAGGTGGGGGAAGATTGGATTTACGTTTTGAAGTTATGAATTTATGGTGAACAATCACATGTAGTTTAATCATGAATGGCATTCGTTTCTACTTCTATATGCTCGGTTAGTTTTTTCCCAAACTTGACCCCTAGGTTGATCTGTCCACTGGACGAATAGTGAAGGTCATCCTCCCATTTTTCCAAATCATCCGTGTCAATAAGATAGGTATTGGGCAATTCCTGAGTTATTTGCATTTGTGCACGAATGACAGTGTCAAGAGCTGGGTATCTATGCGGTGGGGGATTGACTTTTCCGAATATAATGGGCAATTCGGGACTCTTTAGGTCTTTTCTAATGGAGTTGACCAACGATGCAAAGTTTTGGTAATACTCCACCCCGGCTGCGGGAATTCGAGCGTCCCGCTCACCTTGCATCCAAAGTAAGGCCCTTGTTTTTACTTGGTGCCCTTGGGTCAGACTATCGGTTAGTGTGATCAATCTTTTGTACATGTTCCCAAATTCGGGATGTCCTGTGATTTCAGCTTTTTGTGCGTCGTAATTGGGTGACCAGTCCAGTAGGGAAGCTCCCCCAATGGCGTATTTAATCAGCAGAAATCTTCTGTTCGGATAGTTTTTGCTTAATTCCGTGGAGAGGCCAACTTCGGGTCCAAAATTACCTTGGGGAGGGCTCAGGTTCGGATTTGCACTAAAGTCGAATAAGGTTATATTGGGAAAGCTCATCGGTTCAAGATCTATGAGTTTTCCCTGTCCAACCATATTGGATTGACCTCCCATTAGGATCACATCATACTCCAACTGGTCCGATACCCCATCAGCATACTTGACTTTTGGAGTACTGGAACAACTCAAAAGAAGGGTGGTGGATAGGGTAATGACCAAGAATCGCAGTTGCGTCATTTTCTTTAAGCTTATGGGGTAATATGGTTTTACAATGCCCAGCATCTATTCCCGTGCAGCTTTAAACTCACTGCCATCGTACCATTTTGGGAAATAATCTTCATTGGCCAATTTGAATCCCACAGTAAAGAGTAATTGAAGGTCCAATTGTATTCCGCTCAATTCTGTGGTTTCCGGGTCGTATTCATCCGAGGGTTGATGGTATTTATACATACGATAGTGGTCATTGTACTTTTTGATGTCCTCAATGCTGATCTCAAATCCTTCGTAGGCACCACTTGCATATAGGGCGGGTATTCCAATTTTGGCAAAATTAAAGTGGTCCGACCTAAAGAAGTATCCTTTTTCTGCCTCTGGGTCAGGGATGACATACCTGTTCTGTTTTTCGGCAGCTTCCTTGGCATATTCATCCATTTCGGAATGGCCATAACCGGTAATGGTCAGGTCTTTCATTTTTCCCGGACTGTCCAGAGCGTCAATATTGATGTTCGCCACCGTTTTTTTAGGGTCGTAAATGGGGTTTTCCGCATAATATGCCGACCCCAAAAGGCCTTGCTCTTCCCCGGTTACTTCAATGAACACAATGGAACGCTTTGTGTCACCACTTTTCTTGAATGCTTCCGCTATGGCCAATAAGGCCGCAGTTCCGGATGCATTGTCCACCGCACCGTTATAAATGGAATCCCCATCAATAGCCTTGCCAACCCCAAAATGGTCCCAATGCGCTGAGTAGATGATATATTCATCTTTCCGTTCCGTTCCGGGCAATAATGCCACTACATTTTTGGAAACATCCTTTTTAATGGTATTGGTAATGCCCACCGAAACCGTTAGGTCCAACGGAATTGGGTTGAAATCTTTGTTACGGGCCAAGGTCTTGTAGTCTTGACCTTTCATGGAAGAAGCATCGAACATTTTTTGGGCACTTTCCCCACTGATCCATGATTCGACATTTAATAGGGGCAGATCGCTTTCAATGGTCAAGCGGGAACCGCTCCAGCCAGCTTCCACCACATTCCATCCGTACGCGGCCGGTTCGGTGTCATGGATGATGATGAGCCCATCGGCGCCTTGCCGGGCAGCTTCCTCATATTTATAGGTCCAACGTCCATAATAGGTCATTTCATTGCCTTTGAACAAGGTGGAGTCCCCGGATTTAAAGCCTGGGTCATTAATCAAGACGACAGCTGTTTTGCCCTTCCAGTCAACACCTTCATAATCATTCCATTCATATTCCGGGGCAACAATGCCATATCCGGCAAAAACAAGTTCCGAGTTTTCCAACCCCACTTCGGCAACGGGTTTATTGGTCGTGGCCACAAAATCCTTTAGGCGCTCCAAGTTTATGGAGGTGTTTTTCCCGGAAATCTCCATGTTTTCGGAAGGCGTTCCCGTAATTTCAACCATGGGAACATCTTGGAAAAAGCTATCGCCATTGCCCGGTAAAAGTCCCAATTTTTCAAATTCACCCTTTAAATAGTTTACGGTCTTTACCTCACCCTCCGTGAAGGGTTTTCTTCCCAAGAATTCATCCGATGCCAAACGTTCCATGTGGTGGCCGATGGTTGTTTGGTCCACTTCAACTGGGGTTGCTTCTGACTTTTTGTTGTTTTCACAACCGGCAAAAAGTATCGCTACCGCCAGAACTTTCAAATAACTCTTTATCATGGTCTTGTATGTTTAGGTTTAATCATTTCAATGTTTTACGTTCTTTATAGGTCCCATTTCCCTCCACTTCTGGTGAATTCAATTCCATTTTTCAAGCAGAGTGCGATCAATTGGGCAGGAGCATGAATTTTTGTAACATCGAAGAACGAAACAAATCTTTTTCCAGCTTTTGTATGGACCATAAGTTGACAATTTCTTCGAAAACCCAAGGAGAGATGGACTTTTTCAATATCCGAAAGGAGGATGTCCTTTTCCTGCTTGTCAATAAGACCAAACGGTCTTGAAATGGTCAATCTGTCTTCATAAAACTTAAATTCCCAAGCCAGAATACGCTTGGTCAGATGCACCATCAATACTAGGGCGGTAATTCCCACTACCATGACTTTCCATTTCCATGGTGCTTTTCCGTATGGTTCCACCAAATAAAAAAGCGATAGAATCAATGAGGCAGAAACCAATATTGCTCCCAAAGGGAACAGTACGTTTTGTTTTAAAATAAAAACTGGCTTGTCTTTCAAAATTGCACCGCAACTTGTTTATAGGATGCATTTTACATCACAATACCTACAAAATAAGCATAAAATCGATGCGATGGGACATCTTGGAACCTCACTTGATGGGAACAGGGATAGTTTTCCCATAAATGCAAGCTATAGGTCAAGAAAACGTTTTACTGGCCCTAGTTTTTTGGATTTTCCATACCGCCAAAGTGCAACAAACCTTTCCCTTATATCTGTCCTGTAGGGTGGGGAAGCTTCTGAAATCATTTATCCTGTTTAATTGACCAGGGAATTGGTTTTCAAGAGATAGAATTCGTTCGTCCAAATCTTTTTTTGATTCCCAACTATCAACCAACGCAACAAAGAATTTGTCATAGTTATCGTCCAGTTGATTTAATTTTTCAATATCAGAAGCATATGAATGGTAGTTATCCCTTACTTTAAGTTCAAAAGCATAGGTCCTTTTACCGGCTTTAAATGCGAAATCAGTCGGTCCCCCATTTCCAAAGTTTGTTTCCCTTATCCATTCCGTGCTGTGTCCAAAAATTGAAGCTTCCTCTCTCTTGATTTCTTTCCCTACGATAAAAGCGAGATACAGTTCAGGAGCGTAAAAAATTCCTTTTCCAGTTAAAGATGCTAAATCGGAATCCTCTTTTTCAATGATTTTATGGATGGTGTTGTAAAGTAAGCTATAATTCATTGATCCAATTGTTGATAACGGAAATTTCAGTCCGAGTGATTTACTTCTTTGTTGACTTTTACCCATTCCACTCGATTATCAATGTCCTTTTCCACGGGACTGATCATCATAAATAAGTCGGTCAGATAGGTAACCTCCACAGTTCTCTTGTTGTACCCCAAAGCGCCAACGTCCTGCATTTGAAGCTCTACTTTTTTAAAGTCCAAATGGCCATTTTGATAGAGCACTTTCTGTGTTTCCCAAGCTGATGAGGAATATAAAATGTTTAAAGGCCCGATGATCAAGATTCCTACCAAGGCCAATGTTGGAATTGCCAAGCCAATCATTTTTTCTTTCCTTGTTTTGAAAGCCCACAGGTTCCAAAGCAAGGTCAAGGGCGACAATGCCATGATCCCGAAATACGCAAACGACTTTATCGCCTGGCTTTTAATTTCAAAGGAAGTCAGCATGTCCAGAACAAAAAGTAGCAGGATCAGAATGAAAATTCCGTTAAGGATTCTCGATATGTATTTGGTAGTCGTCATTTTTTCAACGCCATATGTAGAATCGGGTAAGGTTTCCCGGAAGAATCCAGTTCGGAGCGACCAATGACTTCAAACCCACAATGTTTGTAAAACCCAACGGCCTGTTCGTTCTGTTCGTTCACATCTACTTTGGTGACATTGAGGTTTTCCATGGCGTGATCCAGCAATGATTTGCCTATTCTCTTACCACGGTGTTCAGGATCAATGAACAGCATTTCCAAATTCTGCTCCGCAGCACCGAGGAAACCCAAAATGTTGTTCTCGTCATTCCTCATGCACCTCAATTCCACGGCATCCAAATAGGTGTTCAGGATCAATGGTTTAAAATATTCGATGTCTTCTTCTTTTAAAAAGTGATGTGTAGCCCTGACGGAAGATTCCCAGACCCTTACCACTTCTGGATATTCCGTTTTATGTATTCTATCTATTTTCATATTCATAATTACCGACTATCTAGTGGAGGCAGCGTCTAGGTTCACTTCAAATATTTTTCCTGTACAAACCCATACCAATCCTTGCTGAATTGTTCGTCCGTTACACCAAAAGTCGTTTTTAAATTCCCGTAATTTTTGATCAGATCAACCCAATTATCTTGCCCATAGTTGTCCAAAATGTATTCCACAATGGTATAGCCACAGCTATAAATTTTTCCGCCTTTTGTGCGATTGTTCAACTCCGAAAGACTTGGATATTGTCCATTGTTCAAATAGGGCAGTGTTCGGGGCTCCACAAACTGTTTGGCTTCATAGACGCTTATGGCTTCCCACAACCATACGGGGAAGGACATGAATTTCTTGTCGAAAGTCTTGGAGTCTACAGGTTGTGTTTCATGGTCCAAAAGCAGTTTCAGGGTAACGGCATGGACAAATTCGTGTACTGCGGTTTTGTTTACGTCACTTTCTCCCCATGCCTGTTCCAAAAAATGAAGCTTGGAGATTCCTTCTATGCTTCCGGAAGCCCCCCAGTTCCCTGTTGCCTTTATATACCGCCATCGTTGGGCATAAATATTGGTTTCAATGGTAGGGTAAGGTTGTGTTTTTAGGTCGTTACCTATTCTAGAATAACTGTTTTCCAGAGTTTCACCAAGTTCGGCAATTGCCGTGGAGTCCATACTACTGCTAAACCGTAATGTAAAGTGCTGGGTCTTCAGCTCATTTCTGCTCTCAGGAATGGAAGAGAGGACCAAAAGCGTCAGAACCAATAGTGCCGATATTATGAGTGCTTTTCTAAATTTTTGCATTTATAGTGTTGTCAGCTTATCATTGTTACTTCTTCAGCTCGGCACAAAACCACAAAGGGTCTTGGCCCATTGGCCATAGACGTTTTATTCATAGGGTACCCAAGGTCTCAAAGGTTTCCATTTTTTTAAATATCTATTTGCGTAATCAGTGTTTTTCACTATGGAGAGTTCAATCTCCAATAGTTTATACTCCATTTCAGCTATAAAGTCAATCAGTTCTTGTTTATGATTTACAGAGGACTTTAAGTGTTCTACATTTTTTCCTGAATATTCTAGTCCATTCAAAAGGTCCTTTGATTTTTTCAATTGATTTTTTCCTTGATAAAAATGGAGGTTTACTTTTTCTATGGTGCTTTTTATTTGTTGGTCATCAATTTTAGGATTACGAAACCCTTTATTCATGTAGCCGAAGAATATGTTGTTGAAACTAATACCCAAGTTGATTTCATCTTTGGCATCATTTGTCATATTGCTTATTCCATTGAAAATTGCAACCCACCGACCATATGTAAGGTTTTCAATTTGTTCCTCGCGTTCATTGATGTATTCCTGAATTAAACGATTTGTTATGCCCGATCTTTTAATGCGGGCGACCTTTTTCTTGATTCGAATTATTGAGTCCAGCTTGGTCATTGTTGCAATTGAATCCCTATAGTCAAAATCCCCACTAATGTTGAGTTTGGAGAAGTCCCTGTTTTTAAAATCCATGTTGTTGATTGGGTTGTCCAAAAACTGCCAAAGGGGGTCAAATGGCACATGGGTCTTTATCAGGTCCTTTGGAGGAATCAGGAAATAATCATCGGAAAATTCATGTACATAATCATCATTATGGTCTAAATATCCGGCGGCAAAAGTGTTATCAATAAAAAGGTATTGATTATTGATTTTAACAGCGTTCCAAGCATGGTCCAATTGCGAGATCTCTTTGGAATCCCATTCACGTGTATAACCAGATATTATGAAGGATTCAATTCCTATGGATTCACACATATGATGAAATAGCCGGGCATAATGCCCACAGATTCCCTTACGTGTTTTTACAGTTTCCTCTACCATTTCATCATAGGAACCATAATTGAAAACGCCATTTATTTGGCTCACATCATAGTGTATATTATGTGTTATCCATATGTGTAGAGCTCTTACTTTTTCATCTTCACCCTTCCATTTTGATGTTAAAAAATCGGTTATTTGGTGTGAACTTGTTAATGAGTCAGGAACATTTTTTGACTCTTTGTCAATTTTTTCATAATTGGGATTTCCTAAAACGTAGGTATGGGAAAAAATGAAAAGTAGAATATATAGATATTTGGTCATTTTATTGGAATTTTTATTCAATCGTTTCCATCAGTTCAGGGGCCAATCCTGCAATATGTGCGGTCAGTTTGCCAAGCGCGGAAATATTTGATAGAATAATGATACCATTTTTAGTTCCGGTGTTCAAGATCATGGAAGATGTATATCCGCCCGTACCGCCGTTATGCCAGTCCCAAACTTCACCAGAATCCGTTTTGATCAAGCCCCAAGCCAAGCCTGTTGAGTAATATTCGTCCACGGTAAAATGCTTTGCCCTGGTCAATTTTAATTCTTGGTTGATATCATCGAACTGGGCAATGGCAAATTTTGCCAGATCTTCAATGTTGGACAATATTCCTCCAGCACCCATATGCGCGGCCATATCCCAATTAGGGACTGGATTGCCCGTATCGTTCAATCCCTCTACAAGGATTTCCTTTATGCGGTCACGATTGGTTGTAGAGCTGGGCATGTGATATTTGGAAAATATTCTGGTCTGCATCAAATCTTCATATGTGGTATTGTCAATTTTCTCCAGCAGATAACCCAAAAGACCAAAACCCAGATTGGAGTAGGAGGACGCTGTTCCTGGTTCACCGATCAGTTCCAGCTTTTCGGTAAGGTAAAGTCTCAATTTATCTTCTTCGAAGTCCTTGTACGGATTCTCCAAACTCAGATCTGGGGAGCTTAGGCTGATCGGTACACGGGGCAGCCCCGAGGTATGGGTCGCCAGTTGTTTGAAAGTAATCTGAACATTGTTCTTCAGCGAAAAATCAAGATATTCATTAATAGGGTCATCAAGGTGGATTTTCTGGTCCACAACTAAATCGGCAAGTAAGGTGGCCGTAAAAACCTTGGTGATGGAGCCTATTTCGAAAACTTTCCCTGAATTGTCATAGGGTATAACCAAATCTTTTTCCTTTTTGAACCCCAAAAAGTGTGCGTTCCCATTTTCAATTAGTGCAATTGATAATTGTGCTTGGTTGGGGAGTGTGTCCATGCAATGGGTAATGAGCTCTGATTGCTTTTCTGAGAGATGGATCTTCTCCGTCTGTTTCGTTGTTGAGGTTTCCAATTGTCCATGTCCAGAGAAATATGTTAGCGCAAAAAATGTTATCCAGAGGTAGTTTTTCATAGGATTATTAAAGTGTATCCCCCGTTTATTTGATCAATGAAACTTTGTTTTGGTTCTCTGTCACTATGGATCATAATCCTTGTTGTGGGCCGTTTTGTTTTTCCAATCTTTCAAGGATACTGCCTTCACGGTAACCAGTCCATTTGTCAATAATTGTTCCTTCCGGATTTATTAAAACGAAGGTTGGTATTCCTTGAACCCCATATTTGATTGATGTTTCGCTATACCTGCCTTTTCCATCGTAAATACTGTTCCAGGTGACTTTATCCCGTTCCAAGGATTTTAGCCAAACCTCCTTTTTAGGGTCTTGGGTAAAACTGACTATTTTCAGGGAATCGGAGTGTTTTTCGCTTATTTCAACCAATTCGTCCGCAGCCTGGATACAGGGACCACAATACGCTGCCGTAAAGTCAAGAAGGGTATAGTCACCTCTAATATTTGAAAATTTCACGGTTTCTCCTTTTTGGTTCACTCCTTCAAAATCATGAAAGGTATCTCCAATCTCAGCGATATTCTCCCTTAGATATACTTCAACTACTTTGGCATATTTGCTCTCCTTTATTTCAGGGGTATAGCTATTGAATATTTTCTGTACAGTGTCTTTTGGCAATTTATTTTTTAGAAAGCCAAGTTGCATTACGCTTATATAAGTATTGGGATGGGATTTTACATAGTCAACTTGTGAAGCATCTGTAATACTGTCAATTTTTCTGATTTCCTTCCAAATTTCAGCCCCTGCTTCTTGTTGTTTTTCTTGGGGGAGTCCCAAAAAGACTTGGACCAAGGAATCTCTTTTTTTATTGTTCTCTTTGGTGAGGCTTTGTGCGTAAGCAAAATCTTCATGGGTTTTTGAACCTTTGACATCCACGTCCCAAGGAAAATCTGTAATATCTGCTTTGACAATGATATTCTCATTTCCAATAAGTAGATTGGTATAGATGAATTTTTTGTCCACGGTTGTGTTCAACCAGATATGCTCAGGTGGACTGGCCAAGTTTCCTTCAAACGCAAAGGTGTTGTTTTTGACTGTGGCACTATCAAAAACCGCATCGGTAGCCATGTTTCTCAGATAGAATGTGGTTCCATCGGGAAATCCGGTTACCTGTGCGGATATGGTGAACGTTTCCTCTTTGTTTTCTTTGTTGTTACAAGCACTTAGGGCAATAATAAAGGCTGTAATCAATGTTAATTTGGCGAATGTTTTCATGTTCTTCAATTGAGGTTGAATTTTTTCTATTGGCTCATATTGGTTTCGGATAAACATCAGTTACTTGCCTACAAGATACAACAATGTGGGAGTGAAGCCTTTATTGGACAACTCAAAATACGTCAATCCCGAACACAACGAACCGAGAGTCCACCAAGGGTTTTGACATCGTACCGGAACACTTTGGATTTGATGGACATGTCAGGGCCACCATAACTGATGTCCCATCCCCATACTTTACCATTTACACCGGCAGAAGTGGACGACCACCAGAAAGCGAAATACCCCAAGACGTCATAACCATTGTTTCTACGAATGCCTGCAGGAAGCGCATTGAACCCACTGCTGTTGGTGCCATTTCCACCTTCTTTCCAGCCATTGGTACTTTTTAGGGCCTCTCCGGCCTTATCCGTGCCGCCAAATTGGTCCACCAAAAGGGACCATTCGGTATCCGTTGCCAAATGCCAATCGCAGGGGCAGGCTTTTATTGCTGCTTCCCAAGTGTAGAGCAAGCCCAGTTCTTTTCGGTTGTCCTCATGGTCATCATACGCGTAACTGCCCGGCATTTTATAGTTGAGGTTTTGGGCCAACCAGGTATAGGTGGTGCCCGTAGAAGCGTTTTTAAAACTGATGGTCGCATAGGTCTGTCCATCGCGCGAGTCGGTAAAGGTACTTGTGGATTGTGCAATTCCCGCGCAGGCAAAAAGTAGAATGGAAATTAAGATGAAAATGTGCTGTATCCTCATGGTGTGTATGGTTTTGGCTTTACAGGACCACAAGAAATAATCTTGTGGGAGTAGGGGAAGCTTGGAATCCATGTCTCCAAAATACTCTAATTAAATGAAATAGCGGCTTGGATGGGCACCCAAACCGCTATTGCTTGTACACGTTTTGTTGTGCTTAGTACTTATTTGATTTTCTCAAATTTTTAAACTGCTTGACCATTTTTCCAAAATTCTTGTCCTTTTTGCGTTTTTCAGCTACAGTTGATTCAAAATGTTCTTTTTCCCGTTTCATTTTCAGGTAATTTTCATAGAACAATTTATCCACCTTTCCACTTTCAACGGCTGTCAGAATAGCACAATCCATTTCTATGGTATGGGTACAATCTTTAAACTTGCAGTTTTTGGATAGCTCAACAATTTCTTCAAATGTTTTTTCCAATCCCCCAACGGAATCTGAGATACCCACTTCCCGTATACCGGGATTGTCAATGATAATCCCACCATTTTCAAGAACTATCAATTCCCGGTGGGTGGTAACGTGCCGTCCTTTGTTCGTACTTGAGCTGATCGTATTGGTTTTCATCAGTTGTTTGCCCGAAAGATTGTTCAGAAGGCTTGATTTTCCTGCGCCTGACGAGCCCAACAAACAGTACGTTTTGTCCTTTACAATATATCCTTTCACTGTCTCGATTCCCTTTTGGGACGTATTGCTTATGGCCATAAGCGGTACGTGCTTCACTCTTTCTTGAACTTCTGATATCAAATCGGTCAGAGCAGTTTCGGAAATCAAGTCAATCTTATTGAGAATGATGATCGGTTGTACATTCGATACATTACAAATGGTCAGATACCTTTCTATTCGATTGATATTAAAATCCCTGTCCACAGCCTGTACGATAAAAGCAAAGTCAATATTGGTCGCTATGACCTGATTTTCCCCTTTTTTGCCAACGGCCTGCCTTTTAATAATGGTTTTTCTGGGCAAAATGGCGTGTATGAGCACTTTATGGTCATCATATTCAGAAATGGCGACCCAATCGCCCACAGCGGGAAAATCTTCACGAGAATTTGCGGTATATCGTAGGTTCCCTGTGATTTCTGCCTCAAATTCACCGTTTTCCGTTTTAACCATATATCTCTCCTTGTGCTCTGAAATAACTCTCCCGATTCCAAAGTCTAAAAGGTTATGTTGGATCCTTAGTTTTTCTATGTTGTTGTTATATCCAAAATGTTCCAATTTCATATTCTGTGTGTTTAAACCATTGCAAACACTACGGTATTTATATTCATATAAATACAAAAGCGTCCACAATGCCTGTGATTAGTTGTAAAATGTAAATAGATGGTACTACCTCAGATGGTTACCTGAGGAAAAGAAGGGAGATAGTCAAAGAAAATTGACTATCTATTTTACAATATCCGAATATGATATTACAGCTGTACGGAACATAAAATGTATTGGGGTACAAAATTACGAATTTCCTTTATAAAGGCAGTGTTTTTGTATTAAGCCCAACGGTTTGGGTATGGTGCGTATCCCGAAGGATATACACTATACATTTTGTTACCTGCTCTTTTCTTTTATAAATTCTTCCTTGTTTTTTCTAATAAACACTATTTGCAGGCTATCTAAATTTTCAGATTCTTCAAGCTCATAAAATTTGTCGTCTAAATCGTTCAGAGGATTATCTTCATAGGATTCACTAAAGCTCTCAATTGTTCCATTATCCTTTGATTCAAGTTTGTCCTTAATTTCTGAATAAGTCTTATTTGCTTTTTCAACTAATTCAGCAAATTTTCCTGCACCAATAAAGTCCAGTCCGTATCTTGCCATTTCTGAAAACTGACCACTCGAATTATAATAGAATTGATTAAATCCTCCGTTGTTAACTTCTGCCTGCAACATCCAAATTGAAAAGATTGCTTGTTGTCCTTTCGTAAGCTTTGAGATTTTGTCCAAGGTATATTGCTCTCCTTCTTCAAAGTTGGTTTCTATGTTATCAAATATGGTTTGTAGCAACTTATCATCTTCTGTGTTATCAATAATTTCAGATGTTAAAGTCTTATAGATTTTTCTATTGTTGAACTCCTCGAACGATTTGTCGATTAAATCCTGTATTTCTTGGTCCATTTCAGATTTTGAATCAGTTTTTTTGTCCGACTTACAACCAAAAAAGCTAAAAAGTCCCATAATTATTATTCCTATTAAGTTTATTAGTTTCATTCGTCAATTGTGCTTAACAGTCTCGGCTATGAGTAGTTGTGTGGTTTAGCGGTTAACTTAGCAAGTACGCACCAAACTGAAAATCTATGAGGATTTTCGGAAGTAGGCTATAATGGTGCTATTACGTATAGCCATTGTTGTGTGGCGTTTTTTTATCTTTTTTCTGCGTATTTAAACTTGTCAAAATTTTTAGGAAACTCATTTGTCAATTCTAATTTATTTGATGTAATAGTCGGTTTTATTTTTATGATTTTTGTTTTGTCATCTACTTCAATTTCGTGTTCACTTCTCATATTCACAACATCAATGTGTAAAACTTTGAATTGGTGTTTTCCTTTTTTGAGGTTTATAATTACATATTCGCTTGGTCTAATTTGTCCGAGAGGTTTTTGGTCAAGCCAGATATTTAATCGAGCGGTATTGTCCATTTTGTGCAAAATATTTGCTCCATTATAAATCAAAATATTTCCATTCCCTAAATCATTTAATTCTACGTTTTCAATGTCAGTTTTAATGAATGTATATTCCGATGTAATAGGTTTCAAAGCACAGGAATTGATCAGAAAAATGCTTAACAATATGATTACAATTCTAATGTTTCTCATTTTAAAGTTTATTTGGGTTTTAATGACACACAACTTGTTTATATAAGCATAAAATACATCTATATACCTCAATATAGGCATAAAACTAGTGTAATGGGTCATCCTTTATTTCTGCATGACTAAGGTATGGCTCACTAATTCCCCCCGTTCCTTTCTTATAACCAACTTTTTAATCCCAACGATTTCAAAGAGTTATCAACTGCATTGCATTTAAAGTGTATATTTGCCATGTCAACACATTTTAACAATCTCGCAATGCGAAAACTTCAAAATCGGTTTAAACAAAAGAAACTGGGAAGGCATACGGGTGCAAGTCCCGAGACCTATCTGAGCATTGCTTGGAATGTGTTGACGGTGACCTTCCCTCTTTGTTTAATTTTTAATCTTCTTACGTATGTCAACACAAGATGGTCAAAAAAACTGCCCCTGTAGCACGCAGGGCGGTGCCGAAAATGAGGTAAAAATCACCCCCAAATTTTCCAAAATGCTAAGTCCAGCTCAGGTACAACTGTTGGACTACGCCCATTATCTGGATGCCCCGGAATTGGTCAAGTCCCTAAAACTGGTGCACGACACCACCCTGTACCACACCCATGAACCTTTGGACGAAGCGGAAAAGGACGCTCTTTTCAACATCAAGGGGCTGTGGGAGTGTCTGGAACAGATTACGGAGTGATTTTAGGGGATAGGAGGCCGGTGGTCATTTCGAAGCCTGTCCCGAGCTTGCGAGGGATCTAGGGAATGTGAGAAATCTATTTTTTTGGGATTTCTCAATCGTCGTTCCACTCCTCATATCGAAATGACTTGGGACCGGTTTTCTTATTTGTGTTTTGGCTTTCCAATACGAATGGCACCAATGTTCACGAATTGCAATGGCCTCGTCATTTCGAACTGACCAAAGGGAGTGTGAGAAATCTATTTTTTGGGATTTCTCAATTGTCGTTACCCTCCTCATATCGAAATGACGTTTGGGCCGCTACAGGAAGGGTTTTACAAAAATGGCAATGAGGAGATCCATAAAACCGGCCCCGATGGGGGACAACCAGAAATGATCGGCCAAGAAGAAGATGCCCAAAACAAGCATGGGGGAAACCAGATCTACCCATACCGCTTTCTTGAGCTTTGCCCAATCAAAGCCGAACAAGACCAAAGCGGGGAACATCTGCACGCCTTTGTTGAACAGTTGGCTCTCCTGCAGGCCCAGATCATAGGAAAACCGGAAAATGGCGGCTCCCATGAGCATCACCATACAGCCCAACATCAACCGTTTGTGCAAAAATGCGTTTTTCCGCTTGGCAAAGGCCACTCCAAACAGGGCATAGGCAGATAGTAGCCGAAACACATTGTGCCCGGCCGCATCAATGGGGATAATGCCCGCATACATTTTGTAGATGGAGGGAAAAAGACCAGTGGGTACCATTACGATCATGACCGCTAGCCCGAACATGCCCAAGAATATATGTGTTTTATAGCTTCGGAATCGGATCAGGAAAATCTGCACGGCGTACAACAAGATCCAAATGGAAAAAACAACCCCATGGATCACCAGATGTATGGGCAAGGGGTCTGTGTTTCCAAAATAGCTGGGAAGGTAGAAGGAATGGGCAAACCCCCAAAATACGTTTAGGACGAACCAAACCGCGGAAAAGGCAAAAAACTGATTTTCTGACGAGACTTTCATACCCTACAATAGCTTGATACTGAAATGACTATCGGGGGATACGGACAAGTTCGCACATTTTGCCCGAATCACCAACAGTTATGTTCGGGCAGGAGTTATTTTTCCATTACTTAAGGTGAGTACCTGTAGATTTGAGGGCATGTCTCGTCCACGAGTTTGTGGTCTTTCTTGGCCCAACTTCAATTTTTTGTAAGAATATAATGCGTGGTTTGGAGGTTGTTTCCTATTTTGTAAAGTGTTATATTTCAACATAAAACAAACATAATTATGATGACTCTTATTTCTAAGTTCAAGTATGTATTTCTTCTGGCTGTGGTGTCCATGTTTGTGGTTTCCTGTACCGCCGATTCCGTAAAAGACACTGAAGACACCTTCCAAATGCTACAAGATCAGTCTTCGGACTCTGGCAGTTCGGGCAGCAGTAGCAGGCCCAATAGCATGGGATGATTTCGGAAAGCTAATTAAAGCGAGTTCAAGAAATCATTTAGGTCTGTATCCTTGTCCAGCCTTAATTTCTTTTTGAGGCGGTATTTGGATTTTAGGATACTGTCCGGCAGCACGTTCAGGGTGGCAGCAATTTCCTTGGTAGTAAGGTTCATGCGCAAAAAGGCAGCCAAGCGTATCTCCTTTTCCGAAATATCGGGATAGAGCGTCTTGAGTTTTTGATCAAAGTCGTTGTGCACTTCGGCAAAATAGGTCTTGAAGATTTCCCAGTCCTTGTCCGAGGCATTTTCCTTTCTCAACAACATCACAATGCGGCGGAACTCTGTCTTGAACTTTTCGGGGGATGCCTTTATGTTTTCCAGATTTTCCTTGAGTTCTTGGATAAAGGTGTTTTTCTGTACCAAATGCAGGGTCTGGCTGGCCAGTTCCTTCTTTTTGTGCGCGATTTCCTGCCTATAGATTTCTTCTTGTTTTTCGCGGGCGATATGGTTTTTCTTCATCCGCTGCCGAAACCCGAAGAACAACAACCCACTAACAGCGATAAAGGAGAACATGCCCCCCGCGTAGAGACCCTTCGTGAGCCGGTCCACTTTGGCCCTTTCGTTCAGGGTATTGATCTCTTCCTGTTGCAGGGCGATCTCGGCTTCTTTTCTCTCGGTTTGATACCGAATTTCAAGCTCATTGATTTTTTCAATATTTTCCGTGCTCATAATTTCATTGTTGAGCTCGGCGTATTTTTTGTGTGATTCCAAAGCCTTTTCCAACATGCCTAGTTTATGGTACACCCTTGATAGGTGAAGGTGGCTTTTGATCATTAGTTTTCTTGCTCCGGCCTCTTCCAATTTTTCCAAAGCCTTTACTTGCAGTTCCAAGGCCTCTTTAAGTTTGCCCTGATGGTATTTGGTCACGCCAAGGTTGCGCATGGTTACCGCTACCAAGGTTTCTTCCCCATAATTTTTACTGATATCCAACGATTTTTTAAAGTAGACCTCCGCTTCATCAAAGTCATCGTTCTGCATTTTTATGATACCGAGGTTGTCATAAGCGGCAGCCAGATCATTGTGGCGGTTACTTTTCTTATAATACTCAATAGCCTCTTCAAAATAGGACATGGCCTCCTCGTTATTGCCAAGATCCTTAAGGTTCAATCCAATAAGATAGCGTATGTTGTAATAGTCGGCATCTAAGTCAAGACTGTCGTAGATGACCTCTGCTTTTCTGTACCAAGCAGTAGAAGCTTCGTAGTTTTTGAGGTCCCCTTGGGAATTGCCAATATTCCAATAACTAGCTGCCATTTTTTCGCTGTCCACGCCTATTTCCTCTTTGATTTTCAGGGATTTCATATGGCTTTCCAAGGAACTCACATAATCGCCAAGACTACGGTACGTATTTCCCATGTTGTTGAGCATGGCGCTCTCGCGTTCTTTGTTTCCTAGCAAGCGGTACAACTCCAATGCTTTTTTTAATAGGGGAAGAGCATCTTTTGGGTTGGAGTTTACCAGAAGAAAAACAGCATGCTCATTCGTGGTCTGGGCAATTAAACTGGTATCGTTAAGCTGTTGTGCAATTTGGATTCCCTCATCCAAATAGGGTTTGGCCAATTTAGGATCCACATACAAGTATTCCATAAACAATTCTCGCAGCGTTAACAACCGCTCTTCATCTACTTGTTCCTTAAGAGTTCCAACTAGGCTATCCACTCTTTGTTGGTCTTGCCCATAGAAGGTTGATGTGAAAGCAAGAAAAGCAAGGGACAGAAGTAATTGAGGTTTCATGTGGTTGATGGTTTGGTTTTTCAAGGTAACCATAAATAGAATATGATTTTAAGAGGAATAATGGCCTTGTCCATACGTTGTCCATGGTTGTCTCTGTTGGGATAGCATCTTTATCTTATTTTAACTAATTGATAATCAATGTTATAAATTGAGTTTTGGTTGTTGCTCTATAACAGGCCGTCCATGGGGTTTTGAGGCTAAATCAAAGGGAGTTGTCCATGCTTTGTCCATATCCATTACTAGGAACGGGTGGGATTGGCCTCTAATTTCGAGAGCGTTGAACCCATAAAACCAAGTAGTTATGAAAACAATTGTAAAAAAATTAAATGTGTGGACCCTGTTCATTTGGGCCATGACTTTATGCATTGCTGTTTCGTGCAGTAAAGACAGCGGAACCGACCCACCGGTAGAAAATGGCGGGGAAAACGGGGGCGAGAATGGAGGTGAGAACGGAGGAGAAGAGAACAACAACCTCGAGGACATCAACTCTTCCGTGTCCAGCCTTACGTACAACTCCGATGAACTTTTGAATGTACAGGATACCGGGGGAGCTGCTGCTGAACGCACTTTGAATTCGGACAATACGGCCAATACGGGGCCAACCTTGGGCCAATTGTTCGAGTGCAGAACCATGGACTATAGCTTGGAATCCAATTATGACGATGTGGCCATTTTGCGGCCCACCAATGGTGTGGTCTATCCCGGGGCCTTGGTCATAGGCAATGCCGGAATGCTGGACGGTGCCCCTGATCCCTTGGCATTGGACCGCGCTCCGGTGACGCTTCGTTTGGACTTACCCGGAATAGGAACCCAAGGTAATATTGTGGTGGACAACCCCACCAATTCGTCCGTGCAGTCCGGTATAGATGATGCCTTGGAATGGTGGAACGCCAATGCCTATCAGGATGGTTATGTGAATGCATCCAATTCATCCTATCAAGCTTCGGAATCGTATTCCTCCAAACAATTCAGCATGGATGTGGGATTGAACTTGGAATGGGCCACAGGCTCCTTGGCTTCCCAGTTCGATTATGAGAGCACTACCATAAAGCACTATGCCGGGGTGGTGTTCAAGCAGGTTTTTTATACGGTGACCATGGATACCCCAAGTTCACCGGGCAGTGTTTTTGATCCTTCGGTGACCCAAGCGCAGGTTGATGCCGCCATTGGTTCCGATGCCCCGCCTGCTTATGTAAGTTCGGTATCCTACGGCCGTATCATTATGGTGCGTATGGAAACCACCAATACGGATACCTCCATTGAACTGGATGCCGTACTGGAATATGCAGGGGGTGTAAGTGGGGTAGGGACCGTGAATTCTACCTATGATGAGATATTGAAAACCTCCAGTGTTACGGTGGTGACCATCGGTGGAAATGCCGAAGCGGCTTCCGAGGCCATCAATTTAGCGGATATCGACTCCGGTTTTGGGTCGCTCAACAGTGTGATTACCGGGGAAAATGCCGTTTATAGTCGGGACAATCCCGGGGTGCCTATTGCGTATACCATCCGGTACCTTAAGGACAATTCACTTGCCAAAATGGGCTACACCACAGACTACAGGGTGGAAAGTTGCCAAACCTTTAAGTATGACCATGCCAGTGTGGACGTGGACAACAATTCCATTTTTGATGTCAGGTACCGATTTGTCTACAAAACCGCAGGGACCAACAATACGGTTATTGGAGGATATTATACCGTAAACAATGGCCAACGTTCGGTTAAGAGTCCACCGGATGGTGCTCATGATGTTGAGGTGGAGTTCCAGTTCCAGGATGCCTTTATATGGCGACAACTGGGCAGTCCAAGATCTTATGGCTACCTGAGCAGTCAGAAGTGTTTTGAGGTGACCAATAACCTATTGCTGCAAATCACCTTGGCTCCCATTAGCTGTAATTGATATAGTGTCGACAGTCGGCCGCTCAGGTGGGGTTCAACTACCTGATGCCGGCTGTTGTTTTTAATGTCAAGCGATTAATTGTTTGACACGAATGGCACCAATGTTTACGAATTGCAATGTGCTTGTCATGTCGAGCGCAGTCGAGACATCAGTGGGATTTCTCGTCGTCCCGACAGTTATCGGGACTTTGTCGAAATGACATTGTGGACCTTATGGTCATTTCGAACTTGCCGAAGGGAATGTGAGAAATCTATGTTTTGGCTTTCCGACTCGAATTACACCAATTTTCACGAATGGTTTTGGTAGTACTAGAGGGAGTGGGGGGAGATCTATTCTCCCCAATTTTTAAGTCGGTCTATGTATAGATAATCTTCCACAAACTGTCTGTGCTCGGGACTGGTCATTTTTTCGACCAAATTCAATGCGGAAATATAACTGGTCAGGTTTCCGTTGGAGGAACTGAACTTTCCATCCTCCACAAAAGTAACTTCACTATCGTCTTGTACCTTTAAATTTGGATAGTTCTCCTGTAATTCCTTTCCACCACCAATATAGGTAACGATTTTATGTCCGTCTGCAATCCCGGATTCCCCAATAAGTTGGGCTCCCGCACAATTGCTGACAATGTATTGGGTTTCCTCGTTTTTCCTTTGGATGAATTCTATCATTTTTTTGTTGCGTACCTGGGCATACATATCGTAACCGCTGGGAACGAAAAGCGCAGTAAGCTTGGGGCAGTTTTCAAAAGTATAATCGGGGACAAAATGCATGCCTTCTTCAGTGGTTATGGGTCTTTCAGTTTCCGCTATGGTGACCACGTTAAAGAGCTGCTCCATATCTTGGTTTGGTTTTCCAAAAACATCCGATGTGGCAATGACCTCTCCCTGCAAAACGCCATTGAACATGAGAAGTCCTATGGTGGGCAATTCAAGATTGAAGGGTTTTAAGTGTTTGGTGAGCGTATCCGAGGGTACCTTCACATAATCAGTTTGTTCAGTCTTAGGGCTGGATTTTGATTTTTCGGTATTGCAGCTCAAAAGAATTGCGGCAAAGAATAGGGGGGCAAGTAGTCCTAAATGTTTCATGTTATGTGTTATTTCTTTCTGTGGGTTTAATGATCATTCTAAAATATTGGTCCTTGTAGATGTAATATCCGAGCCAGTTGTACAGCGTTCTAACCTTGTTTTTAAAGTTCACGAGGCCCATGATGTGCACAAAGATCCATATAAGCCAGGCGCTAAAGCCTTTTAAAGACTGTTTCTGTCCAGGGAAATCCAACACGGCCTTGTTTCTACCAATAATGGCCAGGGAACCTTTATCGGTATAGCGGAACGGTTTCCAGTTTTGGTCTTTCCTTTTTAAGTTATCGGCCAAGTTTTTTGCTTGTTGTAATGCCGGTTGCGCCAATTGTGGGTGTCCCTTGGGATAATTCTCATCCCCAACGACCAAGGCACAATCTCCCAAGGCATAGATGTTCTCACACAACTGGACTTGGTTGAAGGAGTTTGTTCTTAACCGTTTACCGGCCCCAAAACTGTCTTTTGGAAAGCCTTGAAAGGTTTTGGCGGATACCCCTGCGGCCCAAATCAGGTTTTTGGAGGGAATCTCTGTACCGTTGGACAATTGTACGGTTTCCCCATCAAAATCCTTGACCAGTGTGTTCATGGTCAGGTTAACGCCCAATTCGGACAGTTTTTTGGCGGTATAGGTCTGGGCACTTTTGGACATAGCGGCCAAAACGGAATCTTGACCATCGATGAGATGAATCTGTCCAAGGTCTTTCTTCTGCAGTTCCGGATAATCCTTGATGATGATGGTGGTCTTCATTTCGGCCAGTATGCCCGAAAGTTCAACCCCCGTAGGTCCTGCGCCGGCAATGACAAAGGTCAGGTACTTTTTTCGTTCCTCTACGTCATCGATTCGGGTAGCACGGTCCAAACGGGTCAGGATAACATTTCTCAGGGAAAGGGCATCACTGATGGTCTTCATGGGCAGGCTATGCTTTTCAATGTTCCCATTTCCAAAAAAGTTACTTTCCGTGCCCGTGGCCATCACCAGAATATCATATTCCAGTTCCCCGTTGCTTAACAGTATTTTGTTTTCTTCGGGTACAACCTTCTCAAGGGAACCAAGTCTAAAACGTACATTCTTCAATTTCCTCAAGATCTTTCGAAACGGATAGCTTATAGCCGATGGTTCCATAAAGCCTGTTGATACTTGGTAGATCAAGGGCGGGAAAAAATTGTAATTGTTACTGTCCACCAAAGTGATATGGTAAGCATCCGAATTTCCCAATTGTTTTACAAGTTCCAGACCTGCAAAACCTCCACCTACCACAACAATTTTTTTAGCGTCCGCCATGTTCTGACTTTTTCCCGTATTTGCGTGATACAAAGGTGGTCAAACGAAATTCAATAAAAATTAAGCTGGTTTAAGAAAATCACTTTTTTTTGATTTCACTCAGGTATTCTGGGGTTAGGCCAAGAAAACTGGCCAACACATATTGGGGCACACGTTGTACAAATTCAGGGAAACTATTTCGGAAACTGAAGAACATCTCTTCCTTGGAAAGACTGTGGATGTACTTGATGCGCATAAGGGCCGCACCGTAGGCCGTTTCCAGAATGGCCCTATAATATTTCTCCATTTTTGGGAACTTTTCCAGCAGCTCCTGGTATTTTGAAAAGGAAATGGATAAAACCGTTGATTTCTCCAAAGTTTCCACATAGAAATTGGAGGGTCTTTGGTTTTGAAAGGCCAGAAAATCGGTCAGCCACCAGGTCTCCATGGCAAACTGGGTGGTTTTAGGGTTGCCCAAATCATCGATGAAGTAAAGTTGCAAACATCCCTTTGCCACAAAAAATATCGTGTCACAGCGTTTTTCTGCGTGGAGCAATTTCTCTTTTTTGCGATAGGATTGAATATTAAAAAAACGTGCGATTTCCGATAATTCCTCTTTTGAAAAGTTGACGTAGCTGCTGATGTGTTCTGTCAGGATCTGTTCGCTCATGGGCTAGGGCATAACAAGCAGTAAAGATACGCATCTGTTCGCTGAGTTTTCCAATCTTAGCAAACCTGAACTTTTAATTAATTTTCTCCATTTGGACCCAGAACGGAAATATCTTTTTTTTGTCCACAAGATAATAGGGCAGTATTTCACATTCCATGTCTGGGAGATAGACATTGTTCATTTCAATACTATCCGTAATGGGGCTTTGCACTTTTTTTCTAGTGACCACACTTCCTGCTTCAAACAATAAGTTTCCTCCGGTTGCTACAGGTTTGATGAACTTCAGCTTTATATGGTACACCCCTGCGTTGACCTTTACGTTCCATTTTCCATAGATTTCCTCCTGATTCCAAATGCCCCGTTCCCCATCGGCATCATTTCTGTTCAATATGGTGGGGTTCTCGTTGGCATTTCCTATTTCAATGCGGGGAGGGTGCATAAGGTTCTCTGAGGAAATCAGTTCATAGTACAAAGCGTCCAGATCCTTTTTGAAAGTTTCAGCAAGCTCTGTGTTTGTTGCAATGATATTGGATTGTTCGTAGGGGTCTTCTTTTATGTCGAACAATTCAAATTCGGTAATAGGGGAATCATAGGAGGTGTGCCCCACCAACTTATAATCTCCTTTCTGTAAGGCAATGTTGTTGTATAGTTCGGGATAACGACGGGTCCAGTAGAAGAATAAATACCTTTCCGGCCATGTAGGGTTTGAAGAATTGATCAAGGGAACCAGACTACGCCCATCCACAGTTTTGGATTTCGGCAGGTCCACATGGCACAGCTCTGCTATGGTGGGCAATAGGTCTATGTGTGCTGCTGGTATTTCCACCTCTTTATCAGCTTTAAATGCAGGGTTTTTTATAAAAAAGGGAACCCTGACACCTCCTCTGTAGACACTACCTTTCTTTCCACGCATACCCGCAATATATCTGGATTGTTGAGGACCATTGTCCGTCATAAAGATGATGATGGTATTGTCCGCAATATTTAGCTTGTCCAGGGTATCCAACAATTTGCCCACATTCTCATCGATATTGGTAACCATGCCATACACCTTTCTGGCATCTTCCTTATCTTTTTCAGACATATGGGGAAACGGTCTGCCATCATGGTCAAATCCCGAAGCAGGGTCTATGTCCTTATACATTTCATAATATTTGTCGGGTACCTGCAGTGGGGTATGGGGCGCGTTAAAAGATAAGTAGCAAAAGAAGGGGCGCTCCCTATTTTCTTGGATGAAATCCATGGCCTGTTCGGCAAAGATGTCTGAGCAATACCCTGTATAGGCTTCCTGCACTCCGTTATGCCAAAGTACGGGATCAAAATAGCTTCGGTCTCCCTTAAAGTAGTTGGTAACATCTCCCACTTGTCCCATGCCTCCGGCCAGATGGATGACCGATTCGTCAAAACCTTGATCGTTGGGCCTGAACGGATAATTGTCGCCTAAATGCCATTTACCAAAAATACCCGTACGGTAGTTGGCCTGCTTGAGCATTTCAGCAATTGTCACCTCGTTTTGGGCCATGGTGGCCCCACCATTGTAAGTGTCCCTGATGCCAGTACGCAAACTGTATCTGCCTGTCATGACACTGGAACGTGTTGGCGCACAGACGGGGGATACATAAAAATTATTGAAACGGACACTCTCTTGGGCGAATTTGTCCAAGACTGGTGTTTGTACATGCGGGTTGCCGGTACTCCCCAAATCGCCATACCCTTGGTCATCCGTTATTATGATGATCACATTCGGTTGTTTTGGGGTTTGGGCAAAGGCCAAATGGGCCATGCAAAAAAGGAGTGCTACGAATGGAAATGTTGGTTTTTTCAAAGTGTTACTTTTTTAGTTGCTCCAATCTATATATGGCATTTTGGCTTTGAGGGTTCAATGCCAAGGATTTTTCAAAACTTTCAATGGCTTTTTCCGTGTTGCCCAAGAATAAATAGCCCTCCGCCAGACTGTCATGGAGATTGGCAGAATTTGGGAAAAGTCGTGTGGCCAACAAAAACACCTCTATCCCTTGCGAAGATGTTTTTGGGTTGAAGACCAATTGCAGTCCGAGCGTGTTCAAATTGCCTTCCGGGATGGTAAAGTCCGGATGAGCTTTTAGTATGGAGTTATACAGTTGGGATAGATCTTTATAGTCCTGGACTGAGGCCAAGTCGTTAAAATCCTGAAAGGTGTAGGCTCTTTTTTCTGGTCGCTTGGTGGTTTGGGAGATTAAATCTTGGGTTACGCCATTGCCAGACGGTTCATTGTCCATAAACTGCATGGCATTGCTGTCCTTCTTTAGTGCGGCATCCAAAAAATGTAATGCATAGGCCACTACCCATTTGTAGGACTCCATGATTTTGGAATCACTTTTATCTTGTCTATTGTCCCTATCGGCAAAGAGAATCCCAAGGGTGCTGAAATAACTGTGCGTAAGGTCGTGGAACTTCAGCCGATATGTGGTAGCTTGGGTTATGCTGTCATACAAGGGGAATTTTGTGTTGAGTTCGGCATCGATTTTGTCCTCTTTCAAGACGATGTCGGGAATGTCTTTTTGTGCCATATGGAGGTAGGGGACATCTATTTTGGCCGCATCAAAAAAGGGAGATTGCTCCAATAGCCCATATTGATATCTTTCGGTGCCATCCAGACTGACTATGGCTTTTACCATATCATTTCTATTTTGCACGATGATATTTGACAGGCCACCAAAGCTGAAGCCCATTAGGGCAATCTGGTCATAACCTACCATAGGGAGTTTCCCAACTTCTTTTATCAAAAACTCCATATCCCTGGCCTGGGTCTCAATCTCCTTGGCATTGTTGTTACTGAACCAACGGGTCTCCGTACCACGACTTAGGCTGGATACCACCACATACCCATGGCTTGCCAAATATTCGCAAAGTGCAAAGTTTTCTATGGAGGACGCCATGAAACTGGGTGCATAGACCACTACAGGAAATTTTTCTTTTCTGAAATCCGCTTTGGAATAAGCTGTTGTATTTTCCTTGAGGTGTTTTTGGTTGGCAGGGGTGTTGGGATAATAAAACCAATTTAAAATCTGTTCGTTGGGCAAATGCTCCCATTCCTCTTCCTCTTTTAATATTTCAAGGTAATCCAGGACCTGCAAGGGCTCCATACCTTTTCCAATTTGTTCTGCAGGATACCAAAGACTTATGGAAATGGGTCGGGCTACCTTTTTGTGGGTATAGTCCATGGCCCTGCTGTAGGTTCTTGAGCTATCTAGAGTAGGGTAGTGGCGAAACCCCACGGTGTACTTTCCGTTTTCAAGGTTGATTTCCCCAAGAGAGGTTTGAGAAACCATGAGATTGATTTGGAACAGTATCAGAATTTGTAGAAGGCGTAATCTCATAAGGTATGGATTGTGTTCATTTTTCTTATGCTTAGGAGGCCGGTTATTGGTTATGTAAAAACTGTTCTATTCTTCCGAAAGTTCTTTGAGTTTGTTCAGAGCCTTGGGCCAGGTGGTATCAAAATAATCCAGGTAGTCCTCGGTCACATCGCTTTCCACGGTTACCGTGGTCACTCCGTTGTTCTCATGGAATGAATAGTTTTCAAGTCCACCTGCCCATTTTTCAACTTCTGGGCCTTCCGTAATCTCATTTTCACCATCCAAGATTCCATTATGGCGAATGGAAACAAATTGGAAAGGGATGTTGTCTGCAATTTCGGATACCATTCCACCCTTTTTTCCATTTTCATCGGTTCCCACAAAATGGATTTTAGACCCTTTTTCCCAGCTTCCCTCATAGGAGGAGGTTGGATTGAATTCTGCCGTCCATTGTTCGTAGGTCCCAATGTCACCTATACCGAGCATGGTGTTGTAAACCCGCTCAGCGGATGCCTTGATGTCTATATGGTATTGTAGTTTTTTCATGCTTCTTATTTTGTTGATAAACTTAGCTTTCTAATTGTGATTTATGGGTAATTGGTCTTAAGTGATTGCCTCTCAAAGGTCAATTGGTTAAGAAATTTAAGGTAGTGATTTTTGGTTAAGGAGTCACTTGGGTGATTTGGGGAGGATTTTAAGTATTCCCAAGCGCATTGAAAAGTAGGAGGGAACGGGACCATCTCTAGTTGAAATGTATTTTCATCCCTTCGTGCGAGGCGCTAAATCCAAGATCTTCGTAAAATTGAATCGCGTTTGGTCTTTTTTTGTCCGTGGTCAGTTGCAATAAATGGGCGTTTCTTTCCTTGGCCCTCTGTATGGCCCATTCGAACATGGTTTTTCCAATACCGAGGCCTCTTTTGTCTTTTCTAATTCGTACCGCTTCTATTTGCGCCCTGATCCCACCTTTATAGGTGAGGTATTGAATAAAGGACATCTGTAAAGTCCCGATGATTTCAGCCTCTTCGTTTTCCACAACAATCAGTTCTTGGTTAGGATCGGCATCTATATTTTCAAATGCGACAAGATATTCCGTGGGCAAGGGTACTTGATAATTTTCCCTTGTTTTTCCAAGTTCATCATCCGCGATCATTTCCACGATTTTGGCAACATCGTTTTGGGTCGCTTTTCTAAATTTCATTTTTTGAACAGTCTTGCTTATAATTTCGTTGTGGAAAGTTTTTGTTCAATAGTCATACATTTCCAATTCGTCAAAGTCTTTTATGTCAGAGAGTTTTATCAAATGTTCTATTTCAACATCACCCCAGGTTTCATTGAACACCTCATCTCCGCCTTCTGCATTTTCATTGGTGTTTTCTTTGATCAGTTTCTTTTTTGTCAAGAAGTTGATGCTGGTCTCTTTATTTATGATTGGCCCATAATTGCTGCTTGAATCAAACCCTATCAATTCAAAATTTGAATTTTGAAATCTAAAAGTGTATTTCCAAAATCCATATCGGCCGTGTCCGTAGTGCAGGTACAATTTTTCATTATTGATCTCAACACTTAATTGGGGTGGAAAGTAAACCCCGCCATCTTCATTTTCGGATGAAAAGCAGTCATAATTTTTATCGGCTACACGGAAACCTTCAGCAGTTTTGAACAGCACAATGATTCCACGCCTATTTCTATCCACTTTTTGGTCAAATCTATTGGTGACGATATTTGCCGTATCGGTCTTTTTGATCAGCACAACACAATCTTCCTGTCCATCATTGTTTAGGTCTCCATAATAGTTTTCAAACACTGCATAACCTTTTGGAATAAAATCGGACGGTTCATGGTTTTGCGCCTTGCAAGCAGCTATTGTCAACAGAAAAAAAGGTAATAGTCTTAAGGTTTTGTTCATTCAATATCAACTTTGGTCATTGCCATGGAATTGTACTTCTATTCCGGTTTATGTACTTCAAGTTCGATTTCCACCATAAACTCAGGTAATGCCAATCCCTTGACTTCAAGCCAAGAGCCAGTTGGAAATCCGTTTTTATAAATTTCAGCCCGATATGCTGATTTTTCCAGCATTTGTGCCATATCAGTTGTAAAAATATCTTCTTTTACCACATCGTCAAATGTGCAACCAAAGTGTTTTAATATTTTGTCCAAATCGGCATAACAGTTTTTCATCTGTTGTTCCAGATCGCCAATTGCCGTTGGATTTCCTTCATCGTCCATACTTACAGCTCCGGATATTTTAATATCATTTCCAATTTTTACGGCGTGGGAATATCCGTATGCTTTTTCCACCTCAGGGCGCAAAAGGAAATATTCAGGTTTCTCGGGTTCAGCCAAAACTTCCTTTTTAACTTCTTTGGTTTCTTCCTGGTGTTTTTGTTCACAACTTTGGCAAATAAGGGCCAAAACTAAAAGTGTAGTGAGCAAGGTTGATCGGTTGGTTGATTTTTTCATAATTCAGATGGTTTGGGCCTACTTTGGTCGGTTTTCGGCTATCCCGGTTACCATGGGGTATCGTTTTGAGCGTATGGCATAACGATTTGCAAACCCGTTGGTTACGGTGTTTAAGGTAGTGATTTTATGTTGAGGGATTACATAGTCAATTTCTGGGGGATAAAGAGGGGCAAGAACATGGGGAAGTTCATACGCAGCGCATGGTTGCAATAGGGTTTTAGCTTTATCAACTAAGGCCGCCCATTTCTGTCTTAATGGCAAGTGGGTATAGAATGCAATTTTGCGAGAGTCGTAGAGGCCAATTAGTTAAAAATAAACTCTACAGCTTTTTTACCAAAAGGAGAAAGATATAAATATTGAAAAGAACGATCTCCTTTGTAAGAGTTTGAAGTAGTGTCATGCTCAAAAACCCCTAGATTTCGCAGGTCATGCGCCCAAAAATCAAATTCATCATTTTTAAATATGGTTATTAATTTTTTTCGTTTGATTTTTATTTTATCGCGAAAATTTTCTTTGTCAATCAAATCATAATTCAATAACCTTATTTGGTACTGTGAGTATGTTTCATCGCTTGAGGCTTTGTTTAATCCAAGATCATATTCTTGCTTTAATCGATTTCTTTCACTATGTATTTTCCCAATAATTGATTTGTAATTGAGTTCTTCAAAAAACCAATGCCTAAGTAGGATTAAATGATTTTCATTAATTTTTGAAATGAGTTCTAAATATTTAGGGGCCAAATCGTATGAAACTGGATTAAGAATTTGATTTGCTGTTAATTTTTTGAATCCATTTAACTTTATCTCTGAGTGCGTTTGACTGACTTTTATCAGAACTTGTTCAAAAAAATCGCCAAAATCTTCACTATCAACAACTTCAATATCAAAGTCTGGAGTTGTTGATTTTATATATTTTGAAAACTCAATTATAAAGTTTTCAGCACGATTTAATTTCAATCTACTTCGAATACCAAAAAATGTCTCGGTCAAAAAAGCGGCGGCACCAGAACCTAAAACAGGATCTCCAGAAATCGCAGTTGCAGAGGCAGAAATTAATATCCTTGATAAAGTCGTTATACTTTGCGGTAATATATCTTTGTCTTTTTGTCTTTTTGTTTTCATGAATTACGTGTGCAGTCATCTAATTTCACCCATTCTTGGCTTACTGCCAACCCTTTAACCTATACAATTTCAAAGAGTTATCAACCGCATTACATTTAAAGTGTATATTTGCCTAGCTACACTTGTCAGTTTTGCGATGTTCAAATGTTATTTGTTCAATTTCTTAATCTTCTATTATGCGAACCGATGAGAATCAAACCAACTGCCCCCATTGTAATCACGGCATGAGTGGGGACGAGGTGAAAATCACCCCCAAAATTTCCAAAATGCTCAGTCCCGCGCAGGTACAACTGCTGGACTATACCCATTATCTGGATGCCCCCGATTTGGTCAATGCCCTAAAATTGGTGCACGATGTTACCATCTACCATTCCCATGAACTCTTGGACGAGGCCGAGAAAGATGCACTGTTCAGCGTTAAGGGGCTTTGGGAGTGTATTGAGCGCATCAAGGAGTAAGATCTAGGAAGCAGGAGTTAGGAAATAGGGGTTGGGAATTAGGAGTTAGGTGGTGGGGTGGAGAAAGAAAAGGGCCGCAAAATATCCCTGAAATCTGATATCAGAACTCAGACGTCAGATATCGGATATTTATTTTGCGGCCCTTTGGTATAGTGTGTTGCCGGGTTACATTTCCCAACCCTCACGGTAGGTGCGGGTAACAAACTGGTTGGCATCCTCAAAGTTGGTCACCTTCATGTTGTCCCCGTCCCACAGCAGTTTTTTACGACCGTAGAACTCCATGTTGCCATCGCCGTTGGGGCGTTGCAGCATATAACTGCGGATGGCCAGGTTGCCCATGAGTACGGTCTCGGTCATGGGACCGGCATACTCAAAGGAAGAGGTTAGGCCCATGTGCTCTGGACTTCCGAATCCTGCTTTGCAGGCATCCACCCATTTGCGTTGGTGGCCGTATTCAGGTTCCGGCATGTCTTCCACTTCTGGACCAAACTCGGTGGTACCATCGTTCAGGTAGAGTTTGGGTGTCAATGGTGAACTGTCGTTGATGTTCGTGGAAATGACCCCGTTTTCGCCGTGAATCAGCACGCCGTTTTGGCTTCCCGGACCTCCAATATCGCTATCGGCAGGGATGATCTCTGGGTGGGAGGGACGTATGCCTCCATCGCTCCACGTCATGACCAAAGGTGCCCCTGTTTTTTCGGTGGCGTCGTAGTTCAAGGTAATGAACGAGGTGGCCGGACATCCTTCTGGGTGGTAATCGGGGTTCCACATTTGGGAGAACACCGTGCCCACACTACATTCGGCGGCAGTGGGGTAGCCCAGTTTCAAGGTTCGGTAGGGGATATCCACCAAGTGGCAGCCTACATCGCCCAAGGCACCGGTTCCGTAATCCCACCATCCACGCCAGTTAAAGGGGTGAAGGTTTGGAGTGTAGGGTTTCAACGGGGCTGGGCCCAACCAGAGATTCCAATCCAAATCGCTGGGTTTGCTGGAAGGGTCCGGCTCGGGCATGGCATAGCCTTGTGGCCATACGGGCCTATTGGTCCAGATTTCTACCTTGGTGATCTTGCCCAGTTTTCCAGAATCCACCCATTGTTGCACCATGCCCAATAAAGGGTTGGAGCCACCTTGGTTCCCCATCTGGGTCACCACTTGCTTGTCACGCGCCATTTGCGTCAACATACGGGCTTCGCGAATATTGTGGGTCATGGGTTTTTGTACGTATACGTGCTTTCCGAGTCCCATGGCATAGGCCGCTGCAGGACCATGCACGTGGTCCGGGGTACTGATGGTAACGGCATCGATGCCCTTTACCTTGTCCAGCATTTCACGATAATCATTGAAAAGCTTTGCTTTGGGGAATTTTTTCACCGTGTTCTTGGCCGATCCGGAAAAATCCACATCGCAAAGGGCCACCACCCGCTCACGGCCATTGACCGATGCATTGCTGATATCACTGGCACCTTTACCGCCCGAACCGATGGCCGCCAAATGGAGGCGATCACTGGGGGCCAAATAGCCGGGGCCGCCCAGAACGTGGCGTGGAACGATAAAAATACTGGAAGCCAGTGCGGTACTTTTGATAAAACTCCGTCTGCTGGAGGGGGATGGTTTTTCTTTCATTGCTTGTTAAGGTTTGTTGAGATTAATTTTCCCCAACAAGATAGAAAAAATAGTGTTGGGAATGGTTTGGTTTTTTGTGATGTTGATTTTGGGCCAACAGAAAATAGTGGGTTCCGTTGATGGCTTAATCAAATTGAACTGGCTTATTTTTTCACTTTCGGAGGGCGTGGTTTAAGAAATTGCTGTTGCTGCAGCTGTTGTTGGGGTCTTTGCGGCATCTGCTGTTGTTGTTGCTGTTGCTGTTGTTGTTGCTGTTGTTGTTGTTGCTGTTGTTGTTGTTGTTGTTGCTGCTGTTGTTGTTGCTGTTGTTGCTGTTGCTGTTGCTGTTGCTGTTGTTGCTGTTGCTGTTGCTGTTGCTGTTGCTGTTGCCCTGACCTATGTTGATATTCTTCAACTTTAATAAAATTCGGATGCTCAACTGGAGAATCAATTTGGTGTATTTTGGTCAATGTCCATCCTAAACCTTGCCTTTTTTTCATGGTATTTGCAATAAAGCCATATAGTTCAATCACATTAATGGAATTTGGGATGATAAAATCTGCGTGTAGCGAATCTGATTCACCCGGTTCAATCTCAAATGGACCTTTGGACCAGTCCCATTTACGGTCGGCAATCAATGGCCATTCGACCTCGGTTCTATGCTGCTCCACGGGATCATACCCTATATTTATCCAGTATGTTACATCATCGGGAAAAGGGGAAACCTGTCGGAGTCGAACCTCAGCGTTGCCTGACCTAAACACTACTGACCCAACATTGTCGATCTTCAGTTCAACATGTATCAGTGTCCAATGATTGAAGGTGCGGACATGGGTAATGGCCGGTACAATGTTTACTTTTGGCAATGCTAAACGTTGTCTAACAAACAACAAATAAGTCCATAGCCCCGCTATGATTATAGCTAGACCTTCAATGAGAATTTTTAAAATTTCCAAAACTTCTTTTAGCTCTTTCCAGTCCATTCAATCAAGTGTGGTTAAAGTAAATAATAGAGATATTTTAAAAATATTAAATACAGGATTGATTTTCAAACAAACAAGAATGTTTGTGCTGACTGTTGTTATTTCGAGTGAGTCCCGAAGCCTTCCGGAACGAGGAGAAATCTTCATTGCGTTGGATTTCTCACGCTCGAATAGCTCGGTTCGAAATGACAAATGAACTAGTGTAGCTGGTGCTTCGACTCTCCGGCCGCTCAGTAGCAATGTTATGATAAAGGTCATTTCGATATGAGGCACTTAGTGCCGATTGAGAAATCTTTTAAGTTAGATTGGATTTCTCACACTCGCATAGCTCCCTCCCAATCTCGAGACAGGGGTTCTACATGACCAATGTTATTTCTTGACTTCCACCAAGTCCAATTGGTCTACACTCACGTTGGTGGTGAACATGCCATAGTTTACAATGGCCTTGCCCTTTTCCAGAGCGTCTATACTGCCCACGGCCTTACCGTCCATCATCCGAACACGGTCGCCCACCTTAAAAATGGGTCTGGGTTTGTTCTTTTCGGCTTGGACCTCCTTTTTCTTTTGGATTTTCTTCTCTACCCGTACTTTTTTGATCTTTTGTTCCAGTTCTTGGGCCACCTGTTGTTGCTGTTGCTTTTTTTCCTTGGCCTTTTTGGCCGTGGTTTTCTTGCGCTTGCTGTTTTCGGTTTCCACAATGCGGAGCATTTCGGAGATCAAGGGGCGTTTTTTATTGTCCAGGAAGTATTTCTCGGCCGCCGAGTTGATTTTGTTGCCCAATTGGATCATCCGCTGGTTGTGGTCGTACAGTTCCTGATAGTTCTCCAATTTGGATTTGATACGGGAATTCAGTTCTTCCAAACGACTGGCCTCTTCACGGGCCTTGCTTTCCTCTTCCTTGAGTTTGGAGCCGGTCTGTACCATTTTGCTGCGCTCTTTCTGAAGTTTGGCGATCGTGGCATCAAAACGGACCTTGCTGCGTTCTATCTTTTTCTTGGCCTTGTTGATCAAAGAGTAGGGGATGCCATTCTTTTGGGCCACCTCAAAGGTGAAGGAGCTACCTGCTTCGCCCAATACCAATTGAAAGGTGGGTTCCAAAGTTTTGGAGTTGAAACGCATGTTGGCATTGGTGGCATGTGGCAATTCATTGGCCAACGCCTTTAAATTGGCATAGTGGGTGGTAATGACCCCGTAAGCTTCCCGTTCATAGAAAACCTCCAAAAATGCTTCCGCCAATGCGCCTCCCAATTCGGGATCACTTCCGGTTCCAAACTCATCGATCAAGAACAGAGTACGGTCGTTGCACTTCTTTAGGAAGTGGTTCATGTTCTTGAGTCGATAGCTGTATGTACTTAGATGATTTTCAATGGATTGATTATCTCCAATATCTGTTAAAATCTTATCAAAAAGGCATACTTTGCTGCGCTCATGGACCGGAATCAACAGTCCACTTTGCAGCATGGTCTGTAGGAGTCCAATGGTCTTTAGGGTAATACTTTTTCCTCCCGCATTGGGCCCAGAAATCACAATGATACGGTTCTCTTTGTGCAGTTGAATGGTCTGCGGCCATGTTTTTTCGTTCTTCCGTTTGTTGTTCAAGTACAGCAGTGGATGATAGGCATCCCTAAGAAAAAGTTCCCGTTTCTCGCTGATTTCGGGAAGTAGGGCATCCATTTCGGAAGCGTACTTGGCCTTTGCAGCTGTAATATCGATATCAGTAAGGTAAGCTTGGTACAGCTTAAGGAGGGGGGCAAAAGGCCTAATGCTATTAGTGAGCTGGTTGAGGATGCGTTGAATTTCTTCTTTTTCCTCAAACTCCAGATTGTTGAGTTCCCTGGTGTGGGCCACAGTGGACTCCGGGATGATGTAGACAATGCTCCCGGTCTTGGAACTGCCCATCACAGTACCTTTTACCTTGCGGCGATGCATGGCCTTTACCGCCAATACCCTTCGGTTTTCCACAACCGATTCCCGGATATCGTCCAGAAAATCGGAAGATTGATACCGCACCAGTGCCGCCGAGAAGCTTTGGTTGATTTTGCCACGCACGCTATTGATTTGCGAACGGATGTGGCGTAACTCATCGGAAGCGGAATCCTTGATTTCCCCGAACTTGTCGATTACGTCGTCTATAGCGGCCGGAATCTCGGTATTCGGCTCCAAAGCTTCGGACTTTTTAAAAAGTAAAGGGTAATACTCCTTGAATTTCTTGAAGAACTTTTGATGGGTGGCAACCGTCTTGCAAATACTTGAAATTCGCCTGAAACTTGGGATTTCAAGGGTGCTGTTTTCAATTTTCAATAAGGACAGTTCACTATTGATGCTGTCAAAACCATGGTTTGGAATCCGGTTGTCATTGGTATAGGAGGCCAAATACTCCGAGGTTTGCCCCAGAACCTCCAACAACGCTTCCTTGTCGTCAATCGGTGCGATTTCCAAAGCGGATTCCTTTCCCAATTCGGTATTGCAACGCGAGGAAATCTGTTGCAATACAGTGGGGAACTCTAAATCCTGTAATGTTTTGGGGTGAATGTTCTGCATTTTTTTCAACTGGCGGCGTAAAGATAGGATTTTGGCTTGGGAGGGAAAAAGGGTTTTTGCCGACAACTTGGCCATTTAAAGACATTCTATGCTTACATTTGAAAAAATAGCGCCTTTTGGGCGCAAATTCTTATCCAATGGGCAGGGACAACACCTTGATTTATGTAATTGCAGGCATCATCCTGCTGCACTTTATTGTGGGAATCGGTTATTTGCTCTACAAACTGACCAAGAAAAAATAACAAGCATTTTTATGGACGTGAATATTGATCCAAGCTGGAAGACGCATTTGGAGCAAGAGTTTCAAAAACCCTATTTCCAGCAATTGGTGCAATTTGTGAAACAGGAATATAGTGGGCATACCTGCTATCCAAAAGGCAAGGATATTTTTGCGGCCTTTGACCACTGTCCATTTCAGGAAACCAAAGTGGTAATCATAGGACAAGACCCTTATCACGGTCCCAATCAGGCCAATGGATTGTGTTTTTCGGTAAAGGATGGTATCCCACATCCACCTTCATTGGTCAATATTTTCAAGGAAATCAAAGTGGATGTTGAAAAACCGTATCCCAAGAGCGGAAATCTGGAGCGATGGGCCGATCAAGGGGTGTTGTTGCTCAACGCGACCCTTACGGTTAGGGCACATCAGGCTGGCAGTCATCAAAATAAAGGTTGGGAGCAGTTCACCGATGCGGTCATTAAAATGGTTTCAGGGCATTTGAATGGGGTAGTGTTTTTACTTTGGGGCGGATTCGCCAAAAAGAAAGCGACCTTGATCGACAAAAGTAAGCACCACATCCTGACTTCAGGGCATCCCTCGCCATTGAGTGCGAATAGGGGACTGTGGTTTGGAAACCAACACTTCAGCACTACCAATGGGCTACTTTCCCAGCTGGGCAGACAACCGATAGATTGGTGAATCTGATTGTTTAAATATGTAAAAACACGTTTCATTCGAGAAAATTCGAGTAATTCGTGTCAATCAGGGATTATTAGATCGTTAGATTTTTGGACTATCTCCAAAGAAAACTCTCAACACGTTTTATATCATCAACTAAATTAAGGTCAAATAATCTCGATTGAACCTCGTTTAGTGTTTTTTCCGAAATCTGTTGCTGTCCCCAAGTGGTCTTGGACAGCCATTCCTGAACATCTTCCAATTTTTGTTCGTATCTGTTGGATAGTGTGCGGTCTATGCTTGGAATTTGTTTGAATTCTGGGGTGTAGGTATTGATCACTTCCAAAATATGGCCCAATATCCCTGAATTTTCCTCCAAAAAAGCATTGGTTGCTGCCAAAACAAAACAGGGCCATGGGGTAGGGCAGTCGCCCAACCATTTGAAGGTGCCGTCATCCACCAAAGGCTTGGTGGTGAAATGCTCCCACATAAAATAGGCTCCCGATCCGTTGCTCAGGCTTTCCACTGCGCCATCAAGATTATTGATGGTTTCAAACTGGAGTTGAGTGGGGTCCCAGCCTTGGTTTTCGGCATTGATATAGGCCATTAAATGGCTGCCACTACCCAAACGGCTTATGGCTACCTTGTCGTCTTTGAGCTCGGACACGGATTTCCTTGGACTGTCCGCGGCCACATGGATGCCCCAAAGTAGGGGTGAGGAGATGTACTCCATGACAATCCTACTGGGATTCCCTTGTGAAATGCTCTTGACCATGCCTTCGGTAAGAATAATGGCCAGATCTGTTTCTCCATCCAGTAGCATTTGGGCCATTTTGCCTGTTCCTTCGGGAACATCGGTCCAGGTCAGTTGTATTCCCCGATCTTCAAAAGCACCATCTTCCATAGCCAAGTGCCACGGCAGGTTGAAATGTTCAGGAACTCCAATAATTTTTACGTTTTTCATGAAGAGCAATCTTTAGGTTCCAAAAATACCCATTCCGTTTGGTATGGTTTTTATGATGAGCCAAAAATCAAGATATAAAATCACTTGAAACCAGTCTTTCAAGGGTGTACTTGATTAGGTCATCCACGGTCTTATCCCCGGCTTTGGAAAATTCACCAGTGATACGGTTTGCAAGAATGGCATTCAAGGAAACAGCACGATGTCCATGCATTTTGGCCAGTCCGTATATACCTGCGGTCTCCATTTCCAGATTGGTTATCTGTTGATTTTGATAGGTGAATGCGGCAAGACGTTCATTGAAATCGACAATCTTGGGACTAAGGCGAAGATTACGTCCTTGCGGTCCATAAAACCCTGAATTTGTACATGTTATTCCAAATCGTATACGATTTGAAGTAAAAACTTCCCCAAGTTTTTCATCGTAATCCACAGCATATGGATGAATATTAAGACTGTTCCACCCCAGGAATTCACCAAGCTTTTTCTCTAGGCCGATATTGGTGTACTGTCCAGATTCATAAAAGTGCAATAGCCCATCAAGGCCAATGGCACTGGTACTCATCAAGAAAGAGTCTACTGGAATATCAGGTTGGATACTCCCCGATGTACCAATCCGTATAAAACTGAGCTGTATTTTATTGGATTTGACTTTTCGTGTTTTAAAATCAATGTTGGCCAGGGCATCCAATTCATTGAAAACAATGTCGATATTGTCGGTTCCAATACCTGTGGAGAGTACAGTAATGCGCTTTCCCTTGAGATGTCCCGTATGGGTATGGAACTCTCTCTTCTGTTTTTTAACCTCAATGGAATCGAAGTGTTTGCTTACCGAAGAAACACGGTCAGGGTCGCCAACGGTAATAATGGTCGTGGCAATATCCTCCGGGAGAAGATTGAGATGGTAAATACTGCCATCAGGGTTCAGAATCAACTCTGAGTTTCCTAAGGACATTTTAGAGTTTTAGAATACGGTCTGTGGATGTGTTGTATAGAAAGTTATACTTTAAAGAACCTCCAAGATATAGTTGATTATCACGTATTTGCGAGTAATAATTAGTTTGGTTATCCAAAACCTCCTTGCCTTTTTTGGTAAGTCTTACTGGGTTAAAGGAACTGAACAGCGGGCGTAATGAAGTGATGATGCGTTCGTATTGTGTATCACCAAAGCCGTAATACCCTTGATCGCTCAAAAGAGTTCCCAATAATTCTTTTTTTGATTTTGGTTTTTGGTTGAGGGATGTTTCCAAAACCTTGTTTTCCAGTTCGTTGAGTCCATTTTTTATGGACGGGAACCGTTTCAGGTGGGTTTTCAAGGCATCCGCTAGGTATTCAAACTGAAAATCGTTGTGGGCAATCAGGTTTTCCAATCGAATGGGATTGTCGCTGCAGTACAATTGCCAAACATAATCTGCAAATTCAATATCGTCCTGGGTAAGTATGGTCCTTTCTTCGTAGAGTTCTAAAAGCTTTTCGTCGCTCAATTCGTTCAGACCGTACATCTTATTCGTATCATCTTCTTTTCCGCTACAAACCAAGGATATCTCGGCGTGTCTTCTGTGGGTCTTGAGCCAACTTAGAACGGCAAGCATGTTTATCTGACAAAAAAGGTCGTATTCAAACCAGAGGACTATCTGGTCCTGCTGTTTGTGGTTGCATAGAGATCGATACTCCTTCAAGGTCTTTTCAACAAACCACGACTTGGTGACCTTGTAGTTTTTGCTTAAAAAATCGAATCTTGTTTTCCAAAAGGATTCGCTGCCTACGGTGCAGAGGGTCTTTCCTTCGCAGAGCATTTCGCGCCATGTGATGATGTCTCCCTTTAACTGCAGTGATTGTAATCTTGACGTGAAACCGTCGCCGTTGGTAATGTGCAACAGTGATTTCATTTTCAGTTCAGTTTTCGTTGGTTAGGAAGAATAAAAGTAAGGTTTAAACCAAAAACACAAAAATTTTTTCGTAAAACATTGGTTATCAATGTTGAAATTTAACAGGGTTGAAACGTAAAACAGACTTTTTAAAAAGCATGTAATCAACCTCCTACCCGTTTTACCGAAAAACCATGGTCTTTTAAAAACGTCATGATTTTGTCGCGATAATCCCCTTGTATGATGATGGACTCTTTCTTGTAACTCCCGCCAACCCCTAAATAGGTTTTAAGGTCTTTTGTCAATTTTTTAAAATCGGAATCAGCTCCATTGTATCCATCCAAAATGGTGACCGGTTTTCCTTTTCGTTTTTCGTATTTGCAAATGATGGGGTCGTCTTGTAGCCAATACGATGGTGCTTCCTGTTCGGTGTTTTCCACTTCTTCAGGTTCGTGGTCCGGAAAAAGGTTTTTCAATTGATCTTGTAGGTCCATAAATTATTTTTTCACCAAGCCCAATTCTACGAGCCGTTCATGCAAATATTCCCCAGCGGTGGTATCCTCAAAGGCTTTGGGGTGTTCTTTATCAATACAATCTTCAAGACAATTGAGCGGCATGTCGCTCACAGGATGCATAAAGAAAGGTATGGAGTACCGCGAAGTGCCCCACAGTTCCCTGGGAGGGTTCACTACTTGGTGTATGGTTGATTTGAGTTTGTTGTTGGTCAAACGGGAGAGCATATCGCCCACATTGATCATCAACTGGTCGGGGCGTGCAATGGCATCTACCCATTCGCCTTCATGGTTCTGGACCTGCAATCCTTTTCCATGGGCGCCCATAAGAAGGGTAATCAAATTGATGTCCCCATGCGCTGCTGCACGGACCGCATTCTTGGGTTCTTGGGTAATGGGAGGGTAGTGAATAGGACGGAGAATGGAATTCCCATTTTTGATGTAATCGTCAAAATAGGTTTCCTCCAGCCCCAAATGAAGGGCCAAGGCCCGCAACACATATTGGGCGGTCTTCTCCAACATTTTGTAGGTTTCTTTTCCCACGGTATTGAACTCGGGCAACTCGCTAACAGTTACATTGTCAGGATACTCCGCTTCCAACGTTGGATTGTTTTCCACATATTGTCCAAAATGCCAAAATTCTTTCAGGTCACCTTCCTTTTTTCCTTTGGCGTGCTCTTTTCCGAAGGAAGTATAGCCCCTTTGCCCTCCAATGCCCTCAATTTCGTAGGTATCCTTGACGTCTTGATGTAATTGGAAGAATTTTTTGATTTCGGCATAGAGCTGGTCTACCAGTTCATCGGAAAGAAAATGACCGCTAAGGGCCACAAAACCGATATCTTCAAATGCAGCACCGATTTCTTTGACAAACTTTTCTTTTCTAGCCGGATCTCCTGAAACAAAATCCTCCAGGTTTACACTTGGAATTGCGCTCATGTCGTCAATTTTGGATTACATTCAAAAGTAATGATTTCAATGGAACGATTGGGAATTTCACAAAATATGAATGCTTTTTTTCTACTTTTATCAAACACGAATTTTAGGATATGCGATACCATATAGGGGATTTGGACCAACAGAAATTACGGGACTTGTATACGGCAATGTTAAAGCCCAGGATGATAGAGGAAAAGATGTTGGTGCTGCTACGGCAGGGGAAGATTTCCAAATGGTTCAGTGGGATTGGTCAAGAGGCCATCTCCGTTGGTGTAACCCATGCCCTGAAGTCTGAGGAGTACATTTTGCCCATGCATAGGAATTTGGGGGTGTTCACTTCTCGAAATATTCCCTTGCACCGTCTCTTTGCACAGTGGCAGGGAAAGCAAAGTGGTTTTACCCAAGGGCGTGACCGAAGCTTTCATTTTGGTACTCAGGAATACAAGATTGTGGGGATGATATCGCATTTGGGCCCTCAATTGGGAGTGGCCGATGGAATTGCTCTGGCCAATATGTTGAAACGGAACAAGCAGGTAACCGCAGTTTTTACAGGTGAAGGAGCCACTAGCGAAGGTGATTTTCATGAAGCGCTCAATGTGGCCTCGGTTTGGAACCTTCCTGTGCTGTTCTGTATTGAAAATAACGGTTATGGTCTATCCACACCCACCAATGAGCAGTACAATTGCGAGAATCTGGCAGATAGGGCCAGGGGCTATGGGATGGAATCCCGAATTATTGATGGGAACAATATTTTGGAAGTTTATACCAAGGTCGATGAGATTTGTAGAACCATTCGTAAACGTCCCCGTCCCATTCTTCTCGAGTTCAAGACTTTTCGCATGCGTGGGCATGAAGAGGCTAGCGGTACCAAGTACGTTCCTGAAAATTTGATGAAAAAATGGGCCAAGAAGGACCCTATCGCCAACTACGAATCTTTTTTGTTGGATGAAAACCTGGTCTCTATGGAAGAAATAGAAGCGCTGAAGGAGCGGATATCGGCGGAAATCAATGAAAATCTGCAAATGGCCTTTGATGAACCTGTTATTTCTTCAATTGAAAGTAAAGAATTAGGTGAAGTATACCAAGATTTTAAATTTGAGGAAGTTGAAATTAGAAATGAAATAAAGAATATTCGTTTTGTAGATGCCATTTCCGAAGGTTTGGAACAATCCATGTACCGTCATAATGAACTTATTCTTATGGGGCAGGATATTGCCGATTACGGTGGGGTTTTTAAGATTACCGAAGGGTTTATTTCAAAGTTTGGAAAGAGCCGTGTGCGCAATACGCCCATTTGCGAATCGGTGATTGTGTCAGCAGCCATGGGACTTTCCATCAATGGCATGAAGGCCGTGGTGGAAATGCAGTTTGCGGATTTTGTGAGCAGCGGATTCAATCCCATAGTGAACTATTTGGCCAAAGTACATTACCGATGGAATGAAAAAGCCGATGTAGTGATACGAATGCCTTGTGGTGGCGGGGTTGGGGCAGGACCGTTCCACTCGCAGACCAATGAGGCTTGGTTTACCAAGGTGCCTGGGCTTAAGGTGGTGTATCCTGCTTTCCCGCATGATGCCAAAGGATTGTTGAATACGGCCATCAATGATCCCAATCCCGTATTGTTCTTTGAGCACAAAGGATTGTACAGGAGTGTCTATGGTGATGTGCCATTGGACTATTACACTTTACCCTTGGGAAAGGCCAATTTGGTGAAGGAGGGAGAAGCGGTTTCCATAGTAAGTTACGGTGCTGGGGTGCATTGGGCCTTGGAGGTGTTGGAAAAACATCCGGAAATTGAAGCGGATCTCGTAGATTTGTGTACGCTGCAACCTCTGGACGCTGATGCTGTCTATACCTCGGTAAGGAAGACGGGAAAGCTCATCATATTGCAAGAAGATACGTTATTTGGCGGTATTGCGAGTGATATCTCGGCAATGGTCATGGAAAATTGTTTTGAACATTTGGACGCCCCCGTAAAAAGGGTGGGGAGTTTGGAAACACCGGTACCATTCGCTAGGGAATTAGAGGAGAATTACCTGCCCAAGAAAAGATTTGAAACAGCATTATTGGAGCTGTACAATTATTGAATTACTGACGCATTAACAATTTTTTAATACCCCAAGAGGACATTTTAGGTGTCTCACTCGTATATATGTAAACTTAAACTCCAATTCTTATGGTAAAACAATCATTTTTAATCATTGCACTGGCAGGACTTTTACTTACGTCTTGCTCCGTGTCCAAAAGCGCAAGAACGCAACGTAACCTTTTTAGTGGTACGTGGATTTTGGACAACATTTCCTACGAGAACAATTCAGGCAATTTTAAATCCGTCATCTTTAATGATGCCGAAGATATCTGCTTTGAGGGAAGCCAATGGTTCTTCAGGGACAACAACAGTACTGGAAGATACACCATTAACCAAAGCACCCTCTGCCAAGGCGGAGACCGTTTTTTCAGATGGTCCGTGGTGGAGCCCTCTCAGAACTACAGCAGTCAATTGCAGTTCAAATTTATCGATGAAAATCGCAAGGACATTTCCGGAGGATATGGGTATCGATTGAATATCGTTAACCTTTCGGAGCAAAATATGACACTGAAATCCAACGTTTCGGTGGATGGACAGCCAGTAACCATAGTTTATGAATTCACAAAAAGCTAACACATGAAAAGAATTATAGTAAAAAGTACAACAGCAGTCTTGGCATTGAGCCTTATTTTAAGCTGTAATGCCATACAAAATGCCAATAACACCCAAAAAGGTGCCGCTATAGGTGCCGGTGGTGGAGCCGTGATCGGTGGAATCATCGGGAACAACGTTGGAAAAGGAAACACAGCCCTTGGTGCCATCATTGGTGCCGTTGTGGGTGGTGCTGCCGGTGGTTATATCGGTAATCGTATGGACCGACAGGCAGAACGTATCGAAGAAGAAATTCCTGGCGCAGAGGTAAAACGTGTGGGAGAAGGTATCAATGTTACCTTTAGTGGCGAAAACGGGGTATATTTTGATACCAACAAGTCTGATATCAAAGGAGCTTCCGCAACCACTTTGGATAAATTGGCCGGTATTTTTAAGGAATACCCAAAATCCAATATCTTGGTAGAGGGACATACCGATAGCGCCGGAAGCGACGCCTATAACATGACCCTATCCCAGCAACGGGCGCAGTCCGTGACCAACTACTTGACGTCCAAAGGGATTTCAAGCGGTAGGTTCACCACCAAGTGGTATGGCGAGACCCAGCCCATTGAAACCAATGAAACTGCAGAAGGAAGGGCGCAGAACCGTCGTGTTGAGCTTGCCATTATAGCAAGTGATGAACTAAAAGAAGAAGCTTACGAGCAGACCAAAAACTAGTAGGCAATTTTGATAGACCAAAGCCCGATGGATTCCATCGGGCTTTTTTTTGATGGCTATAACGAGAATTAACACAAATTTGAAGTTTTTTTTAAAGCCAAAATGTAGGATAATCACTACCTTAAGGAAAGTTTTACAGACTCCTAAAATTCCAAACATCATGGGCGATATCCTTGAAAACAACACATATCAGATTCAGGAGCTATTGGTAAGAATGGAGCGAAACAACAAGCTTATTCAGCGTCTTTCCAAAAAGTTGGGTTCCTATACCTGTGAGCCCCACGACTATTCCTGTTTTGAGAAGTTGTATGAACTCAAGCGAAGCTTCAAGGAATATACAGGTGACCAAAAGCGCATTATGGATAGCCTCAAGGAGAAAATGGGACAAACCACGGAGGATTTGGGTGATGAAATTGAGCACCATTTTGCGCATTTCAAACAATTGGAAAAGGATATAGCTGCCTATTTGCTGGATACGGACAAGTACAGTTGATTTTCAGTGCGCTACCCTAAAATTCACTTTCTTCATAAACAAAATGGGGAAATGTTTCATACTCCTGCAAACATCCGTAATATTGTAAGGCGATAAACCAGTCTTTCAATGGGAAAATCCTCAAACTCTGCCCTAGTTATCCTAGCTTTTTTTGCCATTTACGTAATCTGGGGGTCCACATACCTTTTGAACAAGATTGCGGTCATGGAATTGCCCCCGTTTATGCTGGCCTCATGCCGATTTACCACAGCGGGACTATTGATATTTGCCTTGGCAAGATCCATGGGCATTTCGCTAAAGATTACCAAAAGACAATTGTGGAATACCATAATCGCAGGAATCCTTTTTCTGAGTTTTGGAAATGGGGTAGTGGTATGGGCTTTACGATATGTGGATAGTGGCTTTGCCGCCTTGGAAATATCTGCCCAGCCCTTGATCATCCTTTTGTTGATGCGTTTTTTACAGGGCAAAAAAATAAAGCCCATGTCGTTGGTTGGGGTAGGTCTGGGTGTTATCGGGATTTACTTATTGGTAAGCCAAAAACAGATTATTGCCCAAGAAAGTTCCATTATAGGAATGATCATGATATTTTTCTGTATGCTTAGTTGGGCCTACAGTAGCCTTTTTGTCTCCAAGGCCGATTTGCCCAATAACTATTTTGTGAACACGGGATATCAAATGTTCACTGGGGGTATTATCCTGGCCTTGATGAGTTTGGGTTTTGGTGAAGAGTGGATATCTCCCATGGATTGGAGTGGCAAGGTACAATTGTCCATGGTCTTGCTGATTGTTTTTGGAAGTATCGTGGCATTTACCTCGTTCAATTATTTGTTGAAAGCGGTATCCCCAGAAAAAGTGGCTACATCCACCTATGTCAATCCCATTGTGGCGTTACTGTTGGGATGGTATTTTTTGGATGAGCAGATAACGCTTCAATCCATCATGGCGGCCGCGATATTGCTCACAGGAGTATATTTCATCAATACCAAAAAGACCTTGGCCATTTTTGAACGCTTCAAGCGATAAGACGGACTACCATTCAATTCAATAGATCAAAACGGTGGGTATATTTTATGCTGAGTGTCTGATTGTCCACGGCATCGATTAAATCATCGTCCTTCACCACATTGAATACCACGAACAAACCGGTATTGGCGTTCTGCAACCACCCAAAACGGGCGTTCACCGAGGTGATATTGGATACATTGTTTCGCTGGATCAAGCTTTGGATAAAGATTCTGGGCGTGAAGGAATAGGAAAGTCGCAGTCCGCCCACCAAGGCCGTTAAGTCCCCAGTGTCCAGTTGAATATCGCTATGGCTAAAGGTCAATGAACTGTTGAATCTATCCCCGACCCTGTACTTGGCGGTTCCACTGTTGGTGATTTGGTGTCCGTTGAAATAGCCCCCGATAATGGTTCGCGTGTCAAACGAAAGTGCGTTATTGGGATTGGTGGTGATCACGAGCTGCAACTCTTCATTTTCATAATTGCCCACGGGTACGGTGACATCCGAAATGGTAAAATCCTCCAACACCCGTTCCGTGGTAAAGTTGATACCGGTGTGGATTTCGAACCCACTCTTGAATACCCAGTGATTGTCCACATGCAGGAAACTGGTGATCAATTGGTCGTCAAAGTTCCAGTACCCGCGATAGGAAACATGGGGGCGTATCTCCAACATTTGGCCTGCATTTTTAAAGCGATGGGCCTTAAAGACCAGAAATTCAGGTTTTCTAAAGGCAGTTCGTTGCAAAAAGCCCACTTCAGGGTTGAATCCTTCACCAACTTCGGTATATCCTGCATTGATGTTCCAACCACTCCACTCATAATTGCCCAAGATCTTAAAGGCATGGTCCCCATTTTCAATGCCCGGGGTAACACTCTTGGCCACAAAACCATTGATCGTGGCTTTGTTCCCAATGCCCCATTTGCCATCCATGGCATAGACCCGGTTATAGTCATCGTCCATCTCGCCCAGACCAGCTCTATTCACTAAAATACCGCCCAAGGAAGATCGTGTCCCCCCAAAGTTATGGTTGACGCGGGCCACGGTAAAGTTGTTCTTTTCAATATCGGCCTCGACCACATCATCCGTGAACATGCTCAAAAACCCTACGTTGGTCTGTCCCACTTTTCCGGACAATCGTGCCCCGCCTATGATGGGGACCAAGCTGCCATCCTCACCGATACCGATGCGCCTGCTGAAGAACAGGTCCACTTCTCCCGGGCTTCCCACACCAAACTGCCCCGCATTTTCCAAGAAAAACGCCCTTTTCTCAGGAAAAAAGAGGTTGAAACGGTCTAGGTTCACCTGTTGATCATCCACCTCTACTTGGGCAAAGTCGGTGTTATAGGTAAGGTCCAGCGTAAGACTGGGCGTAACACTGTACTTGATGTCCGCCCCTGCATCAAAATGGGTGTCCGTTTCGTTGGGCGATACGGATTTGTCGTTCACATACTGTCCCAGCACATAGGGAATCAGTTTCAGGTTGCCGGGATTTCTCAGGTTCAGTCCGCTAAGGTTTCCGGCCAAGGACAAACGTTTCATATCAAAACCCAAGGGGAGGGAGGTCCAATACGCAGTTTCCGTATTCTTGCTGATGTTGCGTTGAAAATTGAGTCCCCAGGTCTTGTCTTTGCCCGGTGCAAAACGCAGGGACCGGAAAGGAATGGCAAACTCGGCACTCCAACCATAATCGCCCAATTGCGAACGTACCTTCCAAGTGGCATCCCAATTCAGGTTGGTGCCCCCAATGACACCGCCCTGTTGCCGATTGGCATTGTTGTTCCCCTTACCCTCATTGTCTATTTGCGCATCGTATTCCATTCCTTGCGCATTGGTGCCGAAAAGAAAGCCATTTTGTCTATCGTGGTAGGTATCAATGATAAAGAGAAAGCTGTCTTCATCGTTCAGGTCCGCATCACGGCGGGAGTCGGAAACCACAATGCCTTTCGCGTTTTTATCGTAACAGACCACGGCTACATAAAAGGTAGTGGCCGTATACGCCACTCGTACTTCGGTCCGTTCCGAGACCGCTTCCCCGTAATTGGGTTTTATCTGCACCAGATCCGTGATGGCAGGAATGTTCTGCCATAGGGGGTCGTTGATGATTTCGCCGTCCACTTGAGGGTCGGTTTCAAGTTCTGTGGCAAAATAAGTGGGCTTGTTACTTTGGGTCAGGGTTTGTTGTGATGACGCAAAAAAAACGTTCAACAGCGCTAAGACCACAAAGGGTTTTCCGAAGGCAATTTTCATAAAGTGAGGTCTGGTTTGATGTTAAATATACTCTTTAAATCGGAAATCTTTCAGGGATTGATTATTTTGTAAAGACCTTTAATCCATTGTAATGAAGACCGTTATAAAATATATGTTTGTGGTATTGATACTAGGGGCCGCAGGCTGTGCCTCAAACCCTGGGTCCAAGGTTTCGACTGCCGAATTGGAAGCATTGAACAACGCTATTTCACAAAAATCCATTGATATCACTGCACGTTGGGCCCGACCCATGCCCGATCAGGCCTTGACCAGTATTGCCAATGCAGGATTGATTTCCCCGGGCAGCTCCATTAACCGTATAGACATTACCGGAAGTGGTAGTTACTTGCGGGTAGTCCAGGATAGTGTTATGGCCGATCTCTCTTATTTTGGTCTACGACAGATAGGAGGAACGTACAATCCACGTAAAGGGGGAATCCACTTTAAGGGATTGGCCAAGGACTTCACTGTGGAACCTACCAAAAAGGGTGATGGATATACCATCCAGTTTTCCGTAAACGAGGGAGTGGAGAACTATCAAGTTACCGCCCATGTGTTCCCATCCCAAATCAGTAATATCAGTGTTGTAAGCTCCCATAGGGGACCTATCTGGTATGATGGCACATGGGAGCCTTATAACCCGGAATAATTTACTCCTAGTCTTGAATTACATCTTTTTGTCATAGTTTTATGCAAGAAATCCATAGCACTTAAAAATAGCGTGATGAAATATTCCCAAGTACCCTACAAATTGATTTTTGCATCGGCCATTTCGTTGATGGTCTTCTCCTGTAATGGAAAAAAGGAGGAAACCAATGAGGAACAAGCCAATGACCAAACCGAACCAGAGGTTATCCACACACCTTCCGAATCCAGTTTGCCCTTGGAACTGTTGAACCTCCCCGAAGGGTTTAGGATTGGCACCTATGCCGAGAATGTGGAGGGTGCCCGTTCCATGGCCATGGGGGACAAAGGGACTCTTTTTGTGGGAACACGTAACGAGAACAAGGTATATGCCCTCCAAGATGCGGATGGCGACCTAAAGGCTGAAAAGATTTTTGAGATCGCTTCCGATCTGGAGCAGCCCAATGGAGTGGCGTTCAGGGATGGGTCTTTGTATGTGGCCGCGGTGAACAAGCTTTTGCGTTATGACAATATTGAGGACAATTTGGCCAATCCGCCAGAACCTGTGGTGATCTATGACGATTATCCAACGGAGTTCCATCATGGCTGGAAATATATCGCCTTTGGGCCTGATGGGAAATTGTACGTCCCCGTTGGTGCTCCCTGTAACATTTGCGAGCGCAGTAGTGAGGATGAGCGCTTTGCCACCATCACCCGTATGGACCCCGATGGGACCAATCGTGAGATCTACGCCAAAGGCGTTCGGAATACCGTTGGGTTTACTTGGCATCCAGAAACCGGGGAGTTGTGGTTCACCGATAACAACCGTGACATGATGGGGGATGACCTTCCTCCAGGGGAACTTAACCGGGTGACCGAGGCGGGACAACATTTTGGTTATCCGTACTGCCATGGTGGCACCGTAAAAGACCCCGAATTTGGAGACCAGCGCCCTTGCTCCGATTTTGTGGCACCTGCACAGGCCATGGGCGCCCACGTGGCCCCATTGGGCGTAAAGTTTGATACCGGCTCCATGTTCCCATCCGAATACAAGGGACATGCCTTTGTGGCCGAACACGGTTCGTGGAACCGTTCTTCCAAGGTGGGGTATAGGATCACTTTGGTGAAATTGGAAAATAGTGAGGCCGTGAGCTACGAGCCCTTTATCGATGGCTGGTTGGACGAAGAGAAACAGGAGGCCTTTGGCCGTCCGGTGGACCTTTTGTTCATGAAGGACGGTTCCCTACTGATTTCCGATGATGTGGGCAATGCCATCTACCGGGTCACCTATCAGCAGTAACCTAGACAAAAGTTTTAGGGGTTTGTGGGGGTAAAATCCTCCATTTTCCATGTACTTGGCGGATTTCCTTCACTGGAGATTTCCAAAAACACATAGGAGGCTTTGCCGTACCTGCTTTTGGATACAATGCGCTCAATGGTATAGGTCCATTTGCCGTGTTCAAAGATGAACTCGGCCTTGTCCTTTCCCTTGCTTTTTTTCATGTATCCGTTTTTCAGGACAAAGCAGGGTAGTTCCGCAGCGGTTTTGGGTCTCCGCCAGCAACTGTATTGGATGTCGCCGTGGGGCTGTTGGGTTATGGCGATGGTAAATTGTAGGTTTCGGCACAAGATGAGTGTCCGTCTCGGGGTCGGGTCAGTAAAAGAAATGGCGATGGCGGTTATTTTAGGTTGATTTGGTTTAAGAGGAACGGAATCCGTCAGTGGGTATTGTCACTAAAGGATATTTTTCCTTTTCCAACTTGTTCCATGGATGAATCCAAAGATGTAGATGATGAGTCCAACACAAATAAGACAAAAAATTTGTAGGGTATTTATAGTTTCTAGAGTAGTCATTTTCCTAAATTTTTTGGAAAGCTAACAAAGTCATGGGGTATTGCGCACTCCCAATTGATGAATGGCCCATTTTAATTGATGAATGACCCATTTGAATTGACGGACGCGTTATTCTGCGTTTCAAAACCCCAAAAAATTCTTCATCTTGGGGTAGCTTTTTGTCCCGCCAATTTGTTATTTTCATAACCTAGGTGTAAGAAAACCAACACCTTGCACAACGACTAATTCAAAATAGACCGACCTCAGCATGAAAAAACTCACTTTCCTTTGCTTGGCATGCCTATGCATGGCCCCCTTTTCCTTCGGACAGCGGAAAAGCACCACACCCAACATCACCGAATCCCTTTATGGCTCCATGGCCTACCGCAACATTGGCCCTTTCCGGGGCGGCAGGGTAACCACTGTTGAGGGGATTCCCAACGACATCTTCACCTATTATATGGGTGCCACGGGGGGTGGCGTCTGGAAAACCACCGATGGCGGTGCTACTTGGAACAACATTTCCGATGACTTTTTCAACACCACGGGTATTGGCGATATCACCGTGGCCCCATCGGACCATAACATTGTGTATGTGGGTACGGGCGAATCCTGCATCCGAGGGGTAAAAACCTCCCATGGCGATGGCATGTACAAATCCACCGATGCGGGCAAGACCTGGAAACACATCGGCTTGGCCGAGACCCGCCATATCGGCGAGGTGTACGTACATCCCAAGAACCCTGATTGGGTCTACGTGGCCGCACAGGGCAACCCTTGGGGCAAGGACGAGCACCGCGGCCTCTACCTCTCCAAAAATGGTGGCGAGAGTTGGGAAAAAATTTTATATGTAAGTGATGATTCCGGCATTGTGGATATGACCGTGAGCGACGAGGACCCCAATTTTATGATGGTCACTTCGTGGCAGTTCCAGCGCAAGCCTTGGGCGCTCACCAGTGGAGGACCCAACAGCAAGGTCTTCAAGACCACCGATGGCGGCAAGACCTGGAAAGAGACCGGCAAGGGCCTGCCCAAACTCAAGGGCAAACTGGGCATCGACATATCGCCAGCCAACCCCAACATTGTATATATGGTGGTGGAGGCCAAGGAGCGCGAGGGCGGGGTCTACCGTTCCGATGACGCCGGGGAAACCTTTAAACATACCAGTAACAATGCCACGACCTTCGCACGGCCGTGGTACTATATCCATGTGATTGCCGACCCCAACGACGAGGACGAAATCTGGGTCATGAACAGCTTCGCCATGAAATCCATTGATGGCGGCAAGACCTTTAGCGGGGAACCGTTTACCCATGTGGACCATCACGATATGTGGATCAACCCCAACGACAGCAACATTATGATCAATGCCAACGATGGCGGCGCGGCCGTCACCTACAACGGGGGCAAATCATGGTCCAGCATCTACAACCAGCCCACGGGGCAGTTTTACCGTGCGCTGACGGACAACGGCCATCCGTACCGGGTATACTCCGGCCAGCAGGACAACAGCACCATCGCCATAGACAGCCGGGTCATGGACGACGGTATTGGCGAGATGCACTGGGACGTGATGCGTGCCGGGGAATCCTCCACCGTGGCCCTGGACCCCAACAATCCCCGTTTTGTGTACTCCACCTATTTTGCCAGCAATTTTGTGGAGTGGGACCGCGATATCGATAATACCCGCATGGTGCGGCCCTATCCTGAGCGCATCAGTGGGGAGCAGCCTAAAAATTTAAAGCTACGGGCCAATTGGAACGGCCCCGTGATCGTATCGCCCCATGACCCCAATGTGATCTACTACGGCTCGCAGTACGTGATGAAATCCACCGACCGTGGGGTCACTTGGGAGACCATCAGCGAGGATCTTACCCGGAACAACAAGGACCACCAAGGCGAGGGGGGAGGCCCCATCACCAATGAGCAGATCACGGCCGAGAGCTACAACAACCTCTTCAACATCGAGGAATCGCCCCTGCGCGAAGGCGTGGTGTGGGTAGGCTCCGACTGCGGGCTGGTGCACGTGACCCAAGATGGCGGAAAGACCTGGGCCAACGTCACCCCCAAAGGATTGCCCGAGGCCATCATCAATGTGGTGGAACCTTCGCCCCATGATGCGGCCACGGCCTACATTGCGGTGGCGGGCTACAAACTGAACAATTTTACCCCCATGATCTACAAGACCACCGACTACGGCGCCTCTTGGCAGAAGATCACAAACGGGCTGCCCGGCGAAACCTTTGCGCGTAGCGTGCGCGAGGACCCGGACCGCAAGGGACTGCTCTATGCCGGTACCGAGACCGGAATGTACGTCTCCTTTACCGATGGCCAACAGTGGCTGCCCCTGCAGAACAACCTGCCCGAAGTGCCCATTACGGACCTTCGCGTGCAGCGCAAGGACCTTGTGGTGACCACCCAGGGCCGTGCCATTTGGATCTTGGACGACCTTACGCCCCTGCACCAGATCACCGATGCGGTGGCCGCGGCGGACCATTACCTGTACCAACCCCGCGATACCCATGCCGAGCTCTCCGTGGCCTACAGCATAGATGGCGGATATGGCCAGAACCCGCCCAAGGGCGTACAGTTGCATTACCTGAACAACAAGGCCGTAGGGGAGGGCACCCCCATGGCGTTGGAGATCTTGGACGGCAACGGCACCGTGATCCATGCCGAGTATACCGATCGCCCCCGCACCGGCTGCGATACCTTGGTAAAGCCCCAACTGAAAAAGGGCCTTGGCGCCCACCGCTATAGCTGGAACATGAAAGTGGGCCGTTTTGACTGCCTTACCGAACTCTATACCACCAACCGCGACCTGAGCGCCTACGATGCCGCCCCCGGCAACTACCAAGTACGCCTTACCGTGGGGGACCAGGTGCAGACCCGTGATTTTGCCATAACCGTGGACCCACGGATCAAGACCAGTGTGCAGAACGTGGAGGCCGCCTATGCCGAACGCGATGGCCTCTCCCGATCCATTTACGAAGCCGCCACCCAAATGGCCAAGGGCGTGCGCGACCTGCGGAAGATCAAGCAGCAACTGCATTTTGTGCTGGGCGAGACCCAGGATGCCCAATTGCAGGAAAAGGGCAAGGCCCTGGACCAAGCCGTGGATGTGTGGATTGCGAAGATCCTGCAAAAGGAAATGCGTACCTACCAGAGCAACTATATGTTCGAGGCGCGGCTCTTGATCAAGTTCAAGGATTTCTTGAACGAGATCGGACAGGGCAATTTGCCCGTGAGCCAGGGCATGCGCGATGTTACCCGTGACTATCTGGCCCAATGGACCGCCCTAAAGGGCGAGCTGCAACATATAAAGGCCCAAGACGTGGCCCAGTACAATACGCTTTTACAGGGCGCAGGGCTGCCGGAACTGTATGTGCCATAGTATTATGAGATTTATTTTAGTTGATAGATACATTTATTTTGCCTTTTAGTTTTATGGTTTTGTATTAAAGTTTATACAAGGAATTGATGGAAATTGCTACGCTAGATTACTTTATCGATGATAAATCTGTATTGAATACAGAATTGATTGGTGATGTGACTGTTTTGGACTCGGACATTGTTATATGTGACCCACCGAATTTGATTAGAAAATGGGAAGGACATCTTATGTCCGAAGCAAATGAAAATTATTTAAGCGCCAATTATTCAATTGGTTGGATTAAGTCTGTTGCAGAAAGAAGAGCTGAACTGTCGACTTTATTGGAAAATGGAAAATTAATTATATGCTTCTTAAATCCTTTGACAGAAATTTTGGCACAAAAAAGATATCGAGGGGATTATGAAAGTATTACTAATTATGATTTTTTGCCTCTAGAAGATTATACATATGTTGATTTAATTACGAAAGGAGAAGGTGGCAATAATTCTAATTTAAGATTAATAGGAGCTAATAATCCTTTTGCGCAATTTTTTCATGCCTTTAAAATGGACATGAGGTATCATGCGTACTTTGACTGTGATGCATCAAAAAAGCCTAACTACTTCATTCAGAATAAATCGAAAAGGGGGGTGGCATTATTACTTAAAGTATTGAACGGGCACATTGTTTTCCTTCCTAGAATACCCTACGAATATCAAAATTTAAAATTATTAGGTGTTATACATTCTTGTTCGATGAAGCTGCTAAATACCGAAGTAATTACACCTCGGCCCAAATGGATTGATAAATTTAAATTGAGGGGAGAAGATGATTTTATTTATGAAAAAGAATCCCTTGAAAAGAAAATTCAAAAATTAGAAATAGAAAAGTCTATAGTTGATGAAAAAATGACAAAACTATCCCAATACAAAAAATTACTCTTTGAGCAAGGAGGTGAATTAGAGGATGTAGTAATTGAGTCGTTTAAATTAATGGGATTTAATGCTGATGGTAGAAAAAAAGGGGATATTGAGCATGATATTGTTTTTGATTCCAAAGAGGGAAGAGGGTTGGCTGAGGTTGAAGGAAAAGATAGAAGTGCTGTAAGTATTTCAAAACTTGATCAACTCAATAGAGCGGTTGACGAAGATTTTCATTTGAATGGTAAGTACCCGCAAGGAGTTCTTATAGGAAATCATTATAGGTTGACTGAGCCAGAAAGCAGAAAAGAGCCATTTACTAATAAGGTTCATATAGTTGCAGGAAAAAAAAGTTTAGGGTTGCTTACTACAATAGAAATTTATAAGGCTGTTGAATACATTCTTGACAACCCAAAGGATGAGGACTTTAAAAAGGAGTGTAGGGTGAAAATTTTATCAACTGAGGGAGATATGATTAGGTTGATTTGATAACACACGATTGTATGATCATCACAACCCCCCAATAACCTTCTTGCTCAACCCTGTATGCTTTTTAATGTCCTCGTCGGACATGCCGCTTGCCTTTAAAGATCTGGCAACTTCTTTAATCCCTTCTTTTTTCGCCCGCTTGCGTTCCGTTTCCAGTTTAAACTCTTCCAGTTCTTGGCGTTCGGGGCTGGTGATCTCAAACAGGCCGCTTTCGCTCAGTTTGTCCATAAGCCCCAGATCTTTAAAGCTCACATAGCCCTCTTCGGTAATGATCAGGTGGTCCAGCACCTCGATCTGTAGCAGTTGGCCCGCTTTCAGCATATGGTCGGTAAAGATCAGGTCCGGGTCGGTCACCTCCAGCGCCCCGCTGGGGTGGTTGTGCACCATCACCAGCTTGTTGGCCAGTTTGTAGATCGCCATTCTAAAGACATCGGGCGGTTCGGCGGTAATGCGGTTCACCGCACCCAAGCTGATCAGCTCCACGAACATGATCTTGTTGATGTTGTTGAGTCCCACCACCCAAAAATGTTCCTGGTTGCGGCGGATCTTGTTCTCGCGCAGCAATACCTGCTGCATAATGCTGTAAATGTCCCTGGCGTTGAGCACTTTGATCTTTTGTTCCTTGGTAAGCCGTACGTTCATGCTAAGTAAGTTAGAGATAGGTTTGGGTTGTGGAAATTTAGCGCAACCCCGTGAAAAAAGCAAATGGCCGGTAATCGCCTTTTAGGGTGTCTGGTCTAAATTCGGTCTTTTTGTTGGCTTTTTTCGTGCAAAAATGGTTTCTTTAGAACAGTATTGTAACCTCATACCATGACCCGTACCAAGATCTTCAGATACCTGCTGTGCGCCCTTTTATGTTCAACCATTGGCTGCTCCAAGGACGAGGACGGCCCCGGCGACCCCTCCAATCCCGATAATTTTTACAAAGGTGCCGTTACCGGTGCCACTGGTGACGATCTTTTGGGCTATTGGGCCATTTTTGAGGCCGAGTACGAGGGTACAAGGGTCCCTGTGCCCGTTAACTACGCCAACTGTGGCCGCGATTTTTTTGTGTACCGGGACAATGGGGCCTATCAGGAGTACCTGTACACCAGTTCGGGCTGCGAGACCGTAAGAAACCAATTGCAATGGGAGCTGGACAAGGGGGTGATCACCCTGAGCACCCTTTCAGGCAGTTCCGATGATGTGGTGATCATTAAGTTAACGGCCACCGAACTGTATTTCAAGGCCCGGGTGGACATTGACGAGGACGGGGAATTGGATGTGGTGGTCCTCATTGCCAAACGCTACACCCCCACCGAGGAGGACTTTTTTACCCAATCCTTTCAGCAGGACTATGAGGCTAGGGAGAACAACCTAATTGGTTTTACGTGGGAGGCCTATGATGGGTTCAACACGTTTGATAAATATGAAATTTACCGCAGCAGCGGGCAAAATTGCTCCAAGTCCAACGCCGAACTGATTGCTACCATTACAGATGGGGCTGTAACAGAGTTTACGGATGTTGCCCCGCCTTCAGTAAGTGGACTTTGCTATTACATAAAGATTTACACCGATCAAGGATTATTGGGTGAAAGTGGTCTCCGGACGTTGTCCACACAGTTTATAGGAATTGACCCGGTGGCGGTACACGAGCCTACGGTTTCTGGAAATAGTATAGGATTGAGCTGGGAGGCGTCTACGTCCCCCTATTTTTCACATTACGAAGTTCTACTTTCAAACCAAAGTAACTTTTATGATGAGCTACAGGTCGTTGCTGTTATAGATGACAAGGATTTAACTACCTATACGGATGATGAGCCACCTTATATGGAGAATCCGTTTTATGCTGTCCGTGCATACAATATCTTTGGGGGTTATAGTCGATTGCACACCAGTGAAGCCACTTCCTTTTGGGAAGTCCCTTTTAAAAGGGATGAGATCCTTCCCTTTTTTGAAATTTATTCTTATGCATTGGATACTGCGGAACCGACCCTATATTTCTATGGAAGTATAATAGAGAATGGAGTTGCCCAAATACGTCTTCTGCGATACAATTATGATACACAAGAAACAGAATCGGTTGCCGATTTTGTCCCAAGTATATCCGGTAATATTCCAATACAGGTGGTTTTGGGGCCCAATGGTAAGGAGGTGGTCTTGTCACAGGGAGGTAAACTACATTTTTATGATGCCTTGACCATGGAATATAAATATGCGGTAGTCCCAGAAGGAATTGCCCACTATGGTGGTTTTGGCTATAATAGCTTTCGGGATGTCTGGGTTCTTGTGGACAGTAATCAAGTATATACCATGCAGCGGGACAATGCTACTCTATTTCTAATTGATCAGACACCGCATTATGATTCAAGACCGGGATCGTCAGGCTATCAAATTATTGAATTGAAAAATGGACAGGTTTTGATGGGGCATTCACAGGCAACCACTAGCTTCTTATATACTCTTGATGATACGGGCAACATACAGGAAAGTCAATCGGTAAACATTCAATTCAGATGGAGGTCCGTCAGCGAGTACTTACTTTACAATTCTACGGCGGATATTTTGTTGGATACGGCCCAGAACAGGTTCTATTCCAGTATCACCTTTCAATACCTGAATTCCTTTGGGCAGCCCAACTTTCCTTCAGGAATAAGTACGGATGGCACAAAGGTTTTTGGGACCAACAATGATCCCGATTGGCTCATAGAGCCTGGGAGCCTTCATAAAAAAGAAGTTGTGGTCTATGATAGGAACACCTCCTCCATGCTCAAGGTTGAAACCATAGGCTACCCCCATATTGTCTTTGAAAATTACAATGGGGAGATCATCAGTATTTCAAGTGGATTCAAAAAAGACAACCTATACGAAAACGTCCATAACAAGTCCGATTTCTTTGTTGAAAAGGTAATGGTCCCCTAACGTTACACGGTTTCACATAGTTTCTTCTCTGTCACAGGTCTTTTGCGAATGCAAGAGGCTACCTGTCTCATCCTAATGGAAAATTGTCCATTCAGTGGCGTGGATAGTCCATTTTTTACGGTGTTGAGTTACATCAACTTTGTACCATCAAAATTTAGTATAACAATTTTAAGTACAAACACCATGAAAAATGTATTCACAACACTAGTAGTTTTTACTACAACCATTACAGGGCTTTTTGCCCAATTGCCAGAACCCGGTTTCATTATAGACGAGCATACCGCCATAGTGATCACCGACCCACAGAACGATTTCCTCAGCCCCGATGGCGTGGCCTGGGGTGCCGTGGGACAGAGCGTACAGGAGAACAACACCATTGAGAACCTGGAAACGATCTTTAAGTTGGGCGAAGAGCACAACATTCCCGTATTTGTTTCTCCCCACTACTACTACGAGCACGATCACGTGTGGAAGTTCGAAGGGGTCTTGGAGAAACTCATGCACAACATTACCATGTTCGATCGTGGGGACCAATTGAACGTGGAAGGTTTTGAAGGTTCCGGCGCCGACTGGTTGCCCCGCTACAAAAAGTACATCAACAAGGATAGGGTAGTGGTGACCAGCCCGCACAAGGTTTTTGGTTCCGAATCCAACGACTTGGCCCTGCAACTGCGCAAACAAAAGATAGACAAGGTGATCTTGGCCGGGATGTCCGGTAACCTTTGTGCCGAATCGCACATGAGGGAACTTGTGGAGAACGGTTTTGAGGTTGCCGTGGTGGGCGATGCCACTGCTTCGGCAAAACTCCCCGGACTGGATGGCGACCAAGCTGCCCAGACCAACTACAAAATGATCTCTAGCAAGGTATATACCACCCAAGAATTGGTGGGCGAGCTGAAAATGCACAAAAAATAAATTCTGTGTTTAGTGTGATGGTGCGGTTGGAAAGGGGCCAGACATAAGTCTGGCCCTTTGTTTTTTTGGGTCGATAGGGCTTTGGGGAAAAATGTCCAAGCACAAGAAGTGAAGTTTGAATGTGTCAGTTCGAGCTGTCATCCTGAGCGCAGTCGAAGGAGCTGTCGAGAACGTAAGGCATGGTGATGATCCATTAGGTTTCGACTTCGCTCAAAACGCTTTTTAGACCATACCCTCTTTGTTTTTGTTGATAAAGACCCTTTCGGGAAAAATGTCCAAGAGGATGTGAAGTTTGTCCATTTTATCCCACGATCCCGCGCCGCAACTTTGTACCATCATTAATCCATAATAAAAAACAAGACTATGACACGTTTACAAGCATTGGAACCCAAGGAGACCACCGGACGGTCCAAAGAACTTTTTGACGGTATCCAGAGCAAATTGGGCATGGTGCCCAACATGATGCGAACCATGGGGAATTCCCCAGCCGTTCTGGAAGGTTACCTGAACCTGAGCGATGCCTTGGGCAAAGGAAGCCTAGGCGGAAAATTGGGTGAGCTTATCGCCTTGGCGGTAGCGGAATCCAACACCTGCAACTATTGTTTGTCCGCACACTCCTTTATCGGGGAAAAATTGGTGGGCATTGACACCACCACCTTGGAAATGGCCCGCGAAGGAAAGAATAAGGATCCCAAGATCGCCGCAGCACTCTTTTTTGCCCAAACCTTGGTGGAAAAACGCGGAAGGGTAAGTGCCGACGATGTGGCTGCCGTTAAAGCTGCCGGCCATTCGGATGGTGCCGTGGGCGAGATCGTGGCACATGTGGCCCTGAATGTCCTTACCAACTATTTCAACAACACCGCCAACACGGATATCGATTTTCCGGTAGTGGAGGCACAGACTGTTTAATCACGCAATACAAATAAAAACAAGAATCATGAAAACAATTAAAAATGCAATTCTATTGGGATTGGCCCTTGTATGGGGAGCCCTTGCCCAAGCACAGATCGATCCCGTAAACGCAGATGGTTTGGCCATTGGCGGATACGATGTGGTGGCCTATTTCTCTGGAACGCCCCAAAAAGGGACCAAGGCCCATGCGGCCAAGCACAACGGGGTAACCTATTATTTTGCCAGCAAGGCCAATAAGGACGCCTTTACCAAATCGCCCAGCAGTTATTTGCCCGAGTTTGATGGGTACTGTGCCTGGGGGGTTGGCGAAAAACAAGCCAAATTCCCTATCAACCCGGAAACGTTCGACATCATTGATGGAAAACTGTATCTGTTTTTCAATGGGGATTTCAACGGGAAACCTTTCAACACCTTCCCAGATTGGAGCAACCGCACCACCCAATTGGAAAAAGCGGCACATGCCAATTGGCCCAAGGTCAAGAACAGTAAATAATTTTTAGGGGCAGGTCGATGTTTTTCGAGCTGCCCTTTTTTCAACACGCAAAAACACACACAATGACCCAAGAGAAAAAATTTCCGTTGCCTCCCTTTACCGAGGAAACGGCCAAGGAAAAAGTACAGTTGGCAGAAGATGCCTGGAACAGCCAAGACCCCGAAAAAGTATCCAAGGCATACACCGTGGACACCGAATGGCGCAACCGCTCCCAGTTTGTAAATGGTAGGGAAGAGGTGGTCGCCTTTTTGACCGAGAAATGGAAAAAGGAAAAAAATTACAAATTGAAGAAAGAATTGTGGGCCTTTACCGACAATAAAATAGCAGTTCGTTTTGAATACGAATACCAAAATGCCGAAGGAGCGTGGTTTCGCGCGTACGGGAACGAGAACTGGGAGTTCAATGAACATGGATTGATGCAGAAGCGATACGCAAGCATCAACGACCTGCAGATCACCGAAACCGAACGGCGACTTTAATTAAGTATAGTGCAGGGTCAACTTCGAGCTGTCATCCTGAGCGCAGTCGAAGGAGCTGTCGAGAAGTTGTTAAACCCAACACATTGTATTGAGGTCTCGACTGCGCTCGACCTGACAAGTTTTGATTAATTGCCAACATTCAATTTGTAAAACCAAATAATGGACATCTACAACACCAACACGCTCATCAACGAACAGACCGGGAACCTTGCTTTTAAACTTTCCAGTTTTGAGGACGATTGCCAGTTCTGTTCCCTCAACCGATTCAATTATTATTCCTTGATCTGGATAAAAAAGGGGAGTGGCACCGCCCAGATAGATTTTGCGGAGTTCGATTTTACGCCCGATACGATGTTTGCCCTAACGCCCTATCAACCCTTTACCCTCAAGGAAAAGGATAAATTGGAGGGTGTGGTGTTGAATTTCCATCCGGATTTTTTCTGCATCCACAAGCACAATGAACAGATAGCCTGCAACGGGGTGCTGTTCAATAACATTTACAGTCCGCCCTATTTTTGTGTCACCGATGATACCCGCGGGGAATTTGAAATGATCCTTTCCCAGATGAAATACGAGGTGCAGAAAGCGGACCTGGCCCAGTACGAGTTATTGGTCTCCTACTTGAAAATATTCTTGATCACGGCCTCGCGGTCCAAGGCCAAACAACAACCGGAATCGTTGCAGGACACCCCGGATGAAAAGGAACCCTTTATCCTTCAAAAACTCAAAGATCTTATCGAGACCCACTTCAAGAGCATACACTCGGCGGGGGAATACGCGGATATGCTGAACATCAGCCCCAAGGCGCTGGCCAAGATGACCAAGAATCACTTTAACAAGACCATGACCAACCTCATTTCGGAACGCATCATCATCGAGGCCAAGCGGGAGCTGTACCTCACCGATAAATCGGTCAAGGAAATTGCCTTTGATTTAGGGTACGATGACGAACACTACTTCAGTCGATTTTTTAAGAACAATGCGGAGATTTCCCCCAAGGTCTACAGGGATACTGTAGGTTTTGCCAGGGCCATGGCCTTGTGATAGGTCGTCGTTTTAAAGCATAAAAAAGGGAGGCCATGGCCTCCCTTTTCATTTTCTGGTGTCTGAAAAACTATTGCACAATGGCATTTAGTTTTTGTACATGGGCATCGAAGTTCTTGAGCGTGTTGGCCAAGGACGCAATCTGCTCCTGGGCCTCTTTCCATTCTTTTTGCTCGATGGCCTCGCGCACACCTGGAAGCGTTTTCACCCCGTATCCGGTATAAAATCCGGGTGCGTAGATCTGGTGTTTGAACCAATCCCTTCGGGGCAGTCCCTTTTCTGAGGTCAAAGCCTGCTCCATTTTCATCAACGCTTGGTTGAGCTCCGCCTTTTTGGCATTGGAGAGTTGGGTCTTGTCCACTTTGGAAAAGGTGTCGATATCATTTTTTAAATCCGCCAAAACATTTTGCAACGGAGAGAAGTCCAAATAGGGGACCTCGCCCTCCTTCTCGGCAGCTTTTACGGGTTTTTTAGGATCGTTGGCCAGTCCGTATTGATTTTTGGCCACCTTGGCGTTGTGCTTTTCCACATCGGAGCGCATGGTTTCCAAGGTCTTCATCACTTCGCCCAAATAACCGTCAATGGTGCTGTGCCATTGTTGTAGCTCAAATGGCAGTACTTCGGCATTGGCCAAGCGAAGCACAATCCGTCCGGCCGTATTGGCCAAAGCGGCACCATAATGGAAGCCAGGGTCCTTAAAGCGGGTGTAGTGGCTATAGGTATCGTAAATGGTGTGGTATTCTCCACCGGAGTTTTCGCCGCCAAACCCAAGGTTCAACGAAGGAATCCCCGCATGTTGGATAAAGGGGGTATAATCCGAACCAGAACCCAATGCATAGAGCTTAAAGGCATCGTCCCCACCGTTTACCACGTTACGGGCGGCACTTCGTTCCGCAATGGAGACCCCTTTTTGTGGGTCGGTCACGGCATGGGCCACTTGGGAGACCATGGCCTGCAGGGAGTGGGAACCTCCAGCGCCCAAGAATCCACGGCCATTGCCATCCGTATTGACGTAGGCCACGGTTTTCTGTTGCAATTCGTCCTTATGGTCCTCCACCCATTCCGTGGAGCCGATGAGTCCGGTTTCCTCGGCATCCCAGGCACAGTATACCAAGGTACGTTTGGGTTTTTTGCCCTGTTTGGCAAGTTTGCCCACAACACGGGCTTCCTCCATCAAGGCCACCAATCCACTGATAGGGTCACTGGCGCCATGTACCCAGGCATCGTGATGGTTTCCACGGATGACCCATTGGTCGGGCAGTTCCGCACCCTTTAGGGTGGCGATTACATTATGGGCGGGTTTCAGTTGCCAATCGAACTCCAATTTCAAATGCACCTTGGCCGGACCAGGTCCAATATGATAGGTGATGGGCAGGCCACCTCTCCAAGAAGCGGGAGCCACAGGACCTTGTAGGGCTTCCAGCAGCGGTTGGGCATCCTCGTAGGAAATGGGCAATACCGGAATTTTGGTAATGGTGGGCGCATCTTCGCGCTTTAATCTTTTGGCATCCTTGGTCGCGGCATAACCAGGGGTCAGCACATCACCAGGATAAAGAGGCATGTCCATCACGGAGCCGCGCTGTACCCCGGTTTTGTTCTTAAAGGCCCCTTTGGGATATACGTCACCCCTGCCATATCCATCATCTTCCGGGTCCGAATAGATGATGCACCCAATGGCCCCTTTTTCGGCAGCCAATTTGGGTTTGATGCCTCGCCAGGAACCATAATATTTGGCAATGACAATCTTTCCTTTGACATCGATGCCTAGTTTTTCCAGTTCCTCATAATCGCTGGGAATACCGTAGTTGACAAAGACCAGTTCGGCCTCCACATCGCCATCGGTGGAATAGGCATTGTAACTGGGCAACAGATTTTCTTGATGGGTGTAAGGGTCGCCCTCAACGGGAACGGCCTTGAGCTTGGCGGTATATTTGGTGGGGGCGGTGAGCTCCAATACACGGACCTTGGGATAGGGAAAGAGCACATGGTAGGTGTCCACCCGGGTATCAAAGCCCCAGGATTTGAACTGCTTTTCCATCCATTTTACGTTCTTTTCGCCATATTCGGTGCCCACCCAGTGGGGTTCGGCAGCCAAACGCTGCATCCATTCGTCCAGATTGGCTGTGGAGAGCTCTTTTTCGAATTGATTTTCCAATTGCAGCTCCTGTTCTGAAGCGGCCTTGCTGAACCCAAGGATGGTCTCTTGAGCCGAGACACACAAGGTACTCGCCAAAGCCAATAGTGATAATACTGTTTTTTTCATTTTCTTGAATTAGTCTTTAAATGTAACTGATTTGTAAGTTCTTAAAAAACAAATTGGGTATGAATAAGCTGATTTACATGATAAATCACAGTGAATAAAATTCTACCAAAAATTTGCGCAGTCAAATAACTGCATTTATATTTGCAGTCAAATAGCTGCGTAATGGAATTAAGAAGAGATGTATTTCAGGCAATAGCGGACCCCACTCGAAGGGCCATCATTGCCTTGGTGGCCGCCAATGCCATGACGCCCGGGGCCATAGCTGGAAATTTTGATTCGTCTCGACAGACGATTTCAAAGCACATTCAAATTTTGACTGAATGTGAACTGTTGCGTCAAGACCAACAGGGGAGAGAAATCTATTATCACTTTAATCCCAGCAAACTCAAAACGATAGCGGATTTTATTGAGCCATTCCGGGAATTATGGGATGATAGGTTCAATAAACTGGAAGCCATCATGAAGAATCAAAGGAAATTTTAGATCATATGGAGCGAAAGACCCAAGTACATGCCGAAGATGGCAAACAGGAAATTTTCATTACCCGAGAATTTGATTTGCCGTTGGACGTATTGTTTAAGGCGTATATGGAACCCGAGATAGTGGAACAATGGATGGGGACCAAGGTGTTGAAACTGGAAAACCATCCGCACGGCAGCTATCAATTTGAGACCACGGACCCGAAGGGCAACAAACATCGGTTCAACGGTACCATCCATGAATTTGTGCCCGAAGTGAAAATCACCCGAACCTTTGAAATGGAAAATTCCGGTTTTCCGGTGCAACTCGAGTTTTTGGAATTTGCTTCCATTTCCGAAGGAAAAAGCCAACTCCGGATGCAAATGGTGTTCAAATCTGTAGCGGATAGGGACCGCATGCTACAACTGCCTTTTGCACAGGGTATCAGTATGGCCCACGATCGCCTGCAAGAAGCTGTTCAAAAACTACATAACCAATAAAATCAAACCACATGACAAAACAAGATCTTTCTGCAAGCAAGGCGGGCAAAATCACCTATTGGGTGGCCACACTCTGGCTTGCCTTGGGAATGGCCTCTACAGGAATTGTGCAATTGACGCACATGGAGGAGGAGGTGCAAATGATGAAGCAACTGGGGTATCCCATTTATTTTCTAACCCTCATCGGTATCTGGAAGCTTCTGGGAGTGGTTGTTGTTTTAGTCCCCAAATCCCCATTGTTGAAAGAGTGGGCCTATGCTGGATTCTTCTTTACCATGACAGGCGCCATTATTTCCCATCTGGCCATCAATGATGGGTTGACGAACCTTTTTGGACCTGCATTACTTTTGGCATTGACCGGAATTTCTTGGTATTTTAGGCCAAACAATAGAAAACTCACCCCAATCAATTCAAAATGAACACTAATCCGAAAGTAGATGAATATTTGGCCGAAGGCTGCGGACGTTGCGACTTGGTGGGCACTCCAGATTGTAAGGTTCAAAGTTGGCAGGAGGAGATTAAGGCATTGAGAAGACTTTTATTGGAATGCGGTCTTACCGAAGAACGAAAGTGGGGTTCACCTTGTTATACATTTAATGGTAAGAACGTGGTAATGATCGCCGCCTTTAAAAACAACTGCACACTGAGCTTTCTTAAGGGAGTTTTGTTAAGTGAAAAGGAGGGTATTTTGGAAATGCCTGGCGAGAATTCACAATCTGTACGGTTTGTGCGATTTACCCAAGTTCAGCAGATCATCGAGAAGTGGGATGTTTTGCGGAATTATGTCTTTGAGGCCATTGAAGTGGAAAAGGCTGGACTGCAGGTAAAGTTGAAAAAGACCTCAGAATTTGATGCACCTGAAGAGCTTCAAACCAAACTGGACACGGATACCGAATTCAGAACTGCTTTTGAAGCCCTCACCCCAGGGCGACAACGGGGTTATATGCTCTATTTTTCCCAACCCAAACAGGCCAAGACCCGCATCTCAAGAATTGAAAAGAGTTTTCCCAAAATTTTGGACGGGAAGGGATATAATGAGCGGTAGATTTTTTGAAAAAAGTTTCAATTGAATTCCTCATCAATGATTACTTCGTTGGTGACCAGGTCCTGCAGATGTACTTTGGCCACTTCGCCAGTGCCTAAAAACAGAAATCGCATACCAGCGATATCCCCCATGGATTCGTTGTAGCTTCCGGAAAAAACGGGTTGGTTTTCGAGGAAAACGGTCAACTCTTTTTCTTGTACCTCGAGGGTAAGATTCTTGAATTCTGATAGATCCATACCAAGTCTGGACAGGTCGTGCTTTTTGCCGCTGAGGTAGACATCGCTCATCATCGCCCCAATTTCTGAGACACAGCCAGGAATGGAGGTGCTGATCACCATACTGCTCTTGGTACCCAAAATAATGATCTGGGTTTTTTGGCAGACGGCCCATTTTTCGTGATAACTGTTTTTCAAACTAGTGGTGAGCCTAAAATTGTCCCCGGAAACGGCACCAAAATCATCCACCAAATGGAAGGTTGATGAAATGGGTTGGTCACTGGTCTTTATTTCTTCCAATAGGGAAGGTGGAAAGGCCAATTTACCTTGTAGGATATCCTTTTCATCTACATACTTGGGAATGGGTTCGTAATCCACAGTGCCCAACCATCCTTCGGATTTGATGAATAGGTCGTGCTGCTTAATGGCTTTGCCATCCACCACCAACTTGGCCCTGAAATAGCCGGGATAATAATATTGCCCGGTGGCTTGTTTCTGTCCCATTTCCAAAGTAATGGTTTTGGTGGGGTCCCAAAACTGTTGAATGTAGATACTATCCGATTGGATGGAATCGATATCCAAATCAAAGACCACCGAGTTGGGAAGGCCTTTGGCGAGAGGCCTACTGTTGAAATATACACTGGAAGTGTTGAGTTCCCTATCAGGCTGGGAGCCTTTTAAAGAATAGAAAGAGATAAAGACCACCGCCATTACCGAAGCGGCCAACATGATAATGCCCAGATTGGAATTCACCTTACTCAGCACTGAGATCTTTTTGGTGTCCTTGTTCTTGTTCTTGAAATCCCTCCAATTTTCAAAACCCGCAAACTGGGCCAAGGTGTTCAACGTAGTGATACTTGGGGCGCTTTTGTAGTTCACTTTGCCCCAAACACGCTTCAGGGTAGTGGGGCTCAATAGGACTTGGGTCTTATGCTGGATTTTCTCGCTCAGTTCAGAAAAGACATCGTTGTGCCAATATTCGGAAGGCCCCCAACCAAGGCTTTCTTCAATTTGGGATAAACATTTTTTTACCAATGGGTACTCCGGATACATATGCGAACATTCTTCTATTGCAAATGTTGGAAAAAATCCGATACATGAACCGTAATGAATCAACTTGCACGGGATTTTTTCCGCAAAAACAAAGGAATACGGGACCTTTCGGCCATAAATCATTTATCATGAAAAAAGCGAGCGTTATCATCATAGCCCTTTTGGGCGGTTTTTTGGGGAAGGCCCAAGACATTATTCCTTTGGATACCATCAATTGGAACTTTGAAGCGGAGTCCTATATTTTAGAAGAGTTTAAGGGTAAAAAGGCCATTTACCTGCAAGGCGGCTCCATCACCCTAAAAGAAGGTGGTTTTTTGAACGGAACCATTGAGTACGACATCTATTTAAAGGAAGTACAGGCGTTTCCGGGGGTCTATTTTAGAATGAATGGTACCAATGCCGAACACTTTTACATTCGTCCGCACCAAGCAGGCAATCCAGATGCCAACCAAGCCATTCCCTTGACCAAAGGGATTTCGCCATGGCAGCTGTACTATGGGGAAAAGTATGCCTTTCCCTACGAGTACAAATACGATGATTGGACCCATGTGAGATTGGTGGTACATGACGACAAGGCCCAAGTTTTTCTGGACTATTCGGAGGAGCCCAACCTTTCTTGGCAATTGTTCCATGAACCTGTGGAGGGTGGCATCTCGTTGAATGGCGGGAATGCCCAAGGAATGCATCTGGCCAACATCAAGATTGATAGGGCCAAGCACGAACTCAAGAATTTTAAGCCCTTGAACCGAAAACCCATTGAAGGACTTGTTCCGAAGTGGCAACTCTCCGATAAGTTTGAAGAACAACTGTTGGATGATCATTCCAAAACCCAACAAATCATTACCGACAGGACTTGGAAGGAATCCGTTGTGGTAGAAGAAGGTACGGCCGCCAATATTTCCCGAAAAGTGGAACGCTTTGATGATGTCCCCGGCAACACCGTATTTGCCAAAATTGAGCTGGATGCAACATCGGATATGACCAAACTCTTTGAGTTCGGCTACAGTGATAGGACAGTGGTTATCCTTAACGGCAAACCGATTTATAGGGGTAACAATAGATACCGTTCCCGGGACTATCGCTATTTGGGTACAATCGGTCTCTTCGATGCGGTATATCTTCCCTTGAGAAAAGGAAAGAATACACTTTTACTGGCAGTTTCAGAGGATTTCGGCGGATGGTTGGTCACTGGAAGATTTGTGGACACCAAAGGATTGAAAATACAATAACACATCAAAAAAAAAAAACGATAAAAAATGAAGATACGATCCCTAGTAATCACATTAAACCTTGTAGTAATAAGCTGCCATATGGCCTTGGCCCAAGATATGTTGGTGGCCACCAAGGTGAGCCAGCGAGCCAGTATCACCCAACGTATTGGCACGACCGATGTAACGGTGACCTACAACAGTCCGGCTGCAAAGCAGCGCAAGATTTTTGGAGGTATTGTGCCCTATGATTTTGTGGTCGATGGGGTAGAATACCCTTGGCGGGCCGGGGCCAACGAGAACACTACCATCAGCTTTACCCATGATGTTGTGGTACAAGGAAAACCCCTTGCCAAGGGCACGTATGGATTGCACATTTTTGTGCGGGAAGGGGAGTGGACCTATATTTTTTCGAAGAACCATGAAAGCTGGGGTAGTTTCAGTTATGACCCCAAGGAGGACGCCCTTCGGGTTACCGCAACACCTGAACCAAGTGAATACCGGGAATGGCTCACCTATGAATTTACCACAAGGGAGGCCGAAGAGGCTGTCTTGGAGCTACAATGGTCCACGATAAAATGTGGAATCACCATCGGCACGGATGTTACTTCCAACGTGCTAATCGATTTAACATCCAAGGAAGAAAAAACTTCTGATGATTACATCAAATTAGCACAATTGACCCTGTCCGAAGATGCCAAAAATGTGGATGCGGCCCTACACTATGCCGAAAAATCCATCGCCTTGGGAGAGGAGTTCCGTAACTTGATATTGAAATCCGAACTCTTGAACCAAAAAGGAAAGGTGCCGGAAAGTAAGACCTACGAGCAGAAAGCATTGGAAGTGGGAGAGGGCTTTCCCTATTTTTACTACTACCCTCTGAGTTTTATGCTATTGGAGGGCAATCCTGAAAAAACCTTTGAAATTTTGTCCGAAATGCTCCAGAAAGACCCCAACAATTGGATTGCCAACCTGGCCATGGGAGAATACTACATCAAAGCAAAAAACCAAGAAAAGGCGACCCATCATTTTGGCAAGGCCCATGAGTTTGCTGGGGAACGATCCAAACCCTATGCCCGTTACATGTACCTATCCAATAGGTTGATATTGGACCAAATGCAATGATTACGATTGGGTACGGCTCAATCCATGAATGCCTGCTAAAAATGGTTTATGGAAAACCAGCGTCCAACTTCTTCGTTCAACCATTTTATACCTCATATATTTGCAACGTTTTGATTATAAAACTGTAAACCAAAATTATGAGTAAAGTAAAAGAGAACGACACGGTAAAAGTCCATTATACCGGAAAACTGACCAATGGGCAAATTTTTGACAGCTCGTTGCAAAGAGAGCCCTTGGAAGTAGCCTTGGGACAAGGTCAGCTTATCCCCGGGTTTGAAAAGGGACTTATTGATATGGCCGTGAATGAAAAGAAAACCATAACCATAGCCAAGGAAGAGGCCTATGGAGAGGTCAATGAATCGCTTTTTCAAAAAATATCCAAATCCCAATTGCCCGAAGATCTTAAGCCTGAAGTAGGTATGGGCTTGGTAGGCTCCAATGCCGATGGACAGCAACAGCAGTTCCGAGTGGCCAAAGTGGAAGCCGATGACATCATCTTGGACGGGAACCATCCCTTGGCCGGCCAAGACTTGGTGTTTGACCTTGAAGTGGTGGAGATACTGTAACAACCTCATTTATTGAAAATAAGAAACCTGCCTTCTGGCAGGTTTTTTTTTCGCAAACATCAGTCGTATGACCTTTACTCTTCTTTTCCGCCACCCACAAAAATAACGGAGTAGAGTCGTGAACCATAGAGTCCCAATCTATGGATTAGTTCTTGGTAGCTCTCTTTGGACAAGGCCCCTTTTTGGGTTGGTTTTGGACAATTGGCCCATCCAAGCCGCACCGCATCCAAGTATTCCTGCGGAAAATTGGAATTGCCAATGGTGGCATTGTACAAGGTTACATTGTAGGTTGCCGCAAGTTCACACCCAACGTGATAACCTTCCTTGCTGTAATCCGTTTTTGTTTGGGCCGTTACTGTCATGGAGAGCAATACAAGGGTGACTATGGTAAGCAATACATTTTCCATAGTTCTATTTTGAAGCATTATTCCTACAATATATAAAAATAAATCAATCATTTGTATGTTTGTGTTCCTAAGAAAAGTGGCCCAAACATTCATAGTTAAAGGAAATATTGGAAACACTTTTCCGATCAATACGCATTGTTCAGGTTTTGCGTTATGGTTTCAGTAAGTACAAACTAAAATATCTTATGAAGAGAATATTCATTTTCCTTTTTGTTTCGCTATGTGTTATTTCTTGTTCTTCCGAAAGTGAAGATACCCCTCCTGCTGAAGCAAAAGGCAAGCAGGTGTTTCGCATCAATTTAAATGAAGTTTCTGCTAAAACCGCACAGGAAATTGGGCAAAAGGACCTTGAGCCGGCCTTTGCCATCGTCAGTATAAACAATAGCTCAGGCACTCCCATTCTGATCAGGGAAAAGATCGCCTTGGTCAAAGAGGGTGATAGTTATATTACTTCTGACATCTCTTTGACGGAAGGCATATACTCCTTGATTGAATTTATTGTAACCGATGAAAATGATATGGTGATTTCATTGGCTCCCAGAGAAAGCTCGGTAATGGCCGAATTTGCAGACAATCCCTTGCCGTTTGATTTTGCCGTCACGCCGGACAAAACCAGTGAAACCACAACGGAGAATATAGAAGCCGCGGGGTATTCCTCAATAAATTTTGGATATACAGGGTTAGGTTTGATATTCCCTCTAAACAATGATTTCTTTAATTTGATCGTGGATGATTCTGAATATACTACCACCAAAATACTGAACTTAAAGTCAATTTCGGGGTCCACCTATCAAATCGATTGGGGAGATGGGACCGTGGATGAGTATGTATCCACCACGGTAAACTCCGGACTTGAAAACAGCATTTCACATGAGTATGCCCAGAATGGGGAATATACCATCACTATTAGTGGTGCTATTGAGGCCATTGAACTCATAGATTTTGGCGGAAGTCAGGATGACGATTATGAAAGTCATCTTACCGCAATAGACCTTGAGAAGTTAACGTTGCTCAAATCATGTCAACTGTACCAAGGTAAATTAACGGGCCTCAATACCTCGGCCAATCAGGCTCTGGAATTCCTAGGGATTGGATACAATCAAGTAACCAGTTTGGATTTCACCAACAACCCAAACCTGAAAACTGTTTGGTTGCGTTATAATCAGTTGACCGGGTTGGATGTGTCACAGAACCCGAATCTTGAATTCCTATGGGTCGACGGCAATCAAATTTCAGCATTGGACGTTTCCGGTAATTCTACATTGAAAGTGATTCTGGCCCGGGAAAATAATCTGGGCAGTATAGATCTGTCCAATAATTTGGAATTGGAACGATTGGATGTCGCGGACAATACAATAGGAACCATTGATGTTTCGTCAAATCTAGAGCTATTTGAAATCAATGTGGGCGGTAACGGTCTTAGCAGTATAGACCTTTCAAGTAATATCAACCTGATCCGAATAGATCTTTACACGAACCAACTGAACACCATAGATCTATCAAACAACCTAAGGTTAAAGGATTTGTACATTAACGGTAATGGGCTTACAGAAATAAACGTATCTGCAAATGAAGAATTGGAACGTTTGATCATTGCGGACAATACCATGAGTACCCTTGATATAAGTTCAAACCCGCTAATATTTGATTTGGAAGTTGAGAACAATCAATTCGGTGGCGCAGAATTGGACCAGCTTATATCGCATGTTTATGACCAAACCGTTCTGAACTCCGTAATGAACGGGTATGTCAGTTATGCCAACAATCCGGGATCGGATGGCTTGGACAACACTACTTTGGAGAAGATCAACGAACTGGTTTTGGACTATAACTGGGTATTCTGGAACCCCTAGGCGCAAGTAATTTACCATTGCCCACCATGGATTTTTAGAACGGCCTCCTTAAGTTCCATAAGTACATGGCAGGTGTTCTGCCGTTCCAATTCTGAAAAGGCATCCATGGGAAGGTAGTGGAACATGTAAACGGCCTTGTCCAACCATTGGGCAAAGGAAAGCAGATCGCCCTCATGGCATTCTTCAAAGTAGGAGAGGAGGGGGTGTAGGTCATCTGGGTTTAAGCTCATTTTGGGTGATTTTTCGATTTGGAATGGCTTAAAACTAGTCAATATCAGATTTACAAGCAATCGAAAATTTTAGGGATGCATTTCAAACTTATAGAAACATTGTTTTGTTCTATAAAAGTATACGGTAAAAGCATAAAAATTTTTATATCTAAAAATGAAAAGCTTGTATAGAAAATAAAATTTTCACTGTAAAAGATAAGTTTTTAACTTATAGGTTTAAGCTTAATTGGCTGCCATGCGGGAAATTTTAAACGCGTTTTTAGACAACCCTTTATCGCTATTTATTCTAATCATCGTAAGTGGATTTGGAATTTGGTTAGGTTATAATGGTAATAAGTTGAAAAAAAAGTATCCTATCAAAGAACAGATAGAGCTTAAAATCAGGGGCAATCTGATAAACTATGTGTTCTTATTTTTATTTATAGTGGGAGTATTGTTACTTGTGCTGATAGTTTTCAATATCGATTCTAGTGTATCATGATACTTTTGGGGTATGCTTCTTGACTTTATCTGAAAGATACACTTGATAAACCCCCAACATTTCTACGGTTTTTCTGCAATCCGTTCCGGCAAACATTTTTTATCTTTAAAGAGTCAGGATAGCCTTCTTGATTTTTCCCCCGAACATCTATTTGGTCATCAAAAAACAACCGTCATGAGAAAATCGGGCACCAACAACGGCTTTACACTGAACGTGATATCTGGCACCTATGTGGTCATGATGGGGTGGCACTTGCCCCAAAACCAGTGCGGGGGGCTTATGGGTTTTTCCATACACCGCGAGAGCCCTTCGGAGAACGAAGCCTTTTATTTAAAGGGCATTAAGGTCTTTCCCGAGACCGACCCGGGATTTCCACCGGGATCCATGTACGAGACCAGCAAACAGCCCATACAGGGGTTCCAATGGTCCGATTATTCGGCCAAACCGGGACTCACCTATACCTACACGGTCACGGCCTTGAAAGGTACCCCGGCCAATCTGCAGGATTTTAGTTCCGTTTCGGTGGACATTACCACCGAGAGCTCCGAAAATGGCGACCAAGATGTCTATTTTAACAGGGGAATTGCCGCTTCGCAGGAATACGTGCGCCGTTTTGGGGACCAAAGACCGGAAGATGTGCCCAACGATAAGGCTTTTGAATGGCTGTCGAGAGGGTTGTACGAGGCCTTGGAGAGCTACATCAACAGTTGTACGCCCGGAACGGACGAGCTGTATATTGCCGCCTATGAATTTTATTATGACAAGGTATTGTTGCTCATCAAAAACGCCATTGATAGGGGGGTAGTGGTAAAATTTGTGTATGATGCCCGCAAGGACAGCCCAAAAATTAAAAACCAAGAGGCCATGGTCACTTTTGGGTTGGACACCCATCCCTTCGCGTTTGAAAGGACCAGTCCAAAATCCTATATCTCCCATAACAAGTTTATTGTAAAAGTGACCAACGGCGTGGCGAAATCGGTCTGGACCGGGGGCACCAATTTTTCGGAAGGGGGCATTTATGGGCATTCCAACGTGGCCCATGTGGTAGAGGATGAGGCTGTGGCACAAAAATTCAAACTGTATTGGGATGCCCTGGTGGAAAAACCGGAAAAGAGCAGCACCCTTAAACAACGGGTGGAGGCCCTTTCACCGCTTCCTGTCAATAACCTGACCGACGGCACCCATGTGGTGTTCAGTCCTAGAAAAACCATCGATGCTCTGGATTGGTACGCACAATTGGCCAAAAATGCCCAAGAAGGGCTTTTTATGACGTTTGCTTTTGGCATGAACGATGTGTTCAAGGATGTTTACGAAAACGGGCAGGCACCGTTCAGGGTCGCCCTGTTGGACAAACTCACCCGAGGTTTCCGAGATCCTGCGGACAAAGCCGCCGAAGAGCAGAAGATGCAGATCCTCAGAAACAAAAAGGAAAATGTGTTTGCCGTGGGCAATTTTGTCCGAACCCATAAAATTGATGGTTGGCTCAAGGAGAGATTGACCACATTGAATTTCCACGTGCGTTACGTGCACAACAAGTTTATGTTGATAGACCCCTTGTCGGATTCACCCATTGTAGTTGCGGGTTCTGCAAATTTTAGTGAAGCCTCGACCATCAAGAACGATGAAAATATGGTGGTGGTCAAGGGCAATACCCGGGTGGCCGATATGTATTTGGGAGAATTTATGCGCTTACATACCCACCATGCTTTTAGGGAATCGTTGGCATGGCGCAAGCCTAATGACCCGCCCAGACCCTTGAGCACGGGCAATTGGTGGCAAGATTATTTTGGGGAAACCCCAAGATCTATCCGAAGGCGGTTTTTTGCCAGGTTGGATCAATGATGTATCCGGTAAACACATTCAATCTAGAATTCCTGTTTTTTTCGATTGAAAATAGGAGGGAAGGGACGTAATATAGTATATGATTTACTTGAATTTCAGCGGTTTAATTGTGTAAATTTCAAAAAAGTAACTACATTAAAAGGGCGATTTCAAATCTTCTGGGTTGCCCCCTCTAAGAGGACCTGAACTTAAATCTATTCAATAGTCATTAATAGATAATCTTTTAACCATGATAGCCATGTCAAAAAGGCCCTTTTATTTGCTCTTTAATTTACTTTTTTTCTTGCCATTAAAAGCTCAAAAGACCGATCACCTTAGAAAACTCAATGATACAGTAGTCTTAGATCAACGGCTTTATCTTCAACAAAGTGAATTGCAAACTATGCTAGGTCATTTAAAAAATGCACCGGTTCTAAATCGCGATTGTATAAACGTTCAATGTGAAAAAATCAAGTCTTATCACACGGCTCTTTACAATTTACAAACCGATATCCACCTTTATTATGACGCACTACATGCAAGTGCTGCCGTTTCACGGAACCAATGGCTTTTGTATCTGGACCAGACCTATAAAAATGAAACCTTGAAATGGGGACTTATTACCAATCTTAGGTTTCGGGATGCATGGACCAATTTTTCATCTTCCGTTTTGGATTTGGCTTCTCTTATGAATGCATTTCAGTCTGCTTCTGGATTACAATCAAAGGAGACCATTTCTCAAATGACCGCGTTGACCAACGTGTTGGATGGCGTATTGGCCTCCCTGAACATTATTGTAAAGACCCTTACAGTTGATGGTAGTAAATCTGCCATAGGTGAATTATCCTCTGACGAATGGAATGCCATTTATTCCGGATTGAAATCCAATTTGGAATTGGTGAATGAAAGTATTGCATTATACAAGAACGTTGATGGGTTGGTTGGAACCACCCTCGATGAGATTGGAAAATTAAAGCGACTCCGAAAGGCCAACATTGCAGCGGCGATTGTGCAACTGGTTAACCTATATGTCAGCTATGACAATAAACTAATGAAGCAACATATAGACGAATTGGATAAAGTACTCAGCCCTAATCAAAAAGTGCAGTCGCAACATTATCAAACGTACAAGGCAAAACTCAGTTTATTGGACCTTTTATCCCAAGTTTCAACGCTTGTAAAGAATCGCGAAGAGGGGGTTCATCATCTAAACTTAGATTGTGGAGGCACATTGAAACGAAATCCTAGAACAAAAACCTCAATTGATGCGGATACGTTTGGAGCTGCTTTGAAATATTATAGTGAAGTTTTGAGAACTACAACGAAAACCCTACCTAACACTTGGGAAGGTATAAAGCCATGTGAGTTGGCCAAACCTCCATCATATACCTTTCGGATCAATGATGGTATTGGCAAGGAAATTAAATCACTCTTCACCATATTTAGCGAGAAAAATGCCAAATTGAATATGCAGGGAGGAATTCCCCAAGAGGATGGAAAGTTCAATCTATTTCCTGATACTTATATCATTGATATAAAAGAGAGTAGCACGGTAGATAATGTTTTTTTGGCAAGAACCTTTGTTGAAAATATTAAGATATCCGGGCAAGAGAACACTGAAATTACAATTAATCCCTATGGAAGGGTTGAGTTGGAGCTGGTAACAAAGGAAGGACAACCATTAAATTTTACGTATAAATTTACAGACAAGAATGGAACGCAAATTGCCAAAGGAACCAGGTTTGATAAGATACTTTTGGATTTACCTTCAGGGACACCTATTGGTTTAAACTTAGATCATGGTCTAAAAGGAATCGCGGAAAACGCCATTATTTTAGAGTCCGGTAAAATACTAAAACTTCGTTATGTTTATGACGAGGGCAAATTTGTCCGCGAAGAAGTCCAAAGTCAATTTAATGGGTCCAATGCTTCCACCGCCGAAAACACGACCATACCAGAGAATCAAGTGCCGTTAGGATGGGCCAAAGGCACACTTTACAATTCAAACGATGGTAATTGTAAGGATTTAAGGGGTAAATACCTCGAGTTTACGATACGGGGTCAACAATTTTTAGACCTAAATACCGGCACTTACATAGAACGGGCGGTAGTGGCCCCAGGGGACAAGTTATGGATTGCGGCTCCAGAATCAGGTGGACATTTTAGGGTGAACATTCTCAATGTCAATCAAGATACCAATGGGCAAGGAAACCAAATCTCATTTTGGTTTGCAGACCATCTTATAGATGGTTGGTGGTTTTCTTCAGGCTGTAAGAATGGCACCCGACCTTCTGTAAATTGTAATGACGGTATCGCCGACCAAGGGGATAAATCGTATTCAGAATGTAGAACATTGGGGGAAGATTGATCAGTACTTTTAGCAATCAAAAAGAGTTTAACAATTGCGCCTAGTCGTTTTCTTCTAAAATCTTCAAGCTAAGAAAATAGTTCTATTGGGGCAGAAAATTTTTGCTTTTGGCCGGGGCAAGCGTGGGCAAATTGTGTGGAAAAGAAAATGCGCGTAGCATTTTGCTTTTGTAAAACAATCGAGCGTTTGCGCGCGGCAATTAAATATAACGACAAATTATGGTACAAATGTGCTTGCACATTCACGAACACCCGTAAAATAAAATTGGCGTGAGTAAATGAAAACAAACCGTGCGCAGCACACCAAATTGGAATTATTCATGACCCTGTTCCAAATTTCAATAAATAACGCTCACATGAGGGATATTTTACATAATGGAAAATTATAGCTATCTAATGGCAAACCCATAAAATACAACATGACGACATTTGTACTATAATTTACATTATGTAAAATAAAGTATTCGAAACACCTAAAACAATCCCCCTCTTTATCTTCCAGCACTTTTTACGGGACTATGGTCTAAGAATTTTTTAAGCAATCTATACACCAAATATCCTAATGTCACGGAAAGTGAAATCAAAAAAATCTGCCAAAGCAACAAGGGAATATTAAAATCGTTCATGTGATTAGCTTATGCCATCACAAATATCGGCACATTGGATTTTCGCACCAACTGTTTGGCATGTGCCTTGTTGGGCACGCACAGTAATTCGGTATTGGTTCGTGAGACGTAACTCACCAGACCATCCATAGCATTGGAACCTTCGGTAAATTCATAGGAAACCGTTTTTTGCCATGAACTTTGCGGCTGATGGGCGGTATCATGCCTTTTTATACGAAACAAGCGCATGGGTTTTTCACTCTCACGTTTTAAATCATTAATGATTTCCAACCCTTTATTCTGTACCTCATCTCCCAAAAAGCCCAAATTTAAATCTTTGAACGTGTGGAATTTATGGTCCTCATCCATAACCAACACATTGGTATTGGCCTCCGATACCACAAAATCAGCAAGGCCATCGCCCCAAAGTCCCAGCATTGACCTGCGCTTGCCCAAAACCACGATGTCCGGATGCTCTTGGACAAGATGCTCCTTAATGGTACTCTTTGCATTTCCGTACACCAACGTATAGTTAATGGGCAGCTCCTCCCCTTTCTGAATACCCTGAATCAAACGCTGCATCTTGGAACGGGTTTTACGGTCGTCCTTGTATATGGTATCCAAGGCGGAAAACTGACTTTCCCGCTTTACCACATCAATGGCAGGCTTAACCTGTAGAATATCAATGGTTGCGTTAATGGTTCTGGCCATTTCAACAGCATTGGCCACTATATGTTCTGAGTTTTTTAATCCTTCCAACAAAACAGTAACCCTGTACTTTGCAGTGATGCTTTTTGGGCTCATACGAATAAAGATTTGACGTGTTCCCTAAATATACGGCACAAACCCAAATCTTTCCATAGTTTAACGTTTGGTTAGCACAATAATTATTTGATGTTCAGGGATGTGGGTTCAAAATTATAGGAAATTGAAACTTCTAGAACAAGTGGCGTATTTTCTTGACCCAACGAATAGGAATCTTGTATGGAGCGTATCGGAGAGGCACATCCAACCAATTGGAACGTTTAACAACGGATTTATGATGGGAAAACAGGTCGAAGGAGTGTTTGCCGTGGTACCCACCCATTCCCGATTGCCCTACCCCACCAAAGGGCAGTTGTTTGTTACTGATATGGATTACGGTATCGTTTATGGCACCGCCCCCAAAACGGTATCGGGACATGATTTTCTTTTGAAAATCACCCTTTCGGGAAAATACATATAGCGCCAATGGTTCGGCATGACTCAGAATGTACCGGTCCAAGTCAGCTTCGGTGGTATAGGGTATGATAGGCAATATAGGACCAAAAATTTCTCCTGTCATCAGTGCGCTTTGCCTATCGGGGGCATTCACCAAAGTTGGTGAAATATATTGATCCTTGTCATTGTAATCTCCACCAAAGAGCAACTTCTGTCTGTTCAGACTTTTCTTGAGTTCTTGATAGTGCTTTGCCGTGGCAATTCGGGCAAAATCTGGGGAAGTTTCCACATTTTCTCCATAAAATTGTTGGATTTGCTGTTTTAACTGCTCCACCAATAGCTCTTTTACGCTTTGATGCACCAGAATATAATCCGGCGCCAGGCAAGTCTGCCCCGCATTGATGAATTTTCCCCAGGCAATACGTTTTGCCGCTAGTTTAATTTGGGCCGATTCATCAACAATGCAAGGGTTTTTGCCACCCAGTTCCAACGTAACGGGAGTCAGATGTTCGGCAGCGCTTTTATACACAATTTGCCCCACACGCGTACTCCCCGTAAAGAAGATATATTCCCATTTTTTGGACAAAAGTTCCTGAGAAACTTCCACTCCACCCTCAATAACGGCCACATACTCCAGGGGAAACACTTTTGTAATGATTTCGGTAATGATCTTTGAAGTGTTTGGGCTCAGCTCCGAAGGTTTTAACACTACGGTATTTCCAGCGGCTAGAGCGCCCACAACCGGGGCCAAAGCCAACATAAAAGGATAGTTCCACGGCGAGATGACCAATACTTTGCCATACGGTTCGGGCTGTATCCAATCTTTTGATGGAAAATTGGTCCAAGAAGTTTCCACCGGGGTTGGGCTACTCCATTTGGAGATGTTTTTAATGGCATAGTTCAACTCGGCCAGCACCAATTGGGTCTCGGTGGCCAAAGCTTCAAACTTAGGTTTTTTGAAATCGGCATAGAGCGCATCGCAAATGGCATCTTCACGATCTTTGATTTCTTGCATCAACCGTTTCAGGGATTGTTTCCTATAGTTTATGTCCTTTGTTTGTTGCGAAGCAAAAAAATCGTTCTGCTTCTGTATCAAGTCTTCCACCATATTGTATGCCGAATGATTCCCCTAAATATAACCAAACTGGAGTTAGAAGTTCAAGGTTCTTTTGGATTGGGAACAAAAAAAAGCACCGATATAATCGGTGCTCGATAGCTATTTTTGATGAAGAGCTTTATAAGGTTATCTCTTCAGTCACTTCATTAGGGTAGATTACGGTGGCTTTGTCATCACATTCGCCATCACCAAAATCAACAGTCACTACAAGACCATTCTTGGAAACTATCATGGTGCCGGTAGTGAAGTTTCCACATTGGGCATCAATCTCTACACCATCGGTCTCAATGGAATAGATATTTCCGTTGGCCTCTATGGCCCAAGACCCTGAGATTCCAATAGTGAAGTTATCCAAGGTCTCACCAAAACTGAATGTGAAGGTTTTGTCTCCGGTTTCCACAATACTGCTCCCATCGGCCAATTCAATGGTGATATTGCTGGTTACCGTGAACGAGATGGAATTTCCTTCGGCATCACCGCTCATCGTGAAATTTCTGGTTCCATTAATTTTAATGTCACCTACATAAAAATCGTTATACGCTACACTGAATGAGGTAGCTTCTCCACTTGTGTCGTATGTGGCGACAACGGTTCCGTTCACATTTTCGGTTCCGTTCAGGACACAATTGTTGAAAGTGGCCGTAAAACCGGTTTCGGTATACTCGGCACTATAACATTCGTTTGTTTTTGCTGTTTTTGCTGTTTCTCCATTATCGGCGAAGAGTTCTGCCAAAGCATTATCGGCCACACTGGTTAATTCGTCAGACGTTAAAATGGTCTGCACCTCTACTTGGGTCAGTTCTTGGTCACTTGGCGGTTTAGCATCATCACTACAAGATTGTCCAATAAGCAAGGCCAAACCTATGAAAGCAATTTTTCCAATGTTTTGTATGGTTCTGTTCATGTCATGTAAGTTAGGGTGTTACGGTGCTAAAACGGTCTTGGTGCTACTTTAGTACATTTATTGGGTGTAGATCGATAAAATGTAAGGGAGCATTCAAATATTTTTTCTGGAAATCTGTTATTTTGATAAATCAATCTAAAAAAACTCATGAAAAATATACACAAAGCCTTTTTGGGAATTGCAGCATTGATGCTCATGTTCTCATGTAGCAACGATGATGGTGGTGGCACTGGTACTGCTAACCTAGAAGTGATAGGAATATGGGACTTGGCCCAGGTTAATGTTAGTTCGGCACAGGATATTGATATGGATGGTACTTCTTCAACCAACTTAATGAATGAACTGGATTGTATTTCGGGAACCTTATTGATTGATGGGGATATGGTATGGACTTTTGAACAAACTGGTATTAACATCACAGCCATTACCAATGGGCAGTTTGTGGCCCAATGTTCAGGCTCTTTGGCCGCAACCGGGGCATGGTCTTCCTCAGATACCGAAGTTATCTTGCAGGGAAGCAGCCTTTTGGGCACCCTTACCATTGATGGAGATCAATTGATCAAGGATATTGGAGATGATTTACCGGGAATCCGTAGTTATGTCTATGTCCGTAGAGCACAGTAGCATATAAGTCCATCAAGGTTTTTGCGCTACAATGACCCACATTTGTTTATCGCCCTCCCGTTCCCATTTTCCATGATCTTCGATTTCTGAAATGATGGTGAAACCAGCTTGTTTCAATTCTTCCCTGACATAATCGGCAGACAGTGAATGGGATGCTACTTGCGTTTCCCTGGATTTTCCACGTACCCAATCCTTGAGTTTTTCAAGAACCATCACTTTTCCGCCGGGTTTTAAGGCTGATTTCACATGCTGGAGTATTTTTTGATGGGCATCCATTTCGTGGTAGGTATCCATAATAAAAACCATATCCAATTCCCTTTCGGGCAGTTTCGGGTCGTCATAGTCCCCAAGAATGGTGACAATGTTTTCCAAGCTTCGTTTATGGGCATTCTCCCTCAATTTTTCCAATCGATCGGAACGGACATCAACCGCATATACTCGACCGCTTTCAGCTACTTTTTTGGATAAATGCATGCTCAAATACCCTTCATGGCATCCTATATCGGCCACTTTATTCCCTTGCTCCACCCCCATCAGGTCCAGTAGGAATTCCGTTTTCATCCATTTGTCCCGCTCCTTCCAATCGGCTTCCGTGTATTGACCCCATAACGTTGAGGGTAAAGCGAACAAAAGCAGCAAAAGGAAGGAACAGGTGGATCGTATGATCATATTCGACTAGTTTTTTATAAGCCCTTGTCCCTCGATCCATGGAGCGCCTGCTGCTTTTAAATCGGCTTCCAAGGAAGGCAAGGTATTTTGGACCAAGGTGGACAATTGTTTCTTGATTCCCTGTAATTGGTCGTCAGCTCTTTTCAGGGCGGCTTTGTGGTTCCCGGTTGGGCCATACGTATTCGCCAATGCCACCATGCCTACAAAATTGCCATCTCCCGGCGTAGGCGGATTGCTCTCTCCTATCTCGTTCTTTGCAGGGTTTCCATTCATTTGTTCATTCAATTCCAGCAACTGCATTTTGGCTGCATGGATTTTCGAAGCCAATGCAGCATTGGGACTCACGGCCTCATCCATGGCGCGTTTCATGGCATTTACTAGACCGATACTTTTATCTAACACGGTATTGGTGGCCATAAGATCTTGTTGAAACTGTTGGAATTGGCTTCTAAAGGCATCTATATCTGCGATAGGCTTGGAAGGCAAGGCTCCTTTTTCCAAGGCCTTTACTTCAAAAGTTTGTGAATCGGAAAGTGTTTTCAGTTCTCCGTCGACGCGCTGGTATAATTCCACGGAATAAGTGCCGGGTGTGGCTAAGTATGGAACGGCGAAATAATCCTCATCACCACCGCTTTTTGGGGGTTCCATTGAGATACCGCCTCTGGACGCATAGGAAAGGTCCCATGCTACCCGATTAAACCCTTTTTTGTTGGTTCCGGACACCGTATTTACCACTTTGCCAGAACTATCTTTGATCAAAAGAACCAATACAGGCTCTTCCTGAGTGGTTTCCTGTGCCAATGCATCCCAACCAGGGAAGGGGACATTGCTCTTTTGTTTGTTGAGTTCTTTTTCCTTTTCGGTACGGATTTCCTTCAAGGACTTAAGTTTTTCGGGCAAATAATAGGTGAACGTTGCCCCGAAAGATGGATTTTTGGCCGCATACTCGGAATGCCCTTGACCATACACCTCATCTTTTTCAATATACCAATAGGCAGGTTTTACTTTGAACAATGTGGGAGCTTTGACTGAGGGGTCAAAATCCCGTAAAGGCGAAATATCATCCAAAATAAAGATTCCCCGCCCAAAGGAACCGCCCACAAGGTCATCTTCCCGGCGTTGAATGGTGACGTCCCTAAAGGAAATGGTGGGTACTCCCCCATCCAATTTGGTCCAACTGCTTCCGCTGTTAGTGGTAAAATAGATACCGAACTCTGTGGCGGCAAACAACATTCCTTTCTTTTTGTAGTCTTGTACGATTCTCCACGTAATCAATCGTTTGGGCAGGTTTCCATTGATGAAGGTCCAAGTGTTTCCTTTGTCGGTACTCTTCAGTAGATAAGGTTTAAAATCCCCTTCCTTATGATTGTCGAGCACCAAATAAACGGTATTGGCGTCGTGCAAATCGGCACGGACGTCGTTGACAAAGGCTCTATTGGGAACACCCTTGATGTTCCCCAACATGATTTTTTTCCATGAATTACCCCCATTTTCAGTGACTTGCAGTATCCCATCATCGGTTCCGGCATAAATTAGGCCTTCTTGTAATGGGGATTCTGCCAAAGAGGTAATGGTATTGTAGTTGGACATCGCAGCAACATCCCACGGATTGTCCCAACTCTGTTGGCGTCCCATGATGGGTAAGGGTAACCGTTCTTCCTTACGGGTCAAATCCTCCGAAATAGGCGTCCAGTCGTCTCCTCTATTTTCTGATTTCCATACACGGTACGAAGCAAAATACAAACGCGAAGGCTTGTGAGGGCTCACCAATATGGGAGAATCCCAGTTGAAACGCTCGGAGGGCTCCCCAGCTCTGGGTTGGGGCTGTATAAATACGATTTCTCCTGTGGTCTGGTCAATTCTCCATAACCAACCTTGTTGGAATTCACCATAGGTGATGTCCGGATTTCCCGGTTCGGTGGCAGATTGGTGCCCATCGGCGCCCAAAGTAATCCACCAGTCCGAATTTAGGATACCCGCCTTGCTCTTGGTACGCGAAGGCCCACCGTGGGAACCATTGTCCTGGGTGCCTCCAAAGATATGGTAGAAAGGTTTGGCATCATCAACGGCAATTTTATAGTATTGGGTCACGGGCAGATTAGCAAAGAAACGCCAAGTCTGGGTACCATCGTAAGATTCATAAAGACCACCATCGGTTCCGAATAGTACATAATCCGGGTCCGAAGGTTTAAAGGCAATGGCATGACTGTCCACATGCTTTTTGTCCTCGTTCATGGGTCGGAATGTCTTACCGTGGTCATCCGAAATCAAAACGATATAGCTCATAAGGTATAGTCTACCTTCATAATGTGGCGAAGTGTAGAGTTCTTGATAGTAATGTGGTCCCGTTCCTCCGGAAACCGCATCGGACTGTTTGGTCCACGAAGCCCCTCCGTTTTCTGACATGAATACTCCTCCTTTTTTTCGGTCCAACTCAATGGCCGCATAGATGGTTTCATTGTCAAACTGGGAAATGGCCAAACCAATTTTCCCCAAATGGGACGTGGGAATACCGCTTTTAAGTTGGGTCCATGTCTCACCACCATCGGTACTTTTATGGATCCCTGACCCAGGGCCACCACCCATATAGGCAGCTACCGTTCTGTGACGGTCCCAAGTGGCAGCATAGAGCACATCTGGATTGGTGGGATCAATGACAAGGTCCGTGGCACCAGTCCATTCACTATCGCCTAGGGTTCTGTTCCACGTTTTTCCACCGTCCGTGGTCTTGTAGAGGCCCCTCTCCCCTCCTTTTGACCATAGCGGTCCTTGGGCAGCGACCCAGACAATATCTGAATTTTCAGGGTGTACAATGATTTTGGAAATATGTTCTGAAGTTTTCAGTCCCATATTGGTCCAAGTTTTGCCTTCGTCATGGCTTACATAAACCCCATCGCCAAATCCTACGTGTCTACCACCTACATTTTCCCCAGTACCAACCCAAACCGTGCTAGGGTTATTGGGGTCTATGGTAACGCATCCAATGGAATAACTGGATTCCTTGTCGAAAATTGGGGTCCATGTGATCCCGGCGTTAACCGTCTTCCACACATTGCCGGAACCCACGGCAACGTACCATGTATTTTCATTGTTGGGATGTATGGCAATATCAGCTATACGGCCCGATGTGAGTGCAGGTCCCAGATTTCGAAACTCCAGTCCGGCATACGGGGACGGGTCGGTTTTTTGGGCTTTGGAAGTAAAAGTTAAGGTGAAAAATAAAAATAATAGAGCGTAGACTTTGTAGTAATGTCCCATGTGTAACAGTTTAGTCGGTTTAGTAGTGTAATATAACTAAAAGCCTGTAGGTCAGTTCTAAAAGAAATGTGAAAAAATAAGAATTATAGTAGAGATAGCTTCCTTTACGGTCTTTAAGGCGGTAGACAAATTTCAATCCGCTCCAGTCTTCATCAATGGCCGCAACTTTAGTGTCCACAAGACCGATGGAAAGTAAATGCTCGCGAATACGCTCTCTATTGAGATCTGTTTAGATTTTGGAGGTTCCCTTGGGCCAACTCACCCACAAACTACCGTTGGGTTTTAGATGTTCTTTGCAAGGCTCGGACTGTAAAAGCATTTCCTCTTGGGTAGTGAGAAAAAGATGGATGAAATCCATTTTGTACTTTCCAAAGCCCTGTTCAATGGTCAAGTTATCGGGAAGGTCAGTGAAGAGCGACCAATATTGTTCCGGAGCTTTGAGTACCAAAACGGAAAAGTCTTCTTTAATACCTAGTTTTTTGGCTAGCGGGGTTCCTGAGTATCCTGATGAATTCATGGTATAATCAAAATATGCAACCAAAAAGTTGCTTGTTTTAAAAACTTTCGTAAATTAGCAACCAATAAGTTGCATGAATATAATCAAAAAACGATAGATATGAATGATGTAATCAAAAAAGAGCATGTATTTGCCCATCCCATCCAAAAAGTTTGGGATGCCATTACCAAAGCAGAAGAGATCTCCAAATGGTTTTTGAAAACAAATTTTAAAGCCGAAAAAGGCTTTAAGTACACTTTTCAGTCCAGCGGAGAAGCGGACTGTACCCAAATTACCGGTGAAGTGAAAAGTGCGGACCCCTACATTTTGATTTACACATGGGTTGTGATGGATACCAATGTTGACACCGTGGTTCGTTGGGAGCTACAGGAAATCAATGGCGGGACAAAGCTATGTCTTGAACATTCCGGTATCTCAAACTACCCAGAGAGTTTTGCGGTTACCTTTTTCAATAGTTTCAATTCAGGTTGGGACCACTGTGTAAACGATCTCGAATCATTTTTAATGGAGGAAGTACATGCAAGATAACATTACAAAAATCCTCAAGGCCATTGCCGACCCAACAAGGCGTGAAATATTTCACGCCTTGGTCATTGCAACCTCTGCCCTATCCATTACACAGATTTGTGGTCAGTTTAGTATGAGCAGGCAAGGGGTGACCAAGCATATCAAGACCTTGGAAGAGGTTGGCTTGGTGGATATTACCACAAAGGGAAGGGAGCGATTTTGTTTGGCCGATGTGCAACCGCTCAAACAAGTTTCAGAGTGGATGAAATTCTATGAAAAATTCTGGGATGGTGCATTGGGCAATCTAGGTACTTACTTGGATGCAAACTAATTGATTCTTCATTGACGAATTTAGAAAGGTTAAGCTAAGGATTTGTATTTTAGGGATATGAATCCGATTGGTGCCCTTCGGGATACAGTGAAAAACCATCTCCTTGTCCAAATCCAAAAAGGAGCGTTGGAAGTGGGTAGAACTATTAATTTGGCCCAACTGTCCCGGGAAATTGGAATAAGTGTTACCCCAATTCGGGAAGCTTTGAGTCAATTGGCTTATGCCGGGGTGATCAAGGCGGTTAGAAATAGGGGTTTTGTGGTCGCCCAATTGAGTGAAGAGGAAGCCAAGAATCTATATGAGACCATAGCACAACTGGAGGTGATGGCCTTGGAAGATTCCAGTTTTGCGGTTAACTCCTTGGAGTCATTACAGCAAACGTTGCATTTGTTCGATATTGAAAAGAATCCCATGGAATGTTTAAACCTTCGGTTTGCCTTTCATGATTTGTTGGTGCAGAATTGTACCAATACCATTCTATTGCAAACCTTGGACAACCTAAAACTCAGGTTACGCTTTTACGAGCAAGGATTGGTAAAAGACCTTTCTTTTTATGCAGGAATGAAGCAGCAAAACGAGGCAATCCTGCGCGCCATTGAAGAAGATAACCTGCCCACGGCCTGTCTTATTTTGAAAATGAGCAGGATGGGCGCCTTGGAATATATCACCAAAAAAATGGAAACCCCTTGAGTGCCAGAAAATAAATTTGATTGGATTTCGTTTAACACAAAAAACAACTTCGATGCAATTTTTAAACAGGGAAATAGAAGCATTGACCAAACGAAAAAAATCCAGGACATTGGTCAAAAGACAAGTGTCATGTGGAATTTTTCAGGATTTGGATACGGAGGGACTTCGCATCAATAAAAGTATCCCAAGAAAGTAAGCTATTCTTTGAATAGTGATCGGTCCAAACCAGGAATGAGATTCAATGCATTCTTGTAATATACTTTTTTAAGGACTTCGTCTGGCAAGTCCAACCCATACATCGCCCAAAACGCATGGTATTTTTTGTAATAGGGAAAATACTCATCGGCGGTTTCCAAAACCCTGAAATAGGTAGGAAACTCTTCAGGTTTCCAACTATCCTTTCCGAATAGTATCCGATCTTGGTATTTTATAAAAAATGCCCGCGCTCGTTTGGGTTGCCTCCCCAACTCGGCAATAATGGCTCCAATACCCACATACATATTGGGCATTTCTTCCATGCAGGCCTCCAATTTATCCAAATTATTGGCGTACCATCCCATGTGTGCATTAATGAACTTGGTTTTCGGATGTTTTTTGAACATTCGATGTTGTTCATCAATAATCTGTTGCCATGGGGCGGGGTCAGTCGCTGAGCGCTTACGTCCGGGATGGGTCTTGAGCTCCAACCATCGTTCATTGTCGCTGTCCATGGGGTCCCAGAATGATTTTGGGTCAGCCGAGTGAATCAATACAGGGATGCCCAGTTCGGCACATTTTGCCCAAATGGGATCTAATCGTGGGTCATCAACGGCTATCCGCTTCCCATTCACATCACTGTTTCGCAGCCCTAAACTTTTGTACACCTTTAAACCTTTGGCGCCGCTTTTCACATCCTCTTCCAGCTGTGCTGCGGCACGTTCTCCCCAGTTGGGTGTTCCCACTCCACTAAAGTCCACATTGGCAAAAACGGCAAACCGATTGGGATAGTGCTGGTTTACGTTCTTCAATTTGGCTTTCAGCTCTTCTCCAGAGCCTCCGCTCAGATTCACCATAATGCCCTCATTGAGTTTATCCATGTCCCTTACCAAGGTCGACAAATCTTGGGACCCCATACGGAACTGATGGCTATGTACATCGATAAAGGTGAATTTGGCCCGTTCCACAGGATGTTCGGGAACCACCAAAGTGGACTTTGGGTTGTATTCCTCAAATCCCATTTCTTGCGCATTAGCGGTTAAAAGAGCAGTGAAAAATGTAAGGGAAAAAGCTATGCTTTTAATTTTCATGGTGTGGTTTTGGTTAATTGGTTATAGGTTTCTATGGTGTCAATATCAATTTCTTGCCCTTCTGGTTGAAGGACTGCGGTTTGCGTTTCATGGGCTTTAATGAGCTGTCTTGCCCCAATATCTCCGTTCAACTGGGTAAGCTCCAAGAATAGATGTTTGGGAAAAATGGCCGGAACACCTATTTTCTCCCCGTAAGCTGTGGCCGTAATCTTGGACAGTTCTTTTTCAAACTCACTTTTGAGTTGGTTCAGGTAAGCCGCGCCCAATAAGGGTTGGTCCACCAACATGATCAATATGCCATCCGCGGAGGGGTTCTCTTTCAAAACATGTTGTACACCTTTGGAGATGGAACTTCCCATTCCCAATTCCCAGTCGGAATTTTGGATGGATTCAACTGTGCCGGGAATAGCGTTTTGGATGAGCTCTGCACGGGCCCCAAGTACCACAGTAACAGAATCAGAGACTTCCCTAGCTTGTTCCATTGCATGTCCCAAGAGTGTGGTGTCTTTCCATGGGAGCAATTGTTTGGCCTTGCCCTTCATTCGAGAAGAGGCTCCAGCTGCCAATATCAAAATAGAAATATTGGTCATGCTAGGTATGTATTTTTCCCATTTTGTCCTTCAGGAGCTGTGGCTCCTTTTTGTTGATCACGGATAGGATTTCGGATAAGATGGAGATGACGATCTCCTGAGGGGTTTCTGCACCGATATCAATACCGGCAGGCCCATGGATTTGGTCCAGAAACGTTTCCGAAACATCAGGGCAACGTTCCAAGAGTTCATCAAATAGTTTTTCCCTTCGTTTAAAAGGTCCCAATAGTCCAATATAAGCGCCAAGTTCATCCTTTAGGGCCATCACGAATTGTAGGTCCTTGACAAAACTATGGGTCATAATGACCACGGCCGTTTGTGGATCTAGACTATATTGAAATGCTTCAGGCTCCACCTGAATGAGTTTATGGATGCCGGGGAAATCCTTTTCCGATTTTTCTTCCCTCGGGTTGGTCACTACGCTTACCTCCCAGCCCGTAAGTGCCGCATATTTACACAATTGAACGGCATCGTGCTCAGCGCCTATGATAAGCAACTGAAAGCAAGGCTGCGTTTCCTGTTCAAAAATGGAAAGCCCTTCTTTTGACCCAACTTCATCGGTCACAGGGAACATATCGTCCCCAAACTGGAACTCGGAATGATAGTTGGCGTTATCACTCTGCTCTTTTTGGTAGTAGGAATTGATTTGGAAGGGGTCTCTGTTTTCAATGGCATTCCAGAAACGGGTCAAAAAGGATTCATTGGGTTTAAAGGTCTCCAATAAGATGTATAGGATACCCTCACAACCTAAGCGGTAACGTCCGTCATAAACCATGACTCGGGATACTCCTGTGGTAAAGACGGTTTGGGCTTGTCGTAACACTTCTTTTTCCACGCATCCCCCACTCACAGCGCCTACCATGTCCCCATTTTCAAAAATCAGCATTCGGACACCCGGTCTACGATACGATGAGCCATCCAAAGCGACCACGGTGGCCAGAACAGTGGCCTCTCCCCTTTCCTGATAGTTTTGAATGATAGTTTTTAACTCGTGTGTCATTGCCAAAGATTTCGAGTGGGTATAAACATTGCTTTAGCTTCTTTCTGCAGGGTTTCCTTTGGAGGAATCAATACGAATCCATCTACCTTGGAAAGTCCAACCAAATCTCCAGAACCGGATGATGACAGAACTTTAGCCATCAATCTTCCTTCCTTCATATCAATTTTGGCCCCAATGAATAGGGTCAAATCTGTTTCATTGGTAAAGGAGTCACTTAAAATTACGGTAAATTGTGGTGCTACCCTACCCAAAGTTTTGTTAAGCCAAGCCTTAAAATACAAATGATAGTTGACAAAGGTCGATACAGGGTTTCCTGGAAATGAAAATAAAAGCGTCTTATATTCGCTATGCTTTCCAAACCAAAATGGTTTTCCCGGGCGCTGCAATACTTTATGAAAGGCTTTTTCCACACCCAGCGCTGCAAAGGCTTCTGGCAAGAAATCGAACTTCCCCATGGAAACGCCTCCACTGAGGAGCAGGACATCATAGGTTTTGATCAAACGTTCCAATGCTTTTTGGATTACCGAAGGTTCGTCAACAAGGTGATGGAGGTCCGCAGCGATACCTTCCGTTTCCAAAAGCGCATAAAGGGAATGGGAGTTGGACTTTCTAATTTGAAATGGTAACGGGATTTCCTCTACATTCACTAATTCATTTCCTGTGGAAATGACCGCGATTCTGGGAAGTTTTTTTACCAAGACCTGCGTTTTTCCCACCGAGGCCAACACCCCGATTTCAGCAGAAGTAATAAAAATCCCAGGTTGAAGTAAAACTTTACCTTGATTAATGTCACTACCTTGATAATGTATATTTTGACCTTTTTTAATAGACTTCTCAACTGTAAATATGTCACCCGACTTTGAAGTGTGCTCGTACATGATCACCGTGTCGGTGTTCTTGGGAACTATGGCACCGGTCATCACCTCAATACAATGCTCGTTGTGATTCAAAATTACTTGTGGACTTCCGGCCTGCGCCACACCTTCGGATTCAAAGGTTTGCCCTGTGGATTTTAGCGAGTCAAAACGGATGGCAATCCCATCTTTGGTAGATCGGTCAAAAGGAGGAAAATCCCTATCGGCCAAAATGGTTTCGGCCAATACCCTTCCGTGGGACTCGTCAAGGGAAACTATTTCATTTCCATAGTCTTGTGCATGCTCCAGAACTTTATTTAGCGCATCGTTGAATCCGATCATGAAAAGAGGTTTATTTCCAATCCGTTTTTAAGCAGTACCCGAATCCCTACAAACAGCACCAGAAAACCGGTCAACATTCGAATGCGTTTTGCGGATAGTTTTCCGATACTGAGTCGTACTCCTAGCTGTCCACCCATCAATACGGCAAATAGCAGCCCCAATATTTCGGGCCAGAAGATTTCGAAGGAGTCACTGACAAACAATCCTCCAATACCGGAAACGGAATTGACCAAGATGAAAAAACTGGCCAAAGAGGCAATGACAATCGGTTTGTCCCATTTCATATGGTTCAGTACGGGCGCCAAGAATATCCCTCCGCCAATACCTACCAAACCGGATAAAAGGCCTATACCTGCTCCCAGTAAATAGGAAACATAGCTTGGATATTCCTTTACATTGAAGTTGGAACGCAGGGAAAGAGTTTGGTAAATCAGTGCAATGGCTGATACGATCAAGGCCAAGGCCAACAAAATGAAGAAAACCTGCTCTTTCAACCGGAATGAAGCCCCCAAAAAGGCCATGGGAATACTGGTGACCACAAATGGGATGAATTTTTTCAGGGGCAAATGCCCATTCTTGTAATAGAGGTAGCAGCTTCCCGTAACCACGGTAAGGTTACACAGCAAAGCTGTTGTTCGGATGGCAAAGAAACTGGTCAAGACCAAGGTGAGAATGGCCAAGTAGCTGGAGCCGCCTCCAAAGCCAACAGCGGAATATAAAGTAGCAACCACAAAGAAGGCGAGGGTCAGTAAAATAAAATCTCCGGAAGCTAAGGACATAGGGTCTTCATTTTGTTCATACCACCTAAAACGTTGTAGAATCTTTTGGTGGGATAAATGGGTTCCAGTTCCTGTATGGCTTGTTCGCTGCGTTTTCCTGATTGGCATATTACATACACTTCTTCCACGCCATCAACGTGTTCTGATACCGATTCCAACTGACCTAAAGGGGTGTTGATGGATTCATTCAGATGTTGACCGATAAACTCCTCAGGAGTACGGACATCCAATACAAGGATACTTTGTTGGGATTCTAGCAGAATCTGGAATTCTTCAGCAGATATTGATGGAACCAAACCACAATCCAAGGATTCGTATTGGTCTTGTAATTTTTTGATGTTATGGTTTTTAGGTTTGGCTTTAAAACCAATCTTGGTGAATTGTTGGCTGAGACCATCAAAAAGCAATAATTTTCCTGACAAGACTTCTCCTATTCCGGTCAATACCTTTACAACTTCCAGAGCTTGAAGGGTGCCAATGATTCCGGGAATTACCCCCAAAACTCCATTTTCATTGCAATTGGGCACTTCTTGTGGACTTGGCATTTTGGGATATAAACAGCGATAGGTGGGGCCATTGTTGTAATTGAACACGCTCACATGTCCTTCAAAACTGTGCAAGGCACCATAGACAAATGGTTTTTCCAAAATAACACAAGCGTCGTTGATGAGATACCGTGTTGGAAAATTATCAGTGGCGTCCAGCACCAAATCATATGACTTTATGACCTCCAAGGCATTATCCTTGGTCAAAAAGGTGTCGTGTAAAATAAATTGCGTGCCCGAATTTTGGGCACTCAATTTCTCATGGGCCACCTCCAGTTTTAACTTTCCCACATCTTTTTCGGTGTAGAGCGTTTGTCTTTGCAGATTATGTAATTCAACAGTATCTTGATCCATCAACCCCAAAGTGCCCACACCCATGGCATTGAGGTACTGTAAGGCGGGCAAGCCCAGTCCACCCAATCCCACGACCAAGACTTTTGCATTGGCCAGCTTTTGCTGTCCTTCCACGCCAAAATCCTTCAGCTGGGTCTGTCTGATGTACCTATTCTCCATGGTTCAAAGCGATTTTGGATTTCGCAAACTCGTATTCCGATAGTGAATTGGCATTGTACAACACCTCGTCTTGCTGGGGAAACACCAATTTAGTGTTTGTATTGAGCAGAAATTTTCTGGGGCAGGAACTTTCCGATGTTTCCAAGTGGGTTATGGCTTTTTGAAGCCCTTCGGGTTCCCAAATGGTAATCAAAGGCTCGGGAAGCTTTGTTTGGTTGGTGGCAAAGGAAGTAGCCGAGGAATCGGAATCCCTTTGTTCCACCAATTGTTTTATACTTTCCAGATCCAACAGGGGGAGATCGCAGGCCAATACCAACCAAGCTGCATTTGGATGTGACGCATGGGCACTAAGAATACCATTGAAAGGACCGCGATATTCATTTTTGTCCACAATGGTCTTATAGGCTTTGTCCACACTGGATTCCTGTTCTTCACGAACACTCAAGAAAACCACATCGCATAGTTGCTCCAATAACTGGTAGAGGTATTCTTGCTGAGGAACATCATGGTAGGTAATCAAGCCTTTATCCGACCCCATCCGGGTACTTTTTCCTCCCGCTAGGACCAATCCGTATAATTTGGGTGCTGTTTTTTCCATAGTTAGATCAAGAATAGATCATCTAACCACCAATTGAGGTCATTGAATTGTCAAAAACAGTATTGGAATGCTCGTTTTGCGCTTCAAATCCTGTTTTGGCCCTCGAACCAATGGTTTTTAAAATGGTTTCTTTTACCTTCTCTTCGGAAGATTCTTCTCGAATCATATCCCTAAGATTGGCTTTCGGTTTTCCGTACAAGCAGGTAATGACATCCCCGGTTGCGGTAATCCGCAAACGGTTGCAACTGCCACAAAATGTTCTACTGAACGATGGGATAATGCCAAAAGTCCCTTTATGGCCATCAATCTTATAATTAATGGAAGTAGACTCTTTGGGTGATTCCAATTTTTGGTAATTGGGAAAAGTACCTGCGATGTGCTCCAATATGGCCTTGTAGTTCCATTTGATGGTATTGAAGTTTTTGCTTCCCCCATTGAATGGCATCTCTTCCAAAAACCGGACAGAGACCTCATGGTGTTTCATGACATCCAGAATAGGGATGATATCCTGTTCGTTCTGTCCTTCCAAAACAATGAAATTGATTCGCACATTAAAACCTTCGGTTATTAATCGGATTAAATTGTCGTGGACGGTATCAAACTGTTTCCTTCGGGTAATGCGCTCAAACGTTTCCCGGTTAATGGAATCCAAGCTTACATTAATGTTGGTAATCCCCAATGCTTTGAGTTCATCGATATGGGGGCCAATCAATGTGGCATTGGTCGTGACCGAAATGTCCTTGAGCCCTTCCAGCTGTGCCAAATGGCGTAACAACACCATTAAATCCTTACGTACAAACGGCTCTCCTCCCGTGATGCGAATTTTATCGATGCCCTGGGAAACCAGAATCTCGCTAACTTTTTTGAGTTCCGGAATGGAGAGTAATCTATCATTTTGGACAAAGTCTATTCCTTCGGAAGGCATGCAATAGTTACAACGCAGGTTGCATCTATCGGTTACCGCCAATCGTAGATAATTGATTTGTCTTCCGTGATTGTCTATCAACATAAATCCAAATAATTGCTTTGTATGGGAAAGATACCCATTTTATGCGGATTATCCCCCACTCACTGGGGGGATAAGCGCAATCTCATCGTAGGAATTGATAGCATCGTCATCATCGGCATAGTTGTGGTTTACGGCCACAGCCAAGGAGGACAATTTGTTAAGTTCTGGGTAGTTGTTTCCCAAAAACTGTTTTAATTCCCTTACGGTTTTGGGTATTTGTTTACCGGTTACACTGGATGTGGGAACGGACAAAGTGGGACTACCCACAATGTCCTTCGTGATTCCAAACAAAAGTATCGTCATATGATCAACCTATAATTTCCTTTTCTGGTACTTTTAAGAGTTCTGGTGTTTTGGTAAATGGTTGTTTATAAAGTCTGTTTCCCGTGGCGGATTTAAAAGCATTGGCCACTGCTCCCGCTGCCGGAGGCAGCGCAGGTTCGCCCAGACCGGTTGGTGAAAGTCCGTTGTCTATAAAATGGGTTTCCACAATTGGTGCCTCTTTTATGCGTAACAATCGATATCGGTCAAAATTGTTGGCGGTGGGTTTTCCGTCCTTGAACGCTAATTCCCCGAATAGGGAATGTCCTATTCCGTCCAATACGCCACCTTCCACCAAATTTTTGGCCCCTATTGGATTCACTACGATACCGCAGTCCACCACACAGGTAATTTTTTTCAGTACTGGCTCGCCATTTTCAATTTCCACATCGGCGACTTCGGCCACGTGGGTGTTGTGGCAATAATAGTTCACAAAACCTTGGTGCACATGCTCTGGTTTATTGCCCCAACCTGATTTCTCGACCGCCACCTTGATGACCTCTTTCATTCGTTCTGGGGAGTATTGGATACGTTCATCCTCATCAGGTTTTACATTATCCAATAAATCCAATCGCAATTGTATCTTGTCCACTTCCATCAACTCGGCCAGCTCATCAAAGAAACTTTGTTCGGCATAGGCCAAAAAGTTGGTATAGGGCGCACGCCATGCTCCTGTGGTAATGTTACTGTCATATTTGGCGGTATCCACTTGGTAATTTTCAATGGCACCTGCGGGGAAGAAATTGGGCACCAATCCGTACATGTTGGAATTTACGGCGGCCTCTTTCAAATGGTAGGCCGTTACCTTTCCATCTTTCACTCCAGCTTTGATACGGTACTTGATGGACATTCGGTAGATTCCATCTTCCATATCCTCTTCTCTGGAAAAGACCAACTTTACCGGTTTTTTGGCCTTATCCGAAATTTCTGCGGCCTCCAAGGCAAAGTTGCCATACAGTCTTCGACCAAAACCACCGCCGATACGGGTCATTTCCAAATGGATGTCGTCTACTTCACGCCCCAAAAGCTGGGATACCATGCCTGCGGTTCGTTCCGGGGTTTGGATGGGCCCTACCAAATGGACTTTTTCATCCGTGATATCGGCGAAAAAGTTCATGGGTTCCATACAGCTGTGCGGCAAGAAAGGGGATTCGTAGGTGCGTTCCAATACTTGGTCCGCCTCTGCCAAGGCTTTTTTCACATTGCCGTCCGATCGTAAGGTTTCAAATTTATTTCCATCCAAAAGATTGGTCAATATCTTGTCATGTTCTTCGGTACTTTCCGCTTTGGTGGCCTGCTCCCACTCTGCCTTGATGGCATTTTTGGCTTTCATGGCCTCCCATGTGGAATTGGCCAAGACGACCACTTTGTCGCTATCACTGATAATTCCGGTTACGCCGGGGTTTTCCTCGGCCATACTGCGAAGCTTCTCCCCAATGGTAAAGATATCCACCACGCCGTGCATGGCCCTTGCTGCGGAATCATCATAGGAAACCAATTTTTGTCCAAAAGCAGGTGGACGAAGCACTGAGGCATATACCATGCCTTCCGCCTTGTAATCCATCCCATAAAGGGATTTTCCGGTGACGATTTTATCTATATCCACATTTGGGGTGTCTTTCCCCATAATCTTGTATTCCGAAGTTTTCTTCAAGGGAACATTCTCGGGAACCTCAAGTTGGGCAGCATCTTGCACCACATCACCGTAGCCCAGTGTTTCACCGGCAGCATTGGTGATGATTCCTTCGCTCACGGTACATTCCGATGGGTCCACACCCCAGCGTGCCGCTGCGGCACTGACCAACATTTGCTTGGCTGCAGCCCCGGTCTGGCGCAGGGCATCCCATCCAAATCGGATGGATTGGCTACCACCGGCCACCTGACGGGTGTAATTATTGGTATCCAGAATACCTTGTTCCACATACACATTGTCCCAAGCCACATCGAGTTCTTCGGCAATGATCATGGGCATTGAGGTCTTTACCCCCTGCCCTACTTCGGGATTGGGGGAAAATATGGTGACCGCACCATTGTCTGCAATTTTGATAAAGGCATTAAAGTCATTGTAGTCCAAAGTAGCCAAGTCTATGGCGGGTTCGGCAATGACCTTAGGTTTGCACGCCTGGAAAAGGTTGAAGCCAATGAGCAGACCACCTCCGGCCAAGGAAGAGTTGCGCAAAAAGGCCCTTCTATTTAAAGTGTTGAATGTATTGTTCGTTGACATGATTCTGTTTTTAGGTGTAAAGCTGGTATCAATCCATATTTTCCGCAGCGATCTGTACCGCTTTGCGAATCCTGGTGTAGGTGGCGCATCGGCAGATATTGCCGTTCATGGCATTCTCAATGTCCTCCTCGGAGGGATTGGGGTTCTTGGCCAAAAAGGCCGAAGCAGTCATGATCTGTCCGGCTTGGCAGTACCCACACTGGGGCACATCCACTTCTTTCCAAGCTTGTTGAACCGGATGGGTGCCATCTTCGGATAGCCCTTCGATGGTGGTAATGGATTTCCCATCAATCTGGGCAAGGGTAAGGGAACAGCTTCTCATGGCGGTGCCATCTACATGAATGGTGCATGCGCCACATTGGCCTATTCCACATCCGTACTTAGTGCCCACTAGATCAAGGTGGTCACGCAGTACCCATAAAACAGGGGTGTCCTCGGCAACATCCACTGTTTGTGATGCGCCGTTGACATTGATTTGATACGTTGGCATAGTTTTTTGATTTGAATGAATATAGTTTGTATGCTGTTGAAGTTACCAAAATTTAAATCGAACCTCCTTTTTTTAACAGCCACATACTTATTTTAACTTTTCTTTAAATCTATTGCGCATTTTGGGAATAATTTTTGGCCCAATTGAACGTTCTGCATGTTGAACCTTAACTTTTATGAAAATGAAAAATGTACTTCGTTATTTTTTCCTAACCTCTTTGGTCCTCGTTTTTTTTGCCTGTGGCAATGCTGATGATGATGTGAACTTCAACATCAATGACGGTGAGTTGGGCCAGGGCAAGGAACCGGATGACTGTCTGGGCTTTAGTGACAATGAGTTGTTACTTTCCATACAGGACCAGTTTACTACCTTGCCGGGAAAAGTCTCTATCTTATTTAAGGTTTCAGACGATATGGGAAATCCTATTTCTGGATTAACCGCCGATCAGTTTACCATTTATGAGCAAGGTAGGAACGATGATTGTTTCAATATCATATCCTCTTCGGAGTCCCAGGCACGCATTTCCCCAAACTCCCAAGTGTTCAACAACAATACTTTACTGGTGTTGGATTTGAGCAATAGTGTATTGGAGGGCAGTTTGGAGGAATTAAAATCCGCCTCCATCAGTTTTATCAATAATGTAATGCCTACGGGTGAAGAGGCAACGGGCTCATTTAAAATGGCCATTTATTGGTTTGATGGGGAAGATGAATTGCATGCCTTGAATCCTTTGTCCTCATCTGCTGAAGAATTGACCGCTGCTGTAAACGGGATCACTGCCGATATCAGTAGTGACCCTTCCACCGATTTGTACGGTGCGGTGATCAAGTCGACCAAAATAGCGGAAGACTTACTCAAGGAAAACAACAATAGTGAAATCATTGGGGCAGCATCCGTAGTTTTGTTTACCGATGGAACCGACCAGGCTTCCCGATATAATGAAGCCGATGCGCTAAAAGCCGTAGAGGATGCCAATAGAAACATTTCCTATTTCTCCATTGGACTTGGTGCAGAGATCGATACAGAGGTGTTGACCAAAATTGGGAAGACGGCCAGTGTGTTTGCTTCCAATAAGGAGGAATTGGAAAACACTTTTAATCAGATATCCCAACGGGTGGCAGAACAGGCCAACAGTTTCTATCTTTTTGAGTATTGTACCCCAAAACGTGATGGTAGTGGCGAAAGCAACTTGGTGATCCAGTTGACCGATGGCAACAGCAAAGGGGCTGTTCAGACCAAATTCAGTGCCAATGGATTTACCGGAGGTTGCGAATAGTGGGACTTTTGAATAATCCCTATCTTGGGCGTCATAATTAATAAACAAACTATGACTTTCAGGAAAAAAACCTTGTACACTTTATGTTGTGCCCTGCTCCTTGGGGCCGTCTTTGTAACCAATGCCCAAAATAAGATTCCATTGGAAGGTCGATGGGATTTGGAAATGGAGTTTGAGGGAAAGACTGTTCCATCTTGGTTGGAAATCAAACATTCCGGGCACGCAACGCTTATAGGTCGTTTTGTCTTTGCTTTTGGCAGTGCTAGACCAGTTGCCGAAGTAAAGACCTTTGGAGACAACCAGTTTTCTTTCAGTATTCCCCGTCAATGGGAACCCGAAGGAACCGATATGGTTTTCCATGGCGCCTTGGTGGACGGTAAACTAAAGGGTACCATGATCTATACCGATGGGTCCGTGAACCATTGGACAGGCGTTAGGGCTCCCAAACTGGCCTATACCGAAAATCCAAAATGGGGCAAACCCATTGAAGTGTTCAATGGAAAAGACCTTGCAGGATGGCATACGGACCGTGACCCAAACCAGTGGGTGGTCAAAGATGGTATTCTCACCAGCCCTGAGTCTGGAGCCAATTTAATTACCGATGAAAAATTCCAGGATTTTAAACTACACGTGGAGTTCCGTTATCCCGAAGGAAGTAACAGTGGTATTTACCTTCGGGGCAGGTACGAGTTGCAAATTGAGGACGATAAAGGATTGGAGCCTTTGGACATCTATATTGGTGGTGTCTATGGTTTCTTGGAACCTACGGAAAATGCAGCCAAATCTGCTGGGGAATGGCAAACCTATGATATTACGTTGATAGGGCGAAGGGTTTCTGTGGTCCTTAATGGGAAACCTGTGATTACCGATGCCACGATTCCTGGGATTACCGGTGGAGCGTTGGATAGCAAGGAAGGAGAACCTGGACCATTTATGATTCAGGGAGACCATGGCCCCATTGAGTACAGAAGCTTTGTGGTCACTCCTTTAAAGAAATAATACGAGTATTGATTGAACATAAAAAAAGCCGGAATTTAATTCCGGCTTTTTTGTGCTTATGATTTTAAGGGTACAATCTTAATGTTGCGCCAGTTTACTTTAATGCCGCCCCCATCATGAATCTGAAGTGCAATGGAACCTTTTCCTTCACCAATCTTTTCATCGGTTAGTGTAACCATTTCAACTCCATTGAGCCATGAGGTGATTTTTGATCCCTCTGCACGGATCTTCATGGTATTCCACTCCCCCATTTTAAGGTTCTTGTCTTTTTCCGGGTCGGGTTTGATCAACCAGCCACGACCATAGGATTCGTAGATTCCTCCGGTATCCTTACCTGGAGGCGCCACCTCTACCTGCCAGCCACTAACTTTGGTGCCATCAACGGTAGAACGGATAAAAACACCACTATTGCCATTGGCTTCTTGTTTGAATTCCAAGGTCAACTCAAAATCATCATAAAAATCATCGGTGGACAAATACCCATACCCGGCTTTTGGTCCACTTTCACAGATAAGCAGGCCGTCTTCCACATACCATTTTTCATCTCCATGAACAGTCCAGCCGTCCAGATTTTCTCCATTGAACAATTCGATTGCGTTTTGTTGGGCACAGCCCACTAACGAGATACATGCCAACAAAAGGCCAAAAAAAGTTAGTTTCATAATGTAATGATGGTTTCTAGATTTTAAGATTCCGAAAAGATACTGAAACTTTGATGGATTCAACAAGGCCCATGGTAGGGTTTTTCTAACAATGGTTGTTTATTATGTAGAGACCACAACTAAATTACATCCTAAAAACTAACGTCTAACTCAAAAAATTACAAAATGGATGTAGTAAAAGAAATCATTCAGAACAGTGCCATTGGGCCATTACCTATGGGATACAAAAGATTGGTACTTTCCCTTTTTGTATCCATTGTATGTACCTTGTTTTTTATGTTGACCCTATTGCTGATCAATGGGGCCACGGCCAATTTTCAATACGGCTATTAGCGATAAATCAAGGAGTTTCCAAAGTTTTGCGTCTCAATGGGTTTGGATAAATCCAATAGAAATCCGTTGATCACGGCATGGGTAATTTTGTCTCCTTTTTTCAAAAAGAAAGTGGGATTTACGCCGGGCTGTAGGTGAAACGCTCCCAATTTGAAATCCTCTCCGACCAGATGGGAAGGGCCATCAACCCAGGCCTTTTCCTCGGGAAGTGGAGCTTTTATGTAGGCTACCCCATCTTTTAGAAGCTCCAATGGATTTGTCATATTCTCCATAGTTGACAATCTTGGTGGAACAATGGTGTAGCCTGTAGCGTCAAATGTTTCATATCCATAAAAAGTGGACAGGTCTCCTTGGTCCCCCACTGAACTGCGGTAGTAAAAATCATTGTGGCCTGTGAGGTCCACTTCGTTACGATAGATTCCCAAGTCTAGAATATACTCATTGCCCAAAAGGTTGTAGGTGGCATTGGCAATTTTTAAGTCAAACAGCTTACGATCGTTATGGGGTATTTTCTCGTAATCCTCAGCGGGAATGCTTTTGAAGGTGCCTTTGGCAATGGTATGCAGTGCAGAGAGTATGGACACATAGTTGAGCTTTCTTATTTCCTGCTTTTCCACATCATTGGCATAACCCCCGGATTCTATTAAAATAAGGCTTGTCCCCCATTTGGCGATATTGTCCCCAAAAGCACGGGGCTCAAAATCGTCACTGTAACGCCCTACCTGGCCCGGGGCATACTTCTGGATAATTTTGTTCATATACACAATCACCTTCATGGCATTGGCTCGGATTTCATTGATATCCTTTTCATAATTATAGGCCGTTGCCAAATAAGAAATGGTAGCCGGTTTGTCCGTCAACTCTGCATTATAATAGGTACTTTGATCATGTAGATTGAAACCAAAATCGGCATTTAAGCTATCACGTATGCGTTTTAAGGCTCTTCCTTCCGGGGATTGTAAGCGAAGTGCATCCCTGTTGATATCTATTCCCAAGGTGTTCCTGCGTTGGAAAACTTCCGCTCCATCAGGATTGAGCATGGGTAAAAAATGAAGGGTCAACTGCGATAGGATGTCTTGTTTCTCGGTCTTGAAATCTTGGGAATCCAGAAAATGAAGGATGTCAAAAATAGCCTGGGTGGCCGTTGGCTCATTGCCGTGCATCTGTGACCATAGAAAAACATTGATTTTTCCTGTTCCGATGCTGATTAAATTCAAATTTCTACCCTCAATGGATTCTCCCACTTTTTGGACCTTAAATTTAGGATTTGCATCAAATTGCTGGATCAAGGGCTGTATGTCCACATGCTTTACCCGTCTTTTGTCCAAAGAAGGCTCCTTGTACTTCTCATAGGTTTCATACAGTTGTGAGGTGAGGGCATCCTGTCCATAAAAAGACAATGTGGTTAACACCAATACAAGGGGCAAGAGTTTTTTTAGCATCATCTTATTTTGTGGGTACAGGCTTAAAGTTATATTTTTTAGTGGCTTTTCGAACTTTTTCCATAAAGTCCATTCCAGGATCTGTTTTTGTGGTACGGTAACCATCGTCAACCTCCAACCAAAGAGGATGACCCTCGAACTGGGTATATTCCTGATGCCCTATAACGTACTCAATATCGTATTTTGATGCCAAATATTCCACCAAGTAAATGTTGGACTTAAGCTGCGCTTTGGTCAATGGTAAATCTTTGCCCCCACCCACATTTTCAACTCCAATGGCACAGTGGTTCAACCCGATGGTGTGTCTTGCCATCGTAGTTTCGGGCATCAACCGGTAAATGGTACCGTCCCTATCCACCAAAAAGTGGGAAGAAACGTTCAACCCGCTCACGTTTTCCAATGCGGGACGCCAGTTGGGAAGGGTCGGATTGTTGAAGGCCCTGAATGATCCTTCCAAGGTAGGAATGACCGTCCAGTGCAACACGACCATTTTTGGAACAATATTGGGGGTGTCCTGTTCCAGCTCATAACGCTGGGCCAAGTATTCCTTGGTAAGTTCTATACGCTGTTCATTGAAAAGGATAGGGATATCCACAATTTGTCTTTTTACGGAACAAGACCAGGTTGCGATTGCCAATAAACAGAGGAGCAGTATTTTTTTCATTGAAGGGTATTTTGCGTAAAAATAGTGTCCAAAGGGAGAGCATAACAAATTTGCAGCCTCTTTTTTCCCCATTCCCGCGCTTTTTTTACATCCTTTCCCATGTAGATGTCAATCCGGTTTTTCCACTTCCAGTGCATTTTGTCCTTTACATAAAAGGTATCTGGGAAGGTGTCTATTTTTACCATCGTATTGTGTGTAAGCCCCATTTTAATGAGGTCGCGTGAGACGGCGATGCATTTCATTCCGGGTTTTAACGTATCGCCCCATGCCGCTACGGAAGGGGAAATACTGTCCGTTTGCCAGAAGACCGAATTATAGGCAGAGGCGGTTACCTCGTGCCCTAACCATTCAAATTGGGGAGGTTTCGCTTCGGGCTTTTTGGAGCAAGCCATGGCAAGAATAAATATGAAGAGTAGTTTTCGCAATAGGCCAAATGTTCGATTTCTAAAGATACATATTCCTTGGAATCAGCTAGGAAGTGGTACATAAGTATCATCATCCGTCATCATGGGAAAGGTTTTGTTTCTCCACGCTTCCTTGGCTTGTTCTATGGTTTCCTTGCTTGACGAGACAAAGTTCCAAAAAATATGACGCTCTTCCGGGAAGGGTTCTCCCCCGAACAATAAAAGGTGTGTATTTGGGCTCAGCTTGATGTTACAGGTGTCCTCTACCTTTGACACCAATATGTTTCCTTTTTCAACCACTTCACCACAGGCTTCTATACCACCTTCCACAATGCAGATACCGATTTCCCCTTTTAGTTTCCCATTCACATGGAGTGCATAGGGTTCAGCATTTTTTATTTCTATCATAAATAATGGCGAATGCACCGGAACCGGTGACACTTTTCCGTAACCCTCTCCTGCCACCAAGGTGAATTCTGCACTTTCGTCCTTCCATTTGGGGAGGTCTTTCCCTTCAATATGATGAAACTGGGGTTCCATGTTTTCCAATTCTTTGGGCAAGGCCACCCATATTTGATAGCCATGTGCCGTGAACACATTTCCCTGGCGCATATCCTCGGGGGTACGTTCCGTGTGGCTCACCCCCTTCCCTGCCGTCATCCAGTTTACCGAACCTGGGCTAATACGCTGATGGGTTCCCATTCCATCCCTATGGATAATTTCCCCTTCTAACATAAACGTCAGTGTGGATAGGCCAATATGTGGATGTTGGTCCACATCCATATATTTTTGTGGCCCCAGTTGCGTAGGTCCCATATGGTCTATGAAAATAAAAGGGCCTATCATTCGCTTCTTTCGGAACGGGATAAGTCTTCCCACCAAAAAATCGCCTATATCCCTGCTGCGTTCTTCAATGATCAATCCTATGTTGGACATGTGGTAAATGTTTATATTTAGAAACAGAAAGTTACAAATACATCCAACACCATGAAACTACTTAAACGTGTTTTGCTGCTCCTGGTCATTATTGTGGGAGTGGTCATCTATTTGAATTATCCCAAATTGAACATTATCTCAGGGTACGCGGCAAAAAATATGGCCTCTGGGGTCTTTGTGGCAGAGCGTTCGGCCGCATCCATGAATCAATACGATAATAATGTACCCTTGATCGAGTTGGCCGAAACCCATGTGGATGAAGTGGCAGAATCGGCGTCCTCTACGGTTTATGGGTTGATGGAACGCACAGCGGTATATCGGGATGGATTGGGAACTGTACTGATCAATGATAGTTATGATGCTGAAAAACTCACCATTCGCCCCCATCGAAACAAAATTGTGGATACCATTCCATACCCTTACGGACAGGCAGAACCTTTGGATTCCATTTTTGAGGAAGTGGATTTGGGACAACTCAGTAAAGCGGTGGCCATGGCCTTTGGTAATCCTGAAGTTCAAAAGACACGAACCCTTTTGGTGCTTTACAAAGGGCATTTACTCACCGAAAAATATATAGAGGGCTTCACCAAGGATACTCCCATCTTGGGGTGGTCCATGACCAAAAGTGTACTGGCCACCTGTTTTGGGGTTTTGGAACATCAAGGCAAGTTGGAAATGGATTGGCCCGCTCCTATTGCAGAATGGAAAGCCGATGAACGAAAGGACATTACCCTGGACCATTTGCTTCGTATGCAAAGCGGTTTGGCATGGGATGAGGATTATAGTGGAATTTCCGACGTTACCCAAATGTTGTTTTTGGATAGCGATATGACGCAAAAGCAAAGAGAGAAAAAGGCCATTGCCCCACCTACCGAGATTTGGAACTATTCTTCGGGAACCACCAACCTACTTTCCGGTATACTCAGACAACAGTTCAGGAGTCATCAGGAATATTTGGACTTTCCTTATTCCAGTTTAATTGATAAGATTGGGATGTATTCCATGATATTGGAGGCCGATATTGACGGAAATTATGTGGGATCTTCTTATGCCTGGGCCAGCACGCGAGACTGGGCCCGCTTTGGCCAGTTGTATCTGGACAGGGGTAAATGGAATGGGGAACAAATCTTTTCTCCGGAGTGGGTAGATTATATTACCACCCCAACCATACATTCCGATGGCACCTATGGAGCCCACTTTTGGCTGAATGCCGAAGGTAAATACCCCGATGTGCCCAAAGACCTGTTCTCCTGTAATGGCTACCAAGGCCAATATGTATTTGTGATACCGTCCAAGGACTTGGTCGTTGTACGGACCGGTTTGGCCGAGGAACCGGAATTTGACGTGAACGGGGTGTTGTCAAACATCGTAAAAGCGGTACCGTAAATCGATGTGGTATACTAAAAAGCTTGGCAAACCACAGTATAAGGGCACTTCACAACAATAATTTCATTTACGGGAACATGGGTGGTACATTTACCATGTAATTAATTCAGAAAGTAATTTTTTCATTTTCATATAGTGTTCTCGTAAAAGAGTCTTGACCCAAGTGGCAAGGCTCTTTTTGGTTTATAAAGGTTTTGGAATCCAGTCTCAATGCTTAATAACCTCAAAATGTCGAGAAAACCACAGTATAAGTGCACTTCACAACAATAATTTCATTTACGGGAACACGGGTGGTACATTTACCATGTAATTAATTCAGAAAGTAATTTTTTCATTTTCATATAGTGTTCTCGTAAAAGAGTCTTGACC
>NZ_WELG01000001.1:661032-991769 GCF_009184425.1 Flagellimonas olearia | reverse complement strand
CAAGTGGCAAGGCTCTTTTTGGTTTAAGATCTTTGGGAAAATGGTTGACGCGAATTTCTCGAATCACCTCATCGCTTTCCAAACAAGGAGGAAGAATCTAGTATTATAAGAGTTGTTTTTTGTTTGTTCTGGACTAAATCAAGTACTTGTAATTGATTATTGAACATTGTCCATTGGTTTATGGAATCCAGTTGTTCTTCCCAAAGTTGGGTTTCCGTTTTTCCAAAAATGCATTTCGTCCTTCTTTTGCCTCCTCGGTCATATAGGCCAATCGCGTGGCCTCTCCTGCAAACACCTGTTGGCCGACCATGCCATCATCGGTAAGGTTCATGGCAAACTTGAGCATTTTAATTGAGGTGGGTGATTTTTCCAATATCTCCTGGGCCCATTCGTAGGCGGTATCTTCCAATTCTTCATGGGGAACAACCGCGTTCACCATACCCATTTCATAGGCAGCTTGGGCAGTATAATTTCGACCCAAGAAGAAAATCTCCCTAGCCTTTTTTTGTCCGACCATCTTGGCCAGATAAGCCGACCCGTATCCTCCATCAAAACTGGTCACATCGGCATCAGTCTGTTTAAAAATGGCATGCTCCTTACTGGCTAAGGTCATATCACACACCACGTGCAGGCTATGCCCTCCCCCTACGGCCCAACCGGGTACCACGGCAATTACCACCTTGGGCATAAAACGGATAAGGCGTTGTACCTCCAAAATATTCAAACGGTGATAGCCATCTTCGCCTACATAGCCTTGATGGCCCCTGGCTTTTTGGTCGCCCCCACTGCAAAAGGCCCACTTCCCATCCTTGGTCGAAGGTCCTTCGGCAGATAACAACACTACGCCAATGGAGGTGTCTTCATGGGCATCATAGAAGGCTTGGTAAAGTTCGCTGGTGGTTTTTGGACGGAACGCGTTGCGTACGTTGGGTCGGTTGAATGCGATGCGTGCCACACCATCACTTTTTTTATAGGTGATATCCTCAAATTCTAGGGCGGTCTGCCAATTGGGTGATTTCATAAAGAAATATTTAATGTCACAAAGTACGGCATTTTTAAATTTTCAGACCCTACCACAATAACGACTTTGGTTACTTTAAGGAACTTATAAAGTTCCTTTGACATCTTTTTTATGACCTAAATATGGGTGTTGAATACATCAGCATAAAAATCACTAAATTGGTATCTTTCACTAAATGACCAAACTATGCGATTCAACCTTTCCGTTTCTTTTATCCTAATTTCCTTGTTATTGATTAATTGCTCAAAACCCCAAAAATTTGATGTACTCATCAAAAATGGGCGTATCATGGATGGTTCGGGTAATCCTTCCTATGTTGGCGATTTGGGAATCAATGCCGATACGATTGCCGCGATGGGTGATTTGAAGAACGCAACGGGAGATACCGAGATTGATGCTTCCAATTTGGTGGTCGCCCCAGGGTTCATCAACATGTTGAGTTGGGCGGTGGAATCCCTTATCGAGGACGGTCGATCCATGGGAGATATCAAACAGGGGGTTACCTTGGAAGTTTTTGGCGAAGGAGTGTCCATGGGGCCCTTAAGTGAGAAAATGAGACAACAAGAACAGGAGAGTCAAGGCGACATCAAGTATGACGTGTCCTGGACCACTTTGAACGAATATCTGGACTTTCTTACGTCCAAAGGGATTTCTCCCAATGTAGCCTCCTTTGTGGGAGCCACCACCCTGCGGGTCAACACGGTGGGGTATGAGGATAGGGAACCTACTCCAGAGGAAATGGACTCCATGAAATTAATGGTAAAACAGGCTATGGAAGAGGGTGCTTTGGGAGTGGGCTCTTCGTTGATCTATGCCCCGGCCTTTTATTCCAGTACAGAGGAACTTATAGAACTTTGCAAGGTTGCCTCCGCTTATGACGGCATGTATATCAGTCACTTGAGAAGTGAAGGGGGCCGACTTTTAGAAAGCTTGGACGAATTGATTCAAATAGCTCATGAAGCAGGAATACGGGCCGAAGTCTATCACCTAAAACAAAGCGGAAAGGAAAATTGGGACAAGTTTGATGCCGTGGTGGCTAAAGTTGATTCGGCAAGGGCAAAGGGCATGAGCATTACGGCTGACATGTATAATTATGTAGCAGGAGCCACAGGATTGGATGCGTCCATGCCCCCATGGGTACAGGAAGGTGGGTACGAGAAATGGGCGGAACGTTTGCAAGATCCCGCCATCAGAAAAAAGGTCAGGCAAGAAATGACGACTCCTACCGATGAATGGGAAAGTCTAATGCAAGCGGCAGGCGACCCGGCTAAAATACTATTGGTGGGTTTTAAAAATGATTCCTTAAAATACCTGACCGGGAAAACCTTGAAGGAGGTAGCGGAAATGCGAAATCTTTCCCCGGAAGAAACTGCTATGGACTTGGTGGTTCAAGACGGTAGCCGCGTAGGGACCATCTACTTTTTAATGTCCGAGGAGAATGTAAAAAAGCAGATTGCCCTGCCTTGGATGAGTTTTGGTTCCGATGCGCAATCCATGGCTGCTGAAGGCGTGTTCTTGAAATCGAGCACCCACCCCAGGGCCTATGGCAATTTCTCACGTTTGCTGGGCAAGTATGTCAGGGACGAAAAAGTGATACCGCTGGAAGAGGCCATTCACAAGCTCACTACCCTACCCGCTACCAATTTGAAGATCAAAAAGCGGGGCGCATTGACCCAAGGCCATTATGCCGATGTGGTTTTGTTCGATACCGAAGAGATTCAAGATCAAGCCACTTTTGAGAAACCCCATCAATATGCCACCGGAATGGTACATGTTTTTGTGAACGGCACCCAAGTGCTCAAGGAAGGGGAGCATACCGGAGCATTTCCTGGGCGGGTGGTGCACGGGCCTGGCTATCAAAGAGACTAGATGAGAACCTTGTATCACTTTCATAAGCTTACATCCATGGATTCAATTATCAAATTTTGTTATCGGTATATGGTATGGTGCATGGCCCCAGTATTGTTATTTAGCTGTAAACCGAAACCAAAACCTGTTGAAGTTGCTGAAACTGTCCAAATAAGGGGCGTTTATGGCAATCCAAAACCTTTATGGGACAAGGGGTATAATCTTAATGAACTTGGGGTCAATGCCATTTTTGTGCATAGTGGGTCCATAAATCCTGAAATGGTGGATAGGGCTAAATCCGAGGGATTGAAAATTTATGCTGAATTTGCTACGTTGAACGGGAAAGGGTATGTGGAAGAAAACCCTGAAGCGTGGGCCATCAATGAAAAAGGGGAAAAAGTAGAGGCTGCTACGTGGTTCATGGGAGTCTGTCCTACTGAACCCGGCTTCCGCAAGTATCGATTTGACCAATTACGGGATTTATTGTTAGAGTTTGACTTGGATGGGGTTTGGATGGATTATGTGCACTGGCACGCCCAGTTTGAGGACCCTGAACCCATATTGCCAGAAACCTGTTTCTGTGACCACTGTCTGGATGAATTTTCTCATGATTCAAACATTGAAATCCCTGAAGGAACCACTTCGGAAAAAGCCCAGTGGATTCTTGACCAACATGATACAACCTGGCGGGATTGGCGTTGTAAGGTCATTTATGATTGGACTTATGAAATGAAGAACATTGTCAAAGAGATAAAACCTGAGGCCCTGCTTGGCCTTTACCACTGTCCCTGGGACGATGAAGAGTTTGATGGGGCAAGACGACGTATCTTGGGATTGGATTATGATTTATTGCGGGAAACCATTGATGTTTTTTCCCCGATGGTCTACCACGGAAGAATGGAAAGAGACCCCAATTGGGTGAAAGAGAACATTCTTTGGTTTGGTGACCGTTTGAACATTAAGAAGGATGAATATCCAAAAGTATGGCCTATCGTTCAAGCCCTTAACGGCCCAGAAACGATTTCCGCAGAAGAGTTTGAAACGGTTCTAAGAGGTGGACTTTCAGGAGAATCTAGTGGGGTAATGATGTTTACCACTTCCGCTGTGGCGGAAGATGAAAACAAGGCCGAAACAATGAAAAAAGTATATACAGAACCAATGGAAAAAATGGAGTGAAATCCAAGCTATCTTCTATTTTTTGCCTCGATCCACTTGGCCATATATTTACTGCTTGCCAAAGTATGATGTTGTAATAGTCTTCCGATAAAGTTTTGATCGCGATGGGCATCGAGGTTTTGATGCAATGTCTCCAAAGTCTTTTGCAATTGGTCTTGAAGCTTTTCTTTATCATATAGCGTATTGACCAATACCACTCCATCGGCTTGTGCCTCTTTCCATTGGACCGGGTTCTGATAGAGCTTGATTGCTGCTTGGGCAAAGGATTCCCAATCTCGGCAAATGGTTCCGTTCCAAGGCAAATTACCATGCATTCCTTCTGCTCCAATTGGCGTAGTGATGCTTGGGGCGCCATGTAGCATGGCATCCAACAATTTGCCTTTGATGCCTGCCCCAAACTGGATTGGTGCCAATACCAAACGGGCACTTTCCATGATGTCTCCGATATCTTCGCCCCAACCTTTTACGAGAAATCCCTGCTCGGGATGGTGCATTTCCTTGACTTGTTGAGGTAGATAGGCTCCGTACACATGGATTTGGGCATCGGGCAATTCTTTTCGGATGAGGGGCCATATCTTGGTTTTTAAAACCTGTATCGAGTCCACATTGGGGGCATGTCTGCCATTGCCCACAGTAACAAAATCCTTTCGATCTTCAAAACTGGGCCATTGGTGATAGGTTTGTTTTGAGATGTTTTCCACCATAAAAGGAAGATGTAGCAGCAAATTCTCTAGAACCTTCAGTGTTTCCTGTAAAATGGTCAACTCATAACTGGAGATCATCAAGGAAAGATCTGAACGATAGATGCTCGTCAGTTCCCTCAGGGTCGTGGGATGGTTGGTCCATTGGTCAAGTACAAAGGATTCCTGCTTTTTGTGGGCCTCTTCCCTAGCCTTTCGCAATCCATGAAGATCTTCTGTGTTCAAAATACGAATGGCCTTGGGGGCAAACTCGACCACGCGCCATCCAAATTGCTCTTCTACCATAAATCGATCAAACACCACTACATCCGGAGACAGTTCCGCGACAAACACATCAAAACTGGAATGGTTGAGTAAAATATCGACCGAAGTAATACCCATACCGGCCAAATCAAGGCTATATTCCGTTTTTTGGGCCGTGGAGGCAAAGGTGATCTGATATCCGAACTTTTGGAAGGCGTCCAGCAACTGCAGCATTCGGTGACCTGCTGCCGTGGTACTGGGTTCTGGCCATACATGACCTATGAACAGGGCCTTTTTCATGTTACATCAGTGCCGCAAATTTTTTGGAAATGCTGGAACGCAGTTTACGCTCATAGTCCTCCTCCAACCACTCTTTGTAGTTTTTGGTGTTGTTCATGATGCAATAGGAGTATTGGCGTACCCTATAAGCAATCTCATCTTTGAGTTCCTTGGCCAGGATTCGGGCATCGAAGACATCCTCGCTGTTTTCCACACAGATTTGGGCATGCTGTTCTATGCTGCGCTCCAATACCTCTTTGGATTTTTTGCCTTGGGCAAAGACCTTCTTGTATTCTTCCTTGATGTCAAAAGTAATGTTATCCGATTTGCTGAATTTGGCACGGAGTTCTTCAGGCATTTCGTAAACGAAATCCCGCTCTATTTCCTCATCATTTTTGATGTTCTCCAGATAAAAATCTGGAAAGTGGAAGATTTCCTGCCAATCCACGGGAGTGTCCCAAGGTCCGAAACGGGCGATGTTGTTACCCAAATCTATTACATTGAACTCGTCCTTGTTGGGCAATATCCGTGACCCCCTCCCTATCATCTGAAAATATAGGGTGAGCGACCTTGTGGCCCTGTTCAGGATGATGGATTGCACACTGGGCTCATCAAAACCGGTGGTGAGGATACTTACCGAAGTTAGGATGGCATCCGGGGTTTCGGCAAACCATTCCAAAATTTCCTTTCGTTCGTTGGCTGTGTTCTTGTTGTCTAGATGGCGAATGTTGTACCCTGCTTTTTTAAAGGTCTCGTAAACGTATAGCGAGGTATTGATTCCATTGTTGAAGATCAAGGTCTTGGTGCCTTTGGCCACTTCTTCGTAGGCGGACAATAGTTTGCCCAACATACTGTGGTTTCCGTAGAATTCGTCAGAGGATTTTACGGTATAATCCCCATGGATTCCCAACTTCAACGTCTTGAGGCTTACATCAAAATTATAGAGATTGGCCCGTGCCAGAAACTGTTTCTCAATCAAAGACTTGATGGATTCCCCAATGATCAAATGCTTATAATGATCCTTCATGGGAAGTTTAATATTGGAACTCAGTGGAGTTGCCGTTACCCCCAAGATAGTGGCCTTGTCAAAGTACTTGAACAGCTTTCGGAACGAATTGTAGTGGGCCTCATCGATTATGACCAGACCGATATTGTTGATGGTCACCTTTTCTTCCTGTAACCGATTGTTGAGGGTTTCCACCATGGCCACAAAGCACATATAATCGTCTTGATCGTGAAGTTCCTTGACCTCGCTACTGATTACCTTGTTGGCAACTCCAAAACCGTGCAACATATGGGAGGTTTGCTTGCTCAGCTCGATTCTGTGGGTCAGAACAATGACTTTCTTGCCCGTGTTTTGGATGTATTTTCGGGTAATTTCGGAAAAGACCACGGTTTTGCCACCCCCCGTGGGAAGCTGGTATAGGATATTTGTGCCATCAGGGAGCTCTTCCAAATGCTTGAAGATTTTTCTAAGATCTTCCTGTTGGTAATTGTATAATGTTTTCTTGTTTACAGCTTTTTTTACCTCCAAAAGAAAAGGGTTTTTTGGTTCTTGATCAACAAACCTTGCAAAATTAGGAGTTTTTTGCAGTAAGGTGGAACCCTATGTTCGCATTTCTATTAAGATACTATCAACAATGCGAACAATCTGAAACTTTTTTGGATGTTGCTCATAACATTTTGATAACAATAACATTTAGGGCTTGGAAAATAGGCTATTATAATGTATAATGTAAGCTTATGTATCACCTAGAAAACCATTTTTGAGCATGAGGCAATTAAAAATCATCAAACAGGTCACCAACCGGGAATCCAAATCTTTGGACAAATATCTTCAGGACATCAGCAAGATTGATTTGATCACTGCCCAAGAAGAGGTGGAGCTTGCCCAACGTATTAGGGCCGGGGACCAGTTGGCCTTGGAAAAATTGACCAATGCCAATCTAAGGTTTGTGGTATCTGTGGCCAAGCAGTATCAAAACCAAGGGTTGAAATTGCCCGATCTCATCAACGAAGGTAATGTGGGACTGGTAAAGGCTGCCAAACGGTTTGATGAAACCCGTGGATTCAAGTTCATCTCCTACGCGGTTTGGTGGATCAGGCAGTCCATTTTGCAGGCTCTTGCCGAACAATCCCGGGTGGTACGACTCCCCTTGAACAAAATTGGTTCCATCAATAAAATCAAAAAGACGTTTTCTTATTTGGAGCAGGCCCACGAGCGGCCACCTTCCCCGGAAGAAATTGCCAAAGAGCTGGACATGACCGTTTCCGAGGTAAAGCAGTCTTTAAGAAATACAGGAAGACACGTATCCATGGACGCTCCTTTGAAGGAAGGGGAAACCTCCAACTTATACGATGTAATCAATACCGGGGATTCACCCAAGCCGGACAATGGATTGATGCACCAATCCCTGAACACGGAAATCAACCGGGCCTTGGACACTCTCTCCCCTCGTGAGGCAGATGTGGTGCGTTTGTACTATGGTATCGGGAACCAACCTTCCATGACCTTGGAAGAGATTGGGAGCACCTTTGACCTGACACGGGAACGTGTGCGACAAATCAGGGAAAAAGCGATACGTAAACTGAGACACACCTCAAAAAGTAAAATTTTGAAGTCGTATTTGGGATAACACCATGTCAACATAAAATAGAAAAGGGGATGTTAAAAACATCCCCTTTTCCATGATATCCACTTAAACTATTATGAGCAGCTCAGTTGATTGATATCAAAATCGACGAGCATATCGTTCAAATCTTGAATAAAGTTAAGATACGCCGTGTTTTCGTGGTTAAGATTTTTCATATTGCAACGTTTGGGGTTTACTATAAATAATCAAGTTCGGCCAGTTCATTGATGCTCAAAATCTCGTTGAGCTCTTGTAAGAAGGCCAAATATTCTTCTCCGTAGGTATCGTATAACATAATGATTCGAGGGTTTGATGTTGGTCTATGTTATTAACGTGAATCTATGGGAAAGATTATTGTCTATCAATTAATTGTGGTGAAAATGGGTGTTGCAGTTGTGAAATGTCCCATCATGGGGATAAGGGAAAGTGGATTCAGTGGTTACTCCGAATCAAGGATGTCCAAGGATACCCCAAACTCCAAGTCCGGGTCTATCTTGCTGGGACGAATATTGAATTCATCATAGATGAAACACAGGCTCATGGGGAGCCTTCTCCGTTCCCTTTCGCCGTCTACCCCCAACTTGGTTTCAAGTAGGGATCGTATCTCAAAGGCTTTGTTGCTGATCTTGGGATGGTCATGGCTTTCCAGTTCCTTGAGCAAGGGAAGTTCCTTTTTGTCCCCTACCTCCAGTATCTCATCCAACAGCATTAGTTTGCACTCCATATCTTTGGCATGCTCCAACAGCGGATGAAAAATACTTTGAAGATAATCGGGAAGGACTTGGCTTTCCATGGGGTATGTTTTACATGGTTCTGAGAATTTCCATTTCAAAGTCCACCTGCTCCTGTACCTTGGGGTACTCCATTACAAATTGATCGTACAGAAATGCGTGGTGCTTTGGGTCATTGTCCGTTCTGCAGAGCATGAGGATTTCCTTTACGATTTCCAACAGACCGTTGGCCTTCATCATCTCCAGACTCGGACGGACTTTCTGACAGGCCAGGTCCACTTGCTTGAAATTCTCGTTCTGCAAGTGCACCTTTACGCTGCCAATAAATTCCATGAGGTTTTGTTGGAAGAGCCTAACCAGCTCCTCCATGAGTTCCATCTGCCCCATACAATCCTGTAAAATGGGCTTTAAGTTGATGGTATGGGCCAAATGGCCGGGTTCTAGTTCTTTCTCAATAAATTGTAGGTTCTGGGACATGGGCAACTCCTTGCCCAACTGCTGGGCCACTTGTTTCATGGCTTTGGCAATCTTTTGTTGTTCATGTGACAAACGGGTATTCTCCATGGCATCGATCAGGGATAGGAACTCTTTCAGTTCGTTGGGCATATTACCGGTTTCTCCCATATGGATTTCAGAACCTTGGATGCCCACTTTTTTGTAGATGTTTTCCAACTGCTTCATCTCGGGAACGCCAAAAACCTTGTTTTCAAGTCCGTGTTTGAAGACTTCAAATGATTTTTTCAGCTCACCGGCCTCCACAACGCCCAATTCCTCATACGAAAAGCTGCTGAGCCCGATTTCCAATTTTTCCAGATACGTGAGTAGTTCCCTAGTTTCCAAATTTTGTTCAATTATTGAATTATCACCTAAAAATCCGCATTGGATCAAGGGATTACAATTAATTGTTATGTAGCCCATGGATTTTGTTGTCAAATTGCTTTATTTGTAGGTGTAAACCACCAACTATGAAATACGCTGCCCTTTTGTGCGCTGTGAGCCTCTTCTTTTCATGCGCCGAAAAACAATCCGATAAAACTGAGACCATGGAAGAAAAAGCCAGAAGAATCCATGATACCGTGATTACTGTGGATACCCATGTGGACATCAACGTGAGGAACTTCACTGACAGTATCAACTATACCCAAAAACTGGAAAACCAGGTGAATTTACCCAAGATGGAAGAAGGTGGTCTGGATGTGGCCTGGTTCATTGTCTACACCGGACAGGATTCCTTGAATGCCGAAGGCTATGCCAAGGCCAAGGAGAATGCCATTTCCAAGTTCGAGGCCATCCACAGACTGTGCGAAGAATATGCCCCGGACCGGATAGAATTGGCCTTGACCTCAGACGATGTGCGAAGGATTTCCGCAGCGGGTAAAAAAGCGGCCATGATCGGGGTGGAAAATGCCTATCCCCTTGGTGAGGACCTTTCCCAAATTGCAGACTATCAAAAGCGTGGGGCACGGTACATTTCTTTGGCCCATAACGGACACAGCCAGTTCAGTGATTCCAATACTGGTGAAGCGGACGGCGTGTGGCTGCACAACGGACTCAGCGAGTTGGGAAAACAGGCCGTTGCCGAAATGAACCGCGTAGGGATCATGATCGATATCTCCCACCCTTCCAAAGAAGCCATAAAACAGATGATAGAACTATCGAAGGCACCGGTGATCGCTTCGCATTCCTCGGCTAGGGCACTTTGCAACCATAGCCGTAACCTGGATGATGAACTGCTCCTATTGTTGAAGGAAAACGGCGGTGTGGCACAAACAGTGGCCTTCACCTCGTACCTGAACACAGAGAAAAATGATGCCCGTGCGGCCTATATGAAAAGCATCAACCAAAAAGCGGCGGATTCTTTAGGATTGAACTGGTACGAGCGGTCGGAATTTGGCTCCCTTACCAAGGATCAACAAGAGGAATTCATGGAAAACTATCCCAAAGTGACCAAATTGGGTGAGGAAATGGCGGCGAATGACCCCAATGTTCCCCCAGCGGTGAACGTATCCGACTTGGTGGACCATATCGACTATATGGTGAAACTCATTGGGATCGATTACGTGGGCATCAGCTCCGATTTTGATGGAGGTGGCGGTATCGAGGGCTGGTCCGATGCTTCAGAAACCTTCAACGTAACCTTGGAATTGGTAAAACGTGGTTATACTGAAGAGGAAATCGCCAAACTATGGGGCGGTAACCTTCTACGTGTTTTGGACGAGGTACAGGCCGTTGCGGCAACCTTGGATTAAGACCTAGGAATTCTCTTCCTTTTCTTTTTGGGCCAAGCGGTCCTTTACGAACTCTATCTTGGTCTTGCCATGGGGCTTGGGATTGCCCTTGTCGTCCAGGTTCACCATGATGATGTTGTCCACGGTAACGATGCTCTCGCGGGTCATTTTGTTCCGCACTTCGCAGTTCAAGGAAATGGAGGTCACCCCAAATTTGATCACATCGATTCCAATTTCAATGATATCGCCCTCAACGGCGGTGCTCATAAAATTGATTTCTGACATGTATTTGGTGACCACTTTTTTGTTTTCAAGTTGTATGATGCTGTACAGCGCGGCTTCCTCATCCACCCATGCCAGCACCCTACCGCCAAACAAGGTCCCGTTGGCGTTCAAGTCTTCTGGTTTTACCCATTTTCTAGTGTGAAATCGCATTAGTGTAACGTTTAGCGTTTATATCTACAGTACAAAATTAGTCCAAATCACGGCCAGAACGCCCTATTTTAGCACTCCTTTACCATGGAATTGTGGATTTCAAACATTTCATTATCAAGGAATACGGACTCTGCAATTTTGCCCATCAAAGATTCCACAATTGAAATTGGCTAGAACAAACGCTCCTGCGGACTGATGGTGGTCTTGGGGATGGCCAGCCCACAACCCAAAGCGGGATTCAACTTTTCAATAAAATAGGCCGAAAGTAAGGGCGAGGCCAGCTCTAGGTTCTGGTGCACAAAAAAGTGGATGTTCTCCAATCCCAGTTCCTTCCAAGCGGTCAATCGGGTAACCCAATCGTCCAGTCGGGGGTAATCCGTTTCGTGGTTGGCGCCCACGTAGCGCACAAAGGCCTCGTTGTTGGTAAGCCGCATGTGCATCAGGTCCCGCCTACCTGCCGTGTCCACCAAAACATTGGCCATGTTGTTCTCTTGCAACAGATGGTAAAGTTCTTGCGAAACTGTTTCGTCGGTGAACCAATCCGTATGCCGGAACTCGAGTGCCAAGGGAAATTCCTTGGGCCAGTACTCCACAAAGCGCACTACCCTGTCCCAATTCTTGGGGTTGAAGTTGTTGTGCATCTGCAAGAAAATGGTGCCCAATTTCTCCTTCAAGAGCGAGGTTACCTGCAAGTACTCGTCCACAATCCCATAAACTTGGTCGTTGAGACGTCGCAAATGGCTCACCGCATTGGTCATTTTGGGAAAAAACTTAAAACCCTCCGGGGTCTTGTCGTACCACTTTTGGTATTGCTCTGCCGGAAAAATCCGGTAAAAGGTAGCGTTCAGCTCAATACTGTTGAACTGGGTGGCGTAGTATTCCAGCTCGTCCTTGGTGCCGCGGGGGTAAAAGTTCTTGAGGTCTTGCCGGTTCCATTTGGCGCAGCCCACATACACGTTGGGCACTCCCCCACCTTTGTATTGGGACAACACCACGGCAGTGTCCGGGTGGTCAGGGGGGATGGTAAAATCAATAAGTTCCGGGTGGTCTACTTGGCCAAATTTCATAACGTTGCTTATAGGCCCAATGTTAAACAAATTCTGTGAAAAAGAAAAAGCCATCGGCAAATGGCTTGGGTATAAAAGAACAAGCGCCCAAACCTATCGTTTAATGGTCAAACAAGGGAGGTATTCCTAAAGGAATACGTACAGGTTGAACGATAGGTCCGGGCACTGTCCCAAAAAATACTTGGCTGTACCTTAGGGCTGGCACTCCGCGTAACAGGAAGCCATCATTTCTTGGCATTCCTGCTCGGTAAACGAGCCTCCCGCTATGCAAGCGGCCAATTCCGCATCACAGAATGCGCAGGGAAACGTAAAGGCCTGTTCGGTCTCCGGGTTTTCCGGCAACTCGTTAAAGGTCCTTTCCTGGGGTGTGTTCAAGAACAGTAGCCCTACCAAAAGCAATACAGGGATCGCGAAAAAAAAGATCTGTTTTTTCATAATGTCAATGATTAAGTGTTTACTAGGTGTTTCTTGGTTAAGATAAGAATTACTTGTGAAATAAGTAGGAAAAAACATATGATTTTATCATTAGGCTTACCCTATTTCCTGTTTTAGTTTTTTCGCACACCCCTTCCAACTTTGAACGGGGTTTAGTTTAAAAAGTTTATATTTAGACTATGACAAAGAAGACCCAACGAATATTCCAGTTATTGCTTTATATCCAAACAGCCATATGCGGTGTGATGTTTACCTTATGGTGGGTATTGGGCTGATTATTCAAAATAAGTTCCAACCCCCATTAGAATACCTATCTATCCCAAAAGAAAGCATATGCCTATCTTACGGGCCTAAACAAGTTCAGTCATATAATAGATTGTTGCCCTCCAATTATAACCTATCTGATTTTAAATGAATCTCAATCCAACCCTTTTTTTGTTAACGGTTATTCTTTTATTGGTTTCATGCAGTACTCCAAGATTTGTGACAAACGATGAAGAGTACCCAAAAATAGGTCTTGATTTGGTAGCTGATGCCATAGTAATTGAAGATAGAAGAGAGAACGTCTCTATTTCAGATGATTTGGAGCTACCCTTTATCTCTCATAGAGGTCAGTATGACATCGTGGTTCCCCCATTGAAAAGTGATCATGAAGAAATAATTAAGCAGACCATATTGGACAATCTTGATTCAGAATCTACTCTCCAAGCGTTTCTTACGGTTCAAGTTTTGAATGCCAGAAAGGAGTTTTCGGCAACATACTGGTCCGAAAGGGAAACTTCCATGGTTGAACTGAAGATCGTTGCAAAAGTTGGCGAAAAAGAAATCGTGGTTCTTGAATCGGGAGAGTATATCAAAAAATCTATAGATGCAACTTACAAAAGATCCGAAAGGATTTTCAAAAATGCTTTGAAGGAGGTCACCTATAAAGCCCTAAAAAAGCTTGAACATAAAATCTGTTCCTAAGGTCACAAAATTGTATCTTGTAACCAAATCAACCTCCCCAACCCAAAACCACGCAAACTCAAATATGCCTATCTTTCGGGCACAAACACCTAACTGTTGAACAAGACCGTGGCACATCTCCCAGATCACAAGCAGGCCGAGCTGCACCAGCTCACCGCTTTGCTGTCCGGGTTCAAGGAAGTGGAAATGGTGCTGCTCTTTGGTAGCTACGCCCGCGGCAACTGGGTGGAAGACACCTATATGGAACAAGGCATCACCTACGAGTACCGCAGCGATTACGACCTGCTCGTGGTCCTCACCCATGAAGACCTGCAACAAAAGTTCCGTATAGAGGACCAAATCAAGGCGGAGCTCACCGTCACGGGCCAAGTGGCCACCCCGGTGAACCTTATTTTCCACGGGATCAAACACCTGAACCAGGCCCTTCGGGTGGGGAACTACTTTTTTAGGGACATCAAGGAAGAGGGCATTGTGCTGTACGATTCGGGCAAGCACCAACTGGCCTCGCCCAAAAAGCTCACCCCAAAACAATACCAAGACAAGGCCCAAGACTATTTTGACCAGTGGTTTGATAGCGCGAACGAATTTTTATGGGGATTTGATCAATATTTTGATAAAGAATCCTTTTATGTAGCCGCTTTCCAATTGCATCAAGCCGTGGAACGCTACTACACCACCATTTTGTTGGTGTTAACGGATTACCGGCCCAAGGACCACAATCTGGAGACCTTGGGGATAAAGGTGGCCATGTGTGATAAGCGTTTCGACCTTTTTCCCAAACAGACCGAGGAGCACAAGCGCCTTTTTGAGCTGCTGAAACGCGCCTACATCGATGCCCGTTACAACATGAAGGAGTACCACATCACCAAAGGTGATTTGGAATACCTGTCGCACAAAGTGCTGCAACTAAAGCAGCTTACCGAGGAGATCTGCCAGGGAAAAATAACGCAGATCGGGGAAGGCGAACAGTAGTCCCCTACTCTTTTGGCCTCAAAACAGGTCCCTGTTCCAAAGTCCTTTCAAAATCCCTACATTTAAGCAAATGAACGGATTGTATCCCTCAAAGTAAAAACCACGCAAGATGAAAGTCACCCCAGAACATAACGAACGAATGGCAAAGCTGACCTTTGCCGGGGTATATCCCCATTACGTGGCCAAAGTGGAGAAAAAAGGTCGCACCCAAGAAGAACTGCACGAGGTAATCACATGGCTTACGGGCTTTGATGATGAGGCCATTCAAAAACATATCGATGCAAAGAGCACTTTTGAAGATTTCTTCCAAGATGCGGACTTGAACCCCAATGCCAACCTCATTACCGGGATGATCTGTGGGTATCGGATTGAGGAAATCGACAATCCCCTGACCCAACAGGTCCGCTATTTGGACAAACTGGTGGATGAGTTGGCCAAGGGCCGGAAAATGGAAAAAATACTAAGACAGAACTAGAACAAGCATAAAAGAACACGCCTAACTATGACCCAGACCAACCTCCCACGAATGCACAATGTTGGAATTGTTGTGGAATCCTTGGATAGTGCCATATCGTTTTTCGAAGACATTGGCCTACGCCTTGAGGGACGGGCCACCATTGATGAAGAATGGACTGGCCGGGTCACAGGACTGGGGCAACAACAAGTGGAGATTGCCATGATGGCCACCTCGGATGGGCATAATCGGTTGGAACTTTCAAAATTTTTGAAGCCGGAAACCATTTCCGATCATAGGAAGGTACCTGTCAACTCCCTTGGATATTTGCGGGTCATGTTCACCGTTGAAAATCTGGACGAACTGGTTGTCAAACTCACCCAAAAAGGGGCAGAGCTTGTCGGTGACGTGGTCAATTATGAAAACATATATCGTCTGTGTTATATTCGTGGGGTCGAAGGACTTCTTGTTGGATTGGCAGAGGAGTTAGGATAGAAAACCAAAAAATATGGATGTAACCCTATTGGATGAACCTTTTCAGGTGACCAAAGAACAGGTGGACTTTTACCAAAAGAACGCCTTCATCAAGATCAAGGAATTTTTATCGCCTGAGATCGTGGCGCATTTCAATGCGGTCATATCCAAAAAGGTTGCAGAACTGAACAAGGTGGATGTGCCCATCAATCAGCGGGATACCTACGGCAAGGCCTTTTTACAACTCTGTAATCTCTGGGTGCAGGACGAGGAGATCAAAAAACTGATCCTGAGCAAGCGGTTGGCCAAGGTCGCTGCAGACCTCATGCAAGTGGATGGGGTTCGCATCTACCACGATCAAGCCCTGTTCAAGGAGGCCGGCGGGGGAATCACCCCTTGGCATGCAGACCAATATTATTGGCCGTTGTCTTCGGACAAGTCCATCACCATCTGGATTCCTTTGCAAGAAACACCTTTGGAAATGGGCCCGCTGGAATTCAGTGCGGGCAGCCAAGAGATTCTGTTGGGGCGCGAACTGTCCATCAGCGATGAGAGCGAACAAGTGATCCAAAAAAACTTGAAGATCAATAATTTTCCGCACACCATAGAAGCTTTTGATATTGGCGAGGTCAGTTTTCATTCCGGTTGGATTTTCCACCGGGCCGGGGCCAATACTTCTGGCAAGACCCGAAAGGTTATGACCGTGATCTATATGGACAAGGACATGATTTTGAAGAAACCTGAGAACGACGGCCAAAAGAACGATTGGGAGACCTGGTGTCCGGGAGTGGCCATTGGTGAGACCATAGATTCGCATTTGAACCCTGTCGTATTTTAATAACCACTAAAAAACCTCATGAAAAACAAAATTACCCTCCCCTTATTTTTATTATGGGCCATATCCACCGTTTTCGGACAGGGCTTTACCTCTTCGCAGATAGATTCCTTGGTGAACCGATCTATGGAAATGATGCCCCAAGTGGGTGTTGCCGTGGCCGTAATAGAAAATGGGAAGGTCATCCACTCCAAAGGATACGGAAAACTCTCGGTTGATTCCAAAGAGAAGGTGGATGAGCATAGTTTGTTTCAAATTGCCTCGAACACCAAGGCGTTCACCGCTGCCGCATTGGCCATTTTGGTGGATCAGGGAAAACTTAAATGGGATGATCGGGTGGTTCAACACATACCGGAGTTTACCATGTACAATGCATACGTTCGGGAGAATTTCACCATTGTGGACCTGTTGACTCATCGCAGCGGGCTGGGGCTCGGTGCCGGGGATTTAATGTTTTTCCCTCCGGGAGCTGATTACAAAATTCAGGATGTACTCAACAGTTTTCAATATTTTAAACCCACTTCGGATTTTCGCACCAAATATGATTATGACAACCTGCTCTATATTGTAGCGGGCGAGGTCATTGCCAGGGTAAGCGGCCAGAGTTATGATGAATTTATCGAACAGCAAATTTTAGGTCCGTTGGGCATGGACAGGACCGCGGTTCGTTATAAGCGATTGAAATCGACCCAAAACGTGGCATCGGCCCACTCCACCGAGAACGGAAACGTAAGAAAGGTAGAGCGGTACGTAAAGGGTGAAGGCCCTTTGGTGGCCTCGGGCGGAATCTATTCCAGCGTCCATGACATGTCCAAATGGATCATGGCTCAATTGCAGCAAGGAAAATATGGCGATGCTTTGGACAAACAGATTTTCAGTCCCGAGCGACAAGCGGAAATGTGGCGCCCCTACACCTTTATCAGCTTTCAACCCAGACCGGAACCGGACAACAGGTACCATTTTGGCGCTTATGGCCTTGGATGGCGGATTTCCAATAGGTACGACCATACCATAATTTCGCATACAGGTGGTCTACCAGGCATGTTGTCCTCCGTGGTAATGGTGCCCGAAATCAATTCGGCAGTCGTAGTGCTCACCAATGGGGCTCCCGGGGGCAACAGCTACCATACCATAAGTTCCGCTATTCGGGATGAATGGATTAGAAAGGACCGATGGGATTATTTAGCGTCTGCCAAGCAACAATTGGAGTCCGGGCAGGCCGAGGCCGATGCTACCTTGGATGCCGTTTGGGAAAGTGCCACGGTCTCGGATGTGAATAAACTGGGTGCAAGCTCCTTTTTAGGAACCTATGAAGATAAATGGTTCGGAAAGGTATCCATCGAAAACCATGGCGGAAAACTTTGGTTTAGGTCACTCCGTTCCCCTCAGCTGAATGGGGAAATGTTCCATTACAAGGACAGCACCTTTGCCGTTAAAATGGCCTATACGGATATGCAGTGTGATGCCTTTGCCATTTTTAAAATGGATGCTTCAGGAACCCCAGTTGGGATTCAAATGAAAGGGATTTCGCCAAATATGGATTTTAGCTTTGATTATCAAGATTTGGATTTGGTCCGAATCAAGGAATAAAAAATAAGAATGAAAGTAATACTGATTGGCGGCACTGGCCATATTGGCACATACTTGGTGCCAAAACTTGTTGAAGCAGGTCATGATGTGGTCTGTGTAAGTCGGCAACAGTCCCAACCCTATGCCGATCATGAGGCATGGCAATCCGTGGAGTTTGTGGGCATTGATCGGGAAAAATCCGAAGAGCACGGGGATTTTGGGGCTCAAATCGTATCCCTGAACGGCGAAGTGGTCATTGATTTGATTTGTTTCACCCCCCAGAGTGCCCAACATCTTGCTGAAAACCTAAAGGGCAAAGTGCGACATTTTCTACACTGTGGGACCATGTGGGTCCATGGGCATACCGTACAGGTTCCCACCACGGAGTCTGCAGAACGGAATCCCTTTGGCACCTACGGGATCAACAAGGCAAAGATTGAAGCCTACTTGCTCAATTTCCATAAAGAATATGGTTTTCCGGTCACTATTCTCCACCCAGGGCATATTACGGGACCGGGATGGTTGCCCGTGAACCCGGCCGGAAATCTAAATCCGGAGGTATTTCTACGATTGGCCCAAGGAGAGGAAATCACCTTGCCCAACCTTGGGATGGAAAACGGTTCATCATGTGCATGCGGACGATGTGGCACAGGCTTTTGTCAAGGCCATAGCGAACAGGGAAAGTGCGATCGGTGAAAGTTTCCATGTAGTTTCGGAGCAGGCACTTACCTTGAGGGGCTATGCGGAAGAAATGGCCAAGCTATTCGGGCAAGTACCCCAATTGCGGTTTCAACCTTGGGAGGTATGGCAAAAGAGTGTTAGTGAAAGAGATAGGGAACTCACATGGGACCACATTGCGCACAGCCCGTGTGGCAGCATCGAAAAAGCAAGGAAATTGCTGCGATATCAACCCAAATACAGCTCGCTGCAAGCCGTGCAAGAGGCTGTTGAACACTATTTCCAAAAAGAGGGCATACAAGTTATCCATAAAAGATGAGTATCTTAAAGCCAAGACGTACACCATAAAGACAAAGGACCATGAGTTATTATTTCAGTAAAATTTTGAAGGAGAAAGATTTTGAAAAAGCCCTTGAAAAGGTAACCCTTGAGCTAAAGAATGAGGGTTTTGGGGTGCTCACCGAAATAGATATTGCCCAGACCCTGAAGAAGAAATTGGATGTGGACTTCAAAAAATATAGGATTTTGGGAGCCTGTAATCCGCCCTATGCCTATGAGGCATTGAAGCAGGAAGATAAAATTGGTCTCTTTCTGCCTTGCAATGTGGTTGTTTTGGAAAATGAGGACGGGGATATCGAGGTGGCTGCCGTAGATCCTGTCGCCTCCATGATTTCGGTCAAGAATGACAGCTTAGGTCCTGTGGCACAAGAAATCCGGCAAAAGCTCAAAAATGTAATCGATAAACTATAGTGGTCTATAGTTCCCTGATCTTGATGTCGCGGAACCACACCTCAAAATACCAATCCTGTAATGTAATCTTCCCTTGGGTGGCTTGACCAAATTCAGGGTAGTTTTTAAAATGGGTCGCCGATATTTTTTGCGGCCATTCGGGTGAGGTGAAATCTTCTACTGCAGTTAGTACACCATTTAAATAGAATTCCACTTTTCCATTAACCTGTTTGATGCGGGTCTGGTTCCACTGGCCAGATTTTGTAATAGCTTCATTTTTCTGGGGGGAAAATCCATACAGGCATCCTGATTTTTTAACGGCCACATCATGATCCATATGGTTGGGGTCCAGAATTTGGTACTCGGGCCCGGTTTGATAGGCCGTGCCAACATCTGGTTTCTCGTGAACGTTGATGAATATGCCACTATTTCCACGGTCCGAAATTTTCCACTCCAAAACCAGTTCATAGTTTTCATAGGCTTTATCCGTGACCAAATCCTCATTGTGCTCGGATTCACGTTCCACATTTCTATGGAGTTCGCCGTTCTTCACTTCCCAGACTGATGGTGCACCAGCATTGTACACATGCCAGCCGTTCAAGGTTTCCCCATCGAACAACAGCTCCCATCCCTGCTCTTTCTCAATATCGAGTAATTGGTTGTGTGTGGCGTTTTCTTCTGCCATTTTTTTGGTATTCCAAACTTGGGGATCGTCTTTTTTGGTTTCTTTTTTACAGGAAATGACCATAAGGACAAGTAAAACAATGGCAAAGGATTTTAGGTTCATGGACATATCGGATTTGATTTGCCATAAAAATACTTAAATAAAACTTTGGAGTGCATGTTCATAACATCGTTAACAACTATCAGCATGACAAAAATTGAACGGAGGTCGATTATGTAACTTTATTGAAACTATCAGCCATGGATTCACGATCTAAGAGTCTTTTGGACCTCCGCCCCGAAATTCTACAGTCTTATTTCAACAATCAAATGAGTGCGGACGAACGTTTTCAAAACCAAACCTTGCGACCTATCATCAAGCTTCAAAACCTTTTGTTGATTGAGGTTTTCAAGAACTATATCGGCAAGCATAAAGGCGTTTTTCATGACCTTTCCTTGGAGAAAAAGATGCAGTATATTGAACGGGCCATCCAAAAAGACATCAAGTTTAGGAACTCTCTAAAGGGAATGGTCATTGGGCAATTTACCATTGAGGAATATCAGGAATACATTAAAAATTCCTCCGCTTTGAACAAACGCATGATGAATATGGTCATAGAGCGTTTGAAGGACCAAATCCAGCTTTTGGAAAACGAGATGTTATTTCAGGGTTGATTCCCCATTGAGGTTGGTGGTGAGAATATCGCTCATCAAATCAAAATAAGGTCGAATAGCTCGATACGATTTGTCAACTTCCTCGATAAAATTTGGAGATAGTACCTCTTGGTCCGTAAAATTCCTCACAAAGACATACTGTTTGTTTTTGATTAAGTCAATATCCGGGTGGTACTTATCAAATCCTTTTGGGGCCGTTTTCACCGCATCGCCTTGTAGTTGCCCCCAGATTTTAGTGAAATCCGGGTCACTGATGACCTTCCTAAAATCAGATGCATCCATTTCCAATTCCTTTCGTATGCGGAACAGGTCGTCTTTGTTGGGTGCCCAAAAGCCGGTGGCCAGTAGAGAATTTCCCGGTTGTAAATGAATGTAATATCCACCCCGTAGATGCGCGCCCAATCGGGAAAATGACCCGGCAAAATGGGTTTTGTACGGGGTTTTATCCTTGGAAAACCGAACATCCCGATAGATCCGGAACAGTTTCATTTTCTCAATATCATCATGTTGCTCCAAGCGTTCCTTTACGTTTGAAAGGAAGGATTTCACCTCAGTTTCATGGACTTTAAAAGTAGTTTTGTTTTTCTCGAACCAATCTTTGTGGTTGTTTTTTGACAGCTCTTCTAAAAAATCAAATACTTTCTTGGAAATTTTGGAATCAGTCACGCTATATCGATAATATGTTATTTTTAAACTAAAGTTAGCTATTTCTTAAGGCTGTAGGTAAGGTTTTGTCTAAATTTAGGACAATAATTGTTGTATGGACAAGGAAAAAATAATTTCAGAGCTCAATAGGCATAAGAAATTGCCCTATTTGGACTATAGGTTAAAACAAGAAACCGAGGATTTCACAGATACACTTTTTTATACCCTTTTTGATTCCAATACCCCGGTGGCCGTGAACCTTGAAATGTTGGAGAAAAAGTTTGACCGACTAATGGATATGGCCTGTTGGGATTTGGAAAGGCCCAGCAATGAACTTTGGAACAATTATATAAGCTGCTTACCCGGAATTTTGGAAAAACTCAATCTGGATGCCGAGGCTATTCTTAATTGCGACCCTGCTTCACTCTCCCTTCAGGAAATCTATATGGCCTATCCCGGTTTTTATGCCATTTCCATATATCGTTTGGCCCATGAGCTGTACATTCAAGGGGTGCCCATGATTCCGAGGCTCATGACCGAATATGCCCATAGACAGACCGGTGTGGATATCAATCCTGGTGCTACCATTGGTAAATCATTCTTTATTGATCATGCCACTGGTGTGGTGATTGGGGAAACGGCGGTTATACACGATAATGTAAAATTGTACCAAGGGGTGACCTTGGGAGCATTGTACGTATCCAAAAACCTTCAAAAGACCAAAAGGCATCCCACGATAATGTCTAACGTTACCATTTATGCCAATGCAACCATTTTGGGTGGTGAAACTGTAATCGGCGAAAATTCGATCATAGGTGGAAATGCATGGCTTACCGCTTCCGTTCCTGCAAATTCAACAGTATATCACACCCCAGAAATTAAAATCAAGACAGCCCCAAATGTCCAATAGCATTCTAGATCTTATTGGAAACACCCCAATGGTGGAATCCAAAGTATTGAACCCCAACCCAAACGTAAAACTGTTTTTTAAGCTGGAAGGCAATAATCCTGGAGGAAGTGTCAAAGACCGCCCTGCCTATAATATGATCAAGAGCGGGCTGGATCGTGGGGATTTTTCCACTGCATCCAAACTCATTGAGGCCACAAGTGGCAATACGGGCATAGCCTTGGCCATGATTGCAGGAATCTATGGACTTGACATTGAACTGGTAATGCCTGAAAACTCCACCAAGGAGCGAGTTCAGACCATGCGCGCTTACGGAGCCAAGGTGACTTTGACCCCATCGGATGTTGGGATTGAAGGTGCTAGGGACTACGCAGAGGCCAAGGTTAGGGATGAAGGATATATCATGCTCAACCAGTTTGCCAACAACGATAACTGGATGGCCCATTACAAGACCACGGGGCCTGAAATCTGGAAGGACACCAAAGGTGAGATCACCCATTTCGTATCCAGTATGGGTACCACGGGAACCATTATGGGGACCTCGACCTATTTAAAGGAACAAGATTCCGAGGTGCAAATCGTGGGTGTGCAGCCTACCGATGATTCAAAGATTCCAGGTATTCGTAAATGGCCCGAAGCGTATCTTCCCAAAATTTTCAATCCGCAGAAAGTGGATACCGTGTTGGAGGTCAGTGAGGAAGAAGCCACGGAAATGGCAAAACGATTGGCCAAGGAAGAAGGTATTTTTGCCGGGATGAGCAGTGGTGGTGCCGCGGCCGCGGCCATTAGATTGGCCGGTACCTTGAAAGAGGGCACCATTGTTTCCATCGTCTGTGATCGAGGAGACCGTTACCTTTCTTCGGATTTATTTGATTAAGGCGGGAGCCAATTCTTTTTTAATCCCATTCCAATAGATTTCAAAATCACTTAAGTTATTGTGGTTGCCATTGGGTATGGTATACATTTTTTTATTGCTGTTGGAGATGGACTCATACAATTTTTTGCCTGACCCATACGAAACCACATTGTCCGTGGTACCATGAAAAATACGTATGGGACAATCCACTTTTTCCAAAAATACATGCGAAGGAATCCTATAACGTAACAGATAGGATACCGGTAGAAAGGGAAAACGTTCTTGGGCCACATCCAAAAGACTATGGAAAGGGGTTTCCAAAATTAACTTTTGTGGTTGATTCTTGGAGGACAACTGACTTGCGATGCCGGTGCCCAAAGATCGTCCGTAAATAATGAGTTGTTCTTCTGGGTATTTTTCCATTGCATAGGCATAGAACAGTTGTGCATCTCGGTACAATGCCTCCTCACTGAGTTTACCGGTGCTTTTGCCATAACTGCGATAGTCCATTACCAATACCTCATATCCCAAATCCACAAAAGGCAACACGATTTCACCCCAGCGCGACAGGTCTCCGGCATTTCCATGAAAGTATAAGATCAACCCTTTAGGGTTGTCCGTATAAAAGTGAAGGGCATTCAAACGCGCTCCATCCGTGGTATCAAGAAAGATTTCATCAAAATCGGCATTGAAGGCATAAACATGGTCTTGAGCTAGCTTGGTGGGCAAAAAAATCAGTTTTTCCTGAAATGAATACAACATGACGGTGAGTAACATCAAAATAACAACCGTAAAAATACCAAAACGCTTAAGCTTTTGCATTGGCCCGTTTTGAGGAGTGTTTTACATTGATGCTGGATCCTTCCAGATTTACTTTGGTGGGTTTGCTGGTGATAATTTCCTCCAACATGCTGTGGTACGATTCAAAGTTGTTCAAATCCTTGTGCCCCCCTCCTATCACGGTGTATAGCTTTGATAGTCCAGGTTTTATTTTGGACAGCTTCACACTGGTTTTATAGGGAATGAGCCTGTCGTCGGTCCCATGGATGATATGTATGGGGCAGTTAACGTACTTCAACCACTTGTATGTGGGCATGGGGAATTTTATCAGCAAGGAGAGCGGCATAAACGGAATAAATTTTTTGGCTACTTTGCTCAAGCTGTAGTAGGGCGCGTCCAATATAAGCATGCGCGGTTGGTTCATGGAGGCCAGTTTGGCCGCAAAACCCGAACCCATGGAGCGTCCATAGAGAATTATATATTTCTCAGGCACCTTCTCCTTGATCTTATTGTACACTACCTGCATATCACGCTTAATGGCTTTTTGGGTACGACGTCCCGTACTCTTTCCGAAACCACGATAGTCTACCATGATCACATCGTAGCCATGACGGGTAAAGTCCACGGCAAACTTCCCCCACCCTTTAATGCTACGGGAGTTTCCTTTTAGATAGAAGACCACTCCTTTAGGGTCTTTGGATTTAAATCGAAGACCATTGATCGTAGCTCCATCACGGGTCTCAAAGTTGTGTTCCTCAATTTCTTGGTTATCGTAATAAAACTGAAAATCCTTGGGCAATTTTTCTGGTTTAAAGAGAAAATAGTCCTGTAGGTAGTACAACAGGACACTCAGCAAAACGTATATCCCGAGTATCATAAGTGTGATGTAGACCCAGTTTTGCATAAAAAAGCGTTTTATCCAAAGTACAAAAAATTGCAATACTCTTTAGGTACGGGATTATGTATCAATATGTTGTGCCCTTGGATAAGGATTTAAGGACTGGGAAAGGTCGAAAATTGGACTTTTTTATGTCAGATTATTATGATAATCCAACATTGCTTACGGTTCATCGATTTGTTTAAAATATTGGTTTTGGATGCACGTTATTTGTTACCATAATGAGTGTCCCAATCTCAAAAGACCTATGAAATACGTAAGCAAAATTTTACCTTGGAAAACCAATATCCTAATAACCTTAGTGATATTGTTGGCTTTGAACATCCTAAACTTCTACGGAGTTTACACCAACAGATTCTATTTTCTGAAGCCTGACAATTATATTTTCCCTTTGTTGAGTACAGTACATTTTCTATACCTCTATGTAATGTGGTTCAAGATCAAGGAAGATGAACTGCCCGATCCAAAGATGCGGAACATAGAGTACGCGCTTTATGCCATCATGGTTGTTTATATCTTCAAGATATATGATAGTGTCCTGACACTGACTTCTTTTCCAGAACTTGTTGGGCATGTGATTCCACCCACCTTTAAACCTATGGCCCTACTCATGCTCGTACTGTATAGTTTGCTTCCCATTTTTACAATTTCACTGTTTTGGTATAGACGTAACTATGTAGGCCACTACAATTTTGAAGATTACAATAACAACCTGAACATCTGGCAATAGCCTATAGACTATAGCCCCCGTATATAGCTTCCGTAGAGATCCTTGAATTGGTACCCTTGGACAAATCGGTGTTTGCTCAGTTTTTTATGGGCCACCAAGCCCCAGAGCAATAACTCTTTCATAAAATAGGAGTCTTCTTTTGAAATATTAGGTTGATATTCCTTTATCAGCGCTCCCAATGGGGTGACAGAATCCAATTTGGACTTATATTCATCATCGGTATCTTCGTCCAAAAGGTCAAAGCCTTCTCCTTCAAAGAACCAATGGATAAGCTCATCGTATTCCGTTTCGGCATCTTTTCGCTGTAACTTATCAATCTTTGGGAAATAATTGGGGAATATGGACTTTATGGCTTCTTCAACCAAGGTTTCGGCGACAAAATCGGCTCCTTCCTGTTCCCCTTCGTAAACCAGTTCTATTTTTCCGGTGATGGAAGGAATCACTCCCATAAAATCACTCAGACGAACTGTGGTCCTATCGTTCCCGGACTTTATGGCCCTACGTTCCGCGGTACTCAGCAAATTTTCAAAAGCGGTAATGCTCATACGGGCACTTACCCCACTTTTGGCATCCACATATTCACTATTTCTGGCCTCAAAACTGATTTGCTCCAACACTTCCATGGCAATATCGGGCACATGGATTCCTTCGGATTGTCGTTGGTCCAGACGGGCTTCTTGCTGAGTGATTTTTTTGGCGATTTCAATAGTTTCCGGATAATGGGTCAAAATCTGCGATCCTATCCTATCCTTTAGCGGAGTAACAATACTGCCCCTATTGGTATAATCCTCTGGATTGGCAGTAAAAACAAATTGTAGGTCCAAAGGAAGGCGTAGTTTGAATCCCCTGATCTGGATATCCCCTTCTTGAAGGATATTGAAAAGTGCCACTTGAATCCTTGCTTGTAGATCGGGCAACTCATTGATAACAAAAATGCAGCGGTTGGCCCGTGGGATCATCCCAAAATGGATTACCCGATCATCCGCATAGGAAAGCTTGAGGTTGGCCGCTTTTATGGGATCTACATCACCAATAAGATCGGCGACGGTCACATCTGGGGTGGCCAACTTTTCATAGAAACGCTCATCTCTGTGAATCCATTCAACCGGAGTTTTATCCCCTTTTTCCTTGATGAGTTCAGTGGCATATCTGGAAATGGGCTGCAAGGGATCGTCATGCACTTCAGAACCGGCCACAACGGGCATCCACTCGTCCAAAAGCTGCACCATCAATCGGGCCAAGCGGGTTTTGGCCTGACCTCGCAATCCCAATAGATTGATGTTGTGCCGTGACAATATGGCCCGTTCCAACTCAGGGATCACTGAGTTTTCATAACCCCACACCCCTTGAAAGGTTTCCTCACCACTGGCAATTTTTCCCAGCAGGTTGGTACGTAGCTCATCTTTGATACTCTTACTTTGGTACCCTGCGACTTTCAATTCTCCGAGGGTCTTTATTTTGGTATGATCTAATTTCATAGAAATCGTTATCCTTTGATTCGTCTTTTTCGATTTTGTTCGTAGTCCTCAAAAATCATTTCTCCCAACCCTTTTAAACCTGTGTAAAACGCCTTGCCCCTGTTGGCTTGGGTAAACTCCCTCACAAACTGCATCAAATAAGGGTCTTGGGCAATCATGAATGTGGTTATGGGAATATGGAGCTTTCGGGCCTGTTGGGCCATGGCATAGCACTTTTCCACAATATAATCATCCAGCCCAACACTGTTTTTGTAATAATCACCATTGGGGAGTCTTAGACAGGAAGGTTTTCCATCCGTGATCATGAAGATCTGTTTGTTGGTGTTCCGTTTTCTTCGGAGCATGTCCATGGCCAACTGTAGACCAGCCACGGTATTCGTATGGTAGGGTCCTACCTTTAGGTAGGGAAGATCCTTGATGGGAATGGGCCAAGCATCGTTTCCAAAAACCAAAATATCCAAGGTGTCTTTGGGATATCTAGTGGTAATCAATTCCGCCAGGGCCATGGCCACTTTCTTGGCCGGGGTAATCCGGTCTTCACCGTAGAGGATCATACTATGGCTGATATCGATCATCAAGACCGTACTCATCTGGGCCTTATGCTGGGTGTCTTCCACTACAAGGTCATCCTCATTCAATGAGAAGCTGTCCAGTCCATGGTTTACTTGGGCATTTTTAAGACTTTCGGTCATGGAAATATGTTCCAGGGCATCCCCAAAACGATATTCCCGAAATTCTCCCGTATGCTCATCGCCTCTGCCTGATTTTCCGGTTCTATGGTTCCCGGCACCGCTACGCTTGAGTTTTCCGAAGATTTGGTCCAAGGCCCGCTGCCGCAACATACGCTCCAATTTGGCGGTAATGGATAGATTGCCCCTTCCTGATTCATCTTCATCACCTTCCTCGCCTTGTCCCCCTTCCGGGTTATCTGTATCAAATTCCTCTCGGATATAGCCCTTTGCCTTGAGGTCCTCTATAAAATCATCAATGGTATAGTCGTCATCGGTAAGTTCGTACTCCTTGTCCAACTCCCGGAGCCAGTCCAAAGCTTCCTCTACATCACCCGAAGTATGTGTAATGAGTTCCTGAAAAATCTCAAAGAGTTTTTCGAACGGGGTTTGGTCCGGCGCTTCGTAAGTGGTAAAACGAAACCCTTTTCTTGTATTCATAGCCATTACATAAAATTAACGCATTTTGATCTAATGGCTCAGCGTTTAAAGAAAACTTAACGCTATGGCTTACTTGTGCCGTTTCTGAAGGGTCTGTACAATATCCTCCAAGGTATATCCCTTGGCCTGCAGCAAAATCAAATAGTGGAAGAGCAAATCGGCACTTTCATTCAAAAATAGTTCTTCATCATTATCCTTGGCCTCGATCACAGTTTCCACAGCTTCCTCACCCACTTTTTGGGCAATCTTGTTGATGCCTTTTCGAAATAGGGAAGCCACATAGCTATCCGGATTTTCCTGGTCGTTCTTTCTGGAGGTGATGATTTGCTCCAAAGTAGATAGAAAACCATAGGTTTGGGTGTTTTCCTCGGCCCAGCAGGTATCGGTTCCTTTGTGGCAAGTAGGCCCTACCGGATTGACGGATACCAACAGGGTGTCGCTGTCACAATCATTTTTTATATCGACGAGTTCCAAAAAGTTACCACTTTCCTCCCCTTTGGTCCATAAACGTTGCTTGCTACGGCTAAAAAAAGTGACCTTTTGGGTTTTTTGGGTGGTATCAAAGGCCTCTTGGTCCATGTAGCCTAGCATCAGAACATTCTTAGTGCTTGCGTCTTGGATGATGGCCGGTATCAGCCCATCCGGGCTTTTGGTGAAATCTATTTTCATATCCTAAATTCTTACAGGAATTCCTTCTTCCTTCAGTTCGTTTTTTAAATCCTTTATTTCAATTTCCTTAAAGTGAAATACGCTTGCGGCCAAGGCAGCATCCGCTTTTCCATCTTTAAACGAATCCGTAAAGTGGGGAATGGTCCCGGCTCCACCCGAAGCAATGATGGGAATGTTCACTAAATCTGATAATTTGGCGAGGGCCTCATTGGCGAAACCATTTTTGGTACCATCATGGTCCATGGAGGTGAACAGGATTTCCCCGGCACCCCGTTGTTCCACTTCCTTGGCCCATTCAAAGAGGTCCATTTCCGTGGGAACCTTACCGCCAACCAAGTGTACTATCCATTGCCCATCAATTTGCTTGGCGTCTATGGCCACTACAATACATTGGGAACCAAATTTGGCCACCAATTCATTGATCAGCTCAGGTCGTTTCACGGCCGAAGAATTGATGGAGACCTTGTCGGCACCATTTTTTAGAAGGATATCCACATCCTCAACCGATGAGATGCCCCCACCTACGGTAAAGGGAATGTTGATGGTTTCGGCAACGTGGTACACCAACTCTGCCAAGGTCTTTCGTTTCTCCTCGGTGGCTGAAATGTCCAAGAACACCAACTCATCGGCCCCTTCTTGGGCATAGATGGCTGCAAGTTCCACAGGGTCCCCTGCATCGCGCAAGTCCACAAAATTGACGCCTTTTACAGTTCTTCCGTCCTTGATGTCCAAACAGGGTATGATACGTTTTGTAAGCATATGGGTCTAAGCGTTATTCATTTTTAATATTCAAGTCTACATTCTTATAGAACCCCAAATCGGTATCCTTCAACAATTTGGTCCATAGGGCAATCTGTCCGGTATGATAGGATAAATGTTCCGCCACATGGATGATATTGCCCACTCCAGAAAATTGGAATCCCTGTACGGCCCTCCTTCGCAACAATTCTTCCAAGGGAGCTTCATAAAAGGCCCTCTTGGCCTCATCAATGGTATCACTGAGCTTTTTCAGAAGCTCTGCCTTGGTGAACCCGGACGAAACGGAAAACTCCTCATCACGTGAACGGGTATCCTCCAAATTCTGGATGGAGGCAATCCCGTATTGGGTAATGTTGCCGCAAAGGTGCAGGATAAGGTTTCCTATGCTGTTGGCCGATGCATTGGGTTTCTTCCAGATATCGGACTCCGGAAGTTGGTCCAGACAGATTGTGATCATGCGTAGACTTTCGTCCATGCGATAGCCCACATTCCAGATGAGTTCTTCCTGAAGTTGCTTTTCCTTATCCATTTTGAAGAATATAAGCTTCCAATTGCTTTAAACTGATTCGGTTTTCATAAATGGCCTTTCCAATGATGGTTCCCTCGCAGCCCATTTCGGCAAGTTTGGGCAGTTCGTCAAAAGTTGAAATACCACCACTGGCAATGAGGTTGATGCCGATTACCTCTTTGTCCTCCACACCACTTCCTGTAATCATGGTCTCATGTTTCATGGTGTTGGAGATGATTTTTTTATACAGTTCGAAAGAAGGCCCTTCCAACATGCCATCCTTGCCAATATCAGTGCAGATCACATATCGGATTCCCTGCTTTTGGTAAGACTGGATAAAAGGAACCAATTCTTGATCGGATTCCTCCTGCCAGCCCGAAACCGCTACTTTCTCATTTTGGGCATCGGCGCCAAGAATGATTTTATTGGGACCATAATTCTCCAACCAACCTAAAAAAACGTCCGAATTCTTAACGGCAATGCTCCCTCCTGTTATTTGATGGGCCCCACTCTCAAAAGCAATGTGAAGGTCCTGATCGGTTTTTAGACCGCCCCCAAAGTCAATCTTTAAATTGGTTTTGGAAGCAATGTTTTCCAATACCTTGTGGTTGACTATATGCCTGGATTTTGCCCCATCCAAATCCACTAAATGGAGGTTTTGAATCCCATGGGCCTCGAATTCCTTGGCCACTTCCACGGGATCTTCATTGTAAACTTTCTTGGTATTGTAGTCGCCTTTGGAAAGACGAACACATTTCCCCTCAATAATATCTATAGCTGGAATCAGTCTCATTCGTAATCGTATTTAGCGTTGTCCTTGGCCATCCACAAAGGAGAGTCTCCTATCCTTGCAAATCCCAACGGTTCATATAGTCCGTGGGCATCCATGGTCTTCAATCCAACGGTGTGAACCGCTTTGATATCTGGATGCTCCAGAATAGTAGCTACCAACTTTTTCCCCAATCCTTTTCCTTTGTGTGGTTCAAAAATGATGACATCCATAAGGTAGGCAAAAACCACTTTATCGGTCAATACACGGGCAAAACCCACTTGTTCACCCTCATGGGAATATACCCCAAAGCAAAGGCAGGTATCGATAGTCTTTTGAGTCATTTCCGGTGTCCTATAGCCACCCCAATAGGTAGATTTCACCTCTTGGTGGATTCTGGGAACATCCAATTTATCCTTGTCCGATGAGATATAGTATTCCATATCAAATCACCTTTAAAAAGTTTTCTAAAATGGTACTGCCCACCTCGCTACTTTTCTCAGGGTGGAATTGAACCCCGTAAAAATTATCTTTCTGCAATGCAGCACTATAGGGCAATGCATAATCGGATTCTGCAATGGTGTCCTCACCCTTTGGGGCATAAAAACTATGCACTAGGTAGATATAGGATTTTTCAGGGACTCCCTTGAACAAATCGGATTGGAGTTCTGTGATTTGGTTCCACCCAATTTGGGGAACTTTTACGGTATTGGGAAACTTAACCACGTCCAAATCAAAAATGCCCAGACCGGTTGTATTCCCTTCCTCCGAAGAGCTGCACATGAGTTGCATACCAAGACAAATGCCCAAAACAGGTTGCTTCAACGTGGGAATGAGTTTGTCCAAACCAGTGTCCCGAAGCTTTGCCATCGCCGAACTGGCCTCTCCCACACCGGGAAAAATAACTTTGTCCGCTTGCCGGATTTCTTCGGCATCATGGCTCAAGACCGCTTCAAACCCCAAGCGTTGTATGGCAAACTTGATGCTTTGGATGTTTCCTGCACCGTAATCGATTATCACCAACTTCATTTATAGTAATGTGTATGTTGTCATTTCGAACGTAGTGAGAAATCTAGATTTCTCAGTCATAAACTCCTTCGAAATGACCTAGTTTATAATACGCCCTTGGTTGAGGGCAATACCATCTTCTCGGCATCCCGCTTCACGGCCATTTTAATGGACTTGGCAAAAGCTTTGAAAATAGCCTCTATTTTGTGGTGTTCATTGTCACCTTCTGCTTTGATGTTCAAATTGGCCTTGGCTCCGTCCGTGAAGGATTTAAAGAAATGCAGGAACATTTCAGTGGGCATGTCCCCTACTTTTTCCCTTTTGAACTCAGCATCCCACACCAGCCAATTTCTTCCGCCGAAATCTATGGCCACTTGGGCCAGACAATCATCCATGGGCAAACAAAAACCGTAGCGTTCTATTCCCAATTTATTGCCCAAGGCTTTTGAAAACACTTCGCCCAAAGCAATGGCCGTATCCTCGATGGTATGGTGTTCGTCCACTTCCAAATCGCCATCCACCTTGATGTCCAAATCCATTTGTCCGTGACGGGCCAACTGATCTAACATATGGTCAAAGAAGGCCAATCCGGTTTGGATGTCACTTTTCCCGGTGCCATCCAGATTCAATTTGATTTGGATATCCGTTTCGTTGGTCTTTCTTGAAATTTCACCAATACGGTTTTCCAGTTTTAAAAACTCATAGATTTTTTCCCAATCATTGCTCTCTAAGGCGATAAACTCGTCCAACTCTTCACGTTTTACCGTAATCTCGCCTGTCCCCAAATGGGTGTCGTCATTGATGAAGATTCCCTTCGCACCCAAATTTTTGGCCAATTCCACATCCGTCAAGCGATCTCCGATCACAAAGGAATTCTCCAAATCATAGGCATCGGAAAAATAAGAGGTCAACATGCCGGTTCCGGGTTTACGGGTATTGGCATTGTCCTTGGGAAAGGTTCGATCAATAAACACTTCGTCGAAAACCACTCCTTCATTCTCAAAAGATTTCATGATAAAATTGTGTACCGGCCAAAAGGTATCTTCTGGAAAAATATCCGTACCCAAACCATCTTGGTTGGTGATCATGACCAATTCATAATCGAATTCCTTGGCAATCTTCCCCAGAAACGTGAATGCCTTGGGATAAAAAATCATCTTCTCAAATGCATCAATCTGTTCGTCGGCCGTTTCCTTTATAATGGTCCCGTCACGATCAATAAATAATACTTTCTTGCCCATTATGGTAGTTGTTTTAAAATGGCTATCAATGTTTTGTTCTCTTCTGGGGTCCCAACGGTGAACCGAAGGGTATTTTCGCATAAGGGTTGGGTACTTCTATTACGTACCACCACTTTTTGCTCCAATAGTTGTTGATATCGTTTATTGGCATCATCCACCTTGACCAACACAAAATTAGCATCTGTTGGATATATTTCCTGTACAAAAGCCAACGCTTTTAATGCCTGGATCAATGCCGTTCGTTCCATTAGTATCTGGTTGACTTCAGTGGCAACCGCATCTTGGTTCAACAAACGTTGCAAAGCCTGTTGCTGTGTAAGCTGATTGACATTATAGGGTGGTTTGATCTTGTTTAAAATGGCAATAATTTCTTCCGAAGCATAACAAATCCCAAGTCGAATACCCGCCAAACCGTAGGCTTTGGAAAGGGTTTGGGTCACTATCAAATTGGGATACCCCGCCAATTTACTTACCCAACTCTCTTCTTCTGAAAAATCAATATAGGCTTCATCAATAACTACCAACCCTTGAAAAGATTCCAATAACTGTTGCACCTTATCCACCGTAAAGGTGTTTCCTGTGGGGTTGTTTGGTGAACAAATGAACAACAACTTGGTGTTCCCATCCACCACTTTCAGGGTTTCAGGGACGTTGGGTTCAAAATCCGGTGTCAGCAATACTTCCCGGTTCTCCACCGCGTTGATGCCCGCCAGAACCTTGTACATGCCATACGTGGGTGGCAAGGTGATGATGTTGTCCCGATTAGGCTCACAAAATGCCCTAAAAATAAGATCCAACACTTCATCACTGCCATTTCCCAGAAGCATGTTGCTCTCAGAAACTCCTTTTTGTTCGGCCAAGAGTGATTTTAGGCTTCTCTGGTAGGGATCTGGATAGCGATTGACACCGTTCTCAAACGGATTCTCGTTGGCATCCAAGAAAATCATTTCAGAACCGTCCGAAACATATTCATCCCGTGCGGAGGAATAGGGTTTCAATTGGTCCACGGAAGCCCTGACCATATTTTTTATGTTGAATACAGCTTTCATTTGGAGCGTTTTAATCTTAGGGTCACTGCATTTTTGTGTGCTTGAAGGCCTTCCGCTTCGGCCATGAGTTCTATGGCATTTCCAATTCTATCTATGCCTTCTTCGGATATTTTTTGAAAGGTCATGCTTTTCATGAAACTATCCAGGTTTACACCGCTGTACTGCTTGGCATACCCATTGGTGGGCAAGGTGTGATTGGTTCCTGAAGCATAATCCCCAGCACTTTCCGGGGTATAGTTCCCTATAAACACCGAACCGGCATTTTGGATGCCATCAAGGTAAAAGCCTTCATTTTCAACACATACAATAAAGTGTTCGGGACCATATTCGTTGATCAAATCCAAGGCTTCTTGGTCATTTTTCACCTGAATCAATTTGCTGTTGGCAATGGCTTTTTCAGCAATGGAAACTCTAGGCAACACTTTTAGCTGAGTCTTTATTTCCTCCTCTACGGCATTGATCAAACTCTCTGAGGTTGATACCAAAATTACCTGACTATCGGCACCATGTTCGGCCTGACTCAACAAATCAGACGCTACAAAAGCTGGATTGGCCGTATCATCTGCCACCACCAAAAGTTCACTAGGTCCGGCAGGCATGTCAATGGCCACCCCATATTTTGTAGCCAGTTGCTTGGCCACGGTAACGAATTGGTTTCCTGGGCCAAAGATTTTATAAACTTTAGGGATGGATTCCGTTCCAAAGGTCATTCCCGCAATGGCCTGTATACCTCCTACTTTATAGATTTGGGTTACCCCGCAAAGTTGTGCGGTATACAGAATGGCAGGGTTGATTTCCCCTTTCTTGTCTGGGGGTGTACAGAGTACAATTTCTGTACAACCCGCCAGTTTGGCTGGAATGGCCAACATCAAAATAGTGGAAAAAAGTGGCGCGGAACCCCCTGGGATGTACAATCCAACTTTTTGGATGGGTCTCTTTTCCTGCCAGCAGGATACCCCGGGCATGGTTTCCACTTCTACCCTTTCCGTACGTTGTGCCGCATGAAACTTTTCAATGTTGTTTTGTGCCAGGCTAATGGCTTGTTGCAACTCCTCGGAAACGGATTCGGATGCCTTTTGTATTTCATCTGAAGTCACTTTGAAATTGTTCAAGGCAACCCCATCAAAGCGTTCCGTATATTTTTTGACAACGGCATCCCCTCCGGATTTCATCTCTTCAAAGATAGTATTGACCGTACCCTCAATATCGGATACGGTTTGGGTGGGTCTTTTTAAGATTCCTTCCCAATTTTCTCTTTCTGGAAAATTTATTCGCTTCACTACAGTACCATTTTTTCAATAGGACATACCAAAATTCCTTCGGCCCCGGCTTGTTTGAGGGCATCAATGACCTCCCAAAAGGTATCCCTCGTAATTACTGAATGTACGGAGCTCCAGCCCTCTTCTGCCAACGGCAATACTGTTGGACTGCGCATTCCGGGCAAAAGCGAAATGATCTCGTCCAACTTGTCATTGGGTGCATTCAGCAATACATATTTGTTCTGGCGTGCTTGTAATACCGATTTTATCCTAAACTGGATTTTTTTCAAAATCTCCATGCGCTCTTCGGATATGGTGGGCGATACCGCCAAAACAGCTTCACTGGTCAAGATCACATCGACCTCTTTTAAATTGTTCTTGAAGAGGGTGCTTCCACTAGAGACAATATCGCAAATACCATCGGCCAATCCAATGTTTGGGGCAATTTCCACAGAACCGTTGATAATGTGCAAATCTGCCGTAACGCCTTTAGATTTCAAATATCCATTTACCGTATTGGGATAAGAGGTTGCTATTTTTTTTCCTTCCAAGTCTTTTACCGAGTTGTATTTTACTCCCTTCGGAACTGCCAAGGAGACCCGGCATTTGGAAAAGTTCAGTTTTTCAACAACGGAAATGTCCTGCCCTTTTTCCACCAACACATTTTCCCCAATGATGGCAATATCCACTACCCCATCCCTTAGGTACTGTGGAATATCCCCATTACGAAGGTAAAACACCTCCAAGGGGAAATTTCGGGCCGTGGCTTTTAACTGATCCTTTCCATTGTCTATGGAAATACCACAATCCTTCAAAATTGCGAGGGAATCCTCATTTAACCGGCCACTTTTTTGAACCGCAATCCTAATCTTTGTCATTATTTTTTTTTTGGTGTTTGACAACCCAAACGGGCACAAAAACAAAACCCGTTTGATTTCTCAAACGGGTTAGAATATATTTTTGATTACAACAATACATCTCTACCTCGCTTGAGAGCAAGTGTAAAAATGATGATGTACGTTTTTGTTTCTCATTATGGAATCAAAAGTAGGACATATTTTTTTATCAAAAAAGACTTATTTAGTTATTTCCCAAAATTAGGGGCAAACCATCGTCTCCAGACCCTACCACTACCACTTTTGCATTGGGGGATTCGGCGAGTTTTAAAGTAGCTTCAATCCCTTTATCCTGCAATATCTTGTCCGTAAGGGAAGCACTTAAAATCTTATTCGCATCGGCTTTTCCTTGTGCTTCGATTCGAACTTTTTCCGCTTCTTTTTGGGCAGTGACCAATCTAAATTCATACTCCAAGGATTCTTGTTCCTGCTTGAGCTTACGTTCAATGGCATCCTTTATGGTAGGTGGCAAGGTTACATCCCGTACCAAAACCTCATTCAATTGAATATATTGGTCATCCACAATTTTTTGGGTTTCTTCAAAGATTTCCTGTTGAATGGCATCCCGCTTGCTGGAATACAACTGTTCCGGGGTGTATCGTCCAACCACGCTACGGGCAGCAGAACGTATTGCCGGCAGCAAAACTCGTTCTATATATTGTTCACTTTTTTCTTGGTGCAGTTTACCAAGCTCATCATATTTTGGTTGGAACCAAACAGAGGCTTCGAGTTTAATATCCAGACCGTTTGAGGAAAGTACGTTCATTTTCTCAAGCTGTTCTTGCTGTCGAACTTCGTACACAAACACCTTGTTCCATGGGGCAACCAAGTGGAATCCTTCGCCCAAGGGGGGAGCATCGGTCACCACACCTCCTCCAAAATATTTGTAAAGAACCCCGGCTTCCCCAGAACCGATGGTCACTGTAGATCTTGAAATAAATATGATCAGAAAAATAATGCCCGCTAAGGCCGGTAAAGCAATCTTAGGTAATCTATCCATGGTTTTATAACATTTAAATTAATCCGTTGTACTTTCTGATGAACCACTCCAAAGCAAGGGTAAGGACCATCAATCCCAATAGGATACGGAAATCTATTAAAGATACAATATTCTCTTTGCTCTTTTGTGTGGGCACATAGTGTTGCGAAGTGGTCAGTTCTTCAAACAAGGCGTCAATCTTGTTAGGGAAATACAAGTGGCCGTCCGTCTTCTCGGCCAATCGCCCCAATTTTCCATAATTGGAAGAAGTAAACTGATCTTCCGGGTTAAAATCCAAAATCTTGAAGGTTCCAGATTGTTTCAGGTTGGCGTCTTTTACCGTAACCGTGAACTGGTATTCGCCTGCTTCCAGATCACCCAGATCCACTTCAAAAAAATTGCCTTTCAACAACATGGGGGATTCACGGGTAAAACCATTGTCTTTCCCCTCTACTTGGATGTTTATGCTTGCACTTGGGTCAAACTGATAACTTTCATCGAAATAGGAGGCTCGTATCTGTGCCAAGCTGGCATTATCAAAGATCAAGTTGTAGTCGAGTTCCAATCGATTTCGTTGCCCTGTACTGTTCAAATACACCATGAGCTTTCCTATAAAAGCATCAAAATTTTGGAAACTTTGGTCATTCCTGAAGGTCTGGGCACGCCATTTCCAGAGATTTTCCCCGAATAAAACGGCATCTTTCTGATTTCCTTCGGATAAAACAGCAAATAATGGACTTTCCAAATCCACACCGCGAATCTGTTGGTAGAGGATGATTTCCCCGTTCTTGTTCAGTTCAATATTTCCCAGAAAGCCTTCTAATGGCGGAAATCCATTGACATTGAAATCATCCAGACCAAAAGTCTGGAATGTAGCGTTGCGAACGGCTAAAATATCTTCAGATTGATTATTGTTCTCTTTCTGAAAACTTTGTTGCACCCTGTTCAGGAACTTCCAATCCGTTTTGGTGCCTGTTATGGTAAAGGTGCCTATACCGGATTTTGAAATATGGTCGTATATAGCATTGAACTTTCGGTTGGGCTGGTAGAGGATAAGCAAGTCTGCCTCTTCCAAAACGCTGTTGGAAACGGTTGGGGGATGTATGGATACGGTACGCTGTTCATTGGATTCAATTGCTTTTTTTAACGCCCCCATATCCGGATGGAGCATATCAGAAATTATCACCACATTGGTTCTTTCATCAATGACCTCAATGGCAGTTTCCTTTCTATTGTTAGCGGTACTTCTTTCGTTGGACAAGGTTTCCACCTCAACTCGAATGGTTTTCATTCCCACGCTCTGGGCCTCAACCAAGGTGTGTAGGGTCTGGCTGTTTTGGGTTTGATTGAGTTCTACCCGCTCCCTATGGACCACTTTGCCATCCAAGGTCATGGTGACGTCCTTGGAAACGGATTGTTGGCCGTTGTACAAAACAGTGGCCTCCACAGGAAACCTATTCTTTAAAAATGCATAGGTATTGGTGTTGATGAGGCCAATGGAAATATCCTCATAATTCGTGGTGTCACCTACCACAACTGGATTTATGGAAAGATTGCTTCCCAAGTTGAGATACTCGTAATCCCTACCTAAGGTTTGGTTACCATCCGTTAAAAGAACCACAGCGTTGGTGCCATTTACAAAGACCTCATCCACCGTAGAAAGCGCATTGGAAATATCGGTGTTCCTTTTATTGAACCCAAGGGAGTCCATGGCGCGGATATCTTTTCCAAAGGCATAGGCATAAATGGAAAAGCGTTCTTGAAGCAAAGGATTCTCCATGAGACGCTGGGTTATTTCCGAAATAGAGCTTTTGGATTGGGTCTCTTGAATGGATGAAGAATTGTCGACCAACACGATGAGATTGGCCTTTTCCAAAAAATAGTCTCTATTGACGAATTTGGGATTGATCAATAACAAAAGGCCACAGAACAAGGTGAAAAACCGTAATGTGGCCAGTATTATTGTCAAGGAACCCTTTTTTGGGGTTCTATAAAAGTATTGATAAAGGACCATGGATAGCACGGCAACCGCTGCAAGAACAATAAGGAGTACCGTGCTAAATTCCATGCATTTTATGTTAGCATGCCACCGTCCACGCTCAACACTTGTCCGGTAACATAGTCTGAAAGGTCGGAGGCCAAAAATAGACAGGCATTGGCCACATCCTCAGGTTTTCCTCCTCGTTTCAATGGAATGGCGTCCCGCCAACCCTGAACCGTTTTCTCGTCCAACTTATCGGTCATTTCAGTTTCAATGAAACCAGGAGCAATGGCATTGCAACGGATATTCCGTGAACCCAATTCCAGTGCTATGGACTTTGTGAATCCGATCATACCAGCTTTTGAGGCGGCATAGTTGGCCTGTCCTGCATTTCCTTTGATTCCTACCACACTGCTCATGTTGATGATAGAGCCTTTTCGTTGTTTCAACATGGTACGTTGTACCGCTTTGGTCATGTTGAACACGGATTTTAGGTTGATTTCCACCACAGCATCAAAATCATCCTCTCCCATCCGCATCAATAAATTGTCCTTGGTGATTCCGGCATTGTTGATCAATACATCGATTCTTCCATCAAAATCTTCCAAGACCTGGGCCACCAAAGCTTCCGAATCTTCATAACTGGCCGCATTACTTTTGTAAGCCTTGGCCTTTACACCCATGTCTTCCAGTTCTTTTTGCAATTCCAGAGCTGGAGCTTCACTGGAGCTATAGGTAAATGCCACATTGGCACCATGTTGTCCAAATATTTGGGCTATCCCTTTTCCGATTCCCCTGCTTGCCCCGGTAATGATCACGTTTTTTCCTTCCAAAAGTTTCATATGCTGATAGTGTTTGAATGGTTATCAACCAAATATAGTTGTTGTTTTATGTTTTGCCGAAAAAAAATCCCGCTTTAAACGGGATTTAGAATAGTTTTAACGGTTGGTCTTAGCCAACCACTTCTTTTACTTTCACGCCAATTTCTGCTGGGGAATCCACTACGTGGATACCACATTCGCGCATGATTCTTTTCTTGGCTTGGGCCGTATCGTCGCTACCACCTACAATGGCACCGGCGTGTCCCATGGTACGTCCGGCAGGAGCCGTTTCACCGGCAATAAACCCAATAATGGGCTTTTTGCTTCCACTTTCTTTATACCACCTGGCCGCTTCGGCTTCCAATTGTCCGCCAATCTCACCGATCATGACCACACACTCGGTTTCTGGATCATTGATCAATAGTTCCACTGCTTTTTTTGTAGTTGTTCCAATGATGGGGTCTCCACCAATACCAATGGCAGTAGTGATTCCCAATCCTTGACGGACCACTTGATCAGCAGCTTCGTAGGTAAGAGTTCCCGATTTGGAAACAATTCCTACTTTTCCTTTTTTGAATACAAAACCGGGCATGATGCCTACTTTGGCCTCTCCGGGAGTAATGACGCCTGGGCAGTTAGGGCCTATCAAAGTACAATCAAAATTCTTGATGTAGTCGTTTGCCTTGACCATATCGGCCACAGGAATACCTTCTGTAATGGTAATGATGACCTTGATGCCGGCATCAGCGGCTTCCATAATGGCATCTGCAGCAAAGGCGGGTGGTACAAAAATGATGGTAGTGTCGGCACCTACTTTTTCAACCGCTTCCAAAACGGTATTGAAAACTGGTTTTCCCAAGTGTTCCTGCCCACCTTTTCCGGGGGTCACACCTCCTACTACATTGGTACCGTATTCAATCATTTGTCCGGCGTGGAATGTTCCTTCGCTACCGGTAAAACCTTGTACAATTATTTTTGAATCTTTGTTTACTAAGACGCTCATATGTTAAACTTAATTAGGTGTAAAAATAGGCTATGCTATGCGTTTTGTCTATTGTTTTATTAAATCTTTTTCAATTTTTCGAGGATTTCCGGGATTTTCTTTACCAAAGCCATTTGCTTCAGTTTATCACGGGCTTCCTCCGCAGGGCTTCCAAAATAGGTCTTGCCACCCTCCAAGGATTTGGCAACCCCTGTTTGGGCCAAAATAATTGCCTTTTTTCCTATGGTTGCTGCACTGGTCACTCCTACCTGCCCCCACATGATGACTTCGTCTTCCACTACCACGCATCCTGCGATGCCCACTTGGGAAGCAATCATGCATTTTTTTCCAATCACGGTATCGTGGCCAATTTGGATTTGATTGTCCAGTTTTGATCCTGTTTTGATACGGGTGTCCCCCGTAACCCCACGATCAATGGTACAAGCTGCTCCAATATCTACGTGGTCTTCAACGACTACCCTACCTCCAGATATCAATTTGTCCAGTCCTTCGGGTCTATTCTTGTAGTAAAAGGCATCTGAACCCAACACGGTACCGGAATGTATGGTAACATGGTCACCAATAACACAATGGTCATAAATGGTCACATTGGGATGGATGGTACAGTGTTTTCCAATTTTTACATGGTTGCCAATAAAAACATTGGGTTGTATGATGGTTCCCTCACCTATTTCGGCTGTTTCGGCTATGGAAGTATTGGCACTCTGGAAGGGTCTGAAAAACTTCGTCAGCTTGTTGAAATCCCTAAAAGGGTCATCAGAAATCAACAGTGCCTTTCCTTCCGGGCACTCCACATCTTTATTGATGAGTACCACGGATGCCCTGGACTCAAGGGCTTTGTCATAGTACTTGGGGTGATCCACAAATACAATATCCCCTTCCTCCACGACATGGATTTCATTCATTCCAAAAATGGGAAAGGTTTCCCCTCCCACAAATTCCGAGTCAATGAGCTCCGAAATTTCTTTTAAGGTATACGCCCTAGGGAATTTCATGGCTCGTTATTCTTTAGCACGTTCCATGTATGCCCCTTTTTCCGTATCGATTTTGATTTTGTCACCTTCATTGATAAAAAGCGGAACGTTGATACGGGCACCGGTTTCCACAGTGGCCGGTTTGGTGGCATTGGTGGCTGTATTTCCCTTAACCCCAGGTTCGGTATGGGTTACCTCCAAAATAACACTGGCGGGCATTTCCACTGAAAGTGGCATGTTGTCCTCCGTATTGAAAATAATGGTAACGACCTCTCCTTCTTTTAATAGGTCAGGAGAATCCAACGCATCTTTTTGCAGGGAAATCTGGTTGTAATCATCCGTATTCATGAAGTGGAACGTGTCCCCTTCCGGATATAGATATTGATACGATCGGGTCTCTACCCTAACATCTTCAATCTTATGCCCAGCGGAGAAGGTATTGTCTATTACTTTTCCTGTAGTGACACTTTTTAATTTGGTTCGGACAAAGGCAGGGCCTTTTCCGGGTTTTACATGAAGGAATTCAATGATCTTAAAAATGTCGTGGTTGTATCTAATGCACAACCCTTTTCGTATATCTGAAGTACTTGCCATAGGATTAATTTGAACTAAAATAGCCTTTCATGATTCCGCGTTGCGAATCCCTGATAAATTGAAGGATCTCATCACGTTCAGGAGTTGCCTCCATTTCAGCTTCAATAATGGATGCCGCTTGGGAATTGTTATAATTTTTTTGATATAATATTCTGTAGATATTCTGTATCTCCCTGATTTTTTCAGCTTCAAACCCTCTTCTGCGAAGCCCTATGGAGTTGATGCCTACATAGGACAAGGGTTCTCTTGCCGCTTTCACAAAGGGTGGTACATCTTTCCGTACCAATGAACCACCTGTTACAAACGCATGGTTTCCAATGGATACAAACTGGTGTACGGCCACCATTCCGGCCAAAACCACATTCTGACCAATGGTCACGTGTCCGGCCAAAGTGGAGTTATTACTGAAGATACATCCATCGCCTACAACACAATCGTGTGCTACGTGGCAATAGGCCATGATCAGACAGTTGTTCCCGATGACCGTTTTCATACGGTCCGAGGTCCCTTTGTTGATAGTGGCACATTCCCTAATGGTGGTATTGTCCCCAATATGGACCGTGGTGTCTTCCCCCTGATATTTTAAATCTTGTGGCATGGCGGAGATAATGGCCCCGGGAAAAATATTGCAATTTTTTCCAATACGGGCCCCTTCCATGATAGTTACATTTGAGCCAATCCAAGTGCCTTCACCAATGGTTACATTATTGTGAATGGTGGTGAAGGGCTCTATGACCACGTTTTTGGCAATCTTGGCACCTGGGTGCACATATGCTAAGGGTTGGTTCATCTATTCGTCAGCGTTTTTGGTTTTAACGATCTGTGCCATAAGCTCGGCTTCCGAAACCAACCTGCCGTTGGCATAGGCATAAGCCTGCATGTGACAAATGCCACGGCGAATGGGAGAAATCAAATCGCATTTAAAGATTAAGGTGTCTCCGGGTACCACCTGTTGTTTAAACTTCACGTTGTCTATTTTCATAAAGAACGTCAAATAGTTTTCCGGGTCCGGAACAGTGCTCAACACCAAGATGCCTCCTGTTTGTGCCATGGCCTCTACCTGAAGTACGCCGGGCATAACCGGTGCGCCAGGAAAGTGTCCCACAAAGAACGGTTCGTTCATGGTCACGTTCTTTACACCTACCACATGGGTGTCGGAAAGTTCCAGAATCTTATCCACCAACAAAAAGGGCGGACGGTGGGGTAACATCCCCATGATCTTGGTCACATCCATTAAAGGAGTCTGATTCAAATCATAGGTGGGAACCTTGTTCCTTTTCTCTATCTTGATGATTTTGGATAGTTTTTTGGCAAATTGGGTGTTCACAAAATGGCCGGGCTTATTGGCAATGACCTTTCCCCGAATCCGCGTTCCGGCCAAAGCCAAATCCCCAACTACATCCAATAATTTATGTCGTGCGGCCTCATTGGGATAATGTAAAGTCAAATTGTCCAAGATCCCATTCGGTTTTACCGATAGTTTTTCTTTGTTGAAAGCCTGTTCCAACTTTTTCATGGTGGACTCGGAAATTTCCTTGTCCACATAAACAATGGCATTGTTAAGGTCCCCTCCTTTGATCAGGCCATGCTCCAAAAGCATCTCCAACTCATGAAGAAAACTAAAGGTACGGGCAGAGGCAATCTGCTCCTTAAAGTCGGAGATATGCTCCAAAGTGGCATTTTGGGTCCCTAGAACTTTAGTGCCAAAATCCACCATTGTGGTAATCTGATAATGGTCCGATGGGATTACGGTTATCTCACTGCCCGTAGCTTCATCCTTATAAGAAATAACATCTTTTACCACGTATTCCTCCCGCTCCTGATCCTGCTCCACGATACCAGCTTCTTCCAACGCTTTCACAAAAAACTTGGAAGAGCCATCCATAATAGGAGGTTCAGGGGCATTCAACTCGATCATCACATTATCAATATCCAACCCAACCAAGGCAGCAAGAACATGCTCCGAGGTTTGGATTTTCACCCCATTCTTTTCCAGATTGGTACCTCTTTGGGTATTTACCACATAGTTGGCATCGGCCTCAATAATGGGTTCTCCCTCAAGATCTACCCGTTTGAATGCATAACCATGGTTTTCCTTTGCAGGTAAAAAGCTCATGGTCACATGTTCCCCTGTATGGAGTCCCACTCCCTCAAGGGTTACTTTCTTTTCAATGGTGCGTTGCTTGTTACTTGTCTTGCTCACCTTCAACTTTTTTTTCTATGTTGGAGATTTGATTCACCAGTTTTGGTAAATTCTTGAAGTGTACGTATGATTTATTGAAGTCGCCGTAGTTCAGTGCGGGTGATCCTTGCAGCACTTCATCATCTTTCACGTTTCGTCCAATCCCTGATTGTGCTTGTATCTTGACCCTATCCCCTATGGTAATATGCCCCACGATGCCTACTTGGCCACCAATAAGGCAGTGCTTTCCAATTTTAGTAGATCCTGCTATACCCGTTTGTGCGGCAATGGCGGTATGCTCACCAATTTCAACATTATGGGCAATCTGGATTTGGTTGTCCAACTTTACCCCTTTTCGTAAAATGGTAGATCCAAGTGTGGCCCGATCTATTGTGGTGCCTGCCCCTATATCTACATTATCTTCCAAGATAACGTTTCCGGTCTGTGGCACTTTGCTGTACTCGCCCTTGGCATTTGGGGTAAATCCAAAACCATCAGCACCGATGATTACACCACTATGTATGGTGCAATTGTCTCCTATAATGGATTCGGAATATATTTTGGCACCTGCAAAGATCATCACGTTGTCGCCAATGGTGACATTATCACCTATATATACATTGGGATAGACCTTTACATTGTCCCCTATCTTGACATTTTCGCCCAGATAGGAAAAAGCTCCTAAATAAAATCCTTCCCCGTAACGGGCACTTGCGGAAATAAAGGATGGGCTTTCCACGCCCACTTTATTGTTCTTTACTTGATTGTAGTATTCCAATAATTTGGAAAAAGATTTGTAGGCGTCCTCTACTTTGATCAATGTGGTGGACAGGGACTGTTCTGGAATGAAATCCTTGTTCACAATGGTTATGGATGCCTTTGTGGAGTAGATATAAGAGGTATACTTTGGATTCGCCAAAAAAGTCAAGGAGCCTTTTTCGCCCTCTTCAATTTTGGATAATTTATGTACAGCGATTTGAGGATTTCCCTCAACTTCCCCCTCTAAGATTCCGGCAATTTGGGTAGCTGTAAATTTCATTTGTGCAAAAGTAACAAAATTTGTTAAACAGCTTCCTTAGGGTAGCAGCTATAATATTTGGTCACGGTCTTGGAAAGTGCCTTAAGGCTGAGTTGGTCAGATTCTTTGAGCACATCGGTTATTCTTCCATTCTTTTTAAGAATGCGTATGGCCTGTCCATTACTGTTATAGGCCTTGTTCGAAATTTCTCCCTCAAAAACAAAGTTGGAGGCGTCTTCTTCTGAAAGATCGTATTTCTGGACGACTTCTTCCAATTTTAATTGCATTTTTTCTGGGTTGGCTGGGCGTTTTTTTATTTTGATATGCAACAATTTTCTATTGAGCACCATGCCACACATTTTGGAAAGCACAAAATCTTCATGGAACTGCCATGATTTTATGGCCCCAAAAATGTCCACATCATCCAATTGGGCAAACTTTGCCAATGCCTCACGGTTAAATTCCATGGGCTCGTTCTCTCCCAAAAAGAAGAGGAGGGCCTCGCTACCGGACAAGTGGCTTCCTTTGATCAAAAGCTCCCGGGCGCGTTGCATGATGCGTACCAACAACTGCTCTGCCACCAAGCCTGTTTTATGCAGATACACCTGCCAATACATAAACCTTCGGGCCATTAAAAACTTTTCCACGGCGTAAATGCCCTTTTCTTCCAACACCAAACTTCCATCCACCACATTGAGCATGGAGATAAGCCGTTCCGAATTGATATTCCCTTCCGTAACCCCGGCATAGAAACTATCTCTCTTTAAGTAGTCCAATCGGTCCATGTCCAATTGACTTGATACCAATTCATTCATGAAAGGCTTGGGATAATCCCTTTTAAAAATGGCTATGGCAGTGTCCAAAGCCCCATTGAACTCCTTGTTGAGTTCTTCCATGAACAACAAGGACAGTTTTTCGTGGCTTTGGTCTTTAACCACAAAACCTTCCAAGGCATGTGAAAATGGGCCGTGGCCAATATCATGCAACAGAATGGCGCATAACAGCCCGGTCTCTTCTTTCTCATTGATATCCACCCCTTTCAACCTTAGGACCTGAATGGCCCTATCCATAAGATGCATACTACCCAGTGCATGGTGAAATCGGGTATGATGTGCCCCAGGGTAGACCAAAAAGGACATACCCATTTGCGAAATCCTACGCAGCCTTTGAAAGTAAGGATGCGCGATCAACTGAAAAATTAGTTCGTTTGGAGTTCCAATAAAACCGTAAATTGGGTCGTTGAAAACGTTAAGCTTATTGGTTTTTACCAAGGATTTTTGTTTTAATCCCACAAAGATAACTACTATATGAACAAGATAACAATTCTTTGGGTCGATGATGAGATCGATCTATTAAAACCTCACATTTTATTTCTGGAAGGCAAAAATTATAAAGTAGTTACCAGTCAAAGTGGGCAGGATGCCCTTGAAGAACTTAAAAATTCCTTTTTCGACATCGTGTTCCTGGATGAGAACATGCCCGGCCTATCCGGTCTGGAGACCCTGAATGAAATAAAGAAGTACGATGCTTCCATCCCCGTGGTAATGATCACCAAGAGTGAGGAGGAATATATCATGGATGAAGCCATTGGGTCCAAAATCGCCGATTATCTCATCAAACCGGTAAATCCGAACCAAATATTACTGTCTCTCAAAAAAAGTTTGGACAACTCGCGGTTGATCTCTGAGAAAACCACCGCAAATTATCAACAAGAGTTTAGAAAGATCGCTATGGACCTTTCCACTATCAATTCGTTTGAAGAATGGGTAGAGCTCTATAAAAAACTAATTTATTGGGAGCTTCAGTTGGAACAGATCGAGGATTCTGGGATGTTTGAGATATTGGAATCCCAAAAGGCCGAGGCCAATTCGCAATTCGGAAAGTTCGTGGACAAGAATTATCGCAGCTGGTTTCAGGATGGGGATGCTCCCATTATGTCCCACACCCTTTTTAGAAATAAGATCCAACCAGAACTGGAAGGAAACAAAACCCTGTTGGTGGTCATAGACAACCTTCGGTACGATCAATGGTTGGCTTTTGAGGAAACATTGGCTGTCCACTATAAAAAGAAACAAGAATCTGCCTATTACAGCATTTTACCAACGGCCACGCAGTATGCACGGAATGCTATTTTCTCGGGGCTGATGCCCTTGGACATGGAGAAGCAGTATCCCAATTGGTGGAAAAATGATACGGACGAAGGCGGTAAGAACCTTTTCGAAGCAGATTTTTTGGGAGCCCAATTAAAGCGTTTGGGCCTAAACCTAAAATGGGAATACCACAAAATTAATAACCTGAAACAGGGGAAACAGTTGGCCCAAAATTTCAAGACCCAAAAAGACAACGACCTAACCGTGGTGGTCTACAATTTTGTGGACATGCTTTCCCATTCCAAGACGGAAATGGAGGTGGTGAAAGAGTTGGCATCCAATGATAAGGCCTACAGGTCCCTTACCCTCAGTTGGTTCAAGAATTCACCCTTGTTGGAGATTATCCAACAGGCTCAAGGTCTGGGTATGAAACTGATATTGACCACTGACCATGGCACCATCAACGTAAAGCAGCCTTCAAAAGTGATCGGAGACAGGGATACCAGTCTAAATCTGCGCTACAAGACCGGAAAAAGCCTCACTTATGAGGATAAGGATGTCTTGGCCTCAAAAAAGCCTCAGGACATCCATTTGCCCAATATCAATTTGAGCAGTAGCTATATCTTTGCCAAGAACGATTTGTTCTTTGCCTACCCCAACAATTTCAACCATTATGTAAGTTATTATAGAAATACCTATCAACATGGAGGGGTATCCTTGGAAGAAATGATTGTTCCTTTTGTAGTTTTGGATGCTAAATAATACCGACTTGAAGATTACATTCAGCCTAGATGAGATTCAAATGGCAGCGCAAAAAGTACTGCAAGCCGCCCCGGACAAAATACTATGTTTTTATGGCGAAATGGGAGCTGGAAAAACCACCCTTGTAAAAGCCATGCTTAAAGAATTGGGAGCTGTGGACACAGGCAGCAGCCCTACTTTTGGGTTGGTGAACGAATACCACGATGTTCAAGGCAAGGTTTTGGCCCATCATTTCGATTTTTATCGATTGAACGATGAGAGCGAAGCCTTGGATATGGGCTTTGAAGATTATTTGGACCCAAGGGTATGGGTGTTCATTGAATGGCCCGAAAAAATTGCTTCCCTACTTCCGGATAATGCTGTATCCATTTTCCTGCATTTAATCGATGAAAATACGCGTTCAGTCGAGTTAAATGTTTGTTAACGCCCAATCCTCCTATATTCAAACCAGTTTATTGCGCAGGACATCGACGAATCGATAAAGTGTGTTTTTTTTACGTTAAAATGCCAATTTTATCGATGAAGCGTAGGTAGAGTTGAAATATTTTCCTACATTTGTCCTGTAGATGAATTCATTTATTAACCAAAAACTCTTTTACGATGAACACTAAAAAAGTTTTTTTTGGATTACTAGGTGTTGCCTTTTTGGCTATGACTGTTGCGGTTGCGACAGTAGATTTGGACAAAAGTCAAACTACTAGTATCGAGAAGTCTAAGATCAGAAAGCTGTAATTTTTTTCCGATTTTAACTGAAGTACAAATGGTCCTATTTTTTGATAGGGCCATTTTTTTTGCAATAAAATCAGCTTTTTTATGTTATCATGAGTGATGAGTGACAAAAAAAGTATCCGTAAGAAACTGATCATGGAAGGTGCTTTTGCCTTTCTGATCGCAGTATCCCCCATCTTGTTCTACTGGTACAAATACATGCCGGAAGGTGCAGAAACATGGTCATTTTTGGGCATTGAGTTTGGCGCCAATGGATTTGATGATGTTGGGGAGGCTTTTTATTATTATTTCAACAAAATTGTGCCCTTATTGCTTCTGGTGGTATGGTTCGTGACCTGTAAGAATTGGTGGTATTATGCCATTCTTATTCCAATTTCCATGTACAGCTTCCAGCTGTTTGCCGTACTTACCTTTGACTCCAATATTGTTGATGAGAACGAAGTAATGTATGTGGTGGCCGTGACCATGGTGGTAACGCCCATAGTATACTTCATTAGGGTGAAATTGGTGGATAAACACGTACATGGTATTGATTTGGATGCCATGGATGCCGAGTTACGCATACTAAAGGAAAAAGAAGAACTTCGAAAGGAAAGGGAGAAACTGGAACAACGCCAGAAGACCCTTTCAAAAAAAATGTAAATTTGTTTTAATGCCCATGGCATGACACTCAGATTTACAATATATGAACCAGCCATCCTCCCCCTTTAGCAAACAACAGCTCCTACCCCAAGAAGAAACCTTGGAAGTGCTGAAACAAAAGGGTGAACTCTTTATAGGTATCCCAAAGGAAAACCAGTATCAAGAGAAACGTGTCTGTCTTACCCCAGATGCCGTGAATGCCATTACCGCTAACGGCCACCGTGTTTTATTGGAATCCGGTGCCGGGGAAGCCTCCAATTTCACCGATATCGATTATACCAATGCAGGGGCCGAAATAACCAGGGACACCAAGAAAGTTTTCTCATGCCCCATTATTCTTAAAGTGGAGCCCCCCTCTCTGTCGGAAATAGACCTTTTGAATCCCCAAACCATTGTGATTTCCGCATTACAGATCAAAACGCAGCGTAAGGAATATTTTGAGGCCATGGCCAAAAAACGACTCACGGCCATTGCATTCGAGTATATTAGGGACGAAGACGGAAATTACCCAGCCGTGCGCTCATTGAGTGAGATTGCAGGGATTTCCTCCATCTTGATTGCCTCGGAACTGATGGCGGCGACCAGCAAGGGCAATGGATTGATGTTGGGAAGCATCAGTGGTGTTCCCCCGGTGGAAGTAGTCATTATTGGAGCTGGGACCGTAGGCGAATTTGCCGCAAGGTCGGCATTGGGATTGGGTGCAAATATTAAGGTGTTCGACAATTCCATTACAAAATTACGAACCCTACAGACCAACCTTAACCGTACGGTATACACCTCTACCATACAACCAAAAAACCTTATCAAAGCCCTAAAACGTTGCGATGTGGCCATTGGGGCAACCCGTGGAAAGAACCGCTCCCCTGTCGTGGTATCCAGTTCCATGGTGGAGAACATGAAAAAGGGAGCTGTTATCATTGATGTGAGCATTGATATGGGAGGCTGTTTTGAAACTTCCGAAATTACGAGCCACAACAAACCCACTATGGAAAAATTTGGGGTAATCCACTATGGGGTTCCCAATATCCCATCCCGTTACCCCAGAACTTCTTCCATTTCAATAAGTAATATCTTTACACCGTATTTGCTCAAGATAGGTGAAGATGGAGGGCTGGAACATTCCCTGCATTTCGATAAAGGTTTGCGAAACGGACTTTATATGTACCACGGTATTTTGACCAATAAATCGGTTGGGGACTGGTTTGGACTCAACTATAGTGATATTAACTTTCTGATTTTTTAAGGCGAATGGCTTTTTTACAGCGTTTGGGATGGTACCTGGTAGGGCTGTCCATTGGTATAGTTTTTTTGGTTTTCTTTTTAAAGAAAAAATCCGGGGAAGAAGGATTGGAATTTTGCTACTTCCCCAATTGTAGGGTGCTCAAGGACATGCGGTCCAAAGCCTTGGTCTTTGATGAAAATCTACCTGAACAGTTCAAGGATACGGTATTGATCACATCTTTTTTAACCGATGGTGATGTGGATTTTGGAAAAAGTGATACCGAAGCAGAACCTTGCAAGGTTTATATTATTTCCCATGAAGTAAATGGTGAGGACTACCAGATGCAAGCTGAAAATTGCTCGGAACAGGTAGTCATTAAAACTATGGAAAAAGCCCTTTAGGAATCCAGTTTTCTACGTTTTCGTTCTTTTTGCAACAAGGCCAGTTCCCTAGAGGTCTGTCCGGCCACTGAGGTGTTTTCCTCTGCCCTTCGTATCAAATAGGGCATTACATCCTTTACCGGACCATAAGGCACATATTTTACCACATTGTACCCCTCTTGGGCCAAATTGTAAGTAATATGGTCACTCATTCCAAACAGTTGCCCAAACCAAATATTGGTATTCGAAGGTTCCAATTGGTGTTGTTCCATTAAGTCTACCAGCATTAAGCAGCTTTTCTCATTATGGGTCCCGGCAAATAAAGTGATTCGGTCCAAATGCTGCATACCAAAAGTGATGGCGGCATCAAAGTTTTCGTCTGTTTCTTGTTTGGATTTACAAATGGGGCTTTCATAGCCTTTTTCGTGGGCCCTGTCATTTTCCTTTTCCATGTAAGCACCCCGAACCACTTTTGCCCCTACCTTGAAACCTTCTTCTTTGGCCAAGGCATTTAGTTTTTTCAAATAGTCCATTCGGTCCCAGCGGTACATCTGGAAAGTATTGTACACGATGGTACTTTCCTTATTGTATTTTCGCATCATGTCCAACGCTAGATCATCTGCGGCATCCTGCATCCAGCTTTCTTCGGCATCAATCAACAAAGCGACTCCCAAGGCATGAGCTTTTTTACAGACTTTTTCGTAGCGATCTACAATTCTACTCCATTCCGCGGTCTCCTTTTCATCTAATGGTTGTCCAGCACTCTTTTTCTCGTACAATTTAAAACGACCAAACCCTGTGGGTTTGAATACAGCAAAAGGCATAGCGTCTTTCTCCTTGACAAAATCCAGGATTTCCAAGGTCTTTTGTACGGCAAAATCAAACTGGTTGTCCACTTCCTTACCTTCGGCGGAATAATCCAGAATGGAGTGCACCCCTTTGCTGTACATATTATCGATCACGGACAGGCAGTCCTTTTCATTGACCCCTCCACAAAAATGGTCAAAAACGGTGGCCCTGATAAGTCCTTCTACCGGAAGATGTGCCTTGAGGGCAAAATTGGTCACTGCAGAGCCAATCCGAACCAAAGGTTCATTGGCAATCATTCTGAATAAAAAATAAGCCCTCTCCAGTTGGGAGTCCGATTTTAACTCGAAAGCTATTGCGGTATTCTCAAAATTCGGTCGCATTATTGGCAATCTTTTAAAGATCCAAATATAAGTCGCCAATCTAGAAGATTATCAATAAAAATAATCTTTATTTAGCGGTGTAATTTGAATTATGGAATCCATTAAATCACAATCGTACGAGGTTCATTTAGGAGAGCTTGCAGAAGCTGCTCTAAGACAGCATATTGCCAAGAAAAACTATTCCAAGGTATTTCTTTTGGTGGATGAAAACACCAAAATGCATTGTTTGCCTGTCTTTAAAAAGATACTGGACTACCCCATCGATTCCATTTTTGAAATTCAATCTGGAGAAGAAAACAAGCACATACAGACTTGTTTGGAGGTCTGGGAAAAATTGTCCAGTCATGATGGCGACCGAAAAAGTCTATTGATCAACTTGGGCGGTGGTGTAATTACCGATTTGGGAGGATTCGTTGCCTCAACCTTTAAAAGAGGAATCGACTTCATCAACATCCCCACTACCCTACTTTCTATGGTAGATGCTTCCATAGGTGGTAAAACGGGTGTTGATTTAGGCGCGTTGAAAAACCAGATTGGAGTGATCAATCAACCTCAAATGGTATTGGTGTTCACTGAGTTTTTAAAAACCTTGGATCCCCGACAAGTGGTCAGCGGCTACGCCGAAATGCTGAAACATGGACTTATTAAAGATGCGCCATACTGGGACGAGCTCAAGACGCAGGGCAATTTTACCGATGCCAAGAGCATACAGCGATCCATTGCCCTAAAGAATGATGTGGTCCTGCAGGATCCCACAGAACAAGGCCTTCGGAAAATCCTGAATTTTGGTCATACCTTGGGCCATGCCATAGAATCATATTGTTTGGAGAACCCCAACAAGAAAACCCTTCTTCATGGTGAGGCCATTGCGGCAGGAATGATATTGGAAGGTTACCTTTCCCACGAATTGAAAGGCCTGTCCAGACTGTCCGTTCAAGAAATCAAAGAGACATTCTCACAGCACTTTGAGCCCGTTGAACTGGATGATGACGATATCAAAGCCATCCTTAAGCTTCTCAAATACGACAAGAAGAACTCCCATGGCGATATCAATTTTGTGCTGCTCCAATCCATTGGCGATGCCGTTACCGATGTTAAAGTACCCGAGGAACTCTTTTATAAAGCGTTCGCTTACTACAAGGAATAATCGCTTCATATACTAAATAATTCCGTTCACAACTCTTTGGTTTTATGGGTTTTAAAAATTCATAGTTTAGGATAGCATTAAACCTATCCATTATGAAACGTATACTCATTGACTACAAAAAGCTGGACCACAAGGTGGCCGCTGTTTTGATTGATTCCTACCCTTATGGGTATGGCGATGACGACATTATTTCCTTGAAAAAACCAAACGGCGAGGTCATTGAAGCTGTAGAGGTAAAAACTGAGGACACCATATATCTGGTAAAAATCAGTAAGAGCCTTTCCAATTTCATTTCCAACTTTGAGGAAAACATTGAAAGGGAGTTGGGCAAGGAAGAAGTCTTGGAAACCGATGAGGGTTCCATTAACGAAGCTGATTTTGAACCGGATTCCGACGGGGATTACGAAAACGACAGCTTATACTAGACCTTTACGTTACAGATATCGCTCCCTGATAATTTTCAGGTGATGCGCCTGATGCCCGCTGATGATAAACCCGGTGGCCCTGACACTTAAAGGTGAGCCACTGGAAACGCCCGATCTTTGCAACGCTTCATCATCAAAGGAGTTAAACAGTAAAATAGTGGATTGTCGTACGGCCGCATACTCATCCCTTATATCCTCTATGGTTCGTTTTGAGGCTTTTGAGAGGGGCACATAATCGTCCTGATCAAAACCGGGCAATGGAGTTTTATCATTTCGGGCAAATCGCAAGGCTCGGTACTGAAAAACTCTTTCGGCATCAATGATGTGCACTAATACTTCCGCCAAGGTCCATTTCTCCTCGGCATAGGCATATCCAAGTTTTTCTTTGGGGATGTCATCCAACAAGGACAAAAACAGTTTTTTCCCATGGTTCAATTCTTCCATGAGACCCACATTGTCCAAAGCAAGGATATAGGTATGGTAAAAGGGATTGTATTCAGAAGAAGGTAACTCTGAACTTCGCATGGCCCAAATGTTAAACCGGTTATAGCTCGTTGAAGATGGTATGCATCAAACGTTTCTTATCGTTGATGCTTTCTTCCAACGAGATCATGGTCTCTGTTCTACTGATGCCGTCAATATCATCAATTTTAAAAATGATGTTCTTGGCGTGGGTGGTATCCTTGGCCCTGATCTTACAGAAAATATTGAATTTTCCTGTGGTAATATGGGCCACGGTCACATACGGAATCTGATTAAGACGCTCCAATACAAACTTGGTCTGGTGGGTCTTTTCAAGAAAAATCCCTACGTAGGCAATGAAGGAATATCCCAGCTTGACATAATCCAAAGTAAGGGAGGAACCTTTTATGATTCCGGATTCTTCCATTTTCTTAACCCTAACGTGTACCGTACCAGCAGATATCAAAAGCTTTTTGGCAATATCGGTAAAGGGTGTACGTGTATTATCGATCAGCATATCCAATATCTGATGGTCGATTTCGTCTAGTTTTACTTTGGTCATTATATTGAATTTTTCAGCAAAATTAGTTAAATAAAGAAATTAACGTAATAAAAATGGTTCTTTTTTAAATAAAATGCAAGAAGCAAAGAAAGTTCCTTGTCTATTTCCCAACATTTTTGATAAAATCCAAGATTTCATCGCGTCCAGACAGTAGCTCCAAATCCTTTTGATTTAAACAGTTAAAGGTCTCATGGCCATAGAATCCATCTAGTTTGCCCATATCTCCCAACTCCGGTGTGAACAAAATCCTGTTTCCATCCAAGACCTCCTTGAAACGTATCCCAAGCGAAATTCCTGGGGCCAAATCTGGATTCAAAACCTGCGGGTTATGTACCAAAATGTCATAGAATAGTTTCCCATTCTCCGGAATATTGAAATAATCCGATGTGGGATAACTAGCTATTTCCCCTTTTGAAATAGTGGTCAAGGCTTTTATCAAGGCATGGAAAATATACTCTCGCGTGTTTTCCCGCATATAATCCTTTGGGGAATGCCCTGCCTCAAATAATATAGTTGGCACATTGAGCATTTGAAAGGTGTCCCCAACACAATTGGCATTGAAGCCATCATCATATCGTCCTACTTGTTGGGGAATCATTTTCTGCAAGGTTTCATTCATGGCCACAATCAATTTCATGGCCACCTCCCTACTTGGTGTAACCTCTCTCTCTGCATTGCTGGCAGGGGATAAAAAAGATACCGTGGCCACGTTTGCTGATTGCCCCGCGGAAAACAGTGTGCGCTGGTCATGCAGGTTAAAGCAGTAATCAGGCTTGAATTTTTCGAACAAATCCCTCAGCGCTTGGCTTTCGGGCTGGGTGAGTTCTTGCGCGTCCCGGTTCAGGTCCACTTCATTCGCGTTGACCCTTGTATAAGCTTTAGCGCCATCAGGGTTCAACATTGGCACAATCATTAAGGTGCAGGTCTCTAAAATGGCCAACCCCTCGCTGGACTCCAAATAATTTACCATGTCCCAAACCGCCTTGGTGGTGGTGGACTCGTTTCCATGCATTTGTGACCACATCAAGATTCGAGTTTCCCCTTTCCCCAATGTGAATGCGTATAATGGTTCTCCCTGCACAGACTTGCCCAAAATCTTTAAAGAGGCTGCTGGTCTTTTTTTAAGGCAGGTCTCCAACGTCTCTAAAGTAATGTATCGGTTTTGTACGCTACGCTCTCTATATAGGGAGTGATCAGTCATAGTTGCATTATAAATGAGTCGCAAAAATAACCCACACAAAGTTTACAAATGTGAATTAATCGACACTATTTTAGATACATTTGTGAATGGATGTAGCAGATACTTTTGATGTTTGAATACAATTGTAATTTGAATTTTCACAATTACAATTAATTTATTCAAAAACAGTAGTTTATGGTTAACCATTTAATTCTTTTCTTTTGATTTTAAAATCCGGTTTATAAAATATCCTTTCCAGTTCCTATGATTTTCACTAGCTTTAAAATAACAAATTTACAATTGTGAATAAAGATGTAATTCCGCGAATACAAACCATCATGGACCACTATGGTCTAACGGTTTCTGCCTTTGCGGACGAAATTGGCGTGCAGCGTTCCAGTGTTTCCCATTTGTTGAATGGACGAAACAAACCCAGTCTGGATTTTGTAATGAAGTTGGTGGACACCTACCCCGAAGTAAACCTGTACTGGTTATTGAAAGGGGTCGGGGAATTTCCGTCATCTATAAAAGAAGGGGAAATCAAAAAAGAGATTGCTGTTCCGGGAAAAACGAAATCTGATCAAGCCGAAACAGAATTCAACTCCATTGCGCAGGACAAAGACACCCTCCAACCCATAAAAGTGATTGTTTTTTATGCCGATGGCACTTTTGAGTCCTTTCAAGCAAAAAAGGATTGACCCGCTTTAGTTCTTTCCGTTACTTTGTAACTATGGTAAACTATTTCTTCTCAGGAGTGCTCATTTTACTTTTTTGGGCATGTGGGCAGCCGCCCCAACGCAATTGCACAGACTTTAAAACAGGTGAATTCACATTCACCACCGTGATTGACGGAGAGGAAAAGAAAACCACGTTCCATAGGACATTGGACACCGAAGTGGATTTTTATGACGGAAAAAGGGATACTTCGTCCGTTCGCTGGATCAATGATTGCGAGTACATCCTGAAAAACAAGAACCCGAAGAGCAAAGCAGAGGAAAAATCAATCCATATTAAAATATTGACAACTTCCGATTCTTCGTATACCTTTGAGTATAACGCTGTTGGGGATAAACGAAGATTTAGAGGAACCGCCCACAAAATAAACTGACCATGTTTGAAATTTTTACCAGCCCGGATGCCTGGATGGCATTGATTACCTTGACCTTTTTGGAAATTGTCCTGGGAATCGACAATATTATCTTCATTTCCATTGCTGCTGGCAAATTGGAAAAGAAAGACCGAAAAAAGGCCACCAATATCGGTCTGGTATTGGCCATGGTCATGAGAATTATATTACTGTTCGGAATTACATGGCTCACCAAGATGAAAAAACCCTTCATGCTTTTGGATGAATCCTGGATTACCGGTGGAATAAGCTGGCAGGCCGTTATTCTCTTTTCTGGTGGATTGTTCTTGCTGTACAAGAGCACCAAGGAGATCCATGAGAAAGTTGAAGATCGTGGGCACGATGAGCGCGAAGTGGAAAAGTCGCGGTCGTCTTCTTTGATGAACGCCATTGTTCAGATAACCGTAATCAATATTGTATTTTCATTTGATTCCATATTAACGGCAATAGGGATGACCAACGGCATTTCTCCCAACCCAACCGATGCCTTGATTCTTATGATCACAGCGGTGGTCATTTCTGTGGTAATCATGATGCTGTTTGCCAGTCCGGTAGGGGAATTTGTCAACCGGCACCCATCTATACAGGTGTTAGGGCTATCTTTCTTGATTCTTATTGGGTTCATGCTGATAGCTGAAGCGGCCCATTTATCCCACCTCGTGGTATTTGGAAATGAGGTAGGTGCCATACCCAAAGGGTATTTGTACTTCGCGATTGCCTTCTCCTTAATGGTGGAGTTTTTGAACCTCAGGATGCAGAAAAACAAGAATCCTGAAGCAGAAGCTGTTGAGTAAAGGTTAATTTGGGCGTTGATACGCCAACTCAGGATGCACTTCCTTATGTTCCTCGAACAACTTTTGCTGCTGTTTTACGGTAAGGGTGCTTCCATCATGGCTCCAACCAGGAGGGCCAAAAATGTACATCAGTTTGTGGGATAGCTTGTCCACTTTCTTTACATCGTTCCAAATGTCCTTGAATTCATGGGTAAGTATCACAACCGGGTTAAAGGAGTTTGGGGAATGTATTACACCGTATTTTACATCGATGTCATCATCCAATTCCTTCCACGTCCCAAAAACCTTATCAAAAATATTTAGGAAGCCTCCATGGTTTTTGTCCAGATACTCCACGTTTTGCGCATGGTGTACTTGGTGCATGGTGTGGGTGTTGAGGAATTTCTCCAAAAAGCCCAGTTTGGGAATGTACACAGAGTGTAACTGAAACTGCCATAACGCTTCAATGCCCAAACAAACCACGACCATCTCGGGTGGAAACCCTATGGCAGGCATCCACATGTAGAACAAGGGTTTGTACAAAATGGTAAACCAGCCATTGCGAACAGCCGTACCCAAATTAAAATTATCGGAAGAATGGTGAACAATATGTGCTGCCCACAAAATACGGATTTCATGATTGGCCCTGTGAAACCAGTAATAGGTAAAGTCATCCGCCAATTGGCAGAGTATCCAAACATACCATGCATATCCAAAAGACTCGTAACCCAAAATATTTTGTCTTGTGCCATTTTCCATGGGATTGAAGAACTCATACGTGGCATTAAAAAGAACAATGGCAAAAACCACTTTGAAAAATGGCCCCAAGATTGCGGAACCAATTCCCATAAAACCGCTTGCAGCTAAATCTTTCCAGTTATAAAGATGGTCGTCCCCATGGGTCTTACTATATGTAAGTTCGAATAAAATGAAGGCAATAAAAACTGGTACGCCGTAAACCAGCGGGTTGGTAAAATCCATAAAATGTATTAGCTATGAGGTTAGGAGTGCATATTACTGTTCAGGTGAGAATATAGGTAGAATATAAATCAAAACAAAGAAGTTTGGTCAGAACTGTCTTTTTTAGTCTCGGTATCGGTCTCATCGGTATCCACGCTTTCCTCGTCCACCACTTCCATATCTTCTGCTTTGGGTTCCTCGGGCTCCTCAAAAACCAGAGGTTCCAAAAGATTGATGTTCTTGACCTTTTCTGCGGTGAGCTGGTTCCCGATGGCCTTGATGCCCTTTACGGAAATGAAATCCTCCACATTCACTTCAAGATTGGGTTTGGGGTCTTTGCCGCGTGGCTTCACAAATTCAACCTCCATCATGGGTCTCCAATCCGTTGTGGCCAGTTCCATAAAGGATTTTGGGTGTTCGGAAATCACCACTTCTTCCTTATTTGGATTCTCAACCAGAAAACGCTTGAGGTAATAGCGCTCTTTTTCGCCTTCATAATGTACCACGGAAATGGGTTTCTTTGGATTCCATTTCTCCAATACGATCATATCTTCATTAAAGTGGGTGGATAAATCGGGTTGAATGGTCCGCACCGTTCCTTTTTGGTCTATCACCAATAATAGGTCGTCCCCCCTGAAATCGCCCAGCAGTTCACCCCTGCCATCCACATTGAGTCGACTTACCACTTCATCGAACCAAATCTTTCTGGGTTTTAGGGTGGAAACTCCCTTCTCCTTCAGTTCAATACGCTTAACGCTGTATTTGGTGACCAAATTTCCTTTGGATGCTCGACCTTTGATGAGAACATCGGCAAAATCCAAGTCCCATTTGAGTTTCTTGATACTGCCCGATTGCCGCAACAATACGGTGATCACCTCGGCCTCCCCATTGGGATTGGCAGAAAAGTAAAGTACTTCTGCGGAGGCTTTATCGCCGGACAGCGGGTAAATCTTGTCACGCGTAATACTGGTTACATTGAATCGTTTGATATAGCTGGCCCCGCCTTTGCCATCCTTGTAGATCATATTATAGGTGGTGCGCTTGTCTTTTTTCTTGAATACCGCAACGTGGATAATGTTCTTACCCACAAAAACCTTAGAGTCTACCTTGGTGACCATCATCTCCCCTTTTTGGGTGAAAACGATGATGTCATCAATGTCGCTGCAATCCGTAACATATTCGTCGCGCTTCAGCGATGTCCCAATAAAACCTTCCTCTCTGTTTACGTAGAGTTTGGTATTGCGGATCACCACTTTGGTAGCCTCAATATCATCAAACACTTTAATTTCAGATTGTCGCTCACGACCGCTGCCATATTTCTTCTTAAGCTCCTTGAAATAGTCTATGGCATACTCCACCAAATGTTCCAAATGGTGCTTTGTTTGGGCTATACGCTCATCCAGACTATCAATAAGTTGTTGGGCTTTTTCCAAATCAAACTTGGAAATACGTTTGATACGAATCTCGGTCAACCGAACAATGTCCTCTTCGGTCACTTCCCTTTTCAGGTTCGTGGTGAAAGGTTTCAACCCTTTATCGATAGCGGCAATCACGCCTTCCCAGGTTTCTTCCTCTTCAATATCCCGATAGATTCGGTTTTCAATAAAAATACGCTCCAAGGAAGCAAAGTGCCACTGTTCCTCCAGTTCTCCCAATTGAATTTCCAGCTCGGACTTCAACAATTCCACGGTATTCTCGGTGGAACGCTCCAGCATTTCCTTGACCCCTATAAATAAAGGCTTGTTGTCTTCAATGATACAGCCCAAAGGAGATATGGATGATTCGCAAGCAGTAAATGCATAAAGTGCATCAATGGTCTTATCTGGAGAAATACCGTTGGGTAAATGCACCAAAATTTCCACTTCGGCGGCGGTGTTGTCCTCTATTTTCTTGATCTTGATTTTCCCTTTGTCATTGGCCTTCAAAATGGAATCAATTAAAGAGGAGGTGTTGGTGCCGTACGGTATTTCGGTGATGACCAAGGTGTTCTTGTCCAGTGCCGAAATTTTGGCCCTTACCCTAACCTTTCCGCCACGCAGGCCTTCGTTGTAATTGGCCACATCTATGATTCCACCTGTGGGAAAATCTGGATACAGGGTGAAACGCTGTCCTTTTAAATGTTTTATGGAGGCGTCTATAAGCTCGTTAAAGTTGTGGGGCAATATTTTTGTGGAAAGTCCCACGGCGATTCCTTCCGCCCCTTGGGCCAATAACAACGGAAACTTGACTGGCAAGTGCACTGGTTCCTTCTTTCGGCCATCATAGGACAATTGCCATTCCGTGATTTTAGGGCTATAGATTACCTCAAGGGCAAACTTGGAAAGCCTGGCCTCTATATATCGTGATGCCGCCGCACCATCACCGGTCAAGATATTTCCCCAGTTTCCTTGGGTGTCAATGAGGAGATCTTTTTGGCCAATTTGAACCATGGCATCCGCGATACTGGCATCACCGTGGGGGTGGTACTGCATGGTATGTCCTACCACATTGGCCACTTTGTTATAACGGCCGTCGTCCAATTCCTTGAGGGAATGCATAATCCTGCGCTGTACCGGTTTGAAACCGTCTTCAATAGCGGGAACAGCACGCTCCAGAATTACGTACGAAGCATAATCCAAGAACCAATCCTTGTACATTCCGGTTACCTTGACCAGACTGTCTTGGCTTTCTAAACCTTCCTCATTCAGTTCTTCGTTCTCTTCCATCTAGAAGGATGTGTATTTATTTGGTTTATAGTTGGTTTTCTTCTATCAAGTCGAGTTCGACTTTAAGGTTATTTATAATAAATTCTTGACGGTCCGGGGTGTTTTTCCCCATGTAAAACTGCAAAAGATTGTCTATGCTCATGGTCTTGTCCAACATCACAGGTTCCAATCGTATATCATCCCCAATAAAATGCTTGAACTCATCTGGGGAGATTTCACCTAATCCCTTAAATCGGGTAATTTCTGGCTTCCCGCTCAATTTTTCAATGGCATTTCGTCTCTCCTCCTCGCTATAGCAATAAATGGTCTCTTTTTTATTCCGAACCCTAAAAAGTGGGGTTTGCAGGATATACAAATGATTTTCCTTGATCAGTTCCGGAAAGAATTGCAGGAAAAAGGTAATCAGCAGCAACCGGATGTGCATCCCATCCACATCGGCATCCGTAGCGATGACAATATTGTTATACCGCAAATCTTCCATGGATTCCTCAATGTTCAATGCGGCTTGGAGTAGATTGAACTCCTCATTTTCATATACGATCTTTTTGGACATGCCATAAGAGTTCAGCGGCTTTCCTCGAAGACTGAAAACGGCTTGGGTATTAACATCCCTGGACTTGGTAATGGAACCTGAAGCTGAATCCCCCTCGGTGATAAAAAGGGTGCTCTCCAATCTCCTGTCTTTTTTCATGTCTTGGAGGTGTACACGGCAATCCCTAAGTTTTTTGTTGTGCAGGCTGGCCTTTTTGGCGCGTTCCCTTGCCAGTTTTCGGATACCCGAAAGTTCCTTGCGCTCCTTCTCTGCCTGAACAATCTTACGTTGTAGGGCTTCAGCGGTTTGCGGATTTTTGTGCAAGTAATTGTCCAACTGTGTTCCCAGAAAATCGTTGATGTAGGTACGCACGGTGGGCAAGTCTCCTCCCATATCCGTAGAGCCTAATTTGGTCTTGGTCTGGCTCTCGAAAACGGGCTCCATTACTTTAATGGAAATCGCTGAAATGATTGATTTCCTCACATCTGAGGCATCGTAATTCTTTCCGTAAAAATCGCGGATGGTCTTGACCACGGCTTCCCGGAACGCTGCTTGGTGCGTCCCCCCCTGAGTGGTGTGCTGCCCATTAACGAAGGAGTGATATTCCTCACTGTACTGGGTCCTGCTATGCGTCATGGCCACCTCAATATCATCACCTTTTAGATGAATAATGGGATATAGAAAATCTTCCTCGTTGTTATTGTCCTCCAACAGGTCCTTCAATCCGTTTTCCGAATGGTACTTTTCCCCATTAAAGACAATGGTGAGCCCAGGATTTAGGTATACGTAGTTTTTGAGCATGCGTTCCACATACTCATTACGGTATTTGTATTTTTTAAATATGGATTCGTCCGGAACAAAACTCACCTTGGTTCCCCTACGTCGTGAACTTTCTTCCAAAAGCTCCTCATTGGTGAGGTTGCCTGCCTCGAATTCTGCGGATTTGGATTGGCCGTCCCGGTTGGACTCTACCCTAAAATAAGCGGACAGCGCATTTACCGCCTTAGTCCCTACCCCATTTAATCCCACGGATTTTTTAAAGGCACGGGTATCGTACTTACCGCCCGTGTTCATTTTGGAGACCACATCCACTACTTTCCCCAAGGGAATGCCACGGCCATAATCCCTAACATGCACGGTATTCTCCTTGATGTTGATCTCGATGGTTTTCCCAGCCCCCATGACAAACTCATCAATACAGTTGTCGATCACCTCTTTGAGGAGGATGTAAATACCATCGTCCGCAGATGAACCATCGCCCAACTTACCAATGTACATCCCGGGTCGCATACGAATATGCTCTTTCCAATCCAGTGAACGGATATTGTCTTCTGTATACTGGGTTTCTGTCATGTGTAAAGGGGTTAATCCTTGCTAATATAAAATTTAGGGACAAAAATAAAAGAAAGTGTCGCAGAAAGTAATCAACAAGGGATGTTGATAGGCTTATATGTCGATTGTGAATTAAAAAACGCCCATTAAAAATGGGCGCTTCAATAGTAAGAAATTATAATATTTACGCCAGTGTGCTTTTTTTTGGCAGGCTTATTGTTTAGTTACCTAGATCTAGCTCCCAGAAATCACTCAATTCATCCGATTCAACCCCGGTTCCCACATAAGCTTTACCATTCAATACAAAAGCTACTGCTCCTGAACGCGCTGTTCCAGGGAAAGTGGCCAACTCTGTCCAAATATCGTTTGCGGGGTCATATTCCCAAATATCTTTTAAATCATTATAATTAAGATCTTGCCCAAAACCTACATAAATTTTATTGCCAACTGCAAATGCAATGCCGTTAGCCCTGGCGACAGCTTCGCCATTGCCAACATCTGCCATCTGAGACCAAGTGCCATTGTTGTACTCCCAGAAATCACTTAGGGTCGTAGTTTCGTTTAAACCAAACCCTGTGCCTACATATCCTTTTCCATTAAGGCCAACTCCAACAGCGTTGTAACGAACTGGTCCCTGAGCACCCCCTACATTGGTTTTTTGCGTCCAATTGCCATTGTCATACTCCCAAAAATCATTAAGCTCTATGCCTCCTTCTCCATAACCGGTCCCCATATAGCCCTTATCACCAATATTGAAGGCAGCAGCTACAGATCGTGTTGTACTTGCAAAACTATTGTTCGCTGTCCATTGGTCCGCAACCGCGTTATATTCCCACATTTCAGAATGCAGCGTACCCGCTCCTATAAGTGTTCCTTGAGTAACGAAAGCTGTGCTCCCGATTACAAAGCTTGAACATCCAATATGGCCATCACCTGGCAATACTGCGTTTTTTTGAGTCCATTGATTGGATACAGGATCATAAGACCATAAATCTTTGTTGGGAGTTATTGTACCATCTGTCCCCAATCCCACGTAAGGAACCCCATCCAATACAAAAGCAACTGCGCTTCGTCTTTTTCCACCTCCAAAATCTGCAACTTTGGTCCATTTGCCATGGAAAACAGTAAAATCTTCAAAGTGATTTAAAGTACCACAATCGTATGATATTGCTAATCCATTGGTTCTGGCACCATAGGGCACTTTTACTACAATTTCAGATGTGCTTTCACTTACTATTTCAGCTTCCAAAAGCTGGCTATTCTTATTTCTAAATTTTATTATATTCCCTTGGTCCTTAAACCTACCATTAAGTGTTACTTCACTTCCCCACTCCCCTTCTTTTGGACTAAATTCGTCTATAGAAGGAATAATGAATATTTCCAACTGGCTGTCGCTAAAGCCAGATTGGCCGTTTACCCTTACTTCCACTTCTCCAGTAGTGGCGCCTACAGGGACTTCAAAGGTAATGCTCGTAGCACTATGGGATTGAATTGCAGCCTGAACCTCACCTATGAATACCATTGCCTGTTCAGCGTCCGAACCAAAATTCGAACCATTTATCGTAACATAGCCTTTTTCACAAATAGTGGTCACATCCAATCCATTAACCACTGGGGCGGCTTGTGCCGTTATTACTTCAAAATCCGTTGCACTAGTGGCCGAATTGCTACCTACGGAAACTTTAATTTTTCCCGTTGTGGCCCCAGTGGGGACATCTACCTTGATAACTGTTGAAGTGGATTCCTTTACTTCGGCTGTGGTTCCATTAAAGGTTACAACATTTTCTGTTTCTGTGGTGCTGAAGTCCTTACCATTGATGGTCACTTCTGTTCCCACGGTTCCGGATGTGGGTGAAAAACCATCGATTTCCACAGCTTTGGGCTCATCAGTTGGCCCATCGTCCTTGCCGCAAAAAGTGTTCAGGGACAGGACCAAAATGGAAAGCCCTAGTAGTATCGCTCTTTTCATAATCAAAATTTATTGGGTTAATAATTTATATCAAACCTAAAATCGATACTCTGGAACAAAAAAAGGGCCATCAATTTATCGATGGCCCATATGAATTGACGGATACTGGTTTTGGGTTGACGCTAGTTATAACAAGGATGCTGTTGTCATAAAAAGGTCGTTCGTCCAACGGATTATTGCGGTGCAATATTGGCAGGGTCAAACAAGTATATATCTTGTTGCTCATCCAAATCGCCGCCTGCATCTCCCAGGCCTACATAAGCCTTGCCGTCCAACACAAAAGCTGTGGCCAAATACCTGGGTACGGATGGAAAATCTTCTATTTGAGTCCAAACATCGGTACCGGGGTCATACTCATAGAAGTCTTGGAGCATTAGGTAATTTTCAACGTTTCTTCCCAATCCTATATACCCCTTGCCATTAATTGAAAAACCAACAGGGCCAACTCTGGAATGTGCTGACTCTGGGAGACTTGCAATCGGGGTCCAATCAACGCCGTCAAATTTATAAAAATCAGCACTTGACGATAAGGGGCCAACCCCCCCTGCTCCCACATAGGCGTGGTCATCTATAATAAAAGAGGCCATATTGTAAATTCCTTCTGGCTGGGGATAGGGTGTCTTTTCGGTCCAAGTGCCTTCTTGGGAGTCATATTCCCAAACATCTGCCATAAAAGTGTTCTCGCTACTTATTCCACCTACAACGTATCCTTTGCCCTGTAGGGTAAAGTCAATGGCCCTATAACGTACGCTCCCTGAAAAATTTGGAAGGTTTGTCCATTCATTGGTCGCTACGTCATAAGAACGAAACTCGTTGGTCCAAAGACCCAATCCTCCTTCCAGACCATCCAAGACATAGACCTTACCATCCAAAACAAACTCTGCTGGATCTGTGTTGCCCTTACCTGGATAAGCACTTTCGGTATTCGACCAACTGTCGCCGTTTTGATCATAGGACCAAATATCGTAAAAGTTTCCATCCCCTATTCCCATTCCAACATAGGCATTTCCATCAACAACACAGGAAAATGCATTTCTTCGAGGACTGCCAGAAAAGTCATTCAATGTACGCCAGACCGGTAATTGAAAGTATTCCGCGGTTTCCGTGGTATGATCTGCTACCGTTACAGATATCAGATTGGTGTTGGCTCCAGATGGCACCTTTACGGTAAGTTTGGAGGTCGTTGCATCCGTCACTTCGGCCTGTACGTCCCCAAACTTTACTGTATTTTCGGAGAGTACGGCACTAAAATTGGAACCATCTATGAATACAATAGTACCAAAATCACCTTCCTTGGGTTGAAAATCATCAATGGATAATGAACCGGGAAAAATCAACACCTCAAAATTTGTGGCACTCGTGGCGGAGCTGCTGCCAACAGTAACAGTAATTTTACCTGTAACTGCATTTGTAGGCACCTGTACAACGAGCTTAGTTGGACTAGCTTCAACAACCGGGGCTTTAAATGAGCCGAAAGTTACATTGTTTTCTTCTTTTGTAGAACTGAAGTTCTTACCATTGATGGTCACTTCGGTGCCCACGGTTCCGGATGTGGGGGAAAAACTAGCAATTTCAACTTCTTGAGGTTCTGGATCAGGAGTTGGCCCATCGTCCTTGCCGCAGGAAAGAATTAGGCATATACTCATTATGGGAAGGCCCATCAATATTGCTTTTTTCATATCAAAATTTTTAAAGATTTAATGGATTAGACCTTTAAAATCGATACTCTGGAACAAAAAAAGACCCATCAATATATTGATGGGCCATATGAGTTGACGGATGTACGTTTTGAATTGACGGAAGCTTTGTCATATACTAAAAACCGGCCATCATGGTGGCCGGTTAAACTTGGAATTTAAAATGGGTCAATCTTGAACAATAATATCAAAATGCACCACTTTATTATCACCATCACCTGTAATTGAATTTACTTTAATAACCCCTTTTTCTCCAGATGCATTCTGAAATTTATACAACATGTTTTCTTCAATTGAAACGCCTTGATGCCAATATTCCGTAACGTAGGCCGCGCCCACATCGTAAGAGGTTATTTCATTAAAGTTTGAGGCCGGGCCATTGAAAATAAGCCAAGTTTTGGCGGCATTATCCCCCAATGGATTATTTAAACCGTAGTTGGCACGTTCGTCCGGTGAAATTAGATTAGGATAGGTTTCACTTGTGCCAAACGTAATATCAACCAGTTGTTGTTCACTGTCGGTAAGTCCTCCAGGATTGGAATAAACTGCATTGGCCGAAGAATTATAGTAACTTCCATATTCCATGTTTCCTTGGCTACCTAGTTTAACATTGGCAATAATGCTAAAGGTGGGGTACTTTCCTCCATAACCCCCTTGACCTTGTTCCGCTACGGTATAGGAAAAGCTAGCGGTGGCATAATCAATATCCGCCTCGCCCTTTAAACTGAAGATGATTTCCACTTCGTTTCCGATCGCTTCCTCTACCTCTGGTAAAAGTTGAATATTATTAAGTGTTACATAACCATGATAGAATGTAATATCTCCTAGCAGTGCAGGCTCACCTCCGTTAATGATTTTGTGCACCAAAAATTCACTTATGCCTGAAGGAACATCAGCGTTAAAAAATAGCGATATTTCTTCGCCAATCTCAAAAGCTGGTTCCTCAACATAACCTGCATCAGGGGTCATGGTCATGGATGAGGGGACATACACTGTGAAATCATCTGCAGTGGTCACTGTTGGGGCACCCATGGTAACAATGCTTAAAGAACCTGTGGTGGCTCCCTCCGGTACTTTAAGTGTAATTTGGCCATTGACCACATTTGTTGGTATAGCATCAGCATCGCCAAACGTAACGGTAATCGCATTGGCCTGTGTGCTGAAATTTTCTCCATAAATAATCACTTCGGTACCCGGTACACCAAATTTAGGTTCGAAATTTGTAACTGTGGGAGGGCCACTGGACACCAACACCTCAAAATTTGTGGTACTCGTGGCGGAGCTGCTGCCAACAGTAACAGTAATTTTACCTGTAACTGCATTTGTAGGCACCTGTACAACGAGCTTAGTTGGACTAGCTTCAACAACCGGGGCTTTAAATGAGCCGAAAGTTACATTGTTTTCTTCTTTTGCAGAACTGAAGTTCTTACCATTGATGGTCACTTCGGTGCCCACGGTTCCGGATGTGGGGGAAAAACTAGTAATTTCAACTTCTTGAGGTTCTGGATCAGGAGTTGGCCCATCGTCCTTGCCGCAGGAAAGAATTAGGCATATACTCATTATGGGAAGGCCCATCAATATTGCTTTTTTCATATCAAAATTTTTAAAGATTTAATGGATTAGACCTTTAAAATCGATACTCTGAAACAAAAAAAGACCCATCAATGTACTGATGGGTCCTATGAATTGACGGATGCTGGTTTTGAGTTGACGGAAATTTTACCCTCTCAAGATTTTTTCAATAGTTACACGTTGAAGCGGAAATGCATCACATCGCCATCCTTAACGATGTATTCCTTGCCTTCCACCCGCATACGGCCAGCCTCCTTGACCTTGGCCTCACTACCGTGCTTTACGTAGTCGTCATAGGCAATGACCTCGGCACGGATAAATCCTTTTTCAAAATCGGTATGGATCACACCCGCTGCCTGGGGTGCCGTAGCTCCCACAGGGATGGTCCATGCACGGACTTCCTTGACCCCAGCGGTAAAATAGGTCTCCAAATCCAACAAACGGTAGGCGCCACGGATGAGTTTGGCAGAACCTGGTTCAGAAAGACCCAAATCTTCCAAGAACATCTGACGCTCCTCGTAGGTTTCCAATTCGGTGATATCGGCCTCGGTACCCACGGCCAAAAAGATGACCTCGGCATTTTCCTGGGCCACGGCTTCCCTAACTTTTTCCACATAGGCGTTTCCGGTAGCTGCGGCTTCTTCCCCTACGTTACAGACATACATTACAGGCTTGTCCGTGATCAATTGGAGCGGTTTTACATATTCCTGTCTATCTTCATCGCTGAGTTGAATGGCCCGTACCGATGTGCCGGATTCCAAACCTGTTTTCAAGGCAGAAAGAACAGCTTCTTCCTTCTGGGCCTCTTTGTTTCCGGTTTTGGCGGCACGTTTTACCTTGTCCAATTTTTTCTCCACGCTCTCCAAATCTTTCAATTGGAGTTCCATATCGATGGTCTCCTTGTCCCGGATAGGGTCTACGGAACCATCTACGTGTACAATATTATCATTGTCAAAACAGCGTAAGACATGAAGAATGGCATCTGTTTCACGGATATTGCCCAAAAATTGGTTGCCGAGCCCTTCACCTTTGCTCGCACCTTTTACCAAACCGGCTATGTCCACAATTTCCACGGTGGCGGGAATTACGCGTTCAGGATTCACCAATTCCTCCAATTTTTCCAAGCGGGTATCGGGTACGTTTACCACCCCAATATTGGGTTCAATGGTGCAGAAGGGAAAGTTGGCACTTTGCGCCTTGGCATTGGACAAACAGTTAAAGAGGGTGGATTTTCCCACATTGGGCAATCCTACGATACCGGCTTTCATCTATTCAGGTGTATTTTAAGGCTGCAAATATAAGTTGAAGTTTTGTTTTGAACGTTTTAAAACCCTTTTATCAGGAAATAAAAGCCCATGGCAAAAAGACCGATTATTCCAAAAATGGCCACAAGTGACAAAATACACCCGGCCTGCTTCCAAAAACCATTATATGTTTTTTCTTTTTCCTGCATAAAAAAACCCCGAAATAAATTCGGGGCTAAATTACGTGTTTTTTATGGGTTACCCGTTGGGGTGCATAAACTTCTGTTTACCCAAAAGCTCTTCTTCGCTTTCCACGTGATCTTCGTCCGGCACACAGCAATCCACAGGACAAACCGCCGCACATTGGGGTTCTTCATGGAAGCCCATGCACTCGGTACACTTATCGGGTGCTATATAATAGATTTCGTCACTCACGGGTTCCTGGACCTCCTCGGCATTCACGGCCTTTCCGTTGGGAAGGACCACATCGCCCTCCAAGGAAGTACCGTCACCATATCGCCATTCGTCGGCTCCTTCGTATATTGCTGTATTGGGGCATTCTGGCTCGCAGGCCCCGCAGTTAATGCATTCGTCTGTTATAATTATCGCCATAATTTTCTTTTTCCGTGGTGCTGATTCATTTCAGCATGCGTATTTTTGGCAAAAATAAACCCTACCAAATTAGTATACAAATATAATGAGGGCACATCTCCCAATATTGAAAGCTTTTGTTAAACTTGGAAGTTACCTTGCCGATTTTTGTGAAAATGACAATGGTTCATCGGCTTCATTTGAAGAGGCCCTGACCAAGGCTGAACAGCAAAATGGGTGGTTTACCCGGGACAACATCATCGTTGCGCTAAAACAATGGAGCGAATTGTTGACCGAAGAAACCCTATCCCAATGGCTTTCCAAGTATGAGCTTACGGTTGATAACGCTCCAAAGACCATCGGTATTGTCATGGCCGGTAATATTCCCTTGGTGGGATTCCATGATTTTTTATGTGTGCTGCTCTCTGGGAACAAGGTGTTGGCCAAGCTTTCCTCCAATGATAAGGTATTGCTCCCCTTTATTTCCGATTTTTTGATGAAAGAGGAGCCCTTATTGACTGAACGGATTGAATTTACCGAAGGTAAACTGGAAAATTTCGATGCGGTCATTGCCACGGGAAGCAACAATACCGGGCGCTATTTTGAACATTACTTTGGAAAAAGACCGAACATCATCCGAAAGAACAGAAGTTCGGTGGCCATCCTAAGCGGGAATGAATCCCAAGCTGAGCTGGAAGCCTTGGGTGAGGATATTTTCAGGTATTACGGGTTGGGTTGTAGGAATGTAGCCAAGCTTTTTGTGCCCAAAGGATATGATTTTGATACATTTTACAAGGCCATGTTTACTTTTCAGGAGGTTATCCATCATCATAAATATGCCAATAACTACGACTACAACAAGGCAGTGTACCTGATGAGCGATTTCAAGATTCTGGACAATGGTTTTTTGGTACTCAAGGAAGACGAGGGATTCTCTTCCCCTATCGCGGCATTATTTTATTCCCATTACGATTCGTTGGAAGAACTACGTGAACAGTTGTTGGGACAAGAAGAGCAAATCCAATGTATCGTGTCTGCAGAGAGCCAATCTAATGATGTTGCTTTCGGGGAGACCCAAAAACCCAAACTGGATGATTACGCAGATGGTGTGGACACTATGGAATTTTTACTTCAACTATAGAAAAACCGTTTACCGAAACCGTTTTTAGATCCAAGTTTTTTTTAGACCTTTACCCTTTAAATTAAGGGAATGAAAAAACACAATTTTAGCGCAGGACCTTGCATTTTACCCAAAGAGGTCATGCAAAAGGCTTCCGAAGCCGTAGTGGAACTGGACGGCATTGGTCTATCACTTATAGAAATCTCTCACCGCAGTAGGGAATTTGTGGCCATTATGGAAAAGGCCCGTTCGTTGGCCCTTGAACTTTTAGGCTTGGAAGGAAAGGGATATCAAGCCCTATTCTTACAAGGAGGGGCCAGTATGCAGTTTTTGATGGCGGCCTATAACCTTTTGGACAAAAAGGCGGGCTACGTCAACACAGGGACCTGGAGCCAGAAAGCCATCAAGGAGGCCAAATTGTTCGGGGATATTGTGGAAGTGGCCTCCTCACAGGCGGAAAATTTCAACCATATCCCAAAGGGATACCATATCCCTTCAGATTTGGATTACCTGCACCTTACCTCCAACAATACCATTTTCGGGACCCAGATCAAGGAATTCCCCAAAACGGATGTGCCTTTGGTCTGTGATATGAGCTCCGATATTTTTTCCCGCCAGCTCGATTTTTCAAAATTCGATTTGATTTATGCCGGGGCGCAAAAGAATATGGGCCCTGCTGGAGCCACTTTGGTAGTGGTCAAAGAAGATATTTTAGGCAAGGTTTCCCGAAAAATCCCGTCCATGTTGGATTATGCCGTGCATGTATCAAAAGAGAGTATGTTCAACACACCTCCTGTATTTGCGGTATACGTATCCATGCTTACCATGCAGTGGTTAAAGGATTTGGGAGGGATAGCTGCCATTGAGGAAATCAATGAGCGAAAGGCCAGTCTTATTTATTCCGAAATAGAATTGAATCCGGTATTTTCTGGTTTTGCAGCCAAGGAAGACCGTTCTACCATGAACGCCACCTTCAACATAACAGATGATGGATTAAAAGAGCTTTTCGATACTATGTGCAAGGAAGCAGGGATCAGTGGAATCAATGGGCACCGGTCCGTTGGAGGGTATCGAGCATCCATGTACAATGCACTTCCGTTGGAAAGTGTAGGGGTTTTGGTCGACATTATGAGCGAATTGGAGAAAAAAGGATAGATTAGTGTTGAGTTTTTAGTTCTAAATCGTAAATATTGATCGAAGAAAGAAGTTTTGAATTTTCGTTGCGCATCATCAAGTTGGTTAAAAATTTGAAGGAAAACAACGAGTATGTCTTCGCCTATCAATTATTGCGTTCATCCACCAGCATTGGAGCCAATGTAGCCGAAGCAGGTGTAGGTCAATTCAAAAAAGATTTCATTTCTAAAATGCCATAGCTTCAAAAGAAGCACGTGAATCCAGATATTGGTTACGATTGATTCATAAAGCCAATTTATCTGACCTTGATTTGAAAGAGTATTTGGAAGAAATAGAGCAAATCATCAAAATTTTGACCAAAATTGTCAAAACCAGCCAAGAAACTATTTAAAACTTAAGACTTAGAATTTAAGCCTATGAATATTGTACTGGCCAATGATGGCTTGGCCCAATCGGGAATAGATGTACTTCAAAAAGAAGGTTTTGAAGTGGTCACCACCCGAGTGGCCCAAGAACAGTTGGCAAATTTCATCAACGCCAATTCCATATCGGTCCTTTTAGTGCGAAGTGCCACTGAGGTAAGAAAAAAAACCATCGACGCTTGCCCTGGTCTCAAATTAATCGGCCGGGGCGGTGTGGGTATGGACAATATCGATGTGGACTATGCCCAATCCAAAGGTATCCATGTGATCAATACACCCGAAGCCTCTTCAGAATCAGTGGCCGAACTGGTCTTTGCCCACATGCTCAGCGGAGCACGTTTCTTGCATGATTCCAATCGGAATATGCCCTTGGAGGGGGACAGTCAGTTTAAACAGCTCAAAAAAAGTTATGCTTCCGGAATGGAACTGCGTGGAAAGACCATGGGTATAATCGGTTTGGGCAGGATAGGACAGGCCACTGCAAAAATGGCGATTGCTTTGGGCATGAAAGTGCTGTACCATGATCATCATACCAAAAAAATAAGCTTGGAGCTCTCTTTTTATGACGGACGGACAGTGAAATTCAATGTAGCCGATAGCCCACTTGAGGAGGTTTTAAAGAATTCTGATTTTGTCAGCATCCATGTACCGTCACAAAATGGGTATGTCATCGGGAAAAAAGAATTGGCCCAGATGAAACCCACGGCAGGAATCATCAATGCATCACGTGGTGGAGTTTTGGACGAAGTGGCCCTAGTGGAAGCCTTGGATTCCGATAAATTGGCCTTTGCGGGATTGGATGTATATGAATCCGAACCCCAGCCTGAAATCAAAATATTGATGCATCCCAAAATATCACTTTCCCCACATATTGGGGCATCAACCCAAGAAGCACAGCAACGCATTGGTCTGGAATTGGCGCAACAGATTATCAAATTGCTAAAATAACTGGTTTTTTAACCCCTATGTGGGTTCAAAACCTAGTTTTTCACTACATTGTCTTTCTAACCTTAACACAAATACAATGTCAGGATTATTGGATTTACTAAATAGCCCCATGGGCCAACAATTGATTAGCGGGGTGGCCGGACAAACCGGGCAATCCGAGAATAAGACGGCCGACGTTTTAAGTATGGCCATGCCCTTATTGATGGGTGCCATGAAAAAGAATACCTCTACCCCTGGGGGAGCCCAAGGACTTATGAATGCGCTGTCTTCCAAACATGATGGTAGCATTTTGGATGATATGGGTGGTTTCTTCGGAGGAGGAGTGGACCAAAATGTAATGGACGATGGAGCTGGAATCTTAGGGCATATCTTAGGGACAAAACAGCCCCAAGTGGAAAATGCCTTGAGCAGCAAATCGGGTCTGGATGCCGGGACCATCTCCCAAATCCTTAAAATTGCGGCCCCTATCCTATTGGGTTATTTGGGGAAACAAACACGTCAGCAAAATGTAAGCAGCCCTGATGGACTGAACGGTCTTTTGGGGGGACTTATGGGCGGCGGTAGAAGTGCCTCCAAACAACAATCCCTTATTGAGACTTTTCTTGACTCGGATGGCGATGGTAGCGTTATAGACGACTTGGCCGGAATGGTATTGAACAGTGGCGGACAGAAAAAAAGCGGCCTTGGCGGAATGCTGGGCGGACTTTTTGGAAAATAGTCTTTCTACTTAACGATATTTAACAAAGCCGTTTGAATTTTCAAATGGCTTTTTTTGTATCTTAAAGCTATGAAAAAGAGAATTTTATCCTTATTGGTGGCCTTTATGGCCACTTTTGGCCTATTGGTGTCCTGTTCTGCACAAAAAGAGGCCTTGGACATTTCCGACGAAGAGCAGGCTGTTTTCAATTCACAGGAAGAAAAGGAAGTAGAAATCAAAGATGAGGAAAGTGAGTATGAAATCATTATCATTGAACCTGGATTCTATACTTGGTTACTGAGTATCGCCCGACCCGAAGGGTACTACTCCCAATCTTTTCTGGAAAACAGGAATCAACTTCTTGTAATGGAATGGAACAGACGTGTGGTACAGCCCGGAAACTTCAATCCAAACCTGTATATGTTCCAAATCGATTATGATTCCAATATTGATTATGGCTATGAGGTGAATTATAAGCTCTATAATTATTTTGTTTATTTCCAAAGGAAGTACAAACAGCGCCTTGGCCCCTTTCTTCCAAGGATTTAAAACCGTATTTTTGCATCGGAACACTCTTGCCGATGAAAAAAATAAAGGACCGCTGGGAAATTCATAAAAACTGGCAACTTTTCTTTCCCTTTCTGGGATTCTCCTTGGTGCTCCTTACCGCCTATTGGATTTCCAGACGTTTGTTGCACACTTTCGGGCTTAACAATACACTAGTGGAATGGGTTTTTACTTTAGGATCCACTATAGGATTATCTCTGATTTTGATTCGATTTTTTCTGTGGTGCTTTAAAAAATTGGAGCATAAGTGGAAGGTATCCCATAAATGGGAAATGATAGCCATTTTCATTGTCTTCGCCATAACCGGAAGCCTCTCCGGAAAGCTTGCCGGCCCTTTGGTTGAATGGATAGGACTTGGAGAAAACAATACCCATGGAGCTATATATTGGACCGCGCGAATTCTTTTGATATTTCCCATATACCAATGCATATTGGTCTTTGTTGGATGGCTGTTCGGACAATTCAAATTCTTCTGGGAATTTGAAAAGAAAATGTTGAAACGCATGGGGTTAGGATTTCTCCTTCCATAGTTTTATAGTTTTGTTAACACAGAAAAAGTATTTGGATAGGTTACTTTGCCAAGATGACCTCATTGCTTCCTAAACGCATCATTGCTGTAGTTTCCTTTGTACTGGCCTTGGGGATACTTACCCCATCCGCAGTAAAGCTATCGCATGCGCTCTTTGGACACTCCAAGGAAAAACGTTGCATTGCTGAGGGCACAAAGCACATCCATGAGGCGGATATCCATTGTGAGTTTCATGATTTCACGCTGGTTTCCAAAGTATTTGTGGCATCTTCCTATGAATACGTTTGTCTGGAAATACCGATTATTGGGCATCAGCACAATTTTCACAACTCCTTTTTTAAACCTTACCAAAAGGAATATTTGGCCTTACGAGGTCCCCCTACTGTTTCGTTATAGTTTTCCTTTCCATTCAACACATTCAATAACGTAGTAATTTTTATAATGAAACAATTATTCACGTCAATGCTTTTGGCATTGGCTCCAATATATATAGCTGCACAGAGCACAGTTACAGGTAACATAACAGATTCGGAAAATGGACAGCCTTTGGAACAGGTATCCGTTTATATTCCCCAATTGGAGAAAGGAGCCGTGACCGGCGCTGACGGAACTTACACCTTAAAAGACCTTCCTGAAGGTTCCTATAAACTCGTAGTGGCCTATTTGGGCTACGAAACCCATTCCACGACCTTGGAAATCCACTCGGGCAACAACACGTATAATTATGCCATGACTCCCTCGGCCATAGAAATTGACGAGGTTGTCCTTTCCACTCCTTTTCATAAACTTCAGCGCGAGAATGTAATGAAGGTGGAACAAAAGTCCATCGCAGAGCTTAAAAGTGAAGGTGCCATTACCTTGGCAGATGGTATTACCAGAGTTCCCGGGGTAACCTCGGTTTCCACAGGGGTAGGTATTGGAAAACCTGTGATCAGGGGACTGAGTTTCAATAGGGTTTTGGTCTATACCCAAGGCGTACGATTGGAGAACCAACAATTTGGAGGGGAACACGGTCTTGGGGTCAATGATGCCGGGATTTCCAGTATAGAGGTCATCAAAGGTCCCGCTTCCCTACTCTACGGTTCGGATGCCCTAGGTGGTGTACTCTACCTAAACCCTGAAAGTTTTGAACTTCCCAACCAAACCTCAGGCGACATCAACCTAAACTATTTTACCAATACATTGGGGTATGGGGCCAACGCGGGGTTTAAAACCTCAGGTGAAAAACTTAAGTTTTTGGTCAGGGGTGCCTATGCATCCAATGTCGATTATGAAACCGGCGATGGTACCGGCGTGACCAACTCTAGGTTCAAGGAAGCTGATATCAAGACCGGACTTGCCTATCAGGCCACCAAGTTCAAAACGGAACTGAGATACAATTACAACGAATCCAATTTGGGGATTCCCGAGGAAATTGGAGTACAAGACAATGGTAGGGACCCGCTATTGCCCAATCAAGAAATCGCAACCCATATATTAAGCTCAAAAAGTAATTTTTTCTTTAGAAAATCCAGTTTGGAGGCTACGTTGGGATACATTTTGAATAATCGGAAAGAGTTCGAGGAACACCACGAACATGAAGGCGAAGAACCTGCGGAAGAGGAAGAGCATGAAGAGGAGGAAGGTCCCGCCTTGGACATGGACTTGAGCACGTTTAACTACAACCTGCAGTTCAATCCCCAATGGGGCAGCATGACCACTATCTTTGGTGTGCAGGGCATGCATCAAAAGAACGAGAATTTTGGGGAAGAAGTGCTTATTCCCAATGCCATCACCAACGATTTTGGGGTTTTGGCCACCTCGCATGTCCATTTCAATAAAAGTGATTTCCAATTTGGGTTACGGTATGATTTAAGATCAATAAATGGGGAAGAAAGTGGCATTGTTGGCGATGAGGAATATATTCCCAGTTTGGACAAAAACTTTAATAGTTTTAATGCTGCCGTTGGATATAGGGCAGATTTAACGGACAATATTTTGTTCCGTTTGAACATTGCCACGGGATTCAGGGCACCCAACCTATCCGAATTGACTTCCAATGGCCTCCACAGTGGCGCCAATCGCGTTGAGATAGGAAACCAAGATCTGGATAGCGAGCAAAATGTACAGGTAGATCTGGCCCTTGAATATGGCAATCAACATATTGAGGTGTATGCCAATGCATTCTATAACAATGTGAGTGATTATATTTATTTGCAACCTACTGGAGAGTTTAGGGATGATAACCCCATATACGTTTTCCAACAACAGGATGCCAAGCTATACGGAGGGGAATTCGGGTTCCACTTACACCCCCATCCTTTGGATTGGCTGCATTTGGAAAGCAGTTTTGATATGGTCTTTGGGGAACTGGAAGACAAGACCGACCTTCCGTTGATTCCTGCTAACCGATGGAACAATACACTACGGGTAGAATGGAACACGGCAAAAGGGACGAAATCCAAAAGTTATGCCTTTGCCACGGTTCAATCCGTGTTTGACCAGAACAAAGTGGCCACTTTTGAGACACCTACATCTGGATATAGCCTATTCAATATGGGTTTTGGGGGTGAAATCAACATTTTCAACCAACTGGTGGGTTTCAAGATAAGTGGCAATAATCTTTTTGATAAAACCTACATCTCACACCTATCCCGATTAAAGACTGATGGCATTGCCAATATTGGCCGTAACATTGCCTTTAATCTGAGTATTGGATTGTAAAAACGGAATTAAAATTTGGAGAGCGGCAGATAGTTTTTACGATTTGTCGCTCTTTTTTTTGCTCAATAGATAGGTGTAGATCCATGTCAAGGTAAAGGTGGGCACGATATCCATACCGGGAATCAGCTCTTCGGCAAAGGTGATGAGACCTGCAGCCTGCCCTACCCTGCCCTTATACAATCGGGTCATGAGCCACCCTGCAATGGGAGCCCAGATTACATCCGAAAACTCCCCTATTCCGGGAATCGCGAACGACAGCATTCCGATGCCGTCGAACAAAAGTCCTAAAAGTAGATTACGGTACTTGGGGTCTTTTTCTTCTGTCATTGTGGTAAAATAGAAAATCCAAATGAATTGAAGAAATGCCTTAAGACAAATCGGAGCTAATAAGTTTTAGAAACTCGTTTCTGGTCTCTTGTTTTTCAAACTGACCTCGGAATCCAGATGTTGTGGTGACCGAGTTTTGTTTTTGAACCCCGCGCATCATCATGCACATATGGGCGGCTTCAATAACCACGGCCACTCCTTTGGGCTTAAGGGTAGTGTTTATGCACTCTAAAATATCATGGGTCAATCTTTCCTGAACCTGAAGCCTTCTGGCAAAAACATCCACCACACGGGGTATTTTGCTGAGTCCTACAATATGTCCATTGGGAATATAGGCAATATGGGCCTTCCCAAAGAAAGGGAGCATATGGTGCTCGCAAAGGGAATACACCTCGATGTCTTTAATGATCACCATGTCGTCATAACTCTCTGCGAACATGGCACTTTTAAGAATCTCCGTAGCATCCTGTTTGTACCCTTGGGTAAGGAACAGCATGGCTTTTGCAGCCCTTTCCGGGGTCTTTACCAAACCATCACGGGATATATCCTCCCCAATGTCCCCCATGATCTTGGCAAAGTGGTCTTTTACCTCGTTTGTAATTTCAATATTGTATTCTTCCAGATTGCGATACGGTGCCATAGGCTTTACTTGATAGTATTTGTTTTTTTTGAAAAATAAGTGTTCAACTTTTTGATTTTGGGCTCTATAATGACTTGGCAATAGGGTTGTTGTGTATGGTCATTATAATAATTCTGGTGTTCTTCCTCGGCATTGTAAAAGGGTTTCTCTTCGGAAATGGCCGTTACAACGGGTGAAGCAAAAATCTGCTCCTTTTCCAAAAGGGCAATGAACTCTTCCGCTTGCTGCTTTTGTGCAGGGTTTGTATAGAAGACTTCACTCCGATATTGGGTTCCCACATCATTTCCCTGACGATTCAAGGTAGTGGGGTCATGGGTGGCAAAGAACACTTCCAACAATTCCACATAAGAAACTTTTGAAGGGTCGAATGTAATCTTGATGGCTTCAGCATGTCCTGTGCGCCCCGTACAGATTTCCCTGTAAGCCGGATTCTTAATGGTTCCCCCAGTATAACCGGAAACCACTTCCATCACCCCATTGAGTCGTTGAAAAACAGCTTCAGTGCACCAAAAACAACCGCCAGCGAATATGGCGGTCTCCCAATCCATGTTGACTTGTTTGTCCATGAAGTTTCAAAATTAGGTAAAGTTTAGTATCCCGCAATCCAGATAAAAAACTAATTTCCTGACATCAGTCGGAAAGATGCCCAAAAACTTAGTAAAAATTCCAATCTTTGTTACCGCATGGTGCAATGGTTACGTTCACCGGAAGAAGCTGTTTTCATGATCAAGGCAACAAACATTCAAAAAAAATACGGCGACCTGAAAGTACTTAAAGGGGTCGACCTGGAAATCAAAAAAGGGGAAGTGGTATCCATTGTTGGGGCTTCAGGAGCGGGGAAAACCACCTTGCTCCAAATTTTGGGCACTTTGGATTCACCATCGAACACACAGGAAAGCCAACTCCTGATCAATGATACCGAGGTTACCCAATTGAACGATAAGAACTTGGCCCGTTTCCGAAACGAGCATATTGGTTTCATTTTTCAATTTCACCAACTATTGCCTGAGTTCACGGCTTTGGAAAATGTTTGTATTCCTGCTTTTATCAAAAAAACACCCAAGGAGGAAGCAGAAAAGAGAGCCATGGAGCTTTTGGACTTTTTGGGTCTGAAGGACCGGTACCATCACAAGCCCAACGAGCTTTCCGGAGGGGAACAGCAAAGAGTGGCCGTAGCACGTTCCTTGATGAACAAACCATCTGTTGTACTGGCCGATGAGCCCAGCGGAAATCTGGATTCGGAAAGTGCGGATAACCTGCACAAGCTTTTTTTTAAGCTTCGGGATGAGTTTGGACAGACCTTTGTATTGGTAACCCACAATTTGGAGTTGGCCAATATGGCGGATCGTAAGTTGACCATGGTGGATGGTTTGATAGTTTCCTAGCGTACCATGACAAAATCAGAATTAAAACTTTTTTTGGATGAAAAGGTCGTCCAATACAACCATCCTCGTTTTTTGGAGGATGATCCCCTTCAAATACCCCATCGGTTTACCCGAAAAGAAGATATCGAGATCAGTGGATTCCTAACGGCGACCATTGCTTGGGGCAATCGGAAAAGTATCATCAACAATGCTTCCAAGATGATGGAACTTATGGGGAACACCCCGTACGATTTTGTAATGAACCACTCCGAAGATGACCTGGAAAAGCTTTCTCCCTTTGTACATCGCACTTTTAATGGAATCGACCTGCAATATTTTATCCGCGGCATTCGGCATATCTACCTAAACCATGGTGGATTGGAGCCTATATTCAGTCAAAACAGCGAAAAAGACTCCCTGCAACCCACCATTTCCAGTTTCAAGAAGGTATTTTTTGAACTGCCCCACCCTACCCGGACCACAAAACACATTTCGGACCCTGTGAAAGGTTCTGCTGCCAAACGCATCAATATGTTTTTACGTTGGATGGTCCGTGACAACAACACCGGGGTCGACTTTGGCCTGTGGAAAAGCTTGAGACCAAGTCAACTTTCCTGCCCTCTTGACGTACATTCCGGCAATGTGGCCCGAAAGCTGAAACTGCTCAAACGCAAACAGAACGATGCCAAAGCTTTGGCTGAATTGGACCAAAACCTACGAAGGTTGGATGCCTCGGACCCGGTAAAATATGATTTTGCCCTTTTCGGCCTTGGCGTATTTGAAAAGTTTTAGTCGAGACTATAACCGTTATTTTCCATCAACAAACTCTTTGTCCGTGAGCGTTTTCATGAAAGCCACCAATGCTTTTTGTTCACCATCGCTTAGGTTCAGCGAATCGGGTGGTAAGGTCTGGTAAGGCACGTCAAGGCCCATTCCCTGCCCTCCCCCAACATTATAGAAAGTGATTACTTCTTCCAAGGTTTTGTACACCCCATTGTGCATATAAGGTGCTGTCAACTCTACATTTCGGACCGTTGCCGTTTTAAAGAAATTTCGTTTTTCTTCTACCTTGTAGGGATGGTACATGCCTGGGTCATCATCCAAAATGGGATGCTCAAAGCTCGGATTTTTGGGAACGCCCAGATTTTCAAATTCCGTTTCGTCATATTTGGGAGGCACCAATCCGTTAAAGGCTGGTGGGAAATGACAGGTGGCACAGGCCGCTTTTCCCATGAAAAGGTTAAAGCCCAGTTTTTCTTCTTGGGTCAGTGAGTTCTCCTTTCCTTGTATGTTTCGGTCAAATTTGGAGTTGAATGGGGCAAGACTCCGAATGTAGGTGGCAATGGCATGGCGTACGTTCAAGTTATTGATTTCCCCTCCATACAAGCTATCGAAAGCGGCTTTGTAAAACGTGTTCTGCCCTACTCGCTTTTCAATGGTGTTCAAATCAATATGAAACTCATTTTCATCATTGACCACATTCACGATTTGGTCCTCCAAGCCATCCGCCCTACCATCATAGAACATGGTGGTCTGATATACGGCATAGGTCATGGTAGGGGTATTTCGCTGTAATTCCACCCCATTGATACCCAAAGCTTTGGGATGTCCGTCCGTAAATGCCTTTTCCTTGATGTGGCAAGTGGCGCAGCTTATGTTTCCACTACTGGAAAGGGAAGGGTCATTGAACAGGTTTCTCCCGAGGTCAATGCGTTCAGGGGTAATGTCAGGGGAGCCTGGTGTGGAAAATTGGGCAATATTGAAAAAGTCCTTATCAAAAAGATTGGTGGCCGTGGGGTTCAATGGTCTTGATGTATTCAAGGCAATGTTCCAATCTGTTGCGGTTGCATTGATCAACTCCAATTGCCTGTTCGTATGGTCTTTAATGAAAGTGTATCGGTCAAAATGGTCAAAATCCCCAGATTGTAAGGTTGCCATAGTGCTCTCTATTTCAGCGGACCATTGATCCATAAGGGATTTATCCTTGAATGCTTCCGTATAAATTGCCAATATTTCAGCAATGGATTCATACGTATAGATGGCCTCATTCAGGGAATTGGCCAACATGGGCGAATCAAAACCGGTAATACCCTTGGTGGCAACATTCACAATGGCATCACGCATCATCTTAAGATGATGTCGGTCCCTTTGGGTATAGAGCATATGGTTTCTGCGGATATAGGGGATACGAACCTGTAAATAGGTCAATACCAAATCCAATTCGTTATTGGAGATGGGTTCTTCGGCATACAACAGCTCTTCCAAGACCTGATAGCTCTTGGGCTTCAATTTTTTAATGTCCGTGTAATCATCGATTTCCACTTTAAGGAGGTTGGGGGCGTTCATGGATAGGTAGTTTTCATAATCGTAAGCGATAATCATGGGTTCTGCCCGTTTGTACCATTCCCTGCTTTTCAGAAAATTGGCCCGGTTTACTTCCAAGCTTTGGGTCGTATCCATTTTTTGAATGTAGTATGCCGCACTGTCCAATGTTTGGAAATAGTAGCTTTTGATGTCTTCATTGAACACGGATTCCTTGTCCATTGAAGTGGTACGACTTGCATTTCCTTCTTGTTTTTTACAAGATCCCACCATCAAAAAAAGGAATGCAAAGAAGGTAGTATATATCGATGATTTCATGGGTTGATGAATTTAAAAATGGAAACAAAAAGGTTCCCCATAACAGGGAACCCTTTCATTTTAAAAAATGTTATGATGTGAAATCAATGGATTATCTGGGAAGCCCTGTTAATTTGAAAAGGAAGGAGCCTTCCAAAGTGGCCGCTGCCTCATCAATGGCGGTTGGATCCACAAATTTCTTTCCGTCTGCTCTATAGGTCATGGGGTTACCACTGTCAAAAGACCATCCGTGTACCTGTGCTCCACCCACAAAAGTTGGCTCGGAAGCTCCAATGATATCGGTTACATCGATCATACCGGTGATTTCCCAGTAAGAATCGGTATTCCCAATACCAAGTCCGGCAGCAACCGTTTGGTTACACTCCATCACTTCCTTGAAAGTTCCCGTAGCAATGTCATATTGCCACAACTTGGCATAACCTTGTATATCTGGGTTGGCATCTGCATAACCATTAGGGTCCTCTTGAACATATACGTAGTTCTCGGTTACCACGATATTATCCGGAGAGTGCATACCGTCTCCTTTTCCACCTTCCAAATCACCATCTACGACAACGGTCAATTTTGCATCTCCAATGGGATTACTTGGATCAAGTTCCAATTTGTATACCCTTCCGAAGGAAGTACCTCTATTGGCCAAATCAGGATTATCCGAACGGATTCTTCCTGTAGCGTTGAAGAACACGGTCCTGTTGTTTTCGGCAGAACCTCTTCTCCAGTCAATATCCTCAATTCTCTGGAATCCAATGGCAACGGAATCTATGGCCTCTTGGTTCAATTCGGCAAGGGTACGCTCGGTAACTTCAACCCACTCCACATCGTATTCAATATCTTCGGCCATACCCATTTCAAACTTAAGGCCTCCACCTCCAATAGCTGTTTCAGTTGGGTTCTTTCCTCTCAACACATATAGCTTTCCGCTATACAGATCACCTCTGTTACCCACATACATTCCAAAATGGGCTTGAGGATAGGTGTTGTTACTGTCATCATCACCCATAAAAACCACGGTTTGGGTTGGGTAGGCATCTTTACCGATAGCTACGGCATTTTCAGTGGCCCATTCACCCAAAGCCGGTAATCTTTCGGCCTCCACCCTTTCATCAGGGGAACGAAATGGATTGATTTTATATACCCCTTTGGCATTTCCACCCCACTCTCCACCAGAAAGATATAGAGGTCCAAATCCATGCTCTTCCATAGTGATGGAGGACCCGGAACACATTGCAGTAAAAGCGGTGGCTGCTGAGTTTACAATATAATCACCTTCCAATGGTTGAAGATCGGAGTTCATTCGGATACGTGCAATGGAATAATCAGCTTCCAAATTGTTGATGAAGGCATAGGTGCCATCTTCATACGGATACAATGCGGCACCGTCCATATAAGCGCCATAAACGAAAGTGGAATCAGATTCAAGGATGTCCGCAGAAGACATGATCATCTCCAATTGGGCCGAGGTACTGAATTCACCTTTTAATTCAAATACGGTATTTGGGGTAACCGAGCTGGTAAGGGGAACCAAATCGGCAACGGTAAGATCATCGCCATCTTCCCCGTCCTCTCCGTTGACACCATCAACTCCATCGACACCGTCCACTCCATCAATACCATTTTTGCCGTCCTCCCCATCACAACTAGTAAAGCCAATGGCGACCACCGAAGTCAATACCAATCCTAGAAATAATTTTTTCAAATTCATAAAGTTTAGTTTTAAGGTTACTGTTTCGTCAAAACTATATATGAACTTTTAGGATTGGGTTACCCCTATATATTGATTGGTTTATGCTTGTTTTAAATCAATGTTAGCATGTAAAGTTTGGGTGGCTTCTGTGTTTCTAGGATTTGAATTTAATGTTAATCCCTTCTTTTTTGGTCGTGTGGCAACCCATGTAACCCAAAATACCTATTTTTAGGCTTAGACTAATTAACCTTAAAAATGAAAAATATCCATCTTCTCTTGGGCATGGTCCTATGCTCATCGATTGCTTTTGCACAAAACAGAAAAATACCTGTTGACACTACGGTGACCACGCAACATTCCGTCACTATCAATGGGGTAAACATCAACTATACGGCCACTACGGGAACACAACCTGTTTGGGATGAAATGGGCGAACCCATAGCGGCACTCCATTATACGTATTACACCCGGAACAATGTAAAGGATAGGGCCAGCCGTCCCCTTTTGATCTCCTTCAACGGTGGTCCGGGCTCCGGTTCGGTTTGGATGCACTTGGCCTACACCGGTCCCAGAATCCTTAAGATAGATGATGAAGGATACCCTGTTCAACCTTATGGGGTAAAGGAAAATCCATTCTCCGTATTGGACGTTACCGACATTGTATATGTAAACCCTGCCAATACCGGGTATTCCAGGACCATTCCTGAAACGGGTGAGAAAGTAGATCGTGAAAGATTTTTCGGCATCAATGCCGACACGGCCTACTTGGCCGAATGGTTGAATACCTTCGTGACACGCAACAATCGATGGCGATCACCCAAATATATTGTTGGGGAAAGCTATGGAGGAACCCGTGTAATGGGACTTTCCTTGGCGCTTCAAAATCAACAATGGATGTACCTCAATGGGGTAATCATGGTATCTCCCGCGGACTATCGTGTGTTCCGTACCGAAGATCCCGTTTCCAGTGCCCTGAACTTACCTTATTTCGCCGCCACCGCTTGGCACCATAAGGCTTTACCTTCTGCTTTGCAAGGCAAAGATCTTTTGGAGGTCTTGCCCGAAGTGGAAGACTATACCCTAAATACCTTATTGCCTGCCATTGCCAAAGGCGGTTTTATTGCTAACGCCGAAAAAGCGGCCGTGGCAAAAAAGATGGCCTATTATACGGGGCTTAAAGAACAGGATATCCTAGATCACAATCTCGATGTGCCTACACAGTTTTTCTGGAAAGCCCTGATGAAGGAAAGAGGTGCGTATACGATGGGTCGCTTGGATAGTAGATACCTTGGTATAGACAAGCAGGTTTTTGGTGATAGTCCGGATTATTCTCCAGAATTGACTTCTTGGTTGCATAGTTTCACTCCTGCCATCAACTACTATCTGCAAGAAGAATTAAATTTTAAAACAGATATCAAATACAATATGTTCGGCCCCGTTCATCCATGGAACAATGACGATGACGACGTACGCGATAATCTACGTCAGGCCATGGCCCAAAACCCTTATTTGAACGTATTGGTACAATCTGGGTATTATGATGGGGCCTGCACCTATTTTGCCGCAAAGTATAGCATGTCGCAAGTAGATCCCAGTGGTCGCATGAAGGATAGGTTTGAATTCAAAGGCTATCGTTCCGGGCATATGATGTACCTAAGACGGGAAGATCTACAAAAGGCCAACGATGATATCCGAGCCTTCATTGTACGGACGCAGGCCAATGGAAAGAGTGCCAAGTATTAGGGTGTAAATCATAAAAAAACATTCGAAGCGGTAAAGTCGACATTAAGTTGATTTTACCGCTTTTTTGTAACAAAAATCTGTAACTTACTACAAATAGGTATACTACAATACTATGGGTGGTGGCGGTTACATGTTGGACGCGGTAAAGTCTTTTAAGGCCAACCGGGATTTACTGAAGAAACGTAAGTTGAAAAGTAAAGGGGACGTGTATGGTTCTGAAGTAAAGACCCAATTGAACTTGAAGAAGTCCACTCCATTGGATATGCTACGCATTCGAAGAAAAATAGCCCAACGGAAAAGAAAGGAAAAAAATGCAACCTTCCTTGCCATCTTTATCATGATTTCGATGGGTATAGTGATCTATTACCTGTTCTTTTGATTTTGGAATATGATTATTTGCTTATTTTTAGCAAAACCTGTCATAGATGTACAAAACCAAAATCCAATTTATTCTTTTAGTTGTAATAATGTCGCTCCCCATAGCTATTCAGGCCCAGGATTGGCCTAATCTTCAAAAGTTTCAGGAAGCCAATGCCGAAGTACTAAAGACCAAAAATTTGGAAAGCCGTGTAGTTTTTATGGGGAATTCCATCACCGAGGGATGGTCCAATGCCAATCCTTCATTTTTTAACAATAATCCTTATATCAATCGGGGAATCAGTGGGCAGACCACTCCCCAAATGCTGCTTCGGTTTCAACAAGATGTCATTGATCTGCACCCCAAAACGGTGGTTATTCTGGCGGGAACCAATGATATAGCCGGAAACACAGGTCCGATGACTTTGGAACAAATTAGGGACAATATCCTCTCCATGGTACAATTGGCCAAGGCCAATGGAATCCACCCCATTGTTTGCTCCGTACTTCCTGCCTATGATTATCCGTGGCGACCTGGATTACAGCCCAATATCAAGATTCCTAAACTCAACCAACTCCTAAAAGAAATGGTCACTGAGCAAAATGTAACCTATCTGGACTATTTTTCCGCAATGGCCGATGAACGAAACGGTCTTCCCAAAGCCTACACCACGGATGAAGTCCATGTAACCAAGGAAGGTTATGCCGTGATGGAAAAGTTGGTCAATAAAGCGATTACTCAAGTAATCCAAAATGAAAACTAGGCTCTTTGTTTTCTTTTCCATTTGTTCGCTGACCATTTTTGGTCAAGCCAAAATAACCGTAAGTCCTGCTATGGATGTCCTTAAGGAGTTTAACAAGGTCCGGGACTTTACCATGGATGCAAGTGGTACCGAGGCCTATTTTACCGTTCAATCCCAAACTGAAGAGGTTTCCGTGATTTCCATCTCTTTAAAAACCGAAAATGGATGGGATTCTCCCCAGATTGCATCCTTTTCAGGAACATATAAGGATATGGAACCCTTCATGTCACCTGATGGTCTTCGGCTTTATTTTGTGTCGAACCGCCCGTTGCATGACTCCATTTCCAAAACCAAGGATTATGATATTTGGTATGTAGAGCGAAAGGGTCCTGACCAGAAATGGTCCAACCCTATAAATCTTGGAGCACCGATAAATACGGAGCATAACGAGTTTTATCCTGCAATAGCGTCCAACGGGAATCTATATTACACCGGTGACCGTCCAGACTCCAAAGGTGAGGATGATATTTTTTTCAGCGCATTTCAAAATGGGGAATATAGTGAGCCTATTTCGCTGGACGAGAATATCAATTCCAAGGGATTCGAGTACAATGGGTACATCTCCAAGGATGACTCTTATTTGATTTTTGGGGGATATGCGCGTGAGGATGGTCAAGGAAGCGGCGATCTGTACATTAGTTTTAAAAATGAAGGGCAATGGACCAAAGCCCAACCCCTTCCCCAACCCATTAACTCGCCTTATATGGACTACTGCCCCTATGTGGATGAAGTTAAAGGCGTGCTGTATTTTACGAGCCGGCGCACCCAAAACCCGGAAGGAACATTGGAAACTATGGGGCAACTTATACAATTTCTGAATTCCTACGAAAATGGAAACAGCAGGTTGTATAAGGCCAATATAGACGATGCCCTATTACGACCATAGCCACAGAATTCCTATCCATTTATATAACCGTGTACGCCAAACACACAAAAACTTTGAGGATATACTGCTCTTCTGTACACCATAGGTGATCTTTTGTATCTTTGATCATACAATTATTTTCTGGTGGAACTAGTTGGCAACAAGGAAACTACAATTGCAGTATTGCCCTTTCAGATTATTGGGGTGAAAAATGACATGAGCCCTATCATAAAAGGGTTCACGGAAGATCTTATCATTAACTTTTCCAAATTTGTGGGATTATCGGTCATTTCACAATACTCCACTTTGGGTATTTCAGATATTTCCGATACCGAATCCATTGCCCAATTAGGCGCTGACTATATCATTACAGGTAGTTTTAGACCTTCAAATGATGGATACCGAATTGGGGTGCAACTAATACGGACCCGGGACAATAGAGTGGTCTTTGCCGGGAATCATATTGAGACCCTTGAGACCCTGCTGAATGCCGAAGACACCATTACCCAACAGATGGTCAGTGTGTTACAGCAACAGATAGAACACGATCTGCTCTCCTACTCCTACAAAAAAGAATCTTTTGAGCTCGCTGCCTATGAAAATTGGCTTTTGGGCATCAAGGAACTAAAAAAAGGAACCGTTGAAAGCGACCTTACCGCTAGGGAATATTTTGAGGCCGCTTTGCAAATAGACCCTCTGTTCGCCAGAGCCTATACCGGAATATCCCTTTCCTATTTCAATGAATGGAGTTGCCAGTTATGGGACCGTTGGGAAGTAAGTCATAAAGGGGCGCATGATTATGCCCTTAAGGCCATTGACTTGGATGAAAATGATTATGTGTCTCTGGCCGTTTTGGGAAGAACCTTTCTGTATTTGGGGGATTACGACAAGTCTGAACACCTTTTGAGAAAGTCATTGCGGATGAATCCGAATGATGCGGACAACCTGATCCTGATTTCCAATTGCTTTGTTTGGCTGGGACATTTGAAGGAAGCCGAGGAACTCTATCTCAGGGCGCGTAACCTAAACCCGTTGCAACCCGAAGCCTACCTCCCCATTGGCATGTTGGTTTATTTTGAAAAGGGAGATTATAAAAAAGCCATTGAACTGGGTGAAAAAGTGGCCATACTTTCCATTTGGACCGATTTCCCGGCGTACTTGTCCGCCGCATATTATCACCTTTCCATGTATGACAAGATGAAGGTCTATTGGAAAAAATACTTGGAACTTCACAAACGAAACATCAACAAAGGAAAGGAGCCTACCGACCAAGAGGCTGTGGAATGGCAAAAAGTGGTGAATCCGTATAAGGTCAAAAATAATTTAGAGCCTTTCTGGGAATACATTTCGGGAGCTTCCTCCAAAATAGATGCAACATCTTTTCCAAAACCAGAAACCAGCGCTACCGTAAAAGGAAGTTTCTTGGACAATGGTGAATTTTGGGAACTTCATTACTTAAACCTGTCGGCAACCCTAAAAGATTCCAAGGGACTCCACGATATTGCCAAATTATTGGAACAGCCCGAAGAACAGGTCCACTGTGCCGAATTGATGGGTGTGGTGTTGGAGACCAGAGGAACTTCACTGATCGATGAGCAGGCCATGAAAGAGTACAAAACCAAGCTTCGGTCCCTAAAAATCCAAATTTGCGATGCCGAAGAAATGGGTTTGTACCAAAAGGCAGATGAACTAAAAGGGGATTACGACGCCTTGGTAGAACACTTGTCCCAAGTAACCGGACTCTCCAATTCCATTCGAAAAACGGGGTCTTCCATAGAAAAGGCAAGAGCGGCCGTAACTTGGCGTGTTCGGAGTTCCATTAAAAAAATTGAAAAGGTACACCCTCAATTGGCCAAGCATTTGACCAACTCCATCAAGACGGGCACCTGTTGTAGTTACGAGCCGGAAACGCCGCATGAGTGGACCACTTAATGGCCCTTACGACACTTTCCTTACAATGTAAGGCGGAAACTTTTGCCTATTAGGGTGAACAACACATTAAAACTAGACAAGATGTTTGAAATCATTAAAAGTTTACCCAATCCATGGGAAGTGCTCATCGACCCAATTTCCTTGATTGTATTGGGCATGTACGGCGTATTGATGCTTTGGGAAGCCCTATTTCCAGCCAGGGAACTGCCCAAAGTAAAGAATTGGAAACTGCGGGGACTGGCATCCTTCGGCGTATTTTTTTACTTATCCACCTATTTCCCCTTGGTATGGGATACCTATTTGGTGGATTACCAACTATTTGACCTTACCGCTTTGGGGGCCGGTTGGGGAGCGTTTGTTGCGGTCATGATCTATGAATTTGGACTGTACATTTGGCACTATGCCATGCACAAGAATGATACCTTATGGAAGATTTTCCATCAGATGCATCACAGTGCAGAACGCATGGATAGTTATGGTGCCTTTTATTTTAGCCCGATGGACATGATTGGGTTTACCCTATTGGGAAGCCTATGCTTGGTGGTCGTGGCAGGATTTACCCCGGAAGCGGCAACCCTGTTCATTCTGATTACTACTTTTTTGGCCATCTTTCAGCATGCCAATATTACCACACCAACGTGGATAGGCTATATCATACAAAGGCCGGAAGCCCATACCATTCATCATGCTAAAGGGATACACGCCTATAACTATTCAGACATTTCCCTATTTGATATCATTTTTGGAACCTTCAACAATCCAAAAGGATATAAGCATGAAACGGGCTTTTACAATGGGGCCTCCAAACGAATTTGGGAAATGCTGACGTTTAAGGACGTCTCAGAGAAAGCGTAACCTTCTGAATATATCGCCACAGGCAATTGCATCTCATGTTGATTTCCTGTGGTGATACTTTTCATTTCCTCAATTACCCAATCTAAAATTAAACAGTATGTCTTGCACGCGCCCAAATCCTTGGTATGGTAAAAATTATACCCATCATTCCCAACTCAGTGATAAGGAATTTGTGGAAGCTTTTGAAAAAGCCAGTTTGCACCCAAAACTGTTCAACCATGAGGCCCATATACGATTGGCATGGGTATATCTTCAAAAGTACGGGGAAGAGAAGGCTGTGGAGAAGACTTGCGCGGGTATAGCTCATTTTGATGCTATATATGGCAATGGGGATAAATTTCACGCTACCATAACCGTTGCAGCCGTGAAGGCGGTACATCATTTCAACAAAAAATCAAAATCCACCAACTTTTTCGATTTTATGGATGCGTTTCCACGATTGAAAACTGCTTTCAAAGAATTGCTTGAGCAACATTACACCCCTGAAGTGCTGACCCATGAAAAGGCAAAAACGGATTATATTCCTCCAGATTTGCTTCCTTTTGATTGATGCCGTGCATTTGCCTCTGGAATTTAGTTTCTTTGTAATATGCAAAATCCCAAGGTAAGCATTGTTATACCCTTTAAGGATACCGCACATTTTCTTCCTGAATGTCTGGATTCCATCCTGAAACAGACGTACCCCAATTGGGAAATCCTTGCCGTAAACGACCATTCCAGTGACCATAGCCTCGGTCTTTTGAATTCCTATGGACAAAAAGACTCCAGAGTGAAGGTGTTCAACAATTCAGGAAAAGGCATCATTCCGGCTTTGCAGACCGCCTATGCCCAAAGTACTGGCGATTTTGTAACCCGAATGGATTCGGATGATATTATGAAACCCCATCGTTTGGAGGTCATGGTGCAATCTCTTTTGGAATCGGGAAAAGGTTATGTGGCCGTTGGGCAAGTCCGTTATTTCTCTGAACGTGGTATCAGCAATGGCTATGAACGCTATGAAGCTTGGCTGAACCAATTGACGTCCACGGGTTCCAATTACAGTGAAATCTATAAGGAGTGTGTTATTCCCTCCCCTTGTTGGATGGCCTATCGGGAGGATTTTGAGACTAGCGGTGCGTTTCGTCCACACCGATATCCTGAAGATTATGACCTCACTTTTCGCTTTTATGAAAACGATTTGAAAATCATTCCTTGCCATGAAGTACTCCATTTATGGCGCGATTATGATACCAGGACCTCCCGTACCCATGAGCACTATGCCCAAAACTATTTTTTGGACATCAAACTCCATTATTTTCTAAAATTGGATTATCAACCTAACCGCCCATTGGTTATATGGGGTGCCGGATTCAAGGGAAAAACCATCGCCAAAACCCTTTTGGAACGGCATATTGACTTTACTTGGCTATGCGATAACCCGAAAAAAATCGGAAAAAAAATCTATGGGAAAGTATTGGTCCATTTTAAGATGCTTAAAGCGTTGGAACAACCCCAAAGTATTGTTACCGTAGCCAACGAGGAAGCACAACGGGAAATCACAGCATATTTTTCCCATGTAGGCCTAACTCCCATGGAGGACTATTATTTCTTTTGCTGAGCTACTGTTCTTCCCCTACTTACATTTACCACTCCCTTAACAGTGAAATTTGTGGGGCTGCACTATTTTAATGCCTATATTTGTCCAATCAAAGTTGGGAATGCAGTTTAAACATCCAGAAATCCTTTGGGCCCTTTTTCTCCTCAGTATTCCCATTCTAATCCATTTATTTCAGTTAAGACGGTTTAGAAAAACACCCTTTACCAATGTGGCTATGCTACAAAAGGTGGTCTCTGAATCACGGAAGAGCAATACCCTAAAAAAATGGCTGTTGCTTATTACCCGATTACTCTTATTGGCCGCCTTGATCATAGCCTTTGCCCAACCATTTTCTTCCACAGTTACGGCATTACAGCAAAAGGAAACTGTGGTTTATTTGGACAATTCCTTTAGTATGCAGGCCAAGAACAATGGTCTTTCGCTGATGGAAAAGGCCATTCAAGATCTTATCAAAAATATGGATGCAGGGACTGTTTTTAGTTTGTTCACCAATGAAAACACTTTTAGGGATGTTTCTGTAAAGGATATTCAAAACCAGCTATTGTCACTTCCTTATACGGATAGGCAATTGAACCTTGAAGATATCCAGTTGAAGGCCAATACCTTGTTTTCCAACTCCAACGCCACCATAAAAAATTTGATTGTCATCTCCGATTTTCAGCAACGTATGGCGGCTGGACAAATCCCATCGGATTCCACCGTCCATTCCTATTATGTGCCGATCAGACCACGGGACCGCACCAATGTTTCCATAGATTCCATATATCTTGAGGAAGATTTTTCAGATCAGACCCGACTCCACATTCTCTTGAGCGGCGGTTCCGATGGGCAAAACTTGCCCATTTCGCTCTACAATGGGTCGTCCTTAATCGCAAAATCTGCCGCGAAGTTCGGCACTACCCATACATCTGAAGTGATGTTCTCTATTCCCAGTGGACAAGAGATCAACGGGCGGATCATCATCACAGACAATGGTTTGGGCTACGACAACCAGTTCTATTTTAACATCAACACCAAGGAAAGAATAAAGGTGTTGGCAATAAGCGCTTCCCATAGCGACTATTTGGAACGCTTATTTCCCCAAGAAGATTTTGACCTGATCAAAGTACCTCTGGACCAATTGGACTACAGTACCCTAGAAGGACAGAATATGGTTATTCTTGATAATTTGAACACCATTCCCAATAGTTTGCAAAATGTGCTTGCCTCTTTTAAAGAGGATGGAGGTACTTTGGTGGTGGCGCCTTCAGAAAATAGTGATCTCACTTCATACAATAGCTTGTTTTCCCAGCTTTCCAATATTCAATTTCTTGAAAAAGTAGATAATAGTGTGAACATCACCGCCATTTCATTTGGCCATCCCTTATACAAAAACGTGTTTGAAAAGGAGGTGGCCAATTTTCAGTATCCGAAGGTAGAGCAGTATTTCAGAATCCGTTCCAATTTGCCACGAATACTGTCTTTGGATAACAATGAACCATTTTTATTGGGAAGTGATGGATGGTTTTGCTTCACCGCATCCTTGGAACCGGAAAACACAAATTTTACGGCCTCCCCATTGATCGTTCCCACGTTTTACAACATGGCCACTTCCAGCTTGAAACTACCCCAGATTCAACATACTTTGGGCCAAGCGGAATCGGTTGACATATCCACCCAATTGACCAACGATGCCATTTTAAGCGTATCCAAAGGGGATGAAACCTTTATTCCACTACAACAGAGTCTCCCCAATAAAGTGAGACTTGTTTTTGAGCAGAACCCTACCACCGATGGCATTTACACCATCACCCAAAATGATCGGGCCTTAAAGAACATAAGCTTTAATTATCCAAGATCCGAGAGCCAATTGGCCTATTTGGATTTGGAAAGTTTGAACCAGACCCATACCCAAGAATCCATTGACTCGCTTTTTACCTATTTGGAAGCTGAAAACAACATTGCCGCTTATTGGAAATGGTTTGTTATTTTAGCGTTGCTTTTGGCACTGGTAGAGGTAATCATCCAAAAAATCATTCCATGAACATTCTGCTGAAGTCCGCAAAAATAGTGTGCCCCGAGAACAGGGAACTGCACTTGAAAAAACGCGACATCCTTATAAAAAAAGGCATCATCGAAAAGATTGCCGTATCCATTGATCCACCGTCCAACACCAAATTGGTCGATTTAAAAAACCTTCATGTCTCCTTGGGGTGGTTGGATACAGGGGTAAGTTTTGGGGAGCCTGGCCATGAGGAAAGGGAAACTATTTCCCATGGGCTTCATGTGGCCGGCAAAAGCGGTTTTACCGATATTGTATTGTATTCCAGCACCAGCCCCGTACCGGACACCAGTTCCGATGTGGTCTTTTTGAAGGAACGTGGACAAGGAAAAGCTACCAGCTTATATCCCTTGGGGACTTTGACCAAGAACTCGGAAGGAAACGATTTGGCCGAATTGTTCGATATGAAAAATGCCGGAGCCGTGGCCTACTACGATTTTAAACAACAGATCAGTAACCCCAATCTACTGAAAATAGCGCTGCAATACGCCCAGAATTTTGGCGGATTGGTCTTTTCCTTCCCGCAAGAAGGTTCCATTAAAGGGATAGGGGTCGCCCATGAAGGAGTAGTTTCCACCACTTTGGGACTGAAAGGCATTCCGGCTTTGGCCGAAGAACTTCAGATTGCCCGGGACCTCTTTATCTTGGAATATACCGGAGGAAAACTACATATCCCAACGATTTCCACGGCAGAGTCGGTAAAATTGATTGCCAATGCCAAGAAAAAAGGACTGGATGTAACCTGCAGTGTTGCGGTTCATAATCTGGTTTTCACGGATGAAAGTTTAAAAGATTTTGATACCAACTACAAGGTATCCCCTCCCCTGAGGACACAAAAAGAAATCAAAGCGTTGATCAAAGGACTCAAGGATGGGACGATTGATTATATCGCTACGGACCACATTCCCATGGATGTTGAGGAAAAACGGGTGGAATTTGACAATGCCGCCGACGGCACCCTGGGTCTGGAATCCGCTTTTGGAGCCCTTAACCCCATATTTGGTGTGGAGGAAACTGTGGCTTTATTGACCAAAGGTCATGAGCGATTTGGGATAGAATCCCCTTCCTTGGGAGAAGGCCAAAAAGCTTGCCTTACCTTGTTCGACCCAGAAACGGAATATACCTTTGGGGTGGGAGATATTCTGTCCACCTCCAAAAACAGTATGTTCTTGGGAGTACCTTTGAAGGGTAAGGTATATGGTATTATCAACAACAGTCATATTTTAATCTGATATTTTGAACGAAGCCAAATCTGGTAAAACCACTGCAGTAATAGCCTACATCACCTTGGTGGGTTTTTTGATCGCCATGAGTAGGAACATGGAACCGCGAAATACGTTTGCGTGCTTTCACATTAGACAGGCCTTTGGCATGCATTTGGTGTTCCACGCCATGGCCATCGTGCTTTCCTTCAGCCAGATTGTTTTTCTGACCCTGCCGCTTTATGGATTATATGTTATGGGGCTCATATACGGAATCACCCAAGCCTCATCAGGAAAGAGCAATCCCCTGCCTATTCTTGGGGAGCATTTTCAAAAATGGTTTACCTTTATTTCCTAAAACAATACCATGTCCCCCACCCCGTTATCCCTGGAATATCTTATACGCCCGTCATCTGTTGAATCTGGTAAAAAGCTCGGTATTTTTATGTTCCATGGGTATGGCAGCAATGAAGAAGATCTTTTTTCCTTTGCTTCTGAACTCCCAGAAGAGCTTTTGGTGATTTCGGTAAGGGCACCCTACCACTTAGATCCTTTTGGATATGCCTGGTATGCCATCAATTTTGATGCGACCCATGGCAAATGGAACGATGTGGAACAAGCTTCGGAATCCCGTGAAAAAATCGTTGCGTTCATCGATGAGGCGATTGAAGCCTATGATATCGACCCAGAAAACATTACCCTTTTGGGATTTAGCCAAGGGAGTATCCTGAGCTATGCCGTGGCCCTATCCTATCCTGAGAAAGTGAAAAATGTAGTCGCTCTAAGCGGTTATATCGATGAAAAAATAATAAAGCAGGGGTATGCCAACAACGACTTTAACCATCTACACATCTATGCTTCCCACGGACAGGTAGACCAGGTGATCCCCTTGGAATGGGCCCAAAGGACCCCGGATTTCTTAAAGAAACTTTCCATAGACATTACCTACGAAGAGTTCCCCATTGGGCATGGGGTTTCACAACAAAACTTTTATTCCTTCCGGAAGTGGTTGGTGGAGCACCTTTAATTGCTACGGGTGTACAACAAATGATCCAATAGGGTAAAGTCTACGCTCAGGTCGTCCTTAAGTTCATACTTGATGATGAGATCTCCCCAGTATTTCCCATCCGAGAAATCGGCCAAGATCCATTTGTGGTTCAATACCTTGATTTTATTGATTTTAAAATCACTTTCCATCCCTGCATAAGGAATCAGTGGATTGTCTCCGGATTTTTCATTGGTCTCCAAAAGCTTGTCCTCGATGTAGCGGGCAGGGTGTTCCAGATTGAGATGGTCGTAATAGGCCAAGGCATCGTCATTGTTTTCCAAGGAAAAGTACTGCATGTCCAATAACTTCAGCTGGGTTTTTTGAATGGAGTCCTCAAGCTGCTCTACCTTGGTCTGCAACTCGTTCACATCGGCAGTCATGGCTTTTTGTAGGTTATTAGCACTCACAAATTGATACAGGGCCAAAAGAGCTGCAAATAAAAATAGGTACAAAAAAATCTTGTTCTTCATGGATTAGATCTTCAATTTCAAATTATCATAGGCCAAATGTACGTTCTTGGGAAGTTTTTTCTCCACTTCCCCATGAAATCCCAACATATGGCTAATATGGGTCAAATAGGTTTTTTCGGCTCCCACTTCTTCGGCAAAGGCCAAGGCTTCCTCCAAGTTGAAATGGGAATGATGGGGCTCTTCCCGCAAGGCATTGACCACCAAAACCTTGACCCCTTTCATCTTGGCCATTTCATGGGCATCCACCCGCTTTACATCAGTCAGGTATACAAAATCTTTAAAACGATAGCCAAAAACCTGCAGTCGGTTATGATAGGCTTCTATAGGAATGACATCCATGTCTTCCAATTGAATGGGGGTATCCTTGTATACTTGGATCACTTGGACCGCGGGAGCACCGGGATATCGGTCTTCATCGGCAAAAATGTAGTCGAAACGTCTTTTCAAAGAAGCAATGACCCGTTCATGGGCATAGATGGGGATATCGCCTTGCCGGAAGAAAAAAGGACGGATATCGTCTATACCGGCGGTATGGTCCGCGTGCTCATGAGTAAAAAAAATACCATCCAAACGATCTATGGGATTGGTCAACATTTGCTGCCTAAAATCGGGGCCACAGTCTATTACATAATGGTAATCCTTCCAAGAAACCAAGACCGATACCCGTAATCGCTTGTCCTTGGGGTCCTGGCTTAGGCACACGGGGTGGTTACTGCCAATGACAGGTATTCCCTGTGAGGTTCCGGTGCCCAAAAAGGTGATGGTCATCACATCGTCCATTAAAATCAAAATTATAACTTATTTATTTAATAGATTGAATGAAGAGTGTAACTTTGTGGTCAATAAAATACCGGATATGCCTACTGTACTCAGCAAAGAAGATGCTTTTGAAAACATCCCTTCGATAAAGGCAAAAACGCTACGCATAAATCTTAACCCCAACATTTACGGAACCTTTGCCGAAATTGGTGCGGGACAAGAAACAGCAAGACATTTTTTTAGGGCCGGTGGTGCGTCAGGGACCATTGCAAAGGCCATGAGTGCCTACGACAAATCCTTCAGTGATGCCATCTATGGCATTGAGGAAGACGGACGGTATGTGACCCAGTCCCGCTTGAAAAAGATGTTGGACCATGAGATGAAGCTGGTAGAGGAGCGTATCAGTAGGGAAAACAACCCCAATTATTTGTTCTTTACCTATGCCAATACCGTTGCGACCATTGATTTTTCCAAACGCTACAAAGGCCATGGTTGGGTTGGTATCCGATTTCAATTGGATCCCGATCAAAAAGAATATGATGAGATTGTCCTGCACATTCGCTTTAAACAAAATGAAGCCCGTTTGCAGCAGGAAACCCTAGGAATTTTGGGAGTGAATCTTATTTATGGGGCTTATTTTAAGTTCAACAAGCCCAAAAAACTTCTAAAATATCTTTACGATCATATTGACAAGGACACCGTTGAAATTGACATGGTCAATTTTACAGGTCCTAATTTTAAAGAGGTCGATAACCGATTGATGAGCTTGCAGTTGATCAAGAACGACATGACGGATGCCGTGATGTTTGGTCCTGATGGCAACAACCTTTTGCCCGCTGCCGCACTCTACAAAAAGAACATCTTGGCCTTACGGGGAAGTTTTAGACCCGTGACCAAGGTGAATATGGACATGTTCCAAAAGTCCTACGACATTTTTATCCGGGAACAGACGGTTGATATGGACAACACCATTGTGGTCTTTGAGATAACCCTGTCCAATCTAAAGGCCGCTGGGGAAATTGACGAACAGGATTTTATGGACCGTGCGGAGCTTCTCTGCTCGTTGGGCCATACGGTTCTCATTTCCAAATTCCAGGAATATTACAAGTTGGTGGAGTATTTCAACAACTACACCAAGGCCCGTATTGGTCTTACCATGGGTGTGAACAATTTGGTGGACGTTTTTGATGAAAAATACTATCGCCACTTAAGTGGTGGTATCTTGGAGGCCTTTGGGAAATTGTTCTTCAAGGATTTGAAAGTGTACCTCTACCCCATGAAAGATCCAGAAACTGGACAGATCATGACCAGCAACAATGTCAAGGTGCATCCGCGGATGAAGGAACTCTACAAGTTCTTCAAGTACAACGGTAAGGTGATGGACATTATTGATTATGATCCTGATGTAATGCACATTTTCTCCAGGGACGTCTTGAAAAAAATCATGAACGGAGAACCAGGTTGGGAAGACGAGCTTCCGGAAGGTATTGCGGAAATCATCAAGGAAAAACACCTGTTCTCCCAAAAGGAACTTACCGAAGGAGAATCTCCGGAACAGAAAAAAGAAAAGGAAAAAGCATAATTCCTTCTATAACAAACACCGATTCACTATCTTACCAAAATATTCAAAAGTTGAGGTATGAGGTAGAATTTGGATTGTTGGTATTTTAGATTTTTGGAATTCTTCTTGGTTCTTGCACCATTTATCCCTTATCTGAATCCATCAAATCTATCCTTCACTAAGCAATTGCGCCGCATGGTCCTTGGTCTTTACTTTCTCAATGACCTTTTTCACCACACCTTGCTCGTCAATGACAAAAGTGGTTCTATGGATACCATCAAAAGTACGTCCCATGAATTTTTTGGGTCCCCATACGCCAAAGGTATTGATCACGGTATGGTCCACATCTGCCAATAAGGGAAACGGAAATTTGTACTTATTCCTAAAATTGGCCTGCTTGCGCTCGGTATCGGCACTTACGCCCAAGAGTTCATAACCTTCATCGGTCAAGACTTTATAATTGTCGCGTAAGTTACAGGCTTCCATGGTGCAACCTGGCGTACTGGCCTTCGGGTAGAAGAAGACCACTAGCTTCTTGCCTTTGTAGTCGCTCAGATTAATTGTGTTTCCATCTTGGTCTTTTGAAGAAAATTCAGGTACTTTATCCCCTACTTTTAACATGTTCATATGCGAATGGTCTTAATTTTATTGTTTAATATTTATATTTCAAAATTAAACAAAAATGACTAAACAGGAAAAAGTTGATTTCACTATCAAAACCTTGGATGAACTCTACCCTACCATTCCCATTCCTCTGGACCATAAAGACCCTTATACGCTGTTGATTGCGGTATTGTTATCGGCCCAAAGTACGGATGTACGGGTCAACCAGATTACTCCACTGCTTTTTGAACGAGCCGATAATCCCTTTGATATGGTAAAACTTTCCGTGGACGAGATACGGGAGATCATAAAACCCGTGGGGCTTTCCCCCATGAAATCCAAGGGAATCCATGGGCTGTCCCAAATCCTGATTGAAAAATACAACGGTGAGGTACCCAGAAATATTGAACTTTTGGAAGAGTTGCCCAGTGTGGGGCATAAAACGGCCAGTGTGGTGGTTTCCCAGGCTTTTGGTATACCCGCTTTCCCTGTGGACACCCATATTCACAGGTTGATGTACCGTTGGGGCTTCAGTAACGGAAAAAATGTGGTACAGACCGAAAGGGATGCCAAACGCCTGTTTCCAAAGGAAATATGGAACCGTTTGCACCTACAGATCATCTGGTACGGAAGGGAATATTCACCGGCAAGGGGCTGGAATCTGGAAAAAGACATCATTACCAAGACCATTGGCCGAAAAACGGTTCTTGACGACTATTATAAAACAAAAAAGAGCCGCTGATCGCGGCTCTTTTTAATTCTCTTTTGAAGTACTTAGTTCAAGGTAACTTCAAATGCATGTTTTTTACAATCAACTACATGAATCGATTTGGAATAGCTAAGCAAAAAATCGATAGTCTTTTGGCTAGCTCTTACCGATGTAACGGCTTTTTGTTCTTCAGAGTAAATGTTTTCCATATTCTAGCATTAATGTTTCAAATAGATAACGCCGCTAGAATGGAAATATTGCAGGCTTCGATGTAATGCCCGATTAATTCGTTAAAACGATATTCTTACGATCTACGATTTTTCGAAGATTTATCAAGGCATATCGCATTCTTCCCAAGGCTGTATTGATGCTCACCCCAGTGTTTTCGGAGATTTCCTTAAAACTCATGTCCTTATAGATACGCATGATCAACACTTCTTTTTGATCTTCGGGCAATTCCTCGATCAAAAGGGTAAGATCGCTGTCTATTTGATCTTTGATGAGTTGTTTCTCTGCATTGAGCTTCTCATCCTTGATCACGGAAAAGATGTTGAAGTCATCACTTCCCTCAAACTTGGGCATCCGTTTGTTCTTACGGAAATGGTCAATGATCAGGTTGTGGGCAATTCGCATCACCCAAGGCAAAAACTTGCCTTCTTCACTGTATTTACCCCTTTTCAAAGTTTTGATCACCTTGATAAAAGTGTCTTGGAAGATGTCCTCTGCAACATCCCTATCCAAAACTTTGGAGTAAATAAAACTGGAGATTCTTTGGTTGTGCCTGTTGATCAAGGTCTCAAGGGCCTTTTCGTCACCGGCAATATAGCTCTTTACTAAGATCGAGTCATTAATCTGTAGTTCCATACAAATTACTTTTTTTTGGTTAACATCTAGGGTCTCCCTTTTCCAAGGGAAGCCTTTAGGTATTTAGTTTTTTGTAAAAAAGTAATTATCGCTGTATAGGCCTATCAGATTTTTAATTACATCCCAAATATAGAAAATTAGGTAGGTGACCTGAAAATCTATGTTGTGATTTGCCCGTTTTTATATGTTAACTGATACAATATACGTATTAAGTGGGGGGTATCGTATCTTTGGGGATCTAATTTTAACAGATGGCAACCCCTATAAACGTAGATCCCAAGCAGAATATTATCATTAAAGGTGCCAAACTGCACAATCTCAAGAATATCGATGTGGTCATCCCCCGCAATAAGCTGGTGGTAATCACGGGATTGTCCGGTTCGGGAAAGTCCAGCTTGGCCTTTGATACCCTCTATGCCGAAGGGCAACGCCGCTATGTGGAAAGCCTCTCCTCCTATGCCCGACAGTTTTTGGGGAAACTGGACAAACCCAAAGTAGATTATATAAAAGGTATAGCCCCTGCCATTGCGATTGAGCAAAAGGTGAACTCCACCAACCCAAGATCTACGGTGGGCACCACTACCGAAATCTACGATTACCTAAAACTATTGTATGCCCGTATCGGGAAGACCATATCCCCCATTTCTGGAAAAGAAGTCAAAAAGCATACGGTAACGGATGTCATTAAGTATATAAAGTCATTGCAGGAAGGTGCCAAACTATTGTTATTGGCCCCAGTGACCATCAAGGAAGATCGGGACCCCATAAAATCTTTGGAGCTTTTTTCCAAACAGGGTTACGCAAGGATAAAACACAACGGCAAGGTCATCCGAATAGATCAAGTGCCCGAAGATATCGGGCGCACCTTTGATTTGGTGGTGGACCGTATCATTATTAAGGAGGATGAAGATTTTTACAACCGCTTGGCCAATGCAGTGGACAATGCCTTCTTTGAAGGGAAGGGGCAATGTGCCATTGAAAATTTGGAAAATGGGGAGACCAAAATATTCAGCAACCAGTTTGAACTGGATGGACTAAAGTTTTTGGAACCCAATGTGCACCTCTTCAGTTTTAACAATCCCTACGGGGCCTGCCCCAAATGCGAAGGGTATGGGGATGTTATCGGTATCGATGAAGACTTGGTCATTCCCAACACCGCACTTTCGGTGTATGAAAATGCCATTTTCCCATGGCGGGGCGAAAGTATGGGCTGGTACCGTGACCAATTGGTCAACTCGGCCTACAAATTTGACTTTCCCATCCATAAACCCTGGTTTGAACTGTCCGAAGCACAAAAACAACTGGTGTGGGAGGGCAACAAGCACTTCACGGGCCTCAACCAATTCTTTGAACAGCTCGAGGAGAAAAGCTATAAAATCCAGAACAGGGTCATGCTCTCCCGCTACCGTGGGAAGACAAAATGTTCTGTCTGTAAAGGAAAACGACTCAGGGCCGAGGCCAATTATGTACAGATTGCCGGGAAATCGATTTCAGATATCATTGAACTTCCCATCAAACGGTTGATCCCCTTCTTTGAGGAACTCCAGCTTTCGGAGCACGACAGAACCATTGCCAATCGTTTGCTCAAGGAAATCACCACCCGGTTGGACTTTTTGCACAAAGTGGGGTTGAGCTATCTCACCCTCAACCGAAAATCAAATACATTGTCGGGTGGGGAAAGTCAGCGCATCAACCTGGCCACTTCGTTGGGCAGTAGCTTGGTGGGTTCCATGTATATTTTGGACGAGCCCAGTATCGGTCTGCACCCCAAAGACACCGAAAATCTAATCGAGGTTCTTATTTCCCTTCGGGATTTGGGCAATACCGTAATTGTAGTGGAACACGATGAGGACATCATGAAAGCCGCGGACGAGGTCATTGACATAGGACCGGAGGCAGGTACCTTGGGCGGCGAGGTGGTGGCCACCGGAAGTTTGGAGGCCATTCTCAAGGCCCATTCCCTAACAGCAGACTACCTGAATGGCACCAAGGCCATTGAAGTACCCAAAGAGCGTCGCAATTCCAAAAGCTATATCCAAATCAAGGGAGCCCGGGAGAACAACCTTAAAAATATAGACGTCACCTTTCCTTTAAATATGTTGACGGTGGTCACGGGCGTTTCCGGAAGTGGCAAAAGTACCTTGGTCAAAAAAATACTTTATCCTTCCATATTAAAGGAAGTGGGGGGTTATGGCGAAAAAGCGGGTCAGTTCACGGCCATGGAAGGCAAGTATGCCCATATCAAACATGTGGAGTTTGTGGACCAGAACCCCATTGGGCGTTCGTCCCGTTCCAATCCGGTCACCTATATCAAGGCGTATGACGATATCCGAAATCTCTTTGCATCACAAAAACTGAGCAAACTTCGGGGTTACCAAGCCAAGCATTTCTCCTTTAATGTGGACGGAGGCCGTTGCGAAAAATGCAAGGGTGAAGGCGAGATCACGGTGGAAATGCAGTTTATGGCCGATGTCCATTTGGAATGTGACGCCTGCGACGGCAAACGCTTTAAAAAAGAGATTCTGGAAGTACAGTTCGAGGGCAAAAACATTGACGATATCCTTAATCTCACCATTGATGATGCCGTGGCACACTTCAAGGCCCATCAGCAGGACAAAATTGTGACCAAGTTACAGCCCCTGCAAGATGTGGGGTTGGGCTACGTGACCTTGGGACAGTCCTCCTCCACCCTATCCGGGGGTGAGGCACAGCGGATAAAGCTCGCCTCCTTTTTGGTCAAGGGAAACACCAAGGAGAAAGCCCTGTTCATCTTTGATGAACCCACCACGGGGTTGCATTTCCATGACATCAAAAAACTGTTGAAGTCCTTTGACGAACTCATTGCGAAGGGGCATTCGGTGATTGTGATCGAACACAATATTGAACTTATCAAATGTGCCGACTACCTGATAGACCTTGGCCCCGAAGGCGGGGAAAACGGTGGACATTTGGTGGCCGAAGGCACACCCGAGGAAGTCGTCCAAAACCAAGCCTCCCATACTGCGGTCTATTTGCGTGAAAAACTCTGACCCATTTACGTTTCCCTATTGCATGATCCTATAGCAAAAGCTTGGGCCATGGCACCCCTCTTTTTCATTTAGGTTGATTTTTCCCATCAACCCAAAACCCCTTTTCGTCAATTCGTAAGGGGCATCCATCAATTTACACCCTGTAAAAATGGTCCCACACCTTAATATAGTAGGTTAAAAGCGGACAAAATGATCTATCCATGATCAACAATCTTGTGTTACACCCATTGGAAACAAAAACATCTGGGGCACTTCCCTTCAGATGGAGGCTTCTCAACCCCCAAAACCTACAAACCCAAAAACTATGTACTCCCTAAAACGCAATCTAATACCGTATAGAAAAAGTCTTGTTGGGCTGTTGCTGGCCTTGTTTGGACTCAGTTTTTACCATTTGGGCCGAGGTGCCATGGAGCCCAAAGGGACATGGTCTATCACCACACCTAACCCGAGTACCAAGGCAGAGGGTCTTTATGTAACCAATCTATTGGTCTTTATGGCAGGAATTGTTAACTCGGATTGCAGTGCGATAGATTATACCATAACTATTAGAAATGCGAGTACAGCAGGTGAATCTTTCGCCGAGAACCAAATCACCATTGGAGATAGCAACGACCCTCTTTTCATAGTTAACATGGTGCCTTCGGATAAGACCGGGGATGCCACACCTGCATCTTTTGACCCCGGTGATTCTTGGGAATACATGGCGACCCGGGCTCTTGGCGCAACAGATTTAAACTTGGACCAAATCCAAAACCAAGCTACGGTTACCGCTGGTGGCATAGATTTTCTCTCGGATGATCTGGCTTTACCGGGCAGTAATGACCCCACCCTTACCAATATTTCGCGCTGCCGTAGCATAGGTGCGGTACTCTCTGTTGAAACCAAAGATTGGTTTGGCAATGCCCCAGGCTGTGAAACCATAGAATATCAACTTTCTGTACAACATAATGGTGTGGTCAAAGAATCCTTGACCAATATACAGATAACCAACATTGGTCCCAATCTCACTTTTGTGTTGGAAACCCCCAACGCAGGTGATGTTAATAGCAACAATTTCCTGGATGCCAATGAGATTTGGAAATACACCGCCACCCGCCCTTTGGACCAGAATGATTATGATATCATTACCTTAAAAGAACAAGTAACCGTCTCAGCGGAAGTAGATGGCAATCCTGCGGCCACAGTCAGTGACCTTTCCCATCCCAGTGATTTTTTGGATGACGGTACCACAGATATCGATATCAACTGTGAAAAAGGAACCATTTCCTTGATCAAAACAGCTACAGACCTTGGGACCTGTAATCAAATTTTGTACACCTTTACCCTGACCCACTTAAATACCGTACCCTATAGTTTTATCAATGTAACTGTTGAAGACCCTGTTTTTGGGGGTTATATTGCCATTCCACCCATAGAAACCATGAATGCCGATGGCAAACTGGAGCCCGGCGAAATCTGGACCTATCAGTTATTCTATAATATTACTTTGGATAACATTACAGACGGTAAAGTGGTCAACCAAGCCTATGCCAAAGCCGAAGCCGAAGGAAAAACTCCTTTGATCGTATCCGTGGATGCCTCCGACCCCAGTGATCCTAACCAAGACCGGGAAACTGTTACCGACCTGTCTGCCTGTGCTCCAGACATTGCCATTGTTAAAACGGGTATTGCCCAAGACGATATGGGCAATGATGGTGGCTGTTTTAGAATACGATATACATTTTTGGTGACCAATGAAGGCGAAAATGGCAATCCATTGCATAATATAACCCTGACGGATGATTTGGTGGGGAATATTGGTTATACTTCGGGAGACAATGGTGATAACATTCTGCAAGCTGGTGAAACATGGGAATATACTGGATTCTATGCCATTACCCCAGAAGATCTTGCAGCAAAAAAGGTAGAGAACACAGCACATGTTTCGGGAGAAGATCCTTTATTGGGCCTTACTGTAGAAGATTGGTCCGATTTTGAAAATGTGGATGAAGACCGCCCCACGGTTACGGATATTTCCAATTGCGTACCAAGAATAGCCTTGCTTAAAACCGGAGTTGCCAAAGATGGTTTTGGTAACGATGGAGGCTGTGTATATATCGATTACACTTTTACGCTCACCAATGAAAGTACAGAAAATCAAACCGTAGATAATGTCATCATTAATGATCTTGATTTAGGGTTTGTATTAAATGCACCAACAGAAGGTGACATAGGAAATGATGGACTTTTGGGCCCCAATGAAAAATGGATTTATTCCAACGTTGATTACCTGCTTACCACAGACGATCGAATTGCAGGAGAAGTTCAAAATCGAGCTGTGGTTACGGCTACAATGGCTGGTTTTCCAGAAATAACAATAGAAGATTATTCCGACTATGAAAGTATTGACGAGGATAGACCTACTATTACAAAAGTCTCCGATTGTGAACCCCGAATCGCTTTGATCAAAACAGGCATGGTCAATGCAGATTGTTCGGCCATAGACTACACTTTTACGGTAACCAATGAAAGTAATACTGGTGAAGTATTTGAAAATGTGGTCGTCACGGATTTGGACCTGCCCTTGGTCATCAATGGCCCTGTTGGGGATTTAAACAATGATACCTTACTAGATCCTGATGAGACATGGACCTATACGGCCACCCAGCCCATAAGCCCTGACGATATCAATTTTGGCTGTTTCCACAACCAAGCGCAAGTGACAGCCAATGTACTGGGCTTTGTCAATCTACCCGTGCAAGACCTTTCGGACGATAATAGCCCCGATGAGGACGATGTCACCGAAGTGGACCTGAGCAGTTGCCAAAACCCAGCCGTGGGCCTTATTAAACAAGCGGAACTGTTGGACATCAACAACGATGGCTGCCCAGAAAGTGTGGCCTATACCTTTACCTTGGAAAATATAGGGGATGCAGACCTGCATGAAGCCGTGTTAAACGATGATATGCTGAACGGTGAGGTGCCCGGCCCTACCCCAGAAAGTGATGATGGCGGGGACGGTATCCTTTCCGTAGGCGAAATCTGGACGTACCAAGCCATTTACAACATTGTCCAAACGGATATCGATAACGGTTTTGTGGAGAACACCGCCACTGTGACCCTGTCCAATCTCTGTGCCACTGCGGAAGCGACAGATACTTCAGATGATAATTCCAATACGGAGGACGACCCCACCAACATCACCATCCCCAATGATGCCTGTACCGATGGCAATGCCAGCATTGGCCTTATCAAAACAGGAATAATTCAGGACGTGAACCAAGACAACTGCCCTGAAAGCATTCTGTACACTTTTACCGTGACCAACAACGGGGACGTTGGTCTGGATACTGTGGAACTTATGGATGACGCTTTGGGTGGAGCTATACCCGGCCCCGTGCCCGGAACCGATGAGAACGAGGATGGTGTGCTTTCCCCCAACGAGACCTGGACCTATGAATTCCTATATGATTTGGTCCAAGAAGATATCGATGCCGGATCCAAGGAAAACCAAGCTACGGTATCGGCCGAACCTCTTGGTTTTGACATCAAAATACAGGATGATTCCGATGACAATAGCCTGTTGGAAAATGATATCACCAGTACCACCGTGCCCAATAATGCCTGTACCACAGGTTCGGCCAGTCTGGGCTTGACCAAGATGGGTGCTCTCGCCGATGTGAACCAAGATGGGTGCTTTGAGAGTATTCTGTACACGTTTGTGGTGATCAACAATGGGGAAGTGGATTTGGACACGGTTGAAATCACCGACAATGTCCTTGGTGCTACCTTGAATGAACCCCTACCGGGCGAAGATGAGGGCAATGATGGTATCTTGTCCATAGGTGAAAGTTGGACCTATCAAGCCCTGTATGCCATCCTTGATACCGATATCAACAACACTTATGTTCAGAACACGGCCCAAGTAACCGCAGAGTTAATCAATACGGCCATTGGCGTTCAGGATACTTCGCACCCCAGCGACCCCTTATCCGATGGCCCCACCATTACGGATGTCCCAGCGAATGCCTGTACCAACGGCTCCGCAGGAATAGGACTGATCAAAAAAGGTGATTTGGCAGATGCCAAAGGGGATGGTTGTATGGATTCCATTACCTATACGTTCACCGTGACCAATACCGGAGAGGTAGATCTTGAGGAATTGCTCTTGGAAGATGAAAAACTGGGAGGCTATATTGCAGGCCCTGTCCCTGGAACGGACGATGGTAATGACGGGATATTGTCCATCGGCGAAAGCTGGACATTTAGGACTTCACACCCCCTTACCCAACAGGATATAGACAACGGTTCGGTGACCAACCAAGCCATGGTTACTTCGCAACCCGTAGGGTTTGAAGCTCAGGTCATTGACCTATCCGATGACAACAGCCTTGATGAAAACGATCAAACTGTAACCATGGTACCCAGTGATGCCTGTCCTAGTGAGGGCACCGACCCCAATTTTGAAATCTACACCGGAATTACCCCCAATGGGGATGGTATCAACGACTTCTTTAGGATTGATGGCATTGAAGCCTATCCCAATAATACCCTGAGAATTTTCAACAGATGGGGGGCCTTGGTCTACGAAGCCGATGGCTACGGCATAGGAAATGAAGTGTTCACAGGTGTATCCGAAGGTCAGGCCACGATCATGAAAGACCGAAGCCTGCCCAGTGGCACTTACTTCTATATTCTGGAATTTGAAACCGAGAATCCGGGTGAAGCCGCCTATTCAGGATACCTCTATATCAACCGGGATTAATGCAACCAAGCCATTATATAATGACGTCAACATTCAGAATACCCAATATGAAAGGATTTTTAATTGCACTATTATTTCTATTGGCGCTATACAACGCTCAAGGTCAACAAGACCCCCAATACACCCAATATATGTACAACACCCAGATTGTAAACCCTGCCTATGCAGGTTCTAGGGAAGTAATGAGCATTGGGGTTTTGGGCCGTACCCAGTGGTTGAGCCTGGAAGGTGCTCCCCAAACAGGTACTTTTACGCTCAACTCGCCCATTGGTGTTTCAAAGAATATGGGGCTTGGGCTGTCTATCATTTATGATCAAATTGGTCCGGCCACGGAATCCAATGCCATTGTGGACTATTCCTATTCCATCCAGTTGGCCCGGCATAATATCAGCAAACTATCCTTTGGGCTTAAGGCGGGCATAGACCTCTTGGATGTGGATTACACCAAGTTGAACATCTATGACCCCAATGATCCCTTTTTTCAAAATACAGTGGACAATAAACTGCAACCCCAAGTCGGGGCCGGAATCTATTACCATACCCAAAAATTCTATGCCGGGTTCTCTGTACCTAATTTCATGAACTCAACGCATTTTGATGAGGGTTCATTGAACGATGCGGACTTGGAAAGTATAGCCGTAGAGCGATTGCACTATTTTTTTATCACGGGTTATGTGTTTGACCTCTCGTCCAACCTAAAGTTCAAACCCGCGACCATGGTAAAGTTTGTGAGTGGCTCACCACTGCAATGGGACATGTCCGCCAATTTTTTGATCAATGAAAAGGTTGCTTTGGGAGCGTCTTACCGGTGGAATTCCTCCATAAGTGCCATGGCAGGGTTTCAGATTTCCCCATCCATGTTCTTGGGAGTGGCCTATGATTATGACTCAACCTCGATCAAAGATTACAATAGTGGTTCCTATGAAGCACTGCTCCGATTTGACCTATTCCATAAAACAGACAAAGTCCTTACACCTAGATTCTTTTAAAATTCACCATATGAACCACAAAACCATCCTTGGAATTCTATGTATCATTTTTACCATATCCATTTCATACCCTCAAAAAAGCGTTATTAAAAAAGCCAATGAAGATTTTGACTCCTACTATTTCATAGATGCCCGGGAAATTTATCTAAAGATTGTAGATGACGGTTATGAGTCCCCACAGGTACTTAAAAAATTAGGGGATACCTACTATTTTAATAGTGAGTATACCGAAGCTGCGGAGTGGTATAAAAAATTGATGGAGAAATTCCCTAATGATGTAGACCCTATTTATTACTACAGGGCTGCCCAAAGTTTCAAGAGTATTGGCGATTACCAAACCTCCAAAAAAATGATGGGAACCTATGCCAGCTTATCTTCCAATACGGAAATTGCAAAAAACTTTATGGAGGGTTATGCCAAACTGGACAGTTTGGTAGGAATTAAATCCAGTACCTATGAAGTGGCCAATATTACAGGTTTACTCACCAGTTCTGATTTCTCCCCAGCCTTTTATGGGGACAAGGTCGTTTTCGCATCCTCTTCAGGAAAAACCGAAGGAGACAAAATACACAATTGGACGGGCCTGCCCTATCTGGATTTGTTTGAGGCCGAAGTGGATGAGGATTGGCGGTTGTCCCATCCTAAACCGCTTGAAGGTGACATTAACACCCCTTATCATGAATCCAATGCCGTTTTTACCAAGGATGGAAAAACAGTGTATTTTACCCGAAACAACTATTTCAAGGGACGAAAAAGAAAAAGCAGACAAAAACTGGTCAGCCTTAAAATATACCAAGCCACCAAAATGGATGATGGTTCTTGGAAAAACATCACTGAACTACCCTTTAACAGTGATTCGCACTCCGTGGCACATCCGGCCTTATCCCCAGATGAAAAGCGCCTGTACTTTTCATCAGATATGGAGGGCACGCATGGAGAGTCGGACATCTGGTATGTGGATATTCTTGGGGATGGTTCCTTTGGAACGCCTGTCAATCTTGGTCCAAAAATCAATACGGAAACACGGGAAGGCTTTCCTTTTATTGGAAAGAACAACAACCTTTACTTTTCCAGTGATGGGCGTTTGGGACTGGGAGGACTTGACATTTTTGTGGTTTCCTTGGAGCCCCAAGGAGAATTTGAGGAAGTGACCAATCTCAAGCAACCCATTAATTCCAATAAGGATGATTTTGGTTTTATCTTGAATGAAGAAAAAAAGATTGGCTATCTGGCCTCCAACCGGGATGGTGATGCCGGAAGTAGTTCCGATGACATCTACAGAGTGTGGGAAAGCTGTGGCATAACCATTATACAAGGAGCCATTTCAGATTCCAAAACAGGCCGACCCTTGAATGGGGCTACGGTGACCCTCTTGAACAAGAACAACAATATTGTGGCCGAAACCACCACGGACAGCAGTGGCAATTACATATTTAAGGGTATAGTGGATTGCAGCAAAGAGTACACGGTTCATGCGGAATACAAAGATTATTCTCCCAACCAGAAGAGCACGGTCACTCCACGGGGTTCCCATACCGAGCAAATGGATATTGAACTCACGCCTCCAGAGTGTCCTATTGATGATTTGGGATGTAGACTGACTCTACAGCCAATTTACTTCGATTACGGAAAATCCAGAATACGCCCTGATGCCGAAGTAGAGCTGGCTAAAATCCTTGAAGCCATGAAACAGTATCCGGAACTTTCCATACATATTGAATCGCACACCGATTCAAGGTCTAGTAGCCGTTTTAACCTTAACCTATCCGAAAGACGTGCCCGAGCCACTCTGGAATGGTTGGTGAAACAAGGGATAAACCGAAATAGGTTATCTGCAAAGGGCTATGGAGAAACCCAATTGTTGAACAACTGCTCCAATGGAGTGAGGTGCTCAGAAGAAGAACACCAACTCAATAGACGTTCGATGTTCATCATCAAAGATTAAATTTATTTTATTGATAATCAATATGTTATAAAAATTTTATTTTTTTGGCACGCTGCTTGCTATTACATAGGTGGATGTAAATAGGTACATCTAGAACATAAAACCTTGTAGTATGAAAAAGTTAGTACTCTTTATAGCAGCGATCGCTTTCGGTACACTAGGTACCCAAGCCGCCAAAACAGAAGATAATGTTGTGACCGCCACAACATATCGATATGGAAACTCATTCATCTTCGTGGAAGACGGGGTAACTTTTTCAGTATACCCTGATGGTGAGTTCGATTTTTACTTGGACAACCGAGTGAATGTTGGTGTAGGTGCCCAAATTGGAAATGTGGGCATTACCTTCAACTCTGGGTATAACTACGATCCTTATGTGCAGTATGATGATTATGGTGCCGTGATCCAAGTAGAGAACACCCCCATTTTTTATGATTATTATGGTCGGGTTTCACAGATAGGAAGTGTGGATATCTGGTACAATAACGGTAGGGTAAGACGCCTAGGTGGATTGCATGTATATTATAATGGTGGTGTATTCAGTCATTACACAGGATTCATCAATATCTATAACAGACATTATGTATATCGTCCGTTCCACAGGTACTTTGCCAGACCTGCCATAGGATTCTGTACGGTATATTCTTCGCCATATAGAAGATATTACAGTCCTATCAGATATACGTACTATGCTCCTTACCGAAACAACTATAGAAGGGCTTACGCCAAAGTTGGAAGGTCGTACAAGTACAATCCTGACAGAAGAAGTAGGGTCTATAGAAATGACAAAAGAGTAGCGGTACGCGATAACGCCAGTATACGAAGAGGATACACAGGGCGTAGCAACAAAACTGTGGCCCGCAACGATTATAGGAAAGGAAATACCGTATCTCGCTCCAACACTGTAAAAAGACAGGTTGCCCCTAACAGGACCAGCAGTAAAAGAGTGTACCAGAAAGCGGATGGTGTATCCCGAAACAGTGGTAGAACCGTAGCCCAAAAGCAGGTGACCCGGACCCCAAACCGGAAAACCGTATCGCAAAGAAAGGTTACCACTACCCCTAATCGTAAAACGGTGACCAGGACCACTACAAGTACTTACAAAAAGCCACAGGCCAGAAGCAATTCAAGTAGGTCTGTAGTGAGCAGACAAAGTGCTCCCAAGAAGACGGTTTCCAGAAGTACAAAAAGTACTAATGTGAGAAAAAGTACTGGTCGTACAAGCAATAGAAGCAGTAGCGCTGGAAGAACAACAAAAAGTTCCAGAAGGCAATAAAGATAGTTTTTAGGTTGGTTAGTTGTTTACCCCGTAGTTGGATTTATCCGCTACGGGGTTCTCTTTTGCACTACTCCTGTCTTTTCTTCAACCATTTGGAAAGTACGCCGGAAACATCCTCTGAAATTTCAAACCGATATAAAATCCCAACATACATCACAACAATCAGCATGGATTTGAGCGCAATATTAACGATGGGATGAAAGGGAAACTGCAACATATTGAACAAAACGGCCAATAAGAACAATGTAGCAAAAACCTTAAAAGTAGCCCCTGTAAAAGGCAAAAAGCCAAACTTTTGCTTTACAAAACCCAACTTCACCACATTAAAAATGAAAATGGAGACAAAACTAGCCAAAGCTGCCCCTGTCATGCCCCACTTTGGAATAAGTAAAAAATTCAACACAATGGTCAACACGGCCAAGCAGACCCCGAAAATTAAAACCGTTTTATAATACTTGGAGTTGAACAGGATGGAGTTGTTGTTTCCCAAAAGCGAATCGAACACCTTGGCCAGACCAATCAAGAAAACAATGATGAACCCATTCCGGTACGATTCCGGGAGCAACAGATATAGATCGTTCAAGTTGAGTATGATCAAAACAAATAAAATCCCCGATGCAATAAATAGTGTCAATGAGGTTTTTTGATACAATTTTTTCAGACCCACTAGGTCTTGGGTATTCAACAATTCAGCAGTCAGTGGATAGGTGATTTGGTGCATGGACCTCGATGGCACTATGATCACTGTGGCAATATATACAGCAACCCCATAGTACGCTACATTTTCAATACTGATGAACTGGTTGAGCATCACCTTATCGATTTCCAATAAAATCAAGGCGGCCGAACCCCCCAAAATAATCAAAAAGGAATAGGAAAGTATTTCTTTGGTATGCGCCGGAAAATTAAAATCCAACCGGGGAAACCTAAGGGTATAGGCATATATCTTTATAATCACTGTTCGCAACAGGTACAGTCCCACCAAACCTTTGAAAAAGACATCCAGCGAAATAATTTCAAAATACAATAGAATCAAAAGGATGGAAACCCCTATCCTACCGAACACCTCTTTCATGAAATTTCCAAAGACCGATTTCAGATGTACTTTGCACCAGGCATAAAAAACCTCAAAATATGCCATGGCCAACCCAACCACAAAAACATACCAGAGATAATCCTTGACCATTGGGTTTACTTCCGAAATCAAATTCCCCAAAGGCTCATACCAAAGGAACCCTACCAAAGCCACAGGAACAGTCCCCAGCAAGGGAATCAATAGCATCAATGTTAAAAAAGAATCCTTTTCGGAATCTTGGCAGAAACTGTAATATTTCACCATAGTGTTGTGCACCCCAAAGGCCATCAAGGGCATTAAAATGGCGCCTGATGCCAAGATAAAAGTGACCAATCCGTAGTAGGCATCCGGTAAAATTTTGGTATATAGGAAAAGGGTGTTCACCGCACCAAACAAAAAACCCAGATAGGTGACCACAACATTTTGTATGGACTGCTTTAGTACGATTCCCATTAGATAAATTTAGCCAAACTATGGGTCAAAGCTCTTCTGTGGTATTGCTCCACATCAATTGAATTTATTTGCAATTCCCCCTGTTGATACGTATTGAACCAATCCAAAAGTACTCTTTTTAGGGATGCCACATCAGCATGTAAAAAGAACGCTCCGGCTTGAGCCGTGGTCACCATGGTACCCGCTTCCCAATCTTCCGGACCTATGGCCAAAATGGGTCGTTTGGCATTCAAATATTCAAAAAGCTTGCCTGGGATAATACCCTTGGTTTCTTCGGAGTCAATTTCCAGCAATAGCAATACCTGCGACTTTTGCTGTACTTCCAAAACTTGGTCATGGGAAAGATATCCCATCTGATTCAGGTAGGTGTCAAGTCCAAATTCATGGATGGACTTGAGCACTTCCTCCCCTACCACTCCAGCCAATTGAATCCGAAGCGTATTCCCAAAATCCTTGTTTTCTTGGACAAGTTCGGCAAGAGCTTGCCATAAGCCGATAGGATTCCTCCCTGTAAGCAATGACCCAATATGGGAAATCGTAAAGTTGGTATCTTGGGTGGTAGGTTTTAAATCCTCATCAAACCCATTGGTGATCACTTTAATGGGTTTGTCCGTGATGGCTTCGAACTCCTTTTTGGTGGTTTGGCTCGTCACCACAATTTTATCGGCGGAAACCAATACTTCTTGTTCCAGTTTTTTGTGTTTTCGCTTTGCGTATGAGGTCAAGCGTAGTTTTTTATGGTATCCTATGGTGGTCCATGGGTCCCTGAAATCGGCAATCCATTGGATGGCGTATCGTTTCTTTAAACCCAAGCCTATCAAGTGTAAACTATGGGGCGGTCCTGTAGTGATCACAGTTTTAATGCCTTCATCCGCTATGACCTTGGCCAAATATTCCATAGAAGGGCTTACCCACAACTTACGGGCGTCGGGGATAAAAAAATTGCCACGTATCCACAATAACAATTTTTCCATAAACGAGGGGTTCTTTTCCTTAATGATTCCGGAACTGATGGTCTTCGTTTTCCTTTTGGAAAGCAAGGAAGCCCAAGCATAGGGTTCCTTTATGGGTTGTTTCAGTATTTTGACTCCCTTGGGAACTTCCCCGACCAGCTTTTCATCAATGATAGGATAGCTGGGATTTTCCGGTACATAGACTATGGGACTGAATCCGAATTCGGGCAGGTATTTTGTGAACTTTAGCCACCGCTGTACCCCTGGTCCTCCGGCTGGAGGCCAATAATACGCTATGACCAGGATCTTTTGCATCAGGATTCCTCGGATTTGTTGGAAACAAAGGAATAGCCAACGCCTCCCACAATGATCAATCCGAGTAAAATACAGGCCGCCAAGCTAATCTGACTCCCCGTTTCCACCACCTTGGGTTCAAATTTGAACTCGATTTCATGGGTTCCCGCCGGCACCTTCATCCCACGAAGTGCATAATCTACCTTATAATGGGGCTCGGGTTTACCATCAATAAAGGCATTCCAACCTGAAGGGTAATACATTTCGGAAAACACGGCAAAACCTTCGTTGCCATTGTTAGTCTGGTATTTTAAATAGTTGGGGCGATAGTCTTCCAATCGAATGGAAGCCAGTGAATCCAACTCATATCGGTTCTTGGTCAAACGGGGATATGCAGTGGTATTGACCACCGCTTCCAATTTTGAATCAAAATCCTTGAGCGCTGCAATCTCCTCATTGGCCGATGAAACCGAAAGCAGACGTTCCACGAACCAAGCATTGCCATTGGCATTATCATTCAATGCAGGAAAGCTGTTCCCTTCCTCATCTTGCTGGATGATATATTTTACATTGAGCATGTTCAACACCTGCAGATTGTTCTGGTACAGATGGTATTCGAACAAATCTTGCAATGCTCTAGGTTTTGCGGCATGGTACCCTCCAATGGACTTATGGAAATAGGAGGTTCGGGCACCGTTCAGGCCTTCCTGTGGATCAAATACTCGGTAGATGGAATCATCCTGTTGAATCATTTGGTCCAGTTCACTCGCCTGGAAGGGAGTATTTACCTGACGTTGGCGTACAAAATCCCCCTCATTCACGTAACGAAGCGCCACCCCGACCAAATCAAACACTATCAAAACACCCAGAGCCAATACCAAGAAATTCTTGCCTATTTTCTCTTTTATGAACAACCATAGGACCACCGCGGCAAGTGTTACATAAATTAAAGATCGTATCGTGTCGCTGGTATACACTGCTTCCCTATCCCTTTGGATCATGGTCATGACGTCATCACCAAAATATCCGCGGTACATCTCATCACGCAGTCCTTCAAAATCAAAGAATCCTTTTAGAAGAAAAATAAATACGCCCAACCCCAAAGTGATAAAGAAACTCAACTTCAAAGCCTTTAGTTTTTCTTTGTCGTCCCCGGATTTTTTGAAAAGCTCCCACAGACCCAATATGCCCAAAACAGGTAAACAGAGCTCCAACACCACCTGAATGGAGGAAACTGCCCTAAACTTGTTGTACAATGGGAAGTAATCAATCATAAAATTGGTAAGGGCTGGGAAATTTTTACCCCAAGAAAGCACTAGCGCCAATATAGCACCGGTTAAAAGCCACCATTTTCGCTTGCCCTTCGTCAGAAAAAGTCCTAAAAAGAAAAGGAACACCACAATGGCCCCCACATAGGCAGGTCCTGCAACTATCGGTTGGTCTCCCCAATACAACGGCAATCCACTGGACAATTCCAAAGCTTTGGAGGGTGGTAGCCCCTGGCCTACCAAATATTCAAACACCTTGGAATCCGTTCCTAGGTCTTCATTGCCTGAACCTCCAAACATCCTTGGGACAAACAAATCCAACGATTCAGCAATTCCATAGCTGTACTGTGTAATGTATTCCTTGTCCAATCCATTGGAAGCCTGCATGGGCGTTCCATCCGGGTTTACAGTCAATTCTGACTTACCGCGTGTACTCCAATCCGCATATTCCTTTGTGGCCATAAGTCCTGTGGCATTGGCCGCTATGGAAAGGGCCACGGCCAAAATTAAAATCCCTACGGAAAGGAACAGATGTTTTAGTGTCTTGTCCTTGATGGCATAAATAAGCTGAACCAATCCCAACACCAACACCAACAACATAAAATAATACGTCATTTGGTAGTGGTTGGCGCTGATTTCCAAGGCCATGGCCAACGCGGTCAAGATAAAGCCCCAGAGATACTTTTTTCGAAATACCAAAACGATACCCCCCAGCACCATGGGAATATAACCCAAGGCATGGGCCTTGGCGTTGTGTCCCACCCCTAGAATGATGATGAGATAAGTAGAAAACCCAAAGGCCAGTGCCCCCAAGGCCGCCAGTCTAAAATCTACCTTAAGACACAATAGCAGAATATAAAACCCTATAAAATATAGAAAAAGGTAATCGGCAGGTCTAGGCAAAAACCGAATCAATCGGTCCAATTTTTTTACGTAATCATGCGGATAATTGGCCCCCAATTGATAGGTGGGCATACCACCAAAGGCGCTATTGGTCCAATACGATTCCTCACCGGTAAGCTCTTTATAATCGTTACGTTCCTTGGCCATACCCTTGTACTGGGCAATATCGGACTGAAAAATGGCCTTTCCCTGCAATACAGGATAAAAGTAGACCAATGCCGTAAGTATAAATAAGCCTAAAACACAAAGATGTACGATAAAAGCCTTGGGAGAAAGTTTCATGGATAGGTTTTGAAAAGACAAATATTAGTCAATTTCTTCAAAATCTATGTATTCTCCAACTTTTTTTGAGGGTTTGGAACCTTTGGAGGTTCCTTTAAAAATAGTGGTCTTTCCTTCCTCTGTAGGCTCATTTGTATAGTGTTGGTACTGTCCAAAATCCTGTCCGAAACGCTCTTGGGTCTTCTTCATGGCATAATTGAACAATCTGGGGGCCAACCACTTTAGCAGTAATTTGGCTGCGTAGTATACTAATATGAGGAATAAAATCGTTTTTAGTACAACCATATAACCTTAGTTATTGTATCAAAATTACACTGTTAGTTGCTTAATAAACCCAAACGTTTCATAAAATAGTATTAAAATCAGTTATATGGATTTTTCCTTCGTCAGAAAAGCACTGTTTCTATCCCTTTTTGCCCCTACCCTTTTAAGTGCCCAATATACCGATGTCATCAATTCCAATAGACCGGGCCGAGCAGTTAGTGCCTATGCCGTTGGGAAAAATGTGGCGCAGGTTGAAATGGGGCTGTTGTATGAGCAACGAAACGATTCCGAGCAAAATTTTGACTCCAATATTTTTGGGACTGATATTGCCCTACGGTACGGACTCCTTTTTGAGGAACTGGAGATTGTATACGAGGGTTCCTTTATTTCGCAGAATGTTGACTATTCCTCCCCGCTGGGAACGGATGGTAGGCGGACCGATTTTTCCAGAAACCGTGTGGGGCTAAAATATTTGGTGTTCGATCCCTTTAAAAATCCAGAAAAGAACAAACCCAACCTATATAGCTGGCGAGCCAATAATGTGTTTCAGTTGAAAAACCTGATTCCTGCCGTTTCGTTGTATGGTGGAGCTACGTTTACCGTTGGGGACAACCCTTTTTATGTGGGCGACCCTGTAGTAGCATACCGTGGAGCCGTTGCTACCCAGAGTAGACTATCCCCAAGGTTTGTGCTGATTTCCAACATTGCGTATGACCGTATTGGTACCGATTTTCCGGAATGGCGCTATGCCCTTTCCGTGACCCATGCCTTCAAAAACCCTAAATGGAGTGTTTTCCTGGAAGGTCAAGGCATCAACAGTGACCGCTATTCCGATATCCTGGCGCGTACTGGTTTGGCTTACCTGTTCAGCGAAAACTTCCAAGCCGATTTTCACGTGGGTTCCAACTTTAAAAGTGCCCCATCACGGATGTTTGCCGTTGCAGGTTTCTCCTACCGATTGGATTTCCACAAGGACAAGCTAATCCCCATAGACGAACAAAGTGGTGGTCAAAATGGAAAGATCAAAAAGAATTCCAATAAGAAAAAATCAAAAAAACGCGACAAGAAAAACAAAGACGACATAGATTTCTAAGTTTTTCCCCCAACGCTTTCATGCTGTAGGTAATATTCCTATTATTGAACCTGTAAAAGTTGATGTATGATCACGGTTAAACAGGTTCAATCCAAAGCAGAACTAAAGGACTTTGTAAAGTTTCCCTTTTCCCTATATAAAAACTCCGACTATTGGGTTCCGCCCATCATCAAGGATGAAATGGAATCCTTTGATGAATCCAAGAATCCGGTCTTTAAAAATGCCGAAGCTTCTTTTTTCTTGGCCTACAAGGATGGGAAAATCGTGGGCAGGGTCGCCGCCATTGTCAATTGGCTGGAAGTGAACGAACAACAACTCAAAAAAATGCGCTTTGGGTGGTTCGATTTTGTGGACGATCTTGAAGTGTCCAAAGCCTTATTGGACAAGGTTGCGGAAATTGGCAAACAGCACCAACTCAACTATATGGAAGGCCCCGTGGGCTTTTCCAATCTGGACAAGGTAGGCGTACTTATTGAAGGCTTTGACCATATCGGGACCATGATCACATGGTACAACCACCCCTACTATCAGTCACATTACGAAAAACACGGATTTGTCAAGGAAAAGGAATATCTCGAAAACAAGTTTTTGGCAGCGAAAGCAGACCCCGCCTTGTTCCACAAGGCTAATTTATTGGTGAAAAAACGGTATGGACTTCGGGAAATGAACTTTACCAAGAGTGCGGACATTATGCCGTGGGTGGATAAAATGTTCGACCTGTTCAACGACACCTATTCCAAGCTCTCCTCTTTTGTAAAGATCACGGACATCCAAAAAGAGTATTTCAAAAAGAAGTACATCAGTTTCATCAATCCGGAGTATATCAAGTTTGTGGTGGATTCCGATGACAAACTTGTGGCCTTTGCTATAGTAATGCCTTCGTTCTCACAAGCGTTGCAAAAGGCCAATGGAAAATTGTTCCCCTTTGGCATCTATCATTTGCTGAAAGCCAAAAAGAAAAGCAAGGATGTTATTTTTTACCTGATCGGCATCCGCCCCGATTATCAGAACAAGGGCGTCACGGCCATCATTTTTAACGAGTATTACAAAACTTTTAGTGAAAAAGGCGTTGTCAACTGCATCCGAACCCCAGAATTGGAAGAGAATGTGGCCATACGACAAATGTGGAAGCATTTTGATCCCGTGGTGCACAAACGCCGAAGAACCTATCGAAAAGATTTATGAACCCATCCCGTCAGACCCTTTTTTTAAGCCTAATGCTGTTGACCCTCTGGGTTCAAGAAGTATTTGGACAGCAAAGAGAGGTCACGCACAGGGGCGAGCAATGGTTTCAGTACAACAACATCACCCACCTGAACGAAAAATGGATGCTTTTCGGAAATACTGGTGTCCGTTGGAAGGATGGATTTGATACATTCTCCATTTTCTTTGGCAGATTGGGCGGAAGCTGTGCTATTGCGGACAACATCCGTGTGGCCACAGGCTTCACCTATGTTGAATTCTATAACGAGGACCATCGATATCAAGTGGAATACCGCCCCTACGAAGAGCTTTTTGTCCGTGGGAATGGCGACAAGTTCCGACTGAACCATAGGTTCCGGTTCGAGCAGCGTTTCTACAATCCCGTGGTGGAAGGGAAGGTACAATCCGATAATATCTTTGCCCTCCGCCTCCGTTATGCCCTAATGACCGGGTTCAATCTCTTTTCCCTTTCCAAGACCAGACCGGATTGCAAGTTTAGGATCAATATCAGTGACGAGGTCATGTTCAATGCCGGGGACCACATTGTACACAACGTATTCGACAAAAACAGGTTCATCGTGATGCCCACGGTACAGTTTAACCGCTGGATGTCCGTATCCGTTGGCTGGAACAACCAGTTTGCCAGTACCACCACGGCCGGGCACTATATCTACACCAATGCCCTGTGGGTGCACCTGACCCATACCCTACACCTCTCCAAAAAGACGCATGGGCAGGATGAGGAATTTATACTGCCTCCGGCCAATTCCAATTTTCAGCAGGCCGCTGCGGACTAATGAGAAGGACTTAGAATTGTTTTTCTGCCAAGTTTTGGTGAATTTTAAACTCTCATTTGGTCCGATGCACGAATCCCTGCTACTAAACATATCCAAGCATGTAAAGCTTTCTCCCGAAGAGATTCGGCTTTTCAATACTTTTTGGACCACCAAGACTTTGGAGAAGGGAGATTATTTGCTCCAAAATGGGGAAGTGTGCAAAACGGACAATTATGTCATTTCCGGTTCGTTGAAAGCTTTCTACATCAATCCTGAGAAAGGCACAGAAGAGATTCTCTATTTTGCCATTGATGATTGGTGGGCCACGGATATCCTGAGCTTTCAAAAACAAGAACCCTCCATGTACACCATTCAGGCGTTGGAAAAGACAGAACTGCTCCAAATCCAACATTTGGCATTCCAGAACATGTTGGCGGAAATCCCAAGGTTGGAACGGTATTTTCGTATCATTCTGGAAGGCTACACGGCCAGTCTACAACGGAGAATCGTCATTAACAATACGTACGATGCCGCCCATCGCTACGCCGATTTTTTGGAAAACTACCCCCAACTCGCCAAAAGGGTGCCCCAATACCTCATTGCCTCCTATCTGGGAGTCACTCCCGAATTTATAAGCCGAATACGAAAAAACAAACCGAAATTGAACTAGGTCAATTTTTAGGGTTTTCATTTGGTACAACTTTGCTTTCAAAATGGAGAGCAAATGAAAAAAGTACTTATTATCAACGCCAGCGTGCGAAACGAAAGATCGCAGAGTAGACAACTTACGCAACTGTTCTTGGACAATTGGCGAAAAAAGAATCCCGATGATTCCTTTACCCACAGGGAAGTGGGACTGGAAGAAATCCCGCCCATTGATGAAAAATGGATCGCCAGTGCCTTTGTAAGGCCCGAAAACAGGGAGGAACAAAACCAAACCGGAGTTGCTTTGAGCGACATACTGGTCAAGGAACTTCAAGAAAATGATGTTTATGTCTTGGGAACCCCCATGTACAATTGGTCCATTCCCAGTGGCCTCAAGGCGTATATAGACCAAATCATGCGGATCAACGAGACTTGGAAATTCCGTTCGGGAGAACCGGATGGGGATTATGTGGGACTATTGGAAAACAAGAAACTGTTTATCCTGTCCACCCGGGGCGATACCGGATATGGGGAAAACGAGAAAAACGGGCACATGAACTTTCAGACCACGTACCTGAAATTTATTTTTGGGATGATGGGTGTTACCGATACCACCATTATTTCATTGGACAATGAGGAGTTTGGCGGGGAGATCTTTGAAAAGTCGAAACAAAGGATCTATGAGCAAATCAACTCCATTCCCTAAAGTCATTTCAAAAATTTTGAACATAAAGTGGGCCATTGGGTTCACTTTTTTTGTTTTTGAAGGATTTTTATGATCTTAGAATACCCCAAATCACAACAAAAACCATTGACCGAGATGCATCATGGACCATACTTCCGTAAAAATCATTGAATGTTATACGATTACTGGCAGGGGGTTGTTGACTGAAATTCAGCATAGCCTTGATGGGCTGCCACCCAATACCGTACTGATGGACCCAAACTCCAAACAAGCATGGATAGTAAAGAAAAGGGTCTTTTCCGGACTGCTTATGATGGCCGATTCCGAAATAGTTTTTGATTGCGAAACTGAGTTTGAGCACCTAAGTTTTGCCTTTAAGACAGAGGGCGAGCGCGATAAAGCCTTCAATAATGAGCTGGAAAAAAGAAGACGTAACATTTATGGGTACCTTTTAACCCCGACCATGGGCCATTCAAACGCCAAACCAGAACCGGGAAGCACATTATTAGTCCAGACAGAATCCTAAAACCCTTGGAATCTTGTCGCATCCCCTACTCCATCTTTGCAATCTGGTCCCGCAACCTTTGGTTGGCTTGGTGCAACAGTTCGTTCTGGTGTTTAATGATGCCCAAAAAATCCTGTATCACGGTCAGGTTTTCTTGTTGGGTGCCAATAATGGCCTCAAGGTCAGATTTGGTGTATTTTTTCATTTGTCAAAAAGTTTAGAAATTCTATATTATAGTTCGAAAATCAAAACCAAGGTAATTACTTTCGGGAATAAATCAAAATTTTAGTACAGATTTTCTAAACTCGGATATCAATCTGTTAAATTAGAGTATCGAAAATCAAAAATTATCATGACAGAATTAGGATTGTTTTTATCCAAAAAGTCAGCTAGCAAGGCAGAAATCTCCAGAAAAACTGGCATCAGTAAATCAAGGATAAGTGAATTGACCCTTAACCCTTCTACCCAACTTCGGGCTTGGGAACTTTATTTGATTGCATTGGCCTTGGATGTAGACCCGGGAGAAATGTTTAAAGAGATGTATAAGGATCTCTCCTTAAAAAATGATTAAAGAAGGAGTGGAAAAAATACTTTCAGATCTTTTTAAAAAATCATTGACCCAAGTAGGCAATAATTATTTTACTCCTCAACAAGTTCAAGAAAATTGGATAGGAAATCCTGCTGCAACCACTTCCGAAGTTCAAGAAACTGAATTAAGACTTGGAATCCAACTTCCTGAGGATTATAAAGAATTCCTTTCCATAGCAAATGGATACCCTACACACAATGATGCTGTAGAACCAAGTTTTTTAGAAGTAGGTCAAATTCAATATTTAAAAACTTACGACCATGAAATTGTTGAAATTTGGAAAGGAACTGGAAATGATGAAACAGGTGCTATACTTGAACAAAGCATTATCATTGCCGGAATGAACGAGGAGCAATACTTTTTGTTAATACCTCCTAATAACACAACAACCGTATGGCGATATTGGAAGTTCGCCAGTTGGATTCCAGGTGAAATCGAATACAAAAATCTTACTGATTACTTTCTTGATGTAATAAGTAGTATAGATAGCATCTAAGCTTATTCTACTCGTTACTCCCCCATTGCAGCCGCCACGGCAGCAGAAAGTCTTTTGTAGGTACCGTTCTCCAATCGTTCCCTAATGGATGAAAAGGCATCCAAGGTCTCCGCAATATCCTGTAGGGTATGGGTGGCCGTTGGAATCAATCGCAACAATATCAATCCTTTTGGGATAACCGGATATACCACAATGGAACAGAAGATACCGTGGTTTTCACGCAAATCCTTTACCAAGGCCATAGCCTCTGGGATACTTCCGTTCAAATAGACCGGGGTAACACAGCTACTGGTGGTTCCCAAATCAAAACCACGCTCGCGAAGTCCGTTTTGTAGGGCATTTACATTTTCCCACAGTTTAGCCTTGAGCTCTGGTCTGGAACGAAGCATGTCCAATCGCTTCAATGCCCCTTTCACGTAGACCATGGGCAACGATTTGGCGAACATTTGCGATCTTAGGTTGTATTTAAGGTATTCTATGATTTCTTTGTCGGCAGCCACAAAAGCCCCGATACCTGCCATGGATTTCGCAAAAGTGGCCAAGTAGACGTCAATCTGGTCCTGTACACCTTGCTCCTCTCCTGCTCCGGCCCCTGTTTTACCAAGGGTTCCAAAGCCGTGGGCATCATCTACCAACAAACGGAACTGGAATTTTTTCTTCAGCTCCACGATTTCTTTAAGGATTCCCTGCTCTCCACGCATTCCAAACACCCCTTCGGAAATTACAAGGATACCACCACCGGTCTCGTTGGCCAATTTGGTGGCACGTTCCAGGTTTTTCTCCAAACTCTCTGGGTCGTTGTGCTTAAATGTGAAGCGTTTGCCCATGTGCAAGCGCACCCCGTCAATGATACAGGCGTGGCAATCCACATCATAGACAATAATATCGTCTTTGGCCACCAAGGCGTCTATTACGGACATAAATCCTTGGTACCCGAAGTTCAACAAATAAGAGGCTTCCTTATGAACGAATTCGGCAAGCTCCTTTTCCAATTGTTCGTGGTAATCGGTATGGCCGCTCATCATACGGGCGCCCATGGGATAGGCGGCACCGTGCTCGTATGCGGCGTCCCCATCAACTTTTTTGATCTCTGGTAGATTGGCAAGTCCCAAGTAGTCATTGATACTCCACGTTATCACATCCTTTCCTTGGAATTTCATTCGATTTGAGATGGGTCCTTCCAGTTTCGGGAATACAAAATACCCTTCTGCCTGCGATGCCCATTTCCCTAGAGGTCCTTTGTTTTCAATGATCCTATCAAATAAATCTTTCATCTACCTTAAAATTGATTGAATTGCAAAAGTATAGATTTTTACGAAGTACGCACAACGAAATTTTTATACAAAAAAACGACAATGAGATCATTGCCGTCTTTATTTAGGTTATGTAGTACATCTTACTACTTAATGTATTCTATTTTTTCTGGTACCTCGGCATTTTGGATATCAAAAAAGCCTTGGTTTTCCATCCATTCATTACTGTAAACCTTGCTCATATAACGTGAGCCGTGGTCTGGGAAGATTACCACCACATTGCTGTCCTCGGTAAACTCACCTTCGGTATTCAACTGGAACAGTGCCTGCATGGCGGCCCCACTGGTATAGCCTACGAACATCCCTTCGGTATGGGCTATTTTTCGGGCCATATGGGCACTTTCACCATCGGTGACCTTTACATAACGGTCTATGCTGTTAAAATCCGTGGCTGTTGGAATAAGGTTTTTTCCCAAACCTTCAATACGGTAGGGATATACCTCATTATGATCGAACTCCCCGGTCTCGTGGTATTTTTTCAGTACGGAACCATAGGCATCCACACCCAAAACCCTCACATTGGGGTTCTGTTCCTTTAAATACCGTGCAATCCCGGAAATGGTTCCCCCAGTACCGCTGCAGGCCACCAAATGGGTGATGTTCCCGTTGGTCTGCTCCCAAATCTCCGGCCCGGTGGTCTGATAATGGGCCTCAATGTTGAGTTCGTTGAAATACTGGTTGATATAAATGGAGTTCTTGGTTTCTTGGTGAAGACGTTTGGCCACTTCGTAATACGAACGCGGGTCGTCTGCGCTTACGTGGGCAGGGCATACATATACCTTGGCACCCATGGAACGCAACATATCTATCTTATCGGGCGATGATTTTGAACTCACGGCCAAAATACAATCATACCCTTTTACTATACTGACCATGGCCAAGCTAAAGCCCGTATTGCCCGATGTGGTCTCAATAATAGTACTTCCTGGCTTAAGGATTCCCTTTCGTTCGGCCTCCTCAATAATATGGACGGCTATACGGTCCTTGGAGGAATGTCCTGGGTTAAAGGACTCCAACTTGGCATAAAAGTTTCCGGTTAGGGGAGCTGCAATAGTGTTAAGCTTAACTAAGGGGGTATTTCCAATTAGGTCAAGGATACTGCTGTGCGCATTTATCTGTTTCTTCATAACTGGTATTAGGTAAGGGACAAATTAGCCATATTTCGCCAAAAGTCCGGCACAAAAGTAACATTTTTATTTTTAAAAGGCTTTTCCTTCAAGATCTAAAATAAATACGTAATCCTTCACCGTTTCCCGTAAAGCCTCAAATCTACCGGATGCCCCACCATGCCCGGCATCCATGTTGGTATCCAAAAACAACAGGCTATCGTCTGTTTTATAGTCCCTTAGCTTGGCCACCCATTTAGCTGGTTCCCAATACTGTACTTGCGAGTCGTGCAGCCCTGTGGTAACATAAAGATTGGGATATTCCTTGGCCTCTACATTGTCGTAAGGTGAATAGGATTTGATATAATCGTAGTATTCTTTGTCATTGGGATTTCCCCATTCGTCATATTCTCCTGTGGTCAAAGGAATGGTATCGTCCAACATGGTAGTGACCACATCCACAAAAGGCACCGAGGCAATGACTCCGTTATAGAGTTCAGGGGCCATATTGATGATGGCACCCATCAACAAACCTCCTGCAGAGCCGCCACTGGCGTACAAATGCTCCGGGCTGGTGTATTTTTTCTCAATCAGAAATTGGGAACAGGCTATAAAATCGGTGAAGGTGTTCTTTTTATGAAGCATTTTACCATCATCGTACCAAGGTCTTCCCAAATACTCCCCTCCCCTTACATGGGCAATGGCAAAAATGAAGCCCCTGTCCAATAAACTCAACCGTACGGATGAGAAGTATGGGTCAATGGTGCTCCCATAAGAGCCATAGGCGTATTGTAATAACGGACTGGTCCCATCCAAAGGGGTATCTTTTCGGTACACCAAGGAAATAGGCACTTTTTTGCCATCCAATGCCGTGGCCCACAAACGTTCCGTGGTATAATTGGCCTTGTCAAATTTGCCTCCAAGGACCTCTTGCTCCTTCAAAACCTTTTTGGTCTTGGTCTGCATGTTGAAATCGATGACGGCATAGGGTGCCCCCATCTCATTGTAATAATACCGAAGTTCGTTGGTATCAAAATCCAAGTTTACCGAAGGTCCAGCCACATACGTTTCACTATCAAAAGGCAGATAATAGCTGTCCGTACCGTCCCAACGGGAGATTTTGAGCTGGTTGAGTCCGTTCTCCCGCTCAGAAAGCACATAATAGTCCCTAAAGATTTCAGCATCCTCCAACAATACATCTTCCCTGTGCGGGATAAAATCTTCCCAATGTTCAGATGAGGTCTGGCCTTCACTGACTTTCATCAGCTTAAAATTGGTGGCCTTGTCCTTATTGGTAAGGACATAAAAATTGCCTTCGTAATGTGAAATGGAGTATTCCACACCTAAATCACGGGGCGAAAATATCTTGAAATCCCCATTGGGGTCGTCGGCGTTCAAAATTTGATATTCAGAGGTGAGCGTGCTCACCGAACCGATCACGATAAATTTTCGGGACTTGGTCTTATAGACAAAGGTATTATACGTATCATCCTCTTCATGGAACACCAATACATCATCCGCTGATGAAGTCCCCAATACATGTTTATAAATTTTATCCGAACGCAAGGTTACAGGGTCCTTTTTGGTATAGAACAAGGTTTTTCCATCATTGGCCCAAACCGAGCTCCCGGTAGTGTTTTCTATTAAATCGGGAAAAATTTCACCGGTCAGGAGGTTCTTTATCTGTATATTATACTGTCTTCTGGATACCGTATCCGTGGCAAAAGCGGCCAAGGTATTGTCGGGGCTTATGGTAACCCCTTTTAGGTTGAAGTATTCGTGGCCTTTGGCCATCTGGTTACCATCGAACATGAGTTCCTCCTCGACCTCCAAACTTTCTTTTTTGCGCGAGAAAATAGGGTATTCCTTTCCTTCCTCGTAACGGGTAATATACCAGTAGCCATTCAATTTGTAGGGCACGGAGGAGTCGTCTTCCTTGATTCGGGACTTGATTTCCTGAAACAGCGTCTCTTGGAACACTTTGGTATGAGCGGTCATCTGTTGATAATACTCATTTTCGGCATTCAGGTAATCGATCACATCCTGATCTTCCCTATTGTTCATCCAATAATAATCATCGGTCCGTACATCACCGTGTTTCTCCAGTTTTGTCGGTTTCTTTTGGGCCACCGGGGGTTGTATACTCATGGATTCTTGTTTAGTATTTTGGCAAGAGCCTGCAAAAATAAGGCTTAAAATGATACTATAAGCTAGTGTTTTGGCATGTCCCATAGATTTAGATTTCTTTCAATGTATTACTTTTGAAGTCAATTACAACTAAAAAATTGCGACTATGTTTGGAGATTTAATGGGTATGATGGGCAAACTCAAAGAAGCCCAGAAAAAGGTTGAAGCCACCAAAGAGCGTTTGAACACCGTATTGATTGATGAAACATCCGCTGATGGCCTTTTGAAAGTGACCCTTACCGCCAATAGGGAAATAAAATCCATAAGTGTGGACGATTCTTTATTGAAAGACAAAGAGCAACTGGAAGATTATTTGGTATTGACCCTTAATAAGGCCATCACCAAAGCTACCGAGGTCAATGAAACGGAATTGGCTGCCGTGGCCAAAGAAGGGATGCCCAATATCCCGGGAATGGATTCCTTTATGAAATAAGCTATCCTATTTTTTTCAAGATAGTGAGGAAATGGTCGTGCATGGCATCCGTATAGTCCAAATGGGTGACAATACGCAGCTTTCCCTGCCCCATTCCAATGATGGATATCTGGTTTTCTTCCAGCTTTTTCAAAAAATTAGGGGATGACATCTGGGATTCATCCAACTCAAAGATGATGATATTGGTTTCTATGGGCTCCACTTTTTTGATAAAGCCCAGCTTAGAGAGAACTTTTCCGATTTCGGCAGCTTTTTTGTGATCATCCGCCAATCGGTCAATATGGTGGTCCATGGCATAGATTCCTGCTGCGGCCAAAAAACCGGCTTGACGCATTCCCCCACCCAACACTTTACGAACACGAAGCGCCTTTGCAATGGTTTCGGAATCGCCTGCGAGTACAGAACCTACAGGGCAGCCCATCCCCTTGCTCAAACACACACTTATGGTATCAAAAAGAGCTCCGTAGCTTTTTGGGTCCTCTTTCTTGGCCACTAACGCATTCCATAACCTGGCCCCATCCAAATGGTATTTGAGGTGGTGTTGATCACAAACTTTTCTGATTTTTTGAAGTTCGGCAAAATCCCAACAGGCTCCCCCACCCTTGTTGGTGGTGTTCTCGATACAAACCAAAGAGGTCAAAGGACTGTGGTAGAAATCTGGAGGATTTATGGAGGCTTCCACCTGTTCGGCAGTCATCATCCCTCGATGCCCATCCACCAATCTACAACTTACCCCACTGTTAAAGCTGACCCCACCTCCTTCATAATTAAAGACATGGGCGTATTTATCACAAATCAATTGCTCACCGGGTTGGGTATGGAGTTTTATGGCCGTTTGGTTGGCCATGGTGCCACTGGGAAAGAACAAAGCAGCTTCCATACCAAAATAGTTGGCCACTTTTTCCTCCAAAGCATTTACCGTAGGGTCGTTTTTAAATACATCATCCCCTACTTTGGCGGCCAGCATGGTCGCCAACATTCCCGCTGTAGGCCGGGTAACCGTATCACTGATCAGATTGATTTCCATAAAAGTTCAAAATTCAATATCAAGGCCCAACACCAAGCCGTAGAATACTCACTTTAATTCCCCTTTCATCATTTTATTATTACCTAAAACCTGCCCTTTCTAGCATTACTTATACCATATTTTTCTATGTGCTTGAACTTGTACTTGTCTTTAGCTAATTCATACAATCCATTCCTATGGGTGACCCATCTGGAATTTTCGGAGTAGGTATCAATTTAAAATTTTCGGGATTGTCCAAAAAGGCATCAATTCGTCGAACCATTTCTATCGCAATGGCTGTTTTTTCACCTCCAAGCAAGGACGCCTTGATGTTTTTAAGGGATTCATGGGCAAGAGCATTCACCTGAGGATGCACCGCATCATGGGCTGCCAAGTTCATGATATGGTACAATACCCTGAAATTAATGGTCTGCTGTACTTCATCCAAATAGGCATCTCGGTTAGACGCTCCCATGGTATTCTTTATCGTTTCCTCCAAAACTTCCGAAAGCCCTAATTGGTTTTTGTCCAAACTCTTTTGCTGAATCAATCTAGAGGCACGTTCCGGGTGCAACAAAAGCCCCAAGGTCATATCCGCAGCGGTTTCGGCAGCGGAAAGGGCATCAAAGCTCACCCCTGTTCTACCGTTGAACGATTCCCGGGTTCTTGAATATCCAATGGCCCTGGGTGGAAAGAGATCTAATTTATCCTGTGGAATGGCAATTACTTTGGCATCCAAGGTTTCCAGTATGGATTCCAAGGCCTGTTCCTGTACCGCTTCGTTCACCATATGGACTGTCCGCTGTCCGTCACCCTTGGTGGCGTAATTGTAATCCAGTCCACCTACAAGCTTGGAAACTGCTTCCGTTTGATAACGGTGGAAAAAATACAAGGGGGCAAATACATCTTCCAAAACTGAATTGGGTTCGCCGGTCCGGATGTTATCCATGGAAAAATTGTTGATGGCCGTTTTCCTGACCTGCAACACATTTTCCAACTCTTGACTGGCACTCTTGCCATTGTCCCACAAATGGGCCAAGGCATGGGCTCCTCCGGTTGGTCTGGCATCCTGATCGGAAATATACCGTAACCCTTCATCTTGGGCTTTCTTTAGGATGGCATTCAAGGCTATTTTTTCATTAGTACCTTTTGGAAAATCGGAATAGGAATAGGCTACGGTCACTTTGTCCCACTCCCCTATCCCCGTGTCATAGGCGTTGGAGAAATCTATGGTGCTTCCTTTCAGTTCAAACTGGGGATGCGGATAGTCCATCACCGATGCCCGATCGTTGGTGCTTGCCGCAAAATTATGGGCAAAGCCAAGGGTATGGCCTATTTCATGGGCAGAAAGCTGTCGGATACGGGCCAAGGCCATATTCAGCATGGGCTGGTAATTGTCGTCCCGCTCGGCAAACGGTTGGTTCATCAAGGCTTGGGCGATTAAAAAGTCCTGACGAATGCGTAGACTTCCCAAACTGACGTGCCCTTTTATGATTTCACCTGTACGTGGATCGGTAACACTGCTGCCATAACTCCAACCCCTTGTGGAACGGTGCACCCATTGAATCACATTATAACGAACATCTAAAGGATCGGCATCATCGGGCAATACTTTTAACTGAAATGCGTCTTTGTAACCGATGGCCTCAAAGGCCTGGTTCCACCACCTTCCTCCTTCCAAAAGAGCAGAGCGAACCGGTTCAGGGGTGCCATTGTCCAGATAGTATATGATGGGTTCCACAGCTTCACTGACCGGGGCACTTGGGTTTTTCTTTTCCAATCGGTGACGGGTCACAAACCGTTTTAAAATGGACTCTTGGACCGGGGTGGCATAATCATAATATGAAAAAGGGTATGACCCGCTACGTGGGTCGAACTCCCTTTTTTGGTATTTATCATCAGGCAATTCGATCAGTGAGTGGTGTTGCGCCACGGTAACCAGACTCGGGTTGGGGGTCACGGATTGGATCCAGCTTCCCGTAGGAGTTCCTTCAAAGGTGAGTATGGCATCAAACTCCACATTTTTTGGGAAAGCCTTGGTACGTTCAAAATCCAAGGCGCTTTTGGATTTATCCAAACTGTACGAACCCTGCTTGGTGCTTTTCAACCGATTGGCCACTCCATGGGCATCCCGCATCAAGAAATCAGTAAAGTCAATCAAATAACTTCCGCGGGACTCTTCCTCAATCTTAAATCCATGCAATACGGATTTGGCAAAAGCCTGCTCCACAGATTTTCGTTCCAGATTATTTTGGGTGATGGCCCTGTATTCCAAATTGGGTTGTACCAATAACAATTTATTACCTGCTTTTTTGAAAAAGACCACCTGTTCGTTCCCGAGTTGTCCCCTGTCAAGCCCAATATCATTGCTCCCTATTCCACTGCTCAAGGCATACACATAAAGGAACTCCTTATCCAATTCATCCACCTGGAGGTATATTTTGTCGGATTCATCGTCGTAGTAAAAGTTGAAATATCCGCTGAACTTTTGAAAATCCTTTGCCTTGTTAAAGGTCTGCGCTTGTAATACAGTACAGAACGAATACAGTATAATGGCCAGAGTGATGCTTTTCTTCATAATGGTGTGGAAATTGGACTTAAAAATATGTATTTCATTTTTAAAAACATATGAAAACGTCTTTTTAAAAGATTGGGTGTGAGATGAATCTGGCAGTAGCAAAACAAGTGTTGGTTTACCAATCAAGTTTGATTCAGTTATATTCCAAAAGAAGTTTATTTTTGTGCGAAAGTTAAGTATATGACCACTACAGATCAGCAGAAAGATCTTATTGAGCGCCTTGGTGCGTTAAGGAGGTATCTTTGACATTGATGCCAAACTTATTGAAATAGAGAACGAGGAAGAAAAAACCCTCGAACCCGGTTTTTGGGACAATCCGCAGGAAGCCCAAAAACAGATGCAATTGCTAAAATCCAAAAAGAAATGGGTTGAGGATTACAATGCTGCCCAAGCCCTATTGGGTGACCTTGAGGTCCTGATGGAATTTCAACAAGCAGGGGAAGTCTCTGAGGAAGAAGTGACTCAACAATACGATAAAACCTTGTTGATCATAGAAAACCTGGAGTTCAAGAACATGCTTTCCGATGAAGGCGATGAGCTTACCGCAGTGCTTCAGATTACGGCTGGTGCCGGAGGTACCGAAAGTTGTGATTGGGCCTCCATGCTTATGCGGATGTACCTTATGTGGGCCGAAAAGAATGGCTTTAAGGTCAAGGAACTCAACTACCAAGAAGGTGATGTTGCCGGTATTAAGACCGTAACCCTCGAAATTGATGGTGAATACGCTTTTGGTTGGCTCAAAGGTGAAAATGGGGTGCATCGTTTGGTGCGCATCTCCCCTTTTGACAGTAATGCCAAACGCCACACCTCATTTGCTTCGGTCTATGTGTACCCTTTGGTGGATGATACCATAGAAATCGAAATAAATCCATCGGATATTGAGATAACCACGGCACGTTCCAGTGGTGCTGGTGGACAGAACGTAAACAAGGTAGAAACCAAGGTGCAATTGGTACACAAGCCCACGGGAATACAAATTTCCTGTTCAGATTCACGCTCGCAACACGATAACCGAGCCACAGCTTTAAAGATGTTAAAGTCACAGCTGTATGAAATTGAGCTTCGGAAAAAGCAAGAGGCACGTAAAGAAATTGAATCCTCCAAAATGAAGATTGAATGGGGTTCCCAAATCCGAAACTATGTGATGCATCCCTATAAATTGGTCAAGGATGTACGCACCGGAGAAGAAACCGGGAACGTGGATGCCGTTATGGACGGGGACATTGGTGCATTTTTGAAAGCCTTCTTGATGATGATGGGACAAAAAGAGGAATAAAATTCAGACATCGGACAATTATAGAAATATGATCAAAATATACCACAACCCAAGATGTAGGAAGTCTAGAGAAGGGCTGGAAGTTTTGGAACAATCAGGACAAGACTTTGAAGTCATCAAGTATTTGGACAAGGTCCCCACCGAGGATGAGCTCAAGGAAATTATAGGGTATTTGGGCATTTCGCCCATTGAACTGGTCCGTAAGAACGAGGCTATATGGAAAGAACACTATAAGGGCAAGGAACTTTCCGATGCTGAAATCGTTGCAGCCATGGCAAAGCATCCCAAACTTATTGAACGCCCCATTGTGATCAACGGGAAAAAAGCCGTAATTGGCAGACCTGCCGAAAAAATCAATACCTTGCTATAGTATTGGAGCTCAAATGTATCCAGTGCTACAATAAATTGAATCAATAGTCATGAAAAAAATTAGCATCCTTAGTCTTCTCACCTTATGTATAGGATTGTTATGTGCCAGTGAGGCTTTTGCCCAGTATGGATATGGTTCACCCTATGGAAACAGGTATGGAAGAAGACAAAGTACCCTCCCTCAAGTACAGTCTACCCCAAAAGAAGAGGAGCCACCCACAGCAGAAGAGGTGGTAGATGGGCAGATGCCCTCGATTACAGAGGCTTTGGGCCTTAATCCTTTTGAGGAGGCCGTAGTGCGTACTACTTTGGTGCAATCGGTCCAAAAACGCATAGAACTTCAAATTTTGGGTCTCGAGCCATTGAAGGCCAAAGAAGAAATAGAGAAGATCGAAAAAATACAAAATGAGGAGTTAAAGGCCGGCTTACCGGAGGACAAATACAACGCATTCATGGAACTCCAAGAAAACCGCTTCAAATCCACGAAGAAAAAGAAGAAAAAGAAAAAGAAAAAAGATTAACAAATCCTTAAGGTCATTGACGGGCCCAATTGTGCTGTTGACAGATATTAATTTCAGTTCTTCTGAATTTCCTACCACTTTTGTCGACTTAAAACCAAACTATGCACAAAATCATTGTCCCGTTATTTTTGTTCGCTCTATTTGCGGTAAATACCCAAGCTCAAAATTCCATTACCATTTCAGGAAAAGTGGTCGATCAAGACTCCGGTCAACCATTGGAGTATGCCACTTTTGTACTTCAAAGCTCCAATGACCCCGCCCAGGTCACCGGTGGAATAACAGATTTGGATGGTAAGTTTGAGGTTGAAGCCTCACCAGGTCAATATAATATCCGGGTTGAATATATTTCCTATAAAACCTATGCCCGTACCAATCAAACCTATAGCGCTTCCACAAATTTAGGTTCCATTATCTTGGCACCCGACGTAGCACAACTGCAAGAAGTTGAAGTGGTTGGGGAAAAAACCACTGTGGAGGTAAGACTGGACAAAAAGGTCTATAATATTGGAAAAGATATTACCACCAGTGGAGGAAACGTAAGTGATGCACTGGGCAATATTCCTTCTGTTTCCGTGGATGTTGAAGGTGCCATAAGTTTACGGGGTAACGAAAATGTTCGGATATTGATCAATGGGAAACCTTCCGCATTGGCAGGATTTGGTTCAACCGACGCCCTACGCCAACTACCGGCAGATGCCATTGAAAAAGTAGAGGTAATTACCAGCCCGTCTGCCCGTTATGATGCAGAAGGAACAGCGGGAATCCTGAATATCATACTCAAAAAGGAAAAGACCTTGGGTATCAACGGGTCCGTAAATACCACCGTGGGTATTCCCTTCAATGCAAGGGCAACGACCAATTTTAATCTTCGCACCGAAAAGTTCAACATTTTCAACACATTGGGGTATTTCCACAGGGAATCTCCGGGAGAAGGAAGAAATGACAATACTTACCTTTCCGATACAAGTCAGTTTGATAGGATTATTGAAGAAAGGGACATCAGCCGTAATGATGATGGTTTTAACATAAATCTTGGGATGGAATATTTCCTAACGGATAAATCTTCCATTACCGGTAGTGTTTTCTTTAGATGGTCTGATGAAAATGATTTGACGGAAAACGACAACCAGCGGTTTATAGACAACGACTTGGATAGCCGAACCTTTAGAACAGAAGATCAAGGCGAGGATGACCGCAGCAGTCAGTATTCCTTAAACTATACCAATAATATAAATGATAGCGGCCACAAGCTTACCGCAGATTTTCAGTATTCAACGGATGATGAAGATCTTTTGACGGTAATAAAGGAAAACAACACCTTTCCAAATGACAATTTATTGGCGCTTGAGAACATTTATGAAAAGCAGACCCAAGATGATATTTTAGCCCAGATAGATTATGTCCTACCCATGGGCGATGCGCAATTTGAAGCGGGTTACCGAGGCAATTTTGAAAAGGAAGTCAATGATTATCAATTGGATACCTTGAATCAAGGTACAGGCAATTTTGAGACCAATACCGACTTGACCAATATATTCACGTACCACGAAAACGTAAACGCACTCTACACCCAATATGGCAACAAATATGGCAAGTTCTCTGTTTTGCTAGGCTTGCGTTTGGAAAATACCCAAATGAAAGGGAGTGTGGATTCTGACATTGATGGCGCTGTATTGGATGAGCTCATCGGGCAAGATGTTGACCTTAATTTTGATAAGAATTATTTGGGGCTGTTCCCTACGATAAACTTGGTTTTTGAAATTTCCGAGACCCAGAACATCTCTCTTGGATACAACAGAAGGATCAATAGACCTAGGGGTTGGTTTATTAACCCCTTCCCATCAAGATCTAGTAGAACCAACGTTTTTCAAGGAAATCCGGACCTAGATCCTGCATTTGCCAATGCGTTTGACCTAGGATATATGAAAAGATGGAGAACTTTGACCTTCACGTCTTCCATTTATTACCAAAAGGAAACAAGATCTTTTGAGTTCATTACGGAAGAAACAGGCCAGGTAACTTCAGACGGCATCCAGATCATCCGATCTTTGCCCATTAACCTATCCACCAATGAACGTGTGGGTGCGGAAGCAGGTGTAATGTACAGTCCTGCAAAATGGTGGAGATTGAATGGGAGTGTCAACTTCTTTTTGTTCAGCACGGATGGAGAGTTCAACAACGTAGATTACGGTGCCTCCAACTCGAGCTTTTTCACTAGGTTAAGTTCCAAGTTTACACTACCGGCCAAAATGGAACTTCAGGCTAATTCATTTTACATGGGTCCAAGGCAAAATGCCCAAACCGAAACCGATGCAATGTTTTCTTTGGACATGGCACTGAGCAAGGATTTGTTCCAAGATAAGGCTACGCTTTCATTGAATGTCAGTGATATGTTCAACTCAAGAAGGCGTCAAAGCTATACACAAACTGCTTCATTTATCAGAGACAGTGAATTTCAGTGGAGAAAAAGACAGGTGAACCTATCATTTATATACCGATTTAACCAGCCTAAGGACAGAAGGCAAGGAAACCGACCCGACGGGGATGAACGTGGAGGTGAAGAGCAGGGAGAGTTTAAAGGAGGAGGAAATTCCTAAGCTGGGACAAAAAAAAGAAGCCAATAGGCTTCTTTTTTTTGTCTTCTTTTTTTATTCTTCGAGCTGGGCTTTTTTGGCCTCGCGTTTTTCTTTCATCATTTCCCTAAGGTTGCCGACCAACCAATAAGGGACCACAAAGGTCAATAAGAAAATCATCAACCAAAAACCGATGGTCAAAATTGTCAAAAAAGCTAAAAATCCTAGATATTGGTCAAATTCGAACATTATTCTTTCCTTTTGTATAACAAAGATACTTTCTTCTTTTTAAAAAAAACAAATCTGAAATCAAAAAAGTGTATTTGACAACAAGCACTACCATATAATTCTGTTAACAATTACCTTTGTAACTCAAAATTTTAAGAAATGAGCTTTAGAATTGAAAAAGATACCATGGGGGAGGTAAAAGTGCCTTCTGATAAATATTGGGGTGCACAAACCGAACGCTCCCGAAACAATTTTAAGATTGGTCCTTCCGCTTCCATGCCCTTGGATGTGGTATACGGCTTTGCCTACTTGAAAAAAGCGGCGGCATATGCCAATCATGAGCTTGGTGTCCTAGCTGTCGAAAAAAGAGATTTGATTTCCCAAGTCTGTGACGAAATCCTTGCCGGAAAACACGATGATCAATTTCCTTTGGTGATCTGGCAAACAGGATCGGGGACCCAAAGCAACATGAATGTCAATGAAGTGGTTGCGAACAGGGCGCACGAAATTGCAGGAAAAAAAATTGGAGAGGGCGAAAAGACCATTCAGCCCAATGACGATGTGAACAAAAGCCAGTCCTCCAATGACACCTTCCCCACAGGAATGCACATTGCCGCCTACAAAAAGATTGTAGAGGTTACCATTCCCGGTGTGGAACAGCTCAAAAATACCTTGGAGAAAAAATCAAAAGAGTTCAAGGAAGTCGTAAAAATTGGACGTACCCATTTAATGGATGCCACTCCCCTGACCTTAGGACAAGAGTTCTCCGGATATGTATCACAATTGGAGCACGGACTAAAGGCCTTGAAAAACACATTACCCCATTTGAGCGAACTTGCCTTGGGTGGAACAGCGGTAGGTACCGGACTTAATACACCAAAAGGCTATGATGTGTTGGTTGCCAAATATATTGCGGATTTTACAGGACTTCCATTCATAACTGCCGAAAATAAATTTGAAGCTTTGGCGGCTCATGATGCCATTGTGGAAAGCCACGGTGCCCTAAAGCAATTGGCGGTATCACTCAATAAAATTGCCAATGATATCCGGATGATGGCCTCAGGCCCCCGTTCCGGGATTGGGGAAATCATTATCCCTGCCAATGAACCTGGAAGCTCCATTATGCCCGGGAAAGTAAACCCTACACAATGCGAGGCACTGACCATGGTGTGCGCACAGGTAATGGGCAACGATGTGGCCATAAGCGTTGGGGGCACACAAGGACATTATGAACTGAATGTATTTAAGCCCATGATGGCCGCAAACATTCTGCAGTCGGCCCAATTATTGGGTGATGCCTGTGTAAGTTTCGAGGAAAACTGTGCTGTGGGTATTGAGCCCAACCATCAAGTCATCAAGACCCTACTGAACAATTCTTTAATGTTGGTTACTGCGTTGAATACCAAAATTGGCTATTATAAAGCCGCGGAAATTGCCAATACGGCCCATAAAAATGGTACTACCTTACGAGAGGAAGCCGTCAATCTTGGCTATGTTACCCCAGAAGAATACGATGCTTGGGTAAAACCGGAAGACATGGTAGGCAGCTTAAAATAGTTGTGACCTTCTTAAAAAACAAAAGGCCCGTCCAATTTGGACGGGCCTTTTATGGTTTATGGATAGTGTGTGTATTATTTCAACTCAAATTTGGAAGTACCCAACAATTTCAACTTGCTGTCATAAACATTAACCATGTAGTTCCCTTTTTGGTAGTCACCTGCAGGCTTGTTTACGTAATCACATACATCCAAAGAGCTGTTTTCATAATAGAAATTGGTTCCTTTGCTATATGTAATGGAAGCACCTTCCTCAGTAGCTTTGGTCAATCCTTCTCCAAGAACGTTTCCTTGAGGGCCCAATACTTCAATAAAGAACTCCCTGTCACCAGCCTCGGCAATGGTGTTACTGGCTACTGTAAAACATACTTTAAGTTTATCGGTAGCTCTAGCTCTTGAAGTAGATACCAATTTACCGCTGGTTCTTTCCTTCACAGCATCTACGCTGATAACGGAAAGATTAAGTGCAGAACCTCTTTCAACCGCATCGGCCAATTGGGTGTTCTGTACAATCAAGGAATCGTTGAAAACAGTTTGCTTTTCCAATTCAGTGAACGTACTGTCACGCTGCATGGCCAACAAGCTGTTGGACTGTGTCAAGGAATCTACTTGCTTCAATAGTTTTTCTCTTTCAGCCTTTAGAACGCTCACTTGTCTTCTGTATCTTGAAAGGGAAGCGATATCAGCTTTCATACCCTGTACAGAATCGATGTACTTTGCAATATTGTCCCTTGCGGCAACCAACTCCTCATTTGTGGCGTTGCTTTCAAGGATAGCCTTGTCGTACTCAGATTTTAAGTTGTTCAAATCTTCTACAACCAACTCTTTTTCTTGGGTAAGAGCTTGAGTGGTCTCCTTTTTATCTTGGTAAAGGCTAACGGTGTAAATAATGGTTCCCAAAAGAACTACACCCAACAAACCAGCAATTACCTTCAATCCGTTGTTATTTTTTGCTTCTGTCATAACTTTTTGTGTTAATTGATTCTCGTTTAAGGTTTTTAATCAATCGTGTTTGGTTTATATACGCTTCAGATTGTTGTTTGGATCATTTCAAATAAAATAATCTTAAAAAAAATCGACGTTAACATCCATATACCTTAATTTTAAAGGAACTTCAAAAAAATCATCATGAAGAGAAAAATCACCATTTTGTGTTTAGGGATAGTACTGATTTCCAGTTGTAAATCAAAAAACAACCCAGATAAAGAAACAGAGGAGACCGCTGTAGAAGCTAAAGTGGTTGATGTCTCTTCAGAAGTTTCGATAATCCCTATTGAGCATGCCACAACGGTTTTGGAATGGAACGATGTTACCTTATATATAGACCCTGTAGGAGGAAAATCCGCCTTTGAAGGTCAAAATAGCCCTGATATTATTTTCGTGACTGATATTCATGGCGACCATTTTAACTTGGAAACCCTACAAGAAATTGCAACAGAGAACACTATACTGATTGCTCCCCAAGCTGTTGCGGATCAAATTCCGAGCGAGTCTACCTTGACCTTGGATATCATGAACAATGGTGATACAAAAACCTATTCAGGAATAGAGGTTGAAGCCATTCCCATGTACAACTTACGAGAAGAAGCTTTGAGTTTTCATGCCAAAGGGCGTGGAAATGGGTATGTCCTGACTATAGGTGGGGAGCGTCTCTATTTTTCCGGGGACACCGAGGACATCCCTGAAATGCGAGCACTAAAAAGCATTGACAAAGCCTTTGTATGCATGAACCTTCCCTATACCATGACCGAGGAAAGTGCCGCGGATGCTGTTTTGGAATTTCAACCCAAGGAAGTCTATCCTTACCACTATAGAGGTCGACCCGATGTAAGTGATGTTAAAAAATTTAAAGAGCTTGTGAACAAAGGAAATCCAGACATTAAAGTGGTTCAATTGGATTGGTATCCAAACGACGATTTTTGATGGAATAAAATATTTCCGTAACATTGTCGTTAAGATAACAGACTTAACCAAATCAAAAAATACTTTATCATGGCTCCCAAATCCCATGTTTTAGTAGCTATTGCATTTTTCTGTGCATTCCAAGCTGCTTTCTCCCAATGTGACAATTTTTATTCAAAGGTGACCTATGCGCTGAACCATTGCAAAAAAGGAATGTCGGCCACCAATTTTGAACACCAAATGTACTATGCCGAAAGGGCGCTGACCGCTCTTGAAAAATCCAAAGCTTTTAGGGAAGAATGTGACTGCGCCAAGGCTGAGAACAAAACCTTGGACGCCCTAGAGACATTGGACAAAGCCATTGAACCCGTTGATTGGGAAGCTGGCAGGTTCTTTACCAAAAAGGCCTTGGCACAAATCAATGAATTGATCACTATTTTGGATGAATGTACCTTAGGGGCTTCCTCCACGGTGACCATAGCCGATAATGCAACCACCACTATGGAACATCAGGCCCATGCTGATGCTGAAGCTCCCGAGAATGCTATGGAAATGGAGATGATCAAGGTATTTGAGAAACACTCCAGCGAAAAACTCAATTCGGCCCAACAGGCCATTGACCAACTTGTGGAACTTTCCAAAACCATTGGAAACTCTCCCGATGGAAACAACAGTGACCCGAATAGTTTGGAATATCACCAAAAAATGTATCTGGAAAAGGCCAGAAAACTTCTTGAGGAAGGACTGAAAAATATTGGCGGAGAGGAATAGTACTCCCGTTTTACCTAATAAGTTTCTTGTATTTGATACGCTTGGGCATGATATCCGTTCCCAAGCGTTTCTTTTTGTTCTCCTCATAATCTGAGAAAGATCCCTCAAAGAAATATACCTGTGAATCCCCTTCAAACGCCAAAATATGGGTACAAATCCTATCCAAGAACCATCTGTCGTGGGAAATGATAACAGCACAACCAGCAAAATTTTCGAGACCTTCTTCCAAAGCCCTTAAGGTATTCACATCCAAATCGTTGGTAGGCTCATCCAAAAGTAAAACGTTACCCTCCTCTTTTAAGGTCATGGCCAAATGAAGTCGGTTACGCTCTCCACCGGAAAGCATGTTCACTTTCTTATTCTGCTCACTACCAGAGAAGTTAAATCGACTTAAATAAGCCCGGGAATTCACTTGCTTCCCTCCCATCATGACCAATTCTTGTCCATCACTGAAATTTTCCCAAATACTCTTTTCCGGGTCAATGTTGGAATGACTTTGGTCCACATAGGCCAACTTGGCGGTATCCCCGACAATGAATTCACCTTTGTCAGGGGTTTCCTCTCCCATGATCATTCTAAAAATAGTGGTTTTACCAGCACCGTTGGGACCAATAATTCCCACAATCCCTGCTTGGGGCAGATTGAAGTTTAGGTCTTCATACAACAATTTATCCCCGTACGCTTTGCTTACCCCTTTGGACTCTATGACATTGGTACCCAATCGGGGTCCGTTGGGGATGTAGATTTCCAGTTTCTCTTCCAGCTGTTTTTGATCTTGGCTAAGAAGTTTATCGTAGTTGTTAAGACGGGCTTTTTGCTTGGTCTGTCGTCCTTTGGCTCCTTGACGAACCCAATCCAACTCCCGCTCCAATGTCTTTTGTCTTTTGGAGGCCTGCTTGCTTTCTTGGGCCAAACGCTTGGCTTTTTGATCCAACCATCCAGAGTAATTTCCTTTCCAAGGAATACCTTCCCCCCTATCGAGTTCCAAAATCCAGCCCGCCACATTATCCAAGAAATAACGGTCGTGCGTTACAGCAATCACCGTTCCCTTGTATTGTGCCAAATGATGTTCCAACCAGTGTACGGACTCTGCATCCAAGTGGTTGGTAGGCTCATCCAACAAAAGCACATCGGGTTCTTGGAGCAGTAACCTACATAGGGCCACACGTCTTCGTTCCCCACCGGAAAGAACGCCTATTTTTTTGTCCGATTCCGGCGTACGCAGCGCATCCATGGCAATCTCCAATTTGGTGTCCAATTCCCATGCGTTCGAGGCATCGATTTGATCTTGGAGTACCGCTTGGCGATCCATCAACTTTTGCATCTTATCCGCATCTTCGTATACTTCGGGTAGACCGAACATATCGTTGATCTTATTGTATTCGTCCAAAATGGCAACGGTCTCGGCAGCCCCTTCCTTGACAATTTCAAGGACGGTCTTTTCTTCATCCAATTGGGGCTCCTGTTCCAAGTATCCCACCGTATATCCTGGAGAAAACACCACATCGCCTTGATAGTTCTTATCCACTCCTGCAATGATCTTGAGCAAGGTGGATTTACCGGAACCATTGAGACCCAAAATCCCAATCTTGGCCCCATAGAAGAAGCTTAGATAAATATTTTTAAGTACTGGGGTATTGGCCGTTTTAAAGGTCTTGGTAACCCCGGACATTGAAAAAATGACCTTTTTATCGTCTGACATTTGGCTGTGTTTAAAAATTAAGAAAAGAGAACTTTATACCCGTCCCTTGAGTGCATTGAAAACCCAAGCTACGGCAAAAAAACCAATGCCCACTGCTCCAAAACCGTATCCGGCCACTTCATCGTACTTGAAAGCGCCAAGCGCTATCATTCCGACTCCCACAAAAATCATAATCCAAGTGGCCCAAGCGAGCACAGTATTTTTGTTCATTCCCATATATATTGTTCTGTAGAAGGTCAAATATCGTAAAAAATGGACTATTCCAAAATGGTTATATGTCGATTATCCCTCAAAAGGGAACCGAATCCCGCATTTTTCACGCACAGTGTCCAGTAATTCAGCTACATCCAAACTATTTTGATGTGACCAAAGATCACTTTCCATTTTCTTCGCCCTTAAACATTGATGAACTTCCAAAATCTCGTAGTAAAATCCTATTCCTTTTAACGGGTGTTCAAAAGTCTCGGAAACACCATCCTTCAGCAAGGTATAGGCATCGGCCTCGTGCCATCTCGAAGGAAGGAAAATTTCCCCTTGGCTTCCTGATAGTTCCGCTTCGGTACGGGTCCTGCTGGTAAATCCGCTGTAAAGCACGGCTTGCGCCTTGGGATATTGGAAAATCATTGAGGTCTGTAATTCCGTTCCATTACTGTGGAAGTTCGATACAGCAAGAACTTCATTGGGCTTCCCTAAAAATAGGTAGGCCAAAAAGATAGGATAGATCCCAATATCCAATAACGACCCAGAAGCTAAATCAGGATTCAAAACCCTTGATTCCTCATCCCTGTCCAAAGCATAAAACCCAAAATCTGCATTGATATGGGTCAAATCCCCTATCTCCCCATCATCCACCAATTCCTTTGTTTTTTGAATCGAGGGATTAAACCGGGACCAAAGTGCCTCCATAAGAAAGACCTTGTTCCGTTGGGCTGCATCCACCATTTCCTGCACTTCAGCTTTGCTGATCCCCAAAGGTTTTTCGCAAAGTACATGTTTTCCAGACTCCAGAGCTTGCAAGGTCAATGCCTTATGAAACCGATGTGGTGTGGCAATATAAACCACATCTACCGTGTCCGAGGCAAACATCTCTTCATAACTTCCAAACACATTTTCAATGGCATATTCTGCGGCAAAATCCTGTGCTTTCCCCAATGAACGGGAAGCAACTGCCGTAACCTCTGCATCTTCCACCAATTGTAAATCCGAAATAAACTTCCGTGCAATTTTTCCCGGGCCCACGATGCCCCATCGTATCTTAGTTTCCATATGGAATCAAAAGTAATGATTATAACTCCTTATCTTTAGCCAATAAGAAGAAATTGACGGTACATGGATATCAACTTCAATAAAAACGAAGACCACAATAAACTCTTGCTTTCCCAACTGCGAAAGCGACTTGCCGAGGTTAAACTGGGCGGGGGAAAGAAACGCATCGAGAAACATCACGAAAAAGGTAAAATGACCGCCCGTGAGCGTATTGCTTATTTGTTGGATCCCAATTCCAAGGCTGTTGAAATTGGTGCGTTTGCAGGAGATGGCATGTACGAGGAACATGGCGGATGTCCGTCTGCCGGGGTGGTGGTGAAAATAGGGTATATCCAAGGAAAGCAATGTGTGGTAGTGGCCAATGACGCCACGGTAAAAGCCGGTGCTTGGTTCCCCATTACCGGGAAGAAGAATCTCAGGGCCCAAGAAATTTCCATGGAAAATAAACTGCCCATTATCTATTTGGTGGACAGTGCCGGGGTATACCTTCCCATGCAGGATGAGATTTTCCCGGACAAGGAACATTTTGGCCGAATTTTCAGGAACAATGCCATCATGAGCAGTATGGGTATTACCCAGATTGCCGCCGTTATGGGTAGTTGTGTGGCGGGTGGAGCCTATTTGCCCATTATGAGCGATGAAGCCCTTATTGTTGATAAAACAGGAAGTATTTTCTTGGCTGGAAGCTATCTGGTGAAAGCGGCCATAGGTGAAAGCATTGATAACGAAACCCTAGGTGGGGCCACCACCCACTCGGAAATCAGTGGAGTCACGGATTACAAGGCCAAGGACGATAAGGATGCGCTTGATAAAATAAAAAGTATCGTAGGCAAGATCGGTGATTTTGACAAAGCTGGTTTTAATCGGATTGAAGCAAAAGACCCAACGGAAAACCAAGAAGATATTTACGGTATCCTACCTAGTTCCCGGAGTGATCAATACGATATGCTTGAAATTATAAAACGATTGGTGGACAACTCCGAGTTTGAACAGTACAAAGAGGGTTATGGTAAAACTATTTTGACCGGCTATGCGCGAATTGATGGTTGGGCCGTGGGGATTGTGGCCAACCAACGGAAAGTGGTCAAGACCAAAAAAGGTGAAATGCGCTTTGGTGGAGTCATTTATTCGGATTCTGCAGATAAGGCCACTCGTTTTATTGCCAACTGCAACCAAAAGAAGATTCCCTTGGTGTTCCTACAGGACGTGACCGGATTCATGGTAGGCAGCAAGAGCGAGCACGGGGGCATCATTAAGGATGGTGCCAAAATGGTGAACGCAGTGAGCAATTCCGTGGTACCCAAATTTACCATAATCATAGGGAATAGTTACGGGGCAGGAAACTATGCCATGTGCGGCAAGGCCTATGACCCTAGATTGATCGTGGCCTGGCCCAGTGCCGAACTCGCCGTGATGAGCGGAAACTCAGCCGCAAAGGTGCTGTTACAGATTGAAAAGGCATCCCTTGAAAAAAGCGGACAACCTTTGGATGCCGAAAAAGAAAAAGAATTGTTCGATAAAATCAAACAGCGGTATGACGACCAAATATCCCCCTATTATGCTGCGGCACGGTTATGGACGGATGCCATTATAGATCCCTTGGATACGAGAAAGTGGATCAGCATGGGGATTGATGCCGCCAACCATGCCCCCATTGAGAAAAAATTCAATATGGGAGTGCTTCAGGTATAATTTAATCCACAGAAAATTTGGCCAATTGGACCTCTTCCCCTACTTCTTGTAAACGAACTAGAAACTCCTCTTTTCTTTGATTGGGTTTTCCAAAGTTGTACTCCACAGTACATTTTAGAAAAGTTGCCGATGTATTGGCAGGGGTTCTGTTCCCGTCATAAGTGACGTTCAAAATCCATTCTCCCTTGGTGTCGGAACCTACAATTTCAAATTGTTCGGTGGAATTTCCATTTTCCAGTTCATCCAAGATTCTTTTTCGATCTCCTACTTCAGTATGTTCCCAAGTGAAAAATCGTTTCTGCGGATTTACGAACTGTACGGAAAATTCTGCGTCAGGTTGGTTCCAATCCAAGACCAATCGGGCATTATAGGTAAGGTTGTTGTGGTATTTTGGGTTGACTTTTGAAATATCCAATTGCGCTCTATGTGTGTTCACCAAGTTTCGAACCTCTGTCCCCACCACCTTTTCCATTCCCCTAAAATTCAATTGCGGGTTGGCATCGCCCGTTAGCATCCCATTGTACATATTGAGTGCTTCTTGATAGTTCCCCAACTGTTCCTGTGCCATAGCCACATCCATATACGACTGGATTTTGTTGGGAAATACTTCGAACATTCGATTGGCCGCCAAAAGGGCCATATCATGATTTTTAATTTCCATGGACCGTAGGTATAGGCTTCTCAAAGTACCATAATCGGTATCCTCATTCTCCAACACATTGGATAAAATACGCAAGGCAATTTCTGGACTGGTACCATAAAAGAAATTGGAGACATCCAAAAAATACGATGACTCATTTTGATATTTTGCCCTTTGGGCAAGATAGATATCATACGCTTCCCGGATGTTTTTGCCCCCTTTTAGTTCCTTTAAATATGGAGTGACCAAGGTTTTGGTATTCACCTTGATTTTTTCTTCGTAGATGTTATCCGTCAAACGGGCCAAGTCTTTCTTTTCACCAGTTTGTTTGGCATAAGTTGCTGTTTTTGTGGTAATCAACAATACCCCATTGGCTCCCAAGCTTCCATATTTATTGGTAGCAGCCAAACCTTTTAAAACCGTTATATCCGCTATGTTTTCCGGATTTACAAAATCTGTACTGTACACCACTCCACTGTGTGACCCGGATTGTCTCAGAGGAACTCCATCAACCACAATCAGACCATAAACGTTTCCCAAAATGGTGTTCCGAGGACGCATTTTAACCTGACTTAAATCTTCATTGATGCCCAGATTGACACCAGAAAATTTTCCTTGTACGGCCATATTTACCGTGGATGCGGCATCGGGAATATCGTCTTCAGTAATGGATTGAACGGCATAACCCACGGCATCCTTGTTCTCTTCCCCATAAGCCGTGTTTATCTTTTCTTCGGGTTCTGCTTTTCTTTCACTGACCACCACTTCCTGTAGCTGCACACCTCCATCGCCCAATGAAAAATTCATGGTCTTGAGATCACCTAAAACCTGTTTTTCCATTTTGTTTCCATACACCGCGATAAGGGTATCCCCTGGCTTCCCATCAATTCTAAAACCTCCTTTCTCGTCCGATTTTACTTTTCCCTCTTCATTACCTTGGATATAGACTTCGGCATTGGACAAACCAGCAGTACCGCTTAAAATGGTTCCAGAGTATTCCTCAATATCATCAATGGAATCATCCATAGATTTCTTTTCCATAAAATTCACCACATCGCCATTATTGACAATGGATAATAAATTAAGGCTTCCCCTATCAAAACTCTTACTGCTATTAACAATGAACAATTTTCCTCCAAAATTCGGGGTGCTTGTTCCTAGATTCTGTTTTCCATCTGTGAACAAAAACACGGTGCCACCAGTCACATAATTCCCCAAGGAGGCATAGGAAGTAGCACCATCATAGGAAAATCCTTTTAGTTTTTCCTTGATATCAGTCCAACTTCCCGCTGAAACCGTAAAGTCGTCCTTTGACAAAACTTGATCACTAAAGGTCAGAACAGTAACCTTGGCGTTCTGTACTGTTTTAAAGTAGGTGTCCAAAAAATAAAAATCCTTATCCAAGTCCCTATTCTGCATGGATAGGGACGCATCCCAGCAGATTGTAATATTCTCAGGGTTTTGCGCCTGTACATGGGTTCCCAAAAGCAACCCAAACGTGATAATGAATATGGATAAAAACTTTCCCATTTTTAAAATGTTGTTATGGAGCTACCATTCTTGATTTGGAAAAGAGCTTGGTTGATATTCTTGGCGGTAAGTTTAAAAACTTTGATCTCTTTACGCTGGTTTTTGGTGCCAAAATCATAGAAGGTGGTGGCCTTGAGATATGAAGGCGTCAAGCTTTTGTTTCCCAAATATTTCACATTTACCGTCCAATTGCCTTGAATGGGTTTGTAGAACAGGTAATCTTCCGATGAAAATCCGCTAGTTTTTTCTTCTTGAATACGCTCTGCATTGGAAAACATCGTATGCTCCCATAAATAATATTGATTCTCCGGGTTAACCAACTGAAGCTCAAATTCTGCCTCGCTGTTGTTCCATTCAAGCAACAACCGGACACCATCAAAATCCTCAACTTCTGTTTGGACAACGCTGGTACTCCCCATCAGGGAGCCTTGCCGGGCAAACAGGCTATTGACATCTCTTTTAATGATAGGTGTGAAGGTTTTGGAGGAATCCAAAAGCGATTTCTCCACTAAATCAAAATAGCGTGCATACAGGACCATTGCACTTTCCACCGCGCCCATATTTTCATAGCTCCTTGCCAGGTCTGAATAGGATTGGGCATAATGGGGCCTCATGGCGAAAATCTGTTTATATAGGTCACTGGCCCATTCGTATTGCTGCTGCTGTTCCAACAGATATGCCAATGCCTTGAGTACTGTAGGATCGGTGGCGAACTTGTTTTCAATTTCTTCCCCAATGTTTTTTTGCATCCCATCGTCTTTCCTCTTTTCACCAAAAAAGCAAAACATATCCAGATAGAAAAAAGGAGAAGATTGATACTTTTTCTCCATCTCTTGATACAGGGCAACAGCTTCTGTTTTACTGGCAGCGACAGACACCTCCTCCATATACTTTGGAGCAGCCATCTTGGAAATGGCCACGGCACTTCCTTTTTCAAAGTAATTATCACGACGGCGGGCCAAATCATAGGGTTTGTTCGTTCCCGGCTCTCTTGTAGCGTAATTGCCCGTTTTCGTGTTGATTACTATGACTCCACCTGCCGATCCCGTTCCATACTTGGAAGCTCCCGCCAAACTGCCAATCACTGCCACCCGTTTGATATTATTGGGAAGAACAAAAGTTGGTGCCGTTCTATATATCATACCGTCCACTTCATAAATGGCGCTTTGGCCCAAAAGCTTCTTCATGGTATTAAGATACATCACTGGGGTATTTGGGTCATCTGGTGATGGTTCTATAATCACCCCTGGAAGTCTTCCTTGAAGTGCCCTAACAAAATCAATGGCTGCCGGGTTGAGCTCATCCCCATCAAAAATTCGTAAAGAATACCCAACCCTATCTTTATCCAAAATACCGAATCCGGTTTTGATCAGGTTTTTGTTGGACTCATACTCATACAACAGCTCTTTTTGGGTTTTCTTTTTTTTCTTGGTCACCACCACTTCATCCAATTGCTCAATATTGGGATACATCGTCACGTTTAAGACCGAGGTGATGTCTTCCACAATAATTTCAATGGTCCGCATACCCACATAACTATATACCAAAGTCTGTCCTTCATCCACATAAATTTCATAGGTTCCATCCGTATTGGACTGCACACCCGTGTCGGTATCCTTCACGGAAATATTGACATTGGATATGGGTGATACTCCATCTGATACCCTACCCCAAACCTTCTTTATCTGGGATTGGGAAAAAACTATTGAAAAAGAAAACAGAAAAAGAGAGAACACAGTATTACGAAGCATGGCGATGTGTTTTTTGACTGATTTCCTACAAGTTAAAAATAATATTCAAATATTTAGTTATCTGGGTTTTACGAATTAAAACCGTATCATAGACATTCAAATACAAAAGGGATAAATCACCACGTCCTTAGGTTTGGTCGAACTAAAAATGTGGTTTCACACGGTACAGGTCAATAGCCCTGTTGTGGTATTACCCTTGGAATCAACAACAACTCGGTCTGCCGGCCATTTACATACCTAAAACCGTTCTCTCCATAAAAACCAGCCTCTTCCAGCATAATGCGGATGTCTCGTTTCCATTCAGGTATGTTCACAGTGGCATTCAGTTCTATGGCATAAACCGTATTGGGGTTCAAGGGATAGTTTTCACCATCATCCTTCATGACCCCTCCTTGGGCATCCCACATGCCAATGGTGGTCCCTGCCGAGTGGCCATAAGCTCCCAATGGATGGGTATAAATGGCCGGTTGCAATCCATTATCCTTGGCATCTTGCAAAGCTTTGGCCAATATTTGGTTTCCTGTTCTTCCTTTGACCATATTTTTGGTGAGGAAATCCTGTACGCGGTTTCCATCGTACAAGGCATTCACCAAAAAGGAAGGCGCTTCCGTTTCCTCTGGTTTCAGCACATAGGCCAATTCCTGGCAATCCGTATTGAGGCGCAAATAGGTGATTCCAAAATCGCAATGTAATAGGTCTCCGGGCAGTATCACCATATCATCTGGACGGCCCGAAAAGGAATATAAGTGACCCACCAATTCTTCACTACTCCGCTGGATGTCGACCGTTGGATGAAACCAGGTTTCCAAACCCAGATCAGTCACTTTTTGCCGCATCCACCATTCTACCTCGGTGGTTGTGGTTATGCCGGGAGTAATCACCTTTTCTGAAAATGCTTCTGCAATGATATCGTGGGTAATGTCCACCAATTGATCGTAGATGACCATTTCACGTTCGGTGCGGGTTTCGATCCAACGTACGGCCAATGATTCGGCAGAAACTACTTTAGAATGGAATTTCTTGGGCAGATTAACCATGAACTCATCGTAATCTGTTTTGTCCAAACCATCTGCAATGTTGTGGTCTTTGGAGAAGTTCAATCCAATTTTATTTGGGTTTCGCTCTGCAATCAATTCCATTAACCGCTTCCATTGATCGGGTTCCTTTTCCTTGTCCCAAGCCGAAACAATACTTTTCCCTACATTATAACGTGCCACGGCGAGCTTGTCCATAGTGTTCTTTTCCTTATCCCGATAAAACAGTAGAATGGTCCTTCGCCTTGCGTTCAGCCAAGTAGCGGGAAGCATAGTCCGTAGAACCGGGTCTTCATTGTATTCCCTTGAAATCAAAACCCACATATCCACACCCACATCATCCATCAATTTTGGAAGTAAGTTCGTAAACCGATCTTCCAGCAATTCGTCTACCACCCGAGCGCGTTCCACTTCGGGAAGGATTTGTTGGGATTGCAATACAAAACATGAAAATATGCCAAGGAAGGTAAACAGTCTGTTCATAGGGTCGATTTTGGATGAAGTTACAAAATCCATCCATATTCCATTAAAATGGTATCGAGGATTACCCAACACAAAAGAAAGCCATTTTCTTACTAAGAATCAAATACTTATATTAGAAGTCAAGGAAAACTCCCCCGTTAAACCAAACCAAGGATGAAGAAAGTTTGCTTTTTACTTCTATTTGTTTGCGCTGTAGGTTGGTCTCAAACAAAAATTGAGGGGGTTGTCGTTGATAAAGCTACCCAAGAACCATTGCCCTTTTCCACAATTACCATTTTTGGAGAGGATACCCATCACACCATCACCAATGAGGATGGCAAATTTGCAGTGGATGGGCATATCCAAAAAGATTCCATGGAAGTACGGCATTTGGGGTTTAAAACAAAAATAGTGGCCTTGACCTACTTTACGGATGAGTCCAAACTTTTTTTGGAGCCCGATGTTTCTTCCCTACAGGAAGTTGTGCTCACCGCTGGGGAAGACAAAGAATATCCCTATAGGTTATTGGATAATATTGTTCAGAAGTATAGGCAGCAAGGGGAAACCACTCCGAGTAAGGCCTTTTTGACCCTGACCTCCGCAGTGAGAGGTATCCCCCTCGAACAGATAGAAGGTTTTTACAACAGTGAGCAAAGCCTTTCAGGTGGCATTACAGATCTAAAAGTCAAAAGCGGACGATTTGGCCTCAACAAATCTTTTGCGTTTTATAGTCTGGACAACACCCAGATTTTAAGTGACTTCACTTTTTTCGAGGAAACCGGTCAAATATTGCCCGATCACCCGGGCAATATGGACTATAATGCCCTCAAAAGAAAATATACTGTTCGAATTGACGATTGCAGTTCGTGCACCCAAGAAGAAGCATCGCTTTCTTTTACGCCTAAAAACCCGAATGGAAGACTGTTCTATGGAAAAATGATCGTGGATTATGAAAACTTGATTGTCAAGAAAATTGAACTTGGCATCAAGGACCCCGTAACCAATGCTCTGACCTCCATAAATGAAACCGTCTCCCTGACCCCAATGGAAATTGGGTTCAACATTGTTTTCAATCCTTTGGATTATGGGAAAATCCAATATTTGGATTTCACCTTTCAGATGAATTACACCACGGAAAGTATTTCGGAAATCATCAACTCACGAACATTCATCTATTTTTATGATTACAATAAATCGTTTGAGGAACCTTATTTTACAAAAGACATTTCCTTTAGCAATGACTATGACAAAATAATCGCCCTACAGGCATCCGATGATTTTTGGGAAACCAATTACCAATACCCAAAAAGCTTCAATGACCAAAGATCCTTGGATTATATGAAAGAAAAAGGATACCTGATCAATTATGACAGCTATATTCCCATCGAAGATTTGGCCTATGCGCGACCTTCCGTGCTTTCATGGCAAGAAGACAAACGTTTTGAATGGGACCATTTACGGGATGAAACCGAGGATGTCCCCAAGGGCATTCAAGGAGATAAAGAATATAAAACGGGAAAGGACTATGATTCCCCCTTTCAAGTTTTAAGGAAAACCTCTGGCCCCAAAGGGAAGAACCAGATCAATATCGGTTATATGCTGGATATGTACTGGGATATGAACGGTAATAGAAAAATTGTGGGAAGGACCCTTATGGATATCAGCTCTTCCGAATTTCATCATGAGCATACCAAGAACAAACTTATTTACATTAATCTGCTCTTTGATGTATATGAGATATATAGACGGTTGGCCAATTCCCGAATCAAGGAAGGGATGACCTTTGACGAAATGAAAATCATTTATGATGAGGTCTACGATGGCGCCAATGCCGAAGCTAAAAACATGAGGAAGGAGACCGATCATGGGGATGACCTTGAGGCATTGCGCAAATGGAACGGTAGAATAAAATCACGATTGAAGATTGATAATTTTGCACTAATGCGGTAAAAATCAATTTCTTCAAAACCAATTTCATCTTTAAAAAGACCCTTCTTCCTCCAGAAAAGAGCTTATAAAACTATTTCCCTAGTGTTCCAATGGAAGTGTTGATCTTTACCAACCCATTCCCTTCATAATCATGGGTTAATTTTAGCACTCGGGTTTCTGAACGCTGCGTGGGAAGTCCATAATTGAAATAACTGGTTATCCTCAAATAGGTAGGGGTTTGGGTCTCACTCTCATAGTAAAGTAAATTTAATAGCCATTCTCCTTCCACTTTTTCGTCCAGAAAAAATTGAGTACTGGCATATCCCCTGTCCGTTTCATTATCATGGGATTTTACTTCCCATGTCTTGAATGAAGACTCGGGATCCTCCAATTGGAACCCAATCTTGACATCAGGGTTGTTCCAAGACAAAGTGATTCGGGTGTGTGAAATCTCTCCTCCCATTCCTTCACTTATTTTTTCCCAGCTTGGTTTTTCTTTATTGGACTTCACATATCCATAGGAATCCGTGGTCATGAACAAATCTGCGCCATACGCATCAAAAGGTAGGTCATTCCCTCTCATGGCTTTATAATCTTCATACGTCTTGGAAACTTTTTTATAGTTCATCCTTTCCGCGTAGGCCTGCGCGACATCACAATAGGATTGTGCGGACAAGGGGTCTTGCTCCAATACTTCAAGGAAAATCTCCAAAGCCTTATCATGTTTATCCAACATGGCGTATCTATAGGCCAAACCTCTCAAAGCAGGTATGTTTTGCGAAAATTCTTCATGAACTTCCTTTAGGATATTGTTGGCTTCCTTTTCGTCTTTCCAACGTACTCGAAAATAATAAGCCATATCCATAAGAAAATACGAATCCTTCGAGTAATCCCCCTTGGTCGTTTGGAGCAACTCCATTGCCGCTCCTTCTGAGGCAATGGTTCCAAAGGCTTCCATATACTCCGGAATTGCGGGTACATAATCCGCTCCCTCAAACAAGTTGTTCATACTGTTGCGAACATCGGCAGTGGTATAATCCTTGCCATATCCCAGCGCATCCATTTCACTTTTGGCCTTGGTATTAACAATAATGACCCCTCCAATAGCCCTTGGTCCATAGCGAGATATAGCTGCATTACGCTCCAATATGGCCACACGGTCAATATCCGAACCGGCCAAATAGGTAGGGGCCGCTTCCTGTACAAAACCATCTACATCATAAATAGCCTTGGGTTGTGAAGCATGAAGGGAATCGCCTCCATACGAGATTTTTCGTAAATATACTATCACTTCATCAGCTTCTGGAGGCCGTACCACCCTCATATTAAGGTTATGATTCTGCAAAGACGTCAAAAAATCTGGACCCACTGGCAACAGATTATCACCATCAATGATCTCTAGGGCCGTGGAAGAACGATCTTTGTCCAAAATACCTATTGTGGTCTTAATCAAATTCTTATTGGTGGTATACTCTATCATCAAGTCTTGTCTGGTCTTACGCTTGGTCTCTTCCACAACCACCTCTTTCAACTTTGTGGTCCTAGGTGAAAGGATGATTTTAAATCTTTCTTCAATATCCAGTACCTCCATTTCAACATTTCCATACCCTACTGCGGAAAATACCAAAACTTCCCCTGTGTCCGCATTTAAAGAAAACCTTCCTTCCGCATCGGTCTGTACCCCACGTTTTGTACCTTTTACCAAAACGTTCACATCTTCAATAGGCGTTTCCCAAACATCGGTGACCTGTCCGGTAACTATCCTATCTGTAGCTTGGGGGTAGAGTGGCAAAACAGCACACAAAACCAAAAACAATAGTGCATTCTTCATCTTATAGAGATTTCAATGATATAACTGATTATAAATCAACCGGGGAACTTTATGAAGATATGAAAAAAAAAGCTTACGCAGTGTAAGTAAGTTCCTGGGTTTCACTGCGCAATATTTTCCCTGTTTTGGTTTCCATAAACTTGGGGACACAGTAAATGACTTTGGGTACTTCAAACTTTTGAAGTGTTTCAAGGGATTTTATTTCATGAAGGAGCTGCGTTGCATCGCACTTTCCTTCCACGACCAAGACCAAACGCTGTCCCAATTTTTCATCCGGCTCACCTGCTACAAAAAAACGTGAATTCATGAGATGTGCCAATTTTCTCTCAATCTGTTCTGGGACCAACTTAACACCGCCCGAGTTTATAATGGAATCAAACCTGCCCAACCACTGAAATGTATTTTCTGAAACAATGTCCACCAAATCATTGGTCACTATAGTCTCCGCTGCAATAGCAGGAGCTTCTATGACCAAACATTCCCTCCCATCCTTTAAGATGTTAACCCCGGGAAGTGTTTTAAAAAGATCGGAAGCTTCTGGGCCGTTAATGGCTTTTATGGCAATATGCGTCACGGTTTCGGTCATGCCATAGGTTTCATAACAGTTGGTGCCAAGGGTGTCAAGGGTTTTTTTAAGAGCAGCATTCACCGGTGCCCCTCCTATGATCAAGGTACGAACCTGCCCCAATTGTTCCAGTGAGTTTTGCACTTGAAGCGGAACCATGGCAGCGAAATCATATGGTTTGCTGGTATGGGACAAGGGTGTGGAGGTAGGTTCCACATAATCCAATTGCCAACCCAAGACCATGGCCCTAACCAACATCATTCTACCGGCAATCCCTGAAAAAGGAAGACAAAGCAGGGCCGTATGACCCGCATTCAAGTTGAAATATTGACCAGTAGCCTTGGCCGAATTGACCATATGCTCCTTTTTTAAATGGATTTTCTTGGGTGTTCCCGTAGATCCCGAGGTGAAAACCTCCAGTACCGGATTTCCTGAAAGCCAATCCAATAAAAAATCACCCATGGAGCTTTCAAAAGCACTACCCTCTTTGACCAAACTATACCCCACTTCCCAAAGCTCAGCATGCGAATAAGGAATACCATTGAGCTTAAACTCTGGATGGATATTATGCCATATCGGATTCCCCATGGGTCAATGCTACAAATTCCTCTTTGGTCATTACCTTTCCGAACAATCGCTGTTTCCAGTTTTTCCACCCATATTTTCTGGAGAAGAACCATAACAACAAGGGAAAAATCACAAATACGGGAATGAGCACATCCCATCCCAATGCTGGTTCGGAAACATCTTTATAAATGGAATTGGTTTGAAAAGCCGTCCAGTCTGCTGTCACCAATAAAGCGGTTATTAAGTTGTTGGCGGCATGAAAACCCAAGGCCAGTTCGAGCCCTTCATCCATCAAGGTGAGGATTCCCAAGAAAAAACCGGTACCAATATAATAGACCAAAATGCCATGCCCCAGCTTTTCAACTTCTGGGTTGGCAATATGCATCAAACCAAACAAAGTGGAGGTCACCACCAAGGGCACCCATCGGTTCTTCGCCAAAATACCAAGACCCTGCATCATATGTCCCCTAAAAAGGTACTCCTCAAAACTGGTCTGCATAGGAATCAGGACCACCCCAATGATGGCCAACGGAATAAATTTGGCCCAATCAAAATTGAGCACATATTTGTCCGGGGAAGCGTAAATATCGATTCCTGTCAGAAGTATCGTCAGTAAGGTCCATACCCCAAACGAGAAAAAAATCCGTTTCCAATCCACCTTTTTTCTAGAGGTGGTCAATGAGGTTATGGACTGCCTATGGACCAAATAGGTCCATCCCCATACCACCAACAATCCAACGGATAAAGGCAGCAAAAGAATAATCAACACGGTATTGGAACCCATCTGTTCTATCAACTGCTGCATAGTGTCCTCCACACTTATGGGCGAATTGATCGTGATGACATAGTTCATTACCATAAAACCCATAAATGCCAATGGGATCACAAAATATTTCCATAACCCAATTTCTCCTTTATAGCCTTGTTCTATATACATAAACTTTTGATTAAATCTTTCTTCCAATTCTTATTCGACTTATAATACAAATTGCCGTGTCCCACTTTCAACGGGCTCTCAAAATTGTTGGTATACAGGCTTCCCGTGCCCAAACCCTGTGGCATTTGGTTGCCCAAGGTATAGGTCCATTGGGCAATGGCATTGAGTCCAATGTTACTCTCCAAGGCACTAGTGATCCACCACCCAATTCCTTGTCCTTTGGCCAAATCAATCCATTCCAAACTCCCCGAAAAACCTCCTACCAAACTTGGTTTCAATATTATATATTGGGGTTGTATGGTTTGTAGCAGTTTTTCCTTTTCCGTTACATCGAAAACGCCTATAAGTTCCTCATCCAAAGCAATGGACAAGGGGGTATTTTTGCATAAATCTGCCATCTCCGCAGATTGACCAGCCTTGATGGGCTGCTCTATGGAATGCAATTGGTATTCTGACAATCGGTGGAGTTTTCCCAAAGCTTCATGAGGTGTAAATGCACCATTGGCATCTACCCGAAGTTCAATTTCATCCGGACCAAAGTTGTTACGAATACTTTCTAAAATGGCGATTTCCTTCTCGAAATCCAAGGCCCCTATCTTCATCTTGATGCAGCGGAACCCTTCCTCCAATTTCTGCTCCAATTGGGAAAGCATAAAGGATTCGTCCCCCATCCAAATCAAACCATTGATGGATATGGGCGCTTCTTCTTGGGTGAATTCCGAAGGGAACAATTCAAATGGATTCGAGGACTTTAATGAGCGAAAAACCTGTTCCAGTCCAAACTGAATGGAAGGAAACTCTTGGAGCCTATTTAGTAGTTCCACCTCACCTAAATGGATATTATCGCAGACCCAGGCAAGTTGCTCTTCGTATTCGGGGACATCGTCCACACTCAAACCCCTTAAAATACCACACTCCCCTATTCCAAGGTGGTCTTTTTCTTCGAGAATCAAAAACCAGGTCTCCTTTTGGGTAAGAATGCCGCGGGAGGTCCCACTGGGTCTTTTAAAATCAAGGGTGTACTTTGTATAATGCGCTTTCATCCAATGGTATCAAATGTAACCATTTTAAAAAGCCCAAGCAGAAAAGATCTTAGCTAAAGTTGAACCAGAACCGCACCCCTTCATTATCCCTATCAATATTTAATTTGGATTGAAGCTGGTTCACAAGTCTGTTCATCAGTCGGATACCCATGGAGGAATGGGCACGTTCCTCGGCATCTTCCGGAAGTCCTACCCCATTGTCGGTATATTCAAAATAGCCTTGATCTCCATTTTTTCTGAGATGGATATAAATTTTTCCATTCTCATCATTCTCCGGAAACGCATATTTAAAAGAGTTCGAGACCAATTCGTTCAAAATCAATCCAAACGGAATAGCACGGTCTATATCCAGTTCGGTGCCTTCAGCATCAATGGTAATGCTGATGTTATGTCCACCTTTCTTATAAACGGATTGTACACTATTGATCAAACTTTCAATATATCCCTGCATTTCAATTACGGAAAGGTCATCGTTCTGATACAACTTTTGGTGGATCAATGCCATGGCCTTTACCCTGCTCTTTCCTTCTTCCAAGGCCTCAATGGCAGCCTTGCTCCGCGTATTTTTTGTTTGCAGGCTCAAAAGACTGGAAACCATCTGAAGGTTGTTCTTTACCCTATGGTGGATTTCCTTCAAAAGGGAATCTTTTTCGATAAGGGCATTCTCGATGATGTGGTTCTGCTCCGCGATCAACCGTTGGTTTTTAATACTCTTTACATAGGCATATACCAATCCGGCAAAACCAAGCAAAGTGAAAATCAAGGAAATGAACACTAGGTTGATGCGCTCGTCCTTGGCCTTCATCTCACTACGTGCCAATTCGTTGATCCTTTTTTGTTCATCAATCAAGCGTTGTGAATTTTCCAAATCCTCATTGGCCACTATGGTCACCAACTGTTGCTTGATAATGGAAGATTGTTTTTGTGCCAAGGAATCTTTTATGCGCTCATTACGCTTATAGTACATGGCGGCATTTTTGTAATTCTCCACCTTATCGTAATAGGCAGCCAACAAACTGTTTCGTTTGATGCTTTGGAGTATGCCAATATTCTCAAAATCGACATCCAGACTTTTCTTGGCTTCCGAGTAACGCTCCAATTGAAGATTGGCATCGGCCAAATAAAGCGTGTTTTCGATGATTTCGTTTCTATGTGCATTTTTGGGAGAAGCCTCCAAGGCTTCAATACTACCCTTGAGCAAAGGAATGGCTTGTTCATATTCCCCCAACATGACGTGGCATTTGGCAATATTACCTTCAATATCTGCTTTCAGCAAATCACTCTCAAATATCTCGGCTTCGCTTTTCTGTACCGAAATGTCATTAAGATAGACATCCAAATAGGCTTTTGCCTTTTTCAACTCACTTAAAGCAGTTGGGGCCGAATTGTCCAATCTCAGGTAATTGCCCACTTTGCTGTGGTATTTGGCCAACCCATAGGAATCATTGTCCGCTATGGTGGGTTTTACCTCCATAATGTATTGGTTCCGAGCCTTTCGGTAGAGTCCTAAATTGCTGTAAATATCATAAAAGGCCACATTTTCGGTAATACCCATTTCCCGCTTCTGTTTACGGATCTCAATTTGCTTGTCGTACAATTGAAGATTGGCATAGTTGTCATCCAAGACGTCCAAAACAATTTTCTGAGATTCCGTGTCCAGGGAATCCTTGGCAAAATAGAGTTCCTTGGCCAGTGCGGTGCTCTTATCGTATTCCCCAAGATCATTGTATATCTGGGCCTGCATAACCTGATACAGCCTAGTGGCTATGGTATCGTTGGTCTTTTGGGCATTGGAGAGGTATATTTTTACAGTATCCAACCAGTCGTATGCCGAATGCTCCTGGTACCTGTTCACGGAATTGAAAAAGACATTGAACCTCCCAGACGGGGTGTTTATATCCTGAAATTCCTTTAGGGTATTGGGTTCTTCACCAGTGATGGATTGCGCAGAACCACTGAATAGGAAAGCAAAGTATATGATGGTAAATAAGAATCTTACGTAACGTCCCATTAATCTATTAAATATATCGACCTTGGGAGTTACCCTCAAGGTCCATACTATTGTTTGTGCCCTTTTTCATGTCCCCATTACGCAAAATGGCAAATCAGCCTAAGCCTAAAAATGAAGCTTTGCAATGCAAGTATGGGGTATATAAAGAACGCTAGTTTATCTTCAAAATTAAATGCAAACGGAAAGACTTGCCCGCCAATGTTGTGAAACCATGGATTTCTGTTGTGAAACTACCCTTTGGCTATGTGAAAGGGTCTTTTGTCGATGTTTTGTGCATTTCATGGATTTTACAGAGTATTGGCCCATGTACCAAACTAAAAAAGGCCTTGCCAATTTGAACAAGACCCTTTTACGAGAACACTATATGAAAATGAAAAAATTACTTTCTGAATCAATTACACTGCTAAAGTACTTGCATCCTTCCAAAGCATGAAAACTTTGTTGTGAACCCGTTGAAAGTTGTGGTCATGTATTTAAAAAAGATTGTTGCATAAAAAAAGTGCCCTATTGGGCACTCAATGATATCTTTTTTCACATCAAGAACACTAACTGTTCATTGAGGAGAGAATAAACTCTTTGAAATCCTTGGAGATGGGAATCAGGTTGTTATTGATCATAATATCCTTGGAGTTGATGGCATCTATATGATCCACATTAACAATATAGGATTTGTGTGCCCTGTAGAATTTGTTCTTGGGCAATTTCTCCAAATAATCCTTCAAGGGAGAACGTACCAAGAATTTCTTGTCCACCGTATTGACTTCCAAATACACATTGTCCGCTTTGATAAACTGGATGTCACCAAACTGGATTCGGTAATACAAATGCTGCTTTTTGACGAATATGGAATCCTTTAGCACTGAATTGGAAGTGATGGTATCTCCATCCTCACTATCCGTTTCCTTTATTTCCGCCTTTTTTGAATAGTTAAAGTTGGAAAGGGCAATTTCTATGGAAGTATATAAATCTTGTTGCTCAAATGGCTTTACCAAATACCCATCCGGTTTTACCGTTTTGGCATTTTCAACCGTGGCCCTATCCGAGTTGGAGGTCACAAAAATAAATGGAATATTGTACACATCGCGAATGTGCTTTCCAAGATCTATCCCGGTTTTGTCAGAAGCCAAGATAATATCGATCAAAACCAAGTCTACATGGTTGTTCTTCAATACCTCAACGGCTTGCTCGTAAACAATGACATTGTCCACGATCTCATAACCAATCTCTTCCAACATGGACTGCATATCATCTGCAATGATGACGTTGTCCTCTACAATCAAAATTTTAATCGGTTGCTCCACGTTCCTTAAAGTTTATCTGGTTATATCTCAAAATTACAAAAAATAATTTACTGCCGCATAGAAGAGTACGGATAACAGAAAAGTACTGAGGGCCAGTTTTTTAAGCTCATTATCCAAGGCTCCTGGCACTTGGGTGGACATGACTTTTATCAAGTGGGCCACTATGGGCACAAAAGCGATCATAAAAAAGGATTGCACAATGCTCAATCTTTCAATAAAGATATAGGCCATAAAACTAATAAGAGCGGACACCAACAATAGAAAATGATATTTTTTTCCATTTTGAAAGCCCATTTTTACCACCAAGGTGTTCTTACCATGCTTTCCATCTGAAACCACATCCCGCAAGTTGTTCAAATTAAGAACTCCCACACACAATGTTCCTATACCAATAGCGGGTAGCAAAGAAGTCCAAGTTATGCTTTTTGTATAGAGGAACATGCTTCCCAACACGCCCAAAAGTCCAAAAAACAAAAACACGAACACATCGCCCAAGCCCATATAACCATATGGATTGGAACCCATGGTATATTTCAATGCGGCCCAAATGCTAAGAATGCCAAGCACTAAAAACAATACGATATATGGTAGATTATCCAACCCAAAAGCGATGTAGATCAAACCAATGGCCAACAAAAGTGAAATCCCTATCGATACAATGATTCCTTTCTTCAACGCAGAACGGGTAAGCCACCCACTTTGCAGGGCACGTGCCGGACCTATCCGGTCTTCATTATCGGTTCCCTTTACCCCGTCACCATAGTCATTGGCAAAGTTGGAGGTGACCTGAAAACCGACCGTGGTCAGCAAGGCAAGAATAAAAATCGTTCCATCGAAAACACCTTGTTTGGCAGCCAAGGCGGTACCCATTATTATTCCAGATAAAGATAACGGAAGGGTGCGTAGTCTAGCAGCCTGTACCCAGGCCTTAAAATTTCCCAAGATTAATACGGATCTTCTATTTTAATTCGTTTTCCGTCTTGGTACGAGGCCACAAAGGCATCCTGAAAGCCCATCTGTACCAATTGTTTGCGGAAAGATTGTGCTTCATCCAAGGTCTCAAAGTTCCCCAAGGAATAGGCGTAAAACGGATTGGTCTTTACAAAAAGTGTATTGGTCAATGCCTCCGAGGCAAGCGTTACATTATTATCTACAAACGACTTTACCTGCACGGAATAGATGGTTTCCTTGTTCAGAAACTCTTTCGCCAAGTAAAACTCCTTGACCAAGCTGAGCTCTTCATTTTGACTTTTGAGGTTATCTATTCGGGTCTTGATGGCATCCAGACTGTCTATACTTACCAAAAGATTGTTTTGGTTCTCATAGGATTGCTTGCTGCTCAACCCTGCGGTAAAGGATGTGATGGCCAGGGTGCCAATTACAAAAAGTCCAACAAAACCTAAAAGAATGTTCCGTTGCAACTTTATTTTTCGCAAATCCTTGTTCTTATATTTTATCTGATCTAGAAGTCTTTCGTTGATAATCTGGGCCTTATCGATATCCTTATGAAGGTCCAACAAATCGCTTTCTTCAATAAAAGGCATACTGCTAAAAGGTTACGGGTTCTACAGTTCTGCTAAGCACATAACTGTCAATGAGTTAATATACACACTTACAAATGTAAAGTTTTTGGCGAAAGAAAAAAACCCAATGGTATCAAAATCCCTTATAAATCCTTGCTATTTGGGCCTTTATGGTATTTTACTTACAACAAGTAGATGCCATCCTCCTGAAGATTGATCTTTCGCTGGCGGTACAGAATGCCAATCCCTTTTTTAAAGGCCTTTTTACTCATACGCATTATCTGCTGTATTTCTTCTGGCGATGATTTATCATGCAAAGGCAGAAATCCATCGCTCTCCACTAACTTATCATAGATCATTTTGGCCGTGGGCTCCAACATTTTTGCTCCAATGGGTTGAAGGGACAGGTCTATTTTTTTGTCCTCCCTTACATTTTTGATGTATCCTTTAAGAGCGTCCCCAATAGCAATGGGCCGAAATACATCACTTTCAAAAATGAGTCCTTTGTGTCTTTCATCCACAATGACTTCCCATCCCAGCGGGGTTCTCCTGTAGACCAGCAAATCTACTTCATCATTTACCCCATAGGCTACTTCCACATTGGATAAAAACTTGTCCACCTTGCTGGAACCCGTCAAGCGGAACGTTTTTTCATCCAAATAACAGTGCACCACATACTTTCTCCCTTCTTCCATTCGCACGGTCTGCTCCTTGAACGGAACCAACAAATGTTTCTCCACGCCCCAGTCCATAAAGGCCCCAAACTCCCCTACCTCTACCACTTCCAGAAAAGCAAAGCCATTTCTGATAATGAGCGGCTTCAATGTTGTGGCTACGGGGCGTTCATTGTTGTCCAGATAGCAGAACACTTCCATATCCATATCTATCTTAAAATCTTCCGGAACATATTTGTTGGGCAGAAGGATTTCTGTTCCTTCATCATCTCCCAAAAAGAGGCCTACGCTGGTACTCCGCAGTACCTGTAGGGTGTTATAGTTGCCTAGTTGAATCATATGGCAAAGGTAGATTGAAATTATGGGTATAAAAAAAGCTGCCCTTTCAGCAGCTTTACTTGAGAGGCTTTTTCTTAATTATAGATGGATTCCTTCTTAAAATGCTTGGCCAACATATAATAGATCACGGCACGATATTTATTCTTGTCCGACCGGCCATAGGCGTCTATGACGGTATTGATGGCTTCGGACAATTGGGGACCATCCGAAAGGCCCAGTTTTTTAATCAGGAAATTGGTCTTTACCGTCTCCATCTCCTTTTCATTGGATCCAGAAACTTTTGAAGCGTCCAGATTATAAATGGAAGGTCCCAATCCTATGGTTACCTTGGTCAAAAGGTCCATATTGGGTTCCTCCCCGAATTTTGTTTTGATCTCCTCTGCGTACTTCTGGATGAGTTCGTCTCGTTTGCTCATTTTTAAATGGTTATTGTTGATGATGTATACTTGCTCTAAGATATGAAATCGAAGTAGCCAAGCAAAATTTTATCGTTCAGCAATCGAGGGGTGGCAACCTCCAAAATCTTGGGACTGTCCGACGCATCATAAAAATTGGTCAAACCATTTTTCAATTGTTCCCCATCATCCACTTTTTGATACGAAAACCCGTACATCTTTGCCAAATGCTCGGCCGTATGGCCATGATGGGTTTCGAAAAAGGTAGAAAACTCATCCGTATCTTCATTTCCTGGAAGGATTCGAAATATTCCCCCTCCAGAATTATTGATCAATATAATCCTAAAATCTGGACGTATGTGAGCGTTCCACAACGCATTGCTATCATAGAAAAAACTCAGATCGCCTGTAATCAAGATAGTGGGTTCTTCTTCAAAAATGGAGGCACCCACCGCCGTGGAGGTACTGCCATCTATCCCACTTGTTCCTCGGTTACAAAATACCTTCAGTGAAGGATGCATTGGGAATAATTGGGTATATCGTATGGTGGAACTATTGGCCAAGTGCACCTGATACCCTTTGGGTATTCCTCGGAGTACCTCATCAAAAACCGAAAAATCCGTGAACGGAATCAGGTTCAGGTACGCCTTGCGCTTCTCTTCATAGCCTTTCTTTATGTTGAGCCATTTGGTTTTGTAGGCACCGAGGGTACTTTCATCAGGAAGTATCGCCTTTAAAAAAGTGTTGGGGTCCACCTTTAAATGCTCAGTCAGACAAAAGAAGGTGTCAAAAGCCTTTTTGGAATCCACATGCCAATGGGTTTTGGGTTGATACTTTCGTAAAAATGCCTTGATCTTTTTGGAAACGATGAGTCCACCAAAAGTAACCAACAAATCGGGTTGCAAATCCTGGAAAAGGGTTTCCCGGTCGGTTGATTTTTCTATAGGGGCGATAATGCTATCAATACTAGGGAAAAAATCGGGGTGGTGCAGATTTGAAGTGGTCTCGGTAAAGACCAAGGTATTGTCATCATTGGACAAGGCTTCAAGCACTTCCCGCTCTATTGCATTGGGCTGGTTTACCCCCACCAATACCATTTTCCGTTCACTGGCTTTCCAAACCGAAGCCAAACGGTCCCAATCCATTTGGACTTCTTCCAATTCCATTCTTTGTTTATCCACAGGAATGGGTATGGTTGGCTCTGATACCGTCCCATACAAAGGTTCCTCAAAAGGAATGTTGATATGTACCGGGGATTTTTCAAGGAGAGCGGTTTGCAGCGCTCTTTGAATAGCTTCTTCGTTATAGGCCTGTATATCTTCTTGATTTTCTTTTGAGCGTTCCCCTCCCAATTTGGAAACAGCAGCAGAGGCATGGGAAACATCCTGTTTTAAGTTGGCGGAGTACCCAACATGCTTTTCCAATACATTTTCTTGGCGGATGGTCTGTCCGTCCCCAATATCGATGCGATAACTGGGACGATCAGCAGAAACCACGATCAGCGGAATGTCACTGTAAAATGCTTCGGCCACGGCAGGGTAATAATTCAACAACGCACTGCCCGATGTACAAACCACGGCAACGGGTTCCTGCAATTGCTGCGCCATGCCCAAAGCAAAAAAAGCCGCGCATCGTTCATCCACAATACTAAAGCACTTAAAAAATGGATGCTTGGTGAACCCAACAGTCAAAGGAGCATTTCTAGATCCCGGAGAAATCACAATATTTCTGATACCTCGGGATTTAAAATGTAGGACCAGTGTCTGCGCCGAGGGGATATCTGAGTACATCATGGAATACAAAAATACATCTGAAAATGGGATTGCCCTAAATTATGCCACACCAAATTATAGGATATTGAGCATGGTCCTACTTTTATTCTGGGTCTCAATCCATTCCCGTTCAGGGTCAGAGGCTTGGGTAATACCCCCTCCTACGAAGATTGAGGCTGTGCTACCCTGAAGCTCCATACACCTCAAGTTTACAAACAAGGAAACTTCTGCCTTGGCATTAAGATTGAGTTCCCCCAAAAATCCTGTGTAATAGGTTCGTTGATAGCCTTCATTTTTCAGGATAAAGGTCCTGGCCGCTTGAGTAGGAATGCCACAAACCGCGGGTGTGGGGTGCAATAGGGAAATGATTTCCTCCACTGAGCCTTCTTGGGACAACACCCCTTTAATTTCGGAGCGCAAATGCCAAAGGTTTCCAGCCCTTACCGATTTGGCGGTTTCTACATCCAAGGTTTCCATGGAGGAGGTCAAACGTTCCTTGATGTAGTCCGAGACCATTTGCTGTTCCTCCAGTTCCTTTTGGCCCCAGTTTGGGGTTTCACCTTGAACAAACGGAAGGGTGGCCGCCAAGGACATGGTGCGCATTGTTTTGTTTTGAATCTGCACCAAGGTTTCTGGAGTGGCACCGCACCAGGTACCCACTTTAGGATGGAAAAAAAGATAACAGAACGCATTAGGATACGACTGCAGAAGTTTGTCGAAAATTTCGGTTATGGGTTTCTCGGTTTCCTTTTCCAATTTTCTGGAGAGGACCACCTTTCCCAATCGGCCTACAGCGATTTCCTGAATCCCTTTTTGAACCAAATCAAGATGGGCCTGCTTGCCTACTTCAGTAACAGAAATATCTTCGGCCTTGGCATGAACACTACTGGTATGCTCACACAAATAGATCTGATCCGGTTTCAGCAATACCGCTCCATCCTCCAAACGGAATGGCGCAAAGACAAACCCACTTTCCGTAAAATCCACAACGGGGTGCAAGCGGTCATCCGCTTGGAATACCGCCGTTATTTGCTCCTCTTTAGGTTTCCGATAGATACAGAACGGTAGACCTTTTTGAAACCAAAGGGCCACTTGTTCCATAACGGTTGTAAAATCCTTATTCTCTGGGTAGGGCAATGGTGGTAAGTTTACAGTTGGAAATGAGTTTCCCTTCTTCATCGGTGACCTTGATTTCCCAAAGTTGGGTGGTCCTTCCCCTATGCAGCATGGAAGCACGCGCATACACATAGCCTTCCTTTATGGACTTGACATGGTTGGCGGCAATCTCAATACCCCGCACAAAGAATTTCTTTCCATCCAAAAAAATATAGGAGGCGGCACTGCCCACGCTCTCGGCCAATGCTACTGTGGCCCCTCCGTGCAGAACACCATCGGGTTGATGTACTTTTGGGGTCACGGGCATACGGGCAAGTAAAAAATTCTCCCCTACATCTATGTAATCTATATCCAACGTTTCCATCAAAGTCCCCTTGCAAATGTCGTTGCAAACGGATAGAATTTTCGCTTTATGCGCTTCCATCGTTCTATTTTTTTGTAAAATTACACAAAGCTTTATCAATAGTACCCCTACAATCCACTTTATGTTCCCCAAAGAAGAAACGGTTACGTATACCGCTAAAAACACCTATCTTACACAGAATACCCTTGGAGAAAAAACCAAAAATGTTTGGTTGGTATTCCATGGTATAGGGTATCTAAGTCGATACTTTGTAAAATATTTTGAAGGTCTTGACCCTGAGGAAAACTACATTATTGTTCCCCAAGCTCCCTCAAAATATTATCTGAAGAACGAGTACAAATATGTTGGGGCCAGTTGGCTGACCAAGGAAAATACGTCCATCGAGATTGAAAATGTCATCCACTATGTGGATGCGGTTCTCCAAACGGAACAGCTTCCCTCCCACGTCAACCTCATTCTTTTTGGATTTTCCCAAGGGGTGTCGGTGGCCACGCGATACCTGGTCCATAGAAAACTAAAATGTCACGCCCTGATTCTGTATGCAGGAGGAATTCCCAACGAACTCAAAAAAGAGGATTTTGATTTCCTTGATCGAGACACTACACAAGTAAAACTTATGTATGGGGACAAAGATGAATTTATAACCCCGGAACGGTTAGCCACTGAAAAAGTCAAGATTGAGGACTTGTTTCAAGGAAAGGCTGAAATTGTGATGTTCAAAGGTGGCCATGAGGTGAAACCAAAACTCATTCGGGATTTGGTCTAATTCCTATTTTCTATCATTGGGCCCCTGTTGGGTTTCTTCTTTCTCTGGGTAATAAGTGATCACCCGGGTGATGTAGGTGTTGTTTGGGGTGATGATTTGCTTTACCCAGTTTTTCTCCTGGTGGTTATCAAACTGAAATATGTATTCCTCAACAGCTTCCGTGGTCACGGTCTTGGTCACCACTTTGCCCAATACCCCATCCGAATAATGGTAAAAGCGTTTCTCCTGTGAGATAAACTCCTTTTCCGCTACACTGTACAAAAAGTCTTCACTGGTCACAAGTTTACCGTTTGGACTAAAGACTTCTTCCGTGGCGCGGTTGGGTTGCCCATCGATATATTCCTTGGTTAGGACTACTTCCTGTACCCCTTTTTTACCTTTTCGTTCCGACGTACGTACGGATTTCTCCAAAATACCATTGGTAAAAGTACTTACCGTAATTTCATTTTTATACGGAGTGTATTCAAACGTGGTCTCATCCACTCCTTCGGCATTGGAAGTAATAATCCGTGCCAACCTACCTTCTTCATTGTATTGGTATTCCTGCTGTTCCAAGAATTGCTTGTCATAGGAAACGATTTTTTCCAATACTTTGCGCTGTGGTACCGTATCAATGGTGTAGAAATTGGCCATGGAGGTGGATGTATCCAATGCATTGTTCTTATAACTTTCCATACGTTTTTCCACCAATTCGTCACCATCATATTTGTAGTAGGTAATATCTTGATCGGAATCGTTGTATTGGGTCACCGTACGTTTCAACACCCCCTCTTCATTAAACTCGAAAGACTCCCTACCATAATCCGTGATCACCAAACACGACTTCACCTTCCCATTCAGGTCAAAATCCCCCACATGAAATATACGGACCTCTTGCGGATATAGACTGAGATTCAGAAAAAAGAAAAAGAATGAAAGTATGGTGTAGTCTTTTATCATAGGACAAAATTACTTTTAAAAAGAGCAACTAAAAAATTTATGGCACATACCGTGCCTAAATTAACCCAAAGAAAATATGGACTTTAAAACTTACGGTCCGGATGAAACGCACTTAAGTCCATGGACAGCTTCTTCCCCGAAACCAACTCGGTTACAAATTTACCCGTGGCAGGGCCCAAACTCCAGCCCATCATGGCATGGCCTGTGGCTATGATGAGATTATCAAACCCTTTGGGTCGTCCAATATAAGGAAGTCCGTCTGGGGTAACTGGTCGCAAACCACACTGGGCATTTTTCTGGTCCTCTTCTGATATGGTAAGTCCTTTATAATAATGCGCCGCTCCCTTGGCAATGGCTTCCACCCTTTCTTTGCGAATAATGCTGTTGATTCCTGAAAACTCCATGGTCCCGGCAAAACGGGTAAAGCCTTTCATTGGGGTCACCGCCATTTTGGATTCCATTAAAATCGCGGGCATGGATATTCCTGTTGGTGCTTCCACATTGATGCGATAGCCCTTCCCCGCCTGAAGCGGAAGTTCTATTTTCAATTTTTTGGAGAGAATCGAAGTCCATGAACCTGCCGCAAAAATAACTTCATCCGCAGAATAACTTCCTTTGTTGGTGATTACTTCCGATATGGTGTTTCCCAAAATCTTCAAGTCTACCACCTCTTCGTCCTTTTTGATGGTCACTCCCGCTTTGGTGAGAAAGTCCACCATACTTTTCATAATCTGGGGAGGGGTGGTATGACGATCGCATTCGTATAAAATGGCGCCTTCAGCATTCAATTCAACATTGGGTTCCATCTTCTGGAGTTCGGACTTGGTCAAATGCCTGCCTTCCAATCCCAATGCGCCGGCTTTCTCCATTACCTCCAATTCATGGTCCCTAGCCTGATCGGTCTGATACATCATGAGCAGACCTTTGTCTTCCAAATGAAAGTCACCCAAATCGCCCGAAGCCTTCATGTCCTCATACAATTTTCTACTGATAAGGTTGATATCCCTGATGATCGGCATGGATCGCTCCACCTTGTCCTTGGTAGATGATTTCTTGAAGTACCAAGCCCATTTGAAGAAATCCATATCAAATCTGGGCTTCATGTAAAATGGACTGGAAGAATTGAACATATACTTGATCCCCTTGGAAATCATTCCCGGTGAGGCCAAAGAAATGATGTGGCTCGGGGTTAAATAGCCCGCATTGACAAAAGAGGCCCCAGAAGTAATGTCGGACTTGTCCAAAACCGTTACCTCATGTCCCTCCTTATGCAAAAAATAGGCTGTTGACAGTCCAACAATACCTCCACCGACCACTATGACGTTTTTGTTCTTACCCATACTTTAAATCATTTCCAAGGCTAAATATCGCCCTGTTTTAGGTTATCCACAAAGCTCTAAAATAGGGAGCCAAGATACATAAAGGGCGCGGAAAAGTTAATCGGGCACCAATCATTTCTTTCGTAATCTTTTAACTACTTTTGGTAAATTTTGAAAACCGATCATATAATGAAAAAAATCTGCTTGTTTGCCTTGGGCCTGATGTTTGCCTGCAACTCCTCCCAAAAAACAGTTTCAGAGAATCCATCAACAGGAACCCAGCAAGGACCGGATTTGTCCATCACCTACGCCCATACCATTACCCAAGATGAATTAAAAGAACACTTATATACGTATGCTTCGGATGAGTTTGAGGGTAGGGAAACCGGTAAACCCGGTCAAAAGAAAGCCGTGGAATACCTAAGAGCCCAATATGAGGCCATGGGCATTCCTGCGGCCAAGGCAGATGGTGACTACTTTCAAAAAGTTCCGCTTGAAGTGACTGGTGTCCCCAATGGCAGTATCAGTATCAACAATACCACTTTCCCCTTAGGGGAAGATGCGGTGACCTTCACGGTGGCCCATGGGGATTATCATGAAATCATATACGTAGGTTATGGGGTCGAAGACGATAACTATTCCGATTATACCGGACTGGATGTAAATGGAAAGGTAGTTCTCATTAAAGCAGGGGAACCCTCCAATGCGGACGGAACCTATGTAGTGACCGGTACCGATCAAAAATCTGTTTGGGGCAGTATGTCCGATGGTATGGAAAAAAAAGCCAATCTGGCCATTGATAAGGGTGCGCGTGGAATCTTATATTATGACTCCGTAAACTACCCTCGATACCAAGGGTACTTTGATTTTATGAAAACCAACACTACGGATAAAATGGAATTGGCAGGGGACAATAGCGAGGTGTTTTTGATCATGCTCAATGAAAAATCCGCCACCACACTTAAAAAGGATATTGATGCCAATGCCACACCGGAAAAAATAACGGTAGATTTAAAATTGAACGTGGAGAGCGGAAACGAAAAAATCGATTCTGAAAATGTCGTTGCGGTATTGAAAGGGTCCGAAAAACCCGATGAGTATGTGATTATTTCATCGCATTTAGATCATATTGGGGTGAATGCCAATGGTGATATCAACAACGGCGCGGATGACGATGGTTCCGGGACCGTGGCCCTTTTGGAAATAGCCCAAGCCTTTAAGCAGGCGGCCGATGCTGGCCATGGACCAAAGCGGTCCATTGTTTTTCTTCATGTGACCGGAGAGGAAAAAGGACTGTTGGGTTCCAGATACTATACGGATGTAGACCCTATATTTCCTCTATATCAAACCGTGGCCGACCTCAATATAGACATGATTGGCCGTATAGACCCCAACAGGAATGGAGACCGGAACTATATCTATCTTATTGGTTCCGACAAACTGAGCACGGAACTGCACAATCTTTCTGAGGAAGTCAATAAAAAATACGCCCATCTGGAGTTGGATTACAAATACAACGATGAAAGCGACCCCAATAGGTTCTATTATCGAAGTGACCACTACAACTTTGCCAAAAACAATATCCCTATAATTTTCTATTTCAATGGAACCCATGCGGATTACCACAGACCGGGTGATACCCCGGACAAAATCAACTACGATCTTTTGGAGAACCGAAGCCGTCTTATTTTCCATACCGCATGGGAAGTGGCCAACAGGCCCAATAAGGTTCTGGTGGACAAACCCATTGAATAAGTGGAAAGACTTTATGCAAAGCCCTCATTTAGAGGGTTTTTTTATGTCCCAAACAAAAAAATCCCAAACCTTTTGGTTTGGGATTCAAGTAAACTTAAGGGTGGAAGACCGGGTTCGAACCGGCGACCTCTGGAACCACAATCCAGCGCTCTAACCAGCTGAGCTACAACCACCATTAAAAGCGGATGCAAAAATACTTTTTTGTATTGATTCAACCAAAAGAATTTAATACTTCCCGAAAGTAAAATCAACTTTTTTTAATCGTGTTCACTTGCTGTTGGTTAAATCCCATAAATCCAGCACTATATGAATTGAAGTCCATTTCTTACAAATATCGATGAAATGCACTTTTAAATGGACAAAACACACATTTTTTGCCCTTTCACAACATTTAGTTTCTTACAACGCGTATGGAAAGGTATTTTTACACTTGCTAGATTAGCGAAGTATGCCCCATAAAATATTCAACCTTTCACTATTCAAATTCCAACTTGGGAAAGTTGCCATTCTTTGGTGCGTACTTCTAATGTCATCCTTGGCACACACCCAATTGACCAAAAAGGATAGTCTTTCCTATAAACTAAAAAGGTTGCAATCCACCAATCGGTTCAACACTAAGGACACTACCCATATTAACTTACTTTCCGACCTTGCCTATTCATATCGCTTTGTCAATAGCGATAGTCTTAATGCCATTTCGCAAAGGGTATTAAAGTATAGTACTGATATAGAGTATACCAAAGGAATCATAAAAGCGTTGAGCGGAATGGCCAATTACAATTCGGATCAGGGGAATCGCGAAAGGTCCATGGCCCTTTTTAAGGAGGCGCTTATCCTTACCGAAGAAACCGGGAATGAAATTTCCGAATTGGACATCATTAATGGTCTGGCCCATGATTATAGTTATGAGGGCAATTATGCCGAAGCCCTAAATCTTTATTTAAAAGGAATTGATGTGGCCCGGCGTATAGATTGCAAAGAAATGCTGTCCATATTAAATGAAAATATAGCCAGCTTGTATGCCGACCAGAAAGATTATAAGAACGCCCTTATTTTTTATGACACCGTACAACGGATCAACCGTAAACTGGGCAATGATATCATAGACGCCGAAACCTCGAGCAATATGGCCTCACTCTACAAGGATGCCAAGAATTTTGATCTGGCCATGTTCAACATCAATAAGAGCATCAATACGTTTGAAAAAAACAAAGTATATGATTGGCTGGCTTATGCCTATGAGGTAAAGGGAAGCATTTATCTGGAACAGGAAAAATATCAGTGGGCCCTCTATTGGTATGACCAGAGTAACATGCTCCACAACCAACAACTGGATGACGACCGGGAAAAAATCAACCTGATGAACGGTATGGCCAAGGTGTATTTGGGCTTGGGAAGGGACAGTCTCTCGATGAAGTACGCCAATGAAGGCCTTGAAATCTCCAGAAAAATACAATCATTGCAAGGCCAGATAGATTGTTCCGAAACGCTTTATAAGGTCTACAAAAACAATGAGGAGCATGTGGCCGCCCTCAACTATCTTGAAAGCTTCAAAGCACTTTCCGATTCCTTGTTCCGGGACAAGAACAAACAAAGTCTTTCCCTTTTGGAAACCAAAATACAGTACGAGCAAGAAAAACAACAACTCATTGAGGTCAATGAGGCGGCTTTGGCCAAGCAAAGGAACTATATCTACTTTACGGTAATCATCCTATTGATTCTCAGTGTGATTACATTTGTGATACGCCGTAGTGAGAAAATCCAGAAAAAACTGAACAAGGAACTTCACGAAAAAACCGAGGCCGTAACCGAGAGGGAAAGCCAGTTGAACGAGGTGAACAAGACCAAGACCAAGCTCTTTTCCATTATCGGGCATGATCTTAGGGGGCCTATTGGCGCGTTACATGGATTGTTGAAATTATATACGGATGGAGAAGTGAACAAAGATGAATTTGTATCATTTATCCCAAAACTCAAAGCCGATGTGGAGAACATCTCCTTTGCATTGAACAACCTATTATCATGGGGGCAGACGCAGCTCAATGGAGTAGTTACCAAACCCAAACGGGTCTCTTTGGATAATTTGGTGAACGCCAACATCCAGTTGCTTTCCGAGATAGCCTCTGGGAAAGCCATCAAGATCATCAACCAATTGCCGGAGAATCCACAAATATGGGCCGATCAAAACCAAATTGATATTGTCATCCGAAATCTCCTGAGCAATGCCATCAAGTTTACCCCGGACAATGGCCTAATCACCATTGAAGCCATAGAAAAGTCCGGCATGTGGCAGGTAACCGTAAAGGACACGGGTATTGGAATGAACAAGGAGATCCAGAAAAAGATATTCGAAGACTCCTCCAATATCACCACCTATGGTACCAACAACGAAAGAGGTACCGGTCTAGGGCTGTCGCTATGTAAGGAAATGATCCTAAAAAACAAGGGCAAAATATGGGTAGAAAGTGTTCCTCGCAAAGGTACTTCCTTCTTCTTCACCGTTCCAAAGGCCGAAAAACGGTACCAGCAAGCCAGTTGATCCAAATTAAATAAGGGCATCCAAATTATCCACAGCGGCATAGCGTTCCACTGTGAAACCTTCGGCATGTTCCACGCCTACCAACCTACCCAGATCCCTGGCCCTATAAATAACACTGTCCGTAAAGTTCTTACTGCTGATAGGGGTTTCCGGTTCATCACTGTCTGGGTCGTAGAATTGGGAAGCATAGGCCATGATCGCCTCGACCTTCGTTTCCATGAAACCAGAAACATCCATGACAAAATCAGGTTCCAGATTCTTCCATTGGATGAAATGATATACCAACTTCGGACGCCAAGGTTCCTGCCATTCGTCATCCCCATCCATTTGGGTGTCAATTTTAACCAGTCCACTTAAAAAGCAGGCATCACTGACCAATTTACTTCCTTTGGGATGGTCAATATGGCGATCGTCCACAGCATTGCAAAGCACAATCTCCGGGCGATATTTCCGAATCATTTTGATGATTTCCATTTGGTGCTCCCTGTCGTTCACAAAAAAGCCGTCATCGAATTCCATATTCTCCCGAACAGCTATGCCCAGAATTTTTGCGGCCTTGGCAGCTTCCTTGTCCCTTAGTTCAGCAGAACCTCGGGTTCCAAGTTCGCCTCGGGTCAAATCAACAATCCCCACTTTTTTTCCACGGGAAACTTCTTTGGCTATGGTACCTCCGGCACCCAGCTCGGCATCATCCGGATGGGCCCCAAAAACTAAAATATCTAATTTCATAGGTCTTGTTATGCGGGTATGGTCATGGTTTTGGCCTGTGTAATGGCCTGTTCAATATCTCCAATAAGGTCATCAATATCCTCGATCCCCAAAGAGAACCGAATCAAACAATCCTTGATGCCCTGCTTCTCCCGGTCTTCAGGACTCATCAAGGCATGGGAAGTGGTCACGGGCAAAATCATTGTGCTTTCCACCCCGGCCAAACTCATTACCGGTTTTATCAATTTTAACTGTTTAAAGAATTGGGATATGTCCACATGGGGCAATTCAAAGGAAAGCATTCCCCCAAAGCCGCTCATCTGTGATTGAGCCAATTCATAATCGGGATGACTCTTTAACCCGGGATAATAAACTTTCTCCACCTCTGGGTTACTCTCTAAATAGGTGGCCATTTTTAGGGCATTATCGTTTTGCGCCTTCACCCGGATTCCCATGGTCTTGATGCTTCGCTCCAAGAGCCAAACGGTATAATCGCTTAGATTTCCTCCAAAACATATGGCGGATTGGAATACTTGGTCCATATGTTCTTGTGAAGCCGCGACCACTCCGGCACAAATGTCGGAATGCCCTCCCATATATTTTGTGGCACTGTGCAACACCACATCCACTCCAAAATCAATAGGATTTTGGTTGATGGGACTTGCAAATGTGTTGTCTATCATAGAAATCAATCCTTTGGATTTGGCCAACTGCGCCACCCTCTTGATATCCGTAATGGTAAGCAGAGGATTGGAAGGGGTTTCCAAATACACCACCTTGGTATTGGGTCTGATTTCTTTATCAAAGTCTTCCACCGCCCATCCGTTGGTGAAGGAATAGTCTATACCATACTTGTTGAGTTGGGTCACTGCAAAGTGGTAGGTGCCGCCATACATGGTCTGCTGTAGCACAATATGGTCGCCCGCCCTCAAAAAAGCCATCAAGGCTGTGCTGATGGCGGCCATACCACTACCAAAAATCAAAGCGGCCTCGGCATGTTCCAAGGCCGCCAGTTTTTTGCACAACGCTTCTTGGTTGGGCGTATTGAAATATCTTGGGTATCGCTTTATATCAACATCATCAAAAGGATAGGACGTGGCCATGTACAATGGGGACACAGCTCCCTTGAACACAGTATCTTCCAGTTCCCCGCTATGGGTACAAATGGTATTGATCCCTTTTTTATTGGTATTCATGACCGTATATCTTTAGTAGGTTAAAGATACGAAACCCATCATACTTGAACCTTTTTCCAATTCCCTTTTTTGAACCAGACCATGGCCATGATGGCCAATAGCACCTCGGCCAAGGTAATGGCGATAAAAACACCTTTCGCTCCCCACCCCAGAACCATTGCTGCCACATAGGCCAAGGGCAACTGAAACAGCCAGAACGATATCAAATTGATCTTGGTGGGGGTTTTGGTATCTCCTGCCCCATTAAAGGCCTGACTGACCACCATACCATAGGCATAGAAAACATATCCCAAGGCAATGACCTGTAGACAAAGGGCTCCATTTTCCACTACGCTAGGGGTTGCATTGAACCAAGAAATAATGCTTTTGGCAAAAATGAGATATACCAAAGACACAGCACCCATAAAATAGGCATTGTATTTCCCTGTTTTCCAAACGGATATTTCGGCCCGATCGGGTTGCTTTGCGCCCAAATTCTGTCCTACCAAGGTAGCTGCGGCATTGCTCATGCCCCATGAAGGCATAAGGGTGAACATCATCACCCTGATGGCTATGGTATACCCGGCCAATACCTCACTACCGAACTCAGACATGATCCGCATAAGGAACACCCAACTCGAAGTGCCTATCAAGAATTGGGCAATACCCCCTAGGGAAACCCTGATCAAATTGACCATGACCTTGACATTCAATACCAAATCCCGAAGTACCAATTTGATTTTTCCCCATCCAAAGAAGAGGATTCCCAATTGGAACAAGACCGCCGTACCACGCCCAATATTAGTGGCTATGGCCGCACCCATGACCCCATACTCGGGAATGGGTCCCCAACCAAAGATAAAAATGGGATCCAAAATAATGTTGAGTCCATTGGAAAGCACCAAGGTCCACATGGCCATGGAGGCATTACCGGCACCCCTAAAAATAGCATTGATCAAGAACAAGAGCATAATGGTAATGTTCCCTCCGATCAAAAGTTTGGTGTACCCGTATCCTTCCGCAATTAAATCGGGTTCTCCTCCCATGAGCGCCAAAATTTCCTTGGCATATAGAATTCCGACCACACCCAAAACGAGAGAAACCAAAACACCCAGACCTATGGCCTGTACTGCAGCTATCTTGGCGCCGTCAACGTCTTTCTCCCCTATTCTACGGGCGACTACCGCCGTTGCGGCCATGCTCAGCCCAATGGCCAAGGCATATACCAAGGTGATGACAGATTCGGTCAATCCGATGGTGGCCACGGCGTTTACGCTTACTTTGGAAACGTAGGCAATATCCACCAAAGCAAAAATGGATTCCATCAACATCTCCAAAATCATGGGAATGGAAAGCATAAAAATAGCCTTGCGGATGCTCCCGGTTGTAAATTCGGTTTCCTTACCGGATACCGCAATCCAGAAATACTTAAGATATTTCTTTACTGAAAAATTTCTATGATTAGATTGTGTCATTTTAAAAAGAATTATGTGTGTAAAAAAGAAGTAATGTCAATGGTACCGAAACGTATTTCGGCTACTTTCTTGGCGTAAAGCCAAAGATGACATCTATAGCGTACATAATTCTTATAACTTCATGATGAAGCAAATATGCAATTTTTTTTCAAGTGAAATCCCATTGGGGACAAATTATTTTGCGTAGTGTACCTTGTACCTCCACAAACTGACCCCTCCCAAAATGAATACCCCAAGTACGGTGTACCAAATAAAAGTGGGTGTTATCACTTGATCTCCGCTGGCGTAACTGTGCAATCCCACTAGGTAGAAATTAACCCCAAAATAAGTCATCATGATACTGGCAAAGGCAAGGATACTGGCAAAATTATAGATCCATTTCCCCCGAAGACCGGGCACCAAACGCATATGGAGCACAAAAGCATAGATCATTATGGAAATCAGGGCCCAGGTTTCCTTGGGATCCCATCCCCAATACCGTCCCCAACTCTCATTGGCCCATTGTCCGCCCAAAAAGTTTCCAATGGTAAGCATCACCAAGCCAGCGGTCAAGGCCAACTCATTGATAATGGTCAGCTCCTTGATACTGAGGTCCATTCGTTTTTTGTTCTTCTCCGTGGTCAAAATCATTAGGATAAGGGCCACAACCCCCAAAATCATCCCAACGGTAAGTGGGCCATAGCTTCCCACAATAACGGCCACGTGGATCATAAGCCAATAGCTGTCCAGAACAGGAACCAAATTGGATATAGCTGGATCCACCCAGCTTTGATGTGCAATGAACAGAAGCATACAGGTCACAAAGGCACTTGCCGCAATGGTGAGCTCACTCTTTTTGGCAAAGGCCAAGCCAATTCCCATGGTGGCCCAAGCCACGTAGAGGATACTTTCATAAGCATCACTCCAAGGCGCATGACCCGAAATGTACCAACGCAAGATCAGTCCGGCCGTATGCCATATAAACATGAGGATAATGGTCCCCTTGAGCAGGTATGCCAATGCATCGTAAATTTTCCGCTCCTTAAAGATTTTCAATATCAGTATAAGGAAAAGGAGGCCTCCTACCAATCCATAATACCTGTACAATCGGTTGAAGATATCCAGCTTGTTGTATATGATCTCAATCTTTATCTTTTTATCGGAAGGCAATATTTCCTCCCCATGGTTTTTTTGATTCTGTTTGAAAGCATCCAACAACTTGTCCGGTTGGGAATAATCTCCCGTAGCTATGGCTTCTTGCAAGGAACCCAAGTAATAGGGCATTGCGTTCCGCACAAAGTTGGAATACAGGGAATCCTGCATTTGGTATTGGCCGGAACGGTATTCCACTGCCGAAACCCATTTATTGTTCTCGTCTCCCAATAAAGGAAAAATCTTGACTATCCGACCACTCAACGCTATGTCCAACAAGCTGAGTCTCTCCCCTACCTTCTTAAAGTCCTTTTCAAAATTTGAAGGGTTGTTGGTCGATGTCGCCTTTTCCAAATAAGGTTGTAGCTTGTACCTACCTTTTTCATCAAAGAAATCCGTGGCCTTGACATATTCCGTGTTCTTTGGCACACCCACAATTTCCCGAATACTATCATTTTCCCGTTTTGCAAGATCAATGAACTCTGTACTGTACCATACTCCGGGGTTCATCATCATGGAAAGAAAAACCTGATTGGCCGATAAATCCTTATAGGTGTCTTTACCACTCAATTTGCGTAAGAGCTCGGAGGCAAACGTATGGACTGGTTTCATTCTACCCCCTTCATCCTGAATGACCAAGGCGCCAAATTTTTCGGCATGTTCCTTGGCAACCACTGCGGAATGAATGATGGAATCTACCTGTTGCTGTGTAGGCATACCAGCATGTTCATGGCTCATGTCGTTCTCTTGGGCATTTGCCAAGGTAGCAGTGAAAAGCAGCACAACAGCCGTAAGTGCGGCTTTCTGGGCCTTGACCTTTTCAATGGCCTGTTGCAAATCCCTAAAGCGGGTTTTTCCAAAGAACATGATACCCATCAACCCAATATAGAGTAAAAAGTAGCCTATGTAGGTAATCCAAGTACCCCACATATCGTGGTTAACGGACAGAACGGTACCTCTCTCATCAGGATGGAAACTGGATTGGAAAAAGCGATAGCCTCTATGGTCCAAGATATGGTTCATATAAATATCATAGTCGAACGGACGTTCATCCTCTACCGTTACCTTACTCATGAACGAGGCATACCCTGTTTCCGTTCCGGGGTACTTTTCCGCGATAAAATCATTGAGTTTGATCGAAAAAGGAAGCTCATATACCTTGGAACCGTAACTCAATGAAAAATCCAAACCGCCTACGGTAATCTTATCCGAAAAATCGGCATAACCTCTCGCACCCAACAACTCCACCTGTTTGGTTTCCCCATTGGCCGTGATGGAAACGATCAACGCGTCCTTGGAACTTTCATCTACCTGTTCCTTGGGCAACTTGACCACTCCGTAGCTTCCTTTTACTATGGGGTCGGGAATTACAAACTGCATTCCCGCCAATGAATAGAGGGAACGCAACTGTAAGGCTTGCAGGCTATCGTTCGCCACATTGCCTTGGAACTGGTCCGCCATCCGCATAAAGTTTCCTTCAAACGGGGTTTTTATTTGATAATCGTTACCATCATAAAAAATATTGATAGCTCCTTCGGTCTCCTTGTTCAGGGCAAACAAAACGTTATGTATGCTGGCAATCTGGCCATTTTCCAGATAATGCTCATGGCGTTGTCCATCCCCTGCCTCGACAATCTTTAAATATTCCTTTCCGTTTTCATCGGGAACCAATCCTTCGTCCGCACCTGCAATAAAGTCAACATATTCAATAGAAAAAGGTTGTCCATTGAAATCGGATTTCCAGGGAAGGCTGGAACGACTCCCCTCAGGCGTTACAATAAGGTTATCTTCCAATACTTTGCGCCGGGTCTCCCCATTAAAATCGCCATCCACAAAAGCCGTTAAATAGGTCTTGTCCGAAAACATTTTATTCTCCGTGGCCCCTTCCCGAATAGGCATTACCCCTTCATAACTGATGTATCGGGTAACAAATGCACCCAAGATGATCAATATCCAAGAAAGGTGCAGGACAAGCACAGCCCATTTCTTCCACTGCAACAACTGGTACCGGAAAATATTCCCGATAAAATTGATCACAAAAAAGACCATGATCGCTTCAAACCAAGTGGCGTTGTAGATATAGATACGTGCGGTTTCCGTGCTGTACCGACTCTCCACAAATGTACCGATGGCCATTGCCGTGGCAAAAACCAAAAAAAGAACGGCCATAAGTCTAGTGGAAAAGAGGGTTTTCTTGAGAATGTTGATCATGTAAATGCGGTGTACTTTTCAACATGCAAAAATACGGCCTTTTTATAACTTGGTGGTTCGTGCCATCAACAAAAAATCAAACAATTTTGTTAATTCTTTAAACATCCCATCGATTCAAAATTTGTAGTTTTGGGCATGCTCAGCGTTGTGATATTAGGGACCGGAAATCTTGCCAAACATCTGTTCACTGCCATTACCGAAACTGATGGTGCCCAAGTGGTTCAGGTGGTAGGCAGAAACCGTGATCACCTGGAATGGTTTTCCGAAAAGACCGCTATTTCCAATGATTTTTCTTCCGTTGTTGAAGCCGATGTCTATCTCATAGCCGTCAAGGACGATGCCATAACGGAGGTCTCCCAAGCCCTATCCCATAAAGAAGGCGTGGTAGCCCATACCTCGGGAGCGGTTTCCCTAACTGCCATTGCGGCAGAACGAAAAGGGGTATTTTATCCCTTACAGACCTTTACGGAAGGGAAAACATTGGATTTTAAATCGATTCCCTTGTGCATTGAAGGTAGCAGCCCTGAAGATATATTGGTCCTTCAAAAATTGGCCAACTGCCTATCGGATAATGTCCAACAAATAGATTCCGACCAACGGAAAAAATTGCATCTTGCGGCCGTTTTCGTCAACAATTTCACCAATCACCTATTTAGGGTGGGCGAAGAAATTTGCTTGGAGAACCAGTTATCCTTCGACCTATTGAAACCCTTGATCAAGGAAACCGCGGAAAAAGTACAGTCCATATCTCCAAGAGCAGCCCAAACCGGACCGGCTCGGAGAGGGGATCAAAAGAGCATGCAAGAACATTTGAAACTTCTAAAAAATAAAAACCAAATAGCACTTTACACCTTGTGCAGCGAGGCTATAGAAAACGCTTATGAAAAAGAATTATAAGGAACTGTTGAGCGACATCACCACTTTTGTGTTTGATGTTGATGGTGTATTTACCGATGGCTCCGTATTGGTGACATCAAAAGGGGAACTGCTTCGCAGAATGAGCGTAAAGGATGGTTATGCACTCAAGACCGCCATTCAAAAAGGGTATAACGTATGTATCATCACCGGGGGTACCAATGAAGGGGTCAAGGAGCGCTTACAAGGTCTTGGGGTGACGGATTTTTATATGGGAGCGCACCACAAGCAAGACCCCTTGGAAGAATACCTGGACATTTACAACATAGACCCAAAAAATGTACTATATATGGGTGATGATATGCCGGATATTCCCCCCATGAAGATAGTAGCGGTAGCCACATCCCCACAAAATGCGGTACAGGAGGTCAAGGCCATTTCCGACTATGTTTCCCATAAAAATGGTGGTGATGGTTGCGTACGGGACATTATTGAACAAGTTCTAAAAGTCCGTGGGGATTGGAACGACAACTTTAGTGCAGAAAATGACTGACAACCCACTCAACAAAAAACTCAAGGCATACACGCTGATTTTAGGCTCAGGGTCTCCTAGACGAAAAATGTTCTTGGAGGAAATGGGATTGGATTTTGTGGTACGACCTAAATCTGTGGATGAAGTCTATCCTGAGCATTTGCAAGGACATGAAATTTCGGATTATCTCGCCGAGCTCAAGGCCGCTCCTTTTAAAACCGAGTTACAAGAAAATGAGATTGTATTGACTTCCGATACCGTGGTATGGCATAACGGGGCTTCCCTGGCCAAAGCCTCCACCAAGGAAGAGGCCTTCTCCATGCTTCGGACCCTTTCGGGAGATTGGCATCAGGTCATTACATCCGTGTGCTTTACCACTAAAACCAATCAAAAGACCGTAAACGAGACCACTGAGGTGAAATTCATGGATTTTACTGATGAGGAAATCAATTTTTATATTGAAAATTGTCATCCTTTTGATAAAGCTGGGGCCTATGGTATCCAAGAATGGATCGGTATGGTGGGAATTTCTGAAATACGGGGCTCCTATACCAATGTTGTAGGGCTTCCCACCCATTTGGTTTACAAAACGTTAATGGACATGGTTTCTTAAGTAGGGATGCTTAACTTTACTGAAAACCAGTGTCATGACGCCCATACGCGCTACTTTTATCCTCTTATCCTTCCTTGTTGTATCAATTTCCTGTAAACAAAAATCCAGTTCCACGGATGAAGCTATACTTGTCTCCAAGGAGGAGGTGATATTGGAAACGGTAGCTCCCAAGAAACCTCTTTCCAACGCGTTTAAGGACTACTGGTATGCAGGCAAGGCCGAGATTACTTCCTATGCCTTGGAGCAAGCACGTTATGGGGAACTTCGGGATGGGAATGCAGTCCTTATTTATGTTACCGAGCCATTCCTTCCTGAAAAACAAGTCAAGGCAGACCATAGCAATCCTGGCAACGTATCGGTCTTAAAACTCAATGCCACCAAAAACTTTTTAACGGGAATATACCCCTACTCCATATTAAGTAGCACTTTTTATCCGGTCCATGACAACCAACATGCCCTAAAGACCAGTTTATCTGTTCAAGAGTGGTGTGGGCATGTCTACGCACAGATCAACAACAGAAACACTTTTGAATACACCTCCCATTCGTATTTTGAAAAGGAGGCAGACCAAGAACTGAGTCTGGACAAAGCCATGTTGGAAAATGAGGTTTGGACCAAATTGAGAATCAACCCTTTTGACCTTCCCATTGGTGACATCAAGGTTATTCCGTCTTTGGAATACCTTCGTTTAAGGCATACCACAATCGATGCCTATGATGCAGTGGGTTCACTTTCATCCAATGAAGGAATGGCCTCCTATACATTGACTTACCCTAGCTTGGACAGAACTTTACAAATTGATTTTTCTCCCGAGTTCCCGTATACCATACAGGGATGGACGGAAAGTTTCAAAAGCGGATTCGGGCCCAATGCCAAAGTCCTGACCACCAAGGCCACTAAAATGAAATCCATCAACACGGCATATTGGGGTCAGAACAGTAATGAAGATTTGGCACTCCGCGACAGTTTGGGGCTATAGTTAACAACTGGGGATGGGCTTGTTAAAGATGTTCTAAAGTGCCGACCCCTGCTGCTAAACTTTCTATATTTGGGAAACCACAAAAACCAAACTATGCGTAATTTATTGGTTTGCACCTTGGCAATCATTGGGGTACTATCCAATGGTTTTGCACAAAAACCGGACAAACCTACTTCAGCAGAAATCTACCACGACCTGCAAAAATTGAATTTTTTGGGTACTGCGCTTTATATTGCTGCCCATCCAGATGATGAGAACACCCGGCTCATTTCATACCTATCCAACCACGATAAAGCTAGAACAGTATACCTCTCCTTGACCCGTGGCGATGGTGGACAAAATTTAATCGGCTCCGAACTTAGGGAGCTGTTGGGCGTATTGAGAACCCAGGAACTTTTGGCTGCCCGAGGCATAGATGGTGGTGAACAACGGTTTTCCCGTGCAAACGATTTTGGTTTTTCAAAACATCCCAAGGAAACCCTCAAAATTTGGGAGAAGGATAAAGTGTTGGGTGATGTGGTCTGGACCATTCGTAATTTAAAGCCCGATGTGATCATTAATCGATTTGACCACCGAACCCCGGGATCTACACACGGACACCACACCTCTTCGGCCATGTTGAGTATGGAAGCCTTTGATTTGGCCAATGATCCAAACTCCTACCAAGAGCAATTAAGCCTTACCTCTACCTGGCAACCCAGAAGGGTATTCTTCAACACCTCATGGTGGTTTTATGGCAGTCCTGAAAATTTTGAAAAAGCCGATAAGTCCAAAATGTTGAAATTGGATGTTGGGGTCTATTATCCCGAACTGGGACTCTCCAACAATGAAATAGCCGCCATGGCCAGTAGCCAACACCTATGTCAAGGTTTTGGTAGACTCACGGATAGAGGTTCCACCGATGAATATGTGGAATTGCTGAAAGGTGACCTACCTTCCGGCACCAGTCTTTTTGATGGCATTGATACCAGTTGGTCACGCATTAAAGGGGGTGCGGCCATAGGGAGTATTTTATACCCTATTGAGAAAAATTTTGACTTCACCAATCCTTCCAAGCATATTCCAGACTTGTTAAAAGCCTACCAACTTCTGCAAAAAGTAGAGGATGAACATTGGAAATCCATCAAATCCAAAGAACTCAAGGATCTGATACTTGCCTGCGCAGGTCTGTATTTGGAAGCTAATTCTGAAGAGGCATCCACCACACCGGGAAGTTTGGCAAAAATAAATCTTGAAGCAGTCAACCGTAGCGCACAGCATATCGTGCTCAAGGAGATAAAACTTATTGGCGCCACTGCTGCGATACAACCCAACGAAGCACTTGAAGATAACCAAAAGGAAAACTTTTCCCTGGAATTTACCGTCCCCAATACAGCCCAGTACTCCAGTCCGTATTGGTTAAATGAGCCCGGTACTTTGGGGATGTACACGGTAACCGATCAGAATCTCATTGGAAAACCGGAAACGCCCAGTGCTTTTAAAGCCCAGTTTGTGTTGGATTTCAATGGAATCACCATCAATTTTGAAAAGGACGTGGTCCACCATTTTTCAAAACCGGACAAAGGCGAATTGTATGAACCTTTCGTGGTTTTGCCAAAGGCCACTTCCAAAATCGATGAAAAAGTGTTGATTTTTTCCGATGCATCTTCCAAAGCAATCCAAGTAAAAGTAAAAGCGGGAGCCGAAAGCGTTAATGGACAGGTGAGCTTGAACCATCCTTCAGGGTGGGTGGTCTCCCCTGCCAGCATACCTTTTTCCATTGCGCAGAAAGGACAGGAACAAACCGTGACCTTTACCGTTACCCCGCCTTCCATGGAAAGCGAAGGGAAAATTTCTCCAATAGTTACCATAGGAAACCAAACGTATGGCAAGGAACTTGTGGAGATTACTTACGGACATATTCCAAAGCAATCCATTCTATTGCCTTCGGAAGCAAAAGTGGTTCGCATGAACATTCAAAAATCAGGAGAGCATATTGCATATATTATGGGGGCTGGTGATAAAGTTCCTGAAAGCTTGGAGCAAATTGGCTACCAAGTGCATCCTATTGACCCCAGTGACATCCAAATAGGGTCATTGGACAAGTACGATGCTGTTGTTGTGGGTATTCGCGCCTACAACGTCGTGGATGACCTTAAATTTAAACAGCCCATTTTATTCGACTATGTAAAAAATGGTGGAAACATGATCGTGCAGTACAATACCGCTGGACGCTGGGCCGAGCAATTTGAGAACATCGCTCCTTATGACCTCACCCTGTCCAGAGATCGTGTAACCGATGAGACTGCCAAAGTGGACATTATTGCCCCAAATAATTCCTTGGTAAACTTCCCCAACACCATTAAAGAAAGTGACTTTGACGGATGGGTCCAGGAAAGAGGGTTATATTTCCCCACGGAATGGAGTTCGGAGTTCACTCCGGTACTTTCCATGCACGATGAGGATGAATCCCCTAAAAATGGAAGTCTTTTGGTGGCACCTTATGGAGAAGGTCATTATATTTACACGGGGCTCAGTTTTTTTAGGGAACTTCCGGCAGGGGTTTCCGGAGCCTATAAACTTTTTGCCAATATGCTTTCCGTGGGAAAGGATGAAGTAAAAAAAGAAAGTCATGTCAAAGGATAACATGAATACCAAATTCGAGTGGAAGAAAGAATACACCATTGTCATTCTTTTGAACATGATCTATATCCTTATTTTTTATTTCATCATGATACTAAATAATTAAACCTTAATGGCCTTATTAGATTGGATCATTCTTGGTAGTACATTGCTCTTTATTGTTGGGTACGGCGTATGGAAGACCCGTGGGAGTAAAAATGTTGACGATTATGTTTTAAGTGGCAATGATGCCAAATGGTGGACCATTGGGCTTTCCGTAATGGCCACGCAGGCCAGTGCCATCACCTTCCTATCCACACCGGGCCAGGCATTCCATGATGGAATGGGCTTTGTCCAATTTTACTTTGGACTTCCATTGGCCATGATCGTTATCTGCCTGGTGTTCATTCCCATTTACAAAAAACTGAAGGTCTTTACAGCCTATGAAATGCTCGAGGGAAGGTTTGACCTAAAAACCCGGACACTCACCGCATTTCTGTTTTTGGTACAGCGTGGTCTTGCCGCGGGAATCACCATCTTTGCCCCTTCCATCATCCTTTCGGCCGTGTTGGGTTGGGATTTACGGACCCTGAACATCATCATTGGCATTCTGGTCATTATTTACACTGTATCCGGGGGTACAAAAGCGGTAAGCGTTACCCAAAAGCAGCAGATGTTCATCATCATGATGGGGATGTTCTTTGCTTTTTTCTTCATCTTAGGATCCTTCCCTACGGATGTTTCCTTTGGAAAGGCATTGAAGATTGCAGGGGCCAACAACAAATTGGACATACTGGATTTTACATTGGACACCAACAACCGCTATACCTTTTGGAGTGGTATCACAGGTGGTTTCTTTTTGGCCCTGGCCTATTTTGGTACCGACCAAAGCCAAGTACAACGTTACCTATCAGGAAAATCGGTTCGAGAAAGCCAATTGGGATTGATTTTTAATGGAATCCTCAAAATCCCAATGCAGTTTTTTATTCTATTGGTGGGAGCCATGGTCTTTGTTTTCTATCAGTACAATCCCTCTCCCTTGAATTTCAACCCAGCGGCCACTGAAGCGGTAATGCAATCCGAATATTTGGATGATTACAAGGCCTTGGAGGAAGACCATCTGGAGTTGGAAATGGAGAAAAGGATTGCCCAAAATGCCTTTTCAGCAGCGCTGGAACTCAAGGAATACAATGCCATTCAACAAGCCAAACAGAATATCATCAAAATCAATGAAAAGGAACGGGCCAGTAGGGACACCGCCAAAGAACTGATTTCCAAAGCTAGCACCACGGTGGAAACCAATGACAAGGATTATGTCTTCATACATTTTATATTGAACAACCTTCCTACGGGGCTCATTGGGTTACTTTTGGCCGTTATCTTGTCCGCGGCCATGTCGTCCACGGCTTCGGAGCTCAATGCATTGGGGACCATCACTGCATTGGACCTTTACAAAAGGAACAATAAGAAACCCAAGGATGACAAACATTACCTTTTTGCCACAAAAGGTTTTACACTTCTTTGGGGAATTATTGCCATCGCCATTGCCTGTGTGGCCAGTTTGTTTGATAATCTTATACAACTGGTTAATATCATAGGTTCCATATTCTATGGTAACGTATTGGGTATTTTCCTCTTGGCATTTTTCTTCAAGTTTGTGAAAGGCAATGCTGTTTTTGTGGCAGCCATAGTCACCCAAATCATTGTGATCATAGGTTGGTACATGGATTGGATGTCTTACCTATGGCTCAATGCCTTCGGATGTGTGCTGGTCATTATATTGGCCTTTATCACCCAAGCCTTTGACAACTTCTTGGGGAATTCTCCCATAGAAACATAAAAAAAGCCCACATAAAGTGGGCTTCCAAAAATCTTTAAAAAAATGCTTACTCGGTTTCCCATTCTTTTAGGGACTCCTTGTTCATTTTTACATAATCTTGGTTACCCTCGGCTTGTGCAGCCACCAAAGATTTCTTGGCGGCTTCAATGGCTCCTTTTTTGTCGCCCAACTTGGCATAGATCAAGGATTGAACGCGCGTCATCCAATAGGCGCTACCATCACCCATGGAAACCGCTTTGTCTATCCACTCCTTGGCTTTGCCCATGTTCATCCCCTCACTGAAATAGTAATAGGCAGCATCAAAATAATCGCCTGCCTTTAAATTGGAAGGTGATGCCATAGCAGCTTCAATGCTCTCTGTGGTCTTGGCCACGGTGGGCACAACAAACTTCACTCCAACATATACTTTTTCCCACATAATACCCAAAGAACCTCCATTGTTATGAAGGTCATCAATGGTCATGGTAAAGGTTTCAATAGGAACGGGCATTGGATAAACTTCCACTTTGACCGTTGCAGCCACTTTGGAAGCATCCCACTCTTTAGGCGTTCCCCAGTTCTCTGAATCCGAATAAAAAATGACTTCCCAAACGGCTTCACTTGGTCTTGTAAAAATAGCGTAGGTGCCGGCTTTTAACTCTTTCCCCTCAACTACTACATCATCGCTAAAGGTAACTGTGGTGTTCTTATTGGCTCCTGTTCTCCAAAGAGCGTCATACGGAACCAAGTCTCCAAAGATAGTCCTACCACGCATGGAGGGACGGGAATATTCCACAACGACATTGGAAAGTCCTACCACTTGCTCCAATTTTGAAGATGGACTGGGTTGTGGGGTCTGTATCTGGGCCTGCAAGGAAACCGAAAGCAATGCCGTAAATACTACTAGTGCAAATTTTTTCATAGGAATAGTGTTTTAATTGTTAGCTGAACAAAACTAAATATAAAGACATGTCCCATTTGTTAAGAAATTCCTAAACAAGTAGCTTCTCAAAAACTTCAAGCTACTACTGAGACATTTCACAAATAAAATATTTTGTTTAATTTATTTACAGTAAAGTTAAACATTTTGTATTTTTGTATCACATTAAACTCGTGAAGGTGTATCAACTAAGAGCTGTACAAATAGTCCCTGTGACCAAATCCAAGGCTTGGGAATTTTTATCAAACCCAAAAAACCTGAAAGTGATTACCCCAAGTAGTATGGGTTTCCATATTCTAAGTGGGGCGGATAGACCCATGTATCCCGGTCAAATTATCCAATATAAAGTGAAGCCCTTTCCCTTTTCCAGTGTACGATGGGTCACGGAAATCACCCATGTAGTGGAAAATGACTATTTTGTTGATGAACAACGCTTTGGTCCTTATGTATTCTGGCACCACAAGCATTTTTTAAGGGAAACCTTAAACGGGACGGTTATGGAAGACGTTGTGGATTACAAGCTTCCCTTTGGTGTTATGGGCAGATTGGCCCATTCCTTTTGGATAAAAAAACAACTACAACATATTTTTAAATATCGGGAAGAAAAACTGATCCAACTTTTTGGACAGGTCCAAGAAACCAAGAATGCACTGGAGCTCAAGCGTATTTAATGTAACGGGATGAAGAAAACCATTTCCATATTTTGGTTCAGAAGGGATTTAAGGTTGGATGACAATGTTGGACTGTATCATGCCCTAAAAAGTGGGCACCCCATACTCCCCATATTCATTTTTGACACGGAAATACTTGACAAACTTCCTAAGAATGATGCACGGGTAACTTTCATTCACGATCAACTTCAAAAAATCCGGGAGACCCTACAAACCCAATTCAAAGGAAGTCTGGCTCTTTTTTATGGCAACCCTATTTCAATTTTTCAGAATCTAATTTCCGATTATGATATCGATTCCGTCTATACCAATCACGACTATGAACCTTATGCCCAAAAGCGGGATGCTGAAGTAAAAGCACTCCTGAACAAGCATGGGATTGGATTCAACACCTATAAGGATCAGGTGATATTCGAAAAAAATGAGGTGGTAAAGGACGATGGCAACCCTTATGTGGTGTACACACCTTACATGAAACGCTGGAAGGAAAATTTCAATCCATCCAAAAATATCAACGAGTATGACTCGTATAGTTTGCTTGGAGAAAAATTATTACAAGATGATAATTTACCCAATCTAAGTCTTAAAGACATCGGGTTTACTAAATCAACCATCCCAGTTCTTGATTACACCGCAACACCAAATTTCATAGAGAACTACGAAGAAACCAGAAACTTTCCTGCCCTTTCCAATGGAACATCAAAACTAGGACCCCATTTACGATTTGGCACTGTCTCTATCCGTAAAATGGTTCAAAAAGCCATATCCGAGAAAAACGAAGTGTTTTGGAACGAACTGATTTGGCGGGAATTCTTTATGCAGATCTTATGGCATTTTCCCCATACCGTCAACCAAGCTTTTAAACCCAAGTATGACCGTGTGGAATGGCGAAACAATGAAGCCGAGTTTGAACTGTGGAAAACAGGAAACACAGGGTATGCCTTTGTGGATGCCGGTATACGGGAGCTCAATACCACGGGCTACATGCACAACAGGGTACGGATGATCGTGGCCAGCTTTTTGTGCAAGCACCTTCTCATCGATTGGCGTTGGGGAGAAGCCTATTTTGCCGAAAAGTTGTTGGACTACGAACTCGCCAGCAATGTGGGGAATTGGCAATGGGCCGCTGGTAGTGGAGTGGATGCAGCACCCTATTTTAGGATTTTCAATCCCATGACCCAGATTGAAAAGTTCGACAAGCAAAGGCAATATATTGATCATTGGGTTCCCGAATTGCAGGAACTTAGCTATCCACAAAAAATAGTGGACCATAAAATGGCCCGCGAACGCTGCTTAAAAGTATACAAAGAGGCGGTAGGTTGATGCATTTTCAGTATTTTTAGAATTCGTTCAATCTCTTGTCATTTTATATTATTGGTCTTGAGGTTGTTCACCATGTTTAACCGACTCAAACATTTTGAAAATGAAAAAAATTTCAACCTTACTCTTTTTAGGTTTGATTTCATTGAACCTATCTGCACAAAAACTTACTTCGAACAAAAAGGCCTTGATTGCTTCCGTAGAGCAGCACAAGGATAACCTAATCAAGATCAGTGATTCCATTTGGGCCTTGGCCGAAACAGCCTTTGAAGAATCAAAATCCGCCGAAATATTGGCCAAGTACGCCGAAGAGAATGGGATGAACGTCACCCGTGGTGTGGCCAATATCCCTACGGCATTCACGGCCACCTATGGTTCAGGAAAACCGGTAATCAGCATTTTGGGAGAGTTTGATGCCCTCCCTGGATTATCACAAAATACGGTCCCTACCAAAGACCCACGTATCGAAGGGGCGCCAGGACATGGATGTGGACACAACATGTTCGGAGCGGCCAGCTTGGGTGCAGCGATTGCTATCAAAGAACAGATTGAAGCTGGAAAAATAAAAGGTACCGTCAAGTTTTTGGGCACCCCCGCCGAGGAAAAATATTTTGCCAAGGTGTGGATGGTGGAAGCCGGACTTTGGGACGACGTGGATGTGAACGTAAGCTGGCATCCCGGGGCCAATATCGAGGCCGATGTACAAAGTGGCCTTTCGTTGATCGACTTTATTGTGGAGTTCTACGGACAGGCAGCCCATGCCTCAGCCGACCCATGGAATGGACGTAGTGCTTCGGATGCTTTGGAACTGTACACCACGGGAATCAACTATTATAGGGAGCATATACGACCTACCTCAAGAATCCATTATCATATACAAGATGGGGGCCAAGTAGTCAATGTGGTTCCCGATTATTCCCGGATTTGGGTACGGGTTCGTGATCCCAAACGAAAAGTAATGCTCCCTACCTACGAACAAGTGAAAAAAATGGCCGAAGGTGCAGCGATCATGGCCAATGTGGATTACAAAATCTCTTTGGTTTCCGGAATTTATGAAACCTTGGTGAACCGTTCCGGAGGTGAAATCATGCAAAAGAATCTGGAGCTTTTAGGTCCCATTACCTATACGGATGAAGAGATTGCCTATGGCAAATCCATTCAAGAGGCTACTGGAAAACCGCAAGTAGGTATGGACAGTAACATCAATCCATTGCGGGAAACCGAAGAACTTCCCGGTGGTGGGTCTACCGATGTGGGTGATGTGAGTTGGAACGTACCCAACATCAACCTAAGTGTCACCGTTGCCCCAAAAGATACCCCGTGGCACTCCTGGGCCGTAGTGGCCTGTGGTGGAATGAGCATTGGCCACAAAGGAATGGTCTATGCTGCCAAAGCTATGGGAATGACCATGTTGGACCTTTTTGAAAATCCAAAATTGGTGGATAAGGTAAAAGAAGAGTACAAGACCCGTAAAGGAGATGAAAAATATGAGGCCATGATCGATGGCCCACCCCCTATCCAAGGACAATAGAAAATGAAAAAAACAATATGTTTAAGCCTGCTTCTCGCAGGCTTTTTCAACTTGCAGGCCCAGAGTCCCGCACTTTCCATTTTTGAACCTCTCATCGGAAAAACATGGAAAGCTGAAGGTACTTGGGGAGATGGTTCCCAGTTTATACAGGAAATCACCTTTGCCTATGATTTGGGCCAAACCTTGGTAGTATCGCACAGCAAGGGGTTCACCAATCAGGAGCAGACCATGTACGGTGACAGAAACCATGGCATCAGAAAATACGATGCCCAGACCCAATCCGTTGTTTTTTGGGAGTTTGATGTTTTTGGCGGTGTCACCAAAGGTACCGTGGTCCAAAAAGGCAAGGACATCGTCTATACCTATCAATATGGCGACTCACAGGTAACGGATTATTGGCAATATGTGGATGCGAACACGTATAATTTTACGGTGGGCAGTTACAAGGATGGAAATTGGGAACAAACCTATCTTCAAACCCAATTCAAGGCGGATACCCCTGATTTTGGTTTTATATTTGATCATTATTCCATCATCGTGGACAAGTTGATGGAAACCGGTGATTTTTATCGTGATGTATTTGGATTGACCGAAATTCCCCACCCCGATAACGCTCCTGGTTTTAGGTGGTTTCAAATACATGGAAGTTCCCAGTTGCAATTGATCAAAAAAGATGTGGAAGGGTTTATGAAAGACAAGAGCATGCATCTGTGCTTATCCACTCAAGACCTGGAAAGTTTCATTGAGCACTTGATGGCAATGAACATTGATTTTTACGACCGACCGGGAAACAAAAACTCCATTACCGACCGCTCTGATGGCGCAAAACAAATCTACATCCAAGACCCGGAAGGGTACTGGATTGAAATCAATACAGCAATACCTTGATCATTATGAACAATCCTGTTTTACATACATTTCCGTTGGGTTTTCCTTGGCACACCCAGGACCCCTTCCTCTTTTGCGTATATCACCTAGACCATTTTCCCAAGGGAAATGGCGAAATGGGACCAGACCCTGAACTACTCAGGGGAAGAAATATAGGCAATGATTTTGACCCTGCCCAAAAGTGGCGTATGTACCATGGCAATACCATACCGGGTTTCCCTTATCACCCGCACCGTGGGTTTGAGACCATCACCGTGGTGAACAAAGGATACTGTGATCATTCAGATTCTTTGGGAGCTGCTGGTAGGTTTGGTGAAGGTGATGTACAGTGGATGACAGCCGGTAGAGGCGTGCAACACTCCGAAATGTTCCCGCTGCTCCATGATGATACCGACAACCCCATGGAACTGTTCCAAATTTGGTTGAACCTACCCAAGGCCAGCAAATTTGTGGACCCCCATTTTAAAATGCTTTGGCATGAAGATATTCCCGTGGTAAAAGAGAACGGGGCACAAATAAAAGTCATCGCAGGGGATTACAAAGGCACTCCTGCCCTTTCCCCTGCCCCTGATTCTTGGGCGGCCAATCCAGAAAATGAGGTGGCTGTTTGGAATATTTTGGTAGAGGCCGATACCCAGTTTACCTTGCCCAAAGCCAGTATTGGCACCAATCGTACTCTATACTTTTATGAAGGGTCCGAAATCTTTATCGGCGACAGAAAGGTAAACTCCAAATTTGGCATCGCTTTAGACCCTACCCAAGAAGTCACGGTTAAAGTGGGTGAGGAAAAAGCCCATTTCTTGATGCTTCAAGGTAAGCCCATTGACGAACCCGTAGCCAAGTATGGCCCATTTGTAATGAATACCGAAGAAGAAATCCAGCAGGCCATGGAAGAATACCAGCTCACCCAATTTGGAGGTTGGCCTTGGCCCTATCCAGACCATGTGCATGATAAGGACAGAGGTAGATTTGCACTTTATCCCGATGGCAATCTCGTGGAAAAAGGCTCGTAATTAGGCCTATTTATCTGAAACAGAACCACCACCCTCCCCAACCGTAGGTAAAATTTCTAAAAATTATTTGCGTAGTCAAATAGCTACATATATATTTGTAGTCAAATAGCTTCATATTTTAAATTTCTTCATGATGAAATTGAGACGAGATCCATTCCAAGCCATTGCCGACCCAACACGCAGGGCCATATTGGTCCTGCTTGCATCACAAACCATGACCGCTGGTGCCATAGCGGAAAACTTTGATGCGGCTCGACCCACCATCTCCAAACATCTTCAAATCCTAAACGAATGTGATTTGGTCAAATCAAATCAACAGGGTAGGGAAATCTTCTTTGAGTTGAAGGTTGACAAGATGCAGGAAATTGACCTGTGGCTGGAACAGTTCAAGAAAATCTGGGAAAACCGTTTCGACAATCTAGATAGGTACTTGGCCGACCTTCAAAACGCAAAAAAGAATGGAAAACACTGAACGTAGACAATTATCAATCTCAAGAACCCTGAAAGCCCCGATTGCTTTGGTATGGGAAGTATGGACCAACCCTGAGCACATTGCACAATGGTGGGGGCCCGATGGCTTTACCAATACCATACAGCAGATGGACCTTAGGGAAGGTGGTGAATGGAAACTGACCATGCACGGACCAGATGGCACCAACTACCCCAACCGAAGCATTTTCAAGGAAATAGTTCCCCATGAAAAAATTGTGTTTGAGCACTTCAATCCACATTTCATTACCACTATTGTATTTGAACCAAACGGAGAGGAAACCCACATGTCCTGGACTGCAGTGTTTGATACCGAGGAAATGCTACAGACCATAATCAAGGCCCACAAAGCCGATGAGGGCATGAAACAGAATATCGCCAAACTTGAAAACTATATATCCCAATTAAAACTTTCTCTATGAAAACCAATCTCTTATTTGATTTTACCGTAAACAAGGAAAACAACAGCGTACATGTAAAGCGGGAGTTTGCCGCCGGACAGGACGTGGTATGGGATGCTTTTACCAAACCGGAAATCCTGGACCAATGGTGGGCCCCACAACCATGGGTGGCCAAAACCAAGTCCATGGTGTTCGAAGTAGGTGGAAGGCGTCTTTATGCCATGTGCGGCCCCGAAGGAGAGGAGCATTGGGCCGTGGCCGATTTCACTTCCATTTCTCCAAAAACCAACTTTCAATATTGGGATGCTTTTTGCGATGCGGACGGAAACATCAATGACGAATTTCCAAGGTCGGACTGGAACTTGGATTTTGAGAATCAAGGGGATACGACCTTGGTATATATCACCATCAAGCACAAAAATTTGTCCGATTTGGAAAAAATAATCGAACTTGGTTTCAAAGAAGGCTTTACCATTGCTTTGCAAGGATTGGATTCCTTATTGTCAAATTTATAAATCATCTCAATCATGAAACAAAAAATCATCACTGTTGTCAGTGTGCTGTTCGGTCTGATGTTCATCAATGCGGGCTTGAACAAATTCTTCAACTACATGCCCGTTCCCGAAGATCTTCCGGAAAGTCTCATGCAAATGATGCAGGCCATTATGACCATGGGTTGGTTAATCCCCCTTGTGGGTCTAGTGGAACTTGTAGGCGGTATACTGTTCCTTTTTAAAAAGACTAGGGCACTCGGGGCCATTGTCATTCTGCCTGTAATGGTGGGAATACTGTTGATCAACACCGTTACCGACACTTCTGGACTTCCCATTGCACTTCCCTTGTTTGCCATCAACCTTTGGGTCATTATTGAGAACTGGCCGAAGTACCAACCAATGTTCCAATCCTAAACCAATTGCACACATGGAAACAACACCTATCACCATAGACGCCCACATTGCTGCAACCTTGGATAAAGTCTGGGATTTTTATACCAAGCCGGAACATATTACCCAATGGAATTTTGCTGATGATAGCTGGCACTGTCCATCCGCAAAAAATGATTTGCGGAAAGGCGGAAAATACCTAGCTAGGATGGAAGCCAAGGATGGAAGTTTTGGCTTCGACTTTGAAGCAGTTTACGATGAAGTAATTCCTGAAGAGAAAATGGTCTTCACTCTTGAGGACGGAAGAAAAACAGTTGTCCTTTTTGAAGAATCCAATGCAGAAACCAAGGTCACCATTACCTTCGATGCTGAAAAAGAGAACTCTCTGGAGATGCAAAAGAATGGCTGGCAGGCCATTCTAAACAATTTCAAGAAGTATACTGAATCCAATTGAAGTTTTAAACTCTTACAATTTTGGCCCCAATGGCGCGTAAGCGTTCATCAATGTTCTCATAACCACGGTCTATCTGCTCAATATTGTGGATTGTGGAAGTTCCTTTGGCAGAAAGTGCCGCTATCAATAGGGAAACCCCAGCCCTAATATCGGGGGAAACCATGGTAGTGGCCTTCAAGGTCGATTTAAAGTCGTGCCCGATCACCGTGGCCCTATGGGGATCGCAAAGAATAATTTTTGCTCCCATATCAATCAACTTGTCCACAAAGAACAGTCGGCTTTCAAACATTTTTTGGTGGATGAGCACTTCTCCCCTGGCCTGAGTGGCCACTACGAGAATAATGCTCAATAAATCCGGTGTCATTCCTGGCCATGGCGCATCAGCAATGGTTAATATGGAGCCATCTATAAAATTTTGGATTTGGTAACCCTTATCGTGCTTGGGAATGAAAATATCATCATCCCTTCTTTCAAGAGTAATACCCAACTTACGGAAAACACTGGGGATAAGCCCCAAATTGTCCCAACTTACATTTTTAATGGTCAGTTCGCTTTGGGTCATGGCCGCCAGCCCAATCCAGCTACCAATTTCAATCATATCAGGTAGCATGGTGTGTTCCGTACCACCCAATCTGTCAACTCCTTCGATTGTCAATAAATTGGAACCTACACCTGAAATCTTCGCTCCCATGCGGTTAAGCATCTTACACAATTGCTGCAAATAAGGCTCGCAGGCTGCGTTATAGATGGTAGTGGTACCTTCCGCCAAAACAGCGGCCATAACGATATTGGCCGTACCAGTCACGGATGCCTCATCCAAAAGCATATAGGTGCCTTTGAGTTTTGTGGCCTCCACGCCATAGAAATATTCTTCCTTGTTATAGCGGAACTTAGCGCCCAATTTTATGAATCCCTCAAAATGGGTGTCCAATCGACGCCTTCCGATCTTATCGCCTCCGGGCTTTGGGATGTATCCTTTGCCGAACCGGGCCAATAAAGGTCCCACCAACATAATGGATCCACGAAGTCCCCTGCCCTCTTCCTTGAATTTGGCTGATTGCAGATATTCCAGATTGATGTCATCCGAAATGAACGAGTAAGATCCCTTGCCTTTCTTTTGGATTTTAACCCCCAAATCTTCCAGCAAGGCAATCAGTTTGTTTACATCGACAATGTCCGGGATGTTATGGATTGTGACTTTCTCTTCGGTCAGAAGTACGGCACAAAGAATTTGCAGTGCTTCATTCTTGGCACCTTGGGGCGTAATTTCACCATGTAGTTGATGTCCACCCTCTATTCGAAATGTTCCCATGGATTCCTTTGGAATTTAATACCTTTTTTTCCTGTTGCGCTGCCCTTTTTTACTGCCACCACCATTACTCCTGTTGGATTTGGCTTGCCTATTTTTAAGGAACTGTCCGCTCTCGGTCAGGTTTTCGCCATCATTGGCCAAATCAATCTCCCCATTGCTCATTTCCTTCAAATGGTTAAAAATAGCCGTATCCTCTACAGTATCCTTGTTCCAAGTAAGGTAGCACTTTTTCATGTGGTTGGCTATAGCATACTCCAAGCCAGAACGCATATCACCTTTCTCCCATTTTACGGCCACATCGATCATTCTTTTGATGTTGTTCCCATAAAATCGATACTTAGGGTGGTTCTGTGGGTACTCCAAAGGTTCGGGACGCTGTTGCAGCACTTCCTTGGAAGTGATCGGAAAAGGAGAATCCACATCCAATTTAAAATCGGACATGATGAACAATTGGTCCCAAAGCTTATGCTGAAAATCAGGTACATCCCTTAAATGGGGTTGAAGATTTCCCATGACACTGATAATGGCCTGGGCCTCTTTATTGCGTTCTTCCCGATCCGCTATGGAAACAGCATGATCCACCATTTTTTGAAAATGACGGCCATATTCGGGAATGAAGAGCTTCGGACGCTCTGTATTGTATTCTAAATTCTCTACTAGGTTCAAATTGAAATGTTTATTGAAATTAAATTATCGGGAAGTCTATCCGATAACGCCTGCAAAATAATAAAATTATGGCAATCTGCGGTTTTAAAGGGAAATAACGCCCTCCACAGTGGAAACTTGTTTGTATTTGGCTATCACCTCGTCCGGATCCTTCATGTTCACGGTGATAGAAATACTGGTATATGTACCCTTTTTTGACTTCTTGGACTCAATTACAGCTCCCGTATTGTCAAAAATAGCATTGATCTCACCAATGCGCTTTTCATCCGTGGGCACAATAAACTTGAACAAATAATTGGAAGGCCAACTGGTGGTTTCCAATAATTGCTCCTTGAGCCGCGCATAGAATTCGTCCGGGTTGTCTTTTTCCATCTTTTTTTTACAAATATATGGCTTACGGCCCAATTTTTTTTCCATCGGCTGATTTCATTACTTTGTAATACTAAATCACAGTGTTTGGGCAAGAACAAAGTAGTTGTAACGGGAGCTCCGGGAACCGGAAAAACATCCATAATCCACGGTTTGGAAAAGCAAGGGTTCCATTGTTTCCATGAAATTATAAGGGACATGACCTCCAAGGCCAGGCTTGAAGGGGAGGAACATACCCACATCTCAAATCCTTTGGTGTTTGTGGAAGATGCCATGCAGTTCAACAAGGACCTCCTTTATGGAAGGGCAAAGCATTATCAAAAGTCCTTGATGATGGACGTTCCCCTGAGCTTTTTTGATAGGGGAATCCCAGATGTATTGGCTTACATGGATTTCTTCGGGCAGTCCTATGGCAAGGAATTCATAGATACCTGTCAGGAAAATAGATACGATACCATTTTCATTGTTCCGCCGTGGCAGGAAATCTATGTTTCGGACAATGAGCGTCTGGAAACCTTTGAAGAGGCAGAGAATATCCATGATGCGCTGATGAATACGTATACCCAATTTGGCTATAACCCCATTGAAGTGCCAAAAGATGCAGTCCCTAAGCGGATTGATTTTATTTTGGAAACCCTTAATCAACTTTAGTGCAAAAAGAAGCAAAGGTTATTTTAAAGGAATTCTGGGGCTATGATGATTTCAGGGGATCCCAAAAATCCATTATAGACAAAGTCATTTCCGGACAGGATGTATTGGCACTGATGCCCACGGGTGGCGGAAAGTCCATTTGCTACCAGGTCCCCGCACTGGCCATGGATGGCATTTGCATTGTGGTGTCACCTTTGGTGGCCTTGATCCAAGATCAGGTAAAACAGTTAAAGGCAAGAGGTATTAAGGCCATTGCCCTGACAGGAGGAATCCCCTTTGAGGAACTCAACGACCTTTTGGACAATTGCCTGTATGGCAATTACAAATTCCTCTACCTCTCGCCGGAACGATTACAACAATCCATGATCCAGGAGCGTATCCAAGAAATGAACGTGAATCTTATCGCTATTGATGAGGCCCATTGTATCTCGCAATGGGGAAATGACTTTAGACCGGCCTATCTGGATTGCTCCCTACTTAAAGAACTTGTTCCCGATACTCCTACCATTGCGTTGACGGCTACGGCTACACCTAAAGTAGTTCAGGATATTGTCCAAAACTTGAAACTGGACAATGCCACCATTTTTAAGGATTCTTTTTCCAGGTCCAACATTGCCTTTAAGGTAAAGCGTGCCGAAGACAAGCTATATCAGTTGAAAAAATATATGGAGAAGTTCCCTGGAAGCTCCATTGTTTATGTACGTTCCCGAAAAATGACCCAAGAACTTGCAGAGTTTTTGAACCGGAACGGGATTCGATCTACATTTTTTCATGGGGGCATCTCCAAAACCGAGAAGGAGGAAAAACTCAACCTTTGGTTGGAAGGTAACATCAATACCATGGTGGCCACCAATGCCTTTGGTATGGGGGTTGACAAACCCAATGTTCGTTTGGTCGTGCATTATCAAGTTCCGGACAGTTTGGAAAGTTACTTTCAAGAAGCCGGAAGGGCTGGAAGGGATGGAAAACCGTCCACTGCTATTATATTAACCACCAAGGAAGACCAAGAAAGAGCCAAGCAACAGTTTCTGTCAGGTCTACCCGATGTGGCTTTTGTGAAGACCGTATATTCCAAGCTGAACAATTTTTTTCAAATTTCCTACGGGGAATGGGTCGAGGAACCTTTGGGTTTTAAGTTCAATAAATTCTGTAACCGCTATGGATTCAATCCCAACAAGGCTTTCAACGCCTTACGAGTATTGGACCAAAACTCTGTAATAGCCCTTTCGGAGAATTTTAGGGAAAAGACCTTGCTTCAGTTTGTAGCTCCAAAGGCAGGTATTTTTGCATATCTGGATAAGAACCGTAAAACGGCTCCTATCATTCAGACCATACTTCGAACTTATGGCGGAATTACAGAATACGAAACAAAGATAAATCTGTACTTGTTGTCCAAGAAAACCAACAAGAGCGAAAAATCCTTGAAAAAACTTCTAAAACAGTTGCAGGATGACGGTATCGTGGAATACCAAAACAATACCAGCGACCTTGAAATTACCTTTTTGGTGCCCAGGGAAGACGACCACACCATAAACCCATTTGCCAAAAGGATTCGGGAGCTCAATGCCGTGAAAGAAGGAAATATGGAGGCAATGCTAGGCTATATCAGAAACAAGAAAATCTGTAGAAGCGTTTATTTACTAAAGTATTTTGGGGAAAATGCCAAGGAAAAGTGCGGCACTTGCGATATTTGCACCAAACAGAACAAGTTAAAATCCCCCATTAAGTTAGAGGAACGGATCTTGGCCCTTCTGAAACTTGGCCCAAGCACTTCCAGAAAGTTGGAAAAGGCTACCGGAGTGGATGAAAAAGTGCTATTATTGGCCTTACAGGGACTTTTGGAGGATGAAGTGATTGTTTTAAACCAAATTAATGAGTATACCATCAAAGAATAAATTGCGAATTGTTTTTATGGGCACCCCAGATTTTGCGGTGGCCAGTCTCAAAAGTATCCTAGAAGCGGGTTTTGAGGTCGTCGGGGTAGTCACGGCTCCTGACCGGCCAGCAGGTCGCGGACGGAAAGTCCAAACATCTCCTGTAAAACAGTTTGCTGAGGAACACCATATCAAGGTGTTGCAACCTACCAATTTAAAGGACGAATCCTTTCTGGATGAATTACGGGGGTTAAATGCCAACTTACATGTAGTGGTTGCCTTTAGGATGTTGCCCAAGGTGGTCTGGCAAATGCCCGAGTACGGTACGTTTAACCTACATGCCTCACTCCTGCCCCAGTATCGTGGGGCGGCACCCATCAATTGGGCCATCATCAACGGAGAGACCAAAACAGGGGTGACCACCTTTTTTATTGATAATAAGATTGACACCGGAAGTGTTATTCTTCAAAGGGAAGAGAATATCCTACCAGAAGACAATGCGGGTTCATTGCATGATAGGCTTATGGAACTTGGAGCCGAACTTGTCGTGGAGACCTGTAACCAAATAGCTGCCGGCACCGTGGATGGTCTGCCCCAAAAGGAAATCAACCCTCTTAAGCCAGCCCATAAAATACATAAGGAGACTTGCCAGATTGACTGGAATGTTCCATTGGGGGATATACATAATCTCATTCGGGGTCTCAGCCCCTATCCTGCTGCCTGGACCTATCTGGTAAACGACGGTAAGGAAGAGCCCATCAAAATTTACGGGACTCATATGGAGTTCGGCGAACACCATCTGGAATCAGGAAAACTCTTGGCGGACAAAAAAACGCTCAAGGTTGCCGTAAGGGAAGGTTATTTACAGATTCTGGAACTACAGTTGCCCGGCAAGCGCAAAATGAAGGTTTCCGAAGTTTTGAATGGATTGAACTTGGATGAAAATGCCCATCTGCGCTAAACCCTTGCTATGAAAGGGCTGGGAAAAAAGTGGTTGTTTTTTCTGACTTTATCAACAAACGTTTCAAGTTATCAACAAAAACCCCTATTTCCCGCGGTTTTACTTGCGTTAAATGCAAATCCGTATAAATTTGTTCAGCATTAAAATTATTTTAACAACAATTAATTTAATTCCATTATGAACAAAACAGAGTTAATCGATGCTATGGCAGCCGATGCGGGCATCACTAAGGCAGCAGCCAAAAAAGCATTGGAATCTTTCTTGGGAAATGTAGAGGGATCGCTTAAAAAAGGAAACAGAGTTTCCTTGGTTGGTTTTGGTTCTTGGTCCGTTTCCAAAAGAAACGCCAGGGAAGGTAGAAATCCACAGACTGGTAAGACCATCAAAATTGCAGCTAAGAACGTAGTAAAGTTCAAAGCAGGTGCAGAATTGAGCGGTGCAGTAAACTAATCAATTAGTAATTACAATATACAAAAGCGCCTCCCTAGGGAGGCGCTTTTTTAGTTATAAGGGTTTTTTGTTTTTGTAAATGTTGTATATTATACTGCAATTAAAGTCAAGTAGTCCATGAAAATGGTAAGTCCAAAACCAGAAAAAGGCACATTGCTTGTTGCAGAACCTTCGCTCACGGGTGATGTTTCTTTTAATAGATCCGTGGTCTTACTTGCCGAGCACAACCATGAAGGCTCTGTTGGGTTTATCCTTAACAAACCGTTGGATTATACCATTTGTGACCTTGTGTCCGAAATTACCATTCCGTTCAAAGTATTCAATGGCGGTCCCGTGGAGCAGGACAATCTTTATTTCATCCACAAAGTTCCCGGATTGATTGAAGACAGTGTTGAGATTTCCGATGGTATCTTTTGGGGTGGAAACTTTGAGAAAATCGTTGAGCTCATCAATAACGGAATCATTACCGAACAGGACATTCGCTTCTTTTTGGGGTACTCAGGATGGGGGTCACAGCAATTGGACAACGAGCTTTCCTCCAAGTCTTGGGTAGTGGTCAAAAACGAGTACGAAAGCAGTATTTTGGGAAAATCCTCAATTTCTTTCTGGAAAGAAAAAATGGTGGAATTGGGTGGCGATTACCTCTTATGGTCCAATGCTCCTGAAAACCCTTCCCTTAACTAGTCTGGGCCATTCGGGCCTTGGCATTCAATTTGCCCACAAGACCTTTGCTGACGGTGTTTACAAATTGTTTTTTGCGGTATTTGCTTATGGGCTGAATGCCGATAATGCTATTGGTTATAAAAAGTTCATCCGCCTTTTGGAGCTCAAAAGGTGAGACAGATTCTTCCAACATTTGAAAGCCCTCCATGGACTCCACTATCTCCATGATTTTTTTTCGAATGATTCCATTGAGACATCCATCACCCAGTGGCGGGGTTTTTACCGTATTTCCTTTAATCAAAAAAAGATTGCCATTAATGGCTTCAACCACATTTTTATCCGTATTCACCAATAAACAATTGGTATAACCATTTTCTTGGGCATATACACTGGCTACCACATTCAGAATTTTATTGGTAGTCTTTAATGTGGAGAGCATATCCTTGTTGACATAATAGTCCCTGAAAAGCTCCACCTCATAACCGTCATCTTGGATGAGATAAAATGGAGATGCCATGGCCCCCACTTCAATCAGATAGGAAACATTATTGGTCAATGGGGCATACAATCCCCCATCATTCCTAAAAATAGTGATACGGACCCTTACGGCTTCATCATCCCATTGATTTCCGCTAATGGTCTTCTTTATTTCCGCTTCCAAAAATTCCAAGGTAAACGTCATGGGAATTTCCATACGTAGCATTCGCATGGAAGCCATCAACCTAAAATAGTGGTCTTCCCAAAAGAAAAGGTCTCCCTTGACACACCTGAGGGTCTCAAAAAGGGCATCACCATACTTAAGCCCCCTATTGGCAGAAGTGAAGATATCCGATTCAGCTGAAAAAAGTTCTCCGTTGAGATTTACCATAAAAAAACCTTGAAAAATCAAGGTCAAATATACGGCTTAGTTGAGAATACCACTATTTGGAGCCCAATACCTGTTTAAGATCGGAAATTTGGTTTTCCCAAAGCATCTTGGCCTCGTCCACTTCATCATCTTCAGCAAAATCTGTTATGAAGAGAGAAACATCTTTGGTGATTTCATCCACAATGATACGCATCTCAAAAAAGGAGTCATCCTCATTGTCCACCCAAGTGAACTTGACAAATTCCTCGCTTTTTCGTTTCAACATTTTGGCCTGTTCTTCGGCCCCGTCCCAAATAAAAGTGAATATCTCACCTCTGGAGTTCACATTATCGGCATACCACTCGGAAAGTCCGGATGGAGTGGAAATATATTGGTAAAGCAACTGTGGGGATGCTTGGATTACAAACTCAATTTCAAATTTTACCTTATCGCTCATTATACTGTTCTATTATCCCTTTTCAACAATTGATATAATTTGGGAAGATAAAAAAATAAATATCAAATAATAAATTAATCCTGAATTTTGATTCAGCAAAAATTAAACTTTATATTTGCACCCGCTTAGCGAAACCACGGCGAGGTAGCTCAGGTGGTTAGAGCGCAGGATTCATAACCCTGAGGTCGGGAGTTCAAGTCTCCCTCTCGCTACATTTACGGAGGGTCAACCAATTGTTTATCAAATTGTTGGCCCTTCTTCTTTTATCACCTTTCTTGTGTATTTCCCACAAAAAATTCTCCCCTTTTGTTTGTCAGCTCATCATCCTAACCTTTTTTAATCCGTATATGGAACCACATCCTTAAACGGTATGTAAAAACAAAATCGTATCTTAATTCAAAATAAGAGAATTATGTTAGGAATCTTACTTACAAAAAGAGGGAAAACAAAAACAGTTCAAATCCTTATGGTAGCTTCCATGCTATTGATAGGCCTAGGTTTGGCCTTATTATAAGGTATCTTTCAACACTCTAGAAAAAACTACCTTAATTCCGTATACATATTTGAAAGGCCGTCCTGTTCGATGGTCTTTTTTCTTTTGAAGTGCATCCTTACCATGGGTTTTACCATTACATTTATGGTATGAAGAACACCATTTCTGAAAGAGTTGCCGATTTTTTAAAAAAATTTCCTCCTTTCAATATTTTGGCGGAACACCAATTGGAAAAATTGTCCTATGAGGTCACCATTATCCATAAGGAGAACAATAGCTTGGTCTTTTCTGAAAAGGAGCCTCCCCATAACTACTTTTATGTGGTGCACAAAGGAGCTGTGGCCCTAACCAAAAAAGGGTCGCAACAAATGCTGGACATTTGTGATGAAGGGGATATTTTTGGTCTCCGTCCCTTATTGGCGCACGAAAACTACAAGCTTCAGGCCACAGCACGCGAAGAAACCATTTTGTATGCCATTCCCATTCAAGAGTTCAAGCCCATTGCTCTGGAGAATCAACAAGTTGGGGATTTTTTAATAGAAAGCTTTGCCTCCAACACGCGGAACCCCTATTCTCTTAAACATAGGGGCAAATTGTACGGGGTTCCCAATGAAGCGGAAGGAAACCCCGAAACCAAAATGCTGGACCTACAGCCCGTTCGTTACTCCACCAATTTGGTCACCTGTTCCAAGGAAACCCAGATAAAATCGTTGGCCGCTTCCATGACCCAAAGAAATGTAGGCTGTGTTCTGGTTACCCAAGATGGACTTCCCATTGGAATCATCACCAATAAAGATTTAAGGAACAAGGTTGCCACAGGATTGGTTTCCATTACAGAGAATGCCGAAGCCATCATGTCTTCCCCGGTCATTACCTACTCGAAGGACCTGACCATTACCCAAGCCCAAATGGCTTTGATGAAAAGCCAGATCAGTCATCTGTGCCTAACTGAGGATGGAACCACGGACACTCCCGCCATTGGCATTCTTTCCAAACACGATGTTATGGTGGCCCTAGGCAATAACCCTGCCGTACTCATGCGAGCGATAAAACGGGCAACGGATTCCCAAAGACTCCGGACCATTCGGCATAGCATTTTAAACCTATTGCAGGGCTATTTGGAACAGAACATTCCCATGGGATTGGTCTGCAAAATCATTTCCGAACTCAATGATGCCACCATCAAACAAGTCATACAAATTTGTATTGACCAGATGGAGACCCCTCCTCCCGTAAAGTTTACATGGTTGGCCATGGGGAGTCAGGGCCGTGGCGAGCAGTTACTCACTACCGATCAGGACAATGCCATTCTTTACGAAGATGTTCCAACGGAGCAAAAGGAAGAGACCCAAGCCTATTTTTTACAGCTGGGCAAACAAATTTCAACGGAACTCAACTTAGTAGGGTTTGAATATTGTCCGGCTGAAATGATGGCCTCCAATCCGCTGTGGTGTCATAGTTTGGAGGAATGGAAAGAGGTTACCTCCCATTGGATGAACAATCCCGGTCCGGACGAAATTCTCCTATCTTCCATTTTCTTCGATTTCAATGTCAATTACGGCGAAAAAGCACTCGCCGATGAGCTTTCCCTTCACATTTTTGAAAATGCGAAGAAGTATCCCCAATTCCTGACCCATTTGGCCAGTGGAGCATTGCAAAATCCATCCCCATCCGGATTTTTTAGGGACTTTTTGGTGGAACAAGATGGGGAACACAAAGATTTCTTTGATTTGAAACTTCGCGCCCTCATGCCCATTATTGATGCCGCGAGGGTCTTGATTCTTTCCCATTCCATAAAATCCATCAACAACACCGCGGAACGCTATGAAAAACTGGCCGAACTGGAACCCAAAAACAAAGAACTCTATTTGGCAGCTTCGTATGCCAGCAAGGCCCTTTTAAAGTTCAGGACAAGGCAGGGCCTACAACATAATGATTCTGGTAGATACATCGCCTTGGACCAATTGAACAAGGAGGAAAAAATAAAGCTCAAGCGTACTTTCAAGACCATCAAAGAAATCCAAGAGCTATTGCAAATACGGTTTCAAGTAAAAAATCTTTTGCGATGATGGGGTTTTTCTCAAAAAAGAAGCACTTGGAACTTCCGGAATTCTGGGAAACCTACGCCAATTATTTCAAGGATAAACTTCCGGAAACGATATCCGAGAACACTTTTGTGGTGCTCGATACCGAAACCACTGGGTTCAATATGACCAAAGACCGAATGCTATGCATCGGGGCCTTAAAACTCAGGGACAACACCATAGTCGTGAAAGAAAGTTTTGAAGTATATATAGAGCAGGAGCATTATGATGCTGAAAGTGCTGAAATCCATGGAATCCTCAAGAAAAGTAAGAAGGAACGTGTATCCGAACTGGAAGCATTGCAACAATTTTTGGCCTATGCCAAAAACCATGTGCTTGTGGGCCACCATGTATTGTTCGATGTGGGTATGGTCAATGCCGCCCTTAAACGGAACGGCCTCCCCCAATTGCTCAATAAAACATTGGATACCGGTCTGCTCTACAAACGGACCTTGCTAATTTCTACGGTACTCCGAAAGAAAGAAAACTATTCCTTGGACGAGCTTGCCGAAAAGTTCAGGATTTCCAAAAAAGATAGGCATACCGCCCTGGGCGACACGTTGATCACTGCCATTGCTTTTCTGGCGATTGTGGAAAAGTTAAAGCCCAAAAATTTGAAAGATCTGTTCAAAAAACAAAATCCACCAAAATTTGGGCTTTAAGTCTTATAGACTTTCTTTCATGATTACCTCGACCACTTCCGGGTTCAACAAAGTTGAAGTATCTCCCAGATTACTAGTGTCTTTGGAAGCAATCTTTCTTAAGATTCGTCTCATGATCTTACCACTACGGGTCTTGGGCAAACCAGGCACAAACTGAATCTTGTCCAGCTTGGCGATAGGTCCAATATGTTCCGTGATCAATTGATTGATTTCCTTTTTGAGGTTGTCCCTATTCCGGGTCTCTCCAGTTTCCTTTAAGATGATATAGCCATACAACGCATTCCCTTTAATATCGTGAGGGAAACCAACAATGGCAGATTCTGCCACCGCAGGGTGCTCATTAATGGAATCTTCAATGGGTGCTGTACCCAGATTATGTCCGGAAACAATGATCACATCATCCACCCTACCGGTAATTCGGTAATAGCCCACTTCATCCCGAAGGGCACCATCACCTGTAAAATATTTCCCTTCAAAAGCAGAGAAATAGGTGTCTTTATAACGCTGGTGGTCTCCCCAAATAGTCCGTGCTATGGAAGGCCATGGAAATTTAATGCACAATCTACCCTCCACCTGGTTTCCTTTTATCTCCTTCCCATTCTCATCCACCAAAGCAGGCTGAACACCGGGCATAGGCAGTGTGGCATATGTGGGTTTTGTAGGTGTTGAAAAAGGTATGGGTGAAATCAGGATACCTCCTGTTTCTGTCTGCCACCACGTATCCACAATGGGACAATTTTTCTCTCCAACGTGATCGTTGTACCAGTGCCAAGCTTCTTCGTTGATGGGTTCTCCAACAGTTCCCAAAACCTTAAGGCTGGAGAGGTCATGCTTGGTCACAAAATCCAAATTCTCCTTGGCCAAGGCCCTAATTGCCGTTGGGGCCGTATAGAATTGGGTTACTTTATGTTTTTCAACCACTTCCCAGAACCTACCATAATCAGGATAGGAAGGCACACCTTCGAACATCACTGTGGTAGCTCCATTGGCAAGAGGTCCATATACAATATAGGAGTGCCCGGTGATCCAGCCGATATCTGCCGTACACCAATACACATCCTGTTCTTTATACTGGAAGACGTTTTTAAAGGTATAAGCCGTGTAGACCATATACCCTGCAGTAGTATGCATCATTCCTTTGGGTCTACCTGTAGAACCGGAAGTATACAGAATAAAGAGCGGGTCTTCCGCATCCATAATTTCCGGAACACAATCAGAATATGCTTTGTCCAGAAGAGGTTGTAACCACTTGTCACGACCTTCTTGCATCGGGATTTCTTCTCCGGTGCGTTTGGCCACCAATACGGTTTCCACATTTGGACAATGCTGCAAAGCTTCGTCCACAATACCTTTTAGGTCGATGGTCTTGGTGCCTCTGTACGAACCATCCGAAGTCAATACCATTTTGGCACCACAATCGTTGATACGTGTGGCCAAGGCTGTTGAAGAAAATCCTGCAAACACCACAGAATGAACGGCACCGATACGTGCACAGGCCAACAATGAAATGGCCAATTCAGGAATCATGGGCAAATAAATGACCACACGATCTCCTTTCTTTATTCCTTGATCCTTGAGAACATTGGCAAATTTGCAAACCCTTTCGTGCAACTCACGATAGGTAATATGCTCTGCTTCCTCATTGGGGTCATTGGGTTCAAAAAGAATGGCAGTTTTATCGCCACGACTGCGCAAATGGCGGTCTATACAGTTTTCGGTAATATTGAGCTGCGCTCCATCAAACCACTTGATTTCGGGCTTTGTGAAATCCCATTCCAAAACGGAGTTCCATCTTTTTCTCCAAAAAAAATGTTCTTCCGCTACTTCCTCCCAAAAATCCTCAGGGTTTCTAACAGATTTACGATACACCTGAAAATATTCTTCCAGATGCTTAATATGGTAATTACTCATTAGTTATAGTAAATTTTTATGTGCCTTTAAAATTAAAAAAAGAGAGGGACTTTCACCAGAATTAATGCTCAATTGCTTCTCCGGCCCCACTAGGTATACGTATGTTTTCCACAATACCCTGTACTTCTTCCGGAGGAGCTGGTGTAAATCTTGAAACTAAAATAGACACAGCAAAATTGACCAACATACCCATGGTTCCGAAACCTTCAGGTGAAATACCCCACCACCAGTGCTCTTGGGTGCTGGTTTCCGGGTTTCCAATCCAACCGAGTTTAAAACGGGCAATGTAATAGCATGTAATACCAAGTCCGGCGACCATACCTGTGATGGCTCCTTCCCTATTCATACGCTTGCTAAAGATTCCCATGATAATGGCCGGAAAGAATGAAGATGCGGCCAAACCAAAGGCCAAGGCAGTCACCGAGGCCACGAAGCCTGGAGGGTGAATACCAAAATATCCGGCTACCACTACAGCCAAAAGTGCTGAGAAACGGGCAACCCATAGTTCTTTTTTATCCGAAATGTCCGGAGCAATCTGCTTTTTGATCAAATCATGGGAAATAGATGTGGAAATTACCAAAAGTAATCCTGCTGCAGTAGATAGAGCTGCTGCCAATCCTCCTGCGGCTACCAAAGCAATGATCCAATTGGGCAATCCTGCAATTTCAGGGTTTGCCAAAACGGTGATATCACGGTCCACATACAATTCATTGGCTGAAGCGCTGGCATTGGAAATCATCCGTTGTCCTTGTGCCCCCCTACCTTCAACAAACTCGGGTTGTCTGCCTTCAACCGCTGAACCCGGAAGGTATTGGATCTTTCCATCCCCATTCTTATCCGTCCATGCGATGAGACCTGTATTTTCCCATTTGGTAAACCAAGCTGGAATTTCCTCATAGGGAGTATCCTCCACGGTTTCGATTAGGTTGGTACGTGCAAATACGGCAATCGCCGGTGCAGTGGTATACAAAATAGCGATAAACAGCAATGCATACCCGGCCGACTTACGGGCATCACTAACCTTTGGTACGGTAAAAAAGCGGATGATCACGTGAGGCAATCCTGCGGTACCCATCATCAAGGCCGCAGTGATAAACAACATATCGGTCATGGATTTGGTGCCATCCGTATAGGCCGTAAAGCCCAGTTCGGTCATCAACCCATCCAACTTATCCAACAAATAAACCCCATCTTCACCAGATGAAGCGAACCCTAATTGGGGAACTGGATTTCCGGTAACCATAAGGGAAATAAAAATGGCGGGTACCATAAATGCAAAAATCAACACACAATATTGTGCTACCTGTGTATAAGTGATCCCTTTCATCCCTCCCAAGAACGCATAGAAAAATACGACGGCCATACCTATGTACACCCCAGTATTCACTTCTACATCCAAGAAGCGGGAAAAGACCACACCCACTCCACGCATTTGTCCGGCCACATAGGTGAACGATACAAACAATGCCGCAACAACGGCCACGGTACGGGCCACGTTGCTATAATAACGATCTCCGATAAAATCAGGAACCGTAAATTTTCCGAATTTTCGCAGATAAGGGGCCAATAACAATGCTAAAAGCACATATCCACCGGTCCATCCCATAAGGTATACGGAACCATCGTATCCTGCAAAAGCAATAATTCCTGCCATTCCCAAGAAAGATGCCGCAGACATCCAGTCCGCGCCTGTGGCCAATCCATTGGCCAAGGGAGACACTCCTCCTCCTGCAACGTAAAATTCTTTGGTAGATCCCGCTCTGGACCAAATAGCAATTCCAATATATAAAGCGAAAGTGAGCCCGACGATAATAAACGTCCAAGTTTGTATATCCATTATGCGTCCAGGTTATATTTTTTATCCAATTTGTTCATGAGTCGGACATACACAAAGATCAAGATCACGAATACATAAATCGATCCTTGTTGGGCAAACCAAAAGCCCAATTTAACACCTCCCAATTTAAAGGCATTCAGTTGATCCACAAGAAGGATCCCAAACCCAAAAGAAACCAAAAACCAAATGGCAAGAAGAATGCCCAGGTACTTTAAATTTTCTTTCCAATACTTTTCTCTCTGCTTAATGTCCATTTTATAATTTTAGTGGCTGAAATATATGAAATCTTCAGAAAACAGCACTCAAAATTATAAGGGATAACATTTTCAAGAAAGTTTGTTTAAATACTCCGAAACGTTGAATTTAATGCGTTCATCAATGTTTGAAACATCTGCTTTTTCGAAATCTTTTCCTGTAATACTCTCATACAGTTCAATATACCTTTCAGAAACCGATTCGATGTAGACGTCGCTCATTTCGGGTACAACCTGACCTTCCAGACCTTGAAAATTATTTGAAATTAACCACTGACGTACAAATTCTTTGGACAATTGTTTTTGAGGTTCTCCTTTCGCTTGCAACTCTGCATATCCATCCGCATAAAAATAGCGTGAGGAATCGGGTGTATGGATCTCATCGATGAGTACAATCTCCCCATCCTTGGTCTTCCCAAACTCATATTTGGTATCCACCAAAATCAATCCGCGTTTGGCTGCAATTTCTGTCCCTCTCTGAAACAGGGCCCTGGTATATTTTTCCAAAACCTCGTAGTCCTCTTTCGAGACAATGCTGCGCTCCAAAATCGCTTCCCTGGAAATATCTTCATCATGATCTCCCTTTTCCGCCTTGGTGGCCGGGGTGATGATGGGTTCTGGGAACTTATCGTTTTCTTTCATGCCTTCGGGCATAGGTACCCCGCATAGCAAACGTTTTCCTGCTTTATACTCCCTGGCCGCATGACCAGAAAGATATCCACGTATCACCATTTCAACCTTAAAGGGTTCACAGGCCTTTCCTACCGCCACGTTGGGGTCTGGGGTGGCCATCAACCAATTGGGCACAATATCTTCGGTGTCCTTCATCATCTGGGTAGCGATCTGGTTCAGAATCTGCCCTTTGTAAGGTATTCCTTTGGGCATGACCACATCAAAAGCTGAAAGACGGTCCGTGGCCACCATGACCAGGATATCGTTCTCCAATGTATATACTTCCCTTACTTTTCCTTTGTATACCGATTTTTGGCCCGGAAAATGAAAATCCGTGGCCATTACTGTATTTTGCCCCATAATCTTGTTTAGAATTGGTTTTGGTGTTCTATGTTTTTGTAGGCGTCGATAACCTTTTTGACCAGTTTGTGGCGAATAACGTCCTTGTCATCCAAATAAATGATACTGATGCCATCCACATTCTTAAGGATAAGCAAAGCTTCCTTTAAGCCCGAAATGACGCGTCTGGGCAAATCTATTTGCCCAGGATCCCCCGTTAGCAAAAACTTGGCGTTCTTTCCCATACGGGTAAGGAACATCTTCATTTGGGCATGGGTGGTATTCTGCGCCTCATCCAAGATCACAAAGGCATTGTCCAAGGTACGTCCCCGCATAAAGGCCATGGGAGCAATCTGAATGGTACCATCCTCAATGTACTTTGCCAATTTTTCAGCGGGAATCATATCCCGGAGGGCATCGTACAAAGGTTGCATATATGGATCTAGTTTTTCCTTAAGGTCACCTGGAAGAAAACCAAGGTTTTCCCCTGCTTCCACAGCGGGACGGGTAAGGATAATGCGCCGTACTTGCTTTTCCTTCAAGGCTTTTACGGCCAAGGCCACTCCTGTGTAGGTCTTTCCTGTACCGGCCGGACCAATGGCAAAGACCATATCATCCACCTTGCAAGCATCCACCATTCTTCTTTGGTTTACGGTCTGGGCTTTTATCAATCTGCCGCTTACACCGTGGACCAAGACGTCCCCGCTGCTTTTGGATGCCACATGGTCCTCATTTCCATCACTGGTGAGTACGCGCTCGATCATGTTCTCATCAAGCTTGTTATACTTTGCAAACTGGCTCGTGAGCATATCAAATCGCTTGTCGAACTCTTCCAAGAGTTCTTCATCCCCATACACCTTTATCTTATTGCCACGGGCAACGATTTTCAGTTTTGGGAAATATTTTTTGAGCAGTTCAATATTCTCGTTCTGTTGCCCGAAGAAGTCCTGGGGGCTTATATCCGTGAGTTCAATTATAAGTTCGTTCAAAAAACGGGGTGTTTAGAGTTATTTTTTGAAGAATTGGATTCTTTCTTTTTTAATGTAATTTTACTCCACAAACTTAACCAAAAATCAATTCGAGCGTGGAAAAACATATCAACAGTATTGCATGGCAATCATAACCTTAACTACAGATTTCGGCTATAAAGACCACTTTGTAGGTGCTGTAAAAGGGACCATTCTGGGTAGTCTGCCCGAGGTGAACATTGTTGATATTTCCCATGCCATAGGTCCATTCAACATCCAAGAGTGTGCCTATATCCTTAAAAATGCCTACCGTTCCTTTCCAGAGGGCTCCGTACATATTGTTGGGGTGGATTCCGAACTGTCCCCTGAAAACCAGCATATTGTGGTGCAGGTGGATGGACATTATTTTGTAAGTGCCAATAGTGGGGTCATTTCATTGATCACATCGGAGGTGACTCCCGAAAAAGTAGTGGAAATACAACTGCCCAATACCCAATCCGGTTCTTTTCCCGTATTGAATGTCTTTGTACAAGTGGCCTGCCATATTGCCCGGGGCGGTAAATTGGAGGTGATTGGAAAACCTTTTGCCGCACTCAAGGAACTCAAGGAATTTGAACCCCGTGTCTCCAATGATGGAAGGACCATTTCTGGAAATGTCATTTATATTGACAACTACGGCAATGTGGTCACCAACATACAGCGAAGCTTGTTTGAAGCCTATCGCAATGGACGGGACTATGAACTGACCGCCCGCACCACCAAGATCAAGGAAATCCAGAAAAGCTATAACGGCATTATCAATTTCGACTTGGACAGGAGTCAACGAAAAGGTCCCGGTGACGCCCTGGCCTTGTTCAATTCTGCCGGATATATTGAGCTTGCCATTTATAAAAGTGACTTGAATTCCGTAGGAGGGGCTTCTACCCTTTTGGGATTGAACTACAGGGACATTGTAACCATAAATTTTTCATAAATGCTGATACGCATCGTAAAACTCACCTTTAAACCCGAAAATATTCCTAGTTTTGAGCGAATTTTTGATGAATCGAAAAACGGGATTTTGGCTTTTGAAGGGTGTTCCAAGGTGGACCTTTACCAAGACCTCAAGAATCCAAGCGTGTTTTTTACGTACAGCTTCTGGGAAAAGGAATCAGATTTGGAAAACTATAGGACATCAGATTTTTTTAGAACGGTTTGGGGACATACCAAAACCCTGTTTGCCGATAAACCGGAAGCTTGGAGCGTAGCCAAGGTAAATTCCTCAACTCCAGAATAATGTTTGCAATTTTTAAAAGAGAGGTCCAGTCTTTTTTCACATCCCCCATTGGGTATTTGATCGTAGGATCTTTTTTACTGCTCAATGGTCTTTTTCTATGGGTGTTTAAAGGGGAGTACAATATTTTTGATTACGGCTTTGCGGATTTGGGCAACTTTTTTTTGTTGGCCCCATGGATTTTTGTCTTTTTGGTTCCGGCCATTACCATGAAGAGTTTTTCAGAGGAGCGCAAAATGGGTACTTTGGAATTGTTGTTGATCAAACCCATTTCGGTTTGGAAGTTGGTTTTGGGCAAATTCTGGGGCGCATTTCTGTTATGTGTCATTGCCGTGGTTCCCACTATCATTTATGTTTTTGCGATTTCCAACTTGGGGGTCATTGAGGGTAATTTTGATTTAGGAGTGGTTATCGGCTCCTATTTTGGATTGTTGTTCCTCATAGCGGCCTATGCCTCTATTGGAATCTTTGCCTCTACCCTTTCGGATAACCAGATCATTGCCTTTTTGGTGGGTATCCTCATTTGTTTCATGATTTTCAATGGATTTGATGCCTTGTCCTCTCTGTTTTCCAATGGGGAAACCCAACAATGGATACAGGGTCTGGGAGCCAAATCGCATTTTGACAGTATCGCCAGAGGGGTCATGGACACCAGGGACTTGATATACTTTATCTCCCTGACCCTCTTTTTTCTGTACCTCACCCATCAACGCCTAAAACAATTGCCCAGATGATGTCAAAGTTTTTTGTTTCCGTGCTTAAGGCCGTTGTTGTTGTCATTGTACTGAATCTTATTGCAAGTTTGGTATATACCCGATTGGACTTGACCGAAGACCAACGCTACACCTTGTCCCAACCAGCCGTGGAGGTGGTCCAAAAGTTTGATTCCCCTGTCATTGTGGATGTATTGTTGGATGGAAACATCCCTCCAGAATTTTCCAAACTCAAAACCGAGACCATTCAGTTGTTGGAATCTTTTGCTTCAAAAAACAGCAACATCAAATATAATTTGGTAGATCCTTTGGAAGATGAAAGTCAGGCCCAACAGACCATTGCAGAACTTCAAGGTCTAGGCCTTCAACCCGCCAATATCACGGTTGAAGAGAACGGAAAGGTTTCCCAAGAATTGGTATTTCCTTGGGCCATGGTCAACTACAAGGACAATACCGTTAAAGTTCCACTTTTAAAGAACAAACTCGGCTCAACGGCCGAAGACCGCATCAACAATTCGGTGCAGCAATTGGAGTACGCCTTTGCCGATGCCTTTACGAAATTGAGCATTACGGATAAAAAGAGTATTGCCGTGATCAAAGGAAATGGAGAGCTCGATGATCTATATTTGGCCGATTACCTGACCACCATTCGCGATTATTATAATATTGGGGCCATTACTTTGGATTCCGTGGCAACCAGCCCCCAAAAGGTCCTGGACCAGCTCAAAAACTTTGACTTGGCTGTGGTGGCTAAACCCACAGAAGTCTTTACCGATCAAGAAAAGTACGTATTGGATCAATTTGTGGTGCAGGGTGGTAAATCCATTTGGTTGATGGATCAAGTGGCCATGGAAATGGATAGCATCTATAGTGGCGAAGGAAGTGCATTTGCCTTGCCCCGTGACCTTAACCTCAAGGATTTTTTCTTTCAGTACGGGGTGCGTATCAACCCGGTATTGGTCAACGATATGTACTTTACCCAAATTGTATTGGCCACAGGGGAAGGAAATGATTCCCAATACAATCCCCTTCCCTGGTATTACAATCCCATGGTGTTTTCAAGGAACAACCACCCCATCAACACCAATATAGAAGCGGTTCGATACCAGTTCACCAGCCCTATGGAAGTATTGGACAACGATTACCAAAAGACCGTTTTGCTCCAGAGCTCCCCCCTGTCGAAAACTGATGGTATCCCCAGACAGATCAGTTTGGATATTTTAAACAATCCTCCGGATAGGGAATCGTACACTAATGGTGACCTACCCTTGGCCGTTTTGATCGAGGGAGATTTTGTTTCCATGTACAAGAACCGGGTTAAACCCTTAGATCTTCGAAATACCGAGGAACAAGGTCCTGAAAACAAAATGATTGTCATCTCCGATGGGGATGTCATCAAAAACCAATTGCGTAACGGCAGACCCTTGGAACTTGGGTATGACAAATGGACCAATAGTTTCTATGGCAACAAGGAATTCTTGGTGAACTGCACCAATTACCTTTTGGACAATACCGGACTTATAAACATTCGAAACAGAAAAGTGTCCATCCCGCTCTTGGATGTTGAAAAAATTGCGGAACAGAAAACACGATGGCAGCTAATAAACATCGGTATACCAGTTGTATTGACATTGGTTTTGGGCATTTTCTTCAACTATGTGAGAAAGCGAAAATTCACCGCCTAGCTGTTAATAAATTTGTTTCTCTGCTTAATCGTTTTAAGATATATTTGCTTTTGTCGATTACACGGCCCGTTTACTTGGATGAAACATCCAACGGACAACATAGCTAAAGAATTTCTTTGATGAAGTTTATTGTATCCAGTACATATTTATTGAAACAATTGCAGGTTTTGGGAGGAGTTATCAACAATAGCAACACCTTGCCCATCCTTGACAATTTCCTATTTGATCTAAAACAAAATCAACTTACGGTCTCAGCGTCCGACCTGGAAACCACCATGAGTTCGGTACTAGAAGTGGATTCAGATGCCGAAGGCACCATTGCGGTTCCTGCCCGGTTGTTGTTGGACACGCTAAAAACGTTTCCAGAACAACCTCTGACCTTTGTTGTTGAAGATAACAATACAGTGGAAATAAGCTCAAACCACGGTAAATACGCCTTGGCCTACGCGGATGGTGCAGAATTTCCAAAAGCCGTTGAAGTTTCCAATCCAAGTTCTACCACGCTCTTGGGTGATATTTTGGCAACGGCCATCAATAAGACCATTTTTGCCGCTGGCAATGACGACCTTCGCCCGGTAATGAGCGGGGTGTTCTTTCAGTTCTCCCCGGAGAATCTCACCTTTGTGGCCACAGACGCCCACAAGTTGGTAAAATACCAACGGCAGGATGTGACCGCTTCGGAAGTGGCCGAATTCATTATGCCCAAAAAACCTTTGAATCTGTTAAAGGGGATTTTGGCCGGTTCGGAATCCGAGGTAACCATCGAGTACAATGACAGCAATGCCAAATTCATTTTTGACAGTTCAGTATTGATCTGTAGATTGATTGATGGAAAATACCCCAATTATGAGGCGGTAATTCCCAAGGAAAACCCCAATAAACTGACCATTTCCAGAAATCAATTCTTGAGTTCAGTACGAAGGGTTTCCATTTTTTCGAACAAGACCACGCACCAAATCCGTTTGAAGGTTGCTGGAGCCGAGCTGAACATATCCGCCGAGGATGTGGATTACAGCAATAAGGCCGAGGAGCGTCTGTCCTGCTCCTACCAAGGGGATGATATGCAGATCGGGTTCAACTCACGTTTTTTGGTAGAAATGCTCAATAATCTTTCTTCCGATGATGTTTCATTGGAAATGAGCTTGCCCAACAGGGCGGGTATCCTTACCCCTATTGATGGACTGGATGAAGGAGAGCACGTGACCATGCTGGTTATGCCTGTAATGCTCAATAATTAAAGGGGTTTCCTACAGTTTTTACTTTTTTCATGTGACCCCACGGACCATGTGTGCTTTTCATCGATTATAACCTGTGTTCATCGTGGATAAAATCCGTTGAATAAGATGTTTTATACTTTTATTCAATTAATGATTTTAACCTTAAACTTTTGAACATGAAAAAAATAACACTAACCGCATTTGCGATTTTCGCATTTGCTTTCTACTCTTGCGAAACCGAACCTGTTTCAAAAGAAGAGTTATCCTCAGTCAATATCTCCGCGGGTATTGTTACTGAAGATGGATGCTTGGAGGCTTCTCTTGCTCCATTGCCCGAAACCGTATCTGCCTGTGTCATTGGCCAAGGCGTTACCTCTTCCACTGGAACATATTGGGATATTGAAATTACCGATGGTCCCTTGGCCGGGATATATCCTGGATGGTGCATTGATGAAGATCAAGGATTGTCCAGCTGTTTCGATGCTCAAGTTATTTCCAGTTACAGTGATTTGACTGGTTTGCCATTTGAAGTTGTGGATAACTTTGATTCTTTAAACTGGTTATTGAACCAAAAGATTATTGGAGAACCATCCTCAGACGGTACACTTTTTACCTATGGTGATTTACAAGCAGCTATATGGGTACTTGTTGAAGGTGAGTCGTGCACCAGCTGCAGTGGTTTGGGTACATATGAACAATCTAGGATCAGCGAACTGGTTAGTTTGGCAACTTCAGAAGGAGATGGATTTGTTCCTGCATCTGGTGATTTCGCCGGGATAGTATTGGTACCTGATAATGGTTTGCAAATGTTACTGCTACCTTACAAAATTGAATGTCAAGTAAGTGAACCTTCTTGCGAAACCGCTTTTGCTCGAGGAAACGATGGTAACACCTGCTTTATTGAAGAAGGTTTTAATAAACGATGGGGCTGGTCCATTGGTCCATTGGCTGAAGGAACCGAGGAATCATATGAAATTTATGCCGGTGCTGGTCAGTGCGACATCTCAAAAGGAGAATTGGTAGGCACCGTTGATGTAAGTTATGTGGATGGAAATGTGACTGTTACCTACAATATTGATGAAGCTTATGATGTTGATGAAACTCACACCTATGCTGGTAACGAGATGTTCCCAGTTGATAAAAAAGGTAAACCCACAGTGGCCCCTGGTCAATATTCCATTGAAGAGAATTTAGATGGCGAAATCTATGTTATTGCGCATGCAGTTGTCTGTCAATAATGGGACAACCACTCCTTTAACTAGGTTATAAACCTGATAATACACGAATAAAGGCTAGAATAAGAATTCTAGCCTTTATTTTTTTAAAAGTATTTGGTAATAGGCTTCGATTTATAGAAAGTATTTTAACCCAATCCAAATATTGTAATTTTGTCAAATGTTGTACAATGATAACATCGTTGCCCTTGCCACTCCATCAGGAACTGGGGCCATAGCCGTGATTCGTATTTCGGGTCCGGATGCCATTTCCATGGCTGATTCCGTTTTTCAATCGGTAAAAGGGAAAGAATTGGCCAAGCAGAAGAGTCACACTATTCATTTGGGGCATATTGTTGATGATGGTAAGGTCTTGGATGAAGCGTTGGTTTCCATTTTTAAGGGACCCCACTCCTATACCGGTGAAAATGTGGTGGAAATCTCTTGTCATGGATCTCCGTATATCCAACAACAGATCATACAATTGATACTACAGAAAGGGTGCCGAACAGCTTCTGCCGGGGAGTTCACCCTTAGAGCCTTTTTGAATGGTAAAATGGATCTGAGCCAGGCGGAAGCAGTGGCCGATCTTATTGCCAGCGATAGTGAAGCGGCGCATGACATTGCCATGCAGCAGATGCGGGGCGGCTTTAGCAACGAAATCCAAAAACTCAGGGAAGAACTTCTCAACTTTGCTTCTTTGATAGAATTGGAACTCGATTTTTCACAAGAGGATGTGGAATTTGCCGATCGTACCCAGTTCAATGCCCTCTTGAACCGAATCAGCGAAGTACTCAAAAAACTAATCGACTCCTTTGCTTTGGGCAACGTCATCAAGCATGGCATACCCGTGGCCATTGTGGGTCAGCCCAATGTGGGCAAGTCTACCCTTCTCAATGCCCTGTTGAATGAAGAAAGGGCCATTGTAAGCGACATTGCGGGTACTACCCGCGATACGGTGGAGGACCATATCAGTCTTAATGGTATAAATTTTAGGTTTATAGATACCGCTGGGATACGGGAAACCGAGGACATCGTTGAAAAAATTGGTATTGAGCGTACTTTTGACAAGATTGAAAAAGCGCGTTTAATCATTTTCTTGTTTGATCGCATTGATTTTGACCGTTCCGAGCTGGAAAAAATCAAGAATAAATATCCCAATAAACAACTTTTGGTCATTTGCAACAAGGTAGACCTTCTGAATGATGAACAAAAGGGGCAGCTCAAAAAGGAAATCCCAAATCTATTGTTCCTTTCGGCCAAGCAGCAGACGGGTATGGAAGAACTTCAAAACAAACTCCTAAGTCTTGTAGACTCAGGGGCGTTGAGTGGGGACAGCACCATTATTTCCAACAGCAGACACTATGATGCCCTGTTGAAAGCACTGGAGGAAATACAAAAAGTAAAAGAGGGCATGGACGTTGGTTTGGCAAGCGATCTTGTGGCGATAGACATCAGGCAAGCACTCTTTCATCTTGGTGAAATCACTGGAAGTGTCACCACGGATGATTTATTGGGGAATATATTCTCCAATTTCTGCATCGGAAAATAAATTCCTAAGACCTCCAAATTTACCCTTGGCCAAAGATTTGATCCCATTTAAGCATCATATGTGTTGCCATGCCTAAAGTCTCCAACAAATCCCTATTTTAGTGTAAGCATCCAAATTTCAGCAATTTAAATCACTTGTATCTTGCCCAAAAAGAGAATACGTGAACATAAAAAGACTGTCCGAACCTTCTGGACCTTATCCCTATATAGATTGCTCATAATTTTTCTTTTATTCCCTTTACTTTCCATGGCACAGACCAATGGGCGATTGGATGTCTCCTTGGCCGAAAAGATTTATATCCAATTGAGTTCTCAGGTCTATGCTACGGACCAGGACATATGGTTCAAAGCTGTTGTGGTGGACTCCGAAAATCATTTGCCAAGTACAACAAGCCAGGTGTTGTATGTTGATTTAATTGGCCCCGATGGAAAGGTCATTGAACACAAATTGACCAAACTGACTTCGGGCCTGGGTAATGGTTCCTTTGAACTGGGTAAAAATTACCCTGTGGGCCTTTACCTCATTCGCGCCTATACCCAATGGAACAGAAATTATGGCAATGATTTCATTTTTGAAGACTATGTCAACATCATAACACCCGAATCCCCAACCAACAATGGTATCTTACATACATTGACCACCACCGAACTGGAATCGGGTAAATTTCTGTTGACTGGAGAAATCAGCTCCACTATCGGAGTCACCGACCAAAAACAAATTCCTGTGTATCTCAATTATGGAGTGGGAAAGGATACCTTGGAACTAAAGAAGAAAGATGGGATTTATACCTTGGATTATGAAACTCCCGAAAATGTGGATTGGGTAACCTTATCCTTGGGAGAAAACCCCGATTCATACCACTCGGAAACCATCATCCTCAGGAAAAAATCCGTTGATGTACAGTTTTTTCCAGAAAGCGGACAGCTGGTTCATGGGTTCCTCAATAAATTGGGCGTTAAGTCCTTAGGGACAGATGGCAAAGGAGCACGCTTAAAGGGCACTGTTTTTAATGATAAGGGGCAACCTATCAGTGATTTTTCAACCAATCATTTAGGAATGGGAACCTTGACTATACAGGTTGACAGTGCAAGAACCTATTATGCCAAAGTTTCGGAACATAATGATTCCACTGGGACAACTACCCATATCCATCCGTTGCCCAAGGTATCCCCGAAAGGGAGTACTCTATCGGTATCCCGAGTTGGCGAAAAAATCTGGACCCGAATCTCTTCAAACCAATTGAAAGGAAAAATTTATATCAAGGTTGCCTGTAGGGGGAAGGATTATTTTTTACTGGAGGGCCCATTAAAAAATGGGAAACTGGTAAAGGATATGCCATCTAATGAACTTCCTGAAGGAATCTTGGTTTTTACCCTTATGGATCAAGCTAAACAGCCTATTGCTGAACGACTTTTCTTTAATCATAAAGATGGGGAAGCTTTGGATATTAGAGTTCAGACAGATAAAAACGTATATGGTCGTAGGGAAAAGACCCAATTGAACCTGCATATTATTGGGCCACCATCCGAATCAAAAAACATCAGTTTATCGGTCCTTGTCCTGAACAAAGCACACTTTCAACCAGAATCCATCAATACCATCCGTTCCTATCTCCTGTTGGATTCAGAAATACGGGGTGACATAGAAGATCCGGATTATTATTTTAGGGTTCAAACCCCAGAACGTTTCGAGGCTTTGGACGCGCTATTGCTCACCCAGGGTTGGAGAAATTACCAATATCCCATAAAACGAACGGGGCATACTTTATTTTGGCCGGAAAAAGGCCTTGAGATCAATGGGGCTGTACAAGTTTTGCGAAACAAATCAAATACATCAGAACCTATAAATGTTAGCCTGGCCACTTTTGGGAGAGCAACCAAATTTTACACCACGGAAACCGATAGTTTAGGTCGATTCGGCTTTGTATTGGATGACGATTACGGTCCGAAAATGCAATATCTATTAAGCACTGTAGACCCCAAGGGAAAGAAGGTCAATCACAATATACGTTTGGACACGATAAGCCCACCTGAGATTACCTACACACAGAAACCTATCATCCGAGAATCGGACACCGTGGTCAAGGCTGTAATGGAGGCTGGGAAAGAAAGACTTCGTACCGAGATGGTATTTGACTCTCTGTATGGGGTTACCCAATTGGACGAAGTGGTGGTTTCAGACCATTTTCTTACTCCCGAGCGGGCAAAACTTTATGAAAAATACGGAGAACCGGATGTGATCATTTCTGGTGATGATATACGGGACAAAGAAAAAGAATGGTCGTATGGATTATATAGCATCCTTTTGTTCAACTATGGTGATCAAATAGCCATAGAGCGATTCCCGGACGGGTTTATGTTGGCGCACGTAAGGGGCGGCAGCAGGGAAGCCACTTTATTGATGGTGGATGGAAAATTGCTGGAAAACCATCTTTACGAATATGTCCCCAGCATGTCTCCCGAGATAGTGGAACGCGTGGAACTCATAAAATACGCCAAGTTTTTCAAGTCTCGATACCTTACCGTATTTCCACAGGCCGACTTATTTGAAATACCATCTTTGGGCCATATCATTTCTATAACCACCAAAGGTGGCGTGGGAGTCCAGGCCCCTATCCGACCAGAGCTAGGAACCCTCAAGGCCTCGGTATCCCTATTTACACCGGTGAAACAATTTTATGCTCCCAAATATGACAAACCCGTTCCATCCCAAGAGGATAAACCAGACCTACGATCGGTAATACATTGGCAACCGAATATTTTCATGGACCAAACACAGAATACCTCCAGTAGTTTCTATAATGGTGATATATTGGGAGAGTACATCATCATTGTGGAGGCCATTTCGGAAGATGGCCGCTTGGGTTATGCCACAAAAGAATATTCGGTGGAAGAAAAAAAAGGGCTTAATGAAAAGCCCGACCCCAGTAACTAACCTTTAAGCAAACAAATGAGAAACAGGGTCGGGCACAACACATCAATCAATAAACTAGATTCTTCTAAGCTCGCCAGACTCCAATGCTTCCTTGACATTGGCCGCTACTTGCCAATGGCTGCCAAAAAAACGACTGCCATCGGTCTTTTTTATTTTTATTCGTAGGGATCCATCTTTTTTCTCCTTAACGGAAGTAACCACAACCTTGTTCCCCTCTACCCTTTTGTAATTGGCCAATCCACCACGTTTAATGATAAAATTGGGTTTGGGGAATGCAATGTGTGCGTATTGGGAGGATTCTGGTTTACCTACCTCAAGAATATCCCCAACAGCAATTTCACCCATATGGACAGATTGGGCCTGAAGCCCAAGGGTGAAAACTGAAAACATCAACGCAAATATGTATTTTTTCATAGCAATTCAATAAGTTACCATATTACTTTGCCTCCGTGACATAAGCACATGATAATACTTTCAGATTTAAGCAAAGTGTGTGCCTAAAATGCCACATCCACCATTGCTAAAAATAAATAATTGAAAATTAGACTATTACAAATACCACTCTTGGAAATCCGTAATTGGGGAGTGGGTGAAAATTACCCGCATGGTGCATTTCTCCTCACCTCTATTTTAATTTCTCCCGAAGGGTCTTACGGTCAATTTGTAATATTTCAGCCGCTTTTGTCTTGTTGTTCCCGGTAGCTACCAGCACCTTTTCTATATATTCCTTTTCTACTTGCTTGAGCGGTTTCAAGGCCTGCTCAGGAAAATCTATTTGAAATTTCACCTGCTCAGGTAAATGCTTTACGGTCACTTGGCCATCGCTCATTATAACGGCTCTTTGGATAACATTTTCCAGTTCCCTGATATTTCCCGGCCATGGATAGCGTTCCAGTATTTCAAGCGCATCTGGAGCAATTCCTACCAATCGGTCCTTATACTCCACTCCATACTTTTGAAGAAACTTGGATACCAACATAGGAATATCGGAAATTCTCTCTCTAAGGGGAGGTACGGATATGGAGACCACTGTGAGTCTATAATACAGATCTTCCCTGAAAAGTTTCTTCTCGATAAGTTCGGTCAAGCTGCTGTTGGTGGCAGCAATGACACGTACATTAAGCTTTTCAGATTTTTGTGAACCTACTTTGGTAACTTCCTTTTCCTGCAAAACCCGTAACAACTTCCCTTGAACAGCTAGGGAGGCGTTCCCAATTTCATCCAAAAAAATGGTTCCATTATTGGCTGCCTGAAAAAAACCGTTCCGGGTTTCAAAAGCACCCGTAAATGCCCCTTTGGTGTATCCGAAAAGTTCGGCTTCAAGAAGATTCTCGGGTATGGCCCCACAATTGACGGCAATGAATGGAGCTCTTGCAAACTTGCCCGAATAATGAATGGAACGGGCCACAAGCTCCTTTCCTGTTCCACTTTCACCTTGGACCAAAATGGTGGCATGGTTGTCCTTTACCCGTTCAATGATCTCCACAACCTCTTTAAAGGCCTCCGAGGTGCCGATCATTTCCCCATAGCCTTGCTGCGCCTTTGGAAACACCTTCTCTTTGGATTTTCGGTGTTGGGTACATTCCAAGGATTTTTGAACAGCATCGGCCAATTCCGATTTCGTGAAAGGCTTTGTAATATATTCCGTGGCCCCGGATTTTATAACCCTCATGGCATCATCGATTGATGGAAATCCGGTAACTACCAGTTTGGGAATATCCGGATAATGTTCCGCCATATATTTGATCAATTGAATGCCATTGATGTCCGGCATGTTGATGTCGGTAATCAAGAGGTCAATTGCCGTATCTTTTAAAATGTACAGTGCTTCCTTGACCGAAACAGCGCTATAGGTATGGTAGTGCATGGATGTTAAATGCCGTTGCAGCAGCTCCAAAATCTGTATGTCATCATCTACCAGCAGTATATTTTCCTTCTTCAACATCCTGACTTTTTTTATAGTTTGGGAAATTCTATGGTAAAGATAGTGCCACTGGGGCTATTGGGCATATGTTTGATGGTGCCTTGATGGCTTTTTACAATACCGTGCACCACACTTAATCCCAATCCACTACCCTCTCCCACGGGTTTGGTCGTAAAAAAGGGGTCGAAAACTTTATTCGCCATGTCCTCAGGTATGCCAATTCCCTCATCCGAAATCTTAAGGACCACCGTTTCTTGATGTTCACAGACAGCTACCACTATCTTACCCTTCGGAGGGGAAAAATACAGGGCATTCACAATAAGGTTAAAAAGTACCTGCGTCAACTGGATCTTATCAATCTTTAGGGTGATGTTTTCCTGACCAAGCTCCAATTCACAACTCACTTCATTTCTACTTAGTGTGGTGCCTAAAAGGTCAATGGCATCCTTAATTATGGGTACTATGTTGACCCTGGCCCTCTCCTGTGGCATTTCGCAGGCAAAAAACATCAGCTTTTTGACCACTTCCCTAGAGAATATAGCGTTGGAAATAATCTTGTCCAAATCCTTTTCTGCATCAGCGTCTCCTTCAATCCGTTCCCGCAACAATTCGGCAAAGCCCAAAATATTGGCCAATGGTGTATTCAGCTCATGGGCAATCCCTGCTGTAATCTCCCCAAGAATACGCAAGCGGTCTGCTTGCTCCACCTGTCTACGGATATCCACTTGGTTTTCCTTGATTTCCTTACGCTCCAAGAGATTTCCCACTTCAAGACATACATTGTCCAAAAGCCGCTGTTCCTCTATAAGAAAATCGGACCGTGTGTACTTGGATGAGGGGTACCCTACCCTGATAAAACCTTCTTGCTCATTAAAAACCTTAATGGAGGACTGCAAAAAGACAGATTTCCCCATTTCTTCATCTGTTTTGATGTTCAATGATGAAGTCTGTAACTCCACAAGGGCATCGGTATCAAATTGCCAGGCACGTTGAAGACAATGGGCTATTGCCCGCAACACCTCTTCAATTTGCTCATAGTCGCAATTCACGATCAAAGAAGTTACCTCATACAAACAGGTCAATTCCTTAATCCGCTCCCTTAATTTTTCTTCAGCAGTATGCAAAGCTTTCTCTTTGTTTGCAAATTACTAATTTCCTATCTACAAAATGGAAGGGTACTATAAACGGAAGTGTAGTTAATCTGTGGTTATTGAACTTAATTTCTGGATTTCATCATCTGCTGCCAAAATGAGGCCCTTTAAATAGGATGAGTCCTTTTTTGGGCATTGCTGTGTCAATTGGTATTTGGAACTTTCTATAAGTCTTTGGCAATAGGCAATTTGTTCATTGACCGGCAACTTTGAAATGGTTTGCTTAAAAAGTTCATCCAAATGGGCCAATGGTGTTTTTTTTGATTCGCTACGTAAAAATTTAAACATTTAACTAAAATGGTTGGTTGGATTATCCAGAGAAATCCACAAAAACCGGGCCATGACTTTAAATCGACAAAGATTATTTGCTTTCTTCCACACGGAGCATAAATCCTCTCCTGTTTACATTCACAATACTTATTCTGGAATCTTTGGCCAAATGTTTTCGCAAATGTGAGATGAAAACGTTGAGGCTCTTTTTGTTAAAGTAGTCGTTCTTATCCCAAATGGTGGTCAGGATTTCCTTGTGTGTGCAAAGTTGGTTCATATTTATCGCCAGTAAAGATAAAAGGTCAAACTCCTTACCCGTAAGTTTTATCTCCTCATCTTTATATCTCAGGCTAAATCTATCCGTGTCCAAGGTGTAATCGCCTATTTGATAACTGGATACTTGTCCTTCCTCTGGTTGCGTACTTGACAAACGGGATAAAAGCGCATGGATCCTTACCACCAGCTCCTCTTCATCAATGGGTTTCTTCAGGTAATCCACAGCACCTAGGGAAAACCCTTTCAACACATCTATTTTTAAGGATCGTGCGGTTAGAAAAATAAATGGAAGCTGGGGGTTTATGCTTTTAATCTTTTGGGATAGTTCAAAACCGTCCATATCTGGCAACATTACATCCAAAACGGCCAAATCAAACACATTGGCGTTGACTTTTAAGAGTGCATCTTTGGCATCCTTGGCCCACGAGACCGTAAAGCCCTTCATTCCCAAATACTCCGAAAGCAAATACCCCAAGGAGGCATCGTCTTCCACCAAAATCAATTTATACGTGTTATCCATTTTTTGTTAGGTTAAAAGAAAGCGTGAACGTAGTCCCCTTTCCCAGTTCACTATCCACTTTAATATGGCCATGGTGCATCCGCACAATTTTTTGCACGTAGGACAAACCAATACCATGCCCCTTTACTTTGTGTAGGCCACCATTTTGCACCCTATAGTATTTTCTAAAAATCCGTTTTCGTTCCTTTTCTGAAATACCTTGTCCATTATCTGAAATGGCAATGATCAACTTCCTTCGATGCACATGGGCCTTTAACCGTACTTTGGGGTCGTCCGCATACTTTTTGGCATTTTCCAATAGGTTGAGAATGGCGTTTTCCAAATGGAACTTTTCCAAGCGCATATGATACGGACCTTCTTCCAATTGATATTCAAAATCCGTATTCTCATACTGTGCAAGCATTTTAAAATCCTCACATATCCGGTTAAGCTCAGGTCTAAAATCCAATTCGGCGAACTGCATCAGTTTTTTTCCCGATTCCAAGCTGGCCAACTCCAACACCTTGTCTATATGTTGTTTGAGTCTATCTGTTTCCCTGCGTATGAGTTCAAGAACCGGTTTCTTATCCTCCGGAAGACCATCTTCCAGTATTTTGCTTGCCAAGCCTATGGAAAATACCGGGGTCTTGAGCTCATGGGTAAGATTGTTTATAAAATCGTTGGTAGTGGTAATGATACTGCTCTGCCAATAAAAAGATCGTAACACCCAAAACACTACCACTATAATAGCCAAAAGGAATAACAGCCCTGGAATGGTAAGACCATTCAGCTGACGGTAGAAATACGTATTGATATCCTCAAAGCCCAGCTCCAAGATCACTTCCTTTTGTAGATGTTCGGGAAGATACCCTTCAATTTTTATGGGATAGGTGAGTATGTCCTTACCCTTTACATGTGGCTTTTGAGAGCTAAGGTATAGCGTGGAATCCCTAGCATACAAGGCATATGTGAAAGGAGCGTCTATCCCCGACACGCCCAGTTGATAGGATATGTAATCATTCAGGTAAAACTGTGAGGCTCTTTCCAGACTGTCCAAACCGATTCTCACTTCAGAAGTATCCTTGGTTATGGCATTGGCAAGGGTATAGGAAAGCGTATTGAACTCGGAAAGTTCCTCATTGATATGGCTTCTTGCTTCGTCTATTTTTTTTGAAAACTGTACCCGGGCCAAGCCCAGCCCTACCTTCAAATATTGATACTGTACTACCAAAAGTCCAATGACAGAGACCACAAAAACAACAACATATACGTTTCTCTTTGTCAGCATATTGCGAAATAAGTAAAAAAACACCAGCAATTTACCCATTGGTTAAGTAGATTAATCTTTCATTAATCTTTTTGTTTTTTTGTTAATCCCAAGTTACTGTACAAGTCCTTATTTTTACCCTTGAGTTTAGTTAATAAAGAATTAAGTAGTGTAACTTTTTCCGAAAAACACTGAAGAGGTCAATCCATTGGATTGGCCTTTTTAATTGTACCCTTTTCTTTATTTAATCTCTTCTTTTATAGGGAAAGGTTTGTGTAGCCTGTTTCACATATCCCTTATATTTGTTTTCCAAATTTTAAGCATGTTTCATTTTTTTCAAAAAAAATACTTCTTGGCCGATTATCTGCATGGCTTGGTGGACATACATAACCATATACTCCCCGGTATAGATGATGGGGCCAAAAATGTGAAAGAGTCCATAAACTTGTTGAACGGTTTTTCTGAGCTGGGTATTACAACTTTTGTTTGCACTCCCCATATCATGCACAATCATTACGACAATACCCCCAACACCATATATGCGGCCCATAAATTGCTTGTGAATGAAATAATATCCAAGCAAATGGCCAATATTTCGCTTGAACCAGCGGCTGAGCACATGATTGATGACAATTTTGAAAATTTACTGGAAAGTGAGCAGGTCATGGCCCTAAAAGGAGAATATCTTTTGATAGAGATGTCCTACCTACAGCCTTCGCTGAATTTTAACGAGGCCATTGATAAGATAGCCATGCACAACTATTTCCCAATATTTGCCCATCCCGAACGCTATATGTATTACCATAGAAAGTACAAAATCTACCCTTCCTTAAAGCGACAAGGAATTTTGTTTCAGTTGAATCTTCAGTCGCTTAACCCACTTGCCTATGGGAATGAGGTTCAGAAAACAGCCATGAAACTATTGCGCGACGGGTTGATTGACTATGTGGGTTCGGATGTTCATAATATGAGGCAATTATCCCTCATCAAGGAAACCAAAATATCCAGAAGCAACCTAAACCTTTTGCTTCCCATCATTGAAAATACAATACAAACCTTTTATTGATTATATTAACCAAAGCTCCACCATTTTTTAATGGTCTTGCCGTATCCGTAGCCGTATTTCCCTCCGTACCCCAAGTTGTTCTGTTTCACATTGTTGACCACGAAGGAGAGGTTTTTGAGTTTTCCTTCCTTTTTGAGTTTCAAAGGAAAATCCAACACTTTTGTTTCCGTAACCCCGGCTTTGACCACGTATAGTATTTGATTTGCATACTCGCTGATCAGAAGCGTATCAGTAACTACCATCAGAGGGGCTGTATCCACTACCACATAATCATACCCATCAGATACTTCGTTGAACAACTCTTCCATTCTGTCGTTCATAAGTAATTCTGTAGGGTTGGGCGGTATTTTACCTGAATAGATCAAATCTACATTGCCATACAGGTCCTGTGCAGGATTAATGATGTCCTTCAAGTGTACACTTGGGTTGCTCAAATATTCCGTTAACCCAATTTTCACATCTCTTTTGGGCTTATTGTCTGTGGAGTCAGTATCTCCCGAAAAGAATGTATATAATTTTGGGTTCCTAATGTCAGCTCCTATAAGCAAAACTTTTTTACCTGTATTGGCAAAGATGTTTGCCAAATTGGAAGATATCAGGGTCTTTCCTTCTCCAGGGACACTGGAAGTAACAAAGATAATATTGGCTTTATCACTTTTTCCCTTGGACTTATGGATATAGTCCAAGTTGGTCCTTAAAATCCTTAGGGACTCCGCGAGTACGGAACGGTCTTCTTTTTTAACCAATTTACTGGCTTTCTTGCCAATTTTTGGGATTTCAGCAAGTACTGGGATATCACCTGCGTTGTTCTCCAAATCCAACTTGTTGTGAATCTTGCTATCTAAAATATCCCTCAAATAGATTATGGAAGATGGTATTAATAATCCAACGAGAATTGCTCCCAAATAGATTAGTTTTGGTTTGGGGGAGATGGGTTGATTAGATCCATATGCAGCATCCACAATTTTTGATTTTGGGGAAGCAGAGGCAAAAGCTATTTGCGACTCTTCCCTTTTCTGCAATAAGTACAGGTATAGAGACTCTGTGGTTTGCTGTTGTCTGGAAATATCCCTCAAGGCCCTTTCATTACTTGGAGCTGCATAAATCCTTGAGTTAATTTGGGAGAGTTGCTTGCTTATGCTATTTACCCTTAAATCCAAATTGTTGGTTACATTATTCAAACTAGACTGCATCCCCCGCTTTAAAGCTTCCAATTGTTGATCCAGTTTTACAATAACTGGGTTTTTCTCATTGGAACTTTCCAGTAATCTGTTCCTTTGTGCCACCAAATCATTGTAACGTTGGGCCGCATTTGAAATCCCTGAATCATCCAGTCCAACATTGGTAGGAATAATATCAAAACCTTCTTGCTCACCAATCAAATCCTTCATTGAGTTCGCAATATTCAGCTGGATATTTGCACTTTGAAGCTCTTGCTCACTTGCAGCACTCTGGCTAAAATTAACACTACTCTGTGAACCTAAGTCCGCAATACCCCTATTTTCTTTGAAGGTTTCAGCAGACTCATCAACCGATGAGAGATCTGTGTAGATTTCAGCTATTCTATCATTGATGAAAGCGGAAGTCCTGTCTGCAACTGCTTTTTTATCTGCAACAGCATTTGCGTTATTGGTTAAAACAAGCTCATCTATCACATCTATAGCCCTTTCTTTTACAGGGTCGACCAACGCTATGTTAATTATGTTTGAAAATTCTGCGGCCTGACTTACCATCAATCTTTGTCGGTATCCAGAAGCCACTTTAGGTATTGGGCGCACAACAATTTTTAGGCGATGATTTCTATAAGATTCAAGGTATTCCGTATTGGGAATCAATATTACATCTCCTATTTTGGTTTTAACATTGGATCCAAAATCATACTGCTTAAACGGCGAATCTTCGCTTTCTGAGTATTTAAAAGAAGTACTGGAAACAATCTCTACAAAAAACTGGTGAGTGGATTTGTTCACTATTGAATCTGGAGAAATAAAATTAATATTAAACGGATATTTACCTCCATAGAGTTCACTGTCTCGTATATTTCCGAGTACAAAATATCTTACGTTCAGCTTTAATTTCTTGACAACCTCTACCAAATTACTACGTGACATGAGAATTTCAACCTCATCTTCAATTTGAGTTTTTCCTCCAGAAAAAATATCCAAATCTTTTAACACACTTAATTCAGATGTTCCACCCTTATCCTCAATAATTTGAATCTTGGCTGATGCACTATACTGTGGAATTGAATATCTCATGTATAAAAATGCCAATGAAATAAACACCAATACACTAACAAGAAACCATTTCCACTGTTTCAGGAAAGAATCTAAAATACTCTTAAGGTCAAATTTGGGGTCGGCCATAATATCTTACAGAAATAATAAAACTTACAATCTAAACGAATTAATTTCTAGTCAATAAAACTACAGTGGAAGTAATCAAAATTGATATCACGGAAACCGCTATTGAAGCTCGTTGGTCCAAACTAGATGCTGTCTTTCCTGATTTGTTGGGTTCAACATACACAACGTCGTTTTGGGTAAGGTAATAGACGGGGGATTTTAGTGCTTCCTTGCTATTCAGGTCTATTCTATTATAAACTTTAGTGCCATCAAAGTCTCTAAGCACCATTACATTGTCCCTTCTACCTTTAATATTAATATCTCCTGCAAGCCCCAATGCTTCCATTATGGTGATCTGTTCCCCATTTACGGAATAAGTTCCCGGTCTATTGACCGCCCCCATAACGGTAACAGTAAAATTTCTTATCCTTATGTTTATAATTGGATCTTTAAGGTAATCTGCCAATTTCTCACGTAACAACTCTCTCGTTTCACTTGGAGAAAGTCCAATAATTTTTACTTTTCCTATAACGGGAAAGTCTATCTCCCCATTTTTATCAACCAAATAATTTACCTGCTCGGCCCTCATGCCCCCTTCCTCTGCCCCTCTAAATAAATTAAAAGGCGCACTGGCTTCTGGATCCAATGTAGAAACATGAATACTCAATAAATCGTCCACTTTGAACTTGGTTGTAAATGTATTATTATCGACCAAAGTTTCAAATTGGCTTGCATCTTGGAAATAAACAACGTCTTTGGAGGGCGTACATGACGCCAGTATGCATACAAGAGCAATGCTGCATGCAAATTTTACTTTTTGGTACATTGAGGTATCTATTTAGTTATTTAGTTGGGGAATTTCACTTTCATGACTTTTGGTGCCAACCAATTTTTTCTGGTTGTCCAATTTACAAAAATCTGAATTGTTGGATATATATTCCGGTACAATCTTTTTCATCAATTGGACAACATTGTCTTTGAAGAAAAGATTTGAAATGCAAAGTTCTTCAATCAATGTTCTAGTGGTATTATAGTCAATGTCCCGAACCTTACTGATCATGATTTTATCGTGGTATGTAGGAAGTGTGTTCTCTCCATTGGCCAACAGTTCTTCATAAAGCTTTTCCCCGGGACGTAAGCCCGTAACTTTAATATCAATGTCGTCCGGGTAATGTAATCCGGAAAGGCGAATCATATTCTTTGCCAAGTCCATTATTTTAACCGACTCTCCCATATCGAAAATAAATATTTCACCACCCATTCCCATTGCTCCAGCCTCCAACACCAATTGGGATGCCTCAGGAATAGTCATAAAATATCTGGTGATTTCCTTATGCGTTACGGTCAAAGGTCCTCCCTTTTCTATTTGCTTTCTAAATAAAGGTATCACCGAACCATTGGACCCTAAAACATTTCCAAATCTTGTGGTAACAAATTTTGTGTACCCATCCTGTTGCCTACAACTTATATACATTTCGGCAATACGCTTGGATGCGCCCATGATATTGGTTGGGTTCACTGCTTTATCCGTTGAAACAAAAACAAACTTTTCCACCTTGAAATCAACAGCTAAGTCAGTTATGGTCTTTGTGCCCGCCACATTGATTTTTACAGCTTCATATGGATTTTGTTCCATTAGTGGGACATGCTTGTAGGCTGCTGCATGAAAGATTCTGTCCGGTCTATATTCCTCAAATAAGACCCGCATTTTATTCTTGTCACGTATATCACCTACAATGGGGATGAAATTATAGAACCCAGATTGCTTCAACTCTTGTTGAAGATCGTAAAGAGCGGACTCGGCCTGGTCAACAACAATGAGTGTTCTGTAGTTATACTTACAAATTTGTCTTACCAATTCGCTTCCAATTGATCCAGCCCCGCCAGTAACCATTATAACTTTATTCTGAAAATCGTTGGCCACCTTACTATTTCTTATCTCAATGGGTGGGCGATCCAATAAATCCTCTATCTGCACCCTCTTGATCTGTGAGATTTTAAGTTCCCCATTGATCCAGTCTTCCACTGGAGGAACAATTTTCACTTTAACCGGTAAATCAACAATCTCATTTACCAAAATTCTCAACTGTTTGGGGCTTATATTCTGAATTGAAAAAATTACTTCGGAGATATTATTGTATCTGACAAACTCGTCCGTCAATATAGACTTATCATATACTTTTACCCCATTGATATGTTTTCCGACTTTCTGTAAATCACTATCCACAAAACCTACCACCTTAACCCGCAACTTTGAATGATTGGTCAATGTATTGTATGTAATTATCCCTGATTCTCCAGCTCCGTACAAAATAATATTTTTAGCAGGGTCATGGCCGCTCTTCATTAAACTCTCATAGCAAATTTTAAACACATATCTAGATGCAGTCAAAGCGATAAAGGAAACCAAACTGTTTATAATAATAATTGACAGAGGAATGGTAAAATCCAATACCAAATCCATATATCTATTGAGCAAAACAACTACAATTGCACCAATACTTGCCAAGCAAACAGCATTGAAAATTGCATAGACATCCTTCATACCAGTATGCCTTACAACTCCCTTGTAGCTTCCAGAAATCAAAAAAGAAACCAAAAAAAGAGAAAGCACCACAGGCAATTGGGTCCAAAGTTTTTGCACGTCAAAATCAAAGCTCAGATTAAAACGTATGAAGTAGGCCAAAATAAAGGACAGTGCTATTAGACATAGGTCAATAAAAAGAACCATTCGTTTGGATCCATATCTCCCGATATTCTCAAATAGCAAAGTTTTAAAGAAGTTCATAGGGGCAAAATTTGTACATAACAAATGTAAAAATAAACCCAAGTCAAGCTCTGATAAATCGGTAAAACGGTTTATTAATCGCTTAAATGACCCTACCCTAGTATAAAGGCCCGTTAAAGTGACAATATAACAAGGTAAACCTTCATTTTAACTAAAACCTATGGTTAATGTAATTCTATATCTTTTAGAATTTAGATATTTGCTTTAAACCTAAATCAAAGCTATTGTGCGTACCAAAGTTAAAATTTGCTTAGTCGGGGGTGAGGATGCCCATAAGAGGATTCCCCTCGCTCAACGGTTGATGCAAAACGGCTTTGATGTGACCATTATAGGGTCAGCAGATTATACATACCCTAAGCAGATACGTTATCTAAAGTACGCCTTAAACAGAAAGCTTAACCCCATATCAGATATTCATACTCTTTGGTTCTACAACCGCTATTTCCGAAATGAAAAGTTCGACATTGTCCAAACTTTTGATACCAAACCCGCTTTTTTGGTGCCACTTGCCTTAAAGAGTGCTAACACAAAAATTGTGCGAACCATAACAGGCTTAGGGACAATCTTCATGTCAAATGGCCCAAAGAATAGAATATTAAGAAAAGTCCACGCCTCCTTTCATAGATTGGTGCGCAATAGGGTCACCCATACTACTTTTCAAAATAAGCAAGATAGAGACTTCTTTTTGAACAAACACCTCGTGAATGAGACCAATAGTTCACTCATTTATGGAAGTGGAATAGAGCTTGACGTATATACTGGTTCACATAAAAAACAGTCAGAAACCTTCACTTTTTGTTGTGTGGCCAGATTGGTTTACGAAAAAGGCGTAATCAATTATTTGGAAGCCGCAAGAATCTGTTCCGATCAAGGTTACAAATTCAAGTTCTTGCTAATAGGCCCATTGGAAGAAAATTCCAAACGTCTCAATCAACAAATATTGGAAGAATATTCAGAATATGTGGAGTGGTTGGGCCCAAGAACAGATATCCCCCATTGGCTTCAAATTTCCAGCGCATTTGTTCTTCCAACATACAGGGAGGGCTTTTCAAGGGTCTTACTGGAGGCCTGTGCCACAGGCATTCCCTCCATCACCACCAAAGTTCCGGGATGCCAAGAAATCATCAGGGACAGAAAAGAAGGCATTCTTGTTGATGTCGACAATTCAAACCAATTGGCGGAAGCCATGATACTATTGGCCAGGGATAAAGGACTTTATGATAGTTGCGCGGCGAATGCCAAAGTACATGTAGAGCAATTTTCAATTGATAAAATCAGTAAAGATTACATGCAGTTATATTTTTCATGCTTGGCCATGAAAAGCAGCAATGGAAAAGAAGTTTTAACCAAAGCAGAATATTTATGAAAATACCTTTTTCACCTCCCTATATTGATGAGAATATCAAAAATGAAGTTTTAGATTCTTTAAATTCTGGTTGGATAACCACAGGACCAAAAGTAAAAGAACTGGAGAACCAGATTGAGAGATTTTGTCAAGCTCCAAAAGTTCTCTGTGTAAACTCTTGGACGTCTGGTGCCTTACTAATGCTAAAATGGTTTGGAATACAGGAGGGAGATGAAGTCATTGTTCCTGCCTACACCTATGCTGCCACAGCATTGAGTGTTATTCATGCAGGTGGAACTCCCGTAATTGTTGACGTTGGTGATGATTTCAATATATCAATGTCCAATATTGAGAAAGCCATCAATAAAAAAACCAAGGCCATAATGCCCGTGGATATAGGAGGGTGGCCCTGCGATTATGAAGCTTTAAATACGCTGATAAACCGCAAAGCACATCTGTTTGAACCTTCAAACGAAATTCAAGAAAAGCTTGCAAGAATATTGATTATTTCTGATGCCGCACACTCCTTGGGCGCAAAGTACAGAGGTGTTTCGGTAGGCCAGCATACGGATGTGACCATTTTCTCGTTACACGCAGTAAAAAACGTGACCACCGCCGAAGGCGGGGCCATATGTCTCAACTTTCCAGAGCCTTTTGACAATGCGGAACTTTATGCCGATCTTCGATGTTACTCCCTTAACGGACAGACCAAAGACGCCTTTACCAAAACAAAGGCAGGTGCTTGGCGGTATGATATTGTTTACCCAGGTCTAAAAATAAATATGCCCGATGTACTTGCCGCAATAGGTCTAGGACAATTGGCCATTTACAAGGACGTTATTTTACCAAAAAGGAAAGATATCTTCTTGACGTACAACAAGTATTTTAGCGAAAAAAAATGGGCCATCCTCCCGAATTACAGTGATGGCGCTACTATATCTTCTTGTCATATCTATGCACTCCGGATCAAAAATGTGAATGAAAAGCAAAGAGATGAGATTATAAATCAGATTTCTTCCAAGGATGTTGCCGTGAATGTACATTTTCAACCTCTGCCGCTTTTGAGTTTGTTCAAATCAATGGGGTACCGCATTGAAGATTGCCCAACGGCCTTTGCCCTATACGAGAATGAAATCTCCTTGCCCATATACCCCCAGTTGACCAAGGAAGAAATAATACACGTGTGCGAAACGGTCGCATCCTGTGTGGAATCGGTTTTAATGGCAACTACATAGGCTAGACTTTATCATATGAAACGTATACTTGATATTTTTCTTTCATCAGTTGGGATAGTGCTGACCAGCCCCATATTATTGCTTTCATCAGTATTGATCAAACTGAGTTCCAAGGGACCAATCATTTACAAACAGAAACGTGTGGGGAGATACAACAACGATTTTAATATCTTCAAATTCAGGACAATGTATCTCAACTCGGACAAGAAAGGGTTGATAACCGTAGGTGACCGGGATCCTAGGGTCACATCGGTGGGTTATTATTTAAGAAAGCTTAAGATTGACGAACTGCCTCAACTGTTCAACGTCCTTTTGGGCCAAATGAGTATGGTTGGTCCAAGACCCGAAGTAAGAAAGTATGTAGACCTGTACAGCCCTGAAGACTTAAAGGTTTTAAACGTAAAACCTGGGATAACCGATTATGCATCCATTTTGTTCAGAAACGAGAATGAGCTATTAAAAGATGCTCCTGATCCACACAAAAAGTACATTGAGGAAATTATGCCCAAAAAGTTGAGCTTAAACAAAGAATATATCAGCCAACAAAGTTTTGTGACAGATTTGAAAATAATATGCTTGACCATGAAATCAATCCTAAACCTAAAATGATTTTTCATTATGATGATTGAAAACAATCCTTTTACTTCCGATATATATGCTGAAGAATGGATGAAAAGTTTTTTTCATGGTAAGCAAGCCCATAATTTCCGTTCTATAAAAGGTGTCTCTTTTACCAAGAACAAATTTCTTCCGCTCTATACCAACGTAGGTAAGTACAAAACCTGTGGTATTTCCTACTCATTGGATCAAACGGGACTAGAGGATGACTTTAAAGGCAAAGTATTTTTAATTTATGACATCCCTGATTTTGTGCATATTGATACCACCAACATCCCTAATAAAATGGGGGTTCTAAAATCAAAACAATACTACGGCTACCTTATAGATTTGAACAATTATGACTCAATAAACTCATATTTGGCCGATAAATTAAGTGGTAGAAGAAAAAAGAAACTTGTTGCAAGCAAGAAAAAAATGGAAGGTGAACTCCTTGTGGAATATAAGGTTTATGAGAGCAATATCCCAGTAGAAAAATACGAATACCTTTTTGAATCCCTGTTCCTCCTGATAGACAAAAGATTCACGAACAAAAACACAACCAACGCACACTCTCCAATTGAAATCAAGAATTGGTATAAAAGTCTATTTTTTAGGCTAATCCAGAACAACCAGGCTTCTATCACCAGTGTTGAAGTAAGCGGAACCCCCATAGCCGTAAGTTTCAATTATAATTCATCAGAATTTCTTTTTAGTGCCATTCCTATCTTGGATGATGATTTCCTTAAGTATGGGATTGGAAATATTCGTCTAATCAAGAACATTGAATATTCCATTAACAAAAAGTTCAAGTTTTATGATTTGGGCAAAGGTTCCTATGGTTACAAACACAGATGGGCAACCAAAAAATATTCTTTCGAACATCATATACTGTACGATAAGAGATCACCCAAGTCCATCCTAATTGCTACTATATTAATCTTTTATTTCCGTCTCAAACAATTTGCCCGGAAAGTATACCGCAAGGTCCTCAAAAAGGATAATTAAACAAGTTTTTATCCAATGAACCTATTTTATTTGTTAACCATTTAAACGAGTTCAGGAATTGATATTTGAACCAAACAACAACATATGTGTGGAATTTATCTAACTAACATACCATTTGAAGAAGAAAATGTCAGGCTTAAGTTGGAATCCATTAAATATAGAGGTCCTGATCATATGGGAATCCAAAAAAAAGACAATCTGTATCTTGGACACCTACGTCTGTCTATTCTGGATCTTGACCCACGTTCCAATCAACCCATGCGCCACGGACATTTATACATCGTCTTTAATGGGGAAATATATAACTACAAAGATTTAAAGGTTGAGCTTCAAAGTCTTGGACATACCTTTTGTACTGAAAGCGACACCGAAGTATTGCTTGTTGGTTATCAAGAATGGGGAGAAGCACTTTTGCAGAAAATAAATGGAATGTTTGCCTTCTGTATCTATGACGAACATGCCAAAACTATTTTCTGTGCTCGAGATCGATTGGGTGTGAAACCCTTTTATTATTACTGGAAAGATGGGACTTTTGAGATTTGTAGCCAAATTCAACCGTTGCTTAAGGGCAAAAAAGTGGATGAAGAGGCCGTTTCCATTTACTTGGATTGCATGTTCATTCCAAGTCCATATACCATTGTAAAGGATGTTTACAAACTCCCCCCTGGCAATTTTATGACCATCAACCTTAACGATAACAGTAAAACAATCAATGAATACTGGAACCTTAAACCCGTTTCCAAAAAGAAACGAAATTATGCGTTGGCCAAAGAAGAATTAAAAGAATTGCTTTTTGATGCCGTTAAGATTAGACTGCAATCCGATGTCCCTATCGGTGCTTTTCTATCGGGTGGAATTGATTCTGCATTAGTATCCAGTATTGCCATGAAAGTTTCCAAAGACCCCATTAATACCTTTTCTGTGGGCTTTGATGTTAAGGAATATGATGAAAGCCAAAAAGCTGAAGAATATGCAACGATCATTGGTTCCAATCATAGAACAATAATCTGTCGTATTTCAGATATCTCATCTCTTATTCCCAAAGTCACCGAAATATATGGAGAGCCATTTGCTGATAGCTCCGCATTGCCTACGTTGTTACTAAATGCAGTGGCAAAAAATCATGTAACGGTGGCATTGGCAGGTGATGGTGGCGATGAAAGCTTTTTAGGCTATACCTATTTCGATTCATTGATCAAACATAAATCTATTATTGACATCCCTTTTGGAATCCGCAAATTTCTTTCTAAGCCCGTTTTCCTGAATTTTATTGGACAAAACAACCATAGGGTAAGAAATGCGTTGCTCACAAAAGATCGAAATGGATTTATTGAAAATATTTTTTCCAGAAAGGGAATGCTCCTTAAAACAAAGCAACAGGGTTGGATGAAGCATTACCAAGGTTACAAATCTTGGTCCAATGATTTTCTACAAAAGGCTGCCGATCTTAATATCAAACTCTGGTTGGAAAACGACAGTAACGTGAAGGTAGATCGAGCAAGCATGGCTTCATCCGTTGAGGTTCGCAGTCCTTTTCTTGATTACAGAATTATAGAATTTGCCAGAACCTTGCCTGTGTCTTTTCGTTATCAACGTAATCGACAAAAACGAATTTTAAGAGATCTCTTAAATGAGTATATCCCCGAAACCATTTTTAACCAACCCAAGAAAGGTTTTTCAATACCTCTGGCCAAGTGGATAAGGGAGGATTTAAAGGATGAGTTTAAAAATACCCTAAATGATGATTTTTTAACCAGAGTACCTAATTTAAATGTCTCCAAATGCAAGTCTATTCTAGATGAACATTTTACAGGGCAAGCAGATCATTCCGCCAATATTTGGAAATTGTATATGCTGGCAAAATGGTACACTATGTATGATAAGATGAATACCATTTGATCAAAAAAATCCAATATGGTCAAAAAAAGAGCCCACTGGATAGTGGGCTCTTTTCATATTTTTCAGGTTTATTCTATAAATCTACAAGATTCAAGAACTCCTCGAGATTGGTATACCCGTCACCATCTTTGTCCTGAGCACTGTCATCTATAGAGGTGTCCAAACCATTGGCTTCCTCCCATTCATCAGGCATACCATCATTATCATTATCCACATAATGGGCTCCTCCATTTATAGGCGGCACTATATATTGGGTCAATTGGTCTCTCCTTGGTAAAATCGTACCGGAAGTTACGGCATCTAAGTATTCAACATCCAAAACGTCGAGATTGTTTAAAACATTTCCATTGGCGTCAAGCCTTGCATTTGCCCCTACATTTGTAGATACGTCGCTGAAAGCCTCATATGCCGTTTTTATATTAATTGGTGCACCCAACAATGGAAAGTCCAAATCACTTTTGAAGTTTTTAGGCAAAGGGTCGTCCCTTTTCAATGAATTATCATAAGTCACATGAATACTCCAACTATCATCAAAGTTGTCAATATCAGGATTTGAATAGTATGGTTCATAAACATTACCATGGCTATAAATTGAAGGAGCTCGATCACTTGAACTCCAAATGGAATGTTTTGGGCCCGTTTTATACAATGATTCAAACGAGTTTGTTGGGGAAAACAAATGCCAGTTATTGATATGATTCAACTTATATCCATCCGTATTGCTACTGGTCCTGTATACATATCTCCAAATCACATTATTTATTACCTCAACATTTCCATCAGAATAAATGTTGGGAAATCTATGGGTTATATTATACCATAGATTCTCCAGTACAGAGATATCCCCTACTCCCGAAGGGTTTTCGCTTGAACCAAACAATCCACCGGTTTTGCTATCTCCCATCAAAGACCGTTGAAGTGTAATATTACTTGTCGTCTTACCAACAACATCCGTTATTATACTAATAGCTTCGTCCGCACCAAATCCAACAGAACAATGGTCGAATATGGCTCCATCAAGATAATAACCGCTTACAGAATCATTATGGCTGCCAACACCTCCTCTAAACCTAATATATCTGATAATCATATTGTCACTATCCTGAAAAACAACACGGGCACCCGCTATTGTTATCCCGCCTGCAGGGGCCGTTTGGCCGGAAATTGTGAAATCACCATTTCTAACGAATAAACTAGACTCAAGATTAATGACTCCAGCAACGGAAAACACAATCATCCGTTTGCCAGATGCCTCCAAGGCATCCCGCAGACTTCCGGGGCCACTATCATTTAAATTGGAAACATAAATAACTTTGCCTCCTCTTCCTCCAGTGACATAAGCACCAGCTCCAAAAGCGGTTGGGAAAGCTTTCAATTCACTGGAAACCTCATTGTCAACAACGCTTTCGCCAGGGGTTTCTCCTTGTTCAGATTGGTTCTCATCTATAGTCTCCTCAATATCTTCCTGAACAATATCGTAAAACAAATCACTGTCCTTATTACATGATCCAAGCAAAAGGCTAAGGAATAGGATGATTGATGTCATTTTTGTTTTAAAAAGCAATCTTTTCATAATTATCTTCATTGGGGTACTGTAAAATTAACGATGAAACTTTGTTTTTTAGATAAAAAGATTGATTTATTCGATGAAATGCACTTTTGATTGCAAATTTAAGGGAATTAAGAATCAATGATTTATCCTCTCTCATAAGTTATCATCTAGTTATACACAAAATTTTCACGGACTTACGTAATACATCGATAAAACAGATCACTTCATCGAGTGATTTTAACAGAAAAATCGATGAACTACCTATTTTGTTTGCTTCACCTTAACATTAGCCCATATTTTCCTGTTTGAAACCATGATGTTTCAATATGGATTTAGCAACTTTGTAATATCAAATTGAATTATATATCAAATGAAAATATTGGTTACGGGCACTGCTGGTTTTATCGGATTCCATCTTACCAGAAGACTTCTTGAAAATGGCCATGAAGTGGTGGCTCTTGATAATATAAATGACTATTATGATATAAATCTTAAGTATGCCAGGCTAAATCAGCTGGGAATAGCCAAGGATTGTGCAGAAAATGTGGATATGCTTTGTGAAAGCAAAAAGTATCCCAATCTAAAATTTATCAGGTTGTCCCTTGAAAATAGGCAAGAGCTTCCTAAATTATTTGAAAAGGAGAAATTTAACGTTGTATGTAATCTCGCCGCACAGGCAGGGGTTAGGTATAGTTTGGAAAATCCCGAAGCTTATGTTGACAGTAATATTACCGGGTTTTTGAATATATTGGAATGTTGTAGAAACTATGGTATTGAGCATTTAGTCTACGCCAGCAGCTCCAGTGTTTATGGTTCCAATAAAAAAATACCATTTAAAACTGATGACAATGTTGATCATCCCATAAGCCTTTATGCTGCTTCCAAAAAAAGTAACGAGTTAATGGCGCATACCTACAGCCATCTTTTTGGGTTTGTGACCACTGGGTTAAGGTTTTTTACAGTATATGGTCCTTGGGGAAGGCCAGACATGGCCTTGTTCCTTTTTACTGATGCGATTACCCAAAATAAACCCATAAAGGTATTCAATGAAGGTAAAATGGAAAGGGACTTTACTTATGTAGATGATATCGTGGAGGGGATTTTGCGAATCATTGAAAGCCCTTCACAGAAAAGAAAAGAGGAAGGAAATATTTATAAGATATATAATATTGGCAATAATGATTCCGTGAAATTGATGGATTTTATAGATATTATTGAACAAGAACTGCATATAAAGGCCAAAAAGCAAATGTTGCCCATGCAGCCAGGTGATGTGGAAAAAACATGGGCAGATGTTGATGATTTGATCAACGATTACGGTTATAGCCCCTCTACACCAGTAAAGCTTGGTGTAAAGAAGTTTATCGAGTGGTACAAAGACTACTACAATAAAAAAGATGGATAAAAGGCAGCTCTATATGAATTGGTAAATTGTTTTGGTTTTACTTTTAAAAACTCTTTATCGGAATTTATGTACAGTTAATATAAAACCGCGTAGCTTTTTATTTTTTTTTATGGATTTTTGCGCCTCAACCATAGAATAAAAAATGAAAAACAACATATTGGACTTCAAATCCCACTTTCATGTTTTGGTAACCGGAGGAGCTGGGTTCATAGGGTCAAACCTTACTGAATTTCTTTTGGAAAACGGAAACCAAGTTACTGTTTTGGACAACTTTGCAACAGGTAAAAAAGAAAATATCGCTCCCTTTTTAAATAATCCGAATTTTAGACTGATCGAGGGAGATATCAGGAATTTAACCACATGTAAAGAAGCTTGCAAAGATGTGGATTTTGTGCTCCACCAAGCTGCTCTGGGGTCTGTACCCCGCTCAATCAACGACCCTATAACCAGCAATGAGGTAAATGTCTCAGGTTTTTTGAACATGCTTGTTGCCGCTAGGGATGCAAACGTGAAACGCTTTGTCTATGCAGCCAGTAGTTCCACATATGGGGACTCCAAGGAGCTCCCAAAGGTCGAGGATATAATCGGCAAACCATTATCCCCTTACGCCATTACCAAATATGTGAATGAGCTTTATGCCGATATCTTTTCCAAAACATATGGGATGGAAACCATAGGTCTTCGATATTTCAATGTTTTTGGACGCAGACAAGACCCCAATGGGGCCTATGCCGCCGTAATCCCAAAATTTGTAATCCAATTGATTAACCATGAAAGCCCCACTATCAATGGTGATGGTAGCTATTCCAGGGATTTTACATATATAGATAATGTGGTTCAAATGAATATGAGAGCCTTGATGTCCCAAGACCCTAGAGCGGTGAACACTGTCTACAATGTCGCCTATGGACAGCGAACGGACCTAAATGAGTTGGTGTCTCTTTTAAAACACTATTTAAGCAACTACGATCATGAGATAGCAAAAATAGATGTAAAATATGGATCCGAAAGAACCGGTGACGTCCCCCACTCATTGGCGTCCATAGAAAAAGGGAAGGAGTTGCTGGGCTACAGTCCTAATTTTGATATTGAAAAAGGACTGCAAGAAGCTGTTAAATGGTACTGGGACAACCTAAAATAAACAAACATATTGGACGTTATCCAAATACAATCTTGCAAATTTTCATATACCCCTAAGAAGTAAATCAATATAGAGAATGAATTTAACCGTTATTGGAACTGGCTACGTAGGCCTTGTTAGTGGCACCTGTTTTGCCGAAATGGGCAACAATGTTACCTGTATAGATGTAGATGCAAAAAAAATTGAGAACCTCAAAAAAGGAGTCATTCCCATATACGAACCGGGTCTTGAACAAATGGTTAAAAGGAATGTGGCCAACGGTACGCTTCATTTTAGCACTGTACTGAAAGATCATTTGGCAACCTGTGATCTTGCGTTTATCGCGGTAGGCACTCCAATGGGTGAAGATGGTTCGGCTGATTTACAATATGTACTACAAGTTGCCAAGGAAATTGGCCAGCACATGAGTAACTCCTTAATTGTAATTGATAAATCTACAGTACCTGTTGGGACTGCCAACAAAGTTTCAGATGCCATACAAAAGGAACTTGATGAACGTGGGGTTAAAATAGATTTTCAAGTGGTTTCCAATCCTGAATTTTTAAAAGAAGGGGATGCCATTAACGATTTCATGAAACCCGATCGAGTGGTGATTGGTTCCAATGATGAAGCTGCAACCAAAAAAATGCGGTCTCTGTACTCTCCGTTCTTTAGAAGTAGCATGGACCGATTGATAACCATGGATGTTAAATCTGCAGAAATGACAAAGTATGTGGCCAATGCCATGCTGGCCACCAAAATTTCATTCATGAATGAAGTTGCCAATATATGTGAACTGGTTGGGGCTGACGTAAACAAAGTAAGGATTGGCATAGGTTCCGATCACCGAATTGGATATAGTTTTATATATCCCGGGAGTGGGTACGGAGGCTCCTGCTTCCCAAAGGATGTCAAAGCCTTAAAACGCATGGCCGAGTCCCAAGGGTATGAAGCACAGTTGATTTCAGCTGTAGAAGATGTTAATGACAGGCAGAAACTTGTAATTGCCAAAAAAGTGGTCGCACGGTTTGGTGATGATTTAAAAGGGAAAACATTTGCCGTATGGGGGCTTGCCTTTAAACCAGAAACCGATGACATGCGCGAAGCACCCGCCATCTACATTATCAAAGATTTGGTCGCCAGGGGAGCTAAGATCAAAGCGTATGACCCCAAAGCAATGGATGAAGCAAAACACTTTTATTTAAAGGATATTGAAAGCATAACCTATTGTGACTCAAAATACGATACCCTAACGGATTCTGATGCAATGATTCTTTTAACGGAATGGAAAGAATTTAGATCGCCTGACTTCGAAGAAATAAAACATCGATTGGAGCAACCTCCTGTGATATTTGATGGACGAAACCAATTCAATCATGAACTTTTGGCCGAAATAGGAATAGAATATCATCAAATCGGTAAAACAAATTAACATTATAATAAAGAAACAACAACCTCTATGGACAATATTAAGATTGCGGTAATAGGACTAGGATATGTAGGACTACCCTTGGCTAGGCTTTTTGCCACCAAATATCCTGTAATTGGCTTTGACATTAACCAAAATAGAATAAGTGAATTGCAGCAAGGAAAGGACACCACCTTAGAGGTTGAAGACAGTGTCCTTCAAAGTGTGCTTACAAGTGAGCCAGAAATGGAGGCGACAGGATTGTACTGTACCAATGAATTGGGACATATTTCCGATTGTAATTATTATGTGGTGACCGTTCCAACACCTGTGGATAGGACTAATCGACCTATCCTGACCCCGCTTTATAAGGCTAGTGAAACAGTTGGCAAAGTTTTGAAAAAAGGAGATACTGTGATATATGAATCAACGGTATACCCAGGCGTAACTGAAGACGAGTGCGTTCCTGTCCTGGAAAGGGTCAGTGGTATGGTTTTCAACAAAGACTTTTTTGTGGGTTACTCCCCTGAACGAATAAATCCTGGTGATAAAGAGCATACAGTAGAAAAAATTCTAAAGGTAACATCAGGTTCAACTCCCGAGATTGGCAAAAAGGTAGACAATCTATACGCTTCCGTCATTACAGCAGGTACACATCTGGCACCTTCGATAAAAGTTGCAGAAGCTGCAAAGGTAATCGAGAATTCCCAAAGAGATATCAATATCGCCTTTGTGAACGAATTGGCAAAGATTTTCAATTTAATGGATATTGATACACACGATGTCCTTGCCGCAGCAGGCACCAAATGGAACTTTTTGCCCTTTAAGCCCGGATTGGTAGGCGGGCACTGTATTGGAGTAGACCCCTATTATTTGGCTCAAAAAGCACAAGAATATGGCTACCATCCCGAAATTATTTTGGCCGGTCGAAGAATGAACGATGGCATGGGTAAATATGTCGCCTCTGAAGTGGTGAAACTTATGGTGCAGAATGATATTAAGGTGAAGGGCTCAAACATATTGGTTTTAGGGATTACATTTAAGGAGAATTGTCCCGATGTTAGAAATACCAAAGCTGTTGACGTTATAACGAACCTCGGCAGCTATGGTGCTTCGGTTACAGTATATGATCCGTGGGCATCAATAACAGAGGTGGAACACGAATATGGCTTGTCGATCATCAATGATTTTCCAAACCAAAAATTTGATGCCGTTGTTCTCACTGTTGCGCACAAAGAATTCATGAACACAAATTTTGATCAAGTATTGACCGATGATGGAATTCTTTATGATGTCAAAGGAGTCCTAAGCCAAACTACAGTGAACAAAAGACTTTAACCTAAATACTATTCTGTTATTGAACTTCCATATGTATTATGACAACATGTTGGGTATTTAATAATCGTTCCATAACATTTTATATATAAAATCAATAAAAGCTGAATTTAGGTTTCAGTACATTTTATAAGTCCAAACTAGTTGTTGACCATGAATCAGTTTAACTAAAACTATAGCCATGTAGTCCTTCTATGGACATTAACCAATCGTGTAGTGAGTAGGATAAAGAAAAGCTTGAAAAATGCACAAGTAAGTGTCCTTTATTATTCTTTGACAATAATATTGGGGTTTTATTCCAGAAAAGTTTTTTTAGACTTTCTCGGTGATGATTTCATAGGACTTACCACCCTGTTCACCAAGGTTTTATCAATTCTAAACATTGCCGAGTTAGGGATTGGGACGGCTGTTAGTTATGCCCTATACAAACCTTTATTGCACTCGGAACGCAAAACAATAAAGGACCTTGTTGTTTATCTTGCACATTTTTACAAGAAAATAGGTACTATAATTCTTTGCCTGGGAATTGGTATAAGTCTCTTTTTCCCTTTTTTCTTCAAAGATTTACCGTTCTCCTTTATACTAATTTATTACGCATATCTCTCCACCCTTTTTGCAGCCGTTTCCAATTATTTTTTCAATTACCATACGATTTTGTTTCAGGCAGACCAAAGGGATTACGTAATTACCAGATTCTTTCAGGGTGTTGGACTGATTAAAACAATAGTTCAGATAGTATTGCTTTACATTTTTCAAAATTATTATGTTTGGGTAACAATCGAGGTGGTTTTTACGATTACATTGATAATAGGTTTGAGAAGTCAAGCCAAGAAGACTTATGACTGGCTTTTTACCGATTCAATGCTTAAACTAAAGCCTAAAAAGTTTCCGGACGTTCTTGGCAAGATTAAACAAATTGTAATTCACAGATTGGCTTGGTTTATTCTTATTGGAACGGATCAAATATTGATTTACTCAATTATAAATCTAAAAAGTGTAGCATACTATGGAAATTATATGTTGATCTTTAACTATACATCTACTTTTTCCAACAAATTGTTGGACGGTATGCAGGCTAGTATTGGAAACTTATTGGCAGAAAACAACAAGCAGAATATAAACTCGGTCTTCTGGGAAATTATGTCTTTACGACATTTCATTGGAGGCTTCCTGTTCATTGCTCTATATTTCCTCACTAATGACTTTGTAACTCTTTGGATCGGAGAAAAATATCTTTTTGAGCAAAGTATATTGTTTTTTCTTATCCTAAACATATACATTGGCCAAGTAAAAAAGCCTGTTGACCAGTTTGTTATTGGATACGGTGCTTATAATGATACGTGGGCATCAATTACTCAAGCTGTTCTTAATTTGGGCATTTCTATTTGGTTGGGTCTAAAGTGGGGTATTCTTGGTATAGTGCTTGGCTATACAATAAGTTTAACACTAATTTCCTTAGTTTGGAAACCTTTCTTTCTTTTTAAATACCACTTAAAATTCAGCTTGTTAAAATACTGGGTTGAATTCTTCAAATTATCAGCATCAATTCCAATATCTTACCTTGTAATCAACAAAATAATGCATAAGATTAATTTTATGCATGTAGGCTCATATCAAGAATGGTTTTTGAAATCGTTCATTATTACAGCCATAGCCATATTAACCATGAGCGCCATCATGTATCCCTTGAGCAAAGGTTTCCGTAGTTTATTAGATCGTTTGTTCAATCTAATAAAAAGAAAGTTTTTATGAAAAGTCCTTGGCATTATGCCCATCGCATTTAATACATAGAAATAATAGTATGGAAGCAAAAAAAGTTAGCGTAATAATTCCCGTGTACAATGCGGAAAAATATATTGAAGACTGTTTGTCCAGCGTTCTTGGCCAAACCTATTCAAACATAGAGATACTATTGATCAATGACGGGTCCATTGATAAAAGTCTCGAGATTTGCCACGAGGTTGGTGCCAAACATGATAATATCCTAGTAATCAATCAACCTAATGGTGGCGCTGGTAGTGCCAGAAATGCAGGTTTGGAGAAATGCTCCGGTGATTACGTTTGTTTTGTTGACAGTGATGATTACATTCACCCATCAATGTTGGAAATCATGATAAGTTATCTTGATTCTGACTCAATAGACATTGTAGAATGTGAAACAATTGAAGTTGATGACTATGTATATGAATCTCCCCTAGATAAATCTTTCGTCAAGAGAGAACAAATAACGGTTGAAACAAAAAAACAATACTTAAAAAGAATTGTACTGTATGGCCAAACTGCTGTGTGGAGACGTATTTACAAAAAAGAACTTGTTCAAAATATAAGGTTCAGATCCAACATAATTGCAGAAGACGTTTATTTTACAGTAGATGTGTCCAAAAATATCAAGAACAAGATTGTACATGTTTCATTTCCTTTTTACAAATACCTCAGAAATTACGGAAGTGTCACAAAATCAAAGTATTCAGAAAAACATTTACAATCCATTGACGCCAGTTTGTATTTACAACAGGAATTGATCGGTTTGGGGTTAGACAGGGTAGTTAGAATCCATATGCTAAAAAAGTTAATACTACATTATAAGAAACTGTTCCATAATCATGAGGTTGACACTAGCTTTGATAAAAGAAGATGGATAAAACAAAAAATAAAAGAAAATTTTGTTTTTGATATTAGATTGCACATTCATATATGGCTCAGTAGATTCCTTTCGGTACATGGTTTTGGAAAAGTCCTTGAATATAACCAGCGTATTAAAAATTAGGCTTAAATGGTGGTTCACTCTAATTCTAATATGAAAAAAATTGGTTTTGTAATCGGCTCAATGTCCCATGGGGGAGCAGAAAGGGTTATTTCAATATTATCCAACCTGCTGTCCCAAAAGTATTGCATTACCATTATAACTTTTAAGGAGTCCCCCTCGTTTTATCCTTTAAACAAAAGTGTTCTGCTAAAATCTTGCAAGATCAAGGATATGGATCGGCTTAAAGGTCCAATAGGCTCAATACGATTAAATTATAAAATCGCTAGAAATATTACATCCATAGTAAAAGAGGAAAAAATTGATTTACTGATCGGGTTCATTACCAGTTCCAATGTGATGTCGATAATAGCAGCTCGACTCAATAGAATACCCTGTATTATTTGTGAACGAAATAATCCAAAGAAAGAATATTTATCCTTTTTTTGGCGTATGTCAAGAATGTTATTTTATCCATTAGCCAATGTGTTGACCGTTCAAACCGTTGCCGTAAAGGAGTATTATTTGGCAAAAAAGTTAAACTCCAATATTCTTGTATTAAAAAATCCTATTTCACCAGAACTCTCTCAATTGGTTGACCATACCCCAAATAGAAAAAATATAATACTTAGCGTTGGCAGATTGGATACAAACAAAAATCAGAAAAGTATCATTGAAGCATTTTCCAACTTGAAAGATCCTAGCTGGTCCTTGTTGCTTATTGGTGATGGCGGAATGAAAAAAGAACTGGAGGCCATGATCTCAAGGATGGGGCAAACAGAGAGAATACAAATCATTTCAGGAGTCAAAGACATTCATAATTATTACAATAAAGCCAAGATTTTTGTTTTTGCTTCCAATTCAGAAGGTTTTCCAAATGCACTGCTTGAAGCAATGCACTTTGGGTTGGCATGCATATCAACAGATTGTGATTATGGACCAAGAGAGCTTATTGAAAATATGCGCAATGGAATTTTGATTTCCACCAATGAACTGGATGAGTTGACAAAAAGTACCATTGAACTTTCAGGGAATCAGCAATTAATAGCTTCCTTGGGCAACAATGCCCAAAGGGAATCAGAAAAATATAAAGCAGAAAATGTAATTTCAGAATGGGAAAAGACCATAAATAAATTATTGAACTGAACAATGAAATAATTTAAACAAATAACAGCTTATCATAATCAAATCTATAACCGAAAATAGTACCGAATATCGCCTAAATCTTTTGGGCCAAATTGCCATTGTGTTTGTTATTTTAAACATTCCTTCAGCCGTGGCACGGTACATTGGATTTGGCCTCAGTGGTGTATTAAACTATTTAATGCTTTTACTGCTTGCAGTTTATTATGTTGTTTCTGATAAGTCTAAACCAACTTTCCCACTCTTAATAACTGGTTTTAGTTATTATTTCATTTCCAGTTTCAATTATATAGAAGAGCCTAATGATATTATTCAGGAATTTTTAAAATTCGTTGTTGTTGTGTTATCAGGAACGGAAATAATGAAAAGAACGAACAACAAACAGCTATTCTACCTATATCTAATTGGAGCATTTAGCATTTTAATCCACGCGATGTTTGGTGTGAGCCCAAATGGAAGATTCTCCGGATTATATCTAAACCCAAATGAAGCAGGATTTGTATGCATATCTGGGTATGCTTTATGTTATAGTCTGAAAAATAGATTAACGGGACTCTTAGGACAATTTTGTTTTACATTTTTAGGACTACTTACCTTTTCACGGACATTTATTGTTATTTGGATAATTGTCAACATCCTAGCTATTTATGTGAACATTAAAAACATAAGAATGTTCGCTTTTGGTTTTTTAACTCTTTTGGCACTTTTCTTCTTTGAATCCGAACTAGGTCTAAACAATGTAAGATTACAGCAACTTAAATCACTTGTCCATACTGAAAATGGCTCCATGGACCAAATAGATAAACAATCAAGGACCGAGACTTGGGCGGCATTCTACGAGCCTATTATGAACAAACCTATTTTGGGGAATGGCTATGGTACTTTTCAAGGTGTTCTGGACCGAAATGAACTCGGGCTTAACTATGGGGCTCATAATACCTACTTGCTACTTGCAGGAGAGGCAGGTTTTTTGCCATTCCTTTTATTTATAGCTTTCATTGGGTTCTTGATGACAAGGAGTATATTTTTCCTGAAACAACATCCTCATCTTTTTCTCCAAAGCTTTGCTTTGGCCTTTTGGTGTCTTGCCAGTCATAATTTTTTCAACTTTTATTACGTTATCTTCTCCTCACTGTGGATCTATTACCAAATTAAATCTGTCATAGATGAACAATAAATCAAAAGAAGACTACAAACAGGCTATTTTAATGGATTCCGTTGCTCTTGGAATGACTAACCCAAGCCTCAAGAGCAAGATAAAAAACTTGCTAAGCCCTTATTACATTTATAATTTTCAAATGTTAATGAGGAAGGTTGAATATTACAGTACTAAAACCTCTGTCCTTTCAAAACTATATTGTTATTATCTAAAATTCAGATATAAAAAATTATCACTCAAACTTGGATTTTCCATTCCACCCCATGTATTTGGACCTGGGTTGTCCATAGTACATTACGGTACAATCGTTATAAATCAAAAAGCACAGGTCGGAAAAAATTGCAGGATTCATGCTTGTGTCAATATAGGTGCTTCAGGAGGGGATAGCAATGCTCCCAAAATAGGGGACAATGTTTATATAGCCCCAGGAGCAAAAATTTATGGAAACATTACAATAGCCAATAATATTGCTATTGGAGCAAACGCTGTCGTTAACAGATCTTTTGAAGAGGAAGGCATTTTAATAGCGGGAAACCCTGCCAAAAAAATAAAGGAAATAGATATCAGCCGGATTATCAAACATATAAAAGCCTGATTTGAAGGATAAAACAAAAATAATTTTTATACTTCCCTCCTTAACTGCGGGTGGAGCTGAAAGGATACTTTCCTTTGTGGCCGCCAATGTGGACAAAAAAAGGTTTCACAGCACCTTGGTGGTCATTGGGAGTCCCCATGAAACCAAATTAAATGTAGATGGGGTGGATATCATCTATTTTGAAAAGCCCAGAGTTCTTTATGCCATACCCAAGTTAATACATTTTCTCAGGAATGAGCGACCAGAAATAGTGGTCAGCAGCATCTTCCATCTAAACCTTATTATGGCATTTATTTCTTTTTTGTTTCCGAAAATGAAATTTGTAGCAAGGGAAGCCACAGTATTAAGCAAAAGAAAAAGTAGCCCCCTATTAAAAGTTATGGTTCGCTTTTTATATACAAAATTTGATGCTATAATCTGCCAATCCAATGATATGGCATCAGACCTAAGTTTAAATTACCATATTCCCCGAAACAAGCTTGAGGTAATCAACAACCCAATAACCTATATTCCAAAAATCAAAAAAAAACCCTCCAATGGGGAAATCATAAAATATATTACCGTAGGAAGGCTTGAAGAGGTTAAGGGGCATTCTAGGATTTTAAGGATACTATCGGCCTTGGACAACCCTTTTCTTTATACCATAATAGGTCAAGGCACCCTTAAGGATGTTCTTTGGGGCTTAGCCAAACAGCTGAACATTGACAAAAAAATTGTTTTTGTACCCCATACCAATAACGTCCATGAGTATTTAGCTTCCCATGACCTTTTTCTTCAAGGTTCTTATGTAGAAGGGTTTCCCAACGCTTTGCTTGAAAGCTGTACGGTTGGCACTCCTTGTATTGCATTTGATGTGCCCGGGGGAACCAAGGAAATTATTGAAAACGGGGTCAATGGGTTTTTGGTGAACGATGAAAACGAGTTCCTGAATAAGTTAATGGTCTTTGATTCAATGAATCCAATAACAGTAAGTAATTCGGTTTTGGAAAAATTCCATCCATCAAAGATTCTTCTCCAATATGAAAGGCTTCTTATGAAAATCAAAAATATATATTAAACCAAGTAGATGGAAAGTTGTGCAGATAAGCCAAAGCTAAGTATTCTAAACCTGGGATTAGGTCCTGCTGGGGCGGAGAAAGTTATAAGTTTACTATTAAAAAAACTTGTGGATGATTACAGTGTGACCCTTTTTCTAATTTTTAAAGAAAGACATTATAATATTCCAGAAGAGGTGGAAGTTATAGGTTTTACCAATAGACCCTCGACTAGCCCTATGATAATTAAAATAATATGTGCCGTTGCAATATTATTTAAATACAATTGGCTCCTAAGAAAGCGTAAAATCCGTTATGCCATCTCCTTTTTGCCCTTTCCCAATTTTTTAAATGGTATAAGTTCTATGCTCCATCCTTCCATTAAATTTCTAATCAGCGAGCGTGGTTTTCCTTCTAACAATACCTCCAAAAAGGTGTCTCATTACATTTCAAAACTTTTCTATCCCGTATTCTACAATAGATGCGATAAACTATTTTCCAATTCCGTATACATCAATCAAGACCTGAAAGATAACTTTGGAATAAAAATTCCAATGGAAGTCATATATAACCCCATTGAAATTCCAAAAAACGTAATTGAAAGTTCCAAATTTGCTCAAAAAACTGGTCCAATAAATGTGATTACCGTAGGGTCTTTGATACCTCGAAAGAACCAGATTTCCATTGTTAAAGCAATTAAATGTTCAAAAAACCAACATAATTTAAGTATAATTGGTCAAGGAAACTTGAAGAATGACCTTATTTCAAGTATTGCAGATATGGGGCTGGAGAAACAGGTAAAGCTCTTAGGGGGAGGATACAAAAATGTTAACGAATTTCTTATTACCTACGATTGTTTCGTGCTTTCCTCCAATACCGAGGGATTCCCCAATGCATTGCTAGAGGCCATGGCTGCAGGATTGCCATGTATATCGACCAATTGCTTTTCTGGTCCAAAAGAACTGCTCAATGAAAATGAGGACTTTACAGTTCTTAAAGGCGATTTCTTTGTTGGGAAATATGGTATTCTTGTGAATGTAAATGACCCAGAGGGTCTTGCAATGGCTTTGGATTATCTTTATGAAAATCCAAAAGAACTGGAACGCTTGAGCTTGCAAAGTTTAAAACGGTCAAAAGATTACCAATTAGATAACATCTATAAGCTCTTCAACCAATTTATTATAAACTAATCAATAATCAATGTGTGGTATTAACGGTTTTGTGGAACGCTCCAACGGTAACCTCTCCCAAGCTAAGGAGAAGATAAATGCCATGAACAACCTCATCTTGCATAGAGGGCCAGATGAGGAAGGAACCTTTGTGGAGCAACTAGAATCAGATATTATTATTTCCCTGGGAATGCAGAGACTGTCAATCATTGATCTTAACAATGGTTCGCAACCCATTTATGGTAAAAATGGTAAGCTTGTTATCGTGTTCAATGGTGAAATCTATAATTATCGTGTCCTTAAGAATGCTTTGGTTGCTAGAGGGGTTCATTTTGAAACTAACAGTGATACGGAGGTCATCCTAAAACTATATGAGACAGAAGGTGAAAGTTCTTTTGCCAAGTTAGATGGCATGTATGCTTTTAGCATCTTCGACAAAGAAAAAGGAAAGGTATTCATTGCACGTGACTTCTTTGGGGAAAAACCACTTTACTATTATAAAAACAACCATCAATTTGTATGGGCCTCAGAATTGAAGTCACTGTTACCACAGGTCTCTAAACCCGAAATTTCAAAAAAAGGGCTCAATCTATATTTAAGATTAGGGTACATTCCTGCCCCACATACCATTTATGGGAATATAAACAAGTTAGAGGCCAATCACTTCATTCAGTACAATTTGGAAGACAACTGTATGGAGATTAAAAAAATACAGTCGGATGAGATTAAGGAAAGTCGATCAATTTCGTTTTCCCAGGCCAAAAAAGAAGTTAAGGAACTTGTGGAGCAAAGTGTTGAAAGTAGGTCCATTTCCGATGTCCCTTTAGGTACCTTTCTCTCTGGAGGGGTTGACTCTTCCATTGTTTCGCTTTGTTTGTCCAGAACACAAAGTGAGAAAATAAACACTTTTTCAATTGGCTTCAAAAAATCTTCCTTTGATGAGTCGGACAAATCCAGATTGGTTGCCAAAATGATAAATAGCAACCATAACGAGTTCATAATAGACGAGGAGGACCTGGAAAATGATATCCACCAAATACTTGACAATTTTGATGAACCATTTTCAGACGCGGCTGCACTTCCCACCTACCTAGTATCAAAAAAAACAAGGGAACATGTTAAAGTAGCACTTACTGGCGATGGAGGTGATGAGGTTTTTGGAGGGTATAACAAATACTATGTGGGTAAACTCAATCAGAGATATACCAATATCGTCCCCAAAGGATTACATACATTTTTGAATAAAATCTCTGCTCCCTTGCTGCGTACTCCAGATGATAAAAAAGGTCGGCGGTACAAAGCCAAAAGGATGATGCAAACGATTGATTACAATGGCGAATACTATTGGGACATCATTTCGCTGGGCAATACCCAAAAAAAGCTCCAAGGTCTTTTACTTGAAAAAAATTATATTCCCGATTTATTTTTGGAGTACAAGCAGAAAACGGGAATTGATAAACCTGTATCCCTAACGCATTATAGGGAAATTGATAGGGTTCTTTCCCTTGAAGGAGGTATGCTGCCAAAAGTAGACCGGACAAGCATGCTGGCATCCCTAGAATGCAGAGCCCCTTTTTTGAACAAGGCCTTATGGAATTACACCAATAGCCTGCCTGAGGATTTTCTACTGAAGGGATGGAGTAAAAAACACATTCTTAAGGAAGCTTTTAAAGAAGATTTTCCTGGTGGATTCTTGGAAAAAAGTAAACGAGGTTTCAACACCCCAGTCGGTGACTGGCTTAGATCTGGGCTTTGTAAGGAATTGGAATCTTACATAGATTCAAAGTTTTTGGAAAATCAACAAATATTTAATGTCAAAACGGCACAAAAGCTTGTTGGTGACCATATTACCGGTAAGGAAGATAATTCAGATGCAGTATGGACCTTTTACTGTTTTCAAAAATGGTATTACAATCACTACTTAAAATCGTGAAAATATGGATGTCTTGATATTGACCAGTAACTTAAGAAACAGTGCTTCTCTCCATTTGGAGACATTGCTGACTTCAGACAAACTAAATGTGAAAATGGTTATTTATAACCAAGGGAAGGTAATGAACAAACGGAAGTACTATAGGCGTCGCGTAAGAAAAATTTTCAAGATCGGTCCTCTGGGGGCACTTAATGGTGTACGAATGCGCAAATGGTATAGCACAGACATAATTAATCATTTAAACATTGCTCCCATAGATGAAATTTGCAGACAAAACAACATTCCTTTTAAAACCACTCCTAACATAAACCACCCGGATACAATTTTATTCATGAAAAATTCAGGGGCCGAACTGGGTATTAGTATTGGAAACAGCTACATTGGAGAAAGGGTTTTTAAAACCCCAAGGTATGGTATGATCAATATCCACTATGAAGAATTGCCACTTTACCAAAATGCGAATGCCGTAATTTGGCAAATATACAACGCATCCGACCACAGTGGTTATACCATACATGAAATTGACAAACACATCGATACGGGTAATATTTTGCTAAAGGAACTTGTACCGATTACCTTTCACAATAAATTGGGTGATACCGTTACACATACACTTGCCAATATAATCCAGAAATCCACTGGAGGCATGGTAAAGGTTTTGGAAAATTTTGAACACTTTCATCTAGCCCGTACGTCCCAAAAAAATGGTGTAAAATATACCACACCTTCAATCTCCCAGTTTCTCAGAATGCTCAGGACTCATAAAGCAATGAAAGTAAAAAGTCTTATTGGAAGTTTCTATTTTGAAGTTGTAAGTGTTTCATTCGAACTTGAAACTTCTTTGGGTTTTCCAACTTTTTGACTTAACACCATAAAAGGTTTTTCCACCAATATAAAATAAAGACTGATCATTACTATTGAAAGAGGGACAAAGATAATCCCTTGGAACAAGTAGTTCATTTCAAAGGTCTCAAAAAACGTGAGTTTATTGGTGAATATTTTCATCATCAAATGGTATAAGGGATAATGAAGTAAATATAGGGAATAACACATCCCCCCTATTATGGTCACCAACCTATTCGATAACAACTTTCTTAAATAGACAGCATTTAATGAAGAGGTCACAATACCAAAAAGGCAGAAGAATCTTAGCCAGTTGTTATCATAAACAAAAAATAGAGGTAATGAAATAACGAAGACTATATCCCAAAACACTTTCCTTTTGAAAGCCTTGTTAACGTATAAATCCGCAGAAATTATTCCAGCCAAAAAGAACCTCATATACTGGTTTAGGTCAACAAATGGAAAAATATCAGTGTACATTGAACAAAGCAGTAGACAAGCATATATAAAGTAACGCCAGTATGCCGTGTCAAACATTTTCATGATGAACAACAACAATGGCATCAAAACATAAAATTGCACCTCAATTTCCAAACTCCAAGCCACAGGTAAAATGTATGAGCTATCTAGAAAGGCAATGTTATGAACATAAAAAAAGGATGCTAAATATCTCTCCAATAAAAAAGTAATACTCTGCTCTCCCAAAAAAATATGTACCACTAAAAAAATGGTTATGGCTATGATGTAAGGAGGCTCTATACGGACCAACCTGCGGATAAAGTATTTTTTGAACCTTAACTCACTTCTTTGTTTCTTTATAAAAGGAAGCGTCAAAATGAAACCACTTATGGCAAAGAACAGGTGTACACCGTAATTACCGTGCAAAAGAAGATGTCTGGCAGCGTTACCCTCATCGATCAAAGCCCGATCAAAGCTCACATTATGACTCAACAGGGCACCACTAAAATGTACAAGCATTACAGGAATAATCGCAAAAAACCTTAGCGCATCAATTTCAGGGATATAACGCTGGGATGATTTCCTTTCAAACCAATCCCACCCGAATGACCTTAATTTTTTTATCATATGCTAAAAATCATTTTCATCACATTGGAAACAAACCTACCATTTTCATTCAATAAACATTTAATTACACGATAAAACCGTAACATTTTCGTTGAAGTAAAAATTTCATGGAATGTATCTAATGCAACTCTTGCTCTTTTTAATTTTTATGCATTAAACCTATACTCTTTAAACGGTACTTTAGCTTTGAATAAACAACGTTAATCTTCTTATCCCTCAACTCTTGTTTAAACCTGTAAAAATAATAGAGGTAATTTCCTATTAAAAATGCGCTCACGGAACCTTTATCATAAAGAATATGGTTCTCAAACAAATAACTGTCGGTTGCCCATCTATTCTTGTAATCATTGTCCCCTTTTGAATAATCGAAATAACTTATACCATTGTCTATACACCACTTCATTATCTTTCCAATAATAACATGTCCCAAAGAATATTTGGAATAATCGGGGTCAAAGGATGTTATGGCAAAATAAAGTACTTTGCTGGAAAGAAAACACAATGATACGGCAATAATCGTATCATCTGCATAAAGTACATTTAAACTTGCTTTGTTCGACAGCATCATATCGTAGACCAAATCATAATAGTAATCACGGTCTCTTAAAATATCATTATCCTTACCTAAATCATCCCAACGCTTGGATAAAATCCCATAAAGGGCAGACATAACAATATCATATTCATTCTTTGGGACTGGCCCTGTGAACACTTTAAAATCGATTCTATGCTGTTTCGCTAATTTCTTTTCCCCATCCCTAACTTTATATCTTCCCTTTTTTGATAAGTTCTCCAATAAATACCCGTCTATATCCTTATAACCATCTAGGCGTGACAGGTAACCTTTATACTGTGGAACTTTTTTAATTTTTAAACGTTTATGGACCTGTTTTGGTTGCTCATGAAAATATTGATGCACATCGTGAATCAGTAAGACTTTTCCCTTGAAATCAGATTCATTTGAATCAATGGTATAGTGAATCCCATTGGTAAGATTTTTTCCTACATTAAAATAATATGGTGAGAATTTTTTCCTCACAAATTCCATTGGCCTGATAAAGTTCAACCTTACAACCTTATGTCTGGGAGCAAAGTGACGAATCCAGTTACCCGTAAAGCTTTTTGAAAAAAATGGGTTCATTTAATCATAGTTGATTTATCCTTATGAGAATCCAAATCCTTGGCTACCTCCAACATTGTACAACTATCAAAGTCATACACTCTTTTGAGATAGGAATAGTGTTTCAATATGTTTAATAAATTTTTAAAATTTTTCTCGGTATTATTTCCAAAATTATGAGGATGCCACCAAAGGTGGAAAATCTCACCTTTCTTGGCTGCATGCGTCATAGCCCGTTTTATCCTATTCAATTTCAAAAACTCCAAAAAGCCCAATTTGGAATTATAAGGCCTCAAAAATCTACTTGATCTAATATTATATGGAAACACCTTCGCTACCTCATTCATTGAATAGGTATGATATCCTGATATATTTAAGTAGCAGTCAAGCGTTCTAAATATTTTCTTGAATAAACTTGTATCAGCCTCACTATCTGCTCTGTTAAACCAAACTTTCTCTGTTCCTCGGTACGATACGACTCCCAGTTCTTCACAAATATCCAAATAAGACATATTAACTTGGTTTCTTGGAAATACAATTGATTTAATCTGATTGCCATATTTGGCTGAAATCCCTATAGCAGCCTCAAGATCATTTCTGAAGTCTTCGGACGATTGTCCATGTTCAAGACAATAAAAATGAGAAAAGGTGTGCGTACCTAATTCATGATTTTGGTGGTTTAAAATGAGATTAATAAGATTTGGTGCAAAATGGTATGGGTCATCATTATAGGTTTCCTTTACTTTTATAAATGAATCGTCATAAGGCGACAAATTATTGTCTTGATAATCGGGTTTTTTCTTTGGGCTAAATTCAAGAAGTTCCTTTTTGGTTTTGGCAAATAAAAATCCAACTGTCGCAAAAGTTGCCCTTGCACCATATTGATCAAAATATTTTAACATTCTGGGTACAATCTCATGAACTTTTTTCAACGATTCCCCATAGTCTTGAAGTGTTCTTTTGTCACGAACCCCCCAATAAATCTCAAAATCAAGGGAAATAACAAATTTTCCTTTTTCCATCATTTCAATCTTTACTCAAACAGTCCTCATTATTTTTTTTCGTATCCCCTTTGCAAGCACTATATATTCCCAACAATTTTCTTTTCGCTTAAGTACCTTGACATTATCCATAGATTGGGGATTTGAATAAATCAAATCATAAACGACGCTTGCAATATCAAGTTTGTGCACTTCTTTGTTTGACAGAATATCATAATCGTTATCATTTATACTTTTCTCCTTTAAATCTACCAGCTTTATGTTTTCCCCATCCTTAACGGCATTCCTTTTTGGATTCAACTTAAACCTGAGCTTTACATAAGTTTCGTTTATTTTTTTATTCCTTAGTTGCTGTTTAAACGTAAAATATTTAGCCATCATTGTGGCCGTCATTCTACACTTCATTGAATGGCGATCATATAATATATGATTCTCAAAGAAATATGATTCATTAGCCCATCTCAGCTTATAGTCATAAGTACCTTTGGAATGGTCCAGAATCTGCATATTATTGGCAAAACACCATTTAACCATATTCACAATGGCTAAATGACCTAAATTATATCTACGATACCTCGTATCAAAAGTGTTTATGGCATAGAGTAATGTATCCCCCGAAATAAATGAAAGGGAAATCGCTATGGGAAGATCATTATGACATATCATATGGATGATTGCTTTTTTAGCCAAGATCATGTCATAAAAAAGCTCTCGATAATACTCCTTTTTGTTGATGATGTCATTGTCTATTCTAAGAGTTTTGAACCTATGATCAATTAACTCAAAAAGACGGTCCATTAATTCATGGTATGAATCTTTGTCAATTTCGCCATAAACAATCTTATAGTCTACAGAAAAGTTAGTATTGAGCTTACGTTCATTCTTCCGCAACTTCATCCTCGAAGATGAAGAATAGTGGCTTAAAAAGAAATCATCGAAATCAGTATATCTTGAAAGTCTTGTTAAATACCCTTTATATTGTCTTACTTTCTTGATGCCAATACCTTTAGGAAGACTGTTTCCCGACTCTTCTTGATAAGAAATCACATCATATAATAAAAATACCTTTTTCCTATAGTCCTGAAATTTTTCGTTGAGTTTATAGGTCAGACCATTTGTGATATTCCGCCCTACATTATAAAAAATATATCGAGCCTTACTCCTTACAAAAGGCACCGGACTAAGGAAATCAAAATGATAAGGCTTCCTGTTATTGGAAAAAAACTTTACCCATTTTGAAGTAAATTCTTTTTGAACAAATGGATTCATATATATTTATTCTGCACTTTTTTTCTGCTTAAAGCTATTGTATTGGTTCTTTTTATTGAAATAATCAATGATTTGTTCAGCAATGAGCTCTCTACCATGGTCATTCCAATGTTGGTCATATATAAGCGTCGTTGGAACGCCTTGATCTTCGGAAACTTGGAAAGCCAAACCATAATCAATAATTTGTATTCCGTTGTCGGATAAGTATTTCAAAAATTGGTCTGAGGTATGGCGACCGTCAAGCAAAAAAGCAACTTTTTTCTTTTCCAATCCATACTTGTTGGTCAAAGTCTTAAAATTGTGTAAAAATAGGCTATCCCTATCAATCTTTTTCCCCACACCTTCTCTGGGAGCTTGTCCAACATTCCATTTTCTCAAAACCTTCTTTATTTGGTCTATCATCCCAATGTCCAATAAATAAACCAAAAATTTAGAATGCCTCAATAAGGGAAAAACTACTTTTCTTGGAACCACCTTGTATGTGTCCCTCATCAAGTCATACTCATAATCAATAGCGTAAACAATAAAATCAATCTTGTCCATGTCAGATGTATTGGTATTCACCAAGTACATTACATCGGCTAAATCAAAATTAGAATGGCCATATTCGTAGACCTGGACATTGGACAATCCTCTTTCCACTTTTTTACCCAAGGAATTCCTATAATCTTGATGAAACCCTTCAATAAAAGAATCTCCAAAAATGGCAATTTCAATCTCATCCTCAACAGGGTCAAAATCCCTAAAGGAATTATATCCGGAACTATTGATCCTATATGGGGCCATTACCTGCCTTCTATTGCCATAAACCGCATAACCGGTCTGTCCGGGAACTCGTTTGTAAGTATTGTCCTTTGCAAGATTCCAATCGGGCGTATCATTGTATAAATGGAACAAACGAACCAAAACTTCCATGGCGATAAATATTATGAAACCATAAAAAACGATACGCTTAAAAAACTTTCCCACAGCCTTAAAATTGAAAATAAATGAATGACCTATCCGTTCCACTATCGTAAAACAAAATTGTGGTGAAGACGATTAAGATATACATCAATAATCTAACACCTTTATATTTAAAATTGAACGGTCTACGTTCATCCTTTCTTATAATGTATTCGTAGGCAATAAAAAACAGCAAAAGAATAAAATAGTCTACCATTCTATAGCCCCTTGGGTGATTGTACCTATCCATAGAGAAATCTGTAAGAAGCCTACCTATATATACAAAAGAATCATTAACACTCTCCGCACGAAAAAAAATCCAAGAAAGAGTAACCAAAATAAAAGTTCCTATGACTTTGACAAGTTGACCATTAAAGAAATTTTCACCAGTGGAGCCAATTATATCCCCTGAGTGCCTACGGTGTTGTCCAAACAGAAAAAGTGGTATAAACATCAATGCATGGATAGCTCCCCAAATAATAAAAGTCCAATTGGCGCCATGCCAAAATCCACTGACCAAAAAAATTATAAAAACATTTCTGATCGCAATACTTTTCTTGACCCTAGATCCTCCTAAAGGAATATACAGATAATCCCTAAACCAAGTGGACAACGAAATATGCCATCTTCGCCAAAACTCTGCTATGTCCCTTGAAAAGTAAGGAAACTTAAAGTTGGACATCAATTCTATTCCAAAAAGTTTGGCGGTTCCGATTGCTATGTCTGAATATCCTGAGAAATCCCCATAAATTTGAAAACCAAAGAATACGGCTCCCATAAACAACGTACTGGCCGGGTAAGAACCTGCATTGGCAAAGATATCATCTACAATGGGGGCAAGAGCATCCGCGATTGCCACCTTTTTAAAAAGTCCCCAGATAATCAATTTAACCCCATCAGCTGCTTGATTATACTTGAACTCTCTGCGCATTGAAATCTGTGGCAACAAATTTGTCGCTCTTTCAATTGGCCCAGCAACCAATTGAGGGAAAAAGCTTACAAAAGCCGCAAAAGCAACAAAATCTTTTGTGGGTTCCAGTTTCCTTCGATACACATCTATGGTGTAACTAAGGGTCTGAAAGGTATAAAAGCTTATTCCCACTGGAAGAACAATGTTCAAGGTACCCTTACTTATCGGTTGGCCAAAGAAAGAAAATGCCTCTACAAAATTGTCCACAAAAAAGTTGTAGTACTTGAAAAAACCCAAAAAACCTAGGTTAACACATAAACTGGTCCAAAGAAGAAACTTCCTGCGTCCTTCCCGCTCCTCTCCCCTGAGTATAATTCCTATGACATAATCCACTAAAGTGCTGAATACTATCAGCGAAAGAAAACGCCAATCCCACCAACCATAGAAAACATAGCTCGCAACCACTATCAATGCATTCTGTAGTCTAAGGTTACTATTGGTTACAAACCAGTACAGCACAAAGACCAATGGCAGGAATATGAAAAACTCAAGCGAGTTAAAAAGCATTATAACGCCGTTTTCGTTAAAACGTAATTACCAATGACCAATTCATCCAATCCAGTAGAGAAGAAACAACGTATCGCATCCTTTGGTGATTCCACTACAGGTTCTCCTTGAATATTGAAGCTTGTGTTCAGTACAACCGGCACCCCTGTTCTTTCACCCAAAGCCTTGATCAAATCATAATATCTAGGGTGCAATTCCCGTCTAACAGTCTGTAACCTTGCACTTCCATCAACGTGAGTTACCGCAGGAATGATTTTCTGCTTTTCCGGCAATACATTACAGACTTTAAGCATAAAAGGTGCTTCCACTTTCAAATCAAAAAAGTCGTCCTTTGCTTCCACAATTGCCGATGGGGCAAATGGTCTGTAGGCTTCTCGAAACTTGACCTCCGAATTTATCTTATCCTTCATATCTGGAAAAGCAGGATTGGCCAATATACTCCTACTGCCCAATGCCCTTGGACCAACCTCCATAGGTCCCTGAAACCATCCAAGAATCCTTCCTTTTTCCAATAATTCTGCGGCATGCTCACAAATATCCTCAACATATTGGTACGATAGTTTAGCACCGTCAAGCACCTTTTTGATCTCTTCATTGGAATACGAAGTCCCCACATATGGGTTATCGTGAACATAGTTCCGTTCATTGCCCAAAATACCATTGTGAACATAATACGCGGCACCAAGCGCGGTCCCATTATCACCGGCGGCGGGCATCACATAAACATCTTTGAATTTACTCTCCCTAACAATCCGCCCGTTCATGACACTGTTCAAGGAAACACCTCCAGCAATCACCAAATACTCTGCCTTGGTTTTTTCATAAAGTATATCGCAAATTTGCAAAACTTTGTCTTCCAGAACTCTTTGGAAAGCCGCAGCCACATCTTTATGCCTTTCTTCAAAAGGAGCTCCTTTTTCCCTTGGCTTACCAAATACGGAAACAAATTTTTCTGAATATCCTACAAATTGAGGATTAAAAAAGGATAGGTCCATTTTAAACCTTCCATGCTTATCTACCTGAATGATTTTTTCAACTTCGGCCTTATAGGTCTCAGGATTTCCCATAGGTGCAAGCCCCATGGTCTTTCCTTCATCATAGTTAGGTTTAAAACCACAAAATTGAGTTACAATTTCATAGAAGGCCCCTAATGAGTGTGGGAAAAAATTCTCGCTTATCTTATTTATTTTCAACCCATTACCGTGACCAATCCAAGTAGTTGCCCACTCCCCTGCTCCATCTATTCCCAGCAACGCGGCTTCTTTGTAAGGAGACACAAAAAAAGAGCCAGCCACATGGGACAAATGGTGCTCAACAAAGTGAACCTTCGGTTTCTTATCAGATGTCCCCCAATGTTCGTTGTACCACGCCCAAAAATCCCGTTGCTTCAAATACGGATAACCAATCTGATATCCAATAAACCGGAGCAGGCTGCGTGATTTAAGCATGGAAAACATCTTGGAAAGTATAAACAATACTTTTTTACCCCTATTGTGTTTTGGTTTGATGGAAACCGCAATATGATCCACATCTGAAAATTTCAGTCCAGAATCTTTAAGACATCTTTCAACAGATAGTTTTGGGAATTTTTGCGTATGCTTGTCTCTGTTCAACCTTTCTTCCTCTATTGCCGTTAGAAGTTTTCCATCCTTAACTATACAAGAGGATGAATCATGAAAATAATAGTTTAAGCCTAGTATGACCATATTTGTAAGTGAATTATTTAATAGGATGGGGAGGTTCCTTGGTTAATTTTAGTTTTGAGCACTGAAAATAAGATCTTTACTTTTTTCATTTCCAGAATATCGTCCAAATTTAATTTTATTCGTTACTGTGCACTATGATTAATAGCCCAAAAGAATGAACTCTGATCTTCTATTTTTAGAATGCTCTTCCTCGGTACAATATACCCCGTCCTTACAATCATTGATCAGCTGGGTTTCTCCAAAAGCATCATGTTCTATTCTATCAGAAGAAATTCCTTTTGAGATAACATAGTCCACTGTACGCTCAGCTCTTTTTTCTGACAACCATTGATTGTATTTATGGGTTCCTCGGGAATCCGTATGGGCAGTAATTTTTATGGTTATTGTGGGTTCACTTTCCATAATGGCCACAAGCTCATCCAACAATTCTTTGTCCTTGCTGGTAAGGTATGATGAATTCAGCTTAAAGTATACATTGCCCAATTGGTTGATTTTATTCTGTAAAGCGGCACGTCTGGCATCTTCGGCATCTTTTCTGGCCTTTTCAGCAGCAGCAAGTTCCGAAGCCTCCTTTTCTCTTTGCAGGCGCTCTGCCAATAGTCTGGCCTCTTCAGCTTTGGCTATGGAATCCTGTACCCTTTGCTGCTCTTTTTCCATTTCTTCCAGTAAAGCCAATTTTTCCTGTCCTTTTCTGGAAAGTCCTTTTTCAACATTAAACCTATAGGCTACACCTAATGCATGTTGAATGTGATTGGTGGCATTCTCTGTGCTCATGGCCCACTTGCCTGTAGTATTAAAATCCAATCCCCAATGGTCGGAGAGCCACGTCCTGAATCCCACCGTAGCATTATATGTTCCCCTACCTTGGTCATTGGCATCTGTATATCCAGCTCCAATTCCAATATAAGGGTCAAAGAAACCGGTCTCCCCTAATATCATGTTAAGGTCATAGCTCACCCTAAAGTCTATTCCAAAATAATCCTTGTCCTCTGGGTTTATTACTTGATCAACAATCTTTCCTTCTTTGTACTTGTTGTAGCTGCCGATGGCTTCCAGGCCCAATCCATTTTTAAAATAGCGACCCACACTGATCCTGGATGGATAAGGAACCATATTCCAAGCACCTTCTATATCAAAAAGTCTGCTAAATTCATGGCCAGAGTCGTCCACCATATTGGTTCCCAAAGAAACAAGCCAATAGCTATTTACAATGCTATCTTTCTTGGTCAGCTCCAATTCTGGTTCTTGGGAAAAAGTAGATGTGGTTAAAATACATGCCAAAGCCACGCAGGCCAATCTTGAAATATTCATTATGTAAGATTTGAGGTTATCAAGAACAAAGCTATACCAACTGTTCAAAAAGATAAATTTTGCACTTTCAAGTGCTTTAATTTTCGATGAGACGCAATAAATGAGTGATTCGTTTTAGGTTTACCACCCTACCTTTTTAAAATAGATTTCCTTTGAGGTATATGGCATTTTATATAAATAAAAAGGGTACGAAACAGCTTGGGATTCTCCTTTTTTAGCCGGTGTGGACAGCTCTATTGCCACCAATAGTTCATCCTCAGTTTGTTGAATTCTTGACAAAAGTGGCTCTTTTTCTCCTTGAAGCTCTCCCAAGCAGACTACCAAAACCGTTTCCGTGGAAAAATCAATAATCGGAACAGGAAGACCAGGCTTTCTGGTCTTGTTGATCTGTGCATAAAATTTGTTCAACGACTTGGCATCCTGTATTACCTTGGTCTCATACTCCGGGATACCACTATATCCATCATGTGCCACCAAAACCAAATCTTCCATTTTTTCCCCATATAGGGATTGCGCCTTACAGGAAAGCAAACCAATCAACATGAGTAAAGACACGGCATATCTCATATATTAGACGGTATTCTTGAATCTGGAATTATAGGCTTTCTCGTAGATTTCTTCATACAGGGGTAATATATTGACAATATCAAACTTGGAAGCAACGTTGTAGGCATTTTGCTTGAATTTCTCCAAAGTCTGGTCGTCCTTCAATATCTGGAGGGCCTTGGAGGCCATATCATCCACATCACCAACATTGGATAAGAAGCCTGAAACTCCATCAATGTTCACTTCTGGAATACCTCCGGTGTTACTGGAAACCACTGCAACCTTGTTAATCATGGCTTCTAGGGCCGCCAAACCAAAACTTTCCGTTTCCGAAGGTAGCAGGAAGAGGTCTGAAAAGCAGAGAATTCTATCAATCTCGGTACTGTTACCCAAGAACAACACCTTATCCTTTAGACCTAAATCATCGCACATCTGCTCTGCATTCTCCTTTTCGGGCCCCTCTCCCACCATAATCAATTTTGAAGGAACTTCCTTTTGAATACGCTGAAAAACCTTAATGACGTCAGGAATACGTTTTACCTTTCTAAAGTTACTGATGTGGGTAATGATACGCTCATTGTCCTTGGCCATCAAAGAGCGTTGGCAATCTGTATATTCTGTGCTATACTTGTTTTTTTCTATAAAGTTTGGAATTACCTCAATATCCCTTTCAATCTCAAACAACTCCAATGTGCTCTTTTTCAGGGCCTCGGAAACCGAGGTGACCACATCGGATTTATTGATACTGAAGGTGACGGCAGGCTTATAGAAAGGGTGTTTTCCCACCAAAGTGATATCGGTTCCGTGCAAAGTGGTGATCATGGGAATAAAAATCCCATACTCCTGAAGCATCTTTTTGGCCATATAGCCCGCATAAGCGTGGGGGATGGCATAATGCACATGCAGCAACTCGATTTCATACATTTTTATGGTATCCACCAACTTACTGGACAATGCCAGCTCATAGGGTTGATAATGAAAAAGGGGATACTCGGGAACATGGACCTCATGAAAATGGATGTTGTTACCTAAAAGTCCCAATCGAACCGGTTGTTTATAGGTAATAAAGTGCACTTCATGCCCTCTCTCCGCCAAGGCTATTCCCAATTCGGTGGCCACTACACCACTCCCTCCAAAGGTGGGATAACAAACAATTGCAATTTTCATGAAAACAAAGCTACGGTAATATTTGCTTGTTAATTTATAATGGAATCATAAATAGCTTGTTGTATCCTCGTCCTAAGACCAGACTTGATCAACAAGGTATTGGTAGCCGATGGATACGTCCTATTGGACAAAAACACATAGACCAACTCCGCGTCCGGGTCTGCCCACGTATACGTTCCGGTAAAGCCACTATGCCCAAAACTCTTATGGGATACACAACCACAAGTTGGGCCACTCTCTTCCAACTGGGGTTTATCAAATCCCACCCCACGTCGTACATTTTTATTGCAGAAATAACAGGTATTGAATTTCTTTACGGTCCTATCGTTCAAAAAACGAACCCCTCCGTAATATCCACCCTGTAGGTACATCTGCATGATCTTGGCTACATCACTGGCCGTACTGAACAGTCCGGCATGTCCCCCTACTCCACCTTGCATGGCAGCTCCCATATCGTGCACATATCCCTGAATGGTCTGGTATCGAAAATAGTCATCCTCCTCTGAAGGGATTATTTCATCTTTCGGGAACTTATGCAAGGGATTAAATGCGGTATGCTGCAATCCCAAAGGCGTATAGAGAAACTCATTGATAAGCTCATCAATAGGCTTGCCATACGTATCCTCAATATATTTTTTAAAAACATAATAGCCTACATCACTATATCGGTATCGATTTGATTTTAAACTTTGCCTACCTATTCTATCGTAGATGGAGTCTTTATAGGCATTCGTGAGATACAAATGGTCGGCCACCTGATAAGAATACCCTTCAGTGGGTGATTTTCTATAAAATTCATCGGAAGGTTTTCTTTCCTTGGTAAGCGTGTCCAGATAAAAAGCGATCCAAGCCGGAAGACGCCCGTAGTGGGACAAAGCCTTGAGGACGGTTACGTCCTTTAGTTCCGTCTCTCCATATTCTGGTACCAATTCCTGAAAAGTATTGTTCAAGGCAATTTTTCCCTCCTCCTCCATTTTCATGATCAATGGCAGCGTGGACAATATTTTGGTCAACGAAGCCAAGTCATAAATGGAATTGGCATTCACATGTCTCGTGGAATCATAAGTAGGCTTTCCAAAACTTTTATTGTAGACCACTTTACCTTTTCTGGCCACCAAAACCTGTGCCCCGGGAAACATCAGGGAATCCAGACCTGAATGTACTAAACTATCCACTTCGGCAAGTCCTGTGGAACTCAACCCTACCCGTTCCGGGATGCTATACCCCAAACGCTTCAAAGATTCCAGTTTCTCTCCTGTGTTTACTGGAAATTCTGGATGTGCAGAGACGGGAAGTTTACCATCGGCGCCAATGGCACCAAAAATGACCTCTGCCGCTTTTTCTTGGGCAATTTTACTGTTCTGATACGCTACCACCACGCCATCCATTGCATCAAAATTCAATACATCCAAAAGGGCATAGGGTTTGGCAAAAAGGGTCAAAATGGTATTACTGGTGCGCATACGCGATATTTCCTCCAGCCAAAAAATCTCATTCTTGGAAAATTTATACCCTTTCCAAGGGCTTGCATTGCTTTTGTGAAACCCTATGATGACCAAATTATAATTGGCCAACTCTTTCCGGTATCCAGCAATATCCTTTGCCTTGATGGCCGTAACCTTGAAATACTGGTTCAATGCATCCAAAAAAGGTGCTCCCTCATCATCCCCAAAATGGACATAGGCTATTTTCTTGTTCTCCAATTTTTTGATGGGCATCAAGGAGAAATTATTTTTAGCCACCGTAATGGCTCCTTCAATCGCTTCCTCGTAAATGACATCGTTTTCAATACCATTGAGATCCTCATAAAGATTTTCCAGCTCAATGGGCTTATAATCAGACAACCCAGCTTTGTATTTGGCCATCAAAATCTTTTTCACGGAATGGGAAAGGCGTTCCTCCGTAATGGTCCCAGCTTCATAGGCCTCCATAAGCTTTTTCTTGGCCGATAGCACATCCACAGGCATCAACAACATATCATTTCCTGCCAAAAATGCTTGTAGTTCCACCTCTCCGTCCGGCGCGAACTCTGAAACAGCCTTCATATTAAGAGCATCGGTAAAAACCAATCCTTTGAAACCCATTTCATTTTGAAGTAGGTCCACCACAATACTTTTGGAAAGTGAGGACGGAAACCCTTCTCTTTCTTCCAGGCTTGGAACGGCCAAATGGGCAATCATCACCGAACTCAGACCATTATTGATGGCCTTGTCAAACGGATAAAGTTCAATGGAATCCAATCTTTCCCTATTTGAAGCGATAATGGGCAATGCCTTGTGGGAATCCGTAGCTGTATCCCCATGACCGGGGAAGTGTTTTCCGCATGAAAGGACTCCAGCGGCTTCCATACCCTTTGCGAAGGCCACACCCTTCTGACCTACATTTATGGGGTCTTCACCAAAAGAACGGTTTCCAATAATGGGGTTCTTGGGATTGTTGTTCACATCCAGGTCTGGCGCAAAATTGATGTGTACGCCCAAGCGTTTGGCATGCTTTCCTATCTGATATCCTACCTTTTCCACGGTTTTGTTATCCTGAATGGCTCCCAGCGTCATGTTCCAAGGGAAGGCATAGGTTGAATCCAATCGCATGGCTAGCCCCCATTCAGCGTCCAACCCGATCAGGAGAGGAATTTTGGATTCTGATTGGTAGGTATTGGTCAATTTAGCTTGTTTTACAGGGCTGCCTGGTAAAAAAATAACCCCGCCAATAGCCTGTTCCTTCACCAATGTGGTTATTTTGTCGGTGGCAGCCTTATCTTGGTTCGAAGCAATGCTCACCATGAACAGTTGCCCCACCCGTTCTTCCAAGGACATTTTTTGGTATTGACCTTCCACCCAATGGGCTTGGGCCAAGGAATCTTTTACAACCAAAGGGTCATTTTGACCGCGAAGGCACACACTGAACAATAAAAGAAGGGAAAAGTAGTAGTTTAATCGCATAAATATCTTGCCTATGACATGAACTTATCGCATATAAAAATATTGCATTTCATCGAAGAATGCACGGAAATTAAGATAATTTAAGAGTATTGCTACACAAAACGGGCATGCCAACTATCGCTGGCGGGGACTTCCCAATTCTCCAAATATTCCAATTTACTGGCCACCAAATTGTTAAAGACGATGGTGTTCTTCGATATCGCCTTTTCCTTTGCCATCCGTTTGAAATCCTGTAATGGCTTGTACGCGATGAATTCTCCCTGTTTGAAGGAGACGTTCATTCTATCCAGTAAAATCACATTGTATTTCTGTTCCAAACTTTGGATAAAGTGCACCGATGTGTCAATGGAACATCCCGAAGCTCCTGTGTTGGATTGGTCCAACCCGATGATGATGAATCTTTTATACCGAATCTCAAAACCGGCATGCAGCTCACTACCATGGGCAGTCCATTCCTTTAAAAATGCTGATAAGCTTTCTTCGATTTCCTCGAGTTCGGCATCCGTAAAACTTCTATTGGATTGATAGATCCATATTCTTGAGTGACCTGGAAGGTCCTTAAATTCTGTCAACATACTAAATGGAGTTTGCTAAAAGTTCGGCCACATCCAAAACCGAAACACTATCTTCTTTTTCATGGGCTTTGATGCCATCCGTCATCATGGTATTGCAATAGGGACATCCTGTTGCGATAATGTTGGGTTGGGTCTCCAAAGCATCTTTCGTTCGTAAGACATTAATGTCCATATCTCCCTTTTCCGGTTCCTTGAACATTTGCGCCCCTCCTGCTCCACAGCACAATGCCCTACTCTTGTGCCGCTTCATTTCCACCAAATCGGCATTTGTTTTGGAGAGTACTTCCCTGGGCGCTTCAAAAACCGAATTGGCACGACCTAAGTAACAAGGGTCATGGAAGGTAATGCGTTTTCCCTTGTAGGTGTTGCCTTCAATGGTCAAACGTCCAGAATCCAACAATTCCTTTAGGAATTGGGTGTGGTGCACTACATCGTATTTTCCACCAAGGCCTGGATATTCATTCTTAAGGGTATTGAAGGAATGCGGGTCACAGGTCACAATTCGCTTGATTTCATAGCCGTTCAGTACTTCAATGTTCATCATGGCCTGCATTTGGAACAGAAACTCATTTCCCGCTCTTTTGGCCACGTCCCCGGTAGAACTTTCCTCAGGTCCCAACACGGCAAAATCCACCTTGGCTTTATTCAACAACTTTACAAAGGCCCGGCTTATCTTTTTGGCACGATCATCATAACTACCAGCTGAGCCCACCCAGAACAATATTTCCGGCTGCTTTCCTTCGGCCATGAATTGCTGCATGGTCTTCACTGTCAATTGCTCGCTCATAGTCCTAAAATTATTCGTTCACCCAATTTAAACGGTCCATTTGGTTGTATGGCCAAGGCGCCCCGTTGTTTTCTATATTGGACATCATATTGTTCAGCTCCGTTGGCGCCGCAGATTGTTCCATTACCAGATACCTTCGCATTTCCACGATAATGGACAAGGGGTCTATGCTCACGGGGCAAGCCTGCACACAAGCATTACATGTGGTGCATGCCCATATCTCTTCATGGCTGATATAGTCTCCCAAAAGCTGCTTTCCATCTGGGACAAACTCCCCTTTGTTGGCATCCATGACCTTGCCCACTTCCTCCAAACGGTCGCGGGTATCCATCATGATCTTCCTTGGGGACAGTTTTTTTCCGGTCTGATTGGCCGGACACTCGGAAGTACACCTACCACACTCGGTACAGGTGTATGCATTGAGCAATTGCACCCAACTTAAGTCCATGACATCCGAAGCGCCAAACTTTTCAGGTACTGCACTTGCTCCTTCCGGCGGTGCCGCAAATGGGTCTGCCGATGGGTCCATCATCAATTTGACCTCATTGGTCACCGATTCCAAGTTATTGAACTCCCCTTGGGGCTTTACCCTTCCGTAATAGGTGTTCGGGAATGCCAAAAGAATGTGCAGGTGTTTGGAATAATAGAGATAGTTCAAAAAGGCCAATATTCCTAAAATGTGCAGCCACCATGCTGTGCGTTCAATAACCATCAATGTGGATACGGGCAATCCGTCCAATAACGGTACTATAAATTGACTTATTGGAAAAGCACCTGCTTTGGTATAGTGTTCCGCTCCCAATTGTTGTAGTTGAAAATCGGCAGCATTCATGGTCAAAAACAGCAACATCAAAACAAACTCGATGTATAGGATCATGTTCCCATCTTTCTTGGGCCATCCGTTCATCTCGGGTTTAATAAACCGTTTCAATCGGATAATGTTCCTACGGATCCAAAAAACCACGACGGCCACGATTACCAAAAGGGCCAAAACTTCAAAAGAACCGATGAGGAAATCGTAAAGGCCTCCCAAAGATGAAAATAGCCTGTGGGTCCCTAGAATCCCGTCAAGGATTATTTCCAACACTTCAATGTTGATGATAATGAAGCCTACATACACAATAATGTGCATAAGACCGGCCACGGGACGAACCACCATTTTGGTCTGTCCCAATGCGATACGCAGCATGTTTTGCCAACGCTGCGACTTGTTGTCGCTTACATCAACATCTTTCCCCAATTTGATGTTCCTGGACAGTTTTTTCACATTTCTTGTAAAAAAACCTATTCCCACAATAAGGGCTATAAGAAAAAGAATGTTGGGCAGGTATTCCATAGGCTAGTTTTCCTGTTGTTGGGCAGGGTCATTTTCGGGAAGGGCATATTCTTTCTGTTTTTTCCCGAACACGGATACATTTACATATCGTTTAGGGTTCAGCCTGAAGTCTTGCAGCAGAAGGTCCAATTCCTTTGAGGCATCCGTTAGGTTTTTATACAGTTGCTCATCCTGCGTAAGCTTTCCCAAAGACCCTTCGCCCTTCTCGATTTTTTCGAGCACGGAGTTCAATCGGTTCACCGTAAGCTGAAAATTGGAGATCGTCTGGGCCAGACCTGCATTGGCCAATGAATCGGACAGTTTTGAAAAATTGGTGGTGATTTTGTCCACATTCTTCAAGGAATTATCCAATTCTTCCTTATTGTTCGCCAACAATCCATTGAGCTTGTCCGCGCTTCCCTTAAAGGCATTCACCATTTCGTGAAGGGCCACAATGGTCTGTTTGAGTTCTTTTTTGGTGGGATCGTCCAAAATCTGGTTTACGTTCATCAGTAGTGAATCGGCATTGGAAACCGCTCCCTCCACCTTCATCTGCAAAGGGGTGAGTTTTTGCTGCACCAGTTCCGTGATTCCCGGTTTTATGTTTGAAGTGAGTGTATCTCCTGATTTTGCCAGCGGGGCATTATCAAAAACGGGATTTATCTGGATTCCCTTTCCTCCAATGATACCGGTATCGTAAAGTTCGGCCACGCTGTTCCCGGAAAAATCAAATTCATTGCTCACGGTAAAGGTAACCACCAGCTTTCCCGAGCTGTCCTTGAACTTAATATTGTTCACATTACCCACGGTGAATCCATTGATGGACACTTGGGTGCCGGGTTGCAGTCCACCAACATTGTCATAAACTGCGTAGAATGTTTTATTGTTTTCAAAAAGGGAGGCGGATTTAAGATAACTCAGCCCAAAGATGAAGGCCAAAATCCCAACGAGTACTATAATCCCAGTTTTGATTTCCCTGGATAGTTTCAAAAGATTCGGTTTATGGTTCTAAACAAAATTAGGAATAATTTTAACAAGACTGTCATTGTTTTTACACTCCTAATTGACCGCTTGTGATATGGGTACGCGTTTTCCGTTTTTATAGGCCACAATGTATGAAGTGGTATACCCCTTGGCATCGGCATTGGATTTTAGGCGTTTTGCCTCTTCCAAAGTACTTGCATTGCCATACATGTATCGATATAGATTTTTAAACGGCTCCCGTGACAATTGGTCCAAACCATTAAAATTTTGACCATTGAGCGGAATATTCTTGGCACTGGCCAAAAGTTGGATTTTAAATACCACATCCGATTTATTGGTGGTGGTTGGGGTCACCGTTTCTTTTTTGATTTCCACCGGGGGTGTAGACTGAGGCTTGGACTCTTCCTTCTTTTCCTCCTGTATGGGTTTGGTTTCTTCAGGGAGGTTCACGGCAACCTCGGTATCTTCGATTTCGAGACTTGTTTCCCGTGGTCCAGGTGCCCCGCTGATATCTGCCTTGTAGGCCAAAACAGCATTGGCAATGGCCTTGCCCATCTCACCTTGTCCTTTTGAGGAGTTCAGGTAACTGCCTTCTCCTTTATTGGTCAAAAAACCCGCTTCCACCAAAACACTGGGCATAAAGGTTTGGTGCAGCACAATGAACCCTGCCTGTTTTACTTTTCTGTCCTTCCTTTTCAATTTTTTGGTGAAATTGTCCTGAAGTCTTTTTCCCAACATGATGCTTTGGTCCAAAAATTCTTCCTGCATAATGGTAAGGCCTATCACAGATTCAGGGGAATTGATGTCATACTCGGCATAACGCTGTGCATAATCATCTTCCAAATAGATTACGGAGTTTTCCTTTTTGGCCACTTCAAAATTTTGCTTGTTCTTGTGAATTCCCAAAACAAAGGTTTCCACTCCACTGGCGTCCGAACTATGGGAATTACAATGGACCGAAACGAACAGATCGGCATTGGCCTGATTGGCAATTTCCCCTCTTTTGAAGAGGTCAACAAATGTATCGTCCTTTCTGGTGTATATGACTTTTATGTTGGGGTCCTTGCTTAGTTCTTCTCCAGCCTTCAGCACAATATTCAATGATATATCCTTTTCCAGATACCCATTTCCAAGGTTTCCTGGATCATGTCCGCCATGACCAGCATCCAAAACCACAATGAATTTATCCTTGGGAGGTACTTCGGTATTATTTTTGGTAAAAGATGTCAGTGTGAGGAGTGTAAGGAGAAAAACCAAAAATGTTGACCTGCTTTTATTCATAAGAACCGAGTAATTATAGTGTCCTGTAATGGTTAAAAATATCGTAATCAGCCATAATCAGAACAAAAAATATATGTAAGTTTGAGCCCAAAAACTGAGCCAAACCAGCACAAAAATAGGATTTATCACGTTGCAATCAAACAAACATCTTTTAGTTTTCCTATTTGTTCTTCTTTGTGGCACAATATCCTCGGTGGCTCAGGAAGACCTCATTACCCCTTTGCCCATCAAAGCCATCAAGGATAGTATAACGGCTCCCATCCTTACTTCAGATTTCCTAAAAGGCCCCAATGCAGTGGATTCCGTTGAGGTGGATTCCGCATCCCAAAACCAGCCTTTGTTATTGGATAAAATTAAATATAAAGCCAAGGAATATGTAAAACTCAGTCAGAAAGATAACAAAATTTATCTGTATGACGAGGCTGAAATCTATTATCAAGATACCGAGCTCAAAGCAGGTGTCATTATAATGGATTATGTGAAAAATGAGGTGTATGCGGGCCGAATGAAGGACTCCACGGGCACCTACTCACAAATTCCCTATTTTAAACAAGGGAGCAATGAAGTCCGCCCGGACTCCATTCGTTTTAATTTTGATACGCAGAAGGCCCTTATCTGGAATTCCCGAACGGAACAACAGGCCGGTTTGGGCCAATTGGGCAGTGATGCCATGAAAGTGTATGCCCAAGTCACCAAAAAAGAGAACGACTCGGTTTACTTTTTAAGCGAGGCCAAACTCACCACTTCAAAGGATACGGTTGATCCCGATTATTACATACGGGTACGAAAGGCCAAGTTTGTGCCCAAGAAAAAAATCATTGCTGGGTTCAGTAACATGTATATAGTGGATGTTCCCACCCCGGTAGCATTGCCTTTTGCCTATTTTCCACTGACGACAGGTCGGGTAGCAGGGCTTTTGTTCCCCACTTTTGGAAACGACCCCCAAAGAGGGTATTTCCTTCAGAATGGGGGATATTATTTACCCATCAGCGAGTATGTTGACCTTAGCGTTACGGGTGATTTCTACACCAACGGTAGTTACGGGTTCCGGGGGCAATCAGAATATTCCAAGCGTTATAAGTTCCGGGGGAATGTCAATTTTAACTTCGAAAACTTGATCCAAAGTCAAAAAGGCTTTGATGATTATAGTAGAACGAGCAACTACAACATTCGTATATCGCACACCCAAGACCCAAAAGCCAGTCCTTATTCGAGGTTCTCGGCATCCGTGAACTTAGGAAGTAGCCAATATTACACCAACTCGCTCAATCAAATAAATAGGAACAATTCGCAGACGAACACCTTTGCATCTTCCATCAGTTATTCCAAAACGTTTCCGGAATACCCTTCCGTGAATGCCAGTCTTACGTTGACGCATACCCAAAATACCCGAACCGAGGAAAGGACCATCAATATGTCCTTACCAACCTTTCAGGCCAGTATGGAACGTATATTCCCATTTGCCAAACGCGATGGAATAAAAAAGGGAATCTTACAGAATATCAACTTTCAATATGATGTGAACGCCCAGAACAGCATCACCACCAATGAGGAGGATTTTTTTACCAGCAAAATGTTCGAAGGTGCCCGGGTCGGGGCCAGACACCGTATTCCCATTGGCACCAACTTTAAGGTAGCAAAATACTTGAGTGTCAGTTTAAACGGAGGTTATGAGGATGTATGGACCTTGGAGACCATACGCCGCAGATATGTAGAGGAGGAACAAGCGGTTGTTACCGACACCGTGGCTGGGTTTGACCGCTTTAACCGCTACAACCTGGGTGCCAGTATAGGTACCGTGATCTATGGTACCTTTAATTTTGGTGAGGACAAAAAGATTCAGGCCATACGCCATGTTATGCGACCCTCCATTGGATACAGTTACACCCCGTCCTTTGAACAATTTTATGATACTTATATTGATGGCGATGGCGATGAGGTGCAGTACACTCCCTTTGAGACCAGTGTTTACGGAAGGCCTTCGTTGAGCAAGGGAAGCTCCCTGAATTTTTCATTGCAGAACACCTTGGAAGCCAAGGTGAGGGACAAGGACTCCACGGCCACAGAACCGAAAAAAATCAGTATCCTAAGTAATCTTACCCTTTCCACCAGTTATAATTTTGAGGCGGATTCCTTAAAATTAAGCCCTATCAATCTTTCGGGTTCCACAGAGATCATCAAGAAGGTGCCCATTAACTTTTCGGCCTCCTTTGACCCGTATGCCATAGATAACAATGGTAGAAGAATCAATACCCTTAACATCAAAAATGGAGGAGGATTGGCTCGACTGACATCCGCACGATTGAATACAGGCTTTACCTTGGACAGTGACATGTTTAAGAAAGGAGCAAAAAACAAGGAGGACAAAGAGAAACAGGAAGAACCGGACTATGGGGCAAATCCATTTGAGTTAAAGGGCACCAGGAATGGCGAATCCCACTTTGGGAACAAAGATGATTCTTCCGATGGTGAAGTGGACAACCCAACATACAACACCCAGATTCCATGGGACGTACGGCTCACTTATGTGGCTACCTACAGCAACCGAAATCGGGAAAAACAAATTACCAACCACTCTTTGATGTTTTCTGGAAATGTTCAACTTTCCCCTAAATGGGAAGTGGGCTTTAACTCTGGATATGATCTTAAAAACAAGGGATTTGCCGATACAAGGTTCAATTTTAACAGGGATTTGAACAGTTTTAGGCTCAGTTTTGACTGGACTCCCTTTGGCCGTTATGAGCGATGGTATTTCTTTATTGGTATAAAGAGCTCCATCTTGAGTGACTTGAAGTGGGAAAATAGAAGCCAGCCTTTTAGCGGTAGAAGATAATTTTTGAATATCTTCAAGTCTCTAAACAAAAGCATAAACTTCCATGAAGAAAATCATAAACACTCCAAAGGCACCTGCCCCTATTGGTCCCTACAATCAAGCCGTATGGATCAAGGACACCCTATACATTTCCGGACAAATTCCAATAGATCCCGCTACGGGCAAATTGGTGGAAGGGGATATTAAAAAGGAGACGAAGCAGTCCATGGAAAACCTCAAGGCCATTCTGGAAGAAGCCGGTCTAACCTTTGATCATGTGGTAAAAACCTCCATTTTCATCAAGGATATGCACCAATTTTCGGAAATAAACGAGGTATATGGTACTTATTTCAATGCAGATACGGCCCCAGCCAGGGAAACCGTGGAAGTAGCCAATCTTCCAAAATTTGTAAATGTTGAAATTTCTATGATCGCGGTCAAATAGTTTCTTGGTGAAACTCAACCAGACCTTCTATAGGTCTTCTGCGGATTACCCCAAGAATAAGATCGTTCCTTTCCAAACAGGCTTTTAGTTCGTCCTGCAGAAAGTGTGCTATGCTGCCCACAAAGTTGATAGGTACCTTGGTGGCCAGTTCAAACTGCATAATGTAGTTGTTCACAAACTGTTGCAATCCTTTTTCTATGACCCCTTTGCAATACGGGTGCTCCTTGTTTTCGATAATGAAACGGGCAAACGTGGCCAAATAGGTATTTGGGTTGGGCTGTTTGTATAAGTTTTCTTTGATGACATCTGCCTCCAGATTATATTCCTTGGCAAATTTGATTCCCAAATCCTGCGGCATCTTATGGAAGTAATAATCACGCAACAACTTTCTTCCAAAGAAGTTACCGCTACCATCATCCATTAGGATATAGCCCAACGAGGTAACCTTTTGCATCAATTGATGACCATCATAATAACTGCAATTGGATCCTGTACCCAATATGCAGACAATTCCTTGACGTCCAATCTTGGTCGTGGCATATATGGCCGCATAGGTGTCTTCCCGAACCTCTGCCTTGGCATTGGGGAAAAAATCCTTGAAAATTACCTTTAGGAAATTCTTCATTCTATCCGTGCCACAACCGGCACCGTAGAAATACAATTGACTAACGATTTCTCTATTCTTGGAAAGCTCAAAATTATTGGCCAACCTGTCCTCAATCACCTCACGTGTGAGCACCTCTGGACTTAACCCAAGGGTTTGGGTAAGGAACAATTGTTTCCCCTTGTCATCCAATGCAATCCAATCGGATTTAGTGGCTCCACTATCCACAATCAAAATCATATGCGTCAAAGTTTTTGGTTGAATCCAAAAGAGGGCTTTACACCCTCTTCTGGATTTATATGCAAGATACTATTATTAAAGGCTCGCAGCGTGCTCGGCCAAATCTACCAACTTGTTTGAATATCCGGTTTCGTTGTCGTACCAAGATACCACCTTGAAAAATTTGGAGTTCAGCTCAATTCCCGCATCGGCATCAAAGATGGAAGTTCTAACATCACCTACAAAATCTTGGGACACTACCAATTCTTCGGTATAACCCAAAATTCCGGCCAATTCACCTTCTGAAGCAGCTTTCATGGCAGCTTTGATTCCTTCGTATGATGTCTCCTTTTCCAATTTAACGGTCAAATCCACTACTGAAACATCGGCAGTTGGTACCCTAAAGGCCATACCGGTAAGTTTACCTTCCAAAGATGGAATTACCTTGGTCACCGCTTTTGCAGCACCTGTAGCCGCTGGAATGATGTTCAAAAGGGCACTTCTACCACCTCTATAATCTTTTCTGGATGGACCATCAACCGTCAACTGGGTTGCAGTTGTGGCGTGTACCGTGGTCATCAAAGCCTCCTCGATACCGAAGGCATCGTTAAGAACTTTTGCGATTGGTGCCAAACAGTTGGTGGTACAGGATGCGTTGGAAATGATGGTGTCAGATGCCTTGACATCTTGGTGGTTTACCCCCATAACAAACATTGGGGCATCCTTGGACGGAGCAGAGATAACTACTTTCTTGGCGCCACCATCAATGTGGGATTGTGCCATGTCCAAAGTGGTGAAAATACCGGTACATTCGGCAACAACATCGGCGCCAACCTCGTCCCACTTCAAGTTTTTAGGGTCACGTTCTGCGGTGATCCTGATGGTTTTTCCATCTACAATAAGATTTCCATCCTTAATTTCGATGGTTCCATCGAATCTTCCATGCACAGAGTCATACTCCAACAAATAGGCCAAGTGCTCTACATCCAGCAAATCGTTAATGGCCACTACATCTACATTGTCCCTTTTTACGGTTGCACGAAACACCAACCTTCCAATTCTACCGAATCCGTTGATTCCTATTTTCAATTTTGACATTTTCTCTCCTTTTTGGTTTTAAATTATGTTGTCATTATATCAGAAACTCTAATGAGTTCTTGGTCTATTTCCGTATGTGCCTTTATGGCCTCTGCAATCGGGGTAAGCACCAATTTGGTATCCTTTATCCCCACCATGAAGTTGGATTTGCCCTCCAACAGGCTCTCCACGGCCTTCACACCCATTCTACTGGCCAAAACCCGGTCAAAACAGGTTGGATTCCCACCACGTTGCATGTGTCCCAGAACGGATACCCTTACATCGTAGATGGGCAAATGTTCCTCCACATATTCTTTGAGCTCAAAGACATTCTTTCCAATCTTATCGCCTTCGGCAACGATTACGATACTGGAAGACTTGCCTGATTTTTTACTTCGTTTCAAGGACTCTACCAAACGTTCGAGACCTAGGTTCAATTCGGGAATCAAAATTTCCTCGGCACCGGCCCCAACACCTGCGTTCAAGGCAATATGGCCCACGTCCCTTCCCATGACCTCCACAAAGAACAAACGATTGTGGGAACTGGCTGTATCCCTGATCTTATCCACAGCTTCGACCACTGTATTGATCGCGGTATCAAAACCAATGGTATAGGAAGATCCCAAAATATCATTGTCAATGGTGCCCGGAATACCCATAACTGGAAAACCAAACTCTTGGTTGAAGAGCATGGCACCGTTAAAGCTACCATTACCACCAATCACCACAAAGGCATCTATGCCTTCCTTGACCAATTGGTCGTATGCTTTTTGTCTTCCTTGCTTTGTCCTGAATTCCTCACAACGGGCAGATTTAAGAATGGTTCCGCCTTTATTGATGATATTGTTTACACTCCGTGCATCAAGGGTCTTGAAATCACCCTCTATCATACCTTGGTATCCACGATAGATACCAATACATTCAATTTTTAAGTAAGCACAAGTTCGGACTACAGAACGAATCGCTGCATTCATTCCCGGGGAGTCTCCTCCAGAGGTAAAAACTCCTATTTTCTTTATTTCTGAAGCCATTCAAAATTTTAAAGGGTCAAAACTAGGAAACTTTATCCAAAATATGAATGGCTTAATAATTTATTTACCTTCATTGATTTTTTCAAACGTTTTCGTAAAGAATTCCTCAAAAAGCGTGAAAAATAACAAGCCTATTGCCCTGTTTTGGCGGGAGAATCTTTCTTGGGCATAAACCGGATCAGACTATCCTGTCCCATGACTTCCGTTGCCTCTTTTTGCCTTGGGGGCTCCTGTGCCTTTTCTTTCTTTTTGAAGACCTTCTGCATGAGTTCCTTAAAACTATTGAAATCCACTTGATAGGACAGACCAACCCCTTGGGTATACCCTTGTCGTTCGGCCAAAAATCGTTGGATTTGGTTCTCCCGGTTAAAGATCTTTGCGCTTAGGGTCCCTTGCTCATTCAATAGTACCTGTACTTCCACGTCGCCGGCCACTACAGTTTCGGAAACTCCTCCCACGGGCACTCCTACCCTTCCGTTGACCAAAATCCTATCCGATATCTGGGTGGAAACCGTGACCCCTATCCTATTCTCGGTCCGTGTACTGGCATTGGGGTCCAAAAGACCTTGTTCGTAGGATACTCCCAGATTGAACTTGTCATTGTCACCCCCCAAGATTTGGTTCAAGAGGCCGGAGGCAGTCTGTATTAGGTTTCCGGTAACAGCCTGTTGGTTGATTCCCGACTGAGAATCCACAAATGTTCCCTGCGCCAAAAGAAAAAAGGCATTTCGCTCCTTTACGGTGGGATCCTGCAATCGGTATTGGAGCTCGGACTGTACCACGGAACTGGTTCCGGGGAAGTCAATATCGAAATTGATATTGGGGCTTTCCAACTCCCCATCCAAACGAACGATTACCTCTGTGGGAATCCTTCCCGCAAAACCGGAATTGTCCAACAATGGGGCTGGATTGGCATTCAGGGCGTATACGGCCTCGAGGTTCAACTGGGCGGCCAAGGGATCCCGTTCCCAAAGAATGGTGCCACCCGGGCGCACCTTGAACTTTTTGTCAATCACCCCACCATATTTAAAATTGTACTCCCCCGTTACAGCAACAAACTCCCCGTACATATTGAATTTTCCATTGGTATTGATCTCTATCAACAGAATTCCCTCTCCGGTTCCCTTAAGGGAACTTCCTGTACTCTGATCCACAACGATCTCTACTTCGGCCTCTGGGGTCACCGCGAGGTCAAAGGCCATTTCCAGACCTTGATACTCTTGTAACACCCGTTCTTGTTCAAAAGAATTGGATTCTCCCTTTTCAATGAAATTGATAAACGAATAGTCCCCAATACTGGTAACATCACTCAACGGAATTTTTAGGGAAGTGCCCCTCGCCGTGGTCGCATCCACAGCAATGGTCAAGGCGTCGGTTGGCCCATAAATACTTCCTGTACCGTTGATAAAGCCTTTTCCATAGTAAAGGGATTCTTCATCATATTCCGTATTAAGAATCATGAACCGATTGTTCTTGGTGTCCACATCCAACCCAAGGTACCAGTCGGAAAACCCGGTATGACTTATGGTTCCGTCCAGAGTGGCCTTGGTGCCTTCCGCCACATCGGACAGCCCTACATTCTCAAAATAGAAAGTTTGGTCAAAAAGGCGGACACGGGAATAGGGCGCAAAATTATAATCCACATTGAGGTAGGGAATACCGATTCCTGCATTGTTGAGACTTAAGGTTCCATTAATGGACGGGTTGTATAAATCTCCGGTAATCTTGGCACTTCCTATGACGCTGCCCCGTATGTTGGAAATAACCCCATCGCCCAATGGGCTGAAGGGTTCCAAACTAAAATCTGTGAAATTGGCCGCAAGGTCCACCTGTTGTTTGTTGTTGATATTGGTCACCTTCCCGTTGATACTCATCTTCTCCTTACCATTGTCAACGAGCCAAGTACTCACCCCAAATTGGGTAAGATTGTTGTTCCCAAAAATACCCACTTCCAAATCTCCCAAACGCATGCCATTCACGCTAAAGTCTTTCACATTTAGACTGGATGTGGGGAGATACTTCCCATCTTTTTGTAGGATGTTGAGAAAACCATCCACAGATCCGTTCATCTTAAGGCTGTCTATGGCAGGGGTAATCTTGCTGAGGGACACAATCTTAAACTGTAGATCCAGATCTTTATAGGTGGAATCGGCCAATTCGCCTCGGAGTCTGATCTGCTCCTTGTTGTTATTGTCCATCACCACATCCTCAATGATTATGCTATCCAAGGTCTTGTTGATGATAACCTTGTTTTTACTGTTCCCATCTTTGTTCAGTACCCAGGTGTTCCCCTTAAAGCTGATATCCGATTTTTTAAGGCCAATGACCGATCGGTTGTTCTCGTTGAAGGTATGATAGAAATTGAGGTTGTAGCTATCGTTGTATTCGCTTCCCCCCTTGAACTCCGTTCTAAAGAAAAGCGTGTCCTTCAATGTGGTATTGATAAGACTGAAATCTTTAATGTCATAATAGACCGTGGACATATCTTCCACCGAAACGAAGGTGTTGAAAAGAGGGTTCTTATTATCGATCTTCAGTTCTACATTTTCAAATGTATTGTCAAAAGCTTCTATACTTGGTGATTTAAACGTCATTTTAAAATCGCCTTCATCCGATATAATACTACCCCTCATAAAGGTATTGGGCCCAAAGACCACTTCTGGAAAGAAAACGTCCACAATTTTATTGTAAATCTTAAAGTTGAAGTCCACATGTTGTCCCTCTGAAATTTCAAAGGGCTTATAATTGGTATAAATGCTTCCCACGGAGTTTTGCACCAATTTCCCTACTTCATTGACTTTGAATTTTCCCTTGACATACCCTGTGATGATATCCGGCGAATTGATCTCAATGGTACGGACCGTATCCCGATCAAATGAGGAAAAAACAGCAAAATCCTCAAAATAATAGGTCGTATTTATATTTTGATAGGTGGTGTTGGAAAAACGCATCTGACCCACCATATCATCCAAAGTCCTTCCTTCAATATCCATATTTATATGACCTTTGAATATGGAAATGCTATCATCAATAAAATTGAGTTCCTTAAGATCGGCGTAATCCACGGCAGCAATAAAGTTGAATTTGTTCTCGGTACCGCCAAAGTCCGCCAAACCTTTAAAATCGAATCGGAAATTTTCATCATTGCAAAGCAGGGAGCCATCAAACAACTGATCCTTTAAGATTCCTGAAACCTTAATGTTATTGTATTCGTAATTATTGAACTGCAGTTTATAGACATCACCAATAACCTCAGTATTCAAATTTTCAGCGGCAAATCCTTTTCCTTCCACATTGAAATCCAAGGAGGTCAGCCCCAATTCATCATCTTCGATAAAATCTCCTAAGTCAAAATCAATAAGGGATATAAATCCAATGTAGGAAGCATCATTTTTTGCTTGGAGATTGGTCATTTGCACATCCATATAGCTACTCCCCACCGCTGTATTGAGGTTGATTTTTACATCTAAGGACGTCTCCGTCACTTCTGCATCGCCCCTAACCGTAAATTGCCCTAGCTTTTGCACAGTTTCAGGAATGTTTTCCCCCAAAATATTCGGCAAAATGGCCCTCAATTGATAGTAGCTGGAGGTAAGATTGTCCAAATCGGCCCGCATGACAAAGGGGGCCTCATCAGAAAAAATATTGGAGAATACAAAATCGCCATGGATCCCGGTATTTTCCATATGCACATAAAGATCATCCACTTCCAGTTGATTGAGCACTCCTCCCATCTGTCCGGAAAAAGTCACTATCCTGTCCTTTCCAAACTCATTGTAAAATGCATTCACTTCGTTTAGGGCCACACTGGATTCATCAAATTGTGCCTCGATGTTCACCTTGTCCAAAAACTCGGCAAAATCTTCCCGATTATAATTAAAGACCAAGTTCCCTTTGATCTCGGATTCTTCCGTGTCAACGAGAAGGGAATCAAACCGCATCTGTTCCTTCGTGTACTTAAAATTTGTGGTCAGTTTCTTAAGTCGAATGCCCCGTTTGGCCAAAGTGGAAAGGTCTTCAATATTCAAGGTCACTTCTGGCCCCAAGATCTGGAAGTCCTTGGCCAATATCTTCAACTCCGAAAAATTCAGGACCTCTTGCGCCTCCAAATTTTCATCGATCAACCGGAACCTACCACTATTGATTTGGATTTCATCGGTCGACATGAAAAAGGGAGGTGTCCCCGGCGGACGGGGCTTTCCGTCATCCAACTTGGCCACAAACACGTCCAGATTGGTGTCCCGCTCCCCTTCATAGGTCTTCAGGTTAAAAAGGATACCGTCCACTTCCATGTCGCCAAACTCCAACGTTCCATTGGCCATGTTCCGTATGTTCAATATAGAAGTGCTCAGCTTATGGATATAAGCCAGGGTATCTTTCTGATAATCCTCGATATAAATTCCCTTGATACCTGCATTGAGTGTAAAAAGTGAAAGGCTAACACGATCGATCTGTATGTTGGTCCCGAACTCCGTATTGATGGAATTGGTGGCGTACTTCGCAATTTTGGTCTGCACCACCGGCATGGACAACACCAAAGACCCCAATACCATAAGCAGTACTAGGGCCAAAAAGAATCGTATTAGTATTTTACGAAGTTTTTTGATAGGGCTTTATGTTTTACCTTTGATGACCAATTTTTGTTCCAAAACCAGTGACAAATCCAAAAAAATATATTCTGGCCATTGAATCTTCTTGTGACGACACATCTGCCGCCGTTTTGTGCCATACAAAGGTACTGAGCAATGTGGTGGCCACACAAGAAATCCACAAGCAATATGGTGGTGTTGTCCCAGAGTTGGCTTCACGGGCCCATCAGCAAAATATTGTCCCTGTGGTTCATCAGGCCTTGGCCAAGGCAAATATCGATAAAAAACAACTATCTGCCATAGCCTTTACGCGTGGCCCCGGACTTATGGGTTCGCTGCTCGTGGGCACCTCCTTTGCCAAGTCTTTGGCCTTGGGGTTGGACATTCCCTTAATCGAGGTGAACCATATGGAAGCCCATATTTTGGCCCACTTTATTGAAGATGGTGACAATACCCCTCCGAAGTTTCCATTTTTGGGGATGACCATTAGCGGGGGACATACACAGATTGTGAAAGTCTGTGACCATTTTGACATGAAGGTCCTTGGAGAGACCCTGGATGATGCCGTGGGCGAGGCTTTTGACAAAAGCGCCAAGCTTATGGGACTACCCTATCCCGGTGGCCCATTGGTAGATAAATATGCCCGGGAAGGGAATCCACATGCTTTTGAATTTCCAAAACCCAAGGTGGATGGGCTCAATTTCAGTTTTAGTGGCTTAAAGACCAGTATCCTGTATTTCCTTCAGCGGGAAACCCAAAAGAACCCTGATTTTGTTTCGGAAAACATTAACGATATCTGCGCATCGGTACAGCATACCATTTTGGAGATCTTGATGGATAAACTGACCTTGGCCGTGGAGCAAACCGGAATCCAAGAGATTGCCATTGGAGGCGGTGTGGCCGCCAACTCCGGCATACGTGCCCGACTCAAGGAAGCCGAGGAAAAACTGGGATGGAAAACCTATATCCCCAAGTTTGCCTATTGCACGGACAATGCCGCCATGATCGGGATTGTGGGCTACCTAAAATTTCTGAAAGTTGATTTTACAGACCAAAGTGTGGCCGCCAAGGCCCGTTATGCGATTGGGAGCTAAGACATCCCTAGATTCATGGATTATTCGGATATTTGAGCATAGCAGAATACCGGCACATGGCCTACAATGAAGAAATAGCCCGTAGGGTCCAATATCTATTGGGTCTCTTACCAGAAGAGTTTACCGAAAAGAAAATGTTCGGGGGCATTGCTTTTCTACATGAAGGCAAAATGACCGTGGGTGTGGTAAAAGACGAATTGATGGTTCGTGTGGTTCGAGCGAAAATGGACCGTATCTTGCAGCAGGAATGTGTACGACCCATGGATTTTACCGGGAAACCCATGAAAGAATTTGTCTTTGTCTCCCAAAAAGGCTTTGTCACTGAGGAACAATTGCACCAATGGATTGAACTGGGCCTGGAACACGCCAAAACCAAACTATAGCCTATGCAACTTTTCTATAACCCTTTGTTGGACAACAGCGTTACCCAATTCACCTTTCCTCCCGAAGAAAGCAAGCACATTGCCAAAGTCCTTCGGAAAAAAGAGGGGGATATTGTTCATATCACCAATGGAAAGGGATACCGATACGAAGCGGAAATCATTGTTTCCGACCCAAAGCGATGCAGGGCAACGATTGTATCAAAACACAAGACCATCCCCAAAAGATATGCGCTACACATGGTAGTGGCCCCCACCAAAATGAACGATCGCTACGAATGGTTTTTGGAAAAAGCCACCGAAATCGGAGTGGATGAGATCACCCCGATCATTTGCGATCATTCCGAACGAAAAGTGGTCAAACAGGACCGTATGGAGCGTGTACTGCAATCGGCCATGAAGCAATCCTTACAGACCGTATTGCCCAAACTGAATCCTGCGATACCTCTCAGGGACTTTTTGGAACAGGAACAAACAGGCCTCAAATTCATTGCGCATTGTGATGATGGTGAAAAGATGGAGCTTAAACGAAAGGTCATTTCCGATATGGACCTTACCATCCTTATCGGTCCCGAAGGAGATTTTTCCAAAGAAGAAATTGACTTGGCCCGTAAAAAGGGATTCATCCCCATTTCTTTGGGCAATACCCGATTACGTACTGAAACCGCGGCAATTGTGGCCTGTACCACCGTGGCCATCATTAACAGTTAGCGCTTTACTTGGGCCTTGGCTGCAGCAGTGATGTCAAGATTTTCAGTTTCGACTAACAAGACAAGGGTCAGACTGTCAGATTCCAAAACCAATTGGGGAATTTTTATACTAGTTTTTCCAGCCGAAGCCTCCAAATCCAAATAAGCTTCCTCTACCACAATATTGCTGTTCTGCAAAGTCCTATTCCGATTCTCTCCTCGTTTCACTTCTGTGGTTCGTTCATCGATCACCAAAATGGCCCGCAACACTTTATGGCCCAAGTCCCCCGTAGCGGCATATTCAAACGAAACGGCATTCGCATCAGCAACAACATTATGTATCTGAATTCCGTTCTGGGCCTTCTCTTTTAGATGGGAATTGATTTCTTCATAGAGTTTGACTTTGTTGGATCCCACAAAATGAAGACTCCCATTAAGTACCATCTCAGGGGTATAGTTGCCATCGTAACCCAACTTTTTATTGTATTCACGCTGCTTAAGGCTATGGCCCGGTTTGGCAAAAGGGTCCTTCCATCCTATATAGTCCCAATAATCCACATGATAGGAAAGTGCAAAAACCTCATTGGGAAATTCCCTTTTCACCTTATCCAAAAGAATATCGGCCGGCGGACAACTGGAACACCCTTGGGAAGTAAAGAGCTCCAAGACCACCACAGGTGCTTCTTGGGTTTCCATTGCCGGTATGAAACTTGAAACCTCCTTGGTCCGTGCCGTGTAGAGCGCCATCAAGGACATCGCAAAAAAGGCAAATGAGGCAATTATGGCTTTTTTAATCATGAATACCGTACTTTTGAGTAGTTGGTTAATCGCAAATCCATGGGACAACTTACCAGACTAGGTTGCATTTTAACTTTTTTTATGATGGGCACAGTGGGCGCCCAAGAGATTGCCATCCTTAAGTATGGAGGGGGTGGGGACTGGTATTCCAACCCAACGGCCTTGCCCAACCTCATTGCGTTTTGCAACAATGCCATCGGCACCAAAATCAATCCGGAACCAGAAACGGTAGAAACAGGAAGCATTACCCTATTCAAGTATCCTTTTCTGCATATGACCGGGCATGGCAACGTCTTTTTTACAGACGAAGAGGCCCAAAATCTGAGGACCTACCTCCTTTCCGGTGGTTTTTTACATATTGATGACAATTATGGAATGGAACCCTACCTGAGAAGGGAACTTCTCAAGGTATTTCCTGATAAACAATTGGAAGAACTGGGCTCGGACCACCCCATTTTTGATCAAAAATTCAAGTTCCCCAACGGACTTCCCAAAATACACGAGCACGATGGCAAGAGACCTCAAGCCTTAGGTATTTTTGACAAGGGCAGGCTACTCTTGCTCTTTACCTTTGAATGTGATCTAGGGGATGGCTGGGAAGACCCATCGGTGCACAACGACCCCGAAGAGGTACGGTTGAAGGCACTGCAAATGGGTTCCAATATTGTTGAATATGCCTTTAAAAGCTAATCTATGACCTCAAAGACCATTGCCAATGGAATTCTAAGGGCCGTTGCCATTATTGTGGGCGTGGTTCTTTTGGGCTACTTTCTGTACAAAATTCAATCCGTGATTACCTATTTGGCCATTGCCTCGGTAATTGCCCTTTTGGGCAGGCCCGTGGTTCTCTTTTTACGAAGAAAGCTTAAGTTCCCCAACACGCTTGCCGTAATTGCCACCATGATTTTCATGCTCGGTATTTTTATGGGCATATTGGCGCTTTTTGTACCCCTGATCTCGGAACAGAGCAAAAACCTTTCCCTGTTGGATATTGAAGCGTTAAAAGGCGATATCAACAAACTGTATTTTCAGATTTTGGAATATTTTGGGGCCTCTTCCGGAAACGTGGAACGCTTGGTGGAGGAATCCCATTTGGAGGAAAGTTTTCTTAAAGGTCTTGACTTGGGGTTCATTCCCAATTTTCTCAATTCATTTATGAATGTACTGAGCAATTTTAGCATAGGTCTGTTCTCGGTGCTGTTCATCTCCTTTTTCTTTTTAAAGGACAGCAAATTGTTCCAAAATGGTATGCTTACTTTCGTTCCCGATGACAAGGAAAGTAACCTCGTAAAATCCATTGATAAAATCAACGGATTGCTCTCAAGATATTTTGCGGGCATCCTTCTTCAGCTTTTTATCCTGTTTGTGATTTACACTATTGCACTGTTGATTGTTGGCGTGGAAAATGCAATTGTGATTGCCTTCCTCTGCGCCCTGTTCAACATTATCCCATACATTGGTCCGATCATTGGCGGAGTGATCATGGTGACCCTTACCATGACCAGTTTTTTGGGAGCCGATTTTAGCACCGTTATCCTGCCCAAAGCCATGTATGTTTTAATCGGTTTGACCATTGGTCAATTGGTGGATAATTTCTTTTCACAACCCTTTATTTTTTCGACCAGCGTAAAGTCACATCCCCTTGAAATCTTCTTGGTGATCATTATCGCTGGACTACTTTTTGGAGTGGTCGGGATGGTGGTTGCCGTACCTGGATATACCGCCATAAAGGTGATTTTAAAGGAATTTTTGGCGGAATATTCCTTTGTGAAGAAATTGACCAAAAACTTATAGTGTCAGTTTGAATAAATTGATATTACATACTGGTGTACAATTATTTATAAATGAAAATTGGGATACTGACACGCTGTCAGTTTTACTCCAAAAACCCCTTTTTGACGGGATTTCCCAAAAAGAGCTGGTAGAGCAGCTCGAAGCCAAGAAAAAATGCAAGGACAAGCTTCCAACCTGGTTCACTACCCCAAACATATATTACCCCAATAAGCTGAATATTGAACAGACCAGTTCCGAGCAAACAGCTCGTTATAAGGCTGGCTTGGTAGACGGAAAAAACCTGTTAGATCTTACCGGAGGATTTGGGGTTGATGCCTACTTTTTTTCGAAAAAAATCGAGAAGGTATTTCATTGTGAAATCAATACGGAACTCAGTGAAATTGCCACCTATAATTTTGGGGTTTTAGGACAGGAAAACATCACTTGCGTTCCGGAGGATGGCATTCATTATTTACAAAACAACTCTCAGAAATACGACTGGATTTTTGTAGATCCATCACGAAGAAATGAGAACATCGGAAAGGTTTTTTTGCTCAAGGATTGCCTTCCCAATATTCCTGAACAACTACCCCTTCTTTTTAACCATACCCAAAAAGTCTTGATAAAAGTTTCACCTATTTTGGACCTCACCCAAGGCTTGGAAGAACTTAGTTTTGTAAAGGAAGTCCATGTGGTGGCCGTCAATAACGAGGTAAAGGAATTGCTCTACCTATTGGAACAGCATCACACCGGGGATGTCATGATCAAGACCATCAATTTCACCCATGACAGAGAGGTTGTATTCGACTTTGTCCTTAATGAAGAAAAAGTAAGTTCCACGAAATTGGGGAGCCCCCAAAGGTTCCTTTATGAACCCAATGCCGCCATTTTAAAATCCGGTGGATTTAAAATCGTGGGGGAGAAATATGGATTGCAAAAGTTACACCAGCACTCCCATTTGTACACGTCCGAAACACTGGTGGAATTCCCAGGGAGAAGGTTTTCCATAGTACAGGTTCTCCCCTATTCAAAAAAGACCTTGCGAAGCTTTTCACAGACTAAGGCCAACGTCACCACCCGAAACTTTCCACTATCTGTGGCCGAAATACGAAAAAAACATAAAATTAAGGACGGAGGAGATCGCTATCTATTCTTTACCAAAAACCATGACGATTCTTTGTTGGTTCTTGACTGTTCCAAAGTACTGGATTAATCTAAATTCTCAAGCCAAGCAACAAAAAGATCAAGCCAATTTTTTAATCCCTTGTTCTTATGCCCTAAAGAAAAACCATGTCCACCCGAAGGGTAAATGTGCATGGTAGTCGAAATGTTATGGGCCTTTAAAGCTTCAAAAAACATAAGACTGTTCTCCACGGGCACTGGATTATCATCTGCTGCATGAAGTAAAAAAGTTGGGGGTGTATTGTCCTTCACTTGTTTTTCGTTGGACAAATAATTCAATTGTTCCATGGTAGGCTCCTTACCCACCAAGGATTCCCTTGACCCCATATTCACGGCAGGCTCCTTAAGCGTGATGACGGGATAGATCAACGCCATAAAATCCGGACGGGCAGAAATCCCATCAATGACATCCTGTGCTGGGTATACCACGTCTTCAAAATGTGTGCCCAAGGTAGAAGCCAGATGTCCTCCTGCGGAGAACCCCATGACACCAATTTCATTTTCCGCCAAATTCCACTCTTTGGCTTTGCTACGCACCAACCTGATGGCCCGTTGGGCATCTTGCAGGGGAACTATGTGTTGGTCTGCCACAATCGATTTGGAACGTGGCAATCGATACTTCACCACTATTCCAGCAACACCATTTCCATTTAGAGCCTTGGCGATATCCCTACCTTCCCAATCGTACGCCAATCCGGAATATCCACCGCCAGGGAAAATAACTACAGCCTTCCCATTGGCATTTCCCTTTGCAGGAAGATACACCTCCAAGGTTGGCTTTTGAACATTGGTGACCCAAATTATACCTGACTCCCTATACTCTACTTGCTCCTTTTCATCGGTATCCATATTTTGGTTGGGAACTGCATTGGGCCAAAGCGGCACAATAGCATCTTGTGCTGATGCGTTTACAGAAATGAATACAAATACTAGAGCTAACTTTTTAATTGTTTTCATCATATCTTGATTATTTTCACTCAGGACATTCCCATTTAAAATTGGCCACTTTATCATTGGAACCTGCTGAAAGATTATAATGCCACCACTCGGTTCTTATGGACCAAAACCCATGGGACTCCATGGTTTCCTTCAGCAGTTTTCTATTCTCCAGGATTTCTTTTGGTAGGTCCAGGTTGTCATGATAGGCCCTTTTCCCAAAAAAATCGAAGTCCGTCCCCATATCCAATTCGTTTCCCTCCAAATCTTCCAAAGTAATGTCCACCGCACCACCTTTATTATGGATGGATCCCTTCTCCGGATTGGCCACATATTGGGGGTTGGGCACAATGGCCCACATTTTATATTGAACGGAATTGGGTCGGTAACAATCAAAAAACTTTATTCTTACCCCCTTTTCTTTAAAATCGGCATTGGCCTTGATAAGCGCTTTGGCTGTTTTTACCCGTGTATAACACTCCGCGCAGTCGTACACCTTTGCCTTTAGGAAATTATTTTCCGTGGCGTATCTCAGGTCATAGGCAAAGTCGTTGCTAAAATCCGCCAAACGTACAAAGGTGGTGTCTGCCAGACCTTCAAAAGTTTTTAATGCTCCTTGAGGTTCTTGGACCACGATGGAGTCTACCGGCTCCGTTGTAACCATTTCAACCGATTCCTCCGTTTTGGCTTCTTTCGGTTTTCCTTGGCAACCGGAAAAAATAGACATCAACCCCAGGAACATGATGCAATATCTCATAACATTTAATTTATCCGTTTTTGTTTGGCAAACCAAGTATACAAAGAATCTGTGGTGTAAGCCCTGTCCCATGCATTATGGCCTACCCCTTTATATCTTGTATATTGGATATTGTAATTCATTGATTTAAGCTTTTCCACCATGGCATCGGACTCCTCAACCGGGATGGTTTCATCCAATTCGCCATGGAACACCCAAATGGGCATTTCCCTGTCAATCCAATGGGCATATGGTAAGGGCGCCATACCACATACTACCGCCATGGCAGCAAACCTATCCGGGTATTGGGTAGCCAGCTCCCATACGGCATTACCTCCCCTACTTATCCCTGTCAGGTATATTCTGTTTATATCGACCCTGTTCTCGGCAACAATGGAATCCAAAAGTTGCATAACGGCTTCCGTATTCCACCATTTTCTTTCATGGGGGTTGTGCGGCGCCAATATTAAAAATGGAAATTGTTTTCCTTCTTTTAAAAGTTTGGGGGGCTCATTCATTTTGAATTCCTCTTGAGATTCCCCAGATTCCCCTCCACCGTGCAAAAAGAGCAACAAACCATAGGTTTGTGAAGGGTTGGATAGGTAATCTTCAGGATAGTACAGATAATACTGTAGGGTTTCCTTGGTTACGGTCACTTGTTCCCCTTCAATGAGATTGGATTGGGCGGCACAGGCTTGAAACAATAAAAAAGTGCCTAAAAGCAATGTATGGGGTACCCTAAGAAATAATCGCATTCACAAATCTACAAAAGTTTGGCTGCGATTTCCTTCCAGTTATCAGCGCGTTCAAACTCAGTATCACTCATGTTGTGGGGAGAAGTAAACATGATTTTTCTACCTTCAAAGGGTTTCAGGTTACGGGAATGATCATCAATCAGCAAATCTCCTTTCAAAATATATTTATGACCACATAGAATGCGATGTTGCCATGGGATGAACGGAAAATGTTCATCCAACCAATCCGATTTTTCACGTAATGAGTTTGGATACTCCATGGCGGCGGAGGCAATGTAGACCTCATGCTCCTTGGACAGTTCCCGCAAAACCTCCTGACTGTCTGGAAATACCTCCAAGTTTCTAAAAAACCCATCCCGAGCCGTATATCCCTTTACCATTTCCAGATGTTCTTCGGCAACACATTGCTTTATTCCTTTTCCATGGCAATCTTCGAGTTTTATTTGGGCATTGAATTCCGAGTTGTACAATTCCAAATGCGCTCCGTAGGTATCCGCAATCACCTCATCCATATCCACAAAAATGATCATATTCTATATTTTTTGATGAAGTACGGCAAAATCCAAAACAAACAAAAGAAATTTACAGAATGATAATCATAGGGGCTTATTTTGTTTGATTTGACAATAAAATAAAACCTTCACTGACATTCTTCTTTAGATTGATTTCATTCCATGATTTTTTTTCATGGGATAGTGACCAAAATCCTGTTGGAAGGCGGAATGTGTTTTATCGATAAGGAGCTGTATTTATTGGCCATACCACAGGGTGAAACTTGAAAAGCACGCACTTCATCGCCTTTTATCCACCGTTTATATAAAGTACTCACTTTGATGGTTTTTTAACTGGAACAGCAAGCTACTTTTGCACACGATTTTAAAAAATTCGCTGTGAAAAGAATGAAATTCGCCGTTGTTCGCTTACTGTTTTTGTCTGTATTTTTCGTCTCATGTAGCACCTCCTCCACAGATGAGGAAGAAGCTTTCTTTGTGGCCAGCACGGCCACTGATATGGAAATGGAAGTTTTGCACCTTGTGAATGAATATCGCCTTTCTAAAAACCTCACTGCCTTAGAGTTTAATGTCACCGCTTACGCATATGCCACAGCCCATACCAATACCATGGTCAAGGATGGAGAAATAAGCCATAAGGATTTTGAAAAACGCTCGTCTGAATTGGCCATGGAGACCAATGCGAGTCATGTGGCCGAGAATCTTGGACGCAGATATATCTCTGCCGAAGCTTTGGTTGATGCATGGTCCAAAAGTCCAACCCACCAAAAAGTCATGGAAGGGAATTATGATTTTACTGCAGTAAGTATTAAATCTGACCCTGAAGGGGTACTGTATTTTACGCAACTATTTTACAGATAACATCTTTTTTGATGGCCTGCCACTAGATACTTTTCTTGTTAGTATAACTAAATTTTACTCTAAACCCTTTTAAAGAGTGAAAATAATCAATATACTGTAAATCAATTATTTATTCATATTTCTTTCTTTTTTAGTAAGTATTTTCCGTCGATTCAAAATATTTAACATTTTTTTCTGTTATATACAAAAATAAAATGCTTTAGATATGGATAAATCAATACTTAAGAAATATTATTACATATTTCTCATTTTATCTTTTTTAATTTCGTTTAATATTGCAGGACAAACCATTGCAACAACCATTGTAAGTGAAGACGAAGTAGATCTGTCCGCAAATGCTGTGGACGGTAGTTTAACCACTAATGCGGGAATAAGGGCCAGCACCGGTATCCTATTGGGTGTTGGGGCCTACTCAGGACATTTGGAAATGGAATTTCCATCAGCTTTGAACCCCAATACTACATCATATGTTAAACTGGAAACGGAAGATGAACTTCTTCCCTATCTATTGGGAGGAAGCCTTGGAGGACTCTTATCGGATATTGCAGGTGCTGTCCTTATAGGGAACCAAGAATTTACAGTGACCGCAAAAAATGGCAGTATCACCGTTTTGGAGGAAGCATCAGGTGAGGCTAATGCATTTGCTACCGGTCAACTGAAAGTGGTGACCAATGTTGATAATGACTATTTTATGGCCATTACTCCAAATGCCCAATACAACCGCATACGGATGACCAATCAGATAGGGGCATTGCTTGGACTCAACAATACCAAGACCTTGGATGTTTTTGGGGCTTTCCACAATCAAGGATTGGCCTCATGTGGTCTCCCTACCTATACTTCCTTTACGGGTACTGGGCTCACTTTGGACCTACTGGACTTGGGCGGGGCTGGTGTCACCGATCCCCATCTGGTTCTGGACGGTGATATAAATACGTTTTCAGAACTAAGTCTCGGTATATTGGGTGTCGCTGCAAGTATAGAACAGACTGCCTATTTTGATACACCCTCCAACTCTGATGATAATTATTATATCACCCTGGCCATAAATCCTTCTCTGCTTCAAGCCGGGGTGGCCAATTCCATTGATGTAATTGCCCAAAATGGTGCTGAGTCCCCCTTTTACACAGAGAGCCTGAACAATATACTGACCTTAGATCTCTTGGGATTGCTCCAAGATGGTCAAAAAGCAACCATAGCGGTTGCACCTGGTGATGAAGCAACCCGAATCACAGTCCGTCTGTCATCCTTGTTAAATGTTGCGCTGGAACAGCAACTGCAGATTTTTGATATTTATCGGGCTCCAGCCCTACCTATATTGGATGCCAATTCGGAAAATGTGAGCATTTGCACCGGAAACTCCGTTGACCTAATCGCCACAACTACCGGGGGCAACGAACTAAGATGGTATGATGCCGAAACGGGTGGAAATCTGTTGGACACCGTAAATTCAGGAGAAGCTTATACAACTCCTGTGTTGAACACCACCTCTATCTATTATGTGGCAGCAGCCAAGCCAGGTTGTCCAGAGGAATCTCCAAGGGTGCCTGTTACCGTTACCGTGGTTGACATCCCTACGGCAGGTGATATCAACATTACCGGGGATGAAAGCCCCATATGCTCATCCAGCGAAGTTACCCTTGTTCCCTCAAGCACAATCAACGGAACCTATACGTGGTATTTTGATATCAATGGCACCAATGAAATCACCAATGGACTTGTCCAAGGCCCCGTTACCTATTCCATTACTTCAAATGGGACCCTTGTCATAACCGGTCTGGATGAAGCCGGTGGACCCTACAACTTCTATGTGCGTATTACCGAAGCTTCCGCCGGTTGTGAGAATGCCGCTGGGGATTTGGCCCAAGCCACGGTAGACATTATTGACTCTACCAATAGCATTACCATTGACTCAACCCCTGTCATCAGCCTTTCAAATCTGATTGACTTTTTTCAAGGGGCTCCCTCCTATAATGTAACAGGATCAGTAAACGGTGATGCCAATGTTGGGGATACCGTCTCCCTTTTCATCAATGGACAAATCTATACCGGGGTCTTGGATACCAATTTGGCTTTTGATATTGCAGTTGATGGTACCGACATGGCTTTGGATGTTGATGGCCTCATTGAGGTATTCTTGGAAGGGGCACTTTGTACCCTGACCGGAGATATCACGGTGGATCTTCCCGAACTTATCGTAGATGATCTTCTTCAGATTTTCTGTGCATCCGACAATCCCACTTTATTGGATTTGCAAGTGGCAGGAAACGACATCGTGTTCTTTGATAGTTTGGACGCCTCGGTAGCCCTTGACCTCAATACTCCTTTGGTCGATGGCTCTGTATACTTTGCAGGTATTTTGGATATTCCCATATCTGTCTTGACGCGGATTGGGATTACCGTTACCCTCTTGGAGGACCAACCCATAACCTTGACGGGGCAAACAAGTGAAGCCTGTCTGGAAGAAGAACAATACACTTACTCCACGGAAAGTGGAAAACAAAACTACACCTGGACTGTTACAGGAGGAACCATAGTCGATGGTGGAGGTACAACCGACTCCAGTGCCACGGTCATATGGACCGAACTTCAAAACACTTCAATCAGTGTTCTATATGAGGACAGCACCAGTTGTACCCCGACCGAAGCCACAGAACTACAAGTGGAAGTTGAAGACTGCGGGGAAGTATTGGGGGAAGAGTTCTGTTTACAGGTCTACAACGAGTTCACCCCAAACAATGATGGTTACAACGATTTCTTTGAAATAGAGTGTATAGAAAACTATTCCAACACGCTCCAGATTTTCAATCGTAATGGTAATAAAGTCTTCGAAGCCATGGACTATCAGAACAATTGGGATGGAATTGCCAATGTGAACGGTGTCATGGGCAAAGGGCAACACCTCCCTTCAGGCACCTACTATTATGTGGTAAATATTCCCGAGCTCAACAGAAATCTTGTGGGTTGGCTACAACTGGCACGATAAAATCCAAATCCCAAACCTATAAATCCAATAATTATGAATAGCAACATAAAGAATCTCGGCATACTCACAGGTCTGGTTTTGGTCCTATCCCTAACCAAACTACAGGCGCAGCAAGCCCCGCAATACACCCAATACATGTACAATACCACGGTACTCAACCCAGGATATACGGGAACCTCCGGCAATTTCGAGGCCAATGTGCTCTTCCGTACACAATGGGTTGGCTTGGACGGAGCTCCAGAAACCCAATCGTTCACCGTGCAAGGGAGAACCGGTAAACGAATCGGTCTTGGCCTAACGGCCATCAATGATAAAATTGGGGCATCCAACGATGTAAAGATCAACGGACATTTCGCCTATGAGATCCCAACAGGGCTAGAGACCAAACTCTCCCTTGGCCTGAATGCTGGACTGGACATCCTATCCATAGATTGGTCCAAGGGAAATTACGCGGATGACCAAGACCCCATATTTGCGGAAAACCTGAACAAGACCAGACCCGTATTTGGGGTTGGCGCCTTCTTTTACAGTACCAACTGGTATGTGGGATTGTCCAGTGACAACCTCATGAATTCGCAAATATATAATGACAATGAGGTTACCGTGACCGATAGGAAAACCCAATATTACCTTATGGGAGGTTATGTTATTGATGTTTCCAGCTCCATCATGTTCAAACCTGCCTTATTGACCAAGCATGTTTCGGGAGCCCCTTTGACCGTGGATGTCTCGGCAAACTTCCTATTCCAAGAAAAAGTAAGCTTTGGACTCGCCTATCGCTACGATGATGCCATCAGCGCATTGGCCGGGTTCCACTTGGCAAAAAAATTCTTTATAGGCTATGCCTATGATTATTCCACCTCTGGATTGGACAACTACAATGACGGCTCTCACGAGATTATTTTGAAATACACCGTTTTTAATGCCAACAAAAGGGCTTTGTCCCCCAGATTCTTTTAAAAAGCACCATGATGAAAAAAATAATACTCTTCCTAACACTATCTGTCTTTACCAGTGTTTTTCCACAAAGCAAATTGGAAAAGGCCGATGAACTGTTCAACGATTTCAAATTTGAAAAGGCCATTGTACTCTATCAAGATTTGGCCATGCGAAAAAGTAGGCCTTCCATCCATGTAATCCAAAGATTGGCCGATAGTCATTTTAACCGGAATGAATATCAAAAAGCCAAGGATTGGTATCAGAAACTCTACGCCATTGAGGGCAATAGAATGGGTGAAAACAATATCATCAAACTGGTTCAATGTCTAAAGGCCAGCATGCAAGCCGATCAAGCTGATAAGCTTCTTCGTGATTTTTACTCCGATCAAAACCGATTGGATATGATCATGGCACAAAAAAGAAACCTCGATAGCCTTTTGCTGAAAAACCCCAAATACGAAGTTCAGAATCTGGAATTCAATAGTGATAAATCAGACTTTTCCCCTTCAATCTATGATGATATGCTGGTATTTGCATCGGCCAGGGACACCCTAAAATCCAATGGAAAATTGTATCCGTGGAACAACCAACCGTACCTAGACCTCTACCTCACCAACCCCCACATGTCGCAATTTGTTCCTGAAAAGTTTCTGGAAAACCTGGAATCCTCTTTTCACGATTCCAATGTGGCCTTTGACCCAAGGTCCAACACCATCTATTTTACCAGGAATTTTATCAAAAAAAACAAACTAAATGCCAATAGTGAAGGACTCTCCAATATGCAGATCCTAAAAGGAACGATTTATGCCAATACCCTTATCAATGTTACTTCCCTTTCCTTCAACAGTAAGGAATACTCGTGTGGACATCCGGCATTGAGCCCGGATGGTAAGTATCTGTATTTTACATCCAATATGCCGGGTGGGCATGGAGAAAGCGATCTGTACGTGGTTGAACTTGGCTTGAACGGCGATGCTCTTACCCCGCCCATGAACTTGGGGGAGACCATCAACACCCGAGGCAGGGAGATGTTCCCTTTTGTGGATGACAATACCCTATATTTCTCTTCGGATAGTCATTATGGTCTGGGTGGGTTGGATATTTTCACCTCAACGATCAAGTCCAAAACCAGTTATGGCCTGCCCCAAAACCTTGGAAAGCCCATCAATAGCAATATGGATGACTTTTCATTGGTAATGGACCACAGTTCAGGGGATGGTTATTTTGCATCCAACCGATTTGGTGGTGCCGGGGACGACGACATCTACTATTTAAAAAAGGCCAAGCCTATTGATTGTCTTGAATATTCCGGATATGTACTGGATGAAAAAACCGGCGAACCCATTCCTCTGGCCAGTATTGAACTCTACGATGTGAACTTGGGACTTTTGGATGCCATGAAAACCGATGAAACCGGATTCTTCCGTTTCGTATTGCCTTGCAACAAGGAAAATAAACTGGTGTTCATCAAACCAAAATACGTGAAAAAGGAAATTTTTGTGCCCACTGGTGAAAATCCTCAAAAGGCCTCCATGAACAACATGATTTATCTAACCCCCTTCGAAAGCTTGGTCATTAAGGATGGAGACATCGAAAAAATCAAAGTGAATCCTATCTATTTTGAATACGATAAGTCTGACATTACCCCACGGGCAGAAATTGAGTTGGAAAAGGTACTTTTTGCCATGCGCGAATTTCCAGGCATCAAAATCAAGATTGAATCGCACACTGATTCCAGGGGCTCCGATCAATACAATTTAAAATTGTCCGATGACCGCGCCAAGTCTACCATGCGTTACCTCATTGCCAAAGGCATTGATTCCAACAGAATTGAAAGCGCAAGAGGCTATGGGGAGTATCAACTCAGGAACCACTGCTCCAACGGAGTCAGGTGCAGTGAACAGGAACATCTGGTCAACCGCCGATCCGATTTCATCATTGTGGAAAAGGATTTGGGAGACCAAAACGCCAGAAAATAGTGCCATAGGACTGTTCCCAAGCAAGTTACTCTTTGATCATGCTCGGATCTAGAACAGTCCTAAACCCTAAATGCTCCAAAGAGGAATCCAGACTGGTAGCCATCCGTGCCGAAATGCGATAGCTGGCACAATAGGAGGCACTGCATAAAAAAGACCCTCCCTTGATAACCTTTTCTCGGGCATAGGGGTTAGTGGCATTATAGGGCGTTGAGGCTCCTTGCGGGTTCAAAGCCACTTGCTGTTCGGCTTGGAGCTGTCCATAATATTGGGTATTGTACCAATCATTGGTCCATTCCCATACATTACCGGCCATATCATAGAGACCATACCCGTTTTGGGGATAGGACATTACCGGGGCACGCTTCTCAAACCCATCGGCTTTGAGGTTTTCCACCGGGAACTCCCCCTCCCAGGTATTGGCATTTGAACTGAGCTGTTCCAAATCATTGCCCCAGAAAAAAATGGCGTCTTCCTTACCGCCACGGGCAGCATATTCCCATTCCGCTTCGGTGGGTAAGCGCCTTCCCGCCCAATTACAATACGCAATGGCATCTTCATAAGCAATGTGTACCACGGGATGGTTCTCCTTTCCTTCAAGGGAACTTTCCGGTCCATCGGGATGTTTCCAATTGGTGCCGATACCCCACTTCCACCACTGGGAATAATCATAAAGATTGGGCACGCTGGATTTTGTCTTTTTGAACAGCAACGAACCGGGCTGTAAAATGGAATCGTGGGGTTTGGGCGTTCCTTCGGGGAGTTGCTTCTTCATTTCCTCCCATTCAATCTCGCGTTCCGCTACAGTGATATACCCCGTTTGTTTCACAAATTCAGCAAATTGGGCATTGGTGACCTCATGCGCATCCATGTAAAAACCGTTTACCGCAACTTCATGGGCAGGACTCTCATGGGGCATGGCCATCCTGTCTGATGACACAGCTCCTTGCATAAACACCCCTCCAGGAATCCATACCATCCCTTCGGGAATAGCAATGGGAGGTATGGTATCCAAAGAGGAAAGGTCCAACTTCTCCTCTACTTGGGATTCCTTGTCATCCTCTTCTTGCTTCTTTTCCTTTTCCCCGCAACTTAATAACGATAGGGTAATCAATACCATTAACAATCCACTCACACTATACACGCCCCTTAGCTTTCCTTCCATACAAAATACCTTCCTGAAACTTTATTATGACTTCCAATTCTGTTACCCTTGCAAGGTATTAAATCCAGACGGTAAAAAATCCCCATAGCCCTGTCAAAATCGAGTTTTTATTTAGGAAAATAACCGTTACCTTCACAAGCAATACCATTTAAAACCGACCACCAACTATGCTTCCAAGAGGTAATTTTCCTGAAAAGGTTTTCCTGAACGGGACCATTTATCCCTCTGATGCTGCCCAGATATCGGTATTTGATCGCGGGTTTCTTTTTGGGGACGGCATCTACGAAGTCATGGTGCAATTGGACCATAGCATATTTTATAAAAAGGCCCACTTGGACCGCTTGCAAGAGAATTTGGATAAAATCAACATTGCTTATGATGTTGGTCAATTAGAGACCCAAATTGCTCCTCTGTTGCACGCTGCTTCCCTCGAGGAAAAATCCTGCCTGATCTATATGCAAGTGACCCGTGGCGTGGCCCCGAGAAAGCATGCCTATCCGAAGGGTTACCCCGCTACGACCATGATGTATGCCCTGCCTTTTTCACTTCCCCATATCAACTCAAAAAATATAACGGCCATTCTTGAGCCTGATTTCCGTTGGCATAGGTGTGACATCAAGTCCATTTCCTTATTGGGCAATGTTATGACCAATGAAATGGCTATGAACCAAAACGCGGATGAAGCTGTACTGGTCCGGGATGGACTGATCACTGAAGGTTCCCATACCAATATCTTTTTTATAAAGGATGAAAAAGTGTACACCCATCCGGCCAACGAACACATCTTAAATGGTGTCACCCGGAAAATTGTGCTGGAATTGTGCCGGAATCTGGAGATTCCTGTGGTGGAAGAGCCCATCGCCGCCAATGTGGTTTCCTCAATGGATGAAGCCTTCCTCACTGGAACTACAACCCAAATTGCCTCGATTGCACAACTTGGGGAACATCGTTTCCATGTTCCGGACGCCATTGGAAAAACCACCTTAAAACTACAGGAAGCCTTTGCAGAACTCAAGCAATTGGATTCCTCAACATTGATAGTATAACCATGCACAATTTTAGAAAAACCAATACCCGTCCATACCTTGATTCCCTTAAAAAAATCGGTGTGGGACTATGCCTCTTATTCATTTTTTCGTGTGGAGGCACGAAGAATTATGACCTTCTGATTTTAAACGGAACCGTTTATGACGGATCTGGCAACACCCCAATCATGGCCGATATTGCCATAAAGGATTCCATGATCGTTATGATCGGGAATCTGGACGATGCCATCGCCACCCAAACCATAGATGCCCAAGGGCTTGCTGTTGCTCCCGGTTTTATTGACATGCACACGCATTTGGAACCCATTATGGAACTTTCTTCCTGCGAAAGCCATGTAAGGCAAGGGGTCACCACGGCACTGGGCGGACCTGATGGGGGTTCTCCATGGCCTTTGGGGTCTTTTATGGACAGCCTTGAAGCCAAAGGCATCGGAATGAATGTCGCCTACTTGGTTGGACATAATACCATCCGTAGAAACATCATGGGGTTGGAAAACCGAACTCCCACCCCAACAGAACAAAGAGCCATGGAAGCCCAAGTGGACAGTGCCATGCAGGCGGGAGCCTATGGGATTTCCACTGGACTTAAGTATTTACCAGGCACTTTTTCCAATGTGGAAGAGGTCATTGCCCTATCCAAGGTAGCTTCAAAATATGGTGGAATCTATACTTCCCACCTTCGGGAAGAAGGTCTGGGCCTTTTTGATGCCGTTGCCGAAGCCATTCAAATTTCCGAGCAGGCCGATATTCCTGTGGTGCTCACCCACCACAAGGCCATAGGAAAACCCATGTGGGGAAAAAGTTCCCGTACCCTGTCCATGGTAGATTCTGCCCGAGCAAGGGGGTTGGACATCAAAATGGACCAATATCCGTATACGGCCAGCTATACCGGAATATCCGTCATCATTCCCAGTTGGTCCATGGCCGGAGGACTGGAAGCCTTTGAAAAAAGAGTTTCGGACCCCATACTTAGGGACAGCATCCGAAATGGCATTGTCTTCAACATTTTAAATGATAGAGGAGGTTCCGACCTGAACCGTATTCAATTTGCAAAAGTGGAATGGCAACCTGAACTGGAGGGAAAAACATTAAAATATTGGGTAGAACAAAAAGGATTGGAACCCACCGTGGAAAACGGTGCGGAACTGGTCATTGAGGCACAATTGAACGGCGGAGCTGCCTGTGTCTTTCATGCCATGGCCGAGGAAGATGTAACGCGGATCATGCAACACCCACAAACCATGATAGGTTCGGATGGGCGTTTGGTAGAACCGGGTATGGGCCACCCTCATCCCCGTTGGTATGGAACCTTTTCTCGGGTACTCGGGCATTATGTACGTGAGAAAAAGACCTTGTCACTTCAAGAAGCCATTCGGAAAATGACCCTTTTGCCCGCACAGACCCTAGGACTAACGGACAGAGGACAGATCAAGGAAAACATGAAGGCGGATATGGTCATCTTCAATCCTGAAACTGTCATTGACAAAGCTACTTTTGAAAAACCGCACCAATATCCGGAAGGCATCCCCTTTGTCATTGTAAATGGAAATTTAACCGTGGACAATGGCACTTTTGTAGATGCCCGGTCCGGTAAAGTATTGCGAAAACAATAGAATAGACCTATGAAATCATATTTAAAAGCTCCCTTCATAGCCATTGCTCTGATATCTGTCTGTGTTTCTGCACAGCAGAGTGTCAAAACCGAAAAGGAGTATACCAAAGAAATTGCCAAGTTGGCCAAGTCCAAAAAGGTGCAGACTGCCTTTGGACATATCGATTCACAAGAAGATCAAACCGCAAAAGATCTCGTGACCCTGACTGAAATCTTGGCCCCTCCGTTCAAAGAAGAGGAAAGAGGTAAAGCTTTTGGCCAAATGTTACTTGCGGCTGGAGTGGACAGTCTGTGGACCGACAAGGTGGGCAACGTTATCGGTTTACGGAAAGGAACTTCAGGGGAATCCGGTTTTGTGGGAGTGGATGCCCATTTGGATGTGGTTTTCCCGGAAGGTACCGATGCAACGGTCACTAAAGTAGGTGATACCCTAAAAGCTCCCGGTATTGGGGATGACACCCGTGGCCTTGCCATGCTCATCAGTCTGTTGAAAGCCATGAACCAATCCGAAATCCAGACCCAAAAAGACCTGCTTATTGTTGGAACCGTAGGTGAAGAAGGTCTGGGAGACCTTCGGGGCATGAAATATCTGTTCAACGAATCTGGACTGGATATCGACTCCTGGATTGCCATAGATGGTGGTGATATTGGCCGAATCAGCAATGCCGGACTGGGCTCCAAACGCTACAAAGTAATTGTTAGAGGTAAGGGCGGCCATTCGTGGGGCGATTTTGGCCTCGCCAATCCGCACCATGCCCTGGGCAAGATCATCTCCACCTTTTCATCCGATGCATGGGCCTATACTTCGGGAAATATCCCAAAAACTAGTTTTAATGTGGGCCGAATGGGTGGAGGAACCTCGGTGAACTCCATTCCCTTTGAATCTTGGATGGAAGTTGATATGCGCGCAATAGATCCCAAGAATCTGGATGAAACTGAACGTTTGTTCAAGACCTCCGTAGAAGAGGCCATCTCCGAATATAATTCCAGCGGTATAAGAGGTGAGGTCACTTATGAATTGGTCCAAATTGGAGACCGTCCTTCCGGGGAGCTTTCCCCTTCCCTACCCTTGATTCAAAGAGCAATGGCCGCCACGGAATACTTTGGAGTGGAACCCAAATTGGGTCGTGGTTCAACCAACATCAACATCCCCGTGTCCAAAGGAATTCCTTCCGTATGTATTGGCAGGGGCGGTAAAGGTGGAGGGGCACACTCCCTCCACGAATGGTACCTGAATGATGAAACAGGGCCCGAATCCATTAAACTGGCCCTATTGATCACTTTGGCCGAAGCAGGACTTAAAAAGTAATACCATGAAACGTTCTTTTTACACTCCATTGTTCCTCGTCACTTTTCTATTTTATGGAATGGCTTTCGCCCAGTTATCCGAGGATAAAACAGCTCAGATTGACAGTCTGTTCCTCGACTGGAACCGTCCCAACCACCCCGGAGGGGCCATTGCCGTAATGCAGGGGGATAAAACAGTTTTTTCCAAAGCGTATGGTTTGGCCAGTTTGGAATATTTGGTGCCGAATTCCCCGGGAACCCAGTTCAATGTGGCATCGGTTTCCAAACAGTTCAGTGCCTTGGGGATTGTTCTGTTGCATCTACAAGGCAAACTATCTGTGGACGATACCATTGACCTTTATATTGATGGATTGCCCAACCTTGGGCAAAAAATCACCATACGCCATATGCTGCACCACACCAGTGGGCTACGAAGCCTCCATGCCCTTTTTTCCTTGGCGGGATGGCGGGGTGATGATGCCAAGACCAATGCAGACCTGGATCGAATCATTATAGATCAGCAAGAATTGAATTTTGACCCCGGGGCGGAATACCTGTATTGCAACACCGGTTATATGTTCTTGGCGAACATTATTGAAAAAGTCACGGGCAAATCGTTTGTGGATTATATGCGGGAAGATGTATTTGTTCCCTTAGGAATGGAAAATACCTACGTGGAAGACCAATACAACCGGGTTATGCCCAATAATGCAACTTCGTACCTCCCCACCGTTGATGGTTTTGAACGTGCCGTGGAATATTGGGGGTATGTAGGCTCCGGGAACATGCACACCACCACCGATGATCTTTTAGGGTACTTGAAAAACTTTTATGAACCCATCTCTGGTTGGGAAAAAGCATTCGAACTCATGTTAACCATGGACCCCTTGAATGACGGCAGTCCCAATCAATATGCCTTTGGGGTGAATGTGGATGAACTTTTCGGTGAAAAACGGATTACCCACGGAGGGGCCATTGGCGGATTCCGTTCCAACGTTGCCGTGTTTCCCGAAAAAGAAATGAGTATTGTAGTACTTACCAATTTTTCCAGCGCGTCCCCAGCTTCGAAGGTTTCAAAAATTGCAGAAGTTCTTTTAGAGCCGTCCCACTCACCAGCACCTAAGTCTCTAAAAAGAGTCTCAAAAGCCAAAATGCAATCTTATGCAGGCTTATATTGGGATGATATTACCCTTCAAGAGCAGAAAATTGAAGTAAGTGGGGATACCCTACTTTTGATTGGGGGAAGTCCAAAATTCATCCCCATGGACTCCGATAGGTTCGAGGCAGTTGACCCTGAAAACAAAACCGTGCTCACCTTTGATGGAAATACAATGACCTTGCAGCGCAATAGCGGCGCCCCCTTGGTCTTTAAAAAATATTCCCCTGTGGCGTTGGACCCAAAAAATGCAGAGGAGTATGTCGGTACATATTACGCCCCTGAAATCCAAACGGCCTATACCCTCCATTTTTCAGATGGACAACTGTACGCCCACCATATCCGGCATGGGAAATTAGAGCTCCATCAAAAGCAAAAAGACCTCTTCGAGGGCGAGTATCCGTTGAGTGTACTAACATTTATCAGAGATGATACGGGAAACATAAAAGGTATGCGGGCATCCAACGGCAGGGCTCGGAACCTTTGGTTCAAGAAAACAGAATGATTCAATATGAAAACAACTGACCTCAACAAAGTCTTCACGGCTTTCTTTATACTCGCATGCTTTGCTCTTGAGGCACAAGAGTTCCCGGACCGCGTATGGCACAAAGCAAGTCCAGAAGAAGCCATGGCTTGGCAAAATCCAAAGGCACAGGCGTTTCAAGAATACCTTATCGATAGCACCAAAATTACCGGACTCATGATTGTTCACAAGGGCAAGGTAGTTTTTGAATATGGCGATTTGGAGGAACTCAGTTATATTGCCTCTTGTCGGAAAAGTGTGTTGTCCATGCTTTACGGGCCATATGTGGAAGATGGCACTATCCGCCTCAATAAAACGATCAAAGAACTTGGCATAGATGACGTGGAAGGCATCCTCCCTATTGAACAGACCGCTACCATCCAGGATATTATCTCTGCGCGATCAGGAGTGTATCATCCTGAAGGGTATCCCGGTGGCATGCAGGAGTATGCCCCCAAGCGGGGTTCGGTAAAACCCGGAAGCTATTGGCTGTACAGCAATTGGGACTTTAATGTAGCGGGCTACATTTTTGAAAAAGAGACCGGCCGCAACATCTACGACGAGGTAGAACACCAACTGGCCAACCCATTGCATATGCAGGATTGGGACCGCTCCGTACAACAAAAGGAAGGCAATACTTCCATTTCAAAATATCTAGCCTATCCCATGTGGTTTTCCACCCGTGACATGGCCCGTTTGGGCTTACTGATGCTCAACAAGGGCAAATGGAAAGATGTCCAAGTACTCAGCGAATCTTGGGTAAATGAAATGTTGAAATCCCGCACCTCACATGAAGAACTCAACCGCAATGTTCCCGTTTTCCAGGGAACAGGCATCAATTATGGCTACGGATATATGTGGTGGCTATGGCAAACTGTGGATGACCCTCGTTTTGAAGGAGCCTATTCTGCCAAAGGGGCCATGGGCCAGAACATAACGGTATATCCTGCCATAGAGACGGTTTTGGCCTTCAAGACGAAAGCCATTTATGGCCGGAGGAACTCCTCCAGTGTGCGTTTAAAAGCAGCCCAAAAGGCCGCCGAAATTTTTGACGACACCCTCAAATGATTCCGTAAGAAATATCAAAAAAGTAAAAAGCCCCATTAATGGGGCTTTTGTATTATGTTGTTGAAGGGCTTATACCACTATCACTTCCACATTATGTTTTTCCAAGGCTTTTAAGTGCTCATCCGAAATGCCATTGTCCGTGATCAATTTATGGATGTGATCGCATTCACAGATAAATGCCATTCCCGATTTGGAAAATTTGGAGCTATCGGAAACCAGAATCACCTCTTCGGTAAGATTGATCATCAGCTGGTTCAACTGGGCCTCTTCAATATGGTGGGTAAATACGCCTTTATCCGGTTTAATGCTATCCACCCCCAAGAACAGCTTGTTACAGGACAATTGTTTCAGGTTACGTTCGGCCAACGGCCCTACCAAGGACATTGAAAATTCCTTGAGATATCCTCCAGGCATGAACACTTCCAAATTGTCTTGCTGGGCCAAGTTGTTCACAATGTCCAACGCATTGGTGATTACGGTGAGCTTTTGAAAGTCTCGCAAAAACCTTGAAATCTCAAAAGTGGTCGTTCCAGAATCCAAGAGAATGGTATCTCCTTCTTCTATAAGTGAGGCGGCTTTTCTTCCAATCCGGGTCTTCACTTCCATATTCAGTTTTTTCTTCTGACTGAAGGTTAGAATAAGGTTGTTGGATTTGAATGCCCCTCCATGGGCCCTGACCAATAAATTGTTCTTCTCTAATTTGTCCAGATCATTCCTAATGGTGACTTCACTGACACCAAAGAGTTTGCTGAGCATATTGACATTTACTTGGCCATCCTTATCGAGTTCCTCAAGGATTTTCGCCCTACGGTATGCAGTTTTTTTCATCAAAATTTATTGCCTATGGTTAGCTACAAAGGCAAATATAACTTTAATCTTATAACCAAAAAACCGCCTATTGGCATTAATCCTGATTGAAAAGCTATCCTAAGACGCTCATATTGACCCCTGTAGTGGCTCCCTTCTCCAAAGAAATATCCACTGGGGCATTGCTTTCCCAACTACCTCGGGTAAAGTCTGGAACATCAATGGATTGCGACCTATTGGCAACGGATTGCTCGCTTAAAGGAGCAACAGCGCTCCAAAGTGCTGCATCATACACATCTTGATCCAAAGGAAGTCCATTTCTTAAACAGTCGATAAGCCTCCAATCCATCATAAAGTCCATTCCTCCATGGCCTCCTACTTTTTTGGCCATTTCCCCCACTTTCTTCACAATCTTAGGGGTGTACTGTTCTTCCAAGGCCTTCATTTCCTCCTCTGTGAACCAAGAATGCCCAGTGGCCACCCTGGATGGTTCGGGCCATTTACGGGCAATACCTTTGGTACCGCTCACCAAATGTATCCTGGAATACGGTCTGGGTGAGCTTACATCGTGCTGGATCATGATGCTCTTTCCTTTTTTGGTCTTGACCAAGGTGGTGTTCATATTACCCCTAAAGGCAGCATCGGTATATTCTTGGAAGAAAGAATCTTCCTTGGCCAGTTCCACCGCTTTTTGATGCATGGTGAAATCATTCGTGGATAATGAGGTAAGGTAGTCCATATTATCTCCCCGGTTGATGTTCATGACCTGGCAGATGGGACCCAAGCCGTGGGTAGGATACAAACTTCCATTACGAGTGGCATTTTCCTTTAAACGCCACATATCCTCATATCCGGTTTCCTTATTGAAGTTGAGGCCCACCAAATCATGGATATAGGCTCCTTCACCATGGATAATGTCCCCAAAGAATCCTTGTCTGGCCATATTCAAGGTCAATAGTTCAAAGAAATCATAGCAGCAATTTTCCAGCATCATGCAATGCTTCTTGGTTTTCTCGGAAGTTTCCACCAGCTGCCAGCATTCGTCTATGGTCTTGGCCGCTGGAACCTCAACGGCAACATGTTTACCAGCTTCCATGGCATATACGGCCATAGGGGTGTGCAGTGCCCAAGGAGTGGCAATATAGATCAGGTCGATATCATCACGATCACACATCTCTTTCCAAACCTCCTCACTACCGGAATAGGTATCGGGGGTATGCGTGGTATCTTCCAATATTTTTTTGGCCTTTTCCACTTTTTCAGGAACCAAATCGCAGAGACCCTTTATTTCAACGCCTTCAATAAGTCTGATGCGCCCGACAGCAGCCGGGCCTCTCATTCCCAATCCTATAAATCCAACCCGAACGGTCTCCAATGCTGGAGCCGCATATCCGGACATATTAAAAATCTGTTTCCCATAATCCTTGACCGATGTAGCAGTTCCCGCCCCGGTAGCCGATGATGAAGATTCATTCTTGCAAGAAACCAGTGCATTGGCACCGACAACGCCAATTCCCGCTATGGAGACTGAGCGTATAAAATTTCTCCTGTTGTTTTTCATAAGATTGAGTTTTAGTCCATCAATTCCCTGGCTTCCCATAGGTTTTGACAGCGTTTGTATAAAAAATCTTTTCAAGCACCGTCTCGGGCAAGGCCAAGCCTTTAAATTTTCCCTTGAATTCCGGTGCTTCCATGGTATTGTCCGTTGCAAAGAACTCCCAGTGGAATTTCCATAAGTGTTCCAATCTATCTGCCACTTCCTTACCAGATAGGGAACCATCATCAATCACATCTGTCCCATAAATGACCCTGTCCTGGTATTTGATAAAAAAATCCCTCACCCCTTCACGGTCTTCCAATGCTTGATATTGTACATGGCAAATTCGCTCCGCCAAGTCGGTCATGGTCTCTGGAAAATCATCCAACCGTTTGGCCACCTCATCCAGATTCCATTCCAGACTAAAAAGGTGCAAGCCCACAAATTTTAATTTGGGGTGACGCCTAAGTATATTGTCCCTCGCCTCAATCTGGGCTTCATAAGAGGGATACTCGGGGTTAAGGTACATATGGTACTCAGGATGCGCACTAAAATAGTTGCGGTCCGAATCCACGGTCATCTCATCCAAGGGCAGCCAGCAATTCTTGGGTTCCCCTTGATGGCCGATAAGAACCAAATCATTGGCCTGAATGTATTCATAAATGGGATCGAATGCAGGGTGGTCCAGCATGAGAAAATTTCCATTCTCATCCCGGAGTTCGGCATCCATGCCAATATTTTTCCACATCTTTACTCCCTTCGCCCCACGGGCGATACCCTTCTGGATTTGGTTCAATACACTGGTCAACCAGTCCTCCTTCCCCCATCGTTCCATATCAAAGGAACAGATATACACAGCACGATCTCCAAAAGTTGCGTTTAAGGAATGGACCATATCTTCCTGTTTTGTTAAAGAAGGAAAGAAAGGGACCTCTGTATTTATGGACAAAAAATAGGCGTCATGGCCTAAGGCCATTTTCATCTTTTCCCCACTTTCTGTATTCAGATGCACATGGGCATCAAAGAATGGTCGTAGCATGGTTTTCGTTCTTTACCATCAATAGTTTGGTCTTCACTAATTCCGTGACAGCATTGGTTGCCACAGGAAAGACTTTCCTAAGGTCTATTTCCTCATTGCTCCTTAATCTTTCCTGGAGCGTTTTCATGAAGATATTCTTGATTTCCGTAGCGAGGTTGATCTTGCATATCCCCAAGGATATGGCTTTTTGCACCTGATCATGGGGTACACCCGAACTACCGTGCAACACCAAGGTTGAAGGGGTAATCGCTGCAATTTCCTTTAAAAGCTCCAACTGCAACTTGGGCTCGCTCTTGTAAAATCCATGGGCCGTTCCAATGGCAATGGCCAAGGCATCAACCCCGGTTTGTTCCACAAAATCCTTGGCTTCACCGGGTTGGGTGAAACCTGCTCCTTCTGTAGATTGACCCAATTTGGCCACAAAACCCAGTTCGGCCTCTACATGGGCCTTGTATTGTTTGGCCAATTCCACTACTTCCTGTGCCATGGCCACATTTTCTTCAAATGGGAGCTCACTTCCATCGATCATCACGGAATCAAATCCGGCATCCAGGCATCTATGGGCCAACTCAACGGAACCTCCATGATCCAAGTGTATCCAACCCGTAACGCCAAACTGTTTTAGTCCGGAACGTCCTAAATTTACTGCTGTCTCAAGTCCCATATAATCAATGGAACTCTTGGTCAGCTGTAAAATAATGGGTTCATTTAAATCCGATGCCGCCTTAAGTACGCCATGCAAGGTTTCCACATTATAGTAGTTTGTCGCCAAAAGCCCTCGCCCCTGTTTTGTGAATTCTTTCAGTGTTTGTTTAAGCTCCATACTAGGATGTTGTTTTGCTATGTTGTAATTGTTCTATTTTCGTTTGTAGGGCTTTTTTATCCTTGAAAGCCTCTGTTCCTCCTGCCATTGTGGTGTTGATGGCCCCCATCAAATTACCATTCAAAAGGCAATCCCCAAGTTCTGCCCCTTGCAGGTATTTTGCAATAAATCCAGAATTGAACGAATCCCCTGCACCGATGGAGTCCACATAAACATCAGCCTTGAAGGCCGATGCTTGGATCCGATTCCCATTCTTGATTCCCAAGCTGCCTTTACTGCCCATTTTGAGGGCTATGGTATTGGCAAAGGGTTCCACCTGTTTCAACGCACTTTCTACACTATCTTCTTGGGTGAGTCGTAAAATTTCCGCTTCATTGGGCATAAATACATCAACATAGGGCAGACATTCTTTGTAGTCAAAATTCCATACATCAGCAGGATCCCATTGTAAATCCAGTGATGTAGTAAGCCCCAGGCTCTTTACTTTTTTAAATATGGCCGTAATCTCTTGATGGAGTCCTTTCTGCAAAAAGAAATTGGATAAATGAAAGTGTCTATAGTTAGACATTTCAAACCATGGGATATCCAAAGAGGTCATGGCCTCCATAGCCCCACAATAGGTAACATTCGCCCTGTCCTCATCATAATTCATCACTACGGTCACCCCTGTTTGATAGCTGTCCGACCTTCTCACGAAAGCCGTACTTACGTTACGCTCTTCCAAGGTTTCCAGGACATAATCCCCAAATTGATCATTGCCCACCATTCCGGCGAAACCGGTAGAAAGACCCAATGCCGCCGCATTGGCGGCCATAATGGCCGAAGAGCTTCCCAAAGTGAGCGTTAGGTCGTTGGCCACAATTTCCTTTCCTATTTGGGGAAACCCTTGAATTCCATTAAGGATAAGGTCCACATTAAGTTCCCCAACTACCAGTAGATCGTTTTTAGCCATGGCACAAAAGTTTGGTTTCGGTCGATGGTAAAAAGTCCATTACATCTTTATGTTTTAGCATGCCCAAATCGTCATTGACACAATTGGCCGCCCCAAAGGCCGCTCCATAGCGGGCCACTTCCTCCAAGGACCTATTTTCCGAAAGGGCATACAATATACCTGCGGTAAGGCAATCCCCACTACCCACGGTACTGATTACTTTCTCCAAAGGTTTTAGGGCATGTACCACTTCAGCTCCATCCGCTAGGTAAAGTCCTTTTTTACCCTTGGTCAGCGCCAGAAGTTGCACGTTATCCTTTAAAGCTCCCTGTACTTTTTCAGCGTCCTCGGTTCCAAAAAGGTCTTTGGCCTCATGTTCATTGATATGCAGTCCATAAAACCCGGACTGAAGGGCATTCTTTAATTGGATTCCAGTTCCGTCCAACATCAATCTCTTGTTCAAACCCTTACAGCTTTGGGCCACAACCTGACTTGCATTTTCCGGTACGCCTTTGGGCCAAGAGCCCGACAGGTTCACCATTTCCGATCGCTCCACAAATTCCTGCAACTTTAGGGTAAAGGCTTCCCAATCTTCTGGACTTATGGTTGGCCCAGGTTCCAAAATTTCGGTGTTGGCCACAGAAGCATCTTCCGAACGGAAGGTATAACATTGCCTGTTGTTTTCAGACAGCTCTACCCCTTCAACCTGTATTCCTCTTTTTTCACATTCTTTCTTAATCCATTGCCCTGTGGTCCCACCCCAAAACCCAAAGAGGGTCACTTGCTTTCCCATTTCGGCCAAAGCCAAGGCAACATGGGTCGCTTTTCCTCCCGGATAGGGTTTTATTTTTTCCATACGGTTGACCGAACCTATTTCAAACGCATTAAAATAGGCATAACTGTCAATGGACGGATTTGGACAGATACAAAGAATCATGTCACTTCTCGTATATGGTTACTCCTTGCACCACTCTGCTAATGGCTCCGTTAACTGAAGGATTATCAGGATTCAGTCCCAACTCCTGCGATTTATAGAGTCCCAAAAGCTGACCTATGACCACATAGGGCAAGATAAAAACACCTGCAACATCATTGGGGTGCTTGTTTACTGGAACCATATAGTTTGATTCCATGGATTCGTTTTCTTGTCCCACCAAGACCATATCAAGATAACCACCCCCTTGAACAATGCTGGAAACAAGATCATTCTCATATTTGGCCACATGGGCATCAGGAGACAGGAAGAAGACCAACAAGGTATTTTCCTTGACCACGGCCCTAGGGCCATGTCTGAAACCCAAACAGGAATCGTGTTTACAAATTACCTGACCATCTGTGAGTTCCTGTAACTTCAGATGGCATTCATTGGCGATGCCCAAAAGTGGACCTGACCCCAAAAAGATGGCCCGATCAAAGTCCAAGCGAGCCAAGTCCTTCAAAAGTTCTGCGTTATCAAAAATCTTGGAAGTTTCCTTTCCAACATGCTCTACCCAAGCCTGTGCCTCATCCAACTTGTCCAAGTTGAACACCAATAAACTGGAAAGCAGCATGGATGAAAAACTACTGGTCATGGCCAAGGACTTATCATTGGTCTCCTCTGGCAATACAATACAATAATGTGTGGAGGAATCCCGCTCCGCCATTTTGGCGAGGGCTCCGTCCGGGTTACAGGTAATTACCAGATGTTTTAGTTTTCCCAATCTGGACTCCAACAACTTTACCGTTTCCACGCTTTCGGGGCTGTTACCGGATCGTGCAAAGGATATCAAAATAACAGGAGTGTCGGATAAAGGGTTCACTGCTTCAGGATGCGTAACCAAGTCTGTGGTGGCAATGGCCCTAGTATTGAGCCCAGTAGCCTCGGCAATGACAAGTTCCACCGATTCCCCAACAAAGGCAGATGAACCGGCTCCCGTCAACAATATGGTTGTGTTGCCATTCGACAAATGAGAGGAGAGAAACTTGCCGATCCCATCCCGTTGTCCCTGAATTTCCTCGAAGACTTTTTTCCAAACTTCAGGTTGCTGGAAAATCTCTATTTCTGTATAGGTTTTATTATTTTCTACCATTTCCATGGTCATATTCTACTTTATTGGTTAGGTATGGCCAACTCTATGTAGCTGACCTATCAACAAAATAAACTAAAATGTTTCACAAAAAAAAGCTTTCGTTTCCTTTTTATTTAAAATAAATTTATTTTCAAAGTATTTGTATTTATATCAAGGCCTATTAAACCAAAGACGAAAATTGATAAATATCAATATCTGTGGTGCAAATGTTTATTTTTAACAAAAACATTACTTCATATACGTATCAAGCCGTATCTTTCGGGTCCAAAAATACCTGTCCCGCCCCATTTTGGTGTTTTTGAAGCATTGTTCAATACTTTATACCAAAACCAGCATTCCAAATGCATGCCAACCAGAATTTAGAGAAGAATCTCTTCATTATCCTGTACCTTAATTCCATTTATCCACTCAGTTCAGAGCTTAAGTCCTATCTGGCCAACAAGATTAAAAGCTGCTTTTTCAGAAAAAATGAAATCATTAGCAGGGCCGGGGAAGTCTGCAATAGACTCTACCTTATAAAAAAAGGTATGGTCCGGGGGTATTTTTTAATTGATTCCACAGAGATTACCACATGGATTGACTCTGAAAATGAAATCTTTACCTCTATAACAGGTTTCTTTAGAAATGAGAAGAGCAGGGAGTTTATCCAAAGTCTTGAGGAAACCCATTGCGACTATCTGGACTATGAAGATTATAAGTATTGCCTCAATCATTTTCCGGAAATACGCCAAATCAATCGCATCATGCTCGAACAATACTATATTTTGGCGGAGCATAGGGTGTATTTAGCTCGAATTCCCAATGCAAAAAAGCGGGTTCTCTATTTTATGGAAAACATTAGACCCGATATTGTAGGAAGAATCCCCAGAAAACATCTGGCTTCTTTTTTGGCCATGAGACCGGAAACCCTTTCCCGCATCATGAAGGAAATCCTATAGAAGGCCGTATCAAGGCTATAAACCCTCCGCCAAACCTATCTTTTGTAAGAATTACCCTTTGCCCATTCTACTGAAACAGGGGGTTTAGGGGTTATTCCGCTTCATTTAGTGTAAGAAAATGATTCTAAATTGATATTTGTCAATTCCCCGAACGATTTCATAAAATAAGACTATACCACCTCCGTTTCTTAGGTGAAGAATAAGAAAAATTGTACAATTCTCAATGTTGTGATTGTAAGAAAACAACAAACACGACAACCTAAAAACCAACTAAAAATAGTTCCCTTTTATGGAAGAGATTTACTAGAACCCACCCCATACATTTTCCTGATTTAAGGACGGTACCATAGATTTTGGAACCACTAAGTGAATTGCCTCGATTTTGCAGGCATGACCTTCCTATGCCTTAACTCAACCGAAATAAAGACCAAAAAAAACAATTGACACAACCTTAAACCAAAAATCAATGAAAGATTCAATCTACATGAAATTTATGCAATCCTTTTTTTGCCTATTCCTTTTTGCAGTGACTGCAACCATGGCACAATCCAACAGTGTTGTAGTCCTGGATGCCAAGTATTCACAGAAACAACAGGTCATGGACAATTTGCCCAGCAATGCTGAGGTATTGGAAATTGATGGAAATGGGAATCCCTGGAAATCCATTAGGGAGTACCTGGAAAATCATCGTTCCACACTGGCGATCCACCTGTTTGCCAATGCAAGCTATAATACTTTTGAACTGGGAAACACCACCTACGATTCCGATGGTGTAGATCAAGAATTTGAGCTGTCCATGCTGGAAGGACTCTACCAAGGCGACCACATTCAGCTCATTATCTATGACTGCAACCTGGGGTCCAATACGGAAGGTTTGGCCCTACTCAAGAAAATCAGTGATAAATCGTACTTCAACATTGCCGTACCCACCAACTGCAGCTCAGTTTTCGGGAGCAACCTTACGTTTGACCATACCACTATGAACCAACCCACACAAAATTCAATATTTCAATAGATCAACCGACCATGAAACAGACTTTTACAAGCTTTTTATCGCTTTTCGTACTATTTCTACTGGCAGGGACCGTAAAGGCCCAAACGGTGGATATGAAGGTAGAACAAGGACCCAATGTAGACGTAATGGTGACCGTAGGGTCGGCTAATCTAGATCTATCCACTTTTGAGGATGATCTGGAACAAGCCATGCACTTAAAAGGAATTCCCTTGGGAAAACTAAGGGTAGAGGCTTTTCAACGAAGCTCCATATCCTCGGACCAAGCAGATGCCAGCGACATTTTCAACAGCTGGAACAAAATGAACTTCAACGGAACCGAACCACCCGTACACGGCTCATACACTGGGGATTATTTCTCCTTTGACTCTGGAACCAACCGGGTCATTGCAGATTTTGTGGGCAGGTATACTTCCTACGGATGGGGGTTTGCCATGTACGATCCCACTGGGGATATCGCTGACGGTTCCATTTCAGCAACTTGGGGACTCAGTGAAGCTCCTTATGCGCATGGTGAAGTAGGTTTCATCTTTAGAAAAGTGGACAACCAGAACTTCTATGCCTACATTATAGATAACCACTCAGCTTGTGGTAATATTAGCGGTTATGGAACCGATGGTGACCCCGCAGAAGCAATCATTAAAGTAGAAAATGGCTCAATAACCGTATTGGCATTGAATACCAATAGTGGAAATTCCGGCTCCGCTACTTATGGATGGAACGGAACTAGAGCGGACATGTTTGATGCATATTTCAATGGACAGACCATAGACTTTAAAATTGACTTAAATGGCAATAATATCAAAGTCTCCCGAAGAGGTGGTGGTGGCACTGCCGGAACCGATTGGGTGGAAGCCTTTAATTTTGATGACACTACCCATGCCCAAGGCAGCTATGGTTTTTACGTGCATGAACAATCCGGAGCATATTTCAAGGACATCAACATTGAAAAATTGGAATTACGTGCCTTTAAAGACGTATTGCGTGAACCCCAATGGAGAAACAGCGCCTTGCGATTTAACGTAAACTTGGACGACCTTGAGGTGGCTGATTTTGACAATGATGCCGACTTGGCCGAAATTTTAATGCGTACCATCAACGAGGACATTCACTATATTGGATGGGGAACAAACACCAATGAGGTGCAGTTTGAACGCTTTATCACCCAAAACAATAACCAAGGTACTTTTATTAACAGGGATTCAGGCAGTTGGTCCACTTGGATTGATGAAATGGCCCAATACATTTATGAAAAGTATCAGTTTGGGACCATTACTGATGGGGAAGTCTTCTTCACGGACCGATCTGTGGAAATAGACGTGACACCCACAGAATTGAAGACCAATACCGCCAATGCCAGTTACCCCAATGGTCGATGGCGCATCACCCATGACGAAACCTATTTTGATAATTCCGAAGGTAGAGTCTCATGGTCCGGTATATATCTTGATGATTTGCCTGAAACCTACGATAAGGTAGGCCAGTATACTTTCACCTTTGAAGATTTTCCAACGGCACCTACCATACTTTATTTTCACAGAAGACCCGTAGCAAGTTTCACCTACAGTGCAGATACCGGTTTTATCAATAATACATCCTATGATTTGGATGGAGGTGCCAACAATGGTATTGCCCAATCCGAATGGAAATGGAAATCCGTAGATGCAGCCTCCACCAACGATTGGAACACTGGAGCCTTTGACAAAAACGCTGTCAGTGATGGTGAATATTTGGTGATGCTACGTGTTCAGGATCACCAAGGTACCTGGAGTAGCCCTGCAAGTATTTATGTTGAAAAAACAGCTGGATCTGGTGGTTCTTCAGATTTGCCAATTGCCCAGTTTACAATACAACCAGATGTATTGAATACTTATTCTGGTAATATGACCATAACCATTGTTGATAATTCCATCGACCCTTATGGTAGAACATTGTCAACTCAAGAATGGATTGTTACCCAGCGCACCTATGATGGCGACGGGGACCCGATAGATTCGGAGATTTATAATGCTTCGACCCCAATCACTGATTTCTCGGCCTACAATAATCTATCGGCCGATTATATCATCAGTATGCGAACACAGACCGATACAGGAGTATGGTCGGAGCCGTTTTATAGAACACTTACCATTGTGGACGATAATACCGTACCGACCATTACGGCAAACCCTGCAAGTGGAAGTTTGGATACCGACACAGACATTCTATTGGTGTTCCAAGATGAAAATGGCGGTAGTGGTTTTGATGTGCAACGTTTTGCCAAAGTGCAAAGTGCCACCCCTCCAGCCACGGACAATGCTGCATGGACTTCTTGGAGCAACAGCCAGTCAAAAACGACTTCCTTCAACAGTGGGGGTTCTGGGTGGTACATCCATGCTGAGGTAAAAGATAATGCTGGCAACGAAGGTACGGCATCTTTTGGTCCTTACGATATCACACTTGTCGTAAGCGCGGATGACGACTTGGCCATTTTGGACGAGGATACCCCATCAGACCCTATTGATATACTCTACAATGACGTATATGATACAGGTGTGACCCCAACAGTGACCATTACCACACAAGGTACCAAAGGTACAGCTGTGGTCAACGGAAGCAATCAGGTGGTCTATACCCCAAATGCCAACGAAAATGGTACGGATACCGTTACCTATGAATTGGATGATCAAGGTCAGAAAACAACGGCCAAAATTACACTCTCCATTTTGCCGAAAGACGACTTGCCCGTGGCAAATGCGGATAGCTTCAATTTGGATGAAAACGCCTCATTGAATGAGGATGTTTCCACCAACGATGTGGAAGTTGATGGCGATGACTTGGTGTACCATTTGATTTCAGGTCCATCGCATGCAGCTTCCTTTACTTTTAATGCCGATGGTACTTTCTCCTATGAGCATGATGGTGATGAGTCTGGCACAGATAGCTTCACCTATAATTTTGAAGATGCTGTTTCTTTCTCTTCGACTGTAACCGTTACCTTCAATATCAACAATGTGAATGACCTTCCAGAGGGAGGCAATATTACCTTGGATGTGATTCAGGATATTGCCTATACTTTTGCTGTGAGCGATTTCACTTTTACGGATGATGACCCAAGTGATGCTTTCAATGGGATTCAGATTATTTCCCTTCCAGCCAATGGAACTTTGGAATATAATGGAAACCCGGTCTCCCTCAACGACATGATCAATGACATTACCTTATTAACATACACCACCGAAAATGGGGGATATGGTGCAAACTATGCTTCATTTTCCTTTAAGGTAAAAGATAGGGATGATGCCGTGAGCACCACTACGTATAGTGCAAGCATAACTGCCGCCCAAGATACCGATGGTGATGGAATCCCGGATGATACCGATGACGATGATGACGGTGATGGTACCTTGGACATCAATGACGATTTCCCGAAAGACCCGACCGAGGATACCGATACCGATGGTGACGGA
>NZ_WELG01000001.1:0-660932 GCF_009184425.1 Flagellimonas olearia | reverse complement strand
TGACGGTGATGGTACCTTGGACATCAATGACGATTTCCCGAAAGACCCGACCGAGGATACCGATACCGATGGTGACGGAACCGGTGACAATGCCGATGACGATGCCGACAATGATGGCACTCCAGATGATGAGGATGCCTTCCCACTAGATCCGAACGAGGATGCTGATGCGGACGGAGATGGCGTTGGAGACAATGCTGATGACGATGACGATAATGATGGTATCACCGATATCGACAACGATGGTGATGGTCTAGGAGATAACGTTGATAATGACGATGACAACGATGGCATTCCAGATAGCGAGGATGATTTCCCTAATGACGCTTCGGAAACCACCGATACCGATGGAGATGGCATTGGAAACAATGCGGATACCGATGATGATGGAGATGGGTATTCCGATGAGCTTGAACTAGAGCAGGGAACAGACCCAACCGATGCTTCAAGCATTCCATTGGATACAGATGGTGACGGTATTCCCGACAGTTTGGATGACGATGATGACAACGATGGGGTTGTGGATGGTGACGATGCCTTTCCAACAAGTGATGAACCTTCTTTAGTTCCCGCTCAGGCCTTTACACCAAATGGTGACGGTAACAATGATGCTTGGGTCATTCCAGGGATTGATAATTACCCTAACAACAGAGTATCGGTTTACAACCGATGGGGCCACGAAGTGTTCGCTACGCAGTCCTATCGTAATAACTGGGAAGGATTCTATAAAAGCAGAAATGAAAAGCTTCCTGCGGGATCGTACCTGTACATCATCGATTTGGGTGATGGAAGTGCTCCATTGCAAGGCTGGATCTTTATCAACTATTAATCGCAACAACAAAAAACACACAATACAAACATGAACCTAATTAATAAATTACAGATACTGTTGGCGGCCATGGCTTTTACCGCAACGGTGAGTGCCCAACAAGACCCCAACTATACATTTTACCAGTATAACATGAACATATACAATCCGGCTTTTGCCGGAAGCTCGGAGGCTGCCGAATTCTCATTGGGAATCCGGAGCCAGTGGGCCGGTATAGAGGGTGCCCCAGAGAGCCAAAGTGCTATTTTTGGCATGCCCATGGGAAAGAATTTGGGAGTGGGAGCGTCCATTCTCAATGACCGTACCTTTATAGAACAACAGACATGGGTGGCCATAGACATTTCGTATTTCATCCAATTGGATGAAGACCATCGCCTTTATTTTGGCATCAAGGGTAGTGCCAATTCTTATGATGCCAATACCGATGGTTTGGTCACCTACGGTGTGGGACAGGATGGTGCCCTCATGAACTATGAAAGTAGGTTTACCCCAAATGTGGGTGCTGGGGCCTACCTGAAGCACGACAGATACTTTGTATCGCTCTCGTCCCCCAAACTCCTCACTCCGGATAGATTACAGGAACGGGATGGCAATGCGTACTTGGGTGCAGACCGTATGCATGCCTACCTCAGTGGAGGCTATAGTTTTTTCTTGGGCAAAACCTTGGACCTAAAGACCATGGGGATGTTCCGATATGTAGATGCCTCTCCCATATCCTTGGAGGTCACCGGTATCTTGGACTTTGGGGAGCGATTTGAATTTGGAGCCTCTTACCGCCATGATGAGAGTATCAGTGGACTTGTACTCTTCAATGTGAGCAACGGTTTCAACTTGGGATATGCCTATGAGACCTCCATCCAGAATTCCATTGACGGGCTGGACAACAATACCCATGAACTCTTCATGCGATTGCGTATGTAAAATCAAATTCCATGTATACTTGAAAAATGCCCCATCCAAGGTGGGGCATTTTTTTATGGATTTTCTTATGTTTTCTTATTCTTACTAAGAGTTTCACAACTTAATGCCCAATACCGTAATATCTAACAAGATTTTTAGCGCGTACCTCATCCTTTTTTTTAGCTTTGCCAGCATTCAACCAAATTGCAAAAATGCAGCGCCTTTACGTATTGTTCTTTTTTCTCGTTAGCCTAACGACCTATTCCCAAGATGTAGAAATTTTTAAACCCAATCCCAATAAAAATAAGCTGGAAGCCATGGAGACTTCAGGTCCCATCAAAGTGGACGGTGTTCTGGACGAAGCAGATTGGGCAAAAACCAAGCCCCACCCCAGGTTTACCCAGGTAGACCCTTATCAAGGTGAAGCTCCCAATCACGATACCGAAATCAAGGTGCTCTTTGACGAAGACAATCTGTATTTTGGGATTTTCTGCAAGGATTCATTGGGAAAAAAAGCCATTCGTGCCACGGATTTCAAACGCGATTTTAACTTTAGGACCCATGATTTGGTAACCTTATGTTTTGACGGGTTCAATGACGAGCGAAATGCCATGTCCATTGTGGTCAACCCCTATGGTGTACAACGGGACTACCTATCGTTTGATGCCATGTACTACGATATTGAATGGGATGGTAGATGGACTACCCGGACTACCCGAACGGACAAAGGTTGGATTGCCGAAATTGCCATTCCATGGAAGACTTTAAGATATCCCAAGACCGATGACCCCACTCAAATATGGGGCTTTCAATTGTATCGCAACCGAAGATTGACCAATGAGATTACCGCTTTCTCCCCATTTCCACGTTCGTTCAGTGCGGCGAGAATGGATTATGCAGGAAGGCTTACCAACCTTAAACCACCTCCGCCAACGCCCAATATCCAAGTAAAGCCTTATCTCCTCACCTCCTATAATCGATATAAAGGAAACAACCCCGATATTGAAGATGAGAATACGGATGTGAAAGCGGGGGGCGAATTTAAATGGGCCATTGACCCCAACAATGTTTTGGACATTACCGTGAACACTGATTTTGCCCAAGCTGATGTTGACCGACAGGTGAACAATATCAGTCGTTTTTCGGTCTTCTTCCCGGAACGCCGACAGTTTTTTCTGGAGAATGCTTCCCTTTTTGGAATCAATGTGGGCCCAGGTGATCGCTCACAGGGCGGATCCATGGTAGTGCAGCCATTTTTTAGTAGAAGTATTGGTCTTGACGGCGAAGGGAATCCACTCCCCATTGATGTTGGAGGACGTTTTGTACATAGGGCTTCGCGAAGGAATTATGGCGGAATCTACATCCGCCAAGCAGGAAATTCAACCATATCCGGAACCAATTTCTTGGTGGGAAGATACTCGGAGAATTTTGGAAAACAGAATCGTATTGGAGCATTGATGACTGCCAAGAACAGTTCGGAGAACACCAATATTACCGGTACGGTAGATGCCTTTATACGTTTGGGGGAACCCCATTCCATCAACGCCCTTTTGAGCTACTCCGGAAACACTGAAATAGGTGGTGGTGGTTTTTCGGGTATTGCCCAATATTATTACACTTCCAACAAGTGGAAAGCATGGTGGACCCAATCCGTGATCACCAAGGATTTCAGTCCGGAAATGGGATTTGTCTCCAGAAGTGATGTTATCGGAACAACACCTGGAGTCACTCGGTTCTTTCGAGGTGAGAAGATGCCTTTCAAACAATGGTTGCGCGCCTATGAACCCAGTGCGCATGCCCAGTTTTATCACCAAGCCTCCACGGGCAAATTGATCGAGCGCCAGTTGACCGGAAATCCATTGTATCTCAATCTTCAGAATGGGGGTAATTTTGGCTATGAAATTACCAGCTTTTTTCAAAACCTGACCGAAACCTTTACCCCATTGGGCCTATCCGTGCCTATGGGTGAATATGATTATGTGCAGCATTCGGTTTTTGGGAATAGCGACCCTTCCAAAAAACTCAATTTTGGTGGTGAGATAGAATGGGGAAGCTATTTTGATGGGGATTTAACCTCGTACAATGCACAGATAGGATACTCTCCCCTTCCCCATATTTCCTTGGGCGGAAGCTTTAACCGAATTGAATTTGAGGGTGTAGGAACGGGCAGTATCAGCAAAAATGTGGATCTGTTCAGTTTGGAATCCCGTTTGGCCTTGAACCCAAGGGTCCAACTTTCTGGCTTTCTTCAAAAGAATACGGAAAACGACCTTACCAATATCAATATCCGTTTTTCATGGGAATACAGCCCGCTGTCTTTTGTGTATTTGGTGTTCAATGATCGGGATTTCAATGAGACCCTTTACGGAAATCAAACCGAACAACAGGCCATTGTAAAAATCAATTTCTTAAAACAATTCTAGTTTTTTGCGATTAAAACTTGTTTTAGCTCCTGTTCGTTAAGGGGTTTAATGATGTAGTTCCCTACCACCTCGTAGTTTTTGGCACGCTCTTGGTCGTGAGGATGTATGGATGAACTGACCACATAAATGGTGACCTTTTCCCTATTGTGATGGGGTATTTTCACAAAGTCGTCCAGAAAGCCCCAACCGTCTTTGATGGGCATGTTCAAGTCCAAAAAAATGACCGAAGGCAATAGTTTTCCAGCCCCCAACCTATCCAAAAGACCATCTATGGCCTCTTGCCCATTTTGGAATACCAAAACCTCATTGGAAAAGTCCAACCTCTTCATCAAGACCTTCATCCCGAATAAGTGTATGGGATCATCATCTACAATACAAGCACTTTGCAACTGGCTCATGGTTTTATGCTTTTAATAGTTTCACCCTAAACTTTGTTCCTATATTGATTTCACTTTCAACCTCTATGCGCCCACCCATGGACTCTATCTGGTTTTTAGTGATAAAAAGTCCAATACCCCGGGCATCTTTGTTACCATGGAAGGTTTTGTACATCCCGAACAGCTTTTGGCCATATCTTTCCAAGTCAATTCCGAGTCCATTGTCCTCCACCAATAATTCAATGTACTGTCCCTGGTTAATAGCATGGATGGTAAGTGCACATTCCTTTTGGTGGTCTCGGTACTTAATGGCATTGGTCACTAGGTTTAAGATAATGCTCTCCATATAGGCCGCTACCCCTTTTACCTGCATTTCAGCTGGAACATTGACCTTGACCCGAATTTTGTTCTCATTGATCAAGGCATTCACATCTATCAAAATCTTATCCACTGTTTTCCGCAGCGGGACTACCTTTAATTTCTTTTCGGTTTCCAGTTTTACCTGCACCACTTCATTAAGGTGGGCAATGGTCTCATTGAGCCCATGGGAAGCCCTGCCCAACATGGTCAATGTATCCTTTCGCTCTTCCTGACCCAAGGTGTCATCCAAAAGGAACTCACTGATCATAGTAAGATTTGCTGCGTGGGAACGCAAATTATGCGAAACTATATGTGCAAAATTGAGAAGGCTATTGTTTTGGTTGGTGGTCAACTGCAACAATCCCTTTAGCTTCTTTTCTGCATTGATTCGAGATGAAATATCCACGATCTGTGATATAAAATGGGAGATTTCCCCATCAATTTTCTTTACCGAAGTGACTGTTAAAAGCACATATACCAACTGCCCTTTTTTATCAAAATAGCGTTTTTCTATTTGATAGGTAGATCTTTTTCCTTCCACAACTTCGCGTAGCAAGGACAAATCTATTTCCAGATCATCCGGATGGGTAATATCCTGAAAGGTCAATCGCAATAGTTCCGAATTGGTGTAGCCCAAGCTGCGGCAAAAACTTTGGTTCACTTGAATGAATGTACCATCCATCCCAACCAACGCCATACCCACCGAAGAGTTTTCAAAAGCACCTTGGAGCGACTCTTCACTGGTGACCAATTGTAATTGGGCAATTTTCAATTCGGTTACATCCGTATTGATTCCTATCATTTGTAAGGCCGTGCCTTGTTTATTTCTAATGACTGTGGCCTCGGCCTTTATCCAGCGGACTTGCCCATTGGGCCATTTCACTCTAAATGTGGTGTTGAAATCCTTTTTTCCCTCTATGGCATCCTGCACTGCTTGGGAGGTTTTTTCCAAATCTTCTGGAAGGACGCTGGCTTGCCACGCTTCATACACTCCCGCAAAATCGGATGCTTCTATACCATAAAGGATATACATATTAGGATCCCAGAATACTTCGTTGTTCTGGATATCGTATTCCCATATTCCTATTCCAGCGGATTTTGTGGCCAACGTCAATCGCTCACTCACATTTTTGTGCTCGATTTCAGCTTTTTTGCGCCTTTCAATATCCTGAAAGGTTCCGGTGATCCGAACACATTTGCCATCCATCATTTCGGGTTCGCCTATGGCCCTTACCCAAACTTCCCTTCCATTGGCCGTAACAATTTGGAGTTCCGTGTCCCAAGCCGTTCCATGCTCAATACCCGCCTGTACCAACTTTGTTATAGTGTCCCGACTAAAGCCTTCTTTAAAGAAAAATATCCAATCTTTAAGGTTGGGAATATAGTCATTTGGCACTTCATGGATCTCCCGGGTAATACTGGACCAATAAATGGTATTGTTCACAAGTTCAACTTCCCAACCCCCTATCCGTGCCACTTGCTGGGATTTTATCAAATGGGCCTCGTCCAATTTTCTCTCGGAGATATCTTCCAAAACCAAAATCAATCCATTGACCACGTCATCTTCGTCCTTTATCGCATCTATCTTCCATTCGTACCATACACTATCACCATTTTCCAAAATCACTCTCATGGTATCCGTCCTGAAACTAACCCCTTCCAGGCAATAACCGATGTCCAGTTTAAGCTCTTCAGGCAATTTTGGCATGGATTCAAAAAAAGGTTTGCCCATGGTACTCCGGGATAGCCCGAAGTGATTCAACCATCGGTCTGAAAAATCCACAAAAGTTAATTGGGTATCCAATAACGCTATTGGAACGGGGGTCCTTTGAAACAGAGATTGATCAATCGTCATGCAGTACGTTAAGTTATGATATTAAATTTAGGAAAAATGTCGCTAATAGGTTGTCGTCGCTACTTACAATAACGACAAAAAAAACTGAGCTAGTATTCACACTCTGTGTTAATCTCCATCTCTTCCGAAAAAAAATTACACCCCCTACCCGAATCCATTTTTAATGCCTTTACTTGATAAATCAATACAGAATTAAGTAAAGATGCTTGCAATGCCTTTAACCATTACCACGTACCTTTGCTACTTAACTACAACCTTAAAAGTGCAAATTTGGATCAGTCTTCAAATTCAACAAACACAAAAGCCCTATTATCCTTAGCCGTTGGTGGGTTTGGGATTGGTTTAACAGAATTTGTAATCATGGGAATTTTGCCCAACATTGCGGATTCCATGGATATTTCAATATCAAAGGCTGGACACTTTATCGCCATTTATGCTTTAGGTGTTGTGGTGGGAGCTCCCTTTATGGCCAAACTCATTGGGAAACTTTCTCCAAAAAAATCATTGTTGTTCTTGATGATTTGGTTTACCGTTTTCAATACGCTATCCGCGTTTTCAGAAAACTATTGGGTTATGCTATTGTTCCGCTTTTTGTCCGGAATGCCCCATGGAGCCTTTTTTGGTATCGGTGCGGTGGTTTCCGGTTACCTAGCCAAACCAGGAAAGGCAGCCCAGGCCATGGCGATTATGTTCTCTGGGCTAACCATTGCCAATGTGATAGGTGTGCCTTTGGGCACCTACATTGGCCAAGAGTGGCATTGGAGTTTTTCTTTTATGCTTGTGGGGATTGCTGGTATTGCCACACTAACCAGTTTACACTACTGGATGCCCAAGCAATCTTTGGAAAAATCGGAGACTATGGCCTCCCAAGAGACCTCTTCTGGAATACGAAGCAAAAAACTTTGGGCCTTAATAGCATTGACGACCATTGGAACAGGTGGTTTTTTTGCTTGGTACAGCTATATTGCCCCCTTGGTCATTACCGTGACCAAATTACCCGAGGCCTATGTAGGTTATATTATGATTGTTGCAGGTGTGGGTATGTTCGTAGGAAATTTTTTGGGAGCCAGAATGGTGGACTTCTTTTCGCCAGAAAAGTCTGTGGTCATTAGTTTACTGTGCATGGCTACCATTCTTTTGACAAATTCATTTTTTGCCAGTAGCAACATCGCTATTTTTATTATAAGCTTCATTATAGGCATCATTACCTTTTCAATAACCGCACCCATTCAAATCGCCATTATCAAAGCAGCTAAAGGAGCGGAAAAACTGGGGTCTTCCATGAACCAAAGTGCTTTTAACATGGGTAACGCATCTGGTGCCTATTTGGGAGGTCTTCCCATGGTTTTTGGACTACCTGTAAACTACGCAAGTGTGGTTGGGGCCATATTGGCCAGTATAGGAGCATGTATTGGAATTGCTATTGTATACAGTCATAAAATGGAAGAAAAAAAGAGAAAGGAATCTCTTTGCACTTGAGGCTTTACCAAAAGCCATGTTTGCAATATGATTACATCTAAAAAGAAGAACAGAACTTTCTTTCTTTGTGCTTATTGTACTCTTTTTCCATCCACAAAACTCCATTGATTCGGGGCTATACCAAAGGATAACCCCTTAAAATAAAAGAGGTTCCATAGCGTTACAGGATATGGGAAGTCCGCAACTGTCTTTTTTGGCATGTTTGTTGTTTTAGGTTCTTTCCCAAATTCTTACAATTATGAAAAAGCCTCAACTTTTTGCCAGTTTTCTAGTTAGCATTTGTTTGGTTTCTTGTGCCAGTTCCGGATATGTTCACTTGGATTACCCACAGGAACCACAATTGGTTTTGCCTCAGGGCATAGATGACATTGCCGTGGTGAACCGTTCCCTTACCAAAGAAGAGGATGCATCCAATAAAACCTTGGAGTCCATTGCTACCGGAGAAATCCTGGGGTCGGACAAGTTGGCCTCGGATGAAGCCATCAAAGGAGTTTTCGAAGGGCTTCAAAATAGAGGGCCATATAGGGTCGTAATTCCTTCCACTACTCGATTGCCCGGTACCGGAACCAGACTCACCCCGGAAGTATTGAGCTGGGAGACCGTGGATGAAATATGCGCCGAAACGGATGCAGATGTACTTTTAGTCTTGGAAACCTTTGACTCCAACTCGGACTTTGTATTGAACACAGCCGTGGAACAGGTTACTTCCGTATTACAAACCGGTAAAGCGAGTGGGCGGATACCCAGACGTGCCCGGGTAAATGTAAAAAGCTATTGGAGACTCTACGACCCAGAGCAAAAAACCATTATTGATCAGTTTCAACAAACCCATTTAATGGATTTTGATCTCGTGAACGGAGCCATCCCCTTTACCGCTCTACCAGAAACAGCTTATGCCGCTGGTTTGGACTATACCAGTCGACTCTTCCCTAGCTTCTATAGGGTTAGACGGGATATGTACAAAAAAGGAAAGGGACGGGACAAGTCCTTATTCGATGCTGGCTGGAGAAGAACCGAGGTGGCCAATTGGCAAGAAGCCATAGAGATCTGGACAGAAATTGCCAATGACCGATCCAGTAAATCGGCCGGAAGGGCAGCCTATAATATTGCCGTTGCCCATGAAGTTTTGGGAAATACCGACCTTGCCTTGCAATGGGCCCAAAAATCCTATCAAGATTATGGAGATAAAATGGCACGCGACTACGCCAAAGTTTTATTAAGGAGAAAGCGTTGGGAACTATAGCTTTTGAATATATCATGTAGCTAACATGCCTTTGCATCAAAAAGCTTTCGTAATCAATTTAATTCAACTAATAAACACTTAAACACAAGGAATTGTAACAAACAATTTGTTTCTTTTTTGAAAGGTTACCATGAATTATAAGTAACTTGTAGGCAATGATGAAATACTACAGTCACTTCATAGAATTTACAAGATAACCTTAACCATGAAAGCAAAGAAACAGCTCGAAATTAAAGCCGGGGCGGCTGATTCATGCCCAACCACAGAAACACATTTTACACGTCGCGAAGCAATGGGACTGACCGGAATGGCCGGTTTAGCGGCACTAATGGGCCTTACTTCCAGTGCCATTCCAATGCAGCCACAAAAAAAGGTGCGTATTGCATGTCTTACCACCTATTGGGCCGCGACCCGATCGCATGCAGATTGGATTTTCACCAAGTTGTTGGATGGCTATTGGTGGCAAGGTGCCTATATGGAGTCGCGCGTGGAGGTGGTTTCCGTTTACATCCACCAACTTAAGGAAAGTGGCCTGGGCCAGAAAATATGCAAAGCCAAGGGCATTCCCATTTTTGATACTGTAGGGGAAGCTGTTACCCTTGGTGGTGATGAACTTGCGGTGGACGGTGTGGTCATCGTTGGGGAACATGGAAATTATCCTACGGACCTTAAAGGCCATTGGCTTTTACCCCGTTGGTGGATCTACAATCAAGTTATTCGGGTTTTTGAGCGGAGCAACCGTTCAGTTCCCATTTTTAATGACAAGCACCTTTCCTATAATTGGGACGAAGCCAAGTGGATGTTCGACAAATCGCGCGAACTCAACTTTCCATTGACCGGAGGTTCTTCCATACCTATTTATTATAGGACACCTGCAAAGGACCTTCCCGTGGACACTCCCATAAAACATTCGATCGTACTTGGTGGGACTTCCGATGAAGGTGCCATTTTCCATGCCATTGATGTACTGCAAGCCTTTGTGGAACGCCGTAAGGGAGGAGAGACAGGTGTAAAGTCCGTTCAATCCATACGCGGTCCGGAAACCTGGAAATGGGTGGAAAACACCCCATGGGCCAGCAAACTCTTAGGTTCCGTGGAGAAAAAATTTGAATTGGAAGCCGGACATTTTCAACAGCATCCGCAAACCAATATGTGCCTTATAGAATATAATGATGGCACTATGGCCGCTGTTATTGGAGGCCGAGGTGTGGGATGGACCTATGCCGGAGAAATTGAGGGGCAAAACGACCCTACTATCATCTCCATGCTGGGTTGGGCAGGCCCTTTTGACCAATATCATGCCTCCAATGCCCAACCGCACTGGATTACCGAGATGATGGTAACCAAAAAGGAGCCTTTCAATGCAGAGCGTCTATTGTTATCCACCGGCATTGTAAACCATTATATGGAGTCCAATTGGGAGAATAGCCAATATTCCCCAGTAGGTCGCCGCATTGAAACCCCGGTACTCAATATGAAATACCACACTACTCGGGGAGCGCAATTCAATACGGGGGAACGGCCACCAAGCCGACCATACATAAGAGGCTTTAGCGAATAGTGCAAGACCCAATAATGATTATTTGATACCAAAGTAATACACATATGCAACGAAGAGAACTAGTAAAGAGTTTATCCATGCTTCCTTTGGCGGGAAGCGTTTTTCCCATAACATCCTTATTGTCCACTCCTGCAGTAGGGAGCAAAATACCTTTGGACTTTGACCAACAAACCATGCCCGAGCTACATCGGAATGCTTTTGTTATGGATGGACACACCCATGTAATGACCCGTGAACTGTTGATGGGGACCGACATAGGGCAGCGTTATTCGGATGGTACCGTGGACCTTCCCAGGGCCAAAGAAGGTGGCCTTGATGCCATGTTCTTCTCCGTATATACCCCAGAACATTATTATCCCGGGAGACTGGAGACCAAAAACACCTTTCGTGTGATCAATCTTGCATTGGAGCAGATTGAAAAGAACAACGACGTCATCGAATTGGCCCTCAATGCTTCCGATATAGAACGTATCAATAAAAAAGGGAAAATGGCCGCTTTTCTGGATTTGGAAGGTGGTTATGACCTTGATGGCGACATCCTTTTACTCCAAGCGCTTCATCGATTAGGGCTTAGGTCTATGCAATTAACGGCACATAATACGACCAATGCCTTTATCGACACCTGTAACGATGTGAGCCGTTGGGGCGGAATCAATGATCTTGGGAAAGAAGTCATTGCAGAAATGAACAGGCTTGGCATGGTCATCAATGTTGCCCATGCCTCCAATGATGCCATCCTGCAGACGGTTGAGGCCAGTAAACATCCAGTGACCTACAGCCACGGTGGATTCTATAGTATTGTGAACCACCCTCGTTGTATTACGGATGAGGCAGCTAAAGCGGTCGCAGCAAAGGGAGGTGTGATCGGCATTCACTTTGGCAGTCTTTTCAACAATCCAAAATATTTTGGCTGGCAGCAAAAAGCCGCAAATGAGACCACTCCGTCCTCGGTACAGGATTTTGCAAAGACCCTTGAGGAAGCAGATAGGGCAGTTGCCAAAGAAGTTCCTTTAAACTTCAAGGGAACTATTCCTGATGAATACTGGATGCATGTAGATCAACTGGCCAAGGTCATTGATTATGGTGTGAACTTGGTTGGCGAAGATCATATGGCCATAGGTTCCGATCTGGATGGTGGTCCCGAGTTGCCCCGTGAAATCAAAGACATCAGTGACTTTCCACAAATCACTATGGCCATGCAAAGGCTGGGTTATAGCGATGAACGAATCAAAAAAATCCTAGGTCTCAACTGGCTTCGTGTGATACGGGAGGTAACCGGAGGATAGTGGAAAGAGCGGAAAATTGATACAATCAATTAATGGAATGCTATCTTTTTCTCTGTGAATACATTTGTTGATGCACGAAGGTTTTTATCTTAATTGAATTAGTACATATGTAACCCCTGTAAAAAATAAAACGGATCGTAAGATCCGTTTTAAACCAACTAAACTAAACCAAACTTCAACTGAAGGGAATTAAGAAGGGACATCCCATCAGCATCTATTTATCTTTATTGAGGAAAGAATTTCACCCAATCACAGCTATATTCTCCAGCTTTTAGTTTTCTGTTTCAATTATATCATACACTTCAACTGCGGGTACTTGAATTTCAATCAAGCCATTTTTATACGTAAACTTTAGAGCTTCGTTACTTGGTTGCAGTTTTATCTTCTTTGGCTTCTAATCGGATTAAGTGTCACCTTTAAATTTGGGGTTGGCCTGAGCCCATCATAGGCAAGGACATTCTTGTTGAAATGTTCCCCCGATGAGTTGATCAAATGAATTAAAGTGGCATCTCCTTTCTTTCCCAGTACAACATGAACTTTGTCCGAACCTTCAACTTTAAGCATTGGTTCCACTACAAATTGACCTATAACCTTATTTATCACATTATTGAAAACCGGGTATTCTGTGGCATATGCATTGTACGAGCCATTTGTTAGATCCGTTGCCAGTCCATTTTTCCAAACTTTTGCCACTAAAGCACCACTTTTGAACTCGGTGCCAGCCACATAAATATCCTCACCGTCAATGTCTATAGCATATGCCTAAGCCCCCCTTCCCCCATCGGTCAGGTTGGTTTCAACACCATTGTGCCATAATTTGGCCAAGTAAGCTTCCGGTACGTGAATCACTCTATAAATGTCCCTCACCATGATTTTATGGTTCTCATTGGAATGTAAAGCCAGATACAGTACCCCCTTTATTGCATATTTGAACGAATTGGAAAGCATATCCCTTACATGCCAAACAAGGATTAAAAGATATTTTTATCCTTTTTATGACTTATATCATGTTATAGACTGGTAGCCCTATATACATTTGAACCAGAATTTTAACCAATAATCATATGAAAACGATAGTGAAAAGTATAATCCTGCTCTTTGCGATGCTCATGATTGGATGTGGAGGAAAAAAAGAAGAAAAAAAAGATGAGGGCTTTAGTGTTCAACGGAAAAAAACTTCCACAGAACAGCCCATTGAAGCCAATACCCCTAGCGACAAAGCATCTGAACGGGTAGATTTAACCACTAAGGGAGTGGGGCCGATCAAATCAGTAACATTGGCGCCTGAAATTGATCAGGAGATGGCTTCCAAAGGTAAGGAGGTCTACGATCAAATGTGTCTGGCCTGTCATAGAATTGGCAAAAAGTTCATTGGCCCTCCTCCCAATGGAATATTGGAAAGAAGAACTCCGGAATGGGTCATGAACATGATTTTGAACCCTCAGGAAATGGTTCAACAAGACCCTTTGGCAAGGGACCTCCTCCAGGAGTTCAACGGATCGCCCATGTCCAACCAAGGGCTTACCGAAGATCAGGCCCGGGCCGTTCTAGAATACTTCAGGACCTTAAAATAAAACATATGAAATCAACCATTAAACTCAGTACAATGGGGCTATTTTTATTGCTCGCACTTAACAGCGGTTGTAAAAACGGAGCCCAGAACGACACCACAGCCTCCGGCCAAAATGATACCGAGGCCATTCTGGAAAACAACAAGGGACAGGCCTTTATTGAAGATGATGGATCTACCCCAAATGTATTACAGATTGCCATTGGATCACCTGACCACAGTACGTTGGTCGCAGCAGTACAGGCAGCAGAGCTTGAAAACGCCCTGGTCAACGCAGGCCCTCTTATGGTATTTGCCCCTACCAATAGTGCTTTCGAGGCCCTGCCAGCAGGTACCGTTGAAGACCTATTAAAGCCCGAGAACAAAGCTACCCTTGCCAATATTCTCAAGTACCACGTCACCCCAGGCAACTACTCCAAAGACTTTTTAAAAAACTTCAAAAAACTGGGACAGGCCAATGATCAAAATGTCTCCGTGATAGTCCAAGGAGATGAAGTCCTTGTTGGTGGTGCCAAGATAATTGCCAGTATCCCAGCTGGAAATGGAATTGTACATGTAGTGGACAAGGTTATCCTGCCCCCTACTCAATAACGCAACCCAAAAAAACTAATAAATCCTAATACAATGAAAATTCATTCCTATCTAATAATGACTATTGGAGCGGCCCTGATAATGTCTTCCTGTGGTCAACAGAACAAAAGTTCAAATGGGGCGCTTTCATCGAGTGCCGCCGAAAAAGTATATGTTGCTCCTGGGGAGCAAGACGAATACTATGCCTTCCTATCGGGCGGATACAGCGGTAACCTTACCGTTTATGGACTACCTTCTGGAAGAATGTTCAAAGAAATTCCTGTTTTCTCCCAGTTTCCAACCTCTGGATATGGATATTCCGAAGAAACAAAACCCATGCTGAACACCTCCCATGGTTTTGTGCCTTGGGACGATGCCCACCATCCTGATATTTCACAGACCAATGGAGAATTGGACGGTCGTTGGATATTCATAAACGGCAACAACACCCCAAGGATTGCACGGGTTGACTTGAGCACCTTTGAAACTGCAGAGATCATTGAAGTTCCCAATAGTGCAGGGAACCACAGTTCTTCATTTATTACAGAGAATACCGAATATGTTGTGGCCGGTACCCGTTTTGCCGTTCCCGTACCTCAACGGGATATGCCGATCAATGAATACAAAGGAAACTTTAAGGGCGCACTTACCTTCATCAGTGTAGATCCGGAACATGGCCATATGGCCATAAAGTTCCAATTACTGATGCCTGGGTTCAACTATGATCTTTCGCATCCCGGTAGGGGAAAATCCCATGGTTGGTTCTTTTTTACCACCTATAACACAGAAGAAGCCAACTCCCTTTTGGAAGTAAATGCATCTCAAAATGACAAGGATTTTATTGCAGCCATAAACTGGAAAAAAATCGAGGAATATGTAAACAATGGTGGAGGGACCAAAATGCCCGCCAACTATGCCCACAATGTATATGATGAGCATTCACACATGGGCACAACCACAATGCGAAAAGAAGTTTTGACTATAGATCCTACCAAAGTGCCCGGAGCAGTTTATTTTCTGCCCACTCCAAAATCGCCCCATGGATGTGATGTGGATCCAACAGGACAATACATTATTGGAAACGGAAAACTATCCGCAGACTTGACCGTACACTCCTTTGACAAAATGATTGCCGCCATTGAAGGTCAAAAGTTTGACGGAGATGCCTATGGCATTCCCATCTTGAAATTTGAAGATGTATTGGCCGGACAGGTAAAAAGTGGTGGTCTTGGTCCCCTTCATACCGAGTTTGATGGTAAAGGAAACGCCTACACCACCTTCTTCATCTCATCTGAAGTCGTGAAATGGCAATTGGGCACCTGGGAGGTCATTGATAGAAAGCCTACCTATTATTCCGTAGGACACCTTATGATTCCAGGGGGCAACTCCAGAAAACCTTTTGGCAAATATGTGGTGGCCATGAATAAGATCACCAAAGACCGTTACTTGCCCACTGGGCCTGAAATGGAGCACTCTGCACAGATCTATGACATCTCTGGGGACAAAATGGAACTGATCTATGATTTTCCAACCCATGGTGAGCCTCATTATGCAGCAGGTTGCCCAGCCGAGCTTTTGGCTCCAAAATCCAAAAAAATATATCGATTGGATGAAAACAGGCATCCTTTTGCCGTTACCACACCCGACGGTTCAAAAGTGGTCCGGGAAGGCAACGAGGTCCATGTGTATATGTCCACGATCCGTAGCCACTTTACCCCCGATAATATCGAAGGTGTTAAAGTGGGTGACAAAGTGTATTTCCATATCACCAACCACGAACAGGATTTTGATGTACCTCACGGTTTCTCTATCCTAGGTCAGAACACCTCCGAGCTTTTGATCATGCCCGGGCAGACCAAAACCTCGGTCTGGGAACCCAAACAAGTTGGGGTATGGCCATTCTATTGCACAGATTTCTGTTCTGCCCTGCACCAAGAAATGCAAGGATATGTTCGGGTTTCCCCTGCCAATTCCAATATGGAACTCAAATGGTCACTTGGTGAATAATTCGGATTGAGTCACCATTGAATAAAGCGGGCCGTGTCCATGACCTGCCCGCTTTTCCTTACAAATTGAAGTTCATCAACCCTTCTGAAAAAAACACTCTCAGTTTGTAACCCTTAAATCAAAAAAATGAAAAAGGCAAGTATAATAATGATGGTTGGCCCTCTCTTCTTATTGGGATTGTACATTTTTCCACTTTGGAATATCATGTTGGGAGCTCCCCAGTATCCGGACCCCCTAGGTTTGAACATTCATATAAACGGTCTTAAGGGGGTTAACGAATTTGACATCCAGAACATTGATGGTCTCAACCACTATATTGGCATGCACACCCTCCCCAAGGTTGAAGATATGTGGGAGTTTGGAACCTTCCCTACTATTATCGGAATCATGGTAGCAATTGGAGTGGTAATTGGTATTCTGGGATACTTCAACAAAGTGGGCTACAAATGGTTTTGGGGGTGGTTTGTACTCATGTCCATTTTAGGTTTGCTGGGCATGTACGATTTCAATGAGTGGTTGATGGATTACGGCACCAACTTGGACCCCAATGCCATTATGAAATTGACCCATCCCGATGGCACCCCGATGACCTATAAACCACCTTTATTGGGGCATGTGAAGATGCTCAATTTTGATGTGACCTCCTTGCCTTCCACTGGAGCTTGGCTCATGTTCGTGGGTATGATGCTCACCTTGACCGCTGGCTTTTGGGGTTGGAAAAATGCAAAAGAACAATAATCCCCATCACTATGAAATATCTTGTACTACCGCTCTTTACCATGCTCTGCTTGACCATTGCATGTTCCGTAGGCCCTAAATCCATTGATTATGGCCATGTAGGCTGCCACTATTGCAGCATGACCATTGTGGACAAACAACATGCCGCTCAATTGGTCACCAAAAAAGGGAAGGTCTTCAACTTCGATGCCATTGAGTGTATGATGAACCATTTGAAAGATGAGGACCAAGCCACCCTGGCCCTGTTCCTGGTCAATGATTTTGACCAACCCGGTGAACTGGTGGATGCCACAAAGACCACCTATTTGATCAGTGAGAACATTCCCAGCCCCATGGGAGCTTTTCTGAGTGCATTCTCCAATAAAAAAGCTGCCCAATATGTATTGGACTCCAATGGAGGTAAACTTTATTCATGGGCGGAAATAAAAGAAAGGTTTAAACAGTAACACAATCGTAATGACAGATTTGGAGCCTATAAAATGTGAACAACTCTTGGCCGACAATTATGTGGGGCATCTGGCCTATATAGCCGACAACCAACCGTATGTAATCCCTTCTACGTATTATTTTCTTAAGGATGAAAAGAGTATTCTATGTTTCGCCTCCAATGGGCATCGGATCAATGCCCTAAGAAAATGCAACAAAGTCTCCTTTCAAGTAGATAGAATCAAGTCCTTCCGCGATTGGGAATCGGTACAGGTACATGGTTGCTTTCATGAACTTACGGGAAATCGCGCCAAGCAATATCTAAAACATTTCGCCGAAGGCGTACAGGAAACCATAGATCTTAAAAATGCCGAGCGTCCCCATTTTTTAAGTCATTTTTCAGGGAGGTTGCAGGAAGAGGAAATGCCCGTGGTTTATTGCATTGTAATAAACCAAATGACTGGAAAGTCAGTCACGGATTTTACCTAGAACACACCCAATTCAAATTAAGAAAGACTCATTATATACCATGCATCTCAAGTTTCCACTCCATCCAACCCTCAAATACATTCTAGGGTCGCTCTTGTTCATAATGGGATCACCTATCTGGGCAAGTACATGGAATATCTGTAGGGATTGCGAACACAGTTCCATCAAAAAAACCATAGCGCTTGCCAAAGCCCATGATACGTTGTTGATCCAAAAAGGGATATATAAGGAATTTGAAATATTGGTGGACAAACCACTGGTCATCAAGGGCATAGGGTATCCCATTGTGGACGGAGAAAAAAAGGGAGAAATCTTCAGGGTACAGTCAGATAATGTCACCTTGGATGGCCTGTTCGTCATCAATGTAGGTATAAGTTATACCAAAGACAATGCCGCCATACGGGTGGTACAGAGCAAAGACTTTCTCATTCAAAATATGGTATTGGAACAGTTGTTCTTCGGAATTTACTTGGAAAAATCCTCCCATGGCAAAGTGTACCACAATAGGATCATTGGGGAGGCTGTGGATGAATACAATTCCGGGAATGGGATACAGCTTTGGTATTCTACGGACATTGAAGTCCTCAAAAACCATGTGCAGGGTACCAGAGATGGTATCTATCTTGAGTTTTCCGACCGCATCACCATTACCTATAACACCAGTATGGACAATCTTAGGTACGGCCTTCATTTTATGTTCTCCAATCATGATGTGTATTCCAACAACACTTTTGAAAATAATGGGGCTGGGGTTGCGGTCATGTTTTCCAAATTCATCACCATGAAAAACAACACGTTCCGAAAGAATTGGGGAACAGCTGCCTATGGCATGCTGTTGAAGGAAATCAATGATGCCGAAATCAGTGGGAACACGTTTGAGGAAAACACTATTGGCATCAATATCGAGGGATCCAATCGTATCCAATATCACAATAATGATTTCATCAACAATGGTTGGGCCATTCGGGTAATAGGTGCATGTTACACCAACAGTTTCAAGGGCAACAATTTCCTGTACAACTCTTTTGATATTTCATACAACAGCAAACTGAACGACAATGTGTTTGAAGGTAATTTTTGGAGCAGCTATACCGGTTACGACCTGGATAGGGACGGTATTGGGGATGTGCCTTATCGACCTGTAAAATTATTCTCCTATGTGGTGAACCGTACCCCGGAGACCATAGTGCTGTTACGTAGCCTGTTCATGGACATCATTGATTTCTCCGAGCGGGTCTCCCCGGTCTTCACACCCGATAACCTAAAAGACGCCCAACCTCTAATGAAAATACGACGATGACCATACACATAGAAAATCTTCATAAGAAATTTGGAAAGAACCAAGTATTGAAAGGGGTGGACCTTACCATCACGGAGGGCCATATCTATGCGATTTTGGGCCCCAATGGTTCGGGCAAGACCACCCTGATAAAAAGCATCTTGGGCATGGTGATTCCGGATAAGGGACAAATCTCCATTTTGGACAGACCCATCAAAAAGGATTGGAAGTATCGGAAGCACATCAATTACCTTCCACAGATTGCCAACTTTCCCCCCAACATCAAGGTAAGGGAACTCATCCATATGATCACGGACCTTCGGAACAGTCCCAGTGCCAAAAAAGAACTCATTGAGCGCTTTGGTCTGGAACCCTTCCTGAACAAAAAATTGTCCACGCTATCAGGAGGTACCAAACAAAAAGTGAACATTGTACTGACCTTTATGTTCAACAGTCCACTGATCATTCTGGACGAACCCACAACAGGTCTGGACCCAAGGGCATTGATCTATCTAAAGGAACTCATCCAAAAGGAAAAGGCGCAAGGAAAGACCATTTTAATTACCTCCCACATTATGCAATTTGTGCAAGAAATGGCGGATGAAATCCTATACCTATTGGAAGGAGAGATCTATTTCAAAGGGAGTATTGCAAAACTTTTGGAAGATACCCAACAAAAGAATTTTGAACATGCCATTGCGGCCATAACCACCACCAAAAGCCATGCTTAAAATACTGAAATATAGCTTTTACGACCTCATACGCAGCCGTTGGAGCTACGTGTACTTTTTGTTTTACCTTGCCCTTGGATTTGTACTATTGTTTCTGAACAACGACGTTTCCAAGGCCGTGATCACCTTAATGAACGTGATCATTGTACTGATTCCTTTGATAGGCACCATATTTGGGGTGATGTACTATTACAACTCCAGGGAATTTACCGAACTTTTATTGGCACAGCCCATTAACCGAAGGGCCATTTTTATGGGGCAGTATTTTGGAGTGGCCGGCTCGTTGACCTTGAGTCTGGTACTGGGCTTGGGGATTCCATTTGTTCTGTACGGCCTTTTGCGGAGCAATGCCATTTTTGATTTTACGTTACTGCTGGTCACCGGGGCTTTCCTGACCTTCATATTTGTGGGCCTATCCTTTGTGATTGCCATATCCAACGAAAACAAGATAAAGGGGTTTGGCTACGCCGTTCTGTTATGGCTCTTCTTGGCCGTGGTCTATGATGGATTGTTCCTGATGTCCCTCATTGTTTTTGAGGAGTATCCCTTGGATACTTTTTCCTTGGTGGCCACAGCGCTAAATCCCATTGATCTTTCCCGAATTTTGATCCTACTCAAATTAGACATCTCAGCACTATTGGGATATACAGGCGCCATTTTTAAAAAGTTCTTTGGTACCGATCTGGGCTTTTTGGTCTCCATGGCCATTCTTTTACTTTGGACTATATTGCCTATACTTGGCTTAAGCCTTAAAGCAAAAAGAAAGGATTTTTAATGGAGTCCTAACCAATTTTCATAAAATCATGAAAGAGAGCTTTCACCAGCGACACCTTTTAATTGCCCTTGTTTATTTCTGTGTTGCCGCTGGCTTGGGCCTATTGCTTCGCTCCTTCCCTATTTTCTCCTTTGATTTCAACTTTAAATATGTGGTCCATACCCATTCCCATATTGCCCTTTTGGGCTGGGTATATGTGGCCTTGACCACTTTGCTCCATTATTGTTTTATGGAGAATACATCCAACCATACCTATATCAGGATTTTTTGGGGCACCCAAGGCACTTTGGTAGGGATGTTGTTTACCTTCCCCTTCCAAGGATATGCCTTGTTTTCCATTATATTCTCTACCCTCTTCTTGATTATGTCCTATGCCTATACCCATTATTTCTGGAAAAACATTGACCCAAAGTACAAGAAAAGTAACGGCTTAACCTGTGTAAAAGCAGCACTGATCTATATGGTGGTGTCAAGTTTGGGACCTTGGGCGTTGGGAGCGGTCATGAGTACGTTGGGAGCCCAATCCATCTGGTACCGCTTATCCATATATTTTTATTTGCACTTTCAGTACAATGGTTGGATGTTATTGGTCTTATTGGGGCTGTTCCTATTTGTTCAGGAGCAGCGGGGCCATAATATTCCCCAAAGAAGCTTTGTCCGTTTCTTTACGGCAATCAACCTGGGCATTGTTCTTACTTTTTTCCTGTCCACCCTATGGACGGAGCCATCACCATGGCTGTATGTTCTTGGAGGTGTTGGAGCAATGGTCCAGATTGGAGCTTTGCTAGTTTTTTGGACATTTGCCAAAAACGGAATTGGGAATTTGTCACCCTCAAATCTGCAAAACCAATTATTACGAACCGTTGTTGTCCTTGTCAGTGTTAAAGTTGGATTGCAACTACTGACTTCCATACCCTATTTTGCCCGAATGGCCACAAAGTACTTGGATTTTACCGTTGGGTATTTACATTTGAGCTTCTTGGGGGTCGTGAGCTTTGGGCTGTTCTTTTTCTTGGATTATTTTGGTCTGCTACGTTTATCGCGCACCGTCTACCAATTGTATTTTGTGGGATTCTTACTTACGGAAACTTTAATTTTCCTCAAAGGCTTTGCTTTCTGGTCGAAATGGGAGATTTTTGAAGGATATGCCACAACCTTGGCCTTGTGCTCCTCAATAATCGTTCTAAGTTTGGTGTTAATGGTGCTTCAAAATCGCACTGCATCTTGATTTTTTAAAACAATCCATAGGGTTCCAATGGGTAATAGTTTAAATTTGATTTGTCTTATGGCAAGTTTTGACATAAAAATAATAAAGGACAATTTTGTCTTATTTAATATCATGCACTATCTTTGTGCGGATTCAAGTTCCCTATGATGTTTTCAAAAGCTTGTGAATACGGTATTCGGGCGGCGGTATATATTACGCTGCAATCCTTGGAGGGAAGACGGGTAAGTGTCACCGAAATTGCAGAGGAAATCGATTCTCCAGTGGCCTTCACTGCAAAAATCCTGCAACAGCTCACCAAGAACAATATTGTACATTCGGTAAAAGGACCTACGGGTGGATTTGAGATTGATCGTAAAGATATGGATGACGTAAAGCTGAATATGATCGTAAAGGCCATTGATGGGGATAAAATCTATGTGGGTTGTGGATTGGGACTCAAGGAATGTAATGCAAACAAACCCTGCCCCCTACATGACAAATTCGTAGATATAAGAACCAATCTAAGGACCATGTTGCAAAGTACAAGCCTATACGAACTTGCCACAGGTCTGGAAGTGGGACTGACTTACTTGAAGCGTTAAAAAAATTTAATCCAATAAAGGACAATTTTGTCCGATTAATAAAATTTGATATTATGGACCATGTAACTGAAAAAACAATAGGACAAATGGTTGCGGACAACTACCGTACCGCACAGGTTTTCAAAAAGCACAAAATAGATTTCTGCTGCAAGGGCAACCGTACCCTATCGGAAGTCGCAACCAAGAAAGGATTGAACTTGGAGATCTTACTCCAAGAATTGGATACAGTCCAAGCCCATGGTCAAGGAGATCACCTTGAGGTAGCGTCTTGGCCATTGGACCTACTCGCCGATTATATTGAAAAGAAACACCATCGCTATGTGGAACAGCAGATTCCGATACTCAACCAATATTTGGACAAACTTTGTAGGGTACATGGGGATCGTCACCCGGAATTGTTTGAAATATCGGAACTTATCAAGGCTTCAGGTGGCGAACTGGCCATGCATATGAAAAAAGAGGAACTGGTACTCTTCCCTTGGGTCCGTAAAATGGTGGAAGGAATCGCCGATCGTGAACCTTTGGTGCGGCCCCACTTTGGAACAGTCCGCAATCCCATCCAAATGATGATGAAAGAGCATGACCATGAAGGTGAGCGATTTCGAAAGATTGCAGAGTTGACCAACAGTTATACTCCCCCAGCAGATGCTTGCAACACCTATCGGGTAACGTATTCCCTATTGCAGGAATTTGAGGAAGATCTCCACAGGCATATCCATCTAGAAAACAATGTTCTGTTCCCAAAAGCTGAAACCCTGGAACAGCAAACCGTTCATTAATCAAGAGCAAATTCTAAAATGAACAAAATGACAAGCATATACAACAAACTGTTGATGGAGTTCAAAAAAAGACAGTTGGGCTATTCCTCCATCGCCATAATAGGTCAAAGCTGTTTGGGTTCGGCAGCGGCAATGGTATTGTTAATGGGTGAAATGGCGATGTCCCTTAGGATGACTTTACTCTTTTTTGTCACTATTTTCTGCATGGCCTTTAACGGAGCCGTACTGGCCCAATTGAAATCTACGACCACATTCAATCTTTTGATTTTGAGTTTGGCATTCAGTGTACTGGTCATTATGGTGCATATTTTTTAAGGTTCAACAAATACCTTGACAAATCTTTCAAAATAAACCTAGCACAAGAGATGTTTTATAAAAACAAATAAGGTTGATGGTCTCTGACCATCAACCTTATAATATTAAAGTCGGGGTGGAAGGTCTACCCCATGAAACATAAATAGCTGATTTAATTTACTTTACACTGTTAACTTGGACCAGTTAACCGAACCCTGAACCGTATTCAAATCGGCACATCCAGAGGCAAAACTTATGGATGTTACACCCAAGGCAATACATATTTACGTCTGCATTTGACATAAAGTGAACTTACACAAAACCATTAAATAACATAAATTGCTGTCTATAAATCTTTTAAAACAATGGATTGAGCCTGAAAACTACCTGCAAAAAGAAAAAGTGCGCGCTTTCGGAAAGAAAAAAGCCTCCAATTTTATGGAGGCTCTTTATTTACTAGTGATCGCGGAAGGATTCGAACCTTCGACCGTCTGCTTAGAAGCGTTTTCGGGCCTAAATTTCTCTATTCAGAAATATATTATATTTTATTGATTTACAACGTTTTAAATACAATTCAACAACAATTGAATTCAATTGAATTCAAGTATTTGTTTGCAAATTGTTTGCAAATTTTTTTGCTACCTTGAAGTTAATGAGAACATATTTGACCCTTTTATTAGATACCAGAAGAACAAAAAAGGATGGCTCCTACCCTATCATATTTCGTCTAACACATTTACGTAAAACTACCTCAATCGCCACTGGTTTTTCAATATCCGAAATATTTTGGGATCATCAAAAGTGTGCTATAAAAAGAACCTACTCTCGAACAGAATCCATTGCTAGGTTAAATACTTTATTATTAAAAGAGGAAGCACGCGCAAATGATATTCTGAACAAGCTTGCCGACCAAGGTAAATTAAATTATCTATCCATTGTTGAAGTCAAGAAAAGAATAACCCGAAACAGCAACTATGAATCTTTTTTTGAATTTGGCTACACTGTTGTTGAAGACTTAAATGCCTCCCATAGATATGGTACAGCTAGGCAATACAAATGTTTATTGTCAGTATTGAGGACCTTCAACAAAGGGAGGGATCTCAAGTTCAATGAAGTCAACTATTCGTTGATCAAGCGTTTTGAAAAACACCATCTGGCAAAAGGCAATAGTTGGAATGGCCTATCCACTTATTTAAGGGGCATACGAGCTTTGTTCAATAAAGGAATAAAAGCGGGTTTAATAGAAAGGGATGCCTATCCTTTTTATTATTATACAATTAGACAGGTTCCAACGGAAAAAAGAGCCTTGGAAGTTGACGATATCAGAAAAATTGTGGCATTGGATATTCCTAAGGGCCTAGCCTTATTTAGGTACAGGAACTATTTCATCTGTTCTTATTTCCTTTATGGGATGAATTTCATGGATATGGCCTATTTAAAGGCCAACAACATTATCAATGGCCGTGTCAAGTTCCGAAGAAAGAAAACGGGTAAACTATATGATATTAAAATTACAGATCAACTCATGGAAATATTGGATATCTATCTGAAGGATAAAAAAGGGGAAGATTTTATTTTCCCAATCATCAAAAGGGAAGATCCGGCAAAACAGGAAAGGGAGATCAATTGGGAAAGGCAGCGATATAACCGCGGTTTAAAGAAAATCCAGGAACTATGCGGCATAGAACAGAAACTCACCACTTATGTAAGCAGACATAGTTTTGCCACTCAGGCCATGTTACATAATATACCTTTGGAAGCCATTTCTGCCATGCTTGGACATAGTAAACTGAACACAACACAGATCTATCTCAAATCATTGCCAACAACCATGCTGGACGACTATAATGAGCGATTAATTGAAGCTATTTGAAACTTATTCATTCTAAAAAAAATTTAAATAACCCACTAAGTTCTCCCACAATTTTCGGTCATTCTTAATCTATTGAATTTGGATGACCGTTTAATTGAACTTTCATTGTAAAACGAGTCCACTGGTTTGTTAAAGTTCATTTCCCCGTACTAATTAAATAGTTTACATTCTACCGTTTATTTAAACTTTAAGGGAATCTCTTTCGAAAAATATTTAACAATAATTAGTTAACTATTTAGTTGACTAATTATTAATCACTATATTTAGATTATTGGATTAACTGATATGATTAGAGATTTTATTAAAGAATCTGGTTATCGAGCCTTGGATAATAGATTAAAACGGATAAGTGACAGAATGGCCCACGACACCAGAAAGTTTTTTAAGCAATTGGACCTCGATGTTGAACCAAGTTGGCATTTGGTGTTCAAATTATTAAAAGAAAATAAAGGATATACAATGGTTGATATAGCGGAGCAATTGGGTTATTCACCTCCATCTACGGTAGTCATGCTCAAAAAAATGGCCAAAAAAGGCTACATAAAAACCAAAAAAGATCCTATAGACAAGAGAAAACAAAATATTGAACTTACCAAAAAAGCATTAGATCTATTACCAAAACTAGAGCAGATATGGGCTAGTTGCGAGTATGCCATCTATCAGTTGCTAAAGGAAGACCTTTCAATCATCAAGTATCTTGATGACATTGAAACATCTTTAAAGGAAATCCCTTTAAATGAAAGATTTTACAACGAGTACACTAAAACTTAAAAAGCACAACAATGTCATCTTTAAAAAATGTAAATCTCAACACAAAAAAAAAGAGCCATCCAGAATTATCAAGGAGGAGCATGGTTAGGACCATGGCATTGGGTTTAAGCTTATCGGTGCTCCCAAGCTTTATGGCTTCCGCCAAAACAGAAATAGATCATGGGGCCTTGGATCACGGAGAACGCATTATACCCGTTGAGGAATGGGAACTAGTAGAGCTACAAAAATTCATTGAGGAATGTATAAAGGCTAATAAAGATGTCGACCCCCAAGAAGCTGTGAAGGAAGTTTTGAAAAAGGCAGTCTCTAATCCTGCGGCTATGCTAAAAGCCATTGGTGAACCTACTGAAGCAGGTTTGAAGGTTTTCTTGAGGACAAAAGAACTCACCATTTTTGCGGCATCTTGGACACCGCAAATGAACCTCATGCCACACAACCATAAAATGTGGGCCAATATTGGTATCTATACAGGTCGGGAGGACAATATTATCTGGGAAAACCAAAAAAGAGGATTGGAAGCCGATGATGTAAGATGCTTATTTGAGGGTGATGTCGCAACCTTAAATACCAATGCCATACATTCGGTCACTAATCCATTAAAACGATTCACGGGAGGACTTCACATTTACGGAGGTGATTTTTTTGCAACAGAACGTAGCCAATGGAATCCAGAAACCCTTGCGGAAGAACCCTCCAACGGTGATGTGATTCGTGGTATATTCAAAGAAGCCAATGAGAAAATGAGAAAAATCAAGAACTACTAGGTGAAAACTTTATGAAACGATTATTAATATCAAGTGGGAGCCCTTTTGAAGAAACCATTGGTTTTAGTAGAGCTGTTCGGGTGGGGCCTTATATTACCATTGGCGGAACAGCTCCATTGGATATACATGGAAAAACAGTGGGAATTGGAGACATTACCATACAAACCAAACAATGTTTGGAAACCATTAAAACAGCATTGGAGAAAGCGGGAGCTAGTTTAAACGATGTGGTGAGAACACGAATGTTGTTGGTGGACATAAAGGATTGGAAGGAGGCCGCCGAGGTACGGGCCGTCTATTTTAAAAATATTAAACCTGTAGATACCATTATGCAGGTTTCTGGTTTCATTGACCGAGATTGGTTAATTGAAATTGAGGTCGATGCCATAACTAGCAAGTATGGCAGTGGTGATTTATAGTATCATTCCAATCTGTGATGTACATGGATTTGCTTTATTTTGAAACATAACAAGTTAGATTTAATTTCTGTATGCAAGAAACTGTGCAAATAAAAACCAATCATTTTGTATTTGATTGCCGGACCGAAGGCAACAAACAGAATGAATTGGTAATTTTATTACATGGCTTTCCAGAAACGTCATATATGTGGAAAAGACTAATGTCTTATATTTCTGAAAATGGTTTTTTCTGTGTTGCTCCCAATTTGAGAGGGTATAGTAAAGGTGCTTGTCCAAAAGGTAAAAAGCATTACCATGTGGATAGATTGGTGGAGGATGTTATAAACATTTCTGGGCATTGGGGCAATTCAAAATTTCATCTTATCGGCCATGACTGGGGAGCTGCTATAGGTTGGAAATTGGTTCATGATCACCAAGAATCAATATTGAGTTGGACCGGTATTTCGGTTCCACATCTGCAAGCTTTTGGAAAAGCACTGGCACTTGACAGTGAACAGCGAAAAATGAGTCAATACATAAAAGATTTCCAATTGCCATTTCTTCCAGAAATGAAAATTAGAAAAAATGATTTTCGACTATTTAAAAAACTTTGGAGGAACAGTAGTACCGATGAAATAGATGATTATTTGAAGGTTTTTAGAAATCCCAAACAGCTTACGGCCTCACTGAATTATTACAGATGCAACTATAAACATCTAAAGAAAGCAGCAAATGAAAGTATACTGGGAAATATTAATGTGCCAACCTTATTCATTTGGGGCAAGAAAGACATGGCAATTGGTGCTTATTCAGTAAAAGAAAGTCATCAGTACATGAAAAACGACTATGAATTTTTGGAGTTGGATTCTGGTCACTGGTTAATTCAGACAAACTATCCAGAGTTGGGAAAAGCCATATTGGCCCATATCTTAAAAAACAAGAGCAGTAATTGACAAGAACTAATTTGTTGATTGTTTACAATGGGACAAGTTTAAGTTCAAATAAACGATTTATTTTATCCATTGCTTAGGGGTATAGAAATGCATCTTACGTTTAAATAAGCAAGATGGAAACAAGCCAAAAGAATAAAACTAAACTATAATGAAAAAAATAGGATTGGTAGGTGGAATAAGTTGGACTTCTACTTTAGACTATTATAAATATATCAACCAAAGTATCAACGAAAAACTAGGAGGCCTGAACTCCGCTGAATGTATAATTTATTCCTTGAATTTTTCGGATATCCAAGATAGGGGATGGACAAATTCCTATGACCTGATTTTTAATGCCTGCAAGAGTTTAATCTCAAACAATGTTGATTGCATTGTTCTATGCGCCAACACGGCTCATTTATTCGCTGACGAAATCCAATCAAAACTCGGAACCCCCATCATTCATATTGCATCTGCCACGGCAGAAGAAATAGAAAAGCAGAAACTACGCGAAGTGGGACTACTAGGAACGAAATTTACAATGGAAATGGATTTTTATCGGAATAAACTGAAAGAATATAATATTGGAACCATTGTTCCTTCGGAAAAAAAAGATATTGAAGAAATTCAACATATTGTAAAAAATGAACTTGGAAGAGGAATAATAAATAGAGAGTCAAAACTAAAATTCATACGGTTCGCAAATGAATTAATCGAAAGAGGGGCTGAAGGACTTATTTTGGGATGCACCGAAATACCTATGCTCATTGATCAAAAAGACTTTGATTTTCCCGTATTCGACACAACAAAAATTCATGTTGAAGGTATTGTAAATTTTGCCTTGAACGAATGAATACCTTTTACCGGCAATGGCTATAAGTAATTGCCAGTTTCCATCCACTCAGAAAATTTCAAAGGAATTTTCAGTTCAGTGTAAATCAACTAAGTCCATCCAGCCCCACAACAATCCATAACCGTACCCAAAAGGAAAATACAAACAATTCCAAACTTGATGGTACTGCAAATAGGTTGCAAAATATGAAGAAGATAAAAAGTTGTAGTATTGACCCAGTCCACTTTAAATCAAGAAGTGGGAATTATAGGTATTATGGCTAGAGACCCACATTCAATATTTGGAAAAAAACAGTTGGATTAATTGAGAACGCTCTCAATCCAGTTTCTTCAAACTACAAAAACCAGCTATATTTCATTTAGACTATGGGATAATTCAAAGTTCAAACAAGCAATTTCTATAGAAGATGTTCAAGTACGTGGGATATGGAGATGTATTCCAAATTCCTATGATCAGGTTGCTGGCCATTGAACGGACAACACAATAAACATCAAGAATGACACATTATTATAGACAAGTGAGCAAACTAGTGAATGACTGTTACCCCAACAAAGGACAACTCGATACTATAATCGGAACAAGGCATTATATAAACAACCACCTTAACAAAGAATTGAAGTTGGACTTTCTTTCAAAAGTTCGCTTTATCTCAAAGTTCCATTTACTTAGATTGTTCAAAAAGTATTACGGACAAACCCCCAAACAATATATTATTGACAAGCGCATTGAGCAAGCAAAATTGTTACTTCAAGGAGGAAAAACCGTCACAGATACTTGTTTTGAAGTCGGTTTTGATACCCCGAGTTCGTTCAGCACATTGTTTAAATCCCGTGTAGGGCTGACACCCAATGAGTTCCGGAAAAGAGCAATTTTCACAAAGTCGGACTGTTTAGCATTCAAGAATTTTGCAGTATTAAATGTAAAACCAAAGTAAAGTGAAAGTTCAAATAACAAGCATTCCGGTCCAAGACCAAGAAAGGGCATTACGTTTTTATACCGAAACGTTGGGATTTGTAAAAAAAGTGGATGTTCCATTAAGCCAGCATGGTCGATGGCTAACCGTTGTGAGCAAAGAAGAACAAACCGGAATTGAAATTTTATTGGAACCTGCACCAAATCATTTTGAACCAGCCAAGATTTATCAAAAAGCACTCTTTGATGCAGGAATTCCTTATACACAATTTAGTTCTGACCATGTACAACAAGACTACGAAAGGCTTATAAAACTTGGTGTTGAATTTAGCGTTAAGCCGACCGAGATGGGAACGGTAAAAATTGCAGTTTTCAATGACACTTGTGGGAACAATATTCAAATTGTAGAAATGCTTTAAGGCGCCAAAAAACGAAACAATTAAGAACTAAACGGTAAACCCGGAAGGCGGAATGTATTAAAATCCGTACCGCGCATTGATTAGTCTAAGAATGTAGAAGTTCAAATAAACAATAAGGAGGTCACTTTATTCTTGAATACAAAACTTCCTTCAATGGAATTTCCCTACCCTCCTCCCCTAGGGTCCATGCATAAAATTTATGGTGGTCAACGTCCTGAACGATCCATTTAGAATTAGATCCTTCCACGGTGATTGGGGAATTGTTTTTAATCGAATTGGAATCAGGATAAAGGCGAAGGTTAAGATTGAACCTAAATTCGTTTTTATCCGAGTCGTATGTTTCCAAAGCATACCCTCCCATAGGGTATTGATAGGTAGCACCATAGTTCAAGTATACTTCCAAATCAGGGTCATATTTATGGAAACCCAAAAACCTGAAAGTTGAGTCAACACCTATTTCATCAACACAAAGTGTCTTTTGGTCCTGCAAAAAATAAATATGTGCCCTGGCCTTAAAGCTTTCCTGTATGTTGCCCGGAAAGTATGATTTCTCAACACAATCCCATTCTCCTAGAAATACCTCAAATTTTTTCATGGGATTGTGAGGGTCCAACGGGGTCTGTTCGGGTATCCATCTTGCGTAATTTCCCATATAACTTGGATTTTATGTGATACGACAAATACCAAAAGGAATTCCTTTAAATTTAAGAAATTTTATTTACTCAACAGAGAAGATAATGGACTTATCCGTATGCCATATTCAAGATGGCCAATTCTTAACCATAATCCAGTATAAGAAAACCATAATCATGAAAGTTTGCCATCTTATTACCATTGTTCTGACATTACTAAGCTGCAGTACCCAGAAACAAATTGTGGATAACCCCATTGAACAAGTTGGAGGGGAAGAATGTGTTTTGTCAAAACTTACCAAAACAATCAACTATAGGAGCGTAATTGAAAAATACAAATCCATTTACAAAGACACGGTTATAGAATTTGAGTCATTTATTACGAATTCGTCAGAATACAAAACAATATTGGACCTGAAAAAATCTGAACACTTTTTATGGATTGTAACAATAAAAGAGAATGTTTCTGATTCAACTCTAATTGATTGTGTTTCCACAGTGAAATGGGTCGAGTCGAAATTTAACTTGGATGAATGCGAGATTATAATGGATTATGAAAACTTTGACAGCAATGGGCTTCCCAATAATGGTGGGACTGAAATAGTAAATTTCAAATAAAGTTCATCATCTTTCGAAAGTCAATTAAGCGATGGGAGTCAAATATGACAAATTAGGGATTAATTACAATGTCACAAGAAAGGCCGATCCATTTTTAGTCCAAACCTTTTTAAAATATTTACGGCCAAAATTGAAGGGTATTTATCTGGATATCGGTTGTGGAACAGGAAATTATACGAATGAATTCCAAAAGGAAGGCTATCGATTCATAGGTGTTGACCCCTCACTAGAAATGCTTGAAAAGGCAAGACTGAAAAATAAAAACATAGGTTGGAAAAAGGGTTCTGCTGAAAAATTGGAACTTGCAAACAATTCAGTCGATGGGATTATTGGATGTTTGACTGTTCATCATTGGACCAATATCAATAAGGCCTTTCATGAACTTTACAGGGTACTCAAGACCGATGGAAGAATCGTGATTTTCACGTCAACACCAAAACAGATGAAAGGATATTGGCTTAATCACTATTTCCCAAGAATGTTGGACGATGCAATTACACAAATGCCAAGTCTTTCGCACATGGAAAATGCCATTAAAAAATGTGGTCTTGAAATCGTTGAAACAGAAAAGTATTTTATCCTGCCCAATCTGCAAGATAAATTTCTGTACAGTGGCAAGCACAACCCTGAATACTATTTTGATGAACAAATAAGAAATGGGATATCGTCATTTTCTTCATTGGAGAATCAAATGGAAGTGAAAATAGGACTATCAAAATTAAAAGCGGATATTGACAATGGGGAAGTTCATAAAATCATGGAATCCTATAAAAACAATAAAGGCGACTATCTCTTTATAGTTGGCAGAAAGTCTGTAGGTAACCGATCAAATCAGCAAGTTCAAATCATTCAAAAATAACCCAAGAACCAGCCAAAAGTTCGGAAAAACTACCAGATATGAAATTTTGAATAAGAAAAAGACCCTGATAAAGTTGGGCCATATGATACTTTTTAAGAATCATTGGACAAAGCTTCAGGACGCAAAAAAAATTCAGTACGCAATTTGGATGATTATTCTCAGTCCATTTGTATGGACAACACCAACTAAAAGCAATAGAATAGAAAAAATCACAAAGAATGAAAAAGATAATTAACAGTATAAATACCGCAGTTGTAATTCAATTATTCACACTGACACTGTATGGGCAAGAAAACAAACAGCAAGTGTTCACTACCGACATTGATAATTTTTGGAAAGCCTATGATACGGTCCAAACCATAAACGATAGGCAGCGGCAAATTGACTTGATGCAGACTCTATATATCGACAAGGGTACCAAAGGATTAGAGGTTTTCATGACGTTGCGAAATTTTGGTGCGGAAAGATTGGTGAATACAGTAAATGAATATCCTGAATTCTGGAAATCCATCCGGCCCAATACATTTCTGGTTAAGAGTAAGGAAACAGAAATCAACAGTTCACTAAAGAAATTTCGAAAATTGTATCCTGGCTTACAACCAGCTCAAATTTATTTTACCATTTCCGCCATTCGTTCGGGTGGTACGGTAAAAGACTCCATCGTGATGATAGGAAGTGAAATAGCCACAGGAAATGCAGCTACCAATGTATCGGAATTTCCTGATAAACGATTAGAAACTTTCTTCAAGACTCAAAAGGAAGATTACATTGTTCCAATTGCGATACATGAATATGTGCATACCCAGCAGAAAAGTGAAGGAAAAATTTTATTGGGACAAGCCCTCTGTGAGGGAGCATGCGATTTTATTACGGAATTGGTATTGGAAACAGACCTGCAAAACGCCTACATTTTGTACGGTAAGAAGCACGAAAAGCAATTGAAAGAACAATTCAAGGAAGAAATGTATTCCGAGGACTTTAGCAATTGGCTGTACAATGGGGCGACCACAGAAACCGTAGGTGATTTAGGCTACTTCATGGGATACGCCATTTGTAAGGCCTATTACGACAGTACAGAAAACAAGGAAAACGCAATCGCAGAAATCATTGAACTTGACTATGCGGATACAAATAAGATAAAAGCGTTTTTGCGTCAGTCAAAGTACTATAAGAATTTGTGAGAATAGAACAGATTTGGGAACAGCCTCCCCTTCAGTGATCTTGTCCTTCATAGAGTACCATAATGCCAGGAAAAGGGACGAATGCTGTGGAATAGCAATTTCCAAACTCCTCAAACAAGTTCATATTCCTCGGTACCTGACTATGATAATATGGAAACCATTTGGTTTTAACCATTAAAATAATAATACGGACATGCCTTAAGAGGTATTGTAACCAATAATAAAAATTAACCTGATAAAATCACGGGCAGTGCAAATAGAATCGACTCTTAAAAGAAAAATGATACTGTAAGAATACGCTTTGAACACATTTATTTTTCATTTGGAACATCAAATACCGCTGGTCACAAAATCAATCATTAAAAAAGCTTGAACGGATTAAAATCATGATTACAAAACAAGAAACAGAAAGTTTAGCATATTATGTGCTTGATGTTTTTACATCAGAAAAATATAAAGGAAATCAATTGGCTGTTGTCGTAACAAACGAAGATTTATCATTATCCCTGTATAAAGACATTTCCAAAGAGTTCGGTTATTCCGAAACTTCTTTTATTCGATATTCTAGGGAATCAAATACCCTTAAAGTTCGCTCATTCACACCAACTGGTTTTGAAATAAACGGAGCTGGCCATAACCTTTTGGGTGCAGTACATGCCCTTCTTTTGGATAAAGAACGGTTTAAATCCGATTTAAACGATTTCCCTAAAATAATAATGAAGGACAACCTGGTTGCAATATCGGTGACAGGAAGTAAGCTAGGGCTGCATCAGCAAGCTGCCGTTATAAAAAGCCCCGTCCCAACCACTTCGCTTTGTAAAGCGCTCTCCCTTAAAGAGGAGGATATTGGTTATGAAGAATTGATTCCTACGGTAGTGGCTACCGAAGTTTCACACTTAATGATTCCTTTAAGGAATGAAAAGGTTTTGGCCAAAACAATATCGGATAAAGGACTTTTAAGTGAGCTGGCCAAACAATACCATTTTCAAGGGGTTTATTGCTTCGTCATTACAAAAGAGAATGAAGTCCCCATAAAAGCCAGATTCTTCAATCCAGGAATAGGTATTGATGAAGATCCCGCCACAGGAAGTGCTGCTGGACCTTTGGCTGGATTTCTTCAACATTGGGGATATATAAACAAAAACAGAAATTATAAAATAGCACAGGGAGAGGCTCTCAATAGAAGTTCCATCATTGAAATCCAGGTGCAAGATAATGGGATAATAGTAGGTGGTGATTCTGTAATCGTCATGAAAGGAACTTTATATATTTAATAAAAAAAATGCGATCCAACTCGTTCATACTAAATAAGGACTACTATGTTTCTGTATGCATATCCCAAAATTAGGACAGTACGTTTAATCATTAAATTTACTGATACGACACGTAGAAAATTTACCCCGGAGTTCACGACCAACGTTGTCTGGAAGCCCTGAAAGAGTGGCATAGCCTTATCAATTTGCCCCTAATTTTTAGCCCTATGTGCTTGTAGACCCATAGACACGTTTATGGTTCCATGGATGTCTTCGCTTTCAAAACCCATATGTGGAGTGTTCTTGGGCCAACCGATCAAGTGCTTTTGGAATATCCAATCTTCCTTTTCCTTTGCTTCCTTAACTGTGGGGCGTCCATCTCTCCATATTTGCCCTTCCAATTATAGAATGTGGCTGCACCGGTACCATGGTCATTGCAAGGTTCATACACGGAATCCCTTCCACATGCTGTTTTAAGATTTTGACCACTTCAATCTCGATAAACCTACTTCCTTTCGGGTCTCTAAATTTGCGGTTGTTCCATATTTGACCATAGCTTTTTTAGGACAGCTCTAAATTCAACAATTCTTAATCAATAGTACTTGTTTCAAGGAAGGCTACCTTCGGATTGATTGTAATTTAGACATTACATTTTTAAGCGGCTTACTTTTAAACTTTAATTATTATGTTCCTTCTAAATAATCCCCATACTAAAATGAATAATATCGACAAACTTAAAATGGAATAGACAAGCGAGGCGTTGTAAGGATTAAATATTCTCGTCAATACTTCGTTAAACATCAAATCTTTGATACTATTGAGCGTCCCGTTATCATCAATAATCTTCAAAGATGTGGATTTACCCAATATACTTGCAGCAAAATATGCAATCAGAGCGTTTGAGCCAAAAGCTAGAATTGGTTTTATTTTTTTTTGATATCCTAAAACATCGATAAACCAATATGAGGTTGCAAAAAATAAGATTGCCATGCCTGAAGTATATAAAACATAAGAAGATGTCCAAAGCCGCTTTATCATAGGAAACTCAAAACTCCAAATCCATCCCACAACCAACAAAATATTTCCGACTATAAACATCCAAATTAGTTTAACGTTGTCGGTCATTTTTTCTGATAAGAATAGATGACCAACCAAAACTCCTGAAAGACCTGAAGCTACGGCAGGAACAGTTGTGAAAATGCCCGTTGAATCATACAGGCCTTTGCCTTTTCCGCCCATATATCCATTTAACAACAACCTATCGAACCAAGCTGAAAAGTTGTTTGTTGGATCTAGATTAGGCCTACCGATTCCAGGTATCGGCACAAAGGTCATTATAATGAAATACCCCACCAAAATTGATATAAACCAGATGTATTGACTTTTTTCACCCGCATATAGGTTAATCACAGCACAGAACACAAACACCAAAGCTATTCGTTGGAGTACACCAGGTATTCTAAAAGAAGTAAAATCAAAATCCGGAAACAAATTCAAAAATAGACCTAGCATGAAAATGATTACTGCCCTTTTAATGGACTTTATCAAGAGGTCCCTTCTAGTTTTACCTTTCGAAATCGATTTGTCAAACGCAAAAGCTATTGAAACTCCAACTATAAAAAGAAAAATGGGAAAAATAAGATCGGTAGCGGTACATCCTTCCCATGTGGCATGTGAGAGTTGTTGATACCGAAATTTACTACTACCGGGATCATTGACAACAATCATCGCAATTACTGTGGCGCCTCGAAAAAAATCCAAAGAAGTAACTCGTGTATTCGTCTCTTCCATACCCATACATTTTTAGTTTGATTGAACTCCACATCGATATCAAATGCTTTACATCAAATCCCTACCATTTGATTCGATATATGGATTAGCTGCTAGATATATCAAGCTCGCATTTTCTATGGCATTCGTGAACCAAGAACCGTCAATCCATGTATATAAGAAAGAAGAGATGCTTTGAATTTTCCTTCAAAGGGGCCAATGTACTTCAGTTTGACATCTTTAAAACCCGTACATGAACCCTTCGAAACTTGTTGGCTTTGAATTTACCCATAGTATCCGTTCAAGTATAAAACTCGAACATTCGATCAAGCGGCTTCTTTCTTTTCACTCTTTTCACCTTAAATTCAATTTTTACCAGTACGTACCTTCACCTTCGGCTAAGCTTTCGATTGGAATACAATCTACTCTGGATTCTTTCTCCATAAAACAAGGGCATCTTAGCAATCATAACAACAACATAGATGACTTTCATTCTTGATGTTTGGGTTTAAGATTCTCAGCCTTATTCAATTCACGTATCTTAATATTTTTGAACCATGCATCGTCCTTGTGGTTTTGAAGTACAATATGTCCACTTCGCTTATCCAAAAATTGAAGATAGTCCTTGTACTTACTTAATTTATATACGGAATCCAGCTGTTTGGAACCAAATACATACTCCACTACCCTTTCTCCATTCAACCAATGGGATACATGGTTTCCATCAATGATTATTCGACTGGTATTGAACTCACCGACAGGTTTTGGACGGGCATTGTTTGCAGGTATTAGATCATAAAGACTTCCTGTGAACTGTGAGCATTTTAGCTTTCCAGCATATAGGGTATCCCCATCATCCAATAATTGATATTCAAAGCCTATGGCGGAATGTTTGGAGTATTTCTGGGAGAGTTCCTCGGATACATTATACTTTAATCCTGTATTACCTGCTTTTAGAATCTTCCATTCAAAATAAAGTTCGAAGTCATCATATTTTTTTATCGTCATCAAGTCCCCCCCATTTAAAGGTTGCCCATCGGCCAGTGAAGGTACTTCCCCACTATTCACCTTGTGAACGATACCTTCTTCAATTTCCCAAAGAACACTTTGCGCATCATCATGACCTAAAATACGCCACCCATCAAAGTTTGTACCATTGAACAGCAGTTCCCATCCTTCCCCCTTCTCTTGAACAGTTAACGTATTGTCAGCATTGGTAGCAGTTGAAATGACCCTTGCCATTTTCTTATTCATTTTTCCAGAACAACCAAAGAAACCCAAAGACATTACCATACCAGCAAAGCAGAGATATTTCGCAAGGATGGGTTTTAAAGGTCTTAGCTTCATAAGTTCATTGAAATGATCGGTATATCGAACGGAAAAAAAATATTGCATTCCGTTAAAAAGGTTATGCCTAAGATTTTTGACGACTGATTTCATGAGTTTTATTTTTATAGACTAATTTTTGTTCTCTAGGTAAGTTTCATTTCCCAGCCTTTCTCATAGGAACGCCCCCAAAGCTTTTGGGCCTCTTCGTCGCGGAGAATATGTCCGTTTTCAGGATTTATATCCAAAGACCTTCCGATACGTTGGGAAATGTTACCTAATTGTACCAACAAGGTACTTTTATGTCCAGAGACTATATTGGAATTAAGTTTCTCCCCTTCGGAGATTGCATTATACATATTTTGGATATGGAGTGCATCCAAAGCTTCTGCTGGATTCATTTTATCCCTTGAATCGATTACAGAAACCATCTTTGATTTCTTTAATACGGTCCCATCCAAATCAAAAATGGTATAGCTATCCCCTCCCGGAATCAACATACTCCCCTTTTCTCCATAGAACATAACACCTACCGAACTCCCTTCTATGTTCTTTCCGTTGCAACTTCTACCCTCCCAACAAATGGCCATTTCATTGTCAAAATCGAGATTGATGATTTGGGTATCCGGTGTCTCCCAGTCATCCATATACCGATACCGACCACCATTGGAATTGACCTTTGTAGGATAATCCACTCCCATACCCCATCGTAGAAGATCTATCATATGGGTCCCATTGTTCAACGCCTCCCCTGTTCCCCAATGCCACCTCCAATGCCAATTATAATGGACAATATTATCCTTAAATTGCTTTCTAGGAGCCGGACCTTGCCACAGATCCCAGTCAAGCCATTCAGGGACTGACATCTCCTTTCCAATACCAATGGAAGGACGATTGTTGGTATACCAACCCTTACCAAAATAAACTCGACCAATGACTCCGCTCTTAAGCGCGTTGACACCTTCGATCACATTAGGCCATGAACGCCGTTGATTACCCATTTGAACAATCTTATTGTATCTCAATGCAGCCTGAACCAACAACTCTCCCTCCCTTGGGTTATGGCTACATGGTTTTTCTACATATACATGTTTGCCTGCCTGTAGGGCCAAAAGTGAAGCCGGTGCATGCCAGTGGTCGGGAGCCGCAATCACCAAGGCATCAATATCTTTACTGTCCAGTGATTTCCTAAAATCCACAAAGGTCTTTACCTTTTTGTCCTGCCGTTGCCTGACTGCCTTCATACAGTTGACAATGGCACGACTATCCACATCACAGATATGTAGAACATTAAAATTCCGATGCTGTACAAAATTCTGTGCCAAGGCTTTCCCTCGACTATTGACCCCCATCATGGAAACGTTGATTCTGTTGTTGGCCCCTAAAATTTGCCGATAACTTTTTGCACTGAACTGTGGTAGTACCCCACCGGCCACGAAAAAGGTCGAACCTGTAGCCGCTTTTTTAATGAATTCCCGTCGCGAACTTTGTTTTTCACCCATTTTTAAATTTCTTGAATACCTATTCGGTTTACATATACTATTGACAAACTATTTTGTTGAAAAGATTGGTGTCCCAACATTCCAGAAATTCCCATTCCTCTAAGCAAATCCTTTAAAAATTTAGAATGGCAAGAAGACCGTCTTTATAAATCCATGGCTGCATAACCATAAAATCGATGTTCCCTATTCATGTTTTATGTTTTGGTTAAAACTTAAGCGTTTAAATTTTTAGTTACAGAATACAAAACAATTAAATGCTTTAACGTTTAAGCAATAGTAGATATATTATTTAATATATACAAGTATCTTGTTCATTTTTGATGTATCCTATATTTTACAAATAGTGCTCAAGCGGCCATCCCCCTGTCAGTTTACCAATCCCTTAACTAGATGTGGCATCTTTTTTAAATGAATCCCAATCCTTGGTGGGTCAATCACATGGATGAAATGCCTTGATGGACAAGGTTGTACTGGAATACCAACTGAATTTCCAAGATAAAAACCAGTAGATCAAACTAGATTCCACCTATTTATCTTGCAAGCTGTTAAACGGTCATGGCTATTTAGGTTGTTCCACACCTGTATAATCGTATCTTTGTCCCCTCAATGAAGAAAAGTATAAAACGGGGATATCGCATAGGGAGATATATAGTCTACAAGGAAACATCAGTGGAACCTAAAGAACTATTCTGGTCATTTTTGGGATTCTTCATTGGGATTGCTTGTATTGGAATCATTCAAGGCCAATTTTTGGAGGATCTGACAATATACTATTGATTGGGTCCTTCGGCGCGACAGGCGTATTGATTTATGGAGCCATTCACAGCCCTTTGGCTATCCGTAGCCCAATCCGTCTCTCTCTCTCTCTCTCCATTCTCGCAATGCAATATAGTAAGACTCTCCACCCACCGGGGGGCAACTGCCCTGATTGCAGTTATCGGCACGGATGATATTACCGGATTAGGGTACTGGTATGTTCTTTTTCCAGTACTTAGCGGGGTATTGATAATGCTGTCCATATCTTTGATATTCAATAATATGAAATGCTTCTTAAAATCATATCAAGCCACCACAAATGTTCTATTTTAAAGTTAGGGTCATAAAATGGAAGCTATAATGTCTATTTGAACAACAATCCAAAATAAACCCATCTTGGATTTATCGGTTCACATATAACCGATTTCTTTCTGCACCAAAGAGGAAGTTATTTTCTGTCCAAATGCACATACCCCCCATCTACAAATATGGTTTGGCCACTTATAATACCCGACTTTTTTGAAAGTAGAAAAAGTGTCATGTCAGCCAATTCTGTAGTGGTAGTCATTCTATTCTCCATAGGAATTCTGGAGTTGATGGTCCGCAAAATCTTTTCCGGGTTTTCCCTTTTGGATATCCAAGACTTGTACTGTGGTGTCCAGCACTCAGCTACAACAATAGCATAAGTAGAAATTTCATATCCCCTAAGTTCATGTCCCCACTCCTCTGTTAAGGATACTCTTGCTCCATTGGCTGCAGCATAACCAGAAGTTCCACCTTGACCCGTGGTATATGTTTTTGACACTATATTTATAATGCTCCCTTTTGACTTTTTTAAAAATGGCAGGCATGTCTTGGCCATCAGATGATAATGACCCACATTGTTCTCCAGTGAATTAAAAAATTTAGGGAGCGAACCATGTTCCAGTCCCACTCCATCATTTGTTCCCGCATTGTTTATAAGACCATCTATTTTCCCTTTAATTCTTATAATATCCTTGATAACATTTTTACAGGATTTTTCATCCGTAAGTTCCATATTGAAAGCAATGACTTTTTGACCAAGTTCTCCCAATTCATATATACATGAATTGATGGAAGTGTCATTCCTATCCAAAATACAGGGAACTGCCCCTTCCTCTATTAATCCAAGTAGTATTCCCTTCCCAATACCGGATGCACCCCCGGTCACTATAACCACCTTGTTTCTTAAACCTAAATCCATTGTATATTAATCTGTTTTCCCACCGTATTAATTCTAAAAGCAATAAAACTACATGACGCTTATTCTTTGTAATTAATATGCTCCAACTTATAATTTACCATTTATGTTTCAAATACTCCTCTGTGTGAATCCAACCTCTAAACGTATGGAGCCAAAAAGAGAACCACCGTATTCCTTGTCATACCATGCTCAGTATCAAATATGTGATAAAACTGTCTATATCAAACAGAGTCGATACCATATGGTTCCCATGGAATTACGGATCCCTTAAAAAAAGTTCGATATAAACATCCAATATATTCTTGAGCAATAAGCATACAAACGACCTTACTCGATTCTATTTAGTGTTGTTTTCCTTTCCGCAAAGGGATATCAAAAAACCAACAAGAAAAATAATCCCAGTTCCAAAAACTATGGTCAAATAGGTATGGAATTGATTGCCAAGAGCATTTGGCCCCAGTAAAATATTCGAGAGACTTAACCACAATATTACAGCAAGACCTGATATGACACCAAGAATAGCCCCTACTGTGTTTTTATGTCTTGAAAAAATGGCCAGTAGAAAGAGTCCCAACATACCCCCACTGAATATCGAAGCTAACTTCCACCATGCATCAAGGGCGCTTTTCACATTGATCATTGCAATGGCTATCAAGATTCCAATTATACTTATGACCGAAGAGGCAATGTACAATACGCGCATCCGTTGTTCATTGGTGGCGGTTTTCTTATAGTATTTATTATAATAGTCTGTAAGAAAAACGGTTGCGGAACTGTTGAAGCTTGTAGAAATAGTACTCATTCCCGCAGCAAAGATGGAGGCAATCAATAAGCCGCTCATACCAGAGGGTAAAACATTGACTATAAAATACGGAAAAACACGGTCTCCCATATTTGCTCCTTGGAGTTCCGTGGGTAATGTAGCTACCGATTCGTAGTAAGCAAAAAGCGCTGTACCAATGAAAAGGAAAAGTGCTGAAATTGGCACATATAGTAGCCCCCCCATTAAAGCGGAACGTTTGGCATCCTTGTCCGTCTTTGAAGCCATATAACGCTGCACATAGTTCTGGTCGACCCCATAATTTTGTAGATTGACCACTATGCCATAAATCAGAACAACCCAAAAAGTTGGCTTGGAAAGGTCTAGTTCAAAACTACCCAACCCAAATTTTCGGTTATCCATCGCTATCTCAAACATTTGAAAGGGTCCTTCCGGCATCGAAAAAAGGATAAATCCCAGGCAAACAATGGCACCAACGATTAAAATGATACCCTGGATGGCATCGGTCCAAAGAACCGCTGAGATGCCCCCAAGCATAGAATACACTGCTACAACAAGTCCTGTAAGGACAATAATCGTGGTGATATCCCATCCAGCAATGGCATTCAATGTAAGACCGAGCAGGTAAAGTATGGTCCCTATGCGCATCAGTTGGGTAAGCAAATAGCAAAATGACACATATATTCTTGCCCAAGTACCAAAACGCTGTTCCATAAATGTATAAGCCGACGGACTATTGACCTTTCGATACAATGGCACGAAAAAACGAGAGGCGATCAGAGAGGCAATGGGCAAAGACAAACTAAAGACAAATGCATTCCAATTTGACTGAAACGCATTTCCCGGTAATGCCAAATAACTTATGCTGCTCACAAAAGTTGCGAATATGGACATTGTAATGACCCATTGGGGTATATCTTTATTGCCAAGGGTATATGAAGACGATGTCTTGGTCTTCTTAAAAAAAGTACTTCCGAAAATTGCTATTCCAACTATATAGATTAAAAAAACAACTATATCTAAGGTGTCCATTGTCAGTCTTAATTTGAAAAGGCATTTCCATGCCTGAATATACGTTAGGATAGTGTTTTATGGAGGTTCTTCCGGATCTTTACCAAATTATTGGCCAACTGATCCATTTCTCTTTTTAAAAATGGTTTCAGCGGTGGTGCCAAATAGTTTCCACAGATGTCCAGTAACGATGCCGTACCTTTCAAACCCTTTAAATAGCTTGAATTATATTTTCCAACATTATAGATCAGCGACGAAATTTCCAAAATTTGGCGTTGCAAAATCTTAATGGACTCAAAGTCATGGTCTACCGCTGCATTGTACATACGAACATACAGTTCTGGGAATAGGTTCGCTCCACCATTTACCCCTCCATTGCCACCCATTAAAACTGTCTCGGCCATGATTTCCTCAGGCCCCACAAAAAGTGCAAAATCCTCTCTTTTGATACTATATTTTAAACTTTGAAAGTAAACCGTATTGGCTGAACTGTCCTTAAGACCGATTATATTTTCATGGGCGGATAAACGCACAACCGTATCTATCGACATGGAAATTTTGGTCATTGAGGGCATATTATAAAGAAATATGGGAAGTTTTGAACGGTCTGCCAAATCCCAGTAAAACTCAAATAGTTCTTCTTGACCCAATTGAAAATAAAAGGGTGGAGCAGCAACTACTGCATCAGCTCCAAAATCATGAGCCAAGGAAACCAACTCCAAGCTTTCTTCAATGGATGTATCGGTAATACCTACCAATACCGGGACTCTTCCATGCACATGACCAATGGTCTGTTCAATCAATTCCCTCCTAGTGCGATAGCTTAAACTTGTGGATTCTCCCGTGGTTCCCAAAATAAATATTCCATTGACCCCGCCATCTATCATATGGTCGATCAATTTTTTTACAGCAGGACGATCCAAGGTCCAATCTGATAAAAGTGGGGTCAACATCGGTGGTATTATTCCACTGAGTGTTCCGATAAAATCATTTTTGGATTTCTTCATTATTGTTTTTTGCTTTTCTTTAAGATCAGGGTTGTTACGAATCTATTCCCATGGTTTGACAACCTCACCAAAAAGTATGCCCTGTGCTATTTAAGGGAAGCCAAAGATGAATGGTCAAAATGCCCTAATTAACACATGAATGCAATTTAGAATCTGCCATTACTTGCAGGCAGTCCTCTTTTTTGATATTAAGCCCTATTCTTTTCAAATGGCACGTATTTCCATGTCAAAACTTGATAGACCATTTTTTCAACTTGTTCTATTTATAAGTGACACTAATCGAATTGTGACGGATCAAAAATTGTCGATGCGATATACCTATAAGGCTTCTCTTTGTTGGTAAGCGCATGGTTCCAATAATATACCATTACAAGTTTTCCATCCGGTCTTTGGGTCATTCTAGGGTAACCAACATCCCTATTTGCCCCATCACCACAACGTAACGTTATTTCATCACCCCAAGTAGCACCATTATCCTTGCTTAGTTTTAGATGCACCCTAGATCCATTATCACTCCTAAATATATATCCCAATGCCAATCTACCATCTTTCAATTTGACCAATGCTGGGGGTGACCCACCTCTTCCCGTATGTAAAACTGGATTCTTAAGTCTTTCCCAAGACTTTCCATTATCCTGAGAGCGGTAGGCGGAAATATAATCCAATCCGTCTTCAGTACGGGTTCGGATTGTTGTGAACAGTTCTGTATCGGAAAGACGAAGTGAGGAGGGCATAATATCAAAGCCATCATGCTCCGAGGTAATCCATGATTCCAATTTCCACGTTAATCCACCATCCTGGGTTCGGGCCATACCCACCCTTCCCTCTTCTCCATTGGACTTGGCAGCGGTAATGAAGACGGTCAATGTTTGTTTTCCATCAATGATGTAATCCGTTCGGTTCGCAATACCCCCAGTCCCAAGGTTTGGAAATTCAAATGCTCCTTTCCATGTTCTCCCTTTGTCACTTGAATAGTAAAACTGCGACGGGCCATAATCATTGTTATGTCGTGTAAAGGTCAGTGCAAAACCAGGCGCTGTAAAATCTTTAATGGGTTCTGTCAGGACCATAGGTTTTTTCGCTTTATCTTCGGACATACGATGGTTGTGCCCCCAAGTTTTTTGTCCCATTTCAAAAGCATCCGAAGTTGTCCAGCTATCTCCCCCGTCCAAGCTTCGGGCATATTTACTTTTTGAAGTTGAAGCGTCATACGTATGAAGCCCTTTATTCTTTTCCAAATATGAGGCTTCGACATAACCGACCAATATCTCACCGTCCCAAGTCCACATGCCATGATTCGCCGGCCACCCTCCATATTTCCCTTCTTCATAGAACACTATATCATGTTCAATATTCCAGTCATTACTCTGGGACCATCCCCTATCAACTTGAAAAAATATAAGTATAAGTAGCACCTTAACTATGTTTTGCATATACTTTTCGGTTATTCTAAAACTGTATTCCATTTTTAAAAAAGTTTGTTACTGATTCATTGATTAAGTTAATGCTTTTTGGTATCCCTATAAGTTGCCCCAAATGTTCCTTGCCAAGCAATTGATTAGCTATTCCCCAAGCACATTCGATCCATTTATTATTCATATATACTTGGACAGATACCCCATCCTATCTAGGGCACCTTGTTATTATTGTTCACTTTATCCAGACCTCTTAAGACACTCACCGTGTTTATATGGTTGGATATACATTTACTTGTACATTAAGGTTTGGAATCATCAATTTAAACGTTTAAGCAATTTAATGAAAAAAAAAATCATTCCTCCTCTATACCACCCAATGTAGTTTTTAACTGCAATTTTTTTATGGCTCCATTATATTTACTCTGTATATTATCGATAAGCATTGCTAGTGCAGCTTTGCCCATTTGTTTGATTGGTTGGTTCATGTAAGGGATATGATTTTCCAAAAAATGATACGCAGAATTTTGGTCGAACACCATAACCCCAATTTTCTTTAAAGTTTCCCTATCCTTCCCAAGCATTTGTCGAATTCCTTCTTCGGCCAAAGTGTTGGTCTGAAAAAAAATGGCGTCCGCCAGATCATTACCGATGAGCTCATCAATAGCTTTTCCCATATCCTTCTTCGAAGAACCTCTCTCTATCTTTACCACAAGATTCTCGTCAAGAGACATACCGGCCTGTTCAAGAGCCTTATAATACCCACGACATCTATCGTCAAAATGGGCCAATTTTGATTTATAGGCAATAGTTGCTATTCTCTTATATCCCTTTTTTATCAAATAATTGGTGGCCGATAAAGAAGCTGCGACATTATCAACAATGACAAAGTTTGCATCCAAATCTTCAAAATATCTATCGATCAATACCACATTGTTTTTATTCTTCAATAACTCGGATATCGATGCTTTGGAGCCCTCAGGTGGAGCTATGATAAAACCATCCACCTGCCTACTCAACATAAACTCCAAGACCTTATCAAACTTTTCAATCTTTTCATCGGAAGATCCAAAAATCACCGTATAGTCCCTCAAAAACGCTTCATCTTCAATGACTCTGGCCATATTCGAAAAGAATGGGTTTGAGATATCGGCCAGGATGACCCCAATTGTCTTTGTTTTATTGGTCTTTAAACTTCGGGCACTTAAATTTGGCTGATAATTTAATTCTTTGGCCACTTTAAGGATTTTTTCAGCTGTTTCTTCCGATACCCTATTTTGTTTTCCCTTACCGGTCAACACATAAGAAACCAATGGAATGGACACACCAACTTTGTTCGCTATATCTTTTAATGACACTGGAGACCCCATAAATGCTTTAACGTTTAAACAAACGTAAAGAATAATTATGTATCGCACAAATAAAAAAATAAGCCATGAAATCGGTCTCAAATTGACAGTCCAATCCTTTCTGTTCGTTGTTCCATTACCATCAACGAAATGCAGTGGCATAGTTGAGTTTCTATTTGTATAGAGGTCCATAATTTATACAGGCCCTATAGTCCGCAGATTCACAATCCATCCCAAAAGAGGCCCAATCCTTTGGCCTAAAAATACCACCCTCTTCAATATTGTGCATATTCACAGGTATTCTTAGCATGGAGCAAACAGTGATCAGATCATGGCCATAATGTCCATAGCTGAATGCACAATGGTTAGCTCCCCAATTGGCCATTACAGAATATACATCCTTGAACCCTGGTTTCTCACATAGCCTAGGAACGAACCAGGTAGTGGGCCATGTAGGGTTTGTTCTTTCATCCAATGTGTCATGAACGTCTTTTGGGAGTTCAACTGTCCAACCCTCTGCAATCTGCATTACCGGTCCCAACCCCTTTACAAGATTGATTCGATACATGGTCACAGGCATTCCTCCTTTGGTTACAAAACGGGACGAATATCCTCCTCCCCCAAAGTATTCATACATTGCTGGAGGCCAATCAGTCGCCCTTAGACATTCTTCCACTTCCTCATCAGTTATTTCCCAAAAAGGTTTCATAGCGGGCAAACCATTTTTCTCTTGTTTTCCGGTCCCGTCCAAGGTTGATGAACCAGAATTGATCAAATGGATGATCCCGTTGGCCGCCCTGCCTTCCAAGACATGGTCCGTCACCCTCTTTACGGATTCCGGACTCCAATAAGTTCTTACATCAGAGAACACTTGTGCTTGGTTTGTAAGAAGATATCCCAAAAGCATGGACACACCGTTCAGGCAATCATTCTCTGTAGCCATTATAAACGGCGGCCGCAATCCATTCCAATCAAAGGAAGAATTTAGAATGGCTTCCATAAAGTCTCCATTGGGCATATAGTCATTCCATTGTCGCTGACCTTGGAAACCCGCCGCTATGGCATTATGTCCCAATGCTTCCTCACCAAATCCCAACTCTTCCAACGCTGGATTACCTACCATTAAATCCCTACATATCAAGGTCATCTTTACAATCATTTCCCACTCCTCATCCATACGTTCCCTGGATTTTTTGAGATATTCGGGATTTCTATTCCGGCCTTCCTTGCATTTCTCCTTCACCCAGGTCATCGCTTCTCCAAATTCATTTCGGTCAAAAATCCCATTTAGCATTCTACGGTTAATTTCACTCATATCCACATACTCGTTTCTCATCCCCAAATAATCCTGAAAAAAAACCTCATCCACAATTGAACCTGCAATACCCATGGATACCGATCCGATGGACAGATAGGACTTACCCTTGATTTGGGCAACTACCAAACCTGATCGGGCAAACTGCAATAAACGCTCCCTTACATCATCAGGCAGGTGATCACTGTCATTATCCTGTACATCAACCCCATAAATACCGAATGCCGGAAGTCCTTTTTGCACATGTCCCGCCAAGGCGGCGGCCAAGTAAACCGCCCCGGGTCTTTCCGTACCATTGAATCCCCATATTGCCTTTGGTCTTGTTGGGTTCATGTCAATGGTTTCGGTCCCATAGCACCAACAAGGCGTTACTGTAATGGAAAGACCTACCCCTTCCCTAGCGAACTTTTGCTCACAGGCTTCCGCCTCAGGGACCCTTCCTATCGTTGTATCTGCAATGACACATTGGACAGAAGTTCCGTCACCATATTTTAAGTTGTCCGAAATTAGTTTTGAAACTTTTTCCGCCATACCCATGGTGGTCTTCTCCAATGATTCCCGGACACCTCCCAATCGAGCATCGATTACTGGTCTTATACCTACTTTGGGATAGGCTTTCAATAGATTGTTGTTTACTGCCATTATAAAATTTTTAGCGATTACGGTAATTACTGTTCGTACCTTCAGTATTCTCTTGATAATGCACCTTCTTCCACAAATCCTCCAAAACTTTTATATCCTTCATATAGTCTTTTGTATTTCTGGGTATTGATCGGATTCGGAATAAATTCTTTGTCAAAACCAGCTCCCATCCTTTTTTGGGCCTGTCCAAAAGAATGATGGATTTTCGCGGATACGGCAGCTGCCATAGCTGCACCCAAGGCAACCGGTTGTTCAGATTTTATGACCTTGATCGGTTGGTCAAGCACATCGGCAAGGACCTGCATGACAAAATTCGACTTATACGCCACCCCGCCAATTCCAATTATTCCATGAACTTGCACCCCTTGTCCTTTAAAATGTTCTATTATGTCTTTAGAACCAAAAGCAGTAGCCTCGACCAAAGATTTGAATATGGCTGGTGCAGTAGTGCCTATATCAAGACCATAGATTCCACCTTTGACCGTTTGGTTGGAGTAGGGAGTCCGTCTTCCATTGAACCAATCCAAGGCCACAGGTCCACTTACATCGCCCATCATTCCTTCTGCAGCAAATGTTAATGTCTGCAATATGGTTTGGGTCACTTTTTTTTGGATATTCTGCTTGATTTCAACATCAATACTTTCATCGTTCTCAAGAATTTGATTCAATGGCCAAATAAGCATCTTGCCAAACCACGCATATACATCACCAAAAGCAGCTTGGCCTGCCTCCAACCCAATCATTCCTGGAAGAATAGATCCATCTACCTGTCCACAGATACCTTTGATCGGCCCGCCGATGGTTTCTTTTGGTGCTATAAGCATATCACAGGTGGATGTCCCCATGACCTTGACCAACCAACCTTCCGTTATCTCTCCGCCTATGGCTCCGATATGTGCATCCAATGAACCAACACCAATTATCGTATTTGGTGGAAATCCAAACTTATCTGCCCATTGCTTGGATAAGGTTCCGGAAACTTGTTCTGAGGTATAGGTGACACTACCCAACCTTTTGCGTATTCCTCCCAAAATTGGGTCCAACCGTACAAAAAAGTCCAATGGTGGAAATCCGCCCCACTCCTCATGCCACATGGCCTTATGACCTGCCGCACACCTACTTCTCTTCAATTGAAGTGGATCCGTATTCCCAGTAAGCAAAGCCGTAAACCAATCACAGTGTTCGACCCAAGAGAATATTTTATCCTTGACCATCGAATCCTCCCTTAACACATATAGCAATTTGGCCCAATACCATTCAGAGGAATACTCACCACCAACATATTTTGTATAATCAACAGAACACCGGTCATGACACAATCTGTTTACTTCGTCGGCCTCTTCTATGGCGGAATGATCCTTCCACAAAAAGAACATGGCATTTGGGTTTTCTGAAAATTCTTCCGTCATGGATAATGCAATACCCATTTCATCCACTGCTATGGGTGAACTTCCCGTACTGGCCACGGAGATACCTTTGACCGATTCCAAATCTTCTTTACACATCATTGCAATGGTTTGAAACATTGCTCTTTCAAAACTTTGAATATGATCCATGGGGTGTTGTCGAAATCGGGATTTTTCAGGTTGACAATACATGCCTTTCCCCCACCTCTCATAAGGGGCACTTCCATTTGCCAAGACTTCCCCATTGTTCGTATCTACAGCCTGTATTCTGACAGAATCTGTCCCAAAATCCACTCCAATGGTAATTCCCATATTCATATTACGATTAAAAAAGTTTTTGCTTTATCGATTAAGCAAGAATATACATTTAATTTTAAACTTCAAAAAAAGAGTTTACTTATCAGTGATTTTTTTGATCAAAGCTTGGATGAAGTATGCTTTTTATCGAAGCATTCACGAACAGCAACAAGATTTCCACCAACCGCTTCCCTATCAACTATGGTTTCACTATAAACATGTCCCCTCCATACGGACGTAACTTTCCGGTAACAACCCATAATGAACACAAGTACGTTATACCCGTAATCACCTAAAATAGAATTGATGGTTTTCCTCATATTTTAATCATTGATTTCATTTGGTTTTTTTATAGCAATCCCTTCCATCGGTCAACCACTCCAAAGTAACACGAACAAATGCATTCTCCCTATACTTATCCTTTTCAAAAAACAAACCTATATCCCCATTGGGAAGAATGGTCATTGATGAATAAGCCGAGCTCCCTTGATAAATGGTCTTCCCTTCCGTCCATGTCTTTCCTTCATCATAACTTATTCTTATGGTCATGTTTTTACGGTCATCCCTCATTCTTGCATTGGAAAAGAGAAGTCTATTTTTGTCTGCCCCATCATTGATTGAAGTGTATCTGATCAAACTCGCATTACAACCTGGATCAATAAGGGATGGGTCGGATTTGGACACCCAACTTTTTCCTTCATCAGACGATAAATGGACGTACCTTTCTCCATTTCCCTTTACCCTGCTATTGATCATCCATGTCCCATCTACCAATTCTATCACCTTGGACTCATTTCCTGGTAGGATCGGGGTATCGATCAAATACCAACTCTCCCCATGGTCATCGCTTCCGAAGAGGTGAAGCCCATTCTCCTTGTTCACCAAAGTATGCAGTAATTTGCCATTTCTAGTTTGGGTGCCTCTCCCTGATGTAATGAATTTAAAATCATTGCGCCATTCCGGTTTAGTGATTTGCGAGGTTAAGTCAACAGGAAGGCTCCAGGTTTTCCCATGGTCCGTGCTCTTAATCACTTTTAAATAATAGACATCCTTTTCCTTATCCAAATCCATAAAATTAAAAAACAGGAAAATCACACCGGTCGTTTCATCTACGATCATGGACGGGTCGGAAGCCGATCGGCCCAAGGGGTAATCGACCACGGTTTCGATTTCAGACCATGAATCTCCACTATCGTCACTACGTCGAATAACGATATTTATATCCTTGCTCAACTTCAAATCTCCACATGAAGGGACTCTTTCATCAATGGCCGCGATCAAATCCCCATTTTGGGCAGTAATGATTGAAGGTATTCTATAACAGGAAACATCTTCCCGGTCCTCGGCATTGAATAAATTTATATAATCCAGTTCTTGTTTTTTGGCCGAGGCTTGCTCCTCTTGCGGATAAACCAGTAAGGACATCATTAAAAAAAGAATTGTTGGCAAAGCTTTCATTTTAGTATATATTTTGGTTCTTACAATAACAGTGGACGGTTGACCCTCTCTCCATCTTGGTCCAAGGAGATCATAACGGATTCCTCTCGATTGGGCTGACGGTCATTTCAATATTTCGATCTGCATTCCTTTATATTTCATAGTAGCAAAGCAGCTTCTTTATCAAGATATAGCCAAGTTGATGTATGGGTCCGTAGAATCGAAGCAGGAATATTGGGAGTAATCTTGTTTTCAATGGTATTTTTCACTGCTATGTCCTTACGCTTGTCAGGAATGGAACAAATAATATTTTTTGATTTTAATATTTGTTTGATTGACATGGTGATTGCTCCTTTCGGAACCTCAGTCAAACTTTTAAACCACCCCTCCCCCATTTGTTGCCTTTTACAGGCTTCGTCCAATTCAACAATGATGTAGGGCTCGTTGGTATCGAAATTGGCGGGAGGATCATTAAATGCCAAATGCCCATTTTCCCCAATTCCGGCAAAAGTCACATCAATCGACACCTTATCGATTCTAGCATTGAGTCGTTTACATTCTTCTTTAGGATTGGTCTCACCATTAATAAAGTTGAATTCACCAATGTTCGTCTTATCAACAAACCGTTCCTTTAAGTATTTTCCAAAGGACGCGGAATGTGTCATCGGTATTCCAATATATTCATCCAAATGAAAACAGGTTACCTTGGTCCAATCCAACTCCTTTTTGACCAATTCTTCCAAGGTTTCAAATTGTGAAGTCCCTGTTGCAAGAACGATATTGGCCTTCCCGTTCCTTTTAATGGCCTCATCAATAAGTTCGGCCCCTTTATTGGCAGCGGCCACACCCAACTCTTTTTTGGTTTCAAAAATTTCGATGTTCATTAATTTAAAACTTTAATAGTTGTAATGGATTCGCATATGTGAGCTTATGGATCTCCTCTTCGCTAAATCCAAGTTCTTTTTTTAGATTAAGGGCACTGGATTTCATGTCCAATGCCGAACCAGAAAAGTTCAGCTTTCCGGGTTCCCTGACCACCCTATCCTCTCCCACTTCCAGCTCTATATCATTAAACCGGTACCTCCCTGGTCCAGCACCGGAAGCTGCCATTGCGTCCGTAGTGATCATACAATTTTCCACTCCTGCCATACTGATGTAATTTTTTAGCGCATAAAATGGAACGTGGACCCCGTCCGCTATAAAGCATATTTTGATGGCTCCACTCAGGGAAAGTACTTTTTGAATAATATTATCATGCCTTGGCAATACTTGGGGACACCCGTTTCCCAAGTGGGTAAACATACTTAATCCGGCATCAATGGCCGATCTTAAGACCTTCAAGCTTGGATTACAATGTCCTGCGGAGACTATAACATCTTTGGAGTATAGAAATTTGGTCAATACATTATGGGAATCCATCTCAGGGGCCAAGGTAACCACCCGACATAAACCTTCGGCAGCATCCAACAGTTCTTCCAACTTTCCCCTGTTGGGGCTTAAAATATGATTTTTGGGATGTGCGCCCCTATATCCTTCCTCCCTATTGATAAAAGGTCCTTCCAAATGGATACCTTTAATCATCTTCCCGATCAAACTGTCCTGTTTTCGATAATTGACCAGATTTTTGATTCGCAAGACCATGGCATCAAAATTGGCTGTTATAATGGTTGCCAATATTCCTTCCACATGATCATTCATCAACTTTGAACAAGATAGTTTCAAATCCTCCAACGTCAGATCATTCTGGTTGTAGTCCACCCCACCATATCCATTTACCTGAATATCAAAATATTTAGTGTCCATTGTACGATGACCCCTGTAGGTCTCCTCTTTTAAGTTCTATTTAACCGTACGGCAGGAAGGACTTCCGTTGACCTATGGCAGAATGATGATTCCATCACCTGACTTCAGACTACCCGAACATCCCCTACAGTATTCAAAAAATTTATTGATGTACCCTAATCCCTAAATTTAAAGGAATACAGTTCCCCTGAATCCTTGATTGTGAACCTTAACTTTATGGGATTCCCCCTAGAAAGTTCCCCAAAAGTCCTCCCATCGAAATCCACTTCATGTTCAATGGAATCTCCCGAAATCAACTGATGACCCAAGCGTTTATCGGTTTCGTCCAACAGCTCCACCTCAATGTTCCCTTTTGAATTTATGGTTAGTTGTTTTGCATCAATATCTATTAATTTGGTGGTGATCGTACCCTGGTCGACAGAGACAAACCCATCGATCCTCAGCCGGGCCCTAAAGATTCCACCACCACTCAGATTAATGGGGTCTTCATGGTTTTTACCCCATGAACTGGCTCCATAATAAAAGATAAGTTGATCACCGATTCGAAGTGGGGCATTGGAAAATTCGGTTATATACCCCCCATCGTTTTGCCCATTGTTCCCCCCTTCTTTGCCATTTGCCAAAAACACTTCAGGAAATCCATCTTCATTTTTAAATTGGACTTTTCTCCAATGTAATCCATCCCGACTTGAAACCAGTTTCAGAAAAGCACTTCCCGCTGATGAATATGGATAATCCCCTTTGGGGTGCCACACCTTGAGACCACCAAGCCACTGTGAGCCATATCTCCAAGCAGTGGACGCATAATACTCATCAGAAGGCATATCCCCATTGATTGTCTTTGTTGCCGGAACCAATTCTACACGTGTGATCTGACTTAAATCGAATGGTTCGCTTAAAGGTTTTTTGATAAAAGCATAAGCTCGGCTTCTCATATAGTGCCCATCTTCATTTTTCTTGTCCTTCTTGAATTTAAAAATGCCCAGAACCCGATCTTCCTTTTCGTCATGATAAATCGTTGTTACATCTCCTGCACCTGTGAATTTTATCCCATCCTGTATAAAACTATAATTCAACGGATTATCAGAACCCTCATAACCGTTTACTATCAAATTGGTTCCATGTTCCCAATGAATGCCATCTTTTGAAAAAGCATAATATATTCCAGAACGGTCATCCTCCCTCTTCTTTGAAAAATATTGCCATCCCTTATATGGATAAACGGAATCGTACGTATCGTAATAAAAAGAAAACAAGTCAATGTTATGGGCATAGTTTCCCGTCAAGGGGTCAAATAAATCTTCCCTGCTATTTGGAAAAATCCGTTGCGGGGAACCGTCATCCCCTTTTATCCAGTTTATCCCGTCGACCGATGTAAATCGGTACAATCTAATTTTGTCCCAAGACCTCTTTGTAGCCCTTCCCAAATGCCTGGAATAACTCAATGCGATCATGACATATTTTTTGAGTTTTGGGTCATACACAATAGTACCATTGGCTTGTAGGGAAGACGTATACTTGCCAAATTCATCTTCAATTGCCAAAATTGGAACGTTGCCCCCATTATCCTTTTTAAGTTGGTGCAATGTTCTTTTCACATCCGAAACAGATTCAATTAAAAAATCATCAATGAACAATTGAGCTTCATTACGCTCCAAAGGAATAATCTCTCCCATATCATTGCCATCACTCTTTTTTTGGGCACAAGAGAACGTAAAAAAGAATGTCAATATCATCGAAGAGTATTTTACAATGAGTCTCCTTTCAAATTTGTGTGTAACTCTCCTCATTTTAATTTCCTCAACAGATTTAAATTTATTGTTCATATCAATTATTTTTTATACCCATTACCTAATATTGGTCAAATCTTCCTGCAACAACAAAATAGTATAGATCAAAGCTCGAGGTAGATGAAAAGGATCTTTGACAGGCAATACCAAGGTGTCGGTAATCTCAATTCCAGTACGGGTCAATTTTTGTTTCCACTCCCCATGGTCCGTTGGAAAATGCTCGAAACTCCATTGCTTTATCTTTTCGTGCCATTCCATGCACCAAGGCTGTTTGGAATGTTCATACGCCAAAAGCGTCGCATATAAAGCCTCCGTGTGGGGCCACCAAAGCTTGGTGTTATAATGCGGCCAATCAACCTCTTCATTACCTTCAATATCCATTGCCAAAAAAAGCCCTCCATACTGTTCATCCCATCCCATTTCAAGAGACTCCTTAATGATATCCACTGCCTTTTCAATGGTTTCCGCATCATTGTTCGCCTTGGCAATGTGTATCTGGAACCACATGGATTCAATCGCGTGACCAGGGACACTGACTTTACCCTTTGGATGATCCAGTTCTTTGCCCTCCCTATCCAAAAACTCCAAAACAGAATTTCGATCTTTGCGATAAAATCCATCCATTACTTTACGATGATGGTGTATTGCCGCATCCCTCACTATTTTGTCCCCTGTTACTTCGGCCAATTCATGATAAGCTATGGAAAATATCATACTTATGCCATGGGACATCCGGCCTGTTTCTATTGGATAAGGCCAGGAAGGGGGAGGGTCATCCTTCTTCAAATCTTTTTCGGTCGCCCAAAAAGTACGCATAGCCAACTCCTGTACGTACGGGTCACCTGTTGCCCTGTATAGCTCCGAGAGTCCATAAATGGCAAATCCGTCAACGTAGATACTTTCATATCCGCGTAACACATTTCCTTTTTCATCAAGTAACGTAGGCCAATGTCCATCGTCCAATGGATTGTACTTTACCAAAAATGAATATATTCCCAGGGCTATTTGCAACCATTCCTCCCGCTTTTCAATACTGTTGTAAAGTTTGGAGAACACCCATACAGCACGCCATTGTGACCATAGCCACCGTTCTTTGCTAATAATTGTCCCGTCATCTTGGATACATGTATTTATGGCCCCAGACCGATCGATTGCATGGCGTGTCCACCAAGGAATCACATCCTCCAACAATAGTTCTCGATAGAGGTCCAACAATTGTTTCTTGGTCTGCGGAGTCATTGCTGATGTCATACTCATTTGAAATCAAAAAAAGGATGTTGATGGGACAGCGCTTCGAACCATTCGTGATTTGATTTATTTGCATTACGATCAAGTTCAGGAAACTTCTTCTTTACTGAAGACTGTACCTCACGTCGATAGCTCGTTAGCAACGAGATTATTTTGTCATCCGGTATTTCATCAATATTACTTTGACCGAACAACAAGTCAAACCCACCACCAATTATGGTAGCACCTGATTCGATGGCCTGGGGAATCCGTTCCAAGTTCATGCCACCGGTCACCATTGTCGGACAATACCCAAAGGTCGGACGACTGGTACACTGTTTCAACAAGGTCAAGTCAGGTCCCAATAGCTTGACAAAATGAGCTCCCATTTCAAATTGGTCAATTGCCTCATTGGGTGTATAAACCGCAGGAAGCAATAAATGGCTCGAAGCAAACTTTTCAAAGGTACTCTCCGTAAACCTGTGCATGGAAACAAAGCCATGGCTCCCCATGTCCGCCAAATCGTCCAATGAAAGAAAACCATCATCATTTCTTTGGCGCAAACGGGACAAAACCTTGTCACCATCCATGGTACTCCCAATCAATAATACCATATCGGGATATGTTCTTCTGATCCATGGTATCATTTCCGCTGCATCCTCACACCGCAACGTATATTCCATTGCCTTATATCCGGCTTCAACCAGTAAATGTACCAATCTACGGTTATCATTGTCCGAAGAAACAAAGATGGGCAAGAACCCCTGTTGATGAAGGGTTCTGTAATTCCTCATTAAATCATTGTTGCTTTTTATTTTCATCTGTTCCATTTATCAATTGGTTTATATCAATGGTTTCATCAGGATTCCCAAACAGTAATGATCTCCATGGCCGGTTCCTCCATAACAATGGTTCAATCTGTTGGAAAGAAGGGGTGGGAAAAAGTTTGCTCGCCCAATACCCCACCAATACACTTATACTCAATCCTATGACTCCATAAACTGTAAATGTCATTTTGGATAAATACACCAAACATCCAGGCACTGTAGCTTCGGTATCAAACAGTGCATGTAAGGTCAAAACTATAGGGACGCCGTACTTCATTATAATCAATGGGAACAAGGAAAAGATTAGACCAATGAGCACTCCTTTACCATTACTGTGCCTAGTGAATAGGCCCAACACAAAGATTCCCAAGATCGGACCCATTATAATTCCCGAAATACTTTGGATAGTTTTTAAAATACTGGTAATATCTATCATGGAAATGGCAAAACCTATAATTATAATGCCCCAAAAAATGGTAAAGACCTTTGCCATTCGCAATGACCTTTGCGGAGTCGAATGGGGATGGATCCGTTCATATATATTGACCACAGAGATGGCTGAAAGCGAATTGAGCACCGAATCCATTGTAGACATGGCCGCCGCCATCAGGGCGGCTATCAACAGCCCCTTTATGCCGGAAGGCAAAACCGTAGCTATATAGTATGGGAATATCCTATCGAACAGCCCATTGTCCACAAAACCTGTAATCTCCATGGATGGGTTATACTGATAAAAAGCATAAAGGCTTATACCTACGGCAAACAAGAGCAACCATACGGGAATGGAGAATAAGGATTGCATCAACATGGCTATTTTGGCATGACGGGGGCTTTGGGCACTCAAATAACGCTGCACATTCATCTGGTCAACAGTTTTGGCCCCTAAAAACTCTACTAATCCATAAATGATCAAAGTCCAAAAAACATAACGTTCCGTTAGATCAAAATCAAAATTTGCCAAACGGAGCTTATTTTCATCTCCTGCCAATCTTACTATTTCAGTAAACCCACCAGGTACTTGGGCAGATGCATAAAAAAGTACCACCACAAGACCTGCGATAATGGCCACAAACTGCACAACATCGGTCCAAATCACAGCTTTCATCCCACCCAATGTAGTATATACAATAGCTCCTATCCCCACCACCACGATCGTTTCAATCAATGGAAAGCCCATAATGACGTTCAATATCATCGAAAGGGTGAAAACCACTATCCCGGCATATATGGTCCTAAAAAGCAAAAAACTTGACAATACGATATAACCAAGCCTGCGACTGAACCGCGCCTCAACGTATTCATAGATTGTGGTCATATTGAACCGAGTGTATACATCAATAAAAAAGACCAGTGCAAATACTGAAGCTATCGGAAACATAATCAAAGCTACCAGATATTGTAAATCTCCCCGAAAGGCTTCTGCAGGTGCCATGATAAAAGAGATTGCACTGAATATTGAAGTATACATCGATATGGCCAATGGGAGCCATTTTATGGACTTTCCTCCTAAGAAATAATTTTCAGTACTCTTATCCCCCTTAGAGAAAAAACTACCCATGATGATTACAAAAAGTAGGTACCCTACAATAACAAAATAGTCCAGTATCGATAATTCCATTGTTTAAAATCTTTTTATTTTCTTTTACAATGCCAGCTAGAGCATGTATCCGAGTGTTCCTATTCTAAATAATCCATCCCATATCATCATTTTCCCTACTTGGATGACCGAGAATATCTGTGAAATATTTTTGTGCGGATTCTTTCTGGCACAACATTTTTTGAATTAATAAAAAAAGAAGGTGGTCATGGATTACACCACCCTCTTTCAACCAAACTAACTAACTCAAAAATTCAACTTGTAATACCGTTAACCATGTGCAGTCTCTCACTTAGGTTCTGAAAGGCCATATGTTCAAAAGCAAAATTTATTCGGAATTGCCATATGTCCATTCCATGGGCAAATCCCTACCATTTGACCAATATCCATCACCTTTCAAAATGCCATCGTTGCACATATGGACCATATCCAATATCATATCGTCCTTTTCCAACATCCGCCTTAGACTCAAGGACATTCAAGAGATATACCATTTATCTGCTTTCTATGGCCGAGACACTTTCCTTGTAATTCTTGTCCCACTCTTGCCACAGTCCTTTAAGTTCTTCTACTTTTTCAGAATAACTGGTCGCAAGATCATTGGTTTCAGTTCTGTCGACTTCCATATCATAAAGTTCCCATTGGTCTTTCCCATTGGCCATAACCAATTTCCATTTCCCTTTTCTTATGGCCTTATTGTCATTAATATTCCAATAGTATGTCCTTTCAGGGTTAGTGACAACTTCATTCTTAATGGTTTGAGTCATGATATTTCCCTGCCATCCTTTTGGAATGGCACCATGGGTAATATCCATCAAGGTCGGTGCAAAATCAACAACATGTATAACATCACGGTTTATTGCGCCCTCTTTTTGTTTATGGGGCCATTTTACTATCATTGGTGATGCGATTCCGCCTTCATAGACCCATGCTTTATGTCTCCGAAATGGTGTATTTATGGCCCAACCCCATGCTGGCCCCAAAAATTCGTACGTATCCTTTCCACCTGGTAAAGATTGGTTGTACTTTTTCATTTCTGTCATTTTTTCTGAGTTAAAATCAGGACTGGGGACCGTTGAACATCCACCATTATCCGAAATAAATATGACAAGGGTATTGTCCGCCACATTATTGTCTTCCAAGGCTTTCAAAATTCGTCCAATGCCTGTATCCATGGAACTTACCATTGCTGCATACACTTCCATCCTTCGTAATTCCCTGATACTGTCCTGACCCTGTATCCACTTATCGATATCATAGTCATAACGCCAAGAACCACCCCCCTCAGGTTTTTCCGAAAGACCCCATTCAGGCTCAATAAGCCCTATTTCCAATTGTCTTTGGAACCTTTCTTTCCTTAGTTGCAAATAACGTTCCTTATGATTTCCCAAATGGTCATATTTTCCTACTTGCCTTTCAATATCCTCTTCTTTGGCCTGCATTGGAAAATGAGGTGCATTATAGGCCACATTGATAAAAAAGGGAGCTTTTGATTTGGAAAACTTTTCAATCATACCGACAGCATGTTCGGTAAATGCATCTGTGGTATAATACTTCTCTGGAAAGGAGGTAACCATACTATCATTATGGGCAAACCGTCTATATCTCCCGTCATGATAGAATTCCGGGTCTCGCATGGAAGGGTCAAAATAATTACTGGCACCATCAAGCATCCCATAAAATTCATCAAAACCACGATCAATGGGCCTATTCGGTTTTTTATGCCCGATATGCCATTTCCCGGTAAGTGACGTATTATAACCTGCTTTTTTAAGCCCTTCCCCCAATGTCACAACGTTATGGACATTGGGGTCTTGGCTTCCAATCCTTTTCATACCTTCCGCCGGATAATATCCAGTATATATGGATGCCCTTGTCGGGACGCAAACCGCATTATTATAAAATTGGGTGTATTTTGTACCGGAATCTGCCAATTTATCCAAATTTGGAGTTGGTATTTCACCCCCATAGGCGCCGATATCCGAAAAACCAAGGTCATCAGCTATAATAAAGACAATGTTTGGGCGCTCATCCATTACTTCCATACCAGTACCCACATTCTTTTTGGAATCACAACTTAAAAACCCAGCAAAGAGCATCATTCCAAATAAAATCAATACATAGGCCCGCCCCCCCTTATGGATATTTTCTTTGGAAAAGAAAATCCGCTTTAAAAAAAACTTCACGAAACACATATGTTGTACGTATTTTTTTTTAATAAATCAATCACAAATAATTAAGAAAACTCGATATTAATGGTGCTAAATCATAATCACCACTACCATCCATCATTTTGTATAATATTTGGATTCGATTGGATTTCATCGATAGGAATTGGCAGATATAAATTTTTGGGAGATTCAAAGGGAAAATACGTTCCGTCATCGAATTGTTTAAAGTTTGGATCTGAGTTTTCCAAAAATGACATTCTAGCTTGAATGGTTCCCCACCTCAACAAATCGACCCCTCTATGACCCTCCAATGACAATTCTAGAATACGCTCTGTTCTCAACGCATCCATATCCAGGGCTCCCAATACGGGGACATCCGCTCTGGCCCTTACCACATTCACAGCCTCCAAAGCTGATCCAGCACTGGCATTAGCACCGTTCAATACACATTCTGCATACATCAGCAATATGTCCGCATACCTTATAAAGCGCCAATTTGCTCCATGCGCCCTCGTTTCCCTGAAACGGTCATTTCTTCCTGAATACTCTCCTTCGATATTTAGGTTCCAATCCAACCATTTTCTGTTGGCCGCCTTATATGCGGCTGCTTGTGGCCACTTCCCGCCAAAGGTGCCGTCCTCAAAATACACTTCTTCGAAAGTATGACCGGCATTGAGTGCCAACCTATCATTGGTAAAATCATTATCATTGTTCAAATCTGGAATACCGTTGGGCAATAACCGATCATCAAATACCAAGGTCCCGAACATTCTACGATCGGTTCTTCCATCATTATCAATGGATGCTGCATAAAAATCATATAACCAATCATGTACCACGGCATCGAAACCCCTTAAACCAGGAGGTGAAAAACCTACTGGATCAGAAAACAACCCAGATATTACAAGTCCAGGGTCAAATTCCCTATTTTGATCACCATCACCAACAAATTGAAACTCCAATACGGATTCTTCGTTGTTCTCGTTTTCCACGCCAAAATTATCATTGTAGTTTGGTGTCAATCCGTAAGGTCCGTAAACTCCATTGATAATATCGGCAAACTCTGAAGCGGCCTCGTTATACCGATCAATGCCCTCTATACCCGACCTGGTCAAATATACTTTTCCCAAAAGTCCTGCTGCGGCACCAGCTGTCATTCTACCGGTATTTGAAGAATCCCAAAAGTCCTTATTGGGCAGAAGCTCTTTGGCCTTGATCAAATCACTTATGATAAAATCCCATGCCTCATCCGGGGATACTTGACCTTTTATCAGTTCACTATCATCAGAAGGTACTTTATCAATGACCACAATATTTCTAAAATTCGTCAGAAGAAAATAATGGACAAAAGCGCGCAAACAATGAGCCTCCCCTACATAAGCATCCCTCAGTTCCGTGTTTCCTTCATAATCGGCATCATCGGCATTTTCAATTACCCCGGTTGCCTGAAAAGCCGCAGTATACATTAAGGCCCAAGGTTGTTGTATGGAAAATAAATTTGGGCCCAATTTAGAATTATGTTGTCCAGAAACAGCTTGGTTCGTACCGGAACTCATCTCATCACTTCTGTGGTGCATGTACATCCCCTTTCCCAACGATCCCAAATTTCTGGGCGTTGCCAAGTATCCATATATGCCCTTTACCGCTTGATCAACACCTTCCGGGGTATCAAAAAAACCATTTAGGGATAATTCATTGGGGTTAACGGCCAATTCATCAAAATCGTCATTACATGCTGTTAGGAAAAAGCATATACTGCAAAAAATGATTATATATTTATTATTTCGAATTTTCATACTATTAATTTTATTCGTTAGAAAGAAGCATTGAATCCAAGAGTTAGTGTACGCGTATTTGGATATCCCCTAAAGTCAATACCCCTATTGAACTGGGCATCGGAACTCACCTCGGGGTCATAACCAGAATAACCGGTAATGGTAAATAAGTTTTGCGCCCCAATAAACAACCTTGCACTATTGATGTTCAATCCTTCCAAAATATTTTCAGGTAATGAATATCCTATTTGAATATTCTTAAGGCGTAAATAGGAACCATCTTCAATGTAAAAATCACTTGGAAGTGAATTCCCACCAGACCTATTATCCAGAGTGGCCCTTGGAATATTGGTATTGGTGTTGGCAGGTGTCCACGCATTCAATGCGTCAGTTACAACATTTCCGGTATAGACAAAGTAATTGGAATATTTAATTTGACTAAAAATATCATTCCCTTGTGATCCTTGGAAGAACAAGCTGAAATCAAATTTTTTGTATTCCCCTGCAAAATTGAGTCCGTAGGTAAAATCTGGAAACGGATCTCCTATCTGTACCCGATCATCAAAATCAATTTGGCCATCAGGCTGTCCTGTAAGTTCCCCATTTACGTCGCGTCCATTCACATCTTCGAAAATAAAATTTCCATTCCCGTCCAATCCCTGGGTCCTATACCCATAAAGAGCTCCCACAGGCCCCCCAGTGTCGGTCAATCCTGGGCGGTCATCAAATCTAGAGGAGACCAGGGCACCCACAATTGGGGTCACATTCTCACCCAAGGCCAGCACTTCGTTTTTAATGGTGCTTAGGTTAAATGAAACATTATATTTGAATTCATTGTTTCTGTTTTGATAATCCAATAGGAATTCAAGTCCCTTATTCTCTATTTCTGAAGAATTTATATTTGGGGCCCTTGCTGTATTTATTTCAATGGTCTGTCCTACACTTGCGGGCAAGGATACTGGGGCCAAGACATCCTTGTTCACTTTTCTAAAGTATTCCGCGGTCAATGACAAAGCATTGTTTAACAGCCCTAGCTCCATACCAACATTGGTGCTCTGTGCGGACTCCCATGTTAAATTCTCGGTAAACAATTGAATTACACGACCAAATGTCCTATCTGCAGAACTGTTCTGGACATCTCCGAACAATACAGGTATTGGTCCTTTAGCTATCGAAACAAACTGGTACGGCTTTATAAAATTTGCTCCTAGTTCACCATAACCACCCCTGATCTTCAATTTGCTTATAAAACCGTCCTTAGGAAAAAAAGCTTCGTTACTCACATTCCAACCTGCCGATATGGATGGAAAGGTGCCTATATTGAAGCCTTCGGCAAACTTTGAGGATTTATCCCTTCTTATAGATAATGAGAGTAAATATCTATCATCGAATGCATAGTTCAAGCGGCCAAACCAAGACACCAACAACGATTTGAATTCGTCCCCAGTCACTTGCGCCTCACCGTCAAATGTGGTGAACTGATCATCGAATGCATTCTCAAAGATAACGGTATATCCTGTTGTGCGCAGGTTTTCCCTAAATCGACTATAACCTCCCAATAAACTAAAATCATGTTTACCAAATGTTTGGTCATATGTCAACAGATTATCAATGGTATAATCAAAACTTATTGACCTAGACTCATTAATGGAAGGTGTTGTTACGCTAATCCCGGTGACAGAATTATCGCCAATAACTGGAATGTTATAAGCTGACTCCCTATCAAAATTATGCTCGGAATTGTAACTGCCGGACAAACCAATCCTATACTTTAAGCCTTTCACCAGTTCGTAGGACAAACTGGTACTTCCAATGACATCAAAATTGTCCACTACTCTTTGATCCATGCTAGCAAGTGCAAACCTTGAAATAGGGTCAATTCCCAGCAATTGGAAATCATTGCCTGCTGCCACAAATTCACCATCGGAATTTCTCACGGGAACCGTTGGCAATTCATACCCGCTACCTGATGTTCCGCCTGTATTGAAGTGTGTATTGGGATCATTCCTGTAGTACGAGAACCCCAAATTCTCAGTAAACTCTACCCTTCCTTTTTTGAACCCCACGTTGATACGTGCATTGTATTTTTCAAATTCAGAAAACTTTAAAATCCCTTCCTGCTTGAAATACCCCAATGAGGCATTATAGGTTGTGTGCTCCGTTCCACCCGAAACGGACATCGTGTTGTTATAAATGGGTGCGGCACTTCTGAACCATGTGTCCTGCCAATCCACGTCCACACCATTCGAAAGGTTTGGATTATCATTTTCAGGTGCTCTGGCTATTCCGTCATTGTCCGAAACCTGATTGGCAAATCTCCTCCATTGATCCGCGTTGGCATAATCCAATTTCTTGGACAATGTTTGCATGCTGATCGATGAGGAAAATTCAAAACGGGCCTGTCCCTTCTTTCCTTTTTTGGTCGTGATCAACACAACACCATTAGCCGCACGAGATCCATAGATAGCTGCCGCGGACCCGTCCTTGAGTACTTCAATGGACTCGATGTCCGCTGGGTTCAACCCTCTCAAGCCAGAAGTTGAGAAAGCCCCATCTATAACAAACAGAGGTGCGGTTTCCCCAAAAGTTCCAACCCCCCTGATAATCACTTTGGCCTCAGCACCTGAAATGCCTCCTTGGGTCAATATTTCCACTCCCGGTGCTCTTCCCTGGAGGGACAGAGCCGCATCATGGGTAATATTTTTATTGGCTTCATCCGCATCCACCGATACCACGGAGGCCGTTACACTGGATTTTTTCTGCGAACCATACCCTACAAGCACCACCTCATCCAATCCAGCCGTATCCTCGATCAGTTTTACGGACAAACTCGATTGTTCATCCACGGATACCTCCTTTGACTGAAAGCCTAGATAGGAAAACACCAAAACTGCGCTTCCCTCTTTCACATCCAAGGAGAAATTTCCGTCAAAGTCCGATACGGTTCCATTGGTGGTTCCTTTTTCCAAAATATTGGCTCCGGGCAAAGGACTATCATTGCCATCCACCACTTTTCCAGTCACTGTAAATTGTACGGGGGGAGGGATTGCCTCACTCCGCAATGGAAGTAAAGATTTATCAATTTTCAGGATAATCTGCTTTTCATAGACTTCATAGGTAATTCTAGTGTCTTTGAAAAGGTGGTTCAAAATGGAAAACACCTTTTGTTTGTTCGCATTGATAGACACCATTTTTCTATAATCCAAATCATTGTCATTATAAAAAAACTTGAAGTCGGTCTGTCTTTCAATCTCATTCAGCACATCTTCAACAGGCACTTTATCCAAACTTAATGTGATCTTGGTCTTTTGGGCATACGTATCACTGGCATAAATTTGAAAGAAGGCAACTATCATGAAGAAAATGGCAGTTAATCTCATCTTTAGTTGGTAATTCATTTGAAAAGGGGTTCCCTTCCCAAACATGTTTGGTTTTTTCATACTTTTACATTGTAATTAATTAGTTATTAATTAATCTCACCCTATGATCGGGAAGTGTTACGACCATTTCCCGATTTTTTATATCATCCCCCGAAACCTTTGACAAGTCAATTGAGTCGAGATGGCATACAGGTGAAATTTTTTCTAGTTTTCCATAAAGTTTTCTCTCATTGGCCCATTTATTTAATTAATAATTATTCTATTATCTTCAATGCTATATTTCAGACCATAATTTTTCTGAAATGTCCTAAAGACCATTTCAATGGTTTCCACATCAAAACTTGCCGTAAAAAACTCATCCCCTAAAGTTTCATTGTGGTTTATGATCTCTACGTTATAATGTCGTTCGAGTTTTTTGATGATATGCTTAAAAGGCATATGCTTGAAGACTATCTTACCTTTCATCCAAGCCGTATACAGATAAGTATCCGTTTCCTCTATGGAAATCCCCCCATTGAGTCTATCCCATTGGGCCTTTTGCCCAGGATGCAAAAGGGAACCTTTCCTTTGATCGTTACGATTGTTTTTTGGAAATATATTCACCGATCCCTCAACAAGCACCGTATTGACAAAAGCATCCTCCGGGTAGGATGAAACATTGAACTTGGTTCCCAACACTTGCACATCCAAACCCGTAGCATCGACTATAAATGGATGCTCTGGATCCTTGATCACATCAAAAAACGCCTCTCCCTTCAAATACACCCTTCGCTCTTTTCCCTGAACAAACTTTACAGGGTATCTTAATGATGACCCTGCATTTAAGAATACTATGGTCCCATCCGAAAGACCAACATTGAAACGTTTGCCATACGGAACCTTCAGGGTATTATATACCATCTCGTCTACGCCTTCCTCCTGATCGTACATCAACCGCTTCCCCTCCTGTTTTCCTACAAGATTGCCCTCTGAATCGACAATCAAGGATGTTCCGTCCTCGGACACGATCCGAATATCCCCATTATCAAGCTGCAAGGTAATTGCATCCTCAGGCACAACAAAATCCCCACGTTCATTCAACAATCTGGAGGTAAGCAAATACCCTGACCCCAAAACAAAGACAATGACCGCAGCATATTTCAGTACCGGGTTCAGCCTTCTATAACTGAAAATAGGGGTTTTATCAATGGCCTTCAAGAAAGCTTCATATCCTTGATTCACTTCAATCTCCTTTGAAGTCTTGTCAAAAGTTGAAGCAATATATCCGCTCTTCAGTTTATTGAACCTTGCTGTGTTTTGGGGAGAGGATAAAATCCATTCCTCCATTTGAAGTTGTTCTTCAGCGGAGGCTTTTCCCATCAAATAATCTATAATCTTTTGATCTTTCACATAGTATAGACGATTCATAGGCAACGTATACCTACGTAAAATCAAAAAAAAATAAACTTTCCTGAATTTCTTTATGGATTCATCATCTCCATCCTTAAGAGAAGATGTTTTAGCACGCTAGGAATACATGTTGAAATAACGCTTATAAAAAAGATGTGAGATAATCTTTTAATTGAAGTCTCATATGTTTGAGTGCCTTGGAGATTTGATTGTCAACCGTTCTTTTTGAAATTCCCAACTCTTTGGCAATTTCAATATTCTTCATACCTTCAAACCTACTCTTGATAAAAACCTTTTTACACGCTTTTGGCAATAGATCGATACTGTCCATGATCCGGTTCTCCAATTCCTTTTCAATCATTGCCGAAGCAGTTTCGTCCATTACGAATTGATGGTTCACCATCCATTTGGTCTCTTTGATGGTCGTATTGATATATGTGTTTTTGACTTTTTGGTGTTTCAAGGTATCGAGACAAGAGTTCTTGGTCATCGAATAAAGATAATTGTTGATGTTCTCAACAGATTTCAATTTGCTTCTACGTTCCCAAACCTTGATGAAGACTTTTTGCACTACCTCCTCTGCCTCATCATGGTACATTAAATACCCTTTGGCTATATGTACCAACTTGTCATAATACAGTCTGTACAAAGCTTCAAAAGCAATTCCCTTTCCTTTTTCCAAAAGGTAAATAAAGTGGCTCTTATCTATTTGCTTTTCCTTGGACATTCCTGTTAGTTGGATAAACCGGTTGGTATTTAAAAATTAGCGCCATCCCCTAAAGCATATACAATCGATACGATCACTTCAAACTTATCAGCGAAGAGTGACCATCGCATATCCATATAGTCCCTTTGAGGACAAAATCCTATAGAATTTGAACTACCTATATCGATCCCGAACTTCTCTATTCTTTCTTAAGCTCCACTAAATGCGCTTACGCCCCCATCTATGGGCACCACAACACCCGTGACGAATTTCGAATCATTTCCAATCAACCACAATGTTGTCCCCACCAAATCCTCAGGTTTTCCAAAACGGTTCAGGGGAGTGTGATCCAATATGGTTCTTCCCCTCTCGGACAGTGTTCCATCATCTTGGGTTAGCAACTTCCTATTTTGATCGGTAAGAAAAAAGCCAGGGGCCAATGCGTTGACCCGGATACCCACCGGAGCAAAATGTACCGCCAACCACTGCGTGAAGTTGGTGACCGCTGCTTTGGCTCCACTATAAGCAGGTATTTTGGTCAAAGGACGGTAAGCGCTCATTGAGGATATGTTCACAATGGAACAATCCTTTTTTCCAACCATATCTTCGGCAAATATTTGAGTGGGCAATAGCGTCCCTATAAAATTCAAGTTGAACACAAAACCAATTCCATCTGGATCCAGCTTGAAAAAGGTTACCAATTTTTCCTTGGACTCCAAGTCCCCCATAAATAAATGTGACTTTGTTGTTGTACCCTTGGGATGATTTCCGCCCGCTCCATTTATTAATATGTCACAGGAACCAAACTGCTCCCTTACCATTTCGCGAGCCTTTATGAGAGATTTCCTATCTAATACATTACAGGCTATTCCAATAGCCTGCCCTCCTATCTCCTTGATTTGGTCAACCACTCTAGCGGCTGCTGTTTCTTTCAGGTCCAAAACGGCCACTTTATGCCCCTCTTTGGCCAAGGCGGTTGCCAACGTCCCACATAGAATACCTCCGGCTCCTGTTATAATAATCACTTTACTCATACTCAATCATCTCTTTCCCTCCAAAATGGGTTAAACTTTAATTATATTTTCCTAAGTTAATGGTAATCAATTAAATATCTTTTTTAAAGTTGTAGAAATTAAAAATAGAACCGTGTACGCACACGTAAATATATAAAAAAAAGTGTGGGCACACGGTTCTAAAGGATAATATTAGTAATTTGGCCCTTGATTGGATTTCCAATTACATCCCCCTGACTTATTCAAAGTAATTTGATTTCAAATTCATTATGGTTACAATAAAGGATATCGCAAAAATGGCAAAGGTTTCTGATGGGACCGTTGACAGGGTGATTCACAATCGGGGAGGTGTTTCCAAGAAAACTGAGGAAAGAATTCGAAAAATACTCAAAGAAAATAATTTTAAAGTCAATCCTATTGCCAGGACACTCGCGTTACGGAAAAAATATAAGATTTCTTGCCTTATCCCAAAATATGATAATCAGAACCTCTTTTGGAAATCCCCCTCATTGGGAATACACCGAGCTGAAGAAGAAATTATAAGTTATGGTATTCAAACAAACATCCATAAGTTCAATCAATTCGACCCTAATACTTACCGACTGCAATTCCACAAAATGCTAAAGACCAATCCTGATGCTGTAGTCATAGCACCGACGTTCTATACCGAAACAAAAGAACTGGTAAAAGAGTTGGAAAAACGTTCAATCCCCTACTCTTTGTTGAATATTGATATTGATGGACTTAACAACATCTCTTTCATTGGCCAAGATTCTTATCATGCCGGATATGCCGTAGGTAAACTTATGGGGCTTTGCCTAAGGGAGGAACAATCTTGTGTTACTATTCAAACTCGTTCGAACATAAGTAATTACAGTGCAATTTATCAAAGAATAAAAGGGTTCGAGAAATATCTTACCTCAAAATCCAACAACATCCAAAACCATCATTTAATCTTTCAAAATTTGGACGACTTGAACGAGGTAAGGAGACAGGTGAACAAATACCTAGAAGAGCACAAGGAAGTCAAAGGAATATATGTCCCATCCAGTCGTGTGTCCATTTTAGCCAATGTGATTGCCAAAGATAAATTGGCAAGCCTGTTCATCATTGGATTTGATACCACAACAAATAACCTCCAATGCCTGCAAGAAGGAAAGATAAGTTTTTTGATATCCCAAAAATCATTTGATCAAGGGTATTATGCTATAAAGATTATGGCTGACTTTCTTTCACATAAGAAAATCCCAAAGGACAAAATCTTTTCACCTATCCAAATTATCATAAAAGAAAATCTAATATATAATGACAGCCATGAACCTTCACATATATTTGTTAGTTCCTAACATGAACTAGTTTTATATATTCAAATAGAATTACCACCTTTTTACGTAATACAATATCAAAGTCTCTGTTCTGGATTAAAGCTCTCCAATAAACATGTTTGTTGTAAACAAAATAATCCTTTAAAATAGGATTTGAAATGAAGGTCACCGATATCTATCTGGACCAGGGTATCAACACGGTCATTCCCCATGTTCGGAATAGCAAACATGCTGGTGTGGTCACCTAACAACTAAAGGAACTCAAGTTATTACATAAAGTATAACTACTCTCTATCCCGTTAACACCAAATACATAACTTCAATATTTTGCAATTACCCCCTTTATGTTTTTTTCGGCCGCTTCCAGCATTCTTAAGTTCAAAAATCAATTATGGCCATGAGCAAGATTAAACCATCTTGGCCCCGGCATCGATCAAACCCAATAGTTGGTTTAATTGGATCTCAAAGTGCAACCTATCCAGTAGCGGGCATTTATCCTTATTATAGAATTATTGATTTTTAATACCTTTGATTGTCTATAGTTTAGTTCAAAGCGTCATTTACTAAATAAACTACAATATTTCATTGGCCTTGGCCCTAGATAGGCTCTATAAAATATGATATACTACAACGAAATACCACCACCTTATGGGTTATCGGGGTATATAAAAAACTTTTGGGCTCTTGATGTTTATGAGGACATAAAGAAGACTAAGACCATAAATATTCTTGCGGATAAATTTCCCCGATTGGTCATTCAATGTCTGAATGGAACAAGTGGAACACAAAATGCGGATACTTTGGAGGAAGTGCCCTTTGCAAGTCTATGTGGTGTCGCATCCGAGCATGCAAAATACATCATGCATGGAAGATATTCCCATATCGCCATTCGTTTCTACCCACACGCGATCAAGGAAATTTTTGGACTCGATGCCCATTATGCCATGAACACCTTTTTGGATTTGCATAATTTTTGGCCTGCTGATTTTATCCTAAAAGTAGTCTATGCCAAAACGTACCATGAAAAAATAAGGCTTTTGAGCGATTTCATAATGGCAGAATTACAGAAGAGAGCCAGGAAACCTGATAAACTCGTATCACATTTTCTTTTCAGTGGTTATAAAAACCCATACAAAGATACCTTGAGCGATTACCAAATCAGTGAAAGGCATTTTGTACGAAGGTTTAGACAAACTGTGGGCATAACACCAACGATGTATAAAAGAATGTGTCGATTCGAAGTATCCCTGCAAAAATTGAGAACCAACAACTTCAACGAACTGATTGATATTTCATACGAGTTCAATTACGCTGACCAATCGCATTTTAATCGAGAATTTAAGTTATTCACTGGTCTCACCCCTACCCAATTTCTATCCCTCCAGAGAAAGGTGGAAGAAAGCAATTCCTTCCTTTCCGAGTAGTTTGGATGTCCGATTTATTCTATTCGATCCAACCCTAAATATGTATTTTGGCGTAAAGGTTCTCTCCATGGAGACTTAAGTTATAACAAAGCTTTTTGATTTGATCGTATCCCTTGACGGATGGAAGGTAGGTGATAATGATGGTTCCATAACCCGTTGTTCAATAGGGTAATGTATTTTCACTTGAAGTTATCCCATGGGAAAAGTCAACCATGGTTTCAAAGGCTACGATAACGTTCCATTGTGAAAGGGATGGTCTGGAAATAACTCTCAAAAAGCAAAAATTGAACAATGACATAGATGCAGGAATATAGGGTTTGGAACTCATTCAACAATTTTCGCATACCTACCCTGTAGATGAACATATCGTCCAATGCTCGCCGTGAGTTTTGGTTTCAGGCATTCGGCTTTTTTGATGATTTGGACAAAGGCACCTATTCCATATGGCTTAATGAAGGAATGGAATCCAACCATGCAACATAGTATATAAATTCAAGAATATGTGTTTCAGATTAATCGCAATCATTGTTTTTCTAGCTCTTCCCACTTCATGTAAAAAGAAAACTGCGTCTGTTGTTGACAACCATAGCATTGTGGTCCTGGATGGAGCAAAGATCTATCCTTCCCCATCAGCAAAACCTATTGATAACGGAGTTGTTATCATTACCAATGGAATAATTAAAACTGTAGGAGAAAAGGGCAAAGTAAACATTCCTGTCAATGCAGAAATAATAAATTGCAATGGACTTTTTATGACGTCTGGGTTTTGGAACAACCATATTCACTTCCATGAACAAAAATGGCAGAACGCCGATAGTATCCCATCGGAACAATTGACCACCCAGTTTAATGAGATGTTGACCCGATATGGTTTCACTTATGCATTTGACATATCAAACATTGCCATTGAAAATGTTCTTGCCCTAAAGAGTAGAGTTGACAAAGGCGAGGTTAAAGGGCCCCATATATTGACAACCGGCGCGCCCTTTACACCACCTGAGGGCAGTCCATTCTATGTAGAACCCTATACCTTGCCCGAGATGGAATCTCCCGAACAGGCCAAACTGCATGTTCAAGAACAGATTACAAAAGGTGCGGCCGGAACAAAAATGTGGTCGGCCTCCCCAGATGGTGAAAAAATTGTGTACATGCCCCTGGAAATTGGAAAGGCGGGTGTTGAAGCGGCACACCAAATGGGTAAACCAGTATTTGCCCATCCAACCAACAATGCCGGTGTCCAAAGGGCAATAGATTGTGGTGTGGATATCCTTGCCCATGTATCTCCCGAAGACCGAAAACCTTGGAGTCCTGAAATGATAAAAATGATGATTTCCAATAATATGGCAGTAATACCTACCCTTAAACTATATAAATGGGATTTGGAACGTTTTGACATTGAAACAGAAAACCATCCCTTGATAATGACAGCAATCCAACAGATCAAGGATTTTAATGAATCCGGTGGAGAAACTCTGTTCGGAATGGATACAGGATATATGACAGATTATGATACCAAAGAAGAACTACAATTGATGCAACAGGCTGGAATGGACTTTCAAGAAATTCTCACTTCCCTTACAACTGCACCTGCCAAAAGGTTTGGGTACAAGGATAAAACGGGAAAAATTGAACCGGGAATGGAAGCGGATATTGTTTTATTGAGTGAAGACCCAATGATAAACATTGAAGCCTTGGCAAGGATAACATATACTTTAAAGAAAGGGCAAATACTCTATGAATCCTCATCCTATCATAAATAATCCTTAAAATATATCCGTGCTAAAAGTTTGGTTGGATAAGAACAGGGATATTGGCATAGTACTACTACGCCTTTTTGTAAGTATCCGAATCATTTTAGGTGTATTGGACAACGTTTTTCATTGGGAACATATGATTGTGTTTCGGGACTTTTTGGGTAAGTTCCATTTTCCATACCCCCTGGTTGGCGCAATTATTTCTGTTTACGCCCAATTCATTGCTGGGCTACTGGTATTAATGGGATTTAGAATTCGTTTTGCCGCATTCATTCTTATAATAAATTTTATAATCGCCCTATTCATGGTTCATCTCAATGATTCTCTTGAATCAATGACCCCTGCCATGGCCTTATTGTTCTGCTGTATCGTTTTGCTTTTCTATGGTTCGGATAAATATTCAATAGACCGATTCATGCACAGAAAAGATCGTTGAAGCTTTACACGCCAATGACCTTATGGCCAATGTTGTCCATGTTGGCAATAGGTTTTCATAAACTCTTGTCAATTACATTCTATATAGTTTTATATAATTCCATATCATCACGTCCATTGCGTCCTCTTTCTTCAATTCCCTAATAAATGTAGTAGGTAACATTCCTGAGTATTTCTTGAAATTTCGGATAAAATGCGATTGGTCGGCATAGCCATGGCAATAACTTACTTCAGCAAATGATTCAAATGTATTTGAGGAGAGGTTTTTGTAGGTCATCTCGAACCGATACAACTGGAGGTACTTTTTTGGGGAAATACCGACAAAACTCTTAAAGTTCCGTTCCAAGCTGCGTTCAGAGACCTTGTTCTTATCCGCAATCGCCTTCACGGTAAAGTCACGATATTTGTAAAAGTTCAGTAGAATATTTCGAACCAATCCATGGTTTTCCTTAAAAGTTCTGGCCGTAAGCTGCTCAATAAAGAAATTGGTGAGCAATGTAATTTTATCCTTAACGGTGCCGGCATCCCCCAAAGCTTCCATAAAACCACGAGGTACGAAATATGAAATATCGGCAAACTGGTCCTTCTGTTCATTCGGTTTTATCCCAAACATATATCCCAAGGTATCCGGGGCAAAGCTTACGCCAAGATGTGATTGCTGGCGACTGATCCGATAAGACAACGGTTTTGTGATGACCCCGGAAACAAAAAACAAAGGCAAGGTTTCTCCTTCCGCTGTTTTGATGCCACCTTTCGACTGCGTGTTTTGAACGATCAACTTTGGGAATCGGTCGGCCATAATCTTTAACGGTATTTCAAAAGACTCTGGTTTTTGGTGCTCATAAACCCAAAAATATCTTATGTAATTCCTCAATAAGGGATGAGGAAAATAAAAGAATTGTTTTTGCATTCCATTTGTGTTGTTTTGATTGATGAAGGCTTATGTATGATTTCTATGTGTCCTTGTTATACTTGTTTCGGTATTCTATGGGGGTAAGTCCCGTTATTTTCTTGAATACGGTACGAAAGGCCTTGGAATCCGAATACCCCACATCGAACATGACCTCGGAAATATTCTTCCTTGTGCTCTCAAAACTGCGTTTGGCGGCCTCTATTTTCACACGTTGCAAATATTCGATGACCGTATTGTCGGTAGCTTGTTTAAAACGTCTTTCAAAACTCCTTCGACTTACGGCCACCATTCTTGCCAAATCATCCACTATTATCTTTTCGTGATAGTTTTCCTCAATGTATTGCTGCGCCCTTTTCACTTCCTCATCACTATGGTCCTTTTGACCAGTGAACATCATAAATGCAGCTTGACTTTCCCTATCGATATCGATAGCAAAATATTTGGACGCAAGTATCGCTATGTCCCTATCCGTATACTTCTCCAAAATATAGAGCAACAGATTCCAGAACGAGTTAGCCCCGCCACTGGAATAGATACCCCCTTCTTCCGTAATAACACCACCGTCCACAACTTCGACTTCCCCGAACCGCTCTTTAAATTCATTGTAGTACGCCCAATGCGTCGAGCATTTTTTACCATTTAGCAACCCGGTAGAGGCCAATAAAAAGGCACCGACACATAAAGAAGCAACTTCCGCTCCATTGTTGTATTGATGTACGATCCACGGTAGGGTTGCTTCGTTCAATTCAACGGCCTTCCGCATATCCCCAAATATGGGTGGTATTATGATCAAATCTGCCTGTTTGGCTTCCTTCAACAGCAAATCAGTGGTAACGGAATAAACACCATCCTGTACGGTTACCTTTCTCTTTTCTCCTACAAGCTGTACATTGAACAGGGGTTCTTTACCAACAGACTGCAAAAATTGATTGGCTGTGGTAAATAGATAGCGTGGTCCGGTAACCCCTTCGGCAACTGCCGTTTCGGGCACTAAGGTGTAAATTGTTTTCATCCTCTAAAACTAATGAATTTGTTTGGCGGAATCAACCCCTTTAACCGCCGTTATCACACCCTTGGCGTCAGCTAGTTTCTTATCAACTTTGTATAGGACAAAATCAGGGGGATGTATCAAATCATTACATATCTGACGTTTAACGGCAATTGTAGGGAAGCCATGGAGTTTTATAGGGGTTGTATCGGCGGAGAACTGGACGTGCAAACCATATCGGAAACCCCGGAGGGTGAAAAGTTCCCTGATGATTTAAAAAACCTTGTGGTAAATGCAAGTCTAAAAAAGGGCAATATCCTTTTAATGGGAACCGATTTACGGGACGAAGATTTAGTAAACGGCAATACTGTTTCCATTTTGGTTGAGAGTGAAGACGAGTATATAATCAAAAAATATTATAAGAATTTGGAGAAAGGGGGCTCCCCTATCCATCCCTTAAAAAAAAATCATTGGGGGGGACTTTCAGGGGAATTGACAGACAAATATGGACACCATTGGCTGTTCCATTGTAAACGTAGGGAAGAATAAAATTTCTTGTCGTTTTCAATCCATTCGAAAAAAGTAAAAACAGAAAAATAAATATAACAAAGCAAAAATCATGAAACACACATTGTTATCCATGCTCATAATTTTTATGACATTTCTTGGCAGGGCCCAAGATAAGATTGAACCAACAGAATCTGGCTATGCCTCGGTAAACGGACTTCAACTATATTATGAGGTCTATGGAAACGGCAAACCACTGGTGTTGGTACATGGTTCCTATATGAACATACCCTCGAATTGGTCCGAGGTCATTCCAGTCCTATCAAAAGACCGAAAGGTAGTTGCAGTGGAAATGCAGGGTCATGGTCGCACCAAGGATACTGACCGACAGTTTAGCTATGAAAACATGGCGGATGACGTATCCGGCCTGCTCAAATATCTCAATATCGAAAAGGCCGATGTTTTGGGGTATAGTATGGGTGGAGGGGTAGCCTACCAAATGACCATACGCCATCCCGAACAGGTTCGCAGGCTTGTTGTATTATCAGGCACTTATGCGCACGATGGCTGGTGGCCCGATGTAGAGGCTTTATATCCGACAATGACAGCGGATATGTTTAAAAATACACCCATAGAGGAACAGTATCTCAGTTATGGAAACGATCCCGCCAAATTCCCTGATTATATAAAAAAAGTAATAAGCATAGATTTAGAACCTTATGATTGGACAAAAGAGGCAATGGGCATCAAAGCACCAATTTTTATAATCATTGGAGATGCAGACGGGGTACGGTACGAGCATGCCCTTGACCTATTCCGCGCTAAGGGAGGAGGAAAAATGGGTGATATACACGGTTTACCCGAGTCACGTCTCGCCATTATACCCGGAACTACCCATATCGGGATGATGCAAAAAATGGATGTGCTTATCCCGATGATTTCGGATTTTCTCGATTCTGACCTGAATTCGGCACCACCCACTTTTTAAAATGTACTATGGCCAGGAAAGAACACCAAGCAGGGATAAATTCCATGACAAACAACACAGTGACCTTACATCGTGTATTGACAACTACTCCCGAGAGAATATTCAAGGCCTTTTCAAGTCCAAATGCATATGCGCCATGGATACCGCCTTACGGCTTTTTGGGCAAGATGCACCACATGGACTTTCGTAAGGAGGGAACCTATAAAATGTCCTTCACCAATTTTTCAACGGACAAGAGCCATTCGTTTGGTGGTAGCTACCTGGAAATCAAGCCCAATGAGTTGATTCGATATAGCAGCAGGTTTGATGATCCAAACCTTTCGGGAGAAATGACCACAAGCATTCAATTAAACAAAGTCCCTTACGGTACGGAACTATAGGCATCCCAATGCAATACCCATTGAGATGTGCTATTTGGGTTGGCAGGAGTCTTTGGATAAACGAAAGGATCTGGTGGGAACCAAAATTCCCGATGCATAAAATGGTTTAAATCCAGGTGTCCGATTTGTTCTATTACAAAACATTATATAACGCGAAATTTAAAACTTCGAATTCCATTGATGTTAAAAGGAATCGGTCCGACCCATTTTTTGGTCATGGCATTTTGGCATTGTCCAAGGACCACGAAAGGAATTCATGGAATTTCCCAAGGGTTGGTTTACGCTGACAAATTGTCCATGGAAGCGTACTGTTATACATAAGGCAATTGGGGATTCATTGGAACAATCATTTGTACAAAGAAAATACGCGATAGGCGATTCGATTGGCAACATAACACCGGTGAACCGGACATATCAATCCACATCAAATGGCAATTTGCACAAAATCAAAATACCGAATTACCAAACATAAATAATGAGCAGTATAAATTCCAGCAACATGAATAATAAAGAAATAGTGAAGCAAGTTATCGAGGCCTTCTTAAAACATAATGTTGACAAGGCTTTGTCCTTCATGGCCGATGACATCAAAATGGGCTGGCCTGGCTTCTTCAATTTAAAACCTGGCAAAGATGCCATTCGCGAATTCTACCAAAATGTACCACAAATGATTTCCAGTGAGATCGGTGAGTTCATAGAGGAAGGCAATAAAGTGGTGGGTACAGGTGTGGTCACGGCCAGACATGGGGATGGATCTTTAAAGAAAAGTTTTTTCGCCGACGTATACATGTTGGAAAATGGGAAAGTAAAGGAGATAAAAAGTTATATGGTTTTTGAACAGTCCAAAGAAGCATAATTAAAAGTGGATACGGTACTAATTACCGGTGGTTCTGGTAAAATAGCAAGCTACTTTATAAAGAATTGCCATAAAGACTTCCAAATACGGGCAGTTGATGTCCGCACGGATTCCGTCCATTTTCCCAAGAGTGTGGAGATGATTGAAGCTGATTTGGAAAATTACAATGCATGCATCAAAGTCTGCCAAGGGGTACATACCATTGTACATCTTGCCGGAATAGTTGACCCGTTTTCCGAATCAGATAAAATTTTGGATGTAAACATTACAACCACCAGAAACCTATTTAAAGCAGCAGTCGATTGCAATTGCAAGAAACTAATTTTTGCAAGTAGTGCCCAGGTCATTGAAAGTTATCCTGAAGATGTTCAGGCAACAACAGGTATTTTGGTAAGACCAAAGAACGTATATGGCGTGTCAAAGTGCTTTGGAGAGGCGTTAGGGGCTTACTACGCGTATAATAAACATATCAATGTCATTTGTTTGCGTATAGGTGCCTACGAATTCCCTGAGGACCATACCGAAATGAGCAAAAGGGATTTGAGTGCATTCCTACACCCGGATGACTTCAACCACCTTTTAAGGTTGTGTATTGCCGAGAATAACTTAAAATATGAAGTTTTCAATGCCATTTCCGATAATAGGTATAAAAGGCTTGATATTACCGAGACAATCGCAAAACTTGGATATGCACCCAAAGCAGATGCATTTAAATTGTTTCGATCAGAGGTTTGAAAAATTAAATCCCATACCCCATGCAACAAGACCATATATCAGTATACCGTACGACAGTGAAGGCTCCCATTGAAAAAGTTTGGGAAGCCTTGACACAGGCTGAAATCATTGAACTATACTTTTTTGGTTCAGAACAAACCACGGATTGGAAAATAGGGAGACCCATTGTTTGGACCGGGGAATATGAGGGCACTACCTATAAGGATACGGGAGTGGTCTTGGAATTCATTCCAAATGAAAAACTAAGTTACAGCTATTTGAGCAGTTGGGCCGGATTGGAAGACAAACCAGAAAATTATCTGGTCGTAACCTATGAGGTGACCAAAATCATAGCAGGAACAGCACTTACCATTACACAATCCAATTATGATGAAACAAAGAAAAAAGATTCCGAAAAGAACTGGGCTGTCGTAGTGGATGGACTCAAGAAAATAGTGGAACCAAAACAGTGAAAATGGCGTCAATATCGAATAAAATAGTATCCCCAACAGTCCATCGTCCCTTTCAACAAACCTACTTTCATGGAACAAAAGCCGAATTGGGATTAGGGGACTTAATTGAGGTCGGTTACAACTCGAACTATGGAGACCAAAAGAAAGCAAAGTTCATTTTTTTGTCGGCTACATTGGATGCAGCGATTTGGGGGGCGGAACTGGCAGTGGGCAATGGTCGTGAAAGAATATATTTAGTGGAGCCAACGGGACCGATTGAAAACGACCCCGATTTAACCGATCGGAAATTTCCAGGTAACCCTACCATGTCCTATCGTTCCATTGAGCCATTTTTAGTGGTGGGAGAAGTAATTAAATGGCAAGGGCATCCAAAGGAACAAGTGCAGAAAATGAAGGAACATTTGGTCGCATTAAAAGAAAAAGGCATTGATTCCCTTAATGACAACAAATAAAAATCGGACATAGGAACCTCTTAAAGGCGAAGAATAAAGTCCTTCGACCCCGTCATGTTCATCCGGCCCCTCTTTTATCGGTGCAAGCTTGAACAAATTGGGAAATCACATCCCGGTACTGGAAGGGATACCATTAAATTCTTCCATTGTCAATTATGGCACTTTGGAAAATGCGTGTAAAGTATTAGAACAATGAAAACGGCTACCCAAATAAAATTTAGGCAATTGGGCATACTTATGCTCCTATGGTTGTTTTTTGGCTTTGTGATTGCCATCTACGATCATCTACAACTGCACACATACTATTCTTTGGGGCCATCTACAGCCTATTCCTTCTGGAACTCCGTTGTCAGAAACATGGTGCCCGGGTTTATAGGAGCACTCTTGGGTGGTAGCCTTTTGGTATTTTATGTGAACGAAAAGTTTAGGGACAGACCGTATGGGCATACCCTGCTATTTGTAGCGGTAAGTTTTATCCTGATCGTTCTGTTCATAACCTTGGTCATGGGAATGGTCATTGTCCCCAGACAAACGGCAAAACCACTTTCGCATCCCGAAACACATAAAGCTTTCTGGGATTTTGTTACGGACCCCTATCCACTTAAAAATGCCTTGGTCTGGGCCTTTATTGTAGAATTCACACAACTTATGTTGCAAATCAACAGCAAATTTGGACATCGTACTTTTTGGAATATCCTACGAGGACGCTACAATACCCCTAAAGAAGAAAAACGGATTTTTATGTTCCTAGACTTGGACGATTCCACTACACTAGCCGAAACATTGGGCAACGAAAGATACCATAGTTTGTTGAAGGATTTCTTTGCGGATATCACTGATCCCATCATCGACAGCAAAGGAAATATTTACCAATATGTGGGTGATGAAGTAGTGGTGGCCTGGGATTACAAGGAAGGAACAGAAGCCCAGCATTGTCTCAAGTGTTTTTTTGAAATAAAGGAAGTTATGGCCCTAAAGAGCAACTACTATCGGGAACGCTATGGGGAAGTACCTTCCTTTAAGGCAGGTTTCCACTCTGGGAACGTGGTTGCTGGTGAAGTGGGCATTGTCAAGAGAGACATCACCTATTCCGGGGATGTTCTGAACACAACCGCCCGTATCTTGGGAAAGTGCAGTGAACTTAAAGAAGAGATTTTGATAAGTTCCGACTTGTTATCGATATTGGACTTAACCCAGGAATACCGAAGTCGATTGTTGGGCAGCGTATACCTAAAGGGAAAGGCCAAAGAAATTTCCATCCATTCGCTTTCAATGTTTTAAGGCCGTAAACGCACTATGGCGCAATGAACCCCTTCAACCGCCGTTTTCACACCTCCTTTTTAAAAGATAGGGCCCTAATTTTGATTTAAGCAACAACGGAACTATAAGAATCGTGTCCGATTTGTTCTATGTCGAACGATTCGAATTTTGAATTTTTATAGTTTATAAAAACAACATACCATAACCTATCAAAACAATCTATCATGAAAAAAGTAAAAATCATCTTTTGGGTAGCTACCGTGATCATTTTCCTTTTTGAAGGACTAATGCCGTTGAGCACCCTATTGTTCGCCCCGGAATACGCCACGGCAGGAACCGAACCGTTGGGCTATCCTGACTACTTCGCTTATGCCCTTATTATATGTAAGGTACTGGGTGCAACGGCCTTGGTCATACCCAAGCTCCATCCTACGATCAAGGAGTGGGCATATGCAGGCTTGACGTTCAACTTGATATTTGCCTTTATCAGCCATGCAGCAGTGGACAAGAACATTGGCTATATGGCAATGCCCATCGTAATCGGCGCAATTCTTGCCGTTTCGTATATATACAATCGCAGAATCAAGGTCAGCGTCTAAACCAGGCCATAAAACGATTTCACAGAATACGGAAAGTGCCCACATTGATGGGATAGTGACACAAGGCTATATCAAACTTAAAAGGCTTGTCCGCTATCCCTAAATGGTATACGATGACCGAATAAAGTACAAACCTCTATTAAAACCATAATTGGAATGGCATTATTTAACCCAAAAGTTGATGACTATATCGCCGCATCGGAAGATTTTGCAAAACCCATTTTAGAACATTGGCGTCAACTCGTTCACACAACTTGCCCCGATGTGGAGGAAGCGATTAAATGGGGCATCCCCCATTTTGACTACAAAGGGGATTTTATGTGCGTGATGGCATCCTACAAGAACCATTGTTCATTCACCTTTATAAAAGCGGAATTGATGAACGACCCCAGACTGAAGGAAAGTAAGGGCCAAAAACCTATCCAACGCTTTTTGGGCAAAATCACCGCTATTTCAGGGTTACCCCCTGAAAAGGAGTTCAGGGCCATGCTGAAAGAGGCGATGACCCTTAACGAAAAAGGAATAAAAATCAACCCAAAAAAGTCTGAAAAAACCAAAATCATTGAGGTCCCCGATTATTTTGTCAAGGAATTGGAGGCCAATCCAAAGGCCAAAGAAGTTTTTGAATCAAAATCCCCTTCGTTTCGAAAGAACTATCTAGTCTGGATAACAGGCGCTAAAACCGAAGGGACCCGACAACAGCGAATAAAACAATCCCTGGAATGGATTTCCGAAGGAAAGGATAGGTTTTGGCAATATAAAAAATAAGTCCATTCGATCAAAAAACGAACATCACCATAAATACAAATAAGAAAAATGGAAGCAATCAAAATTACCGTAAGCAGTACTATCGCTGCTACCAAGAAAAAGGTCTGGGACTATTGGAACAGACCGGAGCATATTGTCCAATGGAACTTTGCCGATGACTCCTGGCACTGCCCAAAGGCGGAGAACGATTTAAGGAGCGGCGGAACGCTAAAATCAAGAATGGAGGCCAAGGACGGTAGTTTCGGGTTCGATTTTGAGGCCACCTACGACGAAGTTGTCGAAAATGAAAAAATTGCCTACACCATGACTGACGGTAGGAAGGCCTTGACCCTTTTTGAAGATATGGATGGCAAGACCAAGATCACGACCACTTTTGAAGCAGAGAACCAAAATTCGATTGAAATGCAAAAAAATGGATGGCAGGCCATCATCGACAATTTTAAAAAACATGTGGAGAAGTAAACCGATAATTCAATGACCAATATCACGATACCGAAAGATTGCGGCAATTCTCCCCGGCAGGTTTTCATAAAAGAATCTAACACCGCCTTTGCAAAAGGCAATGTCAAGTTCATTATCGACCATGTCAGCGAAGATATTACCTGGTGGATATGTGGAGATCCGGTCTTATGTAATGGAAACAAAAACGGATAGCAATTAATTTCATTTGTGCATGGACAGCTTTTTCTCTAAACGGATGGCAGAGCAGTTTCTTAACCGGTTAAATGTCCTTAATGGGAATACCCTACCCAAATGGGGCAAAATGACCTGCAGCCAAATGTTGGCCCATTGCTGTGAAGTAACCAAGGAAGCCTTGGGGGAAAAGGAAATCATCATGGTAGATCTAGATGAAAAAACCAGAAAACAGATGCTTTTTGAAATCGTAAAAGATGATACCCCCATGCCAACAGGAATCGAGGCGGACGAGGGTTCAGTTATTGATGATGACAGGGATTTTGATACTGAAAAAGCAAGATTCATAGTCACCATCATCAAACTAAAATCCAATCACAAGTCTGAATTTGAAGGCAGGTTGCACCCATTCTTTGGTAATATGACCTCTGAGCAATGGTTGACATTGACCTATAAGCATTTAGACCATCATTTTAGACAGTTTGGGGTTTAAGGACAAGTCAAAAAAACAAGAAGGGAAAAGGAGTGGCTTGGAAACGACATAACATTCCGGTTTGTTCAACTTTCAGCCAGTACAGCAAGATTCGGGTTTTCTGGAGTTTGTCCCGCTCTTACCTTTACCCCATAATAACAAAACATCCAATATGCGATTAAAAGGAATCTTGGGATCGTGCTTATTGTTGGCCACGGTTTTTTTTTCATCGGCCGGTCTACCCGAAAGCAAGGACGATACGCTTAAAAGGAAAACATTTGTTCTCATACACGGGTCATGGCACAGCGCCTGGAACTGGTATAAGGTAACCCCTTTGTTGGAGAAAATGGGCCATAGGGTAATTGCTCCAGATCTGCCGGCAATGGGCAGGGACAAAACTCCTGTGGAAGATGTCCGATTCGATAAAACCGTGAAATTGCTTTGTGAAGTAATTGATCAAATAAAAGGAAAGGTGGTTTTGGTTGGACATAGTAAAAATGGTGTGTTGATTTCACAAATAGCCGAAAACCGCCCTGAAAAAATTGAAAAACTGGTTTACTTGGCCGCGGTTTTGGGCAAAGATGGAACGTCTGCGGTAGATTATTTCAAACTGGATAAGAATGAGATTTTAGGCCCCCATATCATCTATGACTCCCTGACCAATTCATCCATGTTGCTCCCAAGGATATATAAAAAAGGGCTATACCATGATTGTACCGATGAAATCACCGAAATGGCCAAAATCATATTGGGCCCGGAACCTAGACAAACTGCAACCGCCAAGATTTCAATTTCAGGTAAAAACTACGGAAGCGTCCCCAGATATTATATCGAATGTACGGAAGACAGGGCCATTACGCCTGAGTTGCAATAAATGATGTACCGTGAAACGCCTTGTAAAGAAGTCTATAAAATGAAAGCCAGCCACTCCCCTTTTTTTAGCAGACCAAAAGAACTGGTCAATATCTTAATCAAGATCGCCAATGATTGATATGACGGCTGTCATGACTGATGTGGACTGGAAAAAAGTGCCCGAAAATCCGACCAACAAATGGCATGTGACCGTTTCCAAGATTTTGACCGATAAACGATGTGAAAGGCTCACACAAACGTACAGCAACAAAAACGTGCAGCGCAAAATGGTACTTTTGGAACATTACTGTTCTGGTTTGGGTGAGCATGGTTATTTTGACCACCCATTGCCAAACACCATTGGTTTACATGGATTGGCCCCCAACAAGTCGACCAAACATCGAGCATTGGCTTAACCTTTGGGAGCATCGAATCTGGTTTATTCTTAATTGAGTATCATTATTGCTTATGAAAAATTTAGTTTTTGTTTTCTTACCATTGTTGACTTTCTATGTAGGACATACTCAAGATAAAGTGTTTGACACCCATGTCCATATCTGGGATGGAGAAAAATCGGTTAGGGAATACTTGACCCAACTGGACACTACCGATCTCACGGTCACAAAGTTTGGAGGTATTTATATGGCCAAAAAAGGACAAATGGAAGAAACAAGGCTAAAGAACAATGAACTGATTACCCTTTCCAAAAAGTATCCACAGCTTTTGCCAATATGTTCCGTACATCCGATGGATGGTACAGAGGCTATTGCCGAACTGGAACGTATTGTAAAATTGGGGGTAAATAGTATCAAACTCCATCCCCATAAAAACAGTATGGATTTTGATGTTACCGATGAACGCGTCCACTCATTATGTAAAAAGGCTGGTGAGCTGGGCGTCACGGTTTTAATGGACAATGCCAGTATAGTTCCCGGAGATTGTCAAAAACTGTTCGATTTGGCCCTGAGATGCCCCAAGACCAATTTCATCTTTACCCATATGGGGGGTTTGAATTTTCGATTTTGGAACACATTGGCCTTGGCACGGACTGCGGAGGGACTCCTTGGCAACAATATTTATTTCGACATTTCCGCCACCGTAACACTTATTGTGAATTCCCCGCTTGAAGAAGAATTCATTTGGACCATGCGAAATGTTGGTATGGACAACATTTTACTTGGTTCCGACTTTCCACAATTCAATCTGAAGCAGGCCATCGATGCTGTGGAGCAATTGGATTTAACTCAGGAAGAGAAGCAAAAAATACGTTTTGGGAATGCCAAAAAGCTTCTCTTTCCTGACTGAATCACATTAAATACATGGAAGGTGTGGTGCCTGTCCATCTTTTAAATGCCCTTACAAATGCACTCGATTCATTATACCCTAGTGAATAGGCCACGTCCTTTACTTGGTTGTTTCGGTCCTTTAGGTATTCCAGGGCAAGTTCTTTTCTGACATGGTCCACAATTTCCTTGAATGAACTACCCTCCTCCTTTAGCTTTCTCTGTAAAGACCTGGAACTTAAATTGAAATTGGCGGCCACATCGTCAATGGACAATATCCGTAAATAGGAATTGCCCATAATATAGGCCCCTACCCTACTTATCAAGGATTCCCCATTCTCCAAATCCACAGCGTGGTTTTTCAATAACAAAGTTTGCAGGAACTGCTGCATCTTGTAATTAGAAGTGATTATGGGTATTTCCAAAAAGTTCATATCAATGGATATGGCCATGTTCTTGGAATGCCTATAATCCTGGCACCTGAACACACGGCAATATTCATTCAAAGTGTCACTGGTGAAGGATCCACTGATTTGACTCGGGGTCATTTTGTCAACTATCAAGCCATCCAACTCATGTATTATCAAAGCACCAAGAAAATCCCCCATGGCCTTATGATAGTAAGGGTATTGTAAACTGATTTCCTCACTGGCCTGTATCCCTATTTTGACTTTTCCGTCAATCACTTCGGAACTTACTTCAAAGCCTTCGGCAATAAGGGGAACCATGGATGCGCCTTTACCCAGCGCTTCCCCAACTGTCTTGCTAGTGGTGATGATCTGCCCCACTATTCCCAAGGCCGCCAATTGCATGGATTCCCCAAAATGAAGTCCTAACAGGTCATCACCGGAACAATGCATGATCTCTTTCCAAAACACATCCAATTCCCCGATAGTGGGTTCATCGTGAACATCCATCGGTCTTGCGAAAAACGACTCGTCCAATGCTATGTTCCTTAAAGTACAATAGGCCTTTAAAGCTGAAATAAACTGCGTTTGAAAGTCCATATCATTTAAAAATAAACTGTCGTCAAATGACAATCGATTGGCGCTTAAAGATAATTAGAATGGCTATATCCCCGCTACTTTTGGCCTAAATCCTTTAAAAACATACACCATGCTTACATTAACAAACATTTTAAAAATCAATGCCATCAGCTCAGGAACAACTGGCTTGGTATTGGTGATCTTTTCAAAATTCTCCGCGAACCTCTTTGCAACCACAACACAGCTGCCCTTTATAATTACGGGATTGTTCCTACTTATTTTCTCAATGTTCGTTGTTTATCAAGCCTATCAAAATCCCCTTAATGTAAAAAAAATTGTTTCGATCATTTGGATGGACAGACTGTGGGTCCTTACAAGTGTGGTGGCCGTACCTATATTGTACAATTCAATTTCTTCCACCGGGGTAGTGATTATTATGGCAATTGCCGTTTGGGTGGGGCTAATGGCCTATATACAGAATGCTAGATTGATCAGAATGTGAAGACTATGGACCGAATAAAACAGATTACCTGATCGGTGTCTGTTTTATTCTATCCTGTTTGAATATAAAATCATAACATTCAGCTTGTTAAAGCATTAAAACCATTGTTAAAATGAAGCCTATAAAACCCTACGGAGCAATAGCCATCAGCTTTTTTCTAGTGCTGTTATGCTCTCAAAACACATTGGCCCAGAAAAATAGCATATACACCTCTGACGATGTGAGCTTGTACTACAAGGACTGGGGCAAGGGAAAACCTTTGGTGTTCTTGCACAGTTGGGGCGTAAACTCCGATATCTGGCAGTATCAAATGAACCAATTGGCGAGTTCAGGGTTTAGATGTATCGCCTACGACAGGCGTGGTCATGGACGGTCAAGTCAACCGTGGAACGGTTATGATTATGATACTCTTTCTTCTGATTTAAACTCAATTATTGAGGACTTACGTTTAGAGAATGTAACCCTAATAAGCCATTCCATGGCCGGCGGGGAAATCATACGGTATCTTAGCAAATACGGCTCGGGAAAAATAGCACAAATTATATTGACCTCCCCAAACCTTCCGTTCATGCTCAAGACCGATGACAATCCATTTGGATTGGACAAAGAAGCCATTACCCGATTCACAACGTATTTACAAGCAGATATCCATGCCACTGTTCGTGCTGGTGTCACTAGTTTTTTCGGTGAAAACCCCACGGTTTCCCAAGATATGGTGGAATGGGGCCTCTCATTGTTTGGACAAACCTCATTGCAGGCCTTGATTGAATGTAATAAAAGTAATATACAGACCGATTTCAGAACAGAACTAAAACAGATTTCCGTACCAACTTTGATCATCCACGGTGACGCGGATGTATCGGCACCAATATCATTTACTGCAGGGCGAATCAAAAAACTCATACCACACGCCAAACTAAAGGTATATGAAGGAGCGCCACATGGTATCATTTTAACGCATAAGGAGCAAATGATAAAGGATATTGAATCCTTTCTAAAGGAAACCGAAAATTAAACAATACCCAAAACTGATTTAAAATGGGAATCATAAGGCATCGATCTCTTTTCATTTCAACCCTATATTGCTTCTTCTTCACCAGTTGGATATTGGCCCAAAAGACTGTTACGTTCCATTCCAAGGATGGACTAAACGTGACAGCAGACCTTTACATAATTGAAGAAAACGCACCGTACATAGTACTTGCACATTTATCCCAACATAGTCGAGGAGAGTATAAAAACACAGCTGCCAAATTCAATGCTGTGGGTTTTAACTGTTTGGCTGTGGACACCAGAACAGGAAACGAAGCTCTCGGTGTGGTCAACGAAACGGCCCAAGAAGCCAAAAAACTGGGCCTACCAACTGATTTTCTAAGCTCGGAACAGGATATCGTGGCTTCAATCGATTATGTATACGAATTGAACAACAATGATCCCATTCTATTATTGGGCAGTTCCTTTAGTGCATCCCTGGCATTGAAAATCGGAGCTTCCAATCCCAAGGTGAAAGCTGTAATGGCATTTAGTCCTGGGGAATATTTTGGGAATAAATTGAATCTAAAATCGGAAGTCTCAGGGTTTTCAAAGCCTCTCTTTGTTGCATCCTCCAAAAAAGAGGCACCTGATGTGACCGATTTGATCGATCATCTTTCATCAGATATAAAAGTACAGTTCATTCCTGACGGAGAAGGTGCGCATGGCTCTATCGCACTATGGGATTACAACGATAACCATGTGGAATATTGGACGGCCTTGATCGATTTTTTGGCTCCATTTAAACCCTAGTATACAAGATCATATATCCTCCAAGGAAGTGGCAAACCCAGTGGGCAATGCATGAATGATCCATAGAGAAGAAGTAGAAGAAAAGTCCATCCCTAATGGCCAACGAGGTACAATGGATCCTCTTGAATACATTTGGGCCATTAAAAAGATTAAAAACAATAACAGTATTGAAAATCGTGCCTTACACCAAGATAAAGAGACAAAGCAGAAGCTTTGCCGATAAAATGGGGAACATTGAACGTATCACAAATAAAAAAGAAGTGTACCGGATATATGGATGTTCGTGATTTAAAATTGGAAAAAATCAAATTTTCATGAAAAAACTAAATTCCTTGAATACACGCTATAAGCCTATTCAGCCAACGATCAAGCCGTCAAACAATAGCGTATGCTATCAAGAGGTAAAGCCCGAACCTACCTTAAGAAATGTCGCGTATTGTTATTGGCAACTAAAGACCAACCGATCCCTAGAGGAGCAGTTTATCTACAGAGTTGTCGCTGATGGTTGTATAGACATATTCTTTGAAGTATCCAAAGCCAGCGAGAGCTTTGTAATGGGGTTCTGTAAAAAGTATACCGAGTTTCCGTTGGAAAATAGTTTCAATTATATCGGTATTCGGTTTTACCCGACCATGTTTCCCCAACTATTCCATATCAATGCCAAAGAACTCAGCAACGATGTTTTTGAGCTTAATCTGGTTGTGCCGGCACTTGCAAACTATATAAAAAACAGAATCCATGCTGATATGTCCCTATCCCAGATTGCTGTTTTGCTTAATATGTATCTGATCAAGGTAACTTCAGATACGAAATTCCACTTGGATGACAGGCTCTATAGGAGTCTATCCCTAATTCTTGAAAAACAAGGAGTTTTGAAGACCGAAAAAGAGTTGGATACCGGAATAAGCCCTAGGCAATTGCGACGAATCTTCGATTACTACATCGGTACCTCTCCAAAAACCTTTAGCAAGGTCATCCAATTTCAAAACATTCTTTGCGCCAAACCATCGGCACAAAGTCTTAGACGCAATAAAATATTCTATGATATGGGCTATTCGGATCAGGCTCATTTTATCCGGGATTTTAAAAATTTCTATGGTGTTACCCCCAATAAGGCCTTTAAATAGAATCCATTAACCATACCACTATTGCTTACATCATAATACAATCACACCCTAGACCCAATACCTATGGACACAAAAATCCTTAGTGTCGTACCATTCCATTGGGCAACAAACTTTAAAAAATGACTATGAAAAAACCAATTTTAGGGAAGCCCGTTACTTTAAAACACCTACATGTATTGCTATTGATTTCCATCATGGGTTGTGATAAAAAGGAGCTTCCGCATGACATAGGCCTGAACGCCCGTCCCAATGCGGACAATACAGGTATACAAAAAGGAATAACGCTCAATACCTTTGCGGAAAACATTCCTGTAACAGGCAATATTGCAGCCATCACCGATTCCGATCAAATTTTTGAAAACCTTTCCTTTAAAGATCCTGGAAACGGCAACTATTATGTGTTTTATGGCAACAACCTGATACTAAAAAATTGTAAAATCCCCAATGGATTGCAGGTAAACGGAACAAATGTAAAAATCGAGCATTGTGAAGTTACCGGAGGAATCTCATGCTCCGGGGCAAAAGATGTTTCCATTTTATTCAACAACATCTCACATTTCACCCAAGGAGTCTATGTGGCATCGGATTCGGGACAAGCATCCAATATAAAGATTGAGAACAATTTCATCCATACTCCAGATCCTCCCTGCGAAGCCCACTCCGATGGTATCCAGGTAAGAGGGGTCAAACAAATAACCATAGCGAACAACACCGTTGATATGGGGCCATGGAAACAAGTATGTGGACTTGACGCCTATACCGCAGCTGTTTTTATACAAGATGTCAACGGTGGGAATGAAAATGTCATGATAAACCATAATTATATGAATGGTGGAGGAAGAATACTACTACTAACAAGGGGTAATGACATTAAAATAACCAATAATAGGTTTGGACGAGTCTATCAATATGGAGTTTATGGCAATGATGCAATGCCCGGGGACATTACCAAGTGGGAAAACAATGTTTTCGATGATAATGAAGAACCGATAACCCTCAATTAAAGGTATCGATCGGATTGTCCGATTTATTCAATTCCCGATCAAGCCGCTTTGATAGCTTTGTCCCAAAAACATATGAGGTCATGAAAAAAGTAATTTTAGCAACCATACTACTGTTCTCAGTCAATACCAAGGCACAAACTCTTAACTCAAAAACAAACACCATGAAATTGAATGCAGGAATCATTACCGAAAAATTGGCCGAAACCAAGAAGTTCTATACGGAGAAACTGGACTTTGGGATAACCTTTGAAAACGAATTCTATATTTTGTTGCATACTCCCAATAAGGAAACCCAACTCAGCTTCTTGCTCCCCAACCACCCATCCCAAAGATCGATATTTCAAAAACCTTTCAAAGGACAGGGAATGTACCTGACCATCGAGGTGGATGAGGTGGACAAACTGTATAATGAGCTAAAACAAAAAGGGGTTGCAATGGAAATAGAGATACGCGACGAACCTTGGGGCGACAGACATTTTGCGATTGTCGACCCTAACGGAATAGGTATTGATTTTGTCACTTACACGGCCCCCGAGGAAGATTAGATGAAAGTTGTCCCTGTACTTCAGAGATGGAATTTGAGCCTGCCCTGCCCTATCCCCAAGGGGTTTTATGGTATAATTTCATATACAAGTTCGGTTTGATCACCAAATGGATATAACACTTTTTCAAAACAGATGAATTTCACTCAAGCCTTGTTGCCTGTCTTATTATTAGTTCTTTTTACTAGTTGTAAGGAAAACTCAAAATCAAGGATTCATTATCCCCAGCCCTTACCAAAAGAGCTTCCCCAAACCTATTTAAAAGATGTTGTCTCAAAAGAAGGGTTGGATTTCAATGCCCTTTTTTCGCCTGATGGTAAGACGTTTTATTTTTCAAGGTCTGTCAAGAAAAAATACCTAATAATGGAAACCTCATGGAATGGCGGCTCCTGGTCCGAACCAAAAATCTCATCATTATTTGACACGATTTACTCCAATACCGATCCTTTCTTTGATCAAGATGGTTCGTTATATTTTATTTCCAATCGTCCAAGAACAACAAACGATACAATAGATGACTACGACATATACAAAATGGAAAACGGTAAATCTGGATTACGCCCAGCCAGACCTATTGTGGAAATCAATAGTGACAGTATAGAATATTATGTATCGGTTGCAAAAAACGGAAACATCTATTTTGCTTCTTACATAAACGGCAATCTGGATTTATATAAAAGCGAAAAAGTAGGCGCCACGTACGAAAAGCCAGTTTTCCTAAATGCCCTAAATTCAGAATTTGAAGAACACGACCCTTATATAGCTCCGGACGAATCGTACATAATTTTTACATCTACCAGAAAAGGAGGCTTTGGGGAGGCGGACTTGTATTTTTCAAAAAACAATGACGGCCACTGGACAGCCCCAATAAATTTAGGAAAGGACATTAATACGGCCACTTATGATTATTGCCCTTATATAACTCCAGACAGTAAGTTTTTCTTTTACAGCAGTGAGTTGGACGTAAAATGGATGAGTACGGATTTTTTAAAGAAATATAGGTGATGGCAAAGATAAATCATATCCAACCTACAGATAATTCCCATTCACAAGCTGTTGAACTTGCGTTGTTCAATAAAATGCTTTTCGTAAGTGGGCAAATACCACAAAATAGCAAAAGTGAAACACCAATGGATTTTAATGGCCAATGTCGATGTCAAGGGTGAAAAACTGTAATTGCAACTAAATAGAGGGTTTTTAATACGTTTGACCCTTGTCTGTTTTATTCTATGCCCAACAGTTTCAATGAACTAATATTACAGAATGAAAAACTTTATCATAACAGCATTGTTAGTTGCCGTAGGTAATTTTACAATTGGACAGGAGCAAAGGCCAACAGACAAGAATTATTCCGAAGAGGATATCTTTTTTCTCAACACCAAAGATACGATCCATGGAAAATTGATACTCCCCAATCAAAAAAAGGACAATTTGCCCGTAGTGGTCTTCGTTCACGGTTCAGGACCGGAGGATTACAGTTCTTCCAACCTTTACCGACCGCTTTGGGAAGAATTTACCAAAGCTGGATTTGCCTGCTTTTCCTGGGATAAGCCAGGCATTGGAATGTCCCAGGGAAATTGGTTTGATCAATCCATGGACAATAGGGCCTCTGAAGTAATCGCGGCATTCAAGAAATTGGAACAACATCCAAAGGTAGATCCCAACAAATTAGGTATGTGGGGAATAAGTCAAGCGGGCTGGGTAATCCCTAAAGTGGCAGAGACCATGGAACCTGCATTCATCATAACTGTTTCCAGTCCTGTTACCACAGCCTTTGATCAAGAGGCATATCGTCTTCGTTCCGAATTAAAAGCAGAAGAATTTTCAAAATATGCCATAGACAGTGCATTGGTCTATACACATCAAGTCAAGGATCTGGTTATGGCCGGTAAACCCTTCGCGGATTTTGATGCACTTCAGGAAAGTTTAAATCAATCCAATTGGTTCTCCCATACCATTTCGGGAGGCAAAGAAATTTACCGCTATCTGAAAGTGATCATAGAAAATGACCACATACCAAATCTGGATGCCCTCTCATGTCCTGTTCTTGCCATTTGGGGTGAAAATGATTTATTGGTGCCTCCACATTCGAGCGCCAATCAATATAAAAAAGTAATGGAGCAAATTAAAAACGAACGATTTAAAATGGTCATTATTCCAAATGCTGACCATACACTTACCTTTAATCATACAGGGAGGAGGACAGCAACTGTAGAAAGAAGGGAAAAATACAAGGACAATCCAAAAAAGATCTTTGCTCCCGGTTATCTGAAGTCAATGGTGGATTGGTTGAAAGGATTAGGATTTTGATATACAAACCATTACCACTCATGACCGGTATATTAACCAAAGCCTCATAGGTATTGATAAAGACATCTAAACATTCAAAAATGAAAACATGGGCAATCTTCATCCTTACGTTGGCCTTATGGGATACCAGTGCGCAAAAAACCGACTCTCTAAAACTTAAGGATATTTCACTTTATTACCATGAGTATGGTTTGGCAACCAAGGAACCCATACTGCTTTTAACAGGAGGACCTGGGAACTCATACAGACAATTGGAAGCTATGGCAACCATGCTTCAAAAAGATTTCAGGGTTATTCTGCCTGAGCAGAGAGGTACTGGCAAGTCGATTCCAACACCACTGGACTCCACAACGATTACCGTCGAAAAGGTCACCAACGACCTATCCCTTTTGTTGAACGAACTCAAAATAAAAAAGATAACCGTGATTGGTCATTCTTGGGGAGGAATGTTGGCAATGGGCTTAGCCGCCAATTTTCCCGAACAAGTTAAAAAATTAATATTGGTCTCTCCAGGTCCACATAAGGACGTTAAGGATGGGTTTGAAATTCTGACCGCAAATTATAACCATTCTTTTAGTTCGGTTGAATTGAACCGGTTAAATTATTTGAACGGGCTTGCCCTTGGGGATAACCTGGATTCCATACAACAAGTAGAGCTAAGGAAATTATCACGGAGACCCTATTTTTATATAAAACCTGTGCCTGATAGCATATTCCAAAAAATTTCATCGGATCGTAACCTGAGGACAACAGAAATCTTGGTCAAAGAAATTACGCGTTCTTACAATATTTCCAAAAAACTAAAAAAGTATAGCGGTGAGTTTTATGTCATTACCGGAAGACAGGATTTGGCCAGTTTCTGTTCTTATGATTTAAAGGTGGATATCCCATCCATCATTTTACATTGGATTGAGGAGAGTGGACACTTCCCCATGTACGAAAGACCCGATAGATTTTACGAAATCTTATTGAAAACGCTGGAATGACCTACACATATTGAAAACAACCTCCATCATTATAGACAGGTAGTCGATAGGCCGGTCATGGAAAAGGGATAAGGTCCATGAAAACATCATAATACGCCTTGCCCAAACCAACCCTGATGTCAATACCTTCAGGGCCACAACTCTTTTTCTTCCTATGGCAGGCCGTGTTATTATAACCTTCTTTCATCGATTCTATCAAAAAAAAGCTGTTTGTAATGTCTTCCAATGGGAATACTCTTCTTTCCAATATGGACATAGGCATGGTTGAACTTTGAGACTTTATGGATAGAAACCATAAAGGAACGGTGTACTCTTATAAAATGCTGTGCAGGCAATTTCGCTTCTATTTGGGACATACTCATAAGGGTGAGCAATGTTCCATGGTCAGTCACTATCTTTATATGGTTCTTGATACTTTCGACATACAGCAGTTCCTCCAAAAGCACCTTAACATATTCCCGATCGCACTTGATATAGAGAAAAGGCGCAGAAAAGGCCGAAACCTTCTCCAGTTCCCCTTGCGGTAGCTCAAGGTTCTTTTGAAAACTTTGGTACACTTTTGACAGGGCCCTCGCAAAGCGTTCAAAAGAAATCGGTTTCAACAAATAGTCGACAACCTCCAAGTCGTACCCCTCCAAGGCATACTCCTTATGGGCCGTGGTCAAAATAACCGCTGGTTTGTGCATCAGACTTCTTAAAAAATCAATGCCCGAAATCTTTGGCAATTGAATATCCAAAAACAATATATCCACCTTATTCTGTCGCAGGGCCGACAATGCGTCCATGGCATTGGTGTGGATACTGCTTATTTCCAAGTCGTTGAAATGGCCGATATGGTTTTCCAAAACCTTTATGGCCGGTTCTTCATCCTCTACGATCATGCATTTCATAAACTGATATTTAAATGGACCTGAAAGGTTTCTCCTGACCTGATATCCAATTTATGCGCTCCGGGATAAATGAGCCCGAGTCGCTTGTCCACATTCTCCAGTCCTATCCCGCTTTTTAGTTTAGGGGTACTTGCGGTTGGGGCAGCTACGCTGTTTTCAATTAAAAAGGACAGTTGGTTTCCATGGACTTGGATCAATATACGAATCCAGGATTTCCCCTGACTTTGTGAAACCCCATGTTTGAACGAGTTTTCCACAAATGGGATGAGCAATAACGGGGCAATCTTCTGCCCGGCAACATGTCCCTCCACTTCAAAGGACAGATCCAGCCGCCCCCCATATCTGATTTTTTCCAGTTCCAGATAGTTTTTTACAAGATCCAATTCTTTCTGAAGATCCGTAAATTTCACGTTGCACTCATACAGCATATAACTGATGATATTCGATAACTGAATCAAAGTACCCGCCGCCTTTTTGTCCCCATCAAGCACAAGTCCATAGATATTGTTAAGTGTATTGAGCAAAAAATGGGGTTGTAACTGGTTTTTCAGGATCTGTAATTCAGAGCTTATCTTCTCCTCTTTTAAAAGAGCGTTCTGACGTTCCTGTCTAAAGTGTCGCTGGATCATCTTGATCACCACTACCAAGGAAGCGATGTATACTAGGTCCACGGCCCGAAACAGTGTTTTTACGGACCAAAACTCGGAAGGTTGGTCATTTGCCACTTCCGGGAATGTCTGTAAGAGAAAGGTCATCACCCCTACACCCAAGAAGGCGAAGATCAACATCAATATAAAAAGGACCACATATTGTTTCTTGGGCAAGAATTTTGGAAAAAGAAAATAGGCCACAAAATAGGCATAGGGCAATTTCACAGTCATTAGCATGAGTTCAAGCCAGAACCACTCCTCATATCCAGTACCTTGATAAGATGCGTTCAGAACACAGTAAAATGTGAGCCAAAATCCCCAATAGAGTACGTGCCTGAATACTCTATTGAACGACCAACCCTTATATTCCTTCTCCAAAGAAAACATTACATCCTTGATTTTCGCTTACAATAAACAACAATTTTATTGGGTCTAAATACCACAAAGTACGAACTACGGTTTTCCTGATTTAAATCACCGGTTTAGGTACGCAAACGGCACCAAGGTGACCAAAACTTGAATTTTCATATTGTTTTTGGTCGGTTGTCCCTTTTTGCTTTTCCCGGGCCGGGCGGTCCATAATTTAGTCGAAAATCGTTTAAAAATGAGACATCGACTTTGCTTTTTCAGTATTCCCTTTATTTTATTTTCCTGTGGTCTGTATGGTCAACAGAACATTGTCGGCATTGTGGCCGATGAGGACAACAACCCCATCCCCTATGCCAATGTACTGTTGTTGCGCTCCCGCGATAGTACTATGATCACAGGCACCATAAGCTCGGAAGAGGGCCGATTTGATCTTGTGAACAACTCCGCAGGACAGGTCATGGTAAAAGTCACTCTTCTGGGCTTCCAGGACCATTTTTCGTCTTACCTGCCCCAGGGTAATGGCATAGATCTGGGAACAATACGATTACCCGTGGCCGCACAGGCACTGTCCGAAGTCGTGGTAAGTGGGAACAAACCACTGATTCAGCAGAAAATAGACAGGACGGTCGTGAATGTGCAGAGTGCTGTTTCCAGTGTAGGCAATACAGCACTCAATGTGCTGGCAAAATCCCCTTCCGTCATGGTAAACCGATCCACGAACCAGATCAGCCTCATGGGGAAACAGGGGGTATTGGTCATGCTGGACAACAAGCAGATGCGGATGGAAATGCAGGAACTCATCAATTTTCTGGCCACTATGCCCGCTGACAATATTGATACCATTGAGCTGATCACTTCGCCACCGGCAAGCTATGATGCCCAGGGAATCGGAGGAATCATCAACATCAACACATTGCGAAAAACTGGCGAGGGATGGACCGGGAGTTTCACGGCCAATGGAGCCTATGGACAACGGGGCAAATACGGCGCTTCCATAAACCTAAGTTATCAAAGGGATCGGATATACTTCTTTACCAATGCATCCGCCAACTTCAACCACAATTATGAAGACGTAGCCCTACTTACCGATTACAGTACGACCGACGAAAGAGTGCTATCCGATCTTTTTATCGAGCGGCATTCCAACACGGGGCTGTATGCCATGGATCTGGGCCTTGACTATGAAATTGACAAGAACACCACAATTGGCTTGATGTCTTCCATAAACATAAGGGATTGGAAAATGGATGCGGTTTCGGAAACCGATGTACAGAGCACGGGCACTGGAAACTTTGTCGAGCTTGTGGAAAGTTTTGAGAAGAACTATCTGTTCAGAACATTGCTGAACGTGAACTTCAGACATGATTTTTCCCAAAATTCCAGCCTGCGCCTCGATTATGACAATATTGGGTTTAAACGGGAAAACCCAACGGACTATATTGTATTTCGCTTATTTGATGACGGTAATGGAGAATCCAATGACTTTATATCCGACACGAACACCCCATTGGACATCAATGTCCTCAAGGCGGATTTCAACACCAGTCTCTCTGATAAAATTGATCTGGAAACCGGGCTAAAGACCACTCTGTCCAAGTTCAGGAACGACGTTGTGGTATCCCGTGAGACCGGCAGTGGTTTTGAAGAAGATGACCGTTTCACGGACATTTTTGACATGCAAGAGGAAATCCATGCCGCCTATATCTCCTCAGATTGGAGGCTGAACCCAAGTCTATTGCTAAAAACCGGGCTACGTTACGAGTACTATCGGCTGGATCTGGGTTCTATTGGCCAAGGGCAGATTGTGGACCAGGTCCAAAACAATCTGTTCCCCAGCATCTATCTCAGCTATGAAAAAAGTGAGGACAGTGAATGGAACCTTTCCTATGTACAGCGCATCGAGCGGCCCAGCTTTTTGAACCTTGCCCCCTATTTTTACTTCTTCAACCAAAATACGCTGTTCACGGGAAACCCTAACCTGATACCTTCCATCGCCAATCAATTTAAAATAGACTATCGGTACAAAAGATTGAACCTTGGCCTACAGTTTACCCATGCCCGGAATCCCATTTTCAATTGGTACCCGGCCTTGGAGGGCGACCCACAGGTCGTGGTGTTCAGGGCCCAACAGGGAAACAGGAACCAGATTGCCTCACTCACCGCAAACGTCCCATGGCGCTTCAACTCATGGTGGACAAGCAGGTACAACCTCTTGGCCAACTATCTGGTCCAGACACCACGTATAAACGGGGTCGAGGTCACGGCCCGGAATACAAGCTATACTTTGAGCACCGTGCAGAGTTTTAAGCTGGGACAGGACCTTGACCTAGAGGTCTCAGGGGAATACAACTCGACCCAATTTGAAGGTGTTATACGAACGGAACCAAGGGTTGCCTTGGATATGGGACTTCGTAAACGCTTTCCTTCAGGAACCACATTGTCCCTCAACATCAGCGATGTCCTGAACACCAGTAGTGAGTGGAACATTATAAGTGACACCTCCGACTATGACGTTTTTTACGATTGGTTGTTTGACAATGAGGGACCGGTTTTCAGATTAAGCGTAATGGTTCCTTTTGGAGACAATGCAAGTCGGGACAGGCAGCGAGGGAAATCCGGTTCTGATGAGGAACAAAGAAGACTGAACTAAGATTTTCCGTGTTGGCGTGCATCCCTTTTTATGATCATCCGTGGCTACCTCCTTTCTTTTGTCATCCCTCTTTGATGTGGTTCCACTCCACACCGTGTTTCATTATATTTCACAGGTCCTTCATTCCTTTATGCGGAACCTCGGCCATAACAGCTATACTAACCTGTTTTTTTGTCAAGAAGCAAAAGCAGGAATGGACAAAGGGAAATTTAAGGGTTAAAAAATGTGACAGGGAATGGTTACGCCAAGTTGTCTCTTTGGTAATATTCCGTTCTCCTGTTGTACCATGAAAGATTCCATGTACTGGATTACATCAATTCAAGCTTGCTCTTTCATAGTTGTAGCGCTTCTTGTAATCCAAGGGTGTCAATCCAGTTACCCTTCTAAACACCTCACGAAAAGCTTTTTCATCAGTGTATCCGACTTCATACATGACTTCACTGATGGTTTTACCGGTCGTCTCGAGTTCCTTTTTGACCACCTCCATTTTTACCCTTTGGATGTAATCCAAAGGGGTATTCCCTGTAGCTTTGACAAATCTCCGGTCGAACTGTCTACGGGTAACTGGGAATTTTGATGACAGGTCAGTAATGGAAATTTTTTCACGTACATTGTCTTCAATGTAAGATTGGGCCTCCTTGATCAATTCGTCACCATGCATTTTTTGGCTTTTGAATATGATGAACGAGGATTGGCTCTTCCGATCCATTTCAATCTGGAACACTTTGGAGCAGAAAATCGCCGTCTCCCTGTCATAATACTTCTCCACCAAATAGAGCATAAGATTCAAAAACGAATAGCCCCCTCCATTGGTATAGATTCCGTTTTCATCCGTAATCAGCTTTTCGGTCCGTACATGTATCGTGGGGAATCTTCGCTTTAAATCAGCCGAGGCCGCCCAATGCGTGGAGCAATTTCTTTCATGCAACAGACCAGCCGCCGCCAGAAGAAATGCCCCTGTACAGATACTCGCCAATTCCGAACCCTTCATATACTGGTCCCTAAGCCAATCGATAAGGCTTTGGTTGTCCCGGATGGTCGCTTCATAATTGTGGTTGAGCGATGGAACGATGATCAGGTCCGCCCTTTCCATCGTTGCCATATCGGCCTTGGGCCTAACACAGAACAAACCATCATAAAAATTCACTTCTTTGGAGGTCCCCACCAAGTCGATATCGAATACTTTCCTTTTACCACGCTCCATCCAATGGGCATTCGCCCTGGAAAAAATCTTATAGGGCCCCACAATGCTGCTTAGATTGTTTTCCCCTTCCGGCACCAAAATGACTAACTGTTTCATGATAACATTTTTGTAAATTTAATAGAATCACACGTCCAAATCAACCCGTTACAAAGTCTATTTTACAACCCTGTAGCAGTACTTTCAAATAGTACTTTTGGATTCAAAGAGGATTTATAAAAACCAATGTCGAATTCATGTAACCCCAAACAGCCGTTCGACCAAAACAATTACAAATGGTAGATATCATACATAGGGTGGGCATTACGGCCCCAATTTCAGAAGTATACAAAGCATTGGCATCCGTCGAAGGCATCCAAGGTTGGTGGACCCAGACCACCACGGGTACATCGGCAGAGGGAAAATCGATACGTGTTCAATTCAATTCAAGGGAAGGGGTGGAAATTGGCAGTATGGACATGCTCGTGAAATCCCTAGAGTCGGATAAAAAGGTACATTGGCACTTTACCGGGGGACCTGAGGAATGGCTCGGCACGGATGTGACATTCGACCTGCATACTGAAGGGGACCATACCATCGTGCTCTTTGGCCATAGGAACTGGAAAGAGGCAGTGGAATTCACAGCGCACTGCAGTATGAAGTGGGCCATATTCCTATTGAGTCTCAAAGAACTGGTCGAAACAGGCAACGGTAGGCCTTCTCCCAATGACGTCAAGATAGACAATTGGAATTGACACCATAGCCTGGCAATTATCGGGATATTGGACCATGGTAAGAGGATTAGGTTTCCAAATCACACTTTGACAGTTTTCCACTTTCCTCTTGAAAAGAGCCATAGGGTAAAGACCCCTACCCCTGTCTCTGAGACAAATACGGCCCAGAACACCCCAGAATAGCCCCATTCGAATTCAAGGGCAAGAAGATAGGCCAACGGAATCTGGATCAACCAGAAAAAGACGAGATTGATCTTGGTGGGTGTTCGGGTATCCCCTGAACCGTTAAAGGCCTGGACAGAGACCATCCACCACCCGTACACAAAATAAGCATAGGACAATATCCTGAGCCAAGTGCCTCCGATTTTGATGACATTCGCATTGGAAGTGAACAGTCCCATCAGGGTATGGTTAAAGAAATAATAAACCAAGGATACCCCTATCAGGAATGCCATATTGTACAGACCAATCTTCCATACCGCCGATTCGGCCCTTTCAGGATGGTCAGCCCCCAAGTTCTGTCCCACCAAGGTTGCTGCGGCATTGGAAAGCCCCCAAGCAGGCATCAAGGTAAAAAGCATAATGCGTAGGGCAATCGTGGAGCCGGCTACGGCATCACTACCGATATCCGCCAAAATACGCATGACAAAAATCCATGAGGTCATGGCCACCAACATCTGACCGACCCCGCCAAGAGAGGTCCGTACGATATTAAGAATCACCTTTCCGTCCCAATAGAGCTGCGAAAAGGTGGTCCTAATATGTTTTCCGCCCTTAAAGAGCACCCATAACTGCGTGGCAACCCCAATGCTACGCCCCAAATTCGTGGCAATGGCAGCTCCTTCTATTCCCATGGCCGGAATCGGTCCCCACCCAAAGATAAGCAGCGGATCGAGTACCATATTGAATCCATTGGCGATCCACAGGACACGCATGGCAATGGCCGCATCACCGGCACCGCGAAAAACCGCATTGATCACAAACAATAAAATGATGATGCCATTTCCTCCCAGCATCCATTGGGTATATTTATAACCGTGTTCCAAGGCCCATTGATCCGCGCCCATAAGGGCCAACAGCTCCTTGGCAAAGAATATGCCCCCAATGGCAAAGGGCAATGAGACCAGTACGGCCAGTACAATGGATTGTATGGCAGCGGCCCCTGCATCCCCTTTTCTCTTTTCCCCGATACGTCGGGCTATGATCGCCATCACGGCTGTGGATAGTCCCATGGCAAGGGAATAGAGCAAAAAGAGATAGGTTTCGGTCAAGCCCACGGTGGCGACGGCCGAAGCACCCAACTTCCCCACAAAATAAATATCGACAACGGCAAAAGTGGATTCCATGACAAGTTCCAAGATCATGGGTACGGCCAACAAAAAAATGGCCCTCTTCAAATCAATTTTGGTATAGTCGGCCTCTGTGCCCCGTATTGCATCCTTCAGCGCTTGCCATAAGCTACGTTTTTGTGAATCTAACTGTGGTCTGTCCATAGAGCGAAAAAATTAAGTTTCAATTAAATGCATATAGCGGCCTCACAAAATAATGGAAAGAAATCGACAACAAGAAAGGGCTATACCGTCACTTTATAAGGTCGATTGCGCCACGGGCATATCGTATCTTTGGGATATGCATACCCTGTACACCCTTATTCCCCAAACCATGGTCACGTCTATTGGATACATTGATCATCTGTAGAATACCAATAGGGAAACGCCTATTTCCTTTGATTGCCCTTGTAGGCATCCCTTCAAGCAAAAATGACCGGAACAGGGTAACGGGCCATAACCGGAGCCCCATCGACCGGATAGTACGGGAACGAATAATGCCAGGGAGCATTTCAGGGAGGAAAGGATAGATATTGTCATCCATTTTCCGGGGAAGCACTTTAATGAAATCTTGAATGAGCAGGTCCATCCGAAGCAGATGTAAACACGAAATGCAGAACCAGTTGAAGGAAATGTCATAGGCTCGGGCAGAAAACATCAATTGCAGTAAATTACCATAACTCTCAGTCCTTTATAAATGATTCTGGTCTCAGGGTAATCTTTGACCCTATTATTCAACGTTCGACCCCGATTATATGCGCCAGTGTATTTTACCATCAAAGGTTGACGTGATTTTTGTTGTTTTGTATCATGCCAGAAACCCAAAACCCAAACAAAATGCCATCCCTTTACTGGAAATGCCAAATCATTGGCTGGGGAACTGTTTCCCTATTGTGGTTATATATTGCTTTGGTACGGGATAGGTTTGGCATTACCGATGCACTGACCAATTATGTGCTCGATATTGCCATTTGTATTGGACTCACCCATACCTATAGAATCTTTTCATTGAAGCAGGGATGGGACCAATTGGTTATCCAAGAATTGATAAAAAGGGTCGTCCCCTCCATTTTGATATTGTCCGTTCTGTTCATGCTTTTGATGAACGTTAAAATGTCCCTGTATATTTATGCGTACAGTGGTAGGAATACTTTTTCGGAAAACTTGCTTCTATGGAATCCAGTGCTGATTACCGGGGCAAGACATATGTCCATTTGGGTACTTGCCTACCATGGCTATAAATTTTATGCCAGGGAGATTGATACCGCAAAAAAGAATGCCCAACTCTCAGTTATGGCCAAGCAGACCCAATTGGATAACCTTTCGGCACAATTGAACCCCCATTTCTTGTTCAATTCGCTCAATTCCATCAAAGCTTTGACCCTTGAAAACCCCAAAGTTGCACGTAGGGCGATCGATTTGTTATCCGATTTGTTACGTTCATCGCTTTATGGGAAAGAGCATACCACCATCACCATTGCCGAAGAGTTGGCCTTGGTCAAGGACTATGTGGAATTGGAACAATTACGGTTTGAGGAACGTTTGAGGATAAAAATGGAAGTCGATGATGCCTCCAAGGACTTTACCATTCCTCCTTTGAGTATCCAACTTCTGGTTGAAAATGCCATCAAGCACGGAATTGACCAACAATTGGATGGGGGAACTGTGGAAATTTCAGTCCGGACCGATGGCAACCATATCATCATTACCGTTAAAAATCCAGGGATCTTTTCGAAGAAAGAGCATACAGGGTTGGGGCTGCAAAATTTAAGTGAACGTCTATGGCTGCAATATGGGGGAAGGTCAGAGTTTAAAATCGAAGCTCCTATGGAACAGCTGATCGAGGCAACATTAAAAATACCTATCGAAAAGAGATGAATACCTATAAAACTTTGATCGTTGATGATGAACGTTTGGCCCGCGAAGAAGTAAAGAGGGCCCTCAAGGCGTATCCCGAGTTTTGCATCGTGGGAGAAGCGAACAACGTGGAAATGGCCATTGGCCAAATCAAGGCAGAACAACCGGACCTCCTATTCCTGGACATTCACATGCCCGGAAAATCAGGATTCGATCTGTTGGATGAGTTGGAAAGCGTGCCTGAGGTAATCTTCACCACGGCCTACGACCAGTATGCCGTAAAGGCCTTTGAAGTAAATGCCTTGGATTATTTGGTAAAACCTATTCGGGAAGAACGGTTCTCAAAGGCCATTGAAAAGGTCAAAATGGAGCTGGAAAACAAAGTGGGAAAACAACAGGCACCACTGGCCAGTCACCAGAAAATCTTTGTCAAGGACGGTGAAAAAGTACATTTTATACTATTGGGAAACATCAGCTTGATCGAGTCCATGGACAATTATGCACAACTGCACTTCGACAACAATAAGATCATGATCAAACGCTCATTGAACCTTTTGGAAAAAAAGCTGGACCCCATTGTGTTCTTTAGGGCCAACAGGAGCCAAATCATCAATACGCAACACATCAAAGAAATCCAACCGGATTTCAACAATAGACTACGGGTTGTACTGACATCGGGAAAAACCATCAAAGTTTCAGGTAGACAATCCGTATTGTTCAAGAAACTGAAAAGTCTATAACAAATACACCATCAAAAACTCATCTCACCAATGACAGGAGCATACGGTGATGGGAAAATATGTCCAAAATCCAATATCGGTAAAATGAAAAAACAAATCATAATCTCCGTTCTTGTCTTACTCACAACCTCTTGCCCCATAATCCATTATACACTGAAAAAAGACAAACAGGTTCCCCGTATGGTCATTGAAAACAATACCACCTATCTGATCCAGGATAGTATTTTGATCCAGACGAGGGATGGTGCCAAGATCCATGCCATAGTGGTCAGGAATTCCAAAATCAACAAACCAAATCCCGCCATACTTTTCCACACCATTTATTCAAGGAAGAGCGATTTGCAAAAAGCAAAAATGGCGGCGGACCGCGGCTATGTTGGGATTGTTTCATACACTCGTGGCAAAGGGTTGAGCCCAGATTCCATAATACCTTTTAAAAAGGAGGCCACGGATATATATGATGTCATCGATTGGATAAGCAGACAGGAATGGAGCGACCAAAAAGTAGGTATGTACGGGGGAAGCTATGTGGGTTTTGTCCAATGGGCCTCGGTCAAGTACGGGGTGCACCCCGCTTTGAAAACCATTGTACCATCAGTATCCGTGGCACCGGGAATTGCCGAACCCATGGAAAATGGTATCCGTCAAAATTTTCATTTCCCCTGGCATCATTATGTCTCGAACAACAAGTATTTGGATACCACTCTATATTCCAATGGACAAAGATGGCAAGACCTGAACATGAAATGGTATGGGGAAGGTGTTGCGTACAACAAAATGGACAGTTTGGATGGATTGCCCAATCCACAGTTCAATGAGCGGTTGCTACACCCTTCCTATGATGCCTATTGGAAAAGCATGATGCCCTATAAGGAAGAGTTCTCCCATATAAACATTCCGGTTCTGTCCACCACAGGGTATTATGATGGGGGACAAACGGGCACTAGGTATTATTTGAACGAACACATCAAATACAATCAAGATGCAGTCCATTACTTGGTCATTGGACCCTATACACATTTTGGTGCCCAAGGAAAACCCAATGCCCACATTTTAGGGTATGACATAGATCCGGTGGCCCTAATCGACCTAACGGATCTGACCTTTGAATGGTTCGATTATATACTGAAAGACAAGGAGAAACCATCCCTATTGAAGGACAAGATCAATTACCAGGTCATGGGAGCCAATAAATGGGGGCACGCCCCTTCCTTGGAACAGATGGCAAATGATACGCTCATCTACTACCTCAGCAACCAAAGATCGGGAGTGGCCTTTAAGTCGACCTATGATTCCGGGAACCATGGAGAAAACATCCATTTCAGTTTGGAAGAGCGACTTAGTGACCCTGTAGGGTTTTTGGAGCAAACAATAGATTTTTTGGACAGGAGGAACTTTACATGGAATTCAAGCGGATGGGGAAGCATTTTTGCAGACAATTTAAACACTGGCCAAGGTTTTTCCTTTGTCACCGAACCCTTCACCTCGGATTTCGAAGTCAATGGTTCGTTCGCAGGAGAAATGTCGGTATCCATCAATAAAAAGGATTTTGATTATAGTGTTTCATTGTACGAGCAAACCCCAGACGGAAATTTTTTCGCATTGACATTGCCTTATGTGGGAAGGGCCAGTTATGTATTGAACCGTGAAAAAAGACAACTATTACAGCCCAATGTGAAAACCAAACTTCCATTTGGCATTGTTAGGATGACCAGCAAAAAAATTGGCAAAGGCAGTCGATTGGTAGTGGTGGTCAACGGTATCAAGGAACCCTTTACAGAAATCAATTATGGTTCCGGCAAACCTGTAAGCGAAGAAACCATGGCAGATGGCCAAGATCCCCTAATAATCACATGGCACAATGATAGCCGTATTGAGATTCCCGTGAAAAAAAACAAAATTTATCTCTCAGTGGCAACGCTGTGCAAGTAGCTTAAAATAAGTTTATGCCACATGGTAACAGCTTCATTGGGAAGGTTTCGAGCTCGTTCCCATTTTCTGACATAGTCCAGTACTCCGTCACCCTATTTTCCGGTTTAGACCAATTACCGCTGGCCAATAGGACAATGAACCATTATCATAATCCACCGAAGTAGTGGATTCAATTGAAATGAACCATAATAACAGGTGATCTCCCCCAAACAATTACATCTAATTTTCGCACATGGCCCCCATTCCAATTTTATAGTGATCAGGATGAAAAGCCTACATTAAAATTGAAATAGGAAGAAACCTATCCTCTCTATCAAGTGACAATAAGATCTTATTTGGTCGCGTCAATTTTAAGGTGAGTCCGTATACAGGTTCCTGGACTTTAATCCAAAGATTTTCCTTGTGGAAAATGCGACATTATACTGCTAGGGTTGGTCAGATGGCCAAAAACTCCAATGGAAGCATTGTGAAAATAGGATCCCCCATTTTTTATATTTTCCAAAATAAAGGCAATAGGAAGTACACCGCAATAGCCAACACAAGTATGGATATCAAATTCATTAAAAAACCAGTGCGTACCATATCAGGAATTCTTATGTACCCTGACCCAAAGACCACCGCATTTGGGGGCGTTGCCACCGGAAGCATAAAAGCACAGGAAGCGGCAGTGGTACATGCAACCATCAATACGAACGGATCAACATCCAGAGTCACTGCCAATGGTGCCAAAACAGGCAACATCATGGCCGTGGTGGCCAAGTTTGAGGTGACTTCTGTCAAAAAATTAATACAGGTTATAATCAATAATATCAATGCAAGCAAAGGCAATCCATCAAAAAATGTCATTTGTGAACCTAGGTAAATTGCCAATCCACTAGTCTCAAAACCTCTAGCGATGGCCATTCCTCCACCAAATAACAGAATTATCCCCCAAGGAATCCGAACCGCTTCTTCCCATTTTATCATTTTCCTACCCTTTCCAGCAGGCAACATGAACAAAACAATTGCCGCTCCAATGGCTATTATGGTATCATCGATACCGGGAACAATCCTTTGCAATAAGAATGACCGTGTTATCCAACAGAATGCAGTAAGGACAAAAACGGACAAAACAATCTTTTCTTCCTTTTTCATGGGCCCCAGCTCCTGTATAAGTCTATGAATTTCTTCCCTACCCCCAGGAAATCTTCCTTGTCGCAAAGGATAGGCAATCCGCGTAAGGTATAACCATGCCAAAATCAGCAATAGAACCGATACTGGAAGTCCAAACTTCATCCATTGCCAAAAACTGATATCCAACCCATAGGCCTTCTGTACAAAACCGGCAAAAACCAGATTGGGCGGAGTACCTATCAATGTTGCTATCCCTCCAATGGATGCCGAATATGCAATGGAAAGCATCAATAACTTGCCAAAAATGGCATTTTCGTCCTTGGCAGTTTGTGGATTGTCCTTTAGCTGTTTTACAATGGATATGGCCATAGGCATTACCATAACGGCAGTGGCCGTATTGGAGATCCACATGGAAAGAAATGCCGTAGCCACCATGAACCCCAATACAATGGTATACATGTTTGTGCCTATGGCCCTTATGATATACAATGCGATTCTCTTATGCAGGTTCCACTTTTCTATGGCCATTGCCAACATAAACCCACCCATGTACAAGAAAACATATTTATGGCCATAACTAGCTGTGGTTTCCTCCAGGCCCAGTGCCCCCAACATAGGAAACAAAACAATGGGAAGCAGTGCCGTGGCAGCTATCGGAAGTACCTCCATAATCCACCAAATACCTATCCATACGGTAGTGGCCAAGATATCCCTTCCTTGGGAGGATAGATTTTCCCCAGTAAAAAAGAAATGAATGAGGAGAAACAAGATCGGACCAAGTAAAAGACCTATCCGTTTATATAACATGTTGCATATTTATTTGGCATGGCGATATAAAAAAGAGGCGTTGATCTATGATCGAACCACCTCTTTTCGTGAAGATTACAAGATTTAATTCATATGTTCTTTATCCATCCAGTACAACAGATAAGGAATGTTATAGGCATGGGTCCATCCAAATACGCGAAGTCCTTGATTGGTCTCCCAATTGGTAAAGCTCCCTTTACTCTTTGGCAAATTGGAAATCTTGACCAGATCTTCACTAAAAGCTTCCGCATTTTCATAGGACTCGGGTTCTTTGGATAGTTCCCCAATCTTTAGCACCTTGGCTCTCTCAAGAGCTTCATTCAGATATACTTTTTCACCACTGAACTCATATCCTATCAACAATGGATATATGGTCGCCAAATACGATTCCATCTCATGGTTCAAGGGAGGCACGTCCCTAACCCAACGGGCATGTTTCAAAAGAGCTTGTCTCACGGTTTCATCACCGGTTATCTGTTGGTACTTATAAAGTCCTTGGGCAACATAGGTCTGACTATACCCATATCTATCCAATAACAGGTTTCCTCCTTGCCGCTCTTGGAATTCCAACATTAACTTGACTCTATCCTCCAGTTCTTCCTTATATTTTTGGAGCTTGGTGGCATCATACAGTTCAACAAGGTTTAAAACGGACAGATATAACCTTCTTCCCCTTAAATCATGCTCCCCCCATATTCTATTGATATAGGTATCCCCTGTCATTCTAGCCACTTCGAGGGCCCTATGGTCGGCAGAAAGATAATATGAGGCAATCCAACCTTGAATCCATACATGGGCACTCAAAAGGGCATACCAGTGTTCATTGGCATGTCTTCTACCTATACCCAGATAGGGGGTGGACTCAGGTTCATCCTCGTAGTTCCAGAAATCTATGGCATCATTTATCTCTCCATAATAGGTTCTCTTTTTTGGCCAATGTACGTTGTCCACATCCATGGTATGCCTACTCATGGCTTGGGCCAGATTGTAATACTTGGGATCACCAGTTCGCATAAAGTTCGTCCAAAGCATGAAATCCACTGTGGGTTCATTGTTGGTCCATTGTACCCATTTTCCATTAAAGAAGTAACTTTTCCCATCTCCATAGTTGAACATTCCGTACCACGGCTCATGCTTTTGGTTATAGGCCCACCATTGGTATTTATATTGAAGGGCGTTCTCAAACTCTGGATGCTTGGATGAAAAAGGAGCCATATTGCCATAGACCTTGGACTGGGTATACCACTCAGGTGAGGCATGTGCCACTGGATTTTCAATAACATAATCCATCTTTTTTCCTACTTCATCCATAACATCGTTGTTGTGGAAGTAATAGACAAATTCGGTGGTCTTGGTGATCCCTTGGGCAAAATTGCCCAACATGCCCCCATCCGGTTCGGTGTTATGTCTCGCAAAATTCATGGGACCGTTCTCCTTGGGCCAAACACTGCCCAAAAGGGTGCCATTGGCAGGATCTACCTCAATCCCTTTGGGATATTCCTTCATAAAGTTTTTAATACCAACGCCAACACCTCGTTTTCCGTCGGTAACGTTGACCCATCCTTTGGCCCTTTCCACTTTTGCTTTATTTTCTTCCCCTTCGGAAACAGTGGCCCTAAATTCCAAAGCCGCATCGGGGTTGCTTCCATTGTCCTCCTTTTTGAAACCGTTGAGGTACAAACTTCTTAAACTGGTGCTCTTTCGTCTTGCTGGACCCTGCTGTAAAAGTTGAACAGGAGACTGCCCATCTGTTACGATCTCCTCCATAAAAGTATTGGCTTCATCTTCTTGCCAATTTCCTTCATATAGGGGCACCGAAACATTTACATTATCATCCAGATGGTATTTAAGTTGAAGGCCGCAGGCCGCAATTTGATCATTGGGCTGTGTCCAACCCATATCGTCCTCCGTATTCTCTGTAATTATAATTTTATTTTGTGTGGCAATATTGGCATGTTCCCCTTCTTGTGGCTTATGCTTGTCCGGAATCCCTGTATAGGTCATGGTATGCAACACCTTTATGTAGCTCTTTCCGGCATACGCGTGCAACCAAATGGTAAAGGGGGACAAATTATTGTCCGACCTATCATATGTATAAGTTCCTTCTATCCGGAATATACTGTGCATGGGGCCAGATCCCTTTTCCCTGAACACCTCATTTATCACCGCTTTGGAAGTATCTATTCCCGCATCATCCAAAAGATCGAGAAAGGAACCCCTATTTTTTTCTGGTGAGGAAACAATGAGCTCCTCTTTATCAAACTTTCCATCTTTGTTGGAATCCAAAAATACCTCATCCAAAAAACCATTTCCTTTTTTATGTATGGAGAAGGACAAAGGCCCTGTATTCACATCTATCCCTCCTTGGGGCCTCATGTTGTTCATGGAAACAATCTTCTCTTTGGGAAGCATGGGTACTACGGAATCACCATATTCCAATATGTATTCCGAATCTTCTTCCGAGAAAAAGAAAACCCATACCCATTTAATACTTTCATCGGTTGGGCCCCAATTGCTCACCTCTGTGGTTTGGCAAGGAATCTCAGTACCATTGGAGGTCAACAGACGCAGATGATCCACCGAATGGAGTGCTCCTTTTGGGAATGGAATTCCCAAGGTTATTGGTGCACCTTCTTTATTGTTCTCTATGGTAATGTTGACCTGTTTGCCCTTTTCCGTGGTATTACAGGATTTCAACAAAAAACATGTAAGCAATATTATAGCCAGTACTCTCATTTGTGCAATACGATTATATGTTTTACAGACACAATGCAGCCGCACCCAATATTGGAGCATCCATTAAGTCCGATGTTTCAATTTTTGTTTGTTCCAATTGTTTTCGATAGGCAAATGAATTTAAGGTCTCATGCATCGATTCCTTAAAAAACACATATGCCTTGCTTATGGAGCCGCCAAGTACTATGGCCTGGGGAGCATATAAATACAGAATGGTCTTGATGGCTTCCCCCAAGTGGACGCCATATTCCTTGAAAGCTTGGTGTGCCATCCTATCCTCAACCATTGCTTTCCTGAATAAGTCCTTGGCCGACTCCCCATACTTTTGATCAAAGAAAAAACTGCCCGCATAATGCTCCATGATTCCATCTTTGTAAGGAATCATGCCTACTTCCCCCGCTCCGCACAGTACGCCATTATACAGCTTACCGTCCACCAAAATGCCCATACCCAATCCTGTTCCCAATGAAAGTGCAACACAATCCGAATATTCCTTGGCTTTCCCAAAATGCTTCTCGCCCAACGCGAAACAGTTGGCATCGTTGTTAATATGGACAGGCACATTATACCGATCTTGAACTTTTCTTCTCAAAGGAACTTTTGTCCAAGATGGAATGTTCTGGACATCATATACCATTCCTGAATCTGGATCTACTACTGCAGGAACACCTATACCTATAGCTTGAATTGAATCGGTCATAAGCTCATCAATGGTCCCAAATACTTTGTTGAGGGCAATTTCCTCTGAATCATCTCGATTTACTTCAATGAGATGGGTATCCACTATTCTGTTTCCCATCACTCTGCCCGATTTAATCTTGGTTCCACCTATATCAACCCCAAGAACCTCTGCCCCAATCTCTTTCACTGTTCCTTCTTTAAGCTTATCGTCTTGTTATTTACCAGGGGTTTGGCCCAAAAGCCGATGGACAGAATAAATGCCAAAGGCAGTATCAGAAAAAACATTCCGGATTTCAGGGTCAATATTTCACCCAGCCCCCCCACTATAAATGGAATGACCGCTCCACCTGCAATACCCGTACATAAAATTCCGGATAAAGAACCATGGTGTTCCTTTACTGAGTTGAGCGCCAATGAAACTATAATGGAATACATTACCGAAATAAAAAATCCCACCATAGGAAAGCCTATCAATGCCATTTGGGATGAGCCTGTCAAGGCCAAAACAAGACAGCCTATGGTTATGGCCGTGGTCAAAATCAATAGTTTCCGGCTATCCATAAACTTCAACAATAGAAGGCCTAACAAGCATCCTACCGTCAACATGGCCCAAAAATAGGATACGGTGTCAGCTCCTGTGGTTTGTGGGTCAAGTCCGTGATATTCATATAAGAATTGGGATATCCAATTTCCAACGCCTTGTTCCGTACCCACATAACAAAACATCCCTATAAAATATAGTATGGTCCATTTGTTCTTTAACAAATCCCAATAGGAGCTCTTGCTGCCTGCCCTTTCTTCCTCAGTCTTTTCAAACTTTGGATATTTGGTGAAAAAGACATAGAAAAACAACAAAAGGGATATTCCGGCAAACACAATATAGAGCGAGGCCCAGGGCAAATCCTCAGGCACCCATCCCCGCAATATATCTGCGATCGTATTGTTGGAAACCTCTTCCTTGTTCACCAAGTATTTATAGAGATAAGGACTTAAAAAAGACGCGGACCCAAACACCAATTGTGCCAGTACTGAGTTGAATGCAAAATGTTCCTCACCTCCGGCCACGCGCAACATGGGATTAATGATTACCTGAAGAACTGCCATACAACTACCCAATATAAAAAGGGTAATGCTAAACACACCGTATTGGGGTGTAAGGGCAAAGCCCAAAGAAGCAACGGTCATTACCAAAAAAGATATGGACAGTAGGGCCTTTTCACTAAACCTTTCGGAAAGGAACCCTGCCGGTATGGACATGATTCCATAAGCGATAAAGAATGTAAATGGCAGTAGGCCTGTCAAAGTCAGACTTAGATCAAAACTACCCTTAACATCTACTATTATGGAGTTCAGTATGTTGGTAATGAAGGATATTACAAAGAATACGATCATTACCAACCCAATGATGTGAAAATATCTTTTGGTTGTGGCCTTGTTGTGCTCCATTTTTAATTGGTTGGTTATTTTAATCTTGGGGTTCCAAATATTGGTCCACTCCTATTTTGTGCCCAGCATGGGGAACAATTCCTTGATTTCCTCTTCGGTCGGTTGTTTTCCGTACTCGCAGATCTCAAAAAACTCCACCTGCTTTACTTTGGAAACATCTACATTGGGATACCATTTCTTTACGACTTCCAAAGTGCCGGCATCGGGTTTTCTGCTCATCCATCTGTCCTTCAACCATGCCAATCTTTCCTTTTCTCCTTTGGGAATGGTGGAAAGGTCTGTTCCATTGGTCCATGGCAACCATTCGAACATTTGTGAATCATGGGCCGCCAATCCTTTGACCTTAGTGTCGATCACATCATCCACTATTACGGCAATGTCCTTTTGAAATGGATATGGTTTTTTAAAATGGTCGCTCATATATAGAAAAACCGGGTTCTTTTTCAGAGGTGGCGTATCTGGCGCAACATTGGGCACAATGTTCATGTACGCTGCATCTTGTACAACCGAACCGGCATTTCTGTGGTCGGGATGATAATCATTGGGTCTCAACCCTAAAACAATATCAGCGTTCCAACCACGTATTCTTCTAATCACCTCCAGCCTAACGTTCAAAGTGGGAAACAGTTCCCCATCATGGTTATCCAGAACTTCATATTCCGCTATGCCCAAAGCCTTGGCCGCATCCTTGGCCTCTTGTCTCCGCTTTTTGGCCAATGGCCCTCCTCCCATACTTTGGTGGCCTGCATCTCCATTGGTCAGGGCCAAAAATTTCACATTGTGGCCCATTTTGGCGAAGAGCGCCGCAGTTCCCCCAAATTTCGAATCACAGTCATCCGGGTGTGCCCCAATGGCTATAATATTGAGTACTTTTTTTTCTTGTGCCTGGATTGTTGCAAACGCAAAGCAAAGGCAAATTGCCATCATTAATTTTCTCATCGTATAATCTATATTAGGTTCCTTAAAATTTCGTAGTTATGGTCTTGGTCAATTCTTTTAAAACAACTTTGTCAAACTGGCCTTCTGTTCTTTTTGACAATACGCCCATAGCATCATAAGTAGGGTTTCATGGTCTTTTGGGGCTCTATCAATCAAACTAACTTAAATAATGAAAACACACTATAACGTAATCAAAGTCATTGCCTAGTTCTGCACGAAGTTTGGGTTGATGTCCATCTCACGTTGAGGGATATAGAAAAATTCCCTTGTCCCGGTAATGAAAGGTTCAGCATCTTGGATTTTATCCACCATACCAAAGCGTTTTAAATCTGGCCATCTATGGTTCTCGAAAGCCAGTTCCACTCTTCTCTCGTGCAACAGTTTTTCTTCAAAAGTTCCGGGAGTGGACGCATCAATATCGGGAAGGTCTGCCCTATCCCTAACTTCATTGATCAAATCATAGCTTTCAGGTGTTTCCCCCAATGCTTCGGCCAACATAAGAAGTACATCGGCATATCTAAAAACCACAAAGTTGGTATCGGAATCGTTCTCAATTGCCAAATCGGATCGGTACTTTTTGATATATCTAGCTTCTATGGTCTCCCCTTCCAAATTCACATAGGTGTCCCCCATCGATATATCATAACGTAGGTCACCGTCCTCATATGCCTCCAACATGGAAACCGTAGGTCGGTTCCGTCCAAACCCTGAGCCTGTTTGCAAATCGGTACTTGGTGAAAAATCGTTTGTAAAAAGGCTCCCTTGCCCGATACCTCCACTGATGTATTGCACCTCAAAAATGGATTCTGCATTGTTCTCATTGGCCACCCCCCACAAATTTGCATAATCTGGAAGCAGTTCATATCCATAGCTATCAATGATCCTCCTGAGTACGGTTTCCGCAGCAGAATCTTCCCCCAGGGTCAGCAATACCTTGGCCAATAGGGTTGCCGCCGCACCTTTGGTCGCTTTTCCCATTAAACTGCCCGAGTAAGAAACCGGAAGGGAATCCTCTGCCGTAGATAGGTCGGTCACCAATTGCTCCAAAATCGTGTTTTGGTCCACCTGTGTCAGCTCATCCCCAGATATGTACGGGGTAAGCTGTAAAGGGATATTTCCAAAACCAATGGCCATATGATAATACACCAATGACCTAATGAAAAGGGCTTCCCCTGTGACCCTGTTCTTCAGGGCCGTATCCATTTCTACACCGGGTATCCGTTCCAAGATGACATTACAATTGGCAATCACCTTGTATGATTCACTCCAAGCGGAAGTAATTTGCTCATTTAAAGCATCTTCGGTAAAGGAGTTGATTTCGGTGTATTGACGTGCCAACCCTGTGGCATCAGGACCTTGATCGGTATTATCGCTTCGCATCTCGAACATGGTCCAATACCCCCTTCCATAAACCCCTGTACTTTGAAGTCCTGAATAGCTTGCATTGATGGCCACTTCAAAATCATCCGGAGAATTATAGAAATCGGCTTCATTCCTATTGGATATCGGTGCAAGGTCGGTAAAGTCCTCACTGCATCCGGTTAATAGGGTGGCACATAGAATTATATATAGAACTCGTTTCATGTTTTCCATTTTTTAGGTTAGAACTTTAAGTTTACGCCAAGGGTAAATGATTTGGTCAATGGAAATGCTCCATAATCCTCACCCGGGGTTAAACTATTAGTGGTAATACTACTCACCTCTGGGTTGTAACCAAGGTAATCGGTAATGGTAAAAAGGTTGGTCCCTGTAACATAGAACCTAAGCTTCTGGATGTTGCTTCCAAAAAGGTTGTTCGTTGGCAGTGTATAGCCCAAGGTCACATTCCGCAATCTGACATACGATCCATCCTCCACTTGAAAAGAAGAAGGTCTGTTATTGTTCCCATGGTTTCCAGACTCTCTATCCGCTCTGGGAATCGACCCATTTCCAGGATCGGAGGGCGACCTCCATCTTTCATTGAAAATGGCGTAGGAATTAAAGTTGGCCTCCCCATTCTTCATGTGTCTGGAGGTGAGGTTCAAGATTTCATTCCCCTCTACCCCTTGGATCAAGAAGCTCAAATCAAGATTCTTATACTTGAACCTATTATTTATCCCCCATGTGAAATCCGGAAAATAGCTACCGGTAACGGTCCGATCATCAGGAGTGATCTCTCCATCCCCATCAATGTCCTTGAACTTGAAATCACCAATACCTGGATCAGGGGCTTGGGTATCCAATGGAGCACTATCTATTTCTGCCTGGGATTGATATATACCATCCACCACATATCCATAATAGCTCCCAATGGGATCCCCAACTCTTGTAACGTGGCGTACACCGGCACTACCTGAAGAGTAAATGGGTTCATTTCCTTCATTGAGGGAGAGTACCTCATTCTTATTGGTCGAGAAGTTGATATCCGTGTTCCATGTAAAATCCCCCACAAAGTTTTTGGTGCTCAGGGCAATTTCAAATCCTCTGTTTTGCACTTCGCCAAGATTTCTCAAGGTTGTCTCAAATCCGGATACCGAGGAAATGGCAACATTCAACAACAGATCTCTGGTCTTTGTGTCATAATAATCGGCTAAAAGAAATACCCGATTGTTGAACAACCCCAGTTCAATCCCAGCATCAATCTGCTCTGATTTCTCCCAAGTCAGATTGGGATTGGGAATGGTACTTTGTACCAAACCGTTGATTTCATTTCCACCCAAATTATAGTTTTGGGGAGACAATAGACCTACGGCCCCATAATTGGGAATTTCAAAGTTACCCGTCTGGCCCCAACTCAATCTAAGCTTTAGTTCCGAAACGGTTTCGGACCCTACCAAGAAAGATTCTTCGTTCAATCTCCATCCTACTGAAAAAGAAGGGAAATATCCTGTTTGGTTATTCTTCCCAAATCGGGACGACTTATCGGAACGTATGGTACCGGTAAACAGATACTTGTCCTTGTAACTATAGTTCATCCTAAATAGGGAAGACAGCAATGACCACTGTTCCTTTACAGAGGTGCCACCAAACACCTGTCCCCCACTGATGGTCGGAACCAAATCATCCGGATAGTTGTTGGCCAATACCTGTTTCAATGTCAAGTTGTCCTTTTGGGCGGTATACCCCAAAACAGCATCCAGGTAATGATCCCCAAACTCCTTTTTCCAATTGAGGGTATTCTCCCAAAGCCAATTGGTCTCTGTGGAAGACGATGCCTGTCCATACGGGTTACCATCCGCCGAATTTCTATACAATAATGTATTGGAACGGTAAAAATCTTGATTATACAGGTTGATGTATGCCCCTCCGAAGGTCTTAAAACTCAACTCCGGTAAAATATCGTAGGTCAACGCAAGGCTTCCCCTTGTCTGAAATTGGAATATTTGGTCATCCACGGCTTCGATGATTGCCAATGGATTGCTTGCCGTAGTGGTCCCCCCTCCCAAATAGGATTGATTGTTCAACTGGTTTATGGTACCGTCAGGATTGTATGGACTCACTGTTGGAGAATGCACTATGGCTGAATAGACGATACCCGGGGGAGCGGCAAAATAAGGTGAAGATGCCGGTACCCGCTGGTTTTCGGTAACGGTCGGGGCCAATCTTACATCCAAGTTCAACTTTTTGGCAAGTTGGGAATTTAGGTTCAGCAATACGGAATACCGCTCAAACTTCGCCTTATCTATAACCCCCGTTTGGGAAAAATACCCTGTGGATGCATAAAAACTTGTCTTGTTCCTTACCGGAGATGCATATGAAAAATTATAACTCTGAACTATTCCGGTCTTAAAGATAAGGTCTTGCCAATCGGTATCCGTACCATCCCAGTTGACAAAGGATTCCGGTAGTTCGTAATTGGCATTTCCCCGATCTCCAGGGCCTATGGGATCATTTATGGAAGCTCCATCCACAGAGGCCAAGTAATTGTTGTTCCTAGCATCTCTGGTATAGTCTATCAATTCTTCTGCGTTCATCAAATCCAATTTATTGGCAACCGATTGTATGCTCACATAAGAATCAAAGGAAAACACACCCTCCTCGGAATTAGATCCTTTCTTGGTGGTTATCAAAAGGACCCCGTTACCTCCCCTAGATCCATATATGGCCGCAGCACTTGCATCTTTGAGCACTTGAATGGACTCTATGTCATTTGGATTCAAAGTGGCCAATGGATTAATGGTCGGAGGTTGGAATGTAGCCCTTCTATTGGCAACACCTCCCAATTGGCTTGATGAGGTGAGATTACGCGAGATGGGTATTCCATCCACTACAAACAGAGGATCGTTTCCCGCAGAAATGGACCCCGATCCCCGTACGCGAATATTTGGGGCCGCTCCCGGTTCACCGGATACTTCCTGTACCTGTACCCCTGACACTTGACCTATCAAGGCACCCTCAGGGGTCAGTGCAGGAACCTCAACAATGGTCTCGGGGGTAATGGAAACCACTGAACCTGTCACTTTTGTTTTGGCCAAGGTTCCATACCCCACCACTATAACTTCTTCCAAGGCCGCGGCATCCTGTTCCATGGAAACAGTGATGGAGGTCTGACCCGCCACATTCACTTCTTTGGGCCTATATCCAATATAACTTACTTGGATTTCGGTAACACCCGCCGGCAATGTCATGGTAAACTTCCCATCAAAATCGGTGGTTGTGCCTACCGAAGTCCCTTTTGCCACAATACTTGCGCCCGGCAAGGGAACACCTGCTTCATCCAGTACCGTTCCGGAAAGGTTGGTTTGTGGTTTTGGGACATCAATTCTTTTTTGGGGAACCATACTGGGCAATCGATCCTCATCCTTTTGCTTGACCACAATTTGTCTCGCAACCACCTCAAAATATAGGTCCGTATTCTTGAAAAGCTCTTTCATGAAGTCTTCCACGCAAAGATCTTTTCGGGATATGGATACTTTCCTATCCAAATCAACTTCAGTAGCTTCGTAGAAAAATTTATAGCCCGTGGATTTGGTGATCATCTCAAATACGTTTCCCAGCCTCTCATTCTCAAAGCTTATGGCTACGATATCCTCTTGTGTACAGGATGCCGCCTTCACTTGGCCAAACATGAGCAGCAAGAAAAAGTAGAGCAGTATTCTCCCTCTGACCTTTGTTGGCAAAGGCCTGCTAGTTTCGGTTTTTTTCATAATTCTTTTAGTCTAGTTAGTTAAGTATTCATTTTTTGGTCTATCGGTTCTTCAAATCATAGGCACTATTGTTTGTTAGGTTTTTTAATGGTTATTGTTTTTCCTTCTTTTTCATAACTAAAATGGGTATGGGCCTGAATGGTTTTAAGGACCCTGTCCATATCTTCCACATCAAACATCCCCGTAAATCTTCGCCCTTCCAGTTCTTCATGTCGATTTTCAATCCGTATGTTATAATGACGCTCCAACTTTTTAATGATGCTGGACATGGCCTCGTTCTCAAAGGTCAAAATACCCTTGGTCCATGATACATATGAAGAGACATCCACATCTTCCACAATAAAACCACTCTCCATATCCAATAGTTTTGATGCCTTTTGGGAAGGTTTGAGTAATTGCTGGGTTCGGGAAACGTCTATGTCACCGACACCAACGGAACCTTCGACCAAGACCACTTCTGTGACCTCATCCTCAGCATAAGCGGTTACATTGAACACCGTGCCATAAACTTGGGTGTATACCTTATCGGTATTGACGATGAATGGTTGTTCCGGGTTTTTGGCCACTTCAAAGAACGCTTCACCCTTTAGATATACCTCTCTTTTGTCCTTCCCCGAAAAACTGGAAGGATAACTCAAGGTCGAACCTGAATTTAACATGACCACCGTACCATCCTGAAGGGTAACGGATAGCCTTTTCCCATAAGGAATCCTCAGAATATTATCTTTTTCAATCATTTTACCATTGGTATTGTTTTCTTGGGTGAGCACTCCCTCAACCAATGAGACCACAGTATTTCCTTTCTTACTCTTAAGGGTTACGTTGGAATTTGGGTCAAGGTTCAATACTTCCCCATTCCCCAACTGTAAGGTTACCAAATTCGGGTCCATTTGTGGCTCCAGAACCTCTTGTGGTGTACTAAATAGTAATGCATACAAGGATGTGGAAACAACTACCACTATAGCCGCCGCATATTTCCAAACAGGGTTGCGCACCCATAATGGCCTTACCTTTTTGGAATCACCTTCTTTGATGGTCTCCATGAAATTCTTGAAGGCATCCTCGGACTTCCATGATCTATCCTGATAATTGATCAGGAAATCTGCCTGCACATATTTTTTGAACACTTCTTGGTTGTTTCCTTTTTTTACCCACTCATATAACATTGCCAGTTCTTCTTGAGTGGCTTCTTGGTTGATATACCTTGTGATAGTTCTTCTGATATCGAACTTGGTCATTGGTTAAAATTTATTTCCTTTACAAAACAGACGCAGGTTTTCAAAAAAACCCTTATCTAAATTTATTTTTTTAACGCAAAAATTATGGATTCCGCTATTTTACAGCAAAAAACTTGAGAGAGGGAGGTTATAAAAAGGAACCTGTGGACAGGTCTTAGAAAAAAATAGTCAACTGTGCCCTAAGCCTTTTCAGTGCTTTGCCCATATGCACTTCAACGGTTTTAATGGATATTTGGAGTTTCTCAGAGATCTCTTGGTACTTCAGTCCTTCCTTTTTACTCATTAAAAAGACTCTCTTACACTGTTCGGGAAGATTCTCTATTTCGGTCTCCACTTTTTTTAGGCGTTCTTCAAAAAGAGAAGTATCGGTATCCGCAATTTCCAAGTAGGCTTCTTGTTTGAGACTTTCCAAAAGCTCAAACTCTTTTTTCCTTTTTCTTTTCGAGTCTATAAAGAGATGGTAGGCTATTTTAAAAATATATTGCTTTAGCTTGTTTTCTTGCACAGCCAACTGCTCCCTATTGTCCCATAGTTTAATAAAAGTCTGTTGGGCAATATTCTCGGCCACCCTTATACTTCCAGAAACCACGGTCATATAATTGCACAGTTCTTTATGATATATCGTGAAAAGATATCCATATGCCTCTTGGCAGCCATGTTTCAGCTGCTCAACAAGAAAATGTTCATCACTGTAGTTTTTTTGGTCCATTTTTTTCGTCTTACTCTTTCAGTGCAAAAAGACCAGCAATACCCCAATGGTATTGACAACACCTATCTCGCACACTTAACGTAATAGTAATTCAGGCAAAGTGACATGAACTACCTCTATCTCAAACGAAAAAGTGCCATTACAAGAGAATCTCCCCTATACGATCCTGGGGCTATTCTTAAAAAGAGGAAAGCTATACCCGCCCCCTTATTTCAATTCTTTGATTTGAAGTAACCAATAGAATAAATACCAAAAAACATTAACAAATTATAAAAAAAACTTTAAATGATTAGTTTTTTTATAAAAATATGCGATAAGAGTTTTGGTATCCCGATTCTCCACTTCCCCGACTGACCATACAAAACCAATATTCTCGTCGTCCCAAACCATCTCCATTTCCTTTATTTGGTCCTATGAACTTTCCGTAATCAACTTTGCTATACAGGGTACTGGTAAGAAATATAATGACTATGGGAAAGTACAGAAAGTCTCGTGGATACAGACCCGTCCTTGCCCTAGCTGAAACCCTTCAGGCGCTATAGGATATAGGTGCTTCATACCATGGTCATCAATATTGCTGGCAAGAACACTACCCAAAACAATTTTCCATTTTGTATCAGAAAAGCTGTATTGGCCCAAAGAGCCACCATTGTAAATGGTTGGGCTGCTCTAGGCAAAGTCACGATTGCCATATCAACATTCCATTTTTTTGGTATGGAGAATATTCCTAGATTAAATGGAGATAATTGTTGAATACAAAGGTAGGGGTGGAATGTATTGATGAATATTTGGAGGAAGGGTGTAACTCTATACTTGAACTTTTAAAAGGCTATTTAGACAACTAAATTCAAATCCTATGAAGACAACCCATTTGAAATAACGTCTGTGCATCATTGAACCATTACAGTGTTTCGTTGCCTATTCAATGGTTTAAACAGGGATAAACCACAGTGATGCTAAGTAAGCTAAGTTCCCATAGGCTCAAAGTAAACCGGGCATAGTATATCTTATAATTCCATCAAACTTCCATTCAATGGATAAATTTATCAAAAATGGGTCTTACCACGGCAAAAATGACATGCGCTCTTTGTCGGACACTTTCAACATTTATTTCGAACCTCCACATATACCGTATCACTCATATCCATTGAACAGATATGAGAATATAATCCCATGGGCGTTTCCCATTGAGGTATTCTGGATTCCAATGTTGTGATAGTATATTACCTTCAAGTGTTTGAGAAGATAGATTCCTCCCATTAGGTTTATCGAAGAGCTGCTCCGATATCCAGTCCCTAGCTCGAACCTATGTTTGAAATTTACCATCACATTAAGGTCCAGCTGCATCGGCGCCCCTTTCTCATACTTGAACAAAGCGCTCGGACTGATCATGAATTCTTCAAACCTGTTGTTATAGAACCTGTACCCCAAATATCCATAGAATGGGCTTGACAGATCCAAATCGTCCCGATTGGACAGTTTATCACCTACAAGGTTCGGTGCCGATGCCCCAACGTAAAAATTAGCGCGATTATATAGAAATCCCGCCCCTACAGTGGGTACCGTCGCATTGACATTGGATGAGAACTCGGGATCGGTTGGAATCCCCAGTTCCACTAGGGCTTCATTAAACTGTTGTACACCGGCCGTAATTCCAAAGGAAAGAACGTTGGCATCATATAGTTGCCAATAAGGACGATCACTTTTATGATCAAAGAAAACCTTATAGGAGTAGGCAAAAAAAGCCTGTGTGGAATTGGCCACCCCAATTTGGTCCCTCAATAAAACACCCCCGATACCCATCTTACCTTTGGCAAGGGGAGTATGGAAGCTCAGGGCCAAGGTTTTGGGGCTTCCATCAATGGGATTGACATAGCCATAATTGCTCAGACTGACCTCAGCACCAAATCCCATACCGGCGTAAGCAGAATTGACCAAAAAAGGATTGTTGTTGTATTCCGGGAACAGTACCGTTTGCTGGCCCCATCCAAAATGTATCGTCATGACCATTATAATGGCCGCCCCATATATGCCTTTGCTTTCCATCCTATCGCTTTATAACCAAAAATCCCCTCATGCTTCCAGACACCTCCAGATTTCCCAATTCGATTTGAAAGAAATAGGTACCCTCTGGTAAGGTTCCGGCCCCGATACCCGATAATCTATTGGCCTCACCACCGAACACCTTGTCCCTGTTATTGTAACCGTCAACCTGAAAAACCATATCCCCCCACCTATTGTAAATTGAGACCACATTATCCGGATAGTTTTCAATCCCCCGAATGTTCCAAAAATCATTGTTGCCGTCACCATTGGGCGAAAGCCCATATCTAGATTTAAAAAGTGTACTACCCATTGTGGTAAAGCTTATTTCCTGACACCCCATTGCCCTACCGGTGTCATTGTAGGGTACTATGCCCACATGATAGGTTGACTGTTCTTCAAGCCGTTCGGAAACCTGATAGGATGTACCCTCTACCTGTACGTTGTCCACTATTTCCGTACCGCCCGGACTCGTCCCAATGGACAGATAATAACCCTCTGCCGTATCAACGTTGACCCAACTGATCAAGGGATTCAAACCCATATCCATACTTTCATGGCTTGGACTAAGAATGTCCGTACATTCAGGAACAATTGTGGAGATCTCGGTCCTAAAACTTATTTCAGTACACCCTAATGCTTGACCAACACTATTCACGGGAACTACCGTTGCAAAATAGTCTGTCCCCTCTTCCAAAACCTCTGGAAGGCCATAGTTCGTCCCTGTCACCTGAACATGGTCCACTACGTCCGTTCCACCTGAACTTGTCCCAACATTTACCAGATAGTAATCCGCATTGACAACTTCGGCCCAACTTATATCTGTTGAGACACCCACATTTATGGATTCGTCCATGGGCGATATAATTGGGGTACAATCAGGTATTGTTGACCAAACTCCTGTGGTGAAAATAACTTCCCAACAGTTCTCTGCCGGCCCAAATACATTTCTGGGGATAACATTCAGATAGTATGTGGTTTCTTCACTGAGCGAAATGGAATCTGTAAACGATGTACCCGTCACGACCGAATCAAAAATGTCATTTCCCCCGGATAAGGAACCAATGGTGACCAAATAATCATCGGCATTGTCTATGGCTCCCCAAGTGATATGAATATCATTTCCATTCTGCTCCACAGTGACCGTTGTACAGTCAGGAACCGTTGCCGGGACCTCGGTCCTAAAACTGATTTCAGTACACCCTGATGCTTGACCCATGCTGTTCACGGGAACCACCGTTGCAAAATAGTCTGTCCCTTCTTCCAAATCCTGTGTAAGGTCATAGTTCGTCCCTGTCACCTGAACACGGTCCGTTATGTCCGTTCCACCGGAACTTGTCCCAACGCTTACCAAATAATAATCTGCATTGTCAACTTCGGTCCAACTTATATCTGTTGACACACTTACATTGGTGGATCCATGTACAGGCAATGTAATTGTACTACAGTTAGGTTCCTGGGCCAAAGTCTCGGTGGTAAAACTTTCCACTGAACAATCTACTGCGCTGCCTTGAACATTGTACGGTAGGACCTGGACATATATGTCCTCCCCTTCCGGAAAGTCCACAAGCGGATCATAGGTACCCACATTCCCCACATCGGTCAACGAAAGTAATTCATCTCCATTTGGGGTGGTACCTATTCGTAAGCGATAGCCTATGGCATCTGCGACAGCTGTCCAGTTCAGGTCGCTTGTAACAGGGACATCCGTTGCCCCCTCCAAAGGGTTTGATAAGAGGGTACAGGTAGGCACGGTTACGGACGATACGGTAGTAAAAGTGAACTCATTACAGCCTGTCGCATTGCCCATTGTGTTGTATGGGATCACCCTGACGTAATAGGTGGTATCCAAATCAAAATCAGAGATTGGATTATAAACCGTGCCACTTAACTGTTGGTTGTCCACAATTTCACTTCCCCCAGATGTGGTCCCAATGGATATACGATAGCCAATGGCTAGGTTTACTGCATTCCAAGAAACATTACTGTCCAAAGGAACATCCATCGCATTGTTGATTGGCGATAAGGTCGAAACACAATTGGGCACTGTCAGTGTGGAAGCGGACTGTCGCTCATAGGCCCCTAAATCCATTCTTGCCCCAAACACCCTCGGATTACCATCCAAATCCATTGCCGATCCGGCAGGGATCGTGGATACCGCATTGAACAGGGCATTATTGCCATAATCTATCCCTGGACTCATCGCACCCAGCCGAAAATTGCCACCGGAAAAATTCTGGAAAGCTGGGTCGATACCCAATAGGTTATTCCCCACAAAGGTGTTCTCCTGGAACATGTTCCTTCTAAAATCCTTGGTGCTCTCATCGTTGGCATTTGAATTCTTATCCACATCCGCCCAGAGCACCATACCGGAAATGCTCCCCGGGGCATTGTCATAAAAAATGGAATTGTATATGTTCGTTTCGTAGGTCGTAAAGCTATTTGACGCAGACCTTGGATGAACAATGGCCGTATTGCTATTGGACACGAAGGTGGAATTGGCAACCTCCAGAACACTTCTACTATAAATGGCACCGCCCAGCAAGGTCGTGGTATTGCCATTGAACAGTGCATTGGAAACCGACAACCTCCCACCATTGTATACCGCACCGCCATTGTCCTGTGAAGTATTTTGGGCGAACATGGAGTTTGAGATGGTTGAACCGTCGGTATTTATGCACATAGCCCCCCCAAGGCCCCTGGCCGAATTATTCAAAAAACTGGAATTGGATACATGGACATCATCAAAGTTCACATAGATGGCCCCTCCACGCTGATCTGAAAAATTGCCCTCGAAGTGACAATTCACTATCTGGGCGTTTTCTCCCCAAGCGTAAATGGCCCCACCACTATAATGGGAGGTGTTGTTGACGAACCTACAATTTTCAACCCTGTTGTTGGAACCAAATCTTATATGCATGGCACCACCGCCAATGTTCCCATAATCATGGTCATTTTGAAGGACACTATTATTCTCGAAAAGACTGTTCTCTATAACTATATTATCAACGTTCCAAAGATAAATGGCCCCCGACCCTATCCTATTTTCAGAGGTATTGTCCCTAAAAATGCAATTGTTGATCCTTGTGCCGTGGCCAGCAATATACATTGCTCCTCCACTGATAACATCGGCCGCATCCACCCCCCCTGGTCTTGAATACCCATTTACAAAGGAAATACCGTCGAACAAGGTGTTTTGAGAACTGAACCGAGTTTGGACCATCACTACGGCGTTTTGACCATTGATGATGCTGGGGAACGCATTGGGGTTTCTTTGGCTCCCTGTTCCCGAATACCCTCCGAATATCCGTAGTGTGGTATTGATCAGTATGGTCTCCGTAAGAGGATAGGTTCCTTGTCGCAACCAAATCTCACTGTTGGCCGGGGTACTGATCACGGCATCCTGCAAAGTAGAGGCATTGGCCCATGAGGTACCGCTTCCATTTCCATTTCCATTGGGTGAGACATAAATCTGCGTCCATAAGACCTGTGTCGATAGAAAAAGAAATATGGCCAACACCCAAATTCTTGACAAGGACAAGGGGTTGGCCGTTATAGATAATGGAAGTGCTAAATCTTGATTTCGCAGAGGGCATGATTTTCTGCTTGACATCATATTGGGGAGACTTGAAGATTGGTGTCCCAAAAGAACTCAAATTCAACATAAGAGCGGTTCCACCCAATGGAATGGTACTTGTTTTTCTATAACTAATTGATTATCAGAGTCGGTTTTGCTTTCTATATTCCATTGGGGTAACGCCCACTTGGGCCTTAAATACCCTATAAAAGGTGGTCTTACTTTGAAAACCCGACTCAAATGCTATGGCGAGCATCTTAACATTATTATTTTTTGGATCTTTCAGAAGTGCCTGGGCATGAATCACCCTATAATAATTGATGAACCCATAAAAGTTTTTCTCGAATCCAAAATGGAGCACCTCAGACAAGTGGTGGCTGCTCATGGAAGCTTTTCTGGCGAAATCCCCCAACATCAAATTGGTGTCCAAATAGGGTTTATCCTCTTCCATGAGTTCCAAAACTTTCTCTTTATATCTTGCCCTATCGCTCTCAGACAATGAAGAGTTCCGGTACTTCTCTTGCTGCATGATGAACTCTTCATTCTCAACATCCCCAAAAGGAACAGCGATATCCTTAGACCTTTCACTTTCAAGTTTGATGTCCCTCTTTATCCTTATGTAGGTCCAGGACAAGGCTCCAAAAAGGATTATGGAAAGCAAGACCATCCATATCATCTTATTTTGGTAGACATTGAACATGTCCATTAGTTCTTCCTGCTCGGAAATTGTTCTTTGCTTATCATTTATTTCAGCTCGAAGATCACTTTCAACGGCCGCCTTTTCATTGTCCAATGAGTTGATTTTGGCATTCGCGTACAAGCGTTCCATTTTGACCATTTCCCCACTATTTCCAATACTCTTGTAAACTTCAATCAAATTCTCATAGCATACGATCTGTATTTCGTTTATGTTTTGGTCTTCGGCAATCTGAAGTGCCTGGTCCAAATAGATCTTGGCATTGGTAAAATCCCTTAGTTTTAGATACGCGGTTCCCAAATTGATCAAGATCCAGGCCCTAGTCTTGGTCGGTCTCTTGAAAGCTTCATAACCAAAGGCCTGTTTTGCCACATGAACAGCCTTTTCATAATCCCCCAATTTGTAATGGGAATTGCTAATATGGTTTATGCCTGTCAATACAATATTCTCGTTTTTCATTTGGTTTCCCAACTCCTTTACCTTTTCTGCATACACCAGGGCCTCTTCCTCCTTCCCCAAATACGAATGACTCTTTGAAAGACCATTTAAGGCGGCTACGCGCATGAGGTCGGGTTTTTCGGTTCTGTCCGCTTGTTCGAGCACCTGTTCCATTGTGGCAATGGCTTTGTCGTGCAAGTCCACATTACTGTAGGTGTTGGCCAAATTGACCAACACCAGTGTCTGGTGGTGCACATCCCCTGGAATGGTTTTACAAACCTCAAGAGCTTTTTGATAAAGTGATATGGCCCTTTGGTAATCTCCCTGTATGTTATCACCAATGGCCTGATTGACCAAGGCCTTGACCTGCATGATGCCCAAACCCCTTTCCTGTGCATAAACAAACAAGGAATCACTGTACTGCCTGTGAAGGTGATAATCCCCTTTGCGATAGGCTTCCTGTAAAAGTTCAAGATAAGTCTTGGCCTTTTGTTCCATTCTCACTTCATCCTCAGTTTGGGAAACGGCCTGAGGAGCCCATAGAATGGAAACAAAAATGATTAAATATAGTGTGAAACGTCTAAACAATACACTCTGCTCTAGTGTACAAAAATATAAGGTTTACATTTCGTTTCATAAATTCTTAGAAAGTAATCGTTTATCTAAAAGATTTCAATCCTTTGAGTTCACTTCCCTACTTGAATATATTTGATTTGAAATCTCTGCTAAAAATTTCAATTGGATGCTTTTTATTCCCGTTCCATCCTTTCGACCCACTTAAGGAATTAACCTTCGTGACTGTCGGAGCGTCCATAGACTTCACACAAGCTTAGGAAATATGAGTGCTCAATCACCTCTATGACAGAGGTATGCTCTGTTTTGTAATCTACACCTTTTCAAGCAAAAGAAACTTAAATATAGTACCTGCCAAAACGCTCCCGATTATTGGTCCGTTTTGAAAACATGTTATAGTCCAATACCTAGCACATTGATTCCCTAGAAAGCCATTGTCCTTGGTAAAATTCAGGTAAACGATTCCAAAAATTAAAGCAGGAATATTTTCAAAGAAATCTTTGGTTCAGTAGAACAACATATACAGGTACTTTCTCCAAGATGATCATTTAAGTGGCTTATTGTTGACTTTTCCATGCTTATCCAAGTAATACCCAATCACACCTCCAACCAAAGCAAATACAATTATGCTCAAAAACATATTGAAAACAACATCCCAACCGTTGCCAACATATCTGTCATACTCATCCACCATGGCAATGAAATTTCTCAGATAATTAAGCACACCACCGTTGCCCCCATAATTTTGAATGATGCCGGATTGAAAATAATAACTCAACGGAATTCCCAACAACGCACCCAATAATCCAAAGGTCACCATCTTGCCCATTCTTTTGTTAAAGACAAGATAAAGTCCCAAATAAGCAATTAGTCCTAAAGGAATGAAAAGAAGGGTCAAGACAATCAATGCCACCCTTATTCCGACTGTGGGAATTTTTAATGCATTGCTAACCGTGCTACAAACTCCCAAAATTGATTTTTCGGGACGGGTAAAAAATCCTGTAATGTTTTCTGAATCCATACTGATATTTTGGGCTGATAGTGGTTCAAAACTAAGAGAACCTCCCTTTGCCCAAAACTGGTATTGATCCCATGCCCGTATATTTTTATTTTGTGCCGGGGGTCAGCTATTTTTTGCCAAATTGTGTACTTTCATAATCCCATGGCATTGGCCTAAAAAATGGCTTTTATGAAATGTATCCTGTGCATGTTTGCCTTTGTCGCCATTGTTCAGAATTCCTCTGCGCAACAGCTTCAGAAAGAGCTGGATTCCCTTACCCAATTGTTGAAAACCCAAAACGGGAAGGATACGACAACCGTTGATTTAAGAAACCTTTATGTAAAACAAGCCCTTTTTGCCAATCCATCTGATACCACGTTGCTCGACTTTGTCAAAGGGACTCTGAGGGTATCGCAGCAAATCGGATATGATAAAGGAACCATGCAGGCCTATGAGCGTATGGCCCTTATTTACCAATATTCACTTTCCAATCCTTATAAGGCCCAAGAATTCTACCATGAAGCCCTCTCCCTGATCGAGAGGAACAAAAGTTTACAATCCTTTGGGTGGAGCATTTATGGGGGAATAGGGACCTTATATTATGAGCAGGAGGAATACAGCAAGGCCCTTCGTTATTTCAAACAGGTATTGAAACACGATACGTCCCTCGAACTTACCGCCACCGCGAACATAGCCAATATATATGGTTCGCAGGAGCAGTCCGATTCGGCAATATATTTTTACAACAGGGCTTTGCGTTTGGAGCAGGTCAAGACGAACCCTACATACAAGGCCAACCTATACAGTAACCTATCACTGATCTATGGCCGGAATGGCCAAGTGGATTCCGCGCTCATTTGCGCAGAGAAAAGTATAACCCTAATCGAGACATATGGGATCGAATTTGTAAGGCCCACGGCTTATGCCAATGCGTCCATGGCCTATCTGGCAAACCATGATTATGTCAAGGCCGAGAAGTATGCCCATCTTGCATTGGAACTCAGCGATGCCCAAGGAAACCTATTTCTACAGAAATCGGCTTGGGGATCACTAGCGGATATTTATGCTGCCAAAGGGGATTTTGCACAAGCCCTAGAGGCCCATAAAAGGTTTTCCGTACTGAAGGACAGCCTTAATGGACAGAACAGGAGGGTAGAAATCAACAAAAAGGAACTTGAATTCAATTTTGAGAAAGAAAGGTCAACGACAAAAATGGAGATTGAAAGACAGACCACTCTAAAAAGAGCCTACCTTTTTGGTGGAGGAAGTCTCCTATTGGCCTCAGTTTTTGGATTCTTGTTGTACAAAAGGCATAGAGATGCATTCGAACAAAAAAAAGAGGCCGATTTCAGGGCCATGGTCTCTGAAACTGAACTTAAGGCATTAAGGGCCCAAATGAATCCCCACTTTATATTCAATTCATTGAACTCTATAGGGGATTACATTTTGAAGAACGACACCTACACCGCAATGGAGTATCTTACCAAGTTCGCCAAATTGATGCGAACCGTTCTTGAGAACTCAGAATTCAAGGAAATACCATTGGATGAGGACTTAAAGTTCCTTGACTTATATCTTCAGGTCGAAATCAAAAGACAGCCAGGGAAATTTGATTATGCCGTAAAGATAGAGGAAGGTCTAGATATCCAAAACATACTGGTGCCCCCTTTGCTATTACAGCCATTTATTGAAAACAGTATTTGGCATGGTTTTACACCAAAAAGTACCCATGGTCGAATTTTAATCGATATCAGTAGAAAGGAAAACATGCTGGTGTGTATGGTTGATGACAATGGATCGGGGGGATGGGCAGATGGAGGAATGCCCATGGAAAAGAAATCGTTTGGGATTGCCATTACGGAAAGTAGGCTGGAAGTTCTGAATAGACAAAAGAACACCAATGGCAAGCTAAAAATTATCGATAAAGGCCAAGATAAGGGGACCCAAGTTGAAATAAGCCTTCCCCTTGAGCTGTTATATTAAATAGAAAAAACATGATTGTAGCTATTGTTGATGACGAACAGCACTGTATTGACCATTTGGTCCACCTACTCCAACCCCATATCGGAATCCTTGAAATTGTAAGTTTCAATACTGTTTCTGAGGCCATAAAAGGCATAGATGAACTACATCCCAATATTGTGTTTTTGGATGTACAACTCCATGATAAAACCGGTTTTGACCTGCTCGCATCGGTATCCTATAGGGAATTCAACTTGATTTTCACTACAGCCTATGAAAAGTATGCCATTGAGGCCTTTAGGTTTTCGGCCATTGCCTATCTCCTAAAACCAGTAGATCGGGAAGATTTTGAATATGCATTTCAAAAGGCCATGGAAAAATCCGAACAAGCACAACTTCATGAAAGAATCAATGTCCTTCTCTCGAACATTTCAACAGAGCACAATCCAAAAAGAATCAGTGTACCCCATAAGGATGGATACCTTTTCCTTGTGGCAACTGACATAATACGATGCCAAGCCGATATCAACTACACCCATATTTTTACATCGGATGGTAAAAAACATACCGCCTCCAAAACCCTAAAACATTTTGAACAACTCTTGGTGGGCCATAATTTTTTTAGGACGCACAATTCGCACCTGATCAATTTGAGATATGTGACTTCCTACCATAGGGATGGCTATGCGCTCCTTGACAATGGGGAAAGACTTGAAGTTTCAACACGTAGAAGGGAATCTTTCATTAAGGCATGTAGTTTGATCTAAACCTTAACAATAGAATATATCCCCCCACACCTCATACTTGGAAAGGGCCATTCCTATATCATTATATCGACAAGGCCGACAAAAAATACATCTGGCCTGCAACATCACTCAATGAAAGTAGTTCAGAAATATACCTACTTGATCTCCTCCATGACATTTATACGGTTTGTTTTGTAACCTATCCTTTTTCAGGTGACAGAAACTTATATACAATGCCAGCCAAAACGGCCCCGATTATTGGTGCTATCCAGAACAGCCACAATTGACCAAGTGCCCAATCCCCGACAAACAGGGCCTGACTTGTACTCCTTGCAGGATTCACAGATGTATTGGTTACAGGTATGCTTATCAAGTGGATAAGCGTCAATCCAAGTCCAATGGCCAAACCGGCAAATCCCTTGATCGCGTTAGAATGCGTTGCCCCCAAGATGATGATGATGAACATAAATGTCATGACCACTTCCGTGATCAGTGCCGCCAAAAGACCATAGCCTCCAGGGGAATGTTCCCCATACCCATTGGCCGCAAACCCTCCCATCTCAAAACCGGGCTTACCACTGGCAATCAAGTAAAGGATACCTGCTCCGGCAATTCCTCCCAACACTTGGGCCACAATGTAAGGCAGGAGTTCTTTTTTATCAAAACGCCCCCCCATCCAAAACCCTATGGAAACCGCTGGGTTCAAGTGGCATCCTGAAATGTGTCCAATGGCATAGGCCATAGTCACCACGGTCAATCCAAATGCAAAGGCGACCCCAACAAATCCGATTCCCAATTCTGGAAATGCAGCCGCCAAGACAGCACTCCCGCATCCTCCAAGTACCAACCATAAGGTTCCGATAAATTCTGCTACTAGTTTTTTCATGTGTTATGTATATAAAGTTAATGGTATACATCACTAGGCCAATAGGCAACAGTATAAAATAAGTGGCTTTGTAGAATTGGGGAGGGAACTTGTAATTGGCAGTCCAATCACTAAAGTAATAAATTACTGTGGAAATTTCCTGAAAACAAAATTGAAAAACAGAAAGAGAATAGTCAGATTTAGCTGGAATTCCAAAATAAGGTTTCAAGCAGTGGAATGGATCTGTCGAACGTTTTAAAAAATCACCTAACAGTACTGAATGACCAAGGGTCAATTCATTCTTTCTATGGATAGGATATTCCTGATTTTAATATCACAATACTCTTTTCCTTCCATGGTGACAGTAATTGTATATAGTTCCTGTAAATCCGGGGAAAGGCTTTCCATCATATCCAAGTCATTCTTGGAAGATTCCATAACACATCTGTATATGGTTCCATCCAACGAGGCAATAATCACCAGTTCATCTACGAAGATTCTTATATATTTTACACTCATAGTACCTCAGTGCATTATATTGATCACCCAATAATTCAAGCTGAATTTCATCCTTTTTCAGGAATTGTCCAATTGTTCGTAACAGAATTAGGGTCAGGACAAGACTAAGATGATGTATACTTGAGTCAAAGGTCACCATGCATTGTTACTATCACAACAAAACTGAGGGTATTCATTATCAATATCATCCTATTCACTGTTGTTCTCCAAAGGCATAACCGTATCTTTGGCAGCACTTATGAAAAGTAACATTAAACGAGGACTTCGTATTGGAAGGTATATAGTTTACAAAGAAACCTCAGTAGAGCCCAAGGAGTTGTTTTGGTCGTTTTTGGGGTCATTTATCGGGATTGCCTGCATTGGGGCCATTCAAAGTCACTATTTGGACCAATCCGATAATATATTGCTCATAGGGTCATTTGGTGCAACAGGTGTTTTAATATACGGGGCCATCCATAGCCCTTTGGCACAGCCTCGAAACCTAATTGGGGGGCATGTGATCAGTGCCATCATCGGTGTTACCATCTGTAAGTTTTTTGGGGACATCCTATGGTTGGCCGCTGCACTTTCGGTCTCCCTTTCAATTCTTGCCATGCAGCTCAGTAAGACCCTTCATCCCCCAGGAGGCGCCACGGCCCTGATTGCCGTAATAGGTTCTGAAAAAATAATCGGATTGGGCTATTGGTATGTAATTTTCCCCGTTCTCAGTGGTGTCCTTATCATGTTTCTGGTGGCACTTACCTTCAACAACCTAACACCAGAGCGCCGATACCCAGCGGATGGACGTTTCTTACGTTTGGTAAAATTAGTGGCTAAACCTGCTTGGAACACAGTGAAACGGAGACAGTGGCCAAATCCGTTACAGAAAAACAAGTTCGGACCTTAGGGAGCATGTTGGAACGGTTCCGGAACCTGAACTCCAACCTATCGAAACCAAGACTGTTACATTTTTAAAGTTCCATTCCGTTTCCAATTCGGATGCACCAATCGCCAATGTGTTCCGTCTATTTAAAGAGCTCCACCCTCCTATTCCCATGCAACTCTCCGAGTATTATCTTCAGATGTTCCGTATCGCCCAATACAAACTTGGGCAGTACATGGACAAAGCGCTTGGTCTCACCTTGTTTGATTTTAACGGGGCGATCATATTCATAACTGGGTACCATGGAAATTTCTTGGTAGGCAGACCTTCTTTTCTTATTGCCACTGACCCGTAGCACCTCCAAGTGGCCCATTTCAAAATCGATTGTTGAACGGTTCTTGATCTCAAGGACCAGATACACTTCCCGTCCATAATGGACCATATCCTCCAATCGAAACCGTATGCCGTTTTTACGTTTGCTCACCATGGTCTTTGGTTTTCTATCGAGTAACGACATGCAAACCGTGTCATAATGGGAAACCGACGGTACCATGGTATTATGCTGGACCTGTAATTCCTTTTGGGGCCATACATTCCCTATTCCCTCCTCACTGCAGATGAAGCGGTTCAATTGGGAAAGTACCTTTGCATATTTAAGAACATAAGCATATACCCTGTCATCGGAAGTGATCACCAAAAGATTACTTTCCACTCCTTCCACTCCCTGTAACAGCCCCAAATGACCCGCCTCTTCCCTATCATAGGAAAAGACAAAGTTTTTATGGCCCGTTACGGCCTGTTTGATTGGGTTCGGAAAGAAAAGTGAAACATTCATGGACTCATTGGTATACAGGGTATCCAAGGCCCTTTGCCCCCATACGCCCTTGGAACCAATCAAAGCAACGGCACTTAGTGCCCAAATCCTTATGTTCATGGTCTTGATTTTAATACAATCTGATATTGATCCATTACGAACACTTTTACGGCACTGTTGTTTCGTTGGAAGATTCGTTTGATACCACCTAACTGGGGCAATCCCGGCAGGTTGACCTCTTTGAGGGCCCCATCCCTACTTGTCTCCATGAGTTCACCCTTTATGTAGTTCTCCATGTAAAGCCCTTCCTGTCCATCTTGAAGATCATGGGCCTTTATCGTTACTATATGATCGCCTAATTTGGCAATGTCCACCATCACCCGGTTGGGCCTCATTTTGACAAACCCATAGAAGCGTGTTCCCTTTGTAACGATTCTACCATTGATTTGGACATCCTCTGCCAACCGCAATACCAAACGATGACCTCCCCTGACCGTTTGGGCCCCATCCACAAAGGCGAATACTCCCTTTTCATTTAAGGAGGTATTGACCCTTTGCACAGTGATCGGATTCGAAGCAAAAAAAAGTTGATGGGACAGTGTCAATTCTTGCATCGATACTTGTTGCTTCCCTTCCTCGTTCTCCGATACAGTTTCCATCACTCCCGCTCCCAAATTGGAAGTACCCAACTCCACACCTTGAACTGGGTCCTTTCTTACATTAAACTTCCTAGAGGCAAACAAACTGTCAATGATCCGCTGCTTTTCAAACTCCATGTAATCTGGATTGAAATAGCCCTTTTCATCAACCATATGGTCGGGATAGACTTGGGGAACAATGACCTCCCTTTCTTTCTTGATGGCCTCAATGGCTTCCAGTTTGGTTCCATACTCCTTTGGCATCTCTTCCAAATCCGGCATGGGTATACGATCCGGTTTCAAAACTTCCTTTTTCTCCTTTCCAAAGGTCATCATACCGTACAAGGCCACAAACAGGATCACACAGGTAAGAACCAGGACAAAGACCGTTTTATTCTTCTGTAGTTTCATAGCTTTCCAATTTTTGTAATGTATTTTCAAAAAAATCAGTGACCAATAGACCATGGGGATTATTGGGAAAACTCCGTTCCACATGGATCAACTGTCCAGTGGTAATCAACTCATAGGTGTCGGTCACCGCCCCCCTATGGATACGGATCATGGTCCGGGTCTCAAATCGATATGGTTCTTGCCCCACCTTGACCGTGGAGTTGATCCGCACCACCTTTTGCACCAAAGCATATTGTAACAATCGGTTGTAGAAACCGTCGGCCTTTTTCTGTTGGAAGACATTGGCGACCGAGGCATTGCCCAACCACAGGGCCCTTTCCATGTTTCGCTTATAGCTATCGGCATCCACCCCATAGAACATCCTATGGAACAATTCCAGATGGGCAAGGGCCTCAACTTCCAATTGCTCCCGTTGTTCTGCCCATCTAAGGGGTATTATCTCTCCTTCCCCGTTGACCACAAATGCATGGTCCAAGGTCTCCCGGTGCATCCGGGCCATCAAAACAATCGATAGGGCACTGACCATTCCAGAGCATATGACCACAGAAACCACTACCCATCGGTTCAACCGCAACAATTTTTGTATATGATTATAAGGTGTTTTCATCCATTTGAATTTTATCCGGTGAACAATCGAAAGGTGAAACTCGTGGCCCGTCGATACAACTTAAATTTTAAAAAGACTATAAATCCAATGGTGCCAATCTCAATGATCGGAGCAAAGAATTCACTCCCCCAATCAAAACCAAAAAGATTCTCCCAAAAATTGGTACTGATCTCGGTATAGAGATTGTTCACAAAGACATTGACCAAAAAGAAGGCCGGGACCAGCATATAAACTGCTGTATAAAGCTTGAAATAGTTGTAGGCCAAGGGTCGGAATCTTTCGAATACGGCCAGACTGATCACCAAAGGAAAGAAGGCCTGCATGATACCCAAAAGGAAATAACGTTCGGCCAGGAACAAGGGATAGATGAACAAATCCAACAACCACAGTACGACCCCTATAATAAAGGCCAATACCTTCAATCCATACAAGGGTGTGACCAAGGCCTCATATAAGAGGGCCATAGCTTTTTTGGCGGCTTCCAAGGCACCCACATCCCGTTCCAGATCCACATCCTGAAGCTGCAATGGGAGGAGTGCCGGAGCCGTGTCCCGATACTGTGTCTCAATGGCCACCAAAATACCATCGAACACACTCAAGAGCTCTGTGGAGAAAATGACCAAAAGTACCACCATAAAATTCTTGGCCAATTCTGTAGGGGTAAGCCCCCAAGTATGCCCTTCGGTCGAGGCGATACCCTCATTGTACTTCTTCAGGACATTGATCAAAAAGAAAAGTATGGCAAGTGTCTTCATTCCCACCATAGTGTATTGGGAAAAGTCACTGTCCTTGATGGTCTGGAAGACCGCGTCCACATACTCCAACCCTATGCCCCAAAAGAACCCTGTCATCAGTATATCCTTTCCCTATTGTTGACGATATCCTGCATCTTCCGAAAGGAAATGATCTCCCGGTACCTTCGGGTCTTCATCTCCAGTTCAGCCACCATTTCTTGTGACCGTACCTTCTTTTCCATCAATATGGCGGTCCGCTCGGCATCGGTCATTTTCAAAAGATTACTGGAGAGGATCTGGTTGACAAAATCCAGGTCATCCATGGCTTGATCCATGATCTGCTCAAAGGAACCGGAGACTCGCTCCATTTCATGGGCCTTTATATAGGGGGAGCCCAGAATCTCCCGCAAATCGGTCTGGACGGCATGGAACAAGATCTCATTGTTTCGGGTCAGCTCCCTTAACGCTTTCAATTGCCTGATGGTATTGTTCACCTTGACGATGTTCTCCTTCTGCTCCTTCAAAAATTCCACGGTCTTCAAGAGTTCCGAAGTCTGTTTGGCCGACTCCACAAGGGACTTGGTCATACTGATAAAATTCGTGTTGTCATACACCGGCATCCCTTGGGCCCCGGCACGGCCTGACAGTAAAAGGATCAATAAAAGGGTCCATCCCGAAGCAGGGAAACGGTTCCAAAAGTTTTGTGCTGTGGTTTTCATTATGCTTTTTCTTTTTGATCTAGGAATATTTTGATGGCCAATTCCATATCATTGGTCCGTTCATAGTTCTGTATGATGGCCTGGTTCTCCCTCCCATCCGTGAGATAGGCAGCATAGACCTCAGGGGGCACCTCCAATCGAAAAATGTTGCTCTCCCTCCCGATCTTGATAAAGAACTCGGTATACTTTCCATCCCCGGTCAGGTTGTTCCGAATGGAGTTGAGTTGATCAAGGTCATGGTCCGATAGATTGAGCCTACGTTTAAGGTCCCCATATCCTTTTTCATTGCGAAGGCTATAGATGACCTGGGTATTCTCCAAGATGCTGGCCGCAGTGGTGTTTTCGGGCAATTGGTTGATGGATTGCAGAATAATACCAATGGCCCCGTTCTGTTTCCGGATAGCCTGATAATAGAATTCAACACTCTCGAGCACATTTGGAAACTTCAACTGTTTCGCAAATTCATCAAAAAGGATGATACCCCGCTCTGAACGGTTTTGCCATATGGTACGTTGGATGGCCGACTTGATCAACTTGAGCATCACCGAGAGGATTTCCTTATTGTCGCGTACCTCGTCCAGTTCAAAGACGATCAAACGCTTATCCTCCAACTTATGGGCCTGGTCGTTCCCCACCGTGAACAGAGCGCTGTACAGCCCCCCATCCACATACTCGGATAGGATATGCAAAAAACCATACACATTGAAATCGGCCTCGGCCACCTGCACCTCCGTGACCAAGGTGTCCTTATGAGCATCCACAAAATGGTAAAGGGAGGTCAGTGAATGCCCTGACCGGACCGATCTGTAGTAGAACAACAATACCTTTTTAATGGCGACCTCCTTGGATTTGGTCACCTTGTTTTCAGCCAGCAGTTCCAAAAGAAAGATCGACAGATCCTCCAGACGTTCTGGGGTCAGATCGGATTCATCCACAATATAAAAGGGATTGATACCCAAGTTCTTTCCTTCTTCATACCGAAGGATCACATACTCATTGGGATAGAGTTTGGCAAACTTGGCATAAGAGCCTCCCAAGTCGATAAGGACCAACCGGACATTCTGTTCAAAGTATTGCCGAAGAATATTGTTGGCCAGAAAGGACTTTCCTTCCCCGGTCGGGGCAAATATGGCAAAGTTCCGGGCCTTGATGCGCTTTTTGTCCTCATCCCAGACATCCTTGACCACAGGTACATTGTACTGTCTATCGTTGAATATGACCCCTTGGGCATCCGAACGGTAGTTGGTGTTGTTGATATAGAGACATAGGGCATGTTTAAGATCAGTGACATAGAGGTCTTCGTTGGAAAAATGGGTAGCATGGCAAAAATGGGTGTTCAGGAAATAGTGCAACCGTTCCTGTCCATTGGGATGGTACGGCACCATGTCCAGTTCCTTGAACTGCGCCTTGACCTTGGAAGCTATCCGTTTAAGATGTCCGGTTTCCGGATGCCAAAAAACGATATTGAGATGTCCCCGTATGATTCGTGAGGCATCGTCGGAATTGATCTGGTCCAGAATGCGCTCTATTTTTCTAAGGACCACTCTGTTCTGCGAACCAAAATTGGAACTCTTGCCAAGCTCTTCGATCTTTTTGTCAAGAATTCTGCGCCACTTGTGTTTGTCATCGAGGTACAGGATATGGTTGACCATATGGTTTTCCCCAAATTCCAATCCCAGACCGTCCAGGAAACCCATATGAAAATTGAACCCATCCGAGCTGAAGCGTTCATTGGGCTTACTGCTCTGTACAGTTTCCCCGAAACAGGTTTCATTGTTGATGGCCATGGCATCGAAATAATGGTCCCCGATCTGGATAGCCCCCTTTCCCCATAACAAATCCGTATCAAAACCCTCATTGAATCCGTTGAAATGGGCATCACTGATGTCCATGATTTTCTCAGGCGCAAGAGGTCTTACTTCCAATCCCTGCCCATTATTGAGAAAGGTAACGGCATCGGTGACAGCAGTGATGAACTCGGCCACCTGTGCATCCACTTTGCGATGGAGTCCCTTATCCATTTTCCGAAAGGGATTGACATATTTGGTCGCATTGAGGTTTCGGTCCAAGGGCAAAGTGAAAAACAACAAACTCCGATGCACCAAATGTTCCCTCCCATGGAAGTACAAATAAGTGGCCTTTTGCAAAAAGGAGTCCTTGGGGAGTGGCTTTGCGTCATAGCTCTTCCTTTGATAGGTATCCTGCTTTTGGATGACCGTTCCCACAGGTAAGGACTTGAAGGCTTGGAACCAGATATCGTGTAGGGTCTCAAAATCCCTTTCGGATAGGCTATAAATTTCTGGGAGCCCCACTTCATAACACAGTACCACATTGCCATTATTGGCAAACACCATATGGTTCTGAATATCCAGGATGGGATGTTGCGCTTTGATGTTAATCCGCTCCATAAGGTAATGGGGTTATGTTTTTATGGCTCAAGGATTTTGGAAACCTGCGGGAAGTCCCCAAATAAAACGGTCTTCTCACCCACTGCACCAATGTCCCATAGAGTAGGACATTGGCAAACAGCAGGGCAACGATGACACCAAGATTGAAGGAAAAAATCATGATCAGAAGAGTACAGACCACCGAAACCATCATCAGGGCAAAAAGCGGGATGGAGAGTCCCATGACCATGGCTCGTTTTCGAATATTTCTATGGACCTCGAACCTTTTCATCAGACCACGATTCCGATGAGATAGGTAAAGATGCCCACTACTGCCCCCGCGATCAACACAAAGACCAAGACCCGGGTAATCCCTTTTTTCAAGTCCGCATTTTCCCCAAAGAAGTGTCCGGCATTGAAAAGGAACCCTACCAAAAAGATGACCCCTAGAATGATGGGAAAAATGGCCCTTATGGTATCGGAAATCTCATTGACCGAATCTTCAATACCGCCAATCTGGGCAAACAATGAATGTAAAGCAAATAAGACAACAAAGGTTGTCAGTAGTGATTTTCTCATAGTACAAGCGTTTGATAACTGCTTTTTTAGCTATTCGAAAAGTACTACTTATATCACCTAAATTACTGTTTATCAATATATTGTGAATATCATTTTAAATGAGGAAGAATAGGTTCCTTTGCCAGGAATGCATATCAAATCCTATGGAAAACGATAGACCTATGTGGATAAGCCAAAAAGACAAGCAAGGAGAACCGGACCCAAAACGTCAAATCCGCGTAACATGGGTCAATATACTCACTCTATCAGTCCCCTCAATCAGATTCCAGGACAAGGAATCAACTGCCCATGATCCGATGGTAATTGTCAATAAGGGCCTCTGTGACAATCTTTGCCTTTTCATTGGGGATTCCCTCAAAATCTATCCGTTGGGTTGTCATATAGTTGTGCAACAACCTTTTGATATCGGCCTCTTCCAAATGTCCGTTGTCCCGTAAGTTCCCCAAGATAGCACTGTACCTTACGGATTTAAATCCATCTTCCAACATAGTGTTTTGATGTAGTCCTGTTTTATAGCGTATTCAGATTCCTATGGATACGGTCCCTTAAATCCACCCGGACCATGGCACGCTGTGCGTAGGTTCCCCAGGATTTGACCGTGTCATTGACCTGTTCAATGATCCGTGCCCCTTTCTTGATATTATTGGCCTTGGCAATGGACATGAGATCTTCCCTTCCAATATCCATTCTCTTCCCATGGACACTCAAGGTCTGTTGGTTCACCCAGTGGTTGGTCGGGTCATAGGAAAAACACAGGTCAAAGGCAGGGGCCAGTCTCCAATCCCCATTCTTTTTCAAGATAAAGGAAAAATTCTTGGTATGGTCATCATAATTGGTGGCCAGTACATTGAAGACCATCCTTCGGAACATCTGCTCCGCCTCCGGATAGGTCAAGCGCAATAATCGCATGGTCTGGAATACCTGCTCGTAGCTATAGCCGTGCATATCGTTGAAATCATAATGCTGGATTCCACAAAGGGATTGGACATGGTACTTTTCATTACCCTCCCTGTCAAAACGTTTGGTCATGAAATGGGCACGGCCATTTTCTTCCAACAATTGGCTATCACTTATCTCAATACCACAATCCCTGGCCATCAGATAGTAGGCATATTCCACGCGTCCCCACCCTGAACTTTCCCCAAATTGCTCCCCACTCACTCCGTCGAGTTTCAATAGGCAGTGTTCAAATCCCTTGGGGATATTGCCCTGTCCAGATCTGACCTCCTTGGTCTTGGGGTCATAGGCAATGACCGCTTTGGGCCGTGCCCCACCGGCAGAGGTCCCTATTTTCAAAATCTCCATCATGGCCTTCTCCTCATCCTTTTTCAAGTTGGTCAAAAAACCTTCCCGTTCATTGAGCATCTTCTTGGCGACCTCGACCAAGCCGTCAAGCTCCAAAGAAAAGCTCCTTGTTCCGGTTTTGATCTGTGCTGGGTCGAACTCCAATGCCCCCATGCCCCTTTTCCCTATAAAACAGAGTTTTTCCACAGGGTTCATACTATTTTCCGGCCTTCCCTGCTGGGCCAACCAAATATTGATCAGCTTGTTCCCATACTTGTCAGGAAGGGCATCTGACAATAGTCCGGGCAATCCCTTAAAGGCATCCTCGGTTTGGTGGCGGCCCCTGCGTAATTCCGGGAAACTATAGATCCGTGCCCCTTGGGCTATGGGCATTTTGATTGGGGACAGGTCCCACTTCTTCTGTAGAAACTTGGGGTCATACTCGAAATAGCCCAGCTGTTCCGACTCGTCCCAGCGGACGGCACCGACCAATTCCCCCCATATCAGTACTTCCGCTACATCTACCATCCCGAATCCTCTTTATCCGAAGCCTTTGTCGGGTTGTTCCTGATCCGTTGTCTTTTTTGCTTTTTGAGTTTGGCATAGGCCAAAGGACTGATCTCATCCGAATATTCAAAAGGATCTAGAACGTGGAGTCTATCCAAGGCCCTTAGGATCTGTAGCAGGCTTGTCAGGGATATGGATTCCCCGTTTTCAACCTGACTGATCGTCCATCGGTTCAATCCTGCCATTTCGGACAACTGGGCCTGTGTCCTTTGCTGTTGTTGGCGTTCATGCCTGATATAGCCACCAATCTGTTCCATTATGGCAGTATCTGACATTTGAACCCAATTTTTGTTGGTATTTCCCATCACTAAAACATTTAATACCACTTAACGATGGTATTTACCAACAAATATACAAATAAAATAGTTTCTCAATTAATGTTTAGTTGGTATTTACCATCACTAAATAAAAAAAACACATATAACGTTGGTATTTACCAACAAAAATGAATATAATATACTCCGATTAATCCATGTTCAACCCAACATCCCTTAAACGGAATTACATCCTTCAACACCTCTTGTCCTTACTTCCAGCCTTAAAACCCACCAAATTAAAAAGTTCCCGCATCCTGGAACGAACCCGGCTCCCATAACGGCTCTCCAGTTCCTGGGCATTGAGATTGGTAGTGGCATGGGTCCTGATCTTATGATCCAGGAAGAGTTCATACCGGGACAACAGAATCTCTCCCATGACATTGCACTCCTTTCCAAAGTGGACCCCTTCGGGTTCCACTCCCAGATCATCAAAACAAAAGGATTGGGTGTTTCCATAATCCCCAATGATCTTATAGCCCAAATGGTTGAACCCAAAGACAATGTTTCGGGAAGGAATGACCGAATAGGGTCTTTGATGGGGCACGATGCACTTGAACAGTTTCATCAGGCTGGTCTTACCACAGCCTACCGGCCCAGAGAGGAGAAGTCCTTTGTCCAGGTCCATGCCAAACTGTTTACAGCGGTCCCGGTCCCGAATAAAATAAAGGCTGAGTTTATAGAGAATTTCCCGGTCTTCCCTGTAGACCCTGAACTTTTTACCGAACAGGAGTTTCCCCTTGGCATCGAGATAGACCAAGATCTTATCAAAATCGTATTGGATCTCCCGGCCCTTCAAGACCCCCAGTTCATAGCTTATGGCGCCTTCAGTGATGATATGAGGGGCGCTATATTTCACAGGGGTTCATTGTAATCCTTATCCTCGGTGGTCCGCAAGTTGTCCCGATACGGAACGGTAGGGACCTGTTGCCCCTTTGTTTCTACAATTTGAAAGATCTTCTTTTTTATTTTTCTTCGTTTGCTCCCGTTTGTATTGTTTTTAAATGTTTGTATAGGTTTGTTTATAGGTACCAATGCTTGTCCATTGCTTGTCCCGATTATGGTATGGTTCCGGTCCACTGCTTGTCCGGTACTTGTCCCAAAATCGAACATCTTGATCCGACTGCCCTTATAGGGGTTATGGGATGGGGTATACAGGATATAGTTCCAATGACTGAGTTCCCGGATACACCGGTGATAGGTGGATTTGGAACCAATCTTTGCGTAGGCCATGGCCTCTTCCCTACAAATATGGAACTCCGTGACAAAATAATTATGGTTCCACAATTGGAACAGACCGATGTACAGGCTGATATGGGTAGGGTTCAAGCGGTTGTCCTTGGCAAACTGGGCCAACACCCCGTTCAGGTGCTTGATATAATTGATGCCCTCCATCCCTAAATCCGGTTATGGACCTTGTTCTTTTCCAGTACTTCCATGATCTCATGGTATTCATAGTAGAGCACCCCTCCTATCTTGGTAAAGGGCAGGGTTCCGTTGACCCTAAGGTTTTGAAGGGTCCCCGGGGATATGCCCAAGAGGTCCCTGACCTCGTTGGATTTGAGCCATTTCTTGTTGTGCTGTCCGTTTTCATTCTGTAAAAGGTCCTTGATGTCCTCCAAGAGTTCGATCTTGAACTCCCTAAGGTCTTCGGTGGTGATGATGGTCGCTCCCATGTGTGTGCTTTTTTTAAGGGAAAGGCCGCTTCATGAAGTTTATATCATTTGGCGGCCCATCCACTGATTTGACTTTCAGGGACAAAACTCAAAAAGGTTTTTGGAAAAGTTTCCCAAGTTGGTACCGACTTGGGAACGATTTTTTTTCATAAAATTTAGGGCGACGTGGTGCCCTTTAGACTTTTTGGAACCTGTAAAATCTCTTAAAAATCAGCATAATGAGACCCAAGGTCAACTGAATCCCAAAATTACCAAGTTGGTACCTACTTGGTAAAAAACTATTCTTCGAGGGATTCCATCCGCTGGTTGAGCATTTCGATAAGCCGGTCCAAAAAGCGGGTCCTACTGCTCTTTCGCGACCGGATATCTATGAACGTATGGTAATAATTGCCTAGGTCCACATTGTAACAGTGCTCAAAATGGGAAGCCAGTTCCTTGATATCGACCGTACCGCTATTGATACATTTACTGGAATGGAGGGCATATAAAAGTTCGATCAAATCGATTTTACTTCCGGTCCAAAATAATTTTGATGGTTTTTCCATAGCTATGCTTTTAGGAGGTTCCAAAGTTTTATCCAGATCGTCCACCTCCTTTCTGAGGTAGACAATCAACATATCGTAGGCCATGATAGTGGCAACCGTCCCATCCTGACAAGTGGAGAACTGGTCATCGATCAAAAAATGGAAGGATTCCAAGGGCAGCCGAAGATCTCTGTTACCCCGGACAAAATACTGTTCGTCCAGGGACATCGCCCCTCTTCTGTAATAATTATAAAACTCCAGATTATCATTGAAAAAAGTCTGGAACTTATCGATTTGGTGCTGGAGGTATTTGACTTGGGCGGCATTGTTCCCCCTTGGACGTTTGCTTTCGATATTGAACAGTTTGACATAATAGATCAGCTTGCTAAAAATCTGGGGCTTGACATGTTTGAAGAAATAGATCTCATCGGCCTGGGTAGCAAAAGGTCTTCCCGTAATCTGCTTTTGCAATTCTCGGATGCTCTTCTCCACAAGGACTATCCCTTTCTCTGCCTTGAAAAGGACATCCCCGTTCCCGCTTTCCAATGCATCCAATTGGCCCTCAAATTCCGATAGGAGCTTTTGGTATTTCATGGCAAATCAACATTACTCCTGGCCTTCCATGACCCCAAGCATTTCCAAAATGAAATTGTCATGGGTCTGGAGATAGGCATATTTTTCATTCACCACGGCACCGAGCTTCCTTTTCTCAAAGGTAGCGGTCATCCCAAAATCGATCTTGGGGATACCTAATCCAATCGCCCGTTCAATGGTCCGATAGAGCAATTGCCGATAGGTAGCATAGGTCTCCAGACGGTCATAATCCATGCCCACAAAGGCGGGCACATAGACCCTGTTCAAATTGATATAACAGAACATCACCCCAACAATGGGACCAGGGTCTTTAAAAGGTGTCAATACAATAAACTCCCATAAAGGATTTTGGTTCATTTCCTCAAAGAGCCTGTCCGGAAATGAATAGGTGTTCAGTCCTAGGTTCCTGGACCGCACTTCTTCAAACAACCGTTTAAAATCCAACAATTCCGAACTGGATCCTGTAGCGATGACCTTGGATTGTACCAATCCCAAATAAGGTTGGATATCCTTTCGGAAATGTCGTCGGTTCTTGGGGGACAATTGCCCCATATAGTTTTCCATGGTTTGCTTTCCCTGAAGATCGACCGTACAGCTATTGGGCATTTGAACCCTTAAAAATCCCTGGCCATACAATTCGTTGTGCCAAGGAGTATTCCCATCAAAATCCCGCAAAACGGTCATCTTGCCCCCCATTTGTCGTTCCAATTTTTCCATGGTTTCCAAAAGCAACGCCAAGGCCTTGTCCACCAAGGAGTGGGAAGCGTCCAAAAACATATGGCTCCCTTCAGAGAACAGACAGCCCATGGAAAGCACCTTGGAGGAAAGATGATAGATGTCCCTCTTCCGTTCTTCCTCGATGGCTTCGGATACTTGGGCAGGGGCCAACATGTCATCCTTCCATAGGCCAAGGGACAAGAAGGTCATCAAAATTGGATGGCCCTTTTCATCCTTTATGGTTACATACCGGAACGACCAATTATGTTCCTTACGGTCATTGTCCTTGAAGGCCCTTTCCAAAAACTGTAGGCCTTCCCCATCATATACCCCCTGCCCTCCCAAGTATCGATCCCAAAGTTCCCCATCCATCTGTTCGATGGATTCATGTACCTCAACTTTCAGTTTTGGCATTGCCCTGGATTCACCCATAGTGCCAGGCTTTAGCTTAAAAGCATGGAAGACCCTATCTATAGAGGTATGGGTATCTTCCAAGGCTATGGGAAAATGATGCTCCATGGCTTCCACCAATGCTTTGATCTCCTCTTTTTGGTTATGCCTGGATATCGTGATCCGTACCCCGGTATTCTTGACGGGAACGGCCGGAAAAATCCCAAGGTTTACATAAAAGCCCTCATGCATCAATCTATTGACAAAATTGTACCCGGTCTTGGGCATTCCAGTTCCGATATAGAAGACCGGTGACGTATTCTGATCGATCAAGGGCAATCCGGTAAGCCTGAGACAGTCATTGAAATAATCGATCCGTTCCCGAAGTTCATCCTGAAGCCGATAAATCCCGGGAGATAAGTGGATCTTTGCAGATGCTATTGCAGCGGCCACGGAGGCAGGTTCCAATTGGGCGGAAAAGGTCAATGGCCCACCAAAGGTCTTGATCTTGTCATATAGCTGTGGATTGGAGCAGGCCAATACAGCTCCACTGGCCCCAAAGGTTTTGCTCAAGGTACCAAATAACAGCACATTTTCCGGTAATTCCCTCAATTGATCCAAGACATATCCAGTCCCGTTCCTTCCTACCCAGCTCATTCCGTGTACATCATCAAAGTACAGCCGCAACTGCGGATACTTTTCTGCAAGTGACAGCAATTCCTTTACAGGGGCGTAATCCCCATACATGGAATAGATCCCATCGGCCATATACCAAATGTGCTGTTTTTTGTATTGGTATTTCTTGATTTTGTCCTCCAACATGTCCAAATGGTTATGCCGGATCATCTCAATGGGAACACTTCTGTTCTTGAGCATCTTGGCCGCATTCTGAACACTCCAATGGACTTGGTGATCTAGGATAATCACATCCCCATCGTCCACAGCGCTCGGAATGACACCCAAATGGCCCAGGGTACTGTTCTTGGTAATGATGATGGGATATCCATACATTTCCTTGATGTGGTCCTCCAACTCTTCATAAAGGGGATTGGAGATATAGGACTTTGAAAGGGGAAACTGGGTCCCATATTTATCAATGGCCTCCATGGCGGCCCTTTTTAATCTGGTATCCTGTTCCAGTCCCAAATAGCCGGTAGTCCCAAAATGGAACAGTTCCCTACCCTTGACCTCTATGGTCCTCCCCGAAAAGGATTTACCCCCTGCATAGAGGTGAAGTACGCCAGCCCTTTTGGCATCTGAGAACACTTCGTGTACGGTGTTCAGAAAATTGTGGTGTTTGATCTTTGCCATAACCTTTGGTTTAAATTGTACTAAAAAGTACTGGCTTTTGTAAGATTATAGCGCACAGCAATTTACTATACTCCGTTTCAGACAAGCATTATTCCGTTTCAGGCAAGTAAAATGCTTTTAATTAGGGGCAAGGAACCAAAGCAAGGAACCCAATTATAATATTTTTGTAAATTCAGGATTCATACCAGTTTTCACAGCATGAAAAAATCACATGAGAATACCTATGCGATTTATCTGTTGACCGATGATCTTTTACATATCATTTATAAGAAAGGACATTGTATCGACCTACCGGCCGCACAACTCATTGTCAAGGATCGGATGCAATTGCAGCAAGGACGGAAAATGCCAATACTCTGCGACATCCGAAACCTGGTCCAGGTCAACAAACCAGCAAGGGATTATCTGGCCTTTGAAGGTTCACAATGGATAAAGGCATTGGCTTTTTTGATCGATCCCCCTGTAACTGATGTCATCAGCGCTCTTTATTTGGGCACCCAAGCCCAGAATGTCCCTACCCGATCCTTTACCAAAGAATCCGATGCATTGGATTTTTTGAGGTCTTTATAAGTTAACGCCCCAACACTATAGTGTCCATTCACACCGGGTCTACATCCTTGACCACAAGTCCAAGACAATGCCGAACAATGATGATTTTAGGGTCAAGCGCATCCAGAAAATGCTTCTGGAAATGGCCCGCGGGAATTTCTTTTATCGATTGGAACCTTCTGACCGAAACGACAATATGGCCTCCTTGGCGGTAATGCTCAATATGGTCAATGAAGAAATCAGGGCCTCATTTATCCACCAAGGCTTTGCCAATACCCGTAATACGCCCCAATGTATTATCCAATTATCACTGCTCTTGGATTCCAAAGGTATTGTTGAGATGGTGGCCAACAGCACCTGTTCCCTGCTCTCCTGCCTACCCCATGATCTCATTGGAAGACCGATCATCCAATTCATGACCGAAGTTTCCCAAAAAAGATGGGTAAAGAAGTTCCCTAAACTCCTCAAAAAAGAACGGACTGAAACCATTCTCCAACTTGAACTCCACACCTTTGAGGGACTATTGATCAAGAAAGATTTCAACATCTCCGTCTTCCAAGCCTTTGATGGGTCAGGTCAAAAAATCCTTTTGGATACCGTCTTCTTTTCCAAAGGAGCGCCCTTTGGGACAGGACTCCCCAAAAAAAACCTCAAAGTCACCAAAGGCATCAAGGAACCCAAGGTCATGTTGAGACCTCAGGACATCCAAATGATCCGAGATGTCCATGATATGATCATCAACCATCTGGAAAGGGACCTTCCCACTTTGAAAGATCTTGCCCTGCAAATGGGTACCAACGAGTACAAGTTGAAATATGGCTTCAAACAACTATACGGTACCACCATCTTCCGGTTCCAGACCCAAGAACGACTTCGCAAGGCCAGGACCTTGATCGAGCACAGTGGGCATTCCTTGAAGGAGATTGCCCATATGACCGGTTTCAAAAGTGCTGCACATTTCTCCAGGGCGTTTCGGGAAAAGTATGGCCAATCCCCAAGTGATTTAAGGGAGTGACCGTCTAGATACAGTTCAATTCCTCCGTTTGGGGCAAGAAATGCTCCGTTTCAAATAAATCGGACTCCCGAACTTTGCCATATCGATCCAAAGGATATGAAAGGTTCAAAAAAAGTAAAGGTTTGGTTCCCCTATGCAATCAGTATGCTGTATGCCATCCTTTTTATCTACGCGGCCACAAGCAAGCTGTGGGATTTCCAACAATTCAAGATACAATTGGGACAGTCCCCGGTATTGACGGCCTATGCAGCTTGGATAGCATGGCTGGTTCCCATAACTGAATATGCCCTGGCCTTCCTATTGTTGATGGATTCCACCCGCTATCGGGCACACTACGCAACCCTCGGCCTGATGGCCATGTTCACCACCTATATCCTACTGGTGCTGAATTTCAGTGCTTATGTCCCTTGCTCTTGTGGTGGGGTGTTGGAGGACTTGGGTTGGACAGAACATATCATATTCAATCTATTCTTTATCGGCTTATCCATCATGGCCATTTTGCAATCAGCCCCAAATAAGACCCTAAAAGCAACACTATTATGATTTTCAACCATGTTCTCATAAAACTTCTGGGAACCATTGTTCCAAGTGTTGGATTAGTGGTCATCCTTTTCCTCTTCTCCGAGGATCAATTGCACCGTAACAACGCTTTTACACGAAGATATCCTCCCCACCCCATCATCAAACAATACGATTTGGACATTGGCTACAATTCCTATTACATTGCCGGGTTCGACAATGACCTACTGTATTTGGGCAATAGCACGGCTCCCTGGCACTTGCTGCAAATAAACGTTAAGAACAGGGATACGCTCCACATCGAGTTGAAACCTTCGGATACCGAACTCAAATATCGATCGCTGAGCGTATCCATATTGCCACCATATTTTTTTATCATGGACGGAACGGTCCCGTTCATTCTCAGAGGGAAATTAGGCGATTGGAAAGCAAAGACCTGGATCGAGGCAGGAGCTTATTTCAATGCGGCAATTCCTATTGACAGTAATGCCCTTTATGTCCGGACCACCAGTTCCATGACCAAGAAATATGCCTTGGGCATCCTTAGGCAAGCAAAAAAAATGACCCTTGAGCTAGATACCACCCTATTGGAAACCCAGATCGATGGCCGCTTCGATGTTGACGGAGTCATGCTCACCGACCTGCCATCGGGCCGGTTGGCCTATGTTTATTACTACAGGAATGAATTTATGGCCATGGACCCCGTCTTTGGAAATGCAAAAAGGTACCGAACCATAGACACCATTAAAGTTGCCCAGATCCAATTAACGGCTCCAGACCGTCACGGTAATATCCAAATGGCCAAACCACCATTATTGGTCAATAAAACAGCGAGTATACACCATGGGATGGTTCTTATCCAATCGGATAGACTGGGGAAGAATGAAAGCCGTCATATGCTCGATCAGGCCTCCATCATTGATGTTTACAATGTGGTGAAGGGCACTTATGAATTCAGTTTTTACCTATACCATGTCAAAAAGAAAAGAGTACGGGAATTTGCCATACAGGGGAACTTTTTAATTGCACTGGTCGATGACCATGTTTCCATTTACCGTACCCAAACACCACATTTTCCACAAAACATAGAAAATAACGGCACACAATACACTACGGGCCCGTAGCTGGGGGAAGATCGAAAACCCAAGAAAAGAGTAGATCGTAACTTTAATTTAAATGCACCATGAAAACAAGAGCATTCAAGTTTTTATTACCCGCTTTGGCAGTTATTTTTGCCATTGCCGCCAGCGCCTTTACGGCCATTGATGAACCAATGGCCGATGACAATACCCTAATACAAGGGTATTACCCCACCGGAAATTCACAACAGCCATGTAATTCACAACAAGTGGACTGCAATACTAACGGTGACTATGTATGTACCATCGATGAGGTGACCTATTATGAAAAATATAATGGGACAATATGCCACACAGAATTGAGGAAAAATAATCCTTAATCAAAAAAGGAGCTTCAATGAAGCTCCTTTTCAATTGGTACTAATCCCATACTTTTTCCATATCAAAAAGGCATCGTTCCAAATGCCCAACACTCCTTAAATTCTTGGTTCTTCCCAAGGACCTCTTCATTTTTCTTTGGAGCAGCCCAAGTTCAACCTGCATGACAACCTTTGAGTTTTCAGAGAACTGACCAAGGGTGAACCCCAATCCTACCCTATCACGGTCGACCTCTTGTTGCACTCCCTTGGTCAATATGGACAAATATGCCTTTTGAATGCTTTGCCTTCTTCTTCCGACAATGGGTTCTTTCTCTGCCAATTCCTTGAAGAGACTCTTCTGCAGAACCCTAAAATAGATTTCCAAAGCCTTGCTTTTGAAATAGGCTTCCTCCGCATATTCCAATCGCTGTAATCGAAGTGGATCCAAGATTTCCTCCAATAGCTTCAGTTGATGCTGTAGTAAATAATCAATATTCGTGGTATACCGGGTCTTGGCTTGAAAACTTGGTCGGGCCAGCCACTCAGGGACTTCAAAAGCGTTCTCCAAAAGGAATTCCAATGCTTTCATTTGATCTTCCCAAGGGATTGGTTCATACATGGTCCCTTCTTGCTTTCCCGATAGGTTATGCACGGAATAGCCCCCGACCATGGAAACCACCCTGTACATCTGTGCATACCAAAAATCCAAGGTTTTACTATGCAAGCGTTCCATAAGCTCATGGTCCCTTTTCCCTTGGTTCACTTGGGGTATCAGTTCCATGACCCGCTCAAGGTTTCGCAGCCCTAGGACGGTGCTCTGAATAGGGTTGTCATTGTCCGGCACTTCATCGGTACTTCCCGGGCCCATTACTTCGAATAACGTATAATTGAACCGAAACCATGGCATTGTCTGGTATTTCAGGATCATGGCATCCAGAAATGGCAATTCGTCCTCGGGCCGCTCGGTTCCCGATACTGGGGCATACCCCCATTTGATGTGAAATTTGTCCAAGGGCCCCACCCGTTGAAGCAATAGGTCCGTTGGGATTCCATCCTCTGGCTGTGCAATATGGTGGTGCCGGGAATAGTTCATTATACTGGGAGTATGTCCCATAGCCCTTAGCCAATCCGTATCCCTTATCTTTTCAAAGGGATAGGCAAATTCCCCAAAATGTGCATCATTTATACCAATGACATGGCCCATCTCGTGGGCGGCAACGGCTTGGATCAAGGAACCCACCAATGCATCGGGAAAGGGATACTTCTGAGCCCGTACATCCACAGGTGCACATCGTATAAAGTACGCATCCGACAATGTATTGACATCAGTCCCCAGATTGATATCGGCCTTTAAGATTTCACCGCTTCGAAAATCGGTGATCTGATAAGCAGTGGAGGCTCCACCTTTATGTCCCCGTACCTCCTCAAGAGCTTTCCAACGCACCATAGATCGATTGATGGATTGCCCCACAATGGCCATACTGTCCTTTGGCATTTCCCGTATCACAATGGCATTTTTGAACCCAGCCTGTTCAAATGCTGGCAACCATTCCAAAATACCCGCTTTGACGTAGGGTTTCCATTTTTCGGGAATATTGGGATCCAAGTAGAGGGTGATGGGACGGACAGGTTCACCGATGGGCTTTTCCGGATATTTTTTCTCCAAGCGCCATCGCATGATACTGCCTTTTTCTGTTTTGGGCTCCGTGCGAAATGGACTATATCGATCCTCATAGCTATAGGCCATTCGATGGTCGAAAAGACGCGGCATCATAGGTTCCGGTAACGCATAGAAGCTAAAGTCAACAGCTACGGTCCTACCCTTTCCAGCATAGGTCGTGGTCCTTTTGGTCCTTATCACAAGCTCATTGTCCAAATGCACAATGGTATCGATATAAGACCTTTTTGGATCTATCGTTTCGGGGACCATTGATCCCCAAGAGATATCGGCATTTAGGAATAGATCGGTGGCATCTATGGTATACAGGGCCTTCTTATCACCGAGTATCGGGAACCTTCCCAGGATATGCGAACGGATTCTACTATCATGGTACATGGGAATTTGAACACCCGCTTTGGAATCCACCCAAGAGATGTCCAATTGGACCATACCCCTTTGTCTGGACCATTTCACCTGCAATTGACCATCTCCGTGCCGTACAAACAACAAGGGGACATCGAGTATATGTTCTTGCAGTTCAAGGATCACTCTTTCCCGCTCCAACTTCCCCCGAATCCCAAAATTAGCCTGCCCCCAAAGGGGACAGGCAACTAATCCAATAATACATGAGAGCAAAAATTGGCATGTCATGTGCTTTAAAAGGGGAACTAAATACATATCAATACCCTTCATTTTGTGGTAATAGATTAGGGTTGATCAACAATTCGGACTCCGGAATGGGCAAATGGATATCTGTTTCCTCCCAAAACGGTTTTTCAGAGGATAGAACCGCATCTGCCAGACCGGTACGCTTAAGGTCAAAAAAACGATGGGCCTGTTCCATAAACAACTCGGCGCGCCTTTCCTTTAGAATGGCCTCCATGACCGCCTCTTGTTCCAATCCCTCCAGTGGCTGCAATCCAGCCCTGCCCCTTATTTCATTTAGGTATCCCAAGGCTTGGTCAATCTGGCCCAATTGTGCACTTGCCTCTGCCACGATCAGGTATTGCTCCGATAATCGAAATAATATGGAGTATTCCTCAGTGGTCTCAGTTACCAAGTACAGTTTATATTTATTGGGAAAATACCACGTCCCCGACTCATTCGAAAAGGCACCGACCCAAGACACCGAACGCTTATCTCCCTCCTCAAAACTTTCCAGCAGGGATTGGCTGAGGGTAGCCTTATTGGGAGGACCACTCAACACCACAAAATGATAGGCCTCATTGGTATTGGTTCCTGGAGACCGGGTATCCAGTTGCCATAGGGTCTCCTGGCTGTTTCCCAAGAAAACATCATCCAGATTGGGTTCCAAATCCGACCCACTATCCAAGACCACATTTTGCGCCTCATCAAGTGCAGATTGCCAATCCCCTTGATAAAGGTAGACCCGCGACAAGAAGGCAGAGACCACCCAACGATTTGGCCGGAAGTGTGATATACCCGTTTCGGATATGCCAATGAGTTCCTTTGACCTCATCAGATCCTTAACGATACTTTCATTGATGATTGCTGTCTCCATTTTTGACACCTTCATATTTATTCTATAATCGGTAGTAGTTATATAGGGAATGGCACCAAAGAGATTGGTCAGGTTAAAATGGATATAGGCCCGCACAAAAAGAGCCTCCCCTATAAAACGGTCTTTGTCCATTTCTGTAAGTGATGGAGAATTTTCGACGCCCTCCAATATCCTATTGGCGGCATAGATCAAAGAATAACCTGTGTTCCAAAGGTTTTGGACCGAATTGTTCGATGGCAACAAACTGTTGTCATAAAAACTTTTGGCCTCTAGGTCATTGGTGGCGGCATATTCCATTTCATCTGCATACATCCCCATCAAGTATGTCATACCTGTCGGGTTTCCTGCTGGAAAGGCACTTTCCCTGAACTGGGAATATATATGGGCAAAACCGGCTTCGATCGTTGCTTGGTCACTAAAAACCACTTCACCTACAATTTGGTTGGTTGGCGGATCAATATCCAGGTATGATTCGCAGGAAATCAATATCAAGGAGACTGTAAGCATAATGGCTCCTAAGCTTAATTTGGAATTAAAATTTGACATCATATGGCATTAAAAGGTTAAACGTGTTCCCAAGGAGAGGAATCTCAGGGTTGGCAAAGTCTGTCTATTACGTGTTTCGGGATCGGGCCCGAAATAGTCAGTGATGGTCCAAAGATTTTGGCCACGAAGGAAGAGTTCGCAACCGATCCCCTTGGGTGTTCCTTCGGCAAATCGGTAGGAAATCGAGACATTCTGCAACCGGATAAAAGAAGCGTCACCGATAACAGCTTCACTTCGGGTAAAGTTTCGAAAGGCCTGTGTCGCTTCGGGATCGCCCCCGGAAGAAAACTTTTGGAACTTCGCGCTGTCCCCGACCCCACGCCATCGATCAAGCACAGGGATGGGCTGGTTTGAACCTCCACCAACTATGGGTGCAGAGGACCAAAAGTTATAGCCCAATTGTTTCGTGAACTGGAACAAAAAATCCAATGAAAACCTTTTATAAACGATATGGTTGTCCAGCCCCCCATAATATTCGGGATCCAAACTCTTCACCGTTTGTCTGTCCTCAATGGCCGTTATGGTTCCATCCCCATTATGATCTATCACTTCGAACAGCCCTGTCTGGGAGTTCACCCCATCAAATCCATATACTTTGGCAATGTTCAAGGGTTCCCCAATGACCAATTGGTTGGCGTAAGTAGAGCCTTCCAAATCATCAAACGCTATCAACCGGGTCTTGGGAAGGGTCAAATTAAAATCGGTGGACCACTCAAAATTCTTGGTCCTTACATTTATGGAGTGGAGTTCCAGTTCCCATCCCCTGTTCTCCACGGTAGCATCCAAATTCCCTTGTAATGTACCAAAACCAGTTGTGGCCGGTAGTGGTATCCCCACTAATTGGTTCGATGATCGGTTCCGATAATAGTTCCCGTTCAGCAACAGCCTATCGTTAAAAAAACCAAGTTCAAGGGCAATGTCCAGTTTTCGGTTTTCTTCCCAGCCAAAGTCAGGATTGAACAGTCTTGTCGGATACAATGCGGTCATCCCCTGATACTGTTGTGAACCAAAGGAATAGGTATCCAAATATTGGTAATCCCCGATTTGGTCGCTCCCGGATGTCCCATAACTGGCCCTAAGTTTACCATAGCTCAACCAAGGCACCCACTGTGCGACAAACCCTTCTTCGGAAAAGATCCAAGCTGTCCCTATGGCTCCAAAATTGGCAAAGCGCTTTTCAGGACCGAACCGACTGGACCCGTCTCTTCTTCCAGTGAGGTTCAGGATATATTTCCCTTTATGGTTGAGATTGACCCGCCCGAAAACGGCTTGGTACCGATACTGTTCTGACCGATCTGTCCTTACGGTGACATCGGATGCCGCTGCCAAATTTTCGATCAGTGCATTATTGCTGAACCCGAATCCCATAAGGGCCTTACGCCCGCTTTTACGTTCTTGGAAGGAGAGTCCGGCCAAGGCACTTAACCGTATTTCACCCATGTCAACATCAAAGTGGACTTGGGGTTCCATGATCCATGAAGAGCTTTTCCCTGTATTGTGCAGGGCAATGGAGAATTCCGGTCCAATACCAAAGGTTGGATCATAGAGGGTGGACGGGGTGCTATTGAATTCCTTTAAATGGTTCTCCGTGTAACCCATATTGGCACTAAAGCCCAAAAACCGTAAGGGCTGGTATTTCCAATGGAAATTGGAAACCAAGGTAGAGGAGTTGGCCAAATATTTCCGTTCCAGTCGGGCCAAGGGATTGGACCAGGTCGAGTTTTCCCAATTCAGCGAACCGTCCGCATTGTACAAAGAGGGTGCATTCGGTGCGAGGCTATAAGCCTTTGCGATAAGGGAGGCATCACCAGGAAGGTTGTTTGCATTGGAGACATACTGGGTGGAAAGCTGTAGTTCCAATCGTCCATCCTTTGATGTATGGTTGAGATTGGCCAGTCCGGATATCTTATCATTTTTATAATCCTTTGGCAATACACTGGTTTGCCCATAGTAGGTACCACTGATCAAAAACCCGGTACGTTGGTTCCCTCCTGAAAGGGAACCTTGCACCGTGTTCAGATAGGCGGTCCTGCCAAAGAGTTCCTTTTGCCAATCCGTATAGCGATCCTGGTTCCATGTTCCGTTTACCTCAAAGGCATTGGACGGGTATTCCAGTATACCATCATTGGCATAGGCCTCCCTTCGCATGGCCAAGTAATCGGAAGTCCCCATAAGATCCATGGTATTGGACACCTTTCCCAAGCCGGAGAGCATATTAAGCTCCAATTCGGTTTTCCCATGGTTTCCCTTTTTGGTGGTGATCAAGACCACCCCATTGGCCCCACGAGACCCATAAATTGCCGTGGCATCCGCATCCTTTAGTATCTCAATGGATTCGATGTCATTTGGATTGAGGTCGTTCAATGGGCTCATTCCTGACCCAGGGAGGGTTATGGAGGCACTCGGGTCTCCTAAACTGGATGAGGAGAAGGGCACCCCATCCACGATATATAAGGGATCATTGCCTTGGGAACGGATACTGTTCCGCCCTCTAATCCTGATATTGAAATTAGAGCCTGAAAATCCCGAGGTCTGTTGGATCTCCACCCCTGCCATCCGTCCCTGTAAGGCGGCCAGTGGATTGGATATGGGTTGTTTTTCGATATCCATAGTGGACACCTTTTCAATACTTCCGGTACGTTCGCGCTCAGAGACCGTATAGTAGCCCGCATTGAGCACCACTTCGCCAAGGACGGTCACATCCTCTTCCATTTGGACCATCACCACTTCCTTGCCCAATATAGGAACAGAAAGGGATTTAAAGCCTACCATGGAAAAGAATAAGACATCATCGGGCCCGGCCACTATTTCGAAGGAGCCATCGAAATCTGAAATGGCACCCTGTTGGGTTGACTCCACCACAATATTGACCCCGGCCAGGGGAATTCCTCCCGTATCCATCACCACACCTGAAACCATGGTCTGGGGCGGTAAAAGTTTGCCCGCCACGACTTGCTCGGAAAGCAGGAATGATAAAAAAAGGTAAAAGGACAGGAGCAAGTATGTCCTATCCAAGGTAATCGATACTATCTTCATAATGTTGAGTTCGTTTGATTAAAGCATTAGTTATTGTTTCATTCCCTACAGGACCATCACTTCTTTGCCCATAGGTTTTTATCCACACTGCCTAAAAAGTCACCGCAAAACCGTAACTTCCCTAAGGCATTTAGGTTCAGACATAGACCACCCCGCCAGACAAAAACATACCTGGAAATAGGGTTCCTAAATGGAAAATGACTACAGAAATGTACTAGGGCCGGATACCCCAAAAGTGTTTACGTCAGTTGTGGGACAAAGGGATATGGATTACCGGAAAAGGTATAGTGAATATCCCACAACTATAGTCAAAGATTGAATCAAATGGGATTCTTGGGCTTCTTTTTAAACAGGATATCGAACACCGAATGCGATGTCCCAAAAACAGGACAAGCACATGGAGTGAACCCTATATAAAAAAGCTGCCAAGTGTTTCCCATAACCATAAAGGTTAGCGATAAATCAGAAAAGAGAAACAAGTAACTAAACGCTAAGAAAAAGTTGGGCGCGGAACTCAACTTACCGCCTTTGAGGTACTGGTATACCCGTACACGAATAAGAGAGCCCACGCCCGGGTCGTGAGCCAATCTACTTATCCTCTCATGTACTTAAAAATTACCAGTTTTCAAAAGCGAGATTCAAAGCGATAGCTTCAAATATTGTCTAAACGAAGAATCGCAAATGTATTTATTAACTGTGGCAATATAACAAAAAATAGAATCATTCGCTATCGCGAACAGTTTTTTTTTAGGTAACGACTTTTTTTGAAAAAACATTTAGACATTGCCAAATAGTAGTTCCAATAAAGAAGAATTAAAGAAAATCAATGCTTTAGTAAACAAGTATATCTGCAACTTCATTGCCAAAAAATTCTTTAGCCCATATTGTGACGAAAACGGTGAAGAAACATCTCAAAATGAGTATTCAGAAAAATGTGGTATAGCTTCATCAACTCTAACTAAGATGAAAAGCCCAGATGGTTATAATATCCCTATGACTACTGTTTATAGCATATGTCGCTTTGAAAAATATTCCCTAGAAGATTTTTTTACTGAATTTGAAAAAGAGTATGGTACAAATATTCGACCTTAAAACATCCGATTCTCATTCTAAGAAATACTTTTTCTTCTCTTTTTTGTTTCCTTACAGATTTTAGTATTCGGCTTTTCTCGAAATTTCTTACATTTAGTTCTTAAACTCCCCCTAAAATTTATTGGATATTAGATAGCCCAAATGTAGGCCGATAAAGATGGTTAGGTCTTTGCAAAAAGAATCTTGAAATATTGGTTTTATATATGTTAATTAATCTTGTGATTAAACCAATTCTGTATTAAAAATATGGGAGCTTAAACATTGTATTTTTGAAAAAAAATAATTCTATATGATATTTTCAGGTCATGACACATTCCATTGCCGTTTATTTTGGCTCAAAAAGGGAATAGATTATCTAAACTCTGGGGAATCATTCCGAATGGATTCCGGTGTTGATCTTGGTGTAGGAAAGAACATGGTCAACTCCATGCGCTTCTGGCTTAAATCCTTCGATGCCTATGATGATTCCATGGAACTGAAACAACCGTACAAGGAATTGTTTCTTGATGGTGGATGGGACCCATACTTGGAGAATCAGGGTACACTATATCTGTTGCATTATAAACTATGCATGACACGGCATTCATCGATTTACTATATAATATTCAATAATTTCAGAAAGGTCAAGCCAGAATTCACCCAAGAAAACCTTATTGACTATATTAAGGACCTACACTCTGGTCAAAACGAAAAAATACTGGCCAAGGATTTTTCAGTATTCAAAAGAATGTACGGACAATTCACCAACGATGACATAGATGATGGTTACAGCGGGTTATTGACAGAATTGGGCCTTCTCAGGGAGGTTGGCAAGAACAGGAACTCAAAAACGCTATATCGCATCGAGAACAATGACCAGAAAAACCTACCTGAAGAAATATTACTTTATTGCATTCTCACCCACCCAAATTACACCTCTACCATTAGTTTCTCAAGCTTTTACAGTGATGATTTTGGAATTGGTAATACCTTTTGTCTAAATAGGGATATACTTGAAGAAAAACTACAGGCCATAGCACAAAAATTTCCTGATATCATATATAGCAGTGAAGCAGGTGTGAAAGAACTACAGGTCAAAAAGGATATCGAACCCAATAAAGTTTTGGAACAATATTATGGAGTATAGCATCAATACCTCTACCAATATCATCAGGGACAGTGATTCAAAGTTCGATTACGTCGTTACACCGAATGCTGAAAAAACCTTTGATTCGATAATCGACAATGCAAAACGTGGCCAAAAGGCATTTAACCTTGTAGGCTCATTCGGAACGGGGAAATCTTCTTTTTTATTGGCCCTTGAAAAGTCCATTTCCGGCAATAAAAAATACTTTGGAAGCAGTTTTAATGGCACATCTAGAGTCATCAAACTGATTGGGGAATATCGTTCACTTATCGATGCCTTGAACGATGAATTTTCAGTATCCCATGATTTTGTGGGAAACCAAAAATTGTTTGATGCCATCTATGGGGAATATGATAAAGTCAAGAAGAAGAATGGAGCCCTGTTCATCATCCTTGATGAGTTTGGCAAATATTTGGAGTACGCCGTCCAAAACAACACATCCCAAGAAGTTTATTTTCTTCAGAAACTGGCCGAATTTGTAAATGCGCAAGACAGGGATATTGTTTTGATTACTTCTATCCACCAAAATATCCTTTCTTATTCCAATGGGCTTTCCAAAGAACAGAGAGATGAATGGAAAAAGGTGCAAGGACGTTTTTTTACCCTGCCCTTCAATGAACCCATCGAACAATTGTTGTTCTTGGCCGGTAAGGTATCAAATTCTGGAACCGAACCAAAAAATAGCTTCCTAGACCTAATCAAAGGACATAACCTTTTTTCCCTTACCCAAGACAGCTTAAAAGAACTTGAAAGTTCTTTATATCCGCTAAGTATAGTAAGTGGGTATGTATTGGCCGCCTCCCTGCAACGTTATGGACAAAATGAACGGTCGCTTTTTACGTTTCTTAACTCCATTTTCTTCTCCCAATTTAAAACGGAAGGAAAAGCATTTGAACTACCGGATTTATATGATTATCTCTATCATGATTTCTACACATTTATTATTGACAAGACCAATCCTGATTTCAATAGATGGTCTGCCATCAGAATAGCTTTAGAGCGCTCGGAAAGCATTGTTGATATTGATCATAAAATTTCTGAAGTTTTAATTAAATCATTGGGACTGCTGTCCATATTTTCCAAAGCGGGGTCAAGGCTGGATGAAGCTTTTTTTATCGAGTATCTTAGTCCAAACTTTTCCAAAACAACCATTAAGAATACATTAGGATCATTAGAAAAAAACAAGGTGGTCCGGTTCAGTAAGTTTGATCAATCCTTTAAATTGTTCGAGGGCACTGACTTGGATATTGAACGTGCCATACTGGAGGCCGAAAACAGAATAGATGAAATCGATGTCCTCAAAAAACTGAATTCCCATTTTGAATTCTCAATACAAATTGCAAAGGCTGAAACCTATCGTAAAGGCACTCCAAGACTCTTCAAGTTTCAACTAACCAATACACCTGCAGTCAATATACCGAAAGATGAAATCGATGGGTTTATCAATTTGATTTTCTCAGAAAAAAGGCTTTCGGGAGATGAAATGGCAAACTCAACACAGAAGAACCTCCCAATCCTCTATGGATACTTTACTAATACCTCTGAAATTTCGACCACCCTAAAAGAAATTGAGAAAACCGAGGAGGTACTTCGCAATATGGAAGATGAAAATGACCGTGTGGCAAAAAGGGAACTCAATACCATTATCAGGAGCAATAAAAATCTATTGCATCACTATGTGATGGATAGCCTATACTCAACTAAGGTGTCTTGGTTTGATAATGGTGAGGCCGTCCAAATAAATTCTAGCCAACAATTTAACCAAGCACTTTCAAATATTGCCCATAGAGTATATCCGGACACACCTACCCTACATAGTGAATTGATTAATAGGCATAAGGTTTCAGGTTCGATATCCTCTGCCAGAAAGAATTTTTGGAACGGTTTGGTAACTAGGTATCATGAAAAAGACTTGGGGTTTCCGAAGGATAAATGGCCGGCCGAAAAGACTATCTATTATACTCTTTTAAAAAATACGGGAATTCATAGAGAAGATAGTGGGCAATGGCAGTTGGGAGAACCCGATAAGGGAAATTTTGATTCTTTGTGGCGAATGGGACTGCGGTTTTTGGATTCTTCGCGCAGCACAAGAAAGTGCATTACCGAATTTCAAGATCTTTTGAGCACTGCCCCAATGAAGCTAAAACAGGGTGTGATTGATTTTTGGATTCCGACATTCCTATTTATTAAGAGAGGAGATTTTGCTCTTTACAATAACAATGGTTTTGTACCCTATGTGGATGAGCACATCCTTTACATGATTACTCGAAATCCAAAGGAATACTTTGTAAAGAGCTTTGTTCTAAATGATTTAAGACTTAAACTATTTAACAAGTATAGGTACTTACTTAAACAAGATGATCTAAAAGTCCTGGACAATAATTCTTTTATCGAAAGTATTAGACCTCTATTGGTTTTCTACAAAAATTTAAACCAGTACGCCAAGACCACAAAAACGATTTCAGGTCGGGCCATAAGATTAAGAGAAACAATTGCCAAAGCCATCGATCCTGAAGAAACTTTCTTTGAAAAGATGCCCATAGCCTTAGGGTATAACCTTAATGAGCTCTCGACCGACAATCAATTATTTGAAGATTATATTATTGATTTTCAAAATCATATTGAAGAGATTAAAAATTCATTCCCCAATCTACTATTAAGAATAGAGTCGTTCATTTGTGAAGAGATTGTAGGGAAAAAGGTGGGTTTTGAAGAGTATTCAGAAATAATAAGAAAGCGATATGCTCAAATAAAAGAGCATCATCTAAAGGCTCATCAAAAATCTTTCTATTGGAGAATTACTTCCAATTTTAATGACAGGGATTCATACTTAATGGCTTTGAGCCATTCCATTCTAAATAAGCCCTTGGATCGAATGAATGACCCCGATGAAGGAACTTTGAAAATCGAGTTGAAGAAAATTACCAAGGAATTGGATAATTTGGTTGATTTGAACAAAGCAGAAGCAAATGAAGGTGAGAATCTAATCAAAATAAGATTGTCCACAATAGACAATGGAGATTCCGAAACTATGATCAGGATTTCCGAAAACCAAAAAGTTGCCATTGAAAATATTTCTTCAGAAATTGAAAAGGTCTTCAAAGGAAATGAAAAATTACGGTTGTCCGTTTTGGCATCATTAATCAACCGAGAAATATCAAAAAATGAGTAAAATACGACATATATTGGGAATATCAGGAGGTAAAGACAGTGCCGCATTGGCTCTTTACTTGAATGATAAATATCCCCAAATGAATTTTGAATACTATTTCTGTGATACGGGGAAAGAGTTGGACGAAACCTACAGATTAATTGAACGATTAGATGGGTATTTAGGAAAGAAAATCAAAAGATTGGAAAATATTGAAACTTCCAGTACCGGTGACAACCCCTTTGATTTTTACTTCAAGTCTTTCAGGGGGTATCTGCCCTCTCCCCAAGCCAGATGGTGCACGGCCATGATGAAATTGAAGCCTTTCGAAGATTTCATTAAAGACGATCCCACCATATCGTATGTAGGTATACGAGGGGACGAGGATAGGGAAGGTTATATTTCTCGTAAAGAAAACATTCAATCCATTTTTCCTTTTAGGAAGAACATTTGGAGCAATGATATCATCACCAAGTTCTTCCACCCAAATGGGAACGATGATATCCTTGAAATACTCTCTAATTTCCACAAAGGTCAAAAAATGGATCGGATAAAATCCTTAGTCCAGGAGCCCATAAGTATGGATAGAAATGAACGAAAGGAAACTGAGAAGATACTAAAACATAAAACAGATCGTCTATTAGACTTTGGTATTCCTGAATTTAATCGAGCTGTCTTCCAATTTTTAAAAAGTACCGAATATCCTTTGTCCTTTGAAGACGACTTTCCTTTATTGGACAACGTGGATATTTTGGTTCGAGAGGATATATTTAGGATACTTAGGGAATCCAATGTGGGTATTCCCGCATACTATAACAAAATACCTTTTGAAGTAGATGGGCAAAAAGGTGAATATGCCCGAAGTCGCTCAGGATGCTATTTCTGCTTTTTTCAACAGAAAATAGAATGGATTTGGCTATATGAACAACATCCTGACCTATATAAAAAGGCCATGGAGTATGAGAGTTCTGAGGAAGGTTTTACCTGGACACAAGAAGAAACATTGGAGGAATTGATTCATCCTGAGCGGATTAAGGAGATAAAATTGTACCATCTAAATAGAACCAATAAGGAAAAATCAAAGTCTTCCCCTTATCTTCTTGACATTTTAGAAGGAGCTGAAAGGGATGGCTGTAACACATGCTTTTTATAGTTGAATAAATTCGAGAAATATAAATTTGAGCCCGGGGCAATGTCCATCATCCAAATGGGTGAAGAATTAATTGGACATCCATCTACAGCCATAAATGAACTGGTCAAGAATGCGTATGATGCCGATGCAGATCAATGTTGGGTTTACACTCAATATGACAAAGATCCAAACAGGAATTTTCTAATCATTAAAGACAATGGACTTGGAATGAATGCCGAAATATTATTCGGTGACTGGCTTAGACCTTCAAGAAGCAGTAAGAGGGACGAAAACCAAGAGAAAAGAAAGAGCATAATTTATAATCGAAGGTACTTAGGGTCAAAAGGCATTGGAAGATTGGCGGCAATGGCTTTAGGACGGTATCTTACCGTAATTTCCAAGCAAAGCAAGGAGAATTCATACAATTGGATTCGTATAGACAGAGAAGATTTTAGAGTAGAATCACTACTAGATACTATAGATTTTCCCGGTGGCAAGATTAAGAATTATTTGGAACTCTTCAACGATGAAGAAATATTGGATGCGAGTAATCTCAAAGCAAATGGAAATTTGATTAATCTTTTGAGCAATAAACCATTTTCAAGTTTCAAAGAAGGGACTACTATCATTATCCAAGATTTGGATAATTCGATTAGAAGTTTGATTGAAGAAGAGTTCAATGTAAAAGATATAGAGCAGACCGCTATATTTAAATCCCTAAGAGATTTAATAACACCTCTACAGTTAAACAGTAAAATACAGGAAGACCTTTTAAAAAGTAAAATCATTGAGGAAGAATTAAAAATAGATAATGGCACAGGCACTTTTGAACTATTCTACGGTATAAATTTTATAAAAAATCAAATTAAAGGAGAGGTAGATTTTCTTCCCATTGAACCTTCTAGCATTTTAGATCATTTTGACTATAGAGTTTTTGGCAAAGCTTTTGAAGATGGAAGCGTCAATGCCAAATATTTATGCAGGAGATTTTCTAAAGATGAATATGAGAAATTATTCAATATCAGCTCTGAATTTAACCTATCAAATGAAGAATCAGCCGTAAGGGAAATTGAAGGGTTAAGTGATCTTGAAATTGATTCTGACACTGGGGTTGGAGAGTTCTATTTTGACATAAGGATATATGACTTAGATTCAGATGCTAAGGATAAAATGGTTGAAATTTTGAAAGCGAACGGCAGAAGAGAAGCAACAACAACTTTCTCCAAATATTTAGGATTAAAAATCTCGAAGAATGGTTTTGGAGTAAAGCCATATGGCGAAGAGGAACATGATTGGATGGGATTGGGAGCCAAAAGGGTTCAAAAACATATTGTCACAATAGGTCCAAATCAGATTATAGGGAACATTTTTCTATATTCTCCGCAAAATGATGGATTAAAGGAGAAAACAAACCGTGAAGGCTTTTATGAAAGTAAAGAATTCATCAACTTCAAAAAAATCATTGCGGGGATTTTAGAAGAAACAGGACGAGAAAGAGCCAAATATAGACTTAAACATAATTTAGGTAGGAAAACTAAAAATACTTTGGATAGGCCTGACACCGAAAAATTTATCCAATACATTCTTGGTCATTCTAAAGATGAAGAACTTATATCAAAAACCAAACAATTTGTTATTGAAACTAATGATGCTCTTGATAACATGGAAGGTTCTCTATCTTTTTCTCAACGTTTGGCTTCTTTAGGTACAGGGTTAGAGTTGGTGTATCATGAATTGTCCCAACCTCTTTCTGTTTTAGGTGGTGTTAAATCCTCTTTAGAAATTAACATCAATAAGGTAGAAGACAATATTCTCAAATCGACTCTATTAAAAAGAACTCAAAATATGGGTGGTGCAATCGACCTATTAGAAGAGCTTAAGAAATCACTCCAGCCAGCTATCGGAAAATCAATTCCAAAAATATTTAAACCAGCTGAAACGTTTAAAAAAGTTTGTCACTTATTTGAGAAAGTATTTGAAGAATCAAGTATTATACTTGAAATTAAGAACAGTAGCTTAAATTTTGAAATTAAAAATTATGAATACCTATTTTGGGTTTCTTTTTTGAATATTCTAAACAACGCTGTGTATTGGCTTCAATTTTCCGAAAAGGAAAGAAGGGTAATAATTTTTGAAATAGATTCAGATGAAATCATTATTAGTAATACAGGGCCAAAAATACCAGAAGACGATTTAGACATAATTTTTGAATACGGTGTAACCTCAAAAAAAGAAAAAAATGCAACAGGCTTAGGGCTTTCCTTCACTCGAAACATGTTGGCTCCCAATGGTTGGCAAATTTGGGCTGAAAACAGAGTCTATGGCCCTGCGTTTCATATTAAAAAAATAGCTTCTTAGTATGGAAAAGTCAACTCAAACTGTGAAAGGCGTTATTATACTCCTTGAAAATGAATCAACTATCAGGAATAGCTTCCAAAGTCTTTTTGAAGATTTAGGAATTGATTTGGAATTAGTTTTATGCTCATCCCCGACAGAGTATGAAAAAGCATTATCTCAGTCCAAAAAAGAAAATAATCTTCGTGGGCTAATAATGGATCTGTCCAATACTGATCAAGAGGAAGACACAAAATCATACAAAGCAGCTGATTATATACAGGAAGAGTTTGACTTTAATAGAATCCCGATATTTATTCATAGTGGAAATTTAGAACACTATAAAGAATTGAATGATAAAGGAACTGTCTTCAAGATTCCAAAAGGGAGTAATTCAATTAGCAGTATATGTCAAAGCCTAAAGAAAATGAGTGATTGCGGGTTTCTTGATATATTTTGTTTGGGCGGTGAATTAGAAAACAAGATAATGCTCGAAGTCCACAAAGCATTCGTCGAGCAGTTTAAAGGAAGCGAAATTGAAGGAATTATTGACTCCATTAGTGAAGCTGCTGAACCACAAAACATAACCGTTAGGACAAAAGAAGTATTTGAAAGAATAGCACTAAGAACTGTTTTTGAAAATTGGAATAGTGCTTCTATGATGGGAGATGGGAGCATCAAAGAAGTACAGCTAAATTCGATAGAACACTACTATAGGAGGACAAGCGATTTCGATTTTTGGACAGGAGATATATTTTTATGGAAACAAGATCCAACAGTCAAATGTGTTGTTTTAACGCCAAGATGTAACGTAGGACACAATAACTTTGATGAACTTCTATTCTGCAAAATTGAAAAAATTACCGAGGAAAAACTGAAAGCTCTAACCGGAAAAAAGGGTCCAGAACAACTTAGAAAAAATATAACAGACCATCAAATTGTTGGAGAAAGATATCGGTTTCTACCTCCTACCCCACAGTTTTCTGGTGGATTGGTTGATTTCAAAAGTGTTTTTACAAGACCCCAAAAATTCATAAAAGAAAATTGTGATTTAGAAATCACTTTGAGCGACGAGCTCACAAATGATGTAGTAAGAAAATTTGCTGCTTATACGCTTCGAGGCGGAATCTCTGAGACCGAGTTTGGTGAGGCGCATCACTATGTAAAAAAATTAGTTGGAGATAATTAATCAGTTACGCTCTACTAACCTTGCATCATTTCCTCACTGATGCTTAAAATTAGAATATAGTGGAGCAAAAGTGTCAATATGTTTGTTATTTAAGGTAATCTTGTGCTCTGTCCCACAATTTTTCCGCTGTCGCTTCTTCATCAAGATGAACATGCTTAAACCATTGTGCCAACCAAAAGAATATCCTTGTTTTACTTTTAAGATCCGGACCACCATTGATAATTAAACAATTGATAAAAATTGTTTTTAACGGTGCTCCTTGTCCATCCATTGACAATCCTTTCCAATAATCAAAGGAGCCAATTACATGGGCTAAATTCAATACTGCAGTAAAAAGATTAACTCCACCCGATTTGAAATCGATTTCTTGGTTAATTTCTAAAACCCATTCGTAGAGTAAAGAAAAGTATTTTGAAAAAGCCGTTAACTGGACAAGCAGAATCATTTGACCTATTAATTCATAGGGAACAGGTTCAGTATTCATCATCTGCTTGCCATTCTCTTTTCGAAGAACTGATATTACATTTTGCAACCTGAAAGTAAGGTTGTTTAATACTACTTCATAAACTTCTTCGGAAAGTAATTTGCTATTTACTATACTTAAATCAAATTCAACATTCCTCCCTAATTCTGCCATAGTATTTGCCAAATACTCAAAATTACCGTGACGCAGAAATCCTTCAACACAAATGAAATAATATTCAATTGCTTTATCTAGTTTCCCAAACTGTACATAGCAGTTAGCTAGATTATAGTAGGCGCTAAGGGCATTCACTTCATCTTTCAAGTTTAGATTAATTTTTAATCCCTTTTCATAATAACTAAATGCTTTTTTAGTTTTGCCCTGACTTTCAAGAATTCGTCCTATTTCATGATAAACTAACCCAAGGTTCCCGATTTCATTCAGTTTTACCTGATCAATTATATCCGGGTTACCCAAGTTATCTATATCATCATAATGTTGAGTCATTCGAATTTTCATAAGTTTCTCAACTTGTATTAGATAATCCAGCGCCTTTTTGTATTCTCCTTTATCCATAGAATATCGTCCTTTCACCCAAAGACTGCCTATAACTACGTATGGATCTTTAGTGACATCCAATAACTTATCCATTTCTCTAATAGTCTGCCCAACTCCAGTCAAATCATACTGTCTTGATTGAAGTTGACAGAGGTAAACATACTGTACGGCAGCCGACTCGTACATTTCTAGCTTCAAGCTTATACTAATACCTTCTTTGGCCATCATTACGCCTTGTTCATAAAGGCCCCTAACGAAAAAATATTTGCCTAGTGCAGATGAAATATTTCCAATAATCAATCTATAATCTTCAATCGCTTTTTCGGACAATTCTAAATCCTGCTGCTTCAATCTTCGTTTGCTGCAGTGGAAAGCTTCCATAATATTAGGAAGTTCAGACTCCATTCTCAATATTCCGTATTCTGCCGATCCCTCTGAACTTGTCTCAATGTATTTATGGTCTACAAGCATGGCTTCTATTGATATTCCAAGAAAAAGTCCTTTTTCATATTCGTAATGCTGAGAAGGTGATTCTTTCTTTGACTGATCATATAAAAATTTCCTTAAAGGGTTTTGAATAAAAATTCGTTCCATTAGGAGTAAGTCCATTTCAATATCCAACAAGAAGAATTGTTGCAGCACAGCAATTTCATAATTGTAACTATCTAATTTAAGCATCGATTTTGCCCATTCCTGCTTTATTCCTGCAGGATAGAATTTAGCCAAATGAAGAATTTTTAATTGACTCTCATTTAAAACGCCATAAACAGTGTTCAAACATGCTGAAAGTGAATTGGATTTATTGTAAACCATTCGTAATGGTTGTTTCAAAGAATCTTCCTTTTGTAAATGTTCGATAGCTTTGTCAGATCGTTTATAGAAATTGATAATAGATGCCGACAATTTTAAAGAGAGGGGATGCCCGTTACAAAATCCCAAAATCCATTCAAGTTCGGGTTTCTGTGGAAAAAGGTTCCTTTGAACTATGGACTTAAGAAGCAAAATACTAGATTCATAATCAAGACCGAGCATTTGTATGACAGTTTTTTGCTGATCAAAAATGGTGAGGTCAATTTGACTGGTAATTAATAATTGAATCCCAGAAGTATTTGTCATCAATTCATAAATCCAATCTTCAATATCATCACGAAATTGAATTAAGAAATTTTCTAATCCATCAAAAACAAATGTTGCCTGTATTGGTTTAAGCGACTCAATTAAATTATTTGTGATCGGACTGCCGAGAATCTTTGACACTTCCCTAGAAATAAGGATATACAAATCTTGGAGCGTATTGATTGATTCAATATTTATCCATATTACCGGGTTATGGTAAACAACATTCGCAAGTGCATTTAAAAGTAACTGTGTTTTACCAACTCCACCTATACCTTCAATTACAACAAGACGTTCAGTTTCCATAGAGTGAAGTAGGTCTTTCAGTTCCTTTTCCCGGCCAAGGAATAAATAATGAGGATTAGGTGGAACTGATGAATTACTTGAAGTACCGAATTCCGTTTTTAACCGATTTCGTAAAGTAATGATGAGGCGTTCTTTTGCTTGAAGAAGTATTTCCTTTGGCAATATGCCATTGTCAAACTTTGTGTGCTCATCTTTAGCTATTCGGATTATGTTATGATGGTGGTGGTTTCTTGAAATACTGTAGTCTTCAATGTGTGCATCTTCTAATGGATATCCTTTTTGTGTAATGGGACATTTACCGCCAATTTCTGTTTTTAAGTATTCTTTTATATACTTTGGAATTGCTGGACGCTTTTCTCCGGGATCAGACCAAGGTTCTTTCAGGTATTTATCGAAAGAATCTAATTCATTTAGGTCGAATACGTTCTTCCCTTCAACAAATTCCGAAATAAGCTTTCTTTCATGATTCAAGTGTTTTTTAGGAGCATTGCGAACATAGGCGTATAGTAACTCTTTAGTAATACCAAGATAAATACAGGCTTCAGTATCAGTTAAAAGTTTATTTCTCATATTCTATTTTAATCCCCAACCCCCTGCATCATCTCCTCCATTCCCCCAAAATTGAGGATAAAGGTCGAGTAATAATGATCAAACAGATCCTTTAAATACTGACCAAGGTCCACGTGTTCCAACTCTTCCTTACCCTCTATTCTTTGCTTTATCTCATACCCCCTATTCTTGCTAATGGTATACAAGAACAACGTATGGAAATACACTGAGGAATAATACTTTCTGTTGGCAATTTCCAATTGCTCTTGATTGGGATGTTTATACTTCGCAATGAAGTTCTTTAAGACTGAACTATCCATGTTCACAAAAATCTTTTTAAGGGTATCCCCTTCTGCCTCAGGCACCATTACCGTATTATAATCCATATCCAAAGCCGTAGCAGTTCCTACATCCTCCCATGAAACCCTATCCTTCAGGTTTTCATTAGGTTCTTTATAGGCAAACACCAATTGTGGGAGCCCCAAAGGTTCATTATCTTCCTCCTTTTTTGGTTTCTTGTCCTTAGACTCCTCTTTGTCGACAATCTTGACCCAAAACAGTTCGGACAAATCCCCGTTTGGGGATGACAGATCTGCTTTTATCTGAACACTGTCCCCAACCTTTAAATCATCTTTAGGGTTCAACGATATTTTAATAGCACCCTTGTTTGGACTACTTTTAACCACATTGAAAATTTCAGTTATTCCCTTTGGCTGTCCGGGACCTGTGCCACCTTCACTTTCGTTGGGTTTGATATTCAATACCGTTATTTTCAGATCACCAGGTTCCTCTGTCCGGTCGAAGTAATCGTTCTCAACATCAGTTGAGAATCTTATGGTCTTTTCTCCGTTCAAAGGAATTTTAGCCACCTCTGATTCACCTTCATTAATCCCGTTTATCTTAAAAAAAGAAGGAAATCTCCGTGGTAAGAAAGGGATATCCTCCTTTTTCTGGGGAGAAGGTTTTCTCTCTCCTTCCTTTTTCTTATTCGATTTCGTATCAAGTTTAAACGTTTGGCTCAACAATTTGGCCAGTTCTGAATCCAAGGGCAGGTTTTTGGTAAAGTTCTTGAGCAATTCATTGGTATTGGAAGTAGTATCTATATCGATGGCCTGTTTCCTAATCTTTTCAATATCCGCCAACCTTCCATCCTTTCGACTCAATTGAGCAGCCAAATAACTTCTTAGATATTGGGTTTCTTCCCCGTCTTTTAACCTGTCCCTAGAAGCCATGAACAGTTCCTTCCTGAAATTGTATTTCATTTCGGTACAATCCACGTGTATCAACAAATGGTGCTTTAACAGATTGAGCTTTAAGGATCGTGTTATAAATTCGGACGTATAGCTTCCATGTGTTTGGCCATTTAGAGAGAACATGACCGCCATCGAATTTTTAAAATATCGATCTTGGATGATGGCTTTGGTTCTTTTTAAATCATAATCCTTTACCCTAGGCTTAAAAACAAAACAGGACACCTTCATTTTTCCAAAGGTGTTTTCCTCATCAAATGTCTCTGAAAACTTATCGTCCAGATATTCTGATTCTTCATTGTTCAGTCGCCGTTTTAATCCAAACAAGTCATTCTCAAGAACCTTGTTGTTTGGATATCTTTCGGCAGTATCGACTGTTAAAATCGGTAAAGCTGGATCAAAAAGGAACTCATTTATACTTTGGTTCAAATCCTGCGCAAAACCAGAATACCCTTTGGGAAATTGATACGAGTATAATTTGACAATTGTTCCTGTTTCAAAATTCCTATTGGACAAACCAAGATCAAGATTCTCAATAGGGAAAGACGGAATTTGACCGTCAATTAAAAGGTATTCATACCAGGTTTCCTTTGCATTATCAGATTCCTTTTTGGGGTGTTCCCTTACCAGGGTAAAACCAAATGCTCCGTCGTTCGTGAATCTTTTTGAGGCAATAAGCTGGTATCTTTTCTTTCCACAAAATACTATGGCTCCACTACCGCCCATATTATATTTCCCTTGCACAAAATGGATATCATTTTTGTTTCCTCTTAAAAGGGATAAAAATGTATTTTCAAATTCTTCAGGATGTTGCCCTTCTCCATTATCATAGATAATGACCGACGTTGGATACTGGTTTCTCTGATTTCTTGGGCCTTTACCATCCGCTATGATTTGTATTTCCTCAGATTGCTTTTTTCTGAAAGATGGGAGATCCCAATTGTTCTTGGGGAAAAACCGTTCAATGGCTTCTTCCATAGACCTTGGAGCCTCCTTGGATTTTGGCTCAGCACCGCCAACATAGCACTCTTTGGTCAAGATAGCATCTATGGCATTGGTAATCTTTTCAATCAATGCCGCAATAGGATTGGATTGCTGGTTTTTCACCACACCATAATTGCTGTCATTGTTTCCCAAAGGTTTCCAATTGGAGTCGTCAAACACCTTTGGGCTACTTGAAATTACATCGAGAAGTTCTTCTTCGTCCTTGGCTTTGTAAATGGAAAAAAATAAATCCTTGTGCACTTAAAATCAGTATTTAATACATGGAAATCAATTCCAAATCGGAGGTAGGTTATAATTTGAAATCAAAACCCGATTCAACAAATATTATAAGGGGAGACTCTAAAATAATGCATTTGGATTAGCCGATGGATGCTGTTTGATTAAATTTTCGACTTCTTATTTAAATTTATGGAGAAACCATAGTTTTTGTATGGTTTTTACACAATCATATTAAATATGGTGTTTTGTTATAATTTGTTTCCGTTTGAATCAAAATGATGGAATTTGGAGTTTTGGGAAGCGTCCAAAAGTTAAACTTTGTTAAAAGGTGAGTGATACGGTTCCGCTAAAAAGGGGCCCTCTGGGAGGCCTTATAAACAGGGGGTTCCGGGAAAAGGTTCTAGTTCCGTCCAAAAAATATAGAAACCTTAAAAATGTACTGTCAAGTGACCCCATGAACTCAATCACTACCTTGACCATACTGTCCACATTAGATTCCTCAGAAGTTCGTATTATTGCCGACTATTTATTGAAACTAAAAAGCTAAAAAATAATTAGCTTTTAAACCAACCCAACCTCTTTTGAAAAACCGAAAGGAACATATACCCTTTTATGTCATCACCGGTGGCCCCGGTGTCGGTAAGACCACCCTATTGAACGAACTCCAAAATAGAGGCCATGCCACAGTTCCCGAGATCGCCCGTGAACTGATCAAGGAGCAACAAGATAATAATGGCGATGCCCTTCCTTGGAAAGACAAGAAATTATACATGGAGTTGATGTTCCAACATTCCGTTGAAAGCTTTAAGCAAATAAACCACAGTAGCAATGGAACCGATCCGATATTCTTCGATCGCGGCTTTTTGGACGCCCTCTGTTATGCTTCCTTGGAAGGTATCCCAATAGTCCAGGAAATGAGGACCACAGCTGAAATAATGAGGTATAATACCCATGTCTTCATTTTGTCACCTTGGCAAGAAATATACCAAACCGATGAACAACGGAAACAGGATTGGAACGAGGCCGTGTTCACGTACAATAAAATGATCCAGACCTATCGAGGGTACCAATATGACCTTGTGGAGGTCCCCAAAGCACCGGTTGGGGAAAGAGTCGACTTTGTCTTGGACTTCATCAAAAAACACTAGATCGATTGGATGATTTACATCTACTTAAAAATGGTCCCAATGTCATGGTGTACTTTTAAATAATGCTGTTCCAGCTCCTGTTCTGAAACCTCCAAAGGCTTGGGTAATCCCCTTTCAATCAAAGGTTTCCGGAACCGAACCTTCCGATCTTTTCCATCCGCAAATACCACAAACTCTCCCTGTTTCAACCGAAAGAAAACCTCGGCCCTTCGTTTGGACACCTCCTTCTCCCCTTCCGTGATACGCCGCTCCAGGTTCAATCCTGAACTCTTGCTCACACTTCGGGTCGGTATCTTGACCAATTCAAAAAACCGTTCATAATACCTTGCGGTGTCCGGGTCATTCACCTTCCCAAAGAACTGATAGGACAGATTGGAAAGTATCGCCTTGCTCGCCTTCTCCCCGTACATCATATCGTTCTGGATCTTGTCCTGTAGGACATATACACTTACAATATCGTAGCTACGCAAGGTGGCCGGTATCCGGTGCATATTTAAGAGGCGCAGGGTGGAGGCCTCTTCCAACAACATAAAGGAGGGTTTCCGATTGCGTTGGCTCATTTGCTTTGAGATGGTATGGATGATCGTGGCGATCACTGGCGATAGCGATGCATCCTTTTGGGGATTGTTCACCAAAGCTATAATGGAAGGATTGTCTTCATTATTGATATCCAAGGGAATTTCATCGGTAGAGAGCACCATGAAAATCTTCCGGGTACAGATCTTTTTAAAGCCATTGGCCAGGGTACTGAGGACCCCAGCCGTCTGTCGTTCGGACCCAATACCACTGATAAAGGCATCCGCCATGGCACGGGAGGTAATGTTTCCCCGTAAAAACTTGACCAGGCTTTTGGTGGCCAATTGTTGGAACAGCGCCATCAAATGCGGCAGGGTGCAGTAGTGTGGGTAATCCGTCTTTAACCGCCAAATCAATCCACTGACCAGCCCCTCGGCCGCATCCTTAAAAAATCGGGAAGTACTGTTCTCATCCGAATCGCGATGCTCCATCAAGTTCTCCAAGAGCACCCGGGACACCTCATGCACGCTTTCCTCATCGGGCAGGTATCGGGGGTCGATAGGATTGACCCTATTATATATGGGGCCAAAGGACACGATTCGAAAAGGAATCTGCTCCCCGTCCCATAAGGGGCATGCCATTTCCGTGATCTCAAAATCCTTGTAATCGTGGATGATCCCCGAAAAATTCTCCTTTCGAAAATGCCTTAAAAAATTATAGATCACACTTTCGGTCTTTCCGCTCCCTGCAGAGGCCATCACGGATACCCCTCGCCGGATGTTCCCCAACACCAAAGGTCTTCCCAGCACCTTCATTTTCACCTCAAAGACCTTGGAAGGTTTCCTTTCGGTCTTGTGGTAGTCCACTAGCCCATAAATGATCACATGTATAAATACCATGGGTAACCATAGGGTCAACGCCCCTTTTAAAAAATCATCCCGGCCCCATGTCCAAGCTGTGACCATGACCAAAACCATCATCACCAAAGCCCATATCACAAACCCATATTTAAGGTACCGATTGGCCACAAAGGAGATACTCCCACCGATTACCACACCTGATACCATTCCAATCCACCCGAAATCTTCCATATCATTATTCTTTAAATCCCAATGGATCCTGATTCCATGGCCCTTCCGATTCCTTTCTTGAGTTGCATCATGGCCTTATGGGCCAATTGTACCTTATTGACGGGGATACTCGGCACCTTCACCCCTGCCTTGAACAACCATTGTTTGGCGGCCTGTTTCTCATGGGTGGGCAGTCCCAAAAGGACTGTAAAGAACCGTTTGGGATCCTTGTCCAAAAGGTTTCGGGCATGGTAGGTCTCCACAAAGTTCCTGCGATAGCCATACTGGGTATCAAAGGTCTTCTCCGCTGCCCTATAGAACTTGTCCCGGTCAAAGCCCTGCTTCACTTTCTCCCCATTGAGGGTGGTTTTCGAGGTCCGGAACTTGGATCCTGGGGAGAGGCTATGGGAATTGGTCACATCCTTGCGACTGACAATGATATGGATATGGCTCTGGTGCCCTTTTTTGGCCATACCGGGCACAATGCGTTTGCCATCCTGTTTGTGGGGTGCCTCTCTTTCAAGGACATCGATCCTTTCCTGAAGTTTGACCCTATCACCTTCTTCCCTACCTTCCTTGATGGCCCTGATCCTGTGTTGCAATTCCAGAATTTCACTGGCTATGGGTTGGTTCTCCTTGACGGCCTTATCCCTTTCGGAATAGGTACGTTCCCGTTCCAGCTTCGCGAAATACAGTATCTCCTTAACCGTTACTTCCCTGTCCCGATAAAAGGAGGCCGCATAGGTCTTCATCAGTCCCCGGGTATATTGCTTGAGCTTTTCCGGGTCGTTCCCGATATGCATCAGTTCCCTGTGTGAGGGGCTGACCATGATGGAATAGAACTTGGGATCTTTCTTGCTGAGTTTGGAGGTATTGGCATCGATCTCGGCGATGACCCGATCGGCATCAATATGGTTTTCCGTCTGGTTGAAGAACATTTCTTGATCTTCCGGTGCCCTGGCCTGATTCTCCTTTTCGAGATACTTGACAAAATCCCGGACACTTCCCCTATAGTTGTCCCCCAATTGCTGGCGGGTGATGGCGATGTACATGGTTACATATTTTTGAGTTTTGAGCGGTATTTTTCCAAGGCCCCTGGTTTGAGGTCCAACTTCAGATGGTCTTTTCCGAACCGGTTCTTGGCAACGGACACATGGTCCAGGACATGGCCAAAATCCTGTTTCAGTTCTTCCATCCGTTCCTTCAGCCTTTGATGGACAATCTTGGGAACCGTGGTCTCCTTATCCAAGAGCTCGGATTGGATCGGCGTGTTCATTTCCGTCAATTGTTTCTCAAAAAATTCAAAGTCCCCTTCCCACTCTTCTTCCCCATCAGGCTCCAGTTCCTGCTCAAAGAGGGCCTGTATCATACTGACTGTGGGCAGGGTCTGTTCCTTTTCGATACTGCGCATGATGGCAACCATGGCATTGAAGCGTCGTTTGATCAAATATTTGAGGCTTGCAATGGTCTCATGCATACGTTCATCGGGCGATATGCCATTATGGTCAAAGAATTCCACCATGGCCAAAAGGGTCATGGAATGGGATTTCCCGTGTCGTTTGGAAAAGCCCTTGAACTTTTTGAGCACCGATATTTTGATACACACGGTGCGAAACGCTTCCTTCTCGTATCCTTTATCCATTTTTAGCGTAAAATTTTCTTGGTTTTACTGGCCCCAGCGCATTTTTAGCATAAAAACGGCCAGGGCCTTATCTTTCAAAACCTCCCACAACCCCATAAACAGGGGCCTTGCGGAGCAAACATCATCAGTAGCGTTGCGCGAGCACGCTATCCTCTTGCTCTTCCTTTTTGTCCCGCAGGGCCAAAAAAGCATCGCACAAGGGAGTTCAATCCCCCTTGTTCTTTCTTTAAAAGTCAAATCGAAGGGTACGGGATAAGGAAAGTCAAACCGAAAAGTTGCCGTACCGGGCTTATGGGCAATGCCCTTGTTTAAATATACCCACAATAAGCGTCAACTAAAAATAGGAAACCTGGTTGATTGTGGGCAATTGTGATGGAATAACATGGATTTGTCCCTTTGGGAAAACAGGAACGTCAATTTTGAGGTCATCAGGCAAAAAAAAGACCCTCTTTCGAGAGTCTCCCATACCCTTGCAAAAAGCATTCTTTAAGGCTTATAGTCCTCCTTGGCATATTCAAATCGGAATATCCACAGGTTGATGACCAACAGAAAGGTCCGTTCCGCATTGGTTTCCTTTTGGGTTTGAGGCCTTTGGTGCCTCCGGGCCGGAATCTCCAATGACTTTCTGATTCGTGTTTCCATGGTTCTTGATTTTTTGGGTTTCGTGATTCTTTATTTCAAACCTCCATCCAAAGCGGACTGCCTATAAAATCCCATTATCGGCAAAGCTGTAATAGCGGCCATCGGGTGCCAGGATGATATGGTCCAACACCTTGACATCAAAAAGTTGTGCCGCCCGTTTGATTTTTTGGGTCAATTGTTTGTCCGCCCCGCTGGCCTTGAGCTGCCCAGAGGGATGGTTATGGGCGAGGATGATCCCAACGGAAAGGGTCTTTAGGATAATGGCAAAAAGGATGCGCACATCCACCAAGGTTTCCGTGATGCCCCCATGGGACAGGGGATAAATCCCCTTGACCTTGTTGGACTGGTTGAGCAGTACTATTTTGAAGGTCTCATGGAGACCTATGGTCTTGTTGTCCCAATTCTTGAACAACAGGTTCGCCACATCATTGGAGTTGGTAACGGCTTGGGATTTCAGGGTACTGAGCTTTTCCCTATAACTGATCTGTATTTCGTTTACGCTATGTTCCATATCATTTCCTTTTTGGGATGGATAAGAAAAGGATGCCCCAGACCTTTGGGGCACCCTTGTCCTGTCTACTCGGAGGTATTGTTATCACCACCACCCAATAGCAAGATCTCACTGGCCACGATCTCGGTGACATAGCGTTTGTTGCCCTCTTTGTCCTCATAGGAACGGGAGGTCAATTTCCCTTCGATGGCAACCTCCTTGCCCTTGGTCACGAAGCCTTCGATGATGTCAGCCAATTTTCCCCACCCGATCACGGTATGCCATTCGGTGTTGGTGATACGTTCCCCTTCGGAGTTCTTGTAGTGCTCGTTGGTGGCCATGGTAAAGCGTGCCACACGTTTCCCTTTGTCAAGGTCTGTGATGGTGGGGTCTTGTCCCACATTTCCGATAAGTTGCACTTTGTTTCTCAATCTACTCATGATAAAAAGCTTTAGTGCCCGCCTTCCACCTAAACTGGATAGATCGGCAGACTGTTTAAAAATTTCCCCTTTATTTTTTGGTTTTTGTTTCCCAAATTTTAAGGGGCCTTTGTTTGCTTCTTAGGTGCGCAGCACAATAAAAGAAGGGGGTTCTGTCAAGGCTTTTGGACGGAAATCGGGAGGTTCCGCGACGTAGTAAAACCATTAGGTTTTCAAGGAAGTGGAAACCCTATTTATGGATAAAACAGGGCCTGGCCTTGACAGGTTCGATAAGGGCCTTAGGAATTCCATCCGACCCATGGACAAGGGAGCGTACGGAAAGTAAAGCGAGGGTAGGCCATGGTGTCCTGATGGGAAGTCCTTGGGCACTGCCCTGTTTTTCGATGCCCCGAAAAACAACCAGGGCTTCTTTTATTACCGCCCCCTTAAAATTTGATGGGCGGACGGACGGGTTTGCGGCCTTGCACGGCAAAGCCCCAAGAAGGGTTTGCGAAGGAAGGACGTATAAAAATCCGATTGGGCGACTTCCTTGTCATATACCGATGAATCCCATAAATGAACTGAGGCCTTCAACACTTCCTTGGACCATGTTTGTCGTTTTTCTACAATTTGTTGTTTCCCCACGCCTTTAGCTTTGCTCCCCTAATCCATAATTGAAAACAATGGGAAGCATAAATAGTACAGAAATGAAACTGGATTATGGGAAGGTACAGGCCTTTGCAGGGCAGGTCATCAACGACCTGTCCGCAGGAATGTCCGGGGTATTGGTCCAGATTGGTGAAGAGCTCGGCCTTTATCGGGCATTAAGGGAACTCGGCCCCACCAATGCCAGGGCCCTGTCCAAAAAAACAGGGACTTTTGAACGCTATGTCCAGGAATGGCTCAACAACCAAGCGGCTGGAGGGTATATCAGTTATGACCCTGAACAAAAGACCTACTATTTACCCGAAGAGCATGCTCTTATCTTGGCCGACAGCAACAGTCCCTTCTTTATGGCCCCAGGGTTCCAAGTGGTGTCCAGCCTTTGGTACGACAAGGATAAAACGGTACAGGATTTCAGGGAAGGGAAAGGGATTGGTTGGCACCAACACCATCACAATCTATTTTTTGGGACCGAGGCTTTTTTTCGATCTGGATACCGGGCCAATTTGGTCAACGAGTGGATTCCTGCCTTGGAAGGAATCGGGGAGAAACTGCTTGCAGGTGGTAAAGTGGCCGATATTGGATGCGGCCATGGAGCATCCACCATCCTGATGGCCACCAGATATCCCAATTCCATCTTTTATGGATTTGACTACCATCCAGAATCCATTGAAATGGCAAAGTCAAGGGCACATGAGGCAGGGCTTGCCAATGTTGTGTTCAAAGTGGCAGCTGCCAAGGATTTCGAGGAATCCCAATTCGACCTGATCTGTTATATGGATGCCTTCCATGATTTCGGAAATCCCCTTGAGGCGATTCAACATGCAAAGGCCCAGTTGAACGACGGTGGTAGTATCATGTTGGTCGAACCGGCCTCCTTTGATGAACTGGAAAAGAATTTCAATCCCATAGGACGAATGTTTTACGCTGCATCCACTACCCTTTGTGTACCCCATTCGCATTCACAGGAGGGAGGATACTGCCTCGGCGCCCAAGCCGGTCCTGAGCGGGTACGACAAATCGTTAAAGAAGCCGGGTTCTCCCAATTCAGGATTGCACAAAGGACTCCGGTCAATCTCATCTTTGAAATCAAAAAATAACAAAAAAACCATGAAGCAATGGAAAACGAGAGTGCACCGCTATTGGGAAGCCATTCTGGAAACCCTATCCTCTTTGGACTGGGAAGGTCCGTCCCGCATAAAATGATTCCATCATCTTCCAAAAGAATTCCCAGAGCCGAACCAACCCAAATATTCAGGGGCATTTCCTTGAAAAGAAGGTAACCCAAAACATATCCATATGTCACAGATCCAACACTTCACCCTATTCCTGGCAACCATCTGGGTATTGATCATCACCCCTGGGCCAGATTTGATTTTTGTGCTTTCAAAAGGAGCCTCCCAAGGCAAAAAAGCAGGCTTGCTTTCCGCCTTGGGGATTACCCTGGGCATTTTGTTCCATACCCTTTTGGCCGCATTGGGGCTTTCTGAAATCCTAAGGACATCAGCAGTCGCATTTTCCATGGTCAAAACCTTGGGTGCCACCTATCTTATATTCCTGGGCATTAGGTCCATGATCTCCAAGAAGGGTGTCCTTTTTAAAGAAGAAACTTCCATTTCCTATGGGAAAATGGTTTTACAGGGGTTCCTCTCCAATACGTTGAACCCCAAAGTGGCCTTATTTTATCTAGCTTTCCTTCCGCAATTCATCATCTCCGGAAAGCCTCTTGGTTCTCCATGGCCCTTTTTGGTATTGGGCCTATTGTTCGCCCTGTCCTCTATGGTATTCCTAATGACCCTCGGGTATTTCTCCGGGTCCTTGGGACATTATTTGGCAAGGAAGAAACGGGCCATGACTTGGGTATCCAAGATTTCGGGAGCACTTTTACTGTCCTTGGGAATCAAATTGGCCATGGACCAACAGGCCAAATAACACTGTTCCTTTTCATCCCAACGCTGAAATGGTCCCTCTTTTGATCCATTGTATCCCTATGGACCACCCCCTTCAGTATCATGATAGGAATCAAAGACCATGATGTCGTTTTTTCACAATTCGGCCCCTTGCATCCCTACTACTTTTGAAGCTAAAATGAAATATATCAAACACATGAAAACAATCGCAACCATCCTATGGTTCTCCCTAAGTCTTTTGGGCGTCCATCAAGGCCATTCGCAACAACAAACCGTAATCCATCCTGATGGCCCCTTCACCAAAATGCTACTGTTCAAATGGAACGAACAGGTCACCCCGGAACAAAAAGATCATATGACGGATTTGTTCGAAGATCTTGTAAAAGAAGTGCAAGGTTTCGACTCCTTCGAGATCATGGAGCTTACCCATTCCCACAGATTTGAAACGGCCTTTGTCCTTAAATTCAGTTCAGGGGCAGCGGAAAAAACATATCGGGAACATCCAAAGCACCAGCAACTGGGCCAGTTGGGTCCATTGTTGGTCAAGGATTTCCAGGAAGTTAAATACTGACCCATCATGAAGCACACCAACTACATCGATACCTTGACCCCTTTAAGGGGTATAGCCGCCATTTGGGTGGTCCTATACCATTATGATCAATTGACCTCCTTCACGGGATTGGATTATTTGGTGTCCCGAGACACTACGATGCTCTTGGCCAAAGGATACCTTTTTGTGGATTTCTTTTTCCTTTTGAGTGGCTTTATCCTGACCCATGTTTATGGGAACCGATTTCAACAGGGCATCAACATCAAAAGTTCATGGAACTATCTCTGGGCCCGGTTCAGCCGATTGTACCCCTTGCATCTATTCTGTTTGTTGACCCATATATGGGTAGCCTGCTTTCTGATCTTCGGTTTTCCGAACGTCTGGGGAAAATTCAGCCATATGTATGCCTTGAAAGGCATTCCTGTGCATTTGTTCCTGACCCAGGCATGGGGCTCCGATCATTGGCTTACTTGGAACGTCCCATCTTGGTCCATCAGTGCGGAATGGGCCATTTATATGGTTTCACCCCTATTGTTTTTATTCCTTTTCCAAAAAAGGGGATGGTGGCCATGGATCATGGCCTTGTTTTCCTTTACATTACTTGGAACAATAGTCCATTTTAATGTAAAACATTCCCTGGATGCCACATTCGATTGGGGTATTTTCAGGTGTCTTGCGGAATTCACCTTGGGCATTCTGGTGTACAATCTCTACCAAGAGGGCTCCCTTAAAAAATGGTTGTCCAAGGATCTCTCCTTCATGGCGATGGTCCTTATCACACTTTTTGGGCTTCATATCAAAATACATGATGTTTGGATCATCCCCTGTTTCATCCTGATCATTTTGACAGCCGCCCATAACCAGGGTAAGGTCCAAAAAACAATGAAATGGCCCTTGGCCCAATATCTTGGTGAGATATCCTATTCCATCTACATGATGCAGGGTCTATGGTTGAGCCTGTATTGGATGGGATTGGACAGCTGGTTGGTGGATAGGCCGGGGACTGTCCCGGACACTTTGACCCTTTTTTCCTTGGTGATGTCCCTACTGTTCGTAAACATCGTTTCAGCGGCCTGGTCCTATCACAATGTTGAGATCCCATTTCAACAAAAACTAAGAAAAATCAAATTCAAACGACTCATAAACTTTCAATGAACCGATCAATGGAACCAATTACAGCACATATTGTACACGCCTTCGATATCCACGGAACAGGAGGTAATCCCGCCGCGGTCATCTTGGATGCCAATGGATTGACTCCCGGGAAAAAACAGGAAATAGCCAAAAATATAGGACTATCGGAAACTGCATTCATCTCCAAATCCTCCGTGGCGGACTTTAGATTGGAATTCTTTACCCCTACCAAACAAATTGCACATTGCGGACATGCCACTATCGCTTCGTTTTCCCTGTTACGGAAAAAGGGACTCGTCCAAGGTGATCGATCGTCAAAGGAAACCATTGAGGGTAACCGGGACATTATTTTTGAAGGCGAGAAGGTATTCATGGAACAGGCCCCACCTGAGTTCACCCGGTTGGGGACCCTAGAGGACAAGGTATTCGAAGCCTTGGGGATCACTCGACATGAATTGGCCGATGGCCTGGTACCCATGAAGGTGGATACCGGTAATGCCTTTGTAGTGGTGCCCTTAAAGTCGGTTGACCAATTGGCCAACCTTACCCCCGATTCCAATGCCATCATTGAGCTCTCCAAACACCTTGGTCTGATCGGTCTCTATCCCTTTGTCCTGCCCCATGACGGGAATGCGGATGCCCGATCTAGAATGTTCGCACCTTATTACGGAATCCCTGAAGAGGCGGCCACGGGCATGGCAGCAGGTCCATTGGCCTGTTACCTGTATAGCCAAGTCCAATCAAAGGATAATTTTGTGATCAAGCAAGGGGAATTCATGAAGGAACCCTCACCCAGTCAGATCCATGTACATTTAACATTGGGGAATGGTGCCATTAAAAACCTTTTTGCCGGGGGAACCGCCTATACCTCAAAACAATTGGAATGGTTTTCAAAACCTTAATTCAAAAAAAAAATCAAACAACGCAACATGAAAACCCTATTAAAAAAAGATCTGGAGCAGATCGACGAAATCTTGGAAGGGGCCATCGCCGTTTCCAAATCCTACTTGCATCATCTGGGCGAAGCCGCCCCGAACATTGGAGTATCCAACATGCCCAAGAAGGCATGGGACATTGGCGAAGGGATTGGGGCCCAAAAAGCCCTTGACCTGTTCAAATCCCATTATGCACCCTACATTTCCGCCACAGCAGGCCCAAACTTTTATGGCTACGTAACGGGTGGGTCCACCCCGGCGGCCTTGCTTGGGGATTGGTTGACCTCTGTATATGACCAGGTGAGTTCCGTGACCCCTATCACGGCCAAGCACGAGTCGGACACCATTGCCCTCTATCGGGAACTTTTTGGTTTGCCATCGGACTTTTTTGGGAGTTTTGTCACAGGGGGTACCACATCGAACATGGTAAACTTGGCCGGGGCAAGACAATGGGCCAACCAACAAATGGGCCAGGATGGGTCCAAAAATGGATTGGACACCAGTTCAGGGACCTTGAAGGTATTTGCAGCGACCCCCCATTCCAGTACCTACAAATCCCTTTCCATTTTGGGCATGGGTAGGGACAATCTGGAACTGGTCCAGCGTCTTCCCGAACGGGAGGCCATGGACGTTGCCGATCTGGAAAAACGCCTATCCGTCCACCCAAAGGGACCTTGTATCGTAGTGGCCAGTGCAGGCACGGTCAATACCGGGGATTTTGATGATTTCCATGCCTTGGGTGCCCTTAAGGAAAAGTACAATTTCTGGTTGCATATCGATGGGGCTTTCGGAGGTTTTGCAGCAGTAAATGAAGCACACCAACACCTTGTCGGTGGTTGGGAATCTGCTGATTCCATCGCCATCGATGCCCATAAATGGCTCAACGTTCCCTATGATGCGGCCTTCCAGTTCACCAAACACCCAGGATTACAGAGACAGGTCTTCCAAAATGGAAATGTCCCTTATCTGGAAGGCGATGGGACCACCCAGGATTTCATGAACTATGTCCCTGAGAACAGTAGGCGTTGGAGGTCCCTTCCAGCTTGGTTTACACTGCTGGCATACGGGAAGGAAGGTTATGCCGAGATTGTTGGTCGGAACTGCCGTTTGGCCAAGGAACTTGGAGATGGGATCAAGGGCCATGGACAGTTGGATCTTCTTGGGAAAGTAAGACTGAACATCGTCTGTTTTGCCGCAAAAATCGATTCTGGAATCGACACTAAGGTCTTATTGGAAAAAATCAATGCAACCAACAAGGTCTTTTTGACCCCTACGGTATACAAGGAGCGTTTTGCCATTCGGGTAGCAGTTTCCAATTGGCGTACCGGTCAAAAGGAAATCAATGAACTATACCAGATCATTGCCAATGCAACAGATGCCCTAAAGGAATAGAATATGCGTTCCAAAGTCGTTTTTTTACAATTGTACGGAACACCACGGCCCTAGATTTGATCTGTAATTTAAAAACAATCAATAATGGAAAATACCTTGGAAAAAACAGATTTGGCCCTATTGTTCGAGGAACAGGTAGTGCTTTCCGATTTTGTGGAATACGGTTTCAGTATGCAGGACCTGGTCAATGGGGAGCCTATCCCCACAGAAGGGGCCCGTTTCGATATCTATTTTGAAGGGGACCTCATCGGGGAAAAGATCAATGGAAAGATCAGTGGGGTCGATTATTTGGAGGTGCGGGCAGATGGCCGGTTCTTCCTCGACCTACATGCCAAGATCTTGACCGATGATGGGGCACAGATCCAAGTTACCGAAACGGGAATCAATGACCATGGCAACTTGAAGCTGAACATGGAATTCCACACCAATGATGAACGGTACTCTTGGTTGAACCGGGCCCAGGTATTGGGGTTGGGAACCGTGGATTTCAATACCGGCAAGGCTCTTGTAAAAGGCTATTCACTATAAAAAAGAATCATGACAACAGTAAATGTAAACGAAATCGAACTCAATGAATTCATCGGAAAGGATGATAAAAAACAACACTGTAAGGCCACCTTTCCCCTGATCGGAGCACACGGATCCAAGCAATTGGCGACCGTATATTTCGAGTTGGAGCCTGGAGACAATTTGGGCAGGCATACCGATAGTTCCGAGGAACTATTGATCGTTTTGAAAGGAACGGTCGAAGCTACCGTAGGGTCGGAGACCAAAACGGCCAAAAGGGGTGGATTGGTCCTTGTCCCGGAAATGGTGCCCCATGACCTCAAAAATACAGGGACGACCACGGCCAAGGTCTTGGGAGTCTTTGGGGGAGCCAACAATATTGTGGCCACCTTTGACAAGGCCATGTTGCCGACAGAGTCCAATATCGTGGACACCTCCCTTCTTTTTAGCTGATAATTAGATGTTTATAATTAATTTAGCAGCGGTCCATTAAAAAAACAGCCCAAAAGAGATTCCAAGCGATGAATGTCAGGTTTTCAGAATACAGGCCATCTTTTGCCTTAAGCCCTTTTGTACAGGCTTACTATACAGGTGATTTCAACCTGTATTCTGAAGACAATTTTGTACAATCGGTGGTGCCCAATGGGTGTATCGAGCTGATCATCCACCTGACCCATGACCACTGTGAACTTGTGAAAAGTGAAACTTGGGGCAAATCCCCTGAATTTACGCTGATAGGTCTACAGACCAAACCGTATGAGGTCAAGTTCCACGATTTGGTACAGATTTTCGGAATCCGATTCAATCCTGAGGGTATCTATACTATTTTTGGGGTACCCCCTGCCCTGTTCACCGCAACCTTTGAGGACAGTTCCGATGTCCTTGGGATTGCCTTCAAAGATTATTGTTCCTGGTTACGGGAAGCCAAGAGCATCCAACAAAAAATCCGGTTGACCGAAGATTTTCTTTTGAAGAACATGTCTGGAAATTCCCAAGGTTTCGATTATGTCCGTTTGGCCTCTGAGACCATCAGGAAACACCACGGTATGTTGACCTTGGAGGAATTGATCCAAAAGGTACCCATCAGCCCGAGACAACTCCAAAGGGAATTCAAAAGAAGATTTGGGATCACGGCCAAGGAATACATGCGGCTTTCACGCCTCAATGCCATCCAGCAATATATGCAAGGATCCGAAGCAATCAATCTTACGGAGCTTTCCTATGATGCCGGGTTTGCCGACCAATCCCATTTTATACGTGAATTCAGACTATTGGCAGGCACCAACCCCAGGAGCTTTTTGAAACAACGGGAAAACTTCCTGAGTCTCCCAGTGCATCTGGAATAAACCAAGAACGATTTAACTTTGGGGCCAAATTCCATTAGAAACCATATAGAGTAGCGGCATCTTCATGTGCTGAAGCGCAAATTACAACACAAAGCCAACCAAAAATGGTATTGATTACAGAACTGAGCAAGTGTGGAGTGACCCTTATCGAACCCTCCGAACAATGTCCCACTATCCTTCCGCAAAGATTTGTCAACCCAAAAAAGCACCCTATACTGTCCCTTCTGAAAGGAAGATTCAAATCTGCTTTTGGTAATTGATTCCCTTAATTTTGGCATCATACTATCCGAAAAGTGTACTTTTATCTCTCATTTTCATAAAAGATTGATTGCGAAACATTAGAAACACGACCAGCCTCATTCGCTTATTGGCCCTTTACATATGGATCATGGCTCTGGGCTATTGGTCCCCCCAACTGCCAACAGAGGTACAGACAGGAAAAGGGTCCACTTGGTTTCAATTGGATGGTCGAACCGATGGCTCCATACACTTGGTTCCCAACCAATACGATGAAGGGACGCTGGAGTCCAGATTGACACCGACAGATCCTTACCCCCATCACCACCTTTCCTTTCCTTGGCTGGTTGAAAATTCTCTTCAATCAAAAACCCCTAAACTTTACCCGCTTACAGATCATGTCCATAGTTGGATCGAACAACATAAGGCGGACCTGCTATATCCCTTCCATTTTTTCTTTTGAAGCTTCTTTTCCACTTTGCCTAGACGTCTATGCGTCTTTGCACTTCATTTAGCCATCCGGCTAGTATACGCCGGGATTTATCAATTTATTTAAAATAGAACCATGGAATTAGAAATAATGGCCATAGGAGCGGTTATCATAGCTCTATGCGCCGTGCCGTTCATAGCAACGGTAAGAATCAGAAAGAAGGAAGAAAAAGTATTGTTGGACGGATTGAACACCATAGCGAAATCACATCATAGTGATGTCGGGATCCATGATTTCGGAGTGGATTTTGCCATTGGACTTTCAAGTGCCAAAAACCATCTCTTTTTCTATAAAGAACAGAAAAAGGGCAAGACCATTACGGAATGTATTCCGATCAACTTGATTCAAAGTTGTATGATTCACAAAGTCAAACGGCGAGTGAAAACAAAAAAAGGTACAGAGGAAGTCCTCCAAAGACTTGAACTGGTCTTCAATCTGCATGGAAGCGAACCTTCTACTTGTAGTTTACCTTTCTATGATTCGGAGCAGCATTACCAACCCTCTGGAGAACTCCCACTAATCGAGATGTGGGAATTGACCATTAAGGAAGCTAGAAGGTTCTATCCAACCTAAAACCTGTCTTAGCAAAAGGAAAGGTCCCAATACTGGGACCTTTCCCATGAAAAATCAAAACAAGGGGTCAGTTGGAATGTGAACGAAGAACCAACCAACTGAGGGTACATCCCACCAGTGCCAAGACGATAGCGATTAGTGATCCCATCCGGTCATTGCCTGAACCGAATACCACACCCCAAGTCATTATCAGGTGTACTGCGGCAAACACCATGGTGATCAATCCTATACCCATAGCTATGCGAGCCAAAGATTTTTCCGATCTCGTCTTTGCCCTTAAGCCTATGACAACACTGGTAAGTCCCATTGCTGCTTCTGTCATGACAAGGGTACGTTGGAGTGCAATTCCCTTGATATCACCGTCACCTGTGACGGTGATTGCCCTTCCAAGGCCCGCCACACCTAATTCGGCTTGTGATGATTGGAAAACAAAACTTCCTATCGCCAAGAACATCACAGTAAAGGCTAAGTAAGTAAACAGTATCCTAAAAAAATAATTCATAGGGTCATCTTTTCTTATAAAGATAGTTATTATACCTACGATACCACGGAGAACAAAGACTACAATTGACACTATCCCACTTCCACCCGTCCATCAATCTGGTATCAAGGTATAAAAGGTTGTTTTCCAAGATGGTCATGACATACTTTTTGATGGTTGTTCCCCACAACCAGATATATTTTAATTATTGACATTACGTAGACATGTCACTACAAACACAATGGTTTCCACTGGAATTCAATAATCCGGAATGTTTGGTCCCATACCCGGATCCAGTCCGACAATATCTTTAAGTAAGGAAGCAACATCATGTATCGGCATAGTCCGGGAAGATCAGGAGTTGAACAGCTTGCACTGACAGGTCAAGCGTTGCAATAAAATGGATATGTGGCCCAACCATTTCCTTGGACAAACTCCTAGTTGTACTTATTTAAATACTCCACTGGTGTCATACAGGTTATTTTCTTGAATGTGACCCTAAATGCCTTGGGATCATTGTAACCCACATCGTACATAATTTCATTGACGGTTTTTCTTCCTTTCTCCAATTCTTTCTTGGCCGCCTCCACCTTAACGCGCTGTAGGTATTCAATAACGGTATTTGAGGTGGCCTTTTTGAAACGTCTTTCAAAGGTTCGCCGGCTCAGGGCCATTTTTTGGGAAAGCCCATCTATGGTAATCCTATCCTGATAATTTTGCTCAATATATTCCTGGGCCTTCAAAATCTCTTCATCACTATGTGATTTTTGTCCCTTGAAAATGATAAAAGGCGATTGACTGATACGACTGATATCTATTTCGAAAATCTTTGAAGAGAGAATTGCCATTTCCCGTCCTGCAAACTTTTCAACCAAATACAGGTTTAGGTTCAAAGAGGAGTAGGCACCCCCGCTGGTATACAAGCCGTTCTCATCGGTAATGATCCTATCATCGATCAAGTTTACCTTGGGGTACATCTCCCTAAACTCCCTTGCCGCCAACCAGTGTGTAGCACACTCCTTTCCATCGAGCAGACCTGTCCCGGCCAATATGAATGCACCGATACACAGACTCGCCACCTCGGCACCCTTGTTATATTGTTCCCTGATCCAAGGAATGAACGCACCGTTCTTTGCGACCACTTCCTTATAATCCCCATGAATTGCCGGAATAATGATCAAATCCGTTTTGTCTATCTCCTCTATGGTAGTATTGGGTATGATACTGAACAACCCATTGCTTGATCTCGCTTTCTTATGGGTTCCCACAAGATGGGTGGAGAACAAAGGGAGTTTACCAGCCCTTTCCAATGCTTTATTGGTCATATTGAACATTTTAAAGGTCGCTTCCAAGTTGCTCAGACTGGAATCACCATCGGGAACAAGTATTGAAATATGCTTCATTTTCTGAAAAATCAATTGGTGGATATACACCCAAAGGTACAAGAATGCACTGTCGCAATCAACCCGTAATATTGACGTAATGACACACTCCGTGTCCCCATAGGTAGGTTTATCTTTGGTATCGTCTTGAGGCTTAAAACTAAAGAAATCGAACAAACAGGTTGTTCCATCCATATCCGAATCCATCGAAGGTTTTAAAGATGGGATGGACACTATAACTGACATCCTTGGAATGTTGAAATGCAAGCCTAATGATGAACCTTGTGTGCCCGTGAAGCCACAATAAAAACAAAAAGTTTCAACCGCCCAATATGACGGCTACCAAGCCCTTTGGGTGTGGCAATGTACTACAACATACATAAACCCTTATATTATGGAAAAGGTTATTTTAAGAGACTATGACACGGTGACTGCAAAGCTTATGGAATTGTTCTCTTCATTGACAAACGAACAGATCAATAGGAGACCCTTCAAAACCGGTTGGACCGCTGGACAGGTTGGTGACCATTTGGACAGATCATACGATATTTCCCATGTTTTGATGGGACAGGTAGAGGATACCCACCGTCCACCGGATCAGAAACTGCCCGAAATCCGTGCATTATTCTTAAATTTTGACATCAAAATGGATTCACCAAAAGCCATTGTCCCCACAAATGACCCCATTGATAAGAGCCGTCTACTTGGCAGTTTGAAAGAAAAGATCCAATGGGTCAATGAACATGGCAAAAGAATGGATCTATCAAAAACCTGTCTGGATTTTGCCATTCCGGAATATGGCCCATTTACCCGCCTTGAGTGGATTGGGTTCAATACTGTGCATACCCAACGCCATATCCATCAATTGGAGCAAATCATCAAAAACATATCCCAATGACTCTTGGAAAAATTTGGGCAAACCTGGGTGTTGAAGATGTTAAAAGAACCCAAGAATTCTATCTGGCCCTAGGGTTCGAACCAAATGGGAATCCCTCAACCGATTTGGTAAGTTTTTTGTTCGGCAAGGAAAAATTCGTCATCCATTTCTTTGAAAAGCAAAGACTGAAAACAAGTTTGGAGGGTGAGGTGGCCGATCTACAACAGGGCAATGAGATCATGTTCACCCTATCAGCTGAAAGCAAGGAAGAAATGCACCAGTGGATGGATACCATTAAAAAAGCAGGGGGGACCATCAGGTTTGACCCGCGAAAAAATCGAAAAAAATTCTATGATGACAATGGTTATTATGTCAGCGTTTTTGCAGACCCCGATGGCCATTTGTTCAACCTGTTCTGTAATTTGAACAGATAGATCCATAAAAATAAGAGCACAACTAAAACCCTAAAAACCATAATCATGAAAACTATTTGGTTGAATTTACCCGTAAAGAATCTCAGCAAATCCAAGGAATTCTTCAATGCCATCGGATTTCATGAAAATCCAATGCATGAAAAGGCCGAACACTTGGGAAGCTTCCTCATTGGGGAAAACGATTTTGTATTGATGCTGTTTCCCGAGGACACATTCAAACAATTTACAAGAAATGACATCCATGATACACAAAAAGGAACGGAGGTATTGATCAACATTGATGCCCAAAGCAAGTTGGAAGTGGATGAAATGGCAAAAACCGTCAAAAGTGCCGGGGGTAAGATTTTTTCCGACCCAGGTGAATCCGATGGATGGATGTATGCTTTTGGCTTTGAGGATTTGGACGGTCACCGATGGAGCATGCTTTATATGGACCAGGGGAAAATGCCCCGATAAGGTCCTATGGATAGGATGCAACAAAAATTCAGCATAGCCATGGATGCCCCGACCGATTATGTTTGACACATCTTATGGGGCAACGAAATTTATCGAGAATGACCTCAGTTTTTGCAAAGGGTTCTCAGGAGGAAGCAAGATCCTCTTATTGATCTCCCAATAGAAACGAGATGATACACAAACAACGCAAGGTCCATGGTAAGTCCATGTCCATTGGACATTTGGGATTGCCTGTTAAAATGGATGCTATTGGAGAGTACCACAACTACCTTGTGAACACTTGGAACCAAGCCTTGGAAAATGCATAAGAGTTCGTAGAAAACAATCATAAAAAAACAAAAAAATGAAAGTAAACACCTATTTAAATTTTGATGGAAACGCCGAGGAAGCGTTCAACTTTTACAAAAGTGTATTTGGGGGCGATTTTATCGCCAATATAAAAATGGGGGATGCACCAGATGCCCATAAACTCTCTGTTGAGGAAAAAAACCGCACGATGCATATTTCCTTGCCCATTTCAAAGGACACCATTTTAATGGCTTCCGATATAGTGCCCTCCATGGGACATTCTTTGAAAAATGGGAACAGCCACTATATTTCCCTACATCCCGACAGCAAGGAAGAAGCCGATCGTTTGTTCCATGGATTATCCGAAAACGGGGATATAGAAATGCCAATGGCCGATCAATTTTGGGGAGATTATTTCGGGAGTTTCGTGGATCGATTCGGGATTTTCTGGATGATCAACTATAATCCACAGGCCCAATAATGCTTTTTTAAGTTCCAGTATGCACAACGGTTTGAACGGACAAAAATCAAGAATGGTGGAGGTATTTCGAACCTCTGTAGCCACAATTGAAATAGCGGAATTCCTTTTGGAAAAGCTCCAAAGGGAGTTCCCCTGTTGTGAAATAAATTTCGATTTGGAGGATTGCGATAATATCCTGAGAGTGGCAACCATGAGCAATAGCTTGGATCCCATGCCCATCATACGATTGGTAGAAGAATGCAATGTGGACATACAGGCATTGGTCGATGAGGTTCCCCAAAAAGAAAACAAACCAGGAACATAACTTCCCAAATTCAATATCTACAATGAACATCGGGTCTTGGATAGACTTGTTTCAAAATCAAATGAAAATGAACCTATCATACCAAATCTTTTCAAACACGGTATCACCATTTCTGGTCCGCTTCCGACCGTGTCCAAACCACAGTTCCTTGTCAACGGGAAATTACTTTGGTGCAATGACTCCAAGTGGATAGGGAGACCGGTAGAAACAATCCATACATTGTAGAAAACACTTGTGTACCATAACCACTCATAGAAAGGAGAGAATTTGCCACTAAAATAAAATTGGAACAGTGGTAAAGAAAATATCACCGCTGCTTGGCACTGGAATTCAGTGATCCAGATCATTTTAAGGTCTCCCATTTGTTGGTCCTTATCCATATGTTTCAGACCAATGGATACTTTACGAGGTTTTCTTGATAACGCAATTACACCTGAGGAGTTTAAAAGAAACTTCCGTCATTATGAAATCCCTCACAATAATAAACAGCCACTGCTACACGGAAAGTACACATCAATCCACTGTACACACATGCAATAACCAAGGTAATCCATCTTTTATTTGATTTATTTTTATGTAACCAAAAAGTTTCATATTTTTGAGAAACCAAATGGTTTCATATTTAAAATTAAAGTAATTGTGACACTAGGACCGAAACAGATGGGAGAGGCCATCATCAAAAATCTAAAAGAGAAGACAGGGAAATCCCTAGAGGAGTGGGTTCAACTCATCCTTATCCATGAACTTACGGACAAAAAAGAAATCATGGACTTTCTAAAAAGCGACAACCGGTTAGGACATTTTCAGGCCCTGAAAATCTTTGAGCACCACAGTGGAAAGGACATTTATAAAGATCCGGATAAACTCATTGACCAATTCTTTGATTCGGAAAGAACCAGAACATTGTTTGATCATGTAAGGTCAAAAGTATTTGAAATTGGTGATGACATAACGTTACGTCCGTGTTTGATCTATATTCCGTTTTACCGGAATAGGCAATTTGCGGTCCTGACCAAAACCAAAGGGGACAAAATCATCTTGGGACTCAACCTTCCAGAAAACCATACTGGTAATGGCTTACTTGAACCCACTTCAAAACTGGGCGGCAGCGAGCGGATCAATGCGAAAACAACCATTAAAGGGAAGAATGATCTCAACGCAATGCTCATGGACCTGATCACAATCTCTTATAACAACAATTAACCATGCCCAAATCAATACAGTTTACAAAGATATACGATTTTCCAGTGGAGAAAATGTGGAATGCCTTGACCGATCAACAGGCGCTCAGTGAATGGTTGATGCCTTGTGACTTTCTCCCAGAAGTTGGACACAGATTCACCTTTAGGACAAAATCATATCCGGGGTTCAATGGAATCGTTGATTGTAAGGTTCTTGAGCTAAAGGAAAAGGAACTGTTATCGTTCAGTTGGAGCGGAGGTTCCCTTTCCGACTCGGTGGTGACGTTTCGGTTGACCGATCTGGACGGTAAAAAGACCCGCTTGGAATTTGAGCACAGTGGATTTAAAGGTCTAATGAACACTTTCTTGACACGAAAAATATTATCCATTGGATGGAAAGAAAAGATCCTTACCGTACAACTTCAAAAATACCTTGAAAATGAGTGATGTATTCAAAGCCATTGCGGACCCCACAAGAAGGGAAATCCTATTGATGCTTGCACAACGATCGGAAAACATTTGCATGATATCGAAAAAATTTCAAATGTCGAGAACAGCGGTTTCCAAACACATAAAAATACTGGTTGACAACAATTTGGTAACCTTACAATCAGGAAAAGAGGATGGTAGGGAACGGTACTGCCATGCCCGGTTGGAAGCTTTGGCCGAAGTAAATGATTATATCATCAGATTAGAAGGCTTTTGGAACTCCAAACTTGATGGACTCAATGATTATTTGGCCAAAGGTGAAGACCATTGAAATATCCAAAAGGAAGACAATCCCCAAGTACAATTCAAAAATAAAACAACAGAATATGGAAAGTATCGAACAGATCAATTACATAAAAGCGCCCATTTCAAGCCTATACAAAGCCCTGAGCTCAGAAAAGGGCTTAGGAGAAGTCTGGACCAGAAAACTAAGAGTAAGGCCGGAACTTGGTTTTGTCAATGAGTTTGATTTTGATGACGGTTATATGACCAAGATGAAGATAATCGAATTGAAGGAAGACGAGAGAATCGTATGGGAGTGCATCGCTTCCGACAAGGAATGGGTGGGCACGCATATCTCTTTTGAACTGTCCGAAAAGGATCATGTGACCAAAGTACTGTTAAAGCACTCAAACTGGCGTGAAATGACCGAGTTTTATCAATGGTGCAATTACAACTGGGCCATGTTCTTGTTCAGTTTGAAAACCTATTGTGAAAAGGAGAAAGGTCTTCCCTTTCAAGAAAGGGATTTTTAATCCCCATAAAGTGTATAAATGCGGAAGGTTGTTTTCGCTTCCGCTTTTACCAACTGCATTTTATGTCATATGATGAATCATATACTATATGTGATAATTGCTCAAACCATTATCTCATTGACCAATCTGTCTCGATAAAGGCCCCAAAGCATATTTGCAATGTTTATCGGGCTATGGAGCCGAGTACCATTATCGATACTGCCGTGGATCATCAACAGGGCCACATAAATATTTTTGTCCTTTAAAGTATCGGCCAAACAATACATCATAGATCTTAAAGCAGCACTTGTCATGGATAACGAAGCGTATTCCGGTTTAGGTTCAACGGCAATACTCCCTCCAATTATCAATATGCTTCCTTGGGTTCTCTGCAGACTGTTGGAGAAAAATTTGGACGCTGTCAGCAAACCTATGACATTGACCCTATAATCATGGACCAAACCTTCTTCTGACTCTTCCAAAATATTGTTATGGACGATATGCGCCACATTATATAGTATGGCATCGATGGTACCATGGGCCGATATGATTTCTTTAAAGGTGTTCAAGAGGGTATTACTATCTGCCACATCTGCTTCATAAACCGAAACAACCTGTCCATTCCCAGAGATGTCCTTTTTCATTCTTTCCAGACGAGATCCATCACGGCTTATCAACAATATCTTGAACCCCTCTTTAAAAAACTTTGATGCAGTGGAAAGCCCGACCCTTGGTCCGGCCCCTATGATCAATATCGTTTTCGTGTCCATATAAAAATTTTCCGTTCATTATCAATCGATTCTGGTATTTTGAGTGGTTCGTATCAGCCATTCCCCTTCGTTCTTGAACATCAACATGGTCAAGATCCCCTTGCGATTCTCGATTCGACCCTCAACCTTAAAAGAGGGCCAATACCACGTAGCATGCACCAAAGCGGTATCATCCTTGATCAAGTCTATACTTTCAAGTTGTAGGTTATAGGTCATGTTCTGCCCCATTTCCTTTAATTCATCATGGGCCTTTTGATGGTTCTCGACATTTACCTGATTGGACCTGAACCAAACGCCAGACCACGTGATAAAATCGGTGTCAGTGGTAAAAAGCTCTCCCCAAGCCTCAATATCATTCAAGTTCCAAACTTCTTCGTAGGTTCGAAACACATTTCTGATTTCCACTTTATGTTTCATGTTCAAAATGGTATTGTTAAAAATGAATCCTGTCTCCTTTGCTTGGCCCTGTGCCATAACACTGCTACTCAATGAGAACGATAAAAATACTGTCCGAATGAACCTATTGTACTCTGCTCCCAAGCCTAAAACTTTCAATTCCATATGATGTTTATTTTAATACAAAACTAGGTCTATTGAATGCCTTGGAGCGTGATTGAAATCACGTAAGGGCACTTGTCCAAAAATTGATGGATCCCTCAAGAAATACTGTTCCCTTTAACGATGGAAAAGAAAATAGCCATCGGGCCCTTGCTTTCCATTATACTGGAACAACACCCTTAAAATCCGTACCTTTACCAGAACATCCGTTTTAGGCCAAAACAGTATACGAAGTGATGTACGACCCAAAAGTTATCCACGATTTTCATCAAAAAATAGCTTTCAAGTACCCCTATGTAAAAAAAGAAAGTTGGCTAAAACTCGAAGAAATCTCCATTGTCCAAACCCTAAAAAGAGATGAGGTCTTATGCAGGGAAGGTGAAAAATTGAACCATGGAATTTTTGTAGTGAAGGGACAGCTGAAATTATTTCACATAAATGAAAGTGGGATTGAACGTATCTCCACCTTTTGTACCGACAATGAGTATATGGACAACTGGAGCGATATACACCAACAAAGCCCTCTTCCCTACTCCATAAGTGCCCTTACAGACACCCTCCTCATCAAATACCCCCTAAGGGAGATGACCACGATCTTCAAGAAGGAATCTGACCTGTTACAACTCTGTATCGATCTATCACAGGCAATCATACAAAAGAAACAGGAGCATTATAGAATCCTTACCCTAAAATCCCCAATAGAGCGGTATGGGCTTCTCTTGGAAAACCGAAAGGAGTGGGTACAGGCCTTTTCCTTGACCAATCTTGCCAAATATTTGCACATAAGCAGGGAAACCCTTAGCCGGACAAGGGCAGCCTATTTAGGAGTGAAAGCTCAGACTGAAACAGAATAGAGAGCTAATGCCATGGTTTCATTAATACCCAACAAATGACTCGAAAACCGACATAACATATTACTTTCACTTGGAAAAGATGTGTATAGTAAGAGTACCAATAAGGTATCGATATACTCTCCATAAGATAAAAATATAAGGTGATTCAAATTAACTCCTTTAAACAGTTCCTTATATTCTTCCCATACGATCAGAAAGAAATATCCAAAGAATCATTTACTAAGCCCCATCAACCATTTTATAAATTCAATATGCAGTTCATCCTAATATATCAGGTTGGGACTACAAAATGATATCAAGTATTGGAATTCAATCCCTGTTTACTTTAATCAAGAAAAGCCCTAAAACCGTGAACAACCCATTTACCGCTATATTCATAAAGCCAAAATCAAAATTGAACGCAGTTTTCATATATACACTCAAACCATAGGTCAATATTGGAGCGGTAATACAGAGAATGGGGACATATTTATCTTTAATATCATACCTAGTGAACATCCCGAAGAGAAACATTCCCAACAGAGGTCCATAAGTATATCCCGCCACCCTGAAGATATGGGATATAACATCACCTTGACTGTGGGAGAATGCCATTATGATCATAAATATTAAAATTGAGAAGCCCACCAAAGATGTGTTTTTAATACGACGCATTTTTTTGGCAGACTTATGGGATATATCCAGAAAATCATAACAAAAAGAAGTCGTCAGGGCCGTTAAGGCAGAATCAACACTTGAGAAAGATGCGGCAATAATTCCAAGAAGAAAACTAATGCCAACAAGGACACCCAGATGGTTCAGCGCCAAATTGGGAAAGAGATTGTCCGTATTTAAATAAATCCCTGATTGGTCAACTTCCAGCAGTAATTGAATATCGGCCGCATAGATGTATAACAATACCCCGAGACCTAGAAAAAGAAATTGGGTCAAAGCCAATACAATACTGTATATCAATGTATTCTTCTGGGCATCCCGAAGACTTTTGCAAGTGAGCGTTTTCTGCATCATGTTCTGGTCTAGACCAATCATGGCAATGGCAATAAGAACCCCTGCAACAAACTGTTTATAAAAATTGTTCCCTGATTTGCCCTCCCAATTGAAAACATCAAAATACTTATGATGGGAAACCGCCTCTACCATTTCCAGGAATGAAAAATCAAGTGCATTCTTAATTCCATAAATAGTGACCATGGCTCCCAAAATCAGAAAGAATGTTTGCATGGTATCAGTCCATACAATGGTTTTGATTCCAGATTTATTCGTGTATAGCCAAACAAATATCAAAATGATGGCCACCGTTATGAAAAAGGGGATCCCATGCTGCCCAAAAAAGGCAAAATGCAAAATCTTTGCAGCTAAAAGAAGGCGCAATGCAGCTCCAAATGATTGTGATACAAGAAAAATCAACGAGCCCATTCTATAGGAACCGTTTCCAAATCTATTCTTTAGGAAACCATAAATGGACACAAGTCTTAATCTATAGTAAATTGGTAAAAGTACAAATGTGATGAACAGATACCCTACTACATTTCCCAGTACAAATTGAAAAAAGTAAAGATCGTTGTTCGCCACCATGCCCGGCAATGAAACAAAGGTAACTCCCGACATGGCACTTCCAATCATACCAAAGGCCACTAAAAGCCATGGGGACTGTCTATCACCGGTAAAATACGTTTCACTACCTACCCTTCTGGAGGTCAGATAAGATATCAGTAGCAACAATGAAAAATAAGCTGTAATCGCAACAAGGACTATGTAGGTATTCAAAATGTAGTACTATTTTATATTGAATGATTTTAATGGTGAATCTGTATTCCTCCCTTTTCCCAGATCTTAGATCAGATGATTTTTATTTGTTCCTCCAAGTAAACTTGCTTGGAGCAGAGTCCCGTGGTGATTCTTCCGAAGTCTCCATAGATCGGTTCATACTTAACCCATTCCCAAAGGAAACTGCCCTTAATGCTAACCAATCGATTATTGTTGAATACTTTTGTGAATGAATTTTTCGGCCTAGTTTTTTTAGCCTTTCCATAAAATCTCCTTACGGTTTCTTTATTGGCAATGATTTAGGGTATCCAGAATCCACTGTTTTGTTATCGTTCCAAGAAATTCTAATGTATTCCTTACCCCGAAAAAGAAATAGTTTGTTTGAAATTTCATCATAGTAAGCAGCGTCAACATTGCCATTTTTCCAACTAAAGGGCCATCCTTGATAGCGGTTGGAAATTTTATCGTCAAAATTGACAATGGTCATATCCGGGATGGAAACGGTAAGAAGGCCACTTCCCTTAAGTAGATATAGTTTATGGTCATCATTGGTTATAAAAGCCGCATCTATGTTTCCGTTTTGCCATGTTGTTGGTAAATCTTTGATCCATTTTTTCAGAGGCATTAAACGGTCTTCATTGAACTTTTCGTCAGGACCAAAACTGATGGAATGCCCACCCATTAAAAAGTAAATTTTATTTTCTGTCCTATTGTAAAATGCTGCATCAATTTGATCCTGCCATTTTTTAGGGACCACGGGGTGATGATTTTTTTTTGTAAGAAAGAAACTGCTCTCACTAGCTTTTGAATCCGAGTACGCAACGTGATCACCCAATAAATGAACAACTTCATTCTGACCATCAAGATTCCTAAAATAGCTAGCAGTAATATAAGGCCATAGTAAATCTTCACAATAATTTTGATTATTGGAGCAATTTTCCAAGATATGGGTATAATCAACGCTATCATTACTTTTTGGCTTAATATCGCCTTCTATATAATATGTCCCTTTTACATCTTCCCTAACACTAAAACATCCCGCCACGGCTATTGCATGCCAATGATTGGACACTACATATAACGTATCATCCTTATTTATAACCTTTGTACCATCAGGATTCCTTAGAATCCTGCTATAACAATAATTTTGTGCCGTCGTTTTGGACTTTTCTTCTTTGATTATTATATGTTCCGGAATCCCCTTTTCCATTAATAGGTCTTTCATTTGCCCCGCTTCACAAATTTGCGAACCATGCGCTCCACACCCACCTGAAACTATGATGTAATCAAACTGTCCATTCTTTGATAGATATAGGCTGTGCGCAAGCTCTACCCTTTCAATCAAAGTTTGTTGGTTGGCAGAACCAAGGACCAACATTCCCACATTATTGTGATCCGTATAATATGATGATCTTGATCCAATATCAGGTTCGATTGGATTACCAAACAAGATTAAACCAAGTCTAAGGAGCAATGTTAGTGTGTACATGTTGACATATTTAGATAAACCAAGTAGATTTTGGTTAATTGATAATCAAAATTGTAATATTCATTAAGCTATTATGGAACATTGGTATATATATTTGCCTTGAAAAAACATACCGGTTAGACCATGGTACAGTTTGTGTATTTATTCATCAAACCTAGATTACCTCGATTCGACCATTTACCCTTTTGATGTTTCCCAAAAGTCCGTTCCTTGAGGGGTCATGCCCGAAAACCGAAATCATCCCTAAAAATAGTTGTGATATAATGCTTAAGGGTTTACTGGAGCAGGTGGATAAAGAATCCCTTCATGGATATCGACCACTAAGGTTTTCTATACTTTATAACCGCCAATAAAGCACAATGGTCCGAAGCATCTCCCGGACAGATACGCTTGGTTTCCATTACCTCCCAATTATCATTCTTGGGATGGAGAATGTAATCAATCTTTTTTCGCATTCCCGTTCTGGTGGAGAAAGTATTTCCCAATGATTTATCGGATTCCGAAAACTCTTCAAAAACAACCTCCATCTCCGAAGAACCGGGTTCAGCATTTAAATCCCCGCATATAAGGGTTGGGGCCCTATCCACTTTATTGACATAATAATTAACGGCTTGTTTGATATGAACCTCCCTTTCTTCCAATTCAGTGGAAAAATGGGATGTATTAAAATAAACATAAGTGCCTTGATCTATTTCCAGCTTCACAAAAGGAATTACAACCCCCGTACTTCCCGTTCTGTACCCCTGTATTAAATGTTCCTCCCGAATTGGATATGTGGAAAGAATAGCTGAGCCATAATCACCCCCTTGAAAGTCCCTAAACTTAAAAAAATAACTGTCCATTCCTGTTCGTTGCCCCAGTTCCATTGCAATATCAAGACGCTCAGATCGCTCAACCCCCTTATCAACTTCCTGGAGAGCCACGATATCCGGGGACTCGTTATTTATGATTTCAGCAAAACGATCCATATCGATATCCCCATTGGTTTTTTCCCCGTGAAAGATATTATACGTCAGAATGCGAAAAACATACTCCTTCCCTTCTTCGGGCGGAGTATTTTCTTTATCCGTTTCCGCTTCCGAACTACAAGCGATAAAACTCAAAACAAACAACGATATCCACATGACAACACTTGATTTGGACTTTTTTAAATTTTTCATTTTATATTAGGTTTAAAATACTATCTAAAAAAATTGACTTTTCAGATTACGTTAAAACAGTTTCAATACATCGGCCCCCTCAATGTGAAGGCGCACAGTTAAACATAAGTCATGAACAAAAATCACAAGAGCCTAGAGGGCCCTTCCTGTGTTCATTCTGTTTTGACCTTTCATGGGCCAGGGAGAATCTGCGGGGCCACTATCCTCCACTAAAATTTTATATAAGATCACCTGAAAATTCTTTACGGCTTCTACATAAATGCTTCCATCATCAGCTATGGTGGGGGAGTTAACGGTATTATCCCCAAGTTCAAATATTTTCAATGCTTCCCCCAAGGGATCTACAATATGGAATTTACCATCAACAGAACCGATATAAATATTGCCATTGATATCCACCGCAGGAACACTTTCCTTAACAGATGTTGGATAAGTCCATGCTAAGGAACCATCCATAGGGTTTAAAGACACCAAACCCGAAGAGGCACCCGTATATAAATCACCTTCAGGTCCAATAACAATACCGGAATTGCCAGCGCCTTCCAATTCCGCAAACCATTTTACAGCCCCATCGCTTCCATTGTCCGTTATGGCTATAACGCCATTATCCGTGGTCACGTAAACGGTTCCGTCCCCGTCAATGGACAATGAAGAACCTAGACTTCCGATAACTGCAACAGGTTCGTTCCATTTTGGTGATCCATCCATTGCGTCAAAGGCCCATACCTCCCCGGCAGTGGCTGTCATCAGTATATATAATGTACTTTCATCCTTGCCAAGCACAGGAGAAGAATAAAACGGTGTTTTGGAACCATCTGCCGATTCATGGTGCCAAAGCAATGTACCATCTGAAGACCAGCCATACACACCCTGTGACCTAGTCCCAACATACACATCACCATTACTACTTATTGCCGTCGTTGAATTTGAGATCCCACTACCTGTTGTTTGTTGCCATAGAACATTGCCATTTTCCTTGTTAAATTTGAAGACGGCATCCCCTAGCCATGCAGAAGTATATATCGATCCATCGGGCCCTATGGAAGGTGCATTTCTGGCATTTGCCCCAAAACCATATTCCCATTTTTTCTGACCCGAAGTATTTTGGTCAACTACGGCAACCATTGTACTCAATGCCCCTGCAAACCCCTCTAAATAATATACTGTACCATCATCACCTATGGCCGGTGCAGAAGAGCCGTCATTAACATTGGTTACATCTGTCCCATTATTAAATGACCAAGCGATTTCAGCAGAAAAAGACCCTTCTTCTTCCAATACAGTGATATCATTGGATTCTTCAACCGAAACCCCAAGAATATCGACTGCCGTTAATATCACCTTATAATTACCCGCCTCACCATAAACAAACGACACATCCTTTCCTTGGGAAGAAGAACCTTGTCCAAAATCCCAATTCCAGGAAACAATCTCACTGGAACCCGGTTCGGCCGAAGCCTTAAACAAAACCTCATCTCCAACCCGTATTTCCTCTGGACTATAGCTAAAATCCACATATGGTTTAAGCGTATTGTCCATCCCTTCTTTGTCACAGCTAACAAATACCACGCTTGCCATACAAAGCAAGCCCAAAACTCTCATTTTCATAAAACATCTTCTTAAAACAGTTAAAACAAAACCAGAAAAAGTAAGCCTCATCAATTCTGGTCGACTCTATGATATTATATACTCTAACTTAAAAAGTGGGAGCAAAAACAATACTCTTGAATACGGTATTTGTTGGCGCCGATACAATATGATGAACCGTTGCTCCCGCAAGGGTACTACCACTGGGGTTTACGATTTTTTTAACCGAAGATGAGCTTCCGATCGTTGTAACATATAAGGTTACGGTACCTGATGTTATTTCCCCCGTTATACTTTTTATTCCAGGCACGGAAACAGCTCCTTGGGCCACCCAACCACCTGAATAAGTATACTTTAAGATTTGCCCTGCCGAATCATCCACAACATAAAGTTTATCAGGCGTATTGTTGGTACCTGTATCGATCAACACAAATTGGTTGGGAGAGGTAGCTGTCAGGGGATACCCGGGAAAAGCTTGTATGGTAGGGGTCCCGCTTGTAGGTGGAACAGAGCCGGTACCTACTCTGGCAATTCTTGGACCTCCCGATATGGTTGTTGAAAGATACAGTCTTTCATTATTGTCATACAAGTAAATACTTCTTGACCCTGACGGTCCTCCCAAATCCGTGGCAGCAACTCCCGATGACCCCATAGGCAAGTATCTTATATTTCTTTTTGAACCCACTGCCCAAAATCCACTACCATCAATACTGGCCACACATCTTGTGCTACCGATATCCGTACTTGTTGAAGTGTAGGTGTTAATGACCCCATCCGCTGAAATTAAACCTACAACCCGCTCAGATATGGGATAGGGAACTGTTACATTTTGTGCAAGGTCGTATCCCATCAAAGAAACGGATTGCCCATCCCGGGACAAGGTCATCAATCCTTCATAATTTCCGCTCCCTATTCCAGTAATCTTCTTGTTGAACTCAACCCCACCAATAACTTGGTCTGTTACCGGCATGTTCAGTGTCCTGATCAAAGTACCTGACGGAGAATATTCATCCACATAAATTTGTGTGGTTTTACTGCTTAAAGCAGTCCCGTTTCCATATCGCATAACCAATAGGTTTCCTTCACCAAAAAGATTATCCTTCAGTTCCACAGTAGCTTTAAAGGGATAATGGTCTCTTGTAGGGTTAGGTGTCTTGATTACTTCCCTTGAAATTATACTTGATGTATGGGCTTTGTCCACCAGTACGTAATCAATCTTTTTCAAATACGTTGAATCTGGGACATTATGTGCTGGAAACGTAAAATAATCATAAATGGAACTGGAATACCTATTCTCGGTATCGTCAAAATGTCCTAACATCACATCCATGACCCCGGAGCCCGGTAGAGAGTTCAGATCCCCACCAAGAATCATGGGCAAATTACTATAGTATCTTAAATACTCGATGGTTTCATTTGCCTGTTCCACTTTATCATCACTGGAAAAATGAGTAGATGCCAGAGAGACCATCCTACCATTGGCTAGTTTTGCCCTTGCCGTTAAAAGTGCTATGGTTCTATTGGGTTGGCCACTTCTCCTGACCGTAAGGCGGTTGTTCCTAATATCCGATAGAGGGTACTTTGACAATATCCCCAATCCGTATTCCCCACCATCATAGTCATAATGTTTTTCGAAGGCATAATAATTGAGTCCGCTTATTTGGGATGCGAGCCATGCCGTCTGGTCTATCCCTCCTGATGACACCGTGTTTTTGTCGACCTCTTGAAGAAATACAAAATCAACCCCTGAAGAATCGATTACAGTGGCGATATCGGACAATTTATCAACTCCATTACGATCTTTTCCCCGGTGTATGTTATAGGTCAACATACTAACGGTATTGCCGGAACTTGCAACGCTTTCAGTAAATTCAGGGGCAATTCCACTATCTTCCTGAATAGTATAATCATACTTGGAACAGGACGCCCCTAAAACAAAACAAGATGTGACCAAATAAAATTTTAACGTTCGTAACTTATTTTTCATGGTTTTTCATTTTGGTTATAAATAGTTTTAACTTTTTCAATCAAATCAGTTCTATCAGCAACGATACCATCCATTGGACTTTTCACAAAAGATCCCATCATATATCCCCTGCGTGCGCCCTCGAGAATTATTTCTTCCTGTAAAAAATAGCCGATTGAACCAACAAAATGCAATGGATGATGAACCAGTTCTTTTTGATACCATGAGATAAGGTCATCGAACAGTTCTCCAATTCCTCTTTTGATGATCCGTTCCATAAAAGGAACACTTCGATTGTCAATCAAAAATCTCGAGAAACCTGCCAAATAGGAACTTGGGTTCCTATTTCCATAAAGATTTTTCATTATGACTTCGAAAGACAGATCATACTGTTTCCCAAACCTATCAAACAATTCATGCGGCATTTTCTTGTAGAAATAAGCTTGTAGCAATTTCTTTCCAAAATAGTTCCCACTACACTCATCCATGACCATATATCCCAATGAGGGCTGCTTGACATGGATACTTTCCCCATCATAATAGCAACAATTGGAACCTGTCCCCAAAACGCATACGACCCCTGGCCTGGAAGTGGCACCCAATACTGCAGCGGTCAAGTCTCCTTCAATGGTTATCCGGGCATTTGAGAAAAAATCGGCTAGTACTTTTCTAAGATTTGTGCACGACTTCCCGTTTGCACATCCCGCCCCATAGAAAAACACCTTTTCTATCTCTTCTTTCAAGGCGTTCAATTCCCTGTTGCCATATACGATTTGACGCATTTGACCACTATTGAGCAATCTTGGATTCATACCACTTGTCGATATCCTTAAAATGGTTTGTCCGCTATTATCAAAGATCACCCAATCACATTTGGTGGATCCACTATCGGCAACTAGTATCATAAATCATTAACCTTTTATACTATGGATTACAAAACATGGGTATGGACAATCATTTACCACCCATTAAACTTTCAAAAGAATTCTTTGTTCGTCCCCTGACCATACTGGATGGAAAAGTACTTTCAACCCTTTCAAAACCGGTCCTCTAAAATTTCAGTACTTGGCTAGGACATATACCTATTCTTTGCGTCATCTAGAAAACAGCTCCTCAATAGCTTGGCCGTCAGATGAGTTGGGCAACGGAATATTCAATAAAAATGATAAGGTCGGTGCTATTTGGGTTATCCTTGTCTGTTTTACTGATTCACCATTGGGTATTCCCCATCCATACCACAAGAGTGGTACATGGGTATCACTCGTGTAAGATGTTCCATGAGTAGTTCCAAATGCCCTTTCATTCATCCAGCCTGGATAGGTATGGTATATAATATCCCCTGACTCCTCCGGACTGAAACTGTTCTTTATGAACTCCCCCATACCGCTATTGCCCAAATTCCAATCCAAGATCGATGGGGCAAAGACTTCCTTTATCCCGTCAACGGAATTCAAAAAAACTACCGCCTCTTTAATGACCCGGTTTTTTTGAACACTTGTTTCGTTAAAGTAAATTTGGGTACTGTCGAAAAAAGCAACATAATCATCATCTCCCAACACGGCTTTTAAATGATCGTTCAAAACCTTGTTTAGTTGCTTTGTACTGTAAAACTCTCCAGGTATTTGTTTGGACTTCAAAAATGTAGGATGGTCACTGGCTCCATGATCTGCAGTCAAAAACAAGATGTAATTCCCCTTTCCAACATGTTGATCCAAAGTTTTCAGTAAACATCCTATTTCACGATCCATCCTGACATAGGTATCTTCCATTTCTTTGGAACGAATCCCAAAATTATGACCTACATAATCCGTACTTGAGTAGCTAACTGCCAAAAAATCGGTTTCAAGACCCTGCCCCAGTTTCTCTCCCTGTATGGCCGCCTTGATTAGCTGTGTAAGTATGGTGTTCCCAAATGGGGTTTCAGCAATAAGACCATAATTCCCATTGGATTCCCTCAGTTCCTTTAGGTGGTATGGGAATACACTTTTTTCCTTTCCCTTAAAAACTTTTTCAAACCCATCATCATCAACAGTGCTGTTTCTATAGTGCCCTATGGGCAAAAGTGGCTTCCAGCTTAAGTCAAGCAATGAATCCGCTTTCTTACTTGCATTGAACACCTTCAACCAATCGGGAAGTTCCTCTAGATAATATGAACTTGTGACAAAATCACCAGTTTTACCGTTGTACCAATATGCTGCATCTGCCAAATGTCCTGCCGGGGAAATGGCGCTTCTGTCCTTTATCGACAACCCTATTACTTTTGAACGTCCGTTGGTGAACAGTTTGAGTTCGTCGGTAATGGTCGTTGTCCTTATGTTTTTTGGCGATCGGGAAAAATGCTTGTTCGCAGTTGATCTTTCCATACCTGAATGGTTTATCAGAAACACGGTAGAGTCTTCGACACAGTACATTTTACGTTTTAAATCCCTACTATACCAACTATTGGAAACAATTCCGTGGTTCGATGGGGTTGTGCCCGTATAAATAGTGGCATGTCCCAGGCAAGTCGCGGTTGGCACATAATTATAATGGGTATTTTTGGCATTAAACCCTTCACGCATTAAGCGTTTAAAACCATCTTCGGTAAAATTATCCTGAAAACGATATAAATACTCATAGCGCATTTGATCTACAACAACGCCAACCACCAACTTGGGTTGGCCCCCATTCTGGGCGTATGTGAAAGAAGTCACTGCTGCCACCATAAAAAACAATATGGTCTTAATGGAATTCAGTAGGTTCATTTTCCTGTGTTATCCGTTTGAATTTGAAAATCAATCCCTTAAAAAGAGGGTAAATCCAGGTTTTACCCTCTTTCACTTGCTAACTAAACTAAACTCACAGATCAAACGACGTGTTTCTTTTGTTCTTCCCTTTCATGGGCCAAAAGGAATCCACAGGACCTTCACCATTCTCTACGGCAACCTTGAACAATGTTATACTGGAACCATTATAGCCTTCCACATAAACGGTACCATCATCTGCTATAACCGGGGAGTGTACCTCATTGGTCGTCAAATTCAATTGTTTTAACAACTCACCCTCTTGGTTTACAACAAGAAGCCTTCCATCAGAAGTTCCGAAATACACATTTCCTTTGGCATCGACCGCCGGAACAGATTCCTTCATAGCTGCTTCATAGGTCCAAACCACGGAACCGTTTTCCGGATCAAGTGCCATTAAACCGGTTGAACTTCCTACATATAGTCTGCCATCCAGACCTATTACCACACCTGAACTGTTTGCTCCTTCAGCCGCAGAACTCCATTTAACCGTTCCACCTGTACCATTATCAGTAACGGCAACAACTTCCTCTGCCGTTGTATAGTATAGTGTTCCATCACTATCTAGGGACAATGAACTTCCGGTTGCATCAGCCGTTAAAGTCATGCCTTCGTTCCACTTTGCCGTTCCATCTGCCGTATTGATGGCATATAACAATCCATTGGTCTTCAAAGCATATAAAGTAGATCCATCGGCGCTAAGTACGGGGGAGGCATAATACCCTGTCCCGGTCACTTCCTTGAACTTCCATCGCTCCGTTCCACCAGCTGTCCATGAAAAAATCCCTTCGGCCCTGGTTCCCACATAAATATTACCTTCTGCATCTATGGCCGCCGTTGAATTGGAAATACCTGAACCCGTTGTTGCAAACCATACTTCAGCTCCGGTCAGGGCATTGATCTTGCGCATACCGTCAACACTCCATGCCCCTAAATAAATACTGCCATCCGGACCAATGGTCGGTGCATTTCTTAAGTTAACCCCAGGACTATAATCCCATTTCTTTGTTGCCGTAGTTCCATGGTCGGTCACTGCGACCAATCTACTTTCAGCCCCTCCAAAACTTTCCAAATAATATACCGTACCATCATCAGCAATCGCTGGCGATGATGAACCGTCATTATAGTTTGTTACCGCGGTTTCATTGCTATATGCCCAAACAACCGATGCTTCAAAAGGATCTGCCAAAGGTTCCAGGACCGTAACATCATAGGTAACCGTTGAAGAAACATCATTTTTATCCGAAGCGATCAAAGTGACCGTATACACCCCTTCATTGGGGAAGGTAAAAGCTGCCGTTTGTGAAGCAGCGGAAGATTGGGCCTCATCACCAAAATTCCAAACCCAGGACGTAATCGCACTAGATCCGGTCAGAAATCGTCCATTAAAACTTACCTCCTGTCCTGCCCTGATCTCGGTAGGTGTATATGAAAACTCTACCAAAGGCGTTGCTATGACAACAATGGGAGCCTCTTTCTCATCGGTACTGCACCCTAAAAACGCCCCGCAAAAAACGAACAAGGCCAATACTATTTTATGAAAATTCATTTGATTCTTTATTTGCATGGTTAGTTTTCTTAATTCTCCCATCCTGGGTTCTGAACTAAATTTTTATTCAACAACAATTCCTCGATGGGAATCGGATAGTAGTAATCTTTATCCTCACTAAAGGTTATGCTTAGATTAAAAGGAGTAAAATTGCCTGAGGTTCCATTGGTAAGCTGCCTTTCATTTACATTGATGATATTGGGCGTACCTGCCGGTGCCCCTGAAGCATTTCCATCATGCAAATAAACATCCGCACCACCATCTCCATTAAAATCATATGCTCCTAAACCGCCGAAATAAATGCCCAACAACGGTTGCTCCAGCTTTTTACCTTCTTTCCACCGCATTAAGTCATCCCAACGGAAACCTTCCATGAACAATTCGATACGCCGTTCACGACGAATCTCCAAAATCACACCTTTATTGGAACCGGAACTTACATTGGGATACATATTCTCTAAATACGGGTCTGGATTGGCATTGGCACTGGTCATATCCAAATGGGGCATTCCTACACGATCCCTTAACTTATTGATGGACTTATCCAAATCCAATTGGGTAATGGTTTCCAGTTCAGCTTTGGCCTCTGCGAAAATCAAAAGTGCCTCGGCATATCGGAATAGAATGAGATCATTATATGAGGATTTGTTCCCCCATTGGTCTTTACTTGAAATCCCCTTTATCACCCTATACCCTGTGGTTGTGGCCTTAATGTCCACAATTTCTGGGGATTCGGATAAATACGCGGTATATCCAGGTCCTCCAATGGTCTGCGTCAATCTTGGATCCCTGTTTTGCATCTCATCATAAAACTCCATGGTGTCATATCCTGAAATATCTGTAAAACGCGATCCGTCCACCAACAAATAACTATTGACCAAATCCTTGGCAGCACCAAAAGACCCATTGGTTGGGGAGGTGGCCAAATTACCAAGATTATGTCGTATAAAATCCAAATTGTAATCCCTTGCCAAAATGGTTTCAGTGGAGGTTTGATCATATATGTCGAACAACTCCCTATAGGAAGTGTTGACATCGCCATTGAAATACAGGGAATAGACCCCAGAATTTATCAAAGCCTCCGACGCATTTACAGCTTCATTCAAAAAAAGCTCATGATCCCCTAAGCCATGGTGCTTTCTGAACGTCCCTTCAAACAAACAGATCCTGGCCTTTAAAATCAGCGCGGTGTATTTGGTAATCTCGTTTATCCTAACCTCGCTTGGCAAGTATTCTATGGCAAAATCAATATCTGCCAAAACATTGTCCATGACCAATTTTCTAGAATCCCTAGGCTTGTACAAGCCCTCATCATCAGCGTTCAAAACCTGATCATACCAAGGCACGTCTCCAAAACGCTTTACCTTGTTATAGTAAAACAACGCTCTAAAAAACTTGGCATAGCCATTGTATTTTAGCTCTATATCAGTATCATCGACATTATTGGAATTTTCCAAAAAATAGTTAATGGTCCTTAAATCTCCCCAAGACCATCCTCCACTTCCACTTGCCGTAGGAACGATTCTTGAGCCTCTAACACGTTCTGCAACAGATAGTGGTATCACATTATCCGAAGCAGCGTCATCCGTATAGGCCTCTTCTTCAGGAAGCATATCATAAAAGCCATTGACATAGGCCTGTAACTGTTCTTCTGTTTTAAAATAGCTTGAGGCCTCTATCAAGTGTTCCGGAGGGGTATCCAAGTAATCTGAATCGCATGCAATGCTTAACACACCCATCATTACTATAAAGAACACCCTATTCAAAGTTCTTCTATACTCTTTCATCTTCTAAAATTTAGCTTAAACAACAATCTTAAAGTGTAATGTTCACACCCAGAGAAAACATTTTGTTCATCGGATAATCCTCGACATCTGAACTACTTGTCGCGGCATTGGGATTTGACAAACTCACTCCCGACCCGGCCTGTTCAGGATCCAGGTATTTTGTCAAGCCACCAAATCTAAAGGTGAAAAGGTTTTCACCACTGAAGTATAGTCTTAAACGTTCAATACTTACTTTTCTCGTAATTTCTTGCGGTAACGTATATCCCAAGGTTAGATTCTTAACCCTTAAATACCCTAAATTCTCAAGATAGTGGTCATTTACAGCACTTAACTGTCGGTTAGATGATAAGGCAGTATATCCTCTTTCTATCCGGGGATAATTACCCTTTGGGTTATCAACGCTCCAAGCATTGCTCACCAAATCCTTTCTGATATAGGCAACATAAGGACGCTCGTAAGTTCCCCAATACATTCGACCTCGAGGATACCAATCTTGTGATCCCACACCTGATCCCTGAACCAAAAGATCAAACCCGTTCCATTCGGAACTGATCAAAAAGCCAAATTGATATTTTGGCATCGCATTTCCTATGACCCTTAAATCTCCATGATCTTCAAGGGTGTTATCCCCATTATGGATTTTCCCATCACCATCGACATCAAGATATTTTACGTCCCCACCTCTTAAACCTTTGAATGCATTGTTCTGTGCGCCATTAAAGACGAAGTTATAAACATCGGATAGATGCAGTTCCGGATTGACAAAGGTATTCTGATATTCCAGGGCCTCCTCATCCGATTGGAACTGCCCATCGGTCCTATATCCCCAAATCTCGCCCAAGGTCTGTCCCTCATAGAACGAACTCAATAGTCCATTAGGATTGGAATACTTTGTGATTCTTCCAACGGAATTGTTCAAACTACCTCCTACTTTAAAGCGCAATGGTTTTCCTTTCAAGGTAAAGGTATTTTGATATGACAAGGACAATTCAAAGCCCTTCACTTCCAAATCCGCACTGTTCTCCCTAGGTTCGTTGGCTCCAAAAACCCCGGGTAGAGGTTCTCCCGGCAAATACATATCGGTGACCTCTTTTCTATATACATCCAAAGAGGTTGTCAACTTGTTGTCAAAAAAACCAAGGTCCAATCCAAAATTGGTAGTGGCCGTATTCTCCCATGTAGATGAACTTGGCAATGGATTTGGGGCGCTGACCATGTTTAATCTGGCGCTACCAACCAACCAATCCGTGGTATCTATTGCCAATAATTGAGAAAAGGTGTACAACCCCACATTTTGATTTCCCAAAATACCATACGATCCCCGTAATTTGAACATGCTCACCGTTGGTTCAATACCTTCCCAAAAATTCTCCTTACTTAAAAACCATCCAGCCGATGCCGAAGGGAAAAAACCCCAACGACTATCCTTCGGAAACCTGGAAGACCCATCATAACGGGCAGTAAAATCGAATAAATACTTATCATCAAAATCATAATGGAAACGACCAAAAACCCCTTGGACCGCCCAATTGGTGGAAGACCCATCGGCCCGTAACAACTCCGTCCCTAAATTCAAACTTGAATAGTTTGGATCAAAGAGTCCTCCTTGTTCGGCAATCACGTCATCTTCATTTAAATCCTCTTGGTTATACCCCAAGGTCAATTTTAAATTGTGGTGTTTCCCAATACTTTGGCTATAATTTGCATAGGCGTTCAAAACATTGTAGACATTTTCTGTTTTCTGTTCTGTCAGCCTGTTCAATCCCCTAGTTTGCTCTTCCAATCGTTCACCAATCAACGATTGAAAAGGATTTAGACGCCTACTCCAATTGGTATTGGTAAACCTATAGCTATAATCAACATTGATCTTTAGGTTATCAAAGGGGGTGATGATGGTACTGAATGTGTTTACCAACTGTTTATAATCGTAATCCTCATAGGAATTTCCGGTCAAAACGGAAGCAAATGTTACCCCACCTGCCCTGTTAAACGGGACACCATCAATTATTGGGGAATCAAAGGCAAACAAATAGTTATTATCATAGGTCCATGTCGACCCCCAACCTGCGGCACGACCTCCATACTCAATTTGATTCCCCGTATTATACTGGATATCATTGGACAATCTTAACCAGTCATTGACCTTAAATGATATATTCCCTTTTATATTTTTCCGTACGACATCCTCATCTTGTAATTTTTGAACGGTACCAGATTTATACACACGTCCAGAAAGATACGCCTGTACAGTTTCATTCCCTCCCGAAATGGACACGTCATTGATTTGGGAAAAAACCTGCTTTCTATACAAATAGTCGTACCAATCCGTATTTCCGTAGAACTTATAAGTACCATCAGCCTGAAGTTCCTGCCAAGGTGCATATACACCATCTGCCACAGATTGTAGTCTTTCCCAATCCAAATCACTGGTGTAGCCCGTATAACTTGTTCCGTTATAACCATAAATTGCAGCATCCACCGTTTTTCCATACAATACGGGGTCCGAAATGTAATCAGTCCTAACGGTTGGTGATGCAAGGGAGACGGTACTATTGTAATTTACTTTAACAGAGCCTTCCTTCCCTTTTTTTGTCGTGACCAAAATAACTCCAAAAGCACCTCTCGCTCCATATATTGCGGCCGAACCGGCATCCTTTAAAACCGTTACTGTTTCTATATCCGAAGGGTTCAACAAATTTAAATTCCCTGCAATCCCATCGACCAGCACCAACGGTGAACCACCATTTATCGAGTTAAAGCCCCTTATGTTGATTTCAGGGTTCTGTCTAGGATCTCCATTATTGGACTGGATGTTCAGACCAGGCATTACCCCTTGTAAGGACTGCACAATACTGGTATTGGCGCGATTTCCCAACTCATCCGCGGTGACCTGGTCGACAGCGGCGGTCAGATTTTCCTTTCTTACCGTACCAAAACCAACCACCACCACTTCTTTTAAATTTGATACGCTTTCTTTAAGCACCACATTTACAATCTGCCGACTTCCAACTTCCACTTCCTTAGTCTCATATCCAATAAAAGACACTACAATGGTCGGATCCTTTCCTTTTAAAGTAATTTCAAACTCTCCATCAAAATCGGTTTGCACCCCATTTATGGTCCCCTTCTCGACAATACTGGCCCCAGGCAGAGGTAGACCTGAGCCATCCGTGACCATTCCGGAAACTGTAGCTTGCGGAGCGCTAGCCTCCTTTAATACCTTACCTTCTATAATGATGGTTTTATTGGGTTGTACGGTAACCAGTAAATTACCGAAACCTAGGACTTCACTAAGGAGTTTGTTGGTCCTTATGGTCCCTTTTTTCAAATTGACCTTGGGATAGGCATCAAAAATGCCCTCCTCATAAAAAAAGTCATAATCAGTTTGCTCCATAATCAGGTCAAAAACTTCATCCACTGTTACGGTCTTATCCTCCTTTACAATGATTCTAGAATTTTGAGACACAAGGTTATTTGGTGCAAAACCAAAAACAAAAGCACAAAAAAGGAAAATGAATGTCCTCATAATGAGCATAAAAAAACGCTTTCTATGTTTAAAAAAAGCAGCAGTAAACTTAAATTTCATAATTTCGCATAGTTAGTTGGTTGAATATTGTTTAATCAATTAATGCCATTCAGGGATAAAGGCATTTACTTTGACGAGGAAAGACTTTGTCCCTTTTTTATTTATCTTCTTCTTAGTGTATTCCCATAGATTACATCAGGTTTAATTATTGTTCAGTTCAATATTATGGTCTTGTTTTCTATTCTATATGTATTGATTTTCCTTGATTTCATGATGCCAAGGACATCTTCCAATTTTTTATCTTTCCGTATAACCCCATTAAACCTTACTGTTTCCAAACTTTTATCTTCAAAAACAACATTGACATCATACCATCTGGATAAGGTTTTCATGATTTCTTTCAGAGGTTTTCCTTTAAAACTAAACACCCCATCCTTCCATGCCACTTCAGAAGCGACATCTACGTATTTAACGGAAGCTTCATGGGTGAGTTTATTGACATCCACTTGTTGTCCAGGTTTTATGACAAATTCCTCATCGTCCACATCAAGACGGACAAGACCTTCTTCAAGGGTAGTCAAAGCATTTATATCATCTTTGTAGGCCTTAACATTGAACTTTGTGCCCAGAACTTCAATTTCCCGGTCTTCGTTGACCACCTTAAACCTACTTCCCTGATGTTCGGTGCTTGGAGAGACATCAAAATACGCCTCACCATAGACCAATTCAACTTTTCTGGTTTCTCCCAAAATAAAGTTTTTAGGATATTTCAATTGGGATTCAGAGTTCAACCAAACTTTTGTTCCATCGGCCAATTCCACATAAAACTGCCCACCCCTTGGAATGGTCAAGTAATTGTATTGCACTTCACTTGAAATCTTGCCTTTCGTAGCATTGTAGGTGATCATGGCACGGCTTGCCTTCACCCCATCAGCCTCATATATACTATCATTTTCCAGATTTATCTGGCTCCCATCCTCTAGGGTCAAAATGGCCCTATCGGTTCCTGGGGCAATGATCACTTCGCTTTCCGAAACCACTTCAACAGGATTTTCCATTTCATTCGCTTTGGACAACAACAATAATATCCCTCCCCCTACGACCAACAGGACGGCTGCGTACTTTAAATAGGGCTTTATACTGAAACCTTTGGGTTTGACATTATGATCCAATGACCTTACTTTTTCGATTTCAGGTAATATCAAGCGATCCTTGGATTGTTCCAAACGTAGATCATCGATACAATCCATTGATATGGCATAATGCACTTGTACATAATCATGGAATACATGCTCGTTGACAGGGTTTGCCAACCATTTTTCCAATAAAGCTTCCTCTTCATTGGAAATGGTCCTATTTAGAAATTTTACAATCAATTTTTCAATCTCTGCCTGCATTTACCGTTCACTTATAATTTTACCCTAATACTAAGCCATTTCAGAATACCCTAGCTTTATTCCATATTTTTTTCAAATAATTCTTTCATGGGGAGTATTGTGGATACCTCTCCTTAACATTCAATCTTGCTTGTTGGAGAATTATCCCCAAATGAAAACCTTTCCACTGTTCAAGATCCAATCCATACATAAAGTAAACAATTAGGGACTTTCACCATGTTCCCAGCATACCATCGCCCGACAAAAAACATCAATCCACTGACCCTGAACGCTAGATCGGTATACTTAAGAAAGTGACTTTTCAATTGTAGGATTTTTACAGCAATACTTTTGAGAAGAATAAAGAGCGAACCCTGACCTTATTTTGGAAAATTTTTTTTTAAAATATTTGTCATTAAATTGTTACCGTAACCAACAATCATTTATAAATATATTTTTGACGCATTAGCCCAATGAAAAGTTTCAATGAAAGTGATGAATTACTTGTGTCACAAATAAAACAAGGCAATAAGAAGGCCTATAACTTTGCGGTGCAAAAGTATCATGACAGAATTTTCAGTTATGTATTTTCTTTGACCAATGATTATGAACAAGCCCAAGACATTATTCAAAATACATTTTTAAAAACTTGGGAATTCAGGGATAAATTGGATCCTGTTTATCCAATAAAAAGTTTTCTATTCAGAACAGCTTATAACGAGTTTATAACCCTGTACCATAAAAACCGAGCTATTTCCAACCTTGAAAAAAAGTTTGTTGAAATGCTGGATCAAATGAATTCCGAAGAGAATGATGATATGGTCATGAAAAAAATCAATATCATACGTGTCGAAATTGAAAAACTTCCTGTCAAGTGCAAGGAAGTATTTTTACTGAGCAAGAAAGAAGGTCTGACGAATACTGAAATTGCATCCCATCTAAGCATTTCCATAAAGGCGGTCGAGGGCCAAATCACCAAAGCCTATTCAATTTTGAGAAAAAGTTGCTTGGAGAAAGTAAAAAACTTTTTATTTCTATTATTTGGACCAAAATTAAGACCGTTATAATCTATTCATAAAGCTTTGGGTGATTCTAACTATTGGAATCGATTGTTTAAAGAGTTGGAAGACCATCCTCTTTTTAATCAATTCCAAGAGGTACATTTTTTGAAGAGGGTTACCCAGTGAACATACAATGGTTTCCACTGGAATTCAACAATCCGAAATACTTTAGGTTCCATCTCGGATCAAGTCCAATAGTATCTTTGAGAAGTAATGCAACGTCCCGTAAAAATCAGGAGAGTCCGGGCAGAATCGGTAATGATGCTATCATCTGTCAGGCTTACCTTAGGGTACATCCCACCAACTTTTTGTCGCCAACCAGTACTCAGCACATTCTTTTTCATCGAGCAGGTCTGTCCCTACCAATATAAATACATCAATATATAGACTTGCCACCTCGACACCCGTATTATATGGTTCCCTGATCTAGGGAATGAACACACCATTTTTTTGGACCACTTCCCTGTAAGATAAGAAAACCCCTGTCTCACGACAGGGGCTTCTTCAATCAAAACTAACTCAAAACAACGCTTTAACTTTATCTCATTTTGAGGAGATATCCCATTATTCACTGTCCCACCAAATTCTGGTTGTAAATAAATCCGGTCCCTGTGCCTGGACAGCTGCCTTATAGGCTTCAGGGTTTAGGTTTGCTTCGGATTCCGGATAGCGAAGACGTCTTGGGATCAATCCTCCCGTTTCATTTCCCGGATAATTGGTCGGGACCAGTACAGGGAACCCTGTTCTTCTCCAGTTGGCATAGACCTCTATATTGTTCATGAAAAGAGATGCCCAGAATTGGGTATGGATTTGCTCCATCTGCTCATCAAAGCTGCCCGCATTATAGGGATTGTCCAAAAAATACTGGTCTTTTTCCCCTTCCGATACGCTCATACCCCCGGGATAAATATCCTGCATGTCCATGGAGGCCCTTACCGCACTCTCATAAAAGGATTGTGGGTCGCCCGTAATCCAGCCCCGCAATGCAGCCTCTGCCTTTAACAGTTCCATTTCCACAAAACTGATAAAAATCGAAGGTGTTGCATTATTGGCAATGGTATTCAAATTGATCTCTGAAATCTGGGGAAGCATATCATCTGTCCAATCTGGAATGATCTCCTTGATCGTGGAATTGTCATAGCCATTGGGGAGACCTCTTTGATCTTCGGGAATGGTACTGGTTGGCAAATTGGTGGGATCTGCGTTTCCTGGCCATAATGTGATATAAAATGGCAACCTTGGGTCATTGGTGTTTTTTAAATGATCCACAAAGGTCTTGGACATTTTACCATACCCTCGTCCTTCAGCTGAAGGAGGCACACCTTCACCTCCACGAAGTTCCCTTCCTGACCAATAAAAATTGTTTGAGGTACCATCCGTGTGGTCCAGCTTGGCCAAATCCGCATTGCTTTCAAAGACACCCGCATCCAACGCTTTTTTGGCCCAGGTTTCGGCCATTGCAACATCCACCTTGGTCAGTCTCATGCCCAATCGCAACATCAACGAGTGTGCAAACTTTTTCCATTGATCTGTATTTCCTGCATAGATATAGTCGGCAGACCCAAAACTACTTTTGCCGGCATCCAAAGCCAGGGAAGCTTCTTCCAATTCCTTCAGCATATCAGCATAAATTGTAGATTGGGCATCATAGGTTGGTTTATAGGTGCCATCAATATAGCCTGTTCCTGCCTCAAAATAGGGTACGTCCCCATACATATCGGTAACCCGATGCAGAATATAAACCCTCCAAATCCTGGCGATGTTATATTGATTGCTCATTTCTGGGTCATCTTGGAGAAGATTGAGCATTTGTTGGATTTCTTTCAGCTCAACATTATAGGCTGTTTCAAAAAGACCTTTGTTGTACTCATTCTTGTACAAATATTTGTCACCTGTCCATTGCCATGGATTCAGTGAGGCAAAATATTGCATGAAGGCACCGGACAGCTTATCATTGGGATACAGTGTGTTTCCATCACCATCTCCAGCGGTCTTCACGACAGCATAGGAAAACAGACTTCCGATTACAGGTTCGTTATAGGCATAGGGATTTTGGTTCATATCCTCAAATCCACTATCGCAGGATGAAAAGAGCAGAGTAACCACCATCATCATCCAAGTTATTCTTTTATATAATAGACATCTTATTTGCATCATATCTTTTTTTAATTGTAAAACAATCTTTGATTTTAGAACCGCGCCATAAGGTTCAGCCCAAAACTCCTAGTGGGTGGTACCCCAAAATTTTCCAGACCTTGGGCGTTTGAATTACTATAATTGGACTCTGGATCTACATTGTCCACTTGACTGTACAATAACATGAGGTTCCTTGCAACAAAGGAAACACTGACATGCTCAAAAGGAGTCTCGGTCAAGATAGAGTGGGGAAAGGTATACCCAAAAGTCAATTGTCTCAGCTTGATAAAGCCTGCATCGGATACAAAATCATCCGTTATGGAAAAGGCCGTATTCTGAAAATAGGTCTGTGCATCGATGGTAGCACTATATGGATTCCCATTGGTATCCACTCCCGATACCTGTACCCCATTCTCCCTTACCCCATTGGCCACAGTATTCTTGTGTAGCCCATAGTACGTTCCATAAGCATTTGTGGAGGTATACAGCTTTGATCCAAACTTGCCATCCAACAAAACACCCATGGAAAAGTTCTTATAGGTAAAGTTGTTGGTAAGTCCCATGGTAAGAGGGGGCACTCCACGGCCTAAGGCCACAAAGTCTCCCTGCAATGGCAAACCATTGGCTTGATTATATACTATATCACCATTATCGTTGGTCTGTCGTTTATAACCAGCCACCATACCAAATGGCATTCCTTCGTAGTGGTATATGAATCCGTTTTGGGTCCTTGCAGTAGCTCCCGGTAAATGCAGGGAAGTAAGCCCATCCGCTATTCTTTCCACGGTATTCTTGTTGTATGCCAGGTTATAACTCACTTCCCAGCCAAAATCTTTGGAACGATCGATCGGGGTACCTGTTACCAACAACTCCACACCCTTATTGCTTATCTTTCCCACATTCAAGGAAACACTTCGGTATCCTGATGAGAAGGGGACAGAGGCATTGACAATATCATCTGTTGTTGTTCTGTTGTACAAGGTTAGATCCACTCCCAATCTGCTTTGAAAAAATCGTAGGTCCAGACCAACCTCAGCGGTTGTGGAAGTATACGGTTTAAGCGTATTGGGGATATTGTTGCTGGAAACATTCATCAACTGTTGGCCCAAATGTGATGCGGTCTGTGCCACATAGGCCAAGTTAAGCCCATAGGGGTCTGGAGCCCCTCCCCCTACTTGTGCCCAAGAGGATCGAATCTTTCCATAACTAAGCCACTCCGGTTTGGACGCCCAAGCATCCGAAAACTCAAAACTGGCCCCAACGGATGGATAGAACAAGTTGTTACTCTCTGGTGAAAGTGTGGAAAACCAATCGTTTCTCCCCGTAAACGTTAAGTATAAATAGTCATTATACCCTATATCCACAGACCCGAACAAGGAATTTATGGCCATTTCCCTAAAACCCTTTTCAAAGGTAGGACTACTGCCATTGGTAATAAAATAGGTAAAGGGTACATTGAACAATCCACTGGAGAACTCAACCTGCTTGTTCTGGGTATACATTTTATTTCCACCAGCAATGGCATTCACAGAAATGTTCCCAAATCGCTTATTAAAGCCTAAAAGGGCTTCAATATTGGTCTCATAGGTTTTGACCTCCCTTTCACTCATACTACCTCGTGGACTGTATAGGATACCCGTTGGGGTAATATCATTTGCCTCAATATTGAAATAATCTATCCCAATTCTGGTACGGGCATAGAGATAATCCGTAATGTTGAGCTTGGTCACGAACGAGCCAATGAATCGTCTTCTTTCATCTTGGTTCTTTACTTTTTCCGAAGCGAAATAGGGATTCACTACAAATACATAGTCGTTCCATTCCTTTTCATAACCACGTTCATCATAGCCGGGAGCCAAAGTCCTGACATCTATATTAGTGGCAACCAAACCTACGGATGCATTGGGATTTTTGGTAAAGTCTGCTACATAGGTCCTATTCTTGTTCTGTTCTATACTATATTGTGCCCTACCCTCAAACTCAATCCTCTTGCCCAAATTGGCATTTCCACTAAGATTAAACGTTTTTCGGTTCATGGATGCATTGGGCACAATTCCCTTATTGTCCATATTGGAGACCGAAAACCGCATTTGGGCATCTTCATTACCAGCATTTATGGCCACTGTATTGGAAAAGGTTGTACCATTGTCGTAAAAATTTCTGATGTTATCTTTCTGTGCTGAGTATGGATGCTCATTTCCATCAGGCTGAATTACCGGGGAACCATCCAAAGGTGCTCCCCATGATGTCCTACCATAGGCCACAGCCTCGGATAGTGAGCTTGGTTTCTGTCCTTGGCTTCCCGAACCGTATTGATACTGCCAATCTGGAAAGGAAAGGGGAGTCTCCATGGTAAAGGTTGAATTTACTTCCACACCAAGACCTTGTTGGGCAGAACCTGATTTTGTTGTGATCAAAATCACACCATTGGCCGCCCTAGATCCATAAAGAGCCGCTGCCGTCCCACCTTTGAGGACCGAAATGGATTCGATGTCATCAGGGTTTATACTCACAAGACCATCACCACCATCGACCCCCCCATAGGTTCCAGGGTTTCCTTGATTGGTATTGTTCATTGGAACGCCATTGACCACATACAAGGGTTGGTTCTCACCACTAAGCGAACCGTTTCCACGAATGATCACCCTACTGGAACCATTGGGACCATTGGCCGTGCTCGTCACATTTACACCGGCTACCCTACCTGAAAGTGCCGTTCCCAAGTTTATCTCCCTGGCTTGGGTAAGTTTATCTCCTTTTACTTCGCTTACCGAGTAAGGTAGTGCAGCTTTTTCCCGGGACATTCCCAGTGCGGTGACCACTACTTCGTCCAAGCTTTCGGCATCTTCCCTCAAAACAACATCAATCCGTGTAGATTGTCCCACGGGAATCTCTTGGGGTGCAAATCCAATGGAACTAAATACCAAGACTGCATTGTCTCCTTGAAGAGTCAAGGCATAGTTGCCATCAAAATCGGCCGCAGTACCATTGGAGGTATTTTTTTCCACAACAGAAACCCCCGGAATAGGGGTTCCATTGCTATCCTTTATGGTCCCGGAAACCTGCATTTGTGCAGGGGATATACTTTTTGAAATGTTTTCCTTCTGGTCGGAAGCATGGCTCTTCAGTGTCCTAATATTCAATACTATCTGTTCCTTTCTAAAGATGTAGAAAATTTGGGTTCCTTTAAAAAGATTGTCCAGAACATCAGTTATCACCGTATTGTCTGCACTTATGGACACCTTTTGCCTGACATTTATCTTATTGCTGTCAAAGAAAAATTTGAACTTGGTCTGGGCCTCTATGTTTTCAAGGACCGTCCCCATTTCCACATTCTCCATATCAAGGGTCACCATGGCCTTTTGTGAGTACGTACTGGCCTCCGCAGAGAAAAATGAAACTATCAAAAAGAAAACAGAAAGTTTCATGGTCAATAGAAAGTGTTGGTTTAAACTAAGCGAAACTCGCCTATTGCAATTTTTCATACTTTTGTAATGTTTTTAATTAGCTTATTTAAGTTGATTATTCGAATCGGGAACATGTTACCGCATGTCCCGATTTTTTTATTTCCTTTCGTTTATTTCATAGGCTTCAGTTTTTAGGTCAAGGTTATTTAATAATTATATGATCATCTGATATTTCAAACTCAAAGCTGGTCTCCAAGGCAAAGGTGTTCAGTACTTCCTCTATGGTCTCAGTGGTAAAAGTGGCAGAGAACGCCCTGTTGGATAGTGCTTTGTTGTTATTGGTGATGGAAATATTGTAATGCCTTTCCAGCTTTTTCAAAATGCTTTTGAACTCCATCTCCCTAACTATGAACTTGCCTTCCATCCATCCAGTATACTGCCCTGTATCCACCTTTTCCTTCTTTATGGTTTTTTGGCCACTGTCCCATTCCGCTTTGAACCCAGGTTCAAGAAAAGTTGATTGGTCAGGAGGCAGTCCAGGGGAGCCCAATTGGACCAATCCTTCCACCAAAACAGTGTTTATCATCTCATCATCCGGGTAGGCCGATACATTGAACTTGGTCCCCAGTACCTTGATGTCCATTTTGTCACTGTTCACAATAAAGGGTTGCTTTTGGTTCTTACTCACTTCAAAAAAAGCCTCCCCTGCAAGAAACACCTCCCTATTGCCTTTCTCCTTGAACTTTGCAGGATACCGCAGCGAAGATCCCGCATTGAGATGGACCCTGGTCCCATCAGACAAAAGAAGGGTAAAGCGTTTGCCGTTGGGAATGCTCAGTGTATTAATTGCATATTCATTGGTGCCCTCTCCTTGGGAGTAATCCAAGGTCTCTCCCTCTTGCACTCCCAAAGTGTTCCCCTTTCCATCAGTAATCTTTTCATACTCGGAAGAAGACAACTTGAGGGTATTGCCGTTACCAAGATCCAAGGTGATGGCATCGCCTACAACAGGCATGGCTGGAAGTCCAACATTTTGGGAATAGTGCCAATATCCATAAGCTAGTCCCAAGACACCAACAAAAATTGCTGCATAACGGCCATAAACCCTAAATGGATATTTTTTGGGATGATCGACGTTCCACTGATCCGACAATTTTTTCCAAGCCCTTTCAGCGTCCAAATGTTGTAGGTCGGAAAGATCTATTCCCTCTTCATAAAAAGATTTCAATGCAAGAAAAGTCTCTTGGTTCTCCTTTGATGCATTGAACCATTGCATAAATTCCGACTCTTCTTCACCAGCAAGGGAATGGTTCAATTTTTTATATATCAGTTTACCTAATTTCATAATCATGGGTCAATTAAAAAGCAAAGGCCTTTCTTATAAGATTCCCGAAAACAAAAAAAGGGTAGTGAAAAAAGAAGAAAATATTAACTTAATGTTAATCAAGTGTTATACCCTACAGGAGAAATAGATAAAAATTCTTCAAATTTATCCTTAAGATCTTAAAAGATTTTTGGAGATGATACTTTACGGTATTGATGGAAATCCCAAGAATCTCGGCGGCATTTTTATACTTTACCCCTCCCATGACGCATAGCTCAAAGACTTTTTTGCTTTGTTCGGGCAACTTGTCCAAGGCTTTCTGGATCTTCTTTGAGTCCTCCTTCCATATGAGTCTTTCCTCTTGGAGCAATTCCACAGGCACAACCACTTCCGCATCTTCAAGTCTGGACAATTTATTTTTGACCCCCGCTTTCTTTATGCTCAGATTTCGTATGGAGGTTACAATGTAACCTTTCATATGGGCAATTTCAATGGCCTTGTCGCCCAAGGTCAACATTTTATATATGACGTCATGCACAATATCCTCGGCCTCAGCCATATCCTTTACATATCTGAAAGAAATCAGGCACCATTCCTCATAATGTTTCAAAAACAACGCCTTAATTTCGTTTTTGAACGAGGTTTTCATAGAGGGATCAAGGTTTATATTGCACTTAACACCTATTATAGGCATTGGTCATTTTATGATTTATTCTATGAACTTTACAGCATTAAAGCTTAAAAAATCCAAAAAATCAGTATAAACTTATTAATTTTTTTCGATTTTTATTTTTCAATTTTATCATCTGGGTTTTCCTTTTCATCGACTCTACTTTCTCAAGCCATAACCTTACCCCTGTTCTAAAACTATAATGGGGAATTTCATTAAATACTCAGATTTCCCGAGGGTAAGATATTACCATAAAAAATCTATATGATTTTTAATCCCCAAATCTTTAAAGTTGATGACGAAGATAAAGAGGTCATCCATCAAATCTTACGCTCTACCACACTAACAGTTTAGCATCCAAACACCTATAATTCAATGAAGTATGTGAAAAAGGGGCGCTGGTTGTCACCTGCGCCCCATACAATCTAAAAAACTAACCAAACAATTCCAATGATTGCTCGATTTTACACGCCACTTGAAGAGTAGCGGGGCCATTGCATTTGGATTCACAATGACCAAATATCTTAAAACCTTAAACGGCTTTACTCAATACGGCGGCCAAACGTTCGGCCACGTAGTCTACCTGTTCCGGCTTTAGAAGCACAACACCAACGCTCAATCTGTCCTCGGCACCATCCCTTCCCCTTCTAATATTGGTCACAATACTTGGGTTTTCCGCTTTTAAAGCATCACTAACCTCTTTTGGGCTCATCTTCACCTTTTCTTGATCCCAGCTCACCAACATACTTGGAAAGGCATTTGCAGGACCAGGGCTTACATGGGTCTCCCCACTTACGGTCTCAATGGTGGTTATCTTGGTTTTGATACGTTCAATACGGTCCAACCAATCTTGCCACTCCTTTTCATGATCCAGTTCCAAATAGGCCTTAAGGGCTGCGTACATCCCAAAAATCTCCTCTTTGTTGACTTTCATTGGCCTACCTATTGGGGCCTCATGGGGGCTATGGTTGAATTTGGCCGCTTCAATAAGGTCTTTTCTACCAAAAAGAAGTCCGGCACTCTGAGGTCCCCTGATCATTTTTCCTCCTGAGAAAGTAATCAGGTCGAAACCTATTTTCTGAAACTTGAACAAGTTTTCCTTTGGGGGTACATCAGCAGCGGCATCAATGAACGTGGGTATATTATGACGCTTGGCTATGGCTACGAACTCTTCGTGTAAAATTGGTCCGCTTGCCGCATTGAAGTACAAGGCCATTACGGTGTTCTCATTGATGGCAGCTTCCATTTCCTCGGCACCATCCACCTCTACAATCCGAGCACCTGCTGTAGGAATTGCTTGATCGAAGACATATCTATGGCTTTTCTGCATGATAACTTCCGGACGTGGATCGGGAAGGTCAGGCAATTGCCTTCTCTTCTTCAAATCCATACCTGTTATGGTCGCAGCGGTACCCAATACCATGGCACAGGCTGCTCCCGAGGTCACCATAGCGGCTTCCACGTTGAGCATTTCGGCTATCTTTTCACCTACCTTGTCCTGTAGTTGGTACATATTGGCAAAATCATGGGCGGTGGAGTTAATGGCCGCCATCACCTCTGGACGCATCAACGAGCCCGATAGAAAGGTCATGGTAACCCCCGCATTGATTACCGGTGTCACGCCCAGTTCCTCAAAAAAGTTCCTGGTCGCTTCTTCTGTTCCAGCTCCCGGGTCGGTCTTGTTGAATTCACAGGCCGATACCATTCCGGTACCTACCAATCCACCTACTACCGGAACAGCCGATAAGTTTTTCAATAATTTTCTCCTTGTAATCATCTGTTATTGTTTTTGGGTTGTTTGTTTATAGGTCCATTTTTGTGAACTTCAGACACACAGGAGCAGGTACCGAAATGGTATTTCCGGTCGGTTCCAAAAGCCCTGTACTTTGATCCCGTTTAAAAACAACCACCTCATTACTGGCACTGTTTCCTACCAATACAAACCTTCCCGATGGGTCTATTACAAAATTTCTTGGCACCTTGCCCAAGGTGGATTGCCTGCCCACATACTCCAACATTCCATTTTCTTCAATGGCATAAATGACCAATTCATTACTTTCCCCTCTCAGGGAAGCATACAAAAACTTCCCATCAGGTGAGATATGGATATCCGCGGCATCTGCCTCATCCACTCCGCCTTTATACGTTTTGGAAAGCAAGCTCACCGATTGTTTGCTCTTTAATTTTCCACCATCATGATCAAAGGCCGTGACTATTCCCATAAGTTCCTGAACCACATACGCAAACTTGCCGTTGGGATGGAATACAAAATGCCTTGGACCGCTGCCCGGTTCAACACTTACAAAGGACTGATCGGCAGGGGCCATGGGGTTGCTGGAGGAGGCATCTATTTTGTAGATGTTTATCTTATCCGTTCCCAGATCGGGAACGTATAGGAAGCTGTTGTCATTGGATAAGACCGTTGCATGGACCCGGGGTCTCTTCTGCCCAGGTCGTATACTACCGCCCTCATGTCTAATGGACTGGATGGAAGAACCCAAAGCACCATCTTCCCTTATGGGTATGGCTCCTAGACTACCCCCTCCATAGTTGCCCGCATAAACATATCGGTTCATATCATCCACAGCCACATAGCAGGGGCCATCTCCTCCGGTTCCCATAACATTCAAGACACTAAGTTCCCCTTTTTCCGGATCTAGGGATAAAGCGGTCACCGTTCCATTTCCCCTACCCAATTCATTCGCCGCATAAACGTGTTTTCCATTCTTGGATATGACCAGATAGGAAGGGTTTTTGACCCCATTGGTTTCCGACCTATAGCTTAGTTCCCCTGTACCACTATCGAATCGGTAGACAAATATTCCATTGTCCTTGCCCCTTTGTGTATAGGTACCGATCAAAAGGTTATACTCCCCACGGTTCGGTTCTTGGGCCGAACCGTAAAAAATGGTAGTGGTCACCAGCAAAGACATCAGTACCCTCTTCATGATCCTGCCATTGGATCTGCCCTTCAAAATGGTTTTGTTCGATTTCATAACTTTTTAGTTTTCTACATTCTTCTAATCGGGAAGTGCAAAAGCCATAATATACCCTCCGGGTTCATCTTCATTGCCGGCAACGGCAACGGCCAAATACTGTTTGCCTTCACTTATATACGTACTTGGGGTGGCAGTCCCTAATGCAGGAAGGGAAATTTCCCAAAGCCTTTTGCCATCTGCCTTATCAAAGGCAAATAGTTTTCCATCATGGGTACCCGTGAGGAATACCACACCTCCCGCAGTTACAATCGGCCCTGCAGATCCCCCAGTTCCCGTAGGGGGAGCTCCTTCCTCCTGTAGTTCAGGGTCGTTACCCACAGGTATTTTCCACTCATATTCCCCAGTATTCAAGTTGATGGCGTTCAAGGTGCCCCAAGGGGGCTTTATCCCCGGCCTCCCTTTCATATCCCGAAAATGTCCATACGCCCTTATGTTCAAATATCTGGGAAAAGTGTCCGTTTGCACTTCCGTATTTGCTTTTTCGTTAGTCTGTACTTCCTCCAATAGGCGGTCCTCCCATTTGGACCCTTTATTCTTTTGTTCAAACAGGTAGGCCAATATCGCCTCTTCTTCCCCAGGTAGTACACTGGAAAATGAAGGCATCTTCCCAGCCCCCTCATTGATTTTTTTCAAGACCTGTTCGCGCCCCATCTTTACTTGCAATCCCAGTAAGGAAGGATTGTCTGGTTCTTGCCCATTTCTATCGGCCCCATGGCAACTGACACAAAAGTTCCCGTAGAATTGTTCCCCTCTCTCATAGAGTGATACATCTGTCCCTACATCCTTTTTGTTTTCAATCCTTTTCAACAAACCAATCTCGGGAGAGTTGTTGGATTTCACATAGAGAATTCCGCTGTTCGGGTCGTAGGCCCCACCTCCCCAACTAGATCCTCCCCTACTCCCTGGAAAGAAAAATGATCCAATTGTGTCAGGAGGGGTGAAAAGCCCCTCATAACGATAGGAATTAAACGCCTTCAGTAAGGAATCGTATGATTCCTGAGAGTAAAAACTCAAATCTTCCTTGGTGATGAACTGTTTGGCATAGGGTTCCGGTTTGAGGGGAAAAGGTTGTGTGGGCCACGCATGTTCCCCAGGGATATTTGAGGCCGGGACCTTCTTTTCAACTATGGGGAACAAAGGGTCCCCCGTCTCTCTGTCAAGTACGTACAAGAAACCTATTTTGGAAGTTTGCGCCACCGCATCCACCTTTCTTCCATCCCGTTCCAAGGTGACCAAGTTAGGTGGGGCGGGCAGGTCATAGTCCCAAAGATCATGGTGAATGGTCTGGAAATGCCATATATATTCCCCGGTTCCGGCATCAAGGGCCACCACACAATTCCCGAAAAGGTTCATTCCTTTGCGATCGGCCCCATAATAATCATAGGTGGGCGACCCCAAGGAGATAAAGACCATACCTCTTTCCTCATCTATACTCATACCAGCCCAGTTGTTTGCCCCTCCAGCATACTTCCATGCATCCTTGGGCCAGGTTTCATATCCGATTTCCCCGGGTTTGGGAATGGTATGGAACTTCCATTTTAAAGCACCCGACCGTATGTCATAGGCCCTGATGTACCCGGGTTCGGCCCCATATAGTTCCGATACCTCGGTCCCCATGATCAATAGGTCCCCATATACGATACCGGGCGAGGTAGGAATTACGGAAATGGCCTCTGGGTCACCTCGCAATCCTACATTCATGCTGGCCTTTCCCTTATCTCCAAAAGAGTCAATGGGCCTTCCCGTACCTGCCTCCACGGCATAGAGTTGGTCCCCTGCCGTAAACAATATTCTCTTGTCATCCCCATCCTCCCAATAGGTGACCCCTCTGTTTACCCCACCACCAGGTCCACCGTCAAAGGGGTCAAAAGACCATATCATGGCACCGGTACTGGCATTCAATGCATACAAACGGTGCCTGGCCGATGTCGTGTACATAATACCATCCACCACAATGGGGTTGGATTCACTTCTTGAAAACCTGGTCCCCTTAGGGGCATCATTGGGCCTAAAGCTCCATATGGGCTGTAGTTCATCTACGTTCTCCCTATTGATCTGTTCCAAGGGAGAATAGCTGCTGCTATGGTTGTCCGCCTTATAGATACTCCAGGTTCTTTCGAGATTGGTCTTTTTATCGCATCCCAAGCCCAGCAATAGCATGGATGGGATCAATACAGTGATTATGTTTGTCTTTCTCAATTTTGGTTTTTGTTAAAATCATTGTTCGAACTTACCCTTATGGGAGAGTTCCCTTCTTAATCATTCTTTGTCCATCCCTGTCACATATTTCCTGATTTCTTTAGGGCCTTGCCTGAATCAGGTCACGGACATATTCCACCAGTCGATCATTTCCCATTTCGGGGGTGATTTCCGGGGGCAGCTTTCTTAAAAACCATTCCACGTCCCATACCAAGGACTCTCCTGGTTCCAATTCCTGATATGCCCCTTGGTGTTCAATTTCAACATATCCCGTTCCGGTCTTTCGGATATCGCTGGCAAATAATTCAACTTCTCCCTCTTCCGGCGCCTTGTCGATCCATGCGATGTCCTCAAACTTTTTGACCAATATCACAGAGTCATTGACTTGGGCCAACCACCCTTCCGATCCATCCGAATACAATTGGCGATCGCCCGAAGTTGGCAGCCCCCCACCATCATATACAAACCAAACTATACCTTTCCTCTCAGTGACCAAGGGAAGTAATCCCCCGGTGCGTTTCCCCGCCCCCATAGGGTAAAATGCCATGCCATTGATATGGACACGGGTCACCTCCCATGGAGCCACTTTTTGCACACTATCCGATGTGTTGGTTATCGAATAGGTAATCAAAAAGGACGCCGTTGTTGTCTTTCCCCTAATGGCTTTGGTGATCACATATCCCGTCTTTGGGTCCTTTCCGCTGACCATCTTAACAACAGGGCCCATCGATGCATCCGTATAGGGCTTATTGTCAAGCTCAGGGGATGGGGGCCAGCCCCAATCGCTTTGGGGGCTGGGCCAAAAAGTAGATCCCCAGTTGAAGGAATCCACATTCTCATCCGTTAAAAAATTCTCTCCATCCAATTTCAAGGAAGTTATCCTTCCCCCTGTTGATGGATCAATTTCCATTATCTGATTCCCTAGCTGTATGGTATAGCGCCCATCCTCAAGGATTGGGACAACATGTTCCTTATCCATACAGCTGGGGAACAACAGCATCCAAAGGCATAGCATACCCATGGTACCATTGAATATTCTGAAATCCATGATTTCAAATTACCCTGGATCGTAAAATCTCCAAGCCTGTCCTTTAATTCCAGTCATTATCCACATCTGCTGCCAATTCTGGATTGGTGTTCCGTTCCTGTAGGGGAATAGGCAGCAATACATGCTTGTCCAAAAAAGGTTGTTGTCCCGGGCCTTCGGGGTGCTCGGTGTTCAAGACCTCTTTCGCAATGCCCCATCTGTTCAAGTCAAACCAACGGGACTGCTCTCCCGCAAGTTCTATCCTACGCTCCAGCCTTAGGGCATCACGGGCTTCGGATTGACTCAATCCGGTTGGATAATTTACGGCCATAACACTGGGGCGGTTCCTTACTTCATTGATCAAGGACATTCCCTTTGGTACATCGGCACCTTGTTCGATATAGGCTTCGGCAAGCATCAACAATACATCCGCATAACGTACGACATGGGTGTTGATCCCACTTCTTGGCGCAGAGGTATACTGTTGGAATTCATAGGGTTCATATTTTCTGTAGCTGTTGCCAAAGAAATCCTGTGGGTAATCGATGGGGCCATCCGGACAGTGATCGCAATATTGGATATCACCACCATTTGCAGCAGTACCGTAATAGGTCAAGCCTGCCCTTGGATCCATGTAGGGTGCATCGGTTTGTGGGTCGGGATACGCATAGGCTTCCACAAGTGCATTGGAGGCCACAACGTTTTGCCAATCGTTAAAACCATATTCCTGGGCACGTCCCGTATGGAAGGTTCTCCCATTGGAGCCTTCCTGTCCCCCGAACATATAATATTGGGTATTGGGAGTGGTATAGGTATGGTTTACAGCAAAAATGGCTTCCGGTGTATTGATATTGTCCTCCCCGAACAAACGATCAAAATCGGCGTCTAGGCTGTAGTTGAACGGAGCCTTGGTAAGCTTATCGAACTCCACAATGGCCTCATCATATTTTTTTTGGAACAGATAGGTCTTTCCCAAAAATGCAATGGCAGCTCCTTTGGTGCCCCTGCCCAACTGATCTGCGGAATATTCCACTGGTAAATTGGGAATGGCCGCCAAAAGATCTTCCTCTACCACCTTCCATACTGTGGAAACTTCTTCCCTCGGTGCCGAATTCTGTCGGGATGATTCATAATTCATTTTTAAGGGCACCCTCCCCCAATTGGTCACCAAATTGAAGTATGCAAATCCGCGTAATAAGCGTGCCTCGGCAATATACTGTTCCTTTAGCGCCACCTCAGAAGGCGTAGGCTCCCAATCCTCCATGACAAAAAGTGCCAAATTGGCCCTGAACACCATTCGATAAAGCGATGCCCAAAGGGCAACAATATCCGGGTTTGTTGGGGTAAAACTGTATTCCGCCAATTGCAGTTCGGTCCCTACCAAGGGAGGTGCCTTTTCCGCATCATTGGCCAAAAGATCAAATATAAAGTACCATTCCCTTGCCATCATCCCTTCATGACTGAACACAGCATAAGTGGCCATAACGGCCTCATTGTACTGTTCCTGGGTTTTGAAATAGGTCTCATCACTATAGGCGTTCATATTATCGACATCCAGCAGGTTATCTTGGCAGCCCACAGAAACCAGCATGATGATCAGGAACATTATTCCAATTTTATTTTTCATGATATATAGATTTTTCAATGTTAGTGTAATGTGGTCAGAAACTTACTTGTAGACCCAGTATGAACGACCGCGACATTGGGACGGCGCCCGTGTCGATCCCTCTGCTAAAAATGAGGTTGCTTCCACTTATTTCAGGATCATACCCTGAATATTTGGTAAATGTAAATGGGTTCTGGGCCGTGAAATACGCCCGGGCGTTCCTTACCGTATCATGGGTCAACTTGGTAATGACATCCCTCGGAACGGTATACCCCAAAGTGATGTTCCTCACCCTGGTAAAGGAACCGTCCTCCACAAACCAGGAAGAGTTCCGCAAATTGTCAGAAGTTCCAGGATTTTGACCGATTCGGGCTATATCCGTAACATCCCCTGGGTTTTGCCAACGGTCCAAAACCTTTCTTTTGGCATTGAACGGCAGGGCCATCCCCTCCAAATAATATTTGGTGGCATTGATGATCTCCACATCCGCAACCCCTTGAAGGGACAACATGAAGTCAAAATTCTTATATCCCAAATTGATGTTTGCCCCATAGTTCCATTTGGGTATGGGGTTTCCAAGGAAAGTCTGGTCCTCTTCGGTCAACTGTCCATCCCCATTGAGATCCTTAAAGATCCTATCTCCTGGCAACAGACCGGATTGGTACACCGCTCCGGCATCACCCGTTGCATTCCGGGCAATGGCATTGTACTTTTCCACATCGGCATCATCAATGGCAACATGATCGTACACATAGCCATAGAAAGATCCTATGGGCTGTCCCACCTCGGTGCGGGTCATGGCAGGAACGGAGTAAAACGACCCATCTATAATGGGGACCGCATTCTGCGTGCCAAGGGAAGTAACCTCATTTTTGTTATAGGCCCCATTGATATTGATACCAAAATCAAGTTCTCCAAAGGTATCCTGGTATCCCACGGAAAATTCAACACCACGGTTGTATACGGAAGCTGCATTGATGGTCTGGTTACTGTTCGCTCCCGAAACCCCTCCATAACCAGTGGACAAGGGCAATGGAACTTCCACCAAAAGGTCCTCGTTGTCCCGATTGTAATAGCCAAGGTTCACTTCCAGTCTGTTGTTCAAAAAGGATGCGTCCACCCCGGCATCGAATGTGGTGGTTTCTTCCCATTTCAGGTCAGGGCTTGCCGCAATGGCCACAGTGGCCCCGTTCACCAATCCTTCGTTAACCCCCAAGGGATACACTACACTGTTTCCTGAACCGGTCCATACATTGGATTGATAAAGGAAACCAGGGATATTGGAGTTTCCGGTCTTGCCCCAACTGGCCCGTAGTTTTAGATTGGATATAAAGGATGACTCTTTCAGAAAAGACTCTTCGGAAAGTTTCCATCCCAATCCAACTGCAGGAAAATACCCTACCCTATTGTCCTTACTGAACAAAGAAGTGGCATCACGACGCCCGGTAAGGCTGAGGATATAACGATCTTTCAAGGTATAGTTGACACGGGCAAAATAAGATACAAAACGGGCGTTGGAATTGGCATAGCCCGATCCAAGGCTGACCGTTTTTGCCACTCCGATCTGATGGATGATCTCATTGGCAAAATTGGATCCCGTAAGATCTACCCCTCTCGAAATGCCCCCATCCCTATAGGAGTTCCCCAAGGTCAATTGTACATTGTGATTGTTGAAAGTTTTATTGTACGAGAAAAAATTCTCGACAATGTACCTCAGTCCATAATCATAGCTTTCATTTATCTGACTTTGCGTAATAAGCTGATTCCCTGCATAGGTGGGGTTGTAATTGTAGTATTGGCCAAAGTTGAAGGTCACTCCCAATTGGGACCGGAACTTGAGTCCATCAAAAAGATCGACTTCCCCGAACAACTGAACATAATTGTTTAACCTACGGTCCCTTACGTCCCTTAAGTTTGGCTGTATCAATGGATTCTGACTATCATTCCCATCAAGGGCGCTTGTGGCAATTCCATATCCCCCCAATTCATTTTCTGGATCCAGCACGGAAATATAGGGAGGCATTCGAAGCCCGGCCAATATGTTTGCCGTGACCCCTTTGGTCGTTCTGTACTGAAGGTTCAGTTGTTGACCAAGTCTAAATCGCTTTCCAATGTTCTCGACCAAATTCAATCGGACATTGAACCTTGTGAAATCCATTTTTACTATTTGGCTCTGCTGATTGGTATACCCCATGGAGAAATCATATTTTACATTCTCGGAACCGCCACCCACACTGATATGATGCTCGGTGAGCTTTCCCGTCCTGAACATTTCATCCTGCCAATCGGTCGCCGTTACCTGTGCTTCAGGTGTTTGAAGTCTTGGGGGCAATGGCTGTCCGGCATTGGCATACCACTCTTTGATCACTGCCGTATACTCCGCAGCGTTCAGCATATCAAACTGTTTCCATGCCGATGAAAGTCCCGCGTAAGTATTATAGGTGATTTGTGCCTTCCCTCTTTTCGAATTCTTGGTTGTCACAATGACCACCCCATTGGCGCCCTGGGCCCCATAAATGGCCACGGAGGAGGCGTCTTTCAGTACGGTGATATCCTCAATGTCATAAGGACTCAAGGAATTGAATATGGTCTGATCACTCTGGATTCCATCGATCACATATAAGGGGGCCACATTGGTAAAGGAACCGGTTCCCCTAATAATGATCTGTGTGTCCGAACCGGGGTTCCCACTATTGTTGACCACTTGGACTCCGGCCATTTTTCCCTGGATGAGCTCTGAGGTATTGCTGACGGCCACATCCCCAAAATCCTCTCTGGAAGAAGTTGATACCGACCCCACCAGATCCTTTTTCTTTTGGGTGCCATATCCCACCAATACCACTTCTTCAAGTTGTTCGGCATCTTCCAACATCGACACGTTGATGGTCGATACACTTCCTATGGTGATCTCTTGTGTGGTAAACCCCAAGGAACTGAACACCAGTACCGCCCCGGGACCCGAAACTTCCAATGCATAGATTCCATCAAAATCAGCGGCCGTGCCGTTCATGGTACCTTTTTCAATGACAGTGGCGCCGGGCAAGGGAACCCCATTCCCATCGGTAATGGTTCCAGAGATGGTGAGTTGGTCCGGTTTACGGTCCAAGGCTCTCCCGTTGGGTTTTGAAGAGGAATTGTCTTGGACAATCTGTCGTAGGATGATCTGCTTGTTCAAAAGTTCAAAACTGACTCCCGTGCCCCTAAACAGCCGGGAAAGTATCTTTTTAATGGGTTCTTTGTCTGCCTGGATACTCACGGTTCTGTCAAGGTCCACGTCCCTTCGGTTCAGTAAAAATTTGAAGTCCGATTTATGCTCAATTTCTTGGATCACTTTGGCAACCGATACTTGCCTCATATCCAATGAAATCCTTTTGTTCTGGGCATAGGAGTTGGCATGTATTTGAAAGAGTGAGATCAATACCAATAGTGCCGTTAGTTTCATTTTTAAACTTGGTTTAGGAAAATATTCCAGTAAAACCAATGGTTTTAAGAGGTTTTTCATAATTTTGAATTGTTATTTGATTTAATTCTTTTAAATCACTTCGCCCAATCGGAAAATGTGTGCGCATTTTCCGATTTTTTATTTGACAAAGCTCTTGTTCTTCGATTGGTCTTTGGTTGGTGCTTACATAGGTTTTGGTTTTAGGTTATTCGATGATTACTTCATTGTCAATGATCTTGTATTCGATGGCATAGCTTCGGCTAAAGGACTCCAAGATCTGGTCGATGCTCTCAATGTCGAAGGTAGCATCGAAAAATTGTCGATCCAGATGTTCGTTCTTGTTCTTGATCCTGACATTGTACTTCCTCTCCAATGCTTTCCTGATCTCTTTAAAAGAGGTGTTCTTAAAAATCAGCTTGCCCTGTATCCAAGCAGTATATAAATGAGTGTTCACATTTTCAACTGAAATATCGGGGGTCGTTCCGTCCCATTCCCCTTTATAACCGGGTTCCAATTTGGTAGAGGCCAAGCTTGGGTCCCGTTCACTCATCAATTCCACGGAACCTTCCACCAATACGGTCTGAACCATGGTGTTTTCCGGATAATTGCGAACATTGAATTTTGTTCCAAGGACCTGCACATCCATGGCATCTGCATGGACTATGAATGATTGGCCTGTCTCCTTTTTCTTGGTCACATCGAAATAGGCCTCTCCAGTGAGGTAAACTTCCCGGTTCATCCCATCCATGAACTGGACAGGATACCGTAAGGTCGTTCCCGCATTGAGATACACATGGGTGCCATCCGAAAGCACAACATCAAAACGCTTTCCGTAAGGCACTTTCAACGTATTGTAGAGCAGCTCTTTCCTGTTTTGCTGGTTCGAGTAGACCAACATTGAGCCTTTCTGTTCCCCCATCACCCTACCTTTTTTGTCCCGTATCACCTTCCTTTGCTCCGCGACCAGGACTTTGACCTCCCCATTGTCCAATTCAATGGTTATGGCTTCCTCTGTCGGGACCAACTTGGCATGCCCATGATCGGAATCCAGTCCGGTCTCTTTGTTATAGAAATATCCCAAACCAAACAAGACCAAGACAACGGCGGCATACTTGAACATTTTATATGCAAAATGCATACTCTGTTTCTTCTTGTCCTTTTTGATCTTTTGCAACAGGACCTTTTTAAGCTTATCGGCATCAGGTTGGTTCATCGAAAGTGAGATTTGGTAATGACACTGTACATATTCCTCAAAAACATGTTCGTTCTGTGTATGGGCAATCCATTCGGACAAAAGGTCCAGCTCCTTGGCTGATGCTTCATTGAGCAAATATTTTACAATTAGGTTTTCTATATTCTTTGGAGGCATCTTTTTTCACATTCTCTATAGAATGACAATCCCTATTTTGAAAACCCTAACTTTTTTATAATATTTTTATAACATTTGTAATCAAGAATATCTTTTAAAGAAAAAAAATTAGCCATGTATCATACTGATGAAAGGTCGTTGATCCAAGACTTGAAGAAGGGAAACGAAGCAGCGTATATCCATTTGGTTGATCTTTATAACCATCGCTTGTTCGGGTATGCCATTTCCTTGACCAACGATTCTGCCATGGCCGAGGATATTCTGCAAAACGTTTTCCTTAGGACATGGGAAAAGCGAAAGAAATTGCATATTACCTCTTCCCTACAGAACTATCTCTTCCGTTCGGTCCACAATGAGTTCATCAACCAATACAAAAAGCAGCGGACCAACTTGAACATAGAGCAAAAATATTTTGAAAGTCTGGAAAAGATTGCCCTTATCCAAGATGAGAACCGTTTGGAGCGGGCCATCACCATTATAACCAAAGAAATACAGAACCTGCCCCCGAAGTGTCGGGAAATTTTCATGCTCAGCAGAAAGGAGGGGCTTACCAATCTGGAAATCTCAAATTACCTCGATGTATCGGTAAAAACCGTTGAATCCCATATTACCAAGGCTTTCAGATTGCTTCGCAAGAAGTTGGGAGACAACTATCATACCTTACTGTTCCTTTTGCTACAGGGTCCCATTTTAGAGAAGAAAAGGGTTTGATCCCTTAATTTGGATGGCTAGAAGCTGGGCTCGGACCGGTTCCCAGTATACGTATCTTCACGAAAAACCCCGATTTTAAACTGTTCCATCGATAGGAAAGAGGTTAAAACTTCTGTTCCAATCTTGAATTTAAAAAAGTGGAATATAATTGAGTTACCCGAATTTATGGCAAGAGGGATGGGCCAGAAATGTTATAATTCATCTACATACCAACAAAACACTTTGTACAACCATCAATATACTTAAACTTTAAAATAAAGTATTTATTTCGGTTTTTAACCTTTAAATTACATTTAAAAGATATGTTTTTTTGTACTTTTGATTGTTATTATAGTATTCACACTAAATGAAAAAGTCCAAGGATATTGCATCATTTGATGTTTATGATTATTTGAAACATACTTTTTTCCAAGATACACAGCGACCTTATTTGATGGTGGATAGCAGTACGTATAAAGCGGCTTCCATTGACTTTCCCATTAGAAATACTTTCTATGGAATAGCCCTTACCAAACCAGGGGACGTCCAAGTAAAAATTGCTTGTGAACATTATAATATAACAGACAGTAGTTTAATATTACTTGGTCCGGGAATTGTGTCACAGTGGATGACCTATTCCGACGCACCGACGGACACAATCCTGTTCCAGGAAACATTGTTGGAAGGTCTTGCCACATCCACTTTTTTAAGTTCATTACCCTTTTTTCAGCCAGGAGGACACCATGTCCTTAAACTGGAAAATCAAGATTATAAAAACATAAAGGCTTTTTTTCTATTTATGGCTCAGTTTAAGAAAGAAGCCAGTATTTTACCCGGTATAGTACATTCGTTATTGGAATACATAAAAAAACTGTACTATAGACAATTATCCGAAAACCAAACCAAACTAACCATAAAGGAAAAGCAGATTTTCAAGTTTAAATCCATGGTAGCCAGGTTCTTTCGAGAACAAAAACAAGTGAGTTTCTATGCTTCAAAAATGAATATAACTCCAAAATATCTAAGTGAGTTTTTACTTTCCGAAACTGGCAAAACCGCAAAAAATCATATCATTGATGTTGTTATCCTTGATGCCAAAAGCCTTTTGAAGCAAACAACCCTTAGTGTCCAAGAAATATCGTATATTCTTGGTTACTCAGATTCTTCATATTTTTCCAAAATTTTCAAAAAAATGGAAAAATTGTCCCCGTTGGAATATCGAAGGAAGTAACGTTGCTAAAAAACATCAAGGATTATTTTGACAACTTTTTATTTAGATAGAATTCGGTGTCATAGTGTGAAAAACCTGCTGCAGGTTTTTATACAAATATCTCCAATCAAAAATCTATAAAATTGTTGCTCCCATATTGGCCAATTGCAATAAAGCAGACCTTCTGACTTCAACTGCAGCAATTTTTCCCAATAATCCATGCTCAATATCGCAAGCTCCAGTAGTTTCTCTATGTAAACAAACATTTAAACCAAGCATAATAGCTTCTCTAGCTGTTGTGGAGACACAGCCATGTGTATAAAACCCCATTATGATCACTTCTGTGATGCGTAATGAATCAAGCCATTGACCTATATCAGATCCTGTAAACGCGCCATATACATTCTTATGGAATTCCCTTTCTAACTTTGTATTCTTTAAAGGCCCTAAACCTGTATAAAACTCGCTTCCCCATGTACCAGGTATATAAGCAGGACTTTCGTGGGGCTGATTGAAATGTCTTACCCAAGCTATAGGTGTGTTTTCAATCCTTGCGATTTCAACTTGTTTTGAAATTGCCTTTACGGCATCTAAAAAACCAGGAACGGGACGCTTTCCTTTTTCAGAGAATTCATTTTGTGCATCAACGATAATTATTGCCTTCATTATGTCACTATTTTAAAATATAGTTCAAAACTATCCCTATAAAGGGCTTTCAACAATCCATTTCTTGCTATTGGGAAATTTCTCCGGTATGTCCGGTTTTGGAGCCCAACAGTTTTAATCCTGTATTAAGATTTCTTACACGTTCTGAACTGCAACTATGGATTCTGTTCAACTATTATATGCAGTTAATTTTTTAATCGGATCTGGTTAATACAGTACCTCTTCAGCTTGTTTTTCAAGTTCCCATGGTCAATTGTTTTCCACTTGTTATATCACTGTCGTGGAAGACTGCTTCCCTACCAATCATTAACTGTTTTCTGGCCTTTCCAAAATGATAGTTGCCCATTGTACCATTACCGGCGATAACTCTATGGCACGGTATTAAGTAGCTGACGGGATTCACCCCAACTGCACTTCCAACTGCCCTAACCGCTTTGGGCTGCCCAATTATTTCAGCTACTTGTTGAAATGAAGCTACTTGTCCAAATGGTATATTTATAAGTGCCTCCCAAACTTTAATCTGAAAGCTTGTTCCTTTTACCAATAATTCCAAACGATCATTCCTATTTCCAGCAGTAAATATCTGTGTCACTAATTTTTGGGTATACTCTTGCTTTTGGACTATATCAGCCCGGTTCCATTCCTGTTCAAAAAGATGCAATGTGGCATCGGCCATATCCATATCAATAAACTTTAAGGAAACTATTTTATGCTCGGTTACAGCAATAAAGCATAGTCCAAAAGGGGTTCCGTGGAATCCATATACAATTTCCATTCCCAATCCCCTAGTTTTGTATTGGTGCGGAGTTACTCCTTCTATATGTACAAAAAGATCATGAACCCTAGATTGGCTTGAGAGCCCAGAAATTTCAGCAGCATGAATCATATTGTCTGTCTCCCGAATTTTGTGACGAAGAAAATCAACGGTCAGGTAACTTAAAAATTTCTTTGGACTCAATCCTACCCAATCCTTGAAAATTCTTTGAAAATGGTAAGGACTCATATTAATTTTATTTGCAATAAGGGAAAGGTCGGGTTGCTCTTTAAAATTATCTGATAAATACTCAATAGCTTGTTTCACTCTATAGAAATTCACCAACTTAATCGGCATCTTATCTTTTTGGCCACACATTTTTTTCTTAAGGTTTTCCATGTATTAGAAGTATTCCAGCCCAATATCTCCATCAGCTCAATTTCTAGCCATTTGTACGTTTAATCATAGAGAGCATTAATCCACTCAATATCAGCAATGAACCTGCTATTTTGTTTTGCAGATGTACTTTTTTACTGTTCTCCATGAACCCTTTCAACTTAGTGGCAAAATAGGTGTAACCCAAAAGAGAAAGTCCATCTAAAATTAAAAATGTAATGGTCAAGATGAACACTTGAGCTAGGAAAGGCTTTGACTGGCTAATGAATAATGGAAATAATGCTGCAAAAAATGCAATTGCCTTGGGATTGGATATGGACATTAGAAATCCTTCAGTGAACAAACTGAAAAAACTTCTATTTTGTGCAAATCTTTTATTCTGTCCCTGCTTAGGTTTATCAATTATTTTTCCAATTCCTGCATAAACTAAATAAAAAACACCAAGCCATTTTAGCAGCATAAATAATTCCTTTGAAGTAATTAAAATGGCCCCAAGTCCACCAGACGCAAGAATAATTTGCAACAAGTTTGCCGTCAAATCCCCAATAATGGTTCCTGAGGTTTTTTTAACCCCATATTTCATGCTGTTCGCCGTAGCGAGTAACACACTGGGGCCAGGGGTCAGTGTTAGAATTAATACAGCCCCTACAAAAGAGATCCAAAGATTAATGTCCATATTCAATATTTTTAATTTAACAGGGTGGTTCCTTTACATAGCACACAATGAAAAAGACTTGACAACTGTAGGTAGCTTAGTCAAGCTGATTGTTGGATCAATTATTCCCACTTTACATATTCCCCCTGCTCCAATATAAGAGGCTTGACATTTCCCTCTTTTGCAAAACGCAAAAAATTCCCTTCAGGGTCTGGTGTTTCAAAATACCCCTCTGATGGTCTTCCATAGTGGATAGGACAAACAACTTTAGCCTTCAAAAGTTTAGATGCCACAACTGCCTGTTCAGGATTCATTACTGCAGGTATTCCAGTATCAACAACCTCCTCCAACTTGATACGGGCCGCGTTTATCGGTAAAAAAGCAATATCAAAAGGACCATAAGCATTGGCAATATCACGCCAATGGCCATGCCATAATGTATCTCCACAATGAATGATCCTTTTACCACCACCAGTAATAACCCAAGATACTTGCGGATGACCAAATCCATCTACCGCCGGAACTGGTGTTGCAATCAAATCTCCCGTCCATATTGATATATCAGAAGGTTGGTGCAATTTGACACTTTGGGTTCTTATGTCCCTTGTATCAATCCAGGGCAACACATCTTCATGACAATACAAGCGACTGTTTTTATCAAACACTGTTTTAAGTGCTGAAGGGTCATAATGGTCCGTGTGATGATGTGTTATAATTGCATGTCTATACTTTGTTTCGCAGGTCAGTTCAATATCATTTGTTTCCTTATCGAAAATGGCGTCAACAAATAGGGTTGTTGCATCCAGTTCTACCTTAATACCCGCCCACGCGAGTCTCTGTATTTTCATAGAGCTACTATTTTTTGATGATAAAGTATGATTTTCAGGTTGTTGAGATCTTATTATGGATGGCACAAAAGCCATCGGGACAGCTGTTGCATTTTTCCTTATGAATGCTCTTCGTTTCATTTTTTAGTTATGGTATAAAACCTTTAAATGATATAATCGTTGATGATATTAATTCCTACATTGATTAATGTATGTGCACTGTTTTCAAATGTAGAATAGCGCCGAAAGGAATACAATCCAGTTCTTGCTATACGTTACCCACGAAAAATATTCCTACACTTCATTTAGCCTGAGTCAATTTGTAAAATTGTCCCTGCCTACATAACTATTAGTGAAGAATGTTCTATTCATAACGGCAGTCAGTCTCAAAACTCGTTTTACCTCCATGAGATTTCCGTATTTGGAAATTCTCAAAAGACACCGACCTGAATACGTTGCTCAAAACGGGAGGTTTTGAGTCAGTCTGACGGTCTCGGCTATGCGTAGTGGGACCGTTTAGGGGGCATTATCGTCATAGCCATTGTTATGGGCTGGCTTTCTTATTTTCGCTTACTTCTCATTGCTTTCACTTTCTTAATCGAATCGTCTGAAAGAAACTTCTTATATTCCTTTGTTCCTGCTCCGTACATAGCAATTTTTCCTTCTTCGTTACTGTGTATTCCCCAACCATATGATTTGGTTAAAGGTGAGGCACGAAAACAAGGTTGGCCTTTGGCAAAATAATGCTCTCTTTGTTCGTCCATCTCTCCTTTTTCAAATTCTTTTCTGATTGCAAATACACCAAATAATACATCATCAGAAGTGTATTTGTATGGATTTTCATAAAGCATATCGAATTGCAAGTTAGCCACAGTTTTCTTTCCTCCTTTTATTGGTGGCATTTCTCCTTTGTCAGTTTTACTATCTTCCGCTATTTCTATAAACGTATTGTAGTAATTTGCTGTATGCTTCATAATTATTGATTTGGTAGGTTTATTAAATTACCTGTTTCTATCCAAGTCTTTAAATTGCATAGAATTAGGTACCATTGTTTGGCTTCTTCCTGCATAGGGCTGATAGCCATATCATACTTAAAACACCTTATTCTTCGAGAAATTCCAAAATGTCATCCATTAGTTCCTGACTATGTTCTGAATCGATGTCGATGAGCGGCCAAACATGACCCGCTCCCTTGTATATAAAAAGTTCAGATTGAGGTTGGACCGCCTGCACACTTTCATGGAATCCCAAACTATTTTCAAACAACAATTCGGAATCTCCAACAAGGATGAAATTTCTTGGAAAGGAATCAAACTCTATTTCTATTGGATTGGACTCCTTCTCTATATCTGAACCGGTATATAAAGAGACATACTTCAATGATTTTTCCATGGTCAGAGTTTTGTCATTTTCTTCATTGTAGAAGAGGTTGGCACCATTACAATTCAAATCCAACCATGGTGAAACCATTATAATACCTTCAGGCGCAGATATACTTGATTTATAAATGTAATGTAGCGTTTGAAGTAATAACCCGCATCCTGAACCGTCTCCCATCATAAATAAGTTACTTCCTTCACCTTTTTCAATGAGCTCCCTGTAGACATTCACTACTTCTTGGACACCTTTGGGATAAGGTGATTCAGGGGCCAGTGAATATTCTATGAAAATAAACCGAGCATTCAGTTTAAAGGATAAATGACTAACAAAAGCCCTATGGGATTCAATACCTCCCAGTGCATAGAATCCTCCATGCAAATAGATTACCGTTCTATTGGAGGAGACTTTTGAAGGCGTAAAAAAGTAACAATCAACGTTAGAAACCGATTTCATGAAAACAGTGACGTTTTCTTCCATCGGATATAGGGTTCCAATTTTGTTAAATTGCTCTCTTTGCAGGTCTAATTCTTGCCAATCAATATTAGGTTTCATACTTTATGATAATCTAAAACAATGCGTGTAGTGTCATTGGTTATGGCCAATTTATATGGTCTATTTCTTGCCAATAGACCAACTACTCCGAACCATACTGCTACCTAAAGCCATTAAGTCGATATTATCTGATTGTTGAATACATCCAAGATTTTTTTCATAGCATATGGTCATGTACTTCCGTTTGAAAGAATCAATTTCCTAATCTTATCGACTTCCCACATACAATCGTTTAGAAATACATAATGGTCATATGCCTATATGGATAAAGGTGTCACTTACAGATCTGTTTAAAGTCATCAACCATCCATTAATCAGTCATAGAAAACCTATCCATTGCTTCCAAACACATTTTCAGTAGAAGCGATACGCCCCATCCAATGGGCAATGGTAACCTGCCTTCCTTTCGTAAAATTAGCATGGAGTGTAGTGTTTTAAGCAATCTGATTTTCGGTATAAAGAGTACTTTTTTCGGTTTGATATGATTGTAATTTGAAAACACCTGCAATCTGGTCGCAAAGAAAAACATACCCTTTATACCGAAATATGGACATATAAATCATTGAACGCAAATGTAAATTTGCCAACTACTATACCAGTAGAAATATTGATGCTCAGGATCATTTTAGTTTACTGTTGAGTGGTCTTTCAAATTGACAATACTTATATAAATATTTTTTTATCATGATGAACAAGGTATTCAAGACTGACAATAGTATATCCCCTACCATCTTAAGATATAGTTTAGGGATCGTTATGTTGCCACACGGTTATCATAAAATCACCAACATAAGCAGTACCATTGAACATCTTATCCAAGACTATGACTTGTCTCCGATTCTAGCTCTCCCAATAGTGATTATAGAATTTTTTGCATCCTTGTTACTATTGGTCGGATTTGCGAGTAGAATAATGGCATTTTTAATTTTTACGGTCATGGCAGGTGCAATACCCTATCATTGGGGCAATGGCTTCTTCATGAACTGGTTCGGAAATCAACAGGGAGAAGGTTTTGAGTATCACTTACTCGCTTTGGGAATTGCTTTGGCAATTATGGTTTTAGGTGGAGGAAGATACTCATTGGACGCAAAAATTGTACAAAAATCACAAAAGGGAAAGACGATAGAATGTTGATTATGATCGGGAGATTGAAGAATAAAACTCAACTACTGTTTGTATTAATATTCATTTCATGTTCCTCAAGCCGAAAACATAAAATTATGGAAGCAACGATTTCTAAAGAAGAGTTGAAGCAAACAAGAACTTTTTTCAATAGTCTGGGGGCCATTTATCCTCCTTCTGATGGCGTTACAGTGGATAAAGAGAGAATTAATGGGATTGTGACATATACTTTTAGCCCACAAGATGCAAAGCAAAATAAGATATTACTCTATGCCCATGGTGGCTCATTCGCTTTGGGAGGTATTGAATCCCATAAGGCATTCATGAGCCATTTTGCCAAAAATACGCACACAAAAATAATATTGGTTGCGTATGGACTGGCTCCTGAATATCCATATCCCCATGGCATAAAGGATTTTAAATCGGTCTACCAAGAGGTATGTACTCGAAACAAGGAAAAAAGCATATTCGTGGGAGGAGATAGCGCAGGTGGTGCTATTGTGGTTTCCTTTATCCATGAGTTGGAAAAGGACAACCTATCCCAGCCCGATGGGGTGATTTTAATCTCTCCTTGGCTGAACTTGAACTGCAATACCGAAAGCTATGTTTACAACAAAGATAAAGACCCTATTTTGACCAAGACGGAACTTAAAAAATATGCGGTTTTGTATGCAGGTCGAGAAAAAATCAATGTTGTAGCTCCGTCAAATTTATCGTTTTCGACATTTCCTCCATGTCTAGTCATGGTTGGGAAAAACGAAATACTCTATGACGACGGTAGAAATTTTGCCAAAACCATAAAGGGAATCCAACCAAATTCAGATTTCTTGGAATTTGAAGAAGTGACCCATGTTTGGCCATTGACCAATATTTCTTCTAGGCCTACGCAAAAATTATTTAAAAAGATCAATGGGTTCTTAAACCACTGAATCAGATTTGATTATTGCATTTGATCTCGCTTTAAAGAAAAATAAAATTATGGTCTTTCATTATTATCCAAACACTTAGAGAAACATGAAACCAAAAAAGCTTCTTGTACTACTACTATCAATACAAATACTGCAATCATTAAAGGCTCAAGAAAATACAGAACATTCAAGACCAAAAACCATGGAAGTAAAAATTGAAGCACATCATCAAAACAAAGAACTTATCAACCACTTATATCATGTAATAATCAACGAAAGAAAGTGGGATGAGTTATCGAAGATTATATCGGAAAAATATATCAATGATAAGGGACATGTAGGGGTTAAGGCATTTAAAAATGAGATTAGCGGTATAATTGATATTTTTCCCACTGCTTCATGGTCTATCGAAGAACTCATCTGCGAAGACAACAAAGTTGTTGTCAAACAAACAATAAAGGGAACTCGCCAAATAGATTCCAACAACCACCTAACATCAGATGATACCAGGTACAGTACGGGATATGTTATTTATACCTTGGAAGGCGGAAAAATTCTTGACTTTGAAATATTAACGGCTAGACCTTCCTTTTTGCAGCAATTGGATAACCTCTCTTCCAATAGAATTGAGATGTCAGATAAATCAAGTTCAAAAGTATATTTCGTTGATAGGTTTGTTGTCCCAAAAAAGGCTTATTCCGAATTTTTAGGGAAGATGTCCCTTAGTCGGGATGTAATCAAAAAGCTTCCAGGTTTTATCAAAGATGAAGTAATGATAAATGATGAAGATGGCACATCAGTAAAAATGGTAACCATAGCTCTTTGGGAAAGTTTAGAGCACTTTGAAAATGCCAAGGAACGTGCCTTTGAAGAATACAAAAAAGTGAATTTTGATCCCAGAACCTTTACACAACGCTTGGGAATTCAAAGAGAAAGAGAGGTTTACAAAGCATATAAAGAGTAATACTTGGCCAAGGTTTTAGCGGTTATAACCTATAAAATCAAGTATGTCATTTCACTTTTATATTGAAAACATAGAAAGTGAAAACAGGTAACGAAACCCATGAACTTAAAGCCATGGAAATAGTCAATTGGCTGATTAGGCCACTGCCAAGAGATAACCATATAAGGTTACATTACCGGAAAAGAAGAATGGGCATAAAAACTAAATGTGAATTCCTTCTTTTCACATTATTGCCACTGGCCTACTTTGAATTGAAAAACCAAAGTATTATGGAAATAAAGAAAGAACAAACTATCGAAACATCTACAGCGGCGGTTTGGGATGTTTTGACAAAACCCGAATATATAAAAATATGGTTGGGTGTCGAGGTGGAATCAGACTGGAGAATCAATAGCGCAATACTTTTCAGATTTTCTTGGGATGGAAAAGGTTTTGTTGACAAAGGAAAAATTATAGGACTTGATAAGAATAAACTCTTTGCCTATACGTATTGGAGCAATTTTTCCGGGTTGATCGATGAACCTGGAAACTATTCAAAAGTTAAATTTGAACTTGAAGAAAAGGGTGGACATACCTCATTGAAATTGGTACATTCCAAAATCAAAAACCAGACCATGTACGTACATGCCGATAAAAACTGGGAGGGGACATTGAATGAAATAAAGAGCCTTTCCGAATCGATAAAAAAGAAATAGGGCCAACAGGGCATATGCAATGAATGGCTGAACTTACGGTTGATTCGTCTATCTCCAAATCCGATTGGAATAAGTAACCCACACGTCGAATCGAAAACATTCTCTTCAACTCAAAAACCGGCAAGTACAGGCTGTAATTCTTATTAAAATAACAAATGGGATATTATACAAGAGTTCTTTGTGTCACCAAAAACAAACCTACAGTTCAAAACATTTTGTGCTTTTTAACCGCTAATGGAGTTGAAGTACGCTCCAATCTGAACGAGAGGGATTTACAAACCAAAGACTGGAATCATTTTGAATTGGTCTATGATGAAAATAGCCCACCGCTTTTGGTTGAGTTGAACTTAGTTGGAAATTCGGATGGACTTGCGGAAGAGGAACTGGAAGAGCTATTGGGATATATTGGCACACCAAACTTCTATGAGCTAAAAAAGAAAAAAGTGATTGGACACTTAAAGAGAACAAAGTACATAATTTGTGTTCAATTGCCGATACATGCAATGAAAGACAAGGGTCATGATGTGAACGGAAAACTAATGCAATATTTTCAAAGGAACTTTTCGGGGATGATTCAAATCGATAGGAAAGGGTTTTATAATGGATCCGAGTTATTATTGGAACTGTAAAAATCAAACTCACCTATTATGGTGTCATGGGGCACCTTGATAAAAGTAAGAGAATCCATCAAATGACCAGATTCACAGCGATATCTTACGATATCTACGGACCACAACCCACTCACTTCCCTGCAAACATCATCAAAACGAGATCACGAGTAAAATGATCGGCAATCAAATATAAAAGTATGAAGCTTAACCATTTTGGCATAACCGTTACAGAGGTAGCTGCGGCCCGGATTTTTCTGGAAAAATATTTTGGAATGAAGGGTATTGGGAAAAATAACCATAAGATTACCCATTTAATGGATGATAGTGGAACCATTCTTAGCCTGTTCAAAGAAACCGGGAATAATATTTCAACACCCCAAACGACGCATATTGGTTTTATACAAGAATCTGAAGATTCAGTATTGAAAATATATGAACGTTTGACAAAAGATGGTTTTGTCATCAAGCCGCCGAAACGAGGTCATGGCCTATCATTTATAGTGGTGGCACCTGGCGGTTTTGCCGTTGAAGTAGTGTGCTGATCACAAAATACACCCGAAGTCACCGTATTGTGCGTGAATAAAATATATCAAGTTGCCAATATCAAATACCACTCGTATTGACATTTAATAAGAACTTCTTTTCATATATCATGGGAGTAAATTGACCCTTGATTTTCTCTTCTATATTCCATAGGGCTTATTCCATTATGCTTTTTAAATTGTTTGCTCAAATGGCTTTCGTCCGTAAACCCAAACTCGTCGGCAATTTGTCCAATTGTCAATTCACTGTATATAAGTCTTTGTTCCACTAAACTCAATTTATATTTATTGGTGTATTGTCGCAAACTTTCTCCTGTAAATTTCCTAAAATATTCACTGACATAATTTGTAGATAAATTAAACTTAGAGGAAAGATATGCTATACGCAGTTTTTCAGGCTCATTTATATGTTGGCGAATATGCACCAACATTTTATTAATTAGTGGTTCGGTATCTCCCGTATTGATGACAATACTATTTTCATCTGTTACATTTCGGGCCAGAATATTCAGGATTAGGGTTATGAAATGTTGAATATTCTCCCTGTAATAGGATTTCTTATGCTCATATTCCTCTACCATATTATGAACAAGCTCAGTAATCATTTGACAATCCGACGTACTGGTAAGTTGTAGTTGCTCAAAACGATTATGATGATAAAATATCTGTTCTAACCTTTTTAGCCAGACATTTATTTTTTCTATTTCACATGCCGTTTTACATTGGGAAAAGAAGAATTCCGAAAAGCGAATGGAACAAAAACGGGTTGGTGCAACACTCTCGAATCCTCGACAATCCAATGGAGTGAACAAAAACAGGTTCCCTTTCGCATAAGGAAATTTGTTTCTATTTACCTCACGAGTCCCCTCACCTTCCATAATATGAATGATTTCAAAGAAATGGGATATACTTGGGAGGTTGTTCCATTGCTCCAAATCCGAAACATGAATATCGAAAGGGCTATATAATATATTATCATTCACACCTCTAAATATACAAAACAAACCCTTTTTTGTAAATGGCCTGTCATTACCGCAGTATCTAATTTTGATTCCCAAAACAACAATTATGGCTTTATCAAAAAAAATATTATCACCATTACACACATCACTACTTTCATTTTCAAACCGAATTGTAATGGCCCCAATGAACAGGCGTAGAGCTATGAATGGTGTGCCAAGTGACGCAATGGTCAACTATTACGGGCAAAGGGCGTCCGCAGGTTTAATAATAACCGATAACACAGCTATAGCGGCCAATGCCATTGGCTATTTAAACACTCCCGGAATTTATAACTCCCAACAAAGAGAAAGTTGGAAAAAAGTCATTGAAGCCGTACACAAAAGAAATGGGAAAATTTTTGTCCAATTGGTCCATACCGGTCGTATCGGACATCCTCTAAACCATAAAGATAGGATGCCTTTGGTAGCACCTTCCGATTATGCAGCAAATGAAACCATACTTACTTCCGAAGGAACTTATTTGCCAATGCCAAAACCAAAAGTTTTAAGTTTTGAAGATACGCAAGAATTGGTTCAATTATTCATTCATTCAGCGAAGAATGCTATGGAACTGGGCTTTGATGGGGTTGAAATACATGCTGCTCACGGATTTTTGATAGATCAGTTCCTAAACCCCAAAAGTAACAATCGAACTGATTCCTATGGGGGAAATATAACAAACCGAAGCAGGTTTCTTATGGAAATAATGGAGGGTGTACAGGCCTCCATAGGTAAAGAGAGAACAGGAGTTAGGCTTTCTCCCTTTGCAGAAATTAATGGCCTGTCCACATATAATGAGGAATTTGAAGCCCATCAATATATAACGGATGAATTGTCAAAAATGGATATTCTCTATATCCACCTTTCAAATATCGGTTCAAAAGAAAATTACTCTATAAGTACAAACTACATTCAAGAAGTCCGTAAACGATTTAAAAATCTTCTTATAGTTACAGGGGGTTATAGTCCAAAATCAGCAGAAATAACGTTAAGGAACAATCTGGCCGATCTTATTGGTTTTGGTAAGCCCTATATATCCAACCCCGATTTGGTAGAGCGTATCAGACATAATGCTCCGTTGGCCATTCCCAATAAGGATACCTTCTACCATGGTGGGGAAAATGGTTATATTGATTATCCTGTATTATATGATAATGATAAATTGCCCTAGGAGGAAAAGATTCGTATCGTACTGGAAGACCTCAAGGGCGAGGAATCGGTATCCCGCATCTGTAGGCGCGAGGGCATTGCCCCGGCACTGTACTACCTTTGGAGCAAGGATTTTCTTGAAGCAGGAAAAAACGACTGATGGGCGACACCATTCGCGAGGCCAATACCAGTGAGGTAAGGGAACTCCGTTGGGAGAACTCCCAATTCAAGGAAACGGTGGCCGAACTGTTGCTCCATAACCGGGTGCTCAAAAACAAATCAGAATGGTTTAGGGTAAATGGAGGAAGTACATGGCTTAATGGAGATGGCGACAGGGTATTCCCTAAAGGTTGAGATCCTTTTCATGAACCCCTCCATGGTCATTACCATTGGATTTAAATGGTTAGCTTTAGACCACAGCTCGTCCAATTTTTTCGAAATGCCAAAACCCGCATATTACACAACGGCTTCCAATCTCGACTACAAGGAAATAACACCCGGCCCCAAGCTTCGACCCTATATCGAATGCTTTTGGGTATGCCAAGGGAATTCAGGGCAAGATGGATACATTGAAGAAATATTGGTACCTGGAGGTAGAACGGAAATCATTCAAGCGGACACTTCTTTTGTTTGGTACAATTCAGAAGAGGACCGTGCAGATCATATGGAGCCCGGAGCAATAATCCTAGGTCAACGGAATAAGGTAAGTCGCATTGTAATCAGCCAAGGTTTCAGATTTTTCGGCATACGTTTCAGGTATGGTTGCATGCCCCTTTTTATAAAGGTTTCAGCCAAGGAGTATAGCAATAGGATTCTAAAGCTTTCCGATTATTTGACATGTGGTGAAATGTCCTTATTGGATAACACTCCCCCTTTAATCGACAATAATTTCATCCAAGACATTGAGCATTGCCTTTTTGACCTAATAAAACCACCTACCCATGATTGGTATATCTTGCAGGAAATCATCCAATCCCTGAACAATAGGGTCGAAGAACAGACCTCAATTCATTCTTTGGCAAAGGAACACGGATGGAACTATAAGAAAATTGAAAGGGTATTTTTAAAATACTTGGGATTTCCCCCAAGGGTTTTTCTTAAAATCATACGATTTAGGAATGCTTTGGAAAAAATGGACAACAGTAATGGCTCCCTTACCAATAACGCTTACCGTTTGGGATTTTACGACCAATCCCATTTCATAAGGGAGTTTTACAATTTTACCGGGATGAACCCTTCCAACTTCTTTAGGGAAACTCCCCTACTTGCCAATTTCCTATATCGTTTGGGCACGAAAGGATGAAACATGTCCAATCCATACAATTTATCCATAAAGACCCTTCCTAGCTTTACCCCTTATCTCAATCATACAAGCAAAAGCATCCTATGAACCGGCCTGAAACCCAAAACTGGAGAAAATCCATCATCCATATAATCATGTCCACGCTCTCTTCAGGTGGCCTTTGGTACTTTGCCAATGATCTATCCGGCGAGTTTGGTCTTTTGATGTGGATTGCTCCAATACCTATTTTGCTCCTCTCTTTAAAATTCCCTGGGTGGACATCGTTCCTTGCTTCCTTTTTTGCATTTTTTATTGGAAAATTGTGCTGGTATACCTATCTCGTTCCAATTTTATCCATAACGTCCGTACTGATCTATTTTACGATTGCTTCCTTCATTTTTGCAAGTATCGTTCTTTTGTTCCGACAGTTTTCACTGAAAGTCCCTAAGTGGTATTCCGTTTTTGCATTTCCCATACTCTATTCCGTATTTGAGTTCCTTTCGCTAAAATTCGCCCCCGATGGCAGTGCTGGAAGTATAGCATATTCACAAATGAATTATCTCCCTGTGGTCCAATTGGCATCCATCACGGGAATTTTGGGAATTACCTTCCATCTTTGTCTTGTTGCGGCCGCCCTTTCCTTATGCTTTTACCATTATAAAGAGAGACCTATTTTCAACAAAATTGTATCGACTGCCCTTATATTTTCCCTAATGGTACTTCTATACGGCTCCATCAAGCTCTCCCAAAAAATTGATGAGGGGCCCAACGTTGTAGCAGGTCTGGCCGTACTTGATGAAAGGTATCACCATTTCACGAAACAACCCGATACTGCACAAGAATGGCAGACAGCCAAGGCGTATGCCGATGTAGCAAATGAGCTTGCCGAAAAGGGGGCCAAAATCGTATTGTTACCTGAAAGGGCACTGAACATCACAAAGGAAAATGAAAAGGAAGTACTTGCCCTTTTTTCAGAAATCTCGAGACAAAACCGTATTTGCATGATTATAGGGTATACCAACTACAGGAGTAATACAGCAAGAAACTCGGTACTTGTGATTGGAACGGGTGGCGAAATCAGTTCTCACTATGACAAATCAAGGCTTATCAAGGGTCTGGAAGATGAATTCAGCCCAGGTAACAGCCCAGGGATTTTCAAATATGAAGGTTTGAGGATGGGGACGGCCATATGTAAGGACCTTGATTTTCCAGATTATATAAACCGATACAATGATATCCACTTATTGGTTGTGCCAGCTTGGGACTTTGTTGCGGATGAGTGGTTGCATTCCAGAATGGCCATTTTGAGAAGTGTTGAAAACGGCTTTTCCCAAATCCGATCGGCCAGACAGGGACTGTTATCGGTAAACGATCGTTTTGGAAGGGTCATTTCAGAAGTAAGTTGTTCCGATAAAACCCAGGCGAGTCTTCTGGCAAATGTCCCTCTATCCAAGGGAAACACCCTGTATGCCAAGTTTGGTGATTGGTTTGGATTTATGAATTGTGCCGCCTTTGTTGTCCTGTTATTTGTACTCCTATATCGAGGGAAAGTAATTTAATCTGGAATTATCCTGTGAACATGTCTTCCAAAAGCACAGTATTTTGGGAACTTTTAAAGAATACGAGGAGAGTTGGATCGGTCCGTCAGAGTGAACCCAAAAATAGCCGTACTTACATTTTCTTTAATGAAAACCCTGTACACCCTTGGATTTGAAAACCAATATAGATAGATCTTTGTAAATGGAATTTTGGATAATGCATAAATTTGCATGGCTTCACCTCCAATACGCCATTATGGTTCACTGCAAAGGTCAAGCTGCTTTTTGAAAACGGATTTCCATGTCTTTTCTGATACAGAAAGTACCCATTCATGGACTTTTCCTAGGATAAAACAGGAGGCCCACTTCGCACTATTTGAGGATTTTGACCAGTGGCTCTATATCAATTTTTCATGTTCCAAGATATAAAGTCTGTAGTCCACTTATCATCGCAGCTATTTTTTAGGAAAACTTGCAATCCCCTGGAAACTCCACCAGATTGTTCCCTTTAAACATCAAATCCGATATTTCTTATGGATAAGTGAATGAGTCATCCATTGTCAAAGGCCTTAACAATCAACATAATCGGTCTCACAGATCATATCCACCACTTTGTTGAACTTGTAGTTGCTTCCTTCCCAGAACAGATCTTGATAATATGTTCTTCGTGGTACATTCGACTATTTATATTTCTCCAAGGGCCAAGTTCCATAATTTTCCTCTTTGAGCTCCTCCCCCTGTCTTACAAACATAGGTTCGATTCTATAGGTATCCGTCAGAGAGTTGTACATGGCCCTAATATTCAATAACCAGGCCCTATTTAGAAGATGTCCTGTAAGCAGTCACTTTTTGAGCCAGTAAAATTGATTACAGACAGGTACTGACATAAATCAATAACCTTAAAAAGGTTTCATATCACCCTTATCCATTCCTTAAATCAACTTCCCTTAATATCAGTACAAATACCCTAAAACCAAAAATCCTGTTGGCGTTAAAACCTTCTTCCCAATAAGCCTGCTACCCTTCTAGCCGTTCTTTGGCACAGATATTGAGTAACTGCCAAAAAAGAATTTTATGAAAACAATTTCAAACCGATCCATCAGATTATTTTCAATTACATTTCTAAGCATTATCACTATGACCATGGGACAAACATCCTTGACAAAGATTGACCTATCAATATTTCCCAAACCTGAACAAGGGTTCAAACAAATGGTGATCGAGGTCCCCCATTCAGATAACGATGCCAACAAGAAAATAGAGTTTGTCATTGGAAAGTGGATGGAAGTGGATTCCTGTAATAAACATGGACTTATGGGTACCCTAGAAGAAAAAAATCTTGAGGGGTGGGGATACGGATACTTTGTTTTTGACACAGAAGGACATGTCATGTCCACCGAAATGGCCTGTCTCGACAAAGAAATGGTCAGAAAATTTATTTCCGCTCAATCCAAAACGGTGCGGTACAATGGAAGGTTACCGATTGTCATCTATGTCCCGAAAGACTGCGACGTGCAGTTTAAAATATTCCAAACAGAAGGAGATGTGTATCAAGCTAGTGAAGTCAAGCCCCAATAGATTCTTCTCCTTGGGGATGGAGGAATTGCCTATACCTTGTCCTTTAAGTTGACCAGAGGGGATTGAAGTGTATAGGGATGAAAACGACAGTTCCCGTGAAAATTGTTCCCATTGAAGGTATCTTGCCTATTCTACCATTAAAAAGGCCCACTTTTAGTGGGCCTTTTGCTTCTGATTACAAGAAAAAAGGAATCATCCCTTGGGTTTCATCACTACTTCATATTCCTCTGCTTGCTCCAAGAGTTTCCCGATTTTCCGATTGAACATCACAACGGTATTCTTTCTGAGGATATCCTCATAGTTTTTCCCAGCTAATTCATTGATCCCGTTCAATTGATATTCTTTCAACATATGTAACCAGTAGGCATTTTTTTTCAGGTTCTCCTGTCTATTTTTTATCAGTACCTCCTTCGCTTGGGCAAACTCATCCTCGGTGGCCCCATTGCGCAATAGGTCATTCATTTCATGCGATACCAACCGCAGTAGTTCAGCTCCCTTCTCCGGGTTGCAGTCAAAGAAGATGGACAATGCCATATTGGGTCTGGGTCGTGTACTATAATTTACCCCGATACGTGCACCATACGTACCCCCCTCTTCTTCCCGAAGTTTATGGAAAAGTCTGCGATCCAATATCGTTTTGAAAATTTCCATATCAATGTTGTTCCCAGGATCATAGGGATAGGTATCTGAATAATGCACGACATAATTGGTGTGTTTGGGAATGGATATTGGAAAAGCAAAATGCTTCTTGGTACTTTTCTTTGGAGGGGACACTCCATGATCCACCCAATTTTCCCTGGCCGAATTCCCCGTTATGCTACCAATATACTTTTCAATAAGGGGCTCTAACAGGGTATCAGTGACTGAACCCACAAAAACAAAGGTAAAATCGGAAACATTACCATACCTTTCTTTATAGACTTCCTGTATGTCTTCAAAATCTACTCTATTCTTCAGAAGCTCGTGAGAGTTCAATGGTCTTCTTGGACTGTGGTCCGTCATAAGCTGTTGTATGGTATCGTTGAATGCCGATCTGGGATTCTTGGCTTGGTTTTCTAAAAAGGAAAGCGTCTTATCCCTATATACTTCAAATGCCTGTAGATCAAAGCGTGGATTGGTAAAGTACAAGTATTGCATTTGAAGTAATGTTTCCAAGTCTTTAAGGTCACAACCTCCACTATATCCTTCCGTATAATATCCAAGATCGGGTTCCAGCTTCAGGGCCTTTCCTGCCAACACCTTTGTAAGTTGATTTTGGTCATGGACGCCCAGACCGGATTGCAGTACCAAAGGAACCAGATGTTTGGCCGAGGAGATCTTATCAGTATCCAGTCGGGACATCCCACCTTTACTGATGGCCAAGTAATGTACATCGTCTTTAGCATTGTCCGTGGGAACCATCCAAACCTCCGCTCCATTGGACAACGTATATGCGATTCCATTTTCAAAGCCTTCAAGGATCTTTTTGGATACTATTTTACCTTTAACCGGTTCTTTTGCAAGGAGTGTGATATTTCCATCTTGCTCTTCCTTTTTTGTATAGGTTGCCGTGACCGCCTCTTCAATGATGTGTTGAATTTCATCTTTAGTGGGGTATACCAACTCTTTTTTTTCTGGTCCCTTGAGAAGAAAAAAGGCATTGTTGTGCGTTACCCATTTTGACAATTGCCCGTTCACTTCATCAAGTGTAACGGAAGGAACCGATTCCTCCGCTAAAAGCAATAGCTGCCCGGTGGACAGATACGGTTCATTGTACAGGTAAGAACTTTGCATACCCTTGGCATGGTCATCATTGGATATATTCTCACTGATGTTGTGCCGGTATTCATACCCTCTCAATAGATTGGTCTTGGCCACTTCCAGTTCACTCTGTGTAAACCCAGCTTGTTTGGCTTCTTCAACCAACACCAATACATCTTTGATTCCTTTTTGAATATTGTCCTCCTTTAAAAGTCCGCCCACAGTGAATATATCCTTGTTTTGAATAAAGGAATAGTAACCCGCCCTAGCTTGTGTAAATGAGGCTCCGGGCAACATCAACCGTTCTTTGAAACGACGGTTCATCATCTGCATTACCAATGCCGATTTCATATTCCCAATAATATATTCCCTATCCTTTTTATTGTTGGAAACAGCATCGTGCTTCATGGTATATTCAAAACTCAGAAAACTTGCTTCGGAATCTGTGGCCACTCCATACATAAGGCCTTTATGGTCCTGGACCGTATATACCTCCCTCTCTTTTTCATCCTTTGGGTTCTTTAATGTTGAGAGTATGGTTCTTACGCGCTGTTCCATTTCATCCACATCAAAATCCCCAACAATGATGGCAGCTTGAAGGTTGGGCCGATACCAATCTTTGTAAAAATCCAAAATGGATGTGTGTGGAAAATTCAGGACAATGTCCATATCGCCTATCACATTTCTCTTGGCGTATTTGGAATTATTGTGTCTAATGTGGCTTACCGTTTCTTCCATCCTGAACTGTGCGTTGTTCTTGGCCCGCCATTCCTCTTGAATGACATTGCGTTCCGCTTCGATCTCTTCTGGCAATAACAAGAGGTTCCCTGACCAATCATGCAGTATCCACACACAAGAATCCAGTACGGCAGGGTTTACAGGAACATCGGTGATATTGTATACTGTTTCATCTTGTGCCGTGTAGGCATTCATGCTTTTACCGAACTCTGCCCCATGGCGCTCCAAAAATTTCTGCATTCCTTTTCCGGGGAAATTTTCAGACCCATTGAATGCCAAATGTTCCAGTACGTGGGCCAACCCATTTTGATGGTCCTCTTCCAAAATGGCCCCTACTTTTTGCACCAAATAAAAGCTGGCGCGTTCTTTGGGCATATCATTTTTCTTTATGTAATATTCCATGCCATTTTCAAGAATGCCATGGCGTATGGTGGAATCCAATAATTTTTGTTGCGGCGTGGATTGCGCACAAAGTTGCACGGCAAGGACCACACCCATTATAAGGGTGATTTTTGTTTTCAAACTGTTCATAGTGGAAAGATGGATAGGGCCCCTACTGGGGCCCGGATTAATAGACTTTTTAATATTCTTTATTGGGAAACATATGGACGGCAATAAACCCGAAAATTCCAGTAAAAAACACCAACACTATATCCAAGATGTTGTTCTTTAGTGATCGATTGTTTCTCTTGATCAAAACAAGTGTAAAAATCACAAGTACTACACTCAGAATGGCCCAACTCCAAGAAACATACTTCTTCATATATATACCGGTGAACAAAGAAGTGGATTTATTGAGTGCAATGGAAAACGGAAAAAGGAACTGCTCCACTTTACCAATGGCCATTTCAGATTTCAAAGGAAGTCCTTCTTTGAGTTCATCCACCTTCTTGAAGTCCCTGTCGATGACATATACCTTGGTAAAAGCCTCATCCATCAATATAACGGTCTTGTAGAACAGGTTCCCTCCCATGACCAGTGTTTGCCGATTGGCATCAAAATCCTCTATGGGCAAGGGTTGGATACCATAATTGTCCGTCATTAAAAGATAAAGCTTATTGTCATCTGTCACAATGGTGGCATAGAATTCCCTGGAGGCATGATCATTACATATTATTTTTCTGATCTTAAACCCCTCTGGCACATTGACTCGATTGACCTCTGGCCTGCCCTTTACCATTTTGAGATGGAACAGCTGTAAAGTACTGTCTTGGATAAACCAGCCATCATCACGACTCTTCATAAAAGAAGGAATCCCTCCCAAGACCCTGGCAGGAAAAACGAATCCTTGGTCTTTCAATGCCTGGGTATACTCTTTACTTTTGGCCTCATCAATTTCATTGGTCTTTGCCACAACAAACTCCATACGGTCCTTAATCCTAAAGACATCCTTGGGCAATGTGATTCCAAAATCCGATGCCGATTCAAACAAGGGGTTCAATCCATAGTCGGGCATGGAAAACTCTAAAGCAGCTGTCCCTTGATAGAAGTTCTCCTGTCTCAACTGGGCCGGGTTGAGCCTCACCCCCATAATGGAATCTGGCAAAGTTCCCTTTCCCAAATGGTAATAAAAATTGTTGATGGGCAATTCATCCATGTACTCTTCCCGAGTATACTCGTTGCCTTCCATATCCGAGAAACGGTTTTGACCATCCACGTATTTGGAGGCGTAGAACTTTTTGTTCAATACACTATATGAAAAGTTGGGGGAGCTGATACGAACATCAAAAAACGTTCTGTAAATGCTTGGCAATACGTAGCCCATGGTAAAAATGGCTACAAAAACGAGTAAATATCTGCTTAATTTTGGTAACATAATTACATTTCTCCTTTTCTAAATCTATAAATTGAAAACAGTGTTGCAATGCTAATGCAGGCAATCAGGCCAACAAATGGCCACAAGAGGTATTCATTGGTCCCTGGAAAATTTCCTTTAAAAAAAGTCCCAAGAAAGGCCGCCCCGAACAACATGTAAAAAATACGCTGTTTCCAAAGGGGCTCCAATACAATAAAGGATATCAGAAAATATGCTGCAATCCCCGCCAAAAACCATGGTGCTGTGGTCAAGAAGGATACCCAGACGATTTCCTGTGGAAAAAAATACGCCCCCATCCCTAAAAACATCCCCATAAACACCGATAAGATCAATGTTGTACAGAAAAACCCAAAGAGTACCATTTTCAATACAATGGTCTCTTCATTGGTTGGCAAATGCAGGGTAAGTTTTATGCGTTTGTCCACAATCTCAGGTACAAATTGTGCCACCGCGATCAACAACCCGACGATCAACGGGACAAACTTTAGTACATAGAACCATATGGCCCTTTGTTGAAGGATACCGTTCCAGTACGATTCCGCATCCTTAATGATCAATTCATGTCTTACATTGGAATATATCCCAATAACGATCAAAACTCCTATCAGAAGTAAAAAAAGGGATACCCTTTTGATTTTGATCCACTCCTTATAAACTATGGCTTTTAGCATGATATCAATATTTACCGGTTAAACCTATGAACGCATCCTCCAAGGACATGTCCACCTCTTTGAAATTTGTATATCCAAGACCTTTGGCATCCAGATATCCCTTAATCTCTTCTGGAGCGGCATACGTGTATATCTCCAGCTTGTTGTGCATTTTTTCCAAATTCACGATGGGACCTTCAAGTGCCACCCCTATATCCGGATTTTCCAATTCTATGGTATACTCCCTGAAATCATTAAGGAACTTCTTGACGGGCATATAGGCCAGTACCCTGTTGTAGTCCATAATCATGCAATCATCTATAAGGCGCTCCATATCCTGAATGATATGTGAGGTGGTAAAAATGGTCTTGTTGGTTTCCTTGGCATAATCCCTTAAGTAATCGATAAACAATCTTCTATAGCCCGGATCCAATCCCAAGGTAAAATCGTCCAACACCAATAATTCAGGGTCTTGCGCCAAAATCAATCCTAAAGCCACTTGGGATCGTTGACCACAGGACATGGTGGATATCTTCTGTTTTGGTGTGACTTTTAATTTGGCCATCAAATCAAAATAGGCCTCGCGTTTCCAGTTGGGAAAAAAACCCGAATAGAACTTTTCAATTTGATAAATGTTCATAAAGGCATATTGTACATGCCCTTCGATCAGGTATCCTATCTGGGCCTTGGTCTTGGAAGAAAGATATCTGGAATCCTCGCCCAAGATCATGCATTTTCCACTTTTGGGTGTCAAAAAGCCATTTATGATGTTGATGGTTGTGGTCTTTCCGGCCCCGTTCTTTCCTAGGAGCCCCAGTATACTTCCCCTTTTAATATTGAAATTAAGGTTCTCGTATACCATTTTCTTACCATAATAATGGGTAAGGTTAATGCATTCTACTACATTTTCCATTTGTATAGTTTTATGTATTGAGGGTTATGGCTCCCCAGAATTGGGGAGCCTTGGAATATAAAATGTTTACCAAAAAAAGCTACTGCCCTCTTGGGTTTTGCTCCACTTTTGGATTGAGGTTGATTACCTTTTTGGGTATGGCAATCACATAATTGTTGCTTTCAGGGGACAAGCTATAGGTAGTGCCATTGAAGGTCCTGGTGAGGGTCACTTGATATTCCGCTTCCAAATTGAGCCTCTTAAGATCGAACCAACGCCAAGGTTCCAAAAAGAGTTCCACCCTACGTTCCTTGAACACCAACTCCAATGCCTCATTACTGGACATCCCCATGGCATAGGGCACAAACTTATCCACATCGAACCTTGTTTGCCTTAAAGTGTTCAAATCTCCAATGGCCAGATCGGGCCTATCCAAACGTGCATTGCATTCCGCCCTGATAAGGTAGAGCTCCGGTGTATTTATCCCTGCCTTGTAATAGTTCTCCTTGGAATAGATTATGGGGCCGCGGTCATTTGCCCCATAGCCATGGAACTCAATATGTCTAAAATAAAGTCTGCGGTCACCTTCATCGTATAGGCTCAAGTGATCCTCGGTCATATACACACCAATGCCATATACGAACGGATGACTCACATTTTTGGTCCAGAGTATTTCCTCATGTTCCCAAGTTTGTCTCGGAAAACCAAGCAGTCCAGCAAATTTTGGGGCTCCGGGAATAAAGTCATAATCATTGAAGTTATACAGGTTGGAATTGATGGCCAGGGCACTCTCGGCATGATCTAGGGCCTCCTCCCATTCTCCTTTGTACAGATATACTTTGGCCAAAAGACCATGAACCCCTGCTTGAGAAGGATGATAGGGGTACTCCTGTTTCGGAGGTAATAGTGTCAATGCTTCCTGCAGGTCCCCTTCAATAAGGTCGTATACTTCCTTTACCGTGGCCCTGCCCTTTGTGTTGTTCACGTCGGGTTCCGTATAAAGTGGTACACCCAAGTCCGAAGTGCTCATGGTTGAATTATAGTGTTTGCCATAAATGTTCACCAACATAAAGTAAGCATAGGCCCGTTGCGCCAAAGCTTCGCCCTTTGTAATATTCCTAAGGGTGACATCATCTCCTTCCGCTTCATCGATTTTATCCAAAACCACGTTACAGATATAGATCTGGGCATAAAAATCATTCCAATCACTGTCATTGGCATCGGGGTCATCATAAATATGATCCCTCCATTGATAACCATTTAGGAAACGCTCCACTCCTCCCCAAAAAATCTTGCTCACCTCATCCTCGTACAACTTCACCTCATCATTAACGAAAAGGACATTTACCGTACTTCTGATAAACTTGTTGTAATCGTTCATCAACAAGTTCAGGTCTTCGACCGTTTCTGGAATCTTCTTCCCTTTTTCCTGTATATCTAGATAATCATCACATCCAAGCGCAAGTGCGACAATCAATATTGCGATAATTTTTTTCATGTTTCTTGTCTGTTTAAAGTTTCAAAATGAAATACATCAAAACCCGACCCGGATTCCAAATGTGTAAATGGATGGACTGGGCAAACTAAGGTCGCCATATCTTAAATTGATGGCTTCCGGATCGATATTCCTATCATTCCTGGTCCACAGTGCCACATTGGTAGCTTGGGCCTGCAACTGTAATGATTGGATTTCCTTACCAAGGATACCCTTGGGAAAGTCATAGATCAGATTGACATTGTTCAATCGCACAAAGGAGGCACTTTTGGTCCTGTGGTCATTGGCCTTTGAAAACTGGGAACGGATAAACGGCTGTTGGGCCACATCGTACATTCTTGGGATATCGGTCCTATTTTCATCCCCAGGCTGACGCCATCTATTGTCCACTTCGGCCAGCACAAGATCAGAACCTCTCACATAGACCGTTGGGAGTCGCATCACATGGCCAAACTTGTACGTGAATATAGTGTTCAGTCTCAATCCCTTATATCGAAAGGTATTTATCACTGAACCGAAGTATTTGGGAGCGGTACTCCCCGCATAACTCAACCATTCGATCTGGGGATCTACCTCAGAATCTTCGGAAGAATACACATTCCCCTCATGATCATAGATTTGGGGATGTCCATCATTGGACAGGCCAGCCCAGCGGAAATTGTAAATATAATCTATGGGAAAACCCTCTATCTGTCTACCATATCCGCCTGTCAGATAATTGTCCACGGTAGGGTTGGGATTGTAGACCTTGGTCACTTCATTGGTGTTCTTGGAAATATTGAACTCCAAGTTCCAGCCAAAATCACCTTCAAATATACGAGCTCCCAAACCTATATCTATCCCTTTGTTCCCAACACTCGCCGTATTCCTGTATACACTTGAAAATCCCAAAGACGGGTCTGCTTCGGAATAGGCCAACAGGTCGTAACTTTTCTTGATATAGTAGTCGGCCACCAAGGACAATCTGTTGTTGAACATTCCCAAATCGATCCCCACATTATAGGATTTGGTACTCTCCCATTTCAACTCCTTGTTCTCTGGGAATTCAATCTTTAGGAACTGTTCCCCTGTGGAATAGGAATTGGTTTCAGGAGTGGCCACCAGAACCTTGCTTGTGCTTTTGTCCACATTTCCATTCTCCCCTGTAGTGGCCCTTATTTTCAATGCATTGATAAAGCCCACATCGAAAAAATCCTCATTGGCAACGTTCCACGAAAATCCAATACTGTACAAAGGCGTGACCCTGTCATTGGCATCCGCCCCAAAAAGGTTCGATTTATCTATTCTCCCACTGGCAGAAAAGGTATACCTATCCCCATAAGTATAGGCCCCGTTAAAATAGTAGGAGAAATATCTGTTCTCGGTTTCTGTTATGGGCCTCCATATGGCGGGAAGGCGTTGCGTGAAACCATTCCAGCCCGGAACCCCTTCGGCCAAGGTCTTCTCATCGATCAAACTATAGGTCAAAAGGTTTTTATCATAGTTGAAATACCTCCCCTTTTCCAGATTGTTCTTGGTCTTGGTGATTTCCGTACCCAACAATGCATTTACCCTATGCTTGGTGCCCTTATAGTTTTTTGAAAAAATAAGTTGGTTACGCAATGTATGGGACTGCATTTCCGTGTTGGTATATTCAAAAAGTGGACCTCTGGGAATTTGATACTCCAATCCATCACCGGTTATTGTGGTGAACTTATTGATCAAATCCCGAGTTTTGTACATTTCCTCATTAAAGAAAGTCTCATTTCCATAACGTCTGGTCTCGTACATAAAGCGCCCTTCATACCGAAGTCCGTCCAACAACTGTGCCGTCAATCCGGTTATGATCTTTGGGGAGAACGACCTAGTGGTATTGTCACCGTTGTCCACATCCCTCTTTAGATTATTGTTCCAATCATAATAGCCCAACTCTTCAAGCTCCTTGTTTGTTTCCACCGATCGGTATGCATCATAGACAGGCACATAATCCCCTTCCCCATCCACAAAAAGCTCATAGGGTTTTTGACGCACAAAACTATATGTCCCCACTCCATTGAAAGCCCCTTTGGCATAGGAGATGCTTATATTGGCATCCAATGCAATCCTTGGATGTATTTGATAGGTATTCTTTAAATTGAACTTCACACGGGTATCACTATTGCCCACACTTTCAAAAGTATTGTCCTGTATGTTCAATGAAGCGTAATAATTGTTCACTTCAGTAGCACCGGACATACTTAGGTCATGCTGTTGCGAGATACTGTTTCTAAAAAAGAGGTCACTCTGCCCATGACTATCATTGGCTCGCAGTTGATTGTAAAGTCTTTCGGCTTCCTCGGGGGAAATGTCACCATCATACTGTTTTTTGTAGATTTCAAATACCCTGGAATTTCCACTATTGCCATCGGCAGAAGTGAGATTCACCCACCCTCTGTCCAATGCTTCCAGTTCTGCATCGATATATTGATGGGAATCCGCCAATCTCAAGGCACTGATATCCGGTCTTTCCGTTATACGTAGGGACGAGGTATATGAAAATCTGGGTTTACTCCCCGTCTTTCCCTTTTTTGTAGTGATCACAATCACCCCGTTTGAGGCCCTTACCCCCCAAATGGATGCCGCTGCTGCATCCCTTAGCACGGTGATATTGTCAATGTCATTGGGGTTGATATCGTCCAATGACAATGATGTGGGGAAGCCATCGACCACGATTACCGGGCTCGCATCCGCATTAATGGTAGACTGTCCCCGGATGACAATGCGATTGCCCTCTACCAAAACCCCCGGAATAAGTCCCTGGATCTTTTCACTTATGCTGATGACACCGATCTGGTTATCAAGTCGTTCCTCATCCGCATAGACAAAAGAACCTGTGGCTCTTTCTTTGGGTATTTCCTGATATCCGGTACTTACCACCACCTCGTTCAATGCAATGATATCCTCTTCGAGCACCATATTGAGGGATGTACTCATACCAATCGTGGCTTCTTTGGTCCTAAAACCTACCAAACGGAACTCAAGGATTTCTCCCTGATCGGCAAGTATGCTATAATTTCCATCCATATCCGTGGTAGTGCCCCGACCCGTATCCTTCACCAGTACAGTTACCCCCAGTAAAGGAATACCTTCAATATCAATGACCTTTCCGCTTATTGTCCCATCTTGTTGTATGATTTGGATATCGACACGGTCCGACCCGGTGGGTACTGTATCGGAACCTTTGAGGGAAAGAACAATATGTTTATTGGTCCCTTGGACCTGATACTTGATATCAATAGGCCCAAATAAAGTATCCAAAAGAGAACCCAGGGATTGGTTTTCTTGTTGAATGGTAACCTGATCATCCAGGGGAAGTTGACTTCCGCTGTACACAAAACTGATCTCACCTTTATCTTCGATTTCCAACAAGGCTTCCTTTAGGGAAACATCGACCAAATCGACCGACACCCTTTTCAAAAGGACATTCTGTGCTATGCCCGGACTGGCATAGGCCACAAAACAAAAAAATAAGGCTAGGGAAAATTGCACTATAAATGCTTGTCTTGCTCTATAGGGAATAGCATAGAGCGTATCACTTTTTTTCATAGATTTACATGTTGTTTTCTTATTCGGAATAATGACACCGACCCTGCTCATACAGGGTCCCTTCAAACAGGAGTGTTGGTAGCGCTCCTGTTTTGTTTTCTATGGTGGTGCGGCTCTCACGATACGGCTCATGATCATTGATTTTTTCATATTCATATTTGGTCTATTGGTTACATCCTTTTCCCGTTACTACCACAAGGTCCTTATCCACATAAAATCCAACATCCATGGCCTGCCCTACCATATGGACGATCTCATTCAGGGTCTGTCCCGAAAAATCGGCCGTAATGACACAGTTCTCTATCGCCTTGTTCTTAAAATCCACCTTGACATTGAACTTTTTTTCCAGTTCATTGGCCACCAATCTCATGGGTGTATCCGAAAACTTCATAGTATACCTGGTACCTACCGTAACGGATTGGAGGGTCTCCATCGCTGCCTGTCTTTTGGATATACTTTGGCTTTTCTTATCAAAAACACCCATCTCGTTGGGCAGTAAGATCACATTATGATTAATGCGGTCAACGGAGAGCGCCACTTTACCGGTCAGTACATTGACCTCAATATCATCTTGGTTCCCCTTTATATTAAAGCTGGTTCCCAATACAGTGGTCTTCAAACTCCCGCATGAAATCACAAAAGGTTTGTCCAAATCCTGTTCCACTTCAAACAAAGCTTCCCCCTCCAAAGCAACTTCCCTCAAATCACCGGAGAAATTCTCCGGATACGAAAGTTTACTAAATGCCTTGAGCCAGACCACACTTCCGTCAGGAAGAATGATCTTGGAAATATTGGCCGAGGAGATTACCTGCATATCATCATTCATGCCCACCTTAAAAGATGAGCTATAATTCCATACGAAATAGGTACAGGCAATAAGTACTGCCACGGCCGCAGCAATGGACATCCATTTTGTATGATGTGGACCTTTGTTCAAAGAACGGACCTTTGTCCCATGAATGGAGTCCAATATCTTTCTCTTGAGCTGCTCTTCCCCTGTCTTGTCCCAATCAGAATCCTGTTCGTCATTCCCAAGGGCATCGAACCATTTATCCATCAACTTCTTTTGGGATCCTTCCAAAAGCCCTTTTTGATATTTCTCTATCAACTGATCAAATTCGGACATAGTTTGTTTACTTTGTTAATGGTTTCCATGGTGTGTCTGTATATAAGTAACCCTAATCGGTTCCGACACACACACAACCCCCACTTTTTTTTAAAATATTTTTTCATTTACCCATTTGTTCTCCAGTTTTAAGGAAAAAACACTACAATTCCTTCGAGATGTACCATCTCTTTTACCCCCTTCTCCCATTTTGCTTTTTTTTATATAAATTGTCGAAACTTTTAACTAACGTTATGGTTACATTATTCTAGATCATGAAGGAGGAAAAAGCTCTTCTTGCAAGGTTAAAGAGCGGTGATGAAAAAGCATTTGAGTTGATTTACGACCTAATGGCCGGACGCCTGTACAATTATTGCAACAGCAGAATCAACCATAGGGAGGTCAGCGAAGGTATTGTCCAAGAGGTTTTTATTTCATTATGGCAAAAAAGAACCGATCTTACCATAACCTCCTCTCTGGAATCCTATCTGTTTGGTTCGGCCAAATATCAGATTTTGAATCATATACGTTCTGAAAAGGTAAGGAGAATTTATGCTAATAAGCTTGGGGGCTATCTACTTAAAAACTTTGAAAACCCCACAGAGGACTTTATGGCCATGAAGGACTTTAGCTTTTTGATCGATGAAATTGTAGGTTCCTTGCCTCCAAAATGTCAAAAAGTATTTAAAATGAGTCGCTATGAACATTTGAGCATCCAAGAGATTTCCATTAAAATGCAAATCTCCACCAGAACCGTTGAGAACCATATCACAAAGGCCCTTAGTCACATACGAAAGGAACTAAAACCTCTTCTGGGTCTGGCTCTTCTTTGGTTGTAAGGAATTCCCTATGTATCAACAAAACGCTTATATGCACTTCCAAAAGTATAATTGACCATCATCCTATGGCTTTGGAAACCGAATGACTTTTTCCAATACAGTACAGGCTTCAAACTTGCAGTTTTACCTCACACCCTATCAGTTTCCATAACACGGGGTACTATCCGTCCCTCTTTTTCAACCACCAATCCAGTCTGGTCTCAGGTTTATAATTGGTGGGGCTTGGTTTTGTTTCCGCCCTTTCAATCTTGAGTTCGCTCAAATTGGCCACAACGGACCAGATGGTGCCGAATCTTTCCTTTCTTAAATTCAAACACACACACTTATCGGACAGGATTTCCTTGGCCTTTTCCAAATCCATGTTCCCAACAGAGGCCAAGCGGTTCCCCAATCCCTGGTATCGTTCCGCACTCTTACTCCACGTAACACCGCCTCTATCGAAAGATTTCATTTCCAACGTGATAAACTGATTTGTGATATGGACATGCCTATCGGATGCACCAAGCCTTCTCACAACACTACCTTGGGGCGCGGATTCAACCACGGCAATTTCCCCAGTACAGTCCGCTATAAGGAAGTTGTTGGCAGTTGCCACCGTTGCACTTTGAAGTACATTAATGGCTTCCTGTACAGTCCCACAGTCCTCCAACACCTTTCTTACCATAAAATGGAAGCCTATACCGGGTTGGATTCTTGTACCGTTGACAAATGACATGGCAATGGACAGCCCCTTTTCATTGATACCATCGCTTCGTCCAATAAAAACATCAGATTGGCTTATGTATGCATACTTGTCCTTTGGGGCGATCAAACTACCTTCAGTAAACTTTTTAAAGTCAAAGAGCATGTCATAATTTCTTCCAAAAATTACGGAATCCTCATTTTTAAAAGCAAACACACTGCACTGTCCCGATGTTTCGAAAACCCCAAGGCTCAACAAAAAAGCCCCGACATTCTCAGGTCGGTCTCGGATACCTTCTGCGAAACCCGTTATTTCATCAATAACTTCAGGGTAAAATGCCTTAAGCTCCCGGTAGGATTCGAGTCCGAATTCCCTTTTTTGTTGATTTATTTCCGGAAGTACAAAATTTGCTTTTTCATACAGTAATTTTCCATACCTCAACCCCATTTCGTAAAAGGCTCCATACAGTCTTGGGTGGTACATAGATTTCTTAACAATTACAATTCAACCTTACATGATCACCCTTGGAATAGGGCGTCAAATCTATAGAATCAAACATCATTGATGTATACAGTTATTGTTTTGTCAAGGTGTATCTATCTCCATTTGATTTGGTCAAAATCAAAGTGCTGCCCTTAAGATCATAATTCCACTCTTCATGTAAAATCAATGACCAATCAAACTCCGCGGTCCAATGGCAGGTATTGGTGAAGTCCAGTTTGCCCTCTGAAATAGCGTAACTACCTCTACAAATGGCGGGAAATTTTTCGGTCTCACTTTCCCCTGTGAACGTTCCTTTACGAAAATTCAACCTAACACTTGAGGTGTCCCCGTCCCTTACGAATACTCCTATATATTCTCCATCAATTATTGGCTTTTCCCATCATCATCGCTGCAGCCAAGGATGATGATCAAAAGACCTATTGCTTTTAAAAATCTTGGTTTGATCATACTTCTTTTCCTAAGAGATGTATCTTTTTAAAAAAAGTTGCCTCTAGGTTAGCCGATTGGATTATAAACCAACACTATTTTACGTGGATACAGCAAGACATATGGATGTGTTTCCACAACGACCAGAGAGGCCATTATGGCAGGGTTTAATGTTTTTCTTCAAATCGGAACTACTGGAGCATATGTTATTGGGGAAAATATCCGCCGATGAAGTTCTGGGAACGGCCCTATTGCAATTGGCCCATATGGGAGCGAAAACTTTATAACCATCCTTTGGGTAGGTTCCATACAAAGGTGCCGTTAATCCAATATTCGAACTTCCCAAGCCATGAACTTAAAAAGGAACAACATCATGGAAGCAAGTATGCTTCATTTTATGGCCGTTCCCTGACCTCAAAAAATTGTATCCTGTCCAATTATTGGTCATTTATTGTCACGTTTTAGGATGTGATTTTGTCTTTCAACAAACCAATGGGATGGACATATTATCTAGAACGGATAGCGGTTACCGGGTCGAAAACTCCATTAAAAACACAAATCAGAATTGAAAAACTTAAAAATGGAAAATATGAAGCCAAGGATTTCTGTCTTGACATTAGGCGTGTCAGACTTGGAAAAGTCCGTCGAATTCTACAGGGACAGACTTGGGTTATCAACAAAGGGAATTATAGGAAGGGAATTTGAAAATGGAGCTGTCGCTTTCTTTGACCTACTAAATAGTTTAAAACTGGCTCTTTGGCCAAGAAAAAGTATGGAGAACGATACAGGTATTCAGCTACAAAGTCCTTCCGCATTGGAATTCACCTTGGGACATAATGTCCTAAATACTGAAGAAGTGGATGGGATAATGGAGCTTGCCGAAAAAGCAGGGGCTAAAATCATCAAGCCAGCTTCGGATACTTTTTGGGGTGGTTATGCAGGTTACTTCCAAGACCTTGACGGACATCTTTGGGAGATTGTCTACAATCCCAACCTTATGCCCGAAGATTGATACAATATTGACGCATACGGAATACAATAATTTTAAATAAAACTCATGGAGCAAATTAAAAAAACCATCGAAACCTTTGTAAAAGGTGGTGACAACAACGATATAACACTTCTCGACCAAATATTACATCCAAACTACCAAAACATTCAAGACGGATTCTTTGAGCGGCAAGGCATTTATGTTTTCTCAAAAGAACAATACATTGATTTGGTCAGGACAAAAAAATTCGGCGGTCTTCCCCGGACCATAAAGTATGGGGACATTCATCAAATGGGAAATATCGCCATTGCAAAGATCGTATTGGAAAGTGATCAATTAAAATTCGATTCAACAATCGTTTGCGTATTTGAAAATGAACAATGGCAGGTCATCAGCAACATCCCTAAAATTGATATGACAAACTAAAAGATTCCAATGGAAAAGCCATTTATACAATTGTACCTGTTCGGGCAATCCTTCTGCCGTGTATCATTTGGCATCAACCACTTCATCTCCATCAATCATAAACTCCATGGTTTGGGTCCTGCAAAGAACCCTATCATTATGGCTGACGGATATCCGTAGGAACATTTCATGTCCAAATGAAATACAGGTAGGAAAAAAATACTGATTTCCAGTGATTGTCTCTTCCCTCAATACGTCCTAGTTTTGAATAAAATTGGAGACCAACAAACTGTGGTACCCTATACCTTTTGCCATAAGTTCCGTGCGTCCTTCGGCAAGTCCTTGAAATTACAAAAGCAGCTGGGTATCATTATCGAGAAAACCTCAAAAACCTATTACAGAAAAAATGACAAACAAGATTATTTTTTTAATCGCACTTATGTGCACCATTGCGTGTAAAAACGGACAGAGCCAGGGACCTCAACCACAATCCATGGAATTGGTAAATGCGGATATGGTAACTGATGCGGAACACTTTACAGAAGGGATGATAGATGTAGCCATCCATTTCCCCGGGAACCGGTTAGGTGAAATTTTGAACCAAGTGGATCCCTCAAAGGGAAATATACAACAGCAGATGGAGAACCTTATGAAGGAGTTGTCACCAGCGGAAGCCCAAAGCATACAAAAAGTGATGAAAGGAAATCCCATTCTTGCCATGCAGATCATGTTTGCCCCATTGCTCAAAAATGTAATCTTCGTACGTCAGGGACAAGCACTGGCCAAATGCGATGGACTGGTATACCATTTGGAGAATAAATTTGATGGGGATACCGGGACCGGAACAGTGTTCATACGTTCACAATATGATAAAAGCAAGGAACTGACATTCAATTACAACGAGGATTACTTCGGGGAAATCCAGTTTCAAACCCGATTGGACATGAGTTTATATCACAGGAAAACGACCTCTGATACCGATGTCATCTCTGGCTATACCTGTACCAAAAGCGTATATACCTTAAAAGAGAACACCCCAATGGCCTTGGGGAAACTTGAGGTCTGGACCTCTGAACATATGCCCCAATCCCTGAATTTTATACATCCCTTCTATCTGGAAGAAGAACACGGCATCATGAAAATTGCCGTATATCAGGATATTCAATCCGATATGCCAATGGTCTATGAATTTAAAAAGGTGACCTCGGCCCCAGTCAGTGATTCGGACATGACAATCCTACAAAGTCAGCCTGTGTACTCAGGAAAGTCCGATACGCAAACCATTGCGGCCAAACTTATGGAAATCATGTTCGGAACCCCTTAACCCTGATTCTTACGGACACTTTCCATAAAAGTATTCCATATCATTACTTTATGTCGCATGCTGACCCTTTTTATCCACTGTTTGTTCGAGTGATGACACGAATTGGCATGTTCGCAATTATCACTATAAAGTAATGGGAACGGTGACTGTTGGCATACAAGGTTAATTTCACCCCCCCTAATTTTGAGTCCCAAAAATGCCCTTAATAATGTTGACAGAACAGTAACCTTCCACAGTGTTTTAAAACAAATCGAATAAAACGGAAATCATGCACAAAATATCCCTCCTACTATCCATAATCCTTCTATCAATCCTAGGAAACACATCCATTAGTGCCCAATACAAGCAGGCAGAATATCAGAAATACCCTCTTCAAAAGATTTTCCCCCAACAGTCCTTTGACTCAATTGCCGCAAGGATTTCATTGGCAAAGGGCAGTTCGGTCATAAAGGGTGTTGCCTTTACAAAACCAACCAATAATTTAGGGTTCAAAGCTCCCTTGGCAGAGAAAATCTATGCCAATCATATCACTGTGGAATTATTTCCCTATACCCCATATTTTGAAGAATGGTATGAACTCAAAAAAAGAAAGGAGAACATAAGAAAAAATAAGATTGTCTATATGGACAGTATCGCCTATGAACACAGGTTGTATTGTGAGACAAATTCACGCGGCGAATTTACTTTTCCAGAAATCAAGCCCGGAAAATATATCATTATGGGAACCTTGCCCTGGACCTCCTCAAGCTATCAGGATACATATTCAGGGAGTGGATATGGTTCATATGGAGGGAGGGTGGATTACTATGACCGACATTACTATACGGTATCCCACAGTGATTTCCTCATACAGGTCATTACAGTGGAACCGAACCAGAAAGTCACCAAGGTCAAACTGAAGTAACCATCACCAAAGGACTGGAATCGGAATATAATCCTTCCAATCCTTATAGTGACCGTTTTCAAGTACAAAATTATTGCTTTATCAGTTCTACCCTTCGGTTTTTGGCCCTTCCTTCATCAGTACCATTATCGGCTAAGGGGTTTTGGGAACCATGCCCTAGGGAAGACAAGCGTTCGGTTGCGATGCCCATGGCTATCAGTTCTGCCATAACAGTGCGTGCCCTACTTTCGGACAACTTTTGGTTATGGGTTTCTTCTCCAGAGGAATCCGTATACCCATGAATGGATATTTTGAGTTCCTTATCACCCTGCAACACTTTGGCCACCTCATCCACGGCTTCTTTACCTTTGGAGGTCAAAACTGCTTTGTCCAACTCGAAATTGATGTACAGTACCACCTTTCCGGTTTCTTCTAGATCCCTCTGGATCTTTTCCGATTTCAAAATGGTTATTGTTTGTTCAAATGGCTTTTTCTGAAGAATGTTTAGACTACCTGAAACACCATCACCTGTCATTTGTACATAAATGTCCCCTCCATCCGAACGTCGGATCACATAGGTCTTTATCCTTTGGTCCGTATAACCAATGGAACCATCCTCTCCCATATACACGGCATCCCCATGATACCTCTCATACTCTTCATAGCTTATCTTACCATCAAAGATCTTCACTCCCCCCACGGAAGTGATGATGTCATCATAGCTTTTTTGAAAGTACGGTAAAGACCATGCATCATAACCTCCTTCGGCCGAAACATAGGTCTTCCACACTTTACCTTCAAAAGGAGTCATGATACCATCCACTGCAACATACAGAACATCGTAATTTCGTTGAATAGGGCTGTTGGTGGTGACAAGTCCCTCTGGAAGGCCAAAAAAGGGAAAGTCTCCCAGATCAGTTTTGGAAATCGGGATATTGTCTATATCGAACTTGGACTTTTCGGCATCTATTTCATCCGATACTCCTGACCTATCCGTTGCTTGGGTCTCTTGGACAGATATGTCCCCGGCCCTGTCATTCTTATTCCCTGCATTCCCTTTATCCTTGCACGATGTCAATTGAGCGGCCAAGACAAAGAAGAGCAATACTTTTGTTGCGTTTAAAATTAATGATCCCATAGTATAAATCAATAAAAGGAAGTGGTCAAAACAACCACTTCCATCCGTTTTTATAATGTGATAGTATATTCTTTGTCCTTTTAGTCAATATTGAATTTAATCCCAGCGGCTATGACCAATTGATCGGCGTCCCCAAGGACGTACTTGACTTCTGCAAATGGTAAAAAGTTCTCCCCTATTGGGAAATTCGCACCAGCTCCCAAGTTAAGGCCCACTTCTCCGCTACTGCCACTTCCATTGATAAAATCATTGTCAAAATCCACCTTGACATGGGTATAGTTCAATCCTCCCAAACCATAAAATCCCAAACTCTCATCCGCTACAAAATAATAATTTACATTACCATTGATTTCGAACATATTCATTTTGACCCCTCCCTCCTTTTTGGGAAAATAATACCCAAAATCCGGAGCGATCACAAGTTTTTCCATAATCGGAATTTCCGCAGTGCCCCCAATTCCTATACTCTCAATCTCGGTTCCGTAAATAAGCTTTCCGCCAATACGAAAATCATCCTGGGCCAAGGCGACCTGACAGCTCAACAGTAATAATCCAACATTCAATAATAAAGTTTTCATGTATTCAAAGGTTAAAATTTATGATTATATGCTACTCTTCTTGATACTATAAGTGTATTGAACCACCCTCTATCAGTCAAATTCATAGGTGATGGAAAAATTCATGTACCCATCGCTAATAGCGGTAACAGAAGATTCTTCTACCACACGCTTACCACTGTATATTTTCAAGACAGTGGTCTCTCCCTCATTCCCAGGGTTGGTGACACTGTTCCCCACCCCAAGGACTACCACTGGGACATCCCCATCAATGGTCACGGACTTGGACCAAGGCAGGGAGCTCGTTTCCGCAATTTGTTGGTTGCCCCCCTCATCGGAATATATGACCGTGATTTCCCCAGAATAATTCCCGGTCAATTCATATTTCATGTTTCTGTTTTGGGAAGCGGGTCCATCGTCCGAGGAACAGGCTGCAAAAGTGACCATAATAAGAAGGGCCAAAGCCCAGCTGATTTTTTTCATCGCTATATTGTTAAGAAATTACAAGGGCAAAAGTAGAGGCCCACCCCCTCCATGGCAATACCCGGCCAGTAGTATTTTCACATACCTACTTTCCAGTATTTTTAAGCGAAAAAGGTCGAATAATTAAACTAAATCATAAATTGCGTGCATGATTCGCAATCCCCTTATCACCTACTTATTGATTTTTGGTATGTATGCAGGTCTGGCCCAAACCCCTTTGGGCGGGTCCACATATGCCGACAGCCTAAACCATATTCTAAAAAGTGAACACAATGATAGCATCAAGGCAAGGGTCAATTTGTTACTCTCCGAATATTGGTACAACAAGGATACGACCATGGCTAAGGAATTCTTGGCCATGGGAGATGAACTTGGGCGTCCCTTTCCCTATTTGAAAGGGCTGAAACAATATTTTCAAGCCTATTTTTACTATAATACCGACCCTGAAAAAAGCCGTTCCATCTACTTAAAGGCGGATTCATTGCTCAAGACATACCAAAATACGGACGCTTATTTTTATCGTTCCAAGGTATGGCGAAGGATTGGTGCACTGAGACAGGTGGAAGATGATGAAAAGTCGTTTACCGATATCCTATTGAACAAGGCCATTCCCTTTGCCAGAAAATCGGGGGACAGTGCCCTTGTGGGCGATCACTATATGGCCCTTGGAATCGTCTTTAAAAACCAACGTCAATTGGATAAAGCCGAAGAGTATTGCCTCAAGGCCATACATGCCCTAAAAAATGCCCGTGCCGAACCGGGAGTACTCGCCAAAGCCTATTATACCATTGCGGAAAATTACGTGTTCGAGGAAAAATATGCGAAGACCAAGGCCATGCTCGATAGTGCCAAAGTACGTTTGGCGCCCTACCCGGATTCCGAACATTTTTTACGCTACTACGCCATTGAAGGGATGTATTTCACGGTTGTGGAGCAATTTGATGATGCCCTGATCAGTTTGGACAAAGGGATAGCCCTTGCCAAAAAACGCTCGTTAAAATATGAAGAACAAACCTTGCTCTTTCAAAAGTTCTATGTGCATTATAACAACAAGGAATATAGAAAGGCGGAGAAAATATTCCAGTTTTTATTGAGGCAAAAGGAAATCATGTCCCTTGCCATCAATAAACTGCAAATATATCAAGGGCTGACCGAGACCTATGTCAATCTTGGGGACATGAAACAAGCCTATGAATGGCAAAAAAAATACAGCACCCTTAGCGACAGTTTACATACCAGTAAGCTGAAGAGCGATATCAACGCCCTTGAAATCAAATACAATAATGCGGAAAAAGAGAAACGCATCGCCCGATTGGAGGCTGAAAATGAAATGGCCTCCCTGTCGGCCCGAAACAATCGGCTTGCCAATTGGTTATTGGGCACCATAAGCCTCTTTTTCCTGTTCATGGTACTGTACTCCTACTTCTACTACAGAAAAGATAGGAAGCTGGCCTTTGAAAAAGAACAGAATTATCAGAACCAACTGACAAAGCTCAAACAAGACCAGCAACTTTTATCCGCCCAAGCCATGTTAAAGGGTGAGGAACTGGAACGCAAACGCATGGCGCAGGATCTCCATGATGGCCTGGGGGGGATATTGACAGGGGTACGCATGAACCTTTCCCATGTGGAGGGCAAGGTGGCCAAAACACTCTATGGAGAGATCAACAAGATCAGTACCAACGTGGACAAATCCATGAAGGAATTGAGAAGGATTGCCCGTAACCTGATGCCTGAATCCTTGTCGAAGGTTGGATTGTCAGATGCCTTGGAAGAGCTCTGCAAATCCTATGGGTCCGCTGCATTTAAAGTGGACTACCAACCCTTTGATATCCAATCGTCATTATCGGAAACGGAACAATTGACCGTTTATAGAATAGTTCAGGAACTATTGAACAACGCACTTAGGCACAGCGGTGCTTCCCTGGTCATAGTCCAGTGCAGTCAAAACAAGGACAAATTCTATATCACCGTCGAGGACAATGGGACGGGTTTTGACCCACAGGATCCACAGCATCAAAAGGGATTGGGACTCCGCAACCTTGAACATCGGGTCAAAACCATGGATGGCACCTTTAAGATCATATCCGAACAGAATGATGGAACAACCGTAAACATCGAACTGAATGTACTTGGATAAGACTTCCATTGTCATTGTTGATGATCACTCCATAGTCATAGAGGGACTTAAATCCCTTTTGGATGAAAGCCATTTAAATGTCCTTGGACACTTTACGTCTGGAAAGGAGGCCTGTAATTTCATTGAAAAGGAAAGCCCTGATCTTGTGTTATTGGACATTAACCTTCCCGATGTAAGTGGTATCGATCTATGCCGTACCATCAAGGCCGTTGCCCCTGAAACCAAAGTTTTGGTGTTGAGCAACCACAATGAACGGAACATTATTTTGCAGACACTTCAGAACGGTGCGAATGGATATATGCTCAAAAATGTTTCAAAGCAAGCATTGTTGCACGGAATCGAATTGGTAATGGCCGGAGAAATCCATTTCTGTGGTGAAATCAGGGATATTATTTCCAGACCTACCAAATACGAGCTTGGGGATACTCCCCATCTGACCAAAAGGGAAAAACAGATTCTCCAAATGGTGGCAGATGGAAAAACGACCCAAGAAATTGCATCCCAATTGAACGTGAGCCCATTGACCATTGAAACGCATCGTAGGAACCTGCATCACAAATTCAAAGTTAAAAATGTGGCGGAACTTATCATGATGGCCACCAAACATCGATTACTTTAAAAGGTTTCTAAAAATCCATCCAGTACTCTATGCTCGAACAAATTTCTCGGTGAGTTACATGTCTTTTGATTTGTTCTGAACAATTAGTTGTAAGGTGCGGCAAACTCTCCTTCAGTTATTTCAAGTAAATTATGATCTACATCCCTTAGCAAACCGGAAAAAATCCCCTTCACCCCCCAATCATCCATGCTTGTAATGTTTAACGTAAAATAGGTTCCATTTGACCTACCCCCAATAAAACATTCCGTTCCAGTATGGGTTTCCCCATCATAAATCTGCATACAGTATTGCCCGTCCAGTTCAGGGAAGGACTCTCCGGCAACAGAGTAAGTACCTTTACCTATGTTTTCCTCGGAAACAAGCATAATTTCAAATGAGGGGGATTTATTGATATTCTTCTCCTCAAATCCACCCACCACAACAAAATGCACGGTTTCCTCCCGAGGTGGGTCGTTTGCATTAACCAAATAGTTAAATTCCCTAAGCTCGCCATTGAGTTTACATCTCAAAAAACCTTCTCCAGACACAGTATTGCCATCATCTTCAGAGCAATTTGTAAACAATACCGAGAGTAGTATGAGAGATAAAAAAATAGGTAGTCGTTTCATTTATAAATGCAGATTTTTAAATAGTGTGTATCAGCTTTCTGTGCTGGAAATAACGGATGGGTAAAATTATAAGACCCGTATGTAGTGGGCAATCACTTAAACCATGTAACTTTTTCTAATGGTTTTATGGTACTCTATCTAGATTCCCGATATTTATTATTCATCCTTTTGTATTGGCAGTGAATAGCATTTCCCTTGTCAACCATGCATTTTTCCAAGTGTCCCATCATTACTTCTTCTCCAATGAATCCTTCCATTTCCCTGTTCTTTTCTAAAATAGTGTTGATTCTTTCGATGGTCAAAACATCAATTATGGCATCCCAGACTTTATTGCCTATTGTTTCGGTTTCAATTGCCACTGACTATACTAATATACCAACAGCTTCCCCACCACAATTTCCATGTCAATTTTCTTCTTGATGGCAACTGTTCTTTTGGAGATTCCATTCTCAAAAAAGGTGGGGCAATTGGGCCGTACTGAAATATATCCCTTCAATTTTGTTACTTTTCAGTTGCAGCTTGTCACATTTAGGATAAATCAATTGTCATATTCAATTAAACGTTTTATCATGCAGGAAAGCTTTTATCGGTCATTGCTCACCTATTCCTACAATATCGTCGGGAGCCTTGAAGACGCAAGGGACCTCGTTCAGGATACCATGGAAAAATACATCGGATTGGACAAATCCACCATACAAAACGAAAGAAGTTATCTTATTAAATCAGTCATCAATCTTTCCATAAACTTCAAAAAAAGAAGCGAAAAATTCTCCAAGTATGGCATTTGGCTTCCTGAACCCATTGCCACCGAAGAGACGGACGCCCATTTGATAAAAAGACAGGTGGCCAATTATTCCCTGCTGGTCCTTTTTGAGGAACTCAACCCTAAGGAAAGGGCCGTATTCATGCTAAAGGAAAGTTTCAACTATAAGCATGATGAAATAGCCAAGGTCCTTGATATTTCCGTTGAGAACAGCAGAAAATTATATTCAAGGTCCAAAAAACATCTGGCCCAAACCGAAATTAAAAAAGACCTACCCCCGAAAAACTGTATGGCTCCCTACATAGATGCCTTGATGGAAGGTGACACGGATAAGTTGGAAACCCTTTTTGCAGATGATATTGCACTTATGGCGGATGGCGGCCATACCGTTAAAGTGGTTACCCGAATCACAGAGGGTAAGGAAAGAACCGCTGAATTGATGCAATACGTTTATGCCATGTTTTTGAATGGAAAGGAATGTGTGTTTAACTATATCAACCACCAACCGGCCCTATGGTTCAAAAACAATGGCAAGGTCATCAGTTGTATGGTGTTCCAATTTGATAATGAGAAAAAATTCAAAAACATCTATTCCATTGTAGACCCCGACAAGCTGAACAGTCTATATCTACGTAATGAAGGTTTTAATGGAAACAAGATCGATAAGCTGTTGTCAAGTTTGAACCCCAATTGACCCTATTCCGTCCATGAGTCACCATTCGTTCCAATTGTATAGACAATAGTAGCGTATAGTTAAGTCTGGAAATCATTCCATAAACGTCCTAACGCTGTCACATTTTTTAACGCGCATTGGTCTTATTGAAAAATAGAACCATGAGAACACTTTTAAGAATCGATTCCAGCTTTAGCGGTGATTTATCTTTCAGTAGACAGGCTACCGACCACTATGAACATTTATGGAAAAGGAACAATCCCAATGGCAGGGTAATATATCGTGACTTGGCATTGTCCCAACTCCCTCATTTGACAAGAGAGGTATACGAAGCATTTAACGATCCCAAGGCAGGAATCCAACAATTGGCCATGTCCAACGAACTCATTGCAGAATTGGAGAAGGCCGATGAAATCTTGATCAGTTCCCCTGTCTACAACTTTGCGGTACCCAGCACGCTAAAGGCCTATATAGACCATATCCTTAGAATCGACAGAACCTTTGCCTATGACCCGTCAACCTACACCAGAAAAGGATTACTGGAAAACACCTCAGCGACCATAATCGTTGCCCGTGGCGGTTTGCCCGTCAATGGAAAGTCCCCTGACGGTGTCGAAACCTATCTGGAGGGTATTCTAAAGTTCATCGGCGTTGAACAATTGACCCGCTTCAGTATTCATGGTACGACCTATTCTGGATCTGAGGAATCCCTATCCAAATCCAAACGTTTAATTGAAAACCACTTTAAGCAATATGATGCAGAAAGAACAGAAGTCTGACTATTTAAAAGATATATTATCCCAAAGTCTCAAGGTCATAGCTCCCAAGGACGGTGAGCAAATCTCCATGGACAAAAGTCAAGTCCTGTTAAAGGTTACCAGTGAGATGACCCAAGACCAGTTTGGGATATACCAGGTAGAGCTGGCTCCAAAAAGCGTAGGTGCCGACTTACACTACCATAGGTTCATGGAGGAAGTTTTTGTTGTCATTTCCGGCAATTTGACCTTAACCACCATGGATACACAACATATTGCAATACCTGGTACTTTGGTGCATATACCAAAGTTCACTGTCCATGGATTCAGGAACGATAGCGATGAAACAGTCAAGGCCCTGATATTCTTCAATCCCTCCATGGGACGTGAAGGCTTTTTCAAAGGACTTAAACAGGTCTTGGAGCGCAAGCCATTCGATCCAAATCTTTTTGCTGGGCTTTACAACAAATATGACAGTGTCCCATATCAAGGAGGCATGGAAAGGTAATGGCAATATCCTAGCCCAAAGATCCAAGAAAACCAGAAAGAAAGTAATCATTGCAAACCAGCCGTTATCCAATCGATATATGGCATGAATCACCAATGAACACTATAACATTAAAAGCATACATCAAAATGAAAAAACAATGGATCTCTTCGGGTTAGGAATTTGAGGAAAAAATAGGGTATTCCAGGGCGGTAAAGGTCAAAAACCTAGTTTTCGTTTCCGGTACCACCGGCTATGATTATTCAACCATGACCATTAGTGATTATCTGCTGGATCAGACCGAACAATGTTTGAATAATATCATTGAGGCATTATCAAAACCATGTGACCTTGGAAGATGTTGTCAGGGTACGTTGTATACTGTCAAAGGCCGGCGATGAAAGCGACCTTGAACTATTGGAGCATACCCTTCATGAAAACTATGGAAGCGTAGCTAGGTTTTCAGGACAAAAAGGCCCTTTTTCAATTTTTACAAAGCGGAGTATACATCGTTGGTTCGGGAAGGCACTTTTGGTGGCGTTCCCCGAAAAATAGAGATAAAGCAGTTCAATATACTGGAAAACATAGTCTATTCCCAAGTTTTCCTGGAAATCGAAACATTGATTTTCAACTCCTTAATTACCCTAATCAAAGAAAAAGGCCAATGGTGGTCATTGGCAATTATCCTACCATAAAACCATTGTAGACCTATACAACCAAAGTTAGTTGTCCCATTAATAGTTCACCCTATCCCTTACTCGGAAGAAAGTGGCTCCATCATTACATCCGTCTAAACCTTGAATCATGTAGCTGATTAAATATAAAGCCATTTTCCACATTCATGGTACCTGAATGTCATTTAACCTTGGTTCAGAAGTGGAACTCCGTGGTATCCATGATTTCCTTAAGGACAAAATAGCTTTCCAAGACGCCAATATTATCTATTCTGGACAATTTAGTCCGGACAAACTCATGGTATTCATCCAGACCCGAAACATTGATTTTTAGGAAGAAGTCCACCTTACCGGCCATATGGAAACATTCCTGGACCTCGTTGAGTTTCTTGATCTGGCTGTCGAACTTATCGATGAACCCTTCATTATGATATCTCAGGGATACCATACAAATAGCTGTAACAGATCTGTTTATCCTTTTCTTGTTCAAAAGCGCCACATAATTTTTGATATAGCCATCCTTTTCAAGTTTCCTGATCCGTTCGTAAATAGGGGAAGGTGTCAAGTTCAGTAGGCTTGCCATTTTCTTTGTGGACATATTTGAATCTCTTTGCAGGATTCTCAGGATCTTAAGGTCAATCTCATCCAGTCTTTCCATAGGAAGATAAAATTACTTGTATACAACATCTTTTAAAGATAAAAAAGATATTATTACTGTCTAAATCCGTTTTTATGATAAATATTACTCATTTTAAATAGTATAACAGTTCATATCACTGTATTTAATTGAAATAATATAATTTCATTCTGCAAATACGCATAATGAAAACACAAGAAAAAATCTTGATCACCGGTTCGGGAGGGCAACTTGGGACCGCCTTGGCTAAGGCTTTGGCCAATCGGTATGGAACCGATCATGTCATGGCAACGGACCTCCATCCCAAAACCGTGGATAACTTGGATATTGGGTTTCTGGACACAACAGACACAAATAGTGTGGACACAATTATTGAAAAGCACGAAATCTCCCAGATATATCATTTAGCGGCCATATTGTCGGCCAATGGTGAAGCCAATCCAGCCAAGACTTGGGAAATCAATACCAAAAGCTGGCTCAATGTATTGGAGGCTTCGAAAAAACATGAGGTCACCAAAGTTTTCTTTCCAAGTTCCATAGCTGTCTTCGGTCCGTCCGCAAATAAACTGTCCGCTTCCCAAACAGATTTTTTAGATCCCTTGACCGTCTATGGCATAAGTAAAGCTGTGGGGGAACAATGGGGACACTATTTTTTTTCAAAATATGGATTGGATGTTCGTTCCTTGCGCTATCCAGGTGTTATTGGACATGGGGCATTGCCCGGTGGAGGAACTACGGACTATGCAGTGGACATTTACCACCAAGCTGTACAAAACAAACCCTACACCTGCTATTTGACAAAGGATACTATCCTACCCATGATATTTATGGATGACGCCGTCAGGGCCACCATAGAGTTAATGGAGACCCCAAAGGAAAACATATGCACAAGAACCTCCTATAATCTGAACGGTTTGACCTTTGCCCCATGGGAAATTGTTGAATCCATCCAAAAATGGTTTCCTGGGTTTGAGGTTATCTATAGTCCGGATTTTAGACAGTCGATTGCCAATGCCTGGCCCTCCTTCATAGATGGGTCACCTGCAAAAAAAGACTGGGGCTGGTCCCCTCATTACACATTGGATGAGATCTCTGGGAAAATGATAGCTGAATTGTCCAAAATATATAAGATGGAAAAATTAAAATAGTGTAAACCTTCATATTGAATATAGCTTCTTTTCAATGAGCATATTCAATTGGTAGCCTGGTTTCAACGATTTGCAATAATGGAGGGATCCAATCTATAACCGTAAATTATTTTCCAAACCATCCCGGAATTGTGCAAAGGCTGGTTTACTCAGTATTTTCGAATTGTTCGACTCAATATATAAACCCCAAAGTTTTGAAAAGGAAAACAAGGTGTATAAAACGAGTACTGGACATGAACGAATACCTTAACCATCAAAACACTCAAATGCATCATCTGTATCCAAGGTCCAACACATTTTTCTTGTATTTTTTCTTTATGTACTTTTCCGTTAAAGGATATCCGCAGAAAACATACAACGATTCCATAAACACCTATTTCGGCCAGATAGAAGAGCTGTTAAAAAAAAGCAAGGACCATAAGGAGGATTTTTTGGATATTGGATTTCTTTTGGACAAACAAGAACGGGTAAGCGGTACCGAAAAAGTATGCACACTGCTCAAACTATATTCCGCTTACGCATACAAATCATTGGAGAATGCACGCAGCTATAACCAAAAAGCCCTTCAGCTTTCAGAGAATATAGGTTATGTAAAAGGAGAACTTTCCGCAAAGTTCAATGAAGCTTATCTATTGTTCGTCAATGGACAGTTTAATGAAGCCATGCTATTGGCGGAAAATGTTTCAAGAAAGGCCACTTTTGAAAACTATCCCGAAGTGCATGCAGATACCCACGCCTTGATTTCATATATCCACACGGAAAGAGGGGAATATGATATGGCCTTGGAAACAGGATTACGGTTATTGGACATTGCTGAAAAATCCCAAAATGAATATCTCTTTATGAGGGCAAGCGCAGCACTTTCCCACTACTATCTCCGGATGGAAAATTACCGTATGGCCCTGAGCTATTGCCTAAAAGGACTACACTATGTCATTCGATTGAAAAAAATCCAATTTATATTTCCCAAGATTGATGAGATAGGGAGAATGACCGCCAAATTGGAGGGTGCGGAAAAAGCCTTGGAAGTGTATTCTTTTTACCTCGATGTCGAAAAAAAAATAGCTTCGCCTGGAAGCTACATCCAAAGCATTGTATACATGAACATTGCGGATATCTACATCTCAACAAATCAATATGAAAAGGCCCAGGAATATTTGACCCAGGCCTTGGAACTGAACTACCAAAACAATTACCGTTTCAGAATTCCAAGAGCATTGATCCTACAGGCCGAATTGTTCCTAAAAACAGGCGACACCACGAATGCACTTTTACACTATGAAAAAAGTATTGATGCCGCAGAAGATATTAATGCGTTTGATGTGGTAAAAACCAGTAGTGCCATTTTGGCCAATCTTTACGAAAAAACCAACCAGCTTTCCAAAGCTTATGAATACAACACACTTCATAAAGCCATACGGGACTCTTTGTTCAGTAATGAAAAGGAACAAAAAATCGTAATTCTGGAAACCAGACGAAAAATAAAGGAGGTCACCCAAAAACAAAAAATACTAGAGCTTGAAAACGAAACACAAAAGGCTCGCTACAATACCATAATCATTGTTTTGGTTTTTATTCTTCTTATCGGCTCATTTGGGGCGTATGCCTATTTTAAGGTAAGAAACAAAAATCGGTTGTTGTACCGAAAGACCATTGAGTTGGCACAAGTGCAGGTCAGCATGAGACAAAAGTTACAGCAACTCGAGACTAAGGAAACCAAGGTCAGCGAAATAGACCCTTCGGAAGATGACCGTCGGTTAAAAACCAGCAAAACCTTGGACGACACCATAACGGGCATTATTTTAAAGCGGCTTGATACATTGGAACAGGAGCGCTTTTTCTTGGACCATTCCTGTAGTTTAAGAGAGGTGGCCAAACAACTGAAAACCAATCCCAAATATTTGTCCCAAGTGGTCAATCAAGAAAAGAGAATGAGTTTCAGCAACTATATCAATGAGCTCAGAATAGGCTACTTATTGACATTCTTATTGGAAGACCCTGATTTTAAGTACAACAAACTAAGTTATATCGCCACATGCGTAGGCTATAACAACCTTAATACCTTTAACACCGCCTTTAAAAAAAGGCAGGGCATACTACCTTCTTTTTTTATTAACGAACTGATTCAGGAATCAAAGCCCAAAAAAGTGTAACCCTTTATCCATTTAAAGATCCCTTACTAATTGGATATTTTAGGCTCTTTTCCCATATGGAAGGTTAGGATTCCTCCTTCAACAATCTGACCGTGCCTTAGTTTCAAGCCTTTTAACTCTACACCATTGAGTTCCATTTTTTGGACATAAATATTTTCCTTCCCCTGATTTTTGGTCTCAATGACAAATTCCTTTCCATTGTCCAATCGTATAGTTGCCCTGTTTACCATCGGGCTTCCTATGGCATATTCATCAGAGCCTGGTAACACAGGATAGAATCCCAACGAACTAAAAACATACCAAGCAGACATTTGACCGGCATCATCATTGCCACAAAGCCCGTCTTCTTTATTGCTGTACATCGTGTCCAGAATCATCCTGACCCTTTCCTGTGTTTTCCATGGACTATCTGTCCAATTATACAAATACGGGATATGATGTCCCGGTTCATTGCCATGCACATAATTCCCTATGATTCCATCCCTGGTAATGTCCTCGTTCTTCTCAATATACCTGTCTTCTATTTCTGTGGTGAAAATCTTGTCCAAGTGATTTGGGAATTCTTTCCTACCCCCCATCATTTCCACCATTTTATCAATATCATGGGGCACATAGAGTCCATAATTCAATGCATTGCCCTCAATAAATCCCTGGCCATGGGTATCAAAGGGGTTGAATTTCTTTCGCCATGTACCATCAGACAATTTGGGACGCATATAATTGGATTTGGAGTCAAAAACTTTGGCATAATTGTTAGACCGTGCCATATAATATTTATGGGCATCTTTGTTTCCCGCCCTTTGCGCTATCTGGGCAATGCACCAATCATCGTAAGCAAACTCTAGCGTTTTTGAGACTGATGAAGTACTTTTGTCCTCGGGAACATACCCTAGGGCCATATAACTATCAATTCCATCAAAATATCCTACGGTGGATGTATTTTTCGAAGCATGAAACGCCCTTAAAAGGTCTATATCAGTAGTTCCCTTGACAATGGCGTCCGCTATCACCGAAACAGAATGATACCCGATCATGCACCAGTTTTCATTCGCATAATGGCTCCAAATGGGCAACATTTTGTGTACGCTTTGATCATGATGGGCCAACATGGACTTAATCATATCATTGCTCCGTTGTGGTTGAATAATGTTAAATAGAGGATGCAATGCCCTATACGTATCCCAAAGGGAAAAAATGGTGTAGTTCTGGAATCCATCAGATTCATGGATGTTTTGGTCCAATCCCCGGTACCTTCCATCCACATCCTCATAAATAATGGGAGACAGCATCGTATGATACAGTGCTGTATAAAAAGTTTCTTTTTGTTCTGGGCTTTCGATTTCAGCAACTATCTTGGATAGCTCCCTGTTCCACTTGTCTTGGGTTTCTTTTTTTGTTTGGTCAAAATCCCAATGGGTGATTTCTGCTTCCATATTCTTTAAGGCTCCTCTTGTACTTACAGAAGACAATGCCATTTTCACCTTTATTTTCTCATTCTCGTCGGTATTGAACGTAAAATAGGCCCTTAGATTCTTTCCTGCCATTTCGGGAAAATTCTTCTCTTCATTGAACCTACGGTAAAATCCGCCATATTGAATGGTATCGTATTTTTTGTGGCCGTATGATTGAAATGGTTTGGAGAATTTCATGGCAAAGAAAACCTTTCTGGTCCTTGCCCATCCAGTGGTCTGCCTATATCCTGTGACCAAGGAGTCATTTTCCACCCTAACAAAAGTCCATACATTTTTATCTTTATGGTGATAAATATTGGACACCAAGTCAAGTACAATATGTGAACTATTGGATTTTGGAAAAGTGTATTGATGGAGACCCACCCTATCAGTGGCAGTCAGTTCGGCCAATACATTGTAGTCTTCAAGCTTTACTTTGTAATATCCTGGAACTGCCTGTTCATTTTCATGGGAAAACTTTGAATGATAACCGCTATTGGGTTCCGAAGCATCTCCAGGTTGCAGTTGTAATTTACCTACCGTGGGCATTATTACAAGATCCCCTAAGTCTGAATGGCCCGTACCACTAAAATGTGTGTGTCCAAAACCAAAAATGGTAGAGTCTGCATATTGGTATCCAGAACAGTATTCGTAGGTTCGTTTATTGTACCTCCCCCCTATGGCATAGGGTTGGTTGTTGGTTTGGGGACTAAGCTGTACCATTCCAAAAGGAGAGGTTGCCCCAGGAAAGGTATGCCCCATATTCTTGGTGCCCACCATTGGATTTACATACTGGATAAAATCGTCATGCGTGCGAGTTTCCGCTTTTAAATCAGAAACAGCTTCTTTTTGTTTGCATGAAAAAGAAATGGATAACAACACAAGGGTTGTCATGTGGGCAATACTATATTTCACTGAAAACATTTCAATACTCTATAAATGCGATAAAATCGTTTACCTATTGTGGGGAAGATATTATTGATGAGAAAGGCAGTATCCAAGGAAGACACTGCCTTTCATCGCTGATCTGCAGGATTGGATTACGCACAATCCCACCTCTCGAATTAAAAAACTAAACTAACTCAAAAACTAATATCCCGGGTTTTGTTGTAAAACACCTCTTGATGTATTAATGGCCTCAAGTGGTATTGGATAGTATTCGTTGGTTCCGGAAGTAAAAACTGCACCTTGCAGGTATACTCTTTTGGATTGTTCCCCGGAAACATATTCGTTCAATACTTCATCAGCAATTCCCCAGCGAACCAAATCAAAGAACCGGTGTCCTTCGGAGGCAAGCTCCAACCGTCTTTCAAACCGAACCGCTTTTCTGGCGTAGTCTTGGTTTGGAAAATCCACATATAGTCCTATAACATAATTGGCCGCATCCATTCCTTCCGTGTCTTTAACAAACCCATCAGGGTTGGCCGCCCTGCTACGGACTTGGTTGACCAAGCCCATGGCTTCTGGAAGTTCATTGTCTTCCACATGTACTTCAGCTCTCCACAACAACACATCGGAATATCTGATCAAAGGGGTATTGATTGCATTGTACTGAGGTAGGCCTGCTGCAGAAATGGTTCCTTCTTGCGACTTAAGGATCTCATGCTTTTTGGCTACATACGGACCTCCATTGGATTGGTCCCTGACCCATCTCATACCGGGCATGGGGCCCCATTCCAAATATTCTATCCCCCTTCTTCCAACAGTCCAGTCCAGTCTAGGATCTAGATTGCCCACGTAAGAATCAAAAGGGTCTTCGGAGGGTATACCTTGGTCGTTCGTTACGTCCACATCATTGAAAGTATCCAACAAAGGAAGTCCATTCGCATCTGTTTTAAAGGCGTTCACAAGATTTTGGCTAGGTTGGAAAAATCCACAGCATCCTCCTCCGGGAGCATCATTGGAGTAGGGGTGGTTCAATCGGTTTCCCCTATTCCCATTGATATAACCATCCCCACCATCATTCACTGAATTTTGAACGGCAAAAACAGACTCTGAATTGTTATTCTTCTCCCCATTGAAGTTATCATGGTAATTGGTCACCAAGCTATAAGGGCCATTATCAATAATGTCGTCTAAGATAGGCTTTGCAGCTGCCATATCTTTCTGAAACATATGGGCTTTGGCCAAATAAGCTTTGGCCGTCCATGAAGTTGGTCTTCCTGCATCATCTTGGACAGCAGGGAGATTGGACACGGCATACTCCAAATCCATCTCTATACTTGGCCAAGCATCAATATCATTGGACACGGCCTCTGTGGTGGTCTCCAATATATAAGGAATATTGTTCCATATTTTCTTGGCATCCATATGGTAGTGTGCCCTTAAAAAGCGCGCTTCAGCCCCTAAGGTGGTCAAAGCACTTTCCGCCGTGCCATTTTCTATGGCCAATCCAATGGAGTTCAAGGTTTGGTTGCACCTATGTATCCCTTCATAAATGGCTTGCCATTTTCTAATCAAATAAATATTGGTGGTTCCAGGGGTATACCGTTCTATCTCATTCAAAGGGGGTTGGTCAGAGATATCGCTACCTTTGTAAAAGTCATCGGACGCTACATCGCCAACCGTCCAATTAGATGCTGGCGCCCAAAAATATCCTGGATTTCCATCCAACATTGCATAGGCACTCACCAATTGTTGGCCCACCCATTCTTCATTGATCTCAATAACCCCTTCCGAAAGGCTTCCCTGCGGATTTATCTCCAGCTCATTTTCACATGAAGCAAGGGTAAGAACTGTAAAAAGTGAAAATAATATTACGTTTCTCATGATAGTTTTTTATAAAGTTAGATTTAGGCCGAACAATACCGACTTGGCAATTGGATATGCCCCTCGGTCTATCCCTATGTCCAGGTTTACATCATCCCCTCCATAGCTCTGAAGGTTGATTTCCGGATCAAGACCAGAGTATTGGGTCCAAGTGAACAGATTCTTTCCTTGAATGAAAAGTCTCAATGACTCCACCCCTATCTTGGAAGTCAATGCTTCAGGCAAATTATAGCCTAATTGGATGTTCTTTAATCTCAGATAGGAGCCATCCTCAATATAGTAGGTGCTTGCACTTGAGTAATGTTGTGCAGGATTATTGGTCAATTGGGGCAACCCTCCACTTGTATTGTCAGGGCTCCATGAATTTTGGTACCTATAGCTTTTGGCACCTGGGAAGCTATTGAAATCGGTAAAGAATCGGGTGAAGTTATAGATATCGTTCCCCTCACTTCCTTGGAAAAGCACAGATAAATCAAAGTTTTTGTATTCCATCCCTAGGTTCAATCCGTAGGTAAAATCGGGGTGTGGACTACCAATAAAGGTACGGTCATTGTCATCAATGACTCCATCAGGAACCACATCTCTATATTTAAAGGTACCCACATTTTTTCCTCCGTAGTCCGCAGCGGCATCACGCTCTGCTTCATTTTGGATTATTCCATCAATTATAAATCCATGAAACGAAGCCAGTGCCTGACCAGCCTGAGTTCGAGAAGGATAGGTTTCCCGAGCAGCATTACCGTTCAAAAAGTAATCTGGGTTATCCGTTAGGCTAAGTACTTTATTCTTGTATGCAGATATATTGGCCGATGCATTGAACTTAAGCTCCTCACCTATTCTACCATTATATCCAACGGAAAAATCAAATCCTTTGTTCTCCATGGATCCCAAGTTGGCATATGGTGCGGTCACGTGCCCGATAATGGTGATATCACCGGCACTTTGTAATAGCATATCCTTGGTTTCCGATATGTAGTACTCAAAACTAAAATTGAGCTTGTTGTCAAAAAGAATTCCACCAACACCAATATTCTTGGTGGTAGTGGTTTCCCATTTAAGGTCTGGATTGCCAATAGAAGTCAGATTATAACCTGGGGCCACAGAACTATTGCTCCCGGTAACTGAGTAATTGGAGGTGTTGATGTCGTTCCCGTACAAGTTTTCCACTCTTCCCTGAGGGATACTCTCATTCCCCAATTCACCATATCCCAATTTGAGTTTAAGATCATTTATGACGTTTGAATCCTCAAGAAACTTCTCATTGGACAATCTCCACGCTGCGCTGTAGGATGGAAAATAGCCCACCCTTGTATTCTTTGCAAAACGTGAAGTGGCATCCCTACGCATTGAAAATGAAACCAAATATTTATCTGAATAATTATAGTCTATTTTCCCAAAGGATGAGAAATAAGACCGCTTGCCCCCATAACCATAGTTTGTACTTGTACCCGTACCGGCATCCAGATATCTATAATCCAGGGAATTTGTAAAGAATTCGTTTCTGGTTGCCCCAAATTGCTTGAACTGGTTTTTGAAAAACTCCGTTCCCAACAATACATTGATATTGTGCTGGCCAAAATCCTTTGCATAGTTAAGGGTATTGAACCAAGTTGAGGAAATCGTGTATATGGTATTCTCGGTCAACCCATTGACTGCATTGGGTTCGGCTACTTCAGGATTCAGGAACCTGAATGTTGACCAATGGGAAGTGTCATAATCCAACCCAATATTGGTCTTGAACGTGAGTCCCTCCAAAAGATCAACCTCTACATATACATTACCCAGTGCCCGTAATGACCTAAATATATTATCCTTGTTTCGTTTTGCAGCCGCAACGGAATTAAAGCCATTTCCTAAACCAACACTTCTGGTTCCCGCATAATTCCCCGCGATATCATAAACTGGTAAAATGGGATCGGCGCGATAAAGAAATGATATATCACCACCCGTATTTTGATTGCCACCTGCAGCAACTCTGTCTGAATAGGAAATATTGAACGATTCCCCTATTCTAATGTTTTCTGTTGCCTTGAACTCAGAATTCACCCTTAGAGTGTATCTGTCAAAATAGGTTTCAAGAGCTACACCATCTTGCTTTAGGAAGCCCATACCTACATTGAACTTGGCCGATTCCGACCCTCCGGACATGCCCAAGGTATAGTTCTGGACCAGTGCAGGGTCAAAATATTCATCAAACCAATTGGTCCCTTTTTTATTGGCTCTGGTGATTTTATTGGTCAACGGGTCATACGTGGATTCATCCACAGAATCCGCTCCCGTGGGTGTCAAATAATTGGGCAGTACTGGAGAGGCTCCATTACCGTATTGAGGATGTGATGGTGCAACACCGTCATTTTGAAACCGTTGCCATATTACATTGGCCGATTCTTGAGGACTCAAAAACTTTGGAAAATCGGATTTGGCAACAAAATCAATGCCTGTGTTCACCCCAATCTCTACTTTGGATTTGCTATTATATTTTCCACCCTTGGTGGTAATGATGATCACTCCATTTGCAGCTCTAAACCCGTATATGGCAGCGGATGAGGCATCCTTTAGAATTTGTATGGACTCGATATCCGCTGGATTGAGCTGTCGAATCCCAGATGTGGTGGGCGTACCATCTATAATATACAATGGATCATTGTTGTTTATGGTCCCAAAGCCCCGGATCCGCACAAGGGCCTCCCCACCTGGACCACCTTCTGAACCTACCACCACTCCTGAGGCCTGCCCCTGTAGGGATTGCTCCACGTTTACAGGTGATGTGGCCGCAAGGTCTTCCGTGTTCACTACGGTTACCGAACCTGTAATATTTCGGGTAGACTGTTTGGAATATCCGGTCACCACCACCTCATCAAGAAGATTGGTATCCTCCTGCATGACGATATCTAGGATGTTGGTGCTTGACACCAATGCGGAGGCCGTTACCATCCCAATATAGGAGAATCGTAACATCTCTCCTTCAGATACCTCGATAGAATAATTTCCATCAAAATCCGTTTGTGTCCCATTGGTGGTACCATCGACAACAACATTTACCCCGGGCAATGGACTCCCTTGGTTGTCCCGTACTGTTCCCGAAACGGTCTTTGTCTGTGCAAGGATTATATTTGAAACAAGTACAAATCCAAGCAACAGCTTTTTTTTGTATAAACAATACTTCATAATTTGAATAGTTTGTTAGTTATTAATTTTCAGTGTTTTATCCCGATATCGTTTATGGGACATTAGGTATCAATGCCAATACTGCACAAAACCTTCACCTTTATCATTAATGAACCTAAACCTTCATCAATCCAAAAAAGAAGTATATTTTTGTAGTTTCGGATATTGTCAGTACAATATTGGAATTTCAGGCCTAGAAAACCTCCAACATTTTCTAGGCTTTTTTCGTTAGAATCTTGTTTTCATGAGGGCCGTTTTTTTAGTTAGCATCTTTACCTCCCCTGCCAAATACCTTCTGAATTTAAAACAGTAAGAGTTCATTTTGATGATGAAGTTATCCATAGATGACATTCAATTGAATATTTTTTAAAAAAAAGCTCTAAAATTCATGAATTTTACGTTTCAGAACCGATTTAACTTACATTTCCATAAGATTATGCATAATAATCTTCTTATGGAATTCTTAATCTTTTAAAAGCATATTGCATTATAATAGCTGGGCTGAATCGATAATGGACTTGAAGTTGAGGTTCATATGAGGTTAAGCTACCTTCCCTTTCCTCAATTAGACATTGCATTAAATAGGGAACGGTCTCTATATTCATCCCAATTGATAAAATTGAAGATTCCCACCGACATAAAATGGCATTGCGGATTTCAATAATTCAGAAAAGGAAACTCGGGAATATGGACCATCATATTTATGATTTTCCAAGGATTAAATCATCAGAAAGAATACTAAATCATATAGATTAGACTAATCTATTTAAAGTTTAACAAACGAAGCCAAATAATGTTAAAGTTTGTTAAAAAAATAAGGTGCTTGCAAATTGTTTGCAAATAAAAAGACCCTTAAAAAGTGGAACTCTCCAAGGGTCTCTAAATACTGGTGATCGCGGAAGGATTCGAACCTTCGACCGTCTGCTTAGAAGGCAGATGCTCTATCCAGCTGAGCTACGCGACCTAAGTTTGCGGGTGCAAAGATACTAATGTCTTCGGTTGTAAAAAATATTTTTTTGATTTCTTATGTCCTTTACCCCCATTTCTGCCAATTCTCTAATGAAAGCCTATTTCTTTCAGTCCTTCATGGCTAATTTTTATCACTTCCATGGGTTTTTGGTCCCAGGTCCTGTCCTGTTCCACAAAATATTTTACCATCCCGGAATCTTCTTTTTGAGCCAAAATCCGTTTAAAATCGATGGTACCTTCACCCACGGGGGCAAACTTTCCCTCTTCATCCATATCCTTGACATGCCACGCCTTAAATCGCCCTGGATACTTTTCAAAATACGCAAGGGGATCGGCACCAGCCTTAGTTACCCAATACAAGTCCATTTGAAAGTTTACATATTTTGGGTCTGTATGCTCCAAAAGATAGTCAATGGGCACAATACCCTCTTCATTTACTTTGTATTCAAAATCGTGGTTGTGGTACAATAACTTTAAACCAACGGTCTCGCACTTTTTCCCCATTTGGGTAAGTATTTCTGCCAAATCGGATATAGGACCTTTCATTCCCATACTCTTGGTTTCCGAGTTATAGGTAAAAAGTCCCATTGGGGGCACTGGAATGACAAAGTACTCAAATCCAGCTTTTTTGGCAGCTGCCAGTTCCGTGTCAATATTATCTAAAGTAGCCGATGCCTGATGGGTACTTACAGGTTGTAATCCCAAGCTATTTAAATACGCCTTAAAATCCTCCGGGGCCATTCCGTAGTACTTTCCATCGCTGTAACCAGCAGCCTCCACGTAGGCATAGCCTGCCTCTTCCACTTTCTCCAAGGTTGCTTTAGCATCATCTCCCATATTATCCCTGACCGTATACAGGGCCAACCCCCCAAAGTTTTCTTGGGCATTTACGACTACTGCTAAAAACAACCCTAAAAATGCAAATAGAATACCTTTGGCTGATTTTAAATCTGTTTTCATCATTGTATGTATAGATTAATTTCTGTTCAATATAGGATTTTCTTGGGATTATTCCTGCCCCTGAATACTACGGTTGACTACTTAGGGTTCCCTATGTTTTCAAACACTAAATGTTATTCAAAAAGAAAGCCAATAACAAAATTCTTTGCTATTGGCTTTACAAACTTATAGTAAGCTTATCCCTATATTCAGAGTCCGCTCCGGATTTCCTTGATGTTCTTTAAGGTATCACTGACCAATGCTTCCAGTCCGGCATAATCTTGATCCGCTAAAATTTGTTTGCTGATCAGTTGAGATCCCATGCCCACGCAAGTGACCCCAGAGGCAAACCATGCTTTCAGGTTGTCGGTTTCCGTGCTTACCCCTCCGGTAGGCATAATGCTGGTCCATGGTTGTGGTCCCTTTATGGCCTTCACGAAGCCGGGGCCATAGGTTGATCCCGGGAACAGTTTAATGATTTCCACACCAAGCTCTTCCGCCCGGTTGATCTCCGTTAGACTTCCACAGCCTGGTGAATACATTATTTTTCTACGGTTACAGGTCACTGCAATGTCCTCTCGCAACGATGGGGTCACAATAAAGTTTGCCCCCATCTGTATAAAAAGTGAAGCTGCAGCTGCATCCGTAATGGACCCCACTCCCATAATCATACCTGGGAGTTCGGCCAAAGCGTACTTGTTGAGTTCTGAAAAGACCTCGTAAGCAAAATCGCCACGGGCCGTGAATTCCAATAAACGTGCGCCTCCATCATAACAGGCTTTGAGCACTTTTTTTCCAAGTTCCACATCTGGGTGATAGAACAACGGAACCATGCCAGTTTCCTGCATGACCTGTGCTACTTCCAATCTACTGTACCTTGCCATATATATCTTCTTCTATTCTAAATAATACTTGTTATCGGGCAACTCGTCCGGAGGCATCTCCTCCCATGAGTTTTTCCACTTCATCCACGGTTACCAAGTTCGCATCTCCCTTGATGGTATGTTTAAGGCAAGAAGCCGCTACCGCAAAGTCCAATGCGTTCTGATCATCTTCGGGATACTTAAGGAGTCCATAAATAAGGCCTCCCATAAACGAATCCCCACCCCCTACGCGGTCCACAATATGGGTAATCTGGTACTCACTGGACTTGTACATGGTTTTTCCGTCGTACAAAACTCCTGCCCACGTGTTGTGCGAGGCAGATATTGATCCCCTTAGGGTAGTGATTACTTTTTTGGCATTGGGGAAACGCTCCATCATTTGCTTACAAACCGACAAAAAGGCTTCGGCCTTTACATGTTCACCCTGGGTAGTAATGTCCAATCCTTCTGGTTTGATTCCAAAGTGCTTCTCGGCATCTTCCTCATTACCCAATACAATATCGCAGTATGAGGTCAGTTCGGACATGATTTCCTCACGTTTGGCATCGTCACAGTACTTCCAAAGTTTTGCTCTGTAGTTAAGGTCTGTGGAAACCGTTAGTCCCAATTTTTTTGCGGCTTTAACGGCTTCAATACAAGCATCGGCAGCTCCTTGGGAAATAGCGGGGGTAATACCTGTCCAGTGAAACCATTCGGCTCCTTCAAAAACAGCATCCCAATCCACCATGCCTTTGGTGATCTCGGCCATGGCCGAATGGGCACGGTCATAGACCACTTTACTTCCCCTGCTCACCGCTCCGGTTTCCAAGAAGTAAATCCCAAGACGGTCTCCACCAAACACAATATGCTCGGTGCCAACGCCTCTTTTTCGCATCTCCATAAGGGCACATTCCCCTATATCGTTTTTGGGAAGCCGTGTCACAAAATCCACAGGAACCCCATAATTGGCCAAGGAAACGGCCACATTGGACTCTCCTCCACCATACACCACATCAAAACTACTTGCTTGCGAAAACCTTAAAAACCCTTCAGGGGCCAATCGCAGCATAATTTCACCAAATGTCACAACTCTTTTCATTCCTTCTACTAATCGTATTATTTGTTTGTTATTGTTTAATTTAATCTGATTTCTTACTCTTTATCTTCCTCAACTTCTTCACCTTCCGGAAGTCTTTTGTGCCAGTACGAGGCCAATATAGATCCCGTGATGTTCATTAACGGACCAAATACGGCAGGTGCAAGTCCCATGGTGGCAATTTTGCCCAAGGAGTTTGCAATACCCGAAGCCAGTCCGCCATTCTGCATTCCCACTTCTATGGATATGGTTCTGGAATCCCTCTCGGACATGCCCACAAGTCGTGCGAACCAATAGCCCAAGGTATATCCAAAAAGGTTATGCACCAATACCAATAGCATCAGCACACCACCTATATCCAATAGACTGTCCCTTCCGGCAGCAGTAATCACCACAATGATCAATCCTATACCCAACATGGAAATTATGGGCATGGCCTTATCCAACCATTTGGCTCCATCGCCTCTTAGTTTGTTGAACAACAAACCAGCCCCAATGGGCAAGATGATCATTTTAACAATGCTCCACATCATACCCAACACATCTATTTCGATGAATTCCCCTGCCAATAGTTTCATCAACAAAGGAGTGACAAATGGGGCCAAAAGCGTAGCTATGGACGTAATGGTAATGGAAAGCGCCAAATTTGCTTTGGCCAAATAGGCCATTACATTGGATGCCACCCCACTGGGTGAACAACCGATCAATACAATACCAGCGGCAATCTCCGGTGGAAAATCGCTAATGGTAGCCAATAGGAAACCCATAACCGGCATAATGGCCAATTGGGCGGTTACCCCTACCAAAACCCCTTTTGGAGTTTTAATGATTCCCACAAAATCGTTGACGCTCATGGAGGTTCCCATACCAAACATGATTATCTGGATCAAAGGGATGATCAATCCTGTTAGCTTGAAGTCACCTATATAGGTGAAATATTGGGGATAATACAAAGCCAATGTCACCCCGGCAAATATCAAGGCCGTGAACACATTGCCATTCAAAGATTCGTACCCACTGAAACCATAGGCACAAAAAACAAATATGCCAATGATCACGAGACCTGCACTAGGTAAGTTACCCGTTGCGGCCATGCCTATGGCAATAACCAGCAAAAGCAGGGAAATCCCCAAGGAAATTGAGTGTTTATTTAATTTTTTCAAAAGTCAAGTTTGTTTTGGTTATTCTTATGTACAGTTGTTGTTCCCTTAAGGAACGCTTGCCTATAATTTAAAGGCTTGTCTGGCCAATAATTGCCATTCCCCACTTTCGGAGAGTTCATAGATCTGCATGTTCCCTATCTTGATTTCCAAGGGTTCACCATCTTTGGTGGCACTGGCCAAAAAGATGTTACGCACCACTGCGGTATTGCCCGATAGGGTTATGGTCTGCTCTGGTCCGGTCACTGATTGAAAATCAAAAGGGCCATTGAGCACATCATCAATAAAGGTCTCTTTGTCCTGTACCAATCCACTGGAGTGGCCATAGGTCATTTTATCCGAACAAAGCTTTTCCAGCACCTCACGGGTTGGATTTTCCAATGCCTTGTTAAATTCCAAAACCACAGCTTCCACGTCCGATACTTTAGGCGCAGGGGCTGCGGATTCAACCACTGTTGTTGTCTCTTCCTGTTTCTGTTGGGCATCCCCGCAGGAAGCTAGGGATAGCAACAGGGCCATTGCCGAAAGGGCAATGGCCGTACTATTTTTTACAGTCATAAATGTTTATTAGTCTTTTATCTTCTCTACCAGGTCCTTTTACTCAAGACCTTGTCCAGTTCTTCCCTGGTCATTTTGCCAAGTTCAGGCTTTCCTTTTAGCCATGTGATAAAATCACTTTTGATTTTATCGGTCCATTGGCTATCAATCTCACCTGTGGTGTATTTTTTGGTTTTTATCATCTCAAAACCGAACACATCCTTTAGGGCCACGAACTCTGCAGTGGCCACAACTTGTTCGGCCAAATGGGCCGGTACAAAAAGGACACCTTCCTGTTTGGCGATCACCAAATCACCGGGAAGTACTATGGCAGCACCCATACGGATGGGCACATTGAGTCCCATGGTTACCATTTCCTCCAAAAAAGAAGGATGGAAATCCCGTACAAAAGCATTGAAACCTTGCAATTCCTTGACCGTTTCCAAATCCCTTGCACTTCCGTTGAAGACCACACCGTTGCCAGACTTGCTAAAAATTGAAGTGGCCAAAGTAGCACCCATAAGTGTACCGGCATCAATTTTACCAAAGCCATCCGCAACATAGACATCTCCCTGGGTAAGCATATCGATGGGCCAGGAATTGGTATTCCCTTTTCTGCCCTCGGCATGTCCACGTGCCTTGATGTTAGTTTCAACATCGGGTCGGCTTGGCATGTACATGGCCGTTAGCGCACGACCTACGACGGCAACATCGTCATGGATCATTTTCCAATTCCCTTCGAACTGGTTGGTATACCCTTCGTTATTGAGAACGGTCCAAGCATCGTCTATCCCAATTTTTTTGGCTCTCTCCACAATATCATCCGGAATGCGTGGACGCCCGTCAGGAAAACGTTCGCCTTTCCACTCCGAAGTCAAGAAAACCAATTCTTCTTTTGGGATTGTCTGACCCTTCAGACCTATTGAGATAAAAAATAAAAATACTATGGCAATGTTCAGTTTGAACATATGTTTCATCATATTTAAGTTAATCGTTTGTACTATTTGTTTAGTCCAAAGCAGCTATACAGTCAATCTCCACCAAGGAATCTCCAGGTACACCACCGTACGTAGCCACAGTAGTTCTTACAGGAGGATTGTTTCCAAATCGACCACGGTACACCTCGTTCATGGCGTGATAATCGTTAAGGTCTGCCAAATATACATTCACCTTTAGCACTTTATCCATGGAGGAACCGTTCTTTTCCAACTCCTTTTGGATGTTGTCCAAAACAATTTTGGTATGCGCTTTTATTTCGAAAGGTTCAACGTGTGCCCCTTTACCTGCAATATACAAAGTGTTTCCATGTTTTACAGCTCCAGAGAACAAAGGAACATCTTGGTCGGTCACAATATCACCAACTATTTCTTTTTTAGCTTTTTCTCCTCCGGTCATGGCTTTTGCAGCGGCTGTTGCCCCAACTCCAAATAGAGCTGCCAATCCTACTCCAATTCGCTTGAATGATGATCTTCTTGATGTTTGATTTTCCATATTACAATGTTTAAAAATGATTTAAGGTTTGTTTATTTTTCTATTATATACATTATTTTAAAGACTAGGTAGCCAACGGCGGGCCTCCCGGTACATTCAATTTTTTACGATTTTGCCTGTAAGATACCTTTTTGGCAGCGAACTTGGCTGTTAAATATTCCCCAAGAAATACGGAACCGCTCAGCTCTCCATTGGAAATCTTACCCGTGAACCAAAAACTGATACCATTTCCTGGAATCCTAAAACTGCTTCGGAGTACCACTTCATCGCCCTCGATCATACCAATCATATCCTGACTGCCATTTTCACTGGTGTGCGTACCTGATATCCAGTTACCATCCTGCTCCAAGAAAAACTTATGGGTACTGTTACTGGTAAAGTATTTTACATCGGCTTCCCAATGGCCTGAGATATCTTCGCTTGGAGATACCATTTCATCTGAAATTGGCTCTCTCTCTTGTGAAAGTATCTCATACAATCTATCCGCGACCACTTTTGCATTTCCTGGACGCATTTGGCTAGGGGTAATAGTGATGGCACTACTGTCACCCCTGCTCCCACCTCCAATGGCGATCCTTGGTTTGGTTCGGGCCACGATCTCGGCCACTTCCTCTCCAGTGATGTTAAGTTTGTCCGGATCCCATTTTAAAATCAATCTAGGGGTCCTATTGTTCAAGCCTTTGGGCAAGGTCACTTCAGGAGTAATTCCATCAATTTTGGTCAATTTGGAAGAAATCTCGTCCATCCAACCCAACCAGGTCTGCCATTCCTTATCATGATCTCTGGTTGTCCAAGCCTCAACAGCGGCCAACATTCCCAACATCTCCTCTTTTCCTACTTTGTTGTCCCTTCCCGGTCCATGGTGTGGCGAGCTGGCCTGCCATGCTGCCATTAAAAGATCCTTGTCTCCCAATAACAACCCGGCACACTGTGGTCCGCAAATGGCCTTTCCTCCACTATAGGCAACCACTGTGGCCCCACGCTCCAAGTGCACACAAGGAATGCTCAAATCTTCCGCAGCCGCATCGGCCAAGATTGGAATGTTCTTTGGCTTGGCAATTTCGCTGATCACTTCCAACGAAAGTGGTTTTCCTGTTTCATTGTCATCCCCTGTCATGATATAGATCATGGCCGTTCTTGGGTTGATGGCCTCCCGCATTTCCTCTGCCGAATTCACGGTAATCACTTTTACCCCAATATTTCGGATAGCGTGATCGTAGTAGTTTCGTGAACTTCTTGGGATAATAACCTCGTTCTTTTCAAAATCATCAATATGGGGTATCCTGATCAGTTTTTCTGGGTTACCACCGGTTACACAGGCGGCAGTAACGTGTTTCATCCCTGCAGCACATCCTGCAGAGACCATTCCCCAATCTGCCTTGGTAATTTCAGCCAAACGACGGCCAATACCTTCGGCCAACTCATCGTATTGTACAAAGTACCCAGATGCGGCCTCTATGGCCTCTATCACCTCTGGACGTTCCGTAGAGCCTCCCAATATGGTAAAGGTACCTCTACAGTTTATAATGGTATCTATTCCCAAGGATTCATAAATGCTGGGGCCTTTGGATGACTTGGTCATCAATGGACCTGTAACACTTCCCAATGTACCGCCAAGCATTGATTGGCTGGCCATTAGGCTTCCCGCTACAGGAACGACACCCAATTGTTTGATTATTTCCCTTCGTTTCATGCTCATGTCTTTACGTATTAGTTTGTTTTAGTTTGGTCATTTTTATTTGTCCCATTCTTTGCTGGACAATCCGTTAAGGTCATACACTACCCTACCGTCCTTTAAGGTCACCTCACACTGGAATTTTTGGTCTCCCATCATCTTTTCATTCTTGGTGTCCACAAATCCAAATTCTCCTTTTTCAATGCTAAGAATGGCCACATCGGCAATGGCACCAACACTCAAATGTCCCAAATCGGTCCTCTTGATATATTGGGCAGGGTTCCATGTGGAAATGGCAATTACTTCCGCAACCGGCATGTCCATATTCAAAAACTTGGACATAATGTTCGTCATATCCTTCATACCACCATTCATACTACCAATGTGCAGGTCAGTACTGATGGAATTGGGCTTGAAACCTTGCTGCATGGAAGGAACTGCCTGTGAAAAAGCAAAGCTTCCGCCACCATGGCCTACATCAAAAACGATTCCTCTTTTTTGGGCTTCAAAAACAAAAGGCTTCACCTTTCCTTGGTCATCAACCACTCGCTCCCTGCTACCCAATGAGGCGTAGGCATGTGTAAAGATATCCCCGGGTCTCAACTTTTCCATGAACAGGGTCTCTATGGACAACATAGGTCTACTTCCTCCAAAATCGATCATTACCGGTACATCGGCCATGGTTCCTGCTTCAACAGCTCTTTCGGTTGGGGTCCATTCGAATCCTGAATAGTGGGCCAACTTTACCCCTACCAATTCCTTGTATCTACCAACGGTCAAGGCAGTCATTTTTGGATCCATATCGTTGACGTTCTGCTCGATCACACCACCTTTCATACCAGAGCCCACAATGTTCAAAAATGCCAATACCCTGGTCTTGGATTCATCAATGACATTTTTCTTGAAAACCTGAAAATTTCGCCATCCTGCGCTACCGGCATCCACGACGGTAGTTACACCGCTTCGAAAAGTAAAGTTATCAGGAGCAACACTGTGCGAACCTCCACTGTACATTGAATTCTCTTCGGTTCCGAAGAAAACGTGTCCGTGAAGGTCAATAAGTCCGGGAGTGACCAATTTGTCTTGGGCATCGATAACTTTTTTACCCTTCTTGGCCGATATGTTACTGGAAACCTCAGCGATTTTTCCTTCTGAAATGGCCACATCCATTTTCTTGTTTATGCCATTTTTGGCATCGATAAGCGTTCCGTTCTTGATCACCAAATCATATTCCTGTGCCTGAACGGCCTTTGAACAGAACAAAACTGCCAAAGCAATAAGTGCGTACTTTAATTTATGTATTTTCATTGTATTATGAGATTATGTTATTCTTTTCTTTCTTTGATCATTTGGAATGCCCTTCCTGGACTCTCCACAGTAAAGGTCTCCACATTTCCATTATCCTGAAGGGTAATGAATGCCTGGGTTCCCTCTTCACCGCCAAATGCAATATTGGAAGCTTTTTTACCTGTCAATGGAATCTCCTCAAGGATTTCCCCTGTTGTTGTGGATATCTTGGCAACGGTACCTTTTCCGTGGCGGGTCACATATAAATTTCCATCCGCATCGGTGCGCATACCGTCCATCCCAAAATCTTCAAATTTGGTCAGCAAACGTTTGTTGCTGATTTCCCCTTCCGGAGAAAGATCATAGGCCCATATGTTTCGCTGTACGGATTCGTTCACATAAAGTGTTTTGTTGTCCGGGCTCACTTCAATACCGTTGGTGGTTCCCATATCCCCTTCGAGCAAGGTAAAGGTCCCCTCTTCCACTCTCCAAATCTGTCCTTTTGAATTGGCCCAATCAGGGTCGCTGGCAAAGATGATATCATTGTCCATAATGGCGATATCATTCGGTTGGTTCAATTCGTCATTGTGGGCATAAACACTGATCTCCTTGGTGTCCATATCCACTTTTAGCACATTGTGCATGGTATAATCCGCAATGAACATATCCCCGGCACTGTTAAACCGGATACCGTTGCCAATACTCCCTTCGGGAAGGGTCACAAACAGCGAGGCATTCCCCACAGCATCCACTTGACCAATGGTACCCTGCTTTTCAAAATTTACCACATAAAGGATGCCATTTGCGTCAACAGCAGGCCCTTCTATTCCTCCGGTAAAACCTGATGGTTCTGTAAAAACGCTGCTCTGATACAATGTGGATTCTTCTTTAGTACTGTTTTCCTGTGCTTCGGATACTGACTGACCGTTTGATTTTTGCTTACATGCTGTGGATAGCAACACCAAACATACCGTCATCAGCCTAAAGTTACGGAAGGGATTGCAAACGCCCATATTCTTAATAGCCATTGTTATACGATATACAGATTTCATAAAAAAAGTGGTTTAATTGGTTGTCCCTACGGTGTTTCGTTGGCCTTTCTCACCTTAGCCACCTCTTCCGGGGTTATTTTTGAACCTTTGTTTCCAAAGTTACCACGCACATAGGTCAATATACCCGCAATCTCCTCATCTGTAAGTCTATCCAACTTGGGCATTACGTTGTTATAGGACTTTTCGTGTACAAATATTTCCCCGCGAAGGCCTTGAAGCACCACATTGATCAAACGCGTCTTGTCTCCTAAAATCCACTCTGCATCATCCAAAGGTGGAAAACGATCGTTACCCAAACCATTTCGTTGGTGACATACGGAACAATAGGTGTTGAAAAGCTTTCCTCCTTCGCCTACATTTTCATCACTATACTTATCTTCGCCATCATTCGGCTTAACCACCAAGTCTTCGAACTCAACCGGAGTTTTAATGTTGGAAGCCGTTCTTTTGCGCTCTTCCATCCCAGCCAATTCAGCTTCACCGAATTCCTCCTTATCCCCTTTGTACATGATTCTCCAAATCTTACCTTTTTCGGAATCCGATACATACAAAGAACCGTCGGGTCCAACGGCCAGCCCCATAGGACGGTACATTGCATCACTGGTGTTCTTGATGATTTCCTGTTCGGCAAAGCCATCAGCAAATACTTCCCAAGGTCCTGTTGGAATTCCGTTCTCCATAGGAACAAATCCAACAAAATAACCTGTTTGGGGGTATGGGGCACTACTGGTAGAACCATGGAAGGCTATAAAGGCACCATTCTTATATCGCTCTGGAAATTGATCTCCCTCATAGAACATGATATCGTTTGGTGCAAAGTGCCCAAGAAAACCAACAACAGGGTCGGTCAATTTGTCTACATCCTCTCCTTGTTTTTCGCCATCACCGCCATACTCGGGATTAAGGAAATAATCTCCTTTGATTTGGTCATAGTAATGGTATGGCCATCCTGCATCGTCTCCATCCTTAAGCCTCACAAATACTTCCGAAGGCAATACAGAGCCTTCCCAAGCCGTAAACTTATTTGGCCATGTGGGGTGCATGTAATCCCTTCCGTGCACCACGGCATATAAGTTATTGTCTTGATCGTTCCAATCCATTCCCACAACGCTTCGTAGACCCGTAGCGAATTTCTCTCCATCTTCCTGAAACTGGTTCAACTTATTGGCATCAAACTTCCAAACCCCAGCTCTATCTTCCAGTATGGGGCAAGGGAACATTCCAGGGGACAATGGCGATCTATCGTCCACTTGACATACATCGGAAGGAGCTCCATACACCGTGTACAAATTTCCTTCTTTATCAAAAGCGATTGGCTTGGTATCATGCTGTCTTGGCGGTTGCCTATCTGTCAAGATCAACTCAAGTTCAGTATCGGGCACCAACTGGTCCGTTAATTTTTGGCGATAAATCCTTGTTACCGAACTGAAATATAGATATCCATTGTGGATACGCATTTCGGTTCCGTAACTACTGCGGTCTATGTAATCATCGAATGTTTCAATGATATCGGCCTTACCGTCATTATCGGTATCCCGAAGCGCAGCATTTCCTCCTTCATCATTTGGGAATCTTAACTTTACGTAAATATCGCCATTGGTATTTACGGTAAGGTGCCTAGCCCTTCCTTTCAAGCTGTCCACAACGGACACCACCTCAAATCCATCCGGAACAAACAGACCTGCATTGTCCGGGTCTCCGGGGGGCAATCCACTGTCCTTTGGGGCGCATTGTACAAGAAAAATTGCGGCGATCGCACAAAGTAAGGGATACGCAAAAACACGCCTTTTGTTAGCGTATTTAAAGTTTGGTTGGCTAGTTTGGTTCAAAAATTTACTCATTTTAGTCAAGGGTATTACTCTATTGTTTGGTTTTAGTTTACTTAAGTTTAGTTTTTTATCTTTTGTGTTGCGGCAATCATTGCTTTTAGGGTGTTTACCACTCCTGCGCTGGCTTCATCTGGTTTTTCACTGTAATAATTTTCCATAAAAGAATCTGCGGACGACCACACTGTATGCATTACCCCCAAATATTTCCCAGCCATTTCAGGGGTTGAATTTTGTTTGAAGGAGTTCATCATTTCCACTTGCTCTTCGGCCACATTGGGCCTACGCCATGGACAGGCAATTACCTGTAATCCGTTCATGGCAAAATAGGCAGGTGTGGGAATGGCCTTCTCGTAATGCCAATCGCAAATGACCACAGATTTTGAAATCATCCCCACTGCACTCGCCGTATTGTTATAGCTTCCCTCCCACATTCCTATTCCAGAATCGGTACCATCGATAAGACGATCGCCCCAAATCCATAGTTCCTTGCCACTACTCTGTAAATGATCGCTTATTTTGTTCACTTCCCCTGCAAAAAGCATGGCAGGGTCTTTTCCTTGACATCGAGGACAATCTGGATGCGCCAGATAAAACACTTCATCCATACCGGCATGAAAAGCGTTGGCTTCAAAAACCTCCATAATCTCATCCACTATATCAAAAACAACATCATGTACTTTGGGATGCAACGGGCAATAGCTTTTGCAATACAGCCTATCCGCATTGGGCCACTCATATTTTTCCGGAAGCTTTACCTTTGGGGTCTCGTCAAAATCTGGGTAGGCCTCCAAAAGTTTGCTCAAATCACTATGCCAGGATTGATGTCCCAAAAGATTTACCTGTGGAATCAAATTGATGTTGTGCTTTCTGCTAACCGCCAGCAATTTCTTGATATCTTCCTTGCTCAATGGATTCTCATCCCTAAGCTCTGGTCTGGACTCATAGGCATAATTGTAATCTACCCTCAATACAAGGGTATTGATTCCGCCGGGAGCCAGTTCGTTTTCAATGAACTTTACAAAATCGTTTACTTTATCCTTGGATGGGGCCGCTATACAAAAACCTCTCACTGCAAATGGGGATTGCCCAAAACCAAAAGTCGTGGCAAGCAGCAAAATCAGCACTATTGTTTTTCTTCCCATGATTTTGTTTTATAGTTTTAGTTTAATTCCTTTTTTCTCCAACCATCCCGTAATCGCAACTACGAGCAGGGCAAATACCATGGAGCCTAAAAGTCCGATTACCCCAGTGTTCAGAACATCGGGCAACGTAAAGCCCACAAATGTCCGTAATGGATAAATAATGTACGGTAACATATAGCACGTTAAAGTAGCCGTTCCTGCCGGAGCAATGATCTTGGCCCACTTTGTAATTTTCTTCTTATCTGCGATATAGTGCAGAACCGCAAAAAGGATAAAACCCATGGCAGAGCACACTGCCAACCATGAAGGTGTTGCCCTTAACTTGGAGATTCCCCATATTGGCCGGGTACCCAATGCATAAACAAGACATATAATTCCTAACACTGTGAGAATCAGATACACTTGTTTTAAACTGGTTTTGACATATTTTTCAAAAATCAGTGAAGCCAAAATCCCTGCAGAAGTCAGCCCGGGTATGGTACCACCAACAACAGTTGAAAAATATCTCCACCCTCCATTCAACTCCAAAGAAAAATCGGTTTGCGCCAACACTGAAAGGACATTGAAAAGTATCCAAACCGCAATCATTACAGCAAAATTTCCCCTTGCATACAAAAAGATAAGGGCATTGGCCAAATAGGCCCACCCAATCAATCCCAAAATACCCCACCATTGTGGCCGCATCCAATGCTCTCCGTCTGCACCTCCTTTATAAATCAAGGCCAAAAACAAGAATATCAGTACCCCAAAAATCTGAAGTGGAAGATGCCATTTTTTAGGAATTGGGCTTCTTTTGTAATGGGTCCATACCAAAAATACAGCAAAGGCCATCAGCATGCACCAAAGATATTTTCCAATTATCATGCCTTCACTAAATGCGGTTTCGTAGTTCACCATGAAGACCCCTATGAAGAGTAAGGAGAACGACCTTATCAAAATATGCTTTGCAATGGATGCGCGCGTGTCCCCTTTCTTTAAGCGATTTTTGATCGCAAAAGGAATACTAAGCCCCACTATAAAAAGAAACAAGGGAAAAATAATATCGGAAAAGCCCAAATAGTCTTCACTTGCCTTGGCATGCAAAAGCCATTTTGGAACATTATCCAATGTCCAAAAGTCGTTTACCCATATCATAAAAACCATGGTCAACGCCCTCAGAATGTCTATTGAATTGAGTCGCATATTAGTTTCCGTAGGCCTTATATCCTTTTGAAAAATTTCCCAAGTTTATTACACCCATATTATAAGTACGCACGAAACTTTAATAACCCTATATTTTTTTGTGATTTTTAATAAAAAATCTTCATATATATAATCCTGCAAGCTATTAAATTTTCGATTTCCTTGGATTTAAATTGCAAACAATTGTTATTTTTTCAAAAGAAAGCCTTCAAAAAAAGAATCCTCTTTGAAAGCTCTTAATATCTTATGAATCCATTTGCCTTCGAATTCCATTATTCAAGATATAAAACAAAAAAGCGGGCGAGAAAACTGGCTTTCCCGCCCGCGGCTTCAAACTTAACTCAACTTAAACATGTAAACTCTAAAAATTAGGGGCGCCAGTATCCCACCAAAGTCTAGTGCCTCCATTGTCGGGACCGCCCAATTTGGAAACGGCTCCGGCAACGCCTTCGGCATTGGTAGAAAGTTCACTATCCACAAATGGGATTCTTCGGATTTGAATATCCGTATCTATGGTTCCTGGGCTTTGATTGCTCACTACCGGGAAAATTTTGGGGTATCCGGTACGACGGAACTCGCTCCACGCCTCTTGTCCATCAGGGAATACCGCTATCCATTTTTGGGTAATGATCTTTTCCAATTTGGTTTCATTGTCATCAGCACCATCCCAAGCAATGGTTGCATCGGTAAGGGCATTGATATTGTTGGACGGGTACACTGGGTCCACATAATCTGCAGGCACGGAAACGTTGTCCGATATATAATCATCAGCGCTGCCAACACCTCTCTGTTCAAAGGAAAGGGCAATTCCCATCTCATAGTTGGCCTGGGCATCACCAGCACCACTCCATCCCCTCAAAGCAGCTTCCGCTTTTAGGAAAGCCACCTCAGCAGCCGTCATTAGTTGTGCCGTGTACTGGGTCAAATCGTCATTGATTACCGCAAATCTTACATAGTCGGCCTTTTGGGCCGATGCATCCGCATATCCATCCAACAAAGGCAATCCATTCCTGATTCCTTTAAGTGTTCCGGGAACAATGGGTTCTGTTTCCGAATCCCCTGGGTTCACTTCCGAAAAATAGGCATTGATACGAGGATCGTTATATCCACCCATAATAGACTCCATGGATGCGTTCATACGGGTATCCCCCCAAGAATTATCAATCTGGGCCAATGGATGGCTGTTGGTGCTGGTCACAAAGAATCCATCGTCATTGCCGGCCATTACACCCAGCGGGTGGCTCAAGGCTTTTTCACCTTGCAACTTGGCCTTTTCAGGGGCTACTTTGGAAATTCTGATAGCGAGCCTCAACCGCAAGGAATTGGCAAATCTCACCCACTTTGAATAATCTCCTCCGTAAGCGAGGTCGAACGCCGAAAATCTTGGGCTATCGATATCCGCCATAAGATTATCCACGGCGGTATCCAAATCGGCAAAAAATGCATCATAGGCTTCCTCTTGTGAGTCATATACCCCAGCATTGTCCAAATCACCGAAATTGGTATACACAATAGGACCAAAAACATCCGAAACCCTATGCATGGCCTCTACCTTCAAAATCAAGGATACCGCATAAAGGGTTGGATATTCCCCTTGGGTAAGACCCTCAATGTCCTTGACATTGTTCATGACATTGGAATAAGGAACGGACCAGATGGTATTGTTCCAACCACTCACCAAGTTATAGGTCGTGTTATTGGACCCGTTCTGAAAAGGGTTTGGAGGGGTCAAATATCCTGCGTAGGCATCGGCATTCAAGTTTTGCTGGAGCTGGTATTGCCATCCGGGATTGAAAATATAGATACTTTCAAACACGGGCTTATATTTGGATCCCACATGTTGAAAATCCCCTTCGAGTTGCTCTTGGGTTATTTCCCTTGGGTTTTTATTGAGTTCTTCAAAATTCTCAGTACAGGACGTAGCCAAAAACCCTAAAGTAGCTGCCAAAACGCCCAATCTATATATATTTTTCATGAGTTTTTTTTAAAAAGTTAGTTTTACGTTTAGACCTGTGCTCCTTGTGGAGGGAAGACCTAGAACATCCACTCCCTGAAGTGCATTGCCTGTACTTAAACTGACATTGGGGTCATGTGGGGCATCTTTGTAGAAGAAGAACAGATTGCTTCCCACCAAGGAAGCGCTCACATTGCTGAAGAAAGATTCTTCTCCCAAATCAAAGGTGTAGCCCAACGCCAATTCGGCCAACCGTACATTGGTGGCACTATAGACGTATTCACCTGTAAAACCATTCCTTCCACCTGCAGCACCGTAGTATTGCTGTGCCGTCCAAGTTTCTGGATTACCATTGATATCAACCACTTCGATGGCTCCATTGGCTGTCTCACGCGCTGTGTTGTTGCTCAAGCCTTCCACAGCAGCCTGGGTCATACTCATGGTCTCACCACCAAACTTCCCATCAATCAAAAAGTCAACACTGAAGTTTTTATAGCTAAAGGAGTTGTTCCACCCCAAAGTAAAGTCTGGGTTGGCGTTACCCACTTTTTCCAAACCTTCGATAACATTGTCGGAGTTTTGGTCATTTTCCACCAAACCACCATCAACTACAACAGGTCTACCCTGCTCGTCCCTTTTCACCACTCGGCCATAGATGTCCCCAAAGGAACCTCCTTCTACCAAATAGGAAGCAAAGGAATTGTTCCCTGCCCCGGAAAGGGTAAAGTACGTAGGCTCAATAAGTCCATCGGCAACCGTACCGTCATAGATACTTTCCACTACGTTCTTGTTTCGTGCAAAGTTCAATGTGGTCTTCCAACGGAAATCCTCACTTTGGATAGGCGTGGCAAAAACCGTGGCTTCAATACCCCTGTTGACGATCTCTCCTGAATTCAAGCCTGCATTGGGCGCCCCAATAACCGCTACGGAAGTTGGGAAGGGGAAATACTGATTAACGGTCTTGGTGTTATAGTACCCCACATCAAAGCCCAAACGATTGTTGAAAAACCTCCACTCGGTACCCAATTCAAAAGACTTCTGCTTTTCTGGCTTAGGTGTGGTTCCAGGGAAAGGTCTGATAGGATCGGTAGGACTGATGCCATTACCAAACAGAATGGTCCTGTTGGGATTGATCTGGTTAGGGGAGAAATCATTCCCCACCTCGGCATAGGAACCCCTTACTTTGGCAAAAGAAATCTTCTCGCCAAAATCAAACATCTCGCTCAACACACCTGTAAGACCTACGGACGGATAAAAAAACGAATTGTTCTCCGGTGGCAAGGTAGATGACCAGTCATTTCTGGCCGTAAGATCGATGAAGATCTTTTCATCATACCCGAAAGTGGTGCTCGCAAAAACAGAGTTTATCTGTCTGTTCAATGACGTTTGCGATAGTGCTACCTGCGAATTGGCATTAAAGTTTTGAAGGGTAAATACATTCGCAAATTGAAGCCCTCCCTGTGATCCAGAGTCCGCATTAAGGATTTCAGTGGTATTTCGCTTTACACTACCCCCAACGTTGGCGGTAAAGGAAAGGGTTTCAGTGATATCGTAATTGATATTGGCGATAACATCACCATACAACTGACGGATATCCTGCTTATTAAAGGTGTAGCTACCGTTCTCATGGGCCAATGTAGCCTGTGTGGAAGCATAAGCCTTGCGCTCAAAATCCAACAAGGATTGATCATAGGTTCCCCTGGTCTGGATAGACAACCAATCATTTACCTTAAAATTCAAGTTCAAGGAAGCCAACAACTTTCTGTTCGTATCTTCTCTTGGGTTCCTGTAGACAATCCAATACGGGTTTTGCTCAATATCGGACAACGGTCTTACCCAACGCTGCACCTGAATGTTCCTGTCTGGGTTGTACTCCTCAAAATCGGCATAATCCGATAGGCGTCCATCGGCAGTTGGAAACACATAAGTCCCTACCAAAGGATTGAAATAAAATCCTGAAACAGCCCTATTGCGTATTTGTTGGGTAGATGCCATAATGCTGGCATTCATGGTCAACACATCATCAAAAAACTTGGCGGTTTCCCTTAAGTTAATGGTATGTTGCTTTAGCGTGTTATCTGGAAGAATCCCCGAAGCAAAGCTGTTGCTATACGAGAAATACGTCTGCGCCTTTTCTGTTCCACCGGACAAGGACACGGAATTGATGTTGTTTACACCTGTTTCCAGAAAATCATCAACATTCTGCTGTGCTGCATCACTGAAATCAATCATGTAAGCAGCCCTATCCACCGTAATGTTGGATGAAAAATCCACTTTAAAGGTACCATCCCGGCCTTTCTTGGTAGTAATCAATATTACCCCGTTAAGACCCGCATTTCCATAAAGTGCCGATGCGGAAGCACCTTTCAATACGGTCAAGGACTCAATATCGTCCGGGTTGATCAGGGAAAGGGCGTCTCCACCGTCCCTACCACCACCAAAGGTACTCGTAGGCTGAGACGCTGTTGGGTTACTCAAAGGCACACCATCCACTACATACAAAGGCTGGTTGTTGCCAAAAGAGTTGTTACCACGCAAGGTAACCTTAACCGAACCCCCTACCCCAGATGAACTTCTGGTAATGGCCACACCGGCCACCTTACCGGACAAGCTGTTCATAGGGTTGGTCTGTTTTACCCGGTTCAATTCATCAGAATCGATATCCTGGGCCGCATAAGTCAAAGACTTCCTGGTTTTCTGGATACCCAGGGCGGTTACGATCACTTCGCTAAGCTGATTGGCATCCTCCACCAAGGTAATATCGATGGTTGATTGACCATTGACAGGAATCTCTTGGGTTTGAAAGCCAATATAGCTAATGACCAAAACGGCATTGTCATCCACAGAGATGGCATAATTCCCATCAAAATCGGTCTGGGTACCATTGGTCGTTCCTTTTTCAATAATATTCGCGCCGGCCAATGGAATTCCCTGTTGGTCCAAAATAGTACCGCTCACTTGTTGCTGCAAGCGTTCTACCGTTTCCACTTTTGATTCCTCGACCTTAACTTCTGATTTCTCCCTCTTCCGAACCACAATGGTGTTGTTTGTGGTGAATTCATATGTAAAATCTATAGGGGTAAGCAACATGTCCAGAAGATGTTTTGCTTTTACAACACCTTGTTTTACTGGAACTTCCGGAGCATCTTCCAACAAGTCGTTCCTATAAATAAATTTATAGTCGGCCTGTTTGTTCATAAGTTTGAAAACCTGTTTTGCACTGAGCATTCGATCCTTGGCGATCAAAATGTCGGCGTCTTGGGAAAACCCTTCTTTGGGTCCCAAGGCAAAAGCCAGCGTGCAAAATAAAAAGGTAAAAGTTTTCATCAGAAACTTTAGGAGCCGAAAACCTGTTTTAGATCGGCCCGAATTCAAGTTAATTTTCATAAATTAGCAATTGGTTTAGTTAGACATAGTTTTAATTAATCCGCTGAGGACAAAGGCTATTACGGTGGAATGTGTTAGCCTTTTCCTTTTTTTATGCAATCAGCATTTCCTTACATACTGTCCTATTTTATATGTACAGTTTTGTTTTTTACTTCAAATTTGACCTCGCCTTGGCTTGCCACACCAATCAATGTCAAGATATCGTCAAATGATTTGGTCCTTTCCAATATTCCTGTAAAATTGAAATCCTTGCGTTGGGCCGACTCGAATATCACATCTATGTCATACCACCGCGAGAGCACTTTCATGATCTCGCCCAAGGACTCCCCGTCAAAGATGAACACCCCATTTACCCAAGAGATGGCCTGGGAGGCATCCATATCAATGACTTCTATTTGGTCCATGTTTTTCTGGATTCGTGATTGTTGATTGGGACGAAGCGTTTTTCTGGAATTTCCTTTTTCCAATGCAATCCTACCTCCTACCAAGGTGGTCACGATCTCATCATCATCCTTGTAAGCACTTACATTGAATTCGGTACCCAAAACACTTATCGTCTGATCATTGGACACCACACTAAAGTCTGAACCCTTGTTTTGGGTACTTGGTGTAACCTCAAAATAGGCCTCTCCATACACAAGCTCTACCTCGCGGGTCTGCCCCTGGTAAAACGTCACGGGATACTTTAACTTGGTCTCGGAGTTCAACCAAACTTTTGTACCATCGGACAATTGAAGATAAAACTGACCTCCCCTAGGTATGGTCAGGTAATTGTACAAAACATCATCTCCTTCATCTGTCCGCTCATGCGTTCCATAAACAATCTGCTCCCCATTACTCCGCATGGTACCCTTTTGAAAACTTTTGCCTTTCTCCAGCGCTACTTGGTCCCCATTTTCCAAAGTGAGCACCGCCTTATCGGAGCCAATCACAATTTTATTGGGTACACTTACAGTCTCTTTCTTAAAATAACGGCCACCAAAAATCAATCCGATAGCAAGCAATATGGATGCGGCAATGGAAATTTTGGTGTATGTATGAAGTCTGCCCTTTCTTTTGTTGGACTTCACTTTCTGTTTTATGGATTCCTTGGCTTTATGTAAGTCGTAATCTGCCATGCAACTCGTTGTTAGGTAGTGGATTCTAACTAAATTATTAAAGATTGTGATATTGTTTTGGTCACTCAACCAGTCATCCAACTCCTCCAATTCCCTGCGATTGGCTTCCTTGTTGAGGAACTTGATGATTAAGTTATGCCCTTGGGTCGAATTCATGCCTTGCAATTATTCTTAAATACGTGTGAAAGTTTTTTGACCCTGTATTTTTTTATGATTTTTTTTATAATTTTTCGGGCGAAAACGATAAAGTAGATGGAAAATTATCAACCTCTAAATGGACTATACCGACAATAATTACCTTTTGACCAAAAGGTTGATCAAGGGTGACGAAAAGGCTTATGAATACTTGATGGACACCTATTACCAAAGACTTTGTGCCTATGCCTATACCCTTACCAACGACCATGGAAAAGCAGAGGATATTGTACAAAATGTCTTTGTAAGGGTTTGGACAAAACGAAAAAAGCTCAATCCAAATTTTTTAATCAAAAACTTTCTATACAAATCCGTATATAACGAATTCATTGATGAATACCGGAAGAACAAATCTGTTCTTTATCTAGAGAAAAAATATCTAGAGGCCATAGACATCGTTGTGGAAAAGGAAGAAGATAATCTTGAGGAAATCATTAGATTGGTAAATCTGGAAATCAACAATCTTCCCACCAAGTGTAGACATATCTTTCTACTCAACAAAAAAGAAGGGCTCACACATACAGAAATTGCGGATCATCTTGGAATTTCCATAAAGACCATTGAGGCACATATGACCCGTGCCTTTAAGATTCTTGAGAAAAAATTGGGCCAAAAATACGAGACCATTTTTTTTCTCATGTACAATGCCTAGAGTCGAATTAAACAGTGAATATCCTAATAAACAAGGTTTTCCGATTTCATAAAGTAATCTCTGGAAAACTGGGAACATTTGTATTACCAGCCTTTAACCGAATAATTAATCAAAACTGAATAACATCCTTTTAAACCATGAAAAACGCAAAACCCACTGTTCTACTACTCTGCTCCATATTAACCTTATCCTGCGGTGTCACGAAACAGCTGGACAATGACAATAAGGCCATCCAAACCAACCAGACCATGAACGACGAGAAAACCAAAAAACTTCCAACACTCACTATAAACAAGAAATCGTTTACCCAATTAAAGGACCTAAATTTCAAACACAGTGTTGGCGGACAGCCCATCCCGGAAGAGACCTTGGTGATGGTAAAATACGATAATGAATTTCTTGAAATAAAATTTGAGTGCAGGGATAACCCCAGAATGGACCAGAACCATTTTACAGAGGACAATACCCGAATGTATACCCAAGAGGTCTTTGAGCTATTTATCAGCAAAGGAAAAGAACCAAAGGAAGATTATGTAGAGATTCAATTAAACCCCAATAATGCCATGTTTTTGGCAACCATCCATAATAACTTTAAAAGCGATGGAAAATTCAGCTCAGAACATTTGGACCCCAATGCCATGGGCGTGGTACATAATGCTTCTAAAGACCAAGGCACCAATACATGGAGTGGTTCCATGAAGATTCCATTAAAATTGCTACAATACCCTGAAAATACGCCTGACAACGTGTACCGATTAAATTTTTACCGAATCATTTCCCAAGAAGACCATACCGAGAAGGATTGGAGGAACAATGCCGAAAATTCGACTTTTGCTTGTTGGAGTTCCACTATGGCAGAATCACCGGCTTTCCACAGACCTGAATATTTTGGTTATATGGTTTTGGAATAAAGGAACCTCAAATACAAAAAAGGGGCGCTGGTTGTCACCTGCGCCCCATACAATCTAAAAAACTAACCAAACAATTCCAATGATTGCTCGATTTTACACGCCACTTGAAGAGTAGCGGGGCCATTGCATTTGGATTCACAATGACCAAATATCTTAAAGCCTTATACGGCTTTACTCAATACGTCGGCCAAACGTTCGGCCACGTAGTCTACCTGTTCCGGCTTTAGAAGCACAACACCAACGCTCAATCTGTCCTCGGCACCATCTCTTCCTCTTCTAATATTGGTTACAATACTTGGGTTTTCCGCTTTTAAAGCATCACTAACCTCTTTTGGGCTCATCTTCACCTTTTCTTGATCCCAGCTCACCAACATACTTGGAAAGGCATTTGCAGGACCAGGGCTTACATGGGTCTCCCCACTTACGGTCTCAATGGTGGTTATCTTGGTTTTGATACGTTCAATACGGTCCAACCAATCTTGCCATTCCTTTTCATGATCCAGTTCCAAATAGGCCTTAAGGGCTGCGTACATCCCAAAAATCTCCTCTTTGTTGACTTTCATTGGCCTACCTATTGGGGCCTCATGGGGGCTATGGTTGAACTTGGCCGCTTCAATAAGGTCTTTTCTACCAAAAAGAAGTCCGGCACTCTGAGGTCCCCTGATCATTTTTCCTCCTGAGAAAGTAATCAGGTCGAAACCTATTTTTTGAAACTTGAACAAGTTTTCCTTTGGGGGTACATCAGCAGCGGCATCAATAAACGTGGGTATATTATGACGCTTGGCTATGGCTACGAACTCTTCGTGTAAAATTGGTCCGCTTGCCGCATTGAAGTACAAGGCCATTACCGTGTTCTCATTGATGGCAGCTTCCATTTCCTCGGCACCATCCACCTCTACAATCCGAGCACCTGCTGTAGGAATTGCTTGATCGAAGACATATCTATGGCTTTTCTGCATGATAACTTCCGGACGTGGATCGGGAAGGTCCGGCAATTGCCTTCTCTTCTTCAAATCCATACCTGTTATGGTCGCAGCAGTACCCAATACCATGGCACAGGCTGCTCCCGAGGTCACCATAGCGGCTTCCACGTTGAGCATTTCGGCTATCTTTTCACCTACCTTGTCCTGTAGTTGGTACATATTGGCAAAATCATGGGCGGTGGAGTTAATGGCCGCCATCACCTCTGGACGCATCAACGAGCCCGATAGAAAGGTCATGGTAACCCCCGCATTGATTACCGGTGTCACGCCCAGTTCCTCAAAAAAGTTCCTGGTCGCTTCTTCTGTTCCAGCTCCTGAGTCGGTCTTGTTGAATTCACAGGCCGATACCATTCCGGTACCTACCAATCCACCTACTACCGGAACAGCCGATAAGTTTTTCAATAATTTTCTCCTTGTAATCATCTGTTATTGTTTTTGGGTTATTCCAATTCCATGATCATCCATTTCCTCCCAAGTTTTCTAAAACAACAGTGTCCGAGTGCCACAGAACCTACTCCTGTGGCACTCTTCACTGTATACTTATTTTAAATTTCCTCTGTCATTCAAAATGAATCAATTACCATCCTTGTCTTTGAACAAGGTTTTCATTGGTATCTATTTCTTCCTGAGGTAATGGGTAATATCTGTTTCGTTCTGCATAACCATTGGGTCCCAAGACAGTTTGGGCCAATCCCCATCTTCTCAAATCATTGAAACGATGGTATTCAAAGGCCAACTCCACTTGTCTTTCATGCACAATGGCATCGAACAAAGCTTCTTTGGTCCCTGTGGTTCCTGCATCCAACAAGGTCATTCCCACACGGTCACGAACTTCGTTCACCGCATCACGGGCAACATCCCTCATATCCAATTCATTGGCAGCCTCTGCATACATCAACAATACATCTGCATATCTGATGGCCGGGAAGTTGGTCCCTCTGTTGTTCACGTACATTACGGGGAACAAACCTTTTTTAAGGTTATATCCTGTTGCGGACCATACGGATTGATAGGTATCCAAGTTCAAGCTCTCTGTACTTAGTTCAGGGGCAAAAACATCGCCATCAATAAAGATGGATTCGTTAAGTCTTGGGTCACCATCTTCAAAAGCATCAACAATGGTCTGTGTGGGCAAATTGTTTCCAAAACCTCCATTTACCTGTGGGTTGTTGTAAGATACCCTTAAGGTACCAACATCGCCTTCACCCACTTCGGCAAACTGGATTTCAAAAACGGACTCCACATTGTTCTCACTGTTGATATTGATAACATCTCCGAAGTTCTCTACCAAGTCATACAGCTCTGAATCGATTACCTCACCAAGCCAAGCTTCGGCCTGCTCATAGTTCTCATCATACAGATAGACTTTTCCCAAAAGGGCCTGTGCAGCTCCTTTGGTGGCTCTACCCAAATCCGAGGCTCCGTAAACTTCTGGAAGCACTGCTTCCGCATCTATCAAATCCTGAATCATCACCTCATAGATGGCAGCCCTGGTTGATTTTGCCACCAAAGCGTCCGAAGGCACCTCAAAAGGTTCTGTGAACAGGGGCACATCTCCCCAAAGGGTGGTCAAATGCCAGTAATAAAATGCACGTAAGAACTTGGCTTCTCCCACCAACCTACTCTGAAGACTTGCATCGATGTCTTCCATCAAAGGTACTTCTTTGATTACTGTATTGGCCCTAAATACGCCTTCATACAGCTTTCCGTACACGTCCATTAGGATACCATCGGCAGCGGAATAGGTAAAATCATTGAATCCATAACCACCAGTATTGGTAAGCACCACCTCACCTGTTGGCGGAGTGTACAATTTAGACATGGTGTTAGAATACAATTCAGTGGTCTGCAGGGTTGCATAAATAGCATTTACCCCTTGCTCCGCACGTTCGGCCGAGTTAAAGAACCCGTCAACTGGAATGGCATCTGGCGGAGTTTTATCCAAAAAATCTTTTTCGCAACTGCCTAGAGATAATGCCAAGCAGCTAAGAGTAAGTATTTTATATATATATTTCATGATCTCTATTTTTTTCGATTTATTTTCCTCGGTTTCCTACAATCCTATTTGCACACCCAATTGTATGGTTCTTGGCAAAGGATAAGTTCCCGTATCAACCCCTACTGCTAGAGGATTCAAATCGTTGGTCGCCCAACCAGATCCACCAAGTACATCAGGGTTATATCCTGAGTAATCGGTAATGGTGAACACATTTTGGGCACTTAAATAAACCCTGGCATTGGTCAGTCCAACAGAATCCAAGATTGTTTTTGGGAATCTATACCCTACTTGGATGTTACGCAATTTCAAGAAAGAAGCATTTTCAAGAAAACGTGTTGAAGGACGCGTGTTGTCGTTAGGATTTCCACGTACCGCTCTTGGGAACGTATTTGTGGAACCTTCCCCGGTCCAGCGGTTCAATGTAGTGGCCATTTGCTCATGCTCACCGTCCATACTTTCCAAATAGGCCCTCTGGCTATTGTAAAGTTCCTTTCCGGCAACACCTTGGAAGCTCAAGCTCAAATCAAAGTTCTTGTAGGACATGCTTCCGTTGATTCCATAGCTGAAGTCAGGGAATGGATCTCCTATCACCTTTCTATCTGCATCGGTGATGGCCCCATCTCCGTTCAAGTCCTTGAACCTAACATCTCCAGGTGCGGCACCAGGCTGTGTGGCATGGCTGGCCACCTCTTGATCGTTCTGGAAGATTCCATCAGCAACATAACCATAGAAGCTGGACATGCTCTCTCCAACTGTGGTACGTGTAAAGGTTCCGTAATTATAGGCATTGTTCACCAAGTTGATGATGGATGTTGTTCCATCTCCCAAGCTGGTCACCTCATTCTTAACCGTGGATAAGTTGACCGATACCTCATAGTTGAAATCGTTACGATCTTTTCTGTATCCCAACAAGAACTCGAAACCGGAGTTTTTGATCCCTGCAGAGTTCTCGTATGGGCCTAAGGATCTTTCAATACCAGTGGCCACGGAAATCGGAGTACGCAATAAAACGCCATCAGTATCCTTAACCCAGTAATCTGCGGTGAAGAAAATAGATCCATCCAACAATCCTAAATCAACACCTACGTTGGTCTGTGTTGTGGATTCCCATTTCAAGGCTGGGTTACCCAAGCTGGTAACCGCGGCGGCGGCGGCTATGCCTTGACCTGCTCCCAAAATATACCTTGGTGTGGTATCAATGGTGGTCTGGTTCACATAATTGTCATTGGTATCCTGGTTACCCAATTTACCCCAGCTTCCCCTTAACTTTAGGTTGCTGATGGCTGGTATGGCAGACATGAAGTTTTCCCTGGAAATGTTCCATCCCAAAGCTACGGATGGGAAATTACCATATCTGTTCTGGCTACCAAATCTTGAAGAACCATCACGACGGAAGGTGGCTGTAAACAGATACTTGTCCAAAACAGTAATGTTGGCCCTTCCCAAATATGATCTCAAAGCCCATTCAGACTCGTTTCCTTGAATAGTGAAGCTTCCCGTTCCTGCGTCAATCACCTGTAGCTCATTGCTAGGGAATTCGCGAATGGACCCACCTATATTGCTATAGAAGGCATTCTGCTCTGTATATCCACCCAAAAGGGAAAGGGAGAAATCTTCAAATTGCTTGTCGTAGGTCAAAATATTTTCGACCAAATATTCGTAAGACTCTCTCTTGCTCTCAGTCAATTGCTGAACAAGGTTGGTCCTGTTCTCCATCTCAAATTTGGGCACATACAATTTAGAGGTATTGAAACCAGCATTGATACCCAAGTTCAAACGATACTTCAAATTAGGAATGATCTGATATTCGGCATACAAGCTTCCCAAAATCTTATTGATGGTGGTATAGGTACGTCTGAAGTTCCTTCTACCCACAATGTTTTCACGGTTGTTCCTTCCGGTTTCAGCCGCATTTGGACCGGCGTACCCTCCAAGGTTTCCTTCCCTGAAAATAGGCATGGTTGGTGAAGCTCCCAATAAGTAGGCAAAATCCAAGTTGTTTCCTTGACCCATATTGAGTCCTAATCCCCTACTAAGGTTAATGGACTCTCCAATAGTCAATTTTTCCCCAATCTTGAATTCACTCTTTACACGGGCAGTATATCTTTTGAAGTTACTGAACACCATGATACCTTCCTGGTCAAAATAGCCACCAGAAGCAGAGTACTTTGCGTTTTCGCTACCTCCTGATATGGATACATTATAGTTTTGGATAGGAGCCGCCTGATAGGCTGCCTTTTGCCAATCTGTATCTACTGTGATGCTTTCAGGATTTGCAAATGCGGGTTCTACGGTAGCTCCGGCCGCAGCAGAAGCATCAATGTTCAACTGTGCATATTCCCTAGAGTTCAATAAAGGAATGAAATCCGTAAACTCCTGAATACCGTAGTAACTGTCTATGGTCACTTTAGGTTTACCACTTTTTCCTGCTTTGGTAGTGATCAAAACCACCCCGTTGGCAGCTCTGGAACCATAAATGGCAGAAGCAGAGGCATCTTTCAAGATGTCCATGGACTCAATTGAATTTGGGTCTATGGAGTTTACATCGGTAACGTTTACCGGCATACCATCCACAACATATAGTGGACCGGTATTTCCAAAAGTACCCATACCACGAACCCTGATCTGTAGGGGTGCCCCAGGTTCACCTGAACTGGAAGTAATCTCCACACCAGGTATTCTTCCCTGAACCGCTTCGTTGATGTTGGCAACAGGCTGTCCTTGTACATCATCCGATGAAACAGATGAAATGGCACCGGTCAAGTCACTTTTACGCTGGGTACCATACCCCACAATGACCACTTCATCAAGACTCTGTGCATCTTCCATCAAGGTCACATTTAAGGTAGTGGCGGTTCCTACGGCAATCTCTTGGGTAGAGAATCCCAATGAACTGAATACCAAAACGGCGTCAGGACCGGAAACCTGTAGCACATAGTTCCCATCAAAGTCGGCCGCGGTACCATTGGTGGTCCCTTTTTCTATGACCGAGGCTCCAAGAATAGGAACTCCGTTACTGTCCACTATGGTTCCGCTAATGGAAATCTGTGGAGCAGGTTGCTCCGCATTGGCCATAGGGGTTTTTCCAGAAAAAACAGGCTTTGTAGGTCTGTTGCTCTTCAAGACAATCTGGTTCTTTACGGTTACAAAAGAGATATTGTCCCCAACAAAGATTTTTTGCAACAAATCTTTGATAGCGATGTTCTTCACATTGATGGTCACCTTTTTGTTCACATCAACTTCACCTGTTTTGTAAAAGAATTTGAATTTACTTTGGTTCTCTATCTGGCCCAATACCATTTCAATAGGGGCGTTGTTCACACTCACCGTCACTTTTGTGTTCTGGGAATATGAACTCGCATGGAGATTGAACAAGACACATATAAATAATAAGATCGAAACCTTCAATGTTCGGTTCTTGTTTAAAATGTTTTCCAAAAAACAGGAAAACCAATGGTTGTTTTTCATAATTTTGAGAGATTTTGATTGATTAACAATCCTTCAGTTAAAATCATTTGTTTAGGGGAACGTGGCCGCGTTCCCTTTTTTTGAGTCAGTTTGTTTTAATTCATTGGCAAGTGGTTTTTAGTTGGGTTGATTAATTATCACTTTATTATCTTCAATATAGTAGTCAAATCCAGCACTTTCCTTGAACGTATCCAATAGATCAATGATGGTTTCGTTTCCAAATTTACCATTGAACTTTATGGGATCCAGTTCTGTGTAGGCGTTACTGATCTCTACATTGTACCTTCTTTCAATTTTGTAGACAATTTCTTGGAAAGACTCGTTGTTGAAAATCAATCTTCCCTGTCTCCATTCCAAGTAATCGTTCACATCTACCTCCTCCACAGCAAATCCGTTGGAGGTCAATGATGCTTTTTGTCCAGGCACAATGACCTGGGAAGCCCCAGAGTTTTCTTCCTGATGATTATCCGACACCGAAACACTTCCTTCCACCAATACCGCAAAAGGTTCGGTACCTTTATAGGAGCTTACATTAAAATGTGTTCCCAGAACTTGGACATCTATATCATTGGCTTCCACCAAAAAGGGGCGTTTCTCGTCTCTGGCCACCTCAAAATAAGCTTCTCCGTCCAAGAATACCTTTCTTTCTTGATCTGGCAGAAAGTTGACCGGAAATTTCATGGAGGTACCCGAATTGAGATGCACCAAGGAACCATCTGAAAGTACCAACTGGAACGTTTTTCCATGAGGTACTTTTATTTCATTGTACACCAACTCCTTCATGGACTCGTTGGTCTTATATACAATTTTGTTCCCTATCTGGGTTGCAAACACCTTTCCGCCTTGGGTTGCAAAGTTCTGCTCGGAATTTACGTTGAGCTTCTCTGAGGTATTGTCACCGGTACTAAGAACCACGGCACTGTCCTCAATGATCAACCCTGGGTTTTCCGCGGGTTCTTGGAACAACCAAACATAGGCTCCAGCAACCAGTCCAATGAAAACGGCAGCGTATTTAAGGACATTGGTCCTTTTTCTTCTGCGCGACATGATGCTGAGACGCTCTTGTATTTCATACCAAGCTTTTTCAATATCTGCATCGCCCTTGGTTCCCAAGGCCCATATTTTCTTTATTTCCATGAAAGCCTCCTTGTTATTGGGAGAGGCTTCTATCCATTGGAAAATTTTTGCCACCTCGGCTTCGGAAGCTGCTTCCGACAGGTATTTGGTTATCAAACGATATTCCATTGAAAGTCTTTGGTGTTTGTAGTAGGTACACCTCAAAGACATGCTACCCTATATAAGAGTTAAGTTTTTTTTAAAAAAGCGTTAAAAAAATTAAAATCAGGATGTAGGGAATGTAGCTGGCGAGTCTTAATTTGAGAAATTTTAGTGCCCGGGTCATATTGGCCTCCACTGCTTTTAGGGTGATGTCCATTTCTTCAGCTATCTCCTTGTTCTTCTTGTTCTCCATGCGCTTCTTCATAAAGATCTGCCTGCATTTTTCAGGCATCTCGGCAATGGACTTTTCAACCAATTCCTCAAGCTCGGAAAAGGTCATGGAATCAAACCTTAAAGAATCCAGAATTTCCATATCCAATAATCTTTCCTTTTCCTGGAGTTTCAAGGATTCATACCTTCTCTTGACTTTTTTATGGCGAAGCAGGTTCAAACAATCGGTTTTGGCCGAAGTAAACAAAAATGAGCGGATACCTCCTATCTTAATGATCTTATCCCGGTTGGTCCATAATTTGATAAATGCATCTTGGGATACACTCTTGGCCTTGTCACGATCGCCAATAAACTTTTGACTGAACCCTACGATATCATTGAAGTACTTATTGAAAAAAAACTCAAAAGCGCGGTTATCCCCTTTTTTAAATTGGGAAAACTGAAAGTCCTCTGCGCTGTAAAAATCTTTATTCATTTTCTGGCGATAGAAAAAATAGGGGGAAATACTTTTAATGCCGCTTACCCGAACTGTTGTGTTTGGATGCCTTCAAACGCGTTCCATACGCATCCATTTTTTTTCTATATTAAGCGTATCATCAAGTACATCACCGCCAATTCTCGAAAATTTCTGTAAATTTTCAAATTTTTAACGATATTCTTTGGATAAAATCCTAAAATTACAATGTTTTTTTGTGATATTTCAAAACAGTCGTATCCTAGAATTTCTCTTCAACCGCTTTTCTCTAATAAAATCAAGAATTTCGCTAATATAACTTATTGTTGGCCATTTTTTTTATAAATGAGAGTGCTAAATCATGAAGTCTAATTTACTTGATTGATTTACAGAAACATACAATATGTTAAAAGCCAGACACGCTCAGGATTTTAAAAAAGTTCAATTTACAGGGTAAATGTTCAAGTTACCCCGTCCCAGTTAATCGCAGATTATCATTATATCACCTTTGTGTTACTTCTCTACGCTTTTAATCCTTTGCGCAGTATCCTTAATAGTATCATTATGCCCAATATAAATCAGGAAGGTGCTATAAGCGACATCATGTAAAACCAGAAGTATTATGTGTTATTTTTACGAAAGACCTTTAATCCTACTGATACTTTCGATATGATCATCAACCGTTTTGATACATCCCCTTCCGTGCTAAACACCTTTATTTCTGAAATACGGGACGTGGGGATTCAGAAAGACGCCATGCGGTTCCGAAGGAACATTGAACGGATCGGTGAGGTCTTGGGCTATGAGATGAGCAAGACCCTAACCTATCTGGAAAAAGAAGTCATCACCCCATTGGGTTCAAAAAAAATCCAGAGCTGTACAGATCAATTGGTGCTTTGTTCCGTACTCAGGGCCGGTTTGCCCTTACATCATGGCATTTTGAACTACTTTGATGCTGCCGAAAATGCATTCATCTCCGCATACCGCCATCATCCCAACGATTCGGATGATTTTGAAGTGGTGGTCAAGTACTTTGCCGCACCTTGCCTGGAGAATAAAGTATTGGTGCTGACAGACCCCATGTTGGCCACGGGAAAGACCTTGGAAAATGTACTCAATGTTTTAAAAGGCCATGGTACGCCCAAAAAAATCCATATCATTTCCGTAATTGGATCCCAGCCAGGTGTTGAAAAGGTAAAAAAAGTATTCCCGGAGGATACACAGTTATGGATAGCGGCCATAGATGATGAGCTTTCCAGCAAAGGGTATATTGTTCCCGGTTTGGGTGATGCGGGTGATTTGAGCTATGGAATCAAATTATGATGCCCCCACCCATGGGGTCAAAGGAAAATTTCAACGGTTTCATGGAGTTCAGGAATATGGGTGTGCCATCCGAACACTTCTTCAATCTTGGTCTTAAAAACAGCCATGGCCTCGGTTTCCCCATGTATGAGGAACACTTTTTCCGGCACATTGTCCACGCCTTCAAGCCAATGCAACAGTTCCTTTTGGTCTGCATGGGCCGATAAACTTTCCAAATGCTGCACATTGGCCTTGATCGGCACATATTTTCCAAACATTTTCAATTCCTGTGCGCCCTCCAACAAATCCCTGCCCCGGGTTCCTTCGGCTTGATATCCCACCAACAATATGGAGGTGGAATCCATATCCGCCAGTTGTTTGATATAGGTAAGCACCCTTCCCCCCGTAACCATGCCACTACCCGCAATGACGATTTTGGGCCTGGGATCATCAATGGTTTCCCATGTTTCGCGATATGAGCTTACCAAAGTAACATGGTTGCACATATTACGGTATTCTTCCGGGGCAAGCTTATGCCATTTGGGAAATCGACCAAAGACCTCCAGTACGTTTATTCCCATGGGACTGTCCACGAATATGGGAATGTTGGGGATTTTGTTCCTATCGTAAAGTTTATACAACAAATACATGAGGGATTGCAATCGCTCCACAGCAAAAGATGGAATGATCAAGGTACCCCTTCTTTGAATGGTCCTTTGGATGAGTTCCTGTAAAATAGCCTCCAAATCTTCTTCGGGATGTTCCCTGTCACCATAGGTACTTTCCACAAAAATATAATCGGCCCATTGTGGACGTTTGGGCGAATCAAGTAGGTCGTCCTTTAAACGTCCCACATCACCAGAGAACACCAACTTTTTGCCAAAAAGGTCAATCTCAATAAACGTTGAACCAATGATATGGCCATTATATCTGAAACGTACCGAACAATGGGGTGAAAGCCCTATATCTTCCTCCTCTTCTATACTTTTAAAGAGTTTTAAGGTGGCCATCACGTCGTGCTGGTCAAACAGCGGAAGTGCCGGGTCATGCTTACTGTACCCTTCCTTATTGGCTCTTTCCGCTTCTTCTTCCAATATTTTGGCACTGTCTTCAAGAATGATCTTGGCAATCTCCAAAGTGGGTGCCGTTCCCAAAATACTTCCTTGAAATCCCTGTTTTACCAATAGGGGAAGATATCCGCAGTGATCCAAATGCCCATGCGTCAACAGGACCATATCTATCTGTGAAACATCAATGGGCAAAGCTTCCCAGTTCTGTATCCGAAGTTCTTTGTTCCCTTGGAACATTCCACAGTCTACCAGTATCTTGATTTCATCGGTTTCCAAATAAAACTTGGACCCCGTTACGGTACCCGCAGCACCCAAAAAATGAATTTTAAGTTTTTCCATATACTAAATCTGGGTATGACACAGGGATTGCATTTCGTTAATGATCCTACTCTTTCTACCATTGGAAACCCCCAAATGGTCCAAATAAAAACTATCTTCCAACAATTGACGGCACAACACAATATCCCTGTTCAACAAAAACTGTTTTTCCCTTGCCGATAGTAAAGTGGAGACCGTAATGGGATACAACCTCAGCCGATCAATCCTATCCTTCAATCCATTCCCGGAGGGATGGTCCCAACTCAATAGTTTTAATCCCGCACATTTTCCATACTGGAGCGCATCCATGGTGAAACGGGTGTTGGTAACCACCCATCCCGCAGTATTATTATATTCTTTTTCCTTTTCCGACTCGAGCGGTCCTTTAACGTCATGGTATCTGGAAGCAATGTACAACGGTACCTTTACATTGCACTTTAGGCCATCCTCACCATGAAACTTGCATTCAATAATGTTCAAGGTTCCGTCTTTATGAGCCAACACATCTATTTCATGGGACACACAGGTGCCTTGCACCATTTGCCCCACTTGGGTGGTGTATCCCGAATAATATAAAATACCGCTTATGAACCGTTCAAAAGGGAATCCCGTGGGGCCCAGTTCATAAATGGCCTTCTTCAATTTATATTTTGAAGCACAAACCGATTTAGTTTTTTTGAGCATGGCAAATGCCCTATTATAGATTTCCTTGGTGGAGATTCCTGGGTAGAGCTCGTCCATGACCACACTGACGATTTTTTTCACCAAAGCATCATCTGCCCCACTGGCCTTTAGGGAGTTTTCCAATTTTGAAACGGAGAACTTGGTCTTCTCCCCTGTGGATTTTATAATATCGAATTCCTGTTTTTGCATACTCTTTTTGATGTGGAAAATCCTCCATAAATATCTTGAAAATATCCTTACCCGTTAATGCGCTTGGGACTTAATTCTGTTATGGAACTCAATACACGTTACCAATCAGGCAAAAAATTGGGTAAATTCCGTTTAACGGATTGACTTATAAAGAACCCTAATAAAATCCGATTGCCCGGAATAGGTAGTTATTAGAACAAATTTTATAAGTTTGCTTCATGTCTGAACAAAAGAACATGGACGACCTTAAGTCCCTCAGCATAGACCATGATAGCCCTGTGCCTTTACACTTGCAGGTTGAGGAGATACTTCGAGACATGATCAATGACCCGGAATATCAAAATGGAAAATTTTTGCCCAAAGAGGTAGATTTATCCAAAAGACTGGGTATTTCACGGAACACCATTCGGCAGGCCACCAACAGATTGGTCCAGGAAAAGCTTTTGATCAGAAAAAAAGGAGTCGGTACCAAAGTGGCCAAAAAACAGGTAGAGACCAAACTGTCCAATTGGGTAAGTTTCAGTCAGGAAATGCATGCCCAAGGGATTGATTTCAGAAATTATGAGATCAAGGTCTCCAAGATTATGGCCGATATGGAAATTGCCGGGGAACTGGAAATCAAGGAAGGCCAGGAAGTCTTTAAACTGGAAAGGCTCAGAGGATTGGACAATGGTCCTTTTGTGTATTTCATAAGTTACTTCCATCCCAGAATAGGCATCACGGGGAATGAGGATTTTGGACGCCATCTTTACGACATTTTGGAGCATGAATACCATACTGTCCCAGTTCTCTCCAGAGAACAGATAAGTGCCATTTTGGCCAACAAACCCCTTTCCGAAAAGTTAGGGGTACCCGTAAACTCAGCCATTCTCCAAAGAAAAAGGGTGGTCTACGATCCCGGTAACAGGCCCATAGAATACAACATTGGGTATTACCGGGCCGATCAATTCACCTATAGTATAGACATTAAACGTTGAGACCCTATTCCAAAGGAATCTCAAGGAATCGTGGTCGATAAAGATTTGGGTCTTTTAAAATATCCGCCCAAAAATCGAATGAATTTACATTATAGCTGGCCAACAGACTTCCCGGTTTGGAAAGATGCGGATAAGCCTTGGCGTTATAGGTGAAATACGTTTTGTTCGTGTCATTTTCAGTGGTCTTATACACTATTTCAGGTTCTCCAAACGGTCCTACAAGGGACTCTCCAACTTGTATGGCTACTTCCGGCCCCATGGTATAGCGCTGGTAGGTGAGTATGATACTTCCGTCCGATAATGGGGAAACACTCATTTCATTGGAAACATCCCGGGCAATCAATGCAGCATCCGCCATATTGGCTACCCAATCGGACCCATTCCAGAATTTCCATTGCCCAAACTTGACAAAATCCTTGGGCAAGGCCCTGGCCACCAGCAGTCCCTTTGTCCCATCTTGATTAGATACCGCATAAGTGTAGATATAACCATCAGGGTTTGGTGCCCCTGCCGATTCTGTATTCACGTAAATAGCGCTACCAAATGAGGTTTGGGTCTCCGAATCAAAAAATGGGGTCTCCAATTGCTTATGATCTGTATATGGGGGCTGACTGTTCTCCGGAATCTGTAATAGGTTCACCCCAACCTGCTCAAATGTGAATCCTCCAATCCCGGCAGTGTCCTTTTCCCGTACAGGATATGCAAAAATATATAGATTGCCATCCCCTTCCGTATTGACAAAACCATCCCCCAACCAATAGTAATCATGGGGTCTTGCGTTCGGCGTATTGGGTTTGAAAAGTCCCTCAGCCTTACCTTCTGTTGTTTCTTTCCAATGAAACGTAATTTTTTCCGAATCCGGTTCTTTTCCTTTCAGGATTCCCACCGAGTTATTGATCATCAAAAAATCGTCTGGCAAGAGGGTTTCCCCGTCATGATGACCAATCATGGTATCCCCAAAAGTAAAAAGGGTCACCGTGCCATCTGTTGCTGGGATAAACTCCTTGCCATCCATTGGAATCCCAAAAATACCATCTCCTCCAAACCACCCTTCATTTTTAATGAAGAGTTGGCTCCACGCTGTTGATTTCTCCGCCATACCAACATTTACTTCTGCTCTATTCTCCTCTTGGTTCTCCTTTGTTTCCTTTTTATCCATGCAGGAGGCGCACAACAATGCAATCGCTGCAATGCCCATTACTTGTTGACTCAAGGAATAAATTGATTTTATGTATTTCATATATCTTCATTTTAGGTATCAAGACCTATTGTTTACTGATTCTACAACAACCCACTGCTAAAATGCATGGGGATCGTATTGGTATGTATTCTTTGCTGTACTCAACTCAAAATCATCGGTTCTAAAAGGAAAGGCTGGAAGCCCATCCCCATTCACCAAATCCAATGGTCCCGGGTTATCGGACCACGCATACCTGACATACATTGGTTTTTTGATATCTTCGTGATATACCTCTACTTGGGTATCATTCAAAACCTTGGCTTTGGCCCAATAGAACTTTCCATCCGCTCCAGCAATGGCAAAACCTCTTACATAACCATATTTGTCCGTACTCTTTATTGGGCTACCATAAGTCTCAAAATCGATGGTGATGGATGAATCCGACCGGATACTATTTTTATAAACAGGGCCTTTTCCCAAGGTTTTACCATAGGCATAATGCCTTGCCAATAGGGCCAATCGCCTTCCCACCTCTTTTTTATTGTAAGGATGGATATCATTGGCATCCCCAATATCGATTGCGGTCACAATGTCCACATTCTCCAGAGTGGTGGCCTTCATTTGGGACTCCCGTAATTCGGCCCACTGACTATTCTTTGGTTGAGTATCTTCTTGTCTATAGTTTGCCAATTGAACCACTAGAAAAGGCATTTGGGGATTGTTCCATTGCTTACGCCAATCTTGGATCATGGCCTGCAATAGTGAACCATATTCCACGGCCCTGGATTCATTGGATTCCCCTTGGTACCAGATCACCCCGGTTATGGGTAGTTTGTGCAATGGTGCTATACTGGCATTGTACAGGAGCATGGGATGCGAAAATGGACTGCCATTGGCCACTTCCGGTTGTGGAAACCGATTATGATCTATACTCACCCCCTTTTTATATTTCCAAGTCCCATTAAGAATGGAATTGCCCCAAAAAGCATTGGTGTAGATTCCTCCTTTCCCGCCGACATCAAAGACACGTACCGTGAGTACATTTCCTTTCTCACGAAGAATTTCCTTTGGTGCGGAATAATTCCTGAAATTACTTTTCCCAAAAGACTCCCCTATTTGTACCCCGTTGACCCATACCCTATCGTAATCATCAATTTGGTTAAGAACGATACTGACATCTTTTTTCAATTGAATGGAATCCAAATCAAAGGTTCGCTTGAACCACATGCTACCATCATGCGAAGCGTATCCAAAATCATCCCAGAAAGCAGGCAGGGTACATTCTTCCCAATTGGAATAATCATAGCCTTCCTTGTACCATTTCTCTTCAATACCAGGCCCTTTTAAATAATACTTCTCATCCCATTTCTTTCTGAATTTTGCCAACTCAGCATCCAAGGTTTTAAAGCTTTTGTTGATTTTACCAATCTTTTGCGTAACCTCATCAAACTGTGGAAATGTCTTGAGGACATCCATTCCCATCCAGGTTTCAATGGCCGTAGCTCCCAAATTGCTACTGATAAGGCCTATGGGAACTTCTTGTTCCCCAACGAGGTCTTTCCCAAAAAAATAACCGACGGCACTGAAGTTCCGGGCAACTTCCTTGGACACTTCCTGCCATACGGCATTGGATACATTTTTCCTGGGAAGATAATCCCGGTCTACCCATACCGAACACAACCTAAGGTTGGGGGAATCATAGTTGTCATTCGGGGTTTCCTTATACTGCAGCATATTCAGGGTGTACTGCATGTTGGATTGACCTGCACACAGCCATAAGTCACCGACCAATAGGTTGTCCAAGGTCAATTCCCTCCCTTGATCATCTTCAATTTGAAGGACGAAAGGTCCTCCGGCAGCCATGGGTTGCAGATTCACTTTCCAAACTCCATTTTTATCCGCTTTTGCCGTATGTCTTTGGCTTCCAATGGTAATGGTCAATGTAGTCCTTGGTTCTGCCTTCCCTTCAATAGGAATTTGCTTATTCCTAGGCAATACCATATGGGAAGAAAAAATTGGGGGCAACTCTATCTGACCACATACCAACATGGGCAGAAGCGTCACCATAAACCATAAGATCTTTGAACACATTTTCATAATGACCTATTTATTTCTTCCATCCCATTTCAATTTCTTCCAAGGTCTTGCCCTTGGTTTCCGGAATCATCCTATACGTGAATACCCATAGGAAAATGGCGTTTATCATGAACAACCAAAACGTATAGGAGGGACCAAGATCACTCAACAATACGGGTGTGAACTGTGATATGAGCATAACCCCTACCCATAGGACCATGATGCATATGGACATGGCCACACCCCGCACTTTTGTTGGAAAAATTTCTGCAATCAACACCCAGGGAATAGGTCCTAAAGAAGATGCAAAACAGGCCACAAATCCCAAAATGAAAATCAACAGCCAAGGTCCTCCAAGGGCATCAAACTGATATAAGCCCCCAATAACCAACAGGCAAACAATCATTCCCAGAATTCCCCATAGCAATAGTTTTTTCCGCCCCGCCTTGTCGATGTATTTGATCGCCACAAAGGTGAAAATTGAATTGATCACTCCTATCAGAACGGTCTGCATAAGGGCTGAATCCACCCCAAAACCTGCAGATTTCAATATTTCAGGGGCGTAGTACATGATGGCGTTGATACCCGTAATCTGTGAAAAAAGAGCCAAAATCACCCCAATAATGATTGCAGTACGGAACCCTTTTTCAAAGAGTTCGGATAATCTACCTTTTTCCTGTTGCAAGGCTTTCTGGATGTCTTGATGGATTTCAATGGCTTTCTCCTTGGGATTCAGCTTTTCCAAAATACGAAGGGCTTCCGCATTGTTCCCGTTCTTGGACAACCAACGAGGGCTTTCCGGAACCAAGAACAGGGCACCCAAAAACAATAGGGCAGGCAAAGCCTCTGACCCCAACATATAGCGCCATCCATATGCAACGTTCCAAGCTTCATCCCCTGCTTGCGCCACCAAATAATTGCAGAAATACACAATGATGATTCCCAAGACTATCCCCAATTGATATAGGGAGACCAAGGACCCTCTTTTTTCCGCCGGCGAAATTTCCGATATATATAACGGAGACAGCATGGAAGCCGCTCCAACACCTACACCTCCAATAATGCGCGCAATGACCAAAAGGGTGAAACTTGGTGCCAGTAGACACCCTATGGCTGATATGGCAAACAACAGAGCTGTTATGATCAAGGCCTTTTTCCGACCAACCCGGTCAGCCACATAACCAGCGGTCAGGGCACCTATAATGCAACCCAAAATGGCACTGGATACAGCCCAACCTTTTAGTGAAGGGGTCAGTGAAAATTTGGTTTCCATAAAACCGATGGCACCCGATATCACAGCTGTGTCATAACCAAATAAAAAACCTCCCAATGCGCCAATGGCGGTAATCTTGAACAGGTAGTTGTTTTTTTGTGCTTCCATGCTTTAGTCAATGATTAAAATCCGGTTTTACAGAATTCTGGTTTTACATTGGATTGGATCACTTTTGCCTCTCCTTTGCCCAAATTCTCAATCGTGTAACGCCCTACCGCAGCGGGGACCACAAAGGTTTCGGCATAATGGATATCCATACTCCTGTTTTGGGCCACCACCCGTATCTTTGTCCCCTCCACCAAGTTAAGGATATGGCATTGTTCTTCCGTATCAATGATCATTTTGTCAGTGAACTCAAATCTATGGATTTCATAAAAATGCTTTGAATGGGTTGGCAATTTCACCTTCTTCCAATGGTCACCGGATTGTACCACTTGTGGTTTGGAAATATACTCTACTTCTACCCTATCCCCTTGGCACTCCATGTTCAGGTTGGCCACACCACGCTCAATATTCAGTGGCCTTGGCTTTCCATCCAGATCCATGCGCATCCAATCATACATCTTAAACGTAAAGATGTAAGGTGTACTACTGATTTCCAGTACTAGGTTCCCGATGCCGGAACAATGCACGGTTCCATTTGGGATAAGAAAAAGATCGTGCTTTTTGGCATCGAACGTCTGTACATATTTTTCAACTGGCATGGGCTTCACTTGGGCATGGCTCTGCTCCAAGGCCTCTTGGAATTCCTCTTTTTGCACCCCTTCCTTAAAGCCGAGATACACCTGGGCACCGGCCTCGGCATCCAAAATATAATAGGTTTCATCCTGGGTAAAGTTTTCCCCGAAATTTTCCCGCATGTATTCCAAAGTGGGATGGCACTGCACGGATAGGTTCTGTCCATTCACCGTATCCAAATAATCGAACCGTATGGGGAAATCCGTCCCAAAAATATCTGCCGCTTTGCCCAAAATGGCCTGATTATCCTGAAACATCAAAAAATCAAAGGAAATCTCCAATCGGGCACCGTTGTTTGAAATAACAATCCCATTTTCTGGCGCAATGAGTTCAAAGGACCATGCATAGTTGGGCACATTTTGCGCCAGTCCTTCAATTTTTTCCTTCATCCAATCCCCTCCCCAAATCCCGGGTGAGAACCAAGGTCTTGGCCTAAAGGCATGGGCAGACATTTCCTGAAGCGCTTTTCGCAAGGTATCTCCCGAACACCATGATACATCACCTTCAAACTGCCCGTCCACAACATAATCCATATCCTTTAATAATTGGTGTTTATGCTTATTCAGGACCGGCCAATCAATAAAGTACATACGCTTGTATTGATGCTTTTTATCTGCCACCATGATATTGCCCAAATTGGCAACTTGCCCTGCCCTGGAACGAAATTGTATCTCATTCTTTGGGATATCCATATAAACAATGGTCCCTTTCCAACCACTTAAGGCTGCTCCCGGCCCATAGATAATATTGAGGACACCCTCCTCTGGTATGATAGATCGCAATTTTTCCTCATCGAAAAATTCTTTTAGATCTCCGGGAAATATCTTTCCAAAAACAGGGTCGTCTCCCCCCAAATAGGGTGCAACCATTTCCTCTATGGCCGAAACTTCCTTGTATGCCGAAGCCATATCATAGTTGATATGTTTTACGTTTTTCTTTTGCAGTTCGCTGGACAATCGTGCCATAAATTCTTTCCAGTATGCGCCCATATAACCGTCTATGAGAACACATCCTGTTTTGGGAAGTTCATCCACGAGGCTCTCCACGCCCATGGAAACAGTCCCCATGGAAATCTCAAAAGAGGGGTACACCATATAGCCTTCACCTGTTCTTGACCCATCTGCCTGCATTGGCATCACATACTGCTCCGTGTTTCTTTTTGTGCTCAATTTATTCTGTTTAATGGTTAAATGTATAACGGCACCCAAAATGGCCGCATGGGCCGTGCCTTTTGTAATATGAATATTGGGGAGGACCGGGAAACAAGCTTCAAAAGCTTGGCTGAAAAGGTGATAGCTCTTGGATATGCTTCCTCCAATAACAAGGGCATCTGGTTTGAACTCTTCCGAAAGAGAAGTCATCACTTCACCCAAATGCTGTCCGTATTGTTCAAAGATTCCCTTGGCCTTTTCCAAGGTTTCCGCTTGTTCGGCAATTTCCTTCACATTGTCCACAGTGATTCCTGTGGTCTTGGTAAAAGTTTCCAAAAACCATTGGGTGGAAATCCAATCCTCCACTCTTTTGCTTTTAAAGGGAAGGTTATACATATTGCCGTCATGGGGTATGTTGGCATGTTCGGTGACCACATTTCCGTCAATGACAAAGCCCGAGCCTATTCCCGTGCCCAAGGTCACCCCAAAAACCCTTCCTTTATCCAGATTGTTGGTATAGGCCTCCCCTAGGACAAAACTGTCCGCATCGTTGATAAAGGCAATGTTCCCGGAGGACGCCAAAGTATCTTGTAAATGAGCCCAAAGAAAGAGCTTCAAGTTGACCCCAAACAATGCGTCGTATTTGTTGAGTCCACGGATATGGGAAACCCCATTGGTATAGTCAAATGGACCGGGAACGGAAAGGCCAATGCCATTAATTGGCTTTTGGAACTTTTTAATGGATCCCTTGATGGCAGAAACCAATTGGTCCAAAAAATCCTGTGCTGGCAAATCACTGTCCACAGGATAACGTTCCACCGTTTCCACAAGCAAGCCCATTTGTGAGGCATCCACCACACCAAGGGCAAAATGGCTACCTCCTATATCAATCCCCAGATAATATTTGTTTTGGTCCTGCATGGACTTTAATTCTGTTTTGTGTTAAACTCAATCTTGGCATTCTTGGGCAATTGCACCTTTCTAGTGGATTGGGATAAATACCCCTCGCCATTATAGAATTCCATTTTTCGTTGTTTTCCATTTTCCAAGGTGATGATGCCCGATTGCGCATCTTGCGGGACCATTATCAGGTTTTCCAAACCTTGATTGGTGCGGTGTATCCTAAGGCTATCATTATTGATGGAGGAAACCAACAGTTCCCCCTCTTTCCCGAGTACCCGGACCAAAGCGCGGGCATTCCCATTGACCATAAAACCGGTATTTTTATGATTCTTCGGTTTGAAGTTTCCTTCGCCATCCCCTTTTAAGACAAGTCCCAAAAAGGCATCGTTTTGTCCATAACCTACTTCGTATTCGTAAAAGTTGCCAATTAGGATAACATCCAAGTTACCATCCAAGTCAATATCTGTGATGGTGGTACCCATAATCGGGGCCCATTGGGCCTCCATGGGCAAGGGTTTTATATTGAACTTGCCTTCCCCCAGGTTTTCAACATATATGCTCTCCAATTGCTCCATTGTTCTTTTGATGGGATTCCCGGCCATATTGTTCTGAAGGATTTCTTCAATCTGGACATCGGCGTAAGAACGGTAGTTCTTGTATTTACTTTTTATGGAAGCCATTTGTTCGGCTAACAGGTCCCTGGATGCCAATGGATAGCTCATCATAATTCCATCGGGACTTAGACCGTATTGGGTCATCAAGGGGTCCACTCTGCCATCTTTGTCAAAATCCCCAACATGCAATTCCATGGGGTATTCCTCCGAAGCGTTATACACGCTGTTGGTCCCTTGATTTCCGATGATGTAGTCCGTATCCCCATCATTGTCAAAATCCCCGCCATTGATGCTGTTCCACCAACCGGATGAACTGGGCAACACAACCTTTTGAAAACTTCCTTTTTGGTTTTTGTACAGGGTTACCGGCATCCACTTCCCTACAACCAATAGATCTATCCAACCGTCATTGTCCACATCCGTCCAAAGAGCCGCGGAAACCATCCCCAATTCCTGTTCGCCCAATTTTGAATGGGTAACATCGGTAAACTTCCCTTGATTATTTTCCAATACATAACTTTTGGGGGCCAAACCATAACTTCCGGGAACAACCATTCCACCTACAAAAAGGTCCAAATCCCCGTCTTGGTCATAATCCGAAGCAACCACACAGCCTCCACTCGTGTTCATGTTGGGCAAAGCATCTTCGGCCATGGTTAAATTCCCCTGACCATCGTTTATATACAGTCTATCCTGATAATGTCTTGGCTTCATCAGTGAGAATTCCGACCCTCCACTGACCACATATAAGTCATTATCTCCATCGCTGTCCGCATCAAACCATATCGCCCCCGCATCTTCATGCTCTGCATTACTTTCAAAGGTTTTATTTTCAAAGCGTCCCTCTTTGCGTTGGATATACAGCTGCCCTGAAAAACCATGCGAGCCTCCAATGAAAAGGTCATCCAAACCATCCCCATTGGCATCGGCAACCGCAAGGGAAGGTCCATTGCTGGAAAATTTTTGTGGAATGAGCGGCTCTATATCAAAATCAGAAAAAGGAATTTCTTGATGTTCAAAAGGGATGATCCCATCAGTCTTGAAAAACATTTGTTGTTTTTCTACGGTACGAATCGACTCAGATACCTCAGAAGCATCGGTATACTGAAGGGTTAAAATGGTGTCCATGGCTACACTCGCATAGGACTTTCGCTTTCCATCTGGCCAAGCCACCACAAGACTATCCACGCTTTGGTCCTTCTGAAATGCAAAATACAGTGAGGGTGCAACGCTGGATTGAAATCCTCTGGTGGTATAATTCTCTGAAAACTGAACCTCACTGCCTGTATAGGCCCATACTTTTGCCCCTATTCCTTTTGGATTGGACTGTGGCCCGTTAAAATTAAGTTTTAGGGAATGTCCCCCATTATTTTTGCTGTGGGAAGAGGTGTTCTCCAGTACAGTGGCTTTCTCATTGATATTGTTGGTGACAATATCCAGGTCTCCATCATTGTCCAGATCCGCGTACGCGGCCCCATTTGAAAAGCCAGGAGATTCAGGGACCCATGTGGACGAAGTATTGGTGAACTCCAATCCCCCATTGTTCCTGTAAAAATAGTTCTGGAGCTTTACTTCGGGCAGTCTGTTGATACTGGCCAAGTATATACTGTCCGCTTCCTCCCTGGTCCTAAACTTGAATTGCTTTCTGCGATACACGATGAAGTCCAAATCGGTCATATCCTTGAGGTAGCCCGTGGTGATGAACATATCCTTTAGACCATCCTGATCATAATCAGCCATCAATCCACCCCAACTCCAATCCGTACTGCTAATCCCCATGAGTTGGCCCACCTCACTGAACGGTGCTTGAGGCCCATTGTTCAATTGGAAGGTGTTTCGCATGTATTGGGGTTGATAGCCTACACTTTTGCTGAATTCAAAAAGGTTGTGGTTGGGTTTGTTCAGCATCAGTTTTCTACGGCGATTATCCGAAGGCAGCATATCCAATACCAAAACATCGGTTAGACCGTCATTGTTTATATCAGCAATGTCATTGCCCATCCCATTATGGCTTTGGTGATTGAGAAGCTCTTTGGAGCTGTCCTTAAAAGTCCCATCCCCTTGGTTGATATACAGGATGTCATTGGAAATAAAGTCGTTGGACACGTAAATGTCCGGATACCCATCTTGATTGAGGTCACTCACACCTACCCCAAGACCAAACCCTTCGATAGTGATTCCTGTTTCCTGGGAAACATCCGTAAAGACCGGATGCCCCATTGGACCGATGCCATCATTCCGATACAGTTTGTCATTGCTTTCGGATTCCCCGTTCAGTTTTCGAGGTACTGGATTGTTCATCCCGGTCATCTGGTGCATATGGTTAAGCAGATACATGTCCAGATCACCATCCCTGTCATAATCAAAAAAAGCGGATTGTGTGGAATACGAAGAATCTGCCAACCCATATTCCTGGGCCATTTCCTCGAAAGTTCCATCTCCTTGGTTGATATAGAGTAGGTTTTCTCGCTGCTCAGGGTCCAAATGTCCAGACCGGCACACATAAATGTCCAACCAACCATCCGTGTTGATATCCACCATACTCACTCCGGAAGACCATCCTTTGGACTCCAGACCTGCTTCACCGGTGATGTCCTTGAATTTTAAATCACCTTGGTTCAAATACAATTTGTTGGAAACCTGATTCCCTGTAAAGAAAAGATCGTCCCATCCATCATTATTGATGTCGCCTACTGCAACACCCCCACCATTGAAGTAGTAGATGTAGTTAAGGATATTCAAATCGTCATCCAAGGGAAGGTCATTGGAAAAATGGATTCCAGAGGCTTTGGCCGTCACGGGCTGGAAGAGATATTCCCCCCGCTTTGTACCCTCTGTGCACGACGCACCCAAAATCAAGAGTACAAAAGACCAAATCCCCAATGTTATAATCCCTTTTTTCATTGTCAATCCCTTCTTTTATGAAAGGTTCCTTTACGCTATGCGTTCAATTTTGAATTCCCCAATTGGTATTCGGTTCAGGCCCAAGTTGCAGAATAAGTTCCCCTCCCTTTTGAAAAACATCATGAGTGAACCAAAATGTTTGGAGCGGTTCATTGTTCAAAATCGCCTTTTGGATATAGCTATTCTCTTTACTGTTATCCAAGGTTTTAATGGTAAACTCCTTCCCCTCGTAATAGTTTGGGTTGAGTTTTATGGTTATCTCATCAAAAACCGGACTGGTAATTTCATATTTTGGTGTGAGGGAATTGTTCCCCGTTAGGCTAAAAAGTCCCATGGACATCAACGCACTTACGCCACTCATCTGGCCTTGATCCTCATCATGTCCGCCATAACCTTGGTCCACGGTCGTGGCACCGTAAGCCTGTTCATTCACCCTTCTCACCCAATATTGTGTAAGCCATGGTTTTTGCACATGATTAAAGACATGGGCATTGGAACAGCCCGGCTGGTTGGCGTAACTGACATATCCATCCGAATACCCAAACACAAAATCCTGAGGGGCTGCTTGCTCAAAAGCAAAGTTGAGCTTATCGGCCAAGACATCGTTCCCTCCCATAAGATTAGACAATTCCGTAATACCATGGGAAACCGACCAGGTTCCTTGCCATGCGTTGGATTCTACCCAACCCTGACCTGAGAGCAAATCTGTATGAAGCCAATTTCCCAATCTGTCTTTGGGTAGTATTAGCTTTAAGTCGGGATGGAACAATTTGGACCAGCCTTCAGCTCTCTTTGAGAAATAGGCATGATCCTTTGTCTTCCCCATCTTCTTTGCCATTTGGGAAAGCGACCAATCCTGAAAGGCCCATTCCAAAGTCTTTCCTGCATTATCCGGGCAGTAGCCGTTGGCCATATAAAACTCGAGGTCTTCTGCAGAATCGCTCATCATACCACCGGGCATGTGATTGCGTTTCATCACTTGGAAGGCATGTTTGGGATTTGTTTTTGTCATCAAATCCTTCATGTAGGTACTCACCAGCATATTTGTTGCCGGGTTTCCTGTCATGATATAGGAATACCCCCCTGCTATGGCCCCTCTGGGCAACAGTCCGCCATTATCGGCATATTGGACCAAAGACGCCGAGAAATCGTCCAAAATTTCCGGCCAGGCCAACCCCCAAACAATGTTCAGGTTCCATTGGGTGAGCCAAAGCGCATCAAAATTGTACATGTTGAACCTTGACTTGCCATCTTTGTCCTTTGGAAGGGTTCTTATTTTTAGGTCGGCTTTTGTAAAGTTTCCTTGGCGTTCTCCTTGGGTATAATCGGGATAATCCCCGCTGACGTCATTCAGGATTCTTCTTCCCAACAAAATGTGCCATAGGTCCGTGTAGAATTTTACCCGTTGTTGTTCTGTTCCACCTTTTACCTCAATTCTCCCCAGCTGCTCTTCCCACACCTTGAAGGTCTCTTCCTTATAGCGGTCAAAGTCCCAATGGGGTGCTTCGGTTTGAAGATTTTTACGGGCGTTTTCCACAGAGGTGTACGAAATGGCCACTTTCATTTGAACCTCATCCCCTGCTTTTACATCATAGGTGGCAGCAACTCCTGTAGTGGGTGCATTCCAATAACTCTGGGTAATTCCGGCAAAAACAACAGAATCCCTACGGGTCATGGTATCTGAGCCTTTTATGGTGGTAATATTGTTGAATCTTTCCTTATCCTTCCATCCTTCCAAGGTCTGGAACGGTTTATCAAATTGGATAACAAAGAACACTTTTACTTTTTCAGGTCCGCCCCAAAATCTTCCAGCTGAATCAAAGGAGCCTTCCAGTTCATTTTGGCTGACCTTCCGAACATCTGCATTGATCATGGTTGAATTCCCCAAATAGCCTCCCAAATTGGTCAATATGCTGGCCTTGTCCGCTAGGGTATACTTAAAGCGATATAGGGTAGTGCGCTTGGTACTGGTCAGTTCTGTCCAAACATGATGTTTCTTCAGATACAGACGTTGATATCCCGGCATGGCCACTTCATCGTCATGACTAAAACTGGATTTCCAACCTTGATCTCCCAAGGTAGGGTCTATGATCCCCAAGGTGGGCATAACTTGGATGCCTGAAAGGCACCAACCGTGAATCTGTCCGAAGCCCAATACTTCCGTGGAATTGTAACTGTACCCACCACCGTATTGATTTTTATTGCGGGTCACCGGTGCCGCAGCCACCATTCCCATGGGGTGTGCACCAGGAGTGAAGAAAAAATACCGGCCTTTGGCCGACTCCACAAACGGATTCACCCAATGCAAGGGATTTGTGCTATCAGTGGGCGAAGCAAACACTTCCATTTCGGATAGACCAAGGTTGAGTCCTTCCCCATCGGTGACCTCAAAGCGGACCCATTCCACTGTTTTTGTTGGGAACTCCACTTTCTTGGCATCTCCATTGTTCGGAATCGTGTTTACGCGAATCAGTGAACCATCACTAAACCTTAAAACGCCTCCAGCGGTATGTTCCTCCAGACCGGGACGATCATAAATGACAATGCTGTTGATGCTACGTGGTCTGTCCCAATCCATCTGGAGCCAAGGTAATGTATTGGCTCCCCATGCCTTACGTTCGCCAACACAGGCCCATTCCCCCTGTCCATCCAGGCGAATCAGCCCATCCATCAAATTGGAGGCTTCATTTCCTTCCAGTTGGGAAGAGACTTTCACAGTGGCTTCCTTTGCTATGTTTTCAGACGCCAAGGCCGAGAAACCACCCAAGGTCACCAGTAGCGTACAAACCACCTTGAGGGTTTTAAAAAAAGTGTTGTTCATATCAATAACCCGAATTCTGTGTCAGATTTTGGTTAATATCCCTTTCTCTTTGGGGTATGGGAAGCAGGTTATGTCTTGCTGCCACGGGAACCCCGGGCTTGGCCTCGGTAACTTTTTCTTCCAGTTTCCCAAACCTTACCAAATCGAACCAACGATGACCTTCCCAGGTAAGCTCCTTTTTTCGTTCTTCCAAAATGGCTTCCTTGAAAGCTTCGTATCCCATTGCAGATAGATCAGGAAGTATATTGCGTTCCACGCCATCGGCAAATCTTGCCCTTTCTCTTACTTCGTTGATGGCATCCAACGCTGCGGGAGTACTTCCATTGTTCTGTTCATTCAACACTTCGGCGTACATGAGCAATATATCCGCATAGCGAATAAGTTGGAGGTCATTGGCCGTATTGTTCACCAAGGGCTCTGCTACCCGGTCCCAATATTTTACGATATGGGGAGAGTCAAATTCCACCAACTCCCCGTTGATGACATCTTCGGTCATGAAGGTCACTTCTTTTCTTCTATCCTCATCATCAAAGGAATTGTACAGGGCCATGGTTGGTATCTCCAAGCCTCCACCGTTGGGTCTACCGCCATAGACACCTCCAGGGAGTGTCCTGTAGACCAAATGTCCGCCTTCCCAAAGGGTTGTGAACAAATCGGTACCCTCCAAAAAGCTTATGGCAAATAAGACTTCCTTACCGTTGTTGTTGGCAATTTTGAAAACGTCCGCGTAGTCCTCCCAAAGCCCAAATCGTCCACTGGTCATGATTTCTTCCAGTTTAGTTTTTGCCAATTGAAGGTTTTCCCCTTGTTGAAGGGCCGCTTTGGCCATGTAAGCCTTGGCCGACCAACTGGTGGGCCTGCCGTTGTCCACCCCAACCTGTTCGGAGGGAAGGCTACTTTCTGCCATGGACAGATCCTCAAAAATCTGGGTATAGACTTCCGAAATGGACGCCCTACCCAAGAAAGCACTTGAAGTAAATACTTTTTGAGGCTCCAGTTGTAATGGTACCTCGCCAAAGAAACGGACCAATTCAAAGTAGAGTAACCCTCTCAAAAAATGGGCTTCACCCAATAAGTCATCCTTGGTGTCCTCATCCATCTCAACATCCGGGATGTTAACGATGGCCATGTTGGCTGCGTTGATACCCAGATAAAGATTGGACCAAATCTCCAATGCTATGGTATTTTCCGGTGTATGGGCCATAGCTGAGAGTTGATTGTACCCATCTCCCCTATTGAAGCTGGTTTCCCCTTCATCCGACAAAAGCGCATTGGCCGTCCAATAGTTGGCAAAATATAGGCCCTTGGCATTCAACGTTTCATCAAATGTGGCCCCCAAATGCCCGTATATCCCGTTAATGGCCAATTTGGCGTCTTGTTCCGTTTGGTAAAATGTATCCTCGGTATAAAAGGTCTTCACTTCCTCTTCCAAGGCACTTTCACAACCCAAGATCAAAATCAGGGTGGCGAAGTACATTCTATAATTTTTGAATTGTTTCATGATTTTGACTTTTAAAAGTTTACGTTAAGACCCAAAAGAAATGTCCTTGAGGTAGGATATCCCCCAAAATCCGCTCCTGCACTTAGGTTGTTGTTCTGCCCCCCAAAGCTGACCTCAGGGTCCACTCCGCTATAATCGGTAAGGGTAAACAGATTCTTGCCTGTGATGTAAAACCTAAGTTTGTTGATTTTCATCCTGGACAAAAATTTGCCCGGTATGGAATACCCCAAAGTGGCGGATTTCAATCTTAAGTAAGAGCCATCCTCCACATAGTGATCGGAAAACACAATGTTCCGAGGACCATCGGCAGCCCTGGTATAGGTATTGCTGGGATTGTTCGGGGTCCATCGGTTGGAGAAGGCCTCCAACAATACATTTCCTTGACCATTTAAATTTTCAAGGTTGATTCTATTGAAGTTGGCTATTTCATTGCCATACACCCCTTGCATAAATATATTAAGATCCCAGTTGTTCCAGGTTATGGTATTGTTTATCCCAAAGGTGTATTCCGGAATGGGATTTCCGATGAAGGTTCTGTCGTTATCGGCATCAATGACCCCATCACCATTTAAATCCTTATACTTTCGCTCTCCGGGGGTGAAGGTGTCCGTTGCAAACCTTGGGGTTGTAGCAGGGTCATCATCCAATTGAACGATGCCATCGGAAACATAGCCGTAGAATGCCCCAATCTCGCCACCTTCCACAAGCAACTGCCAATTGGTAATGCCCAGAATTCCAAAGCCTGTTGGAATATTGTCCAAGCCGGCCAAATCCAAAATCTTGTTCTTGTTATAGGCCCCAGTCAGGTTAACGTCCCAATTGAACTTCCCCTTGAACATTTGTGCATTGATGCCCAATTCAATTCCTTCGTTACGTACACTTCCCGCATTGACCACACTTTGAATGTATCCGGTTTGTGAAGGTACTTGGAGGTTCAGCAACAAATCTTCCGTGTTTTTTCGGTATCCATCAATGGTGAATCCCAATCGGTCATTGAAAAAACCGAGGTCCAGACCAATATTATATTGCTCGGTGCGCTCCCATTTAAGGGCACTGTTGGCCGGTGTGCTGGGCAATTGCCCCACCACCTCATTATCATTAAAGGAATGATAGGTAGGCTTAAATGTGGATTGTGCAGAATAGGGTGCGATGGACTCGTTTCCTATGATTCCATACCCCAAACGCAGTTTTAGATAGAGTCCGGAATCTTGAAGAAAATCTTCTTCCGAAACATTCCATGCGAAAGCTCCTGATGGGAAAAATCCATATTTATTGCCATCACCAAACTTGGACGAACCATCAACCCGTGAAGTGGCCGTAAAGATGTATTTGTTGTCCAAAATGTAGTTGACCCTTCCAAAGTAGGATATCAATCTGGACTCTATGATATTGGAACTGACCCCTGGGTTCAATCCAAGTCCCAAGTTGTTGGAACCAAAATTTTCCGTTGGGAATCCCAAAGCATTCCCTGAAAGGGATTCAATGGTGAAATCTTGCCATGAAGCCCCTACCAAGGCATTCACACGATGTCTATTGCCAAAGGTATTGGTATAATTCAAAGTGGATTCCGCCAAATAGCTGGTGGCCGTATTTTTGGCCTGGGCCGCAAAAGCCCCCGGTGAATTTCCAAAATCGATTTCCTCGGTCCTAAAATAAAACTGTTCGTTGATGTTCAAGTCCACTCCCAAAGTGGTCTTCAATTGGAGATTTTTGGCCACATCCCATTTAATGGCCAAATTGTCCAATATCCTGGTGGCCTTACCCTTGCTCTCGGTCAATTTTTGATAAGCTACCGGACTTGGGAAGTTGGGAATCTGCTCTTGGATATTGCTCACGTCATTCACAAAGGTCCCATCGTCCTGAACAATGAAATTTCCTTTGGTATAATTTCCTTCAGGGTCAAAAACAGGTAACAGGGGATTAAACTGGTATGCCCCGGTTATGGCACTACTGGCCACCTCTACCCCGCCTGTGGTCTCGGTCCTGGCCGTGTTGAAATTGGTCCTGTTCAAACTCAAAGAGTTCTCAATGGACAATTTTTCCGTAGCCTTAAAATCGAGGTTTACCCGAAAATTGTACCGTTTAAAATCGGTTTCAATAACCACCCCTTCCTGGTCTAAATATGACCCGGAAACAGCATACTTGATATCTTGGTTCCCTCCCTTTATGGAAAGGTCGTGGCTTTTGGTAATGGCAGTCCTAAAAATTTCATCCTGCCAATCGGTACCCACTCCAAAAGAGGTTGGGTTTGTATAGAACCTGGGATCTCCTGAACCATTATATCTTGACTCGTTCACGTAAAAAGCAAATTGTGATGCATTGAGTACATCCAGCTTTTTTATAACCTCACTCACCCCTAAATAAGTGTCGTAATTGATTTGGGCATCCCCGTTCAATCCTCTTTTGGTGGTAATTATGATGACCCCATTGGCCCCACGGGAACCATAAATGGCGGTAGCGGAAGCATCCTTCAACACATCTATGGAGGCAATATCGTTGGCACTCAAGGTAGAAAGGGCATTGATGGAAGGCCCCTCGGCCACACCAGCGGAAAGGTTGTCGCTGTTGTTGTCCACAGGAAAACCATCGATCACGTATAAAGGTTCATTACTGGCATTGATAGAACTACTTCCTCGAATCCTGACAGAAGTGGCACCTCCAGGTTGACCCGAAGTTTGGGTCAATAACAGTCCAGATACCCTTCCCTGTACAAAATCATCGGCGGTAGTGGAACGTACTGATTCCAAATCTTCTGATTTAATCGTGGCAATAGACCCCGTAAGATCTTTCTTGGTTGTACTACCGTAACCGATGATGACCACTTCGTCCAATTCGTTCACATCCGTTTTCAGAGCTACATTGATGGTTCGTTGTCCGCCTACCGGAACTTCTTGTGAACTAAATCCCTGATAGCTGAAAACCAAGGTTACATCCCCACTCGGGACTTCCAAGGTATACTCCCCATCAAAGTTGGCGGAGGCACCAATGGCCATACCCTTCACCACTACATTGGCCCCTGGTAACGGAAGACCATCGTCCTCTCCGGTAATCACCCCTTGAATGGTAATATTTTGCGCAAAGGTCATAAGATTGCCAAGCACCAAAAAAATGACAATAAGGCCTTTTGTTCTGTTTTTCATAATCGTCATGTTTTTAATTTGTACAGTTGGCTATTAGTTGAAAGTCTTCCCCGGTATCAGGATTCTTGACCTCTACATCTCCACTTTGGTTGATGAAACTGAAGGTGATATCCGTAATTTCCTGACTTGGCAAAGCATTGAAAAGCTGTCTGGGCCAAATGGATATTTGCCATTGGTCATTGCCTGTACTGTGCATTTTGGTAATATCGCTATTATCGCAGACCTCAACAGGCTGACCATCTATAACAGCTTTGGCGCATAGATATACATCAGTAGCACCCGAAAGCGCTGTTGGCGACCCTTCGGGTCCTTTTGTGGCATCAAACCCAATATGGATAATGTCATCATAGGTATATTCCGCAGGTTGAAAGGTCACGGGAAAAGGAAGAGGACCACATAAATCTATCAACGGATTGGACCCTCCGGTCACTTCCATGCAAGAAGTGAACCTTATATCGGTCTCTCCCGCAGTGATGCCATATCCCGAAGTTCCCACAATATATCCCAGTTGAGTTTTAAGGTTATCCGTCCCGACATCCATGGAAAGTTGGATCTGTCCGGAAAAGTTTACGCCATTGGCACCGGATACCGTTTCATCGGAGATGAACACCACCCACTCTACCAGACCATAATTTTCACCGATTCCGGCAAGGTCCATAATGGGAGTGGCGTAATCTGGGTCGGCACCATTGGCCAATCGCATGGTCCCATCCCCATTATCAGAGGTGTAGGAAACCGTGGCATTGGACGCTATGTCCCAGGCCTCTGGAGCCAAAACGCCAAATATAATGTTGTGGGCCGCATCTTCGGCTGGGGCCACATCAACATCGATGGTGATGTCCATTCTTTCCCCTACACCCATGGAAGAGGGTTGATTTACATTGGTAATGGTAATGCACATACTCAACAACAAAAACAACAGAAACAGTGCTTTTGGCTGAAACAGGATGCGCTTTAGTTTGTATAGTTTGTTTTTCATTTCAGTGCATGTTAGTTTCTGGTTATTTGCTCAATCGATACGTATAGGTATTAGAGGTACAGCCCATAGGAACGGTCACTGTAAGCTCATCCCCACCGGAAAGCACCGCACCCTGAATATCCAGGCTTGTACCGTCCGAAAAATTGATCTTGGTAGGATATACAGGGTCATCAAATGACCAGTTCCCACTTGCCTGCCCCAAAGCAAAAGGTGTTGTTAGATTGGAAAGGGTATACGACGATGGCATCCCATTTTCGTACGATAATTGCAAGGAAAAAGATTGAAAATCGATAAAATTGGTGATATCGTTTCCATTCTGGAGCACTTGGTCAATCTTCCAATCACCATCAATATTGGTGACGAACTCGGTAAACCCTTCGGGGTTTTGTTCTGGGTCGTCATCACAACTTAAAATAGCCATGACCGACAGCAATAAAATCAATCGCAAACATTTCATAAATACATAGTTTGAAGGATAGTTTAGTTAACGGTACACTTTGTTGAACAAGTCATCAAATGAAAATGGGAAGACCGAAAGCATTGAATCGACACTTCCTTCTTCCCATCATCCATTTTTAGAACTAAACCCAACAACTCAAATAATTCTATTAAATATCATCTCTTTTACACAACCCAATCCATCTTTGGTCAACCAAGAATCAGGTACATTATGTTCATATGTTCATACATATGTTCAAATATAGATATTTATTGCATGTTGCCAAAAAAAATGTTTCTTTTTTGCCAATTCATTACTAGACGAAGTCTTGAATTATTGATAGCACAAAGTTATTGCTTATAACCAACTCTCGCCATGCTGCCCCAATAGAACCATTAAAACGTTTTCGTAAACCGTTTATCTATAAACATGTTCATATGTTCATACATAAAAAATTATATATTTGAACGGATGGAAATACAACCGCTTATGGATTTTTTAAATGCAATTTTTGAGGAAACAATGAATTTTCTAGGCTTCACCGGCATACTGGAAGCCCTAAAAACAGAAAACTACGCCTTTTTCAAAAGCTTTGATGGTATCATATCCTGTGTTTTCCTAGCATTGCCCATTTTACTTTTTGTAGAGTTCTTCATTGTCTTTTTCAGGGAAAGGGAACAATTAAGAACGTACAAAGTAAATTTCTTCATTATTGTCTTCAATAGGATTATTGGCCGTATTCTTTCCTTGGGAACCATGGTATGGTGTATTGGTTTCTTTCAAGAGTATGCGCCTTTTCAGACCACATACACTTGGTATTGGTTTATCTACGGTTATGTGGTCTGGGAATTGGGCAGCTTTATTTATCATTATTTTGGTCACAAGATACGTTTGCTGTGGTGCCTACACTCCCCTCACCATGCGGCGGAGACCATGAACTTATCCGTAAACCATGCGCATTTTTTTCTCGAATTCCCATATGCTGATTTTGTCCGAACCGCAACATGCATGCTCTTAGGAGTTGACCCAAAACTGTTTTTTTCCATTCTTCTGCTGGATATTACCTATGCCACCTTCATCCATGTTGGCGAGCATGTGCTGCAAAAGGGACGTTTAGGTTTCCTTGGAAAACTTATTTTAACCCCCTCGCACCATCGTGTACACCACGGTAGAAACCCCCTGTATATGGACACCAACTTCTGTAATCTCTTGAACATTTGGGATAGGATTTTTGGAACCTATCAAGATGAGAAAGACCACCTTCCCATTCAATATGGCATAACCCGTGAGATGGATTCGGGAAGTTTTTTGGATGTGTATTTTGGCGAATTCAGGGCTCTTTATAAAGATGTGATCAATGCTCCAGGCCTAAAAAACAAAATATTGTATGTATTCATGCCTCCGGGGTGGAGTCATACAGGAGACCATCAAACCGCTAAACTGGTACGTAAAAAATATTTAGACCTTCAAAAAGAAACCGTTAATATATCTTAAGCCATGCCATATCCTGAATGGAGGTTCAATTCCCCACACCTTCACCTTCTGGTAGTGCAAAAGCCATGATATAGCCTCCTGGTTCATCCTCATTTCCTGCCAAGGAAATGGCCAAATACTGCTTTCCATCCATCATGTAGGTACTGGGAGTGGCCGTTCCCGATGCCGGAAGCAAGGCTTCCCAAAGCAGTTCTCCGCTATCTTTATCAAAGGCAAATAGTTTTTGATCATGGGTTCCTGTCAAAAACACAATTCCACCAGCCGTCACAATGGGTCCGGCCGAACCTCCCGTTCCCGTTATGGGTGCTCCTTCCTCTTGCAGGTCAGGATAGTTTCCCACCGGAATTTTCCACATGTATTCCCCGGTATCCAGGTTGATGGCATTCAAGGTACCCCATGGCGGCTTAATTCCGGGTCTGCCTTCGCTGTCCCTAAAATACCCATAGGCCCTAATATTCAAATACCTTGGCAGGGTGTCTGACTGCACCTCTGCATTGGCATTGGCATTTTCATTGGCCTGCACTTCCTTAAGCCAACGATCCTCTCGTCTGGACCTTGCGTCTTTTTGCTCGAACAGATACGCCAAAATAGCTTCTTCCTCTCCGGGAAGCACACTGGAAAACGAAGGCATTTTCCCGGCACCCTCCTCTATTTTTTTCAAGACTTCTTCGCTATCCATCTTCATTCCCAAGCCCAATAGTGATGGATAGTCGGGCTCCTGTCCATTTTTATCGGCCCCATGGCAACTCAAACAAAAATTACTGTAAAACTGTTCCCCTCTTTCATACAGTGAGGCGTTTCCATCCTGACTTTTTGTTTTTTCCACTCTTTTCAACATACTGATTTCAGGGGAATCATTGGATTTCACATACAGTACACCCGTATTTGGGTCGTAAGCTCCGCCGCCCCAGCTTGAGCCTCCCCTACTGCCCGGAAACATAAAGGTTCCTATGGTATCGGGTGGCGTAAACAAGCCTTCGTAACGATACGACTTGAATTCTTTCAACAAAGAATCGTGGGATGCTTCGGAGTAAAAGCTTAAATCATCCACGCTAATGGATTGTCGCGCATAAGGTGCGGGTTTAAGCGGAAAGGGCTGGGTAGGCCAAGCGTATTCCCCCGGTATATTGGAGGCCGGTACCTCCCTTTCTTCCACAGGGAACAAAGGCTCTCCTGTTTCCCTATCCAACACATACAAAAATCCCACCTTGGAGGTTTGTGCGACCGCATCCACTCTTTGTCCGTCCCGCTCCAAGGTTACCAAATTTGGAGGTGCCGCCAAATCGTAATCCCATAGATCATGATGAATGGTCTGAAAGTGCCATATATATTCCCCGGTTCCGGCATCAAGGGCAACCACACAATTGCCAAAGAGGTTCATGCCCACCCGGTCGGCACCATAATAATCATAGGTGGGAGATCCCAGAGAAACGAAGACCATGCCCCTCTTTTCATCCACACTCATGCCGCCCCAATTGTTGGCACCGCCTGCATATTTATAGGCATCTTTGGGCCACGTATCATAACCGACTTCCCCAGGTTTGGGAATGGTATGGAATTTCCATTGCAAAGCGCCTGTCCTGATATCATATGCCCTGATATATCCAGGTTCCGCGCCATATAGTTCAGAGACTTCGGTCCCCATGATCAATAGGTCACCATAAACAATCCCGGGCGATGTTGGGATAACCGAAATGGCATCTGGGTCTCCCCTAAGTCCAACATTCATACTGGCTTTTCCCTGTTCACCAAAAGATGTCACAAGCTTTCCAGTTTTCGCATCTACCGCATAAAGCTGGTCGCTCGCGGTAAACAGTATTCTTTTGTCGTCACCATCTTCCCAATAGGTCACCCCCCTACTCACTCCCCCACCAGTTCCTCCATCAAAGGGGTCAAAAGACCAAATCAATTTTCCCGTATCAGCAGCAAGCGCATACAAACGATGTCTGGCCGAAGTGGTATACATGACCCCATCCACAACTATAGGATTGGATTCATTCCTTGAAAATCTGGTACCTTCCACGGCATCCATGGGTCTAAATGTCCATGCCGGGTTCAACTTTGAAACATTTTCCTTATGTATCTGTTTCAATGGAGAATAACTGGTACTGGCGTTATCCGCCTTGTACATACTCCATGTCCTTTCCGTTTTGGTATTCTCCCCGCATCCCACACCCAATAACTGCAAGAAAAGGGTAAATCCAATGATTTTCTTAGTTCTCAATTTTGCTCTTTTTAAAAATGGTCGCTTAAATATATAGCTCATATTTTGAACATTAATTTAAATTTTGTGCGCTGATATCACAAATTGGATTTTCAAATACCCATCTTGTTTCCAACGATATAGCGAAACCAGAGTATAGGGTAACCCCCTTTTCAAGTGTACTATAATATAAGCTGGAAAAGCAAAAGAACCTTTTTTGCCCCTCAAACACTTTTCCAGTCTCAAAAGCCATATATTAACAGATTCACTAAACCAACTAAACCACATGGATTTCCACACCAACCTCAACCGACTGCGTTTCTTACTTCCAATTTTCTTATTTACCCTTGGCTTGGGGGGGGTGCACGCCCAGGAATATGATCTTCTCCTAAAAGGAGGTCACCTTATTGATACGAAAAATAACATCAATACCCCTATGGATATCGGCATCCAAGATGGAAAGATAAAAAGCGTATCCAAGAGCATTTCAGAGAAAAAAGCTGAAAAAACCATTGATATTTCGGGGTATTTTGTGACACCTGGCCTTATAGACATGCATGTCCATGTATTTATGGGCAACGAGTTGGATGACTATATTGCCAATGCCCAGACCAGTGTAATGCCCGATGGGTTTACCTTCAGGTCCGGAGTAACCACGGTTGTGGATGCGGGTTCATCAGGTTGGCGAAATTTCCCTTTGTTCAAAGAACAGACCATAGACAAGGCCAAGACGAGGGTGTTAGCTCTGCTCAATATTGTGGGTCATGGCATGAAAAGTAGGTTTGATGAACAAAATTTAAGCGACATGAATCCTGAGATGACGGCTTATTCCATTACAAAACTCTATCCTGAAATTTTGGTTGGCATAAAAGCAGCCCATTATTGGGGCGGTTTTGACCAAGTGGACTTGGCCGTTGAAGCCGGTAAAAGGGCCAACGTCCCCGTAATGGTCGACTTTGGAGAGCATGACCCACCCAACTCCATAGAATCACTTTTTATGGAGCACCTTCGCCCTGGGGATATCTTTACCCATACCTACTCTTACGGACCAACACAACGTGAAACCATAGTGGATGAAAACGACAAGGTGAAACCTTTTGTCTTCAAGGCACAGGAGAGAGGTATTGTTTTTGATGTGGGCCATGGAGGTGGGGCATTTTCTTGGCGTCAGGCCGTGCCTGCTTCCCAACAAGGATTTAAGGCCAATGTAATCAGCACCGACCTACATACCCAGAGTATGAATGCCGGGATGAAGGACCTCAGCAATGTTCTTTCCAAATTTATGGCTATGGGATTCTCTTTGGAAGATGTTATTGACCGAGCAACTTGGGCACCTGCCCAGGTCATCGGAAGGACGGACTTGGGACATTTGGACGTAGGGGCCGAAGCGGACATTGCCGTATTTAGCTTACGGGAGGGAGATTTTGGGTTTTTGGATGTGCGTAGAAACACCCTTAAAGGAAAAAAGAAGCTGGAGACCCAACTTACCCTAAGAGCCGGTAAAGTTGTTTGGGACCTGAACGGAATGGCTGGAACAGATTTCAGTAAGAAGTAGTATGTGCAAAGGCTATTTCAAGATAATATTCGGGCTTATTACAGCTTTGCTGACCTCAAACCTTTATGCCCAAAAGGCTGACTTACTCCTTAAGAATGGCCATGTTTTTGATCCAGCGAACCAAGTAGACACTATTGCCGATGTCTCTATTATTGATGGAAAAATAGCCGAAGTTTCCCAAAATATTTCCAGCGAGACGGCCAAAGTGGTGGTAGATGCAACGGGGCTTTTTGTAGTACCCGGTTTGATTGATACGCACACCCACGTTTTTGTTGGCCCCGAGGCGAAAAAATTTACCAATGGGATAAACAGTTTGTCCCCTGATGATTTCAGTTTTAAGGCAGGAGTCACCACGGTAGTGGATGCCGGAACCTCCGGTTGGCGGAATTTTCCCCAATTCAAGGAACAGGTCATTGACCAGTCAAAAACGCGTATACTGGCCTTTCTCAATATTGCAGGTCATGGTATGACCGGCGATGAACTTGAAAGCGACATCGGCGAAATGAATGTGGCCAAGACCGTGGAAATCATTAACCAATATCCCAACACCATCGTTGGCATCAAGATTGGGCATTACAATGGTAAGGATTGGACCCCCTTTGAACGTACTATTGAGGCTGGGGAAAAAACCAATCGGCCCATTTTTGTGGAGTGCCATCTCCCCGAATATACCTTGGAAGATCAGTTGGCCCATATGCGGCCCGGGGATATCATCACCCATACTTTTGAGAACATTTCGGAACGTAAGCCCGTTGTAAATCAAGATGGTACCATTTTGCCCGTGGTAATGGAAGCCAAGGAACGCGGTATTCTCTTTGATGTGGGACACGGGGGTGCCGGGTTTTGGTTTGACCAGGGTATTCCGGCCATTGAGCAAGGCTTTTGGCCCAACTCCTTTGGTACGGACCTACACAGATTTAGTATGAATGCAGGGATGAAAGATTTCCTCAACGTCATGTCTAAATTCCTGAATATGGGGATTCCCTTAAAAGAAGTATTCAAACGTGGTTCCTGGTATCCTGCCAAAGCCATTGGCCGCAACGATTTGGGCCATTTGGGAGTGGGCGCCGTGGCCGATATAGCCGTACTCCGACTTAGAGAGGGAACGTTTGGCTATATTGATGCCAGAAACAATTTGCTCAAAGGCGACAAAAAACTGGAAGCGGAACTCACCATAAAAGATGGCAAAATTGTATGGGACTTAAATGGACTGTCCGCAAAACCTATCGATTAGGTTGTTGAAACCGTATACCATTCCATCATTTTAAAGCTACTTTTTGCGGCTTTATTTTCCATTTTCAGCAGCAATGCCCAAAGCCCCCAAAATTTTATGATGGATGTCCGTATTCTCATAGACCCCCCGAAAATTCTGGGATTGGGGACCATACGAAAATAGGGGTACCATGATTCCTGTATGGTCAACAGTCAAGAAATCCCCTTGGACCCTTCCTTCTTTCATATTTCCCCCTACAATTCCAAAACCGGAGGTTTCATGATCCGCAGTGATGACCACCAAGGTGTTCCCATGGGTATCTGCAAACTCCAATGCTTCTGCAATGGCCCTATCAAAATCCAACAGTTCCTCCACAATATCCCCAACACTGTTGGAATGACCTCCATTATCAATTTGGGCTCCCTCCACCATTAGGAAAAAAGGTTGTTCCTTAGCCCTTAATGCCTCAAGTGACTTTTTAACTGCTTCAGGAAAAATGCTTCCTCTGTCCGAGCTAATGGAAGGCACCTTATGGTTTCCCAAATAGATGGCCGTTGGCCCCTGCAAGGTTTCAAAACTTTCCAGGGATTGGGTCTTGAACTTATTTTGGATGGAATCTTCTTGATTTTGTCCTCCAGAAATAAAAAGATCAAGTCCACTGCTGTTTAAATCAGCTACCAAACCTTCGGTATCATCGCGCTCGACGCTGTGGGCAAAAAAGGAAGAAGGGGTTGCCCCATAAATGGCATCTGTGGTTACAATGGCAGTATTGAACCCCTTAGCACTCACCGCATCCACAAGATTGGCAAGGCCGTTTCCATCCGCATCTACTCCAATAGCCCTATTGTTTGTCTTAACCCCAGTGGCCATGGCTGTTGCCCCTGCCGCAGAATCGGTGATCAAATCGTCATGGGAAGCGGTCTTGACCAAGCCAATATCCTTGATTTCCGTTAGCGTTAAGCTTCCTTGGTTCGCCACCATGGCGGCTGTTATTTGAGCCAATCCGTTGCCATCGCCAATCATCAAGATTACATTGGTGGGTTTTGCCTCCATTGCGTACCCATACTTGGGTTGATAAACCGGAATGGGCGTTTCCCGTGTATAGGTGTTGGCTTCCAAACTCGTCAAATATTGTTGGGCCAAAGCAGGTTGGTCGGTGTTGATGTAATCCACCCCTAGCCTAGCCAATCGAGCCCAAGCCGTCTTAGTATCGGGTGAAGCCCAAAAACGGAACGGTTTGCCCACACTTTTGGCTTTATTGATAGCCGCTTCCACTGTTTTTAAGTCGGGCGCTGTCATTCTTCCATATCCATTCCAAACCGAATAGTTCTTAAAGCTCGTACTGACCAAAGCCACTTTATTTAATTCAATGCGGTCCAATTCATCCAGATTCTGATGATCGAACCAAATGAAATTGGGATACTTCCCGTAATCTGCAGGTTTGGGCCTATTTCCCGAAATCACAAAACGAACCTTGTCCGCTTTTAGGAGTTGCGGATAATCTTCCAAGACCTCCACTAGCCTTTCCAAGGTGGCATAGGCCTCGGATTTAAAATCGATAAGTACTTGAACGTCCTTCAAATTACCTGATTCCTGCAATTTTTGAAGCCTGTCCAAGTAAAGTGTCTGAAAGGTTCTTCCTTCCACAATTTCAGCTTCGGTATGGGTCACATAAAGGGTATTGTCCTTTAAAAACACATCGGCCTCAATGGATGCCGCGCCGTTGGCATAGGCGAACCAGAAGGGTAGCTCCTGTGCATAATCGTTATGCGAATGCACCTTATAGCTTGTTTGGGCTGCTAGATTGGAGCCCAGAAATAGGATAAGGACAACAAGTATTGACTGTAATTCCTTTTTCATTTGTTATTGATTTTTGCCATGGAAATGACACACCTCTGTAAGCTATTTATACTACAGAGATCTATTCCAAAGAGATTTACCAAACTATTTAGAAGTGAAATCCAATCGGGCAAATACCGGTAAGTGATCGGATGGATACCTAAGGTCTTTTGAGTCGCTTAAAATGGCACTTTTGACCACCTTGATTCCCTCGGAAACAAAAATGTAATCGATTCTTTTATCCACAGGTTTGGTAAAGTCAAACCCGTTGAAGGTACCCTTGGGACCAAAGGCATTGGTACCAGCCTCAATATGAGTGTCCTTCATCTCTTGAACAATCAATTGGATGCCTTCACTGTTGCTTTCCAAGTTAAAATCACCCATCAGGACTGTTGGGTGATTCTCTGGATTCAACTCTTTTATCTTTTTCAGTATGAGTTGAGCACTTTCTTCGCGTGCCTGTACGCCCACGTGATCAAAATGGGTATTGAACACAAAAAACTTCGCTCCACTCTCTTTATCCTTAAAAAAGCCGTAAGTACAGATTCTGGGCAATGCTGCATCCCAATCCTTGGAGGGGACTTCCGGTGTTGTAGACAACCAAAATGTGCCTTCTTTAAGGAGTTCAATATTTTTCTGATTGTAAAAAATAGCGGTAAACTCTCCCCTTTCGTCACCATGGTCACGCCCTATGCCAAAATAGGTGTAATCCTTCAGGCCACTGTCCATATCCTTTAGTTGGTTGATAAGCCCCTCCTGCACCCCAAAAACATCCGGGGCATAGAAATTCAATTGGGAAATAAGGAAATCCTTTCGGTTCTCCCAATGGTTGGGGTTATCATTGGGGTTATCATATCTGATGTTATAGGAAATGACATCTATGGTCTGACCATAGCCTATGGCAATAGTGATAAACAAGAATAAAAAGAGTATACGTTTTTTCATTGGATGGTGTTCAGTGAGTTTCGGTCTAAAAATTATTGGACTGCAAGCTACCCATTTTTTCAGTGTATGCATTATATCCAATGTTGCTAAAAAGCTAAGGATAGCCTCACAATCCCTTCAGGGTCTTATCTACTTCCTCAAAGATTTCGGGTCGGTCGGCAAGGACCACCAATTTATCCCAAGGTTCAATTATTGTGGAGCCATTGGGAGTTACATAGCTATCATCGCGTTTGATCATGGCAATGATGGCATTTCTTGGAAAGCCCAGTTCCACAATCTTCTTATCCGTGGCAAAACAGTCGGGAGTCACCAAAATCTCTTTCATTTCTGCTTTTGGATTTTCTGATAGCAGTAAATCGGTAGCGCTTGCTTTTTTTACTTTTTCAGGTAACGCCACATGCAACCATTTCGCCACAATGGACAGTGTGGTTCCTTGGATAAGTATGGAGGTCACCGATATAAAGAAAACAATGTTGAAAATCATATTGGCCTTATCAATTCCTGCCAAGAGAGGATACGTTGCGAACACAATAGGCACTGCTCCCCTTAAGCCAACCCAAGAAATATAGAACCGTCTTCTGAGCTTCATTTTATACGGTAAAAGGCTCAAGAAAACCCCTACCGGACGGGCCACCAAGATTAAGAAAAGTGAAATCAGCAGGCCTATGCCCATAAAAGGAACGACTTGCTTTGGAAAAACAAGCAGTCCCAAGGTCAAGAAAAGTACAATCTCCATTAGCCACGCCAAACCATCGTACATTTTCAAGATGGTCTTTTTGTGGATCAAATCCTGGTTTCCCAAATACACAGCACAGATATAAATGGCCAAAAATCCGTTGCCGCCTACAAAATCCGTTGCAGAAAACGTAGTGAACATCAAAGCGATGACCAGCACGGGGTACAAACCTTCAAAGTCCAGCTTGATTTTATTGATGATGAACTTACTGAGCTTTCCAAAGGCAAAACCACCCAACCCACCCAAAACCATTTGTAGCAGGAACATGGGAACAACAGACATAAAGCTTTGGTCTTGGTTGACCACTAGGGTCAAAAAAGCGATGGTAAGCACATAGGCCATGGGATCGTTACTTCCACTTTCCAACTCCAATGTGGGCCGTAAGTTCGCCTTTAATGCCAAGCTTTTGGATCTTAAGATAGAGAATACGGCAGCCGCATCGGTGGAGGACACAATGGAACCCAACAACATACTTTCATAAAACGTAAAATCCGTAATATACCATACAAACATTCCCAAGGTCAGCGCGGTCAATAAAACTCCCAAGGTAGATAAGGTCACTCCTTCCTTGAGTATGGGTTTTACGGCTTTCCAATTGGTATCCAGTCCCCCGGAGAACAGAATGAAGTTAAGGGACACGATACCGATGAACTGGGCTATCTTGGGATCATCAAATTGAATTCCCCCTATCCCATCCGACCCGGCCAACATCCCTACGGCCAAAAACAGCAACAGGGTGGGGACACCAAATTTATAGGAGGTTTTTCCGGCAAATATGCTCAAGAGGAGCAATAGGGAGCCTACCAATAAAATATTCTCAATGGTCAAGTTCATTTGTGGTCATTCAAAAAAGCGTGCCTAACAAAGGTATTGCTTCATCCCCTGAAAACAGCTAGTTCAAATTATATTTTTTGGATAAAGGGGGTTTTTGAACAGCCTACAATATTTTAGGGTTAATGGCCAGGTTCTTGAACAATTTTGCCTTGGTATGGAAGAATTTGTTCTCCATTTCATTGCGTTTTAAATAGGTGTCGATGAGTTTACTCTCCCTTGAATTGATCAAGAAGAGGGAACTCTCACCAAAGCTGAACTTACGCTCTTCAGCCTTCAACAATGTAGTATAGTCCGTTACAATATTGGCAATCAATTGGTTTTGGACTTCGTAGGATTCCAATTCCCCATAAATGGCGATGACCTTGTTTTGAAGTGCCACCTGTGCATTGTCCCGTTCAAACTCGGCATCCATAAGTTTGAATTTGGCCAATTTTAAATCGCCCCTTTCCTTTCGTAGAAACAATGGGAACTGAAATGTAACACCTCCTTTAAAATTATCCACGATTAGGGAGTTTATCTGATCGGGGGTTTCGGTGATAAAATTATACTCCACATCCAGTTTAGGAAGCAGTTTGTTGGCTTTAAGCCTTTTATCCACCAAAAGCTGTTCTATTTTATAGTTCAAGGAGCGTAGCTTGGGGTGTTTCTCCAAACTAAAACTATCCAAAGGCTTACCCAAAATCTCCAGCGTACCATCTATCCGACCTGCAGTATCCAAATCTGGTGTTACGCCGGGCTGCAACTCCACGGGTACATCATCTATCCATAAAAAGTTGGATAGTTCAAGGGATTTCTTCAATACATCCACCTTACTCTGCTCGTACCCCAGCGCACGGTTTCTTACCGCTATTTTGGCTTCCACGGTATCGATCATGGCCACATCCCCGGCCAAAGCACTCTGCCTTACCCCTTCAAACCGGGTTTGGGCATTGCCTAAAAAATCTTTGAACACCAGTGCATCGCGATACGCTTTCAACCAATCAAAATACGCCATGGACGCGCGATACAGCACCTCATTGACCATTAGATCTTGGTCTGCCTTGGTCTGTTCCCTATACAGTTTGGCCTTTCGCAAGGTGGCCATACGCTCATTGATCCAAAATCCTTTTCCCAAGGACATGGATATGCCCGCACTGTACAAGCCATCTTCGGGAAGGTATTCATCGGTGTTTAGGTAGGTTCCTTCCCGTTGGTCAAAACTCCCTTTTAATTCAATACCAAACCACGTAGGTATCTTGAAGGTTGTATTGAGGCGATCCCAATATTCGGTCCCTTTGAACTCCTTTCGATCATAATCCACTTCGACCTTTGGATCAAAGCCTCCCCTGGCCTTCATTAAATTAGCCTGACCGACATTCAAGGTCAATTGGGCCTGTTTCGCAATAGGGTGGTATTTTTTCACATACCCTAAATATTCTTTAAACCCCAACACCAAGCTATCCTGTTGTGCAAAGGTTCCCCAAACCGCGAAGAGGAAAATACCTATGGAAAACCGTATTTTACTTCTTTGCACCATCTGCGTTTGCGTTTTGGGGTTGATAGTAATTGGGTGGGAAGCCATTGAGCTGCCTCCATAGTTCAAACCAAATGGGGACGTCTTCCAAGAGTGCCATGGTCATGGCACCTGACCCTACCCTGATATCCTTGGGCCATGGAACATCTTCCTCATCCGGGGCCAATAACACACGATACTTCCCATTGGTACTTATAAAAGTCTCTATGGCCACAATTTCTCCTCCGAAGGTACCATAGGAAACATTGGGCCATCCACTGAAAACCAAGGCGGGCCAACCATCAAACTGAATACGGACCTTTTCTCCCAAGTTGATCAAGGGCAAATCTATGGGGTTCACATAGGTTTCAACGGCCAAATCGTATTCCGAAGGCATGATTCCCACCAAATGATCCCCTTCCTTGAAAGTTTCGCCAATCCCGGACTGAATGGCTTTATTGATATACCCGTTTTGTGGTGCCCGTATATACAAAAGACTGTTTCGCATCTCATAATTGGTGTACGCATTCTCCAATTTGGTCACTTGGGCCTCAGAGTCGAACTGATTGGACTGGGCCGTGAATAGATCACTTTGGGCCTTGGAAATCTTATCGGTGTACTCTGCCTGCACCCTATTAATTTCAACTTTGGCATTGATGACCTCATTCTTGCTGGCCAACCATTTATTTTCCTGCGAAACCAATTTTGCTTGGGTTTCTTGTAGCTTCAATCGCTTTTCCTCCAAGTCGGTCACTGCCTTTAACCCTTCATTTTCTAATTGTACCACCCGATCATATTGCCTTTGTGCAATGGCGATATTGGTTTTGGCCGCCTCAAGGTCAATGCTGTCGCTTTTTACCTTCAGTTTGGATTGCTCCCATTTGTTCTTGGCCTGTTCCAATTTCAGCCCTCGTTCCTGGGTCAGGGCCCTGATCTGTGTTTCCAAAGCCTTTACCTTTTCTTGGTAGGAGGTCACGGCCATGGATTTCGCCTGGATCTGTTTTCCGGTGCGCTCTACCAAACTCGGATCAAAATATTCACTCTTCACTTCGGAAATGTAGAGAATCGTGTCTCCCTTTTCCACATAATCCCCTTCCCGAACATACCATTTTTCAATACGTCCCGGAATTGGGGATTGTATGGTCTGCGGACGTTGATCCGGGGTCAATGTGGTTAAATACCCCCTACCCGATATATTCTGGGTCCATGGCAGAAACAAAATCACCAAAAGAATTACGGAAAATGCGGCCAAAAACCGATTGAACTGTTTGTAATGGCGTTTTTGAAAAACCTTGGCTCCTGCCTTGTATAGGGAAAGATCTACTTTCTTGTTCAACTTGTTATGTGAAATGTTCAGCATGGTCCTTAACTTGGGTTAATCAATTTTCCATTTTCAATGGTCAGTATCCTATTGCAGCGAGCCTCCCATTTTTGGTTCTCGCTAACGACCACCAGAGCCCATCCATTGGACGAATCAGATAGGAAATCCATCACTTTTTCCGCTTCTTTCTCCTCAAATTGATCCAATGGGTCTTTGAGTATCAAAAGTTTTGGGCGATGTACGACACTTCGGGCCAAAACAATTTTCTTGGATATGGTATAGGGAATCTTTTTCCCTTCAGGGTAAAGCATGGTCTGCAGTCCATTGGGTTGCTCCTTTACAAACTGCGTAAGCCCCGTTTTCTCCAAGGCCCAGTATACGTCTTCCATGGGAATGTCCTTGTCCCCAAAAGTCACATTCTCCAATATGGTGCCTTCAAATGGATATTCTTCCGTCAACGATTGCCCCAGAAGTGCACGGTATTCATTAAGGTAAATGCCTTGGAGGGCCACATTGTTCACATAGATTTTTCCTTCACTGGGTTCATGGATACCGGCAATTAAACGGAGCAATGTGGACCGTCCCGAACCGCTTGTACCCTTCAATAAAATAGAGCATTGTGGAGTAATCGTAAATGTGATGTTCTCCAAAATCTTCTTGCCTCTCCCAGGTACCACATATGCCACATCCTGAAGCTCTACAGTAAGCCCTTTGGTTCCTTCAAAAGGGGTCTCCCCTTGTTGTGGTTCCATTTCCTTGTCCACCACCTGTCCCATTTTTTCCAAGGAGGTCAAGAGGTCGTAAAAGGTTTCCAGTCCCAAAATGAGTTTCTCCACGGAACCGATTACCAAAAGAATAATGATTTCCGCAGCAACAAACTGGCCTATGTTCATTTGTTGGTCCAATACCAAAAGTCCACCAATCAACAGCAAACCTGCCGTGACCAATACTTTAAAACCAATCATCTGGATAAACTGTATCACCAATACCCTAAAGTGTCCTTCCCTTGCATCCAAATAATGGGCCACGAGGTAATCATTCCTATCCATGGCATGCGAAGTCTTGCCGGAAAGTTTAAAGCTGATGATAGATCTGGAGATTTCCTGTATCCAATGGGCCACTTTATACTTGTTTTTGGATTCCTCCAAACTGGTCTCCAACCCCTTTTGGGCCGTAAACTTGAGCACCACATAGATCAGTAGCACCAACAGCAATCCATAAAGGATAAAAAATGGGTGATAAAAGGACAACAACAAAAGTCCAAACACAATTTGCAACAAGGCTGCTGGAAAATCAATCAGTATTTTGGAAAGCGCCTTTTGAATTGTGAGCGTGTCAAAAAAGCGGTTGGCCAATTCTGGCGGATAGTGATTGCTAAACTGACTCATTTTGATCTTTGGAAATCGATAGGCAAATTCAAACGAAGATCTTGTGAAGATTTTTTGCTGGACGTTTTCTATAATCCTGATCTGCATCAGCTGCAGCGCTCCGGCAAAGGCCACCCCCACGGTCACCATGACCACAAGTACCACCCATGAGGCACTTATCTGCGCACCTTGAATAAGATTGATGATCGCTTGGATACCCAAAGGAAGGGAAAGATTCACCAATCCCGCAAAAATTGCATAGTAAAACACCTGAAAGATATCCTTCTTATCCAAGGTAAGCATACCAATCAATCGCTGCCATGCCGTTAAAATGTTCTTAGCCATTGGGCTTTGTTTTTAAGGTTCGGAAAATTAAGTCCACAAAGTATTCGGCGGGAGTCACCTTATCATTGCAACTGGTAAGGGCCGGGAAGTGTTCTTGTAAGAAAAATTGGTGCAGGGTCCCTTCCATGACCATACTGGACAGGCTAAGTGGATATGGATATTCTGGATCCACGGCCGCAATCATCTCACTAAGTCTATCCACCAACCTTTTGTAAATGGTGAAATACCCCTCTTTATTTTCATTGTCCACTTCTTTGGTCAGGTATGATTTGGAATACTCACTGATTACAATCTTGTTCAATACCACTTCATTGACATGGGTAAAGGATTTATCCTCCTCAACGGTCTGGGCCAGTATTTCCAACGCTTTCTTCAGCTTTTCATTACGATCTGAAATACTATGGGTGGCAAACACCAACTTGTATTCCGTCCAACCCCAATACCAAGAAGCCAAATACAGCAAGAACTTGTGCTTATTCTCAAAATAGCGATAGATGGAACTCTCATTGGAGCCAATCCTTGCCCCCAACTTTTTAAAGGTGAAACATTCAAAACCTATCTCGTATATCAAGAGAATGCCTTGCTCAACAATTTTTTTTCCCAATGTGGATGATTCGGGATCCTTCACATAGAGTTTTTCATTGATGTCCATCTTGATGGACTGCATCAACCTATCCATGATTGAAATACTTTGAAATTAGAAACGGCAAAACTAATAGTATTACTATCATATTATAATAGTTTAACTTTCAATTAACGGAAATGAGTTTGAAGAGTGAACAAAATCTTAAAGCATCAGTCTCTTCAAAAAAGACCTTCAGGAAGAACTTTCACCACCCCATGAATGCCTTAAAAGTAATTTTGAACCCGAAAACTGACCACTTTCTTCTCAATCAACAAGACAAAAACCCTAGAAATCTTTAAGTGCCATGGAGGCCTGTTAGTAGAAATATTCATCCTCCGAAAATGGATGACAGTTCCTTGTATCAACACCTTATGGAACAGTAATTCCGGGACCGTTCGATAATACTTCCTTACACCCCATTGATTGGACCAATTTTAATTTACAACTTCTTAAATATTGATTATCAAATAATTAAATGCATTGTTGATAAAAGTGTTGAGAACCTAAATGTGTTAACATAAAATCAAACTAAAGAAAATATGAATTTTACATAGTAGTTCAGTTAGAACAAATCCAAACACTTTCTTTCATGCATATTTCTCACATTACTAAAAGGGATTTTAGTACACAGCCCTTCGATTTGCACAAAATAACCAACGCAATCTTAAAGGCCATGACCGCAGTGGACCATGGTCAGATAAATGATGCGCAGAGCATAGCCAATAGCGTTCATGAAACCCTATTGGAACGGATGCAAAAGGATGAACATTATGTGCCAACCGTTGAGGAGGTCCAGGATGTTGTGGAAAATGTATTGATGGACAGTGAGTTCCATGATGTGGCCAAGGCCTACATCATTTACAGGAACAAAAGGGCCCAAATGCGCGAGACGGACATTTTTGAAAAGCGTATTAACCTAAAGCCCTACGAGTACCCACAATTGTATGAATATGTGCCAGCCATACGTCATTCCTATTGGATCCATACGGAGTTCAACTTTACCAGTGACATCCAGGATTTTAAATCGGGATTGAGCGATGTGGAGCGCAGTGCCATCAAAAATACCATGTTGGCCATTTCGCAGATTGAAGTGGCGGTAAAAACGTTTTGGGGAGACATCTATCACCGTATGCCCAAACCGGAAATAGGCTCCGTGGGTGCCACTTTTGCCGAAAGTGAGGTAAGGCACCACGATGCTTATTCACACCTATTGGAAATTTTAGGCCTCAACCAGGAGTTTGAGAATCTGAAGAAAAAACCGGTGATCATGAAACGGGTGCAGTACTTGGAAACGGCCCTGAAAAATGCCAAGAGTGAGAACAATAAGGAGTACGCAGAGTCCATTCTGCTATTTTCCTTGTTTATTGAACATGTTTCACTTTTCTCCCAGTTTTTGATCATCATGGCCTTTAACAAGCATAAAAATGTGCTCAAGGGAATTTCCAATGTGGTGGAGGCCACTTCCAAGGAAGAGCAAATCCACGGCGATTTTGGAATTGACGTCATCAATATCATCAAAAAAGAACATCCCGAGTGGTTTGACGATGCGTACAAGAGCATGATCCAGGAAATCTGTGAAAAAGCCTTTGAAGCCGAGAGCAAAATTGTGGATTGGATCTTTGAGGAGGGGGAACTGGATTTCCTTCCCAAGGCGGTGGTAAACGAATTCATCAAAAACCGATTCAACAATTCCTTGGAAAGCATTGGCATTGCCAAAATCTTCGATGTGGACCAAAAACTATTGGAGCAGACCGAATGGTTCGATGATGAGATCATTGGAACCAAACATGGTGACTTTTTTGTAAAACGATCCATCAACTATAGCAAAAGAACACAAAGTATAACCAGCGACGACCTTTTTTAAATTATGGAGAACAAAGCCCAAGCCCCCCACATTGTTGAACAAAGTCAAGACAACAGTACCCAAGAACTTTTAAATGCCAGAAAAAGCACCCTAACCAAGCTCAAGACCCAGGAAGAACCACAAGGGTTTGAATGGTTGAACGAATACAGTCGCCAATTTTTGGCGTCGGGGTATCTCACGGAGGGCGTTACCCCAGAGGGCCGTATTCGGGAAATTGCCGAAAGGGCCGAGGATATCTTGGGGATTCCGGGCTATGCAGACAAGTTCTACAATTATATGTCCGAAGGTTTCTTTTCTTTGGCATCACCTGTGTGGTCAAACTTCGGTAAAAGAAGAGGGCTTCCGATCAGTTGTTTCGGCTCCCACATTGATGATGATATGGGCAATATCCTGTATACCCAGTCCGAAGTGGGCATGATGTCCAAATTGGGTGGTGGTACTTCGGGTTATTTCGGGAAGATCAGACACAGGGGCGCCCCAGTAAAGAACAATGGGCAGGCTTCGGGTGCCGTACATATTATGCAATTGTTTGAATCCATGGTAGATGTGGTAAGCCAAGGTTCGGTTCGTCGCGGTCGTTTTTCACCGTATCTACCTATAGATCATAACGATATCATGGAGTTTTTGGAAATCGGTACCGAAGGGAACCCCATCCAACAGCTTACCCACGGGGTTACCGTTACCAACCAATGGATGCAGGAAATGATTGATGGCGATGTGGACAAAAGAACGGTTTGGGCCAAAGTGTTGCAACGAAGGGGCGAAATGGGCTATCCGTATGTGTTCTTCTCCGACAATGCCAACAATGGTGCCGCCGATGTTTACAAGGACAAAGAGCACCGTATCCATGCCAGTAACCTTTGTACCGAAATCATGTTGCCTTCCAACGATGATTGGTCCTTTGTCTGTGTATTGTCCAGCATCAACGTATTGCATTACGATAAGTGGAAGGACACCGATGCCGTGGAAACCATGGTTCACTTCTTGGACGCTGTAATCACAGAGTTTGTTGAAAAGTTGGAAGCCTATCGGGATTCATCCGATCGTGATGACCGTCAAACCTTCCTTTTTATGGAGCGAGCCTATAACTTTGCCAAGGAAAATAGGGCTTTGGGCTTGGGTGTATTGGGATGGCATTCCCTATTGCAATCCAAAAGATTGGCCTTTGACAGTCAAGAAGCCTATAACCTGAACAGTGAAATTTTCAAAACCATCAAAGAGCGTTCCTACAGCGCTTCCGAGGCATTGGCCGAACGTTTTGGTGAGCCCGAGGTGCTGAAAGGCTACGGAAGGCGAAACGCCACATTGAATGCCATAGCGCCCACCACTTCCTCTGCGTTTATCTTGGGCCAGGTTTCCCAGGGAATTGAACCCATCTGGTCCAATTGCTACGTGAAAGATATCGCCAAGATCAAGGTGACCATCAAAAATCCATATCTCATGGAACTTTTGGAGGAAAAAGGGCAAAACAACACCGAGGTTTGGAAAAGTATCCGGGACATGGATGGATCTGTACAGCATTTGGATTTCTTGTCCGAAGAAGAAAAGGCCATATTCAAAACCTATTCAGAGTTGGACCAATTGGATATAATTTATCAAGCGGCCAATAGACAGAACCATATAGATCAAGGACAGTCCGTGAACATCATTGTGCACCCGGACATGCCCACAAAGGACATCAACAAAATCCATGTAACCGCCTGGAAATTGGGGCTAAAATCCCTGTATTACCAACATAGCATGAATGCTGCACAAAAATTCAAGCAGAAAAAAGAATGTGCCAGTTGTGAGGCGTAGTGGATACCTCTATATAACATAAACTTGTATGAAATCCCATTTGGATTTTCCTTACAGTATTAAAAAAGCATTGTTTTAACAATGCTTTTTTTTATACGGAAACATTCCTATTATTGTATTTGTGTATTTTTAACACAAAACAACCAAATAACACCATATGCACTCCAAAAGCTTACTCAACAAAATAGTTTCAGGCAATTCCAGACGCTCCTTTCCTAAGGCAAAAAGAATAGGATTACTGCTCTGCATGCTATGCTTTGTGCCTCTTTTGGTTTGGTGCCAAGATGCCCCTTCCAAAAAGTTACTGGTTTTCTCAAAGACCAAAGGTTTTCGGCATGAGTCCATTGAAGTAGGCATTGAGGCCCTAAAAAAACTAGGCGCTGAGAACGGAATCAAGGTTGATGCCACGGAAAAATCCAGCTGGTTCAACACCAAAAAACTTAAGGAGTATGATGCTGTCCTCTTCCTAAGTACCAGCGGAAATGTATTCAACCGAAAGCAAGAGGCCGCTTTCAAGAATTTCATACAATCCGGGGGAGGTTTTATGGGAATCCATGGGGCATCCACAACCGAATATGAATGGGACTGGTATGGCAAAATGATCGGTGGTTATTTTGATGGACATCCAGAACCACAAGAAGCTACCCTCATTGTTCACGATAACACGCACTTGTCCACCCAGTATTTATCCCAAATCTGGAAACGCTTTGACGAGTGGTACAATTTTCGTTGGATGGATGACAATTTCAATCTTCTCATTTCTGTGGATGAGTCCACTTACAAAGGAGGAAAGCATAAGAACGGACATCCCATTTCGTGGTACAAACCTTTTGAAGGCGGGCGAATGTTCTATACCGCTTTGGGCCACACCAAGGAATCGTATTCAGATGAACGTTTTTTGAACCATGTTTTAGGAGGGATACTTTACGTTTTGGACAGATCCGAAAGTGAATAACCTAACGTTCCCTTATGTCAATCCGAACGCATCCCCTACGCAAAAAAGATAGTCGTACCATTCCATGGATTGCTTTTGCATTGCTTATCGGAATCATTTTTGTCTCGGGATGCCAACCCAAAAAAGAATCAAAATGGACCGGGGATGCCATCCAAGGCAAAGCTCTATATCATCAATACTGCGCTTCGTGCCATGACCTCAAGATGAATGGCATGGGACCTAAATTGGGAGGAATCACAACTCAAATTGAAAAAGATTGGCTGCTTCAATTTGTACAGAATCCCGAAAAGCTAATTAAAGATAAAGACGAGCGGGCCGCAAAGCTGTTTGATCAGTACAAAAGCTATATGCCCTCGTTTGCGTTCCTGTCCCAAGAAGAGGTTGAGTCCATATTCACCTATATCCATAAAACATCGGATAGTTTGGGCTTACTATTTGACGATAATGAAACAGGTATTGGGAAAAGCAAGGATTCCATCGAAAGAACCAAACCGGACCTAAGCACAATTCCCAAGGTACACCACTCCAACTTATCCGTTGTGCTGGAGGATTTCATTAAAATGCCCAAAACTGGGGAAAATCCCCCTTCCCGAGTGGCCAGTATGCGTTCTGTTCCCTTAAAAAATGGTAAGTCGATACTCTTTACTCATGATCAAAGAGGAAGTATTTACCAATTGCAAAACGGTAAGGCCAACGTCTTTCTGGATCTAAAGGAAAGAACGGAAAACTTTATCGATGGTCCAGGACTCGCATCGGGACTTGGAAGCTTCACCTTCCATCCAGAGTATTTACAAAACGGAAAAATCTATACCATCCATACCGAAAAACCTCTAGGCATTATATCCGATTTTCCTTTAGGAAAAGGAATTGAAGTAGCCATGCAATGGATACTGACCGAATGGGTGAACAGTGATCCCACGCAACCGATTTTTCAAGGAAGCAGGAAAGAACTTCTCCGAATCGATGTCCCTACCCGATTGCACGGTATGCAGGACATCATCTTCTCAAATGTCACGGATAAAAACAACCCGGATTATGGCATGCTGTATTTGGGTATTGGGGATGGGGGCAGTACCATTGCAGGATATCCGGAGTTATGCCATAGTATCCGCTCGCCACTGGGTACCATCCTTAGATTGGACCCCACCGGGAACAATTCCAGAAACGGAAACTATGGAATTCCAAAGGGCAACCCTTATGCCAATGAAAGCGATAAGGATATCTGGAAAGAAATATATGCTTACGGATTCAGAAATCCACATCGAATCACATGGGTCGGGAAGGGAGAAAATGCTCGTCTGGTCACGGGAGATGTGGGAGAACTGACCGTGGAAGAAGTCAATGTGGTCAAGCCCGGTAGCGATTATGGCTGGAATGAACGCGAAGGGTACTTTGGCATCAACCCAAAACAAATAAAAGAAACCTACAACCTCACCCCAAACGACATGAGGTATGAACTTCCGTTTGCCCTCTATGGCCATGAAACCGGGAATGCCATTTCTGGAGGATATGTCTATGAAGGCCCAATCAAGGAACTCAACCATCAATATATTTTTGGGGACATTGTACGGGGAAAACTCTTTTTCCTCAATGGTTTTTCAGAAGAACCACAGCCCATTCCCATCCAAGAGCTTGGTATTTTTTATAAAGGGGAACATACAGATATGAAAAAAATAGTCGGGAAATCCCGAACAGATCTTCGCATAGGAAAAGATGGGGACGGAAATCTCTACACCATGAACAAAGCCGATGGCATCATCCGAAAAATTATAGGGGTAGTACCCCACAAGGTCCCATAACTCCTCCCCTGGAAAACGTAGAAATACGCATTGAACCTCCAAATACAAACAGCTTCTCTTTTTCATTTCTGGATTTCTTAACGAAGAAACAAAGAGTTCGGACTACGTGCCCTACCCATTTTCTTTGACTCATTCATAAACAACCTTAAAAACAGAATATGGAAAACCGAAGAACATTTGTTAAAAAGATGGGATGGACCGCAGGGGCATTTTCGCTTCTGGGCATATCTCCAGTTTTGAGCTGGGATAGTATCGTTACCCGCTCCAAACCTATCAGGATAAAAGGAAGGGTGGTCAGTAGTGGCAAAGGATTGTCCAAGATTGTGGTTTCAGACGGTGTCACGGTCACCGCCACGGACCACAACGGCCACTTTGATTTTTGGAGCATTGCCCAACAGCCCTTTGTGTTTTTAAGTATCCCATCCGGGTATACTTTGAATCAGTTGTCCAATGGTTCCGCTTCTTTCTTCCAACCCATTGATACCAGCAAAGAGAAGAATGAGTTTCTGTTCCAACTCAAGAAAAATGAAGTGTCCGATGACAAACACAGTCTATTGCTTCTGGCCGATCCCCAAATCCAAAATGAATACGAAGCTGGGGAATTACTGAAAACGTCCACTCCAGATTTCATCAAGACCATCAAAGAATTGAACGACCCCAATACTTTTGGGGTGGGTTGTGGGGATTTGGTATATGACCGGCTCCATTTGTTCGAAGACTACAACAAAGCCATCAAAGCCACTGAAATTCCATTTTTTCAGGTGATTGGAAACCACGATATGGATTTGGATTCACGAAGCGATGAGGCCACAACCCGAACTTTTAACCGACTGTTTGGACCTTCGTACTATTCTTTCAACCGGGGTGAAATCCATTATGTAGTGCTCGATGACGTTTTCTTTACCGGCGTTGAACGCGAATACATAGGCTATATCACCGAAAATCAGCTGGCATGGCTGGAACAGGATCTCCAATACATTGAGGCTGGCCGCACTGTGGTGGTCTGTACCCATATCCCTATTGCTGGCGGAGTGAAGAACAAGAGCCACCTCTATGAGCTTTTGGCGCCCTACAAAGTCCATATCCTTTCAGGGCATACCCATAGAAACTATAACACCTTTGAAGAAAACTGTTTTGAGCATGTGCATGGTGCGGTATGTGGTGCATGGTGGAGCGGACCTATCTGCAGTGATGGTACACCCAATGGATATGGGGTATATCAAATGAGCGGTAGTGACCTTTCATGGTATTATAAAGCCGTGGACAAACCCAAAACCCATCAATTCAGGTTTTATAAAAGAGGAGCAAACCCAGAATTCCCAAATTCGTGCAGTATCAATGTCTGGAATTGGAACCCCAAATGGAACATCTGTTGGTATGAAAACGGAAACCGAAATGCGCATGTGAGAAACGTAAAGACCACCGACCCCTTAAGCACCGAGCTCCATTTGGGTAAAAAACTGCCCGAACGAAGAACTTGGGTAGAGCCTGCTTCAACTGACCATATGTTCTTTTTTGAACCTAGTGATGAAGTAGATGAAATCATCATTGAGGTTACGGATAACTTCGGCAACGTGTATGTGGAAACGGTAAACGTTTAACCACCCAAACGAATCCAACCCCCTATTGTTAGCTCATTGTTAAGCCGTCCCAAGCTGTATAAAAAAAAGGTTAACAATGATTAAAAAAGGTCTTCCGCATTACGTGGCAAGGCCTTTTTTATTGACTTCACAACAAGCACCGAAACCAAAAACTATGATCAATCGGGAACGTTTTCAAGAATTGGTAGAAAAGTACCTTGACAATACCTGCACCAAAAGTGAGGAGCTGGAGCTTGAGGAATACTACAACACCTACGGTAGGCAATTGTTCCCTCCCACTATGGAACAGCGTACGAAGAGACAGTTGTACCAAAGAATCGCTGCTCGTATAAAAACGTCCAAAGAAATTACTGCACGGAACGGAAGGCGTAGCATGATCTATCGGATAGCGGCTACTATATCCATTTTGGCCATCCTTGGGATTTCCTACATGGAATTGTTCCCCAAAAAAGAAGCCCAACTGATTACGGTAACCTCCAATTTAGGAGAAAAAAAGCAAGTGGTACTCCCTGATAGTTCCCTAGTGACTTTAAACTCAGGGAGCAGCATCACCTATCCCGAATTCTTTGAGGGAGAAACCAGACAGGTAAAAATGGATGGAGAGGCATTTTTTGAGGTCTCCCATAACCCCGACCAACCTTTTTGGGTGACCACCCCAATCCTAAAAACCAAGGTGTTGGGAACCTCATTCAACATAAGGGCCTATACCGACAATCCTAATATTAAAATCAGTTTGGCCACGGGGTCCATTCAAGTCAGTGAGGAAAACAACGTCTTGGCCACATTGAAACCAAATGAACAATTGCTGTTTGATAAAGGCACCGGCAATCATCTGGTGACCAAACAAAGTACCATCAAAGACATTTCGTGGTTGGACAATATCATTGTTCTGGACGACCATTCCCTTGAAGAGACCCTTCGCATTGTGGAACGTTGGTTCAATGTGAAACTGCACATGTCAACAGAAGATATTACCAACAAGACCATTTCGGGTAAGTTCATCAACCCCACATTGGAAGAGACCATAGAAAGTTTGGAGCTACTAACCGGTGCCCAAATCAATTCTGAAAACCAAGTAGAACCCCAAAAACCATAACCTATGATATAGTACTGAACCCAACAAAAAAGCCTCTTCTGCGCCAACAGAAAAGGCCCTATTAACTACATATTCACCAAATACATAGTATGATATAATGAAACCAAAATTACTATTTTTTTTCAATGGAAACGTTATGAAAACCATCATGATGTTATGGGCCATGCAATTTTTTGCACTACCGGCCCAAGCCAAAGTGGAGAACTCTCCCAATATCAATCTACACCAAAGTCAAATTAATCTTGTGACCATCTTTACCAAGATTGAGGAACAAGCCCCGGTCAGCTTTATCTATACCAATGAGGTAAAACAAATCAAGCACAAGGTAAATGTCGACTATAACAACCTACCCCTAAAGTCCGTCATGGATGATTTGGCCCAAGTATATGGGCTGGGGTACCAAATCCAGAAAAGCAATATCACCGTTTATGTAAAACCAAGGTCTACCCAGCCTGTGCAACAGACCATCAAAGGGTCTGTAAAAGACGATACAGGAGAACCCTTGATGGGAGCCAATGTATTGGTTGTGGGTACGGACAAAGGCGTTGTGACCGACTTTGACGGAAACTTTGAAATTGTAGCCAAAACCGGTGATGTTCTGGAGTTCTCCTATGTTGGGATGGAAACACAAACCTACACAGTAAACTCCAATACAAATTCCATTGCCATTCAATTGGATGCCAATAGTGAGCAATTGGATGAGGTGGTGGTTATTGGTTATGGGGAAAAAACCATTGAATCCTTAAGCGCAGCGGTCAGCAAGGTAGATGTCAGTGCTTTGGCAGAACGTCCGGTGAGCAATGCCGCCGTGGCACTTCAAGGGTTGACACCGGGGCTTACCATTACCCGTTCCAACGGTCGCCCTACAGATACCCCCAACATCAATATCCGGGGTTTTACCTCGATCAACGGTGGTGACCCCCTGATCATCATTGATGGTGTGGAAGGAGATATCAACGACATCAATCCAAGCGATATAGAGAACATCAGTGTTTTGAAGGACGCGGGTGCCGCAGCTATTTATGGTGCCCGTGCTTCTTTTGGTGTGGTCTTGATCACCACGAAACAAGCGAAGGAAGGTGACCTAAAAGTAAGCTTGGAGGCCACTACGGCCATAAGTCAAGTCACCACTAATACCGACTTTGTAACCGATCCCTACGAGGCCATACAGATTGCGGATAGTTTCTTTCAGGCGAGCAGTGGTGCATCGTACTCCAGATATACCGAAGCGGATTACACCGCATTGCAGGAGGTATCTGCCAACCCATCCTTGGCACGTGTGATCACAGATACTCGAAATGGTCGGCAGCAGTATGTCCACTACGCCAAAACCGATTGGTGGAACACTTTCTTTCGAAAGAGCAGACCTTCCCAAATCTATAATGCCTCGATAAGTGGCGGAAGTGAAAAACTGAAAGGATATTTCTCATACCGAAACTACCGTGAAATTGGCATCCTAAAAGTTCAGGAGGACCTGTTTAAAAAGGAGAACTACAGGGCCAAAGTTGAGTTTAAGCTGAATGATTGGATCACCGTTTCAGACAATATGCAGTTCAACCGCTTTGATGACCTTCAATATGGAGGATACCGAGGTGGATGGCACGGTAACTATTGGAATTATTTGGTATACAACCATGCCATGCCCTGGTATTCGCCCACCAATCCCGATGGCACCTATTTCTATCGAAGTGAATTGAACAACTATGCGGCCGGTGACGGACTCTATGCCTCTCTATTGCATGGAAAATCCAAACAAGAAACTGAGGATTCCGAGTTTTCCAACATTGTAACGGCCACCCTGACCCCTGTTGATGGACTTACCGTCAAGGCAAGCTACGCCTACCGAAAAATGAACCAGAACATTTTTCAAAGATCCACTTTGGTGCCTTGGAGCATATACGTGGACGACATACAGACCATGAGTTCCGATAAATTAACCGAGTTCAATACCTCAGCCGATTACGATGCTTTCAACATATATGCCGATTACAACAAGCGTTTCGGTAAGCATCATATGGATGTCATGGCAGGTTTTGGACAAGAATCCATGTACAGCAAGACCATCCAGGCCAGCACGCAGGGATTGATTTCCGATGATCTTAACTCCTTGGGGCTGGGCACCACGGCGGATGATGCCACTGGAAGTGCCTACGAATGGGCCATACAAGGTGTATACTCAAGACTATCCTATGATTACGACAACAAGTACTTTTTGGAGCTGAATGGCAGGTACGATGGCACCTCTAGGTTCCCCTCAGACTTCAGATGGGGCTTCTTCCCATCGGTTTCTGCGGCATGGGCACTGCATAATGAAGGTTTTATGGAAAGCTTGCATCCAGTCTTGAGCCAATTGAAACTAAGGGCCTCATATGGGTCTTTGGGTAACCAGGAAGTTTCCCCTTACTCCTATCAACCTGTTTTGTCACGCTCCGTAAACGAGGCGTTCTCATTGAACGGAAGTCCTTTGGAATCTATCTCCTCCCCTGCCCTTAACCCGGTTGAGATTACTTGGGAAGAGGTTCGCACCTTGGACTTTGGGGTTGACCTTGGACTTTTTAAAAACAAGGTTACCGCAAACTTTGATTGGTTTAAAAGGGAAACCTTGGGAATGCTTACCGCCGGTCAGGTTCTCCCTGCCACTTTGGGGGCATCAGCTCCAAAAGAGAATGCGGCTGACCTGGAAACCAAAGGTTTTGAATTGTCCCTTGGGTTTACCGACAGCTTTAATTTGGGTGGTTCCCCTTTTCAACTCAGTGTGAGCGCAGGACTTTCCAACTCCGAGACCACGATTACCAAATTTGATAATCCAGAAAACTTGTTGAACTCCTTTTATGAAGGAATGGTCATTGGGGATATCTGGGGGTATCAAATTGATGGACTCTTTCAATCAGAAGAGGAAGTGGCCGCACATGTAGACCAATCCTACGTAACGGCAAGAATATCCAGTAGGGGTGGATTACAGCCCGGGGATGTTAAGTATGCCGACCTTAATGGAGACGGTGTTGTGAACGCGGGTACCAATACACTTGATGATCCAGGAGATCAAAAAATTGTTGGGAACGTAGCTCCAAAATACCTCTATAATTTTAGAATATCATCAAGCTGGAAAGGCTTTGATATCTCGGCATTTTTCCAAGGTGTAGGTAAACAAGATTGGTATCCAGGCTACAACTCCCAATTGTTCTGGGGGCCTTATAGCCGTCCCTATGCCTCTTTTGTACGTAAAGATTTGGCCAATGACATTTGGTCCCCTGAAAATCCGAACGGGTACTACCCTAGAGGCTTTGGTTACATTGCCCTTAGCGGCCGTAATTCCCTGTACAACATCAATGATCGGTACCTACAGGACATCTCTTACTTGCGACTTAAGAACCTAACGTTTGGGTACAACCTGCCCCAGTCGGTCTTGGAACGGACACCTTTTGACAAGATCAGACTCTATCTCAGCGGAGAGAACATCCTAACCTTTACCAAGTTGACGGATTACATCGACCCGGAAATTGCAAGCAACCAAGTTAACCTGAATTCCCCTTCTGGTTCGTATTCCTATGATTCCAGAGGCCAGGAAGCCCCCATGTCCAAGACATATTCATTGGGTATTTCAGTTCAATTTTAAATCTAACCAAGACGATGAAACGAATATATATAGCATTGATCAGTTTAAGCAGTTTATTCTTTGTGAACTGCAGTGACGACTATTTGGATAAAAATCCCATTTCGGATGTCAGTGAAGACAGTTTCTTTTTGACCGCTTCCGATTTGGAGTTGTACACCAACGGTTTTTATCTTTTATTGCCCAACAGTTCATCCCGGGGTGAAATCTTCACCGCGGACAGCTACAGCGGCGAGATTGTCCACAATACTTTAAGCGACCTGATGACCGATTCCCGTATTGTCCCCTCAAGTGGTGGCGGTTGGAACTGGAACAATCTGCGTGATATCAACTACTTTTTGGAAAACTATGAAAAGTGTGACGATGAATCCGCTAAAAATCGCTACGGTGGGGTTGCCCGCTTTTTCAGGGCCTATTTTTACTTTAACATGGTCATGAACTTTGGGGATGTGCCTTGGTATGACAAGACCATGGAAGCCGATGACCAAGATCTTTACAAAGCCCGTGACAGTAGACAATTTGTTGTGGATAAAATCTTGGAAGATCTGGACTGGGCCATTGCCCATATGAACGACCAATCGTATGCCTACGAAGTAAGCAAGTACACTGCATTGGCCTTAAAATCCAGAATCGGACTTTTTGAAGGAACCTTTGAAAAGTACCATGGCATCCCTGGTTATGAGAAATACCTACAGGCCTCCATTGCCGCTTCCGAGGAGTTGATGGAAAGCAGCCCGTATACCTTGTACAGTACCGGTAATCCAAGTTCGGATTATGCCGATCTGTTCAGGGCCGAGGCCTCCGAAACTTCCGAGGTTATTCTGGCCAGGGAATATACAGAACCCCTTACCAATGGACATCGGGCAAATTACTATACCTTGACCGGTTCACAGGGAAGACCTGGAATGCCCAAATCTGTAGTGAACTCCTATTTGAATGCAGATGGAAGCCGCTTTACCGACCAGGCGGATTATAACATCCTATCATTTGCGGATGAAACAGCCGATCGGGATCCAAGACTTTCCCAGACCATTCGCACATCGGGTTATACCAGGATTGGTCAAAGTGTTGAATTGCCTCCAGACCTGTCTTTCACCATAACCGGGTATCATCTCACCAAATTTGTAACTGCTGCAAACTCGGATGGAATCAACCAAAACACAAACGATCTTCCCGTATTCCGTTTTGCCGAGGTTTTATTGAACTATGCCGAGGCCAAGGCGGAACTGGGTACGGCTACCCAAGAGGACATGGACAAATCCGTTGGTTTATTGCGCAATCGCGTAAACATGCCAAATGTATCCGTGGTCGATGCCAACGCAAACCCAGATGCCTATCAAGAAATGTTTTATCCTAATGTGAATGGTAGCAACATGGGGCTCATTTTGGAAATCAGAAGGGAGCGCAGGGTAGAACTGTATATGGAAGGTCACCGTTGGAACGACATTAGACGTTGGAAAGCAGGACAGTCCCTTACCTTGCCCTTACGCGGTATTTATTTGCCCGGGGCTGGCGAATATGACTTGGATGGAAATGGCGCCATTGACTTGGTGGTGTATGAAGGCGAGCTTCCCACAGGTCAGATTGACGGTGCCAAATATTTTCAATTAGGGACCGATATCCAGTTAAGTGCGGACAACCTGATAGATCCACTTCCGGATTTCAACGACAGAACCTTCAATGAAGATCGGGACTACCTACTTCCCATTCCCATACAAGAATTACAATTGAACACCAACCTTGTCCAAAACCCAAATTGGTAAAAGGTTTCAGTAGATCGTATCCCTAGAAAACAGCAGTTTTCCGGGGATACTTTTTAGTAACAAAAGCATAATGTTCGCAAAGCGATCTGTTGACTTTCCCCTAATAAATTTGTTACAGACGCCCCCAACAAACACAAGGTGCCGCAGATGATGGAAAACCAAAAATTGATTTTTAAAGCTCTCCAAAATCGTCAGGAAAAAGCACTCGAAAAGATTTTTGCCCTCTACTGGAAACGCCTCTATATCTATGCCTATAGTTTTACTGGCGATCATCAGGTCTCCGAGGATTTGGTCCAGGAAATTTTTATAAGTCTTTGGGAAAAATCGGCCACTACCCAAATCCACCAAATAGAAGCCTATCTGTTTCGAGGGGTAAAATACCGTGCCATCAATTTTCTAAAACAGGAACAGCGCAAAGTTTCTGCGGAAGACACCTTGAAATCCGAGCCAATTTCCGAAGGACCGGAGGAACACATGGATTATCTGGAGTCCAAAGAACTTTTTTTAAAAACCATGGACAAGTTGCCCAACCGATGTAGAAAAGTATTCTACTTAAGTCGTGTACAAGGGTATAATAACAAAGAAATTGCCCAAGAAATGGATATCTCCATCCGAACCGTGGAAACCCATATCAGCAATGCCCTCAGTCTTTTCAGGTTACACTATAAAAACTGTTTGCAAATACTGCTGCTCATCTTTTTCAATAGCTAAGAAAAACTTCCCAACCTACTGCCAAACATCAATAGCGACGTTTGGCCTGCCATTTTCCATTTCCGTATTCGCTAAAACTGACATCCCCTCCCATCAACTCTCCATTCTGGATTTTTCCTTTGAAGGTAAAGTTAAGACGAACGCCATCCAGAGTATGGGAACTGCGAATGAGCACCTCATCTCCATGCACACTACCCTGCAAGGCCCTAGAAGCATAACTGCCGTAATGGGTCCCTTTTACGTCTTCCCCATTTTGTGCAATGACAAAGGTTTGTTCTGAAGCGGTGGCCGCAAACTCTATGGCCACGTCCCACTCCCCACTTAGATCAAAGGAGGCGGCATCCAAGTTTCTCTCTATTTTGGGTGGATTGGACAAAACCTCAAATACGCGGTCGGCAATTATCTTTTCCTCACCCTCTCTAAGCTGTGACGTATTGATCCGGATGTTGGGCTCCATGTTGGGAGGAAAGGGTAAAAAGCTACCTGCCCCACTAACAGCTACTCTTGGTGTACCATCCCACAATATCTGCTCCACATCATATCCGGTCAGGGGTATTTTCTCCATGTCCCACTTTACATTAAGTGAGGGACTTGGGTTGGAAAGTTGTTCCGGTGGGGGTTGTCTGATGGATGTCTCCAATCCAGGGATTTTGTTGAGCTTATCGGCAATGTATTCCAAGGTACCGGTCCAAGTTTCCCTTTCCTTGGCATGGTCCCTTTTCATCCACATTTCAACGGCGGTAAGCATTCCCATGATTTCTTCCCGGCCAACCTTATATCCTCGTGCAAACCCATGGTGTGGTGCACTGGTCACCCAAGCGGCCTTGATCAAATCTTTACGTCCTATCAACAGTCCAGCACACTGGGGACCTCCTAAATATTTTCCTCCACTATAGGCCACCAAATCGGCCCCTTGTGAAATATGGGGATTGGGGACCGGTAATCCTTCCGCAGCGGCATCTACCATAATGGGTACACCCAGCGGCTTGGTAACACTTGCTATCTCTTTTATGGAAAGTGGTCCGTTCATGGATTTTGATCCGGCCAAAACCAATACCATTGCCGTACGGGGGCCCAAAGCAGCCTTGAGTTCTTCCTTGTTGTCCACGGTGATCATCCGAACACCCACTCCCCTTACTGCAGATTCATAAGCGGTCCATGAATATCTAGGGATGATGACCTCATCTTTCATCCCATCCAAGTTGGGAAGCTGCCACAATTTGTCCGGGTCTCCTCCAGTGACTATTCCTGTGGTACCGATCATCATGGCCCCTGTGGCCCCTGTGGAGACCAATCCAAACTCGGCACCGGTCAATTCCCCTAGACGTTGGCCTACGCCATCCATCAATTCATCGAACTCCACATAATCCAAGGTGGCTTCCTGCATTGCCTGCTCCACTTCTGGTAGTACCCGGCAGCCTCCAATGACCGTGATGGTACCCCGTCCATTGATTACCGGACGGACTCCCAACTTCTCGTAAATACTCTTGCCTTTGGCGGCTTTCTTTAGTACATCTGCTTTGTCAACGGCTTTTTCCGTGCCCCATCCCGCATATACGCTGGACGGTATCAATTGTGCAAAAACTCCGGTCAAGGGAACAAGTCCCAATTTTCTGATCAGTGCCCTTCTTTTCATATGGTATACCCTAGGTTTTGTTTTTTGGGGCACACTTTCTAAACATGCTCCCCATTTTTATCCAATTGACTAAATATAACCCGTTTGTAGAGCTTTTTCAACGAGATTCAACAAAAATGTCCAACTTAAGCCTGTTTTGGGGGATATGAACAAAACCGATATACTTTGTGATGAATTTTACAGGCTTAATCTCATGAACAGTTCATGGGTACTGTTATCAATACCTTCAATGGCACTTTGGAGGGAAGTCTCATAGGCATATCCCAAATTGAAACCTTGTGAAATATTGAATAGGAACAATCCACTTACACTTTCATCAAAGCGATAGGATGCTCCAAACTCAAAGCGTTCCCCAAAATCCAATATTGCCGTAAGTTCCAGGGACATGGGAGAGGCATCCACATATCGGAACATTCCTGCGGTCTTCAGGTCCAAGGTTTTCCCAAGGATAAAACTATACCCGCCACTCAAATAGGCATGCATACGGTCTGCCCCCAAATAGGCATTTCCATTTCTTTCCTGTAGACGATCCGGGGTCAAAAGTTTTGGTACCGACAAAGAGACAAAATATCGATTGTGCTTCAGGTAGGCCCCTGCCCCAACATTGGGGGTGAATCTACTTTCGTAATTGAGCAAGGTACCATCCTGCCCCATTCCATAGGTAATTAGACCATCCGTGTTGGCATCGTAGGAATTGGCACTCCCTTTGATTCCAAAATATAGTTTATGTTCTTCATCCAAATCAATGTAATACGAAACATCCACTGCCACCCATGTTTGCTGTTCAATGAAGGTGCGATCATTGAGAACGGATACACCAAGCCCCAATTTTCTACCCACTGGCATGCCAAAAATGGCACTCTGGCTTTCTGGAGCGCCTTCCACACCGGCCCATTGACTCCGAATTCCCAATGAAAATTCGGCAGCTTCCGAGCTTCCGGCAAAGGCTGGGTTGTAAATGTTCATATTGTACCTGTAAAAGGTGTAGTTGGGATCTTGTTGCCCATTAATGCCCACTGAGAACAATAGAACGGTCATTAAAAGATATAGCTTGTGAAATATATTCATGATGATATGTGCTTTTGTCTTGTTATCTGTCTAATAATTGATGAAAATCCAGCCTTGCATCGGGGCAGAGCCATCTCCAAAGTCGATCACGTAGAGGTATGAACCTGCAGGAAGTATACCATGTTTACCCTTGTAATAACCTCCCCAATTGTTTTGGTAAGATCTTGCAGCAAACACTTCGTGTCCTGAACGGTTGTAGACTTTCACCACATTGTTGGGATAGTTTTCTATACCGGGAACTACCCACGTATCGTTGTTTCCATCACCATTTGGTGTAAACGCCTGGGCTGGAACAATCGTTGGCTCATTATCTGTGGTGGCATCCGTATCCGGAACCCCGTCGTTGTCGTCATCCTCATCTTCATTGTCACCCATACCGTCACCATCGGTATCGGTATCCTCGGAATCATCAAGCGGGAAGGCATCCTCACTATCAGGGGTACCATCATTATCATCATCGGTATCGGCATTGTTCCCTATTCCGTCACCATCGGTGTCCGTATCTTCGGAAGCATCCCAAGGAAAAGCATCCTCTTCATCAGGGGTTCCATCATTGTCATCATCGGTATCCGCATTGTCACCTGTTCCATCCCCATCACTGTCCACACTTTCATTGAGATTATTGGGGAACGCATCCTCGTCATCGGCAACACCATCATTGTCCGTATCCGTGATTTCCCCATTGGGATAGATATCCTCCTCATTTGGAATCCCATCTCCATCGATGTCATCATCTGAATTGTCTCCATGACCGTCTCCATCGGTATCGGTATCTTCGGAATCATCCAATGGGAATGCATCATCCGCATCCAGGGTGCCGTCATTATCGTCATCCGTGTCGGCATTATCTCCAGTTCCGTCACCATCGGTATCGGTGTCTTCAGAGTCATCCAACGGGAAGGCGTCCTCTGCATCCGGGGTGCCATCATTATCGTCATCCGTATCCGTGCTATCCCCTATACCATCATTATCGGTATCCAAGTCGTAATAGGTGCCATTTACAATGCCCAAGGGAAGGGTGTAATTACCGACTTCATCCCGTGCAATACCATTATTCACATTGAAAAAAACCAACTCTCCGGGAACCAATGGGGTAACAGGAATGTTATAGACCAATCCGGGTGTCACCTCTTGAAGGGCCCCCATGGTTGCCATGGTTTCCCCTCCAGGTCCTGGCGCAATCTCAACTGGAAAGGGTGCCAAATCAAATACGGGTTCGGAAAATTGTAACTGAATGGTGAAGGGGCCCAGATAAAGAGACTCGTCAATCACCAGACTTGGTTGTGGTTCCGTGGTATCAATGGTCACGGTGCTACCATCGGTCGTATTGTTTGCCACCAAATTATCGGTGGATGGGTTTGCGGTCAATGTGAATCCAACAACACCTTCGGACATGGTATCATTTACATCTATCCATCCCAAATACGTGTTTTCACCAATCAAGGCACTATCATCAAACATCAGCGTACTCCCAAGAATGGAAAGCGCCACTTCATCAACAGGTCTGTTGAAACCGAACTCAACCGATACGCGGTCCCCAGTCTTAGCCAATTCCGAGGAAGCATTGTTCGAGGACATGGTGATATGGGTAAATTCCAGATCGGTAATGATGGTATGATCGGTATTGGTATCCTGCGCTGTGGGGTTACCCAATACATCTTGATACCTCAACGTAACATCATACGAAGCTCCATTGACCAAAGCACTGCTGCTTGCTGAAACCACTTCAGTGGCCGAAGCCAAATCTTTGGCATCAATGATTATGGTATTCAATTCGTCACGTAAGGGGTTTTCCAATTGAAGCGTGATAGGACTGTTGGGATCTTCTGTTGAACTAAAGATCACTTGTACACTATTGGTCAAGGGGTCTTCGGGCACGTAATAGTGTATGGTAATATTGTCATAGGAGGTTTCACCGGGAACAGGCAATATCAAGGAAGGTGCCGTGGTCTGGGTATCTACCAATGGATTGGGATCCTCCCCATCCAAAAGTAAATCATTATCGTCATCGGTATCCGCATTGTTCCCTACTCCGTCTCCATCGGTGTCGGTATCCTCAGTTGGATCCAAGGGGAAAGCATCATCCACATCTGGTGTGCCATCACCATCATCATCTGTATCACATACATCACCTTCTCCATCCGAATCAGTATCCAATTGATTGGCATTTGAGATGGAAACACAGTTATCAACAGCGTCAAGAACCCCATCACCGTCCGAATCAAAGTCATCGTTGGTCAATGTAACTGCAATGATCTTATCGGAGAGCCCATCAAAAGTGTCATCACTTGAACCATCATTCACTACGATGGATATTGCGGCAGTATCATCGGATACGGCCAAATCATCTACCCCGGTCACGGTCACAGTCTGGGGCGTATCCCAATCAGCAGATGTAAAAATCAACTGAGCCTTGTCCACGGTGGCCTCATCGGTATCGTCACTGCTTATGTCAAGAACAACGTCATTGGTGGGCTCCGAGTCCAGTACGACCGTAAAAGTATCGGTCCCTGCGTTTTCATCTAGGGTCAATGCAGTTTCACTTACGGTGAAATTCGCTGTATCATCATCGGTAAGGGTAATGGCCACGGTCTTGTCCGCAAGGGCATCGAAAGAGTCATCCGAAGCGACATCGTTCACTGCAATGGTGATGGTAGCGGAGTCGTTGCGGTCAATATCATCATCCACCCCGGTCACGGTAATGGTCTGGGGGGTGTCCCAATCAGAAGCCGTAAAGGTCAACTGAGCCTTGTCCACGGTGGCCTCATCGGTATCACCACTGCTTACGTCAAGAACAACATCACTGGTCGGTTCGGAGTCCAGTACAACGGTAAAAGTATCGGTCCCTGCATTTTCATCTATGGTCAATGTGGTTTCACTTACGGTGAAATTCGCTGTGTCGTCATCGGTAAGGGTAATGGCCACGGTCTTGTCCGCAAGGGCATCAAAAGTATCATCCGAAGCAGCATCGTTCACGGAAATGGTGATGGTGGCTGAGTCGTTGCGGTCAATATCATCATCAACCCCGGTCACGGTAACGGTCTGGGGGGTGTCCCAATCAGCAGATGTAAAGGTCAACTGAGCCTTGTCCACGGTGGCCTCATCGGTGTCGTCACTGGAGATATTGAACACCACATCGCTTGTAGGTTCTGTATCGAGTACTACGGTGAAGATATCGGCTCCTGCGTTTTCATCTAAGGTCAAAGTGGTTTCACTTACCGTAAAATTAGCTGTATCATCATCGGTAAGGGTGATGGCCACGGTCTTGTCCGCAAGGGCATCGAACGAGTCATCCGAAGCGGCATCGTTCACAGCAATGGTAATGGTTGCTGAATCGTTGCGGTCAATATCATCATTCATCCCTGTCACGGTCACGGTCTGGGGCGTGTCCCAATCCGTAGATGTGAAGGTCAGTTGTGATTTGTCAACAGTTGCCTCATCGGTGTCGTCACTGGTAATATCCAGAACGACATCACTAGCTGGTTTAACATCCAAAACAACAGTGAACGTACCCGAACCAGCATTTTCATCAAAAGTCAAAGACGTTTGGCTGATGGTAAAATCGGGGGTGGGACTTGCAAAGGTTACATAATCTCCATCACTAGGATTTATGGAAGCCCAATAGTAGGTTCCGTCATCGTTCAATTCCACCAAAGTATCCGTTGTATCAAAGGTTTCATCCCCTGAAACCACAATATTGGGAATACCCGCAGGAAAGGTAATGGCAGATTTGGGTATGGCTATGAACACTGCATTCACCGTACCGGTCTCCTCTACCTTCCAAACACGGTTCAAACGGTTATTGGTCCCGCCATCAAAACTGGAAGTGAAGGAGTTTTGGGAAGCATTGTTATGCCCCATGATCATAAAGTTGCCTTCACCCGGTGCCGTTCTGCTCCCATTTACATTTGAATTTGTAAAATCTTGCGTAGTGGCCAATATGGGGCCGTTTTCATTATGTACAGATTGTGATACTTTTTGATTCAAACCAGATGCGTCATCTTGCCCAATACCAAAAATGTCCGTGTTGTAACTGGCATTGACCGTTCCATCCCAAACAACCGTTCCATCCGTTGCCACATAATCCATTGCTGTGCTTTGGTCAAGAGTAATACCATATTTCAAAGCCAAATAACTATCCACTTGTTGTTGTTCAGCAGCTGAAGGATAAGTATCATAGACCATTACCTCTGCAATATTTCCTGTCCAGAACTCTCCTGGCGAGAATTCGACATCCGCCCCAATCCGAAGAAAGAAATTGACCGTACTCCATGTTGGGGGTGTCCCATCGTTATCCGTGACCAGGGTGGTTCCGTTGGCCTGTAGATAGGTTGAGGAGGCACCATCAAAAGCACCTCCAATAATGTTGGGATGGTCCTGTGTCCAAAAATTAGTGCTTGTTATATCGTTTACTGGTTCCCAAGAACTATATATCAGCCCATTGCTGTTTACCGAACCTGCTATCAAGTGGGCTTCGTTCTGTGTGGCGCCTCCATGTGCAAAGGGTACATGGTTCCCTGTAAAGGCAGCTGTGGTTGTTGCGACCACCCGCATAAAACGGGCGCTATTTCCACTAGGGAGCCCCGAAGTGCCCGAACCTTCCATAAAGGTACCATTGCTTCCATCAAAGGTGGCCTGGGGGTTAAAGTTCAAGGTGGCTTCACTAAATATGGGACGTTTACCTGAATCGCTCTGAATGAAATCGTTTCCATTCATACTAAAATCACTCCATTGGTAAATGGGATCGGCATTTGTGGCCGAAGTGGTCCCGGCATCCGAGTAGACTTGTCCATCCGCTTTCCACCACCCTTGTAGATTGGCGGCTATTCCGCCAGGGCCGGTTTGAATGGCCAAGGCAATATAAACCGGTGTGGTGATATCCAAATTCAAGGAAGTGTCCGTACCCAAGGTGATATCAGAGAATGTGACCTTGCCCGCATTGACTATACCTCCCGCCATGGGTTCTGCATTGGAGAAGTCTCCATCCCCGTCCACCAAAATGGCAAAGGATTCTTCAGCCAAATGGCTCCATATGGACGGAATGTCAAACTCAAAGTCCAAGGCCTGGTCCCCCAAAGCTTCATTTCCAAATTCTTGGAGCATCCAAACCTTGTCCAACCTTTTCAAGTTGGTATCGGTTGGTACATTATCGTTGGTGGTCTCGCTTCCGTTGTTATTGGAAAACGCAATGTAGTTTCTGTTCACGGTATTGTCGGCATCATCAACCGTTAAGGTCATTCCATTGCTTGTGGCCGTATTTCTTTTATCCTCGGTTCCCCCGCAAATGTCTTCTTTGAGCCCGATTCCTACCACGGTATTGTTGAAGTTGGTATCGGTGTCGGTATCAAACAAGGCCCCAAATGAAGATGAAAAATCCTTTCCATACTTGTTGCCCAAATATTTGTTTACCTCATCCAATTCGCAATCACTCAACCGCCTATCATAAATAATGACCTCGGTTATACGGGAGTCGTTGAACCTATTGTTGTTTCGGTTCTTGTTGATTTTATAGCTGGTAAAACTGCGTCCTACATTGGTAAAAGAGGCATCAGAATCTGTGCGGACACCATCTACCAAGGCCTCGACTCCACTCAAACTGCTCGCGCGTAGGGAGTACAGTTTAAGCTCGTTTTGCTTTTCGGTCTCAAAATCCAGATACTTCACATCGGGAGTTCCATTGTTCGACTTAAAAACAAAATCGTTACCGGTCGCTGCGGAAACACTGATTTGAAAGTGGTTGTCATCCGCAAAGGTGTTCCCATTGGAAAAGAAGGCATCATCCACTCCCCCATCCTGTAATTGTTCAAAAACAATGAAGACCGAATAATCACTGGTCCATTGCTCCCCATTGCCCGAATCCGTAACGGGCAGGTCTATCATCAAGTGATCGGACGTTGATTTGCTGAACTCCAGGGTGGGCAGGTTGTTATTGGTTGTCCCACCATCCGAAACGTATTCCGGAAAAGCGCTGTTTACCGTGTTGTCCACATTGGAATGGTAGCTTGATTTATCCAGCCACAACTGGATTTCCGTGCCGGAATAGTCGGTGCCCGGATTGTTGGTTTCCAGTTCAGAAATGCTCTGGCCCGCCACCACGGTCGGTGTGGTATACAAGGTGGATTTATCCGTGGCATCCAACCAAAGCCTTAAATTGGCATTAAGATCGGTGATTAGCGTACTGGGCCCAGAATCATCATTTACCGTTCCATTGGGGTCGGTTTGTGCAAAAAGGCCTAGGGAACCTAGTGTCCAAAAAGCCAAAAAAAGTAATATGGGTTTGATTGCTTTAAAGGTTGGTTGAGGTTGGTTTTTCATGATATCGACCAAGGTTTCTGGTTGTTTTTTGAAGGTCGAATATGAAGATTTTCATATATATATTCTTACAAAATGTTGTGTATTAGACTAATCCAGTGTATGAAATTGTTGATTAAAGTAGGGTGTCATCGATGAAATGCATGTTTTTTTATGATTTACAACAAACTAGCAAACAGAGTCATGGGCATTCCTAGGGTAATGCCCATATAAAATGTTAGGACTGATCCGCATCATGTATCCGAAAGAGAAATCGGCTTATTTTCACCTACAATATCCTATTTTCGTGAAGTACCATTTGCCTTGCCCATAAAAATGGGTCCGCAAGCACTCTATATTTGAAATAGTTTGGAGATTTTCGATAACACCATGGTAGTGAGCATTCTCATAACTGTCTACATGGTCATTGGACTAGTGATTGTAGTGAGCCTGCTTCTCAATGGGGTGCGCCCCAGCAAAACATTGGCTTGGCTCTTGGCCATCTTTACCATTCCTGTTGGAGGGGTGTTACTCTATCTTTTACTGGGTAGAAATCGAAGAAAAAGTAAGTTGTTCTCCCAAAATAATCATGCTGAAACCAGAAAGCATCTTCAAGAGGGTACTGACAAGGTCAATATCTCCGAATACAACAGAAAAATCTCCAAACTCATCTACAGGACTTCAAAGTGCCCTGTTACCGACCATAATGAGCTTACCCTCCTAAAAGATGGCAAGAACACTTTTGAAAGCATTTTTGAGGCTTTGGAAAGTGCCCAGGAGCATATCCATTTGCAATACTACATCTATGAGGATGGTATCTTGGCGGAAAAGCTACTGGAAATATTTGAACGAAAAGTAGCGGAAAACGTTACTGTTCGGGTCCTGTACGATGGTATCGGAAGTTACTCCTTAAGCAAACAATATCTCAATAGGCTTCGAAAATGCAAGGTCGAGGTCGCTCAGTTTCTCCCGTTCCGATTTGGCAAATTTCTGTCCTCCTTGAACTATAGAAACCATAGGAAAATCATTGTTATTGATAACAAGGTTGGCTTTACCGGGGGTATCAACATTTCGGACAAATATCTTAAGGGAGACCCCCAATTGGGCAAATGGCATGATACACATTTAAGAATCGAGGGGGAGGCCGTGGATTATTTGAACGGGCTTTTTATCTCTGATTGGTATTTGGCCAGCAATAAAAAAGTGGATACCTCATCATATACCATCCACAAAACGAAGAAAAAGGGATCCTCCATGCAAATAGTTCCAAGCGGACCGGATGATGATTTCGCGGCTATAGAGCAAGCGTATTTCTCCATCATGAACAATGCTGAGAACTATGTCTATATCATAAACCCTTATGTAATCCCTAATCATGCCATCCTCCAAAGCATGCAAACCGCTGCCTTAAGCGGGGTCGATGTAAGACTGTTGATGTCCTCCACTACTGACATGAAATTGGTGGATTGGTGCGTCCGCTCCTACTTTGAATCATATCTAAAGTCTGGCATCAAGGTATATCTGCATCCGGACGGTTTCCTTCATAGCAAGGTCATGCTCTGCGATGACAAAATTGCAAGTATAGGAACCGCCAACTTGGACAACCGTAGCTTACAGCAAAACTACGAGGCCAATGCCATTGTCTATGACGCTAAATTATGCCAGCAGATGAAAGACGATTTTCTCAAGGATTGCTCCAAATCAATCATGCTGGACGATTATCAAGCTTTCAGCAATCGTCCTTGGATCAATAAATTGATAGAGGGCATGGCCAAGCTCTTGAGCCCTATTTTATGAACAAAACACAGGAAAGGCACTGATCAATCCATGGGCTTTCTTCTTTTCAATACCAATCCCGCATAATCGTATACCTCGGCCTTGATCTTTTGATAATCCCCAAAATATTGCCCAACCTCGTTCCGTAACCGTTCATGTTTCTTACAGTACCCCATATCATCCACTTTGGAAGTACACTCCAAAATACCCCCCAAATGTCTTTCTTGTTCCAGAATCTTTTTTTGAAGCTGCTCCTTTTTCTTCTTTGATTTGGTGAACTCTTGCTTGAACTGTTCCAGGCGTTCAAACAAATTTGGTGTGGTAGGCTCAAAAACATAGGAGTTCAGTAATTTTTCAATAAAGGATACCTCATCATCAATGAACTGGAAATAGGATTTCCATCTTTGAAGCTCATATCGAAAGTCTTCTATTTTATTTTCGTTGCCCATGATCTATTCTATTTATAGTGTTCAATCAGTCCTTTTTTACATTTTTTCAATTATCATTCAACTCCAAAATGGGTATTTTGGGATCATACCCTATCTCCTTGACCAAGGGATTGGACAAGATGCTTCCAAAAAACAAATGCTTTCTGTTCATAAAGGCAATCATATCGCAATTGGTGCTCTCGATGAAAAGGTTGATGCCCTTACTCACTTTTACGGCAGATAAAAAGTGTAGCTCATAATCCAACCCTTCCAGAATATCTTGTAACAACCGTTTATGGGTTTCCTCTTGTTTGCTCAGTTTGCCATCCTTGTCCTTATCAATATGGACCACATTTATTTTTGATCCGTGCAGCTTTGCAATTTCCACCAACTGGGCCATTTCAGATTTTTTAAAGTCTGTCTTGTAATCCGTAGGAAAGGCAATTTCCTTGGGGGGAACATACATATAATCACTGGGCACTGCGATTACCGGACATTGTTTAATACTTTCCATTACAGATACCGTATTGGTCCCAAAAATCCGTGCTTTTGATTCGGTAAGGCCTTTGGTTCCCATAACAATTACATCGATATCTTTCTTCGCTATCTCATTCTTGATGGCTTCCACCAAACTATTGAAGGTGGAAATGTAATGGAACCGATGTTTTGGGTTTTCCGGATGGAGTTTGATCATCCCCATAAGTCGTTCCATTCCTGCTTCCGACGCTTCCTTGGCCAAATCGTACAAACGCTCCCCGGGTTCAGGGACCATCATACTGTCCAAGGTATAACCCGAAGCCTGAAAAGCGTTCAGGATATAAAAATCGCACTGTACATTTTTATACAGGTCCAACGCATATCTAATGGCGTTCAATGCATTTTTTGAATAATCGGTAGGCAACAAGACTCTTTTGTCCATGGCTGTTCAGGTTTTTCCCTAAAATTACATGGGATCGTTATCCTGTGCCATGATTTAGGTCAATTTGCCGTGTGGGGTAGCACCAAAAAAGGCACTTTGCAATGCAGGCCAATATTCCTGATCACAGGTTCCACAAAAAGACGCTCTAAAAACGAGTGCTTATTTTTCACCATTGCCAGTAAATCTACAGGCACTTCTTGCTGAAACGCGTTTATGGCTTCCACCAATTCTTGATCGGGAAGGTCATGAAACTGACAGGGTTGGTCTTGCATCAATTTTTCAAGATTGGATTTATTCCTCTTTTGCTGTGCCGTGAGCCCTTGTGAGGTTGAAACGTGCATGATATGCACTGTGGATTCCCCTAATTTTGACAATTCCAACAAGCACTCCAAATCCTTTTTTGAGAAGTCGATTCCATAATCCGTAGGGAACAATATATTCCGAAGCGGAATACTTTTCGTACTGGATGGAACGGCCAAAACCGGGACAATGGCCTTATTGATCACATGTACCGTATGCGACCCGAACAAAATTTCCTTGGCCCCCGTTGCGCCTTGGGTACCCATGATCACCAAATCCATGTTTTCATTATTGACCATGGTATTGATTTCATCTTCCAAGGTATTAAAAGCGGCATGTACCACATACTCGTGCTTTGGAAAATCAAACTTAGCCTTGATTCGTTTTCTGGTTTTTTCCAATTCGGCCTCCGCATTGTATTTATAGTCATCGGGGAGTCCAAGTTCACCCGGACTGCCCAAGGTGTAGTCCACACGGTACATGGGCGGTGTATAGGCATGCAGTAGATAAAAGACGCAGGTGGTGTCTTCCAATAACTTGGCCGCATAGGCAATGGCGTTGAACGCGTTCTCTGAAAAATCCGTGGGCAATACTATCCGCATCATATCCTTCCAATTTAATCAAACCTACATGCTTTTGCAATCTTAAACCATGATATCCATCAATTCACAAAAAAAACGGATTTCATAAATTGCATCTTATAAATAGTACATCCATGAAAGGAAATTTTAACGCTTTGATAGACTCCGATCAATTGGTACTCATTGATTTTTCCGCAGAGTGGTGTGGTCCATGTAAAATGTTGGCCCCCATCCTTAAGGATGTCAAGGCAGAATTGGGGGATTCGGTGAAAATCGTGAAAATTGATGTGGACAAAAACCAATCCTTGGCCAGTAAATACCAGGTAAGGGGTGTACCAACCATGCTGCTCTTCAAAAAAGGTCAACAATTGTGGCGGCAATCCGGTGTACTCCAAAAATCGGAGATTGTCCAAGTGGTAAAATCTTTTATGTAGGTAGATTTCACTCAAAAAGGTGCACGACCAAAAAAGGCACTTGGGTATTGAAGGAGACTTTTTTAATGACGGCCTCGCGGGTAAGTTTTTCAAAAAAACCATGGGCGTAGTTGATCATGGCCAACATGTCTACCCCTTTATGTTCTTCCACCGTTTTTTGAATGGCACTTTGAATGGAACTTCCCTTTTCCACTTCAAGGAACTTGTACCTTGTGTCCTTCAAGTGGTTCTCCAAAGTGCTCTTCGATTCAATTTGTTGGGGAGTGAGTTCTTCAGGATTCCCGGCATAGGTCACCCATATTTCAGAATCGAAAAGTTGGGTGAGCTTTAAAAGTGGATGCAGTTCATAGGTTTCAAAAACATGCTCGTACCCCGTAGCCAAGACAATATCCCCAATGGAATCCTTGACGATGTACTCCTCGGGAACGGCTATTACAGGGCAAAAATCAATCTCATTGATGATTTTATATGTATTGCTCCCCATAAATACTTCCTTAAGCCCCGTAGCCCCCTTGGTCCCCATAATAATGTAATCGATTTCCTTGTTGTACACCGTCTTCCCAATTGCATTCACAAGATGGTCCGCAACGGATAGGGTCTTAAAATGATGCTTCGGATCAGTATCAATCTCAACCACCTTCTCCAAAACCTCCTGGAGTTCGCGCTCCGATTGTTCTTTCATCAAACGGAACAAACGGGTGTCGTTGGTACTGCCCATTTTGGTGGTTAAACCGGATGCCCCAACTTGGTAGGCATTCAGGATAAGGAACTCACACTCTACATCCTTAAAGATGGAAAATGCATAAATAATGGCATTCCAAGCATTCTTGGAAAAGTCTGTAGGCAGTACTATCCGTGTCATATTCGTTGTGTTTCTATGCTATCCTTCAAAATCTGGAAGTACCATCAATGGGATTTCAGTTCTAAAAGTTACCTTTTTTACCACAGGTTCCTGCGTCAATCCATCAAAAAAATCATGGGAATAATTGGTGAGCACAATAAGATCGGCCTTTTCCTCCTCAGCAAATTGCCGGATAGCCTCAGCCACCGTGGTCTTAATAATGACTTTGTGAAATGAGGTGGTATGCCCCTCAAATCGCTTTTTCAGGATTTCCTTGTTGGCCTTCTGAATATCCAACAGACTAAACGTCTGTGCCACGTGGAAAATCTTGACCTCAGAGTTCCATAGCTTGACCAATTTCAACAAAGGTCTCAGTACATTCTTTGGAAAAAAATGGGCAAACTCGGTTGGAAAAACCAAAGACTCCAATCTTTGGAAATCATACGATTCCGGAACTACCACCAAAGAACAGTTTTTTATGTGCTTTATGACTTTTACCGCATTGCTGCCCATAAAAATTTCCTTAGCTCCCGTGGAACCCTTGGTTCCCATGAAAATGGTATCGATATCATAGCGAGGAAGTAAATCCTTGATGGTTTCCACCAGTCCGCCGGCAATGGACAACTTTTCAAAACTATGTTTTGGGTTCTTGTGATTTTCCTCCAAATAGTCCGTTACCTCCCCAAGCTGCCCCATAGATGCCTCCGATAGGGATTGGTAGACCACTCCCGCCCTGGTGCTACTTTTAAATCCGGTGATATTTTCTTGTTTGGGCTCATAGGTATGCACTACATGGAACTTACATTCCATGTCTGTGTAGAGTTTCACCGCCATAAAAATGGCATTCCAGGCATCCTTGGAGAAATCGGTAAGTAAGAGTATGTTTTTCATCCCTTTCTTTTTTAAATGTTCATCGATTTAGATTCTGCATCACCAAAAATGGAATCCCCACTTTAAGTCCAAGCAAGTCCACCGTGGAACGATAGAGCATGTCCTCAAAAAAGGAATGTCTTGAGTTTACCATGACCAACATCCCCACCTCATTTTTTTTCACATATTCCATAATTCCGTCAGCCTTGTTTTTGACCGAGGTGGTCCCAAAGGACAAATACGTATCGGAAAGGGAACCTTCCAGAAACTTTTTGTTGTCCATTTGTCTGATACTGAGTTCATCAAAATCCGTGAAGTAAAGACAATGCACCTCAGATTTGAACTTACGGGCCAAGTTCCCCAAAAGTTTGAGCTCCCTGCGCTTATAGGGCAGCATATAGTCTGTTGGAAACAGAATGACCTTGGGTTGTCTGTATTCAAAACCTTCCGGAACGGCCAATACGGGACATTTTAAATATTTGAACACTTCTATGGTATAGCTCCCAAAGGTGGTCTTGTGGTCACTGGTCTCCCCTTTGGTCCCCATAATGACCATGTCTATGTTCATCTCGTTCACAAAATCATTGATGCCGTCCACAAGACTGTCAAAAACGGCAATGGTCTCGAAATTATGTAATGGATTGGGCGGGTTTCCCAAAATGGTCCCTACCAAATGGTCCAACTTCTTTTCGGATTCCTCCTTTTTTATCCGTTTCCGTTCCTCCAAGTCTTCGGAAGAAGTGGTCTTATATTCCCCATACACCTCATCCATATAGGCATGCAGGATAAAAAAGCAGCTACGCTCACATTTGTACAGTTCCTGTGCATATTGCAGTGCATGTAGGGCGTTCTTGGAAAAATCGGTGGGAATAAGTATGGTGCGCATGGTAAGCTCTTTTCCCAAAGATAGGACAGCGAAAAAAGGTAAAATATGATTTTGGTCAATATCGGTATGTAGAAGAAACCTTATTCGTGGATAACGTAAAAGGGCACCATTGTATGAAAGCTGATTTTTTCGACCATGGAATCGAATAGGATTTGCTGAATAAAATTCAGGTTCTTGGCCACCATGACTATCATATCGGCCGCTTGGTTCTCCACAAAAGATTGTATGGCAGATTTTACGCTTTTATTGGAAATGGTATGGAAACTGTATCGGTCAGGGAAGGTCTCCTCCATATAATCAAAGAGGTATTCCTTATTCGTTTTTTGTTCCAACGTAAGCCCCTCCCCATTTTTGATCACGTTCATAATTCTGAGCTTGCTTGCGGAAAGATTCAACATTTCCGCCATGGAGCTTAAAATTCCGTGTGTGTAGAAAATATTATAATCGGTGGGAAAGGCAATTTCTTTGGGCTTGGATAACATTACGGCATCCGGAATCACCAATGTATTGCACTGTACTTTGGTAATCACATCACCTGCGTTGCTCCCCACAACCCTTTCCTTTAATCCGGAAGCACCTTTGGTGCCCATCACAATTAAATCGATTTGATGTTCTCCCAGGTTCTTTTTAATGCTCTGGACAAAAAAACCATAGTCTTGCAGTGTATAAAAATGATGGTTGGCATCCTTACTGTACTTTCTACAGCTATCCACCAAATCCGCCAACATTTCTTTGACATTCCCAGTGGAAAGGTCTTTGCCCTTTGGACGGGAAATTCCAAAAGTGTCCGTTTGTGTCTCTCCCAAGGGGGCCACATAAAGCACATAAAAGTTACACTCCAAGGAACGGAACACTACTTGGGCATACCTAAGCGCATTCTTGGAATTTTCTGAAAAATCGGTTGGGATTAAAATATTTTTCATAATCCACTCAATGACACTGCAAGTTTGCCATTCCACAAAAAAGATGGAATGATAAATGTCATTTTCGGCTAGTGGACCTGTTTTAAGGCCTCTTTGTCCAAGACCCTAATGTCTCGGTTTTCTATAGAGATAAGTCCTTCATCCTTAAAATCAGATAGGGTTCTGATCAGGCTTTCCGTGGCAATGCCCGCAACACCTGCCAAATCACTTCGGGCAATTTTTAGAGGGGTATCCTTTCCTTTGTTCATGGCTTGGGAATACAGGAGCAGGGTTTGGGCCGTTTTTTTTCGGACCGAGCTATACGCCATCTGCAGCAATTGCTTTTTAATCTGCACCATATCTTCGGCCATGATATTGATCAGTTCCAAAGAAACGTTTTGGTTTTCTTCGAGTATGGCTTTTACTTGGGTTTTGGAAATTCCTGCCAATTCCAGATCTTCCATGGCAATGGCATATTCGCGATAAGGAAAGTTCTCTGTCAAGGAGGTAAACCCCAAAAAATCATCTTCGCTATATACGGAAGTGATGAGTTCCTTGCCCTCCTCATCCAAGCCACAGCACTTGACCACTCCTTTCAAAATAAGATACACCATATTGGAGTGTTCCCCCATGGCATAAATGGTCTCATCCTTTTTAAAGGAAAATAATTGACCATGATCATGAAAAAAGTTCTTCAATTCGTGCAGCGACCTAATGTCGTGTTCTTTCGTATGCTCTCCCCGCTTCATAAAAACGCTTTCCAGCTGTTTGGACTTCTCCAAACGGGAGCGAATGGCATTCAAAAGTTCTTCTTCCTCAAACGGCTTGGTCAAATAATCATCCGCACCAAGGTCCATCCCTTTTCGCACCTCATGACGTTCGGTTTTGGCCGAAACAAAAATAAAGGGGATATGTTTGGTCTTCTCACAGGACGAGAACTGCTCCAGCACCTCATACCCATCCACTTCGGGCATCATGATATCGCACAGTACAATATCCGGGGTCTCCTTTTTGGCAATTTCAACGGCCATTCTCCCATCTGGGGTTGAGTATACCTGAAACCCCGATAGGTCCAAAAGCTCTTCTATATTTTCCCGTAATGAGGGGTCATCCTCAACCAATAGGATCTTCTTCATCTTCGTAGTTCTTAAATGGTATGGTCAAAGTAAATGTTGAGCCCTGGCCCAAGCTACTCGTAAAATCGATTTCGGCCCCAAGGTTGAACATGTGCTGTTTTACAATATTCAATCCTATTCCGGTACCCTGGCTCGTCAGCACATTGCTGGCCCTGAAATACCGCTCAAAAATAAAGGGCTGGTCCTCTTCCGGAATTCCCAGTCCCCCATCCACGACATCTATTTGGAGGTTTTCGCCCTGTTCCGTGACCTGAAGTTCTATCTGGGTGCCTTCATGGGAATATTTAATGGCATTGTGCAACAAATTGGACAGGGCCAATGCCAAAATCTTTTCATCAAAAAATACGTTTATGCCATCAATATCCTTGGGGTATAGAATCCGCTGCCCTTCCTTTAAAAGTGTATTGGAGTTATAGACCACCTCATTGATCAGCTTGCTCAAGGGAAACAAGGTAATGTTGTACTTCACCTTACCGGTATCCAAACGTTCTATGGAGAGAAAATCAGTAAGGATATTATCCAAATACTTCACCTTTTCCCTAATGGTGTTGATATGCTTATCGCGTTTCTCCTGCTGCTCGGTCTCGGTATATTTAGAAAGCAGGGAAGCTGAGGTCAGTATACTGGTCAATGGTGTCTTGAATTCATGCGAGACCAAGGAAAGGAATTTTGTCTTTAACTCGTTCAGCTGCTTCTCCGCCTTCAAGGCTTCCCTAAGTTGAAGGGTACGCTCCTCAACCTTGTTTTCCAGATGTTGGGTATAATTTTTTCGTTCGGTAATGTCCAAAACAATGGCCAAGCACACTTCCTTTTTTCCTATGGATGACAGTTGCAAATGCACTTCTACGGGATATATGGAACCATCTTTTCTTTTATGGATCGTTTCAAAATCGACTTTTTCCCGTTTCTTATTGATCAATGGGGCAATCAATCTTTTTAAACTTTTCTCGGAAAGATCGGTCTTGATATCAAGGACGGACATCTGGTTCAATTCTTCCATGGTATAGCCCAAATTAAGCTGGGCACCACGGTTTACATTGATGAAGACAAAGGTTTCCACATCAAAAATATAGATCTCGTTGAGCGACTCATTAAAGATCTGGAACCAGTGATCTATGGTCTGCTCGGTTCTCTTTCGTTCCGAAATGTCCACAATAATGGCCATTACGTAATTTTTCTGCAACAGGGTAAATGGGTTAAGCCCTATTTCAAGTGGGAACTCACTGCCATCTTTCAGAAGCCCAACAAGGTCCAGGCCTTGCCCCATGCTTCTTTGATGGCCCTTTTGTAGAAATGCCCCGGCATCCAGTTTGTGCTGCTCCCTTACGTTTTCGGGAAGCAAGGCTTCCAAGGGCATGCCGCTAAGCTCTCCTTTTTGATAGCCGAACATACGGTTGGCCACTACATTGCTGGCCACAATAATCTGTTGATCGTTCACGATGAGTATCCCTTCCGAAATCACTTCCGTTAGAATCCTGAACACATTGTTTTTTTCGAACAGCTTCACTCACTAAAGTTAACAAATAACTGATTTACATCATAAGCGAAGGACTCTTCCTTGTTTATCTTTATTCAAAGCATAAAAACTATCAAAATGATGGACTCGAAAAAGAAACTGGGAAACGAATTGTATCAAAACTTGGGAAAGCTTTTCTATGCCGTGGCCATGGCAGACCATAGCATCCATGCAAAAGAGATGGATCGCTTAAAAGAGGTTGTACGTGACCATTGGCTGGAAGTGGATGATATTGAGGACGAATATGGAACCGATTCCGCTTTTCAAATTGAGACCGTTTTTGATTGGTTGATGGAATACGAAAAGGACAGTGATGAAATCTATGAAGAGTTCGAAGCTTTTTACACCGAACACAAAATCGTATTTCCGGAACGTGTAAAACAGCTCACCATGTCAACGGCCAGGGCCATAACCTCAGCCTTTGCCGGAAGCAACAAGTCCGAGCTGATTTTATTGGGCCGAATTGAATTGTTGTTCAGGACCTGACCGTTAAAGTTTTATGGTAAGAACCGGTAGCTTGGCTTGGTTGGATACATTTTCGGCCGTACTTCCGGCCAAGAAATGGGCGATTCCCTTTCTACCATGGGTGGTAATGGCCAAAAGGTCCACTCCCTGTTCAAAACAAAAATTGAATATGCCCCTTTCCACACTGTGGTAGTTATAGACCCGTATGGGCACTTCCTCCCCGATAGCGCCATTAAAATCCTTGATTCTCTTTTCTATATCGGAATATCCCATATAATTGGCTCCCAAGATGTTCACATAAAACACCTCCAGCTTGGCAGAGAACAGTTCCGCATATGCAGCGACCTTGTGATACACCGAAGTATTCTCCAGTTCCAAATCACAGGCAAAGGCCATTTTTTTAACCTTGAAGCTTTCATATGGCCTTTTGATGACCAATACGGGGACTTCTGAAGTGCGGATTACTTTCTCGGTATTGGACCCCACAAAAAACCGACTCAGGCCACTGGTTCCATGGGAGCCCATGACCACTAGGCCACAATCATTCTCTTGGGCCACTTGGTTCACCTCACTGAAGATTTTGTAATTCTGGATGATGCCTTCAATTGGGATATTACGGAGATATTCCTTTTCCAAAAAGCTTTTGATTTTTTTCTTGGCCAACTTCACGTAATAGTTTGCCTCCTGTATTTCCTCCTCTTCAGATTTGGCCATAACGGATTCGGATACTCCCAACATATGCAAAACAACAATTCCCACATGGTGCTCCCTAGCGATTTGTGAAGCTACCTGTAAGGCATACTCCGAGTGTTCGGAAAAATCTATGGGCACCAATATTTTTTTCATAAATGAAGTTTCATCAAATATAGAAGGTGCAGAAACCGTATTTCATGACCTAGGTCATTTACTCCAAGGTAGCCGTTGTACTACCTTACCATTCTAAATCGCCCACAATGAAAAAGTTTATTTTCTATACCATCTTGTTTTCGCTGCTGTTCGCATTCCAGTCCTGTGGTCCGGTCATAGTCTCCCATAGATTGGCAGACCCACCTCCCCCATGGTTTTATCCGCATAGGGTTGAAGCGGTGAGGTATGTCTTCTTCCCAGAAATAAATATTTACTATGATCTTTCCTCCAGGGCTTATATCTATTTGGATGGAGGTATATGGATAAGGCGAACTGTACTTCCCTCAAGATATCAATCCTATAATTTAAGCCGATTGCGTTATGAACGCATACGGAACTATTATGATGACGATATCCAACGGTATCATCAAGATAAAAATACCAACAGAGGACGCAGCAATACCAGTACAGGACGAAGGGGCAAATAAATCAATGGGCTTTTATAAAACCCTGACCGTTGTCATAAAAAAACAAAGGGAAAAGAGGCTACCTTTACTGGAAACTAAATCTTTGGATATGCTCAATTCAGAAAAAATAGGGAATGAATTCTATCAAAATCTGGGTATGCTTTTTTATGCCGTGGCCATGGCCGACAACAAAATAAAACCCATAGAAAAAGCACGGTTGCAAAAATATGTGCGGCAACATTGGTTGGATGTGGATGATGTTGAGGATGAGTTCCACACAGATGCGGCCTATCAAATAGAAATCGTTTTTGATTGGCTGGAAGGCGAGGAAAAAGATAGTGATGAGTATTTTGAGGCGTTTAAAGGCTTCTACAAGGACCATCCGGAAAAGTTCACCCCAAAATCCAAGGTCCTTATTATAGAAACCGCAGAGAGCATTGCCCATGCCTTTGCTGGGAAAAACAAATCTGAGATGTTGGCTATCTTTAAGCTGAAACAGCTTTTTAACCATTGATATGCACTTACCGGATTTCATAGACCATACCCATTTAAAACCCACGGCGACCCTATCCGAAATCCAATACCTATGTGAAGAAGCCAAACGCTTTGGGTTCCATGCGGTTTGCGTTAATGGATGCCATGTTTCCTTGGCATCTGAAGAATTGAAAAACACCAAGGTAAAAATTGCCGCCGTTGTGGGCTTTCCCTTGGGAGCCATGTCCACCGAGGCCAAAATCTTTGAAGCAAAGGACTGTGTGAAAAATGGAGCGGACGAGATAGACATGGTCATCAATATAGGATGGTTAAAATCCAATGAGGATGATAGGGTCAGGAACGAGATCATATCCATAAAGCAGGGCATTGGGGATAAAATATTGAAGGTAATCCTGGAAACCTGTTACCTGACCACATCCGAAAAGGAAAAAGCCTGCATCTTGGCTGTTGAAGCGGGGGCCGATTTTGTAAAGACCTCAACCGGATTTGGAAGTGGCGGAGCCACTTTTGAAGATGTCATCCTTATGAAAAGAATGGTTGGCGACAAAGCAAAAATCAAGGCTTCAGGAGGCATAAAGGATAAAGAGACCGCTTTGAAATATATCGCCCTAGGGGTTTCCAGAATAGGAACCTCCTCCGGGCCGGCATTATTGAACTAATCCACACCCATGAGCATACATCTTGAAGCCCAAAAAGGAGAAATTGCAGAAACCGTGTTGATGCCCGGAGACCCGTTACGGGCCAAATGGATAGCGGAAACTTTCTTGGAAAATCCCAATTGCTATAACAAAATCCGGGGTATGTTGGGGTATACCGGAACCTATCAAGGAAAAAGAATATCCGTACAGGGAAGTGGCATGGGAATGCCTTCTTCCATGATTTATTTCCATGAACTCATCAAGGATTATGGGGTACGGAACATCATCCGCGTAGGGTCTGCTGGATCGTACCAAAAAGAAGTGGAATTGAACGATGTGGTGTTGGCCATGGCTGCCTCCACCACCTCGGGCATAAACAATTCAAGGTTCATCAATTCCGATTATTCCCCCACGGCCAACTTTGAGCTTTTCCAAAAAGCCGTGAACTATGCCCAACAACAAAACATCCCCATAAAGGCGGGCAATGTGCTTTCCTCAGATGAATTCTATGTGGACGACCCCAACGAATATAAACTTTGGGCCCAATATGGTATTTTATGTGTAGAAATGGAAACCGCCGGATTGTACACCATAGCGGCCAAATATAAGGTACGGGCACTGTCCATTTTGACTATATCGGATTCCTTGGTCACTGGAGAAAGTCTTTCTGCCATGAAACGGGAAACCTCCTTCAGGGATATGGTGGAAATAGCCTTGGCGGCTTCCCTTCCCTGATAGAAGAGCTTTGGAATACGTCCATCAATCCCCAAATACCCGATCTTTTTTCATTTGCTCCACTATTCTGGCCACATAATCGTCTACCGTGGATGTGATGTTCTGTGGATCCACAATATCAAACGAGCCTACCCACACCAATGAACGGTCCTCTCCACTGCCCAAATTGTAGATAGCGGTCTCTACATGGTACACTTTGTAATAGGAATAATATTCTGGAGTATAGTATATCCCTTGATAGGTATACCAATAACGACCAAAATGAGGTCTTCTATATCCCAGTTGGTAATAGCTGGACCGATAATCCTCCTTATTGTCCACTCCCTTTACTGCGGATATGACCACGGCATCAAATCCTTCATCCACCAACTGTTGGGTCATTCCCTCTATTTCCTGCATGCTTCTTTCGGTATCGGTAAACTCTTGGCCAATTACTCCATCGCTCACATGGGCCTCTATGCCTTTTTGGACAAAAGCCATACGCAATTCATCTTCAAAAATCTTTCGGGCCGTCAAATTACTGGTCATTCCCACCACCAATAACTTTTCAGGATGGAAGGAAGTAATTTCATTGTTTTTCCAACTATCAACAAAACGGGTGCTGGAGCAGGAAGCCAGTACCCACACACCAAGCAATACAACTATTTTTTTCATGACTTTACTTTTTAAGTAAACCTATCGGATTATAACAATTAGGTCTATGCAAGGTAGGGTACTGGACCGGCATGGAAAATGACTTCCATCATGCCAACACTCTTCAACAAACTGACAGGCATTATGTTACTGCAACAGCAACCCTTGGAAGTTCTATGCAAGTGTCCAGCTGGTTCTGGCCAATCGGTCCTGCTTCCAAGTATTTAAATGATATTGAATCCTGACATAACTCATAGTATTAATACTATTTTTATTGGTAATTTGGAGACTGTTTGACAAAACCCACTATGAGAAAGACACTTCTGTTCATTTTTGGTTCCGCGCTTCTTTTTTCATGTAACCATACTTCAGATAAAACCTATCCAAAAAAAATGTCACTGACCGAATCTGTATATGCTTCGGCAACGGTGCAGCCCGATAGTCTTTACCAAGCTTATTCCATTGTCATGGGAATCCTGGATAAGGTATGGGTTGAAGAGGGTGACGCAGTGGCCAAGGGGGACCGAATCCTTCAAATCACCAATACCTCTCCAGAACTGAACAGAAAAAATGCAGAGCTGTCATTGCGTCTGGCTCGTGAAAATTATAGCGGAAGTGCCGCAGTGCTCAAGGGTATCGAGGATGAAATCCAAGCCGCTGAACTGAAGCTGAAAAATGATTCCATAAATTATTTCAGGCAAAAAAATCTTTGGGACCAAAACATCGGCTCCAAAGTGGAGTACGATACCCGTAAACTGGCCTATGAACTTTCCCAAAACAGCTTGAGCCTGTTGAAACAAAAATACGACCGCACCAAAAATGAACTCGCTACCCAAGTGCAACAAGCCGAAAACACCTATAAATCTTCCCTGACCACTTCTGAGGATTTCACCGTGGTGAGCAAAATAGACGGCAAGGTGTATGCCATTTACAAAAACCCCGGTGAAATCATCAATACGGTTGAACCGGTGGCCGCTGTGGGACGAAGTGATAAATTCATTGTGGAGCTGCTAGTGGACGAAGTGGATATCGTGAAAGTGAAGAACGACCAAAAAGTTTATATCACGTTGGACTCCTACGGTGAGGACGTATTTGAGGCCAAGGTGTATAAAATATATCCCAGAAAGGATGAAAGTTCACAGACCTTCATGGTCGAAGCCATTTTTGTGAATCCACCACCCACTTTGTATCCTGGCCTTTCCGGTGAAGGAAACATTGTCATTGCCCAAAAGGAGGAAGCCCTAACTATTCCCAAGGAGTATCTCATCGGTGCCTCCAAGGTGCTTACCGATGATGGTGAAAAAGATATCACCATAGGCCTCCAAAACATGGAAATGGTTGAAGTCTTGGATGGAATCACTGAAAACACGGCCATTTATATCCCTGAAGAATGACCAACTGGCCCGTAATACTTGGAATTGCCAAAACACATCTTGTTTCCAAGATGAAATCCACCATCACGGCAACTTTGGGGGTCACTTTTGGGATTGGGGCCTACATTACCTTGGTGAGTTTTATGACCGGACTCAATGGCATGTTGGATGATCTGGTGTTGAACCAAACGCCGCATATCCATCTATACAACGAGATACGGCCATCTGAAAAGCAACCTGTGGACCTTTTTAGAGACTTCAAGAACTCTTTCAATGTAGTACGTTCCATTAAACCAAAACAGAGTCAGAAAAAGATACACAATGCCCTGCCCATTTTGGATTATCTGAAACAACACCCCAATGTAAAGGGTGCCACGCCCCAACTCAAGGCCCAGATATTTTATTTATCGGGCAATATTGAGCTTGGGGGCAACTTGGTGGGTGTGGACATCATGGAAGAGGTTCGCCTGTCCAACATTCAGGATAACATTATAGAAGGTTCTCCCAAAGCTTTAAAAAACAATGATAATGGGATTTTGCTCGGGGCCGGACTGGCCGAAAAAATGTCATTATCCCTTGGCGACCGGGTACAGATAAGTACCGTGACAGGAAACATTTTCCCCTTGAAGATTGTGGGGATATACCAAAGTGGTATTGCTGAAATTGACAATATACAGAGTTTTGCCAACCTCAAGACCGTACAACGGATTTTGGGGGAGGCGGAGAATTATGTTACGGACATCAATATTAAACTATTGAATCTGGATGAAGCGGCATTGATGGCGCAACGCTTGGAAAGACAGTTCAATACCAAGGCAGTGGATATCAATGAGGCCAATGCCCAATTTGAGACTGGTTCGGACATACGGAATTTAATCACTTATGCGGTATCCATAACCCTGCTCATTGTGGCCGGCTTTGGCATTTACAATATCCTGAACATGCTCATCTATGAAAAAATGAAGGATATTGCCATTCTCAAGGCCACCGGGTTTTCCGGTAGGGATGTGCAGTACATCTTTATGAGTCAAGCCATGATCATTGGCTCCATTGGGGGTGTTCTGGGACTGTTGATCGGTCTGGCCTTATCAAAAATCATTGACCAGACCCCATTCCATACCGAGGCGCTGCCCACCATAAGTACATTTCCTGTCAATTACAATATGGCCTATTATATCATCGGTATCACCTTTGCATTGATTTCCACATTCATTGCAGGATATATGCCTTCCAAGAAGGCCAAAAAAATTGATCCTGTACGAATCATAAGAGGTACTTAACCAAAACATAGCACTTGGTACTAGAAGCAAAAAATATCAATAAACATTTCCACTTGCCCAAGGATTTTCATGTACTGAAAAACATTTCCTTTGGCGTCAAACAGGGAGAGTTTGCGTCGATCATGGGAAAATCGGGCTCGGGAAAATCGACCTTGCTCTATATTCTGTCCACAATGGATACGGATTACACCGGTGAGCTGTATCTAAGCAAACAATTGGTCACGGGCAAATCGCACAACGAACTATCCAGGATCCGAAACAAATCCATTGGATTTGTATTCCAGTTCCACTATTTGCTTTCCGAATTCAGTGTTTTGGAGAATGTAATGCTGCCCGCTAAAAAATTGGCGGAAAAGTCCTTGGCCGAAATAGAGCATGATGCCCATGAGAAATTGTCCATGCTACATATTGGACATTTGGCCCAACAAAAAGCATCACGGATCTCAGGGGGCGAAAAGCAACGGGTGGCCATTGCGCGGGCATTGATCAATGACCCGGCCATATTGATGGGTGACGAACCCACGGGCAACCTGGACAGTCACAACTCGGAAAATGTGTTCAACATCTTTAAACGGTTGAAAGAAGAACAGGGGTTATCTTTATTGGTGGTTACCCATGATGAGGATTTTGCCAAGAGAACAGACCGTATCATTGAAATGGAGGACGGAATGATCATTAAGCATTGATGCCTACTTATAGGTCAAACCTATCCAACTTTCTTTTAAGTGCCGCCACTTCCTCTTGCAAACCTTCAACCTGTTGTAATAGGTGGTATACCGCCTGTACCCCTTCAGGGTTGATGTCCAATTCTTTGTGAAGACGGACCATTTTTTCAAGAACCGGTAGTTCATCGGTCAAAAGCAAAGCTTCTTCTGCTGAGTCGTCTATTTGTAACAGTTCAAACTCATACATGGAATACACAAAAGATTCCTTCACCCCATGATGCTGGCAAAATGTTTTTACTGATATGTAGTTTTCCTGTTTCATTTTACGCTAGGTTGGTTTTTTCCAAGGCCTCAAATAGGGATTTCTGTTCTTCGGTCAGATTCTTGGGGATGTCGACCGTGTAGGTCAGGAACAAATCTCCAAATACCCCTTCCTTTTTATACTTGGGAAAACCCTTTCCCTTCAATTTTACCTTGGTGCCATTGTTGGTTCCCGGGGCAACTTTCAGCTTTACCTTTCCGGTGAGGGTCTCCACCAAGATCTCACCTCCCAAAACAGCCTTCGTCAATGGTATTTGAACAGCTTTGTACAAATCGGCCCCATCCCTTTTAAAAGCCGTGTTGTTGGTAATGGAAAAGGTAATGTAGAGATCTCCGGCCGGGCCACCTTGGATTCCGGGACCACCATGCCCTTTTATTTTTATGGTCTGTTCATCTTCAATTCCTGCGGGTATGGTCAAACGGATGTTTTTCCCATTCACGGTCAAGGTTTGCTTTTGGGTGGTGTACACGTCCATTAAAGACAATTGTAACTTGGCATGATAATCCTCTCCCCTAAAATGAACTTTTTGCCCTCTTCCGCCAAAACCGGAAGCACCGCCGAACATGGATTCAAAAAAATCCGAAAAATCCTGTTCGGAACCCCCGGCATGGGAATAGGTATATCCCGAGGAACTTCTGGAGCGCCCTTGCGAGCTTGCCCTTTTGGCCTTTTCAAACTCCTCCGCATGCTGCCAATCTTTTCCGTACTGATCGTATTTTTTTCTTTTTTCAGGATCGGAAAGTACTTCATTGGCCTCGTTCACCTTTTTGAAGTTGAGTTCGGCTTCCTTATCGTTGGGGTTAAGATCGGGGTGATACTTTCTGGCCAATTTCCGATACGCTTTTTTAATCGCATCGGCCGTGGCGCTTTTATCAATACCCAGAACTTTATAATAATCTATAAACTCCATGTGTCAATTCAATAAATATAGATTTATGTCCTTCTGCAGTTTCCTGTTCAACCTAAATGGACAGGCACCTTCAAAATAAGCAAAAGTTACTTAAGAAATACATGATGTTTGTCATTGACCAGTCCCACAGTACCGTTTGCATCATATTAAAGATCTATAGCTTCACTCTTTTTCCTTTTTCAAAACGGAAAGGGGGGAATTCCGGATTACTTCTATACTGTTACCCACACCCAAAGCAAATACCAATAGGGTAATTGCCGGAAGAATAATGGCAAACGGTATCCACGAAGGTGCAAAGGCGGTATCGAACAACATATAGGCCAATAGCGAACTGGCCAATACGGCCAACACCACACCCATAAAAGCTCCTAAAAACCCTAAAATGGCATATTCAATGGCTATCATTTGTAAAATCTGACGGCCTTGGGCCCCCAAGGTCCTGAGCAGGGCACTTTGTTTTACGCGCTGGTGCTTACTGCTATAAATTGCCCCCATGAGGACGGCCACTCCCACAAAAATGCTAAAGAATGCCATGAAGTTGATGACCCAACCAATTTTACCCAAAATGTCTTCCAATAGGTTCAGAATACGTTTTAAATCTAAAATAGAAACATTGGGAAACTGGGCCACCAGCTGTTGTTGAAGTTGTGCCGAGCCCAAATCATCCTTTGTTCTGGTGGTCATCACCCCAAACTGCGGTGCTTTTTCCAACACTCCTGCTGGAAATACGACGGAAAAATTGGGTTGCAATCGATTCCAATCCACTTCCCGAACACTTTTAACAATGGTATTCATCAACCTTCCTTGCACATTGAATACCACAGGGTCCCCAACGGTAACCTTGGCCATCTCGGCAAAACTGTTGCTCACTGAAATGGGCACATTGGTGTCGGAATCTACCTTGCCTATCCACTCCCCTTCGGTAATCTGCTCGGATTGGATAAGACTATCCCGGTATGTCACCCTAAATTCATGGTTCAATATCCATCTACTTACTTGGGAGGTGGTATCTTTCCGAATGGCCTCCACTGGTTTGCCATTCAAGGTGGCAACCCGCATGGTTACAATCGGAATCTTATCGATTACGGGTATCCCCGATGCTTCAATGGTATGGGAAACCGCCTCCACTTGTTGACTTTGGATGTCCATAAGGATCATGTTGGCGCTATTGGCCCGATCCTCTATCGCAGCCTTTTCCAACAACATATCCTTGGTAAAGTATAGGGTACTAATCAGAAAGGTTCCTATTCCTATGGACAGTACCAATACCAAGGTCTGGTTTTGCGGTCGGAATAAATTCCGAAGGCTTTGGCGTGGAATAAAGCTCCATGAATGGGGAAAGAATTTTTTCAACATTCCCATAAACAGTCGGGCAATTCCGGTAAGGACCAAAAAGACCACCAACAACCCCAGCACAAAAAACAGGGATCGCATAAGATCACCCAACAACCAAAGGGAAAAACAGAACACGAATAACACAATGCCCAATCCAACGGCTGTGGTGGCCCATTTGGAACGGGATTGGGGTTCTTGTACCACCCGCAAGGTTTGCAGAGGCGAAACGTAAAGGGTTCTCATGAGGGGATATAAGGCAAACAAAATGGACATGGCCAATCCCAAGGAGATTCCCAATACTATACTTTGGAAAGACAGCGTGATCCCTACTTCAACGGGTAACAAATCCCCCAATAATAGGGGAAATAACTGTTGTAGAAAATAAGCCAGGGTCGTACCCAAAAGCCCTCCAATAATACCCATGCAGGCAATTTGCACGAAGAAAATCAAATAACTCTGCCGTTTGGTTGCGCCCAAACATTTGAGCACCGCAATGGATTTTACTTTCATTTGGACATAGATTCCCATTCCACTGGCAATCCCCACACACCCTAAAAGTAGTGCAATAAACCCCACTAGATTAAGGAACTTACCAAAGTTTTCATAGCGCCGCCCCAAGCGTCTTGCTTCGGACAGATGCGTATCCAAATCGGCATCTTCGGCATCAAGGACAGGCTCCAATGTTTCGTTCAACAAGGTCAGATCTTGACCCTCATCCGATTGAAAATAGTATTTATAATCAATCCGGCTCCCCGTCTGGACCAGTCCTGTAGCTTCAATATACCTAAATGGAATAAGCACTGGAGGCGCTATAGCTCCAAATACCGAGGTACTTCCCGGTACATTCTCCAAGGCTCCTCCAATGGGCAGCGTTACAGCACCCAATTTTATGCTATCGCCCACTTTTAAATTAAATTGAAGCATCGTAGTGGCATCCACTAGGGCTTTTCCGGTACCAAAATCATCTGCCGCGGAAACTGGTTTGGTCTCCAACTCACCATAAAAGGGAAAGCCGTCATCAACTCCCCTAACCTCAACTAGTTTGGTCCCATCATGCCCTGGAAAAGCCGCCATGGAGGAGAAATTGATCTCACGCGCATCGGCTCCGCCCAAGGAATCCATAATGCCCATCACCCTATCGTTGACAGGTTTATTGCTTTCAATCACGTAATCGGCTCCCAATAAGGCCTTGGATTGTGAAGCTATATTCTCTTTTAACAACCTACTGAACGAATGTACGCTGACCACAGCGGCCACGCCCAAGGTTATGGAGAACACAAACAACAACAGTTTGCCATAACTTGCCTTCCCATCCCGCCAGGCCATTTTTAAAAGCCAAGAAAATCCGGTGTTGTTCTTTCCCATAATCAACCTACCGTTTCTTCAATCTTACCAGATCGCAATCGTATACTCTTGTCGGTTTTTTGGGCCAAGTCCAGATCGTGGGTCACAATGACCAATGCGGTACCTTGTTCCTTATTGAGTTCAAACAGCAAATTCTCTATTTTGGTTCCGGTTTCATCATCCAGGTTCCCGGTTGGTTCATCTGCAAAAAGTATGGATGGTTTATTCGCGAAAGCACGTGCCAAGGCAACCCGTTGTTGCTCTCCCCCTGACAATTGGGAAGGGTAATGCCCTGACCTATCCTCCAAGCCTACTTTGACCAGTAGTTCCCTACCCTGCTCCGATGCATTTCTGATCCCACGAAGCTCCAGGGGAACAATCACATTTTCCAAAGCGGTAAGTGTGGGCAACAATTGAAAATCCTGAAAAACAAAACCCACATTTTCATTTCTTAAGCGTGCCCTACCATCTTCGTCCAAATCGAACAAGTTGCGATCACAGAGCCATATTTCACCTGCATCGGTGGTATCCAGTCCTGCACACAACCCCAACAAGGTTGTTTTTCCACTTCCCGAGGGACCTACAATGGCAAAGGTTTCACCACGGGACACTTCAAAGGAAACATTGTTGAGTACATTGAGGTCATGTTCACCGCTCCGATAGGTTTTAGAGAGGTTTTGAACTTTTAATATCTTTGACATACACACTTTTGGTTAAAACTCTCAAAATACTAAAATTGACTATGACCATGAAAACCCCATGCTTCCCCAAGCCGTTAATGTTTTGTTATTTTTTGGTGCTGTTACTTGCTGGCTGTGGAGGAAAGACCGCTGGCAACAAAACACAAAATGCTGATACCGAAGTGGAAAGCCAAGCCTCCGAAACTGCACATTCCAACAAGAAAATTCTTTTTTTCGGCGATAGCCTCACCGCGGGTTATGGACTGGAGGAAAGCCAGGCTTTTCCCGCCTTGGTCCAACAAAGAATTGATTCATTGGGATTGAATTATACCGTGATCAACGCCGGATTGAGTGGTGAAACCACAGCCAGTGGGAAAAATCGGTTGGAATGGGTCTTGGAGGATGATGTGGACATCGTTATTATAGAGCTCGGTGCCAATGATGGTCTCCGGGGCATTCCATTGACGGAAACAGAAGCCAATCTGCAAAGCATGGTGGATCATGTGCAAAGTGAACTTCCCAATGCCAAAATCATTTTGGCCGGTATGATGATTCCACCCAACATGGGACCCGAATACACCGGGACCTTTGAGCGCATATTCCCTAAGTTGGCCACATCCGAAGGCATCAATTTGATTCCTTTTCTATTGGAGAATGTGGCCGGAATCCCAGAACTCAACCAAGGTGATGGCATCCACCCTACCGTGGAAGGACAAAAACTGGTTGCCGACAATGTTTGGGAAGTCCTATCGCCCTTGCTCTAAATACATGCTTTTTATGGCAGAGGTGCATTCCGCAAAGCTGCTGAAAATTTGATTTTCGGAAACCAAGGATGGTATCAGCTTAACCCTTTCCATCATATATTTGGGTTGTTCCAAAACCCCCACAAAGAGTACTTTGATATTGGATTTTTTAAGATCCATCACTACATCTTCGAGGGTGTAGAGCCCGGATTGGTCCAAATACTGCATACGGTCCATGCGAATGACCACCGTTGAAGCGGTTTTGGGGATCTGTTTGGCCAATTGTTGAAACTCACTGGTGAACCCAAAAAACAAAGGTCCTTTCAAATGTTTGATAAAGACTTCCTTTTTGAGGTTTTCGGGAAAGTTGACTTCGTCCGCCCAACCTTTTTCTTCCTCCAAGGTTTTTACATCCGACCATTTGGCCGTGAGATCACCCATTTTCTTCATGAACATCAGTGAGGCAATCACTAGACCCACTCCTACAGCATATACGAGGTTCCAAATCGAGGACAATACCATCACCACCAACATGATAATCACCTCGGAGCTGACCTTAAAGGGACCAATTTTGGCATCCCTAGGCAAAAACGGTATGGCCCTTAGCCCTCTATAATCTATTACCCCAATACCGACAGTTACCAAGATTCCTGCCAATACTGCCGCCGGTATTTTTGAGGCTACTGGCCCCAAGGCCAACAATACCACCAACAAAAGAATCCCGGCCATCATTCCTGATAATTTGGTTTTACCTCCCGCATTGATGTTCACCACGGTACGAATGGTAGCACCTGCACCGGGAAGACCCCCAAATAGTGCTGCCACACTGTTTCCCACTCCTTGTCCTATCAATTCCTTGTTGGGCTTATGCTGGGTCTTGGTCATATTATCTGCGACCACAGAGGTCAAAAGGGAGTCTATCGCCCCCAATAGTGCCAGTGTCAACGCGGTAAAAATATAAGGTGCCACCGAATCCAATTTAAACTGTGTGAACATGTCCAGATGAATTACAGGGAAGCCTCCTGGTATCTGTTCAATGGGTCTATACTCCAAGTTCAGTCCATACGCAAAACCCGAAACGACCAATAAGGCTACCAATGCACTCGGAATTGCTGTGGTTATCTTTTTAAAACCATATATGATGGCAATTGTGGCTAGGGCCAAGGCCAGTTCCAGCCAATTGATATTTTGCAATGCCCTCGGGATTATTTTGATAGTACCCATGACACCTGAGGTATCCTTCCCTACCAAGGCCTTGGCCTCTTTTAAAATATGAGCTTCAGAGACTTCACTAGATCGGTCAATGGTTTCCTGAAAATCCTCAAGCACAAGCATTCCTTCCTCTGATTCTTCTTTGAGGATTTTCCTCAGCAGGGTTTCTTGGGCCGCGGGCCTATACTGATCAATAAGTCCTATATCTTCCTTTGGATAGTACCCTACTGAAGGTAAAATCTGCGTGACAATGATGATCACCCCAATGGCTGTCATAAAACCGGAAACAACCGGATAAGGAATATACCGGATATACTTTCCGATACCTACAAGTCCCAATCCAATTTGGATGAGACCCGCCATTAAAAAAACCATCAATATGGCGGGCAAGGCTTTCTCCAAGTTACCATCATTCAATGCCAGAATCCCCGTAACCACCACCATACTCACTGCGGTCATAGGGGCCGTGGGACCTGAAATCTGGGTATTGGTCCCACCAAAAAGTGCGGCAAAAAAGCTGATGAAAATAGCACCATAGAGTCCGGCACTGGGTCCCATTCCAGAACTGACACCAAATGCCAGTGCCAAGGGAAGGGCCACTATCCCTGCGGTAACCCCGCCAAATATATCTCCTCTCAAATTGGAAAAAAATTTCCTCATAGTATTTTATATGTTTTTAGATCATCATGTTTAGGTTGATGGATTCGTTCTCCTGCTCCACATTTTCAATGGTCAGTTTCTGATTGCCCGATGGAAATTCCCATACGAGCGAATCGCCTTTGGCATATCCCATGACGGCGGATCCCATAGGGGTTAAAATTGAAATATGGTTGTTTTTTACATCACTTTTGCTGGGAACCACCAGTTTAAACCTTTTGTGCCATCCATTTTCGGAGAGTATGGTAACGGTTGTATTGAACCGAATGACATCATCCGGCATATCTGCCTCATCCAGAATCTTCGCTGCCTGTAATTCCCCCATCAGCTTCTGAACAGAACTCCTCAGTGTTGTGTCCTTATAATATCCCGAAACGTTCATCAACCTTTTCAAAAGGACATATTCTTTTTTTTCAATTACCAAACTCCCGTATTTCATTGTATTTGTTTTAAAACATTATGGGTACTTATATTTCTTCTCTCTATGGAAAAATACCTCTTTGCACATAGGTTTCTTCGAGTCGCTCAATGGCAATGACAAAAGCCGCTGTGCGCATATCCAGGTTTTTGGATGTTGCCTTATGGACCACCTTGGTGAAGGATTCCCTCATTTTTCTTTCCAACTTTTCCATCACCTCATCCAAATGCCATATTTCGCCATTTCTATTTTGCAACCATTCAAAATAACTTCCTATAACACCACCTGAATTGCAGAGTATGTCTGGAATGATGTCCACCCCCCGTTTTAACAAAATTTCTTCGGCTTTTACATCCGTTGGGCCATTGGCACCCTCTGCAATCAGACTCGCTTTTATATTCGGTGCATTTTCCACCGTAATCTGATTTCCCAAAGCGGCAGGAATGCAGATATCACAATCCAAATCAAAGAACTCGGTGTTCTCTATTGGGCGAGCATCCGAAAAACCCAAAATACTTCCTTTATTGGCCTTTGAATAGTCCAAAAGTTTTTCCGTGGAGATTCCTGTATCATTATGTATGCTACCGTAGGCATCCTGCACCGCAGTAAGTATGGCACCTTCTTTTTCCAGAAAGTAGGCCGCCCAATATCCCACATTACCAAAACCTTGAACGATAAACTTTTTATTCTTCAGATTTACATTTTTATGTTCGGCCCAAAACTTGATGGTCAAGAAAACCCCATAACCGGTTGCCCTGTCCCTCCCTTCGGAGCCACCTGTACCAATAGGTTTTCCGGTAACCACATGCAAATTCTTTGAACGCTCATTGGGAGATTTGGTAGACATATAGGTATCCAAAATCCAGGCCATGGTCTGTGAATTCGTGTTCACATCAGGTGCCGGGATATCCAATTCCGGACCAATATTGTCCCCAAGGGCATAGGTAAATCTTCTGGTAATGCGCTGCAGTTCATCTTGGGAATATTTTGTTGGGTCCAGTTGAATACCTCCTTTGGCTCCACCATAGGGCAATCCAGCCAAGGAAGTCTTCCAGGTCATCCACATGGCCAAGGCCCTTGCTGCATCAATATCCACCGTATGGTGGTACCGTAATCCACCTTTGTATGGCCCAAGGGCATTATTGTGCTGTACGCGGTAGCCCGTAAATATTTCCACTTCTCCATTATCCATCCGAACCGGAAAGTGGACAATAAATTCATTGTTGGTCACTTCAAGGATCTTGCGGATATTCTTGTTCAATTCTATAATGTCCGCAGCGTTGTTGAACTGCCTCATGACATTATCCAACATCCCTTGTTTGGGTTGTTTTTTTCTCGATGTTATTGTCGTTGTCATTTGATGGATTTTAATTGTATTGAACACTTAACTATTACTCATTTCATCGGTGACCATAAGGGTAGTACCAGTGCCATTGTACCGATGGACGTATTCATTGCAGAGTTGGATATTGGACCTATCCCGGCTCAAAGAGCAATAAGTTGCATACCTACATGTAGAGCATAAGCTCCTAACCAATTCTTTCATGGGTTATATAAATTTTAGTGATGTATAGGTGGAATTTCAGCGGATGGTTTCTAAAACCTTGACCGGATAGAATACCAATATTAAAATGGATACGCCAATTATGGTCAAGAATGCTATCTCCAGGTTTGATAACATCTTATTGACCCTTAAGTTTTTTTCGGAAAGCTGGGTCAACACCCCACCCTGTTCCAGTTGAATCTTTTCAAGGCCATCCAAGGTTTTGTGTATTCGATCCAACTGATCCAATGCCTTGACTTTTTCAGCTTGCGAAACAGTTTTGGTCGAAATGGCCAATTCCAAGGGCTCCAATCCTGAGAATTGATGGTCCAATTGTTTCAGTAACCTGGCCTCATCGCGGGTCAATTTGGTTTTGGAAAAATCGTTTAACAAAACTTTGATATCCTTATTCTCCTCCAAATTTTCACCTTTTATAAAGGCTATTTCCTTTTCATGGGCCATATCCTGCAATTGATAGATATAGTCCTGCACCACTATCCGGTCATCATATATGGATTTAACGGTTTCCTGGATGGTGGAAAAATATTTCCTATCCAACAAATTGGAAGCCAAAACCAGCAAAAAAGCCGTTGCCAGAACAAAGCCCACTTGTATCCGTTGTCGTATTGAGAGTTTACCTACCATATTTCCATTTTAAGTTCCATTGTATGATTTGTCCATTCCCTTGGAATTTTAAGCACCGTCCCTCATTTGATTACCATTTGAGGATTTTTGGAAACTACTTATCCAAAATCCGTGGAAAAATCAAGTTTCAAAACGCATGGTATTCTATTTGGCAAAGTCCATGCCTTAAAAACCGAAAAATGAGATACTCTCATAAAAACCTGAAAATCAATTTTTTATGATAAATAAAAAATATAGAACTTAGAGGAGACCGGGGAGAAACTCCCCGGTCGGGAGAATTTTAACCTATTTGGTAGCGTCCATACGCTAAGCCAAATTCAAAATACATGTGGCTACCTAAAACAGGAGCTTTATTTTTTATCGGTGGTTTCCTTTCTTATTTTTTCAACATCAAGAGCGCTCACCGGGGGCGATTCATTGCCAAAAGCTTTACGCACATAGGTAAGGATGGAGGCAATGGCATGATCGTCCAAATGACTATTGGCAGGCATTAGGCCATCATATGATTTTCCATTAACCTCTATTCGGCCTTGGATTCCGTTGAGGACCACATCGATCAGTTTGCTCTCATCGCCCATTACCCATTCTGAATCTCGAAGAGGTGGAAAACGATTGTTATCCCCTTTGCCATCGCCTTGGTGACAGGCAGCACAATAGGTATTGTATAGTATCCTTCCACTATGAAGATCTCCTTCGGAAATAACATCTTTTACGGGATCCGGATCTTTAATGTAAGACTTGGTTTGTTTTATTTCCTCCATTGATGCCAGCTGCTCCCTTCCAAAACCAGATTTGTCGCCATGGTACATAATCCTCCAGATCTTTCCCTTGTTGGATTCACTTATATAAAGCGAACCATCAGGGCCTGTAGAAAGCCCCATAGGTCTATATATGGCATCACTGGTATTGGCGACCACTTCCAAATTGGCAAAACCATCTGCAAAAACCTCCCATTCCCCGGTTGATTCCCCATTTTCATCAAAGGGAACAAAACAAACCACAAACCCGGCTTGGGGATAAGGGGCTCTATCCGTTGATCCATGGAAGGCAATAAATGCCCCATTTTTATAGCGATCGGGGAATTGATTCCCATCGTAGAACAAAACATCCATAGGGGCCCAGTGTCCTGGAAAGCCTATTACGGGCTCATCAAACTGGGCGGCCCTACCAATGGTTTCCCCATCACCGCCATATCCTGGTTGCAAGACGTTCTTCTTCTTCATATGATCATAGTAGGCATAAGGCCATCCATAATTGGATCCTTCGGTTACCTTCATCAGCTTTTCTGAAGGAAGCACAGCGGCCTGCCACTTGGAGTAAACATCCGGGAACATGGTATGGAAGTTGTCAATTCCATTGCCCACGGCATACAGACTTTTATCCTTTGGGTTCCATTTCATCCCAACAACACTTCTGATACCTGTGGCAAACTTTGTCCCGTCTTCTTGGGTGAGTCCTATTTTGTTGGCCTCGAATTGCCATATTCCGGCATGCATTTCCAGTTCAGGGCAAGGCTCCAATCCTTTTCCATTGGGGATGCCTACCGGTCCGTAAAGTGCCATGTCCTGACAGGCATCGGAGGGGCTTCCAAAAGGAACGTACATATGTCCTTCATCATCAAACGCGACCGGCTTGGTGGTATGCCAATTTCTTCCCACGTTGGGATCCATATCCGTAAGTACCAGCTCGGTCTCACTAATTGGAACCAATTCTCCCTCTTTTATCTTGTTTCTGTAAATGAATTTTCGTGTGCTGGTATATAAATATCCATCATGTATGGTAATCCCAGTGGCTCCCCTGCCCTTTTCAATAAAATTCCCAAAGTGTACAATACTGTCCGCTTTACCATCTTGATCCAGATCTCGTAAGGCAATGGTTCCCTTCCCGTCTTTGGAATTGCTCAATTGGGCATAAATGTCGCCCGTTTCACTGACCGTAATATGTCTTGTACGCCCAATACTATCAACCACTACCAATGCTTCAAATCCGTTCGGAAGGAACAGTCCGCCATTATCCAGGTCTCCTTTTAGGACAACTTCATTGGTTTTTGGTGTGCACTGGAACAGCGCCAACGAAAGAAATGTAAGGGCCGCCATCGGAGCCATTCCTCTCATCATTTTACTTTTCGAATTCATTTAGTTTTGATGTTATAGTGGTTATTTAGTCAATCCATTTTGCGGCCAAATCATACCCTCCCTGCACTCGGTTTATGAAACTATCAGCATGATAAATCTTGGCCAGATTTATATTTCGGTAAACCGGCTTACCCTGCCCAAAACTCTTTGCCTCACCATATTGGAACAATCCACTTGACCACATATGCCTGTCCCAAAGTGATCAAGCAAATCAGTAGGAGCATTATCAGACTATGTTTTAACGTATACCTAAAAAGTTGGGCTTCCTTACCTATCAATCCCACGGCAGCAGTACCTACAGCGATGGATTGTGGTGATATCATCTTTCCGACCACACCTCCCGAAGTATTTGAAGCTACGGTCACCAGAGGGTCTACCCCGATTGTTTTTGCCGTTTCATATTGGAGCTTACCGAACAATGCGTTGGAAGAAGTATCGGAGCCCGTCACAAAAACACCCAGCCAACCAAGGATTGGGGCAAAGAATGGGTATAAAACTCCCGTGTTCGCCAACACCAAGGCAATTGTAATTACAATCCCCGAATCATTCACCACATAGGCAAACCCCAAAATGGCCGAAACGGTAATGATGGGCAACTTTAATTGCTTTAGGGTTTCCCCGAAGAGTTTTAAGCCCTCCTTGAACTTCATCCCCGATATGGGTATGGACAATAGTGCGGTGATCAAAATAGCGGTTCCAGCTGCTGATAAATAGTTGAATTTGTACGAATGGGGTATCTTATTTCCCTGACCATCCACAATTACATTGTGCAGTCCTGTTATATCAAACTTGAACGTACCGATCACATCCAGCTTTTCCTTGACGGGACCCAAACCCCAAATGATTATCAATACGGCCAGTATCACAAAAGGTGACCAGGCCCTAGCAATCTGTTTTTTGGAAAAGGTGCCTTCCGAAGCGTGTGTTTCTGGGTCTTCATTGGCAAATCTCCATATATTCTTGGGTTTCCAAAATTTCAAAAAAACAATAAGACAGATTATGGAACCCAGTCCGGCAATAATATCTGGAAGTTCCGGGCCCAAAAAATTGGAGGAGAACCATTGTAAAAAAGCAAAAGATACCCCGCAAACCAATATGGCAGGAAAAACCTCCTTTGATTTTTTAAACCCGCATACCAGCATCGTCAGATAAAATGGAAGCACCAAGGAGAGGATTGGCAACGTTCGACCTACCATTTGAGAGATGGCCATTTCAGGTATTCCCGAAACCTGTGAAGCCACTGTTATGGGAATACCGATAGCGCCGAATGCCACAGGAGCTGTATTGGCAATCAAACAAATTCCTGCCGCATAGAAAGCATTGAATCCAAGGCTTACCAACATGGCAGCCGTAATGGCCACTGGCGCGCCAAATCCTGCAGTTCCCTCCAAAAAAGAACCAAAGGCAAAGGCTATCAACAAGGCTTGTAATCTCCGGTCCGAGGTAATCGAGGCCATGGAGTGTTTTATAATTTCAAACTGGCCGCTTTTTACAATGATGTTGAACAGGTAAATCGTAGTTACCACAATCCAGCAAATGGGAAACAGGCCGTATAAGACACCATGTCCGAAGGACAACAATGCCAACTTTACCGGCATGCCATATATGAACACCGCAACTAAGATTGCCATTAAGGCGGCATATAAACTAGCCTTATGCCCTTTCATCTTTTTTACGGCCAAAGCCCAAAAGATGGTGCCTATGGGAATTAGGGCAATCAACAAAGACCATACAATATTGTCAAACGGGTCTACAACTTGGTTCCAGTTCATGGGTCAAAACTTAAGGTTACCGATCATTTCCAAGTTTTACATTCTTGGAACCCCACTGATCACCCTTGGAAGTGGTGATGTAAGTCCGTTCAAATCATAAAAGACCCTACCACCTTTTATGGTCACTTGACATTCAAACTTTTTGGTGCCCGACATTTTTTCTCCTCGCTGATCATAAAACCCAAACTTACCGTCACGGATATTGAAGATGGCCACATCGCCTTCGGACCCTATGGAAAGATTCCCTAATTGAGGTCTTTTTATGGTTTCCGCAGGTTTCCAGGTCACGGCGGTGATGATATCTTCCAGACCCATGCCCAAAGCCATAAACTTGGACATAATACTCATAATGTCCTTCATTGCGGCATTCATGCTACCGCCATGGAGGTCGGTACTGATGACATCTGGAAAAAAGCCATCCTTGGTTCCTGGAATGGCATTGGCGTACATGAAACTTGCTCCTCCATACCCCACATCAAATATGAGACCTCTTTGGCGAGCCTCCCTTACAAAAGGTTTTACCTTGTTGATCAGGGTATCAATAATGGGCCGGCCATAGGTATGTGTGAAAATATCTCCCGGTCGGAAACGGCGTAGAACCTCATCTTCCAATTTACCATCCAGCATCACGGGAATGTTTCCAGCCATGTTCCCAGCTTGGATAGCTCGATCTATGGGCACAAAATAATCTTCGCCATCCCCTCTAAAATGTGCCACTTTAAACCCTACGATCAAATCAGGATACGTTTTGGCCATCAGGGCACTTAGTTTTGCATCCATATCGTAGGTGTCTTGTTCCCACGCCCCACCTTTCATTCCTTCTCCCACAATATTGAGAAATGCCAGAACCCGGGTATGTGATCGATCAATGGTCTGCTCCTTGAATGTCTTAAAGGACTTCCATCCCGCACTTCCCGCATCGACCATGGTGGTAACCCCATTCCGAAAAGTAAATCCATCCGGGGATACCGCATAAAAACTGTTTCTGAGATAATGGCCATCCTCCACACCAAAGAATCCATGGGCATGCATATCCACAAGTCCCGGAACTACATACAAACCCTTGGCATCCACGGTTCTTTTGGCCCGTTTCCCATTTATTTTTTTGGAAACCAAGGCAATCTTGCCATCTTTTATGGCAACATCCATCGGTTCGTTGATATCATTTTTTGGGTCGATCACATGCCCCCCCAGTACGGCAATATCAAATTCTTGGGCTGTGATACCATGACTGGCATACATACAAAAAAGCAGAAGTACAATAATTTTTCCTCTCATTCTTCAATTAGGTTGTTTGATGGGTCACTTAAAATTCATTCCTGTTCAATATACTACATGTCCTTGATCTACAGCCTCTTTTTTTCCGATTCCGTTATCATTTAAGAGGTCTTTTTTTGAGGTTATGCCTCCCTGATAACATTTTTGATCGGCATTGTTGAAGCCATAACTAAACTTTGGCCCGGAGCGATGCAATTTCCGTGGAACGAGATACAAATGTGATTATATTTATCACGCACATAAAATGACAACAGTTTGGAAAACACAAAACCAGGGAGCAACCCCACCCGGAAAACCTCCATTATTTATAAACTTTGGGCCATCCTATTATCTGTAGGACCCGGAATTTTTTGCATTGGATATACCATAGGAACAGGAAGTGTTACGGCAATGATCAAAGCCGGTAGTATGTATGGTATGCAATTGCTTTGGGTGTTATGCCTTAGTGCGTTTTTCTCTTGGATACTCATGGATGCATACGGCCGTTTTGCCGTAGTGACCGGAAAAACTGCCATAAATGCCTTTAAAAATTACTTGAAATGGGGTAAACCCCTTGCCATAGTGACCATTGCAGGGGTGGTCATGGGACAGTGGAGTTCCCTTTCCGGGATATTGGGACTCACCAGTAACGCCCTTTATGAATTCATGCGCATGTTTTTTCCCAGCTTGAACGAGGAGAACTATTGGGCCGTACTGGGCATATCCATCTTGCTCATTATCATCATGTATATTTTTCTACTGGTAGGGAAATACTCATTCTTCGAAAAAATATTGGTCATTTTCGTGACCCTGATGGGCTTATCCTTTATCCTTTCCATGTTTATGGTCTTACCATCCACGGAGGATATCGTGAAGGGACTGATTCCCCGAATTCCCCCTGGTGGAAATTTAATGGTGGCCGCCTTTGTTGGAACCACCATGGCTGCCCCAACCTTTGTGGTACGTCCTATCTTATTGAAGGAAAAGGGATGGGGCATTTCCAATTTGAGTGACCAGCGAAAGGATGCCATGGTCTCCGCGATTTTTCTTTTGACCATTTCCGCCACCATAATGATCGCTGCCACGGGGGCCTTGTTCTATGATGGAAAAGTGGTCACCAATGTACTGGACATGGTTCAGGCCTTGGAACCCGTAGCTGGCAAAATGGCCGTGGCCGTATTTATGATGGGTGCCATGAGTGCGGGGATATCTTCCATATTTCCAATCTTAATGGTACTGCCTCTATTGATCAGTGACTACAAGAGTGGAAAAATGGAGACCAACACCCCTACTTTTAAGATTTTGGTAGCGGTAGCCTGTTTGGTAGGACTGATTGTTCCTATACTGGGAGCCAACCCTATAATTGCCCAAATAGCCACTCAAGTGGCCAACGTTTTTGTGCTTCCCTTGGTCATAGGTGGGATTATTGTATTGATCAACAGCAAAAAACTTATGGGAAGCCAAAGGGCAAGTGTGTTGATGAACATCGGTCTGGTCACCGCATTCTGCTTTTCACTGATCATATCCTATAAGGCGGTCATTGCACTCAATGACTTCTTTTGACATAATTCAGGAAAAGACGGAATATATCATTGACAGGCTTCAATCTGCTCTATGAAACTTTTGGCTTTTTGAGTTATTTCATTTGGGTTTCCGGGGTCACCCATTTTGGTAAGCTCGCTGCCAATCCCAAAACCATCGGCACCGGCCATCATCCATTCCTTGATGTTATCGGTGCTTATTCCACCCACCACAAAAAATTTCAGAGTATTCAATGGTCCTTTTATGGCCTTGAAATAATCCAACCCAAAAATCCCTGCCGGGAATAGTTTAATAATGTCGGCCCCATGCTCATGGGCCATACAAACTTCTGAAGGCGTCAGTGCCCCCATGATTACAGGAACACCGTGGGAGTGAGCCAACGGAATCATGGATACCTCTACGTTTGGCGTCACCAAAAACTGGGCCCCGGCCTCTATGGCTTGCTGGGCCAAGGTCTTGTTGGTCACTGTTCCCGCTCCAACCAAAACATTGGGGTATAACGTTCTAGCATTCCGGATTTCCTCTAAGAACCCCGGGGTATTGGAGGTGATTTCCAACGCTTTGACCCCACCTTCCACCAGTGCACGTACTATGGGTTGAACTTCTTGCTGATTTTTTTGCCTAATGATGGCCACCAATTTCTCCTTTTCAAGCAAGGAGGTGATTTCCTGTTTGTTCATCGCAGTACGTGTCCTTGTATGTTTCCGTTCATTATCGAGTTTATTTCTGCCTCACTACTGGTGTGCTGGTCTCCTTTAATGGTGTGTTTAAGGGCAAAGGCCGCTGTGGCAAAATCCAAGGATTTTTGGGTATCCCACTGATTTCCCAAACCATGCAAAAGTCCGGCAGCAAATGAATCACCTGTACCAAAACGATCGGTAATGGCAACTTCATAGCTGGGCCCAGACAGTATTTCTCCATTATCTATGCGAAGTAATCCCGATAAACGGTTTTTACTTGCGGAAAAATGATCACGAACGGTAAAGGCAATATTCGAGACTCCCAGAAGTCCTACCGCCTCTTCTATGGCGTCCAAGGATTTTTCCATGGTGTCCTGTCCGTTGGGTTCATATCCAAATACGTCCTGCAACATGCCATAGTTACCCAAAAGCAAATCGGTATTCTCCAGTATGGGCAAGTACACTTTTCTGGCCTCTGAGGAAGACGTCCATAACGTCCTTCTAAAATTGGGGTCAAAAGCAACTTTCACACCCAGTTTATGGGCCGTTTCCGCTGCTTTGATGGTTTCCAATGCACAATTCTTGGAAAGTGCAGGTGTAATCCCCGAAATAAAGAGCCATTCTTTGTCCGCAAGGATTCGGGACCAGTCAAACTCCTGATCGGAAATTGTGCTGATTGCAGAATCCTTTCTATCGTAAATAACCTTGGAAGGTCTAATGGAGCTTCCCACTTCTATAAAATAGATTCCTATTCTATTTCCCCCAAAGCGTATGTTGTCAACAGTAACACCATAAGACAAGAGAGAGCCGCTTGCAGCCCTTCCCAAATCATTATCGGGCAGCTTGGTCACAAACTGGACTGAATTTCCCAAAACACCCAATGAAGAGGCCACATTTGACTCGGAACCAGCAAAGTTCATCTCCATGTAGTTGGAAGAACCGATTTTACACCCTCTTTCCGAAGGGGTGAGCCGCAATAAAATTTCACCAAATGTTACAAAACCCATAGTCTTGGTTTAAGGGTTGGTTCAAATCCCAATAAAAATGTTCCCGTAAAAGAAGCTTTAGTTTTAGTATATCGCATAGAAGTTACATTGAATCCTTAAAATTATGAATCTATCCCGTAGATGCCAACAAATTCGATACATCTAACACTACTGTTATTTTCGGTTATTATATAACCGAAAAATGGACCACTGTACAACATACTTTCCATTACCATAAAAAATCCAAGTGCTATCGATTATCCCGGGAAAAATGGAATACAATAAAACTCCAAATCGTTAAATCCTTTTAGGGATATTTCCTTACTGATCGGTTTTATATAATTTTAGTGTTGATAAAATAAAATGGCCGTAGAACTGTTTTATTCTTGCAACAAATATTTTTAATGGAGTTTGGCGTGCTTGCCGTTACTCTTGACATCATCCAATCAATCCAAAAGATTTATTTGGTCAACCCACTGAAGTAATACCAAATAGGAACAAGTAACCAACCACAGATGAATCCAACACTAGAACCATTCTTTAACCAGTCTTTGGATGGTCTTTGCATTGCCGATTATGAAGGGTACTTCGTAAAGGTAAACCCCTCGCTTAAATCACTTTTGGGATATTCGGAGGAGGAATTGAAATCAAGGTTGATCTCCAGTTTCATCCACCCCAAGGATAGGGAAATAACCGCCGGACATCGAGAAAAATTATTGAAAAACAAGCCGCTGACCAACTTTGAAAACAGATATATCACCAAATCTGGAGAGCATATTTGGCTGCATTGGACCTCAATACCCGTATCAAAAAAAGGGCTGATCTATGCCATAGCCAGGGATGTTACCCACACCAAGAGATTGGAACAGGAGCGCATCAACCATCTGGACCAACTATCCAGGGTAAATAAAACCCTCAGGCAACAAAATTATGCCACACCCCATGACCTACGATCCCCACTCAACAACCTATTGTCCCTCCTCAATTTGATAGACCTTACCAAGATCAATGATAAGGACACTGTTGAAATATTGGACTTGATATCGCTTTCCGCAGAAGGTTTGAAGAACTCCCTGAATTCTTATTTGGATGCGTTGAAGCAAAGAGAAGCCCCAATAGAAAAACTGGAACAAGTTCGTCTGGACCTAACATTCCAAAAAGTCAAAAGTTCCATTGGCTCATTGATACAAAAAGAAGGGGTGGTCTTCCATACCGATTTTTCGGAAATGGAACAAGTTGCGTTCAAGGAACGGTTCATGGAAAGTATTTTTCTTAATCTTATAACCAATTCCATAAAATATGCCCAACCCAATATTCCCCCTGTCATCTGCATTATGGCCAGGGAAGACCATGGTAAGAAAACCATTGTCTACACGGACAATGGTATTGGAATAGATTTGGAAAAAATGGGCAATTCAATTTTTGAGATTAGTGAGAAGAACAATGGCAACCAAGATAGCAAGGGTGTGGGGCTCTATTTGGTGAAAAGCCACATCACCAGTCTTGGGGGAAGCATTAAGGTTGAAAGTAAGGTTGACCAAGGCACTACTTTCACCCTAATTTTTAAATAAACCTATTTTTCTTAAAATACTACTAGCGAAGACAAAACCACCCAATACATGTATTGGGTGGTTTTGTTTTTTTATCGGTCCATGCAAAAATGGATGGATATATTTTTTGATGTACCCATCACCTATTTCAGTCAATCAATCTATGGTGTTAACGTATAGGTAAAGGTAATATCAGTCTGTACAATATTGCCATTTTCCTCGGTGACCGTATAGTTACCCGAAAAGCTAAATCTAGTTTCATCCGCGCTGAATACAACGCCTATATTCTGAAGTGTACAATTTCTTACCAAACCCAAAGTCTGTGATGTCAATTGCCAACTTCCCTCTACAGTGACCGCCTTTTCACAACCTTCAAAACTTTGACTCTGTCCTAACTGATATATCCGATTGGAATTAAAGGTGTAGAAAGTGCTTTTTTGACAATCCGAATACTGGGCATATATGTCATTGCTGGGATTGTCTTCGCCATCATCCGTAATATCGACTTCTTCCATTGAAACTATGGACGAGAGTATCCATGTCCCTATCAATTTTTGCTCATTTGCATCAAGCGCCCCCGTAAAATCCCCTGGGCAATCTTCTCCATCATCAGAAGTGCACGAAGTAATAAAAATTCCAGTAACCAGTGCCGCAAGGCACACAAAAGCATTTTTTTTCATAAAGTAAGGTTATATCATTTATAGATTGATGACATAAATGTATTAAGGTTGCATTAAAAAGTAATGGAATTTAATAAATACCTTTTGTTACATCCCCATTACTTTGATGATCACTGGGCTGCTTGCCGTTTGTGTTATCCCGAACAATACCTTGTAAAACAAGCATCAAGTTGAGTTCAGAAAAAAATGATACTTTTCCAAAAGCAAACCAATATGCCAAAATGGAAGTACAACTATCCGAAATCTTTATCTTCAAAACCATAGGATTACGCTATAGTAAAGAATCCTTGATGGTATTGGACATCAACACGGAGTTTACCGAACGTTTGTCCAAATACTGGGGTTTAACCTATCTGGATAGTAATGAAGTGGAAGGAAATCTATGTTATGCCCAAAATCAAAATTTACGACCTGGCTATAGGATGGTGTTTTCAAAACTGGACATTCTAAATTATCTGGATCGTCAATTAAAACCTGGCGTGTATCACATTGAATCGGACTCTGTTGTTTTTTCCAAAACCATTGATTTTTAGAAGTAGGTACAAAAAAATTAGTTTATCTCCGTATAAATCTTTTAATTTTTAATAGATATATCTATTCTGGCATAAACCTTACGGTCATATAACTTATTGGTCCTTTATTGCCCAACACATCAACCGTTCTAATCTCCAGCCTGTTTATTCCTGTTGATAGTTTCCACAGATAGGTCGCGTCTTCGGTATTCAACATATTGTTGTTATCCTTGACCTCAAAATATCTTAAATTGGGACTGTTGGTAGCCATTACAATTCGCAATAGACCATCTTGGCTTGCAGGCTCAGCACTAAAATCAACAGAAAACAGGTTTTCGTATAGGTCAGATTCACGGGAAACAAAGTTTCGATGTTCATTGGTCATTGGGGTCTGAGCATCTGTCCAGGCTAAATACCCATCCCATCCCCAATGGGTACGGCCATGATTTATAGGCATAGGCAAAGGCTGGCTAAGCCAATTGCTCCGTGGAAGCCAGCGTAGAAAAGCGGTATTGAAAAACCCGTAACCACCTGCATATCCCGGGGCCTGTCCTTCGGTTACCTTCCACCAGACGTAATCTTTCAATTGACCTGACAAAGCATTGCCTCCCGTCTGTATTTGTATAGGCAAACTTGAAACGTCCATATCTTTTGAACGACGATCGCGATCTTCAATAGTCCACGAATCCCTATCCATAACCTCATCTGGATAATAGGTGTCCAAAAAAATATGGTGCAATTCAAGTACATTCAATGGGATGTTCGTTTTTTTATAGACAAACATCGAATCAAAGTTTGCATCCATCATGATCCATTTCCCGTAATCGCGGGACCATACCTCCACCACCTCGTGTCCTCCCATCACCGAATGGTTAATGTTAACGATCCTTGCAGGGATTCCAAAACTCTGGCAAGCCTGTGCCAATACAATTGAATAATACAGGCAATATCCCCCCACTTTTTTGGGATTACCCATACGATCCTTATCATCAAGAATATGAAATGCATTCCATTCGGTTTGGGCCTCAACTTCCACATCTGGCAAAAACCAATCCCAATGCTTGGCCACCCACCCCCTTAGCTTCAATATTTTCTCAAATTCGGTAGTGGCCCCCTTGACCACATTATCCAAATGATAATCTTTACGTAACTTTTGGAGTGCGGGTAGCAAAGTATTCTCATATTGAAATTCATAGGAACTTCTAATCAGGGGGTAAGTATTGGAGCCTACAATGGAGATGCTGTTATGCAAAGCTTCTTCCCAATCCAACTCACTATCTATTTGAAACCCTTTTAAGATGGGTGTATCCTTACCGGTTTTTGAGACAAATTCAATCCTAAATTGAACATACCGATCATGCCCTGGCTCAATGATCCCATTGGTCTCCACCTCTTGCCAGTCGGTCCATTCTCCGGCTTCAGGCCATTGGGTATTGCCCTTTCTCACTTTTACCAAGACGCTTTCATCTCCTCCCACTTTTACTGAAAATTGTGAAGATTCAACAAAGACGGGGAGTTTTAATATTTCCTCTTGGGCAGAGGCTGCCATATCAATGGTATTGGTCTGTAACCAACCACTTTCTTTATATGCCCTTAGGTTTAACCGAATGGGGTATTCACCCTTCTTATCACTGTTGACGCCCAGACCTTCATGGGACCATGTCAATCCATTATCCAAACTCCTTGCACTTCGAAAATTAGGGGTATGGGGTTCTAAGGACCCATACCTATAATTGTCATACAATGCGATGGGAACATGAAATATAGACTCCGAGTCCTTAGTGGTTACCTGAATTTCATTCTTACCCGTTTTGATGTAGTCAGCGGGAATAGATATGGAAGTCCAGTTATGGCGTACCTGGTAAAAAATGGGATCATTTCCATTCACACGGACCTGTAGTTTTCCTTGTTTTGTATGGTCGGATGTATTTACAGCATAAATCAGTATGGCCAATTTGGCGTCGGTATCGGGCAATCTATCTACCATCAGGGTCTTCTTCAACACGGTCCCCTTCTTGAAGATTTCCCACGACCCTTCATCGATAGCGCCCAATCCGGAAGCATCATCTTCAATTAGAATACGATCTTCAAGAACAATCCTGTCATCTTTAAACTGTAGGCCTTGGGAAGTGGACATATCCCATAATTCTTTGGCGGTCCATTGTTGTTTCTTTGTATGTTTTAAAACAATCGATGAATCCCCTAAAGTTCCATCTTCCGACCTTTCTCCATTGGAAGGCAGCATAAACACAGATGGACCGGTCATTGCCAACCCCAACCCACAGGTTATACCCGCTATCTTGACAAATTTGCGCCTATCAACTGATTTCTTCATGTGCTTTATCAATTTAGGGGACCTTGAGCTTTTCAATACTGACCTATATGATTTTTTCCCTTTGAATGGATTTCCGTACGTAATGGAATACCGTTACCGGAAACGTAGGGTCCCAAAAAACTCCGGTAGGTGGAATTGTGGCTTGGGGTTATCCACATACGACCATGTGAGCCAATGAGGATGTGAACTCTTATCCGCAATTTTATAAAAATTGGCCTTCCATTCCACCCCCGGGGCTGGATACTCCATTTCATCAAAATACGTGGACAATACATCAAATGGAATCCGATACTCAAGGGTCCATGTAACAGGTTCCTTGATCTCGGGGTACACTTTTTTAGGAAGGGAATGTGCCGCGGTTATGTGATCAAAACTTTCCTTGGGAATTTTCAATTGTCCCTTTCTGGCCTTTTCTTGAAATTTGAACAACCCTGTTCCACCGCAGTTCATTTCCAAGTTAAAATACCCTTTCTGTATATCTTGTCCCGGTGTGAAGAAAAACTCCACGGTACTGTCTTGGGAAACTGGGTCTTGATACTCCTCCAGAACACATCTAACATATTGATCATCCACTTTATAGATCACATAGATAGCCTCCTCGTCGTACATAACCTTCACTTGGACTTTTGGCATGTGCTCTGGATATTCCCCCATGTGGTTCTCCAGTTGTAATGGCTGGACATCCCTCCAAGCATCTTTTGACCAATCCCCGTCTATTTCAATGGGGACTTCCCTTTTGGCCACCTCATATACATTATCCACTTCTTCTGGGCTACACCCGAACAACATAGGCAAAAACAAAAACAGCATTAGCTTGTTACACATTACTACCGCTTTATGGATATATCGTTTCTACCTGACGGCACCATGATTTTCAATAATCCATCATTGGCCACATACTCCCATGCTTGGTGTTCACTACCATTCATTGTCACCGAAGAAGGACTCCGATCCATTGATATCTCCAATTCGGTTTCCTTATCTGATTGTACTTCCAATTTATTTGTTGATGGTTCCGAACTCCATGCGAATGTTATTGGAACCCCACTTTTGATTGAAATACCATATCCTTTGAAATCGTTTCCTTCAAAATAAACCTTATCCAGAGTTCCATTCCTATTTAAAGAGGCGGTGAAACGATTGGCATCCGTGGAAAAACCAAATATTTCATTGGAAGCCTCCTCCACCCTAAAGGCACCTACATCGACCGTTCCATCATTGTATTTTACTTGGGCGGCAAGCCATCCCTCTTCATCTATCCGCGCGGTTTGGGGTCGTTGCCCAAAAGCTCCCGACAGTTGGGGTTCGGGCAACAGTACAGCCATGAAGTTTGCTTCCGTTAAGTTGGGCGCACTGGTAAGTGTCACAAAACTTTCGGCATCGTCCTTATTGGTACGGATAACACCAGACTCGATTTTTGGGGAAATAATATCAATGGTCATTCTGGCCTTTGGACGATCAATCGTAACCCTGTTGTTCTTATAATCCATGGAATTTTCGGGAGCATGGAAAAGCCAATCGTAAACATGACCTTCCGTTGATTTACTTTTTACTTGATCAAGAAGAAACATTGCGCGCGACTTATTAAAGAGCATTGTACGGTTGTACTTCTCCAGCTTGTCTTTGTACACGCTGGTTAGATCTCCCTCAAATGCATCTGCTATTTCCCCTGCAAAACCATGTGTTCTTGGCCAGATCCTATGGGCGGCAATACCATTATCGTAATGTGCCGCCTTCTGACTTTCAGGATCATGGTCTACCAGCATTACATTATGGGCAATGGCCTGTATGTTGTATAAATTGTAATCCAAATTGGCATAATACCCCCCTTTACCGTACTCAGGGTCCGTAAGCAATCGTTCTCCATTGACATTGATTTGAAAGGTACCTTGATCAAAATGATAATGGTTGGAATGGGGGCCCATTCTAACGCTTATGATTGTTGAGGCATCATCCCAACCTGAACGCATCACCATCCCTTGGGCATTAAAAATCTTGGAGCTTGGCAAGGTATTCCTTGAAACCGGGTCTATATCATCCCTATACCATAAATACCCAAAATATCCTCCTTTACCTTCATCCCAAAAAGATTTTACATGGGGATATAAATATGGATTGCCCATTCTATACACAAAATATTGGGCATGATCTTGGGTGAATCCAGGTATTGAACTCCATCCACTGCCCTTTTTATTCAAGCTGCTTCCAGAATGAAGTTTGGAAAATCCACCAAAGGTATGGCCTCCATCACCAAAATCGGGCATTATTCCACTTGGGTGTGTGGCCTGCAAAGGATATTTGTAAAAACTTTTTACATTGGTGGACTCAGTCCAATCTATCCCAAAGTTTCTTTCAAAAGCCTCCATAATAAGCACTATTTCGCGTGTTGCCATATTCATGTAACCCGACTTGGGTTCTCCATAGCTTCCATCTTCATAATAGGTGTTGTCAATAAACGCCTTGGCTTTTGTGATAATTCCCGAAAGATAGGGTTCCAGATAGGGGTTATCGGGATCATCACCATAGATTGCGGTAGCTGCCACACCGTGACCACCCACCAAAACGGCTATATGGTTGGTGAGGTTGGATGACATCCGGTTCATTTCCACCATATCCCTATGGAAAAGCTTGAGTCCCTTTTCCATAATGGCTTCTCTTACCATTTTTTGTTCTTCTTCCGTAAGTAGATCATGCAGCAAATCATATCCATACGAAACCGGCAAAAGGGTGTACCCTACTGGGTAATAGGTCCAGAATTGTCGCTCGAGCATCCAAGCTGCATTCCACTTTTTGAAAGCGCACAATTTTAACAATGCCTCTTTTGCTTTTTCGCCAGCTTCGCGATCTCCGGTAAATGCATAGCGAAAGCTTCCTTCCTCTATGATCCTTCCCAGTGCCCTATTGGGGTTGTTCCATTCTGCATAGGCGTTAAAACCAACCGAGGTCTTTGAGTATGGTCCTCCTACCAAATTCTCAGCGGTATAGTCCACCCCTTCATTAATGGAGGCAATATCCACTTCCATAAAATCGGTATCCTCCAATGCGTTTTCCAGGATTTTCTTGGCCACTGGCGAAGTCTCGTTTTCCAGTCGCTCTTTTAATTCTCCTTTGGAAAAGAACAAACGAGGGTGCTCTGTAGGGCGTTTTCCGGGCATAAGGAACTTGAAGCCCCACGCTATTTTTTTCCCATCCCCAGAGGTTCCTTCAAGTACTATTTCCCACTGCCCCGTGGCATCCTTTTCGGTTGGGCTATAAATGGATTCATTTATCCATTCCCCTCCTTCTTCCTCAAAAGTGATGTCCTGTTTTACAATATTTCCTTGACCATCAAACAGTGTTCCTTTCACCTGATTGAGCTGAACATTACCTTCCGGTTTTGTCCTTAAGGCTATATCCTGTCCATGAAAAAAGTGTTTTTTGAGTACGGAAACCCCGAACATATCAAAATTCTCGGATGGGGGTGTCGTTGCAATGAATTGCCTTTCACGTTCTCCATTTATAGAGAAATCATCCATCAGTATGGTATAGGTATACAGATAATACACTTGAGGGTAACTTGCCTCAATGGTTGCCACTTGGATATGTTCTCCCGCTTTCAATGGGCCATTTTCAGACTTAAAAGCCTCTATGGGAATGTCCAATTCAATCCATTGGTTCGCCTCTACGTTTTCAATTATATGGTGATAGAGTTCGCCTTCAAAAGTACCCAGCGATACATCCAATTTCTCCGCATTCCGATCGCTCTGCAAATAAATTGCCATTTTCACTTTGGTTTCCGGCAGTGTCCAGATATCGATTCGCTTTGTGAAACCTTGGTAAACTTCCACTATATCATTGGGCTTTACAGGCCTTGCCAATGCATACTTACTGTTATTATGGGTGGGAGTCTCATGAGTGGAGAACAGGGCATCAAAACCAATATCCTCTGCATAAGGGTACTGCTCCCAACCGTACAACTCGCCTGTCTCGAAATCATCGAAGATGGTATATGGAATTCTTTCAATGGAACTTGAATCCCCCATACACCCGAAGATTATAAGAGATGGAATTATCAATAAAACAATTTTGTCCAAATTCGGTAATCTTAGTTTTATCTTCATTTTACTTTAGTGTTAGGTTGGGTTTACAGTTTTAGGGAACACATAAAAAATGGGTTCATTTGGTTGGTTTCTGGAATCAACGATCCTCTGGGAATGATACCCAACACAAGAAACCATTGGTATTAAAAACAACGTTGGTTATAACATAGCAGCGCTTGCTTCGTCTATGAACAACTCTGCATGGGGGTGTTTCCTCAATATTGTGGAGGGGTAATTCTCCTGTATAGGGTCATTTATGGTATGTCCAATGGCCTCGGCTTTATTAGGTCCAGGGGCAATGGCGTAGGCATAAGTAGCTTTGAACAGTGCCGGAATGGTCAATGTAATGGCATGTGTAGGAACTTCTTCTATTTTATCAAAGCATATTTCATCCTCTGGATCTACTTGTTGCTGTCTGTTTTTTTCATCCAGGTCTACAATCTTTACAACTTTAGGATCATTGAAATCGGCTACGTGCGGGTCATTGAATGCAAGATGGGTATTCTCTCCCACTCCCAGTATAACAATATCAGTAGGATGCTTTTCCAATAGTTCCGTATATCTGGCACACTCCTGTTCTTGCTTATTTTCATCTCCATTCATATAATGGACACTCTTAAATGGCACCTTATCAAAAAGAGCCCCCTTTAGGTAGTTTCCAAACAATTGTGGTGCACTTTTGTCCACACCGATGTATTCATCCATATGAAATGCATTTATCCTACTCCAATCCACATTTTTATCTGCAAGGGAGGTTAAAAATTCATTCTGAGACGGTGCTGCGGCGAAAACAATATTCACTTGATCCTTCTCTTTCAATAAAGATTGGATCTTACTGCTAATCACTTCTGCTGCGTCTGCCCCCATGAGTGACCTAGTTTTGTAAATATTGACTTTCAACTTGTCTTTTGAAATTGTTTTTTTCTCCATAATTCTATTGTCCTTTAATTTTTATGTTCACTATTTTTTAAACGTGATTTATTTTTCCTTGTCATATACCACCCGACCCTTGACAATGGTCTTGGCTATTTCCACATTATCATTGAAAATCACGATATCTGCATCCTTTCCGGGAACTAGGGATCCCTTAGTATCTGAAACTCCCATAATATTGGCCGGTGTTATACTGGCCATTCTAACCGCATCGCATAATGGTGCTCCGGCCAAATTCACCATGTTGCGCACCAACCTGTCCGTGGTTGCCACGCTGCCCGCAAAAGAAGTTCTATCGGGTAATTTGGCAACCCCATCTTCCACAATAACCTTTATGCCGTTTTCAAGACTTCCCAAAATACTCTCTTCGCCATCTGGCATTCCGGCGGCACGTATGGAATCCGTGACAAGTGCAATCCTATCTGGACCTTTGGTACGGTATATTAACTTTAACAAAGAAGGTGGGAGGTGCTTTCCGTCCGCAATTACCTCAACATTCATTTCATCAATAAGAAAGGCGCTTTCCACCCCACCCGCAAAGCGGAAAGAATGCTTGCGTATTACCCCGGTCATTCCGGAGTATAGGTGTGTGGCCAGGGTACATCCATTTTCAAATGCTTGCAAAACATCTTCATAAACAGCGGATGTATGCCCCATTGATGGCAGTACTCCTTTTGATTTCAAATATCTGATGAATTCTATTCCACCTTCCCTTTCAGGTGCGGAATCCCATCGTTTGATCATGGGTGAACGGGATAGTATCTCTTTGTACTCTTCTGGATCTGCATTTCTAATGTACTTTGGGTTTTGGGCGCCCTTTTGCTCCATTGAGTAATATGGTCCTTCCAAAAACACACCTAAAAATTGGGCCCCCATAGTGTTTTCCTTATTTGCCCTCTCATAAACCCCCAGATTCTTGTACAACTCTTCCTTGTCTCCGGACAATGCTGTTGGATACATCGATGTTGTTCCATGCATGGCATGTAATTCCGCCGCTTTTAAAAAGGCATTTACCGAACCATCCAAAAATGAATGACCACCTCCCCCATGTACGTGGAGGTCTATAAAGCCCGGGGAAATGGTCAAGCCCTTTGCATCTATTTCCAAAGCTCCTGGAACTTCAACATTGGCCGACCCTACCTGTTTGATTATTCCATCTTCAATGACAATGGTCCCATTTGCTATAGTTCTGTAAGGGGTTATGATATTTCCATTATATAGCTTAACCTTTCCTGTATTGGACATAACCGTCCCTTGGCTGACTTTTTTCTCTCCACCCATCGAATTTGTTGCATACAGTCCACTTCCGGCAACAATAGAAGCCATTCCTAGTTTCTGAATAAATTCTCTTCTGTTTTCTGACATCTTCTATGTTTTTATTTTGACAATATTCCCCAGTATCTTTCATGAATTGGACTTAAAAAAATCCTTTTATGGCAAAGTATGTGGTCACTAAAGAAAAAGCGATTACGATGATGAGTCCAATATTCATGGGCAGTGACGCCAAGTATTTGGTTGACATGATGCCTTTTTTGTTCAACAACAGAAAAACAGGAATGGCAACCGCAGGCAATATTGCGGCTTGGAAAGCCATGGAAAAGACCATTAATATGGTAGGACTATGTTCCAAGAACAGAGACCCAAAAGCAAACAAAAGTCCAATAACGATCAATACCCGAAAAGGTGTGGATTGGATATCCCTGGGCTTATTGGAATAATCTGAAATCAACCAAGGGGCGATCAATACAATTGGAAATATGGTCGAAAGTCCTGCTCCCGTAATACCCAATATCAAAAGTAAAGCGGCAACCTTGCCCCCAATGGGTTCGAAAAGCGATATCAATTCAAGCGTATTGTCCAGTTTTAATCCCATAGTATGGAGTGTACCTGCCGCAACCGCCATAATCAATCCACTAATAAGTAGCATCATAAAAGATGATACAAATGCATCCCTTTTTTCATCTTTAAGGTTATTGATGTTCCATCCCTTTTCAAGCACAACGGTACTCCTAATTATAAAAACCGCCGCAGAACATGTTGTTCCCGCCATTGCCGCTACTAATCCAAATGCATCGGGCGAGTCTGGTATGTCGGGAATCATTCCCGAGGCGATCATACCCATATCCGGAGCCACCATGAAAAAGACCACTACAAAGCTCAGTGCCATAATGATCACAAAAATGGTCAGTACCTTTTCAAATGTTTTATACTTTCCGTACCAGAATAGGATGGACAAGAAAAAAATGAAAACCAGAATAATCCACTCCTTCGCTATCATTGTACCATTCGTCAATAAGCGAATTCCTTCCTGCACCAAATCCGCCACTATCCCCATGATTCCTATCAGGGCCAATAGTTCTCCCAAAATCAGGGCTGCCATAATATAAAGCGCCAACCACTTCCCTCCCTTCAATTCAGTTTTTATATTGAACAATGCTGTTTTTCCCGTAACCAAAGTAGTCTTGCCATAAGCAACCATTAGGATATAAGTGAAAATGCATGAAATAACAATGGCCCAAAATAGGGTCATGCCATACGTTGCCCCAGCTTTAGCCATGGTGGTGACACTACCTGTTCCAATATTATAACCAATAAGAAAAAGCCCAGGCCCAATGGCACCTAGGAATATCAACACTTTCTTTTTTAGAGTATTTGGCATCAATTACCTTTTTTTTAGAGTACGTATTCTCTTGTTTTACATTCAACTTCTGTCCTTATTGTCCTACAACAAGAACTGCATAGCTTCTCTTAGTAAATGACCTTAAAGGAGCTGAAAGTCCCATTCATAAGATCAAAAAACCTTTGGCTGTCAACATTCCATCCTTGTTCCCCCCTAATAATGAGTTGGTTAATCCTTAAAAAGATATAGTATCCATGTAAACTTTCCATGCTTTTTGTGGAATTTATGGGCAGGGGAATGCTTCTGATTGTTCTAATGATGATTGAAATAAAATCTTGGAGTATTAATTGGTTATCGTGCAGTCTTTCAAAATAAAGTTGGAGTGGAATGCCATGCCAACTACCATAACCCAATTAAACCAATGAATGAAAAAAGATGGGAGAAAGAAACCCGCAACTGGGAAATGGCCTTTCCCAATTGGTTTTGAACAGTTTTCCTTGATACCCCCAATGCGCTGGATATCTCTTTAGTGGTCAAGTCTTCATGGAACCGCAGACGAAATATCTTTTGCCTCTTTGGGGGCAGCTGTTCTACATGGGACTGATATTCCTTATGAAACTCCTCCCATAAAATACCTCTATCCGCCAGTAATCCTGCTTCTTGAAAATTTTGAATATTGTCTATGAATGGGCACTTCTTTTTCTCTTTGGCTATGACCTTAAAAACTTGGTTACGTATTGCCACATGCAGATAGGCTTGAAAGTTGGATATGGGATTTTCTCTCCTGAGCCATATTTTGACAAATACATTTTGAACCACATCTTCCGTTTGACTCGAGTTTCCCAAGCGGGCAAATGCTCTGGAATATGCCCAATCCCAATATTTATTATATAGTTTGTTGAAAGCCGCTTTATTGCCTTGCTCCATTTGCAACAATAACAGCTTATCACTTTCGCAGTTCACTTTTTCGTTCTCCATAATGGTCTTTTTAAAACTAGTATGTGCGCTTTCAACAACTACTAAACATCGTTTTTTCTTTCTGTGTACATATGTACACGATTTAAATTTATTCTTTTTTTTTAATAATCAAATATTTTTAACACTATAATTTCATTTTTTTTTGTTACACCCAGTTTTTTACCCCATAAGCATATGCTTTTATCAATTTTATTGAGCAAAATTCAAATTATATCACTCTTAGGAAGGTAGGTCTATCCATGAACCTTAAGGTTTTGCCATTTAAATCAATACAGTCTTTATATTCAATATGCTGGGGGATTTAAAAAAGTGATGCGAAAACCAATTTGTTTTTTTAATCATCCTATCGATTATCCAGTACATTGAGCAACTTGTCATTGAATAGTTTTACACCATTCTGATTTAAATGATGGGAATCATAGAAGTTTAAGGAATCGGTCAGAGCCTCTATCCCATTAAAATTATAGTATGCAGAGTAGCCCTTCATAATGCTGTCATAATACTCGTTGCCCAGATATCTATCATAGTTGGAATGCGGTATGGGGGCATACACCAATATCACTTCAATATTCCTGGTTTTAAGCTCATGAACGATATCCGAAAAAACGGCAACTTGGCCTTCATCAAGGATAATCTTCTTTTTTTCGTATTGCTCCACAGGTAAATCGTAGCCTTCTTCTTTTTCAACGAACCCCCCTGGGATATATATGTCGCCTTCCTTTTGTATGGGTTCTTCAAAAGCTTCATTTAACCTCAACGCATTATGTACCAAAGCATAAAGCAATGTGTTGTAGGTCTTTATATTATTGATTTTTAACACCATCCCAAGGGTAAGTTTATCAATCCTGTCGTTAGCAATTAGGTCAAGGGTTGATTCCACACCATCGATCATAAATGTTTCGGGGTACATTTCATAAATCACCATTTTTGGGTTCAACTTATCCAGATATCTTTCCAGAAGGATTTTTGTCTGAATGGGCGTTTGGGAACTTGATCCCAAATTAAAGGTTTGATACCCATGATCGGAAAAAATTCTGGTATCAAATCCCCTATATGCATGGGACGAACCTAAAAACAGTATATCTACATCTTTATAATTTCCAACCTCGGAAAGTCTTGAATACATATGTCCAATGGAGCCAATCTTATAGTTGATATTGGGTTTATATTCCATTGGAAGACCATACCCCCAAAGAAAAGTGGCCAGAAGGTAAACCAAGCCCGCAAATGGAATGAACATAAAAATATCCTTGATGAATCTTCGCATGGCAACTAAAATTGGAAATAAATGAATGGGGACTCATTTGATGGCATAAACATCCCTATGGCAAACAGTATCAGTGAATAAAAACCCCATCTCATTGGCCTGTGCCACTCTTGCCCAAGTTGCGCTATTGCGTACTCCCCTTCCCGGCCTTTCCACTCAAGCAACATGAAGACCAATACCAGTATCAAGGTCAATTGATATCTTTCCCCGTCCAGAAACATTGGTGCCTTGAACAGGGAGTCAGAAAAAATACCCGAAATATAGTCAAAGGCATGTCCGATATTCTCGGCCCTAAAAAATATCCAAGCAAAAACAGTCAACCCAAAAGTCTTAAGCATCAACAGTGATTCTTTTGCTGTGGGGAAATACCTTCCTTGTGCCATTATGCCCAAGTTGTCCCTGTTTTTATTGGTCAACAGGAGCGGTAAAAAATAAATGGCGTTGATTGCCCCCCAAACAATAAAGGTCCAGTTTGCACCATGCCAAAACCCGCTGACCATAAAAATTATGAAGGTGTTCCTTACTTTCATCCAAGTACCTCCCCTACTACCTCCAAGCGGTATATAGAGGTAATCCCTAAACCATGTTGAAAGCGAGATATGCCAGCGTCTCCAAAATTCCGCAACATCCCTTGAAAAATAGGGAAAGGCAAAATTGCGTTTTAGGTGAAACCCAAACAATCTTGAAGTCCCTATTGCAATGTCCGAATACCCGGAAAAATCCCCATAAATTTGAAACGTAAAGAACAATGCTCCCAAGAGTAGGGTGCTACCATTCAAATCTGCCGAATTATTGAAAATCCGGTCCGCAAGTTCCGCACAATTATCCGCTATGACCAGTTTTTTGAACAATCCCCATAAAATTTGCCGCATGCCATCGACCGCCTTGGAATAATTAAAAGACCGCTTGCGATAAAATTGGGGAAGCAACTCGGTTGCCCGCTCAATTGGACCCGCCACCAGCTGTGGAAAGAAACATACAAAAGCCGAGAAGGCTATAAAGTCTTCCGTGGGCTCAAGTCTTCTTTTGTAAACATCAATGGTGTAACTTAAAGTTTGAAACGTGTAGAAACTTATTCCAACCGGCAAAATTATGGATAAGGTATTGGGTTTTATTTCCATTCCGAAGAATGAGAAAGCCGTTATAAAATTATCCAGAAAGAAATTATAGTATTTAAAAAATCCCAGAAACCCAAGGTTCACCAAGATACTTATCCACAAGAATGCTTTTCGCTTAAAAGCGTCTTGTTCACCCTTAAGTTTAAGTCCTATGGTAAAATCAACAACGGTACTGAAAAGAATCAATGCCAAAAACCTCCAATCCCACCAACCATAGAAGACATAACTGGCCAGTATGACCAATATATTTTGATTCCTAAGGTTCTTGTTCACCACAAACCAATAGAGTATAAAAACTACCGGTAAAAAAACTGCAAAATCAAGTGAATTAAAAAGCATTCCCTACCCTTTGATTGGTTTTTGATTAAACTTTGGTCTTTGGCGTCCGTAGCATTCCCCAAAGCATAAAAAGTTCAACAGTTTTATGGAAAAATAGGAGTCATGGGATATTGGATTGCAAATCCCAGACCAGCACATTACTTAGCTCTCCTTATAATTAATTTGTAAACTCCAGTTACGAAATGAAACCAACCATTACTTGGAAGAAGGTTTTTTTTCATACTCATGGATTTTAATAACTGGAGGGGTATTGTACTTTTTGGCCTCAGCCTCAACATACCCTACGAACGATTTTTCATCATTGTTGACCGTACCAAAGCTCCATCCTCCAAAAATCCTGAACTCATAAGAAAGATCTTGGGTTACCGGCAAAGCGAAAAGGTGGTTTCCGCCATACTTTTCAACAGGAACGTATTTTGGCAAGTATTCATCCTTGACCACTAACCCTATACCCTGCCAAGGCACCACCAACACTTCTTCTCCCAAGTCTTCGTCCGGAATACGGGCCTCTATATTTTTTCCCATCGAGATTGCGATTCCCTTTTTATTGATGGATTTATACTCCTCCATTATTTGGCGGATACCCGCACCAAACATAACATCATTGCTCGGAGGCAGGAATTCTGTATACTTAACCTCAACGGTACTCCATGATTTATGGGCAACCGCGGTATAGAATTGCTCCATTTCATAAAAACCTTGTCCAGAATTCCAATTGGTCGTTGTTACCTTTATCTGGCTTCTTAGTGGCCCATTGAACACCACATCAAAAGCGTATCGTGTATCAATTATGGGTCCTTTATCCTTTGCGGGGGAATAATTGGGACGGGAAACGGTTTCCATATCTTTCATATCCTCGAATAGTCCCATACTGCCCGACCCAAAAGTACTTGCCACCGTCATTATATCCGTACCAAGTTCCCATGGCATATAGTATCCGGATTTATTGTTCGCATATTCATAGTAAGCGGTGAGCATTGGCTCCCGTTTTCCATGTAGGTCCACCCCATGGGGGTACCATAATTTCCAACCCATGTATTCCGATTCCCAAAGAGGAACCGTATGTCGTCCATAATTACCAATAGCGGCATGAACAAGGTGTTTTGTCATTCCTCTTTCATAGGCACCGATGTACACATAAAATTCCCTTGTTTCCTTAGGGGCCAATTCTGTCATGAAAAATATTTCGTCCCAAACACCATCTTTATCCAAATCATCGACTTGAACATCCAAATAATGACCATTTGTCTCTTTTCTTCGGACGTATCCTCCATCTTTCATCAACTCTTCGTGGGTGGGCTCTTTACTGGATTCCAAATTGGGATCTACAATATTGATCCATCGTTCCGGTATGTTCTGTATAGGCAGTTCTTGACGACGTATCACAATTGGACTGTTTTCCAAGGGAATATCCAGCGGATTGGTAATCGTAAACCGAACTCTTTGAGCAGGTTGATAATCGTCCCCTTCCGTATACCATCCATAAGAAGATTGGGCATGTGCCTGTATCCATGTGCCCATTATGGCCACAATAAAAATTACTTGATGGCGTACCATCATGGATGAGTTGAAAAGCATTGCTTTTTTAAGCCTAGAGCTTAACCATTTTTCAAACTGTTCCGAAATTTTTGAGCATTTATGATTCATATTCTCAATTCTTATCTATGTCTCTTTTTTGTAATACAATCATCTTCTTTTCATTCATGACCATTGGTCCATTCAATCTTTCCCAAGAGTTTTATCCCCATCATAAATTAGGGATTATAAACCACCTTTAGGTGACTTATTGGCCCTAAAACATTTCTACTGTTTTTACTTCGGACCTTAATATCGTTCAATCCACTTTTAAGAACCCAACTGCGATCCAACGTACTTTGAGATGACCAATCACTTCCATTTAAGCTTATCAGGAAAGTATCAAAGCCGCCCGGAGTAAACGTATCTGCCTCTATTTTAACGGTACCGGGGGTCTTGGTCTCTACAAGGGATACTTTTGTCTGGTTCAAGGGCTGGTAAAAATCAATAGGTCTATTGGTATATCTTTGGTACTCATCCCGCTTTGGAAACTTGGTATCATACCAATTTAGAAAACCGTCCCATCCCCAACAGGTAGCTCCCGTATGCACGGGCACTGGTGTGGGATTTGACAAAAAATCGTTTCTGGGTATGATTCGAAAATGTCCCATTGTTTTTAAAAGATACTCCCCTCCCCCATCCGCTATTGGAAACGGATTGTTTCCCTGGCGCATACCAATATCTATCTTTGAGACCACCTTTTTCCCTAATAGGGGCACATAAGGGCTTTCCCAGGTTTCCACAAAAGGTACCTGTTCAATAAGTTTGTTGTGGATTTCCAGTCCATTAAGGGGCACACCGGTTTCCGAATCAAAATAATAATAGTCCCTTGTTGCATCCATATATATCCACTTATTGAACTCGTTGGACCATACTTCGATGACTTCATGCCCGCTCATGCCTTCGCTGTGAATGTTTATGTGACGTGCCTGATACCCTAAGGAAAGTAATGCCCCGATCAATGCTTGATTTGGATACAGACACATCCCTACCATGCGCCTTCCTTCAAAATAGGGGCCATTTAGCTTTGGCATCTCAAATGAACTTTCCGTTTCAAACTTGGGCAAATCGGATATTGCTGTTTCAACGGTTACATCGTTCCAGTCCCAAGAATAGGGGTCTAGGGTAATGGGTACCCTATAAGCCCAATTCAAAAGGCGCATCATGATTTCGAATTCTGAAGTCGCCCCTTCCACAATCCGGTCCAATTGGTGTACTTCCCTATACCTCTTTAATCCAGGGTGATTTAAGTTTTCATAGGAGAATGGATAGGACGGAGAAACGATTTCCCCATTATTGACAACATGCACGTTGAGCCCAGTACCTTGGTTGGGAGAGTGATCTTCCCACTCCGTCTTTATGGATAATCCCTTTATGCGAGGGGTCACCATAGGGTCACCCGTTTTTAATTCTACCCTCCATTGCATATATCTCATATCCTGCAATGCGTATTCCTTTCCATCTACCATGTGCTCCCAGTTGGTCCATTTACTTCCAGAGGCGGGGCCAAGTCCAAATCGAACAAATACTTTTGCTTCTGTTTTCGATGGCACTTCGAGTTTGGGCCATATGGATGTTTTTAGATTATGGCTTAACCGTTTTAACGGCGAGTCCATATCCACCAAATCAATGACAGAGGAGGTATAGGTTCCAGAGTCTTGATAGCGGTCAAGGCTTAGTCTAATGGAATACTCCCCATCTATAGCATCAAATGCGCCAAGCCGGGAATCATTCCAAGTTCTTCCTCCATCCTTACTTTTTAGTGATTTATTGGGGTGTTGGGTACGGGTCAAAGAACCCCTTTTAAATTCTTGGGCATGTGCAACAAGAATCCTCCAAGATGTACTTTCACTATTGGTCCACATTAAGAGTTCATTGTCTCCTTGTTTTAGTTGATCAACTGGCAGGTCCACATAATACCATCGATCCCATATAAAATCTATGTACTGTCTTGCCTTGGTATAGGCCACTCGTGAAGCTTGCCGTACAATCTCTTGGCCATTGATGGAGATATGCAAGGGTTCTTGGTTGCCTTCTACCTCCATTGCCTTGAACACTACCCTGGCCGAAGCCGCAGATGGGTCATCAAGGGTTAATATTTTTTTTATGACCATCCCTTTTTTCAGGTCCTCGATCCAGGCCACAGGCCCACCATCGCTCTGATACATTTTATACCCTTCGGGGACTCCTGTTGCGGGAGCATCGTCCTCAACCAGAAGTATACTGTCCAATTTTATGGCATTCCTTTTTGCATCAAAATGCAAGTTGGCCAACTGAGCGTTCTTTTCAATATCGCCCGCATCCCATTCTATTTCAGTTTTACGTAATCTTGGAGTTTCACTGGGCTTTGATTTTGACCAAAGGGAATCAAGGTCTGTAAGCAAGGAGCCTGTACCATAAAAAAAATGCGAAATATCACTGTCATGTCCTTTAAAAGAATGTGCATGCACATGACCATTGGCCATGCACATACACACTACAATCAAAACAATACTAAATGATTTTATCTTTCGTATTTCTTTCATGAAAATTTAGAAATCACCAACGTCCAATTAATTATTGTGGATCGGTAGGAGTTGGATAATCCGACAATGGTTTTGCATCCCACCAAACCCGCGTATCATTTTCATCCGGCCCACCGAGCAGTGAAACAGCTGCTTCGGTTTCTTCCAGGTTGTTGGTGTATTCGCTTGGAACAAAGGTCAACCTCCTCACAAGCTCTGTAGTGGAAACCCTTGGGTTAAGCGATTCAATTATGGCATATCCTCTAGGGTATCCTGTTCTTCTGCGTTCGGTCCAGGCCTCCCAGTCATTCATTGGATATAGGGACAACCACTTTTGCGTGATAATCTGCTCCAGTCTGGTCTCAAAACTTCCAGCTTCTTGATACAATACAGGAATATCGGATACGGGTGGGCTATCATATAGATCCGCTTCCCCTGTGTAGGTAAGTGGTTTTGCAGGTGTATTGGTGCTTACCACGTATGCATCGATCACATCACTTGTTGCATCGGTACGGGCTTCGAGAGATGCCCTGATACCACTTTCGTATAGATCCTTGGCGGTACCTCCCATATTCCAACCTCTCAATGCTCCTTCCGCTCTTAAGAAATATACTTCAGCGGCTTCCATCAACCTATCAGGCTCATTGGTTCCGCCATCTGCAATAGGCAACCATTTGGCACCAACAAAGGAATTGTTTTGCTCCAGGTCCCTACCTCTATCAGAAGATGGCATCCCGTTTCTCATCCCTACATATCCTTCGCCCTCAAACTGTTGCAATCTTCCACAGCATGGTTGCATATAAACATCCAATCGAGGGTCATCGTACCCTACCAAAAGGCTCTGCATGGTTGAGCTTACCACAAACTCGGTATGGTAGGTAATGGAACTTAGTTTGTTAATATTGTTTACTGTGGATTCCAACAGTGCGCTATCAGCGTTGTCCGTAATGACCCCTCCCGGAGCGCTTATGGCCTTTTCCGCTTCTTGCTGTGCCAATGAGGGGTCTGCATAAGCAATTCTGATGGCGAGTCGCAAACGAAGTGAGTTGGCCCATTTCAGGTACTGGTCCACATTTCCACCATATACCAAATCGTTGGTCCCAAAGGCCTCTTCGCCTGCGTTGTTCTGAAAGACAGTCACAACCTCATCCAAAGTCTGGAAAAAGCTTCTGTAAATGTCTTCTTGCGAATCATAGGCAACGCTTGTTTCTCCGTTTCCAAATTGCGAATAAATGATCGGGCCCCAATAGTCGGTAATTCTGTGGAACAACTGTACTTTCCATACTTTGGCAATGGCATTCTCCACAGTAAGATTGTTCTCTTCCGTAAAGTCCTCAACCAATTTAAGCTGAGTCCCTGCCGCACCCCATCTCGTATTGGTATAAATCCCTGTAAAAGTGGGGTCGGACCATGATCCTACCTCAGTAAAGTTTGCTGAAGGGAAATTTGGGTGAATAATTGTAAAGAACTGTGACCATTCCCCTGCATATAGGTTGTGTGATACTTGATACCATGTCATCATTCCTGAATATTGCGCTTGGGCAAGGGCGGAACCTACAGTTTTCACATCCAGTTGATCAATGGTTATTTGATCCTTCGGAGTATTGATTTCATCAAAATTCTTGGTACAAGAGCTTCCAACTAGAATTGTAACTGTTAAAACGAACAATCTAGCTCTTTTTAATCGGTAAAATATTTTATGTGAAGTCATCATTATTCTTTTTAGCATGTTTGTTTAAAAATCTATAGTAAGGTTAAAACCAAAACTTCTTTGGGTTGGTGGCACGAACGATTGAAAACCTGCTGCTGTGGAATTCGTTGCAGTAAGGACTTCAGGGTCCCAATTCCCCTTTTTTGTAATGAAAAACAGGTTTCGTCCCACTAGGGAGACCTTCATATTGCTAAAAGGTAATTTTTCCATCAATTTTGAAGGTAATGAGTAGCCCAAGGTAGCTTCCCTTAACCTAGCGTTGGTGGCGTCTTCCACAAAAGCTTCCCCGACCGGGGTGTTCCTTCCTCCTACGCTTCTCCAAAAATCTTGTGAGCTAATGGAAATGTTATTGGGAGTTCCATCTTCCAAAACAGCTGTTTCGCCGGCAAAAAGGTTCTGGCCAAAAACAAGGCCTCCATCCCTTCCTTCTAGGGTTTCTTTGGAAACACCTTCCCCATTTAGTACCGCATCGGTCATGGAAACATAACTACCACCTTGTCTGTGTTCTATAAGAAAACTTGCACTAAAGTTTTTATAGGTAAACGTATTGGCGATACTTCCTGTCCAATCCGGGTTGAAGTTCGCTACCTTAACCGTTCTACCTGAAGTGATCAATGGCACACCATTGCTTCCAACAATCACCCTTCCTTGGTCATCTCTTTCCCAACCTCTTGAATATATATTTCCAAATTCTTCTCCTTGTTCAACCACAAACTCCCGAACATAAGAATCAGACCCAACAACCACTCGTGGTCGTTGATCGGAGATACTGTTCACCCAGTTACGGTTGGTGGCAAAATTTGTGACTATATCCCAATTAAAATCATTGGTTCTTACCGGTACCAAGGTCAACATAGCTTCATAACCTTTGTTTTCAACATCACCTCCATTGGTGAAAAAGGAAGAAGCACCAGACCCTGTTGGCAATGCAACAGAAAACAATTGATCAAAGGTATTGGTCTTGTAGTAGGTAAGATCCAGTCCCAAACGATCGTTAAAGAAACGTAGGTCAAGCCCCAGTTCCACTGATTCTGTTGTTTCCGGTTTTAGGTCTACATTGGGCAGTGTACCGCTCAACTGTATAAAACCATTATTTCCACCCGAAGAAATATTTGCCGTCCTACTTAACATGTATGGTGGTGCACTGTTACCTACCTTGGCCCATGATGCCCTCACCTTTGCAAACGACAGGGCTCCTTTTAAGGATGGTATCAAGTCGGAAAGAACGGCGGAAACACCCACTGAAGGATAAAAATAAGATCTATTGTGGGAAGGTAGCGTTGAGCTCCAATCGTTACGACCGGTAACGCTTAGATAAAGGGCTCTTTTCCAACCAAAATTTCCTGAAAAGAACAAAGACTGTGTCTCCGTTTCATTACTTGGGTTGAAGGAGGCATTAGGGAACAATGTATTGGACAGGGCAAAGAAGTTGGATATCAGCAAGCTTTGTGTAGTGTTTGCTGAAAGTGCTCCAAGACCAGCAGTTTTTCTAAGAATACCCCCCGCCTGTACATCCAAGGAAATTGTTTCCGAAAGATCTTTATTATAAGACAATATAAGATCTGAATTCCAAAGACTTGAATTGCTCTTACTTACACCATAGTATCCAAAATTATAGGCCGAACCATAAGTGTCTTCACTTACTTTGGTTTCGTTGGAACTATTTCTTTCATCATACGCGGTACGAGCAATCAGGTTTAGGTCGTCGGTAATATCAAAATTTACGGCAAGTAACAAGTTCAAACGATTGGAGTCTACAAAGTTCAACACTTCGTTCATTATCCAATATGGGTTCTTACCTGAGGTAGATCCAGGGTTGAAATAATTCTGTTTTTTGGACCCATCAGCTGTTTCATAAAAGTAGTTCCTGAAATCCGCATCCCTAATATTACGAGGCATTCTATAGATATTCCGGTATGGATTGGTATGTTGGCTGTCCCCTGTGGTATTGGTATTGTCGTTGCCCTGCTTCATATAGCTTACCTTGGCATCCAGGGAGATTTTATCCGTTAACTTATTGTTGAGTCTTAACGTTAAATTGTGCCTTCCCAATCTGGTGTTGGGCATTAAGCCTTCCGCATCTGTCCTGGTATAAGAGAAAGCTGTTTGGGTTTTCTCACTTCCCCCGCTTATGTTTATTCCAGATGATACATTGAACGCTGTTTCAAAAATTCCTTTAAAGTTGTCTGGTTGGGGTAAAAATGCATATTGTTGTCCGGCAGTGGCTGGGTCTGGAGACCAAAAATCCACAAGCTGTCCTTCCATTCTTGGACCCCAAGACTCTTCGGATGTTGAATTATACACTCCTGACACCCCTTGTCCATATTCATTTTGAGTTTCAAAAAGAAAAATAGGATTCCCCATCATAACGGTACTGTTCACCCTTACGTTCATTTTTCCTGCCTCTCCTCTTCTGGTCTCAATGATAATAACACCATTTTGCGCTTGGCTTCCGTATAGTGCTGCTGCATTAGGACCTTTAAGCACATTTATGGAAACAATATTGTCAGGGCTCATGCTGCTGATTCCCCCATTGATCGGAACACCATCAACAACATACAGAGGCTGACTGTCACCAGAAATGGATCTATTTCCCCTAAGTATCACACGGGATTCTGCCCCAAGACCTGTTCCTGATTCATTGATGCGCACACCGGCCACTTTTCCTTGCAAAGAGTTGACCACATTAATTTCACGTGCCTCTGCCAATCCATCAATATCCACCGACTGCGTGCTATAACTTACAGACCTTTTCAATTTCTTAACCCCAAATGCTGTAACGGTCACCTCGTTAAGGTTTGTAAGAGCTTCTTCCATGGAAACGTTGACCACATCGCTAGATCCCACCGGAACCTCTTTGGTCAAGTATCCCAAATAAGAGAAAACCAAAACCCCCTGATTGGGAACCGAGATAGCATAATTACCATCAAAATCACTGATAACCCCAACAGACGACCCTTTTAAAAGAATGTTCACCCCCGGGATTGGCACACCGTCCATATCGGTTACGGTACCGGATACCATCTTATCCTGAACAGTTCGTAACTTGACCAAAATATGGTTTCCCATTTGCTCGTATTCAAGCCGGGTATCGATAAGAATATCATCCAAGTAAGCCTTTACGGTTTTCTTGCCGGAAGGAATGTCCAAATGGTTTATTTTGGAAACATCATTTTTATTGTACATAAAATAAAACGGTGTTTTTTTCTCAATCTCCTTAAACACCTTAATCAATGAGGCATCCGAGATTTCCAAGGATATTACCGTCTTATCTATCGATTGATTCTCCATAAATGCAGAGGCAAATAGATTACTGCTTGCAAAAAAGGCCGCCATAAAATACATTAAAACACCTTTGCTGACTGCAAGCGAGGTTGAACCACGTTGTGGACATCCACTACAACTTCTGGATTTTTTTCGAAGGAAATTTTCGAAAGGTCTGATAAAATTCATAATCGGTTTTTTAGAGTTAGTTAATTAAATCACCTTCTTTTGAAAAGGCTTAGTTTGAAGGTTTAAATCTTGAACAAAAGGGTTTTCCCCTTATTCTTCCGTAATGAAAACAGTATGTCCCATAAATTTTCTCATATTAAACTTTGTTAGAACCAAGCAAAAGAACACATCACAACTTGCTGATGATCACCGTATTGCCCTCTTCATCAAAATGAAATTCAGCTTCATTGAAATGACATAGGATCTTAAGTAATTCATCCATACTTTCTCCTTTCAGGAAAGTTGTGCTAAATCGTTTGGTTAGGAGTTCCTCATCTTTGAACTCAATTTTTACGTGAAATCGATTTTCAATAAGCGAGGCCGCTTCTTTCATGGTTATGTTATCCAGGAAAAGGTCTTGTGTCTGCCAACTTTTATCAAACTCATCGGTATGTCCCTTGATCTCAACTTCCCCTGAGTTTTTATCGTAAACAAGTCCTTCGTTTCGTTTTAGAACACCGAAAGATCTTTCCTGATCGGAGACATCCACCAATCCAGTGCTTACATCCACAGATATATCTTTTTCCAATGGCCAAGCCTTGATCCTAAAAGATGTTCCCAGGACCGTGGTCTTTATCTTGCCCGTATGGACTATAAATGGCTTTTGCGGATTCCGCTCAACTTTAAAAAAGGCCTCTCCATTTAAATAAACCTCTCGCTTATCGCTATCCTCAAACGATCCATAATCTATCTCGCTCCCTGCGCTCAAGAGTACAGAACTACCATCGGGCAAGGCAACCAATCGCTGTTCCGATGCGAAAATCTCCTTTTGCCCGGGCAAGTCCATGAAAAAATAAAGCGTCAGGGAGGAACCGATCATCAAGACAATGACGGCAGCGGCAATCTTCAAGCTCCATCTCCGTTTGGCCAAAGTTTTACCTTTTTCAACCGTGGATATTTTTTCCCAGATGGCCTTGTTCATTTTGTGCTTTACCCGCTCTCTTTCTTCATCGGATAATAGCTCGGAGATCTCCTTATCATCAAACAAGTCATAATATTCCATTAGAAATCCTTGTTCCTCATCCGTAATATCCCCATTGAGATATTTTTTTAGCAACTTCTTTAAATATGACTTATTGATCATTTCTGTTGAACATTTAATATTATGACCGGAAAGCACGAAAAAATCCTACTCCGGTCTGCTTTTTTTTTGATTTTGATGTACTTTTTTTGATTGTAGGCACTGGGAAGACAAAAAAAATACTTGTACCGGCCTTAACCGATACAAGTATCTCTTGCTTTTCGTTCCGCTTAAATTGAATACGTCCTTTGGAATCTACCTTTGGACTTGGACAGAACGTATAAATTGCTACGTTATGTTTTGATGATTAAACACCACCAAAAATTGAAAATCCACCATCCACACAGATCATGGAGCCCGTAACAAACTGGGATGCATCACTCAGCAACCACACCAAAGCACCTCCCAATTCATCGGGTTGTCCAAATCTTTTAAACGGGGTTTGATTTATCACCAATCCTCCCCGTTCGGTATATCCACCATCTGGAGTGGTTAAAAGATTCTTGTTCTGTTCCGTAAGAAAAAATCCTGGGGCCAATGCATTCATTCTAAGTTGATCGCCATATCTGTTTGCCATTTCCACAGCAAACCATTGGGTATAACAATCAACGGCAGCTTTTCCCATATTGTAGCCCAGAACCCGGGTAATCGCCCTCTTTGAATTCATGGACGATATATTTACGATACTTCCCTTTTTTGCGGTATTGCATATGGCTTCCCCAAAAATCTGGGTGGGCTTCAACGTTCCCCAAAGGTTAAGGTCCATGACCTCTTTCATTCCTTGGAGATTCATATTAAAAACATCTTCATCTGGCATCAAGACACCCTGTGGCATTATACCTCCTGCGGCATTTACAAGGCCGTCTATCTTACCATACTTGTCCAGTACCTTTTCCTTGGCTGCAACCAACTGCTCGTCATTCATAACATCGGCAATGAGTGCTATGGCTTGCCCTCCTTGTTTTTGTATCTCCTCTACCCTTTTATCCGCAACGTCCTTGTTTCTGCCAAGAACCCCCACGGTCCCTCCGGCACCATGAATGGCTTTAATGAAGGATTTCCCCAATATACCAGTACCTCCGGTTACTATAATTACTTTATCCTTTAAAGAAAAGTTATCCATAATCAAGGTGTGTTTTCTATCCAATTTAGTTTTATTCCGTTACAATGACACCCTCACCTTGTGGCAAGCTCAATTCAATTGTCTTTTCAGAATTTTTATATGTATAGTTCTTAACTCTTTTACCATTTATTTTAACCGATGATGGCCTTTTGGACACTCCTAAGGTTACCTTGCCCTCTGAGCTGCGGTAAAATTTTATTTGCTGCCCTGAAACTTCAAAAGTCATTGGCAAATCTGACTTAAGAAGGTTGTGGCCATTTTTGGAAAAGATAGTGGCCGAGGCAACAAAGGTAACCCCATTATCCCAGACCACGGATACAGCATCGGTCTCCATTTCTTCAACGGAATAGATTTGACCAGGCTCTGTGGTAAATGCAATTTTATTTCCTTCTATGGTTCCCGAAACAAAACCGTCATGGGTTTGGACATCAACATCTGGCATAGATCCTTCATCAGTAACAGAGAGCACGTTCGCCATAACAAGTGGTTTGCCTTGGGTACGTGCGGTCACCGTAAGCATACCCTCTCTTTCCAACGGCCTAACATTCAACAAGGTCTTAAGGTAATGAGGGGTCTCTACGGCTTCTACATCCATCACACTTGGTGAAAGATGAACAATATTCAGGCTGGAACCGCCTTTTGTTATTGAAGAAGCTTCTTTATCTGCTTTGATATCCTCCAGTCTCAGTGTCTGATAAAGTAATGTAACGTCATGGTCCTCCTCATTGGGAACTGCTATATCTAGCATCAATAAGGTTCTAGGTTTTAAGTACACCACATTTCTGGTGAGGGATTTTACTTTACCCCAGTATAGCCTTCCAATGTCTCCTGCGGAAAAAGCTGCCTTCTTACCATCCAAGAACTGATCTATAAAAGCATGGTCATCAAAACCGGGAGCAAAATTCAAAGGGTCTCCAACGCGTTGACTTTGATGGTTCCCGTCAATAAGAATAGTAGAATGCCCCACAGGTTGCGTCAACCAAGGTTGATACAAGGGGTCATCATAATAATTTGAATTTTTCAGGTGTCTTTCCTCAATGAATATATTGCCCCGATCGGCCAACCAAAAGCTTCCTTGATCTAAATGTTGATGGTTATAAAAAGCCCCGGTCCGCATTACAAACACAAAATCATCTTTCTCCCATCCGCTTTTGAAGACAGTGGTCCCTACATTTTTGAACATTTTGACCGGGCTTTCATCGAAAGGTGAATCCTCTTTTACATTTTTGGTATCATAGAACACATCCTGGATGGTTTCATTTTCTCCTGCGGATGTACCTTCCTTGATACCCGAGTCCCCATTACTTGCCTGTGTGTTGGACTCAATATATCCCCCCTTCTTCAAATAGTTGTAAAACCATCCAAGTCGAGGTTCCTTTTGCATATCAAGTAAAAATGCCCAATTAGTGGCCGGATTCATGTTGCCTCCGGAATCCCCATATTCAAACCAATGCCTATCTTTAATGATGCCACCCCAAATGTATTCATTATAGGTACCTATTAAAGGGGCACTCAAATCAATATTAAATACATTTTTAAGTGATGGTACACTGTAGCCCATATTGGAAAAGGTATAGTTGTTATAGCCAAGACCTTCACCCCACGAACCATCATTTGAGTCTGTTACCTTGGTAATGAACTCATAATATTTCATCATGGTTCCCGTAAAATAAGGCTCAAGATTTTCCACATCGGGCCCATCGCCATAAATGGCCGCCATACTCATCATGGCCCCACCACTTATCATTCCCAACCAGTTTGATGTATTGGAAGTGATGTTATCATTGTACACATAGGTCCTGAACGAACCCTTTACAATATTGTCTATGATTGCCTTCCGAATCTTACTTGACTCTTCATCGGTCATGAGATCATAGGTTAAATCATATGCCTCTGCCACCCTGTGGGACCAGCTTCCAGTGCGGTGTTCACTGAAACGACCTCTTTTGATCTGCCATGGATGACCCCAATTGGGCCATTCCGAAAGTTTAAGCAATACATTCTTGACATACATCCCTGCCTCTTTGTCCCCATGAAACGTATATGCCATTGCATTCATACGTAACGCACCATCTGTACTATAAATGTGTGAACCCCAAGCGGACCAAGTAGGAAGCCAATCTTCATCGGGAAATTGGTCCAGATCAAAAACCAAGCTTTCCACGGGAACCTTTTCCCGTTCTTCCCTCGCCTTTTTGGCAATATCATTGTACACTTTTTCAAATTGAGGTTGCTTAAATCTTTCCTGAATCCATTTCTTCTTTTCATCATCATAGAGTAGTCTTGGGTGCACCCCATCAATCTTACTTACTTTTGGTGCTATATGAATGGTAAACTCTGTATCCGAAAGTTGTTTTGATCCTTGATAGGCTGTAAGTTTCCCAAGATAAAGGCCATCTGGAAATGAAAGTTTCATGGAAGAAAGGGTCCACAGTCCATTTTTCTTGCTCAATCTTCCTTTGTAAACCACATGCTCCCTATCAGTATAGGACACCAACTCCAATTGCACCTTTGTTGCCTGTAACGGCCATTCCCCTTTTAACTTGAATTCATCCCCATAATGATATGGTTTCTCCGGAATAAAAGGTTTATACTCGGGAAGTTTATGCATGGTAGGTTCAGAAAAACGAAATACCATGTCGCGCTCCCCCTCAAAGACAATATCATCCAAGCCAAGATAAAATGGCATCTTGGGGTCTGCTTTGGGAATTTTGGTCAAGATGGCCAAAGCATAAATTTTCACCTGTTCCTTATTCATTATCCCAGGGTTCTCCTTGATGACGTCGTTAAAATCCACGGTTACCCATTCCCATGTATTGGTTTTGGGAGCGGGTATGGTAACATCCAATTTCCCTAACTCCCCTGCCGCAAATCTTACTTTAATGAACTCCGGGGCAAGATGGGTCTTGACGTAGTATCTAAACTTGATCTTGGACCTGCTCGTCAAATACATATCCAATAACTTTTGGGCCCCTGCATAATTATCCACATGGGTATATGGGGTCACCTTTTGCACAATTGAAATATTAGGGTCACCCGGCACCATTTCGTCAATTCTAAAGTTGGGATCGTAGGCTGTATCTTGCCAAAGCGGGTAAGACGCCCATGCCCCCAAGGCACGGTCTTCAAAGTTTTCAGAATAGGTCCAGGGCTCAAGGACGGTATCGGCAAACAACCGAATAGAACTACAAAGACAGATGATAAATAAAAACTGATACTTACTCATAAAATATATTCTTGTTAAATATTAAACTAGATAGGATCCTTACTTGGTTCATTGTCATCAGAAGCCCATTCTATCTTATGACCCAAAAAAAGGAAAAAGTCCCTCTCTTGTTTCCGTATTTTAACATTCTAAAAAAATAATGGGTTTATCTTTAAATAAACACGCCTCCCAGCACCACTTTGACGTATTGTTATGGATTTTTTCAAAAAAAGATCGGAACCCGGTAGGAGAATCCCTTGTTTTCTGGTCCTATAAGAAGAAGAAAGGATAATTAGACTCTTTTAATATAAAACCCAAATGAAAAAAAGAACTGAAAGTACAGGTTCGGAAGCCAATAAAATGGGCAGAAGAAAATTTTTGGGCAATAGTAGCGCCGCTTTTCTTGGAATGGGTGTGACTGGAATTTCAACCCTTAAGGCAATGGAAAACCAGCCTGTTGGGATGCACTCCAGTGACCATTCTGGCCTTTTCCAAGAAAGAGGGTTCGAAGCCATGGTGCAGAAAGCCATTCAATACAAAAAAATTGACGCACACAATCATACAGGAAACTTTCCGGATATGATTGAAAGCATGGATCGTGTGGGCATACAATGGGCCGCCATATCCGATCTTCAAGGGAAGAACACTCCTGAAAATTTCAGAAAATCAAATGATGTGGTCCTAAAGGCCGTAAAACAGTACCCGGGCAGGTTCCTCGGAAAATGCCGAATTAATCCCGGCTATACAAAGGAAGCCTTGGAAGAGATAGACAGATGTGTAGACCAAGGTATGGTGATGTTAGGGGAACTATATGATGAATACAAGGCCAATGACCCCGTGTATTATCCCATTATTGAACGCTGTATTGACCATAAGGTCCCTATTCTTATACATTCCGCCAATATCCTAGGCCTTTGGAGGGAAGGGTATCCTAAAGTTGGAAGCTCCATAAACACATCCATTGCCGATCATTTTGTGGATATTGGCAAAAGATACCCTGAGGCATTGATCATTTGCGGACATATAGGTGGTGGTGGCGATTGGGAATATGTATGCAGGGTGTTACGAAATGCCCCTACAGTATATCTGGATACCAGTGGAAGTGTCTCCGATGAAGGTATGATCGACATGGCCGTGGAACACCTTGGTGTGGACAGGCTCCTGTTTGCCACGGATGTCAACTATGAAACAGGTGTCGGCAAGATCATGAGTGCCAACCTTACCGAGAAAGAAAGAAAAAAAATCTTTTTTGAAAATTTCAACAATCTTCTAAAACCTGCAGGCAATCATGTTAATTGATATAAACTCATACATTGGTCACTGGCCATTCCGACCATTGCGAGGTAATACTTTGGAAGATCTGCTCCAAAGAATGGACGAATTTGGTGTGGACAAATCAATTGTGGCCAACATCAACGGAATCTTTTATAAAGATGCCCAAGGTGCCAATGAAGAATTGGATAAAATGGTTAAGTCAAAAACCATATTCCAGGATAGATTCATTCCTTTTGCCACCATCAACCCTGTACTTCCCTGGTGGGAAGAATCGTTGAACACCTGTCATCAAAATGGAATGAAAGGTATTCGCATATACCCCATTTACCATGAATATGATATTCTTGATCCACGGTGCATAGAGCTCGTAAAGGCGGCCAGGGACCTAAAAATGCCTGTCTCCATTCCTTTGCGAATGATAGACTTGCGACAAAGATCATGGCTGGATGTAAATTCAGTATTGGATTTGAACCATATCGCTTCCTTGGTCAAGCAAGTGCCGGACGCTCAATATATGGTATTGGATATGAGGGTGGGTAGCGGCAGGGCCTCCACTGCTGAATCTCTCGACATATTGAAAATCGCCGATATCCTATTCGATACGGTTCGTGCCAGCGGTGTGCCTACCACAGGGTACAACGGTGAAAGTTTAAAGGGAATGATGGACACTTATGGTCCTGAAAAAATAGCTTTTGGTACGGAAACCCCATTTACAGATTACTGTACCCCTTTTATACGTGTAGCCGTATTCAATGAAGCAGATGCCGGGGTCAAAGAAAAAATCTATTCTGGAAACGTACGCCGCATGCTGCGTTTGTAAAGACTTGATCAGGTGAGATAAAACATATAACCAATTATATAAATAAGTTTTCAAGGCAAATACCATAGAGTTTTCATTCATAAGTTGTTTTAGTTAGCTTTTAGCAAGGAAGAGGAGGGCTTAGTCATGCCCTCCTTCTCATTCTGTATATACCTTTCTATAAAAGATTACTTTAAACCTAGAGATTTCATGAACATTCCACGCCCTGTAATGCGTCTTTTTCCACCCCCTTAATTTGTTCCATCATTGCTATTATACCTTTGAGTTTCAATTGTATTTCAATAGGGTTTATTATGTGATTTTTATAATAATCTTTAAATTTAACCCGTTTTTTTGTGTCGATGTTTGCACATTTACACGCACCCCAAATTGATTTTAAAGCCCACAAGCTACATGTTCATCAATCTAAAAATCAATTTGCTTCATCTGAATAAAAATTTATGAAAAACCAAAACGGAGGGTTAGCGAACATACGTGTTAAGCCTGATTCATATGAATGTACCATAACAACAGATATTGCTGTTTTCGGGTATCTCGATGGAAAACTGAAAATTTTGCTCACCAAAAGATCGTTGGCAAACTATAAAAGTCATTGGTTATTGCCGGGTGGGACAATGGATGCCGATGAAACAGTTGAAGAATGTGCAAAAAAGACACTTTTTGTATTGACCGGCTTGGAGAATATACGCTGTGAATATATAAAACTTTATAGTGCCTTGAACCGACACCCGATCAAACGGGTTGTGACCGCTTCATTCTGTGCTTTGATCCAACCAGAAAAACACCCTTTGGTCTTAACGGACAATGTGGAGAGTCTAGAATGGTTCAGCATGGACGATTTACCCACCCATATTGCATTTGACCATACCCATTTGATCAATGACGCTTATAATTTCCTAAAAGAAAATTTAGAGGATAAACTCCATTTTGGCGAACTATTACCCAAACAGTTCACCCTATCCGAGCTTCAAGTCTTATATGAGACCATTTTTGAAGTCAAGGTGGATAAACGGAATTTCAGGAAACGAATCATGCAAATAAACCTTATTACCAATACCCGCAAAAAGAAGCGGGGGGTCAAAGGAGGTCCATTTTTGTTCGAATACAAACGCCCTCATTGAAACAAAGGCCCAAAAGTCATTGCCAAATTTCAAAAGTCTACTTTTCCCTAGGCTTAAAGGGTTCAACATGAAATGCTCTTCACATCGAATCATTACTGATGGTTATGGATTCAACTGTTGGTAAATAAAAAAGAAGAACGTACCTCATTTGAAGTACGTTCTTCACTAACAAAAAAAACAATCTAACTCAAATAACCGATTACTTTATTCTATGTCCATCAAATTTGACCATATCTGCAATTGAGACTTTTGTTACCTAACCTTTCGGTGATAGATACAACAAATTATCATGACCAATATGCATGGATAGTAAAAGAGGTTCTTTCTTTCGATGATCACACCTCCCGTTTCTTCACTCCTGTTAAGATCTCTTGAGTTTAACAGAACTGCTGAAACGGGAATAGATGCAATCTATCTTCTTATGGGACATCCCACCAAACAGTGCTGGTCAATGCGTTCCCAACGCCTTGTCTATCCACTGCCTCCTGAAAGTTGGCAGCATTGATGGTACTTTCTGAATCCGGCAACACAAAACGAGTTGGGATTCTTCCGCCCGTTAGATTTCCAGGATAGTTTACCGGAACCAAAGCAGGATATCCAGTTCGCCTCCAGTTGGCAAAAATTTCGTATTCGTCCAGGAATAGGGAAACCCACTTTTGAGTTCCTATCTGCTCCATTTGCTCTTCCAAGCTGCCACCTGACAGAAAAGGGTTTGCATCAAGATAGCTGACAATTCGTTCTTCCGCAATTACACCTGCCTCACCAAAAAGCGACCATTGTTGCATTCCTGCCCTAACGGCATTCTCATACAGAGTGGTTGCATCCCCGGTATGCCAGCCTCGAATCACCGCCTCTGCCAAGAGTAAATTCATTTCGGCGTTGGTCATCACCAACAAAGGCGAATCGTAGGCCAAAATTGTTTGTGGATGAGGCTCGGAATAGGTAGGGAAATCAGCTGGTCTATTGTTGAACTCTGCATTTTGCATGCCTTTTTGGATAGCAGTTGTGGTATCGGCCACATACAATCCACTTCCATTATCTACCCAAACCACGGAAATGGCATTTAGCCTTGGATCTCCCGTATCCTTAAGATGGTCGATAAATGTTTTGGCATATTTACCACCCTCCACATTTTCCACACTCTGGGGGTCAATATAATCTCCGTTCATCAAACCTTCAGCAATGGGGTTTCTGCTGGCAACTTGGGAACCATCAACATATCCTATTGCGGCCAAATCACCATTGTCCAAAATTACTCCCCCAGCTATGGCTTTCTTCACCCAAGTCTCCGACAGTGCTTCATCCACATTGGTCAACCGCATTCCTAAACGGAGCATTAAGGAGTAAGCGAATTTTTTCCACTGGGCAACGTCGCCCCCATATATTAAATCCGATGTCCCATAGGAGGATTTTGACGCGTCCAACGCATTGGCTGCTTCCTCCAACTCTTTTAGCATATCATTATAGATAAATGATTGCGTATCATATTTAGGGGTATAAATCTTGTCCGTGATACCTTTACCTGCCTCGGTATATGGGACATCTCCGTACAAGTCCGTAATGTGGTGAAAAATATAGGCCCTCCAAATCCGTGCTATGGAGAGTTGGTTGGCCAGTTCAGGGTCTTCCGAAACGGCACGTATTACTTCCTCAATGTCATTTACGGCATTGGCGTAAACTGTTGGGAAATAATTTTTGGAGTACCCATCATTAAAATATTTGTCCCCAGCTGCCGGTACCTCCTTATAGGTGGCAAATTGCTGCATGGAACCTCCTATGGTCAAGGCTGCCGTTCCAAAATAACTTACGTTCACGGCATCCAATTGTGACTTTGTAAAAAGATACTCTGGAATAATTTCTCCATAGGCATCTGGGTTTTGATTCAGTTCTTCCAAATTATTGTCGCAAGATGTCAGTACGGAAACCATTACCAATGCCATCATCACATATCTATATGTCAATGAATAAACTTTCATAATACAATGAATTAAATTTTAAAATTTTATGTTTAGCCCCATACCTATATTACGTGTTCGAGGGACACCAAAAGCTTCCAATCCTTGCGCATTTCCATTAGTGTAGCTGGACTCAGGATCAAACAGGTCTGTGTTTTTGTAAAGAATGGCCAGGTTACGACCCACCAACGAAACGGATGCGGATTGAATCTTCAAGAAATCCAAAGCTTTTTGTGGAAGGGTATAGGTAAGGACAACTTCACGAAGTTTCACAAAGCTCCCATCATAGACAAAGATATCCGTATATCTTTTGTGGTTATCGTAGTAGGTATCCAGTTCTTCCACAGGAACAACTCTCTCATATGGATTGCCTTGCGTATCAACTCCCGATAGAGGCAAGCCATTTTCCCTTCCAGGAAGGGTTGCCTTGGTGAGGCCAAATCTATGGGAATACTGTGCCAGGTTGGAAAACATTGAATTCCCGAATTTTCCATCCAACAATATGTTCAACGAAAAATCCTTATACCTGAATTCATTTGTCAATCCCATGATCAGAGGTGGAACTCCTTGTCCCAATTCCATGATCTCACTTCGTAGTTCGTACCCACTGTTCGGGTCAAAAATGGTCTGGCCACTGTCATTGGTCGCCATTCTATAGCCCCAAATGGTACCATAGGGTCTTCCAACCACATTCTGAATGGATCCTCCACCGATTCCGCTACCAATTTGAACGGTATTTAGGCCTTCGGTCAGTTTTTTAATTTCACTCTTATTGTAAGCCATGTTATAGCTTGCATCCCACTTAAAATTATCGGTTCGTATAAGGGATCCCGTCAATAGAAGTTCAACCCCCCTATTGCTTACCTTACCAACGTTCAGCAGTGCACGGCTATATCCCGAAGCTGTTGAAATATCCGTTTGTACAATATCGTCTGTTGTGGTTCTATCGTAGAAGGTCAAATCGACTCCTAAACGGTAATCCAATAATTTTGCATTAAAACCTACCTCATAGGTAGTGGACGTATAAGGTCTAAGGTCCGGGTTGGTCACCAAGCTCGAGGAAATCTCCTGAACAGGTCTACCATTGTGCCCTCCTTGTACAATTCCGTAGGTCTGGTTGATCAAATATGGGTCTGGTGCCCCACCACCTACCTGGGCCCAGGAAGATCTCAATTTTACATAGTTAAATGTCTTGGGAAGTTCAACCGCTTCAGACAACAGAAAGCTTCCTCCTATGGAAGGATAAAAAATGTTATTGTTCTCCGGACTTAATGTGGAGAACCAATCCTCTCTTCCCGTCAATGTCAAATACAGGAAGTCCTTATATCCCAAATCAACAGAACCAAACAAGGAATTCACCCCAGTTCTTCTATTATTTGGGGTAGTGGTCAAAGTACCCAAGTTGGTATAGCTATAGTATTCCGGTATGGTAAATTGTTGACCGTTGATTGCAGTGGAATTGTTTATGTTACGTTGCTGATTACCTCCAAACATTGCATTGACACTTAAATCCTGAAACAATTTAGTGTTGTAATCAATGGTCAATAGAAGGTTTGTTTCTGAAACGTCCGACCTTAATGATTCATAACTTCCACCCGGTCTAAATGCGGTATAGGATGGGGTGATTCCCTTATACTCAAAGTTGTAAAAATCTTCACTCACTGTACCCCGTACACTCAGGTTATCCAATATATTGTAATGGATGTTCACCTGACCAATAAAGCGATTCTTTTTGTCATCGTTTTGGTACCTATTCACTACCCAATAAGGGTTATTGGCAATATTCACGGGGTTCCACAAAATCTCACTTCCATCAGGATTGTATCCGGGAGCCATATTTCTTACATCCACGGTATTGGACACCAAATGTGTGGCCCATGCCGAATTGTAATCGGCATATCCGGTACCTGGCCTGTTTCTGGCCTCCTCAATATTATATTGCGCTACCCCATCTATACTAAGTCTCTCTCCCAATTGGGCACTTAAACTTAGGTTTGCCGTTTTTCTATTGAAAGAAGAATTGGGAACAACACTATGGGCATCCATATTGGATACGGACAACCTAAAATTCATGGCTTCCGAACCACCCGTAAAGGCTACCGTATTAACAAAGGTGCTACCCACATCATAAAAATTCTTGATATTATCCTTAACCTTGACCGGGGAATAAGGACGCTCAACCCCATCAAACTGGATGACAGGTGTGCCGTCCATAGGCGCACCAAACGAAAGACGACCCCACTCTATGGCCTGGTCTTGGGTTGTAGGCTTCACCCCATTTGACCCAGCACCGTATTTATACTGATAGTCTGGAAACATGGATGGTGTTTCAAAAACAATGTTTCCATTGTATTCCACGCCTATTCCTTTTTGTGCGGTACCTTTTTTGGTGGTTATCAAAATAACGCCATTTGCCGCTCTTGACCCATATAGTGCGGCTGCAGCCCCACCTTTTAATACACTGATAGTTTCTATATCATCGGGGTTGATTCCTGCAATACCATCTCCTCGGTCAACATTGATCCCTTGCCCCCCTGTTGAAGAACCTCCTCCAGGAATACTATTGTCAATAGGCATACCATTTACCACATACAAGGGTTGATTGTCGCCAGAGAGCGAGCCATTACCCCTGATGATGACCCTACTGGAACCTCCCGGCCCCGTTGCAAGCCCGGTTGCATTTACCCCGGCAATCTTACCGGTCAATGCATTGGCCACATTGGATTCACGAGCCTCTGAAAACTTATCTCCTCCAACTTCGGATACTGAATAAGCCAGGGCTTTTTCACTTCTTTTTACACCCAAGGCGGTTACCACCACTTCGTCCAGTCCCGCAGCACTCTCTTGCAAAACTATATTTATTGTCGATTGTCCACCTACAGCTACTTCCTTGGTGGCGAATCCTATGTAAGAGACCACCAAAATGGCTTCATCATTGGCAATATCCATGGAAAAATTCCCGTCGAAATCAACGGTGACCCCATTTAAAGTTCCTTTTTCTACGATGTTGGCTCCCGGCAAAGGCAGTCCCCCGGTATCGGTAACCGTTCCGGAAATGCTTCTTTGCAAAATCTCTTCCTCAATGTCCTCGCTATTCTGAAGTAACAATGGAGCCTCAATCTTAAGCGGATTGACTTTAAGAATAATCTGTTTTTTTCGTACTACACTATAAATCGCTGTATCCTTGAACAACATCTTCAGTACTTCAGATACCGGAGTTTCAAACACATCGATGGATACCACTCTATCTGCATCGATTTTTTTGTTATTGTAAAAGAATTTAAAATCAGTTTGGGACTCGATAGTTTCGAAGACCTTTCTCATTTCCACATTTTCCAGTTCTAGGCTAACTTTAGTTTCTTGACTATATCCGTTGGCCTGGACGGAGAAGATTGAAACCACTAAAAGAAGTACCGTGAGTTTCATTGCTAAACTGAATTTTAGCGAATAAGGCTTACAGAAAGCCTTCTTAATATTAATTTTCATACTTTTATAAAGTTTTAAATTGACTATTATTAGTCTATTATCTCAAATCGGGAAATGTTGCCGCATTTTCCGATTTTTTTATGTGATAAAGACTAAACTTTAAGTTCGGTTGGTTGGGTTGTTGGTCATTTCATAGGCATACTGTATTTAGTTTTTGGTTGAGTTAATTATAATGTTGTCCCCATCAATTTGAAAATCAAAAGGGGTTTCCTCGGTAAACGTCTTCAATACCTCCCTAATAGTCTCAATATCAAAGGTTGCCGTGAAAATCTGATTGTCCAGTTTTGGGTAGTTACTCTTTATACTGACATTGTAATGCCGTTCCAATTTCTTCACGATGTTTTTAAAGGGCATTTCCTTGATAACCAGCTTTCCTTCTACCCAACCTGTGTATATGTCGGTATCGACCTTTTCAAAGGCCAATTTTTTGTAAAACTTGTCCCACCCGGCTTTGTATCCAGGCTCCAATAGCGAAGCGGTTTTCTCATCGTAATCTTCTGTTGAATTGTATAGGCTTACAGAACCCTCCACCAAAACCGTATGTATGTTTCGATCCTCGGGGTACGCAGAAATATTGAACTTGGTCCCCAATACCCGAACATCCATATCTTCGCTGGTGACGATAAAGGGGTGCTTCTTGTCTTTACGGACATCAAAAAATCCTTCCCCTGTTAAAAATACCTGACGATTTTGACCGTCAAGAAACTTAACAGGATATTTAAGGGACGATCCTGCATTGAGATATACTTTTGTGCTATCCGATAAAACAATGGTGAATCTTTTACCATAGGGCACTTTAAGGGTATTGTATGCCAGCTCTTCCGTTTCGCTGGAAACAGAATAATCAAGCTGACCTCCATTTTGCTTCCCTAAAATTCCTCCTTTTGAATTCACCAAGGTCTGAAGGGCATCCGTGGAAATTACTTTAACCTCCCCATTATCCAATTGGAGGGTAATGGTATCCTCTTGCGGCAATTGTTCCGTAATAGGTTGGTTGTGGTTCCAAATGCCAATACCCAAACCTAAGGCAACAATAAGAATCGCTGCATATTTCAATAAAGGCGTAAACAAAACACGTTTCCTGACTTGCCGTTTCCTAGTCTCTAAAAGTTTCAATACTTGGTCCCATGCAACCTCCTCTTTCAACTCAAAAATCCGGAACAACTCTTCTTCCCCTTGCTCCTCCACTACTTGTTGGAGACGAATATATAAAGAGCGGTTTTCTTCCGATTGGTCTATCCAATGATCAAAAAAGGCTCGCTCCCTATCGGTCAAATCACCCTTTATTTTTTTGGCTATGATATCAGCTATATTCATGAAATCTTTTCCGAAATAATGCCCCTGTTTTAAGGACCTCTTTATCTAAAGACCCAAAAAAGCAAAAAAGGGTGATGCGAAAAATGAAAAATTCTTAAAAAAGAAGAATAGAGGCAGTAAAAGACATAAAATATATTAGAAGAAGATACACATCTGTTAGGTTATGTCTTAAAATTTTATAAGCCTTCTTCATTTGGGTTTTTACGGTATTTTCAGAAATACCAAGGGAATCTGCAGCGGAATTATACTTATGGCCATCAACAACGCACATTTCAAAAACCACTTTGCATTTGGGAGGAAGTTTGTCCATTGCCTTGCGAAGTTTGGAATTTAATTCCTCGTTCTTTACACCATGCTCTTCCACAAGAACAATTTTACCACTTTCCAATGACTCTGTTTTTTTGACTCTAGCAATATGCTTGAGGCTACTGTTCTTGACAGATTTCCAAACATAGGATTTTACGTTAAGGATATGGAAACCTTTGTTTTTTAAAAGCAGCTTCACAAACACATCCTGCACAATATCCTGTGCTTGATCCATGCACCCAACATAACTATAGGAAAGCAAGCAAAATTCTCTATAGTACTCTTTGAAAACGAGCTCTATGTCACTTTGCAGATTTCGTGTCATGGTTAAGTTGGGTTAGTTGTGAAGTGGACCAATAGTACACTTAAAAATCGCTTTCATATCCGATTTTGGAATATCTGGTCTCCTGTTCGGCAATCAAATATTTAGGACGATTGACTCAATATTATTAAATTTTTTTGAGATTTTCAACAGCTTATTTGTAATTATCCTATTGATATGTTCCTTTCGTTACGTTATATCCAATTACCCGACCCCGCCCCATTATCAGCTCCTCATTGCAAGAAAATTGGCTTTTTGAAAGGTCTTGGAAATGCCCTAAAAAGTCGCAGACAAATTGACCAATTGAATGATTTTTAGGCTACTGCCCATCTTGCATTCCAATCCTGTGCACCTCTCAAAAAAGACTTGAATGGAGTAGTTGATTGAATAAATGTAAACCCAAAAATTATAACATAAACATGTATGGGTGTTGATCTTTACAGGCTGGAATCTACCAAAATCAATCTTAAAAATTTTGGTTCAGGTTTTTTCATTCACCTGGTTTTGTCCAACAATTTCCCTGTGGATTTGGATACTTCAGTATACAACAAGGTATCCATAAACTGGATATCAAAATGAGTTTTAAGGATTACATTGACAAATTGATGGTATTTCAACAGAGTATATAATCATGAACTGTAACTCCCCATTGGAGGAATTTCACTTACTTTGATATTACTTTATATCCAACAATCGAAGGCTAAAATCCATACCTTCAAGTAAGAACCTATACATTAAGGCAATGAACCCGGATTTTTACAAAAGTTTAATTGAAAACAATAAAAAATGGGTCGAGTCCAAATTGGCCTTTGACCCAGAATTCTTCAAGAAACTGGAAAAGGGCCAGCAACCCCCTTTGCTATGGATCGGATGCTCCGACAGCCGGGTCCCTGCCAATGAAATCATTGGGGCACAGCCGGGAGAGGTCTTTGTTCACCGTAACATTGCCAATTTGGTCGTGCATTCGGACATGAACATGCTCAGTGTTCTTGATTATGCGGTCAACGCTCTTAAAATTACCCATATCATCGTATGCGGCCATTATGGATGCGGTGGTGTAAAAGCCGCCATGGAAAACCACTCCTACGGATTGGTGGATAATTGGATCCGACATATTCGCGATGTGTATAGGCTCCATCAAAAGGTCTTGGAAGAAATCCCTGAGCCGCAACAACGATTTGACCGCTTCGTGGAATTCAACACTAGGGAACAGGTACTCGATCTGGCCAAAACCTCTATAGTACAAACGGCATGGAAAAAAGGGCAGGTCCTTCATTTGCACGGTTGGGTATATGGGGTCGGTACAGGAATCATCAAAGACCTCAACGTAAACATGAACTGTAATTCCCAACTGGAAGAATTCTATAGATTGGAAATCAAAGATTAAATACTTTTCCCCACCAAACAGGGCCTAAAACAATCACTTCAATGACAACTCACATGGTATTGAAGGGATTCTTTGTTTATAGCAAATATGAGTTTTAAAAGCCCGTTCAACATCCATAAACCCCATAAAGCCGAAAACCCTGCCTTAAAAAGATGACATTTGCTATTTTTGGTTATATACACTAAAAACATCATGACACACAAACTATTGGCCATTTTCTTCTACTGCTTTTTACAGATTACTTTGGCCCAAGAAATCTCCATCGATAAATTGGAAGATGCCCTAGCAGATTACACCGCCAAAATTGAACATGCAGCCGTGCTCCAAGATTGTGGGCATGCTTTTGACGGACCCGCTTTTTTTTACAAACAAGTGGAAAACAATTGGTTGGATTTTGCACTGAACATTTCCAGTGATTCCAAAAAAAATATTGGAAGGGACATGTACAATAGGTACGTTACCCTTGGGCAATTGGACAACACCCATTCTGCCAAACCAAAGGTTGAAGAAATATTGCAACGTATTGTTAGGAATGTGCCCCGAAAGGATGTATCCTACCGAATAAGCATTCTTAAATCTGAGGAAATCAATGCATTCGCCACTTTGGGCGGTTACCTGTACATTACCACGGGTTTGCTAAATTTTATCGACTCCTATGATGAATTGGCCTTTATCATTGGACATGAGGTGGCCCATGAGGACAAGCTCCACACCCAAAGGAAAGTTACCAAGCTTACCCTCTCCACAGACCTTCAGGGGATGACCCGCATGGATGGTTTCACCGATATTGCCAATAAGATCAATAGGACTTTTTCGCCACCCTTTGATCAAATTGATGAATATGAAGCGGACAAGGTAGGGTTTGAATTGGCCAAAGCGGCCGGATATGATGTGAACAGGTTTGCAGATTTCTTCAGGAAATTGGAACGCTACCAAAAGCAGGACCTCATTAAAAAATTGACTTCCACCCATCCTTTCGCGGAACACCGGAAAAAATGCATCCAATCTTACATCAACCAATAATATGATTTCGGAAATGTACCTCATCTGCAACGGACAGTCCATTCCTTTGCCCAAAAACCAAATTGTTACCATTGGAAGAAAGGGCCATGGTGCCCAAGTTGAGATAGAAAGCCAACTTGCTTCCCGAAAACATGCCCAAATTGAAGTAAGGACAGATGGGATCTACATCATGGATCTTGAAAGCTCAAACGGAACCAAGATTGGGCAACGGTCAATAGCACCCAATACATGGGTCAAGATTTTACCTGATGACGTTTTCACCATCGCATCACAAAAACTAAAAGTAGCCGCTGAAAGTCAAAACGAAAAGGCCCCACAATCCTCGGAACCCCAAAATGAATTTACGGGCTTCAAACAAAAAATTGTAGCCAAGGGCTCCTATACGATTGGCCGACTCGAGAGCAACGATATTATCCTTGATGATCCCACGGTGACCCGGGAACATGCCGTTATCTCCTATGCGCAAGGTGATTTTTGGATCGAAGACCTCGGCTCCACCAACAAGACCTACCTGAATGGCAAGGAGTTAAAATCCAAAACCAAGTTCAAGGACAGCGATACGGTCACCATATCATTTTACAGCATTACCCTAAAAGACGGAGCCAAGGACCTGAGGAAAGAGAGAAGTGCCATAAAAGCATTGGCGATTCAAAAAAAATATCCAAACAACAAAGTTGGATTGCAGGATATGTCCTTGAACATTCCCCATTCCACCTTTGTGGCGTTGATGGGGCCTTCGGGTTGTGGAAAATCCACCTTGTTGAAATGTTTGAACGGGGAAAATCCCGCTACCTCCGGGGAGGTATTTATTCACGGGCTCTCATTGGCGGACAACTTTAGCCTCATCAAGAAAAAAATCGGTTATGTGCCCCAAGATGATATCATCCATAAGGAATTGACCGTCTACAAAACCTTGTTCTACGCGGCCAAACTCCGTTTGCCGGATGATACCGCCGTATCAGAGATCAACCAAAGAATCGATAAGGTCATCAACGACCTGAATCTGGACCAGGACAAGGAAAAGGACATCAGGACCATAAAAGTGGGCAACCTTTCCGGCGGTCAGCGAAAACGCGTTTCCATCGCGGTGGAACTTTTGACCGAACCCACCATTCTGTTTTTGGATGAACCCACTTCTCCCCTAGACCCTGAGACCATTGAGAGTTTCTTGAAGAGTCTTAAAAAGTTGGCCCATTCGGGAACCACAATTGTTATGGTGACCCACAAACCGGAAGATCTTAACTATGTGGACCAGGCCATATTTTTAGGTGTTCAGGGGCATTTGGTATTTCAGGGTCCGGCCAACTCATTGACCTCCCATTTTGAAGCCCGGAACATTGTGGAGGTCTACAGTAAAATGAGCGATATTGGCACGGTAACCGCTTATTACCAAAAACCCAGCAAAGTTGGGTTCAAAGTGGTTAATAACCCAGACGTAAAAAAGGAAAAACCTGATTCGTACCGGCTACAATTGTATTGGTTGGTTTCCAGATATTTCAACATCAAACTTAATGACAAAGGAAATCTGGCCCTCTTATTGGCACAGCCCGTGATCATTGCGGTCTTGGTCTGCTTGGTATTCAATAAATTTCAGATTGGGGTCATGTTCCTGATGGCCATTTCGGCCATTTGGTTTGGGGTGAGCAACGCCGCCAAAGAGATTGTAGGTGAGCTTACGGTGTATAAACGGGAGCGCATGTTCAACCTGAATATCAACACCTATATTCTTTCAAAATGGTTGGTACTTTCATTGATTGCCCTTGTGCAGACCGTATTGTTTGTAAGTATCATCTACCTTAATTTCAAACTAAACACTTTTGAAGGTTTTGAAGAAGTGTACCTGAGACCTTTTGGAGAGAGTATGTTGTTCATGTTCTATATTTCGGTTTCTGCTTCGCTGATTGGTTTATGGCTTTCATCCGCACTCAACACCACGGAAAAAGTGATGACCGTGGTGCCCATTGCCCTCATGCCTCAGATCATGTTGGCCGGCGTAATGACAAAAATCAACAACACCTTGGTGGAAGTATTGAGCTTTTTCACTTTAGGCCGTTGGGGCACGGAGGGTTTTGCCAGATTACAGGACAATGCCTCCCCTGCCTCTGAATTCAATCCAGGTACGGTCCAATCCGTATTGACCTCTATTCCGCTTCCCTCACCCGAAGTGGGTACCCAGACCGCATCGACTTCGGCAGTGCAATTGCTCGACCTGTACAATGAAAAATTGGTTGATGATGGAACCTTGATCGGTGAGGTCTTCAACAGTTTTGACATGAACGTGGTGGTCATTGCAGTACTCAATGTCATGTTCTATGTTTTGATCTATGTTTCACTTAAGAAGAAAGACAGTATTTAAAACCATCACCATGAAAAAAATAGCACTTGTATTTGGAGCGTTTCTTTTGTTTACCTCGTGTAGCAAAAAACCGCAATTTGTTGCCATAGAACATGTAACCATAAAAGGGCTTACAGATAATGCATTGGTAGTGGGAATGGATTACGTGGTATACAACCCCAACAATGTAAAAACAAAACTGCGGCAATCCAGTATGGAGATTTTTTACAAGGATTCTTTGGTAGGAAAGGGGTTTTTAAACGAACAGATGAGTCTGGCAGCCAAGGACACCATACGGATACCGGTAACCTGCGAGATAGAGCTTAAAAGTCTCAATGCCTTTTATTCTGAATTACTGGCTTCAGATTCCACCGAATTTACCCTCAAGGGCAACGGAAAGGTGAGCTTTCTGCTAAATTCCTTCACCATTGCCTTGGATGACAAGATACACTTGAATACCAAAAAGGCAATTTTAGAGGAAATCAGTAAGAATTTGGATTACGGCAATAATTTTAAAATTCGCTCCATTTCCAGCAATAGATTGCCTTCGCTGAGCAAAACCCATTTAAAATTAGGGGTTGAAACCCTCAATAAATTGCCCATTGCCTATACCATCAATGCCATGAATCTTGAATTCTACTTGGATGAAAACAAAGGGCAAGTGGCAGCATGGGCCATGGATGAACCTTTTCATCAAGAAGCCTTAAAATCAACCACCATACCTATTGATGTTACCCTGAACAATTTTGATATTTTAAAACAGATGAAGTTCTCTTGGCTCACCGACCAAAAAGCGAATTTCACTATTTTAGGGGAGGCCCAAATAAAAATTCAGGACTATGAATTCAATGTGCCCATAAAGGACCATGTGGAAATAGGATTATAGCCATTTCAGAAAAAACCTTGATGACCGACCAAGAACTGATAAACCAATTAAAGAAAGGAAACGAGAAATGTCTGCAACAGCTGTACCGGCACATGGGCATGGTAAAAAGTTGGGTGGGGCAGAACAACGGTAATGAGGATGATGCCTTGGACGTTTTTCAGGAGGCTATCATTGTCTTCTATAAAAACGTCATGGCCGGAAACTATCAACTCCAGAGCAAAATAAGCACTTATCTCTTTGAAGTTTCCAAGCGGCAGTGGCTCAACCAACTTAACCGAAGAAAGAAATATGAAAACAGACAGAGTGAGGTTGGCGTTTTGCAAGAAGGTCATGAATCCATAAATCCGGAAATCACTCGAAAAGGCCCAAATCTCAAGGAATACCTTGAGAAAGCCCTGACCAAGATTGGGGAACCCTGTAAATCGGTTTTGGAAGCCACCATATTTTTGGGAATGCGAATGGAGGACATTGCCGAAAAATTCAATTACTCCAGCGCCCGTTCCGCCAGTCAACAGAAATTACGGTGCCTTCAAAAGCTACGGGACGAAGTTTCCTATGAGGTCATAATCCGTTTAAAACAGTCATGAGGGAAGAATTACGACATATTGATTTGATTGACAAACACCTGACCGGTCGTCTTGATGATGATGAAAAAAGGGAGGTGGAACGCTTGCTGGCTGAAGACGAAGAATTTGTGAAGGAACTCGAGGTCTTTAAACAGATTTACAGGGGCATTGAATGGAACGAGGACGTAAAACTCAGGGCCAAACTGGACCTTTTATACGCCGAGTACAAGGATTCCGAGGAACAAAAACCAAAAGGCCTGTACCGAAGACTGATCATCTATAGTGGTACCGCGGCAGCCTGCATTATTTTGGGAACGCTGTTCTACTTCTTCAGGTCAACGGGTGATGCCCCCTTTATTGAGGATATCCCCAATGTGGTCGGTGTGGATTCCGTTCAAACGAAGCCAGAGGACAGCCTCATTTTGAAAAAGAACAACACCCAGATTACCAATACAGAAGAGTTGCCCGAAGATGAATGGAATAGCAACCCCCAAGACGAAACACAATTTGCCTTTTCGGACGGAAAATCCGTTCCGGCGGAATCCATACGCGTGGTAAAACAGCCATCACCTCTCTCCTACACTTTTAAGGATCAGGAACTGGTTCTCTATGGAGATTCTGGGATTTCGGGTCTTCAATTGCAAATGGGCAAGGACCAAAAAAGAAACTATTATGTAAAATATGGGAATAAACTATTCCATTTGGCCCCTTCAACATCCATAATTCCGTTGAAAGAAGTCCAGGAAGGATACAGTTTTGGGGAAGTTCAGAAGGAGAGCGTGCAAGTGAAAGTAATGCCGCTCATGGAAAATTCCCAGCCTTATTCCGGTTTTACCGTTTCGGTAACGGAGAATGCATCCATGGACAAAAACTATTTCTTCTTGGAACAGAATGAACAAAAACATTTGGTCATAGATGCCAATATGGACATAGACGCCGTTACCGTCATTGTTGTTTCAAAAAGTAATGGGAACTCATACTACCTGATTCATAAAAATGAGCTATATCCCCTAAACATTGATGCGACCCAAACCACTTCTCTTGAAGAAATTGATTATACCAAGAACAACGAGACCCGTATGTTTATGGACCGCCCTTCCTTTTCTGCAAGTGTGTACCACATAATTTTTTAGAAAAAATCAGCAAAAAAAGATGACATCTCCAATCTGCGGTTATATACCCATAGAATGTATAACCAAAACGATCAAAAATGACATCCAAAAAAGTACACGCAATTATTCTAATGGGCTTGTTTTTCGGTTTTGTAAATGCGCAAGACTCAGAAGCCGCTAAAAGAAGAAACCGGGGAATGACCAGCAAGACTGCTGATCAAGTTGAACAGGTGGACCAAACCGTTCAAAAAACCAACGACGACATTGACCAAACGGTGGAAGGCATTGACAATACCATTGAAGGTGCCAAGGAAACCGTTGGAAAAGTGGGAAGTATTTTGTTCGGTTCCAAGAAGGAAAAAAGCAAGAACAAAATAGTGATCTCCATAGATTCTGTTGCCTATGGAGATGAAAATGTACAAAACCTGTACAATGAGCTCTCCAAGAAAAATGGAGTGAAAAAAACCTCCAAAACCTTTTCGGACGGGGTTGTTACCATTCAAATTGAAACCAAACAAACGGCCGATGCCATTTGGCAAGAGATCTCCCAAAATACGAGAGCGCCCTTTAAGGTAATTGCCATGGGAGAAAACAACATTTCGGTTGGACTGCCAACGGAGACTGAATAATCCGTAAATAATCCAGTTACCACATTGCTATTTCATAAATCCAAAACGTATTTGACCCCAAGCCGCAAAAATGTTGGTATAAAAAGTTTCATATGCCTATTTTTAATGCTGACTGTCGAATAGGTTCAGGTACAAGAAGATATATCATTACTTTCAACCTTAACACTTCATCACAAAATGAAAAAATTACTATTCCTGATCGCTTTGCTCACTTTGATTCCCAACCTTGCATCTGCAAGACGGATAGGGGGAATTTTTGGAAAGAGCGAGCGAATCCAAAAAATTACCGACGTCGATATTAAAGGTACCAATGGCGAAGACCTCTACCTCGCCCATAAAACAACATCCCTGTTCATTTTTATGGGAGTCTACATGACAGATGATGGTTATGTACTGGGGGTAAAAGGAAGTATAGATACATACTATCCCTTGGATGAAGAGCAGATAAAAAAATTCCAGACCAGCGGAGTTCTGCCCACCCCACTCCCACCCTACAAAATAGAGCTTACTGAATGGTTATGGGGATTTTCCCTTTGGATACTACTTGCGGTCCTTGCCGTAATTTGGTTCTTTCCAAAAAACAAGAAAGCTCTTTTTGCACAAGGATGTAAATATTACTTTGGTAAGAACACCCCGGTGAATTACCCAAAAGCCATGCGCTATTTTGAAAAATCGGCCAAAAAAGAATATGGTCCGGCCGTGTTCAATCTTGGCGTAATGAACCTTTCCGGACAGGGCAAGGACAAGGATGTGGACAGCGCCATTGAGTTTCTTGAAAAGGCTTCCAAATTGGGGTATATTGATGCCAATGTAACCCTTGGAAACCTCTATTATAATGGCAGTGAAGTAACCAAAGACCTAGGCAAGGCCGAGGCTTGGTACAAAAAGGCCTGTGACCAAGGGCATTCCAATGCCTGCAAAATGGTGACCCACATACAAGAAGCCAGTTAATCAAAATCAACACCAAACCGTAACCAAATTCAACTACACCGACCATCATGAAACTATCACATTACGAATGGGACCCCGAAAAAGACCTTATAGCTGAGGGCGGGTTTGCCGAAGTGTTCAAGGCCAAGGACCTCAATGCCGAAGGAAGGTATGTGGCCCTTAAAATTTACAAAGAAGCTGTTTCAAGAGGTACGTCTGGGAGCACTGGACAGAAAAAATACAGCTTGGAACAGGAGTTTTCCAAAATAGATGGGTTATCGCATACGCACCTCATCACCTATTATGGTCTGGAATACATCACCCATACCGATGCCATGGGTAGAAATGTCAGCTATCCTGTGTTGATCATGGAATATGCAGGGGAAGGAACCTTGGGCCAAGCCATACACCGAAAGCTCTCTTTGGATGAAGGAAAGAACATCATTGTGGAAGTGGCCCAAGCAGTGGATTATCTTCACAAACAGGGCATTATCCACAGGGATTTAAAACCTGGAAATGTACTGTTTTCCAAAGACCGAAAGGGGAACAAGGTTTCAAAGGTGACCGATTTTGGGATAAGTCAGGACATACTGTCCGATAAGACCATACAACAATCTATGACCGAAGGTGTGGGAACACCTCACTACATGGCTCCTGAGCAATTCTTTAAAAAGAAATTCGGACTGAATGGGGATATAAGCGAACGTACCGATATTTGGGCACTTGGCATTATCTTCTACAAAATATTGACCGGAAAATTGCCTTTTGGGCATGACAAGAAGGATTATGAACTCATTCGGGATGGTATCGTTGGGGAAGATCCCGATTATTCCGAGGTGCCCGAAAGATTTAAGAACTGCATAAAAACTTGTTTGCAGAAAAATGCTACGGACCGATATGCCTCCGTATCCGATTTCATCCGGGATATTAATGGAGAGAGCAATGAAAGTGGAACCGTGTTCTTGGGAGGAAATGAAACACAATTTTCCGCACCGAAAGCCAAACCCAAAAAGAAGAAAAAAGTCTGGCCCGTTTTGCTATTGACTGCCTTGATTTTGGGTGCAGGATACGGAGGGTACGCCTTTTTTAGGGCTTCCCAAATAAAATCATTGCTGTCCGATGCTTGGGAATCCTATAAGACCGGGGACCACGAAAAAGCCTACAGTCTCTATCAAGAGGCCGCTGAATACGATTCGGGGGAGGCCAATTACTTCCTTGCCACCATGAGCAATTATGGATATGGCACCGACGTAGACTATGGCAAAGCACTTGAATATGTGGATAAGTCAATGGAATCTGGGTATGAGATGGCCAACTTTCAATATGCATGGGCCTATCAAAATGGTTTTGGTGTAGAAAAGGATACAACAAAAGCGTCAGAATATTTCAGGGAGGTTTTGGAAGAGGTTAAAAAACAAAGCCAAAAGGGCAATCCAGAAGCTCAAAATGTCTATGGTCTAATGCAGTGGAATGGATATGCCATTGAAAAAGACCCCGTTAAAGCCGAAGAACAATACAAAAAAGCAGCTGAACAAGATCACCCTGCAGCTGTAGAGAACTTGGCCATTTTGTACAAGTATCAGAAAAAATATGAGGATGCTTTTAAAATGTATGAAAAAGGCAAAGATCTCAATAGATATTCCTGCTATCGCGGTTTGGCCGAAATGTACCGCAATGGCCAAGCGGTTCCCAAGGATACCATAAAAGCATTTGAACTATACACCAGTGCCGCTGAAAGCAACGATGTGGTTTCACAGTATACGTTGGGTAAATTCTACTACTATGGAACTTTGACTGAAAGGGATAGGCTAAGAGCGGTTCAATGGTACACAAAAGCAGCAGACCGTGGCTATTTGGATGCCCAAAATGAACTTGGGATCATCTTTTATGAGGAAAAGAAATATGTGGAAGCCAAAAAATGGTTCCAAATGGCCGCAGATAGAGGCAATGCTTTTGGAGCTTATAACTTAGGACTGATCTATTATCAAGGACTCGGTACCACAAAAGATATGGTAGAAGCTAAAAAATGGTTCTTGGTTTCCGCCAATAAGGGGTATTCACAGGCGCAATACAAAATGGGGGACATCCTTGAACATGGAGATGATGGCAAAGTAGATCTTGAAGGCGCCATACGGTGGTACGAACTGGCAGCTGCACAAAACAATGCCTCGGCTCAATATGCATTGGGTAGATTGTACTATGATGGGAAAGGGAAAACCAAAAATCGGAAGATTGCAAAGGAATATTTCATCAAAACGGCCAATCTCAACAACTATTTGGGTCAATATATGTTGGGCGTGATGGCAGAAAATGGAATTGAGGGGCCTGTTGATTATACAGAAGCGGAGAAATGGTATAGATTATCCGCCAACAATGGGTATCTCAACGCCCAAAAAGCCTTAGGCCGTTTGATTTATGATGGAAAAGTTCCCGGACAAGAGAAGATCGTGGCGCGTACGTGGTACAAAAAAGCAGCGGACCAAGGTGACGCCGAGGCCCAGTATATGGTAGGTTTAATAGATTATAACGACAAGTATTACAGTTTGGCCAAAACCTGGTTCTTAAAGGCCGCCGGGCAAAACAACGCCGATGCCCAAAATTATTTGGGAGTCATGTATGAACTCGGAAGAGGCACCACCAAAAACCTGAAAACAGCTTTTGATTATTATACAAAAGCCGCCAACAATGGAAACTCTTACGCCATGTATAATTTGGGATTGTGCTATTACTATGCCAAAAGTGTATCCACCAATAAGGCTGTGGCAAAAACATGGTTCAATAAATCCTGTACCGCCGGCTATCAATCAGCTTGTGATTTCTTAAAGAAAAATTATTAAACAGGTTTTAATGAAGCTTTATTTACCAGTGCATTGCCATGAAATTGGCCAGCGATCAAACAACGAGGATGCCATTTACCCCGAAGAGGTATCGGAAAAAAACAGATTATTCATGGTTTGTGATGGTGTCGGTGGCCAGGCCAAGGGCGAAGTGGCCTCTTCCATGGTCTGTACGGGTCTTTCCAAGTATCTTTCGGAAAATCCAATGGAGAATATTGAGGATGAAACCTATTTGCCTTCCGCCCTACAAAGCATTGAACAACATATGGGTGAATATCTCGAAACCCATCCAGAAGCCATGGGCATGGCCAGCACTCTTACACTTTTATTGATTTCCGACACGGACAATAAGGCTTTAATAGGATGGGTTGGCGATAGTAGGGTCTATCACATCAGGGATGGTGAAGTCCTTTTTCAGACGAAGGATCATTCCGTGGTCCAAAGCATGGTGGATATGGGTGAAATCACCGAAGAAGAGGCTCAAACCCACCCCAAACGAAACATCATTACAAGGGCCATAAACGGAGCTAATCCAACAAGGATCGATCAAAAGGTAATTGGAGACATCAAGGCGAATGATTTCTTTTTTCTTTGCTCCGATGGTATCATGGAGAACCTTTCAAAAAAAGAGATTGGGACTTGGTTCAAGGAAAGTGAAACTGTGGACGAAATCAAATCCAATATTCTTGCAAACGCCCAAGGGGTGACCAAGGACAACTATTCCATGTATCTTATTAAGATATGTGGATAGATGTGAATCAAAAAACATTCAATTTTACTCCTTACTTCCAAGTCAAGATATATGGAAATAGAAACAACCAAAAATCTGGGGCATTGATTTAAACCCTATCTAAATCAATCAACAAATAATCTCAAAAGCCATTATTACTTGGGTAATCAAAAGGGCTTAATTGTCTAATATATCGAAAAGGATTACCATCATATATGAACTGTATTTCCCATACTCGGAACACCACCATCCATTCCAACAGAAAAACGGCACACATCCCAATTCACGGAAAAGAAACAACGTTTCTTCTTCTTCTTCTTCTTCTTCTTCTTCTTCTTCTTCTTCTTCTTCTTCGATACTTGAGAAACCAATTTTCAATAATATAAAGGAAATCCCCAATATAAGAGAGGTAACCAACAATAATAGGCCTCTTCACCCTATCAACTAAATTAAGATGAAAGCCAACATCACCAAACCTATAATACCATCTATAAATGCTCTATCGGCTTACTTATAAAATGGACTGCCTTACAATCAAGTACTTTCGCTTTCTCTCTAAGGAAATCCTGTAAATAAAAGGAGATGGAGCCAATAAAATACAATGGGTATTGCTCCATTTCATACCGATAGGGTCCTAACACGTGCTCAAAGACTTTATCTACACCATCCCGGATCATTGACCGTAGGAAAAGATGGTCGCGATTCTCTATCATAAACTTGGCAAATTTGGCCAGATAGGAACTTGGGTTCCCTCCTTGGTACAGCTCATGAAGTATGTCTTTGTTGTTCAGATTATAGCTGTCCTCAAATTTTCCCAGCAAATCACGGGGCATATAACCGTATGCATAACTACGCAATAGCTCTCTACCAAAATAATTGCCGCTACCTAAATCCATAACCTGATAACCCCAATCAGGTAACCGTTTATGAATCTTGGCGCCATCAAAGAAACAACTATTGGCCCCAGTACCTAAAATGCATACCACGCTGGGCTCACCCTTGGCACATTTTACTGCAATTCCCAAATCGTCTTCTATTCTCACCTGAGCCTCTTTAAAAAATTGGGAAAATACTTGAAACAATCTTTGTTGCGATTCTTCGGATTTGCCTCCTGCACAGTAAAACTCTACCTGTAAAATCTCATTTGGAATCTCATTTCTCACCTCTTGGACGAGTAACCCTATGTCCTCATCAGAATGAATCATGGGATTGATTCCATTGGTCCTCTTTTGAAACACCTTTGCACCGATTCTATCATAAACTCGCCAATCGCACTTGGTAGAGCCACTGTCCGCTATCAATACCATATCCTACGTTTATCCATTAAAGGAAATCATATCTCACAAGGACCTCGATGGCCACGTAGCTAGCCAAGACCAGAACCTGATATTCTTGTTTGCCCCCTTTTTACTTTAAATCCTTGATTCTGATATTTCGGAACCACAGTGCGGAGCCGTGACCCAAAAATCCTATATGCCCACTATTTCTATGGAGTCCTGGATGTTCTTGACCATCTGCAGTACCGTTTTCCGAAGCTTTTTTAATATCCTCATCAAGAATGACTTGATCATTCAGAATAATTTTAATATGGTCTCCTTTTACAATGACTTCTTGGGAATTCCATTCTCCAACAGGATTTAAAAATCCTTTTTTGGAAGCAGCAATTCCATATACCGAGCCGTGATACTGATAGGGCTTTAAATTGGCATAGATCGGTGCGGTGTTGTCCAGAATTTGCAACTCCTTTCCAACATAGGCCACATCGCCCTCCAACGGGGCATGAATACCAAGACCATTGTTGGCTCCGGGGGTCAACTTAAAATCAAAACGAAAAATAAAATCAGAATACTCGTTGGCGGTATACAGGTTTCCATGACCTCCTCGTTTGGGCTGAACCGCCAGTTCATTGTTCTCAACCAAATAATCCGTTTTATTCCCGATCCAATGATCCAGATCCTTTCCATTGAAAAGAGACTGAAATCCTTCTTTTTGTTCCTCAAGGCTTAAAAGTTCATTCCCAGATCGTATCTCACGAACATAAATGTTCCTGAATCCCAAATCTTCTCCATGAGCCTGAAGTTCTATGGCTTCTTTTGCAAAAATGGCCCTTTCCCTATCCCAGTAATTTTCCAAAACAACATTATCGGTAACCAATTTTCCGTTCAAATGGACAGTAACCCGTTCCCCTACCATTTTAATCCTAAATGTGTTCCACTCATTTATGGGGTTGTCTGCCACTACCAAAGGTTTACTGGCATTTTTTTGATTATTGTATAAACCTCCGCTTCCAACTTCTGCCCCGACCTTGGTTTGTGCGGTATCCCAGATTTGGACTTGTGGAGTACCCCTCAGATATATTCCACTATCTCCACCATGGGTTATTTTCCAATCCACCAACATCTCAAAATCGCCATAATCTTTTATAGTACAAATATTATTATAACCTTCTCCTTTGAAACCTATGACTCCATCTTTTACATACCAGTCCTTCAACATTTGTGCGTTGGCTTTTTCCTGTTCTTTTTTCAAGGCACTTTTGGACATTTTTTGCCTTTTGATTGGATTTTCCACCAGACCTTCCCAACCGGTGAGGTCCTTTCCATTGAATATGGACACGAATCCTTCTTCCTTGGGCATTTTATCCAAAAACTCTTTCGCATCAATTTTGATATACTGACTATCTGGGCCCGATAAGTTCAACATACTCTTTGAAACGGCCTTTCTTACCACATCCCCACGAAGTCCATTATTGACTCCAGGCGTTGGCAAGGCAATATTTACAATGGCATTGGATGCGTCAGAGCCCAAGTTGGGGTCATCCAGATAATCCGAAACAAAAACCAAAGACAAGAATGTCTTTGCCGATTGGGCTGCCTGAATTACTTGCTTTTTCTCCGCTATGGTGTTGCTGTGTGGCATTAACTTGCGTATCAACAACAGTTTTTGGTCATCGGGATAATCCGAGGTGGTAACCTTTTTCAAATACTCGCCAAAGGCCAAATCCCTGATGCCCTTTGGTGAATCGATTATAGCATTGAACATATATGGAAGGCTTTCGTTACCGTCCCACACGGCAAGCGCCTGTATTGCAGCCATTTTGTCTTCACCTTTGCCGGATTGCAATTGTTCCGCTATCAGCGACAATGCTTTATCACCTTTAATTGCCGGAAGGATGGGAATTAATTTGGACTTATCGCCAAAATCCGCAAATGCGTTGTAAACCAAGGAAGATTTTTCTTGCTGGGTGCCATCAAGAACTTTGACAATGGCCTGCTGCACGTAATTAATGTCCTCCATGTCTTCTGCCGAGGAGAGTATATCCATCAGTTCCGTTAAGTCATCTTCGGAAGAAACGGATGGTAGTGCCTTATAGATGGCCTTTTGTAAACCAGGATCCGCTTGATCCAACATCTTGGCGATCACATCAAATTGATCTGTTGCATTTCGTTTGGCGAGAACATTGACCAATACGCTCTTCCCTTTCTGATTATACATATTCTGTAATTCACCGGCAACGAGCGGGGCATCTTCCACACCTACAATTTTCAACAAGGTATTTTCAATACCTGCAAAAGTCGCATCAGTATCGGTGTTTTGTAATGTCTTAAAAAGTAAGGGCAAGGCCTTTTTCTTATCTTGGAAGGCCAAAGCTCTTATACCTGCCAACCTTAAAGATTCATTGTCCGAGAGGATTGCTTTTGTGATGCATTCATCCAACACTTCAGGTTCTTGACGTTGGCGCAACATTTCCAAAAGTTGTATTTTTCCACTATCCCCGATTTTCTTGTATTGTTTGACCCATTTCAAGACTCCACTGGGTGTAAGGTTCTGGCCGGCTGCTTTTAAAACGCTCCCCCTATAGGCCTCATCATGGTGCTTTGCCTCTTTCAAAAACGTCTTTGTGGCATTTTTTCCTTTGGAAGCGGATAGCAGATTGATGCCCGCCGCCCTAAAATTCAGTTGGCTGTCCTGAGTACAGTTTTTCAACAATGACTCGGCTATAGTTTGGGCCAAGGATAAATTTCCTTCATCAACAAGTCTATTGCCATAATGGACATATGCTATAATGCCCCTGTTATTTCCCAATTGATAATCCTCACTTTGGACTGCTTTGGAAAAAATATCATATGAATCAGGGCTGGCTATTTCCGCCAAGGCCATAAGCGTTTTCTGCTTTAGAAAACTATCCGATTTTGAATCGGACATCACCTCAACCAGAGCTTCTGATGCAGGGGCATAGCGCAAGTGGCCCAATGCTGCAATACATGCCGCTTTCCTATTTCCGTTGTACGACTGGGTCGTGCTATAAATGGCTTGTGCCGCGTTTGATGTGCCTATTGCCGTCAACGTGGCCAAAGCAGGTTTAAATAGTTCTTCGTCCTTAAGGTATTTGGTCAGTAATTCTACACTTACATCACTTCCACAAAACGCCAAACGATCTATGAAAAATGTTTTCACCTCCGTCCCTTCTGCATTGTCCAAGGCAGTTAGCAGTGCTTTTTCGACGCTACTTTCTTTGTGGTTTCCAGCATATACCGCCAAGCTGTGAACAGCATATCTTGCTTGGGTGTCGTCTCCCGTTCCCAGAGGAATGATACGTTTACAGAATTCATGGATTCCCTTGGCATCCAAATCCAACATTTCTTGCATTAACCTGTCCGAATGCTCCAAATCCTCGGTCGGGAATTGTGCCAATATATCCACCACTTTGGTTTCCAAAGTCCGGTTTATCTGCCCAATGGAAGTTTGTAAGGCAAAGAGCAAAAAGAGCGTTGATATAGTATATTTTATCCTTTTCATTTTTTTGTGATTTTTTGATCGATGGAACACGTCCTGTTTTGATTGGTTTCCCGCAGATCCCATAGGTACATACTTTTATTCTTCAATTTGGGTATTATGGTGAATGATCAAGTGGCCCATGAAGTACGCATGGGTTGGTCCAGTAATCTATTGGCTTCCGGATCATTCACAAACTCTTGCTTAACGGGATCAAAATCCAAGTCCCTGCCCAGTCGCAATGCCACTACCCCCATATTGACAATAGTTGCCGATCGGTGTCCATTCTCTTCATTCAATGCAAACTTTTGACGGGTTTTAACGGACTCCGAAAATGTAGTTATTTGCTCCTCTGGATCGGGAAGGGTATTGATCAAGCCTTCGATGTTGGGAACAGTGGATTTGAATCCATTGAATATTTTGCCATCAGGCCCCTCAATATAGGCAGCGTTCTTATCACGGTTTTCGCCATCCAATATAATTTGACAGCCATCAGCATAGGTATAGGTTATTCTTCTCCAAGTCCCAATGGCATCATAATGCTGCTGCGGGGCATCCACCTCAACCTTAACTGGACTGGTATGGTCCTTGCCCAAAAAGTATTGAACGGGATCGATATAATGTTGCCCCATATCACCCAATCCGCCCCCATCGTAATCCCAATATCCTCTAAAAGTGGAATGGACCCTATGCGGATTATAAGGTTTTTCGGGAGCTGGTCCCAACCACATATTATAATCCAAATGCCCGGGTACGGGCTGAGGAGTCAAATTCTCCTTTCCTACCCAGTAGAACTTCCAATTAAACCCGGTAATGCCACTTATGGTTACTTTTAACGGCCATCCCAACACACCACTGTCGACTACTTTTTTAAGCTTCTTAACTGGAGTGCCCATACCATAGAAGTTACTCTTGAAGCGAAACCAAGTATTCAGCCTAAACATTTTCCCATGCACCTTCATGGCTTCAACAACACGCTTGCCCTCTCCAATGGTCCTGGTCATCGGTTTTTCACACCAGACATCCTTACCGGCCTCTGCCGCCATAATGGACATGAGCCCATGCCAGTGGGGAGGGGTGGCAATATGGATGATATCAATGTCCGGTCTGTCCAGTACTTCCCTAAAATCGCGGTATCCCTTAACATCACCGCTGACTTTCTTGAGGGTATCTGCCAAGTGTTTTGCATCGGCATCACAAATGGCCAACAATTTGGTTCCCTCATAAGTTAAATGGCCTTGGCCCATACCGCCTACACCGATCACCGCTTTGGTAAGTTGATCGCTGGGAGGAATAAAATTTGGACCTCCCAAAACATGTCTTGGTATAATACTGATGCCTGTAGCCGCTATCAAGGATTTTTTGACAAACCCCCTTCTGCTTTTCATTTCTTCTTTCAAGTTCATTCTTATTTTATCTGATTGCTATATCTTATTGTTTTTTTCCAGTTGGAAGCATTTCTTTCTTCAATGCATCATAATGATTGTTTATTTCGGAATTCTTGGTCAGGTCCCAAATGGAAGTATCAAGTTCTCGCAGTGACAATATGGTTGTGATCCATCCTTGCGTCCAGCCACTTTCTATGGCCCATGCTCCCCAACCAGCATCAGCATTGGACCCCCAATGTTCGAACCTTTCAAAGTCGAAGGCCCTCATCCACCCTCCATGAAGCTCTGGATGTTCCGGTGATTTGACCTGTATGCGACAGAGAAACTCGGATAGTTGATCCACTGATTTCTTGATACGGGGATCCTTGAGGGTGTACCAGGCTTCATGCAAACCTACCAAGGCAAAATTGGTGGTGTACAGTAGGTCACTTACAGGGTCGCCGTTCTTTGCAATCAAAGAAGCCTCGTGCAATCCATAATCAGCATTACTCTTTGAAGGTGGAAAAACACCTTTTTCAATGCTTCCCAATTCTTCCCTTATGGCACCGCTATCGTCCTGAAGCTCCAATAATCCATCCAAGGCGGTATAGAGCATTTTTCTATTTTCATCTGTGTTTTCCACACGAACCAACCACGCAAGAGGCAGGAGGATCCTGGCTTTTTCCTGTGCCAGTCCGTTCATCCATTTCCATTTATTGGGATAGCCTTCCATGGTAGTTTTTATTGCCTGTTTAGTGCGCTCCAGAAAAATAGGATCCCCAGTTTTGTCATAGGCCCAAAGGAAACAGGCCCATAGATATGCTTCCATGTGTGGAGAAAGGTTCATAACCTTACCCTCATAATAATGTTGCCAGCCGTTTTCCTGTAACTGTGGCAAATCTATCCTATCGCCCCTAAAACCATTTTTTCCCGTGGTCCGGTGCAATGCGAGCAACATACGCATCAATATATCATCCTGTTCCGTATTTCCGGTAATTGCCGCAGTGATAATAGCGCCAAGAAAGAGACGGGCATTGTCATCCCCATAATTTGCCTTGTACCACGCATAACTGGAAATACCCCAAGGTACAAGTCCATAGGCTCCATGGGCTGGATTGCCATACTCCCCTTTCAGTGCAGATGACTCTTTCAAGTAAAACTCCAAAAGGTTATTGGCTATTTCGTAGTTCTCTTCCCTGCCAAGTAACTTTCCCGATGCCGCAAAAGCACCAGCCACCTCACCTGTGCAATCGCCCCGGAGTACCACCCCGATGGGTTGATTTCCTTTTTCATCAATTCTGGAAAAAACACATTCAAACACCCCATTACTGCCATCCCCATTTGAAATGGTATCACTCCAGTTAATGAATTCAGTCTTTATTTCCTCATTGTGAGTGTTTTGTAGAATACCATTATATTTTTCAGGCACAAGCATTTTGGCATTTCTAAACCATTCAACGCCCTTCTCAACGCTTTTTTTCTGATAATCGGAAGGTAATTGCTCGTTGCGGGCATAAGTGGTCTGTATCTTGGGATTCCAGTCCAACTTTTCAATTACAGTACCATCGTCCAATAAAAATTGAAAAATCCATTTCCATATCCCCTGCCATTCAACTTGCGGGGCGTACCTTCCTTTGATAAAGTTACTTAACCCAGTGGTGGATACCAATCCATCATAATTGTTCAATTGGAACAATAAAGGGTTGTTTTCTTTCGGAACGCCATAAATGGCGCTATCCAGGCCTGCAACCCTTGCAGCCACAATATGGGCATTGGAAACTTGGGTTGGAACATAGGTAAGTCCATTGATGGCCAAAATGTCCAAACTGTCTGGCTGGTTTCCAAAAAAAGAGGAGTTTACCACGGCTCGTTCATACTTTGGTGTTTTATTTTTGGGCTGGGTCTTCACCCCGGGAAGTTTATCTGTGAACTCTATATAAAACCTGTTTTTCTTCTCTTTTAAAAGATCAAAAAAATTGTCTGGTACGTTCAGACGTTCATTTGGGTAATTGTCTGCCAAAATAAGTGCCGATTCTCCCTTACCTATACCATCCAATAAATCATCCAAGCTATCATAACGCACTACATCCATATATTCCAACCTTTGGATGACCTTGTACAGATCATTGCCCTCTTCACAGTACACGTGTATTTTCTGAGGAGCTGTATTCCATACCAATAGTAAATAGATGATTGCCATAGGCCCAAGGAACATTAATATTTTTAGAACTGATTTCATTTGAAGAGGTTGCTTTTTAAGGATACTGGATGTTGTAAGGGGTAAATGGTGGATTGCTGCGAAACGCATTAGACGAATATAACCAGAATATGATTCATGATTTAGTGTACGGCCTTCCGTAAAAATTGGAAGACCGCAACTAAACCACTTCTTATAAATGCAATGATTAGTATCCCGGGTTTTGTCCCAGGTTTGGGTTTAAGGTAAGCTGATCTACAGGCAATGGCGCCAAGTAATTTTTTGAAGGATCAAAGCCTACCTCCCCTTCGCCAAAAGTTTGTAGCAGAGGAGAAATATAGCCATCAACATTTTCTATCCGCGTGGATACTTCGTCTACGTCGTAGGCAGGCTCAAAAGGTCGATCTCTCCATTGTTCCAATTTAGACCCAAGTCGGGGGGCGCGAATCAAATCGGTGGCCGCCCAGCGATACAGGTCATCCCTCCTGAATCCTTCAAAAGCCAACTCCACTCTTCTTTCCCTTCTGATTTCATTCATTAAAGGTGTTAGCCCGGGAAAATTCCAATTGGGATCGGAAAACCCAACAGTCTCATCAAGGTGGGGGACTCCTGCCCTGTCCCTCAGTAAGTTGATGGTCCTATCCAACACTTCCTGAGTACAGGTTCCCAACTCTTCATGTGCCTCGGCAGCTATGAGCAATGCCTCTGCATATCTAAACAAAGGAACCGCATTGGACGTATTGTTACCTGAAGCATCTTCTGTTGCTATAAATGGACTGAGCCACTTGTAAATTTGATACCCGGTAGTATTGGGCCATGGATTCAACGTTAAAAAAGGTAGTTGGTATGCATCCACGATACCATTGGATATCTTGATTGGCATTCCCGGAGTGGAGATGGTCATTTTCATCCGCGGATCTCTATTGGTGGTAACCTCTTCCAATGTTTCATCACCCATATATTGTGGACTTATGCCAATGGGCAATCCATCATCACATAGATAAGCATCCACCAAGGATTTTGAAATTCCATGTCCATTTGGTCCTCCGGACGTTCTGATCTGTTGCCCCCAATATATCAGATCCAAATCGGCACTGTACTCCCTTGCCAATAGCACTTCAGATATGCTTGAAATCTCTGAACTCGGTGTTGAGAACAACCTCCAATAACTAAAGCCATCTGGGATCTCCGGGTGCGAAAAATCATTGTAAAGCGTATATCCGCCCTCCATGACTTCTTCGGCAGCATCCCTAGCTTGGGTAAAAAACCTATTAACATCCCTACCATCGCCTTCAAAAGGGGTTCCTGCATGATATTTCTCCCAAGTACCTTCATAAAGTGCAACCCTTGCCTTAAAGAGAAGTGCAACATCCCTATGGATACGTCCTTCCTGGGTCTGTGATTTTGATGGGAGCTTATCAATGGAACGATCCAACACGGAAAGTATGGAATCTGCAACCACCGATCGGGACAAACGCCCTTCAAAAAGTTCAGGGGAATCCACATCCAAGGTAGTGGACAACCAAGGTAAATCCCCAAACCTTTTCATCAAATCAAAATAAAAGAAGGCTTTAAAAAAGAGAATTTCCCCAAGGTACTTGTCTTGTGCAGATTGTGGCGCTTCGGATACGGAGATATTATCCAAGAAAAAATTGACATTTCGGATATTGCCCCATCCCCAACCTCCGCCAGAAGCCGGAATGGTCTGGGTGCCAAATGCCAATGGATATGACGTAAATGATGCTGGAACGTCATTATCCGAAGCGGCATCGGATTCCCATGCCCACGCAGCCATGGTTCCTGGCAACGAGGTGTAAAACTGATTGGCATACATTTCCATCTCATTGGCCGAGAATGTAATACCTTGATCGGTAATAGTGTCCTTTGGGATCGTGGTCAATTCATCTTCGCATGATAGCATCGCAACAAGTAGTACGGCCATCATTGTGACTAGTGTATGTTTTTTCATGATCTTGTCCAATTTTAAAATTCAATATTTACACCCATGGTAATTGTTCTAAACAAGGGGTATGATTTACCCGGACCATAATTTCCATGAAGTCTTTCCGGGTCAAAATTCTCATCAATGGGAGAAAAGGTCAGTAAGTTTTCCCCACTTACGTATACCCTAAGTCTATTAAGTCCTACAGGGTCCAGAATAGTATTGGGTAGGGAGTAGCCTAATTGAAGATTCTTCAACCGTACATACGAAGCATCTTGTAAAAACCTTGTTTGTCGTTGTTGATTTTTACTGATTTCGCCGGTTGCATATGGTCTTGCAAAATAGGCATCCGTGTTTTCAGGGGTCCAATAATCCATTGTGGTTTCGAACACTTGCTGTGTCCACGAGCCTGTAAGTCCAAAAAATGGAATATCGCCTAGCCAAACCTCTCTTTTGGCAATACCTTGCCAAAACATATTGAAATCGAATCCTTTCCATTCAAATCGAGAGGTAAATCCAAAGGCGTACCGTGGTGTGGTATTTCCTATTCTTCTTAAATCCCCCGGATCTTCAATTGTATTCTCTCCTTGCGAAATCACACCATCCCCGTTCAAATCGGTATATTCAATATCTCCAAGATTCCAGTTTCCACCATAGATGTATGTGGTCTGGTCGGCCATATTGTTCAATTGTTCATCGTTTTGGATAATTCCTGCAGTGGTATATCCCCATATTTCGCCAATTTCCTTACCTGGGTAATAGCCCCAAATATTATTGGTTGAGCTATTGTATCTGGTAACCTTGGAAAAGTTATCCGACAAATTGAATTGAAACGAATAATTAAAGTCCTCGTTGATCACATCACTCCAACCCAAGGTCAACTCAAACCCTTTGGTCTCCATATCGGCATTGTTGGTTACCGGGACCCCTACTCCCAAAATAGAAGGTAGAGCCTCAGCGGGACCGACCATATCCAAAGTCTTTCTTTCGAACCAGTCGAAGCTTAGGCTCAAACGATTCTTCAACATGGTTACATCCAAACCAAAATCCAGTGTGTTGGCGGTTGCCCAGGTCAAATTATTGCTTACCAATCCCGGCGCTGAGATATAGTTCGGGCGCTCCCCATCTATAATATAACCCAAGTTGGTACGAATGGGTACTTGGGCATAAAAAAGGTAATTTGAAATCTGCTGATTCCCGAGCTCCCCATAAGAGGCTCTTAGTTTAAGGGTGTTGATTTCCTCAACCTTGAAAAAGTTCTCCTTGGCTATATTCCAACCTGCGGATACCGATGGGAAAAAGCCCCATTGATTTCCCACTGGAAATTTTGAGGTTCCATCATATCTGGCATTTGCCTCAAACAAATACCTTCCTTTATAATTGTAGTTTACCCGACCAAAAAAACCAATATTGACCCACTCATCTATGGAATCGGAGGTTTGTCTAATACCCGTTCCCGTATTCAAAGACGGTATGGCATCGGTAACCAAATTGGGAACATAACCCGATATGGCGTTACGGGTGTAATCTTCTCGCTGGCCTCCTAGCAGAATGTTAAAATAATGCCCGCCAATTGTTTTATCGTAGGAAGAAAACAACTCTAAACTTTCATAATCCCTGGATGCATTCGTTTTACTGACAGAATTTACGGATTGAATATCATAAGGGTTGCCATCCGTATCGTGTGCTTGCAAAATTGCCTGATGGGCGTTGACTTCCGTCATTAACTTGGAATACGAGTACCTCGCCGTGGTTTTCCAACCTTTAACGGGTTCGAATTCCACAGTTCCCATCAATTTTAATTCATCTTCCCTGGTCTTACGCCTTGAGCCTTCAAAGTATTGGATTTCAGAAGTCCATAAAGGGTATCCGTTAGGGTCGTACAACGGCCAATGCGGCGGCCTAGTGTAAGCAATATGGAACAAATCCCCTGTTTGCGCCGAATAATCATAAGGTTCATTGGTAAAGCCTCTGTTATATAAGGTCTGGAACTTAAACTTGAGCTTCTCGTTCAAATCCGTATTGATATTGGCCAAAAGATTGTACCGCTTGTAGTTATCTTGGCCCATCTCAAAAATTCCATCTTGGTCCAAATAGCCAAGGGAGATACGATAATCCGTATTGTCCCCTCCTCCACTTACCGCAAAATCGTGCTTTTGGCTAACCATGGAATCGCTGTAGTACGCATCAAAATAATCCACATTCGCATTTCCCAGCGCATAACTCCAACGTGAAGGGTCTCCAGGCTCTGGAACCGTGGTTGGAATACTTCCTGGATCGGAAAGATATTGTCGAATCCTATCCATCTGATCTGGACCGAAAATGGGGTTCATTCCTGAGTTGGCAGCAGCTACGTTCATGGTTTCTGCATGAAGCAAGGAATTCACTGTTTTAGGAAAAATAGTCTGGGCATTGTTCGACACGGAGCTATTGATACTCACTTTGGTTTTCTTTCTGGAACCTTTTTTTGTGGTCACCAAAATGACCCCAAAAGTTGCACGGGCCCCATAAATTGCAGCTGAAGCCGCATCTTTCAATACCGAGATACTTTCAATATCAACCGGATTTAACAGGTTTAGGTCGCCTTGCACACCATCTATGAGAACCAACGGTGCCGCTCCACCATTGATATCACCAAGTCCCCGAATTTGAAAGGCAGAACCTTGGCCGATTCTTCCAGGGGAACCCGGGTTGGTCGTTACGGTGAGATTCGCCACGGTACCCTGTAAAGCTTGACCAGCATTTTGGACAGCCCTATTTTCAAGGACTACACTAGAGGTCTCCCCAACGGCTCCCGTCAGGTTTTCTTTCTTCTGTACCCCATATCCCACAACAACCACTTCATCCAGTTTACTGGTATTTTCTTCCATGTTTACTGTAATAACATCAGTAGTAACTTCAACGCGCTGCGTGATCATCCCCATGTAGGAAAATACAAGGACATCTCCTTTTTCCGCTTCTATGGAATACTCGCCATCAAAGTCGGTCTGGGTTCCGGTAGTTGTTCCATCCACCAAAACATTGACCCCGGGCAATGGATTCCCGTCAATGTCCTTAACAGACCCCGAAACCATTTGTTGGTAATCATTGGCATCTGTATTTTTTTGGGGGGTGGCCCCATCTCCTTTGGACAAAGAACGCTTGAGTATGATTTGTTTCTTGAAAACCTCATAGGTTATAGGGGTTTTTAAGAACAATTCTTCCAAGATTTTGGAGATCCGTTTATTTTTTACATTGATGGAGACCTTCTTGGCATATTCAATTTCGTTAACGTTGTACAAAAACTTGAACTGTGTGTTCGACTCTATTTCCCTCAATACTTTTTCAACACTGACATTCTCTAAATGCAAAGTGATCTTGGTGTTCTGGGCATATGAATTTGCCTGAACCTGAAAAAGGGAAATGATAAAAAGATAGACTGCTAGTTTCATTTTAAGGTCTAACTTCAAGTATAAGGGGGGCATGCCCCTCAACATCGAAAGGATTTTCATATCTTTGTTCTGTATTAAGATGATTTAACATTTGGTTTAAATCACTCTTTTATCCAATCGGGGAATGTGTCCGCATTTTCCGATTTTTTTCTTCAGAGTGATGGTTATTTATATTCCAGTATTCATTTCATAGGCACGTAGTTTCTTTTGCGTTAGTAAATTTTGATTTGATTGTTTTCCATATGGTAATCGAAGCCATAATTTCTTTTAAAAGACTCCAATATATCCTCCATGGTTTCTATTTTGACATCAAATGTTGCCGTGAAGGTTTCTTCCCCTAGTTGGGTATTGCTGTTTGTGATCGACACATTGTAGCATCGTGCCAATTTTTTGATGATGTCCTTGAATTTCATATGACTGAACACCATCCTCCCCTTTGTCCATGCCGTATAGATACCCGTATCTACTTCTTTGACAGAAATATCCCCTCGCTCCTTGCTCCATGCCCCCATAAACCCCGGCTCCAACATCGTATACTCCTCCCCATTTTTTTCCTGAGAACTTTTGTATAGCCCAACGGAGCCTTCCAGTAAAACCGTATTCACATAGGCATCCTCTGGATAGGAAGAAACAACAAACCGAGTCCCCAGGACCTTAACACCCAAATCATCCGCATTGACTATAAAGGGTTGCTCCTTGTTTTTATGGACATCAAAAAAAGCCTCACCTTCCATAAAAACTTCCCTAGTTTTGCCTTTGACAAACCGAACGGGATACTTCAAGGAGGTCCCGGCATTCAGGTGCACCTTGGTCCCATCGGATAGAACAAGTTGAAATGTTTTACCATAGGGAACGGTCAGTTTATGATATTCCAGTGGTTTATCTGTATTATCCAAACCGGCGGGCTGTTCACTATCGGACGTATAATCCAGTTGACCGGCTTTTTGCAACCCCACTATTTTACCTTGACGGTTCCTAAACTGTTTATGATCTGATTTTGTCAGTTTTTCAACGGAACCATTTTCAAGCTCCAGGGTAATGGCTTCTTGTTTGATCAATGGTTGGCCCACATCATTGGTGAAATTTTGAAAGAGAAAAAAATAGGTGCATCCAACAACTCCGATAAAAACTGCCGCAATCTTGAGTACCGTATTCAAATACTTAAGTTTGGAGTCCTGTATTGTGCTTGCCTTTAACCTTTCCCATTCCATGGTATGTGTTTCATCCACATCCTTTTTCAAGCGACTTCTTTCAAGCCAATGGCTGGGTTCTGCCAATTTTTGCATTATATAATCGCGCTCGTCTTGATTCAGCTCCTTTGAGGTATCCACCTCTTCAATCCTTTCGCGCAGTAGGATTGTCCTGGCCAGTTTTTTGGCCAGTTCCATTAGTTTGCTGAAATCTCTTAACATATTATAATTGTTGCTGTCCTTTTACTTAAAGACGATGGAAGTTGCCTATGGGGTTAAAAGTTTTCCGTTTTTATGGCAAAAAAATGTGGGTCACTAGTGCAATGTGCTCCCGAAGTTGGAAACGGAGCTTACGATAGGCTATTTTTTTCTGTGCTTTTACCGTATTCAGGGTTATTTCCAATTCGTTGGCTATCTCACCATTTTTATAGCCCAACAAACTCAGTTTTATGATTTTCTTACATCTTAAGGGCAAGGTATTTACTGCATGGTCCACCAAGCGTGCGGTTTCTTGCAAAACAAGCTCACTCGAAAAAAAAGAATCAGTCTCCATGCTTTGTATTGCCTCTTCGGATAAATCACATTTGGATTTATACCGCTTGCTCTTCAACACATCCAATGATCTATTCTTTACCGCTGTGTACAAATAGGACCTAACCGTATCCTGGCATTTAAAAACCGTTTTTTGGTTCCAAACTTTGATGAAGATTTCCTGTACAACATCTTTTGCCATTTCAAGGTCGTTCAAATAACGATTGCAAAACAAGCAAAGTGCAACATGGTGGGTATCAAAAAGAATTTTGTATTCCTTGGGTGTTAGACGGTATGTTTTATTGGCTTTCAGTTTTAAGAGGTTATTTTGACCTTACATTGTAATTTTTCCAGTAGCGGCCCTTGGTTTTGTTCGTTCCATTTGAATACGCAAGAATCATGAATCCATTGAATTCAAAACTCTTTGTGGATGATTGCAATACACAAGTGCCCAGAACTATTCATGGCACAAAAAAAGGGCAATCAAAGACTGCCCTATTCCAAACTAACTAAAACAACTCAATCAATGAGTAAACAGTTACGATGCCTGATGATCTCAGCATAATATTATGTTGGTTTGCATTCATAACATTAGTAAGACGACCATAAATTGAAATAGGGTTAAAAGTTTTTAAATAATTTATATTTGAGTATGCTATTAACCGTTCATTGCCGTTTGAATCCTTTCTTGGATTTTTTTCCTTACCAAAGGAAAGACCAATAAAAAACAGTGGTAATTGAGCAAGCTTCACAATTAGGCCATCCTTTAAGGCATATGTAAGACCTTCCTTTTTCTTGGACAAAAAAGAACTTCCAATATTGTCATGCATTTTAATGTGCCCGTGAAAACCGGCCATGCGTAGGCTTGGCCCAAACAAACTTGAGATAAGTAAACAAAAAGTAATACATACGGTTTGAAATTGTGATTCGGGCATTGATTCAACCTTTGTTTTTTCGGAACTACAAGTTAAATCGCCAAGACCTCAATAAAAATACGTACCCATCCACAATTTTTACGTAGGGGTACGTATCTGTGACAGATTAAATACAGGTTATAGGGATAATATCAAATCCTTGTACTTCGAGATCCATGAAGTCCACTGATCTCCATCACTCCCTAATTCCAACTTTTGGATCATATTACTCCTATGTTTCTGGACAGTCCGCAAAGAAATCAACAACTCCCCTGCAATTTCCTTGGAAGTTTTGGACTGGGCCATCATTCGAAGAATGGTACGTTCTGAGGAGGACAACAGTTTCAGTTTTTGGAGTTGCGGATTGATTGTCGTTTCAACCACTTGTTCAAAGCTTTTGCTAAAATATGTACTTCCCACACTGACCATTTGAATGCATTTCTGGATTTCCGAAAAAGGTTCCTCCTTCATCAAATAGCCACTGATTCCCAATTGTTTGGCCCTATACACAAGCCCCTCCTCCTTGTACGAGGTGAGTAGTATAAAACGAGTTTCACAACCTACTTCCCTTGCCTTTGCGATAACTTCTATCCCGGAGAGCATGGGCATTTGAATATCCAAAATGGCAATATCGGGTTGCTGGTCCGCCAGTGCCTCCAAAGCCTCCAAGCCGTTGGTTGCCTGGGCAATCACATTATATCCTTTGGATCCAAGCTCATCTACCAGCCCCTTTAATAACAACGGATGATCATCGGCGATCAATAAAGTATGGGAATTATGCATTGATAATAGGAATATTTGCGTTAATGGATGTTCCTCTGTTGTTGGCGGTCCGGATTTGAACCCTTCCACCCATCATCCGGATTCTTTGCCCCATTGTTTTGAGTCCTAGACCTTGGCCCTTGTATTTTTCTTCATGGCTGAAACCTATTCCATTGTCCTCAATCAACAATTTCACACTATTGGATTCCCTTACAATCTCAATCAACACCTCGGTAGCCTGTGAATGTTTTACCAAATTGGTCATTGCCTCTTGTACAAAACGATAGAGGTTTACATTTTGCTCCTTGGAAAAGCAACCCTCTATGGAATCCATTTCCAAGGTGAAAATAATATCATATTTCTCATCAAAGGTATAGATCAACTGTTGAATGGCACCTGTAATTCCCAAACTGACCAATGCAAGGGGAAGAAGACCTTTTCCCACCTGTCTTACTTCATCAAGGGTATCTTGGGAAAGTTGCAACAATTCTGTTTGGTTGGCATCCCTAGCTTTTTTTGATAATATGGTAAGTTGCTGCCCAACACCATCGTGCAATTCGCGGGCAATATACTCCCTTTCCCTTTCTTGCTGCCTTAACAGGTCTTGGGAATATTTTTCGGTAAGTTCTTGCTCCTTTTCGGCAAACCGCCTGTTCCTGTACAACCATAAAAAACCAGACCCACCAACAAGTAGTATACCTCCAAAGACCAACCAATAGGTCTTTTCCTTGTTCTGGGCATCCAATATCTTAATGTCCTGCCGTTGTTTTGCAATTTCCATATCCTTCTTTTCCGTTTCAAGTTCGGCCTGCATAAAGGCAAATTTTCGCCTAGAGGTTACATTATTGACGGAATCTTTCATCTGTGTATATTTTTTATAATGTTGGATTGACTCCTCCAAATTGTTCATCCGTTCATAAATATTTGCCAACAGAAACTCTGAGCGCATAATATTTTCGGCCTCAAAAGAGCCTTTAACCCCATCAAGGGCTTTTTGGGCATACCTTTCCGCTTGAACCAATTGGTTATTGACCAACGCATTCTGACTCAAAGCCAACTGATAATACGTCCCCAAGAAAGGATTGTTGATATGGGGCCCTATCTTGGTCATCAATTCCTTTTTATAAAGGTTCGATGTATCCTTAATCCCGTTTTTGGCATAAATGGAGACTGCATAAGAAAGAGTCAAAATATCCACAATCCCCTGTACATCGGATTCATGGCCCTTCTCTTTAAGTGCCATTCGGATTTGATGAAGTTCTTCGGCAAGATTATTTTGGCGATCGGCCTCATTGCAGGCGGCCAAACGCGCCATAGTAACCACCTGATACTCCTTTATCTCAATGCCCTTTTCAAAAACCTCCTGGCGGGCCTCCTGTGCTCTATCATATAACCCATTTTTACCATAAAGTTGTGCCAAACCGTTCTGTGCCCATAAATACATCAGTGTATCCCTTTGATGGGAAAATATCTTTTTGGCCTTTTCAAAATAAGTGACACTTTTAGAGATTTGGTTGACCTTATCACTATTCTCCCCAGCCTTTAAATAGGCATAACCAAATTCATATAACGAGGAATCCTTATGCTTTTCCATAAAAACAATTCCCTTATCCAATATTTCCAAGGATTCTTTGTAAAACTGCATGAAGGTCGCCGCCTCTGCATAGGTGATGTAAAAGAAAGCTATCTGCTTTTCTTCGCTATTGTAATGGAGATAAGGCTGATACTCCTTCAATATGCCATAAGCCTTTTTATGGTTGATGGATTCGTAGATGTAATACATGCCCAAGGTATTGGTGAACAGCAGGGCTTTTTTCCATTGCTCTTGGACCAATAACGAATCCCGATACTGAAGAAAATCGTTATCCACCCAATTGTTATTTAACCTCCCCTCCTTAAGCAAACCGTTTAAATAAGCTACTTTTTCTTCAAATGTTGGGATTGAATCCAAATTACCGATTATCTCACCATGATCCTTGAAGGTTTGGGAACGACCTGTTCCAACAACCAAACAAAAAAACAATATCAGTATGGGTATGGGAGATTTATTCACAGCCATAAAAATACCATTATTAGGTGTTTTTTTAGGGAGATATACGAATATCTCGCTTTACAATTCCAGTATACCCAACATTTTCAATATCTATGATGAATCGCTCTTGGTCTCAATAAATGTTGGAAATAAAATCATATCTTAAAAAGAACTCATGTGTACCTCCTGTATATGGCCGAATCCCTGATACTGGAATTTCATAGGCATACCCCAACCTCAGCTTTTCCCCTATCCTAAGACTTCCCAAACCACCTACTGCATCATAACTGTTAAAACGATAGTTGGCTCCTAACATGAATCGGTCATAAAACGTAACATTGGTTCCCACATCAATGGAAACCAAGGTGCTATTGGTCACTATAAACATGGTTGTTGGCTGCAATTCAATGGATGGGGCAAGAGCCAAACCATATCCGGCCGTGAAATATAAATTGGTGCTTTCCGCAATCCTATAGGATGAATCAGTATTTGCTATATAATCAACATTGAACAGTTGCGGTACCGATAAAGCCATGTACCACTGTTTTCCATACAGAAAACTTCCCACCCCAATATTTGGGGACCAACTATCCGAATATGAATTGAAAAAGGGATCCACTTGCACATCGGGGTTATTCAAAAGTCCAGGGTTCAAGGAATAATGGGTAAACCCTGCCTTTATCCCAAAGGCCAGACGCGTAGCCCCACCTACCTGTAATGTATAGGAGAAATCTCCATAGAAATAATCAAATTTCTCTTCGCCCAAACCATCGCTTACAAGGGAAAGGCCCAACCCTACCTTCTCATTCCGTAAAGGCGTATGTACCGAAAATATTTGGGTAGATGGGGCTCCATCAAAACCAGTCCATTGGGAACGATGCATCAAAATCGCCGAAAAGCTCTGTGTACTTCCTGCAAATGCGGGGTTAATACTGACTGGATTGTACAGGTACTGTGTAAACTGTGGGGCCTGTTGCGCAAAAGCAATACCTGGGTACAAAACACCTACCATAATCCAAATGACATACTTCTTCATCCTAATCCTATTTTGTTCCAATGTAGATACTGCCCTTGATGGGTCCTATTTTGGTATGTAAAACCTGTATCACATAAAAATACGTTCCCGAGGACAATGGGTTATTGCCCTGTGTTGCATTCCAATCGTTTTTATAATCTTCTGACTTGTAGACCTGCTGGCCCCAACGATCAAAAACCACTAGTGATATTTTTTCTCCATAGGTATCGGAGCCTCCAACAATAAAATAATCGTTATGCCCATCTTCATTTGGGGTAAGCACCTTGGAGACCTCTATTCGTAACTCCCCATCCATGTCACAATCATCTTTTACGCTTATTTCAACAACAACCTGATTGGCACACATTCCGGCTTGCTCCGTGTACGTGAAAATGTAAGTTCCCATACCCATGACCGATGGATCGATTACCGAGCCGTTTAAACCAACCTCATTACTTTGGGATTCCCAGATTCCATTACCTGCTTCACCCTCTATACTATCATAAAGATCCAAACGGGTTTGGGTATTGCAGACCGAAATGTTTTCATCAACACTTATCTGTGTTGGCTGTACGGTGATGTTTTGTTCAATGTGTGTTTCATTGCCCTTGGAATCAGTGGCTGTCCAGTAACGTTCTATCTGGTATCCTTCACCTGAAACAGTCTCGTTTTGGCCATACTCAACCTGAACTTCCAAATCACAATTATCCTCAAAAATCGGATTGGGTATTTCCGGTACTTGATTGCAATACACGGTAAGGTCCAAATCCATTTCTGAAATCAATTCTGGAGGGGTGGTGTCCTCAATAATCACATTTTGGGTTTGAAAACTTGTATTGCCATTTTCATCTTCGTAGGTCCAGGTCACTACCTTGGTTCCCTGTTGGGTCATAGGCAATATAGCATCATGGGAAATAATGACCGTGGCGCTGCAATTATCCATTACAGAAGGCGGTGACAGTTCACTCACCCCACATTCAGCGACAATGTCTGGAAGGCTTGCCGAGGTGGGCATTGGAGCCATGGTATCCACCACGGTGACCGTGGCGATGCAATGCGAACTGACCCCATTATCGGCGGTTACGGTCAATACCACTTGATTGATTCCTAAGTTTGAACAATCAAATTCAGTAACATCAAGGGCAAGTGTTATTTCACTATCCTGATCATAAGAGCCATTATTGATTTCCGCTGGACTTATAATTACCCTACCGTTTGAATCGAGAGTAGCTGTGATATCCTGACAAATGGCCACGGGAGCCATGTCTTGTAACTCATAGGCGCCCATATCCACTGTACCGCCATTGGCATAATCATAAATACGCTCATTTCCGGCCAAATCGACTGCAGATTCCGGTGCCCCTAACGATACCACAAAATTATTTCTCCCCGTATTTACACCAGGACTACTAGCTTTTAACCTAAAATCATATTGGACTGCATCTTCAAATTCAGGGGCTGAAGTCAAATTACGGACCTGCGTCACACCGCTCGAAACATCTCCATTATAGATCAATGAATTATACATCCGTCCAAAGCCACCAACCATGTTGATATGGCCATTGGCACCGGTATTATTGGAAAGTATGGAGTTCGCGACCAACAAAGCCCCATCGCTTAAATGGATACCTCCCCCCATGGTCGAAGTGTTATTGTCCAAGGTGGAATTTATAATTTCAACTTCACCGGATTCACAGGATACAGCACCTCCGGCAGTGGTCGCATTATTATTATAGAGCAAGCAATTTATCAATTTGGTGTCCCCGGTAAAACTAATCACCGCTCCCCCCACACCATTGCTACCATTGCTGAAGGCTATATTATCATGTAGTATGTTATTTTTCAGTAAAAAGTTGGCATTTTGATTTATATAAAGACCTCCCCCAGTTCGGCCAATACCCACTTCACTATTGTCCGAAGGATCGTCCGCATAGGAATACGCAACGGTAAATCCATCCAAGGTCACATTAGGAGTTGTCACGGTCACAATGGTATGGCTGTCCCCGGTATCTGCCACTGCATTCCCATTGATATCCCCACTTAAGATGGTCGGAGCCACATTCCAATCGCGTTGATCTGAGGAAGTTTCATTTCCGGTAAAACCTCCCAAAAGGGTAACCCCTTCTGGAATGACAAAGGAATCATATTCGGAAGCTCCCGGTTTGTAAGTTCCTTGTGCCACCCATATCTCGGTTAAACCACAATTGGCAGAGAGGGCAAGTGCATCCTGTAAATCGGTATATGCATCGTTCCACGAGGTTCCATTGTTTGCCCCCGCGGCCTGTTCATCCACATAAATGACACCTGAACCGCGATCATAGGGATCTACCACAGTAACCGTGGCTGTGGCCGAAGCCGAATTATAACCGTCATTGACCGTTAAGGTAACCGTATGCGTTCCCGCATCGGCACAGGTAAAATTGGTTTTGCTCAATGTTCTGGTAAATGTGGTGTAACAGCCATTGGCATCTATACTGTTATCGTCTATATCTTCAGGTGTTAGGGTTGCGCCCCCATTGGCACCCAGATAAATGGTAACGGGTTTCGTGTTCACGATAGGAGGCGTATCCTTGCTGATTTGATAAATGTAATTATAGGTAGCCGTATTCCCATATTGGTCGGTTACCTCAATGGGAACCGATACATTGGTCCCAATATCGGCACAGGTTGCGGTACGCGTGCTGGCTACAGCGGTATAGCTTCCACAATTATCCGAAATATCGAAAGGGCCTTGTGGTGTTAGTTCCACAGAAGTATTATGTCCCATTTCAATAAAATTGGTCATCGAAAGCATAAAGGGAGGGGTATTGTCCACTACGGTTACATTGGCCGTACAGGTAGCCTCATTGCCCCTTACATCAAGAACCGTTAAGGTAACTGGGACGGTACCAACATCATCACAGGTAAAGGTGGTTTGTGATAGGGACATAGAAGCTATGGAAATATTATCCGTGGACCCTGCATCTATATCAGCCGCAGTTATGGTGACAGAACCATCTGCAAATAAAGGATTCTCAGGATCAAGAGACACTGTAATATCCTTGCAAACCGCCACAGGAGGCTGTTCATCGTAAATGACCCTGTATCGGATATAACCGGTAACAGGATTACTAGTCGTTCCTCCTTCTGTTCTTACCACATTAATGGCATCCGTGAAAGTAAATGACTCTCCACCGCCGCCACCACGCTCCAAATCGCCACCACCGCCACCATAATAACCGCCGCCTCCGCCGCCTGCCGCTCCTTTACCCAGAAACTGATTTGAACATTCTGCAAATTCATTACGTGGATAAAATATCGAACCGGCCCCGCCACCGGCCCAGCCCGCACCACCTCGATTGACATCCCTAATTACTGTTTTTTTACATGTAGGATCAAATAACCCTCCCGAACAATCTCCGCTATATAATTCCGTAGGTGGATGATATCCTCCTGCACCTCCTCTATATGGTGATTTCCCTACAATATCTTCTTTAAAAATGTCATATTCACTACTTACTGGCCTTTCCTTTAGTCTTCCTCCTCCACCTGAAAATACAAAGAATCTCTGTCCTGCTTCCTCCCCATAGTAACCTGATGTAGGACCTCCACCTGTTCCCCAATCAGTAGGGGGGATAACTGCCCTCCCATTTTCTCCACAAGAATCTTTTCCATCCCTGGCGATCCCACCACCATACCCATGGGAAACCACGGCTTCGATTGCCGCTCCACCACCACCACCGGCAGCAATTGCTATGGGATTTGTAGCTTGGTTGTATGGGGTTATTGCCGTAGCCCCGCCACCGCCACCGCTGGCGGCAACATCATGAGCATCGGATTCTCCACGAGATCCTATAAAAAAATGGAGCCGGTCCCCTGCATTTTCACTGGTAATGGGTAAGGTAAACCGTACGGTGCCCCCTTCCCCGCCCTGTCCTATTTTCTGCGCCACCAAACCTTGCCAAGTGGCACGTCCGCCATCGCCTCCTTTAAGGATGAACTCTACAGCTACCGCCCCGTCTTCCAATGTTGGCAAATAACCGTCCATGGTGGCCCGGGTACGTGAATGCCCTCCCCCTTCGTAGGGTAATGGAGTCCATTCGCTATTGATCAAGTCTCCTATAGAGGTATGGGGTCGATTTACGGTTTGTCCGATCAGGCTTGCTGAACATAACATAAATAGGACTAGTACAATCGGTAGTGATTGAAGCGTTGATTTGGGCATGTGAAAAAGTCTTTATTCTTTCACGCCGCAAGTTATATCCATGTAGAATCAAATAAAATACGCACCTATATACATAATTTACGTAGGGGTACTTAAGCGATAGTTATTTCAAAAAAAGAAGAACAGGTTAGGTTTATGACCATATTACAACTAAAATACTGCTATAAGTTCTACTTTTTGTTAATGCTTTACTATTGACATATATAGAAAAAGGGGTTCAACTTAACGAAGATTAGAAACAAATCACTAAACCCGTATCGTTAGTGTGACTTTTGTAGACATTGGACAAAAATAGGACACCTTATAGGCTTCTTAAATTCAAGATCGGAATTACCAGTTCCTCTTTTGTCATAATGAAATATGGTAAACCCTCTTTGAGCAAATAATATGGCCTCCGCACCTGAAGCACTTCGGTCTGAGTTTCCAGAAGAAGTCACAATTATAAGGGGTTCCCTTTACTGTTATCAGGATACCAAATAGTTACATTAAGACTTGATCCACCGGACACAAAACCAACATCTTCACTTTTTGGAGCCTTACGATTATCAAAAAGTTCCCTTTCTAATGTATACGGAACCGTTATGGTATCAACTATAAGTAGACCCTGAGGTTTGCTGTAATTATCTAGCCATTTGTTTTTGAAAGAATATGCGTAAAAATCACTTTGCAACTTAAAATTTATTGAATCTCCTTTCAATTCAACATCTTGAAACGGAATTCGATGGTATTTTGCTGTTAGCTCGTAAGGAAAACCTTGAAACTGACAGAGTCTTTTTCTATTATAAAACCAATATTATCGGAAAAATTGCCGTTTTTAATTATTCCAATAAAGTTTCCTGTTTTTATTCTCTCTTTAATTTGCCTATTTGGATTGCAAGAAAGCATTCCAAATGCCATGAAGGTGATAAGTATCCTTTTCATGTGCCAATAGTTTCACGTCATATTGTTTCTAACTTATTGGTATAACCATAAAAACGGATAAAACGTTGCCTTTGCAATAACCAGTTTTCAAATAAGAGTTTTATTTTTTATTCATCATTTTTTTGATAATGCTGATGGGTAGGTCCCCATGCCCTAATACCTCATGATGAAAGGTATTAAAATCAAAGTCAGAGTTTGACTTTGCATCTTGGAGAAGTCCCAAAAATACTTTTGACCCGTATTTATAGGTAATTACCTGTGCTGGCCAACGTTTCATTCTGTTAATTTCCCGAACACCAATATCATCTTGATCTTTAATGTGTTCTTTCCAAAATGCAAGGGCCTTGTCATCGGACCAACCATAATAGTTTAACGCAACATCAAGACAAACCCTAACGGATCTGATCAGATCCCATTCCCATTTACCGTACTCGTCATATATGGTTTTAAAAATTCCCAATTCATTACCCAAATGTTCCACATATGCACCCCAGCCTTCGACATATCCGGGATACCAAAAAAGTTGTTGTATCCGGGTTCTATCAACTATGTTGTTGACCATAGATTGATAATGGTGCCCCGGTATGGCCTCATGGGCATAAAACCATCCCAATTGCCTTTTATTGAACGGTTTATCGAAAACATTGTAGAAAAAAGTGTTGTTGCTGTAATAAGCGGGAACTTGTACCATATTTTGGTTGCTGCTTCTAGCGATATCAACTTCTGGTATTTCTGAGATGTACGGAAACAGAATCTTTGAGCGTGCCCCAACCTCTTCCTTGATTATTTCAAATGCTTTTTGAATGTCTTCCGGGTTTTCAAAATAAAAATCCTGGTCCCCCAAATATTCTTGAAATTCCTCCTCGGACAATCCTGAAGCGCTCTGTAACCGTTTCATATTGGACTTCACCATTGCTATCTCTTCCAATCCAAAACTGAATAGTTCTCCCGGTTTCACCTCAGCATCCACCCAACGTTTTAAGAGATAGCTATACCAATTTTTTCCGTTGGGGACAGTGTAAATACTTTTGGTATCATCCAGATCAACCTTTTCCCAATTTTGTTCCAAATGGATTCTTTCGAGATTTAAATTGATTTCATAATTGATGATTTCATAATTGATCCATTGATGATCTGTTAGTTTGGAACTATCAATGTTATTTATTTTTTCAAGCATCCCTTTGAAAAAAGTCTCTTGTTTAGCCAAATCCTTCTCTTCGGAAACATCTTGGAGCATGTTTACATAATTGACCTGCAAATCAGGTATGTCCAATACTTCAAAAGCATCCAAAAATTCTTTCTCTATTGTTCCAAAATCCTGCTTTTGGGAAAAAGTCAGTATCGGAAGTATAAAAAGAATCCAAAAAAGATTATATTTTTTGTTCATGTACAGTTATTTTTAAAGTTAAATGTGCCTTAATCCATTTTGTTCACTACCTCCAATCCTCTGCATTAAATGGAACGGCATAAATGTCCAAATGGCCATCAAAATTTTCTGGGTTATCGGAATCCCTTGTGGAAGTGAAAAACAACTTTTTACCATCTGGTGTTACAAATGGGCTCCCGTCCACTCCTTCGCTGTTCAACGACCTCATGTTTTTGGGCCTTCCCCAAATTCCATTTTCCTGAAACGAAATGTAAAGGTCAGATACCCCTAGGTCTCCTTCCGCATACATTCTAACAAAGATCATGAAGGATTCATCTGGTGAAACATAAGCATCAGATTCCAATAGATCGGTGTTTATATAATCTGGGAGAGGTTCTGCCTTCTGGTATTTTCCTTCGACCCATCTTGAAACATAGATATCATAGTTTTCATCCTTATCTTCCCGGCTGAAATAAATATTTCCACTTCGTGTCCGCAACGGATAATATTCATTTAAGGTTGAATTGATTTCTTCGGGAAGCATCTCCGCTTCCTGCCAAGCTCCATTGCTTAGTTTGCTTCGCCAAATGTTCCCATCTTTTCTATGTAGGTCTTTTGGTACTCCACCTTTCATTTTAAAATAGAGGTATGCGCCGTCTTCTGAAATCTGGGCATCACTCGCATCGGTATACACTTTCCCTCCTATTACAACACTTTCAGGTTTTAAAAATATACCGTCCTCAATTTTGCTTACGGTAATTTGTCGTTCCCTAAAATCGGAAGAGGCTTTTGTATAATAGATTGCATCGTTGTTCGATGAAATACTTCCACCGTACTCCACATTTTCCGTGGTAACGGCACCTACCTGAAATCTGACTGGAACCGTTCCAGAATGGGGGGTGGAGTTTTCTTTTTCCAAAAATTTATTGAGATCAAATGAGACTATGTAATGGTTGAAAAATATATTCTCGTCACTGCTGCCCCTACTACTGGTAAAAATCAGGTATTTTTCATCTTGTGTCACAAATGGACTTCCGTCATATCCTTCAGAATTGATATCTGCACCCAACCAGATGGGCAAAGACCATCTACCGTTTTGGTTAAAACTGATGTATAAATCCGATTTTCCCAAGTTTTGGTCCCGTTCAAATCCGGCAAAGATCAAATAGCTTTCATCAGGGGCAACAAAGGCATTTCCTTCCAATTTTAGGGAATTGATATAATATGGGAGTGCCTTTGGTTCCTTATAGGTTCCGTTCACATATTCTGATATGTACAGATCACTGTTATTGAAACCCTTCGGTTTGATAGAGAAATAGAGGTTCTTACTTTCTGCCATCCAGGGATAGAATTGGTCTCCTTCCAAATTTTGGACAAAAAATGGTTCTGGTAGTTGCCATTTGCCATTTTTTCTGACGGATTTCCATATATTCCAATCTTTGACCGTATCGTTTTCTTGCTCTTGCATTAATGAAGAAAACAGCATAAGGTTTCCCTCTGGATTCACATAAGCATCTGAATGCGAAGCTTCAGCCGGAAAATCTATTTTTTCAAGTTCATGGAAAATACCATCTTGATATTTCATCCTATATATAGCAGATGTTGATTTTTCCATTTTGGTGAAATACAGTTCCCTGGTTTTTGACACGTAGACGTTGTTCCACTGAACTGAGTCAACGGACAAATGGCCCAATCCCAACTTAACAGGTTTGGTCACGGTTGCGTACTGCTGAAAGACATCATCAGTATTGGTGCAACCGACCATCAGCAAAAAAACATTTATCAAATATTGAATTTTCATTTTTTTACTTTTTTATCACAATCAATCTAAAAAGGCCCACCCATCTTGCTATAAATGTTTTGCGATAAAGAATTGCTGTCAGAACACTCATTTTAGTTTTAACTAATGTGTTTATCCAGGTTTTCCGATTTAAATATTGATTGAAAAAATATATGGTTTAGGATGATTCAAAAAGCATTTTGTTCTTTTAATGACGCTGTGCTTTATGTTTTGGATTCATCTTTGAATCACTATTATTCAACTTTTTCACCATTTAAATCATATTTGGTCATGTTCAAGAAAATTCCATTTTGGTCATATTCATAGTGAATTGAATTAACCCCTTTGTCGTTTTCAACAGGTTTATTTTCCATATCAAAGTAGGATTCTTTAAAACCATTGTATAACCCCAGTTTTTTATTTTTCCAATTGAAGGTGTACGCCACTTTTGCAAAACGGTAGTCCATGTTCAAATGATTCTTTCTATTTGCTAAATTGCCGGATACATCATGAAACGACCAACCGAGTTCATTTCCGTATTCATCAAAATCAAAAGCTACTGATGCATACCCGGCATCTAGGCTCAGAATAGGATTCCCTTTATCATCTACATTTACAATTGACTTTAAAAAACCATTTTCAGATATAGAAATTTTGGCATTGTGGAAAGGGAAATACGTAGTCAGCACATTAGGCGTTCCATTTTTCTTGAATTGCTTTTGAACAAATGTCCTGTCATCAATTCTTTTAAATTCAAATAGGTAAGTACCCATTCCGCTTTCAATCTGGTTGCCCAAAGAATCCCTTAAGACTAAAAAGGTCTTGTTATTGTTTTTATCCAACTGAAAAACTTCTTTGTGTATATCACCCCCCAAATAATAGTGTCTGTAAGCAGCGGATTTTTCACCCCGGACATCATGGTAAGACCTAATGAGCCTGTCCTCATGGTGAACGTACCTGACCTCATGGGTGCCATAATAGCTATCGTTGTCTGGTTGATCTTTATCAAAATATTGGATGCTCAGTAATTCTTCTTTCCCATTATAGGCAAACCGATAATGTTTTAATGCCATGGCTTCTTCCATCGATATCTTTCCCCTTCCCAAGTATTCCATATTTGGTGAGATAATTCCCGCCAGGTTTGAATAAAACTCAGTTTTGGCACATCCAGTAGTACGCCTTTCTTTACTTTGAATCAAAGCTTTAAAATTATCTGAAGAGGAGGGTTCAAAAACCATTTTGTTTTCCTTTTGGTCAAAATACCCCATAGATACCAATCCAACCAACTTGCCATTCGTATCCAGGACCGGTCCACCGCTACACCCGGCATAATTTCCTTTGGGAACATCCAAGCTTAAATTGCCCTCTTTGGTGAAGTCTATCAATGAACCAACCACATTTACAGGTTTTGTGGTGTTATAGGGATAGCCTAAAAAGCTGACTTTCTCTCCTTTATTCAAAGGTTTCTCCCGCAGCGAATAGATAATAATGTCTTTTGGTACATCTCCTTGAATTTCAAAAACCAGCCAATCTCCCTTTGGAGGCATTTCTATGGCTTCATTTGGGTTTTCATTGATTAATTTGCCTGCATGAACTTTGTTTTTTTCATTCTTTTTGGAAACAAACTCCCAAGATTTGAGCTTGCCGCCAAAACTTATGGTTTTCATGCTATCGGTCTTTGCAAAAAACAGCACATGCTTGGCAGTACATGCATACACCTTGCCATCATATTCCAACAGAAATCCACTGCCTGCATGTGGGTTGTTAAATTTTTGGTTCTTGAACTTGACGTCACAAACCAGTACAGAGTCGGTTTGTGCACTGCACATACAGATACCTATAAAAAGGAGTGTCAGGATTGTGGAAAAGAGCTTCTTTATGTTCATGTTATACTGTTAATCTTCTTTCCATTGCTCCTTCTTCAGATTCAAATCAATTTCCTGTGACTTACTTGTACACAAAAAAGAAAGTACGCCTAGAGAAACCAAAAACTTAAGTCTCATTGGTCTAGGATTTAAGCTTATTTCGCATCCATTCAATACTTTTCTTAGCTATTTCGGTATTATAGTTTTCACTAGCATATGATAGCATATTTCCACCGGAAAGGGTCTGGACATTATGTTCCATGGAATTGAAGTTAACAAAACCATGATCTGCATTTTCTATCAATAAGAAAGTTCCCTTACCGCTATTTTTGTTGACTAAATCAGCTATTATGCGTGCTCCTTCTTCATCTATTGCCTGAATGTCAAATTCGCCGTGCATGGCCAAGACATTTGTTTTTACCATAGACCAGGCCTTTGTGATGTCAACATCAACAAGTCCTTGCCAAAATTTGAAATTACGCCCAATATATTGGCCTCTTTTAAGGTCGTCCAGGTTGAATTGTGAAGCGTATTCTCTTTTCTCCGCCATTTCCTTTCCTGATAATTTGTGAATCAGTAAATCGTCATTGAACTTTAGATTTATTTTGTTGTTTTCCCTAATTTGTGCCTCGGAAACCCCAAAATGCTTGGGTTGTTTGGTATAGAGGTCAATCATGTAATCATACCAGTTTTTACCAACGCTGCCATAGGTAATGATTCCTCTAGGTGATTTTACTTCGTTCAAGAGTGGAGCTATCACTCCTCCCATGGAGTGTCCGAACATGAAAATATTATTGGTGTCCACATTGTTTTTTTTCAATAAATCCGCATATCCTTCCTTAAATGCCTTCAATTCTTCCTCAAAGCCTATTTCAGAACATGGCCTATCACTTTTACTGTCGCCCACACCCGGTTTTTCAACCCTGTACACGGCAAAGCCGGCATTTACCCAATCGAGCAGCAACTTTTTCATTGGGCCATCGTTGGATACGGTTTCTACCGAACCACAGGTATAGCCCTGAAGAAAGTAAATCACTGGTGGCTTCGACTTGTGTTTAGGTGTCACTAAAATGCTTCTTAGGGTATTACCTTCGTAAACCACCTCATCGTAAAAGACACTTCCGTTTTCAAAGTTTTCCTTTGGTCTTCCTAGAAGACGGGTAGAATTGCTCATCCTTTTACCGCCTGACCAATATTCCACTTCCAACAGATCTCCTTCGTATAATTGTGCCGTAATATCCAGAACGTCTTGAACATCATTCACCGAACTGTCATTTAGTTTTGTTAACACGTTACCCTGTTCCACACCCAAATTTGAAAAAGTGGAATTGGGCATTACGGAGATAATATGTATTCCGGAGCTGACCTTAAGGTTATGTTGGGCCGCAATACTGTCGTTCAAAGTTTGCATCATGACACCTAAAAGTCCTTTTCGCTTAAGTGACTGGGCATTGATGGAATATGACCCTATAATTGATACAAAAAGAAAAGCCCAAATGGAAGATAAACGTATCATACAGTCTGCTTTAATTCATTTTTAATTTGGAAGCAAACGTACCGGTTTTAGCTTTTCAAGTCGTCCGAATAGCTGCAGCTGCAAAAATCTTTACCTACTTTTAAGAGACTTTAACAGGGAGTTTGAAAGAAAAGATTGTAAAAAATACTACCCATAAAGTTTGGTAATATGGTTTTTTCGATAGGCGGATGGTGTTTCACCAACCATTTTCTTGAACACTGCATTAAAAACGGATTTATTGTTAAATCCGGATTCATATAGTATCGTTAAAATGGTCATATCGTCTTTACCATTTTTTAAAAGTGATTTGGCTTCTTCTATTCTATAATAATTTACAAAATCATAAAAGTTGCCTTTAAAAAAATTATTGATTAGGCTGGAAACATTTCTGGGGGATTCGCCCAATGCAGTAGAAAGGTCGCCAATTTTTAAATCTGCGTTTTTGTACAACTCCCTATTCACCATGAGGTCGCATAATCTGTTGTAGACTTTCTTATTTATGACATCATTGTTGGGTTCTTTCTTCAACTTAACGGACAAGTTGTTGTAAAAAACCTCGGGGCTACTTAACATTAAAACTATGGTTGCATTGGATAGTAACAGTAAGAAAAAGACCCCTATCAATGTCAGTATTTCTGAGAAGGTTGAATTGTTTTGCAACACAGAACTTGAAAAAAACAGAACCCAAATGGCCAAAAACAACAAGAGAACCTGTTTTAACCATTTCAACATTTTATTAAAACTTGGATTGCGTTTTTCAGTTCTATGGACAGTCCAAAAAGATATACCGGTATAAGCAACAACTTGTAAGAAGTATAGAGATTGAAAATTATTCCTAAGCATTAAAAAGCTTTCAAAACCAGAATTCCGAACACCTATCACCAATAAGATAACCAGTATAACATTAAGTATGGTAAAAATGAAAAACGGTACAAAATGTAGGATGAACTTTTTAATTGAGACCCCGGACCGAACAATATTCAAAGTAAACCAATACAAAATAGGCGCGTAGAAGAGTAAAAAAGAATTCAATAAAACACCACTATAAAAAGCAAATCCATTTCCCGAAAAAATTGAACCTTCCAATAATAAATTACTCATCAAAGTAATTCCCTTTCCCAAAAGAAAAAAAGAAAAGATAAAAATAGCATCATCCAACTTTTTTCTGTGATACCAGATAAGCACAGTGAAAAGTAAGAAGTTGAACAGGGTTATTTTTTGAAGTAAATCAATCATTGGCAATGTTAGAAAGAATATGTAAAAGTTTAAGAATCAACAAAACTTATCATTCTCACAGATTTCTTTTTGGTTAAAATATTAAATTAAGATTTTTCATCTATTTAAATTTTGAGACTCCTCTGAAAAACCAAAAACATATTTTTCAAATATAACCGTAATAAATATGTACAATGGAATGTATATATCCAATTTCTAATAACCTTAACTTTTGTATGCATCATATGGCAAATGAGAAGTTGTCATATAAAGCATTGTCAAGTCTAAATTTAGATTGATTATTTCAAATAAAAATTATTCAAAATAGCTGTTTTTAGAGCCTCAAAAATGTCCAAATCTCATCAAGAAGAGTTAAAAAACGTTAGGTAATGAGATGTTTAATATGTTTGCAAAAAAATAAGCCTCGGAAGGAGAAACTCTCTGAGGCCTTATGAATACTAGAAATCGTGGCAGAACGCTAAAAAATCCCTATCTACCTAGAAAACAACTAAATAGATTCCCAATTTTGTAATTGGTCTCCTATTATCAATCTTTGACCTTCCTTTGATTAAAATTAACAAATAATATGACTGTGAACAACAAAGTTAATTTTTGTCAGTACTCCCTACTTTAATCTTAAATGTGGACGCTGGTAGTTTTTCAGAATTGATCAGATTGGCTTTTGTCCATGGTTGCCATCCATAATATAAAAAATCAGGTCTTTTGGAAACCGGTATCACAATGTTATCATCCACGACAAAAGCTTCTATCTGGCTTTTTCCGTCCACAGAAAAACCTTTAATGGATTGCCCGCCGCTTAGAGAAAGTCCATGACCATATTTGAACGACACGATAACCTGGCCATTTTTATAAATGGCTTTTTTGGGAAGCGGTCCCGAAGGTATTACTTCATGGCCATACACATCTTTTAAGGCCCATCTGGCCAAACGCTCTCCCACATCTTTCTTGTTGGTGGGATGAACATCGTTCCTCGCCCCAATATCACTGGACACAGCCATCCCTACATATTTAATTCTCTCCAATGCTTTACGTTGTTCATCCCGAAAAAGAGGCCAGTATTGTGATTTGTACTGTGTTGAATCAATGGAAGATAGCTGTACCCAATAAAATGGCATTTGGGGTGCTCTCCATTTTTCCCGATAATCCAAAATCATTAGTTCTTGCAAATCGGCATATTCTTGAACGCGTTCAATTTCTTGGGCATTGCTCTCCCCTTGATACCAAATTACACCCCTTATGGGCATCCCCAACATAGGATCTATTCCTGCGGAATAGGCAAACCCAGGCTTATAGGCATGGTTTGGTCCCAAACTATCGGAAGGTATATTTGCTGCGGTCTTGGTATTTTGAGTTGCCCTTTCCCGTATCCAAACAGGTAGGTTGTCATTATGTATCCAATCTTTTCTGGTCTTCCCGGAAAACTGAAGATCATTTTTTAAGGTCGTTAGGCTGATGAAGGTTTCCAAAGGGGCTCCCCCAATGGCCAAATTGATCAACCCAATGGGTAATTTTTCTTCTTTGGCTATCTTTTTTCCAAAATAATAGCCTACCGCACTCATTGTTTTTATGGTACTGCTGTCGCTCAATTGCCAGTTGCCCTCATAAAACCTATCAACCTGTAACCTTTTCCCAATGGAATCGCTAAAAACCCTGTTATAAACATTTTTACCCGCATACGTAGGATTGTAGAACCGTAACGAAGTTTGGCCAATATTTTTGAGTTCTTCCTCAAAGTGCATCTCCTTTTCCATGGGCCATTCCATATTGGATTGCCCTATGCAAAGCCACACATCACCAATCAACATATTGGACAAAACAATTTTCTCCCGTCCTTGGGAAATATGAACGGCCCCAGGTAGATTGTTCGCATCTTGTGCCTTAAAATACACACTCCATGTAGAGTCTTTGGCCACTCTCGCCTGTTTGATATGGCTTAAGAATTGTACACGCACCAGCATATCAGGTGTACCCTTGCCCCAAAAATGAATAGGTTTATCCCTTTGAAGGACCATATGGTCACTAAAGAAACTTGGTAAACTCAATTGGGCAGCAATCAAATTGATTCCAAAAAGACAAAACACAAACGCCAACAAACCCTTCATCCTTCAATTCTTTTCTCTGAATACCAAACTAAAAATGTAGCCCAAAACAAAACAGGATACCATACCAAGAAAAGCATACATCAAGAAGCTGATTTCGGTATAAGCATTTATGTACCATATCAATACCGCGCTGGACACCAATCCCATAAGGGTGCCGACACCATTGGCCTTTTTGGTAAGAATCCCCAAGAGGAACATACCCCCCAGACCTCCGGTAAACAATCCTAAATAGCGATAGAATTCATCCCAAAGGGATTTTATATTGGAATTGGCCATCCATAGGGCCAACACCATGCCCACAAGACCTGTGAGCACGGTTGCAATACGTGCAATCTTCAACAGTTTTCTGTCAGGAACGTCATTGTAGAAACGTTTATAGAAATCATTACAAAAAGCGGTGGAAACCGAATTAAGACTACTGCTTATGCTGCTCATTGCTGCAGAAAAAATACCTGCCACCAACAGCCCTGAAACCCCAACGGGAAGTTCCCTAACTATATACCATGGAAAAATGGAGTCATTGTTTGAAATGCCAGGGGACAATCGTTCCGGGGCTTCCGTGTAAAAAATGAACAACAAGGTTCCCAATCCAAAGAAAATAATGGTGGCCGGAAGGGTCAATACCGCATTGGTATACAGGGTTTTCTTGGAATTTTTCACATCACTACTGGTCAAATAGCGTTGTACTATGGTCTGATCCGTTCCTTGGGTGACCAAAGCCGATGCCAATCCGCCAATGGTCACGACCCAAAAGGTAGCGGTTGTAAAATCAAAATCCATATTGGCTATGTTGAACTTGTTCCTTTCCGAAGCATAGGAGACCATCTCCCCAAAAGAAGCCTCGGTATTCAGCAGTATCCAGACCACAGCCAGAATGCTTCCTCCCAAAAGAACAATGACCTGCATCACATCGGTCCAAATCACAGCTTCGATACCTCCAAAGGCCGTATACACGATACAAAGCAAGCTCATGATGAGAATACAGGTTTCCACAGGGATTCCCGTTACAATGGTTATCGCCAACGAAGGCAATAAAAGTACAATCCCTATTCTCCCAAACTGGAATAGAATAAACGATAGACTACCAAAGGCCCTTGCCAAGTAATTAAAACGCTCTTCCAGAAATTCATAGGCCGTGGTAATCTTAAGTCGATTGAAAAAAGGAATGAACACCAACGCTATTACCGGCGTGATGATGATTGCTGTCATATTCAGCATAAAAAATGACCAATCCGTGACAAATGCTTTTGCCGGTATGGCCATAAATGTAATAGCACTCAACAGCGTTCCAAAAACACTGAGTCCACTGGCCCACCATGGAATACGCCCGCCTCCAATGAAGTAGTCGTTGGTCGACTTTTGTTTATAGGAAAAATACACCCCTATCAATAAGGATAACAATAAATAGGCTATCAGTACTATATAATTTGTGGTCCCAAATGGATTGGCAGCTTCTCCCAATGTCAGGGTCAGCACCATTGGTGTCCTGACCCCCGGGGAAATCTCGCCCGAAACAATTCTAAGCCCCTGATTATCGGTCATTGGAAAAGAAAGGGCCGTTACAGGAAGGGGTAGGGGCAACGTATCGTACACAAACCACGTTTGGGTTATGGTGTTATAGGCCAATATCTCTCTTGAAAATCCAGGGTGGTTGTTCAAAATGGAATCTCTTTTTCGAATCATTCCTCCAACAATGGAATCGTTTTGTTCCGATGGAACCCGCAAGGCAATCTCTTCCAACTTGTTGAACAGGATTTCATCCGATCCCCCATAAATCAAAAGATGCATGGAACCCATTGCTTGTCCCGATGCGCCCATGACAACCCTTGGCTTTCCATCAATGACAATATTGCCTTCTTCCTGCCATGTACCACTACCAAGGTCATAAGAGACAAAAGAGGTCAATGGTACTGATTTTTGACCTGAAATTTGGTTTCGGCCTCCAATGAGAAAGAGTTTTCGGGAGTGCTGGGTTTCTTGAACCAATGCCACATGCAGTGCGCGTGGTTCTCCCGGAAAGTCAGGCAGCTTTTCCCACTTTTCTGATTCCAATGACATTCGGTAAAAAGCATTGGTACTTCTGTCATCGTTTTTCCCTCCAGCTACATACACATATCCTCCTTCAAGGACTGCTGTGGTATAGGCCAAGGGTTCAGGAAGAGGCGGATAATCCGTAAAAGTGACTTTTCCGCTATTTGGGTCATATCCTATCAGAAAAACCAAATTACTGGTATTACTTGCATTTTCACCGCCAATGCATAAGATACCGTTGGGCAATTGTACCGATGCCCCATATGCCAAAGGTTTTGGCAATTTCTCTTCAGCATTATGCCAAACTCCGTTTTCAAAAAGGTAGATGTCATCGCTCCATACTTTCTCACCTCCCTCCCACGGTCGTCCATTGGGAAAATTGGCCCCACCAGCTACCAAAATCACATCACCCAATTGACCTCCCAACATTCCAGCGTACCCCAAAGCGGTTTCACCTTGTATTTTTGAGGGCAATGCAACTCCTTCTTCAATTTTGACCTTATCAGCTAACTGCTGTGCCCTCACATTACATCCAAACAATAAAACGGTTGCAATCAATAAATGGCCGACTATTTTTTTCATTCGGTAACCGGTTTAGTGGAAAATTCGATGCCTTGCTGCCCTATGGCAAAAGTGAACATCCAATTTTGATATGAATTGGTCCCAGGCACTTTTATCTCCACTTCGTTCCATCCTTTTTTTAAAAACAATTTGGTGGGCTCCCTCGTCCAATACAGTTCTTCTTTTTCCCATGGTGTTTCCTGATCTTGGAATGTGCCCCAACCTTCCGTTTTTGTGGGTTTCCATCCAGGATTCTTCCATTCTGGTGATGGCAGAGGCTGTCCATTCAACAAAACTGTACCCCCATTCGCATCCCATTTTCCCCTTAGGGGAATACCCGAATATACCCTATTGGCCCTGTATGGTGTTTCAAAACTTATCCAGGCATCTACTTCCTGTTCTTTACTGGAGTGAACATATGTTTTTGCAATATAGGTTTCTCCGGGTTGGGCCTCTGGAAATTGGCCTCCCTGTTTGAAACGATCACGGATATAGACCGTATTTCCGGTTGCCAGCTTCTTAATCTTGCTTTTATGGGCCGTCTCCATAGGACCCATTAGTTCCCAAATTGTATTGGCCTGTGCTACATAGGGAAAGGGCTTATCCTTAAAATAAGCTTCTTTGTGGTGCATTAAGAATTTCTCGAACGCTGCGAAATATTCATTTTCAAGCCTTCCCCTTGGGGGTACCATGGTGAGATAATCTTTGGATGCCTTTTGAACATCTGCAGTCCAAGTGGTCCATGCGTAGGTGAGCAGGGAAGGATACAACGGATTGGTAGTGATGGCCTCTTGCTCTGCATTGAGATTGACATCGGGCCATAAACAAATGATTCCCCCCAATATTTTATTTTTTGAACCATTTCCGATGGGCTTAAAGAAAAGTTTTGGGATATGGATGAACGGATCGCCATTATTGATGTAATTGTTCCAAGAATCTACTTCCCTGTACCCTATGTGGCCCACATTATTAGGCTTCCAAGTTTGACGGATAACATCATTATCGGCTTCCAGTCCCGGGTTCCAAACCATGACGTCCCTATCATGCTCCCGAACAAAGTTCACCATGTGGTCCATAAATCCTTTGGGGTCTTCGATCTCAACTTCATCTGAACCAATGTGTAGGATTGGACAGTAGCTTTTGGGAACCTCATTAAAAAACTCCTCCAAAATCCTTTCAAGAATTTTAATCCCTTCCCTTGACTCCATCTTATATCCGGTAGCCTTTGTAAAGGCATCGCTATGCCCAGGCATATCTATTTCCGGTATTACCTGTATCTGTCGTTCAGCGGCATATTCAATAAAATCCCGTATTTCAGCATAGGTATAGAACCTGCCAGGATCTCGCGAAGGTCTATGATTTTTGGGGTCATTGAGTTCTGGATGGACCTTACTTTCAATACGCCATGCCGGTCTATCGGTCAAATGCCATTGGAAGGTATTCAATTTGTACCTCGCCATCACATCCAATTGTTCCTTGAGCGATTGGATACTTTGAAAATTACGCCCAACATCCAACATATAGCCCCTTATGGAAAAGGCAGGCCAATCTGAGATAGTGCATTGATTGAGTAAAATAACATTCTCCTGATGGGAAATCAATTGTCTTAGGGTCTGTAGGGCATAATATTGACCTTCTTCTGTAGCAGCGGTAATATGAATTGCCATTTCTGTAACAGTAAGATCATATCCCTCATCTGGAAGGGAAGGGTCTTTATGGAAATGTATTGTATCAGTGGCCTTACCATCCATTAGGATTCCTGTGTCACGACAAATGGACTCCAATTCGGACTGAATTGACAAGGGCAAAGTTGAATCCGTCTCCACCCGAAAAGATGAAATCAATCGTACCCCTTTACCCCATTCCACCTTTTGGGGAAAGGGAATCAATTTTACAGGAGCATTATTCAGTGTTTCAACGGTAAACTTAGACTGAAAATTTTGTGAGCATAAGGTATTGATGGTCAACAAAGAAATGAGTATCGAAAACAGGGCAAAGGCTTTTTTTAAACGCTCCATGGCCTATTGTATCAAATCAGAAATCGGAATCTTTTGGAAATATAGCTCCTTGACTCCTTCATAGAGAATTCCGATATGGTCTTCATCAACCATGGTAAGACAGGAATAACCATACGTTCCTTCTTCATAAAGTTCTAGCTGGTTCTTCTCCGGCCAGCTCATTCCACCATCGAAACTGGTCTTTATGGTGATATGGTTCCGTTTGGTCTTTGAATTGGGGTTTGAAAAGAACAGGATTTTTCCCCGTTCAGGATGTTCATAAACAATTATGCTCGCCATACAGTTGGGCTCGATCAATGCTTCTCGGGAAGTTGGATGTTCTTCCCAAGTTTTGCCCATATCATTACTTATGGCCACAGACCGGCCATTGATGGAATCGTTTCGATTGGACCGATTTCTATCGTCCCTCATGTTCAGCATGAGAACCCCATTGGAGATTTCCACCACTTGCGCTTCGGTAGTCTCAGATTTTGCCCCTGTTCCAACGGTCCAAGATTGACCACCATCTTCACTGTAGATGATAGTGGAATGCGGTACCCTGTCCTTGTCCTTGTACTGTGCGGCAAAGACCAACGTCCCGTTCTCCATCGTTATCCCGGAGCCCGGCCCATTGAAAAACAATTGCCATTCTGGTTTCTTGGTCATGGATGTGATATTGACGGGCTTGGACCAAGTAACCCCATCATCTTCACTTTTTACCAAAATCAGTTGGCCTGTCTCCTTTGGTAACATTCCAGGCTGGGAAGCATTCCATGCACGCTCTCCTGGATGACCATGGAGCCAAAGGGCCGCCACCCAAATGGTATTTGTGTTTTTGTCTACAAGCACTGCGGGATCTCCAATACCGTTCTGATCTTCTGATAGACCTCCGTACTCTCCCATATCCATGATAACTTTCATAGGTTCCCACGTTTGCCCCCCGTCCGTGCTTCTGCTCATCCCAACATCAATATCTTCTTGAAGATCCACCGGGTCATTATACCTATTATCGTACACCGCAATCAAGGTTCCCTTATTCGTGGTGGCCAGACCGGGAATGCGATAGGTGTCAATATTATCCTCACCTGCTTGCTTAAGGGCGATTCCTATACGTTGGGGACTCATCCCTGAAGTAATTTTGGGTCTCACCTCAGTTCCATCATTAAGCTTTATAGATACAAGCTCAGCATTTATTTTATGGGTCAATTCCGGGATGTCCTTCAATTCAACAGATAGCCAAAAATTATGTTCACCGGACCGTATGGGACTACTCCCCGTGATGGTAAATGTTGCTGTTGGTTTTGTGATTGTGCCAAAAACAGTTTCCTCTTCCATGTTGCCGGTTTCACCATACAAAACTGTTGCCTGGGCAATATCATTGATATCCGTGGTACCTTCGAATGAAAATGTAAAGGTTTCCAGCTGCCTACTTTCCAAAGTATCGGTCAAGGTTATGCCCATATGTAAAATTGCATTCCGTTCCTTCTTGGCCAAAACTGGCATAGTTGGCTGCAGTGTTTCTATTTGGATTCCGGCATCCTTTTTTTGTCCACATGATATAATCCCTGCCAATGCTAAGGCCGTAACTGTCATCCCGAGTTTATTCTTCACCAATCCCATTGATTATTTATTTTCTTTGTTTTCTATTCTTTCAAATGTTTTCCAGCATTGATACAGGGCCCTTGGTACATGAAAACAACCTTTCCACTTCCCTCCCTTGAGCGTTATATGAGGTTCTCCCTGACGGTTTAAATATCCAAACCACTCCCCATTTTCCGGGTCGGGGAAATGTGACCAAGTGTATTCATGGACTTTTTCATACCATTGCCAAATTTTATCGCACCCTGTTTGTTCATAAGCCTTAGCCAAGGCTACTAAGGCTTCCAAATGGACCCACCAGAGTTTTTGATCGTGTTCCAATTGTTGCGGCGGGTAGCCCATGGCATCCTTAAAGTAAAAAATTCCGCCGTATTGTTCATCCCATCCAAAGTCCAACAAACTGAGTATGGTCTGCTTTGCTTTTTGAATCAATCCCAAATCATTACGCCGCACCCCTATGTCCATTATAAACCACATGGCCTCAAGACCATGGCCCGGATTGATGAGTCGGCCTTCAAAAGAATTGTTGAGTGACCCATCCGGGTTTACGTATTCGTATATTAGATTAGAGCCTTCCCTTAAAAACACTTCCATAACCTCATCAACACAAATGTCAATCGTCGTCTCAACTTCCTTTGGATCCAGTACATGTTCAAGCTCCAAAACCAAGTTTGAAAGTATCATGGGCAAGGCGAAATTTTTCAAAGGTCTATTTCCTGTAGCTTTTTCATATGGCCCTTTGGGTTGCTCCCTCCTACTTAAAATGTTATTATAGATCTGCCTTGCCAAGTTTCCCATTTCTTCATCGTCCGTGGCCTTGGCATATTGGGAAAAGGCCATTGCAGCAAAACAATCGGAAAATATGTTATACGGTTGTACCAATGGATTTCCTTCACGAGTGAGGGAAAAATAAAAATTGCCGTGGCCATCCCTTCCGAATTTTCTCAAAAAATCGATTCCTGTCTTGGCCATATCCAACCAATCTTGCTTCTGTTCAACAGAATTATACAGCATAGAGAACAACCAAGCCTGTCTACCTTGCAGCCATACAAATTTATCATGGTCATAAACCTTTCCTTCCCGATTTAAGCAAGTAAAGTAACCCCCATTCCTTTTGTCCACTGAATGGGTTTCCCAAAAAGGGATCACATCTCCAAAGAGTGCACTTTTGTAAACTTTAGAATATCTCATATTATGTATGACATAATGCAAACATACAATATATTTTAAATATCTTTGTCACAACAGAGGAAAAAGATGTTATGTTTAAAGTATGGCAAATTCCAGCAATTTGCCTGCTATTTCAATCCCATTACAGTTAACCAAAAGCTTTATGGAGCCACTAAAAAAGTTAAAGCCAGTAGATACCCTTTCACTGGTTGATAAAGTAGAAATCAGGTTGTTGGAATTTTTCAAGGAGAATAATCTTGGGCCTGGCGACCCCATTCCAAAGGAATTGGATTTTGCCACCAACCTTGGGGTAAGTAGAACTGTTGTGCGAGAAGCTTTATTGCGGTTACGAACCTTGGGGCTGATAGAATCAAAAAAACATCGGGGAATGATTTTAAAGCAACCCGACATCATCAACAATTTTGAGCGGATCATGGACCCTACCCTATTGGGCACGAAGACCTTAAAAAATCTGTTTGAGCTTCGGATGATCCTTGAAATGGGTATGGCAGACTTTCTTTTTGAACACAAGACCCAAAAGGAACTTGAGGAGCTTGAAGAAATTGTGGAAGCGGAAGAAGCCACCAGTACAGGTAAGGCCAGATTTTCTTTGGACAAGGAAGTTGCCTTTCATGGAAAACTCTACCAAATTTCCAAGAATGATACATTACAAAGGTTCCAAGGCTTGCTCTTACCTGTTTTTGAATATGTTTACTTGAAAGAGACCAAGAATCGTAATCTGGATGACTATCACTATACGAAAGGCACGTTTGTGACCCACAGGATGCTTTTGGACAATCTAAAAGTAGGCACTCCAGAGACTTTTAGAAATGCCATGCGAAGACATTTAGAACCCCATTTTGACCATATTTTCAAAAACGGAAAGAAGTAACACCTCTTCTAAAAAACAGAGGGCCAAGAAAACTGGAGACCATTGATATCCCTTTGGGATTTACATCATAAAACACAAAAAGGCCCGACTACTATCGGGCCCTTTCACTTGAACTAAACTAAACTAACTAACTCAAATCAATCAATTAGATTTTACTGCCATCCAGGTGTTTGATCCAACAATGGGTTCCTACCTATCATATCCTCCGTAATGGGCAATACAAGTTTATACTCATCACCAGGATTTAGAAAACTTACATTATCTATCACGAAGCTGTCTCCAGCTCGCCTTAGATCCCACCAACGTTTTCCCTCCCCTACAAACTCCTTGTAACGTTCGTCCAAGATGGCATTGGCATTATCGGTTTGGGAACCATTCACATAACCATGGGTACCCGGATCATAATTGGCTCCATAAGCTCTTTGCCGTATTTGGTTGATCTCACCCGAAGGGTCTTCTCCAAGAAGATTTTTGGCTTCGGCCAATAGCAAGAGTACATCGGCATATCTGTACAACGGTACATCATTTTCAAAAATCCGCTCAGATCCATCCACTTGCCCCAAAAACTTTTTAAGTATCGATCCAAAATATGTAGGCTCGCTATAGGTGGGATAACCGGTACCGCCATTGTCATCCGTATACAATCTAATGAACGTTGCATCCTTTCTAGCATCATCATTGTCATCTAACAGCAAAATGGTCTTTTCAGATTGCCCATATCTATTGGCCCCTGCAATGATAAAGTCGCTCATGGATTCTCCCATGGCGTTAAACTGGGGATTGATCTCTGTACTTCTACCTGTAAAACTGTTATAAATGTTAGAGGCTTCATCCCGTTGATATTGCACTGCAAAAATGAACTCACTGTTCCCTTCGTTTGGTACTCCCCATAAATTATCAATTGTGGGTTCCAGACTTATCCCAAAAGAAGCGATTTGTTGCAAGGCTGTTTTAGCTTCGGTAAAATCGGCATTTCCACCTCCCATCAAATTCCCGGACCATATATACACATCGCCTTTGAGCGCCAAGGTGGCCGCCTTGCTCCAAAAATTCTTGTTGCCTGCCCAAAAACTATTGTCAGAACCAAAAGCGCTCAAGGAAGCTTCAATATCCGACTTAATTTGTGCCATGACATCACTTTGGGAGGACCTTTCCCTGCTAAGTCCAGCTGGGTCAACGGTTGCCAAAGGTTCCAAAATAATGGGAACATTACCCCAGGATTTTAACAAGGTATAGTAATACAATGCCCTTAATCCATAGGCTTGTCCAATTAAATGGCTTTTATCGGACTCGTTTAAAAAGTTTATGTCCTGAATATTAAGTAAGAAATCATTGATTCGATGAATCTGGGTATAAAGTCCAGCCCAGCCCCCATAAGGAGCGGTTGAGACCGTAAAGCTGGATTCTATCAAGGACACATCTGCGGGGCTTTCATAGGTTCTCCCTCCCCATACATCGCTTCGTATTTCACCGAGTGACCATAACCCTCCTGTGGCATCCCTTAAATCAGCATACAATCCTGTATGGGCCGTTCTTGCACCTTCCTCGGTGTCCCAAAACCCAGCCACTGTCAATTCACTTGGCGCTACCAGTTCCAATTCACTTTCGCAAGCTAAGAGGCCCAATATTATTATTGATATTACTATATACTTTCTCATTTCTGTATTTTTTAAAATGTTACATTAAGTCCGACCGTAATGGTTTTAGGTACCGGAAATTCCCCGTACTGCACGCCACCAACCTCAGGGGTATCCCCGCTCATACTTTTAAAATAATGCAGGTTGGTCCCTGTTACATTAATGCTCAACCTTTTGATCACATCATTAAAATATTCAGTAGGGACATTATACGTCAACGTTACTTCCCTCAGTGCCAAATAATCCCCCTTTTCCCAGAACTTTTCGTTGGCCTCAGTCTGCAAGCTTCCTATGCTTTCGCTTCCTCTCCAAACGTTCTTGGTACCATTTACAAAAACAAAACGGGGCCAATCGGTATCGGTATTGTCAGGTGTCCATGAATCCAAGACCTCGATGGGTTGCTCCAAGTTACCCTGTGTCTGGGCATACCCTTTGTTCCTGATATGGTTCCATACCAAGTGTCCTGTGGCAAAATCCGTTTGCACGAACAGACTAAAGTTTTTGTAGCTAAGACTGGTGTTGAAACCTCCAATAAAATCAGGCGTGGTACGTCCAATAACTTTTCTATCAAGGTTATTGATCACTCCATCCCCATTTTGATCGACCCACTTTACATCACCTGCCCATCGTTGGTTCCGGCTAGCTCCAGGCACATATTCATCAGTAATGCCATTATCGGCATCCGCCTCGGCCTGGTTGGCATAAATGGATTCCTGTTCAAAGGCCACCACCAAATCACCTCCATAGCGTTGTCCTTCCTGAAGTCCACCGACCCACTCTTCTTGGCCTGTTTCAGAATTCCAAATCAAGGTTCCACCCTGCCTGTTCAAATCATTGTCATTTTCAGGCAGTTCCACCACATAGTTCTTATTGGAAGTGATGGTGGCCCCTAAGTTCCAAGTAAAATCATCTTTTCTGATGATATCCCCATTTATCTGGAGTTCAACACCTCTGTTTCTATAAGTTCCATTATTGGTCCTTATAGAACCGAAACCTGTATAATAGGGCAAGGTCAAGTTTGCAATTTTATCCTTGATATCCCTTGAATAAACATCCATGATCAGATTCAATCGACTATTGAACAAAGACAGATCCAAACCAGCGTTTAGCGTTGTTGAACGCTCCCAAACCAAATCTTGTGTTGGTAAACTTGAATTGGCATAACCTGTTTGCCCATTATAGATTCCTTGTCCGCTATAGGCTCCAAAAACCACATAGTTCCCTAAATAATCTGGTGCCCCAGGAGGGGTCAGTGAACTAACATTCCCATTGACACCATAACTCAATCTAGGCTTTAATACGGATATGGTCTTCTCTAGTCCTGAATCTTGAAAGAAGTTCTCGTTATGCACATTCCAACCAAGGGATGCTCCCGGGAAGAACCCGAATTTATTGTTGCCCAACCTTGAGGCACCGTCATTCCTGAACGTAAATCCAACCAAATATTTGTTATCATAATCATACAGCAACCTACCAAAAGCCGATACAATGACTTGCTCGGACTCAAAGGTGGAGGGTATCCCATTGGCCTCTGCCCCTGCATTGAGCGTCTGGATCAGATCCGTTGGGGAATTCCTGGTTCCCGCAGAGGAAAGAAAAATATTATCTTTATAATATTCCGCCCCCACCAATGCATTGACATTGTGGTTTCCAAAAGATTTAATGTAGTTCAGGGTGCTTGTCAACTGGTTTCTCAATGTTCGGGTCAAGCTAACGGACGCTTCACGTCCGGTGCGTAAAGGCCCCGTATTGCTGCCAACCCTATAGGCTTTGTTAAAACTCTCGTTATGGTCATTGATGGTGAAATGGCTTCCGTTCAAAGAGAACTTCAATTCATCCATAAGATTCCAATCGAGGCCCACCGAAGCGGTCAAACGCTGTTCCAAGTTCTTTCTGACAAACTTATCCTGATAATACAAAGGGTTACCAAAACCTTGGTTCTGCCCTGGTGCATATTGATCGGACCAAGTTCCATCGGGATTGCTATCATAGGTTCTGGAGGTTGCCGCTTGACCTTGGAACCTTCTGAAAACCGTATCTTCGCTCCCCAACCCTCCCAGGCTTAAATTGGAGTGGGAATATAAAATATTGGAGTTCACCTTGAGCCTATCACTGATTTTATAAGATCCACTGAATTTACCGGAATACCTTTTAAAACCCGTTCCCAAGGTAAGTCCATCGTTGTCCAAAAGACCCAATCCTAAGTAGTATGTACCTTTTTCGTTGCCTCCATCAAAGGATATATAATGGTCCTTGGATTCACTGGTTTGATAAATTCGGTCCCCTACATCCTTATTGTCATAAAACAGAATCTGTTGACTAGGATTTAAAATATCCGGAATGGATTGCCACCCTGGCTGATTAAGGAGGTACTGATTATCTGAGGTCAATAATTGCGTGGTAAAGGGGTCATTTGTGGCATTATTTCCAGTTGCCGCACTATGGTTCCCATCCAAAAAGGCACTAAACGCACCAGGGTCGCCGGACGCCTCCCTATACCAAGCCACTGATTGTCTGTTGTAATCGATGTGATCTGCCGCCCCTATATATTTTTGATCATTGCGCTCATTGTTTACGCTATATCTGTACTTATAATTGATAGAAGACTTACCTGATTTACCCGTCTTTGTAGTGATCAAAATAACCCCATTGGCCGATCGTGCACCATAAATGGCCGTGGCCGCAGCATCTTTTAATACCTCTATTGATTCAATATCATCTGAGTTTAAGGCGTAAAAGGAACTGGGAACCCCATCAACCAAAATCAATGGAGCGTCACTACCACTAAAATTGGTTCCCCCACGTAGTACAATTTCTGGTGTAGATCCCGGCTGGCCTGTGGTATTGGTCACCCGTAAACCGGCAATGGTGCCTTGCAGCGCCGTGGCTGGATTGGAACGTGTGGCACTTTCCAAAACCTGGGTATCCAACTTTGACACAGACGAGGTCAAGGTTGCCCTTGACTGCGTACCATATCCCGTTACCACCACTTCGTCCAACATCGCCGTATTCTCCGCCAAAATCACATCAACAGTGGTTTGGTTGTTGACCGTTATTTCTTGGGTGGTGAACCCAATATAACTGAAGACCAAAATATCACCAGCATTAGCTTCAATGATATAATTGCCATCAAAATCTGTTTGGGTTCCATTGGTGGTATTCTTCACCAAAACAGAAGCTCCGGGTAGTGGCACACCATCTGAGCCTGTTACATTTCCAGTGACCTTTACTTCCTGACCATACATTGCGTCCGAAAGCAGACCAACCAATACAAAAAGAAGGAATTGAATGAGCTTCCCCTTTTTCAAAGGGCTTCCCACCAGATTACCTCTTGAACATTTTTCTGCATAGTTTGAGAGTTTCATAAATTTTAAAGTTTGATTATCTAAGTGTTATGTAGCGAATATAAAAATTATTTGTATTATGTATTACATAATTCATTAAATTTTTTTACTGTTGAGCTTTGTCATCGTGAAAAGGCTTTGACATATACCCATTAATTTCCATCTCTTCAAAAAAGCGTCTTGCTTTTAAAAGTTTATCATCATCGAAAGCCTTATGTGGAAAGCGGCTGGGACCCATATCCAATCCGAACTGTTTCATAAAGCTCTTACTTCCCCCGTGAAAACCACCTAAGGACTCCAGGGTCTCTACAAAAGTGATAGCCTTTTTCTGTAGAAGTTTTGCCTCTTCCATTTCACCATGGGACACACAAGAAGCGATTTTGATATACAAAGGGGCCAAATGGTTATAGGTACTACCAACCCATCCGGTTGCCCCAGTCATGAGGCTATCCATAAATTTTTCATCTATCCCGAAAAAAAGACTTATTCTTTCCGGGGCAAACTCCAAACATTTACCAAAATCCTGTATGTGGTCATTGGTATATTTAATACCAGAAAAGTTCGGAATCATTTCCGTTGCCCTATCCAAAAAATCGGCCATTAAAAAATCAACTCCGGTCAAAACAGGAATATGATAGTAGTAAAAGGGCAAATTGGGTGCAGATTGCGCCACCTCGGAGCAGTATACCAATAAATCATCCATATGCTTAGGTCTAAAGTAAAAAGGGGGCAAAGCTGCTATGGCATCAACAATGTCCGAGGAGTGTTCTGCCAACTCTTTACTTTCCCTTAAATTGGTATGTCCCACATGGTTGATCAGGTAAAATCCCTCGGGCTTACTTTTACCCCAGGCTTCAATAAGTCGTTTGCGCTCCAAAGTACTCAAGGACACAAAATCGCCGGTTGAACCGTTTACAAAAGCCCCCATTACTTTATTCTCCTTTAAAAACTTGGCATAATCTTTAACAATTTCCAGATTCAAGTTCTTATCTTCATGCATTGGCGCATAGGTGGCTGCTATAATTTTTTTCATATTGTATTATGTATTACATATTGCTAAATAAAACAATTAATACATTTAATCAAACAAAAAACAAAAATATCTTTGAAAATCTATCAATCCAATAAAGTAACCTATTGGAAATAAACCAAAAAAACAAAAATCTATGTTCATGCAATCTACCAATCTACGGAAACATTGTGCAAGTGGCTCTGTTCCCAACTGATTACCTTGTAATTATATCTCAAGGGCAATCAAATCCTTGGAACAAGGTTATGGTAAATTGCAAAATCGATTAGATTAGAAGATATTGAAGAACTTTCTAGTATTAAAATAAAATTAGCAGAGTTCATGCAACTTAGCAAGGAAGAAGTTTATGACTACATGTTTGCCACTTATGAAAAATCATCAACGATTGGTATCAACCACGGATATCAGAGGTTTGAAAAATTACTTGCTCCTTTTGGATTGTCCGGATGAGTACCAGAAGTTGTAAAAAAGGATTTTAATGAACTAGCTCAAGTCCGAAATCTTCTTATTCATAGGGGAGGAATCATTGACCGGAAAATCATCAAAGCTCTTCCATGGCTGAAACTTAAGTATGGTGAAAAATTTATAGTGGACAAAACAAGATACATCAAGTATGATCACTCCGTTGCCATTTATTTGACTACCCTAATTATAAGGTCTCGAAAATAATGGAACGTTCGACAAAACGATTTTGTCAAAGAATTTAACACCAAACATTTTCCTAAGTAAGGCTTCAAGGATTACACCCATCACTTTATATCCTTTTGATCCATACTAAAGTCCTAAAATTAAATTTTTGGGTACAATAGGTGAATTTTTAAAATCTAAAAAAGATTTTAAAAACAAAAAACCCACTGAAAATCAGTGGGTTAGATTCTGTCGGGGTGGCAGGATTCGAACCTGCGACCTCCTGCTCCCAAAGCAGGCGCGATAACCGGGCTACGCTACACCCCGAACATAATTTAATTCCAAATATCTTAGGAAACAGCGGAGAGACTGGGACTCGAACCCAGGCAGCACTTACGCGCTGACAGATTAGCAATCTGCTCCGTTACCACTCCGGCACCTCTCCCAATACTTCTTATGAACTTGCACTCTAAAAATGCGGATGCAAATGTACCTTTTCATCCGAAAGAACGCAACTATTTTCCGTTTTTTTTAATTAGGAATTGATTTTATGGACTTTACTCCGGATACTCGACCCTAAGATGGTAGATATTGGTCAGTTTTTGCTTCAATACCTTCTTCACCATCTCAATTTCCTTTAGGGTGATATTGGCATTTAAAAACTGGTTGGCCTGCATTTGCCCCTTCACAATTTTCTCCACAAATTCATCTATGACCAAAAAAGTGGGATTCTTTAAACTCTTGGACGCGGCTTCCACGGCATCCGACATCATAAGAATGGCAGTTTCCTTTGAAAAGGGTATTGGACCTGGATACCTAAAATCATTTTCATCCACCTCAGCCTCAAGTTCCTGTTGTTTTTTATAAAAATAGTACACTAGTGTGGTACCATGATGTGTCCTTATAAAATCAATGATCCTATCTGGGAGATTGTTCTTTCTTGCAATTTCTATTCCATGAATCACATGATCTATGATGATCTTGGCACTTTCCCTCGGCGGCAAATCATCATGTGGATTTACGTTGGTGACCTGATTCTCCGTAAAGAAGGTCGGTTTTTCCATTTTTCCGATGTCATGGTACAAGGCTCCCACCCGGACCAACATGGCATTGGCACCAATCTCATTTGCGGCAGCTTCGGCAAGGTTGGCTACCTGTAATGAATGGTGGAACGTTCCCGGTGCCTTGTCCGACAGTTTCTTCAACAACTTGGAATTGGTATCCGAAAGCTCCAATAGTGATACATCGGATATCAAACCGAACAATTTCTCGAACATATAGATCAAAGGCTGGGCAAAAAGCGTCAAAAGTCCATTCAGGACAAATACCCCGAACAATATCCACTCAATGTTCTCCAGATTTCCCTCATGGATGGCATGGAAGGCGAAATAGCCTATAATATATATTAGGGTAATCTGCCCTACGGAAATAAAGAGATTGGCCCTCTTATACAGTTCTGAGGCGGTTAAAATGGTAACGATACCTGCTATGATCTGAAGAAAAATATACTCGAAGCTGTTGGGTACCACAAAACCAAGAATCAATACGGTTAGTACATGAACAAAAAGCCCCAGCCGGGCATCAAAAAAGTTCTTGAGTACCAAGGGTAGAATACACAGCGGAACGCCATACACATAACTTTCATTGTTCTTTACCATCAGTGTTGTGGCCAACACCATGAGCAATATGTTGAAAAAGATAAAGGTGACCTTATTGTTGTTCTTAAAAATTTCATTTCGATACCGCTTGAGAAAAAGAAACAACATGATCAATACCAATGCCACCAAAATGGTATAGCCCAACATGATGTAATAGTAGTTGTTGCCTTGCCAAAGTTCCGATTCATACTCTTCCTTCAAGGAATTAAGGATCTTGAAATTTTCGGCCTCGACGACTTCGCCCTTGGCAATGATCAGCCTCCCTTCCGATACCTCTCCCCGTGTGTAGGATATCTTGGACAGCTCTTGTTGCAAGGCACTTTCCGTCAAGGTTTCGTCATAGAAAAGATTGGGTTTTATGTTGGATTGAACCGTATTCTCCAACCCAGTCTTATCCACCACATTGGAACGGGAAATTTGTGAAGACACCTGTCTTTTCGCTCCTTCCAAGTCGAGAAAATCATTGGGTGCCATGGGGATGGCCTCGTTGTTCCGCACCAAAACAATGGAATTGGAACCCGGGCTGTTTTCAAAAACACCTTTGGCATAAATGCTATCGATCACCGCCATACCCACATTGAGCATGTTCCGTTGCTGCCGCGCCGAATACGCATTGGAAGTGGCCCACTGTTCCAGTTCCTTTTGCACATTGCTCTTTATCGAGCTAACAATGGATGCATCAAAATTGTAATAGTCCGTTTTGGTATTGCGGACGGAAAGCTGTTCCTGGGCTATTTCATCTGAACTTTTCTGGATGGAAAAATCAATGGGAGCATATAGATTTTCATACTGCCATGGCTTTCCCTTTTGAAATTCATACTTAAATTTTCCGCCTTTAGGAAAAAAGAAAACGATGAGGGCTACAGATACCAGATAAAGAAAATACTTGTAGGCAAGTGATTGATGTTTATATACATTGTCCAAAGCTTTTCCCATATCGTATGCTGATATCCCCAAAAATAGAAAATATATATTAAGGAGTGCCGTACAATCACGTCTTACCCTTTGGATTTAATTTTAGTATTTTCGTAACCGTAAAAATGCACATATGAACAAAGTTGTCATCGTTTCAGCTGTTAGAACGCCCATAGGTAGTTTTATGGGAGCATTGTCCACCATACCAGCACCTAAATTGGGAGCCGTTGCCATTAAAGGCGCATTGGACAAGATCGGACTTTCTCCAGAAAAGGTGGAAGAGGTTTTAATGGGGAATGTGGTACAGGCCGGAACGGGTCAGGCTCCTGCCCGACAAGCCGCCATTTATGCCGGGATTCCGGATACGGTTCCCTGTACAACGGTGAACAAAGTATGTGCATCTGGAATGAAAGCCATTACGCAAGCCGCCCAATCCATTGCATTGGGTGAAAATTCCATTGTTGTGGCCGGGGGCATGGAAAACATGAGTCTTATCCCGCATTATGCGTACATGCGCAATGGGTTGAAGTTTGGTCCTGCAACCCTGCTGGACGGAATGCAAAAAGACGGTTTGGTAGATGCTTACGATCAAAATGCCATGGGAGTATGTGCCGATGCCTGCGCTACGGAGTATCAATTTAGCAGAAAGGACCAAGATGCCTTTGCCATACAATCCTACCAACGTTCTGCCGAGGCGTGGAAAGCTGGAAAATTCAAAAATGAAGTAGTACCTGTTGAAGTCCCCCAACGTCGTGGAGAACCCATTGTTGTGAGTGAGGATGAGGAATACACCAATGTGAAAATCGATAAAATCCCCGCATTGCGACCCGCCTTTACCAAAGAGGGAACGGTTACTGCCGCCAATGCCTCCACCATCAATGATGGGGCCGCTGCAGTGGTGCTGATGAGTGAGGACAAAGCGAAAGAACTTGGCTTGAAACCCTTGGCTTACATAAAAGGGTATGCCGATGCGGCCCACGAACCCAAATGGTTTACCACTGCACCTGCCAAGGCTCTTCCCAAAGCACTGGATCGTGCCGGGGTATCTTTGAAGGATATCGACTACTTTGAGTTCAACGAAGCGTTTTCTGTTGTGGGCCTTGCCAATATGAAGATTTTGGGACTACAGGATTCCAACGTAAATGTAAACGGTGGTGCAGTTTCTTTGGGACACCCATTGGGCTGTTCCGGTGCGCGGATTACCATAACGTTGCTCAATGTGCTTGAACAGAACAATGCCAAATTAGGTGCAGCCGCTATCTGCAATGGCGGTGGTGGTGCATCAGCCTTAATTTTGGAAAGAATTTAGCCATCCAATATCATCCGTAAATGCAATATGGAATTTGCCCACTGAGCATTGTGCCCATTAGAACACTTCCCGAGGATAGTTCCGAAATGACTTCCCAGCTCTTGTATGGGGAACATTTCAAGGTTTTGGAAAGTCGGAAAAAATGGAGCCGCATCAGGGTAGCACATGACCAATGCGAGGGATGGGTTTCCAACCATCAGTTTAAATTCATCACAGAGGAGGATTACAAAGCGTTCGAGAACCCCGAAAACCAACAACTTTCCCCAGATATAGTTTCCCATGTCTGCAGTCAAGATGGAATGCTTCTTCCCATTGTTTTGGGCTCTATGGTTTCTTCATCAACGTTTTTGGACCATACGTTTGAAGGTAGCTCTGTTACTGGTCGTGCCCAAAAGAATGAACTGGTAGATGTAGCTTTTCTGTACCTAAAAGCCCCTTTTCTTTGGGGGGGCAAAACGCCTTTTGGCATAGACAGCGCGGGATTTACCCAAATGGTCTATAAAATCAATGGGGTTGCCCTTTGCAGGGATGCGGAAGGACAGTCCAAACAAGGGGAACCTTTAAGTTTCATTGAGGAAAGCGAACCGGGCGACCTTGCCTTTTTTGATAACAACGAGGGAGTCATAGACCATGTTGGCATCATCTTAAAAGACAATTATATCATCCACACCTACGGGCATGTCCGAATCGATCGTTTGGACCACACAGGTATTTTCAATACCGAAGAAAAGCTGTACACCCATCAGCTTAGGGTAATCAAGAAAATCATATAATAAAAAAAGGGACCATTTTGGTCCCTTTCTATTTTTACAAATTGGAGCGGTTTACTCTCCCAAAAGCTTTTTGATACGCATAAAGTTCTCGGTATCTCCCAAAGCTCCGTAGATGTTCTTCAATTGTGATAGGATACTTTGGTTATCAGGATTGGTTTTTACGGCATTTTCCAAAACCGTGGCACCTTCCTTAAACAAACTGTCCTTCTTTCCCTTCAACTCGTCATATTTGGCGATATCGGCCTTTGAGCTTCCCAACGCATTCATTTCATCAATAAGTCCGTTACCTTCGTTCACATAGGTAGTGGAAAGGTTCAAAAGGGCATTGATGTATCCTGGATCAATGGCCAATGTCTTTTTATAGGCATCACGAGCATCTTCCAAGTTTCCTTGTTCCATATTGATAACACCGATGTTGTACAACAAATCAGGATTGTCAGGAGCCATTTCAGACGCCTTCGCCATCAACTTCTTGAAATTTTCCTTATCTCCCATGGAGTAGTGAAGGTTGGCCTCACCCAAAACCAAGTTAACATCATCTGGATTTTCAGCCCTAGCTTCGGAATATGCGGCAAGTGCCTTTTCGTTATCTCCCAATTGTTGATAAATCAAGGCAACATTCTTTACAATCTCAGGTTTTTTGGAAGGACTTCTTTCTTCGTTTGGGTCTTTGTGCGTACCTGCCTTTACATATAGGTCACGAGTTGCTTTATCCATGGTCTCAACCTCTCCGGTCTCAATGTTTACCGCAGTATAGGTGACTCCACTTCCATCATAGTCCATTTCCTTCAACTCATTGTAATAGTTCAATGCATTGTCGTAATCCTGACCATTAACGGCACTACTGGCAGCATAATACAGGTAAATGGTATCGGCCGGGCTCAATTTGTAACTCATATACAACTTTGCCGCAGCTTCTTTGAACTTCTGGTTGTTGTTGTCCTCAACGGCAGCATTTACCAAATCGCCTGTGATCTGTGCCAACTTCTGCTTGGCAACAGTGGTATATTTTTCCTTCCCGCTGGCCTCTTCCACAGAAATCACTTTGTTGTAAGCATCTATAGCGGGTTGAAATGCAGTTTCATCCCCTTTCTGGGCCAAATCGGAATATACATTTCCCTTTATGGCATAATACTGGGCCTGAACCCTTTCATCAGCAGCATCGATCGTGGACGCAGCCGCTTCCAAAGCAGTCTTGGCCGCTGCGGCATCTCCACCCTTCAGGGCTTTTTCCGCATCCTTGATCTCATTCTTTTGAGAGTAACCCATAACTGAAACCCCCATGGCAATTAGTATCAAAAATTTAGTCTTCATGTCAAAAATGTAATTATTTAGTGTTTATCGATTATTTATTTTCCTCGTTGTCATTATCAATAGCCGTGCCATCTTCTCCCTTGACCTCTATATCCATGATATTGGTTTCATCCAAGGGACCATCTTCTTTCATGACTTTGGCAACCGCTGCAATGGAGTCTGAATCCTTTAGGTTGATAAGGCGTACACCCTGTGTTGCCCTTCCCATGACCCTAAGATCCTCGACGCTCATTCGAATGGCAATTCCAGACTTATTGATGATCATAAGATCATCCGTATCCGAAACATTTTTTATGGCTACAAGACCACCCGTCTTATCGGTAATGGAGATTGTCTTGACTCCTTTACCGCCTCTATTGGTAATCCTGTAATCCTCAAGAGAGGATCGTTTTCCATAACCATTCTCGGAAACTACCAGAATATCGTCTTCAAAATTATGGACAGAAACCATTCCGATCACCTCATCATGGTCATCGGCCAAGGTAATACCGCGTACCCCGGATGCATTTCTTCCCATGGGGCGGGTCTTGCCTTCTTCAAATCGAATGGCTTTACCCGATTTCAATCCTAGGAATATCTGACTTGTCCCTGTTGTTAATTTGGCTTCAAGAAGCTCATCACCATCCTTTATGGTTATGGCATTGATACCATTTTGACGAGGTCGTGAGTATTGCTCCAAAGAGGTTTTCTTTACGGTTCCCTTCTTGGTGGCCATAATCACATAATGGCTGTTCACGTAATCCTCATCCTTAAGGTCCTGGGTACAGATAAAGGCCTTCACCTTATCGTCCTGTTCAATGTTGATCAAATTCTGGATGGCCCTACCTTTTGAGGTTCTGGATCCTTCCGGAATTTCAAAGACACGCATCCAGAAACATTTCCCATTTTGCGTGAAGAACAACATATATTGGTGATTGGTACCCACAAATAGGTGCTCCAAAAAGTCTTCATTTCGGGTAGAGGACGCTTTCTGGCCCACTCCTCCCCTATTCTGGGTCTTATATTCGGTGAGCGGTGTTCTCTTGACATACCCGGCATGGGAAATGGTAATGACCACTTGCTCATCCGGAATCATATCCTCAATACTCAGGTCTCCTCCTGCAAAGTTGATTTCTGACCTTCTTTCATCACCGTATTTCTCCTTGACTTCAAGAAGTTCATCCTTGATGATCTGCATCCTACGTTCTTTTTTGGCCAGAATGTCCTTCAAATCCTCAATGGTCTTCAACAGCTCGGCATGCTCATCACGCAGTTTGTCCTGTTCCAGACCTGTAAGCTGACGCAAGCGCATCTCCACGATGGCCTTGGCCTGTATTTCGGTGAGCTTGAAACGCTCCATTAAACTGTTACGTGCCTCATCCACATTGGCAGAGCCACGGATAATGGCAATCACCTCATCAATATTGTCCGATGCGATGATAAGTCCCTCCAAAATGTGGGCACGATCTTCAGCTTTTTGCAGCTCATATTTGGTTCGTCGAACCACCACTTCGTGTCGGTGCTCCACAAAGTAATGTATGATTTCCTTGAGGTTCAACAACTGTGGTCTTCCATTGACCAATGCAATATTATTGACACTGAAGGAAGACTGAAGTGCCGTATACTTGTACAGCATGTTCAGCACAATATTGGGGATGGCATCCCGCTTAAGGATATACACGATACGCATTCCCTTCCTATCCGATTCATCACGGATGGATGCAATTCCTTCGATTTTCTTTTCATTGACCAGATCGGCGGTCTTCTTGATCATATCCGCCTTGTTCACCTGATAGGGAATCTCGGTAACAATGATACACTCCCTTCCCTGAACTTCCTCGAAAGAGGCCTTGGCCCGCATGACCACCCTACCTCTACCGGTGTGGAATGCCTCCTTTACCCCATCATACCCATAAATGATACCTCCAGTTGGAAAATCAGGTGCTTTGATGTGGGTGATCAGTTCATCGATCTCTATCTCATGGTTATCTATATAGGCCACTGTCCCGTCCACCACTTCAGAAAGATTGTGGGGCGGCATGTTGGTGGCCATACCCACGGCAATTCCGGAAGCCCCGTTCACCAAAAGATTGGGAACACGGGTAGGCAATACGGTTGGTTCTTGCAGCGAGTCGTCAAAATTAAGCTGGTGATCAACAGTGTCCTTGTCAATATCGGCCAACATCTCGTCAGCGATTTTGCGCATTCTGGCCTCGGTATAACGCATGGCCGCAGGGCTATCACCGTCCACGGAACCAAAGTTACCCTGACCATCGATCAACATGTACCTAAGGCTCCACTCTTGGGCCATACGTACCATGGTATCATAGACCGAAGTATCCCCGTGCGGGTGATACTTACCCAAGACCTCCCCAACGATACGGGCCGATTTCTTGTGGGAACTGGTTGACCTAACTCCCAATTCATGCATTCCAAAAAGCACTCTTCTGTGAACTGGTTTGAGTCCATCACGAACATCTGGCAGGGCACGTGACACAATGACCGACATTGAATAATCAATGTAGGCAGATTTCATCTCATCCTCAATATTGATAGGAATTAACTTTTCTCCTTCCGCCATGCTAAAATCTTATAGTTTTTTGTGGTTAAAATATCATGGCAATATACGGAAAATAGGCCCTTTCCAAACCTTTGGAATCTACTTTATTAAAAAAATTATCAACAGTTATCCAAGTGCTCTTTTCTTTTGATAAAGCTTTGTTAAACTGTTAAAAAACGACCTTTATTTCGACATTTACCACTAGTTTATCGATAATGGGTACGGTATTTGACCACAGTAACAATACTTTTATTAATTTTAGTTGCGAAAAAGAAAGGTATGGACGATAATTTTTCCCCCAGAGTAAAAGATGTTATAGCATATAGCAAGGAGGAGGCCCTACGTTTGGGCCATGATTTTATTGGTACGGAACATCTTATGCTCGGTCTTTTAAGAGATGGAAACGGCAAGGCCATTAGTATTTTGGATGCCCTTGATGTGGATTTGGACCACCTGCGCAGAAAAGTGGAAATTCTTAGTCCCGCAAATCCCACTTCGGGAACCATGCAAAAAGACAAGAAAAACCTACATCTGACCCGTCAGGCAGAACGTGCTTTGAAAACCACTTTCCTAGAGGCCAAACTGTTCCAGAGTTCCTCTATAAATACAGCACACCTATTGCTCTGCATCCTTAGAAACGAAAACGACCCCACCACAAAATTGCTGCACAAGCTCAAGGTGGACTACGATAATGTGAAGGAACAATTCAAATCCATGATCACCAGTGATGATGACTACATAGATTCCCCACAGGCCGAATCTTTTCCAAGTGACCCTGATGAAGGAGGGGATTCCAAGGAAAGTACATTCGGTTCCGGCTCGTCCCAAAAGGGAAGCAAAAAATCCAAAACCCCTGTCCTGGATAATTTTGGAAGGGACCTTACCCGCTTGGCCGAGGAAAATAAATTGGACCCGGTTGTGGGAAGGGAAAAGGAAATTGAGCGTGTATCCCAGATTTTGAGCCGTAGAAAGAAGAACAACCCCTTGCTGATTGGTGAACCAGGAGTGGGAAAAAGTGCCATTGCCGAAGGCTTGGCCCTGCGCATCATCAACAAAAAAGTATCCCGAATCCTATACAACAAACGCGTTGTAACCTTGGATTTGGCATCGTTGGTAGCAGGGACCAAATACCGAGGACAATTTGAAGAACGCATGAAAGCGGTGATGAACGAACTTGAAAAGAATGATGACATCATCCTTTTCATTGATGAGATCCACACCATTGTAGGTGCCGGTGGCGCTACAGGAAGTTTGGATGCTTCCAACATGTTCAAGCCCGCTTTGGCCCGAGGGGAGATTCAATGTATCGGAGCCACCACCCTTGATGAATACAGACAGTACATTGAAAAGGATGGCGCCTTGGAACGTCGTTTCCAAAAGGTAATGGTAGAACCAACCAGCGTTGAGGAAACCATTGAAATCCTGATGAACATCAAAGGCAAGTATGAGGATCACCATAATGTCAACTATACCGATGAAGCCATTGTGGCCTGCGTTAAGTTGACCAATAGATACATGACGGACCGTTTCTTACCAGACAAGGCCATAGACGCCTTGGATGAGGCCGGTTCCCGTGTGCACATTGTAAATATGGATGTGCCCAAACAGATTTTGGAACTGGAAAGTCAATTGGAAGATGTCCGCGAGCTGAAAAACAGCGTCGTGAAAAAACAAAAATACGAAGAGGCCGCCAAGCTCCGGGATGACGAAAAACGTCTCGAAAAAGAATTGGCTTCTGCCCAAGAACGTTGGGAAGAGGAAAGCAAACTCCACAGGGAGACCGTAAGTGAGGACAACGTAGCCGATGTGGTTTCCATGATGAGTGGCATTCCCGTGAACCGAATAGCACAAACCGAGAGCAACAAATTGGCCAAATTGCCCGATTTGATCAAAGGTTTTGTCATCGGTCAGGATGAGGCTGTGGCCAAAGTGGCCAAGGCCATCCAACGTAACCGTGCCGGGTTGAAAGACCCCAACAAACCTATTGGTTCATTTATTTTCTTGGGTCAGACGGGGGTTGGTAAAACCCAATTGGCCAAAATTCTTGCCAAGGAACTCTTTGATTCCGAAGACGCCCTTATCCGAATAGACATGAGCGAATACATGGAAAAATTCGCTATCTCCCGATTGGTGGGAGCACCTCCCGGATATGTAGGCTATGAAGAAGGTGGGCAGTTGACCGAAAAAGTCCGTCGCAAGCCATATTCCGTCATCCTTTTGGATGAGGTTGAAAAGGCCCACCCAGATGTCTTCAATATGCTGTTGCAAGTATTGGACGATGGTTTCTTAACAGACAGTCTCGGTAGAAAAATCGATTTTAGGAATACCATCATCATCATGACCTCCAATATTGGCGCCCGCCAGTTGAAGGACTTTGGACAAGGCGTAGGTTTTGGCACTGCTGCCAAAAAAGCGCAGGAAGACAGCCATCAGAAAAGCGTTATTGAAAGCGCACTGAAAAAGGCTTTTGCCCCGGAGTTCCTTAACCGTATTGATGATGTAATTGTCTTCAATCCCTTGGAAAAAGAGGATATCCATAAAATCATTGATATCGAATTGGACAAGCTGTACATGCGAATCAAGGATATTGGTTACGTATTGAGCCTTACGGACAAAGCCAAGGATTATATAGCCGATAAAGGTTTTGACAAGCAGTATGGGGCCAGACCTTTGAAGCGGGCCATCCAAAAATATATTGAGGATGCCCTTGCCGAGGAAATCGTAAACTCCAAACTGGAGGAAGGAGACAGCATCTTTATGGATTTGGATGAAAAGAAAGAAGAGCTTACCATCAAAATAAAGAAAACGGAAAAATCTCCGGAAGCCGAAAAATAAAATAAAAGTTACAGATCAAAAAAGCTGACAGTTGTCAGCTTTTTTTATACCCCAATATTACCATACAAACGATATTTGCGCTTTTAATCTAATATTTTTCACCCCCCCTCCCTTTCAATCTATTTTCGCCTTGAGACACTATAACTTTTTGGGGAATGAAATTTACTTCTACAAAGAAGACCATAGTGGTACGAGAGTACCAATTGGACATAGGATCGGTACAGGTCTTTGACAACTATATGGTCGCAACCTTTGACGAAGGTGCTACGGTTACGCTGGAACGTGCCTATCAAATCATCGGGATTTCTGAAATACACTTCAGGGACAGGGAATTTGGCTATATCAGCCTTCGAAGAAACTCCTATGCCGTTGATCCCACCATCTACAATTACTTAAGGGGATTGGAAAACCTCAAGGCCTTTGCCATCGTTTCCAAAAAAGAGATAGATATGCACAACTTCAAAATAGAAAAACTTTTCTACAAGAAGCCTATGGAATTTTTCATTGAGTTTGAAAATGCCTTGGCATGGGTGAAGAAAAGAATCAAACCGAAAAAAATAAAGGATTCCTAATTATTCTTGCTCTTTTTCTTCAACATCTGGAGGGCTTAAAATTTCCACATAGGCCCTACCTATTGAATTCACAATGTCCGATGCCTTTAAGGCTTCATACCCATTTTGCGAAGCACTGATATCGCCTGCCAAACCATGCAGATAAACCCCAAAAATAGCGGCTTCCAACGATGTGTAGCCCTGGGCCATTAACCCCGTTACCATTCCTGTAAGAACATCTCCACTGCCCGCAGTGGCCATTCCAGGGTTGCCCGTGGTATTCACATAACCCTTCCCTTTGTACAGGATTATGGTATGCGCCCCTTTGATTACCAAAACAATATCATGGCTGATTGAAAAGGCTTTTGCTTTTTCCAATTTTTCAAAATCGTCCTTCCATGTACCGATCAAACGTTCCAACTCCTTGGGGTGAGGTGTAAAAATGGACTGTGGGGGAACATCCTTTAACATGTCTGGGGCCATCGCCAAAATATTGAGGCCATCTGCATCCACTACAACAGGACTCTCCATTTGTTTTAAAAAGTCCTTGAACGCCTTTATGGTAGGCTCCTTCGTCCCCAGACCCATCCCTATTCCGACCACTTTGGGCGCAAACGGCATACTGATCTCGGTAATGCAATGTTCATCTGTATCCGTTAAGACCATTAGCTCAGGCACTGCCGTTTGAAGGGAATGATAGCCACATTGTGGAACAAAGGCCGTTACCAATCCCGCACCTGAGGACAAGCATGCATTACTGGCCAATTGTACCGCTCCAATTTTACCGTAACTCCCTCCAACAATCATAGCATGGCCGTAGGTTCCTTTATGCGAAAACTTTAATCTCGGTCGATATAGTGATACTATTTGATGCTTCCCCACCAATTCATAATCAGCCTCTTCCCGGGTTAAAAATTCAGGATCCAATCCAATATCCAAAATTTCCCATTGGTTCAGGTAAACACCCGTATCTGGTAGAAAAAAAGCCAACTTAGGCACTTGGAAACTAAGCACATAACTTGACTCTATAACATACTTTGGGTTCCACGGCGCCCTATCCAACGGCAATCCCGAAGGAACATCCACGGACAATGTAAAGGCTTGGGACGCATTTATATGCCCTATCAATTGGCCTACCCAATCATCTAGGGAGCGATTCAGGCCAATGCCAAAAATGGCATCCACTACAATATCGTTTGGTGAGATTTCGGGCAGGTCACTTTCTGTATTGATAAAATTTGGCCAAATCTTTCGGTCCTTAAGTCGCTCCAAGTTCAATAGAAAATCCTTGGACCGTTTTTCACTGTAATTCACCACATGCACCGTAATGGCGTACCCATGTTCCTGAAGATGTCTGGCCAAGGCTATTCCATCCCCTCCATTGTTGCCTATTCCACAAAACAATTGAATGTTCACACTGGTGCCCCGCAAGCGGGCGTGTATCCATTCAAAAATTTTGGTGGCAGCCTGCTCCATGAGAACATCGCTGGTGATTTGCTGTTTTTCTATTGTGAATTTATCAGCTTGATAGATTTGCTGGGCAGAAAAAATTTTCATTCAACACAAAAATTTGATTATTTGTACGGATTTCGCAAAAACGACCAGAATCATTTGACGAAGTTTTCAAAAGTACTACTTTTATCACCTCATTATTGAACAATGCAAGTTAAACAAACGGATAGTAATCATATTACAATGGAAAGCACTCCATCTATCTTCACTTTGATTACCACCACCCCTTTGGGGTAAGTCTGCTATATATCATCCGTCCGTTTTTTTAATCCATTCATACAACATATTTACACTCATATTTCATCATGAAAGTCTTAAAATTTGGTGGCACTTCGGTAGCCAATCCAGAAAATATACGCAAGGTCAAGTCCATAGTACAGAACCTTGAGGACAGTAATTCCGCAGTAGTGGTATCCGCATTTGGCGGGATTACAGACCTACTCCTAAACACCTTAAAGCTGGCCTCGGACCAAGATGTGGCCTACAAAGAATCCCTGCAAGAAATAGAAAACCGACATCTCAACGCCATCAAGGAACTCATTCCCATACAACATCAAAGTGCGGTCCTGAGCAAGGTCAAAAGCGACCTCAACGTGTTGGAAACGCTTCTGGAAGGTTCCTTTTTAATTGGGGAGGTCACCCAAAAACTCTCTGATAAAATTGTAAGCTATGGCGAACTGCTCTCTGCCTACATTATCAGTGAATTCTTTAAAGCAGAGGGGCTGGATGCCATTTTCAAGGATAGCCGTGAGCTTATCACCACCGATGACAATTACGGCAAGGCCAATGTGGATTTTGAAAAGACCAATGCCAATTGCCATGCCTTCTTTACAACCAATGAACACAAAATAGTATTGCTACCTGGATTTGTGGCCTCAAGTGATTCTGGGGACTCAACTACCTTGGGTAGGGGTGGTTCGGATTATACCGCCGCCATCATTGCTGCGGCAGAACAAGTGGATATTCTTGAAATTTGGACCGATGTGAGTGGAATGTATACCGCCAACCCAAAATTGGTGAAACAGGCCAAATGCATTTCGCATATTAGTTACGAGGAGGCCATGGAACTTTCCCATTTTGGAGCAAAAGTCCTCTACCCCCCAACCATTCAACCCGTATTGGGCAAGGGTATCCCCATTGCCATTAAAAACACGTTCGACCCTGAAAACCCAGGGACACTCATTGCCAAAAATAACAATGGCAATGGCAAAACGGTTCGGGGCATCAGCCATGTGGGCAATATTTGCCTGCTCTCCTTGGAGGGCTCCGGTATGATCGGTATCCCAGGAATCTCCAAACGCTTTTTTGAGACCCTGTCCCTAAAAAACATCAGTGTTGTCCTGATTACCCAAGCCTCATCGGAACATTCCATATGCGTGGGTATTTCAGACGAAGACGCCCAAAAAGCGGAAAAGGCGGTCAATGAAGCTTTCGAATATGAAATGGCCACCAAAAAGATAAAGCCTGTTATTGTTGAGAAAGACCTTACCATTGTGGCCTTGGTGGGTGACAATATGAAAAGTCATCAAGGGTTGAGCGGAAAAATGTTCAGTACTTTGGGCAAAAACAACGTCAATATCAGGGCTATTGCACAAGGTGCCTCAGAACGAAATATTTCTGCGGTAATCCGAAAAGAAGATGTAAAAAAAGCACTCAACTCCTTGCACGAGACCTTTTTCGAGGAAAACACCAAACAGCTCAACCTATTTGTTATGGGAGTGGGCAATGTAGGTTCCAAATTCCTGGAGCAAATCCAACAGCAAAAAAAATACCTGAAAGACGAGCTTAAACTCAATGTTCGGGTCATTGGCATCAGCAACTCCAGAAACATGGTTTTTGATGAAGGTGGAATTGCCCTAAAAGATTGGAAAAATCTTTTGGACCAAGGGGAGAAAGCGGACAAGCAAGCATTCTTTGACCGTGTAAAATCCCTGAACTATCGCAACAGTGTCTTTGTGGACAATACGGCCAATGCCGAGGTATCCAAAAGCTATCCTGACTATTTGCGGAACAGCATCTCCGTGGTTACCTGTAACAAGATTGCCTGTTCTTCCGATTATGGCTACTACAAGGATTTAAAACAGTTGGCCAAAAAATATAACGCTCCATTTTTGTTTGAGACCAATGTCGGGGCCGGTCTTCCCATTATTGACACCCTGAAGCATTTAATTGCCTCCGGGGACAAAGTGAAAAAGATACAGGCTGTACTTTCAGGGAGTCTCAATTTTGTGTTCAACACCTTCAATGATACGGTTACCTTCCACGATGTGGTGCAACAGGCACAGGAACAAGGATACACAGAACCAGACCCTACCATTGACCTCAGCGGAATAGATGTAATGCGGAAAATCTTGATCTTGGCCCGGGAAAGTGGCTATCAATTGGATATTGAGGACATAGAGAATGAAGCTTTTTTACCCAAGGAAAGCTTGGAGACCAATTCCAACGAGGCCTTTTTTGAATCCTTGAAAAAGTACGAGGCCGATTTTCAAAAAATGTATAAGGAAGCAGCGGATGCAGACTGTAAGCTCAAATACGTGGCCCAGTTTGAAGAAGGCAAGGCCAAGGTAGGACTTCAAAAAATACCAAAGGGACACGATTTTTATAATTTGGAAGGAAGCGACAACATTGTACTGTTCTTTACCGAAAGATACCCCAACCAACCTTTGATCATAAAAGGGGCCGGCGCTGGTGCAGATGTTACTGCATCAGGTATCTTTGCGGATATTATCAGAATTGGAAACTATTGATCATGGAAGAAATCAAAGTTTTTTGTCCGGCCACCATTGCCAATGTTTCCTGTGGTTTTGACGTACTTGGTCTGGCCTTGGATTCCGTTGGCGATGAAATGGTGGTTCGGAAAATCCCTGAAAAGGAAATCCGCATCACCAAGATCATCGGTCAGGATCTACCCCTGGAAACCGGGAAGAATGTTTCTGGCGTAGCGGGCTTGGCCCTTTTGGAGAAGAGTGATTATGACGGTGGTTTTGAGATTGAAATCGACAAACGCATAAAACCGGGCAGCGGCATTGGAAGTAGTGCGGCCAGTTCAGCAGGCGCCGTTTGGGCCATGAACGAGCTTTTGGGCAAACCCTTTTCCAAATTGGAACTGGTTCAATTTGCCATGGAAGGTGAGAAATTGGCCAGTGATGTAGCCCATGCCGATAATGTGGCCCCAGCCATTTATGGTGGTTTCACCTTGGTTCGAAGCTATGCCCCTTTGGACATTGTCCCCATTCCTACCCCGGATGAGCTTTTCGCCACGGTGATCCATCCGCAGATTGAAATAAAGACTTCGGATTCCAGAAAAATATTGAAGACCACCATTTCCCTTGAAAAGGGAATCAAACAATGGGGCAACTTGGGTGGGTTGGTTGCCGGACTGTTCCAGAGCGATTATGACCTCATCGGGCGCTCCCTTGAGGACCATATTGTGGAACCCATCCGATCTATATTGATACCCGCTTTTGACGATATCAAAACCAATGCAATGGATGCCGGGGCACTGGGTTGTGGCATCTCTGGATCGGGCCCTTCCATCTTTGCCTTGAGCAAAGGCGAAAACAATGCCCAAAATGTTGCAAAATCCATGGAGGAAACCTACAAGACCATAGGAGTCCCATTTGACATCCATATCTCAAAGGTCAATATCCATGGCGTAAAAAAATTAGGATAGAACATGAAATTTTACAGCTTAAACGATTCCCATATAAAGGCCACTTTCAAAGAAGCCGTGATTGCGGGTATTGCCCCGGACAAAGGATTATACTTTCCGGAAAGCATAACACCCCTACCAACGGATTTTTTTGAACATATCGATGAACTTTCCCATCACGAAATCGCATTCCAGGCCATTCATCAATTTGTGAGTGATGATATTCCGGATACCGTCTTAAAGGAAATCATTGCCAACACTTTGGATTTTGATTTTCCCGTAGTTGACATTGAAAAAAATGTAGGCACCCTTGAACTGTTCCATGGCCCTACCATGGCTTTCAAAGATGTAGGCGCACGCTTCATGGCCAACTGTTTGGGATATTTTTCCCAAGGTGAAACCACAGAAGTCACGGTGTTGGTAGCTACCTCTGGGGATACCGGTGGCGCCGTAGCCAATGGTTTCTTGGGAGTTGATGGTGTAAACGTGGTGATCTTGTACCCAAGCGGCAAGGTGAGCGACATCCAAGAAAAGCAATTGACCACTTTGGGACAGAACATTGTGGCCATGGAAGTGGATGGCACTTTTGACGACTGCCAGCGCATGGTGAAGACAGCCTTTTTGGATGCTGGAATCACCGAACACAAAAAGCTTACATCGGCCAATAGCATCAATGTAGCCCGATGGTTACCTCAATTGTTCTACTTCCTGTTTGCTTACAAACAAGCCAAATCCAAAGGAAAGAAAATTGTTTTCTCGGTGCCTTCTGGAAACTTTGGAAATATTTGCGCAGGAATGGTTGCCCAAAAACTGGGGATGCCTGTTAAACATTTCGTGGCCTCTACCAACGTGAACAACGTAGTACCCAAATTCATGCAAAAAGGGATTTATGAACCCATGCCTTCCATTGCCACCATCTCCAATGCCATGGATGTGGGAGACCCCAGTAATTTTGTCCGTATCCGGCATTTGTACCAAGACGATTTGGCCACACTTCAAGAAAACCTTTCTTCCTATTCCTTTACTGACCAGGAAACCAAAACGGCCATGAAAGAGGTGTATGCCCAAACAGGGTATGTTATGGATCCCCATGGGGCCGTTGGTTATTTGGGGTTGAAGGAATTTCAAAAGACCCATCCAAATACCTTTGGTATTTTCTTGGAAACGGCTCACCCGGTAAAGTTTCTCGATGTGGTTGAGGACACGCTTGGGTTAAGTCCGGAAATTCCCGCCCAAATCCAAAAAATTATGGATAAGGAAAAGCATTCCATCCTCATAAAAACATACGAAGACCTTAAAAGCTATTTGTTGGATAAAAACTAATCCAACTCCGGAAGTTTAAAATCATCCAGGGGGCTGGGCTGTTTCATCATGGCCTCGATGGCCTCTGTGGTCCTTGGTGCCATTTCCGATAGATTGACGGGACCATTTTCGGTGATTAAAATATCATCTTCTATACGCACAGCAATGCCCCACCATTTCTTGTCGCACTTGCTTCCTTCTGGGATATAAATTCCAGGTTCCACTGTAATGACCGAGTTGGCTTTAAAGGCTTCGTAGGTGCCCGCATCATGAACATCCAACCCAAGGTAATGTGATGTCCCATGCGGAAAATAAATTCTGGCTTCATTTTCATCTTTGGTAATCCCCAAAGCCATTAAACGTTTTGCCACTACTTCATACGCCGCTATGTGAGGTTCCCGGAAAGAAGCTCCCACCACACTGGCTTTTATACCCGCTTCCTGGGCATCATAAACAATGTCATAAATTGCTTTTTGTTCGGGTGTGAATTTTCCATTGGCAGGAATGGTACGGGTCACATCGGCGGTATAGCCATGGTATTCCGCACCCAAGTCCATCAGCACCAAATCATTGCCCACCTTGGTCTTGTTGTTCTCAATGTAATGAAGAATACAACCATTGTTTCCTCCACCCACAATGGATGGATAACCTTCGTATTCCGCACCATATTTCTTGTACACGTATTCGTGGACACCCTGAATCTCAGTCTCGGACATATTGGGGTGCATGGCCTTCATAACCTCAATTTGGCCCACCGATGAAATTTCAACGGCCTTCTTTAAAAGTTTGATCTCCTCAGGGGTCTTTACCTCCCTCAGTTTAGCCATGGCCATGGACAACACCCTAGAATCCAAATTGCTTTCGCTTTGGACCACCAATACCGTATTCTTGATTTCTTTCCGCAAATCATCATTTGCAGCATTCACGTATCCATTTAACAAGGGATCATCCTTTAACTCGGGATCCCGTGTCAATGCCCTTTTAATGGTCGAAGCCAAATTTCCACTGTTGGAATCATCGGCAGCGGATATCATGGCGTACAATTGATTACGGGTAGAATTGTAATTGGAGGGATAATTGGCTTTTTCCTTGAAGGTCTTGATAAGGTCGAACAAATCTGCATTCCCGGATTTATCACGATAATCATTGTGAAAATCCTCAAAGGAAACCATATCGAATTTTGAAAAATCCAACGGGAACTTTTCAAATTCCTTCCCGTTAAAAACCATATCAAAACCCAGTTTTTCCTTTACCCCTTCAACGCCCAAACGCTTTCCGGTCCATTGCTCGGCCTGAGGGTCCCGTTCTTGGACATAAATGATCTCATCAAACTTTTTTCCTGAGGCATCCGTCTGGGTATCAGAAAAAAGCACGAGTACCGCATTGGGCTCATGGTATCCGGTGAGGTAGTAAAAGTTAGGGTCTTGGTGATACACATAATCCACGTCATTGGCCCGATTCCGTTCTGCATTGGCAAAAAGGACCACGGCTGTATTGGGGGGCAATAGTTTTCTCAACTCATCCCTTCGTTGTTTATGAAAATCGGCTTGTAAATAATCCTTTGGGGTGTCCTGAGGGGTCATTCCCCACACAAAAAGGAGTGCGAACAAAAAAGTCAATACGGTCTTTTGCATGTAATTATGTTTCGTCCAAAATACAAATATTTATAAAAATCATAAGATTCGAATGCAAGAGTATCCCTAATTAATTCTATACATTTGCCGTGGCAAAAAATGACGTCCATGAAAAACACCGCACTTACCAAAACACATGAGGCATTAGGGGCGAAAATGGTCCCGTTTGCAGGTTACAACATGCCTGTTTCTTACGAGGGAGTCAATATTGAACACCAAACCGTACGGGAGAGTGTGGGTGTATTTGACGTTTCCCATATGGGTGAATTCTTGATAGAAGGCCCCAAAGCTTTGGACCTTATTCAAAAGGTCAGTTCCAATGACGCTTCCAAATTGACCATTGGCAAAGCGCAATATAGCTGCATGCCCAATGAGACCGGTGGTATTGTGGACGATTTGATCGTATACCGCATCAAGGAGGAAACCTATCTTTTGGTGGTCAATGCCTCCAATATCCAAAAGGATTGGGATCATATTTCAAAATACAACGAGTCCATAGGTGCGGATATGCGCGATCTTTCGGACGACTATTCGCTTTTGGCCATTCAAGGACCCAAAGCGGTAGAGGCCATGCAATCGTTATCCTCCGTTGACCTTTCCGCCATTGGCTTCTACAGTTTTGTGGTAGGCGATTTTGCCGGGATAGAACATGTGATCATTTCAGCTACAGGATATACCGGTTCCGGCGGTTTTGAAATCTACTGCAAAAATTCTGAAGTACAGCAGGTTTGGGACAAGGTGTTGGAAGCGGGCGCTGATTATGGCATAAAACCCATAGGGTTGGCCGCACGTGATACCCTTCGATTGGAAATGGGGTATTGCCTGTATGGCAATGATATTGATGACACCACTTCCCCGCTCGAGGCCGGGCTGGGCTGGATTACCAAATTCACCAAGGATTTTGTGAACAGCGAGGCCCTTGCCAAAGAAAAGGAAGAGGGTCCGAAACGAAAACTTATCGCTTTTCAAATGGAAGAAAGAGGGATTCCCAGAAACGGATATCCCATTTTGGATGCCGATGGCAATGAAATTGGAAAAGTGACCTCGGGTACCATGTCCCCTTCCCTTTCCAAAGGAATAGGCCTAGGCTATGTGCCTGTTGAACACTCCAAAATAGACCAAACCATCCATATTCAAATCCGAATCAACAAAGTGCCGGCAACCCTTGTGAAACTGCCTTTTTATAAACCCTCATCATAGCGTTTGGACAAAAAAAAGATACTCATATTAGGAGCAAGCGGTTTTGTGGGCAATGCCATATATAAGGAACTCTGCTCCTATTTTGATACGTATGGCACCTATTGCTCCAACACTTCCTTTGCATCGAACAAGCAATTTTTAAAGTATGATCTGCAGGAGGATGATATTTTCAGGGTACTGGAGAAAGTACATCCAGATGTGATCATTTCCGCATTAAGGGGAAACTTTGGCGCACAGATCCAAGCGCATCAACACCTCATGGAGTATCTGATGAACAGCACGGCCAAGCTGTACTTTATTTCATCGGCCAATGTTTTTGATGCTTACAGCAAGTTTCCTTCCTATGAATTTGACAAGACGCTGTCCGTAAGTGTTTATGGTCGCCTGAAAATCAAAATCGAGAACATGATGATGCGATTGCCCAAACAAAAAACCGCCATATTGAGGGTGCCCATGGTGTTTGGCAATACCTCTCCCCGGGTCAGGGAAATTAAAATGAACTTGGAGAACCACGAGGCCATTGAAGTATTCCCCAACCTCATCATCAACGTGACCAATGACGACCGATTGACCCAACAAATCCATTATTTGATCAACCGGAACAAAACCGGGATTTTTCATTTGGGCAGCAGGGACCTTATCCATCATGAAGAATTCATTAGGGACATCATAAAACGCATGGGAAATTACCATCCCCTGATAAAGCGGGTATACACCACTAACGAAGATCGATATTTGGCTGCCCTTCCCAAGGACAATTTATTGCCAAAAAACCTCATGGTGAGCTGTCAGGAAATCATTGATCATCACATTCCAGTGGATTGACAAAGCTTTCTTTTTCTTTGGTTATTTTTTGAATAAACTATAAAACGCAAAGAAATATGCTTATTTTTAAGTGCGTCAATAGTGACCCACCAACCTAATAACCAACACAGTGAGTAAACGTAATTTTTTTGCAATCCTGGCCCTACTAGGGATTTTCAGTGCCATCGGACAGAAATCAAAAGAAAATAAAAAATATCCGCCTTGTGATATAACAGAAATCCCAAGGTATACGGCACAAAAGATAAAAAGTCCCATTACGCTGGACGGGAAGCCCGATGAAGAAGTCTGGCAAAAGGCAAAAAAATCAGGAAACTTCAAAGACCTAATTTATGGCAATGAGACCATCCATGAAACCAAGGCTGCAGTGGTTTGGGACGAGGAGTACCTGTATGTGGCCTATTGGGTCACTGAGCCGGATGTGACCGCCACCTTGACGGAACGGGATTCGCCCATTTACCAAAATAATGACGTGGAACTATTCGTTGCCGGAGAGGATGCGTACTATGAGTTTGAAATCAATTCGTTCGGCACCATTTACGAGGTGTTCTTTGTTTGGGAAGATGCTTATCTCTCCCAAGGATATGACAAAGTGCCCAACCTTGGCCCCAATGAAGAGAAAAAAAGGGATTTCAAAGGGGTTGGCTACAGACATCCCAGAGGCAATCGCTATGGATTTTGGAATTGGGATCTACAAGGACTTAAAACTGCCGTGCATGTGGATGGCACCATCAACAAGTCTGATGACAGGGACCGCGGATGGACCGTTGAACTTGCGCTTCCGTGGAGCAGTCTGGACATTTTGACCAAGAACAGTGATAAAACCACACCTCCTAAACATGGTGATGAATGGCGCATGGATTTCTCCCGTTTCAACCAGTATAAGGAAGCAGAACCTGCCGTGGATTCAGGGGGTTGGGCATGGAGCAGCCATGGTGTGTGGGACTCGCACGTCCCTGAATGCTTTACCTTTATCCAATTTTCAGAAACCTATGTCGAAGCGCCTTGAACCATCGGAAATTGAGGAACGTCTTGCACAGCTGCAGGGTTGGAAATTTGTGGACAATTTTATCATAAAATCGTTCACCTTCAAGGATTTCAAGGAGGCCTTTTCAGCCATGACCCGCATTGCTTTTGAGTGTGAAAAGATGAACCATCACCCTAATTGGGAAAATGTGTACAACACCCTTGTCATAAAATTAAACACACATGATGCCGGTGGGGTCACCGAGAAGGATTTTAAACTGGCGCAGATCATAGAGACTATTTTGGCTTCTTAAGCACTGAACTACATTCAACCACTTGACAAGGCTTCTTTTTTTTCTAAATTTGCCCTTATCCATAATTTAATACTTGATGGGAAGAGCATTTGAGTTTAGAAAAGCACGAAAAATGAAACGTTGGGCAGCAATGTCCAAAGCATTTACCCGAATTGGGAAGGATATTGTCATGGCCGTCAAAGAAGGAGGCCCAGATCCTGATGGCAATTCAAAATTGCGTGCGGTAATTCAGAATGCCAAGGCGGTGAACATGCCCAAGGACAATATTGATCGGGCCATTAAAAGGGCTACCGATAAAAACCAAGGCGATTATAAAGAGGTTTTGTTCGAAGGCTATGCCCCCCACGGGATTGCGATATTGATAGAAACCGCTACGGACAACAATACCCGCACCGTGGCCAACATCCGCAGCTATTTTAATAAATGCAATGGTAGTCTGGGTACTTCGGGTTCGGTGGAATTCATGTTTGACCATACCTGCAACTTCACCATCAATGGAGAGGGTCTGGATCCGGAGGAGCTGGAACTGGAACTTATCGATTTTGGCGCCGAAGAGGTTTTTGTGGATGAGGACGGCATTCATATCTACGCCCCCTTTGAAAATTTCGGGTCCATTCAGAAAGAATTGGAGTCACGGGAAATCGAAATAATTTCCTCCGGTTTTGAGCGTATTCCGCAAGTGACCAAGGAGCTTTCCGAGGAAGAAGTTGCCGATGTGGAAAAACTTCTCGAAAAAATTGAGGAGGACGATGACGTACAGAACGTCTTCCACAGCATGCAGGAATAGGTTAAAAGCTATACTCCGATACCTTACCTGTCACGCCTTTGTAGAATTCATGGATTTTCTGAAAATCCTGTTCCCTATTCTCCGTTGGATGGAAGGGTTCGGCAATTTTCACTTCTTTTTTTCCAAAATCAAAGGCCACCATTAGAATCGGGACTTTAGCTTTCTGGGCAATGTGGTAAAAGCCCGTCCGTAATTTATCCACTTTTTTTCGGGTGCCTTCTGGGGCAAGGGCAAACCTAAAGATGCTTCTCTCCTTAAAAATCTGAACCACTCCGTCCACCGTATTGGAGCTTTTGGAGCGGTCCACGGGCGCACCTCCTGTCCACCTAAAAAACCATCCAAAAGGGGGCTTGAACAGACTCTTTTTTCCGATATAGTTGATTTCTTGGTTGACAACCTTTCGTACCAACAGTCCCAAGAAAAAGTCCAACCAATGGGTGTGCGGCACTACAATGACCACACATTTATCCAAATCTGGAAACGAACCATTGAGTTTCCAGCCCAAAATCTTGAAGTATATGAATTTGGACAGTTTATGCATTCTTCTTTTTAAGACCCTTGATAGGTATCCAAGGTGTCCTATATTTTTTGATACAAAGCCTGAAGACGTTCCGGGGTCATGATTTTTTTCCAGTCCTCTCCAAGTGCATTTTCCCATAGAGGTTCCATGCCCAAGGAAACATTTATCATAATATCAAAATCATCCTGGGTTAGATTGGAACACACTCCTTGAGGAAGCTTTATTTGATGTTTCTCCTGCATTTGCCTAAAAAGCGCCACTCCTTCGGGATAATATTCTTCCAAATGTTGAAACACCAAACAATTTCCTATTCCGTGCTTGGTTCCCAAAAGATAGGAGAGTCCATAGCTCATGGCATGTGCAATCCCCACTTGGGAGTAGGCAATACTCATTCCTCCGTGCCAGGATGCCATCATTAACTTGTCCCGTGACTCACTTTCAGATATATCTCCGAGAAAAACCTCCTTGCAAAGCTCCATGGCCTTTTCGCCATAACTTTGGCTAAAAGCATTTAAATAACTTCCGGTCAGCGATTCCACGCAATGAATAAAACAGTCCATCCCCGTATAGAACCATTGTTCTTTGGGCACGGTAACGGCAAGGTCTGGGTCCAAAATCACCTGATCATAGGTAGTATGGTCCGAATTGATTCCCAATTTTTTCTCGGGGCCCAATAAGACCGTAGTTCTGGAAACTTCCGCCCCTGTTCCACTAATGGTCGGAATGCCTACGTGGTAGACCGCGGGCCTACTTACCAAGTCCCATCCTTGGTAGTCCTTGGCCAATCCTGTATTGTTCAACAAAATGGCCACTGCCTTGGCCAAATCCAATAGTGTCCCTCCTCCAATACCAATGATCCCGGAAGGAGACTCATCAAATTGTTCCTTTATACGCGACACCAAAGCATCCACTTGTGCCGTTTTGGGCTCTTCATCCGCCGAAATAAAAATAACTTGGTCGTTGAACATCAACGGAATACGGGATACAAAATCCTTGTCCTCAAAAAAATCATCCACCAAAAAGATGAAGGGTGCATCAGCATTTTTCCGTTTAGGTAATAAGATTTCGTTCAATTGCGAAAAACTTCCACGGCCAAAAACCACCCGGGGTACCATGGGGAAATTTCTATAGGTCTTAATTCTATTCGTTGAAATCGTTTCTTTTCTCAAATCACTCCTTATCATCAATATTCTACAAATACTTCAAAACATCCTTGAGGCCATTAAGCTTCAAATGGTCGTTCACCTGTTCCGTTTCCGGCACCATCTCATGTACCCATGTGGTATGGAAGGGTATGTGCACCGCCTTAGCCCCAATGTTCAATATAGGCAATACATCTGATTTTAGGGAGTTCCCTATCATCAAAAATTCGTTGACATCAATGTTCAGATGCTCCAATAAATTGCTATAATTAGTTTCCTTTTTCTCGCTCAACACTTCCACATGATGGAAATATTTGGAGAGTCCGGATTTTTCCAATTTTCTTTCTTGATCCAAAAGGTCGCCCTTGGTCAAGACAATCAATCTATATCTTCCCACAAGTTGGGAAAGTACTTCTTCCACTCCATCCAACAGTTCCACAGGGTGGGCAATCATATTTTTGCCCAACTCGAGTATTTTCGAAATGGTCTCTTGGGAAATCTTTCCGTTGGACAGGTCCAAGGCGGATTCTATCATGGAAAGCATAAACCCCTTAATACCATATCCATACAGTTCCAGATTGTCCATTTCCATTTTGAACAATTCTTGATCCACCTTGTTCTTGGTCTCATACTCTTCCAACAATTCGGCAAAGTGTTCTTCGGTTTCCCTAAAATAGGTTTCGTTCACCCAAAGGGTGTCATCCGCGTCAAATCCTATGACCTTTATGTTGCTAAAATCTACTTCCATGCTTTATTGGCTCGTTCCAAGTCTTCAGGGGTATCAATTTCTATGCCTGTTACATGGGTTTCCACCATTTTTATTTTTTTACCATATTCCAAAAAGCGGATGGCCTCTATTTTTTCCTTGGCTTCCAAAGGCAACATGGGCAACCGTTGAAAATCCATCAATGCTCTTTTTCTAAAGGCGTATATGCCTTTATGTTTGTAATAGGTGGCTTCCACCTCTTGGTCCCTTGGATAGGGAATGGGGGAACGGGAAAAATACAGTGCACAATTTTGATTGTCCACAATGACCTTTACCGTGTTGGGATTAGAGATTTCCTCCCAATCCGTGATTGGCGTCATTAGCGAAGCTAAATCTATTTCTTTTTTTTCATCCTTCCTGAACACCGCTATGATTTTTTCCAAGCTTTCGCCATCTATAAAGGGCTCATCGCCCTGTACATTGATCACGATATCCACTTCCATATTAACCACAGCCTCCGCTATCCTATCGCTCCCACTTTCATGCTTTTCCTTGCTCATGATCACCTTACCTCCTATTTCGGAGATAACTTTGGAGATGATATCACTATCGGTCACCACGTAGACTTCATCAAAAAGTCCTGTATTGACGGCAGCTTCGTAGGTTCTAACAATAACTGGTTTGCCCTGAAGGTCTTGCATCAGTTTTGCAGGGAATCTTGAGGCCTGGTACCGGGCCGGTATCATGGAAATTATCTTCACTTATCTAAAAATTATTGATTGAGGTTACTTTTTCGGTCGTATTCTGCGGTAAATCCTAAAAATGATCACCAAAATAATGATGACCAGGATGGCTGCGATGGGGGGTGCCAATATGGAAGCGGTTGAAACAGCCACTGCCGCTCCTGTTTCCACAGTGGAGACTATAGGGTTGGCCACTCCGCCAGTGGTAGCGGTCGAGGTCATTCTACCTGCCGCATTGGCCCCTTTAATGGCTGTTGCAGTTCCACCTCCGGCAATGATGGCCAAGGTCCAGGTGGTCATTGGGTCCAAATTGGCCACGGTGGATACCATTACCGCCGTACCGGCAATTCCGGCCAAGGGAACGGCCAAACTGTCCAAGGCATTGTCTACCCAAGGAATGAAATACGCAAAAATTTCAACCAAGGTCGCCACCCCTAAGGTGATCAATGCCGCCAAACTGCCAATCCATTGCCAGCTGGCATTGAGCTCCCAAACGTCCAAATAGGCCGCCAAACTGAGCGCAAAAAGGGGTAAAAACACCCTAAACCCAACGGAAGCCGCCAAGCCAATGCCCAAGAAAATACTAATAATGGTATTCGGTTCAATATTCATGGTCTTGTCTAAAATAGGCTATTCCCCGTCAACAAAAAAATCATCTTTGAATCCAATCAAGAAGAGTTGTCGCTTGGCCCTTGTCACCGCAGTGTAAAGCCATCTCAAATAATCTTTGTCCACCCCATTGGGCAAATAAGGTTGTTCCACAAAAACAGTTTCCCACTGCCCTCCCTGGGATTTATGACAGGTAATGGCATAGGAGAACTTCACTTGCAGAGCATTGAAGAACTTATTGTTCTTTACTCCCAAGAACTTTTTGTACTTGGATTTTTCATGGGCATAATCCTTTAGTACTTCTTGGTATAGTTTATTGCCGTCTTCATAGGAAAGTGATGGGGTCACCGAATCGATGGTATCCAATAATAGCACCGTTTCAAAAGGCTTCTGATTGGGATAGTCCACCATTTTCACCTTCACTTCGGCAAACCTGAACCCATAGAGCTCCTTTATGGCAAAAAGCTCCAGTACTTCAATAATATCGCCATTGGCAATAAATCCCGCTTCGGAATTGGGCCTAAGCCAAAAATAATTGTTCTTCACCACCATCATATAATCCCCCACGGCAATGTCATTGTCCAAAAAAAGGATGCGCTCCCGTATATTCTGGTTGTACAGATTAGCGCGTTTGTTGGAACGGACAATGATGGCGGTCTCTTCCTTGCCATTCTGATGATATGAACTGTCTATGGCCTCTTGTATTTCCGTTCCATCAATAAGGCGGACGATATCGGTAAAGGAGCCCAGTTGAAACTTGAAGCCATCAAAAAAATGGGTTTGTAGTTGCTCCCTTAAATTGGTAGCGTTGTACAGGATTCCTGAATCATTGGTTTGCCGCATGACTTCATCCAGTTCCAAATAATTGACTTCCTTATTATAATTAAGGGACAGTCGATCTTCATCCAAGGCCGGACTCAATTCCAATTTCACCGGGGGCAACTGTGCCGTGTCCCCGATCAATATGAGTTTACAATTATGCCCGGAGTGCACATAAAAGATAAGATCGTCCAGCAGGGAACCATTTTCAAAAAGTTTGGAATCGGCAGGGCTATCAGGAATCATGGAAGCCTCATCCACTATAAACAGTGTATTTCTATGCTTGTTCGGTGCCAGGACAAATTGGACTCCTCCTCCGGATTGTTTTTTGGGAAAGTAGATCTTCTTGTGGATCGTGAAGGCTTGGCTACCAGAATAGACCGACATGACTTTGGCCGCCCTTCCGGTCGGGGCCATGAGCACGGCGCTCATCTTTACCTTCCAAAGGCTGCTCACCAATGTGGCCACAATAGTGGTTTTTCCTGTTCCGGCAAACCCCTTTAACAGAAATATCTCGTCCTTTTTGCCATTCAATACAAATTGGGCCAATTTTGTTAAGGCCACCTCCTGTTTTTCGGTAGGAAGATGGGGGAACTTTTCGGCTAAAATGCTTAAAAATTTAGGTGCTGTGGGATGGTCCATGAGCATCTAAAGTAAGCATGGATTTTTAAAGCAAAAAGTTTCGTGATTAAAAAAAAATTGTAGATTTGTCTGTAACCACTAAATTAACTTAGAAAGACAGTAGCAGATATGTTAAACTTAATCCTTATTGTTGTATTGATTGCCCTTTTGACCATAGGGCTTGTATTCCTGATTGACAGATTTTTACCTCAAAAAATAAAGCCTGTACTTGTAATTGCCTTTGGTCTTTTGAGCATTTTCCTCGGATATAAAATTTACCAATCCATTAATGCCCCCATAGAATTTAACAAAGTAAGAAAAGAAAGATTTTCACAAGTAATTGCCAAACTTAAAGACATTAGGGATTCACAAGAAGCCTATAAAACCGTAAATGGAAGATATGCCGGCAATTTCAATAGCCTAATACAGTTTATCGATACTGGAAACTACACTATTACTTCTCAAAAAGATTCCTCTTTCATGAGATACGACAAAGTGTACCAAATTGAACTTCAACAAGACACCGTCATCATTGATACCCTAGGACAGGTAAAAGTAAAGGATTCCTTGTTTGGTGCCGATAGCCGTTACAAGACCATGATGAATGTGCCATATGCCCAGAATGGTGAGCAATTTGAAATGAAGGCTAACATCATTGATAAAAGCGGGTACAAAGTTCCTGTTTTTGAAGCCAAGGTAAAGAAGAACGTTGTTCTATATGACCAACCCAAAGATTTGTTGGATAGGGAGAACGCACATCAGAGTGTGGAAGAGGTCAATGGAACCGAAATCAAAGTGGGCTCACTTACCGACGTAAGCACAAATGGTAACTGGCCTCCTATCTATGACAGAAAAAGCAACTGATATAGCACAGTCAAAGACAAATAACATTTTTAGAAAATTGTCCATTCAAGTCGGCTTGAATGGACTTTCTTTTTGTGTGCTGGATACAGTATCCAATAAAATACTTGCTTTTGAGAAAATAACTTTCAAAGTTCCTTCCACGCCATATCTCATGCTAAAGGAGCTTAAGAATATGTTGGGTCAAAAAAGCAATATTGGAAGTGAATTTTCCGAGGTTTTGGTCATCCATAAAAACAATATGTTCAGCTTGGTGCCCAAGCCCCTTTTCAATGCAGAGGAACTCCCCAACTATTTAAAATTCAATGCCAAGATCATGGCAAATGACCTCATTGCCCATGATGAAATACCCAATCAGGATATCGTCAATGTGTATGTACCCTATACCAATGTCAACAACTACATTTTTGACCTTTTTGGTGAATTTGAATTCAAACATAGCGGAACGGTCCTGATCAGTACATTGCTGAACCAAAATAGAATTTCGGACCAAACTGTATGTTATATCCAGGTATCCGAAAAAGATATGGAAATGATGGTGGTTTCCAACAAGAAACTGCTTTTCTATAACCAATTTGAATATCAGACCAAGGAAGATTTTCTATACTACCTCCTATTCAGTATGGAACAGTTGCAGTTGGATACTCGAAAAGTGCAGCTAAAATTGTTTGGGAACATCGAGGAAGGTGATGCCGTCTATGAACTTTGTCGTAAGTACATAGAGCATGTTTCCGTCTTTATTCCGGGCAACCTTCCCTTTCCTTATGAGGAATTGGAAGATGAGACTATTGATTTTTCCATACTCAGCACGCTATAATGCGAATCATCTCTGGAAAATATAAGGGAAAGCGAATCACGGCACCCAAAAAACTTCCTGTACGCCCTACCACGGATATGGCCAAGGAAGGTCTTTTCAATATCCTAAACAATCGGTTCTATTTTGATGGACTCAAGGTGTTGGACCTATTTTCCGGAACCGGGAATATCAGTTTTGAATTTGCCTCTCGTGATGCGGGGGAAATCATGGCCGTGGACAGTTTTGCCGGCTGCGTACATTTTATCTCCAAAATGACCAAGGAAATGGACCTTCCCATCACTACGGCCAAGTCTGATGTATTCAAGTTTTTGGAACGAAGCCCGGAAAAGTTCAACATCGTATTTGCAGACCCCCCTTACAACTTTGACCAGAATCAGTTTTTAAAAATTCCGGATTTGGTGTTTGAAAGGGAACTGCTGTTGGATGACGGTCTATTGATCATTGAACATTCCGATAAAACCGACTTGTCCCAACACCCAAAATTTTCTGAAAGTCGTAAATACGGCGGCAGCGTGTTCAGTTTTTTTGAAGCATAAAAAAGCAGGCCATAAGCCGGATTCTGTCGAGCCTTACCATTTATCTAGGCTTTTGGTTGCCCAAAAGCTCCAACCGCCTACCCTCCAATTTGGACGTGCAGCCCTCAAACATTGGTTTACGTGGCGTTTCACCGCATAGAGTTTACCTGATTTCACTACAGCCGAACTGTACTTGCTTTCTGTTGCACTGGTCCTCGCCTTTCAACGGACGGGCGTTACCCGCTATGCTGCACTATGGTGTCCGGACTTTCCTCTTCAACCTTGGTTGCCCAAAGCTGCAGCGGTAAGGTGGCCTGCTGGCGACAAAGGTAACGCAATTGTTAATAAAAAAAGGGTTACATGATGCCTCTTGTACCACTTTGACGGTTGCTATTTTTATATTTGTAGGAACGCAATTGTATCATTGATTTTGGAACCCTTTATTGTATCGGCAAGAAAATATCGCCCGCAGACTTTTAAGGATGTGGTGGGCCAGGGTGCCATTACCAATACATTGCTGAATGCCATAGAGAACAACCATTTGGCACAAGCGCTTTTATTCTGTGGACCAAGGGGTGTGGGCAAAACCACCTGTGCACGGATATTGGCCAAAAAAATCAATCAGGATGGTACCGAACGGGACGATGAGGATTTTGCCTTCAACATCTTTGAGCTGGATGCCGCCTCCAACAATTCCGTGGATGACATCCGAAGTCTGATCGACCAAGTACGGATACCTCCCCAGGTCGGTAAATACAAAGTCTACATCATTGACGAGGTACACATGCTCTCCCAATCAGCATTCAATGCTTTTTTAAAGACGCTGGAAGAGCCACCAAAGCATGCCATTTTTATTTTGGCCACCACTGAAAAGCACAAAATAATCCCAACCATTCTATCCCGATGCCAAATTTTTGATTTTAAGCGCATCACGGTAAAGGATGCCTCGGAATACCTCAAATATATTGCAGAACAACAAGGGATTGAGGCGGAGGAAAGCGCCCTTCACATTATAGCCCAAAAGGCAGATGGCGCCATGCGCGATGCCCTCTCCATTTTTGACCGGGTAGTAAGTTTTTCGGGCAAGGAATTGACCCGTAAAGCCGTGACGGAAAATTTAAACGTGTTGGATTATGACACCTATTTTTCTGCAACGGACCTTATCCTAGAAAACAAGATTCCAGAGCTCCTGATACTTTTGAACGATACGTTGTCCTATGGGTTTGATGGCCATCATTTTATTACGGGCCTAGCATCCCATTTCAGGGATTTAATGGTATGCCAACATCCCGAGACCATAGCCCTTTTGGAGGTAGGTGAGGATGTCAAGAACCAATATAAGGAGCAGGCTGCCAAAACCTCCAAGGATTTCCTCTTAAAAGCCATTGATCTGGCCAATGATTGCGACCTCAAGTACAAATCCAGTAAAAACCAACGTCTGTTGGTTGAACTTACCCTTATGAAATTGGCCTCCATCACTTATGATGGAGAAAAAAAAAAGTCTGATTTTATAATCCCAGCTTCATTTTTTTCTGGAAGGCCCAAAACCAATGGAGCTGCTCCCCCAAAAACCAACGAAAAACCTAAAACTGCGGCCACTTCGGTGACGGAAACTGTTCCAGAAACCCCTGAACCCCAACCGGTATTGGCACAAGAGCCCCAGGAAGAATATCAACCCGCAAAGAAAATTCAAATAAAGTCTGCGGAGAAAAGGGTATCCGGGCTGTCCCTATCCAGCATTAAGGCCAAAAAAGCCCACGAGAACACCAAAACACCCGAGGTTGATCACGAGGAGCTCCCCAAAGAGCCGTTTACCGAAGAGGAAATGCAAGCCCATTGGGACGATTTTGTAGATCAATTGGAAGACAAAGGCCGAAAAATTTTGGCCAGTAATCTCCAAACCGATGTACCCAAATTAAAGAATGATTACACCATTTGGATAGAGCTTCCCAACAGCACCATGAAAAAAGAGGTAGAACGGGAACAAAGTCTAATGCTCAACTACCTCAAGGAAAAGCTGAACAACCATTCCATCACCCTTCATATTACCGTGAATGAGGAAGTGGCCAAAAAATTCGCCTTTACCCCAGAAGAAAAGTATGAGAAACTACGGGAAAAGAATCCCGCCATAGACCTCTTGCGCAAGGAGTTCGACTTGGATTTTTAGTCATCCCAGCCCATTCCATTATCTTTGCAGCTAAATCTTGAAAAGTACCACTATGCTAGGGCTTAAATTACCGACCGATCCCAGATGGGTGAACATTGTTGAAAAGAACATTGAAGAAATCCTTACCGACCATGCCTATTGTGAGCAAAAAGCGGCCAGTACCGCCATTTCACTCATCATAGGTTTTCCTGAAAAATCTGAGTTGGTCAAGGAAATGACCGCCTTGGCACGTGAGGAAATGGGCCACTTTAACATGGTCCATGATAAAATCCTGAAACGGGGATGGGTATTAGGCCGTGAGCGTAAGGACGAATATGTAATTGAGTTGATGAAGTTTTTCCCAAAAGGAGGTAGCAAAGAAACCCATTTGGTGCATAAACTGCTCTATGCGGCTTTGATTGAAGCACGAAGCTGTGAACGTTTCCGTTTACTTTCTGAAGAAATTGCAGATGAGGAACTCTCCGAATTCTACCGCAATCTTATGGTCAGTGAAGCCAACCATTACACCATGTTCCTAACTTTTGCCCGAAAGTATGGCGATAAGGATGTAGTAGATCAAAAATGGCAGGACCTATTGGATTATGAGGCCGGTCTTATGAAAGACTTGGGCAAGAGAGAAACCATGCACGGCTAGTAATCTTACTGATAGTATAAGGTCTTGATCATCCCATCGGCCAATCCTATTTTGGGTACATGGATTTTCTTGGCCTTGCTCCATTTGGCTGCATTCAGGAATATTTTAGTAGCAGGTATAATCACATCCGCACGGTCTTGGTTAAGGCCCAACTCGGCAATGCGGTCTTCATATTCCATACTGTTCAGGAAGTGGTATTGGGCATTCAACCAGATATAGGACAAGGGTTGTCCAATCTTCCGCCCGGACATTTTGTGCAGCTTATTGATATTTCCCCCCGAACCAATGATCTCCACCAACCTGTCCTGCCCTATGTGTAAGGCTATCCACGCCTTAATGTCGTCCCAAACGGTATCCTTGACCAAATTGTTGAGAATACGGACGGTGCCTATTTCAAAAGAACGCGAGACTACAGGCGCTCCTTTGTCAAAAATGGTGAATTCCGTGCTTCCGCCCCCTACATCCACATAGAGATAGAGTCGGTCGGTTTTTATCACGTCTTTTAAATCTGTGGATGCTATGATGGCCGCTTCGCGTTTGCCATCAATAATCTCTATGTTGATGTTGGATTCTTGCTGTACTCGTTCAATGACCTCCTGACCATTTCTCGCCTCACGAAGCGCAGAAGTGGCACAGGCCATGTATTTTTCCACGCCATAGACTTGCATCAACAGGTCAAAGGATTGCATGGTTTTAATAAGCCGTTTAAGACTTATGTCCGAAATCTCTCCCCGCAAAAAAGAATCTTCTCCTAAACGAACGGGAACGCGCACCAACTCGCTTTTCTTAAACAAGGTAGGCCTGTCTTTCTGCTCAATAACGTTGTTGATAAGCAATCGTATGGCGTTGGACCCAATGTCTATGGCCGCAAACTTTCGTATTAACAAATTTATGGGGTATTAAGATTCCAACTTCTTCTGATAATAGTGGTAGAGTTCAAACTGCGATCTAAGCTCCGGCTCACCTTCTGCACGCTGCCTATAGGCATTATCCTGTTTTTCCGAGAACACCCGGGCCTTTAGGTTATCCTTCCAAGATATTTCAAAGGTATCCAAAAGCTCCTGTTTGATATCCGGGTCGTAAATGGGGCACCCTACTTCAACCCTAAAATCAAGGTTTCGCGTCATCCAATCTGCTGAGGAGATATAGACCTTGGGGTCACCATTGTTTCCAAAGATGAACAATCTTGGATGCTCCAAAAACTTGTCCACAATACTAATGGCCTCAATATTCTCACTCATGCCCGGTACACCCGGAATAAGGCAACAGATTCCACGTACCACCATCTGGATCTTTACGCCTGCCCTACTGGCTTCATATAGTTTGTCCACCATTTTGTACGAAGTGAGGCTGTTCATCTTTATTTTGATATAGGCCTCCCTACCCGCTTTGGCATTGGCTATCTCCCTATCAATAAGTTTGATAAAAGTAGATTTGGTGTAGTGCGGGGAAACAATCAGGTGCCTATACTTATTGATCTTATAGTTGGTCTCAAAGAACCCAAAGACCTTGCTCATATCCTTCAGGATTCCTTGATGGGCCGTAAAAAGGGTATAATCCGTATAGATCTTTGCTGTGGATTCATTAAAGTTTCCAGTACTTATAAAACCATAGCGTTTGATGCCTTCCGCTTCTTCCCGCTCAATCATGCAGATCTTACTATGTACCTTTAGACCTGGAACCCCAAAAATCAAGTTGATGCCTTCCGCCTGTAATTGGTTGGCATACTCAATATTGGCTTGCTCATCAAAACGGGCCTGCAATTCTATCTGCACCGTAACATGCTTTCCATTTTTTACGGCATTGATCAATGAGGACGCTATCTGACTATCATTGGCCAATCGGTATACCGTAATCAATATGGTTCTTACCTTGGGGTCTAGGGCCGCTTCCCTTAAAAACTTGGTAATATAGCTAAAAGTGTGGTAGGGCGCATAGATCATATAATCCTTGTGCGCTATCATTTCCAACAGACTCCCTTCCATGCTGAGTCCTTTCACGGGAAGCGGATCTATCTTGTCATACATGAGATCATATCTTCCCAGACTGGGAAAACCCATATAGTCACGTCTGTTATGGTAACGTCCGCCAGGAATCACACTATCCGTTCCCATAATGTCCATCTTTTCCTTGAGGAACTGAAGCGTATCCTTATCGATATTTTTGTCATAAACAAAACGGACCGGATCACTGATCTTTCTATGCTCCACACTGGAAGAAATCTTCTCAATGAAGCTCTTGCTCAGATCGTTATCAATGTCCAATTCGGCATCCCGGGTAATCTTGATCATGTGTGCCGAGATGGATTCAAACTCGAACATGGTAAATACGCTATCCAAACAGAACCGGATCAAGTCATCCAGAATGATGATATAATTCTTGTCCCCTTCCTTGGGTAGCACCACAAAACGGTCAATGCCCTTTGGAATCTCGATTAGGGCATACCGATTGTGTTTCCGTTCCCCTGAACCGTTTTTCATGACAATTTTTACGGCCAAATAGGCTGCGGTGTCCTTCAACAATGGAAACTCGGTAAGGTCGTTCAGGATGATGGTCATCAACTCTTGATTGACCTTGTGAAAGAAATAATCGCGGATAAACTCGGCTTGACTATCGTTTACTTCATTCTCATCAATGATGAAAATATTTTCTTCCTTGAGTTCCTTTTCAATCTCATTGAAAATTTCCAGACTACGGGCCTGCTGGGCAATCACAATCTTGGTAATCTCTTCCAAAAGGTCCTTGGCCCTTTCGCCCCCCAACACACTTTTTCCTGTTTTTCCAGCATCCACAATACGTTTTACCGTGGCATACCGCACCTTGAAAAACTCATCCAGATTATTACTGAAAATACCCAAAAACCGAAGTCGGTCAATCAGGGGCACTTTCTTGTCCGCACTCTCTTGAAGTACCCGGGCGTTGAAATGTAGCCAGCTGATTTCCCTATTTATATATTCATTCTTTGTTTTGACCATTCTTTATTTTAAGTGTTTTGGAAAGATTGTTCGCTCAGTGGTTCCCTTGGAAACCTTGGACCAATCGTCCACATTGAATATAATGTGCACAAGTCCTGCTGTGGGAACGTTTTCAATATACTGATCTCCCCAAGTATTTGCAAGCGAAGTGAAGGCATAATTATGTCCGAAAATCGCAACGGTTTGAAGGTCATTATCCAGTTTGCCCACAAATCGTTGGACACTATCACCGGAAAAGTCGTAGAGTGCCTTATCCACCTTGAACCAATTCAAGTCAAAATCCAGGTTCCTAAGACAGATCATACTTGTATGCAAGGCCCTAATTGCTGGGCTGGAATAGGCAAAATCTATTTTAGGCGCATGGTTTCCAAAGGTTTTGGACACCAAATGGGCGTCATTGATTCCCCTTTGGAGCAAGGGTCTATCCTTATCGGACACTTCGTAATCCCAAGAGGATTTTCCGTGTCTCATGAGTATCAGCTGTTTCATGTTCACTAGAGTTATGGTGCCAAACGTTGTATCTTCCAGTCGTAATCTTCCTGGAGTGTATATCTGATCCTATCGTGCAGTCGGTTAGGTCTCCCCTGCCAAAATTCAATGGAGACCGGTCGTACCAAAAACCCTCCCCAGTTGGATGGTCTAGGGATTTCCTTCCCCTCATATTTTTTTTCCAAGGCTTCCAATTCCTTTTCCAAAACCTCCCGTGACCCAATGACCTCACTTTGGTTGGAAACGACGGCACCCAATTGGCTGCCAACCGGCCTGGATTCAAAATACCCGTCCGAAAGGTTTTCGGCGAGTTTCTCCGCCGTACCCTTTATGATCACCTGTCGCTCCAAATTGGGCCAAAAAAATGAGAGGCACAGGGATGGATTGGCCGCTATGGCCCTCCCTTTTTCGCTATCGTAATTGGTATAAAAAATAAAGCCTTCATGGGTGTACTTTTTCATAAGGACCACCCTATTCTTGGGAAAACCATCCAACCCAATGGTGGAAACGGTCATGGCGTTGGGTTCATCCAATCCATCCGTGGCCTCCACTTCATAGAACCATTTTTGAAATTGTTCCATGGGATTTTCCTTGATGGTAGTTTCCAACAAGGCACTTTTCTCGTAGGATTTTCTGTAATCGCTCAAATCTTTCTGCATACCGTGAATTTCGTCAAAATTCAAATCTCAGCAAAGCATCGCGGTTGGAAAAGTTGTTTTATTTATGTTAAGGTCTCCCCTTAGATTTCAAAGGTTTTGCCATCATCGGCCAAAGCCACATTGGGAAACACCTGCATGGCCTCTTCCCTAAAAAGTTCCAAGGATTTATACCTTGTGGAATAATGGCCCAAGATCAATTTTCCCACATGGGCCTGCTGGGCTATTTGGGCGGCTTGTTTGGCGGTGGAATGCTTGGTTTTGGCACAAAGATGGGATTCGGTTTCCAAAAAAGTGGATTCATGATAAAGGGCATCAACCCCCTCAATAAGAGGAACTATGGGCTCATGATAACTTGTATCGCTGCAAAACGCGTAGCTTTTGGGCTTAGGCGGGTCCGAGGTAAGCTTAACATTGGGAACTATTTTTCCGCTATTGGAAATGCCATCTGCCCCGTTCTTGATGTTATTGTATTGACTCCGATCTACACCCAACCTTTTGGCCGCTTCCACATCCAAGGTCCTTGGGGCCGGTTTTTCGTGGAACACAAACCCGTTGGTGTACACACGATGCTCCAATGGCACGGTACGGACACCAACCTTCTCATCCTCGAACAAAAGCTCTGATTCCTTGGATTCCAATTCATGGAAAATAAGTGGAAAATTGGTCCAAGAATCCCCAAGTTTCAACAATAATGTCACAGCTTGCTTAATTCCCTTGGGGCCATATATGTGCATTTCACTATCCCTGCCCAGCAGCCTGAACGTTGAAATCAAGCCTGGCAAACCAAAAAAATGGTCGCCATGCAGATGGGATATAAAAATGTGTTTTATTCTGGAGAATTTAAGCTTGTACTTTCTCAGTTGTACCTGGGTACCTTCCCCGCAATCAATTAAAAAAAGGTGGTTCTTAACTTCTAATACCTGTGAAGTTGGATTGGTAAACGTTCTTGGAGTTGCGGAATAACATCCTAGAATAGTAAGTTTCACGAATGATTGAAAATTAAAAATGGAAAATTTAATGCCACTATTTGTTTATTAAAATCCATTTACATTTAAATATTTTGTTTTGAAGACTTTACAATGGAGGCCAAAAGCCTAATAATTTGTGTGATTTCATCATTGAGAATTTTGTGCACTGGCTTCTCAATGAAATCTGATGCCATAAGCAAATCCAACCAATATCTTGTTTCATTGGCCTCTTTCAAGGAAATTGACATTTTATGAATAAAATCTTTCTTGCTTTCTGCATGCTCTGCCTCTCGAATCAATGCTCCTATGGCTGTACCCGAACGCAACAACTGTTTGGACAGCACAAATTCCTTGTTGTCTTTTTCCAATCGCTTTGTTAAACGAACTATCCCAAGTGCAAAATCAAAACTTTTGCTTTGAATGGTATTCTCCTTCTTCAAATTAAAGCGTTTTCAGTTTGTCACTTTCAATTTTCAAATGTCCAAATCGCGTTCAATTTCTTCCATTTCAATCAAGTCCTTGGCCTCTTGAATGGTGGGCACCACACTGATCTCATCGGGAACGTCATCATACGAGACGGTATTGGTGACCAGCACAAAGGATTTTCCCGAGCCTTTATGCGTATTGGATATATCCAAAAACTCCAATATATCTCCCGACTTCAACGCACTGAAAGAAAACAGGTTGACAATGATATTATCATGCTTGATTGTGGGATACGCTTTGTTCAGATTGTCCATGAAGGTGGAAAGCGAGGTCTTCTCTTGAAAAACGATGGTGGTCGTACCTTCTTTGTCGAAAATCATCTTACTGAATTTTTGATGCCAATAAATATAATACTGCCATACGGATGGCCACTCCATTTTCTACTTGGTGCAGAATAATGGACTGATCGGAATCCGCTACATCACTTGTAATCTCAACGCCCCTATTGATAGGCCCAGGGTGCATGATCACAATTTCTTTGTCCAAGCTGTTCAACAGCTGTTTATTTACCCCAAATTGTTGGGTATATTCCCTTATGGAGGGGAAGTAGCTGATGTCCATACGTTCGTGCTGTACACGCAACATATTGGCCACATCGCACCACTCCAACGCTTTCCTTAAATTAGTTTCCACCGATACCCCAAGCGATTCTATATGCTTTGGAATCAGGGTTTTTGGACCACATACCTTTACATTGGCCCCTTGCAATTTTAGGGCAAAAATATTGGAAAGGGCCACACGTGAGTGCAGAATATCCCCTACAATGACAATGTTCTTTCCGGCCACATCTCCCAATTTTTCACGAATGGAATACGAATCCAAAAGGGCTTGGGTAGGATGTTCATGGGCGCCATCGCCAGCGTTCACAATCGCGGCCTTTACATGTTTGGACAGAAAAATTCCCGCTCCCGGGTTGGGGTGACGCATCACTACCAAGTCCACTTTCATGGATAGGATATTGTTGACCGTATCAATAAGGGTTTCCCCTTTCTTCACCGATGACTGTCCCGCAGAAAAATTGACAACATCCGCTGAAAGTCGTTTTTCAGCCAATTCAAAAGAGAGTCGGGTACGGGTACTGTTCTCAAAAAAGATATTGGCAATGGTAGTATCCCGCAGAGTGGGAACTTTTTTGATCGATCGGTTGATCACTTCCTTAAAATGGTCCGCCGTTTCAAAAATGAGCGTTATATCTTTTTTGTTCAGATATTTTATCCCCAGCAAGTGATTTACACTCAGTTCACTCATTTTAATCTATTTGCTTACTAAATATACCATGTCCTCCCCGTCATTTTCCTCCCACATCACCTTAACTTTTTCATCATTGATGGCATCTACCTGCCGTCCCCTATAATTGGGCTGTATGGGCAAGTGTCTGCTAAAACGCCTGTCGATCAATGTCAACAATTCAATGCTTTGGGGCCTTCCAAAGGATTGGATGGCCGTTAACGCGGCCCGAATACTTCGTCCCGTATAGAGTACATCGTCCACGAAGACCACTTTTTTGTCCTCAACCAAGAAGTTCATCTTGGTGGAATTGGCCTTAAGAATCTCTCCTCTTCCAAAATCATCCCGAAAAAATGTGATATCCAAAAAGCCCAAGGCGATATCCTTGATCTTATATTCCTGTTTAAGAATCTTGGCCAGACGTTCGGCTAAAAAGACGCCTCTCGGCTGAATGCCGATCAAGGCGGTATTGGTAAAGTCCAAATGGTTTTCTAAAAGCTGACAGGCCAGCCGGTGCAGTATGATATTTATTTCCTTTGAAGTAAGCAGTACTTTTTGACTCATATGCTTTGCGACCGACTCATTTGTATGCAAAAGTAAGCAATTCTTTAAAATGCCAACACTATAAAAAAAGCCCCGCTGTTTCCAGCAGGGCTTTCGCTATATTCAGGATGGTCTGATTACTTCTTCTTGGAATCAGCTTCCATTTTATCCTTCAAGGCTTGCAATTGAGCATTGGCATCACCAAGGGTTGGTGCAGCTTCGTCAGACGAAGTAGACCTTTTCTTGGCAGCTCTTACATTCTTCTCTTCTTGCTCTCTAAAGATAGCGGTGTGGCTGGCCACAACTCGTTTGAAATCTTTATTGAACTCGATGATCTTGAATTCTGCTTCTTCACCTTTTACCAATTTCTTGCCATCTTCTTTCTCCAAGTGTCTTGATGGAACAAATCCAACAATATCCTCATTGAAGTCAATGGTAGCTCCTTTGTCAACGATCTCTGCGATGGAAGCTTTATGGATTGTACCTTCAGCAAACTCCTCGGAGTATTTGTCCCAAGGGTTCTCTGTGGTCTGCTTGTGACCCAAGCTCAACTTGCGTCCTTCCACGTCCAATTCCAAAACTTCCACTTCCAAGGTATCGCCAACAGCAACAAACTCGGATGGGTGCTTGATTTTCTTGGTCCAAGAAAGGTCGGAGATATAGATCAAACCATCGATACCTTCTTCCATTTCAACAAATACACCAAAGTTGGTAAAGTTCCTTACAATTCCTTTGTGTTTGGAACCAACTGGGTATTTCGTAGTGATATCGGTCCATGGATCTGGAGTCAATTGCTTGATACCCAATGACATTTTACGGTCTTCACGGTCCAAGGTAAGAACAACAGCCTCAACCTCATCACCAACGTTCACGAAATCCTGGGCAGAACGCAAGTGCGTAGACCAAGACATTTCAGAAACGTGGATCAATCCTTCAACACCTTCGGCAACTTCGATAAAGGCACCGTAATCAGCGATCACAACAACTTTACCTTTTACTTTGTCACCTACTTTGATCTCATCACCAAGGGCATCCCATGGGTGTTTCTCCAATTGCTTAAGACCCAATTGGATTCTTGATTTGTTATCATCGAAGTCCAAGATAACCACGTTCAATTTCTGATCCAACTCCACAACTTCGTTGGGGTGGTTGATACGGCTCCAAGAAAGATCGGTAATGTGGATCAATCCATCTACACCTCCAAGGTCGATAAATACCCCGTAAGACGTGATGTTTTTCACTACACCTTCCAATACTTGGCCTTTCTCCAATTGACCGATGATCTCTTTTTTCTGCTCTTCGATATCAGCTTCGATCAAGGCTTTGTGCGAAACCACTACGTTCTTGAACTCGTGGTTGATTTTCACTACCTTGAACTCCATGGTCTTGCCTACATACTGATCGTAGTCACGGATAGGCTTCACATCGATTTGTGAACCAGGCAAGAACGCCTCAATTCCAAAAACATCGACGATCATACCCCCTTTGGTACGACATTTAACAAAACCGGTAACGATCTCTTCTTTGTCGTGGGCCGCATTTACACGATCCCAAGCCATGATGGTCCTGGCCTTTCTGTGCGAAAGTACCAATTGACCTGTCTTGTCCTCACGGATGTCTATAAGGACCTCAACCTTGTCACCTACTTTAAGGTCTGGGTTGTAACGGAACTCGTTCAACGAGATTACCCCTTCAGACTTGGCATTGATGTCGATGATGGCCTCGCGATCGGTCATGTGGACCACGGTTCCCTCAACAACTTCCTCATCTGCAGTGTCCACAAAGTTTTCCTCAACAAGCGTTTCAAATTCCTTGAGCTTTGTATCGTCTACGCGCTCAATTCCTTCTTCATACTTGTCCCAATCAAAACTATCAAGGAACTCCTTGGGGTCCTGTTGGGTCTGAACTTCTTCTTGTACTTCTTGTGTTGCGATAGTTTCTTCTACCTCAACGTTTGCTTTTTCTTCAGCCATGTGCTGATTTAAATTTGTATTCCACGTTTTACAGGAGCGGGGCGATTCCGTGAAAGTGATTTATACTTGTTTTTTACTAATTCCTTTTATCTCCTGATATTCGCCAAAAAGGAGTGCAAAATTACAATTAATCTTTTGATTTACAAAGTATCCGGGCCAAAGGTTTATCCCCAAAAAAGTATTACAAAAATTTAATGGCAAAACATTTTCATAATGGCTATCTTGAAAGCTCTAATTGTTAACTAAAAAAATACCATTATGAGTGTAAAAGCAAAGTATCAGCCCGTGTTGGACCTTGGCCTTAAATTGGGCATCAAGGACGGGGATGTTTCCGAGGAAAATGGCGTCTTAAAAATAAAGGGAATGGCTGCCACCCAATACGAAAAGAACATCCTTTGGGACAAAATAAAGGAGATCGGTGGGGAAAAGCCCGCGGACCTCAAGGCCAATATCACGGTGGAGGATGATTCCGTATACCACAGACATACGGTAAAAAGCGGGGAATCCTTGAGCAAAATTGCCAAGCATTATTATGGTGACCCCATGAAGTACACCAAAATCTTTGATGCGAACACCAATATTTTAAAAAATCCGGATATCATCCATCCCGATCAGGTGTTGGTGATCCCGAATTTGTAAAAACCGTTTCTTCATGAATCATAAAAAGACGCCTTAGGGCGTCTTTTGGTTTATGGAGTACCCAAGTTATACACAAAGCAATCACCTTGGAAGAAGAAGCAATGCCTTATTTTGACCAGTTCATGGAACAATTTCCGCATATGGAAGTGGAGACCCAAAAATTTACGCGTTCCATCCTGATACTAAAAAAATACAAGAAGAAAGAGTTCTTGGCCAAAGCCGGGGATGTACAAACCGCCATCCCCTATATCTGCCAAGGGCTTGTGCGACGGTACTACATCAATGAAAAAGGCAATACCATAACCACAAGCTTTACCAGTGAACAGGGATATGCCACGGACTATCCTTCCTTTTTGAACCAAAGACCAACCAAATATTATATGGAATGCCTGGAACCGACCATTGTGGTTGAAATGCCCTATGAAAAGCTCCAAGAGGCCTATCGCAAATTCAAGGACAGTGAAATGTATGGCAGACTCATTGCCGAAATGGTCCTGACCCGGGAAACAGACCGGGTGGAAAGTTTCTTATTTGAGAATGCCGAACAACGGTATTTGAATTTCTTGGAGACCCACAAGCACATCCTAAACCGGATAAGCCTCTCCCATTTGGCTTCCTATTTGGGTATTGAGCGCCAATCATTGAGCAGAATACGCAGCAATCTGGCCAAAAAGTGATTTTGTCACATAGGTGACAGTTAAAAAACATGGGGTCGGGATAATTTTACAGCATCACTGAAAAACAAGAGATTATGTTCCTAGCCACAAAAGCAGCCAAAATCGCAGTATCCGTACTTTTTTTTCTGTTCGGGTGGAGCATGTATAGCCAAAACGTAATGCCCTCTTCCATCCATCAATCCATCCAAACCCAGACTGATGCAATTTTTGACAGCTTGGTGAACCTCCGGAGGGACTTTCACCGACACCCTGAAGTGGCGGAACAGGAAGAACGGACTGCCCAAAAAATACAGGACTATTTGCGTTCCCTTGGTTTGGAGGTGAAAACAGATATCGGGGGCCATGGGGTGGTAGGCATCCTAAAAGGCGCCAAAGAAGGAAAGCACATTGCCTGGAGGGCAGACATTGATGCGCTGCCTTCGGACCGTCCCGATGTTGTGGATTTCGCATCAGAAAACAAAGGGGTGCGCCATATCTGCGGCCATGATGTGCACACCACAATTGGACTGGGGATGGCCCATGTGCTGGCCAGTCAGAAAGAACATTTGGAAGGGACGATCTATTTTATCTTTCAACCTGCGGAAGAAACCTATGCCGGGGCCAAGGCCATGATCCAGGATTCATTGTTCCAAACTATCCAACCCGAAGAAATTTACGCCGCCCACATCACCCCATCACCCCAGGGAACGGTATTTACCAAACCGGGACCACTCTATGCCTATCTCAATGCCATTGAAATCAGCTATAAAAATACCACCCAAAACAAAAAGGCACTTGTTGATTACACCAAAGAACTGCTACAAAGCTTTCAAACCGTAGGGGCCCATAGTAAGTTTTGGGACCCCCGTAATACGCTGGACCCTGAAATTGGCTTGGCCAATCCCAATACCATCTTTAAGGACTATTTGACCTTGTTGCAAGACATCAAGATAAACGATTCCGAAGGGAAAATTACCCTAAGCAGTCTGATCAATTCCAGTGATCGGCAACAACTGGATGCCTTGCTAAAAAATGTAAAAACGGAGATTATGAACTCCAAATACGCCAAAGATCTGCTTTCCGTGGTGTACTCCTATGAAAAGGACATTCTTTATAATGATGAAAGTTTGGCACTACCTGCCTTGAACAGTATTGCCAACATTTACGGTGCACAAAACACCATCCCCTTGTACGGGGTGTTCCCCGGTTACCATGGTGATGATTTCGTCTATTTTCAGGAAGAGGTGCCCGGGGTCTATTTCTTCCTGGGGGGCTCCAACTACGAAAAGGGCATCATTTCCATGCCCCACTCCCCTACTTTTCAAGTGGATGAGGAATGCATCCGGACCGGGATCAACTATTTTTCTTCCATGCTAGTGGAAAGGCTAAAGCCTTGACGCAAGCACCTCAATCGTATTTTAAGGTCGTTCTGTGATCCAAAATGGTTAACTTCATTGCTGTACTCAATTTGAACACCTAATACAATGGCAGAACAAACCAGAGGACTGGACAATTATTTGGACAACCACTACATACACCGAAGCAATTGGTTACGGGCCGCTGTGCTCGGTGCCAACGATGGGATTTTATCCACCGCGAGTATCGCCATTGGGGTGGCGGCCGCGAGTGACCTGCGGGAACCCATTATTTTGGCCTCATTGGCCGGACTTGTGGCCGGCGCCCTGTCCATGGCCGCCGGGGAGTATGTTTCAGTCAGTTCGCAGACCGATGTGGAAAAAGCTGACATTGAACGCGAACAACAAGAACTGGACGACATGCCCGAAATTGAATTGCAGCGACTTGCCGAAATCTATGAAAAAAGAGGCTTGAAAAAGGAGACCGCCTTAACAGTGGCCAAAGAACTGTCCGAACATGATGCCTTGGGCGCCCATATCCGGGATGAACTGGGCATCAATGAAATCAGTCAGGCCAAACCCATGCAGGCTGCCTTGGCCTCGGGCGCTGCCTTTACCGCAGGGGGATCGCTCCCCTTTCTGGTCACCCTTTTCCTGCCTTTGGAGAGCATGGAATATTCCCTTTACGGTTTTGCGCTTTTTTTTCTGATCATTCTGGGGGCCTTGGCCGCCAAAACCGGAGGCTCCAGCATTGGAAAGGCCATCCTCAGGATCAGCTTCTGGGGAACCGTGGCCATGGGGCTTACCGCTTTGGTGGGGTATCTGTTCAACGTTAATGTGGGGTGATACGGTGATTTTCTATCAACTGGAAACCATGTCCTTTCAATCCAAAGTAGGCATCCATCCATTTCCAGTGACATTCTCAATGAAAAAGGGCCAACTTCACTTACCTGTGCCGAACTTGTTTCGGTATCGGTTGATATAATTCGTTTCAAAACGAATCATATCCTAGAACGATAAGTGCAACTCCAAAACAGTCCTCTACCAACCTTACCCCTGCTTCGCAATCACCCGTTGGGAAAAGTCGTAAATGCATTCAATTTTTTCCGGAAGTAAATTCTTCCGTCAATTGGAAACCGCTTTCTGTTAACCCAAATGATGTATCTGTCAATTTCCAACGAAGATTTATTTTTTTAATCAACACCTTCACATATTAAGAATGCATTTTCCATAATGCATTTCCTTTTTTAACCAGAAAACATATACTGTATGGAATTTAGCAAAGAACAACTGACACTTATTAATTCGACCAATCCCAAAGTGGGTCTTTCTCTCGAGGACAGAATGGTATACGCTATATTCAGCCTTGGGAAAATAGTAAACGAGGTAGTGCGTTTAACGCTTCGTAATGGAAGAGTACTAACCGGCGTGTTTAATATAGAAGAACTTAATGGAGAGAGCAATTTAGACTTTTCAAATCCAGATGACTGGACAAAGGTTGAGCTAAACTCTATACAAGTTTCAGTTTCCGCCCCAAGAAATCTTGAAAATAGTAGTGTGTATTTTGAACAAGAAGTACTCTATGGCCTTTCTAAAATAAGCAAAATAGAAGTTCTTAGCGAATGACAACACTCCTTAAATAGAGCTGTTGCTAATGATGGAGCCGTGAAATCAACTTGGAGAACCTTACTGATAAAGCCCTTATTTCATGTATTGCTGGCCAATTATTGCCATTAATATCAAATAGGTTCAAATTACTCTTCCAAACCTATACCTTGGCAACATGAAGGATTTTTTTCATAAACATTCCCCATCAATTGGAAACCGTGTTCTGTCAACCCAAACAATAGATCCGTCCATTTCCAGTGGTATCTTCAATGAAAAAAGCGCAACTTCACTTACCTATGCCGAACTTGTTTCTGCATCGGTCTATGTAATTCATTTTTAAACGAATCATATTTTAGAACGTTGTACGCAAGCTGAAAAATGGAACGAATATCAAGAGATACAGTAGCTTTATTTATTGAACTTAAAAAAGAACTAACTGAATTAGATTTAGGCGAAAATGAAAAATTGAGATTCACTTACTGTGAAATAGGACAACTATTGACTCACGGATTTTCAGTTAGCTTAACCACATCAGACAACAACTTTTTGAGAGTTAAGAACTGGAATACCAAATTTTATAGAGAAGGATTTGAAAACGGTTTCTTTAATTTAGATAGACTCGCAATAAATGAGAAAAAAATTAAAATCACTGATTCGGAATTTTTAGATCTACAAAAGTTAATCAATAAGGAATTGAATAAAAATAAGATAGATGGAATCGTTCTTGACGGACTTTTTTGCCAACTCACGGTAGGAAATAAAACTTTGGAATGGAATATTAACAAGGAAATGAATAAGAATTTGAACGAATTGATTTTGTTAATAAGAAAAAAGGCCAGCGTACAACAACGGCTATAAGTGCAACTCCAAAACTGTCTTTTCCTTAACCCTGCTTCGCGATCACCCGTTGGGAAAAATCGTAAATACGCTCAAACTGTTCTTCCAAGCCCATATCGCTATTGTCAAACTCAATGGCATCCTTGGCCTTTTGTAGTGGGGATATGCTCCGGGTAGAGTCTATGCGGTCCCGTTCCTGTACGTTTTTCAACACCTCCTCAAAGGTCACCTGCTCCCCTTTGTCCAACAACTCCTTGTAGCGTCGGGTGGCCCTGATCTCTGGGGAGGCGGTCATAAACAATTTTAGCTCGGCATCCGGGAACACCACCGTACCAATGTCACGGCCATCCATAACAATGCCCTTGTCCTTGCCCATTTGCTGCTGCATTTCCACCAACTTGGTACGTACCTCGCCAATGGCGGCCACTTTGCTCACCTGTCCGGATACCCTCATGGTCCGGATTTCCTCTTCCACATTTTGGCCGTTCAAGTACATGTCGGATTTTCCAGAATCCGGGTTGGGCACAAACTTCAACTCCATTTCGGGCAAATGCGTGATCAATTCGGGGATATTGTCTTCCCCATCCACAAACCCATGGTCAAGGGCAAACAAGGCCACGGCCCGGTACATGGCACCGGTATCCACATAAATATAGTTCAAGGCTTTGGCCAAACGCTTGGCAATAGTACTTTTTCCCGTGGAAGAATAGCCATCAATGGCTATGGTGATTTTTTTCATGCCGCAAAAATAGGTAGAAAAGGTTTTATGAGATCATGACATCTGTCATTCCATTACAGGGTTTTCGCATTTTTCACCTTTTGCTTGGTGATGGCAATATCGATTACCTCACTCATATCGGTTACGTAATGAAATGTCAACCCCTTGAGATAGTCAGCTTTGATTTCCTCAATATCCTTTCGGTTATCGGCACAAAGAATGATTTCCTTGATCCGTGCCCGTTTTGCCGCCAAGATTTTCTCTTTGATTCCACCTACGGGCAATACTTTACCCCTCAGGGTAATTTCCCCGGTCATGGCCAAGCTTTTCTTCACCTTGCGTTGGGTGAACAGCGACACCAAGGATGTTAACATAGTAATCCCCGCGCTGGGCCCATCCTTGGGCGTTGCCCCTTCAGGAACGTGGATGTGCACATTGTACTTTTCAAACACATTGGGATCTATGCCAAAGGCTTCCGCGTTGGATTTTATGTATTCCATGGCAATGGTGGCCGATTCCTTCATCACCTTGCCCAGGTTCCCTGTAATGTTCAAGGCACCTTTTCCTTTGGACAAAATGGATTCTATGAAGAGGATATCGCCCCCAACACTGGTCCATGCCAATCCTGTGACCACTCCGGCCACATCGTTGTTTTCATATTTATCGCGCTCCAATCGTGCAGGACCCAGAATTTTTTCCACATCCTCACTGGTGACCTTCACGTTGTATTCTTCCTCTATGGCGATGGACTTTGCGGCATACCGAACCATTTTGGCCAGTTGCTTTTCCAATCCACGCACCCCGGATTCACGGGTATAGCCTTCCACGATTTTCTCCAACTGGCGTTTGCCGATCTTCAAATCGTTGGTGGACAGTCCATGTTCCTTCAATTGTTTGGGCAACAAATGCCTTTTTGCGATTTCCACTTTTTCTTCAATGGTATAGCCTGTCACGTTGATGATTTCCATTCGGTCGCGCAACGCAGGCTGAATGGTGGCCAGGTTGTTGGCCGTGGCGATGAACATCACTTTGGAAAGGTCATAACCCATTTCCAAGAAATTATCGTGGAACTCGGCGTTCTGCTCTGGGTCCAATACCTCCAACATGGCAGAGGAAGGGTCCCCTTGATGACTGTTGGAAAGCTTATCGATCTCATCCAAGATAAAAACAGGATTCGATGTCCCGGCTTTTTTCAAACTTTGGATGATACGACCGGGCATGGCCCCGATATAGGTTTTTCGGTGACCGCGGATTTCCGCTTCGTCCCGAAGTCCACCCAAGGACATACGTACATACTCCCTACCCAACGCCTCGGCCACGGATTTACCCAAGGAGGTCTTTCCTACCCCGGGAGGGCCATACAGACAAAGTATAGGCGATTTCATATCGTTTCGGAGTTTCAAAACTGCCAGATACTCAATGATTCTACGTTTTACATCCTCGAGGCCATAATGGTCACGGTCCAAAATCTGCTGGGCCCGTTTCAGGTCAAACTTATCCTTGGAATACTCGTTCCACGGCAGGTCCAATATCAAATCCAGATAATTGCGCTGGATGGAATATTCGGCCACTTGGGGATTCATGCGCTGCATTTTTCCCAGTTCGCGCTCAAAGTGTTCCTTGACTTTTTTGCTCCATTTTTTCTTCTTGGCGCGTTCCTTCATCTCTTCCACTTCCTGCTCATAGGACATGCCACCCAATTCCTCTTGGATGGTCTTCATCTGTTGGTGAAGGAAATATTCGCGCTGCTGTTGGTCCATATCGCTACGAACCTTGGACTGGATATCGTTCTTCAACTCCAGTTTTTGAAGCTCCATGTTCATATAGCGCAAAGTGGCCAAGGCCCGATCCTGCAAATTCGGGATTTCCAGAAGTTGCTGTTTTTCGGCAACCGTTAAATTAAGATTGGACGACACAAAATTGATCAAGAACGAATTACTCTGGATGTTCTTGATGGCAAAAGTGGCCTCGCTGGGAATATTGGGGTTGTCCTTAATGATCTTAAAGGCCAATTCCTTGATGGAATCAATGATGGCACCAAACTCTTTATTGCCCTCTTCGGGGCGTACTTCCTCAGCCTCTTTTACTGTTGCGGTCATATAGGGTTTTTCCGAAATGACCTGCTCTATCTGAAAGCGTTTTTTCCCTTGAATGATAACGGTGGTATTCCCATCGGGCATTTGCAGTACCCGCAATATGCGCGCGACCGTTCCCAACGTATTGATGTCGTCCACCCCCGGGTTTTCCGTTTCCTCATCTTTTTGGGAAACCACCCCTATGGTCTTGGAACCGTTGTTGGCATCACGGATCAGGCTAATGGATTTATCCCTACCGGCCGTAATCGGGATTACCACACCAGGAAACAGCACGGTGTTCCGAAGCGGCAAAACCGGCAAGGTTTCCGGTAGGCTCTCCCGGTTCATCTGTTCCTCGTCCTCTGGGGTGAGCAACGGAATCAATTCCGCATCCTCATCCAAGCCTTGAAAGTCTATATTGTCAAAATTTGAAATTTTCATCTCTCCCATATCATCTTTTCGGTCATTTTGTCATAATCAACAAAATGATAATGTCTTTATTCTTTCAAAAAACTGTTTTAACTCCTTTATAATCAACGTTTATAGTCCTTAAACAGCTTTTTTTCATTTGTTAAAAGGCAATTCCTGTGCCATTAAAATTTAAAAATTCCAAAAAAAGTGTAACAATTGATAAATTCATACCTCTATAAGACAAACCATTCATTTTTTGAGCCACCAAAATGAACATATTGACGCACTGCTGGAGCTGTGCCTAAAAGGCCAACAAAGTGCACAAATGGAGGTTTACAATCGGTATTACAGAGCCATGTTCAACACGGCCTACCGAATTGTGAAAGACTCGGCCGAAGCGGAAGATGTAATGCAGGAATCGTTCTTGAGCGCGTTCACGAAACTGCACACATTTAAAGGGGAGGTCACTTTTGGCGCATGGTTAAAGCGGATTGTGATCAATAACAGCATTTATCAGTACAAAAAGCAGCAGAAAGAACGGGCTGTGGACTTGGATGACATAATGTACAAGGTCGAAGATAATGATGAAGTTGCTCCAGACCACAATGGTTACACAGAACTGAAGGCTCAAAAAGTGATGGAGACCATGAAAAGTTTGAAAGACAATTACAGAGTTTCTTTGACCTTACATTTAATTGAAGGTTACGATTACGAAGAAATCAGTGAAATTATGAATATAAGCTACGCCAATTGCAGGACTACCATATCACGGGCCAAGGAAAGCTTACGAAAAAAATTGAACCAAAACGTTTTGCCATGAAAGAGGATACTATAGACCAACTGTTTGAGAGGCTGCACGGACAATTTGACCTTGAAGAGCCCCAAAACGGGCACCAAGGACGCTTTTTGGAGAAACTGAACCAAGACAAGGGCACAATTTCCCTGAACAAAAAGAAGGTGAACTGGTGGAAACCGTTATCCATTGCAGCATCCATTGCGCTGATTGGCGTACTGTCCTTTCAGGCATTGGGGCCAAAACCCAGTTTGAAAGAGCAAGTGGTCAAGATTGCTCCGGAGGTTTCACAGACCGAATTTTACTTTGCCAATCTTATTGAGCAACAGGTAGAGCTATTGGAAAGCGAAAAATCGCCCGAAACAGCCCAATTGGTTGATGACACGCTATTTCAGTTGCAAAAGCTAAAAAACGATTACGAATCCCTGGAAGAGGATTTGGTCAATGGCGGTGACAGTAAAATTATCTTGAATGCCATGATTACCAACTTCCAAACCCGAATAGACTTATTAAAAGAGGTATTGAACCAGATAGAAAACATCAAAAACTTAAAATCATTCAATGATGAAAACATTACGATATAAAATCATCCTTTTGGCCTTAGCACTGCTTCCTTTTGCACTAAGTGCAGGTACAGGGGAAATGGAAGGCAAGTACACCAAGGAAAAGACCATTAAGAAAGAGTTTAACGTAAACTCCGATGCACTCTTTAAAGTGAACAACAGCTACGGCAACCTCAACATTACCTCATGGAATGAAAACAGGGTGGTCATCGAGGTCAACATCAAGACCAATGGCAATGACGAGGACCGCGTGCAGGAGCGCTTGGACGAAATTGATGTGGATTTTGAGAACAGCTCCAGCATGGTATCGGCCCGTACCCTGTTTGGGGACCGCGGTAGCAGTTGGGGATGGAACTGGGGAAAGCGAAGAAACGTAAACGTACAGGTAAACTATACTATTAAGTTACCTGTTAAGAACAGCGTAAACCTGAGCAATGACTATGGAAACATCTTCTTGGACCGCATAGATGGCCATGCCAAGATAAAATGTGATTATGGCAAGATCGATGTGGGTGAGTTGCGGGGCCGAAACAACGAGCTTAAGTTCGACTATACTTCCCGATCCACTTTTGACTATATCAACAGTGGTGAAATTGTGGCCGATTACTCAGGCTTCACGATTCAAAAGGCTGGCAATTTGCGCATTCGGGCCGATTATACCAACGCAGTCATAGAAGAAATGGGAGATTTGGACTATTCCAGCGATTATGGGTCCATAGAAGTGAACAATGCCAAAAACGTGACCGGAAACGGGGACTACATTGGGGTGAAATTGGGAGAAATCCATGGCAATGTTTCCATCACAGGGGATTACGGTTCCTTAAAAATAGATCGATTGGCCCCTGATGCCGGAAACGTGACCATTAGAACGGACTATACCGGAATAAAAATAGGGTACCATCCCGAGTATGCTTTTGACTTTGAGATCAGAACGGAATATGCCGGTGTAAGTGGCAAGGATGATTTTGAGCTGAACGTCAGTATAGAAAAATCCCACGAAAAGTATTTCAAGGGATATTACGGAAAAGAAAACTCTGGTAACATGATAAACATTACCAGTGATTATGGGGGCATCACCTTCTATCAGAATTAATAAATCAAATCAAAGAACAAAACTAAAAACACAATCATGAAAAAACTCATCACATTAACACTGGCATTTTGTGCCGTAGCCACCACCAACGCCCAATGGGGAAAACGCATCAATGGGGATGGCAACATCGTAACCATTGAACGTTCGGTGGGCGATTATGACGAGGTGGCCTTGGCCGGTTGGTTCGATGTGGACCTAGTATCCGGCAAAGAAGGGGAACTTACCCTTGAAGGGGAATCCAATTTATTGGAACACATTAAAACCGAAGTCAAGAACGGCACTTTACTCATTAAAGTGGAAAAAGGAGTAAACCTAAAACCCTCTTCATGGGGCAAGGGAATCCGAATCACTGTACCCGTTGAATCCATAAGTTCGGTATCGCTATCCGGTTCTGGGGATATTGTAGGCAAAACCACTTTGGCAGCCAATGATTTCAGCACTAGGATTTCTGGGTCTGGCGACGTTTCTCTGACCGTAAACGCCAAAAGTGTGAACGCCGCCCTATCAGGCTCGGGTGACATCAATCTGTCCGGTAAAACCACTGATCTGGACATCCAAGTATCCGGTTCCGGGGACGTAAAGGCCTATGAACTTGAGGCCGATTTCGTTACCGTTGCGGTTTCCGGTTCTGCCGATGTCAGGGTTACCGCAAATGAATCCATACAGGCTAGGGTCTCCGGTTCAGGCGATATTAGCTACCAAGGCAATCCCAAGAAAATAGACAGTAAATCATCAGGCTCCGGAGATATTTCAAAAGGATAAAGGAGTTTAGCCATCAATCAAGAAACCAAAAGGCCCCGACAAATGTCGGGGCCTTTTGTGTATAATGTGTGATGTTTTCTATTTTCTGGCGCTATTGACCCTGGTCAACAGGTAAATTCCTATCAAAAAGAACAAGCCCAAAAAGATGGTACTGTTCCGCATACTCCCCGTGAGTTGGGCCACGGCTCCGTACAAGAATGTACCGATGATGATTCCTATTTTTTCGGCCACATCATAAAAACTGAAAAAGGATGTGGTATCGGTGGTTTCGGGCAAAAACTTGGAATAGGTAGATCGGGACAGGGCTTGGATTCCCCCCATGACCACCCCAACAAAACTAGCCGCAATGTAAAAATCCATTGGGGTTTGCAAGAAATAAGCATACACACACAAGGCCACCCATATGCAATTGATGACCATAAGGGTATTGATGTTTCCATACTTTTTTGAGACCCTCGCCGTGACGGTAGCTCCAAAAATGGCCACAATCTGGATTACCAAAATACTGATGATCAACCCTGTGGTACGCTCACTATCCGAGCCCCAGGTGATTTCTTCTTCCCCAAAATAAGTAGCGATGAGCATAATGGTCTGAACGGCCATACTGTAGACAAAAAAAGCACCTAAATACCGCTTTAATCTTGTGTTTTCCCCCAATTGGTGCCAAACGTTCTTTAACTCCCTAAAACCGTTGAGTACTATATTTTTTCGTTCCCCTTCCCGCTTATAGCCTTTTGGCAGGTGGGCAAAGGTGTATTGACTGAAAAGTATCCACCATATCCCCACGGAAATAAACGAATATTTCATCGCCTTGATTTCGGCCACTTCACCCCCATTGTCCGTTATGCCGAAGACATCAGGCTGCATTACCATGGTTAGATTGAATATCAACAAAATAACACTACCCACATACCCCAATGAAAATCCTTTGGCACTGATTCCATCCTGCTGTTCCGGAAAGGCTATATCCGGCAAATAGGAATTGTTGATGGCGAAACTCACCCAAAAGCCGACCAAGCCAAAGAAATAGCATACTAGTCCGAAATAGATGTTTTCCAATGAAAACCAGTACAAACCGATACACGACAAGGCACCGAGGTAACAGAAAAATTTCAGGAACAATCTTTTATTCCCCAAATAATCGGCAATCCCCGAAACCAATGGGGTTACAATGGCAATGAACACAAAAGCGAGGGAGGTCACATAACTGATCAACGGGGCCCTGGCTATCTCTCCTCCAAATATGACCACTCGCTCTATACCCGCTACCCGGAACAGGGCTCCATAGAAAATAGGGAAAATGGCCGAGGAAATGACCAAACTGTATACGGAATTGGCCCAATCATAAAACGCCCACGCGTTCAATAGTTTTTTACTTCCTTTTAATGCCAATGCCTGTGCCATGAATAATGTCTATAAAAGAAGATGTCATCCCGATGGCTAAAAGACCCATCGCAGATAAAAATAGGTCTTTTAACGTATTCGAAATGACATCTTTATGTTATCAATCAATTTATTTAAATGAGGTTACCCCAAACTTTCTTGCTTCTTGTTTGGCAGCTGGTGCCCAAGCGGTCAAATTTTGGATTCTGGTATCGTTGGAGGGGTGTGTGCTCATAAATTCTGGAGGGGCCTGTCCCCCTGATTTTTCTTTCATCCGTCTCCACAGATTGGCAGCCTCATCAGGATTATATCCTGCAATGGCCATAATCTGTAGTCCAATCCTATCGGCTTCGGTTTCATGACCTCTACTGAAGGGGAGCATAACCCCCAAAGTAGATCCCAATCCATAAGCCTGGTTGAACATGTTCCGCTTTTCAGGATCCTGTATGGCCACATTCCCGGCCACAGCCCCAATCTGCTGTACCATACCGGCACTCATTCGTTGTGCTCCATGATCTGCCAAGGCATGTGCCACTTCATGGCCCATTACCACTGCTACTCCGGTTTCCCCTTGGGCTATAGGTAAAATTCCAGTGTAAAACACAATTTTTCCTCCAGGCATACACCAAGCGTTGACGGTTTCATCCTGCACCAAATTGTATTCCCATTTGTAATCCTTAAGGTAGCCAGGATAGCCATTGGAATCCAACCAGCGTTCCGCCGCAGAGGCAATCCGTTGGCCCACCCGGGCAATCATTTGCGCATCCGATGTTCCCGTAATCACCTTGTTCTCGCCCAAAAACTGATCGTACTGGGCAAAGGCCATGGGAAAAATTTGACTATTGGGGTAGAAATTCAATGTGCTCTTCCCCGTAAATGGATTTGTTTTACACGCAGCAACTACCAAAAAAATGGAGGCGGTAAGAATAAATCGTTTCATAATATGTGTGAGTGTTTAGTCTAGGAAAAGTACAAAAAATTATTTTCCGATCAGGTGGAGTTCCGTGAAATCCTTGGTCACCTCTATGGAGTTGTTACCATTCAATTTGATTTCCGAAAAGTCAACTTCCTCATTATCCACCTCTACAGTTCCAATGGTGAAGGGTAGACCGTGAAAATTCAGTTTAAAAGTGTTATAAGAAGTGGTGAAGTTTCCATCCTTGAACTGTTGAATGATCAACTCGTTCTCCTTACCTCTCAACCTGAACTTTCTAAGACTAAATCTTCCTTTCTTATAGTCATATCCGTCTTGCTGGTCCTCATACACGCTGGAATTTTCTATACCTTCCTTGTAATAGACATCGATCCTTAATTCTTTGATTTCCTTTTCACCTACATACTGCTGCACCGGATATTTTGGTATCATGGCCCCTTCTTTTACGTAAAGTGGAATCTTATAGATTTCTGCAGGCACCCATCTTTCAACTCCTCCTTCAATCACTTCGTCCGTCCAATAGCTGTACCAATTTCCCCTTGGAAAGTACATGCGCCTACCCTGCGCATTGGGTTCTTGTACCGGACATACCAGCATATGCTCCCCAAACAGGAACTCATCGGTTCTAAAGTGGGTCTGGGAATCCTCTTGATCATAAAAAACCAAAGATTGCAGCATGGGCATACCGTTATTGATATACTTGTAGAACATGGTATAGAGATAGGGCAACAATTGATAGCGAAGCTCTATATATTTTCTAACAATATTGGTGATTTCCTCTCCAAAGGACCAAGGTTCCTGATCCCCGTGGTCCCCGCTTGAATGTACCCGACAGAAGGGATGGAAAATGGCCAACTGTACCCATCGGGCAAACAATTCGCCGTTGGGCTGTTCGGCAAAACCGCCAATATCCGACCCTACAAAGGAATATCCACTCATACACATCCGTTGCATCTGTACATTGGCGATCCATAGGTGTTCCCAAGTTGCCACGTTGTCCCCGGTCCATGTAGCACAATAGCGCTGTGTTCCTGAATATGCGGCCCTTGTCAACACAAAAGGTCTTCTTGGAAAGGTGTATTTCTTAACCCCATCATATGTGGCCCTTACCATTTGCATCCCATACACATTATGCGCCTTTCTATGGCTACAGGGATGGCCATCGTAATCGTGACGCACGTCCAAATTGGCCGTTTTGGAGGGAACTTCCATAATGGCAGGTTCATTCATATCGTTCCAAACCCCACGCACCCCTATCTCAGCTATCATTTCCTTGTACAGACCTGCCCACCATTCCCGAACTTCGGGGTTGGTGAAATCTGGAAATTTACATTCCCCTGGCCATACTTTTCCCTTAAAGTGGGGGCCATCTGCCCTTCTGCAGAAAAAGCCATGATCCATAGCCTGCTGGTATACCCAATAATCCCGGTCGATCTTGATTCCGGGATCAATCATGGTAACCACCTTAAAACCATCTTTTTCCAAGTCTTGCACCATTTTCTTGGGATTGGGGAAATAGCGGTTGTTCCAAGTAAAGCATCTAAACCCCTCCATATAATCAATGTCCAGATAAATGGCATCGCAGGGAATATTGAGTTTTCTAAAGGTAGCGGCGATTTTTTTTACGTTTCGTTCTGGGTAATAGCTCCATTTGGATTGATGGAAACCCAAGGCCCAAAGGGGTGGTAATTCCGGAACACCGGTCAAATCGGTATAGGCTTCCACCACTTGGCTCATTTTGGGTCCGTAGAAAAAATAATAGTTCATCTCCCCCCCATCGGCCCAAAAACTGGTCACGTTCCTTTTTTCATTGGCAAAATCAAAATAGGTGCTGAAAGAATTGTCAAAAAAGATACCGTAAGCGACACTTTCCTTGAGCCCCACATAAAAGGGAATGGCTTTGTACAATGGCTCCTGGTCCTTACCATAGGCATAGGAATCCGTTACCCAATTGTTCAATCGCTTGCCCTTCAGGTTGGTATGCGAAGCCTTGTCCCCCATGCCGTAATAGCTTTCCCCGGAATGACATATCTTACTCATTTTCACTACATTACCCCCGTAATCATAGTTCTCTTCCCAATGAAATCCCAGCTCATCCTCGTTGAGCACATTGTCTTCCAAATCCGTTATCTGGACCTTGAGATTGGACTTATTGATATAAATCTTGATTTTATTGGTGATAACCACATATTCCGGAATCTCTTCCTGAACCTCAAGTTGATTGAATCCCGTATTTACGTCATTGCTGATGGCGTAGGAGAAATCCGGTTCAAAAACATGCTCGGTAGCATACCGAAACCGTACCACACTATCCCGTAAAATGGACACTTCCAAAATAACCCCGTTCTGGGTGGTAAAAAGGAGTTTTCGGTTCTCCTGTTTAAAGTCTACAATATGATTTGGGTGCTGATTGCCCCGTTTCTCTATTTCAGTGTTGGTTATCATCTTCAGTTTGTTGAGACTAACAAAAGAAATACTTTAGGCGGACAAAATAAAAAGATGTTTTGAACAACACGCCACTATATCGTTATAGTTTGGCCGCTATTTGTAGACAACGATGGATAAGGGCGGAAGTGTCATCAAAACGGATTGCAAATGTCCGTTCCAAGACGTTTTTCCCGGCTTGAGTGTTTTTTTGCCCATTCCACTTCCCGAATACTTGGTATCATCGCTATTAAAAATCAACTTTAATTGGGAGTTCTTGGGAACCCCAACCCTATAGTTTTCACGGGGAACAGGGGTAAAATTGCAGACCACGATCATATCGTCCTTAGGGTCGTTTCCTTTTCGGATATAGCTTACCACCGTATTCTCCTGATCATTGTATTCTATCCATTGAAATCCATCGCTACTGAACTGTTTGTCGTACAGTGCAGGGTTGGTTTTGTACATTTTGTTCAAATCCTTGATAACTTTCTGGATTCCAGAATGAAAATCGTATTGGGTAAGATGCCACTCCAAGCTTTCCTGAAAATTCCACTCCGAAGATTGCCCAAACTCACCACCCATGAACAGGAGATTTCCTCCCGGGTGGGTGAACATGTACCCAAACAGCATCCTCAAATTGGCAAAACGCTGCCATTCGTCCCCTGGCATACGGTATAAAAGGGATTGCTTTCCATAGACCACCTCATCATGGGAAAAAGGCAACATAAAATTTTCGGTGAAGGCATAGGTCAAACTAAAGGTAATCTCATTAAGATCATAGGAACGGTGGATGGGGTCTTTTTTAAAGAACTCCAAGGTATCGTGCATCCAACCCATCATCCATTTCATACCAAAACCAAGTCCACCAAAATGTACTGGTTTCGTCACCCCGGAAAAGGCAGTGGACTCTTCGGCGATGGTCTGCACACCCTTAAAGCTTCCGTATACTTCTTGGTTCATTTCCCGTAAAAAAGAAATCGCCTCCAAATTTTCATTGTTGCCATAGATGTTGGGCTCCCACTCCCCATCTTCGCGTGAATAGTCCAAGTAGAGCATGGAGGCCACGGCATCCACCCGAAGTCCATCCACATGGTATTGATCCAACCAAAAAACGGCATTGCTGATCAAAAAGGCCCTGACCTCATTCCTTCCGTAATTGAAAATAAGGCTCTTCCAATCTGGGTGATAGCCCCGTCTACGGTCTGGATGTTCATAGAGATGGGAACCGTCAAAAAAGCCCAATCCATGGGCATCTTCAGGAAAATGGGACGGTACCCAATCCAAGATGACCCCAATGCCCTTTTGATGGAATTTATCTACCAACAGCTTAAAATCTTCTGGCTTGCCAAATCGGGAGGTTGGGGCAAAATACCCCGTTAATTGATACCCCCAAGAGGGATCATAGGGATATTCCATGACCGGCATGAACTCCACATGGGTAAAACCCATTTCGTCCACATAGTCCACAAGCTCATCGGCCAATTCCATATAGGAAAGATATTCCCAGCCATTTTTTTTTCGCCAAGAACCCAAATGCACCTCGTAAACGGAATAAGGTCTGTCCAACCCATTGTGTTTTTCCCGTTCGTCCATCCATTTTTTATCCTTCCAGTTGTGTTCTGCATTCCAGACCATGGAAGCCGTTTTGGGTGGTTGCTCGCAATACCGGGCAAAGGGATCCGCCTTTTCGGTCGAAATGTCATTGTTGTGCGACCGTATTTTGTACTTGTACTTGGTGCCTTGGTCAACCCCGGGGATAAATCCCTCCCAAATACCACTGGAATCCCAACGGACATTGAGTTTATGTTCATCGGCGTTCCAATGGTTGAAATCCCCAATGACCGACACGGATTTTGCCGATGGCGCCCAAACCGCAAAGTAAGTGCCCTTTTCACCTGCCACTTCCGTAAGGTGGGATCCCAATTTTTCATACAATCGAAAATGTTTTCCCGCCTTAAAAAGGTCAATATCAAACTCCGTGAACAAACTATGGGCAACTACCTTGGACATATTTGTGTTTTAGTATTCACAATATAATACTTCTTGGCCAAGATTACGATTTTCATCAAATCCTTTCGAAGAAAATTGTACTTGGTGAAAAAATGGAATGCTTTTTGATTTTGATGAAAAAAGAAACCTGATGAATTCAAATCAAAAACCAAGAATCATGAATAAATTCAACACAATTATTGGCGCTTTTATAGTCTTGTTCACCGTTGCCTGCGAAGGCCCAGAAGGCCCTCCTGGCCGGGATGGATTTGATGGCCTGGACGGTTTGGACGGTCTTGACGGCATCCAAGGACAAGTAGTGGAAGTGGATGGAATAAATTTTGACTATGATGGAGATGCCAATCTCTTCAGCACCTTGATCAATTATGGTGACGTCACCGATTTTGAGACCATTCCGGAAGATGCCGTTTTGGTGTATCGATATACCGGAACCGTGGATTTGGATGATGGCAGCACTGCCGACGTTTGGAGCCAGATTCCACAAAACTATTTTCTGCCCGAAGGCACCATACAATATGTTTTTGAGCATACCTATGTAGATGTGGAACTGTTCATCGATGGAAATTTTGACCTTTCCACCCTAAGCACGGATTTTACGGACAACCAACTTTTCAGGATTGTCTTTATCCCCAGTGAATATGCCGATGCCTCAAAAATGGATACCTCAAATATTGAAAATGTAATGTCCTCCTTGGGTATTGGCGAAGACCAAGTGAAGAAATTGGAACTACAGTAATTTTCCAGTCCGCAATATGAATAAAAGTCCCTTTCTCCGAAGGGACTTTTTCTTTTTATGGTATTTTTGAAAGGATACTGCCAAAACTGCGTCTATTCATTAAAAGAGTCAGAAAAATGGGAAAAAAATTGTTTTTGGTGGCCTTTCTAGCCTGTTTAGGGTGCAAGGGCATATCGCAGGAAAAGAAAAATGAATCCGAAAAAGAGGTCGCCTATAAGGTAACCAAAACCGATGCGGAGTGGAAAGCAGAGCTTACAGAAGTGGAATATTATGTGCTCCGTAAAGCGGCTACCGAAAATGCATTTACCAGCGACCTTTTGGAAAACAAAGAAAAGGGAACCTATGTCTGCGCAGGTTGCGGCACCCCGGTTTTCCGAAGTGAAAACAAATATAGGTCCGGTACCGGTTGGCCCAGCTTTGACCGTGAGATTGAAGGAAATGTGGCCTATGAAGAAGACAACTCGTACGGTGTTACCCGAATAGAGGAACATTGTGCCACCTGTGGCGGACATTTAGGCCACGTTTTTGATGATGGGCCTAAAAAGACCACAGGAAAAAGACACTGCATCAATGGAATTGCCTTGGATTTTATTCCTGATGGCAAGTAAACCACCCCATTCTATGGATAAAAAATACGGTATGGAAAAAACCGAGGAGGAATGGCAACAATCCCTTTCCCCCGAAGAATATTACGTTTTACGACAAAAGGGAACGGAACGCCCATTCACCGGGCAATACAACCTCCATTTTGAAAATGGGGACTATCACTGCAGGGCATGCCATGCCAAGCTGTTTGAGAGCGAACACAAGTTTGAAAGCGGCTGTGGATGGCCCTCTTTTGATCAAGCTGTGGAAGGGGCCATTGAATACATCCGTGACACCTCCCATGGTATGATTCGTACCGAAACCATCTGTGCCAACTGTGGTGGACATTTAGGGCATGTGTTCAATGACGGACCCCAAGAGACCACAGGGCAACGGTATTGCATCAACTCCGTGAGCATTGGTTTCAATCCTTCTGAAGAGTAATGGATTTCCAAGAAGAGTATATGGCAAGTGCCCTGTTCGAATTCCATCGGTACAAAACCATGGGCGATAAAACCTTTGCCCAACTTTCCGATAGTGACATTCTGTGGAAGTATAGCAAAACGGACAACTCCATCGCCATCATTGTAAAGCATATGGTGGGGAATATGTTGAGTAGATGGACCAATTTCCTGACCGAGGATGGTGAAAAAACCTGGCGCAACAGGGAACTGGAGTTTGAAGAACCCTATACCTCCAAAGCTGAACTATTGGCCGCCTGGGAAAAAGGATGGCAGTGCCTGTTCCAAGCCTTGGAAAGCATCAATGCTTCCAATTTCAATAACAAAATAAAAATCCGTGACGAAGAGCATTCCATTCCAGCGGCCATCAACCGACAATTGGCCCATTATGCCAGTCATGTTGGACAAATTGCCTTTGTGGGAAGAATGATAAAAGGAGACGAATGGGTATCACTTTCCATTCCAAAAGGGGGCTCCCAAGCCTTCAATCAAAAGATGTTCGGCAAAGACCCGAACTGATTTCACAAACAAAGCCAATTTTGCCTTTTTCAAGCTTGGGATTTGGGGATTGAATTCCGTACTTTTGCACCTGCCTGCCCAAAGGCTGGCTTCCAATTTAACAACTAAAATCAAGATCTAATGAGCAAGTTCGACGTAATTGTTCTGGGCAGTGGTCCCGGTGGATATGTTACCGCAATCAGGGCCTCACAGCTAGGATTCAAAACCGCCATTGTGGAAAAGGAAAGTTTGGGAGGCGTTTGTCTCAATTGGGGCTGTATCCCCACCAAAGCCCTTTTAAAATCCGCCCAGGTCTTTGAATATCTGAAGCATGCCGAAGACTACGGACTTAGTGCCAAAGATGTGGATTACGATTTTGGTGCCGTGGTAAAGCGAAGCCGTGGTGTAGCCGAAGGCATGAGCAAGGGCATTCAGTTCTTGATGAAAAAAAATAAAATCGAGGTCCTCAATGGATATGGCAAGGTGCAACCTGGCAAGAAAGTCTTGGTAAAAGGAGAGCATGGTGATACTGCCGAGTACTCCGCAGACCATATCATCATCGCCACAGGGGCCAGAAGCCGTGAATTGCCCAGTTTACCGCAAGATGGTAAAAAGGTGATCGGTTACCGTGAGGCCATGTCCTTGGAAAAACAACCTAAAAAAATGATCGTAGTAGGTAGTGGTGCCATTGGTATCGAGTTTGCCTATTTCTATAACTCCTTGGGCACGGAAGTGACCGTAGTGGAGTACTTACCCAATATTGTTCCTGTTGAGGACGAGGACGTATCCAAGCAGTTGGAACGCAGCTTCAAAAAGGCCGGGGTCAAAATCAAGACTTCTGCGGAAGTGACCAAAGTGGACACTTCAGGTGATGGTGTAAAAGCCACCGTAAAAACGTCCAAAGGTGAAGAGGTTTTGGAAGCCGATATCGTTCTTTCAGCCGTGGGTATCAAAACGAATATTGAAAACATTGGCTTGGAGGATGTAGGAATCGCTGTGGACCGTGATAAAATCTTGGTGAACGATTATTACCAGACCAATATCCCAGGATATTACGCCATTGGCGATGTAACTCCCGGCCAAGCATTGGCCCACGTGGCATCTGCCGAAGGTATTCTTTGTGTTGAAAAGATTGCGGGAATGCATGTTGAGGCATTGGATTATGGAAACATCCCCGGATGTACCTACTGTATCCCCGAAGTTGCTTCTGTTGGTCTTACTGAAAAACAGGCCAAAGAACAAGGGTACGACATCAAAATTGGAAAATTCCCATTTTCTGCCAGTGGTAAAGCCAAAGCTAGTGGAAATGCAGATGGATTTGTAAAAGTCATCTTTGATGCCAAATATGGTGAATGGTTGGGTTGCCATATGATCGGAGTTGGTGTTACCGATATGATCGCCGAAGCAGTGGTGGCCCGAAAACTGGAAACCACAGGCCATGAAATCCTTAAAGCGGTACACCCCCACCCAACCATGAGTGAAGCCGTTATGGAAGCCGTAGCAGCTGCCTATGATGAAGTGATCCACATTTAATCCAAAGAATATGCTTAAACTTTTTAGGGCCACGGCCATTTTGGAGGGCATTTCCTATATCGCTTTGTTTGGGATGACCATGCCCTTGAAGTATTGGGCAGATATCATGGAACCCAATAAAATTGTGGGCTACGCCCATGGGGTTCTCTTTATTTTATATGTGGTCTTGGCCGTAGCATTTTGTTGGCAGCGCAAATGGGGCATCAAAAAGTTTGTGATGCTCTTTATGGCCTCCCTATTACCCTTTGGTACTTTTTATGCGGATGAAAAGTATCTAAAGGAACTAGCCTAGAAAACTCTGGATGGCCAAATCATAGCTTTGCAATCCAAAACCAAGGATAACTCCTTTGGCTCCCGGTGATATGTAGGAAACATGCCTGTATTCTTCCCGTTGGTGGGTATTGGATATATGTACTTCGACCACTGGGGTGGAAACCGCTTTCACCGCATCCCCCATGCCCACCGAAGTGTGGGTGTATGCCGCAGCATTTAGGACTATCCCATCATAATCAAACCCTACTTCCTGTATTTTACCTATAAGCTCACCCTCAATATTGGACTGAAAATATTCCAATTCCACTTGTGGAAATTTTTGTTGCAATTCGGCAAAATAGTCTTCAAAAGTGGTGCTGCCATATACTTCGGGCTCCCGTTTTCCCAACAGGTTTAGATTGGGCCCATTGATGATCATTAATTTCATATCGTAAAAGTACCAATTATTTTAAGGCATAAAAAAAGCGGAAGTGAAGACTCCCGCTTTTTTGTGCTTTGTTGGACTTGATTAGTTAAATCTATATCCAGCTCCAAAAGTTAGGGTGTTGATGTCCACAACATCACCAAAATCTCCTCCTCTGGATATCTGAAGACCGTATCTTGCTTCAACAAACCAGTTGTCATCGATTTGGTATCCACCACCAAAAGCAATATCAAGACCCAACTCACCATCAGGAATATCCTCCAATAGGTAATTGATCTGCGGACCAGCCTGAATGTTGAAGTTGTTTATTTTGTACTTGGCCATGATAGGAATGTACAAAGAAGTCAAATCGTCTACAAAACTAAAAAGTACCGAAGGCTCAATGTCAAACTCTTCGGATGCCACAAAGTTATAGCTACCACCCAGATAAAATCCAAGCTCACTGTCGCTTACACTTCCAAAGAAATCATCTCCTGTATCCACCTTCATGGACACATTGTTAAGACCTGCCTTGACCGCGAATCCTTCCTGGCCGTAGGTGTTTGAAACGATTACACTAGTAAAAAATACTGCTAAAACAATTAATTTTCTCACGATGTATAAATTTTAGTTGAGGGCACAAATATAGCAATGCCACAAGGTTAAGAATAATAGGAAATTTGGAATGTTTTTATTATATCAACATCGAAATCCTATTTTTTTTGCAAAAGGAACAGGGTTTCACTGCTCCTTTTTTTAATTATAAATTATTTAATATCAATTAGTTGAATGCAAATTGCAATCCAAATCCGAAGGCACCCACTTCATTATCCCCATCACTGAGCACAATGGCCGGTCTCCAATCAAAATTGGCCACAAAGGGCACTCCGTTCACTTTAAAATCCAGTCCCAAATGCGGGCGTAAGGCAAAAGCATTATCCATATTGTCCACCAGCATAATACTCGGACCTGCCCCGGCATACCAGCGCAAGCCTCCAGCACCAACGAATCTTTTGTGGTACGAATACAGGATGGTGATCATGGTAGCCCCATCCTCAAATCCTAAATCGGCCTGACCCACATGGTTGCTGGTAAAGAAATACTTTCCAGTAGCCCCAATAAAGGTGGCACTATTAACCGCATCAACGCCAAGACCCAGAGCCGCTTTGTAGCTTGTTTGGGATTTCACAGTTACCGTACCCAATAGGGCAAGGCCAAAAACAACTAGTAATTTTTTCATTTTTCTAAGTTTATGGTTTATACTAATTCAACTGTGCTATTTGAGGCTGTGCCCAGTTTTTCTTTGGATCTCTTTACATATCAGAACAGGAATAGCACCCCAAGGGCCACTATGGAAAAATTTCCATCATTGCTGATATTGATATAGGATACATTGAGTTCCGTGTTCCCTGTAATATTGTATCCCATGGAAGGTTTCACATAAAACCCTCCTTCGTTGCCCTCATTGATACCCACGGCGTAACCCACGTCGACCCCGAAATTGAAATCATATGTGGGATAAAGTCGAAATGCTCCGGCCAATGGGACAAACTGAAAATCTTCAAACTCGCTTTCCACGGTAACATTGCCCACGGTCACCGTATTGGTTTCCCCAAAGGCATTGATAAAACCTGTTGCCAATCCGGCATCAACAAGTTCCGATACGCCCCAAAAGTAGGCCATGTCCAACCCAACACTGAACTTGGATATATCCGCAGCGTCCCCAACGGGAATACCTGCCTGCAGCCCCGCCTTAAACCTGGTTCTGTCTACCTGTTGTGCCATTGCGGAAAAGGACAATACCAATAGGCCTAGTGTCAATAAAAATGCTTTTCTCATTATTGTTAAATTTTTGTAATGGCTAAAACGTAACAATACGGGATATAGTGTATTTACGTAGTAAAAACCCTACAAAATGTCCTTTTTTTAAATCCAATAAAATCTTTGTGAAAAATATCCAAACTTGAAGTTCCAATCAGCTCCCATTTGATCAAAGGCCCTTTTGAATTGACCAATCGTTCAATTACATCAAATTTCTACCCATTATTGTTTCTATATTTAAACCATGAACTGGAAACAGGCAATACAGGACTACCAGAATTATCTGAAGATTGAACGCGGTCTCAGTAAAAATACCATTACCAATTATACTCTTGACCTTCAAAAGCTGGCCAATTACCTTCAGGACCATGATATGGAAACATCTCCCGTTCAAATTGATATGGAGACCGTCCAAGGATTTGTCTATACCATTGCCAAAACAGTAAATCCCAGGACCCAGGCCAGGGTCATTTCGGGCTTGAAAGGTTTTTTTAACTATCTCATTTTTGAAGATTACCGAGCGGATAATCCCATGGACCTCATTGAGACTCCCAAGATAGGCCGTAAACTCCCGGACACTTTGTCCATTGACGAGATCAATGCCCTTATCTTGGCCATTGACCTATCCAAGCCCGAAGGAGAGCGGAACCGGGCCATCCTCGAGACTCTTTATGGATGCGGTCTAAGGGTTTCGGAGTTGTTGAACCTTAAACTTTCCGACCTCTATTTTGAAGAGGACTTTATCAAGGTCACAGGAAAAGGCAACAAACAGCGGTTCGTACCCATAAGCGATATCAACAAAAAATACATAAATATTTACCGGAACGAAATACGGGTGCATTTACCCATTCAAAAAGAGCATGAGGACATTCTTTTTTTAAACCGAAGGGGAAAACAGCTTACCCGAGCCATGGTCTTCACCATAATCAAACGTTTGGCGCAAAAAATCGGACTAAAAAAAAGCATTAGTCCGCACACCTTTAGACATTCCTTTGCCACCCATCTTTTGGAAAACGGAGCCGATTTAAGGGCCATACAGCAAATGTTGGGACATGAAAGTATTACCACCACGGAAGTATATATGCATGTGAACCGTGCCCATTTAGCCAAGGTGCTGAATAAATATCACCCCAGAAAATAGGGCTTAAACAACAATAGGGTTGTTGGGGTCAACTCCCCTTTTTCAGCTGATTTTTCAATCCCTGATTTTGTTTTTTATAGGGTCTGATGATCAATCGGGCTTCGCGATCGAACCGGATATAGTTGTAGACCCAGTTGATGAACACCACCACCCTATTCCTAAAACCGATGAGGAAATACAAATGAACGAACATCCACACAAACCATGCAAATACCCCTTGGAACCTGAACTTTGGAAGGTCCACCACGGCTTTATTCCTTCCAATGGTGGCCATACTTCCTTTGTCTTTATACACAAAGGGTTTCATAGGCTTCCCATCAATCAACCGCACTAGATTGTCACCCAAATTCCTTCCTTGTTGAATGGCCGGTTGTGCCATCATGGGATGACCATGGGGAAAGTCTTCGGTTTCCATTTGGGCCACATCACCAATGGCAAATATGTTCTTGAACCCTTCCAACTGATGAAACTGGTTGACCCGCAGCCTATTTCCCCTACACAATACCTCTTTGGCATCCAACCCTTTGATACCGACTGCCTGCACTCCTGCTGCCCACACCAATGTGGCGGATTCAAAGGATGTTTCCGTGTTGGTGGTTACCTTATTTCCGTCGTAATCGTTGACCCTAATATTCTTCCACACATTTACGCCCAAACGCTCTAAAAACTGCTCTGCCTTTCGTGAGGCCTGCCCACTCATGGCCGGTAAAATACGTTCCCCACTCTGGATCAGGTTTATTTGGGCCCTCCGTGTATCCAAATCCGGGTAGTCTTTGGGTAAAATTCCCTTTTTTATCTCGGCCAATGCTCCAGCCAGCTCAACTCCTGTTGGCCCTCCCCCCACAATCACAAAGTTCATAAGGGCATCCCTTTCATGGAGGTCGTCCGTAAGTAGGGCCTGCTCAAAATTTTCCAAAATAAGACTCCTGAGGTTCAATGACTGCGGTATGGTTTTCATAGCCATACCCTTTGCCTCGATATTCTCGTTCCCAAAAAAATTGGTTTCGGAGCCTGCGGCCACTACCAGATAATCAAAATTGATTTCGCCAATATTGGTCTTTACTTTGCGAGACGCAGTGTCTATTGTCATGACCTTGGCCAAACGGAAGTAAAAATTAGGATAGCCCTGCAATACTTTTCGAATAGGGTAGGCAATGGAATCCGGCTCCAACCCTCCTGTTGAAACTTGATACAACAAGGGTTGAAAGTTGTGGTAATTATGCTTGTCCAGCAAAACTACCTGCATTTCCTTTTTACTGAGTTTCTTAGCTAGTGCGATGCCCCCAAAACCGCCGCCAATGATTACGACCCTTGGGAAACTGGATTGTGGAATATTCATTGTGGACATGGATGTAAATGTACACATTCCCTTGCAGGCAACTCTCCATAAAAGAGGCTTTTTTTAGTATATTTAAAGCCTGACTAAAAACTTCAAGAAAATGAAAAATACCCTCCTAATCGGTACGGCACTTGTTCTTTGTATTGCCATGGGCTTTTCCCAAAAAAGCCAAAAAACCATTTTGAACGAACTGGATACAAAAACCCAGAAATACGGTGATATCGCCCATCAAATCTGGGACCTTGCCGAAATGGGGTATTTGGAAGAGAAAAGTTCCGCTTTGCTGCAAAAAACCCTATCCGATGCCGGCTTCTCCATTGAAAAAGGAATCGCAGGAATTCCCACTGCCTTTAAGGCCGAATATGGCTCCGGTTATCCGGTAATAGCAATTTTAGGGGAATATGATGCCCTCCCCGGGCTATCACAACAGGCTGTTCCAGAAAAGACATCGGCCAACAAAGCTGCGGGGCATGCTTGCGGACACCACCTTTTTGGAACCGCTTCCACAGCTGCTGCCATTGCCGTAAAGGACTGGTTACAGTCCAACAAGATACAAGGAACCATTCGGTTTTATGGATGTCCTGCCGAGGAAGGTGGGTCTGGAAAAGTATACATGGTACGGGAAGGGGTCTTCAATGATGTGGATGTGGCCCTTCACTGGCATCCAGGAGCACAAAATGCAGCCAGTGCTGGAGCTGCCTTGGCCAACAAATCGGCCAAATTCAGATTTCACGGTATTTCGGCCCACGCCGCAGGAGCCCCAGAAAGAGGTAGATCTGCATTGGACGGTGTTGAAGCCATGGATAATATGGTCAATATGATGCGTGAGCACATTCCCCAAGATGCACGGATACACTACGTGATCACCAATGGCGGAAAGGCACCCAACGTAGTACCTGACTTTGCCGAAGTCTATTATTATGCCCGACATGGCAAAAGAGATGTGGTCATTGATATTTTCGATCGAATTGTAAAAGCTGCCGAAGGAGCTGCATTGGGTACAGGCACTACCATGGACTATGAAATGATCGGGGGTACCCATGAGCTTTTACCCAACCTGACCCTTCAAAAAATCATGTATGACAACCTCACCAAGGTGGGTGGGGTAACCTATACGGATGAAGAAAAAGCTTTTGCCGAAAAAATTTCCCAGACCTTGGGAGCAAAAACCTTGGATTTGAAGACCGCTGAAACCATACAACCCTACCAAGAAGAAGCCAGAGCTTATGGTTCCACGGATGTGGGCGATGTAAGCTTCACCGTTCCCACGGCAGGTTTGGGGACGGCCACCTGGGTCCCAGGAACCCCTGCGCACAGCTGGCAAGCCGTTGCGGCCGGGGGAACTTCCATAGGCACCAAAGGAATGATGGTCGCCGCAAAGACCCTTACTTTGACTGCCATGGATATTTTTAAAAACCCAAAAACTGTTGAAACCGCCAAGGCAGAGCTTATTGAAAGACGCGGGGAAGATTTTGAATATATTCCTTTATTGGGCAACAGGCCCCCAGCATTGGATTACCGAAAATAAACTCATTTTTTGGGGTAGTGTAACAAAAACGGTTTTATTGCTACATATAAGCAAATCACTTACCAACCATTGAATAAAGAACTGGAACATCGTTTTGTGACGGAGCTTGAGAACAATCAAAATATTGTTCACAAAGTATGTAGCCTATATACCAACGACAGGGACTCCCATAGTGACCTCTTTCAAGAGATTACCATACAATTATGGAAAGCCTATCCGAAGTTTAGGGGAGACTCCAAATTCAGCACATGGATGTACCGAGTGGCCCTGAACACGGCCATTACCATGTATCGAAAATCAAAAAGAAGGGTACAGACCCAAGATTATGATTCGGTAGTACACAAAATCAAGGCCGACACCTATGATGATACGGAGGAACGACAGTTGAAATTGATGTATGATGCCGTGAGACAGCTTGGGGATATTGACAAAGCGTTGGTATTTCTGTATCTTGAAGACAAAGATTATTCCGAAATAGCGGAAACCTTGGGGATTACCGAGGTAAATGCAAGGGTTAAAATGAACCGGGTGAAAAACAAATTAAGAACCATATTAAATCCGTAGACCATGGTGGATGAATTGGAACTCTTGAAAAAAGACTGGCAAAAGAAGGAGGCGCAGCTTCCTAAACTTACCTATGACGAAATCTACAAGATGATATGGAAAAAATCATCTTCCATCGTAAAATGGATTTTTTACATCAGCCTAATTGAATTTGTATTCTGGGCGGGGCTTAACATCATGTTCAGTGATACCGAGTCCATGGAGGAACTCAAGGCGATGCACATCCATACTGCCATCATAGTACTTAACCTGATCAACTACGGCATCATTTTATATTTCATCTATAAGTTCTATACCAATTACCGTAAAATATCCTTCACGGACTCTTCCAAAAAACTGATGAGGACCATTCTGGATGTCAAAAGAACGGTCACCCAATATGTTTGGTTCAACCTGGCCATTTTTACCGTCTCCATGATCATCAGCATTTACGGAATCCTTATTTATGACTCCAAGGGGCAGCAAATTGTTGAAAATGCCGTGCAAAATGGGGACACCACCCTCTTTTGGGTCATGGTCGTAATCATATCCATAGTGCTCATTGCCTTACTTTTATTACTGATATGGCTTTTCTATAGACTGCTCTACGGCATTCTTTTAAAACGACTCAAACAAAATTATAGGGAACTGGAACAATTGGAAGTCTAATCGCCCCGATAGCTGTATCTTCTTTTTTGATTTTCGGCTTCGTAGGCCGCCAATTCTTCTTTGGAGATGACCTTTAAGAAAGAAGGATGCTGCTCAATAGCGTATTCCAATTTTTCCAAGATGGAATCAATGGACTCATTGTCATAATCGATATCCAAAGGCGGTTTGATCTGCATGGACTGCAAAATACCTTTCTTTTTGACCCGAAGTCCCTTTTTATCAAACGAACGTCTAAACCCATCAATGACCACCGGCACTACCACGGGTTTGTATCGTTTTATAATATGGGCCGTTCCCTTTCGCAAGGGTTTCCAAGGGGTTGTGGTACCTTGGGGGAAGGTGATCACCCACCCATCATCCAAGGCCTTGGCTATATTGCTAATGTCACTGAATTTCACCTGACGGTTTACATCCTGCCCATCGGCACGCCATGTGCGCTCAATGCTTATAGATCCCGCATAGGCCAAAATCTTGGTGAGCAAGCTTTTCTTCATGGTTTCCTTGGCCGCTACATAGTAGATATTGAGCTTGGGATTCCAGAGATAGGCCAAATTTTTAATGGAATCGTCCCTCCCCTTCAAACTGGCATTGAAAACGTGGAACATGGCCACAACATCGGCAAAATAGGTCTGGTGATTGCTTACAAAAAGCACATTGGTCTCCGGCAGGTCACGTATCACCTGGGAGCCTTCTATTTCAAGGGTATTGAATCCTTTATAACGCTGATGGGTCATTGCTCCCGCAACGCGTATCAACCAGCGTTTTAAAAACAGGATATGACCAAAAGGATTTTTCTTGAATAGACCCATAGTACAATTGTTGGGGGCAAATTTACAAAATAGCGGTCAAAGCACTTGCCGTAAAAGTTCCCTAATCTCGCTCAGCATCATGGCCGTAGCACCCCAAACAGTATAACCATTTAATTTATAAGCGGGTACACGAATGTTTTTTGCGTAGGAAGTGGTCAGGATTTCCTCAATCAGGTTGGCATCATCCAAAAAATCCTTTACATATACCTCCACCAAACGTTCCACTTCGGTTTCCTGGAGGACAAAAGGTTCTGGTTCTGGATAGATTCCCATGAAAGGAGTTACCATAAAATTGCTTGGGGGAATATACACATTGCTGAGTTCCTTGATCACCTCAACTGACGTAGGGACTACCCCAACCTCTTCATGGGTCTCGCGAAGCGCCGTGTCCAAAAGGTCCCGGTCCTCACGCTCCACCTTGCCACCCGGAAACCCTACTTGGTTGGAATGCACGCCTTCGTAAGCCTTACGAAGAATCAGCAGCAACCTTGCTTCTTGTTCCACATCTGGATAAAATAGGGCCATGACCCCAGCCTTCTTGGTTTTTATTTCCTCTACCTTATTGGATTTTAACCATTGCACCCGAAGTTCCGGGGACATTTTATAGTGGGATTCCTCCCCAGGTAGGGGAAGATCTTTTATTTTTAGGGCTATTTCACTAAAATCGATAAAATTCATGGTATTGAAAGCATCGGCTTTGGCCACAAGTATACTATTATTTTTTCTGGTATCCTGTGGAGAAAACCCTAAAAAAGATACATCCAAAACAACGGAAACCAGCTTTAAAAAGGATTCCATCCCAGCTGAAAGCAATAAAACCCCTGAGCCCGAAGAGGAAAAAGAAGAAGCCTTTGTGTTGGATGAGGAAAATGCCATCGACTTCTTTTTTGATTATGCCAAGAACCTTAAGAAGGACAAGGTAAAACTCACCACTACCATGGGAAGCTTTACCATTGAGCTCTTTGACAATGTTCCTTATCACAAGGCAAACTTTATTTATCTGGCCCGCAAGAAGTATTTTGATAGCACCCAATTTCATCGAGTGGTGAAGGATTTTATCATCCAAGGAGGAAATTCCGATGACAAAAAAACGGCCCAAAAGCGAGGAAAAATAGGAAGATACCTGCTTCCGCCCGATACCCAAAAAGGGCACAAACACCATAGAGGTACTATATCCATGCCCAGTAGCGAGCGGGACAATCCCCACAAATTGGCCTCCCCGTATGAATTTTTTATTGTGGTCACCAAACCAGGCTCCTACCATTTGGATGGTGCTTACACGCCCTTTGGCCGTGTGATTGAAGGAATGGATGTAGTGGATGCCATAAATCAAGTTCCCGTTGGCGATGGGGACTGGCCTTGGAAAAGCGTTTATATCCTAAAAGCAGAAGTGCTGTAGCCATCCTTAGGAACCATCAAAAGGCTGACTTATATTTTCAGGTTGATTCCGAATATGATTTGCCGAAATCCTCCTGCAAAAACCCCAGAAGTGGCCCTGTTCAACCGCGATGCCCGGTACACCCGGTCCGTTATGTTCTTCCCGTTCACAAAAACTGTGGCGTCCATTTGGTCACCCAGCTTAAAATCATAGTTGACAAAGGCGTCCACCGTGGTAAATGATGGCAATTTTCCAATGGCGCCATCCGCCGATTCCTGTTCAAAATTGTGGAACTCGGTAAACTGTTCACCCACATAATGCAAATTGATACCACTTGACCATCCTTTCCAATCATGGTTTAGACCAATGGTCATATTGATTTTGGGCGTGTAGGGTGCCTCGGCATCTTTGATGCCTTCATCCCCAAAGGTGATAATGCTCCTGGTAATGTTGGGAAAATCCGAAGCATCCAAAGTTGCATCCGTCAGTAAGGTCTCCCCTCCTCCATTATCGGCATAAACCTCATAGGCATTCCGGTTCGAATTCACTTTCTGGATATATTCATTTTGGGTGTCCGTGCTATGCACCACTTGGGAAAAAAGATCTTTGTCTTCCAGCCTACCTTCTTTTACCTTGGAATGCATGTAGGTAAGGTTTCCCAACAAATGGAGTTGATGCCCTCCATCGTTCAAAACTTCGGCATTAAAGGCCATTTCCACTCCTTGTACATTGATTTTGCCTAACTCTTGAAACACCTCATTGCGCCCACCGGCATAAAAATTTCGACTGGCATTGTGAAAATAAGTCAGTTGCCCATTGATACAATTATCAAAAAGACTGCCACGCCATCCCACTTCCTTGTTCCAACTCAGTTCCGGGTCAATGTTTATGCTCTGCCCCTCAAGCGGGTTGGTCACCACGCCATCCTGTTCCACCAAAAAACCAAATACTTTGGATGGGGCGATCATTCCCTGATAGATGCTCCCAAAGAATTCTCCGTTCTTATATTCATGGTTGATGGTGAGTCCCGGTAAAAACTGATCATACACATTGGGCTCCCTACCCTCTGTTGTACCTTGAAGGGTGGGGTCTTGGGCTTGTGCAATCAAATCTTGACGGTACATGTCCACATGTTCAAAGCGTAAAATGGGAATGACGCCTATCTTACCTATTTGAAACTCGTTCCTTACATAGCCATTTACGGACCATAATCGATACCAAAGGTCTTTGGTAGCCGTTCCATAGCGTGCCCATCGGGTGTTATCGGCCTCCAAGAACACATCCTTAAACGTTTCCCTATGAAGATTGATGCTGGCTTCAAAATGACTGGGGGCATTGAAGGCCTCCCATGCCGTCTTGAAAGTTTCCTTTATTCCCGACACCCTGTATATCCAACGACTATCTGTAGTACTTTCCAATCCGTTCACCACACGGCCCACGATAACATAATCCTCATCATCAAAAGATTTTCCATTTAGATAGCCATACCGCTCGTTAAAAATTTCTGGGCCCACATAAGCCTGCACCTCAGAGGCCCTTACCTTGGTTGTGACCTGTCGCCACCAATCCCTTTCAAAATCGGAAGCATACACCTTGGTCGTAAAACTGGATTGCTCCGTGGGCAACCACTTGTGGATGATATCCACCCCATATCGCCTCATGGTAAACTGATCGGCATCCAATGGATTTTGAGTGGGATCGGTCTCAAAGGTAAACGGGGTCTGGGAACTCAAAGAGGCCTGGTTATCCTCAAATTGTCCACTTACCTTAAAATACAAGGATTGATTCTCGGATAATTTGGCAAAAATCTTGGCGTTCAGATTCAATATTTCCACAGAGGAATTGTCCGTGAATCCATCGAACTTCTTATAAACACCTTCCACCAGTCCGCCAATATTGTTCCAAGTACCTCCATAGGAGAACAGTCCTGATGAATAATTGCGTTGACCTCCCGTGAGTTTTAACCGTAAGGTGGGTTTTTGGGGTGGCAAGGCAGTAATGTAGTTTACCGCCCCATACATGTTATTGGGTCCGTACTTGAGCATGTCCGCCCCCTTGTACACTTCTATGGAAGCGATTCTGTCACTCACAGGATTGTAATAGGCGCCTGGAGCTATATACGGTGCCGGGGCAGATGGTGTCCCATCCTCCATGAGCAATACCTTTTTTGATCGTCGCCCCCAAGAACCACGTATACTGATGTTGGGCCTGTTGGACAATCCCATGTCCCCAACAATGTTGACCCCTGGAATGGTACGCAATACTTCTTCCGTACTCAGTGGGTTAATTCTCTTTAATGCAACCGGATTAATACGAAAATTACTGCCCTTAAACTCCTCTTTAAAGTTTTGGGGCGAAGCGCTCACAATGACCTCTTCCAATGTGGTATTGGCCCTGTTCAGTTCCAGGGTTCCCAAATCACTGGTGGTAGGGGTTATGGTAATCTGCTTTTCTTCATATCCCAAATACTTTATCAGGATGCTTTGTGTTTCTGTATCGACATTGAATTCGAAGTATCCGCTTTCATTGGTGACACCCCCCAATTGACCATTCTGCAAAATAATTTGCGCCCCGATCAAGGGTTGTAAATCGGTCGCGTCAACTACCCTACCGGTGAGTTTGGTTTGCGAAAAAGAGGAAATACTTAAAAATAGAAAGCATAGGAGGGTTCCCAGTAAGTGGGATTGCCTTTGTTGTATCATTTACTTTTTTTGAGATTTTTTTGATGGATCCTTTCACCAATCAATCCTAAACGATGGAGTCCTGCTGGTGACGGAATTGAATATTTGAGCTTGTTTTTGATGTTCTCCGCACTAAAGTCAACAAGATTTAAAAGTGCCGCTATGATGATAAGGTTCTTAATAATGTACTGCCCCACCAGCGTGAGATATAAAGGCCCTTCCCCAAAGGCCTGGTCGGGGAAGAAAAGCAAAGGTGTAAAAGTGAACACCATATGCACCAAGGCCAATACCGCCATGGTCCTGCGCCATAGGTTAAATATCAGGCATACCCCTATCATGGTTTCCCAAAGGGCCAATAAAATTATGGAAACAGCATCCGGAATAAGCCCAAATGTGAGCATATGGATGGTACTCTTGGCCAAGCCTTCGGCCGGACTGAGGTCCGGAAAAAACTTAAGGGCCCCAAACCACAGATATACCACCCCAATGGTAATTGCCAGAAAATTGTGCTTTGCGGTCTGCTTCATACTATCTCCTAATTTTTGAATTCGTTCATCAAGGCTGGATCCACTTTTACTTTTTTGTTGGCAAACCGATAGGACACCCCAACATTGATCAAATAGTCCGCAAAGGCGGCGTCACCGTTCCTTGGGTTTCCGGTGGCTTCCTCAGTTTGTTTATCGGTGACACTTTGTGGACGATCTCTCCGCACCGCGAAGGGTACATTCAGGTTCAATGAGAAACTATTTTTCATGAAAGCAATTCCAGGATCTATGGAGAGTACATTCCCCGGTCTCCTAAATCCTTCATTGCCGCCTATAAGATCCTTTACGGGAACGCCTTCATATCGTGCTCCCAAAGACCCAGAGATGGTGTTAGAGAAGCTATGGCTCACCCCAGCCCGTACCGAGAATTGGTCTGGAACGGCCATGATGGCCTCATTCTCAAGAATGGGGCTCAAGGTTTCCCGAAACGTTCTCGTTCCGTTGGTTTCCCTAGGGTTGAGCAAATAGAACCCCCCTCCATAGGCAAAAAACTTTTCGGCTATCTTTTGGTAAAATTGGAAATCCAAGGTAATCCCGAAACCACCATCGCCCGGTTGGATACTTTGATCTACAGGTCTTACTTGGGGGCTTCCTTCTGGCCCCACATTGTAAAATATGTCCGAGGCGTTGTAGTTTCCGGTGGGCAATTTCAATCCCAGACCCAAAGCCAAGTTTCCGTTCTGGTGTTTTTCCAAATCGAACAACCAATAGCCCACACCGACCCTTATGTCTGCCAGACCTCTGGAATAGGTCATGTTCCGTTCCTCCCTTCCATGCTCATATAAAGAAGATCTGGTGTTGATTACCGTAGGAATGGTAATGCTGGTATACAATCGGTCCGTAATCCCATACGTGAGGAAAAAATCCCACGAATGGGAATGGTTGATCACCTCGGATCCATTGGCAACCCTGTCCGGTTCTTCCTCCGTTCCCCTAAAATGTCTAAACGATTTAAAATAGCGATAGTTAGTGCCAATTTGGATATCACCAGGACCTAACAAATTGCTTTCCAAAGTATTGCCCACACATGAGGAAAAATGCCTAATGGCCACACATCCTTGCGCCTGAACGCTTTTAACTCCAAAAAAGAGAAGGACCGAACCACATAGGGTGTAAAGTAGTTTTTTAGATTTCATAATACTGATTGATTGGTTGATGGTTTAGCTAAAAAGGCCGACCTAAATAGGACGGCCTTGCTAGTATTTATAAAGACAACTAAACTTGGTGCCAAAGTAGGACTATATGGCACAAGGGGAGATTAACGAGAAAGTAAGAAAGCTTAACAAAGGGTTAATTCCATTAACCAAAGGTTAATGCCGGCAGACGATGATACATGGATCTATAGAAATCTCTTGAAACTATGCTTCCTTGCTGTAGATGTTGGGCAAACGTATATCAAACTTAACGGCCAAGAGCCTCAAACCGATTACGACCATAATCGCCGCGATATAGGCATAATCTTCAGGAATGGGAAAGGTCACAAACAAGAAATAACTTGCCCCACCCAAAATACAAGTAGTGGCATAAATTTCCTTTCTTCTAAAAATAATGGGAATCTCATTACAGAGCATATCCCTAATCACTCCCCCAAAACAGGCGGTCATGGTTCCCAAGGCAATACACATTACAGGTAACAATTCTGCCTGGAGGCCCTTTTCTACACCCAACATGGTGTAAAGACCGATGCCTATGGTATCAAACAAGAAAAGGGATCTTCTTAAATATTTAAGTTGATTCACAAAAATAATGGCCAAGACCACCGTGATAAATATGGTGGTGACATAGGTGAGATCACGCATCCAGACCACTGGTGTGTTTCCAATGAGAAGATCGCGCAAGGTTCCTCCCCCGATCGAGGTGACAAAGGCAATGATGAGTACCCCAAAAAGGTCCAACTTCTTTTCCATGGCCACCAAGACCCCAGATATGGCAAAGGCCACCGTACCTAAAATATCTATTACCTGATACAGCATACCTACATGTTTTGGGTATAGTAGTTATAATCCTTTAGAACAGTATCCAAATACGGAACATCATAGAGCTGTGAATTGGTCTGGAGTATGCTTTCCACTTTTACCCGAAGCGCTGTCAAGGTCTTAAAATCCCCACTTTTTTTAGCGATGTAAAACGTTTCCTTGATCAACCTCACATCTTTGTCCGTAAGCAAGGTAACGTTGGTAAACTGTGGAGTGTACTCGTCATGGACCTCCTCCAAAATGGTATGCGAGACCTTGGTCTTCTTTTTGGTACTGATGACCACCGTACCCGCTGCAGCATCCCCTACCCGTTGGCGTTTTTCTGAAAACAGGATGCTCAATATGCCTATGGAGCCCAAAAAAATCCAAATATCCACCAGCCGAAGCATCCATCGCACCAAAAGGTTGCTCCAGTGTACCGGGGTGCCATCCAAACGGACCACCCGCATTTTCATCAACATTTTGCCCACGGTCTGTCCGTTGAACAAGCTGTGCATCAACAATGAATAAAACATGGCCGGTAAAAAAATTAGGGCTGCCAACCCACGCTGGGTCCAGGTATCCTCATAGATGTAACCCAAAGCATCACTTACCAAGTTCACCAGAAACGCATACATGTACAGGATGAGTCCATCGATGAGGAAAGCCACGATCCGCTCTCCAATACCAACGATTTTATAATCTAAGTTGACATTTTGCGTTGTATTGATTTGGAGGTTATCCATATAACCGTAATTTTAACTGATAGGAATTTTCCACGTATGCGCGAGGCTGCTTTTGTGAAACAAAATAAGGAAAAATGGATTGCTTTTGAAAAAGCAATTTCCATGGGTTCCCATACCGACCCCGATGCCCTTGTGGATGGCTACATCCAACTCACAAACGATTTGGCCTACACACAAACGTATTACGCTGAAAGCAAGACTTTATTGTACTTGAATTCCCTGGCCTCACAGGCACATCAAAAAATTTATAGGAACAAAAAGGAATCCGGTAACCGTATCATTGAATTTTGGGCCAAGGAATTTCCGCTGTTTTTTAAACAATATCACAGCACTTTGGGGGTGGCCTTCTTAATTTTTGCGGTGGCCACAGCCATTGGATGTATTTCCGCCATCAATGATTCTGCCTTCCTTAGACTTATTTTGGGAGATGCCTATGTGAACGAGACCTTGAACAATATTGCCAAAGGGGAGCCAACCGCCATTTATAAAAGCGGAAGTGAAATCGGAACTTTTTTGGGCATTACCATCAACAATATCCGGGTGGCCTTCCTGGCCTTTGCCTTTGGGGTAATCACCAGTTTAGGGACCGCCTATATTTTATTCAGTAATGGGGTCATGTTAGGGGCCTTTGTTACTTTTTTTTATACCAAAGGGGTATTTTTTGAGGCCAACCGACAAATTTGGCTGCACGGCACCATAGAAATTTCGGTTATCATCATTGCGGGTTGTGCCGGACTCATTATGGGCAACAGTATTTTGTTTCCTAAAACATTTTCTAGGCGGGTTTCCTTTATGAAAGGCGCCAAAGATGGTTTAAAGGTAGTGGTGAGTACCATTCCCTTCTTTATCATTGCGGGCTTCATTGAAGGCTTTATTACCCGCTACGCCAATATGCCCAACTGGTTGGCGTTTTTAATCATTGGGGGATCGTTGTTCCTCATTGTCTATTACTATATCATTTATCCAATTGTACTCAATAGATCGCATGAAAGACAAATACATAGAACTTAGGATCAACCGTGATTTTGGAGACATCCTTACCACCTACTTTGAATTTTTACGGCAGAACATCAAGAAATTCACCAATGTTTTTCTTAGCTACAATGGAATATTCCTTATTGGTCTTTTGATTACCAGTTATCTATTGGTGTCCGGTTTTGTGGGGTTGATTTCGGAAAGTTCCGGTATGTATGGAATCAGTAGTGGTCAAAGCTCTGACGACACCTACTGGTATTATATCATTGCCGGAGGCATCCTGTTCTTTTTGATTTTTTTAGTGGTAGGTGGTCTCAACTTTAGTTTAAGCTCTTCTTACCTGATCAAGTACGAAGAACACAAAGGAATGCATTTTGACAAAACCAAGGTATGGGAACTGACCAAGGACAACTTGGGCAATACCCTGTTATTCATTTTGTTGCTCATTCCCATTTACTTGGGATTTATTATTGCCTCAATTATTTTCGCCTTTATTCCGCTGTTGGGCATGTTTGCCCAGTACATCCTTCAGTTTTTTATAACTAGTTGGGTGGGGGTCTCTTATTTTAGCATGCTTTCAGAAAACAAAGGGGTTACGGAAGGTTTTGGAGAGGGATGGAACCTCATCAGTAAGAACTTTTGGAGAGCTATCGGGGTTAACTTCATTTTGGGACTGCTCAATGGCCTATTGTTTTTCATCATTTTGCTGATACCCATGATCATTATTGGGGTATATACCTTTCATGTTGTGGAAAGTAGTGTTGATGTGGGAGCTTCCGTGGTTTCCACTGTGGTATATACCTTGGGGCTTTGCCTGTTGCTCATCCTTATGATCTATGCCCAATGCCTATCACAATTCGTGAATGGCATCCTTTTTTATGCCCTGCACGAAAAGACCTATAATGTGAACACCCGAAGTAAAATTGAACAAATAGGACAAACCGATCAGTGATCCAACGCATTGCCACCATATTCTTCTTGATATGGACCATGTTTTCCATGGCCCAAAACGACAGTATTCCCATTCCTGTTGATGAGGCATCGGTACTCACCGACCGGCAAATCGGCGAAGACCTTTCCCAAAAATATACGGGTGATGAGTTTAACTACGAAGTCAAGACGGGGGAATCTTCCAATTTATTGGCCCGATTCATCCGATGGGTCCTTAACAGCCTTGGGGAAACCTTTGGTCTTGATATTCCTCCACAGACCTTACTGATCTTGGAATACATCATCTATGCCTTGATGGGGCTTTTGGCGATTTATCTGCTTGTACGGATGTTCATCAATGAAAAGTTCAATGCCATTTTTTCCAAGAAGGCCAAATCCATTTTGGATATAGACCTTTCCGAACACCATATCGAGACCATAGATTTGGACGCCCTTATGAATGCTGCCTTGAAACAAAAAGATTACCGTTTGGCCGTACGTTACCAATTCCTGAAAGTCTTAAAGCTTCTCTCCCAAAAGAGTATTATTGAGTGGCACTTTGACAAGACCAATCTGGACTATGGCAGGGAAATCAAGGAAGCCCGACTGCAGGAAGAGTTCAAAAAAGCATCCTACCTCTATGAAAACATTTGGTATGGTGAGCAACCTATTGATGAACAAGGGTACGCCAAGACCAGTTCCCGATTTGACACCCTGAACCTTTTAATTCCGTAATGACCATGGATCGGAAATCGAAAATAGTCATTGCTCTATTTGCCTTGGTGGTTCTGGGAATCATCATCACGGAAATGGTACGTCCCAAACCCATCAACTGGAGGCCGTCCTACACGGCAGTGGACAAAATCCCTTTTGGGTGCTACGTCCTTTATTCCGAACTGCCCAACATTTTTCCCAACAGCAGCATTGAAACCGTCCAGGAAAGTGTGTATGACGCCTTGGTAGAAAGGGACACCCTATTGTCCTCCAATTATATCCTCATTAACGAATATGTAGACTTAGACGAACAGGAAACCCATCAGCTTTTGGACTACGTACACCAAGGGAATACGGTCTTTATGGCTGCTACAGGTTTTGGTTGGCCTTTGATGGATACCTTGAACATTTCCATTGGTTCTGATTATTCCCTCAAAGAGGGAACCGCCGTGCTCAACTTGACCCATTCCAACTTCAACACCAAAAAGTTTGAATTGTCCAGAGGTATCTTCAATTCCCATTTTACCAGTGTGGATTCCACCAACACCACCATCTTGGGACATATCACCTACATCAAGGAAAACTTTTTGGAAGGACAACCTGATGAAAAGGTCACCAAGCCCAATTTCATCAAAACCCAATTTGGGAAAGGCAACTTTATCATCAATACCACCCCACAGGCCTACTCCAATTATTATATGCTCAAGGGAAACCAGGACTATGCATCGCACACCTTCTCCTATTTGGAGGATAATGAGCAGCTCTATTGGGACAACTACAAAAAAGCAGGTCGCATCATCATAGATTCCCCCATGCGCTTTGTGCTGACACAGGCCTCGCTGAAATGGGCCTACTATTTGGCGGTTTTGGGTATTTTGGTATTCGTACTGTTTCGGGGAAAACGGGAACAACGCATCATTCCTGTCATTGAACCCTTAAAAAATTCTTCGGTGGAGTTTGCCCAGGCTGTAGGATCCTTATATCATCAGAACAAGGATTACACGGACTTGATCCACAAAAAAATAAACTATTTTCTAGCTCATTTGAGAAGTCGCTACCATATCGACACGGGAACACTTAGCGAAAAAACCATTCAGGTTTTGGCATCGCGCGCCGGGAAAAGTATGGAGGAGACCAAAGGTTTGATTGAATTTATCCTCCACTTGAAACAAAAAAAGACCCATACTGAGCAGGATAGTATAGAACTCAATAAAAAAATAAACGCATTTAAGCTGTAACCATGGAAGAAAACGAACAACAAGACGACGCCTTACAATTCAGCAATCGGGTAGATCTTACCCAACTGCAAGAAGCCGTTGCTGGCATAAAATCCGAATTGGGCAAGGTCATTATCGGACAACAGGACATGATCGAGCTGCTCATCATTTCCATTTTGGCCAATGGGCATTCCCTGATCGAGGGGGTTCCCGGCGTGGCCAAGACCGTTACCGCAAAACTGCTGGCCAAGACCATGGATGTGGATTTTAGTCGCATACAGTTTACACCGGATCTTATGCCCAGCGATATTTTGGGGACTTCCATCTTTAACCTCAAATCCTCGGAGTTTGAGTTTAAAAAAGGGCCTTTGTTCTCCAACATCATTTTGATCGATGAAATCAACCGCGCCCCTGCCAAGACCCAAGCCGCTCTTTTTGAGGCTATGGCCGAGCGACAGATTACCATGGACGGTGTGGAATACGCCATGGAACCACCCTTTTTGGTGTTTGCCACACAAAATCCCATTGAGCAGGAAGGTACTTATCGCTTGCCCGAAGCCCAATTGGACCGTTTTCTATTTAAAATCAAGGTCAACTACCCTTCCCTTGAGGAAGAAATACAGATTCTGGAAAGCAAGCACGAGCAAAAAACCCGAATTGAGGAAGACTTGGTCAGTGCCCTGCTATCGGCCCAACAAATAGCGGGTTACCAGAGCACCATCAAAGAGATCGTGGTTGAAAAGAACCTATTAAAATACATCGCCTCCATTGTGGACAATACCCGAACCAATGCCAACCTGTATTTAGGGGCATCGCCACGGGCTTCCATTGCCATTATGGATGCCTCCAAGGCCTTGGCCGCTATCAACGGGAGGGATTTTATTACCCCGGACGACATCAAAAAAGTAGCCGGCCCCGTATTGGCGCATCGTATTATGCTCACCCCGGAGCGGGAAATGGAAGGCCTGACCTCGGAACAGGTGGTGAAACAGATTGTGGACAGTATAGAAATTCCCAGATAGACGAATTGTGAAGAAACTTTTTAGGCCCATATACCTGCAGAAACGATTTTTTATAGCCTTGACGGCTATCATCGTTGGTTTTTTGGTATCCTTCATGATACCTAATCTGTATGGCGCCGTAAAGGTTTTGTTCTACCTTTTGGTCCTCCTTGTTATTGTTGATGTATTGTTGCTGTTCGCTTCCAAAGGAAGAATTGAAGGGAAACGTGTGCTCCCCGATAAGCTTTCCAATGGGGACGAGAACCCCATCCTGTTGAAGATTACCAACACCTATCTTTTTCAGGTGGTGGTAAAGATCATTGATGAAATTCCATTTCAATTCCAGAAAAGGGATTTCGGTCTGGTCAGTAAAATAGCTTCGGGCAATAGCAAGACATACGATTACGAGCTACGGCCCACAGAAAGGGGCGTGTATTCTTTTGGGAGCCTAAACATCTTTGCCAGCTCCCCCATTGGGTTACTGGCTCGGAAATATAGTTTTGACCAAGCCCAGAAGGTACCTGTTTATCCCTCTTTTTTGCAGTTGCAGAAATACGACCTTATTGCATTTACCAATCGGCTTCATGAGTATGGGTTGAAAAAAATAAGACGCATCGGGCACACCATGGAGTTCGAACAGATCAAGGATTACGTTCTGGGCGATGACATACGCAACATCAATTGGAAAGCTACCGCAAAGCGGGGACAACTCATGGTCAACCAATTCCAAGACGAAAAATCCCAACCTATTTATTCGGTAATTGATAAGGGAAGGGTCATGAAAATGCCTTTCAATGGATTGAGTCTTTTGGATTATGCCATCAATGCCACCTTGGTCATCAGTAATATTGCGCTAAAAAAACAGGATAAAGCAGGCATGTTCTCCTTTAGCAATAAGATAGAGAACCGGGTCGTGGCCGAACGGAGAAGCTCACAAATGAACCTCATCCTGGAAACGCTATATAATCTGGAAACCAATTTTATTGAAAGTGATTTTAGCCGTTTGTACGTTGATGTGAAACGAAACCTGAACCAACGTAGCCTCCTTCTACTCTACACCAATTTTGAAACGCTGGATGCCTTGCATAGACAATTGCCCTATTTGTTGGCCATGGCCAAACAGCATTTATTGGTGGTCATCTTCTTTGAAAATACGGAGCTGAATGAATTTGCGGACAGGAAAGCGGAAACCGTTCGTCAAATTTTTGACCAGACCATGGCGGAAAAGTTCATCTACGAAAAAAAGCTGATTGTGAACGAATTGCGCAAGCATGGCATTCAAACCATTTTGACCAAACCCGAAAATTTGACCATCAGCACCATCAATAAATACTTGGAAATAAAAGCTCGGGGACTTATTTAATTTCAAATTCCTTACTCTTCCATGGCTGGAAAAAGCGTAAGGGAGTTCAAAGACAATGGCATGGTCTGCAGTACCAATACCTCGGAATTCTTATTATGGCTCGGGATATTCAACTTTCTTTTGGGAACGGACGCATAATTGCCCCTTAGCCTTTTTTTGTCCTTCTTTTTGGAAAAGATGTCGATGGTAACCCCTACCGTGACCCCTCCGAGTACGGTAGCGGCCAAGTCGTCATTGTCCCAACCGTTTCCGCTTTGCCCCGCATCCACCGCTTCTTTGGCCACCCCAACAAGGGCGCTTCCGGCTACGGAACCTACAAAGGTCCACACCCGATTGCCCTCGGACATTTGTTTGGCAATACCTGCTCCGGCCAGACCGAAAAGATTACCTCCTAAAAAATGAAGTGCTTTGTCCCGCTCCACTTGACTATATCCATGCGAAACGAGCATAAAAAGGACCAATGTGGGGATTAGTGTTCTCATGCGCGGTTAAAAGTATGAAAAAGTTGCGCATTTATACCGCTAAACTGCTAATACTCTTGTGTTTTTTGTTTGGCAAGGTTGAATTCCGCCATCATTTCCCGGACAATTTCCGCAGCGGGGGTAATATCATGTATCAAACCGGACACTTGGCCTATTTCCAACTCCCCTTCCTCCATATCACCTTCAAACATGCCGCGTTTGGCCCTAGCCCTGCCCAACAGTGCTTTTAATTCCTCTACCGTGGCCCCATGGGCATAGGCTTCTTGAACGTCTTGGAAAAACTTGTTCTTCAGCAGTCGTACCGGTGCCAGTTCCTTCAAGGTCAGTTGGGTATCCCCTTCCTGGGCCTTTACCACCCATTGCTTAAAAAGTTCGTGGGATGAGGCTTCAGGACTGGCCACAAAACGGCTACCCACTTGAACCCCATCGGCACCCAAGACCATGGCCGCCAACATGGCCTTTCCAGTGGCAATACCTCCAGCGGCAATGAGTGGGATCTCTATTTTCTCTTTGACCGAGGGAATCAGCACCATGGTCGTGGTCTCGTCCCTTCCGTTATGGCCTCCTGCTTCGAAGCCTTCGGCCACTATGGCGTCCACTCCAGCTTCTTGGGCCTTCAGCGCAAACTTTACACTGCTCACCACATGTACCACGGTAATTCCGTTCTCTTTGAGAAAGCTGGTCCATGTCTTGGGGTTTCCAGCAGAAGTGAACACGATTTTCACCCCATGGTCCACAATGATCCGCATCAATTTGTCGATATCGGGGTACAGCATGGGAACATTGACCCCAAAAGGTTTATCTGTTGCCTTCTTACATTTTATGATGTGCTCTTCCAAGACATCGGGATACATACTCCCTGCCCCCAACAACCCCAAACCTCCTGCATTGGAAACCGCGGAGGCCAAACGCCAACCACTGGCCCAGACCATCCCTGCTTGGATAATGGGATATTCAATTCCGAAAAGTTCAGTGATTCTGTTTTGCATTCTAACTAAGCGAGTTAAAATTTAATATCATTCTTATATCGGATTGCATCGATAATTTGTGAATCGGATTCAGAGGTTTTACCCACCCAAATGGTTTTCTTGCGATTTATAAATTTCCAGGTATACACTTGAACTATGGAATCTTTGAGTTTTTCTTTATGGTGCAAGATTGCTCCATCAAATTCTGAAAGTTCATGATTCACATTTACCTCATATTGATATTGAGGAGGACTTTTAAAATAATTTCTTGCAGCGAAATCATAATTTTTCCCAATCAATTCATCGATGGTTTCAACTGGTGAATGCCAGATATCAAAATACCAAGAAACAACTAGACCAAAGGTCAAGGCTATAACCATGGTTCGAAATATTTTCATACCTCAATATAGGTATTATGAAATTACTCCCGACCCCACAAGTTCATCATTGATGTACCAAGCCACAAACTGACCTTCGGTTATGGCGGATTGTTTTTCTTCAAAATCCACGTATAGTCCTGTTTCTGTTTTGTACAAAGTGGCATTTTGCAAGGGTTGTCTGTACCGTATCCTTGCCATGACCTCCATGGTCCCGTCTACCTCCAAGGCCAAATCCGGGCGTACCCAATGCAATTCATCCTCTTTTACAAACAAGGTATAACGATACAATCCAGGATGGGTTTTCCCCTGCCCGGTGTAAATAATGTTCTTGTCCACATCGGTCTCGATAACAAACAGAGGTTCCTTGGTACCTCCTACATTTAAACCTTTCCGTTGCCCAATGGTAAAATAATGGGCGCCTTGATGCTCTCCTACCACCTTTCCATCGGATTGGGAATACACAGGTTTTTCAGCATTAAATGCCAACTCTTCCCGCTTGTTTTGAAAACTGGGGACAGTGACCGAAAACTGTGAGGCTGTGTTGGGCACCTCAACAATCACCCCTTTTTTGGGTTTGAGTTTTTGTTGTAGAAATTCGGGTAGATGCACCTTGCCCACAAAGCAAAGTCCCTGGGAATCCTTTTTATCTGCCGTGATCAAATCGTTCTCTGTGGCAATCTTTCTCACCTCAGGCTTGGTGAGTTCCCCAATGGGAAACAGGGTTTTGGAAAGCTGTTCCTGCGAAAGCTGACACAAAAAATAGGACTGGTCCTTATTCTGGTCCTTTCCTGCCAACAATTGGTAGGTTTCGGTACCGTCCTCGTTTTTAAGAATGCCTTTTCTACAATAATGACCCGTGGCCACGTAGTCGGCACCCAACTGCAGTGCAATTTTCAGAAAGACATCAAACTTTATCTCGCGATTGCACAGCACATCGGGATTGGGGGTTCTCCCCTTTTCGTATTCACTGAACATATAATCCACAATACGCTCCTTGTACTCCGCACTTAAGTCTACGGTTTGAAATGGAATCCCCAACTTTTCAGCAACAATGAGTGCATCATTGCTGTCCTCTACCCATGGACATTCTTCGGATAGGATTACGGAATCATCGACCCAATTTTTCATAAAAAGGCCAATGACCTCGTAGCCCTGCTCTTTTAAGAGATACGCCGAGACACTTGAATCCACTCCGCCGGAAAGTCCGATAACCACCTTTTTCATAGCATGTTCAATAAGATGCAAAATTACAAAATAACAGCCATTTAAACTACTGTAGGGTAGGTTCACAAAATCCGAACGACAGCTTTCAAACTAAAATCAAAATTAATTTTGTTAAACTTTTTATAAATATTGTTAAACAGAATTGATTTATTTTGTTTAACTTTATATTCGTAATGTTAAACACTTTTAAACAACAATCCCATGACAGCACTAATTAAACGCATTCGATTACCCTTAATGATCCTTACTTTATTGTTCGTATCCTGTTCGGACGATGATAACGGAATGACCCCTCCTGAAGAAACCACAACAACTATTGTGGAAGCCGCACAAGCCACTGCAGAACTGAGCAGCTTGGTAAGTGCCCTGCAAAAAGCCGATGAAAGCGCCAACAATGACTTGGTTAGTGCTTTGAGTGGTGAAGGGCCTTTCACGGTCTTTGCACCTACCAATGCTGCTTTTACAGATTTGTTGGCCCAATTGGATGGTTTTGATTCCTTGGATGACTTTAGCTCAGAACAGCTACAGGATTTGCTTGCCGTGATACTTACCTATCATGTCGTAAGCGGTACCGCAGCAATGTCCACCGACCTGAGTAATGGACAAACGCTTACCACACTTCAAGGATCTACCTTGACCGTGAGCACCGATGGAGGTGTTTTCATCTCCGATGCCACCAGCACAGCTGCCCAAGTAACCACTGCCGATGTGGAGACTTCCAATGGAGTGGTACACATTATAGATAAGGTGTTACTGCCTCAAGCCATCTTGGATGAATTGGCGGACATTATTCTAGTTCCCATTACAGATTTGGCCCTTGGCAATGAAAACCTTGAAAACCTGGTAGCTGCCCTTATGGCCGCAGATGGTGATTTGCCCAATGTGCTTAGGGGAGACGGTCCATTTACCGTACTCGCCCCCACCGATGCGGCATTTGAAACCTTCTTGGATGGCGCTTCTTTGGATGACATCCCTGTTGAAGTACTTACCCAGGTACTCTTGAACCACGTTATTGAAGGTGCAATTTATAGCACAGACCTCACAGGGCTTGGTTCCGGGTACACTTCTACGCTTGCAACAGGGGCACAAGACGCCAATATCAGTATCTTCTTTGATACTTCAGATGGGGTTACCTTTAATGGAGTATCCTCAGTGGTCACTCCAGATGTAAAAGCATTGAACGGTGTGGTACACTTAGTGGATGCAGTTATTGGCCTACCCAACATTGTTGATCACGCCGTGGCCAATCCAAATCTTACTTCCCTTGTGGCGGCCCTAACGGATGGTGGAAACACTACCTTTACGGACCTGTTATCCAACGAAGAAGAGGAATTTACCGTTTTTGCCCCGGTCAATGATGCTTTTGCTGCATTTACCAATCCCAACTCCAACGATTTGAACGCCATTCTTTCCAATCACGTGATTGTGGGAGCATCGGCCTTCTCTTCCGGATTGACCAATTCCTATGTGAACACTGCGGCAGAATTTGATACGGATGAAAATTTAAGCATGTACATCAATACGGATGATGGGGTAACCTTGAATGGGGTCAGTAATGTGGCCATTGCCGACATTGTGGCTACCAATGGGGTGATTCATGCTGTTGATGCCGTCATTGATCTTCCAACCGTGGTGACCTTTGCCGTGGCAGACCCCAATTTCTCCACTTTGGTTCAGGCCCTGACCGAACTTACCCCAAGTGTGGATTTTGTCAGTGTTCTGTCGGCCCAAGACGGAGCAGGTGATGACCCATTCACCGTATTTGCCCCGACCAATGATGCCTTTGCCGCACTACCTGCCATTCCAGCTGAGGCAGATTTGATTCCGATATTACAACATCATGTGGTAGCAGGTGCCAATGTTCGCTCCGGGGATTTAACCGATGGTATCATGGCCACAACCCTGGAAGGGGATGCCATTACCATCAACCTACCCGGAACAGGCGACAATATTGCCGATGTGACCGATGGTTCAGGCAATACAGGTATAGGGATTGACGCCGTGGACGTACAGGCCATCAATGGTGTGATCCATGTCTTGGACGGCGTACTCGTCCCAGACACTAGCAACTAATATTCAAGCAGGCTGGTTACTACGAAAAAGCTCCCAAGGATTTGTTCTTGGGAGCTTTTTATCGATAGGTATGTACCATTCATCGATGACACATCAAAAGGGATTCTTTTACCATACAAAACCCCCGTTTTTACAACTATTTATTTTTTTCCCGATAGCAATGCCGCATCTTTGAAGTCCCAAATCTTTCCAAACTACACCTACAAGTGGAAACTCCCCCAAAGTTTTTGAGGGAGTTTTTTTTTGACTTTCTCCGAAGCTACAAAACTAATCTTGGCGCTCTTCTTCCAGAACATCGATTACTTCATAACCATCTTCAATGGCCTTATAAACAGCCTCGTTGAGTTCATAGGCCGATATTCCGTCAAAATCTATTTCTTGGGCATCTTCCGGTAATTCCTCCAAAACGGCACCAATGGGAGGCTGGGTCACCTCATATTCATCCTCGACCTTGCGGTAATAGACCCCATCCGCATAACTGTACGCCATACCTCTCACGGTAAGGGCCACAGCGGTTGCGGGCAACAACCGTAAACGGAATCCACGGGGTGGAAAAGCCCTTACATAAATCCCTTTTCGTTGGATGTAGTACATTCCCCGAACGGGATAATACGTAACCTTTCTAAAAACAATGGGGCGAGTGTTGGCAGGCAAACGTCGTAATGTCCTTCGCACCACCCTACGGTTATGCCTACGGACCTTTCGTTTGACGATACGCCTTTCTTGAGGGGTTCTTCGAACCTGGGCCTCTGCATATTCCACAGAACCCAAAGAAAACAATACCAAGAAGAACAGGGCTACTCGAAAATGTTTCATATGTACTAAAGTTTATGGTTAGATGCCTCTATGACTTCCCTAAACCCAAAAGGTTTAACGGGCCACCCCATAAACTTCAATACCGATGCCTATCGCTTTCCGGTCTTTTTCTGCTCTTCGGCCTGTTCCATCATTTCACGCATCTTGCGTTGGAACTTGTTTTCCTTTTTCGGTTTCTTTTTGTTTTCCTGAATCTGCGCGTGGATCTTGTCCTCGTCCAAGATGTAGTTCTTAATGGCCAACATGATAAAGATGGTGATCAGGTTGGAAATAAAGTAATACAAACTCAAACCACTGGCGTAGTTGTTAAAGAAAATCAACATGATCAGCGGAGACAGGTACATGATGAACTTCATGTTGGGCATACCGGGCTGCTGTTGCATCTGCATGCTCTGCCCCGTGGTCATCATCATATAGAAGAAGATGGCAATCGAAGCCAAAATCGGGAACAGACTCACGTGGTTTCCATAGAAGCTGGATATGACCGGAATATTCGTGGTCCACTCAAAAATGGAATCATAGGATGACAAATCCTCCGCCCACAAGAAAGCTTTTTGCCTCAAGGTAAATGAAGTCGGGAAAAACATGAACAACGCATAGAAAATAGGCAACTGCAGCAACGCTGGAATACAGCCGCTCATAGGGCTGACCCCCGCCTTGTTGTACAGCTTCATGGTCTCTTGCTGCTTTTTCATGGCATTATCCTTGTACTTCTCGTTGATCTCCGTGATCTCTGGTTTCAAAACCTTCATCTTGGCCTGTGATAAGTACGATTTATAGGTAACGGGCGACAAGGCCAAACGCACCAAAATGGTCATTACGATTATCGCGATTCCAAATGGAAGGAACGAGCTTAAAAAGTCATAGAAAGGTGTAAAGACATATCGGTTAATCCATCCAAAAATTCCCCAACCAAAGGGTATGGAATCTACCAGCCCCAACTCCTTATAATTATCCAACACCTTCACATCTGTTGGGCCATAATACCAATACATGTTCTGTGAAAGCTCTCCGCCCTGCAACTCCAAAGGAGCCTTGGTACTGTATTCTTTGGTGAACATTACGTCCTTACCTTCCTCCTCCACTAAATTTTTGGAGCTGAGGTCCGCGGTCTTAAAATGGTCTTTTGTCGCTAAAATGGAGCTAAAAAAGTGTTGACGGTACGAAAGCCACTTAATATCTTCCTCGGTCTCTTCATCCAAGTCACTGCTTTCGGAAAGTTTGCTGATCTTACCATCTTCATGGTTGTACGTCAAACGCGTGTAACGGTTCTCATATTTGACACTCTTGTTGTGTCTGATCCCCTTCATGTCCCAATCCAAGGTAACCGGTTTGCTGCTGTTGATCACCCCATTCAATCCTTGGGAACGGATGGTGAAATCCACCAAATAATCATTGGGCTTGATCTCATAGCGATATTCCAAAAAACGGTTGTCGGCAACCTTGGCCTTCATGGAAAGCACCTGGTTGTCCCCGCTTTTGGAAAGGGAAGGCTCAAAATACAGGTCTGCGGTGTTAAGCACCCTATTGTCATTGGCCGAAAAGTTGAGCGCAAAACTGGCATTGCCATCCTTTACCAGATAAACGGGAACGGAGTCATACGTGACAAAGTTCTTCATCCTGGCCTCCACGATCTGTCCTCCCTTGTTGGACACCTCCAAGTAGAGTACTTCATTCTCCAGCTTGGTGGTCCCCTCAGCCGCTTGGGTAAACCCAAATGCCCCAACAGAGCCCTTGTAATTGGCCACTGCGGTGGAATCGTTCAAATCCAAGGTCTGGGTTTGTTGTACCGGGGTTGTGGTGGTTTCGGCGGCTTCGGCTTGTTTTGCCGCTGCTTCAATCTGTTCTTGCTCTGCTTTCTGCGCTTCCAGCTCTTCTGGGGTAGGCTGATTTTGGTAAAACATAAAAATCAGTATCCCAAAAATCAATACAAATCCAATTATGGAATTGATATCCAGCTTCTTTTCTTCCATGAAAATTATTTAGTAGAAATCTTCTTTATCGGTATTCAGCTCGCAAATATATGCCCAAAACCGCAGTTTATGCCAAACTGGCATTCTTTTGTTTTTGTTTCTGTTCCAGTACGGCCTTTACAAATCCTACGAACAATGGATGTGGGTTGGCCACCGTACTCTTGTACTCTGGGTGGTACTGCACACCAATAAACCATGGGTGCGAAGGTATTTCCACAACCTCCACCAAACCGGTCTTGGGGTTGAACCCGGTGGGTACCAGTCCAGCTTCTTCCATTTGCTGTTTGTAGGTGTTGTTGAACTCGTAACGGTGACGGTGACGTTCGGCAATATCTGTGGTCCCATATACCTTTTGCACTTGACTGCCTTCGGTAAGATGGCAATCCCAAGCTCCCAAACGCATGGTACCTCCCATATCCGTCACGGATTTCTGTTCTTCCATCAAACTGATGACAGGATAGGCAGTTTCCTTGTCCATTTCGGTGGAATTGGCGCCTTTCATATCCAAAACGTTGCGGGCAAACTCGATCACGGCCATTTGCATCCCGAGACAAATCCCCAAAAAGGGCATGTCGTTCTCACGGGCATACCGCACGGCCATTACTTTCCCCTCAATACCGCGCTCCCCAAATCCGGGTGCTACCAAAAGACCATCCAGTCCCATCAATTTTTTGTCGATGTTCTTGGCGGTAAGGTGCTCCGAATGGATGGAACGTACCTCAACCTGCACTTCATTGGCCGCTCCGGCATGGATAAATGCCTCTTGAATGGATTTATAGGAATCCGGAAGCTCCACATATTTTCCAATCAACCCGATGACCACTTTGTGCTTCGGGTTTTTGTGGCGTTTCAAGAATTCTTTCCATTGGTCCAGATTGGGCTGGGTATCATTGGGCAATGCCAATTTCTCCAACGCCACGGTATCCAGACCTTCTTCCTGCATCAAGATTGGCACATCATAAATGGTACTGGCATCAATGGACTGTACCACGGCCTCTTTTCGTACATTGCAGAAGAGGGCCAGTTTTTCTTTGATATCCTCGGAAATATTGTGTTCGGTACGGCAGACCAAGATATCGGCCTTAATACCACTTTCCATCAAGGTTTTTACGGAGTGCTGCGTGGGCTTGGTCTTCAACTCACCCGCAGCCGACAAGAATGGCACCAAGGTAAGGTGTACCACAATACCGTTATGCTCACCCAGTTCCCAAAGCAACTGACGCACAGCTTCAATATAAGGTAGGGACTCAATATCCCCCACGGTACCGCCAATTTCGGTGATCACGATATCATAATCGCCACTTTTGCCTAAAATCTGGATACGCTCTTTGATTTCATTGGTAATATGGGGCACCACCTGAACGGTCTTCCCCAAAAACTCCCCTCTTCGCTCCTTCTCGATCACACTTTGGTAGATACGTCCCGTGGTAACGTTATTGGCCTGGGAAGTGCGCACGTTCAAAAAACGCTCGTAGTGTCCCAAGTCCAAGTCGGTCTCTGCACCATCATCGGTCACATAACACTCGCCATGCTCGTAAGGATTCAGGGTCCCTGGATCTACGTTGATATAGGGATCTAATTTTTGAATGGTGGTCCGGTAACCCCTGGCCTGTAGCAATTTGGCCAAGGATGCGGCGATGATTCCTTTACCCAAGGATGAAGTTACGCCTCCCGTAACGAAAATGTACTTGGTCTGTGACATATTAATCTTTCTATTACGGGGCGTAAAGGTACAAATTGCAGCGCAGAAATCAGGAGGATTCCTTCGGAAATTCTTTTTGAAGTTTTCTGATGAGCGGTTCCAGGTTGTTGTCCTTAATGGTAAGCATGGTGTTCAGGTAGTTGCCCAGTTTCCCTTCGGGAAAGCCTTTTTGCCTGAACCACACCAAATAAGGTAATGGCAAGTCCACCAAATACCGCCCCTTAAACTTACCAAAGGGCATTCTGTAATGGGCCATTTCCAACAGCTGTTCTCTATCCGGTCGCATTTCCATTTGTAGGGGCAATGTACTATCTTTCCCGGAACAATCACTCCGAAAACATGAAGCGAAGAAATTTTATTGCCACGGCGGCAGCTGGTTCAGCGGGTTTGGCATCGGTTTCCGGCCTTGCGCAAGACCAAACGCCACAGAAAGAATTCAAACTGAAGAACAACATCAACCACAGTGTCTGCCAATGGTGCTTTGCCGATATTCCCTTGGAGGATTTTCTAAAGACCCTGAACAGTTTGGGCATCAAGGCTGTTGACCTTATCGGTCCCAAGGATTGGCCCTTATTGAAAAAATACGACATCCACTGCTCCATGTGCAACGGGGCCGAGATAAGTCTTACCGAAGGGTGGAACGACCCTAAATACCACGAACAGCTCATTAAAAATTATACGGAGATGATTCCCAAGGTGGCCGAGGCCGGTTACACCAACCTCATCTGCTTTAGTGGCAACCGCAGGGGCATGAACGATTATGTGGGACTGCAAAACTGTGTGGACGGACTGTCGCAGATCATCCCCTTGGCCGAAGAGCACGGGGTGGTCATCCAGATGGAGCTGTTCAACCAAGTGGACCATAAGGATTATATGTGCGACAACTCCCTTTGGGGCGTGGAACTCTGCAAGCACTTGGGCAGCGACAATTTTAAGTTGTTGTTCGATATTTACCACATGCAGATCCAAGAGGGCGATATTATCCGCAGCATACGCAACTACCATCCCTATTTTGGACACTACCACACGGCAGGGGTTCCCGGCCGTAACGAGATCGATGAGACCCAAGAGCTCTACTACCCGGCCATCATCAAGGCCATCCATGAAACCGGGTTTACAGGGTATGTGGCCCAAGAGTTCCTGACCACTTGGGAAGATAAGATCGCCGCCTTGAAGGATGGATTTTTGCGGTGCGATATTTAATTCAGGTTCTTTTTTAAAAATGGAATGAACGCTGAAATAGTCACATACAATGCCCAGCAGACCGCTTCGGATGAAGCCATTGCCAACACCTTGGCCCAGCTCATAGACCAAGAACTGACCGAGGCCGAGAGCAAAATCTGGCATGGCCATCCCGTTTGGTTTTTGAACGACAACCCCATAGTGGGGTACAGCAAACAAAAGCAAGGGGTGCGATTGATGTTCTGGAGCGGGGCCGATTTTGAAGAGGACGATTTAAACGTTAGGGGAAAAAAATTCAAGGATGCCTCCATTTTCTTCAATGAAGTTGCTGAAATTGAAGAGGGCAAACTCCAGCGTTGGCTCAAAAAATCGAGGGAAATCCAATGGGACTATAAAAATATCGTGAAAAGAAAGGGACGCCTTGAGCGTCTATGACCGCAAAACCAAACCGTATGATACTACTGATCGTTAAAGTAAAGAGCCCTTTGTCCGAGGACGAATTGTTGCGCCGGGCCAAGGAACGCGAACCGCAGTTCAAGGCATTTCCCGGACTGGTGCAAAAATACTACGTGAAGCGGGGCGAAGGCCTGTACAGCGGCATCTATATCTGGGAATCCAAGGAAGCGTTGATGGCCTATAAGGAATCCGATCTGGCCAAGAGCATTCCAGCGGCCTATGAAATGTCCGAACCGCCCGAAATCGAGGTCATGGATCTATTGTTTCAGTTGAGGGATTAGATTCCCCTCAAAACCCGCATCACACTCATGAGCGCCGACGCCACCTCCTGCAGTTCCCTTCGGGAAAAGGTATCCTCTTCCACATAAAACAACATTTCCACCGCGAGATCTAAATGTTGGGCCAAGACTTCGGGGGTGCCATAAGCATCCTCTATAAAATTGGATAGTTGGATTATTGGATTGTTGGATGGCATATTTGTTCATATTGATTTGTTTCTGCAAGTTCTCGAATTGTTTTCAAAACAGTAGCCCTATCTATCGTACCAAACATAAACTTGGTATTTAATGATCCAAATCTTTCTCTATCTTTAAACCTCACGGATTGAAAAACTTCAGAACTAATCACAAACCAACCTTTGTCCGCACCTTATGAAAAAAATATTATTTGTTTCAATACTACTTCTGACTTCATACCTGACCCAAGCACAATTCATCAAAGAAAAATCAATAAATGCCCAAATAGGATATGGAATCAGTGTACCATATAACAGTGTTGGAAATGTAGCGGATGGTGGTTTTTTCCTTCAAGGTGAACTCATATTGAAGGCGGCTTCTTGGGTGGAATTGAGACCTTATGCCGGTGTCATATTTACGAACTCAAACGGAAAGGACTTGAACAACAATCCAACCAGTGAAAAGGCAGAATCCAAAGCATTTAATCTTGGAGGAAAAGTAAGAGTTCGGGCACCAATTCCTTGGGTAGCTCCCTATTTGGAAGGAGGAATTGGGGTTTCCCTTGGAAAATTTGAAACATCCACCGTTTTTAAATATATCAGTAGAAGTGGAATCATTTATCATATACCCTTCTCCCTCGGATTGGAATTGGGTAGAAATAATAATGTTGACCTTGGACTAACCTATTTCTATCAGCCCACTGTTGAGCAGTATTCGGGCGCGTTTGCCGTTGGATTGACATTTCCATTGAATTGACACAAAAGAACATTTCACCCGTCTTGACCCATGATAAAATTCTTTAGAAAGATCAGGCAACGGCTGCTCTCCGAGAATAAGTTCTCCAAGTACTTGCTCTACGCCCTTGGCGAGATCGTATTGGTGGTCATTGGTATCTTGATCGCCCTACGGATCAATAATTGGAACGAGGGACGTAAAAATACCGCCCTCGAACAAGATTACCTTATATCCATATTGGCAGATCTGGAAAACTTAACTTTTAATACGCAACGCATTTATGTGAATCAATTTGATGAAAAAATTGAAAATCTACGGTTTGCCAAAACCTATATGGAAGCACCCTATGCCATTGTGGACACCACAAATTTTATCAATACCATCACAAAAGGAGCTGCCTCATTTACCGGTTTTTATCTAGCGGATAATGGAGCCTACCAAGAACTCGTAAGTACCGGTAATTTACGATTGATCAACAATGATAGTTTACGAAAAGATTTGTCCGAGTTCTACACCGATATGAAAATACAAACTGAATTATCCAAAAGATATCATACGGAATACGGCAGTTATATCAATTCAATTAGGCCATTTGACAACGAAAATCCCGGCTATATCGGCAATTATGATATGCTTGAATTTTTGGAGGAATTGAAAACAAAAAAGTTTCGCCAACTGACCGACCATGAACTTTCCTATGCCTACCGCACCCGACGGATGGCCAAGATCATTGTACGTAGAGGGCACATAATGCAAGAAAAAATTGAAAAGGAGCTCAAGAGACTTCCCAATGGGAGATAATACCGTTTCAGCTCCTGATAACGGATCATATCAATGGGCAGAAACGGATTTTCAAGGAATATTTCCGTAAAGTCAACATTCCATCGTAGCTTTGATCCCATTATTCAGAATCTGAAGACCATGTTGGATAAATTTCAAACCAGATACCTTAAGTTCCAGATAAGCAAATCGCCCCAAATGAACCTAGTTTGGGGCTTTTTTTTGTATGCCTTTTTAGGTTTTGTGCTACTTTCCATGCCATTTTTGCACAAGGAGCGCATACCCTTTTTGGACAATCTTTTTACCTCCACATCTGCCATATCCACCACGGGACTGGTCACCATCAGCATCTATGATTCCTACAATTTTCTGGGGCAGTTAGTGATCATGTTGCTGATCCAGATCGGGGGCATTGGGTATATGACCCTCACCACATATTACCTCTTGTTCACCACCAAGCGCATTACCCATTGGCACCAAAAGATCATTGGCACCGAATTCACCCTGCCCAACACCATTAAGATCAATGATTTTATTAAAAGTGTGATTGTGTTCACCCTGGTCATGGAAACCTTGGGGGCCGTGGCGTTCTTTATCTCATTCCACCAAATGGGAATGCCCGGTCCCAAGGCCGTTTGGTTTTCCATATTCCACAGTGTGTCCACTTTTTGTACGGCCGGGTTTGGACTTTTCAACGATAGTTTTGAAAGTCTTTCCAACAATACCTGGATCAATATCACCATTTCTATACTGTCCATTGCTGGATCGTTGGGTTTTATTGTCATCACGGACCTTTGGTATAGAGTCACCGGCCGGTCCAAGCATATTTCCTTTACCACCAAGATCATTGTGTATGGCTTTTTGGTGCTACTGGGGTTGGGAACCCTTTTGATTTATACCACCGAGCCCATGATGACCGCCGAATCCGGAAGTCCCTTGATGAAATCTTTTTTTCAGGCCATGACCGCCATGACCACAGTAGGTTTCAACACCATTTCCACGGGAGGTTTGTCCTTGCCCATTCTGCTCTTGGTCATCTTTTTGATGTATGTGGGAGCATCGCCATCGGGAACCGCTGGGGGGATGAAAATCACCACTCTCACTGCCATGATCTCTGTTTTAAAGAGTAGACTGTTCAGCCAACGAAAGGTGTCCTTTTTAAAGCGCACCATCCCTATTGATAGATTATATGTGGCCACCTCCACCTTTATCCTCTACACCAGTCTTATTTTTTTGTTTACCTTTCTACTGACCTATTCCGAGCCTTTTGGTTTTGACAAAATCCTGTTTGAAGTGGCTTCGGCCTTGGGCACCGTGGGCCTAAGCACAGGCATCACGGGCGAATTGTCCGCTATGGGCAAAATACTCATCATTATATTGATGTTCATAGGTCGCGTAGGGGTTTTGACGTTTGGGTTTGCCCTCTTGAAAAACAAGGGCAAAAATGAGAGGACCCACAGAAGAGAGGATTTGGCAGTATAGAACCTGACCAAGAAACAATTTTTATGAATAGACCATCCATGCAAAAAAGATTGACCGTATTACCCCTTCTTTGTTTTTCCCTTATCATGGGATGCAAAGAGTCCACCCAAAAAGCCGAAACCACCAAGTCCCGGCCCAACATCTTGTTCATCATGAGCGATGACCATGCTTACCAAGCCATCAGCGCCTATGACACCACCTTGATACAGACCCCCAACATAGACCGTTTGGCCAAGGAGGGCATGTTGTTCACCAATGCCTCGGTCACCAACTCCATCTGTGCGCCTTCGCGGGCCACTATTTTGACCGGAAAGCATACCCACATCAATGGAAAAATAGACAACATCTCCCCTTTTGATACCACGCAGGTCACTTTTCCGCAGTTGCTGCAAAAGGCGGGCTACCAAACAGCCATGTTCGGCAAGTTGCACTTTGGCAACAGCCCCAAGGGTTTTGATGAGTTTATGATCGTACCCGGGCAGGGTCGCTACATGAATCCGGATTTTATCACGCCCAAGGGAGATACCATTCAAAAAATGGGTTATGCCTCGGACATCATCACCGACATGACCTTGGAGTGGCTGGACCAAAAACGGGACCCAGAAAAACCGTTTTTGATGATGTACCTGCACAAGGCCCCACACCGCCCATGGTGGCCCAAAGCGGACAAGTTCAAGGCCTATCTGGAAAAGGAAATCCCTGAACCTGCCTCTCTTTTTGATGATTATACGGGTAGGGGCACCGCGGCTCGTACCGCCGAGATGAACATTTTTAAGCACATGCTCCTCAGCTACGACTGCAAGGTCTATCCCGAGCTTGCCGATGAGCTGGGCATGAACACTGACCCTAGGAACGGACCGCTTTTCAGTCGTGGGGAAGTGGCGCGCCTCACCGAGGAACAACAAGCGGAGTACCTCCCCATTTTGGATGCCATTGCCGAAGATTTCAAGGCCAAATGGCCAAATATGGACGATACCGAAAAGACCCGCTGGAAATACCAACGCTATATGCAGGATTATCTGGCCACCATCGCCTCGGTGGACGACAATGTGGGTCGGGTACTGGACTATTTGGATAAAACCAATTTGGCTGACAATACCTTGGTGGTCTATACGTCTGACCAAGGGTTTTACTTGGGTGAGCACGGATGGTTCGATAAGCGGTTCATGTACCAAGAATCCTTTGGAACGCCCTTATTGATTCGTTGGCCCAATACCATAAAACCTGGTATCACCAGCGATGAAATGGTCCAAAACCTGGATTTTGCCCAAACCTTTTTGGAGGCTGCCGGTGCCGCTATTCCGGATGACATGCAGGGGGAAAGCCTAATGCCCATCTTGACCGGGAATTTGGAACAGTGGGACAGGGAAAATGTGTATTATCATTATTACGAATATCCTGCGGAACACATGGTTAAACGCCATTACGGTATGGCTAACAAACAGTACAAGTTGATTCATTTTTACCATGATGTGGATGAATGGGAGTTGTACGACCTTGCCAAAGACCCCCACGAAATGCAAAATGTGTACGATGACCCTGCCTATGCTGAAATTCGGGAGGAATTGAAGGAAGAATTAAAGGCCCTGCGGGTGAAGTACAAGGATTCCGAGGAACTGGACCAGAAGTTCATCGATAAATACAAGAAATAAAACATGGCGTTTGCTCGTCGGTTCGAGTGATTTTTGACGTGCAACGGAAAAAATCGTATCGAGAATTGGAAACAAGTTCTCGATACATTTTCCTTCGGAAAATACGCGAACCCTCGTTGGGGAATTATTCCACTACCTGAAGTTCCTTGGCAATTTTGGCGTTCCACTCCAATTGCTTTTCCACATTTCGGGAAAAGTTGGTCTCCCAATCGTAGGCTTCCTGAAACTCTTTGAGTTCCTGTAAAATCTCTTGATAGATTTCCCGAACCTCGGCCTTTACATTATCGGAAAAGGAAGTGCGGTCCAATCGGTTTCGCATCTTGCGGGCAAAGAGCTCGGCAATATCAAAATGCAACTGTTCGTGGCTCAAAATGGTATCATTAGCGAGCTCACGTTTGTACCATGATTCATTGGGATAGAAATAGGCGGTCACCTCATAATCCAGTTTTACCTCATGGTACATCAAATTCGCGGAGTAGGTATAACTGATGCCACTGGCCGTTGTGGCGGCAGGAACGGCTGCCGGGGGCACTTTCCCCTTAAAATCGGCCCAAACCAGACGTTTGCCGGCATCCCAAGGGACACCCTCCTCAATTTCCTGTGCAGAACCCAAAAAACCAAGGAGCAACAAACATCCTATGGTTGCTATTTTACCCAATGAAAATCGATTACACGTTCAATATCGGGATGAAGACTGTAATGTACAGGGCATGTATTGGCCGTATGCACCAATATTTTCCGATGCTTTTCCGAAACATGGGCCGGCAGCTCCAATTTCACCTCAATCTTTGAGATCCGTCTTGGATTGGCAGCCATATGCTTGGTCACCTCAGCGGTGGAACCGGTCAAATCCACCTCCATATCCCTAGCCTTGATGCCCATCATGGTCATCATGCAATTGGCCAATCCCGTGGCCACGGTATCCGTTGGCGAAAAGGCCTCTCCCTTCCCGTTGTTGTCCACAGGAGCATCGGTGATGTACTCGTTACCCGACCGTATATGGACACAGGTGGTCCTGAGGTTGCCGTTATAGGTTACTTTTGAGGTCATCCTGTTTCACTTCTTTGATTTGTAGATTATCATACTCCATGATGTAACAGGCCCTGTTAAAATACCCAGACGACCAATCGTTGATATAATCAAAACTGTTTCCTGTATATTCCGTCTGGCCTATGATCTTGGAAGTTTCAAAAAGATTGTTCTTGTGCGCCAGTTTCAACAACACATCATAGGTCATATCAAACCCACGGACCGCATACCGATCGGGTCGTAAACCATTGTATCGTTTCTGATACGCTTTGGTAAAGAAATCGTTCCCTGCTTCCCTATAAAATGAGGGGTAAGTAAATCTTAGGTTGGACAAATGGGTGTTGGACACGGCATCGTCCTCATAAGCATTGTTGTTATAGCTCGTGGTGAACATACGCACCTTAACGTCTTCCGTAATGGCCGAGTTCAAAATGGAGGTCACACTGGAAATCATATTGGGCTGGTCGGTTTCCAAAAACACCCAGTTTTCCTTGGTTTCAGATAATTTTAATAGAAACCGATCTAAATGCAAGGATTTATTGTCGATGATTTTTGCAATCTGGGCCGCTGGAAACTTGCTCAAAATAGAATCATGGGCTACCTGATGTTCTGCATCCGCAATAATGATCACATTTTCGTTATTATGGATTTTTTTCATGTAGGAAAGCATCTTCTCACGAAGTATTTGCTCCCTAGGCACCGAAAAGAACACATTGCTATGGCTCAACTCACTATCCGAAGCCACTGGGGCAATTACCGGTATGTTCTTGGAAGCGGCCACAACGGCAACTTCGTTCAGGGCACCAGCAGCCACTGGCCCTATAATGGCATTTACGCCCTGTAGGTTCTCCCTAAAAAGGATTTCCTTCACCTTGGCCTGGCTCAGTTCGGTATCATAGGTTTTCACATCCACCGAAACCCCCAGCTTTTTAATGGAATCCAAGGCAACCAAGGCTCCCGAATAAAATCCAAGGCTTAGCGCCAAATCCCTTCTTGTAGCAATCTGACTTTGGGTCTTTTTAGTATCATTAAGGTCGATACGATCTAACCTGAACGGCAACATAAAGACCACTTTGGGCTTATTTTCAAGATTGATACTGTCCACCAGATTCACCTTATCCAATACCAGTGCATTTTTCACTTGTAGTCCTTCCGCTCTTTCCTTGGGCAATTTAAGTACCATTCCGGCCTTAAGGCCGTTCTCCAGATCTGGGTTCAAACGGAAAAGCTCCTCTCGGGAAATCTTTAGGTTTTGGGTAAGCCTGAAGATGTTCTGTTTGGGTTTCACCTCATAAAAAATGAAATTATCCGTGTTTACCTCCCCAGAAGTATCACGTTTTTTGGGAAGACGAATTACCATTCCTTCTTTTAACCCACCTTGAGCCATGATCTCTGGGTTCAACTTGACTATGGAATCCGAAGGAACTCCATATTCCTTGCCCAAACTGTACAGGGTCATTTTGGGAGGTACTGTATAAGAAGTGAAGAGTTCCACTTGTTGTTCCTTTAAGCTATCTCCTTTGGGACGGGGTAACTTCAATTCTTGCCCAGCAGCCAAGTAATTGGAAGTCTTGCTCAAATCAGGATTCAAGACCAATAAACTGTCCACGGTAATTCCATATTTATGGGCAATACTCCAACGGGTCTCTTTGGGCTGAACGGTATAGGTTTCAAAATCCAATTCGCGTTCATCTTCCGGGTCCATCTCAGGGAATTGGGGAATCTGTAGCACCATTCCTTTTTGTAGGGGCTCAGAATACAACTCACGGTTATAGCGTTTCAATTGCTCTTCGGTAATCTCGTATTTCTGCGTGAGTCCAAAAAGGGTTTCCTTTCTTCGTACCCGGTGGCGGGTAAACCCTATGGGTTTAATTTCTTCCTGTTCCTCTTCCTTGGGTTTCTCTTTTTGAACAATAGGGCCCTTCAATGGTATCACCAAAATGATATTCGGTTTTACATCCGAAGCACTTTTGATTTCCTTATTGGCCTGTAAAATGCTATAAGGCGTAACCCTATATTGTTGGGAGATACTCTGTAAGGTCTCTCCCTCCTTTACGGCGTGTGTTGCATATTCTTGCGCGAAAGCTTGGAAAGAGGTCATAAAAATGACCGCCAAGCCCAATTGTAAGATATATTTTTTCATTCCCATTCTATAGTTGCAGGTGGCTTAGAGCTAATGTCGTACACTACTCTATTAACGCCCTTGACCTTATTTATTATATCATTTGAGGTCTTTTGTAAAAATTCATAGGGTAAATTCACCCAATCTGCCGTCATTCCATCGGTACTTTCCACCGCTCGCAGGGCCACACATTTTTCATAGGTACGTTCATCTCCCATGACCCCTACACTATCTACGGGCAAAAGCATGGCTCCGGCCTGCCAGACCTTATCATAAAGTCCCCATTTTTTCAATCCATCAATAAAAATGGCATCCACTTCCTGTAAAATGGCCACTTTCTCGGCGGTGATATCCCCCAAGATACGGATTCCCAATCCGGGACCAGGGAAGGGGTGTCTACCCAAAATGAAATCTTCCATGCCCATGCTTGCCCCCACTCTTCTCACCTCATCCTTGAACAGCATCTTCAAAGGCTCCACAACCTTCAACTTCATATAATCTGGAAGTCCACCAACATTATGGTGACTTTTTATGACCGCGGAGGGCCCACCACTGGCCGAAACGGATTCAATCCGATCGGGGTAAATGGTACCTTGGGCCAACCATTTTGCATTTTCCACTTTGTGGGATTCGTCATCAAAGACCTCAATAAAGACCCTTCCAATGATCTTTCGTTTCTTCTCCGGGTCCGATTCTCCTTTCAACGCGTCCAAAAAGCGTGCCGAAGCATCAACTCCCTTCACATTGAGCCCCATGTGTTCGTATTGGTCCAATACACTTTCGAACTCATTTTTCCGCAACAATCCGTTGTTCACAAAAATGCAATGGAGATGACTTCCAATGGCCTTGTGCAGCAACATGGCCGCCACACTGGAATCCACACCTCCGGAAAGTCCAAGAATTACCTTTTCGTCCCCTATTTCTTTCTTTAGTTCCTCCACAGTGGTTTCCACAAAGGCATCTGGCGTCCAATCTTGCTTCAATCCGGCGATGTTCACCAAAAAGTTTTCCAACAGTTTGGCTCCATCTGTGGTATGGTACACCTCAGGGTGGAATTGGATCCCGTAGGTGGTCTCTCCTTCAATTTTATAGGCGGCATTCTCCACATCATGGGTACTGGCCAGTCTAACAGCTCCTTCAGGGAGTTCCTTAATGGTATCACTATGGCTCATCCATACTTGGCTTCCTTTACCCAGACCTTCCAAAAAGTCTTCTCCCTCCTTGACAAATGAAAGATTGGCCCGGCCATACTCCCGTGTAGCGGAAGGTGCCACATTTCCCCCATTGAAGTGGGACAGGTATTGGGCTCCATAGCAGATGCCCAATAAGGGTTTCTTGCCCTTGATCTCCGACAAATCCGGGTGCGGGGCATTCTCTGCCCTCACGGACGATGGAGACCCTGATAGGATAACCGCCTTGTATTCCGATAAATCCTCGGGAAGCTTGTTATAGGGTTTTATTTCTGAGTAAATGTTGAGTTCCCTTACGCGTCTTGCGATCAATTGTGTGTACTGGGAACCAAAGTCTAGGATGAGTACGTTGTTATGCATGGGCAAAAATAGCAATTTGGTTTTTTTGGAAAAGGATCTTTTAAAGGATATTTATGACAACTTTTCAAAAGTTATGCAGAGCCAAACCTTTGTCACCAGTTTTCAGGAAAGTGGGCATCCATTTTTAAAATTCAAACCAATAGCTGCTCAAAAATTCAGTATCTTTTGAAATGAACATAACGTTTTGTAGTTTTTTTCTTAACATTTTTAGTCATTTATTTGCGGTTGCTAAATAAACCAAACCATGATCAAAGGATTCATTTTCGATTTGGATGGCGTGATTACCGACACTGCCGAGCTACATTTTGAAGCCTGGAAAAAACTGGCCGATGAAATGGGCTGGGAGTTTGATCGCGAGGTCAACGAGAAGCTTCGCGGAATATCGCGGATGGATTCCATCAAAGTCATTATGGACCACAACAAGGTCTCATTGGACGAGAAAACCATTGTTGACCTAGCCACTAAAAAGAATGACATTTACGTAGCCAGTCTGGACCAAATGACCCCCGAGGATTATTTACCCGGGGCGAGGGAGTTATTGACACATCTGCGCACGGAGGGTTTTAGTGTTGCCTTGGGCAGTGCCAGCAAAAATGCCCTTAAAGTTTTGCAGCAATTGAACGCCATGCCCTATTTTGATGTGATCGGTGATGGCAACAGCGTATCCAAGAGCAAGCCGGAACCCGATATTTTCCTCTATGCCTCTGAAAAACTTCAGCTGCCCCCCAACAATTGCATCGTGGTGGAAGATGCCGAAAAAGGGATTGATGCCGCCAAAACGGGAGGGTTCCATAGCGTAGGAATTGGACCAAAGGACCGTGTGGGCCATGCAGACCTGAGGTTTGACACCATGAAAGAAGCGACCTTGTTTGAGATAAAGTCGCATTTTGCAGACTTGTTCTGACAGAAATATAAAATATAGAAAAAGCAAAAAGCCCCGGGAACCACTCCGGGGCTTTTCAATAAAATCAAAACCAACCTAAACATATGAGTTAACCAACTCATTATTTAAATCTTCATAGCAATTTTCAATAGTATAACAACTACCAAGAAAAATACCCTACTTTCTATTTGATTTTTTTACTAATTCCTAAATCCCTCCTGAGAACTACTAGTATTTCAAAATTGAAAACGCTCCAGAAAATGGATCAAGAGAATCCAAAAGGCTTGGTATGAGACTTTCACCTAGTTCCAGATAGAGTTCAGAAAAATTAAGCTGCCGCTCCTGTAGGGACTTATTCGGAAAAAGCTCGTTTTGAATATCGGTCATGCGTATGACCTGATCTTTCAATTTTCGTTTTTGTGCCTTTAGCAGTCTTTTTTCCAGGGCGTCCAACCCTTTTTTCTGCTTGACCTCCTGGGCCTTTACAGCTCCCAAGAAACTTTTATCGGTTTCAGCTGCCAACTCGTACAGGTGTTTGAACTGCTCCTCCAGGTATTTTTTCTGTGGGGAAAAGTCAATATCAATATTGGAGATTTCCCTGATTTTCTTGTTGATGAACGTATTCTGTTTTAGAAAAAGGTGGGCCACTTTCAGATCCAACCTTTCTATCTTTTCAGCCTGCTTTTCTGTGATGACCAAGGCCGAGTTACGAAGCAACAACATGGGAAAAGTGATATCCATGGCATTGAAGTAGGATTTCAATTCCAACCAGTAGGCCAATTCGCCTCCTCCTCCAATATAGGTGAGATTGGGCAATATTACTTCTTGGTATAAGGGTCTTGCGATCACATTGGGAGAAAACCGTTCCGGGTATGCATGCAGCTCCTCACGCAATTCTTGTTCCGAAAACTTTAAGTCGGTATTCAGCACTTGATAAGTGTCCCCTTCTGCCACAATTCGCTCGCGGAGTCCTTCCTTAAGATAAAAATAGTTGATTTCCCTCGGGTTCACCTGTACCTTATAGTCCGTGGAAACTTGCTCCAAGGCCCCAATTGATTCGGTTACCTTTTGAAAGGGAATCTGTTCAAAAATATCTTTTTCCGCATAGGGAACCAGTAACCTCTTCAAGGCAATATCATCCCCATCAACAATCACCAAACCATGTTCCCCGAAAAGTTCGTTCACCAAATAGCGGGTGGCCTCTGTTAAATTGGAATGCTCCAAATATGCCTGTTTGAAAAGAGCCTTCAAGTTTTCCGCATTTCCTGTTTTCCCCAATTCCGCCGATACGGTTTCAAAAACCACATCCAAGCCCTTGGTGTCCAACATACCCACGGCCCCGGAAGCAGAGCGGTTCCATTGTATTTTCTTGCCGTTCAGGTTGAAATAATTGATCTCATCAAAATCATGGTCCTCAGTGGCCATCCAATACACCGGGACAAATTGATGATCGGGATATAACCGACCCAATTCCTTGGTCAGATTAATGGTGGAGACAATCTTGTACAAAAAATACAAAGGTCCCGTAAACAGGTTCAGCTGATGCCCGGTCACCACGGTAAACGTATTTTTCGCGTTCAACGCGGTCAGGTTTGCTTCGGTATGTTCAGAAATTGTGATGCCCTTATACTGTTTGCGTAGGGATTGTACCAAGGTTGCCCTATGGGCAAAGGCATAATTTGCCTCCTTTTCCTTGATTTGTTCCGCAAAATTTTCAGGTAGGGGGAATCGGTTATAAAATGGCTGCAAGTCTTTCCGTTGGTCCAAATAATCACAAATGAGCTTGGAGAAATAACCGGTTTCCTTAAAGGGTATACAATCTACTTCCATTAAAACTGAAATGAGGTGATCAAAGATAGCCCTCTTCTTTTTTTCTCATCCTAAAAATACGTTAATTACATTTTTTGGCCCTTCAAATCCCCAGCTGAACAAAAAAATATGACTGCCAATCAATTTATTGTTAGATTTGGTTACGACTAATTGACCCTTACATGACAAGATTTTTATTTTCCCTCACTGTACTATTCACTTTTTCCGTAACGGCCCAACAACTAAAATCCCCTTCGGAATTTTTGGGGTATGAATTGGGTTCGGAATTTACCCGTCACCACGAAGTGGTGGATTATTATGAATATTTGGCCAATGAGGCCCCGGATAGGGTAAAACTCACCGTTTATGGTCAAACCAATGAGCGAAGACCTTTATTGTTGGTCTATGTCTCTTCGGCCCAGAACATGGCCAATTTGGAATCCATTAGACAGGAACACTTAAAGAGCACCCAAGGCTCGGGCAGCAACTCCAAGGCCATTGTTTGGCTAAGCTATAACGTGCACGGTAATGAGAGTGTGAGCACAGAGGCTTCCATGAAGACCATTTATGAGCTTTTGACCGCCAAAAGTGCTTATCTGGAAAACACTGTGGTAATCATGGACCCATGTATCAACCCGGATGGTCGTGATCGATACAGCAATTGGTACAATCAATATAAGAACACACCAAACCAAGTAGATCCCAATAGTAAGGAGCATCATGAAGGTTGGTGGAATGGACGAAGCAACCACTATATGTTCGATTTGAACCGTGATTGGGCCTGGTTGACACAGGTTGAAAGTCAGCAACGTATAAAAGTTTACAATGAATGGCTGCCCCACGTTCATGTGGATTTTCACGAACAAGGAGTGGACAACCCTTACTATTTTGCCCCGGCGGCAGAACCCTATCATGAAGTGATCACCGACTTTCAACGGAATTTTCAAACCATTTTGGGGCGAAACCATGCCAAATATTTCGATGCCAATGGATGGTTTTACTTTACCAAGGAGGTTTTCGACCTTTTTTATCCAAGTTATGGGGACACCTATCCCACCTACAATGGCGCCATTGGCATGACCTATGAACAAGGAGGCAGTGGCCGTGCCGGGCTGGGCATTATTACCCGCATTGGGGATACCCTTACCTTAAAAGACCGTATTGCCCACCACTTTACCACAGGGCTTTCCACCGTGGAAGTTTCTTCGCAAAATGCCGAAAAACTGAATACAGAGTTTCAAAAATTCTATCAAAATCAGAATTTCAAGTACAAAAGTTATGTCCTCAATGGAAACAAGGACAAAATTGATGCCTTGAAAGCGTTGTTGGACAAGCACAAGATCGCATATGGCCATCCTTCCAATAGTTCGGTCAAAGGTTTTAACTACAATACCGGAAGCAATGGAAGTATGTCAACCTCTGCGAACAGTTTGGTTGTTTCAACCAATCAAACCAAGGGCACCTTGGTCAAGGTATTGTTTGAACCCAACGCCAAACTCAGCGATTCGCTTACCTATGATATCACTGCGTGGTCCTTGCCCTATGCCTATGGATTGGATGCCATTGCATCCACTGCCTTGGTCAATGCCACTCCGGCCAGCCAAGCCCAAGATGCTGTGGTGAGCTCATCCGTTGGAAAACCCAATGACCAGGCCTATGCCTATCTTTTTGATTGGAACAGCATGAAGGACGCCCGTTTTTTGGCCGAGCTTTTGACCCGAGGCATCCGTGTAAGGAAAGCGGACCATCCTTTTACCATGGAAGGAAAATCCTATGACCGCGGCACTTTGATTGTCACCAAAGGGGACAATGAGCACCAATCTGATTTTTACGCTTCCTTAATGGATGTGGCTTCCAAACACAAAGTGGACTTTACCCCAGCCCATACGGGTTTTGTGGACTCCGGCAAGGATTTTGGTTCGGGATATGTTACCATGATCTCCAAACCCAAGGTCGCCATTTTGTCCGGAGGTCCTACCTCTACCCTTCGTTTTGGGGAAATTTGGCATTTCTTTGAACAACAATTACACTATCCATTAACGGTAATTGATGACTCTTATGCCGCAACGGTGGATTTGGATGAGTACCATATTTTGATCTTACCTGGTGGACGGTACAACGATCATTTCAATGGAAAGCAGCTTAAAAGGCTTCGCGACTGGGTAAGAAAAGGAGGAAAACTCATTGCCATGGGAGGAGCCATTGACGCTATTGACGGAGAGGATGGATTTGGCATTGCCAAAAAGGAAGTTGAGGGCGACTCTACAGAAAATAGACCCAGTCCCCATAAGAATATGGAAAGGGAACGGATCAAAACGGCTATCACAGGAGCCATTTTCAAGACCAAGGTAGACAACACCCATCCTTTGGCCTATGGCTATGGCAATGACTATTTTACCTTAAAATTGGGCAATGCAGGTTATAACTATTTGAAGAATGGTAATGCCGTTTACATTGACCGTTCCACCAAACCGTTTTCTGGATTCGCGGGAAGCATAGCCCAAGAGAGCATAGGGGAATCTTTGGTGTATGGTGTGGAGAACTTTGGCAGGGGCCAGGTGGTGTATATGGTTGACAATCCCCTTTTCCGAGGATTTTGGGAGAACGGAAAGTTATTCTTCGCCAACGCCCTTTTTATGGTGGACTAAGCTGCTTTTTGCCTGATTATCAAACTAAAAAGTCTATTATTTTAAGATTTTCCATCATTAATGGGATTTCAAAATTTTGTACCTTTAAAAGTAAATCTTTAGGTAAATAGGTATGGCTTCCCAACACTTCAACAATGTTCTTTCCAAAGGAAAAATCATCATGCCAGGAATGGTTTTACTATGGGCCTGCGTGTTATTGACTCCTTCAAAGGCAGTGGCTTTTCAGGATGACCCTTCAGTCGATTTCAATCAGTATCAGGGCGAGGTGGTCGATGAATCCACCAACCGGCCTTTGGTATTTGCCACACTTTCCGTGGAAGGCACCAACATCAGTACCATTACCAATACGGAGGGAAATTTTCTGCTCAAGGTCCCCAAAGATATCACCAACGCCAATATCATTGTATCTTTTTTGGGGTACAAGAGCAAGACCCTACCCCTCTCCACCCTTGACCCTGAAAAGAACAAGATTTCATTGCTGATTTCGATAACCGAGCTTTCAGAAATCAATATCAATGCCCCTAAGGATGCCACTGCCCTGGTCAAGGAAACCTTGGCCAGAAAAGACGAAAATTATTTTGACGACCCTACATTGATGACTGCATTTTACAGGGAGACCATACGCAAACGCCGAAAAAATGTATCCCTTTCCGAAGCTGTTGTCAGTGTATACAAATCGCCCTACAACTCTATTCGAAAAGACGCCGTTGAACTCTACAAGGCCAGAAAAAGTACAGATTACAGCAAACTGGACACGGTTGCATTAAAACTTCAGGGAGGGCCGTACAACGCCTTGTATGTGGACATCATGAAGTATCCCGAATTTCTTTTCGACGATGGCTCCATCTCAAATTATAAATTCTCATTTGACCGATCCACTAGAATCAATGACCGTTTGATCTATGTCATCAAATTCGACCAACGGGAAACCATTTTGGACCCTTTGTACCATGGGGAGCTTTTTATTGATGTGGAAAATAAAACCTTGACCAGTGCCACCTATTCCCTGAATATTACGGATAGGGATTTGGCCTCCCAGCTTTTTGTCCGAAGAAAACCCGTAGGTGTTGATGTCTGGCCCACCGAGGTATCTTACCGGGTTGATTATCGTGAAAAAAACGGGAAATGGTATTATGGATATAGCAGTGTTATGCTAGAGTTTAAAGTGGATTGGGAAGACCGTCTGTTCAATTCCGTGTACAGCATGACCGCGGAAATGGCCGTGACGGACTGGGAACCCAATATTACCGGGAAATTGCCCAAAAACCGTGAGCGCATTAGAAAATCCATCATCCTAAGTGATGAGGCCATTGGTTTTTCCGACCCTGACTTTTGGGGCGAATACAACATTATAGAACCAGAAAGATCCATTGAATCGGCCATCAAGAAAATCCAAAGACAGCTTCGTCGCATAGAGCGCCGGGGCAAATAGTTGGTAAAATCATACTTTCCGTTTATTTTTATGGCACATCCTTGGCCACGCCAAGGTTTCTTGTATACTTTAATCTGAACACATGTCCAAAAGAAGAAATTTCTTAAAATCGGCCTCTGCCATGGGGGCCACATTGCTACTTCCCAAAATCGGAATGGGAAATGAAAATCAACCTACCCTTCCATCCAAGATCAAACCCAAAAAACTACGAAAGGGAGATACCATAGGTTTGGTGGCACCAGGTTATGCCATAAAGCCTGAAGTATTGCAAAGAGCACTGGACACGCTACAAGAGATGGGTTTCAAAACCTATCATACTACGAGAATTTTGGGAAATTATGGATATTTCAGCAATACGGATGAAGAGCGGGTAAAAGACCTGCACGAAATGTTCGCCAACCCAGAAATAGATGGTATTCTGTGTGCCCGGGGCGGGTATGGGTGCACCCGAATCCTTAACTACTTGGATTACAACATTATCCGAAACAATCCCAAAGCCTTGATCGGCTTTAGTGACATTACCGCGTTGATTCAGGGTATTTACAGGGAAACGGGGTTGATATGCTTTCACGGACCCGTAGGCAGCACTATAGACGATTCATATAGTCAAAAATACTTCCGAAAGGTATTGATGAAGGGAAAGGATTCCCAGGTCATAGAAAATGTAAAGCTGAAAGACCCCGAATTTCTGGACAATAGTGAGTACGAACGATATACCATTACACCTGGTACTTGTCAAGGGGAATTGGCAGGGGGAAGCCTTACCCTGGTCAATGCATTGGTAGGAACTCCCCACGAAATTGACTTTACCGACAAACTCGTTTTTTTGGAAGATGTGGAAGAAGCTCCCTATCGTATAGACCGTATGCTCACCCAACTCATTGAAGGCCCTACCTTTTCAAAAGCCAAGGGAATCGTTTTTGGGGTATGCAAAGGCTGTGATCGGGAAAAGAAAACAGATAATTTCACGCTTAAAGAAGTCATCATGGACCGGATTGCTCCATTGGGATTGCCCGCAGCCTATGGTATGAGCTTTGGGCATGTTCCCAATAATTTTACGGTTCCCGTAGGTATCCAAGCGGCATTCAATGCAGATAAAATGACCATGGAATTGTTGGAATCCGCAGTTTATTGATCCCAATTACTTTTTAAACTCCTTGAACGTTTTTATGATGATGGAAACACATTCCATTAATTGTTCTCGGTTCATCACCAAAGGTGGTGCAAACCGTATGATATTTCCGTGGGTGGGTTTGGCCAAAAGACCATTTTCTTTAAGGGCCATGCATAGGTCCCATGCAGTGGAACTTTCTTCGGTATCATTGATCAAAATAGCATTCAAAAGTCCTTTTCCACGAACCTTCACCACCAAATCCGAAGTGGGGATAAACTTGTTGAGTTCTTCCCGGAACAACGCACCCAATTCCTCCGCGTTCTGGGCCAATCCTTCTTCTTTGACCACTTCCAAAGCAGCCATGCCTACAGCAGCAGCTACCGGATTGCCCCCAAAAGTACTTCCATGGCTTCCTGGGGTGATCACTTCCATGATACCATCATTGGCCAAAACAGCTGAAACCGGATAGGCACCTCCTGATAGGGCTTTGCCCAAAATCAAGATATCTGGCTTTACGTTTTCATGGTCCACGGCCAAAAGTTTTCCGGTACGGGCAATACCAGTTTGCACCTCATCGGCTATAAAAAGGACGTTGTGCTCTTCGCAAAGGCTTTTGGCAGCGGCCAGATATCCTTCGGAAGGCACATAAACCCCTGCTTCCCCTTGAATGGGTTCCACCAAAAAGCCCGCCACATGCGGATTGCTTTTCAAGGTATTTTCCAGTGCGGTTAGGTTATCGTATTCAATTTTTATGAATCCCTCCGTATAAGGTCCATAATCCGTATTGGCCACAGGGTCGTTGGAGAAAGAGATAATGGTCGTTGTCCGTCCATGAAAATTGTTCTCACAGACCACAATCTTGGCTTGGTTCTCAGGGATACCTTTTTTCTGATACGCCCATCTCCTACAAATCTTTAAAGCAGTTTCCACGGCTTCGGCCCCTGTATTCATGGGCAAAAGCTTGTCAAAACCGAAGGTAGAAGTGGCATACTCCTCAAACCTTCCCAACATATCGTTATAAAAGGCACGGGATGTCAAGGTAAGGGTCTTGGCCTGCTCCACCATGGCCCCAACAATCTTGGGGTGGCAGTGTCCTTGGTTCACCGCTGAGTAGGCCGATAAAAAATCGTAGTATTTTTTACCTTCCACATCCCAGACATAGACTCCCTCACCCCTACTCAAAACCACAGGAAGCGGGTGGTAGTTATGGGCTCCGTACTTGTTTTCCAAATCTATCGCTTGCTGCGACGTTAAATGCTCTAAAACAGCCATTTTAGTTCTAATTAAAATTTATAAAACAACCATTCCTACAATACCTTTATTCTTTCGAAGACTCGAAAAAGCAGCGTGGGAGAGAAATCATCCCTAGAAGTGCCCGCAAATTACAAATTATTGCGCAAAACCAAGGCTTGTCAAATCCAATTTCACCATAAAGTTTAGGGGCAATTTAAGACCTCGGGCAATGCCAAATACCAAAAAGAAGTTACTTTTGCCCCATGCGTAAAAAAAGTAGGCGACAGACCTTTGAACAGGTCGAAGTAGTTGATGCGGGAGCTAAGGGAAAAACCGTGGGCAAGGCCCCTGACGGACGGGTGATTTTTTTGTCCAATGCCGTTCCCGGCGATGTGGTGGACGTGATGACCACCAAAAAACGAAAGGCGTATTTTGAGGGGGTGGCCACCCATTTCCATATACTTTCCGACAAACGAACCACTCCCCAATGCCAACACTTCGGGGTCTGCGGAGGATGCAAATGGCAACACATGGGCTATGAACACCAACTCCATTTCAAACAAAAGGAGGTGGAAAACAACCTCAAGCGCATTGGTCATCTTGAACTTCCCGAAATCAGCCCTATTCTGGGTTCGGAAAAACAGTATTTCTATCGGAACAAGATGGAATTTTCCTTTTCCAATAGCCGATGGCTCACCCAAGAGGAAATTGATTCCAACACGGATTTTGAGCATAGAAATGCCCTCGGATTCCATATTCCGGGCATGTGGGACAAGATTTTGGATATTGAAAAATGCCACCTGCAAGAAGATCCTTCCAATGCCATCCGATTGGAGGTAAAACGCTTTGCCGTTGCACATGATATGGCCTTTTTTAATCCAAGAAAGCAAGAAGGGCTTTTACGAACCATGATGATCAGAACCACTTCCACTGGTGAAATCATGGTATTGTTCCAGTTTTTTGAGGACGATTTGGAACAACGCGAATTGCTTTTGAACCACATCCAACAAAAATTTCCGAAAATCACTGCCCTACTCTACGTCATCAATTCCAAACAAAACGATACCATTTATGACCAAGAGGTCATTTGCTTTGCTGGCAGGGACCACATTTTTGAGGAAATGGAAGGGTTGCAGTTTAAAATCAATGCAAAATCCTTTTACCAGACCAATTCGGAGCAGGCTTACGAACTTTATAAAGTAACTAGGGATTTTGCCAACCTGAGTGGAAATGAACTGGTCTACGACCTGTATACCGGAACCGGTACCATTGCCCAGTTCGTGGCCAAAAAAGCCAAAAAGGTGATTGGAGTGGAGTCTGTTCCGGAAGCCATTGCAGATGCCAAAGCCAATGCGGCACACAACCAGATTTCCAATGTGGAATTCTTTGTGGGGGACATGAAAAACGTGTTCAATTCAGAGTTTATAGCACAACATGGCCATCCTGATGTGATCATTACGGACCCGCCAAGGGACGGAATGCACAAACTGGTCGTGGAGCAACTCTTGCAAGTGGCCCCAAAAAAGATTGTATATGTAAGCTGCAATAGTGCCACCCAAGCGCGCGACTTGGAATTGATGAAGGAAAAATATGAGGTTGTAAAAGTTCAGCCGGTGGATATGTTCCCACAGACCCATCACGTTGAAAATGTTGTACTTTTGGAAAAACGGGTATAATCTTTGATGAAAAATCTGCTTTATACAGGAATGAAAAAAATTCTCCCCATTGCATTGATCACCGCCGTGCTCGTTTATGTTTCCTCTTGTGAAAAGGATGATATTTGTGTGGAAGGCGATACCCCCCTCCTCGTCGTTGGTTTTTATGATATTGAAGATACCACCGCAACCAAGGAGGTTCCTTCCCTTCGTATCAAGGAAGTGATTTTGGATGAATCGGTGAACACCTTTACCGACCGCTCCGATAATTTGGACTCCATAGGGATTCCACTTCGTGGGGATGCCATCAGTACCCAATTTGCCTTTATTACTAACTCTGCAGATGATGGGGAAACCGGGGAAGAAATTGGCAGTATCGATACATTGACCGTTTCCTATACCACAAACGAGGCTTTTGTCTCAAGAGCTTGTGGTTTTGTGATAAATTATGAAGGTGTCTCCGTAACCTTGCCTGAAAGTGCCGAAAATTGGATTCAGGACATCCGTATTGTCCAACAGAACATAGAAAATTCCAACAACGTCCATGTCAAGATATTCCATTAGTCTTTTTACCATTCTACTGCCCTTGCTGGTTGTTGGGCAGAGTAAACCTATAGACCTTCAGGCCAAGGATACTGTGGAGTATAAGCAGGAATACGGTTTGCGTGTCGGTGCGGATCTCAGTAGACTTATTTTTTCCTTTGCGGATGAGGACTACACCGGACTGGAACTGGTGGGCGACTATCGACTTACCCAAAAACTTTACTTGGCCGCCGAATTAGGGAACGAAACCAAAACCCAAAACGAGGATTTGGGCGGTACCGACCTGTACAGTTACAAAACCGCAGGGAGCTATATCAAAGCAGGGATCGACATAAACACCTATGAAAATTGGTTTGGGATGAACAATGCCATAACCATTGGAGGAAGATATGCCGTGGCCAGTTTTAGCCAAACCTTGAACGACTATCAAATTTTTGATAGTAACCGTTACTACAATCCTGGGTTTTTACCCGGTTCGGAGCCCAATGTGGAGTATAGTGGCCTTAGTGCCTCTTGGTTGGAATTTGTGGTAGGGGTCAAAGCAGAGCTTTTTGCCAACATTTTCATTGGCATGAGCGCCCGTATGGGATTCTTGGTCACCAACAAAGAGGATGAGCGCTTTCCCAACCTTTGGATTCCTGGGTTCAACAAGGTGACCGATGGTAGCAATTTTGGAGTAAGCTATAACTATACCCTTTCCTATTTTATTCCGCTCTACAAAAAGTCGAACAAAAAGAAACCCACTACCGAAGTTCAAGAACCTTAAAGGGTCATGTAAAAAAAAGAAGCCTGAATCATCAGGCTCCTTTTGGTAATTGAATTGAGTTAGTCTAGAATAATCCTTCTATTCTTTTGAGTCAATTAGCTTATTCTTTAACAAAGACCTAAGCCAATGGTTAGGGTAAAGTTAATCAATTTATAATTGAGGTGGAAAAATCCCCTTTTACGCTCCTTGATCTTCTTTATTGTATTTTGCCTTTTTACTACCTTCATACATCTCGTAATACACCAATCTTGCTTCCAATTTTCCGTTAAAAGCCTTGATTTTTCTTGAAGGCCTTAGCCCTACATATTTCAATGCCTCCAAATTGGAGGTTATCATCCAGACATCCGTTCCTGGATATTCCTGTTTAAGCGTATCCCCTATTTTGGCATAAAACTCATCAACCTCTATGGGCAACCGTTCACCATAAGGAGGGTTAAAGACCATGTGCAATTTTGTGTCTACCGGTTTTTCCGTTCTGAAGAAATCTTTCCGTTCCACGGTAATGTATTCCGAGAGGTTGGCATTCTCAACATTTTCTTGGGTTTTTCGAACCGCAGAGGGCGCCTTATCATAACCGAATATCTTGTGACGGAACTCACGAACCTTGTTCAAGCTGGCATCAACAATTTTTTGGTGCAGTTCGGCATCATAATCCTTCCAGTTCATAAAGGCATAGGATTCCCGATTGATGTTGGCCGGGACATTACAGGCAATCATGGCGGCTTCAATCAAAAAAGTGCCACTCCCGCACATGGGATCCAAAAAGTCGGTAAGTCCATCCCATCCACTCTTCAGCAAAAGACCTGCCGCCAATACTTCATTGATGGGCGCAATATTGGTCGATATTCGATAACCTCGTTGGTGCAATGAATTTCCAGAGCTGTCCAAGGAAACGGTACAGGTGTTATCATGAATATGGATATGAATCCGTACATCAGGATCTTGGGTACTCACATTGGGACGTTCACGTTCCACCCGTCTGAACTTGTCCACAATGGCATCCTTGGCCTTAAGCGAAACAAACATGGAGTTGTTGAAAATCTCAGTGTTCATGTTGGTATCCACCGCAAAAGTCTGGTCCGGACCAAAAATGGAGGACCAGTTGATGTCGTACACTGCCTTATACAGATCTTTCTCATTGTACACCTTGAAAGTTCGCAAAGGCTTGTAGATCTTTAATGCGGTCCTAAGGCACAGATTGGCCTTGTACATGAACCCCGTATCCCCCTCAAAAGACACATTGCGCACACCTTCCTCAACATTTCCCGCTCCCAAGTTCCGAAGCTCTTTGGCCAAAAGAGGTTCAAAGCCAAAAAGGGTCTTTGCCAACATTTTAAAATTTCCTGCCATGTTTTCCTAAAATCTTTCCGCAAAAATAGGCTATTTTTGACCCTTCAACCCTATTTATGGATTTTCCGGTCTACGTCATCTATATTGTTCCCATATTGGCCGTTTGGGCCAGTTTTGCTTTTGCGTACATCGCACGGCCCAAGAATATCAAGAACATCAATTTGCTCCTTGCCTTCAGCGGGGCATTTTTGTTGTCGCTCACCTTTTTGGAGCTGTTACCCGAAGTATACGAAGGGCATGACCCCAAGACCATAGCCCTATATATTTTGGCCGGTATCCTGCTCCAGATTTTTTTGGAGTTTTTCTCAAAAGGGGCCGAACATGGGCACATGCATATCGATATCAAGCAGAACCGGTTTCCCATTCTGCTCTTTTTGAGTTTATCCATCCACGCATTGGTGGAAGGGGTCCCCATCCACGACAATAATTCCATTTTGTATGGCATCATCATTCACAAAATCCCGGTTGCCATCATTCTCAGTATCTTTTTGATCAATTCCAAAATGAGACTGGCATGGGCCATCCTATTTGTGGTCTTCTTTTCCCTGATGACACCTTTGGGCAGCTTTTTGTCCGCACAGTTGCCCAAACTCCAAGGCTATGGACATATATTGACCGCCTTGGCCATTGGGGTATTTTTCCATATTTCCACCATTATCCTTTTTGAAAGTTCGAAGGGACATTCCTTTAACCTTCAAAAACTGTTGGTGATCATCTTGGGGATTGCCACGGCCTACTTTACCCTGCATATGTAGCATACCTGATGGCCGATTAGGCCCTATTTTCCTTTTTCTCCAGATTGCCCGTCAATCCATATCCCAATTCCGTGAATCCAAATGTGGCATCCGTCAATTGGGTACATATTTCATGGTTCCGATACGATACTTTGGTTTTCATAACATAACTCCATAACACTAGAAATCATGAAAAAAGTAAGTATTGTATTGAGCGTTTTTTTGATAGCGCTACATTTTGGATGTCGTAAGGATGATGGACCCGAGGTTTTGGATCCCGAGATTACCATCTCCAATTTTGAGACCTCAGTTGAGGAAAATCCAGTGGAAAACCAAGTCTTGGGCACGGTATCGGCCAGCACCAATACGGGGACCTTGGTCTTTAGCTTAACGGGGCAAACCCCATCAGGGGCTTTGAGCATCAATGCCAGTTCGGGGCAGCTGACCGTAGCGGACCCGTCCGTTTTTGTGTTTGCCACCAATCCCACCATTACGGCCACCGTACAGGCCAAGGTTGAAGATGTCGCCAAAACGGCCAACATTACCATCAACGTGACCGAAGAAACGTTGGACGTGGTCACAGCCATTATAGACAAAACGGGATATACCGCCCCGGAAGACTTGACCTTCCTCTATTCCACGGATGGCGGCGATTCCTATTCCACGGACAAACCCACCGACCTTACGGAAGGCGATGAGATTTTGGTAAACATCAGCAATGGGATCATGGACATTTCCAAGGATGATTTTTCTTTTACCTGGATAAACTCCAGCCCCGTACCCCAAACCTCGGATATAGCATTGGCTAAATTCGTAGTGGGCAGCACTGATCTGGATATTAAGGTTGCTGTGGTGGATAAGGTGGAAATATTGACATCAGATAGAAATACGGGGCAATTTTACACACTAAATCTTAATCTTGGTACAAAGAGCGAGGCCTTTATAATAACCCTGGACGGGGAAGACCTTTTGCGCGTACGTGGTGCCATCTACAACTACGCGGATCGTAAATTGTATGTTTCCACCGCAAAATATGCCATGGAAAAGTCTATGCTTCACTCCGTGGATTTGTCAACCATGCAAGCGACCACCATCAATAGCAATCCCAATGACGCTTGGGCTGGATTGGCCGATTTGGTCATGACCCCAGAGGGAAACATTTTGGCCACCATGTCGCTTGGTCAAGGATCAGGTGAGTCTTTGATAAGCTTTGGCACGGATGGTACAGATACAGTGCCCATAAGCTTTACTGGTGCCGATTTATGCTGCGGTCTAGGTCTTACGTATGGTGATACCACCAGCGAAGTATGGGTAGGGGATATCTCTGCCACCATTCATAAATCCAATCTCAATGGGGAAATCAGCGAAACCATTGCTTTGGACCTAGATGGTTTTGTAAACACCAATGTAGACGATTATTACATCAGGAACTTGGTTAGTGACCAAAATGGTAAACTGTACGCTCTTTGCCTTGATGATGCAGATGGCTCTACCCATATTGCTGAAGTGGATTTAACCAATAACCTGCTAAAACATATTGCCCAAATCAGTATAAGCCCTGATCAGCTCAATGCGTTGGTCTTTGTACCCGCCTACCTATTCTAAAAAACAACCAACCTAATCATTAACTGCAGAGGGGGCGAGTTTTCGCCCTCTTTTTTTATGAGTTGTTACCAAACAATAGAGACACCAAATACCAATGGCTCATGGCCCCACCCAGCACAAAAAGGTGCCAGATAAAATGGTTAAACGGTATTTTTTTAACGGCATAAAAGACAATGCCCAAGGTATAAAAGGCTCCTCCAAACGATAGATAAAACAATCCTGTTGCTGAAAGGTGCTTAACCAAAAAGGGAACATCAATGACAATAAGCCAGCCCATAACACCGTAAAGCACCAAAGAAAATACCTCAAACTTGCCTGTAAAAAACAGTTTTAACATCGTTCCAAACAAGGCGATTCCCCAGACCAAAAAAAACAACAGCCATCCTTTGGAGGGCAAAAGTACGGTAAGACATACTGGGGTATACGTACCGGCTATCAAATAATAAATACTGATATGATCCAAAATCCTTAGTCTCTTCTTCAACCTTGGATCTTGTACGGAGTGGTATACTGTTGATGCTGTAAACAACAGTACCAACGATATGCAATACACCAAAACACTTCCAAAAAGGTACGGTGTATCCCTGATATGTTTTTGAAGAAGAATTACACTCCCAAAAAGAGCCAGCACAATACCAAGGGCATGCGAGTACGCATTCCATTTTTCCTCTAATAAAACCGGATTTGATTTTTGGGGCAAGAATAAACGCTTTAAGAGATATTAGGGTACAAATATAAGCACCATATTAAATTTTCAGGAACAAAAAAGCCCGATACGTTATGTATCGGGCTTTGAGGAAGGCGGCGACCTACTCTCCCACCTGGTGT
>NZ_WELG01000146.1 GCF_009184425.1 Flagellimonas olearia | reverse complement strand
CTAATTGCTTGGCCAAACTCAACGCATTGACAGAAGCGGCGATTGAGCGCACTTCTCCAACGCTTCTACCCACAAGCTCTAATAAAAATTTCTCCATTTTAACGCTGTAACCTAGCGTGCAAGAAAACGCCAAAAAGTCCAAAATCAAAAAGCGTTTTTCGCACTCAATGACTCTTTCTAAACGCTCCAAACTCGGTTTTTTTAACAGCGTAAAAAGCCCAAAATTTTCACTCGCGCTTTTCAGGCGTTTTTCATTTACCCTTAAAACTTCAAAGCGCAACGACTTTTGCCAATAGCTTTCAAACGCCTTAAAAGTGGGCAATCTAGCGCCGCTAG
>NZ_WELG01000145.1 GCF_009184425.1 Flagellimonas olearia | reverse complement strand
CACAAACTCCATTTTCTTTTCCCACTCAAGGTTTGTTTCGGGATCAGATTTTCCTTGGAACGACGGAATCTTCATCTTAATACTACCCAAGTGGTTATCTCCCCGATTCCTAGCTTCTCTAAACCCATAACCATGCCCAAACCTGCCCCGATTCATTGGTGGCTCTTCCAACTCCTCCATCTCCTCTTCATCTTCAATATCCCCCCATTGCTCCCCTTGTTGCACTCGCCTATATGGTTGTCTAACAGGAGCGTTTCGTGGCTGCCCCCGAGTTGACTCTTCTTCCAACCTATCCATTCTCTCATGAATTTGTTCTAATTCAGTCCTCATCATCCGT
>NZ_WELG01000144.1 GCF_009184425.1 Flagellimonas olearia | reverse complement strand
CTTTTCCGTCTTGAAAGGGGATTTTTAACTCTTTGGCTAAAGACAAAAAGGGCGTTAAAAACCCATACGCCAAATCATAAGCGAGCTTAGCCTCTTTAAAATACCCTTTCAAAACCTCTTTATTTAAAGGCAATTCATTATTCAAACTCGCTGAAGTGGCGTTAATGATCAAATCAAAAGTGCTTTTAGGAGGTTCCATAAAACAATCACAGCCCAAGCGTTGGAAAAAATCCAATCCCCTAGCAGAGCGGTTCAACACGCTCACTTTCAAGCCTTGTTTTTTTAATTCGCACGCTAGGGCTTTAGCGCTCCCCCCAGAGCCTAAAATCAAAGCGTT
>NZ_WELG01000143.1 GCF_009184425.1 Flagellimonas olearia | reverse complement strand
CTTGGAGAACGCTGAAGTTCTGTCCGAGGTAGAAGGTGTCGTCAAGGAAGTGAATATCACACCCAAAACAGATGCCACCGGCCAGCAGCTTCCCTTTATCAGCATCCTGTCAAGCGGCGAATTCCGGGTGAAGGGCACTGTTACGGAAATGAACCGCGGCTCTCTGGCAGCGGGCCAGGCAGTTGTCGTCCATTCCCGCGTAAACCCCGACATCACCTGGAGCGGAACCGTGGAAAGTGTGGATTCTGAGCCTATCTCCAACGCCAATAACGGCAACGTCTATTATTCCGGATCCGGAGACAGTTCCGCGAAAAGCTCCAAATATAATTTTTATGTAA
>NZ_WELG01000142.1 GCF_009184425.1 Flagellimonas olearia | reverse complement strand
CAGCGCTTAAGGCGATCATCCAGGATCCCAATGCAGAACCTGAAGCGAAGTGGGATGCTCAGCTTCAGCTGCAAAAATTGCCGCGCGATTCTTCTCCGGTTCGTCAGCGTAATCGCTGTCGTCTGACCGGTCGTCCGCACGGTTACTACCGCAAATTCGGCCTTAGCCGGATCAAGCTGCGTGAAGCAGCGATGCGCGGTGACGTTCCAGGTCTGGTTAAAGCCAGCTGGTAATAAGCCAAGAGTTTAGGTAGCGGAGCGATTGCGGCATGAGCATGCAAGATACCCTGGCGGATATGTTTACACGTATCCGTAACGCCCAGATGGCCAAGAAAGTACA
>NZ_WELG01000141.1 GCF_009184425.1 Flagellimonas olearia | reverse complement strand
CGTAAGCCCCATGTTTAACCTAGTGATTTCCAATGTGCCGGGGCCGAAGGAAACGCTTCATCTCAATGGTGCGGAGATGTTGGCTACCTATCCGGTGTCATTGGTTCTGCATGGTTACGCCCTAAATATCACTGTGGTGAGCTACAAGAATAGCCTTGAGTTTGGCGTGATCGGTTGCCGTGACACGTTGCCTCATATTCAGCGTTTTCTGGTTTATCTCGAAGAATCGCTGGTGGAGCTGGAGCCTTGATTCGGTAATGGTGACTTGATGTATAGAGGCTCCCTAACAACATTGCAGCTTGGTGATTGAGTCGATAATCAACGCGCATTTCTGCTGTA
>NZ_WELG01000140.1 GCF_009184425.1 Flagellimonas olearia | reverse complement strand
TTTGCGTCTGTTTGAGAGAGGTTTTTATCGGCATGAGAAATAGCGGGTATTTCTTCTTTAACGCTTAAAAGCAAGTAAGTTAAAATGCCAAGAGCGACAGCTAGGGAAATAAAAGCAACAACACTCTTAAATCTCATGCCATTCTCATGCTTTTAAAATCGCTCTTTAGAGTTTTTCTTTAAGAATATCCCCTAAAGTCATTTTATCATCGCTCATGTTAAAAGCTTGCAACTCTTCTTTTTCTTTTTTGCGCTCTAACCTATGCACAGAAGCGCGCACCTTGTTGTTAGATTTTTCAATCGCAACCACCACGCATGTAATTTCTTGCCCTATTTTAATT
>NZ_WELG01000139.1 GCF_009184425.1 Flagellimonas olearia | reverse complement strand
TGGGTGGCCTATGGCGCAAGCTTCTGCGTTGCTGACGCTCACCCCCGTGCGCAAGCTGTTGCGCAGCTGGCATTACCTGCATTCGAACGCGGAGAGGGTGTGAGTGCAGAACAGGCACAGCCGGTCTATCTGCGAGATCAAGTGATTCAGGGAGCAGTACGATGATCAACTGGGATCTTCCCAATGTGCATGAACTGACAGTGACCGTACCTGCCGAAGCCATCGATGTGATGGGCCATGTGAACAACACTGAATATCTGCGTTTTATGGAGCAGATTGCCTGGCACCACACCACCGAGCTGGGGCTGGGCTGGGATCTGTATCAGAGGCTTAACCGGGGC
>NZ_WELG01000015.1 GCF_009184425.1 Flagellimonas olearia | reverse complement strand
CCTTCAAGTCAAGGACGGCAGAGTAATCCTTCCTCGAGCTCTTCATCAAAAAGAATGAGCCCAAGCTCAGTCACCCGGACAGTTTCTTCGTTCGAATCACGAAGGATGAACGTCCTGGTTACAAATTCTGAGCCACCACCTCAGAATCCACCTCCAGATGATGCGCTCGCACGCATCCAGCAGTTGGAACAAGGCCAGCAGAGGATTGAAACTCTGATGGAAAACCTTCTCCTCGCCTTCCAAAATCAGGCGAACAATGAACCTCCTCCGAATCATCACGATAACGAGGAAAATGGAGAAGAAAATGAGTCACGCGCCCTTACTAAAAAGGACGTAGACACCATCCTCGCCAAAGCTAAAGAAGAGGATGTACTCAAGGAGCATGGGATCAAGCCACCATATCCCTTATGGATGGACTCGGTCCCGTTCCCTACAAAATTCAAGCATCCTACTCTCCAAACATATACGGGGAAAGGATCAGCCAGACAGCACGTCATCCACTTCAAGATCCTGACAGGAGCTATTGCGGATCAAGATGCTCTCAGGATCCGCCTCTTCGCAAGTACCCTAAAAGGTACGGCCTTCGATTGGTACTCCACTCTTCCGGAGAACTCCATCCAAAACTGGGCCATGCTAGAGACACGCTTCCTAACCCACTTTAAAGGTGAGGATTATCCTGTTACCATGGCACAGCTCTGCAGCCTAAAACAGGGAGAGAATGAGTCGACATACGACTTCATTCACAAGTGGAAAGCAATGGCGTACAAATGCTCAGATGTACTGCCACAGGCGTCGCTAGTCGACATTTGCCGAAACAACATGAGAGCCAGAATACGCTCCATGATCATCGGCAACAAATC
>NZ_WELG01000138.1 GCF_009184425.1 Flagellimonas olearia | reverse complement strand
CGACATATTTATTAAATTAATTATCCTTATCATTATTATAGTTATTTTTACGGGGACCAGTTTTTTTTTGTTTTCCTTCATATATAGTTTGTTCTGTTCTTATGAAAACAAGTAAATATACATGCATGCTCTAATCCCTTATAATCTTTATCTAGACCATTTACATAAAATCATATTATTAACTTATTTTTTTATCTCATATCTCTAAGCTTTATATTATTCCTTACCTTATTAGCTAATTAAATGCCCAAACACTAAAAAAGCAATATATTATTTAATTTGTTACAGCCTTTCTTTTTATAGAAGGGACAGAACCAAGGGTTTTTTTTGCTTAGTTATTAG
>NZ_WELG01000137.1 GCF_009184425.1 Flagellimonas olearia | reverse complement strand
CCTTTATCCCTTTTTTATCCGCATCCTTGATCACCGGCACAACCAATCCATTAGGTGTATCGACTGCGATACCAATATTGATATACCGCTTTTCAATCAATGCTTCGCCGCTATTTTCCAAAGAGCTGTTAAACCGTGGATATTCCTTTAACGCCCGTGCACAGGCCGCTACTAGGAAAGCCAACATGGTGAGCTTTACCCCTTCACGTTCAAGACGCTTGTTCTGGCTCTTACGAAACGCCTCCAAGTCGGTGATATCCGCATTGTCATGCTGGGTTACATGGGGAATAGTCAACCATGAACGGGTCAGATTCTGCGCCGACACCTTGCGCAGCTTGTTCAA
>NZ_WELG01000136.1 GCF_009184425.1 Flagellimonas olearia | reverse complement strand
CCAGTCAAACTACCCACCACACAATGTCCCCGATCCCGATAAGGGACCTAGGTTAGAACCTCAAACATGCCAGGCTGGTATTTCAAGGACGACTCCACAGTAACTAGCGTCACTGCTTCAAAGTCTCCCAGCTATCCTACACAAACAGGTTCAAAGTCCACTGTGAAGCTATAGTAAAGGTTCACGGGGTCTTTCCGTCTAGCCGCGGGTACACAGCATCTTCACTGCGATTTCGATTTCACTGAGTCTCGGGTGGAGACAGCGCCCCCATCATTACGCCATTCGTGCAGGTCGGAACTTACCCGACAAGGAATTTCGCTACCTTAGGACCGTTATAGTTACG
>NZ_WELG01000135.1 GCF_009184425.1 Flagellimonas olearia | reverse complement strand
ATTTGTTTTGAGTCACCAACGAGTGAAGCCAATTGTAGGTCAACACCTCGGTGTCTTGGGTACGTGGTAGTAGGACTGTGGGAACATTCAATGGTCAAGATGGAATCTATCTTTAATATCCCCTTGTGCCAATTAATGGATTTATCATTGGTAAGTGCGCACCCATTCCAATTAAGAGTTAATTGGATCGGTACCAAATGATTACTATAATTAATTGGGGCTCAAGGATAATAAGATATGGATCTAGTTTGGTAGACAGGTCCAATTGATCCATGGATATTGATAGAGGGGCCTACTTGTGGTAATCGGGAAGTTTAGGGTCTTCATTGTAATTTAATCCTAA
>NZ_WELG01000134.1 GCF_009184425.1 Flagellimonas olearia | reverse complement strand
AGATAACGCCACCGATATCCGCTCCGCCGCCATGGTGCCACTGGAATACCAAGGCCGCTTGGGCCTGCTGGCCATTGGCAGTAAAAGTGCCATGCACTTCCGTAGCTCCTTAGGCACCTTATTCATTAGCCATATCGGCCAGGTACTCAGCCGCAGACTCCACGAAGTGGTGCGCCAATACCCCCACCAAGCAGCCAAAAAAACCAGCGACATTAGCTGATAAAGGACCGTTAACCGTGGATAGCGATAGCCATAACACACTGCAAACGGTTAACACCTTCCTAACCCACTTGGCCAGCGAGCGTCGCCTCTCACCGCACACCGTAAACGGCTATCAACGGGAC
>NZ_WELG01000133.1 GCF_009184425.1 Flagellimonas olearia | reverse complement strand
CATCTATGGACTTAAGCAAGCATCTAGAGCATGGAACATCAAGTTTGATCAGGCAGTCAAATCCTTTGGCTTTGATCAAAACATTGATGAACCATGTGTGTATAAGAAAGGAAGTGGAAAGGCAGTTGCATTTTTGGTCCTGTATGTAGATGACATATTGCTCATTGGAAATGATGTAGGTATATTGTCATCCACAAAGGTTTGGTTATCCTCTCAATTTCAGATAAAGGATTTGGGTGAAAGAGTGTGAAACAAATTCAAAGAATTAGAAATTTCCAAAAAATCCCATCTCATTTTTTTTTTAGGATGCAAAATCCAACATAGGCTACCGGCAAATAGCCAAG
>NZ_WELG01000132.1 GCF_009184425.1 Flagellimonas olearia | reverse complement strand
GTCGTTTAATGCCGCGCGGTAGTCGGCATCTGTTTTAATAGGTCTGATGTCCATTATATTTACCTCTTGTTACTACCGTTTGGCTTCAAATCGTTTGCACATCAATTTTATCGTATTGCGCATGGCTGCCGATAAACCGTATGTAAACCACTTTGTAGGCATAATTGATCCAAACAACTAACCGGTACTTATTACCGGCAATGTTAAACACGACACGCCCATCTTTGAGGATGCTGGCATTTCTGAAGTCCTGTTTCACATCCGCCGGTGAGCCCCAATCAGCGTTTAATGCATGCCTATACCACGCTAAAGTTGGCTCTTTAGCGTCAATGTATTCTGGGCTG
>NZ_WELG01000014.1 GCF_009184425.1 Flagellimonas olearia | reverse complement strand
ACAAAGAAAAATGGGCAGATCAGAGTCTGTATTGACTATAGAGACCTGAATGGCGCTTGCCCTAAAGATGAATTCCCGCTCCCCATACCAGAGGTAATGATTGACAATACCTGTGGATTCGAGCGAATGACATTCATGGATGGCTTCTCTGGCTACAATCAGATAAAGATGCATCCTGAAGATGAAAAGCACACTTCATTTCGGACCCCATTTGGCGTGTATTGCTACACTGTCATGCCATTTGGTCTGAAAAATGCTGGTGCCACATATCAGAGGGCTATGATGAAAATATTCCAAGATATGCAGCACAAGACGGTCGAATGTTACGTTGATGACCTCGCCGTCAAAAGCAAAAGAAAAGAAGACCATCTCAAAGATCTTCGAGAAGTCTTCCTCCGACTTCGCAAACACAAACTGCGGATGAATCCTCTAAAATGCTTCTTCGGCGTCTCGTCGGGTAAGTTCCTCGGATTCCTTGTTCGGAAAGCTGGAATAGAACTTGACCCCATCAAAGTCAAGGCTATTCTAGAAATGCCCCCTCCAAGAACCTTGAGAGAATTAAAAGGGCTCCAAGGGAGATTGGCCTACATCAGACGGTTCATCTCCAATCTTTCGGGGAAATGCCGTCCATTCTCTCGATTGATGAAAAAGGGTGTAGACTTTGTCTGGGATGCCGACTGCGAAGCCGCATTTCAAGATATCAAGTCATACCTGACCAAACCTCCAGTGTTAGCTGCCCCTGCCACTGGAAAACCATTCATCTTGTACACAAGAGCTCTTGATCATTCTGTAGGCGCTCTGCTTGCACAAGAGAATGACGAAGGGAAAGAAGCTGCTCTATATTACCTCAGCCGCATGCTCGTAGGTGCAGAGCATCG
>NZ_WELG01000131.1 GCF_009184425.1 Flagellimonas olearia | reverse complement strand
CTTTGTTGATATTTTATTATAGGCGGTTTTTGGATTCAAAATCTGATTCCTGCCTAGGGTTTTTTTTTTTAGGCGTGTTTTTCATTATGGTTAGATTAGGAATTTTACAGATTGTAATTTCGGCTATGTGAGGCTGATTTTCAGATTATGAAAGCAGTTTTTCATGTTCAATCACATTGTGAGTTATTCTTCTTGAGTTCTTTATGAAACTAATATGAACTTATCAAGGATTCCTTGTGGCGTTCAAATGGACTTTTTAAACGGACTTTCCATGCCCGTTTGTGGCGTCGTCACCATACCAAGGTTCTTGCTGTGCTAAGCGACGGGTCGCGGTTTCCATCAAA
>NZ_WELG01000130.1 GCF_009184425.1 Flagellimonas olearia | reverse complement strand
CCTAACGGCCTAGCGGAAAGCAACAAGCTTCAAACACAAACCTTACCAATGATAGCGTCACAACACCGAGATTTCAGAGACAAGAAAGCCGCCACCGAAATTCGGTCGCGGCCCTCAAAACGGCAAACTACGAGCACCTCTATCCGCATTGCTGCTTGCGGCTTTTTTAGCGCTCGTACACCGGCAGGCGAGCACAAATCTCTTTAACCTTGCCTTTAACCTGCTCAATCACGCCTTCATCACCCATGTTCTCGAGGATGTCGCAGATCCAGCCAGCCAACGCCTTGGCATCCGCTTCATCAAAACCACGGCGTGTGATGGAGGGGGAACCGATACGCAGGCCGG
>NZ_WELG01000129.1 GCF_009184425.1 Flagellimonas olearia | reverse complement strand
CTCATTTAAACCAAAGCACATATGCAATGTAAAACAATAAGGTAACCAAGGATACGGGAACACAACATGGCAACCACACTTAGCTCAATCCTCTGTCATAATAGTGACAAGAGCGGGGTGTTGTCCTCAGTCGTCGTAACGAGGAGGAACAACATCAATACATATATATATACAATACTATATACGGGACGGGACCACGGTAGCGAACCAGGTATCGGGAGCCACGGTAAAAACCGTGCATCGGGAACCAAACTGCATGGTATACGGGAAAAGGGATATCTCCAAGTAGGTGGATCAGACCCACAGGGTATCCAAGCTTAGTGGTGCCGACTCATAGGTCAAATCA
>NZ_WELG01000128.1 GCF_009184425.1 Flagellimonas olearia | reverse complement strand
CCTAAAGAAGGCTCTAAAAACCGCTATCAAAACAGCCGAAGGGCTAAGGCGTTTGGCTTGGAAGAAGAAGAAATTGAATTGTGGCATGAAGAGCATTTGTTGGATATTGTGGGGTAGGGTATCGCAAATAACCCCCTATTCTTTTATGAGTTTTTACTATAAAAAAACGATAAAAACAAAGCGGCTAAAACCCTACCTTTTAAACATTAAAGTTTTGAGCGTCAATATTGGTTATAAAATGAGATGAGCGTCAAAAAAGCGGTTTTTAGGGCTTTGTATTTGGGGGTGTTGTGTTTAGTGGGGGGTTAATGGCGGAGCAAGACTCTAAAGAGCTTATACTTTCAGGT
>NZ_WELG01000127.1 GCF_009184425.1 Flagellimonas olearia | reverse complement strand
ATGATTTCTTATCCTGGGTTGCCGACTTTCCGGACTGCTGGCTTCACGAAATGGTTCGCGGAGAGCTTTTTGGCATATCGGGGGCTTTCCAAGAAGGAGCTTGACGTGAAGCTGTCTTCTGGAAAAGGCACTGGAAAGTCGGATGGCGTCCGGCGAGAGGAAGTTTGGGCCTTCCTTTCTGGAGAGAAGCACAAGATTGGCTTTCTCGGTGACCAAGGCGTCATCGGTTCTGAAGCTGTTCGAGAAGTGCCTGATGAGGCATTAGAGCAGCTAGAACAGGAGGAAGCTGAGATTGATGCTTGGATGCAGGCGGCACAGAGGCGAGCTTCCGCGGAGTCTACTGGCAG
>NZ_WELG01000126.1 GCF_009184425.1 Flagellimonas olearia | reverse complement strand
TCATCCTTCTTCTTGACAAACAATCCCGGAGCTCCCCAAGGTGAGACACTAGGTCTCACAAAGCCTTTGTTCAACAACTCTTGCAACTGAGTCTTCAACTCTCCCAATTCCGCCGGAGCCATGCGGTAGGGTGCAATAGAGATTGGAGCTGTCCCCGGTAATAGCTCAATTGTGAAGTCTATCTCCCTCACAGGTGGTAAACCTGGAATCTCCTCCGGAAAAACATCCGGGAATTCCCAAACAATTGGGATCTCCTCCACCCCTTGGGATCGTTTATCCTCCGTGATAAACGCCAAGTATGTTCCACATCCACTCTTCAAAAGTCTATCAGCCTTCAATGCTGAGACA
>NZ_WELG01000125.1 GCF_009184425.1 Flagellimonas olearia | reverse complement strand
ATAACCCGTCGGCCGTTACCCGTACCAGCGGCTCCCAACCCTGACTGAGCTGAATGGCGGCGCTTTCTAAGCGGTTAGCTTCCTCCACCAGCACTTTGGCTTGGCGATACAGCATTTGTCCAGTTTCAGTGAGCTTGGCGCGTCGCCCTTCCAGAGTGAAGGCGCGCACTCCCAGCTCGGTTTCTATCTTTTGCACCGCATAGCTAATCGCCGACTGGCTCTTATTCAGGGCCTCAGCAGCGCTGGCATAGCCTCCCTCATCCACCACAGCCAGCAACGCCTGCCACTGATCCAGTGTAATTTTGGCTGACATATCGAAATTCCTGAGATAAATGTGCAGGTTTATCCC
>NZ_WELG01000013.1 GCF_009184425.1 Flagellimonas olearia | reverse complement strand
ATAGGAGAGCTCTCCAAGCATTCCAAGAACGACCAACCGACGGAAACACAGAGACAGAAAGTCAGAAACACAGACAGACAGAGTCTAGAAAGAGAGAGAAAGTTCTGCTGAAATCCAACACCGCTACAAGGTGATAAAAAGTCCCTTGGGGGGTACTCCCCCCAAGGTCTTTGCCTTTTCCTGCTGCCTCCAATGGCTTAGACGTGGCTTTTCAGCCCGTCTACTTAGCTTTTTATTGGACATAGGACCTCCTCTTGGTCTTTGTCCTCTAAAAATCTGAGGTTATAGCCAAGCCAAGCGAATCAAGAGCATCCTCTGTTCTCATCTGCATGGATGATGGCGAAGCCCACACATGGCTTGCGACCGTCAATCTGAACGAGTCCCCCACAATCTCCTGAGAAGTTAGATCCTCCTTTTCTTGCTTTTCATTGTAGTTTGTATTTTTCTAAAAGAGACAAAAATCACAACTCTTGTCTTTCATTATTGATGAGAATTGTAAATCGGCTATAAACGCCAAAATCGGCTATAAATGCCAAACAAAATCGCCTTTCACGGCAAACCAAGAAAATGTCTCTTTTTCTTAAATATTTGTGCAATGGAAAACTTGAAAGAAGTTGATTTCCTTTTTACTTGCGAAGGTCGATCTCCGGATCACCACTTGCAATTCCAAGTAAAATAGAAAATCTGGCACACCCACACAAAAAAATGTTGATGCACGCTTTGCCCTTCCGGGCGCGAAAGGGTTGGACCCAACGGACTCCCACGTCCGCCGACCTCGGTAGCGCCGAGAGCGAAAGCGCGTTCCATCAAGCTGGCACACCCGGTGGGACTCGTTCATTTGAGAACACGGTGCTCGGAAACGAAATATTTGCATATCATACTTTGTGCTCTATG
>NZ_WELG01000124.1 GCF_009184425.1 Flagellimonas olearia | reverse complement strand
CAGCTCTCCCGCGACCGGGTGAGCCCGTTTGCCGAACGCATTGCGCAGCAGCAACAAGCCCTGCAGTTGCCCGCTTTCCCCACCACCACTATCGGCTCTTTCCCGCAGACTCGAGAAATCCGTACCGCTCGCCGGGACTGGAAAGCCGGCAAGCTAAACGATGCGCAATACCAGCAACAAATGCAGGAAGAGATTGCTCGCTGCATTCGCTACCAGGAAGAGGTGGAGCTGGATGTGCTGGTGCATGGTGAAGCCGAACGTAATGACATGGTGGAATACTTCGGTGAACTGCTGGACGGTTTCGCCTTTACTCGCTTCGGTTGGGTGCAGAGCTATGGCTCACGCTGCGT
>NZ_WELG01000123.1 GCF_009184425.1 Flagellimonas olearia | reverse complement strand
CTGGGCAGTTTTTGCGAGTGTCTGTGCAATTAGCGCAACGCGATGCCTTGCTGGTGCCGGAGCAGGCAGTTATCACCCAGGGCGCGCAGAGCTATGTGTTCACCGTGAGCAAGGATAACCGGGCGCGGCGTCATCCGGTTACCTTGGGCGGGCGCCGTGATGGCTGGGTGGAAGTCACCAGTGGCCTAACGGATAAACCGGACGTAGTCGTCAATGGCCACTCCCGGCTCGGCAGCGGTCAGCCGGTAAAGGTGATTGATGATCCGGGGGCATTGCTGCCCGGCCAGCGGGTGTTGCTGAACTCGGAGCCAGCAGACGATGCTCCCTTTGGGGAGCCGCAACCGAATGAT
>NZ_WELG01000122.1 GCF_009184425.1 Flagellimonas olearia | reverse complement strand
GGTCCACCAACATGCCTACCAGCATCAGGGTAATAAAGATGGCCATGGGGTCGTTGAGACCGGATTCGATCTCCAGGGTACTTGCCACACGTTCATTCAGGGTGACGCCAGCGCCTTTGATAACACTGAAAACGGCCGCCGCATCGGTGGAGCCGATAATACCGCCCAGCAGCAGACCCACCCGCCAGTCCACCCCGATTAACCAAGTAGTAAAAGCGCCCACCAGGGCGGCAGAGATGGCCACCCCTAAAGTAGCCAGGCTAAGGGCGGGGCGTAGGCCCAATTTGAAGGTGCTTAATCGAGTGCGTAGGCCGCCATCGAGCAGAATCACCGCCAACGCGATATTGCCA
>NZ_WELG01000121.1 GCF_009184425.1 Flagellimonas olearia | reverse complement strand
GCACAATACCTCATCCTCGTATTTACCGATGCGAAACGGTACTACGACCTGCTTTGTAACCCTCACTTCGCCACTATCGTTCAACCATTGTAGCTTGTACGGGCGAGGGAGCTTAAGTGTTGTGAGCCGCAGCTTTTCAACCATGGAAGTACTAGCAACATTAGTGCAACTACCGCCATCGATAATAACACTACATACCTTGTCTTTCACGTGGCAACGAGTATGAAAGATGTTCTCCCGCTGTACTTCTTCTTCCTCTTCTATAGCTTGCAAACTTAAGGCTTGACGTGCGACTAGTCCAAGCATCTCACCATGATCTGCCTCGAACTCCTCATCCCCTATTGGGGCGT
>NZ_WELG01000120.1 GCF_009184425.1 Flagellimonas olearia | reverse complement strand
GCGGGCCGGACTATATTTATATATTTATTAAGTTTTATTTTCATATTATTTATTTATACTAATTACTTTATTAATATTATATTAATTTATATAAAATTTATTTAAATTATAATTAAATTTATATAATGACTTTTTATATATATTTCTTTATAAATATTATTCAATCTAATTATTCATCAGATAATATTTTATCTTATAAAGAAATAATATTATAAATAAAATATATAATTTATTTTATTATTATATTAATTATATAATATAATTTATATATTTATGACTTTCCTATTAATAATATAAATATCTTATTCAAATTAATTAAAAATTAATATATTATTTATATTTATTAATTAA
>NZ_WELG01000119.1 GCF_009184425.1 Flagellimonas olearia | reverse complement strand
AACTGAAGCGCGGAGAGGTGTGGCGAAAAATGCCCGCGATATACCATCGTGCGTGGAGGGTTCTTCAGAACTCACCGGCCCTATGGTGTGCATTTAAACTTTCAACTGATTCCCTGCCGCCAGACACACCTACAGATACCCCTGTCTTACCTGCTATGCTGCCCCTATCGACCCCGTTGATTTGCGAACCATGAAGAAACTGTTGATCGTTGCCCATGCCCCTTCACCCAATACACTCAAGCTCCGCGACGCTGCCGCGCGAGGGGCCTGCCATGATGATATCGAGAACGTTTCGGTAACGGTAAAGGCTCCGTTGGATGCGGGGCCTGAGGACGTGATGACCTGCGACGCCA
>NZ_WELG01000118.1 GCF_009184425.1 Flagellimonas olearia | reverse complement strand
ACGCACGGACAGACCGCACACGGCCGACGCAGCAGCGCCCAGGCACGCGCGGCACAGGCAGCAGCACGACGCTCGGACAGACTGCGCACGGCAGAGCCAGCAGCACGCACGCACGGACCGACCGCACACGGCAGCACGGACGGACTGCACGTGGCCGACGCACGCCCGGACTGACTGCACACAGAAGCGGCTGCAGCAAGCACGACGCTCGCACGTGCGGACTGCAGACCTCTGGGGCAGCAGAACGTGCTGACCGCAGGCCGTCCGTCGACCGTTTGTGCGCCTGCCGACCGCAACACGCACGGATGGACCGGCGCACGACCGACGGTCCGTCTACTGGAACGGTCCGGCAC
>NZ_WELG01000117.1 GCF_009184425.1 Flagellimonas olearia | reverse complement strand
ACCGCAGGTTCACCTACGGTTACCTTGTTACGACTTCACCCCAGTCGCTGTGTGTGCCGTGGGCAGTAGCCAATTTAGCATCCTGACTTAAGGCAAACACAACTCCCATGGTGTGACGGGCGGTGTGTACAAGGCCCGGGAACGTATTCACCGCAACATGGCTGATTTGCGATTACTAGCGATTCCAGCTTCATGCAGGCGAGTTGCAGCCTACAATCCGAACTGAGAGGTGTTTTGAAGATTGGCTCCACTTCGCAGTATTGCTTCTCTTTGTGCACCCCATTGTAGCACGTGTGTAGCCCTAGGCGTAAGGGCCATGATGACTTGACGTCGTCCCCACCTTCCTCCTCCTT
>NZ_WELG01000116.1 GCF_009184425.1 Flagellimonas olearia | reverse complement strand
ACTTCCTTAGAAGATTTACACTCCCCCTCAATCCATACTCTTCTTTTGTCAAACTTTGACAAATATTTAACTATTTGGTTCAAGAAGAAGATGGTTTAACCAATTGAGGGTTAACTTCAAGGAAAGGATTAGATTCCAAATGACTACTAAGCTCAATATGATCAAATTACCAATATAAAGAGCAAGGTCAAGGGAATAAACAATCATGGATACCAATTGAAACAAAAAATATCAATTGAGATTCAAAGATATGACTATTAACTCAATCACTCTAAAATGGATTGAAAAGAATATACCTACTAGGAATGATCCAATTTAGAGTTATCCATGATGAGATGGGTTTTATCAAACATA
>NZ_WELG01000012.1 GCF_009184425.1 Flagellimonas olearia | reverse complement strand
TTGTTTTCTCAAAAGCTCTTTTTAAATCTAGCAAACTTGGTTAATTAAATTCATGACTCAATGACTCAAGTCATCTTGAAAGTAAATAACCTTTGCATTAAAACATTTGAGAAAAACCCTTAAAAGAATCAAAAACCTAACTTGGGTTATGGGAACCCTTAGGTAGCATCTAATTAGATTTTTAGTTTAGTCTATTTTGGAAACCAAGGGTGCCAACCCTATCCAATTTTAAACCTTAGAGGTGCTGGTCTAAGTTCCGTTTAAAAATAATTGACCAAACAAAAACATCCTAATAATAGAAAGATGCCATTTTTAGAACCTAATGGTGGCCATGTTACTAGGTGACAATTATAGCAATTATATAAAGCATTCAACCATGCATTCCATATATAAAAGCAAATAAAAGTATGCAATCCTTGATGGCTCCCTGTTCTTAGGACTTCAAATCCTAATCGAATTAGGACTCCTCATGCAACTAGAAGTCTTGACTCCTTCATCTCCAAGGATTCCAACTTCTTGCAATCTTCTTGTCTTGAAACTTTCCTTTTCTTGCTTGTTCCCATAAATAAATTAATACAAGCAAACCCATGAAAAACAAAACCAAAATTACATTGGAGATTCCTATGCTTTTCAAGAAAGCTTACATCAAGACTAGTTGGAATAAAATTAAGGAAACTTTACAACTTCCTATGATTGCTAACCGCGCAATCGTACACTTTCCAACTAATTAAAAAACATCCACAATCACATAACATACATGCGAACCATCAAGGATGCTAATTATGGCTGCAACCAAATAGGTTAGTGCATAATGTACAACATGATTCAGATCTGGAAAAATAAATTCCAGCACTCCGAACACAACCATGATACAAAAATTACAGCACTAATTAATTTCAGCAGGGTGCCACCATGCCCCATTCAATCTAGGATTAATTAATCACATCATGGGATTATGATTTTG
>NZ_WELG01000115.1 GCF_009184425.1 Flagellimonas olearia | reverse complement strand
TTTTTTCTCCAAGCTTTCATAAATCACGCGCCGTTTTAAGGGATCGTTTTTACTCACTAATTCGCCCTTTGGTTTGTGATAGACCAGCACGCTGAATTTTTTGTTTTTTAAGGGCTTGATGAGTCGTTTGTCTAAAAACACCTTGTCGTTTTCTTTAACCACGCTAGAAAGTTTGGCATGCTCATGATTGATTTTCACCCGCCCTTCTAAAACCAATTTTTCAGCCTCTCTTCTTGAGTGCTTGGTGTAATGGGCTAAAAACTGGTTGATCCTCAAGCTAAATCCCTCCACTCTAACCCTTTAAAATCGTCCTTAATCTTTTCATTTACCATTAAATCGCTTTGGATTTTGAAT
>NZ_WELG01000114.1 GCF_009184425.1 Flagellimonas olearia | reverse complement strand
ATCAGCTCCGTTTTCCCAGTCCTTGGTGGCGCGACGATCAAAGCCCTTTGACCTTTCCCCACAGGGCTGAATAAATCTAGCATTCTGCCGGTAACTTTAGTGGGTTCGTATTCTAATTTGATTGGTTCATCAGGGAATAGGGGGGTTAGATTGTCAAATAAAGGGCGGTTTTTAATCTCATCTGAAGGCAAATAATTGATGGCTTCTATTTTTAAAAGGGCGTAGTATTTTTCCTGGTCTTTGGGGGATCGCACTTGACCGGTAACAATATCGCCATTCCTTAAAGCAAAACGCCTGATTTGAGAAGGGCTGACATAAGTGTCGTTATGCCCGTCTGAAAAACTCCCATCAAAC
>NZ_WELG01000113.1 GCF_009184425.1 Flagellimonas olearia | reverse complement strand
CGGGATACCAACGCGCTCATGGAGCGTGGCTTGAGCCGAATCGCCGATATGGTCAACCACCGCCGTGGCCCCGCAGTCGTGTTAGGTGCTTGCGTGTTACTAATGCTGGCCACCGCTTACTATGCTCAGGGCATTCAAATCGGGGATGCAAGCCCAGGCTCGACAGTATTTTGGCAGGACTCGGAATACAACCAGGATGCAGCAGCGATTACCCAGCGCTTCCTCGGCGCAGACCACCTGTTCGTCGCGGTGGCAAGCGATGAGCCCGACACGCTCAAGCAACCGGCAGTGTTGCAACACATGTCGGATTTTCAGCGGGAGATAGGCCTCTTTCCGGAAGTCGCCGCAAATGTCT
>NZ_WELG01000112.1 GCF_009184425.1 Flagellimonas olearia | reverse complement strand
CTGCTGGTACGCCATGAACACTCGGTAGAAGAAGCGGAATCCGTTGAGCAAGCCCTCGAGAACAACCTCAATCAGTTCGACCTGATCATCAGCGACCTGCGCCTACCCGGGGAACCCGGCACCAATCTGATCGAGGCGGCTGGCAATACGCCAGTGCTGATCATGACTAGCTATGCCAGCCTACGCTCTGCGGTGGACGCCATGCGACTGGGCGCAGTGGATTACATTCCCAAGCCCTTTGACCACGATGAAATGCTACTCGCCGTGGACCGGGTGCTGAAAGAGGGTCGGCTAAACCGGGGCAACCGTGCCTTACGGCGCGATTTGGAGCGCAGTTTTCCTGTCCGCAATATGGT
>NZ_WELG01000111.1 GCF_009184425.1 Flagellimonas olearia | reverse complement strand
ACACTAAAAATACCCCTAGAGTTACCGCTCTAGGGGGTTTGGCTATCGCTACGATCATATCGTCTTTTGCCTTTGAATAAACTAAATAAGGATTTAACATGCCTAAAGTTAATAACGAACCCAAACCCAATAAGCGACCTAAAAAGTTCAAGCGCCCAAGCGTTAAAAAATCCCAAAAATACCTGATCACCAAAGACAACCGCTTCATTTACGCTAAATACGGCGATACGACCGCTAACGAATTAAAATTCTTTTACTATGTGATCAGTAAGCTAAACTCCATCAGCGACAAAGACTTTCAACTCCATGAAGTGCCTATCAGTGAGATTTTAGGGGAGGTGTTAAGTCATGAGAGC
>NZ_WELG01000110.1 GCF_009184425.1 Flagellimonas olearia | reverse complement strand
TTTTTCGGGTTTTTTGAGGTCTTTTTCGCCGCCGTTTTCTCCTGTATTTTTCTTGACATTTTTCCTCATTTATTGGCTTGATTTCCCTGTAGAAAACTTGATGAGAATCCTTGCATTTTAGAGTGCAAAGTTTCCTAATTTTCCGGGAAAGCCGAAGACTTTGTCGCATAGAGCTGCCGATTTTCTGTCAGAAGCTGAAACTAGGTCAAACGATGTCGGAATGACCTGAAATTTGAGGTGAAGCCTCCTGAGCAATAAATAAGACCAACCATAGGCTCTTTTTTGAGTTTTGAAGCCGTTTGGGGTCCCGTCGCCAGTAGACTTGATTTCGCCGCGATAAAGATGTCGCGCGTTGA
>NZ_WELG01000109.1 GCF_009184425.1 Flagellimonas olearia | reverse complement strand
TATAAATAAATATATTATAGTGAACCCCGAAAGGAGAATATATTAAGAATATATTTATATTTTACATATAATTATTTATAATATAAATATCTCCGCAAAGCCGGATTAATGTAATTATTTAATAATTTTATTTAATAATTTATTAAAATAAATATTTACATTTGATAATATTTATATTATGTCAGTTATTTTATATTAATGTTTAATCTATTATAATATTTTTTTTTATAAATATATTATTTATTTATATTAATTATATATATATATTATTTTTATAATATATATATATTTTTATTAAATATTTATTAAATATTTATTAAATTATTATAATGTTGTTATTAATCTTATTAAAAAATA
>NZ_WELG01000108.1 GCF_009184425.1 Flagellimonas olearia | reverse complement strand
TGGTGACATTATAAGGCATGTTCACTAATGTTGAACCACATGGTAAGATAAATCAAGTAAGGTGTCGTACCAACCTCCCGTGATCGTGGAGGCTACATGTTTCAGTTGTGATATTTACCTTCCGTGATCGTGAAGGGTCAAGTTATAATTCCCAGAACTGTTAGGGCCTTGCAAACCCTAGCTTTGTCTGGAGGCTGCGCGCTTTTGGTACGGACACTATGGGCCCACATGTTAAGACAAGATAATAAGTTCAAGATTGAGTCTATAATGAAGCATAAGACATTCAATCAATCATAAATGGTTCATGCATAAATTACATGATGATTGGCATGTTTTTAAGAGGTTTAAAATATTTTGT
>NZ_WELG01000107.1 GCF_009184425.1 Flagellimonas olearia | reverse complement strand
CTTTTGGCGGTTAATGATGCTTCTGTAGAGTTTTTCATGGGCTTCTTGGTAATTTTTTTTAGGGGTTTTATCGTGCAAAATAGGCATTGCATCAAGGGGAAAGACAACAAAACCCCCCATTAAGAAAACACAAAAAAAAATGATTTTTTTAAACATTTTAAAAATAATTAGTCCTTTATCAAATAGAATATCGTTTAACTTTTTGTTTTATCATTGTGTTAAAATAGTCGTTTTAACAAACAAAATTTTGTTAATAGATTTTACCTAATCTGAGAGAGAATATATTTTAATGAGGACAGAGAAACAAAAATTTTTAGAAATGCGTAAAGATGGGGCGAACTCTGTGCTGATTTTAAGAG
>NZ_WELG01000106.1 GCF_009184425.1 Flagellimonas olearia | reverse complement strand
TGGGTTAAGTGTTTTGTGAGTGGTATTGACTGGCTGGAGGCAATGAGTCATCCGGATGGCGACGTGTCATTTTTTAATGATGCTGCATTTGGTATTTCTCCTAATAGTAATGACCTTAAATCGTACTCTTTACTCTTGGGTGATGAGGGCGATAAAAATTCTAGCATAAAGTCATTGAGGGGGACCTTGTTGGAGCAAAGCGGTTATGCAGTGGTTGAGTGGCCAGCTTGTCATAAGCTTTTAGTTGATTTGGCACATGTAGGCCCTGACTATCAGCCTGGTCATGCCCATGCCGATACTTTGAGTTGTGAGTTAAGCCTTTTTGGTTGCCGTGTTCTTGTGAACTCTGGCACTTCCCA
>NZ_WELG01000105.1 GCF_009184425.1 Flagellimonas olearia | reverse complement strand
ACGTTGTTTGGTTACGTATTGCTGTACGTCTTTCTATTGGTGTCTTACATCGCGGCATTGCGCTACATGGCCACCAAGCCGGCGCGCTCCTTGTCTCTGACCCCACAGCAGCGGGCTATGAAAGCTGAACGAGCCGACGATGAACAAGCAGAAGGAGAAGCGTGATGGATATTGGATATTGGCTTCCGTTGTTCTTTGCCGGCGCCATGGGGTTGGCGCTGCTGATTTATGTGGTGCTCGATGGCTATGACTTGGGCATCGGTTTGCTATTGCCGTTTGCCGATGAAGAAGAGAAAGATGTCATGGTGGCCGCCATTGGCCCGTTTTGGGATGCCAACGAAACCTGGATTGTATTGGGG
>NZ_WELG01000104.1 GCF_009184425.1 Flagellimonas olearia | reverse complement strand
CTAAACTCATAGAAAAACTAAATCATGAAAAAAAGAATGCTATTAAAAATGGCATTTACCACTTAATCCAAATTAAATTTTCTTATAACTCTAATCGCATTGAAGGAAGCAGTTTGACCTACGAACAAACCGCTCATATTTTTGATAAATCCGCTCTTATAACTGAAAAAAACGAAAATATTAGACTTGATGATATTTTTGAAACCATCAATCATTTTGAATGCGTGAATTACTTGCTTGAAAGCTATAAAGAACCTTTGAGTTTAGAATACTTTAAGACTTTACACAAAATCTTGAAAAATAATTGCTCTGATGAAGTTATTGGTGGTTTTAAAAAACACCCTAATTTTGTAGGTGATA
>NZ_WELG01000103.1 GCF_009184425.1 Flagellimonas olearia | reverse complement strand
TAAATCTCGCTCAAAATTTGCGTGAAAAAATAGCGGCTTTCCCCAGGGATTAGAGTCGCGCTTTTATACGCCGCTTTTGCTTTAATCAAACGGACTAAAAAATCCCCCTTCCTTAAAGCCCCATCGCCCATATCAATATAACCTTTTTTAGGCATGCCCATCAGGCGTAAAAAAAGCACATCCAAAGCGTTAATATCCACGCCTTGATCTTTTAAAGAAAAAAACACTTTTTTGAGCGAACCTTGTGGGACAACCACCACTTTGTTAGGATAAATTGGTATACTTAAATAAAAAAGAACGCTGATGAATAAAAGAAAGCATGTATCTAAGAAAGTATTTAATGTCATTATCTTGTTTGTGG
>NZ_WELG01000011.1 GCF_009184425.1 Flagellimonas olearia | reverse complement strand
ACTTCTTAAGTTTACAGACCATGTTCTCTTGGCTACTAGCAACAAAACCCTCTGGTTGCATCATATAGATGCATTCGTCAAGACTTCCATTAAGGAAAGCTGTCTTGACATCCATTTGCCATATCTCGTAGTCATAATGACATGCGATGGCTAAGAGAATCCTTATGGACTTAAGCATGGCCACTGGTGAAAAGGTTTCCTCATAATCGATACCCTCTTTCTGAGTATATCCTTTCGCCACCAGTCTAGCTTTGAAGGTTTCCACCTTCCCATCCACTCCTCTCTTCCTCTTGTAAATCCACTTGCACCCTATGGGTTTGATCCCTTCAGGTGCATTTACAAGTTCCCAGACTTGATTGGAATACATGGAATCCAATTCAGATTTCATCGCTTGTTGCCACATGTCAGCATCTATATCCGTTACTGCTTCATCGTAACTAGTAGGATCCTCAACCATATCATCAGAGTCTGTCTTTAAAGACACTCCTAGATATCTATCTGGTTGTCTAGGAATTCTCCCACTACGACGAGGCTCCGGAGTGTTTAAAGGAATATCCGGTCTATCTACTGTCTCAGGATCTGGTTCAGATGTTATAGGGGATTCCGGAAGAATCTCCTCAAGGGTTTCTGTACTACTAAGCTCTTGGTGCATCATACAATCATCCTCTAAGTATCTAGCATGAGTGCTGATGAGCACTTTTTGCTCCTTTGGATGATAAAACATGCCACCTCTCGTTCCCTTAGGATACCCAATGAAGTAGCACATTTCTGATCTGGGTTCTAGCTTGGTAGCTTTATCATTCAGTACATAAGCTGGACAACCCCAAATGTGGATATGATTTAAACTAGGTTTTCGACCTGTCCACATTTCTTGGGGTGTCTTAGGTACTGACTTAGATGGCACCACATTTAAAATGTATGCTGCTGCTTCTAAGGCATAACCCCAAAAAGATATAGGTAGGGTTGCATG
>NZ_WELG01000102.1 GCF_009184425.1 Flagellimonas olearia | reverse complement strand
CAGGGATCGTTCCGTAAAGCCGTCCTGAGCACTGGCAAGGTGAGCCGTTGGGGCTCCACCGGAGCGTGCCAAAATTTCGCCCCGTACATTCATCACCTGACAAAATAACCCGCTATTCACCGCGGCCTGCAACCCAGGGTTACCGGATAACACCGGTGCACTGGCATTGGCCATGGAAGCGACCATGCGTGCCGACGCTGCCAGACGTTGATCCAGTGCCGTTCCCAGATGCTGCTTGACGGTATTGTGTAACCACAATGCCAACAGCAACCAGACACTCAGCAAGCTGAGCGCCACCAGCCACAGCACCCGGGAACGTAATGAGCGTGCCATCATAGCGGCGCGCCTAACCGGTAACCGC
>NZ_WELG01000101.1 GCF_009184425.1 Flagellimonas olearia | reverse complement strand
TTGAAAAAACACACACAAGAAAGAGAGCTTTTCAAGAGAGTTTTGAAGAGAAGAGTGCTTCTGGAAGAAGAAGGTGTTGTGTGCTGATGTGCTGAGTATTTCTACAGCAAGTGTGGACGAAATTGAGCATGAAGAATATGAAGATTCGTCCATAGATAAGTTTCTCTCTTTTTATGCTTTAAATTTCAATTTGTAAGGGATTGAGAGAGAGAGATTGTAGAGGGGAAGGGCTGTAGAAAGTTCTATACTTTTATTCTGTAGAAACATCAAGTTGGTGCTTGGTGTTAGGGGTTTGGTGATCCTGTCTGTTGGTGCAGACAAATTGTAAAGGGAGTAGGTGCTTCCTAGATAGTGGGTGCTATCT
>NZ_WELG01000100.1 GCF_009184425.1 Flagellimonas olearia | reverse complement strand
GCACTTTTACCTCACCACCATAGCTTTTCACAAATTCGTGGCCCACCACCTGGTCTACGCTGTAGTCACCGCCTTTCACAAGAACATCTGGCTTAATGGACTCCAACAGTGGCTCCGGTGTATCAGTATCGAAAGCCACCACCCAGTCCACCGCCTCCAACGCAGCCAAGACTGCCATGCGGCGCTCAAGCGGATTAATAGGCCGACCCGGCCCCTTCAACCGTCGAATCGATTCATCACCGTTTACCGCAAGCACCAAGCGGTCCCCTTGCCGACGAGCCGTATCCAAATACCCCACATGACCGGCATGGATAATGTCGAAACAGCCATTGGTGAAAACGATTCTCTCGCCCTGGGCGCGAGCA
>NZ_WELG01000099.1 GCF_009184425.1 Flagellimonas olearia | reverse complement strand
ACATCTCCTCAAGCTCAAACGGCAAGAGAAGACCCAGCCAAAACAAGAAGTCCGTGAAAAGGCAGAGTCCTCCTCTACCGCTTCACTGGGGGCAACAGAAACGTCCCTTCCAGAGACTTCAAAGGGGGTAAGAAAGTTCACTCTCAGTGATTTCATGCCTCCTCAATTCAAAGAAGAAGCCACGCAGGGGGCATCGTACTCTTGCAATTCAGTGGTTGGATTCTCCATTGATGGATACGAGTCCAGCGACACTGATGATGGATTTGAACCCAACTACACCGATGAGTGGGAGGAATCTCTTGAAACAGGAGAATATCTCTCCGATGAAGAATGGGTTCCTGAAACTCACTATATGCCAGTAATCT
>NZ_WELG01000098.1 GCF_009184425.1 Flagellimonas olearia | reverse complement strand
GGGATTGATATAGGGATTAAATCCTTTGTGAGTTTGTCTAATGGCTTAAATATCTATGCCCCTAAGCCCTTAGATAAGCTTACTAGAAAGCTTGTAAGAATTAGCAGACAACTGAGTAAAAAAATCCACCCAAAAACCAAAGGGGATAAAACCAAGAAATCTAATAATTACTTAAAGCATTCTAAAAAGCTTACCCACTTGCATGAAAAAATCGCTAACATCAGACTTGATTTTTTACACAAGCTCACAAGCTCTCTTATAAGGCACTCAAACTCGTTTTGTTTAGAGAGTTTGAAAGTCAAAAACATGTTTAAAAATCACAGGTTGGCTAAATCTTTAAGCGATGTTTCTATATCTGTGTTTAAC
>NZ_WELG01000097.1 GCF_009184425.1 Flagellimonas olearia | reverse complement strand
CAAGCATGGCCTCAGTATCCGTCTGGCCTGCGAGATCTATGGCATCAGCGAGACCTGTTATCGCTACCAGGCAAAGCTCAATGGCGAGAATGCCGTGATAGCCGATTGGTTGCTGAAGTTGACGCAGCGCCACAAGCGCTGGGGCTTCGGGCTGTGCTTCATGTACCTGCGTAATGTGAAGGGCTACGCCTGGAATCACAAGCGTGTGTATCGTCTTTACCGGGAGCTGGAGCTGAATCTGCGTATCCAGCCCCGACGGCGCATCAAACGAGACTATCCGGGCGAATTGGATGTGCCCACCGCCCCGAATCAGGTCTGGTCGATGGACTTTATGAGCGACCGGCTGGTGAGCGGCAAGTCGCTCCGAACC
>NZ_WELG01000096.1 GCF_009184425.1 Flagellimonas olearia | reverse complement strand
CCAACTTTTAACGTTGAGCTTTTTTGTTGCGCCTCTTCAGGGCCGCAGCAATCGCCCTTCGTATAGCTCGCCAGCAAAGGCGGGCAGTTTGGGGTGGCGATGCTGGCGGGCAGTATCGGCCTGGAAGCCCGCGCGCTGGAAAATGCGCGCGGTATCACGGGTGAGCTGGCAGCCGCAAGCTAACGGTTTCCAGGCCGGATTCAAGGTTTTCTGTAGGCGCTGTATCCAAGGACGTTCGCTGAGAACATGCTCTAGCGATAGCAGACTGCCGCCTGGCTTAAGGACGCGGAACGCTTCCTGCGCGGCCTGATTCGGATCCGGGATGGTGCAGAACACTAGGCAGGCAATCACGGTATCAAAATGTTGATCA
>NZ_WELG01000095.1 GCF_009184425.1 Flagellimonas olearia | reverse complement strand
CATCAGAAAAAAAAAGGGAAGATTTCCATGAAATTGGACCCACGAAATAGCTGTTGTGTTTGAGGGGCAGAAGCATCTTGATATGGAATTGAGACAAGTGGCTCATCATGGCGGACGGCGTGGATGGTGGAGTCACTTCGGGCACTTGTAGAAAACCGTCGTCGCAACGTGGTTGATGGCGATGGTGACTCATAGACAAGAGCAGGTTCTGTAGGTGCCACAAATGGTTGCTGTGGTAGTGTGGGCAATTTAGCAGTTCATACAGATTATGTTGGTACGGATTCAAGACCTCTTGGACGAATCCACACCGGCGATGTTGGCCTCTTGGACGAAGACGGTTATCTTCATCTTGTTGGAAGTATGGGTTGAAG
>NZ_WELG01000094.1 GCF_009184425.1 Flagellimonas olearia | reverse complement strand
GGCGGGGGCTTTAGTGATGTCCACGCCGAACTTGTTGTCTTTCAAACCGGTGGAAATATAGGGGTGGGTCTGGGCGTCCACATCCGGGTTCACGCGGATGGCGATCGGCGCCTCCCGGTCCAGCTCGCCGGCCACCAGGTTCAGCAATTCCAGTTCCGCGGCGGATTCCACGTTGAAACAGTGGATGTTGGCTTTCAGGGCGGCGGCCATTTCGTTGGCGGTTTTGCCGACTCCAGAGAAAACAATTTTGTCTGGGTCGCCGCCGGCACGCAGCACGCGTTCCAGTTCGCCACCGGAAACAATGTCGAAACCGGCGCCGACCCGGGCTAGTACATTCAGCACGGCCAGATTGGAGTTGGCTTTTACCGCATAG
>NZ_WELG01000093.1 GCF_009184425.1 Flagellimonas olearia | reverse complement strand
TAAAGAGGCTCTCGATCGTTATTCTAAAGCATGCGAGATGAAAAATGGCGGAGGGTGTTTCAATTTGGGGGCCATGCAATACAATGGAGAAGGCGTAACAAGGAATGAAAAGCAAGCCATAGAGAACTTTAAAAAAGGCTGTAAATTAGGCGCTAAAGGGGCGTGCGATATTCTCAAGCAGCTTAAGATTAAAGCTTAGTTTGAATAAGGCTTGATCAAACGGCTTTCAAAAGCGGTCTTTTGGGGATTAGGCGGATTTTAGGGAGAATTGTTTCAAAATACTTCCTATCCTCTTAAGATAATGAGTCTAAAATAAAGTAACCAAAATCCCTTTTTTTGAAGATAAATTAAAAGTTTTTAAAGTTTAAATTTAT
>NZ_WELG01000092.1 GCF_009184425.1 Flagellimonas olearia | reverse complement strand
GAGGCCGGGATTTATTGGATGCGCTCAAGTTGAGCGTACGGTGGGCGGGCTAGAAACGCTTGTGAGCTTCTAGCCACGAGCCGCGAGTAAATAAAAGGCAAAGTAAGTTGCCATGCCATGGTGTTGATATATTCGCCGTTAACAGTGCGAAGCTTTGCCTTATTCGCTCGCTAACCAGGCCAGTGCGTTTTTCTGTTCGGCCTATTTAAAGGCTTTCACTTCGCCGGGAATCAGCGCGCTTGCCTGTTGAGCGACATTGCTGATCCAGTCGTGGCTGGTGACGACGGCGATGCGGTGCCAACTGAGCGGGTGACGAAGGCCGACCAAGGCATCCTGAAACATGGCTCCGGCTGAGAAACTGTCAAAGGTGGGCCCGA
>NZ_WELG01000091.1 GCF_009184425.1 Flagellimonas olearia | reverse complement strand
TCACATCCGGATCGGACAATAGCCCCGCCAACTCTTCAAACCGGTCTGCAAGCTTATCGAGCTTGCCTTGCAATGACGCTTTCATAAATTCGCTTCCACGCTTCACGCAAATACGCCGCCCGGCGGGCGCACGCAAAAATTCGATACATCGAGAGAGTTCTTTGCGCTACGACTGGTCGTCGTCGAGCAGCAACTCACGAGCCAGCAACAGGGCTTCGGCGCGGCCATCCGCGGCCATTTTGCGCAAGGTCACGCTGGGGGAATGCAGCCACTTGTTCACCAGCGAATGCTGAAACCTGCGCAGCACCTGCTCCGCATCGCCACCATTGCGCAACTGCTGCAACGCTTTTTCCAGTTCGCTTTCCGCCATAGCCTTGCG
>NZ_WELG01000090.1 GCF_009184425.1 Flagellimonas olearia | reverse complement strand
GGATGATCAGTCCGACGAGAGACTTCAGCTTAGTGGAGCCTTTGTGAATTTCAAATCAATAAAATCAAATCATAAAAGTATTTTCCAATTGATAAAAGAACTACTCCTTACGAATCCAAACGAACAAATACTAACAAATACTTGAGTAGTCTTGCCAATCCAATTCAAATGCGACAAACCCTTCCAACTCATTTCAAAACAATGTATAAGAAGAATCCTTAAAAGGACCGTCTCGATACACGCTTAGTGTCTCCATTTCGGTTTATAAAAGAAGAGGTTGGTGCCACTGAAGATCATTGAAATTGGAAGACATAAAGTGTGTATAGAAGCTAAAGAAAAGAAATTCATTTTCATTGGGTCTAAAAATCCAGTTTTACCCA
>NZ_WELG01000089.1 GCF_009184425.1 Flagellimonas olearia | reverse complement strand
GGCCTGTGAGGCTAGCAGGCTGTGCTCAATGATCGCAAAACGATCTTGCCCCCATACCATGTCATCTTGAGTCATAAAGCTGGGCACGCCCCAGCTACCCGCTTCCATCATGGCGTTGCGGTTGTCCTCGGCGAGGTCGCGCCAGCTATCGTCATCCAGCCAGCGGCGGGCACGGTTCCAGTCTAGGCCTGCGTTTTCCACCAGAAATTTCAGCCCGTTATCGCTGGCGGCATTAATGCCCTGGCTCCAGATGCCTACGGCGGCGGCGCGCAGCCATTCGCGCAAGCGCCCTTCTTTCTCGGCGAAGGGCCAAATGGCCATGCAGCGTTCCACCCCAGCACCCACCGGGTCGCAGACCTTGCCAAAGGGCACGCCGTGTAA
>NZ_WELG01000088.1 GCF_009184425.1 Flagellimonas olearia | reverse complement strand
TGGAACAAGGCGGGCATCCGTATTTCCTCGTCCGGCGGGTTGTCCACGGGGTTTGAAGCCCGCGTATGTCTGGCCTGTAGTCCGGCTCCGTGCGCTGCGGCCTGTCCCACCGGGGCACTGTCCCAACGCAAGGGTGGCGGTGTCATCCAGAAAAAGAACCTGTGCATCCGATGTGGCGAATGCGCCAAAGCCTGCCCCGTGGACGCCATTTTTCTGGACCACGAAGTGAATCCGTATGTCTGCATCCACTGTGGTCAGTGCGTCGCGTTCTGTCCGCATGATTGTCTCGAAATGGTTGAATTGCCGGAAAAAGAATCCATCGAGGGAGGAAGCAATGATTAGAGACTTCTTCCGAGTCATGATGGTGAACCTGACCACCGGC
>NZ_WELG01000087.1 GCF_009184425.1 Flagellimonas olearia | reverse complement strand
TTTAAATCAGAAGAAAATGTTAAAGGCTTGTTTGCGGATTTAGATGTCAATAGCAATAAATTAGGGAGCTCTCATAAAAAAAGGGTTGAAAAACTGACTAAAATCCTTCAAGCCATAGGGGACATGCAATTAGGCGACTACCAAAAAAGCGGGATTGATGTTTTTGGCGACGCTTATGAATATTTAATGACCATGTATGCGAGCAATGCCGGCAAAAGCGGAGGGGAATTTTTCACCCCCCAAGAAGTGAGCGAACTGCTCGCTAAAATCGCCCTGCACAACCAAGAAAGCGTCAATAAAGTTTATGATCCATGCTGTGGGAGCGGATCGTTACTCTTACAATTTTCTAAAGTGCTAGGCGATAAAAATGTTTCAAAAGGGT
>NZ_WELG01000086.1 GCF_009184425.1 Flagellimonas olearia | reverse complement strand
ATGCTCGAGTGGTGGTGATTTCTTCCACAGGCAAACACTTTTCTGCGGGCATGGATTTGGCGGTGTTTTCGGATCCTAGTGGTGCCCCAATGGGAGGGGATCCGGGACGAATGGCAGAGAACCTTCGCCGGGTGGTGCTGCAGCTGCAAGATTGTCTGAGTGTGCTCGAGCAGGTGCGAATTCCAGTGTTGGCGGCGATTCAGGGAGGCTGTATTGGTGGCGCATTGGATTTGGTATGTGCGGCGGACAGTCGTTACTGCACAGAGGACGCGTTCTTTACCATCAAGGAAACCCCGCTAGGTATGACTGCGGATGTGGGCACACTTCAGCGTCTGCCTAAGTTGATGCCCCAAGGCCTGGTGAGGGAGCTGGCCTATACCGGT
>NZ_WELG01000085.1 GCF_009184425.1 Flagellimonas olearia | reverse complement strand
TCCAATAGCCATTCCAACCGAAAAAGAAGAAGCCTTTCGCTCTCTTCAGCGCCGCAGACACCAAATCACTGATTCATTACGTAAAGTAAAGCAACGGATTCGAGGTTTGCTGCTGTCTTTGAGTGTGGCCGAGCCAGCAGGTATCGACCATTGGAGTAAAGCCGCTATTGCAGCTCTGGCAATCATTCCACTGCCGCCCGGCGCAGACGATTATCGAACAAGCTTACTCGATGAATTAAACTATTTTTCAGCCGCACAACGTCAAATTGATTTACGCTTACGCATCACTTCCAAGGAACAAGACGAGGCAAGACGCATTGCCGCAATGAGGTTTGTTCCTGGAGTAGGCGAAGTCGTGGCAACGACATTTGCGGCGGAAATAT
>NZ_WELG01000084.1 GCF_009184425.1 Flagellimonas olearia | reverse complement strand
CCAAAGAGTGCGGCTAAATTAGCGAGCGCTTTTCATGCAGAAATCACGCCTAATAATTACGAACGCTTTTTTAAAGCTAAAAAATTACAAGATATGATTTTACAAGACACCGAGCCTTTATTTTCCAAAATTGAGAAAATTGAAAAGACTGAAAAAGCAGGAGAAGTCCCACTAGAAAAAAACGAAAAAGAAAAAAAAGACGCAAAAGAAAAAGCCCCACCAAAACAAGAAAACTATATCAGCATTGAGGATTTTAAAAAAGTAGAGATTAAAGTGGGGCTTATCAAAGAAGCTCAAAGGATTGAAAAGTCCAATAAATTACTGCGCTTAAAAGTGGATTTAGGCGAAGGCCGTTTGAGGCAGATTGTCTCAGGGATCGCTTTG
>NZ_WELG01000083.1 GCF_009184425.1 Flagellimonas olearia | reverse complement strand
GCCAGCACGTTCAGAGAAAAACGCAGGTAGGCCATGATGTCCAAGCGGCCATGCTGGTAGTCCACGTAAAATTGGTCGTTGGTTTCTTTATAAAGCTGGGCGTCAACAATGCCTTTCTCTACCAGCCAGTCTCCCCACAGGTGGTCGGAATCGCAGCCAATCAGGGTGTTGTCCAGGTCGAAAATCGCGAGTGTCATGGCCTCTCCTTACGTGAAGAGCTCATTTTATGCGAAGCAGATGACAAGTCATACCGGTGGATTCATCACGCTCTACATTTGGTTTGGTGTGTTTGTTGCAGGGTTGTGCATTGATCGCAGGTTGCCCGGCAAGGTTTAATGGGCTGATAAGGAGCCAGAGTCCACGATTGCGCGAGGCTCGAAGGGAC
>NZ_WELG01000082.1 GCF_009184425.1 Flagellimonas olearia | reverse complement strand
GAGCAGACCTTAAAATAAAGACAGTGTATATAAGGTGCTTCTCATGGTCCTTCAATACATCCAATGTACCAGCACCATGATCCAGAATCTTACATTCTGATGATCGAGACAAATCACACTATCTCATAGTGATCAAAGTGCTGCAACCTTGTCAGATGAGATGCCCAATCTCATCACTGGTTGTGAAGATATTTAAGTATAAGATTTGCGATACATGTCTCCTGTGTGTGGATCTCATCCATACATATGTATTACATCTAGTATACTTGTGGGACCCGGTTCAACTCATGAACCATTATGTCATTTGTATTGGTTATGTGCATTAAGTAATAAAACACCATTCATCTCATGAAAGGAAAAAATAAATATATATTGATAAATAAAGA
>NZ_WELG01000081.1 GCF_009184425.1 Flagellimonas olearia | reverse complement strand
TTCCTTATTTGTAAGGGTTTTGAGAGAGAGAGACTGTAGTGAGGAAATCTGTAACGGGTTTTTCACTTTTCATTGTAAACGATAGTGGGTGCTGTTCGTGGGGTTTGATGATCCTGTCTGTTGGTGCAGACGAATTGTAAAGGGGGTTGGTGCTTCCTAGATAGTGGGTGCTATCTAAAACAGGGGTCGGTGCTCCTTGTTGTTGGTGCAACTAAATTGTGCAATAAAATTCAGACTGGTCTCGGATAGGTGTCCGGACTGTCGTTTTGCACCGTGGACGTAGCCTTCGGGTGAACCACGTTATATTGGTGTCTGCGTGTGATTGCTATTGTTTCTTTGTGCATCTCGGTAACTCAGTAATTGGATCAAATTGTTAAAGAAACCACTGA
>NZ_WELG01000010.1 GCF_009184425.1 Flagellimonas olearia | reverse complement strand
CAACAAGGCCTATTTGAATTTAAATTCAAAATTATGTTTCCATAAAATAATTCAACCTCATCTCCTAATCAAATTAGGAAACCTAATTAAATTAGGAATCCTACTCAATTTAGGAAACCTTGCCAATATAGGAAAGTGACTAGAGAAGGGACCAAAAGACATATTTGACCTTGGCTCCCAAAATGACCAAAATGTCCATGCTAAACCCATAGCAACATTAAGACCATTTTAACCTTAACTCATTCCACTAGAGAGTTATGGTTGCACTCCAGGGACAAATATTAAGTATGAAATAAGCTTGTCATAAAATGACAGTGTCTCCGACCTACCAAGTGCAATGACCTAAATGCCCCTCTATGTAACATCCATAATCAAGTCAGGTTATCTGATGTACTATCAACCTTCCTGATTACATCTCAACCTTAGAACTTCATATCCTTGACTTGATCATCATCCTGATATTATTCTCTTGATCCAGGGAGCGACCCACAAGTTCAATATCAATATGGAACATCCATATACTAAGATCTTAGATTTTGATGATCAATCGGATAATTCTAAGGGGACGATCAATCCATCAGTAGATGGCATAGATTCTATATTGCATTTGCATGTCCCAACTGATCAAGCCCGAGTACCCAACTCACAGAGCTGTTGACCCATGAAAAGAATCTCACCCATAGTGAATTAAAGCACAAGAACTTGACTTCGTCAGTTCATCCACAAATGTTCAAGATTAAGAGCACCGGTCACTTAGTAGCATGAGGTGATTTGATCTCTCTCTGTGATAGTACTTTTTTAGAGATCACACCTACAATGGTCCTGTTCAATGCATGACACATGCACTAATGAGATAGATCCGGGAAAGCCCTCCCGTGACTTAGGTTTGTCACCCTATATAGGAGAGTATCTCATTATAACTTATACCAAGATGAAGTGCCCAACTCCATCTTTCAGTTATGAACAAATTTGTTGTTTCCAATATCCATGAATCAGACCTATCTGTGTAAAGCCACTTCACACCTGATTCAATTATTAGAAGCAATGGGCCTTATACACAACCATACATATACACATGATTAAAGAGAAAGAGTCATTCCATTATATAACCAATAAATATCCAGTAACAGAGAGAAAAGTGCAGCTAGTGGGCTTTAGGGCATACACCAATCCCAACAAACTCCCACTTGCACTAAAGATCACTACTTCCTAACCTAACTCCCATAGACTCAACATGAGAAGTAAAGACTTTCTCAGTAAGAGTCTT
>NZ_WELG01000080.1 GCF_009184425.1 Flagellimonas olearia | reverse complement strand
CATTAAGTGGTCGCCGAGCAGCCGAAGAGTCGCGGGCCGTGCCGCGTCTTTTGGGATTCTTCTGGCGATGATCATCGATGGATTTACATGTTGATCGACATCAGATGACCATGTAATTTCAGACATTGATAGCTAGCAGCGGGCCGGTGACATCTGTCTTGTCGATTTCTCGATCGGTCGGACAGAAAGAGCACTTTTGGGCCAACCGGTTGGCGATCTTGGAGCGATCAATGATGACTTCATGCTCTTGACGGTGGATCCGTGATGTCGACGGAGATGAGTCAATTTCAAGCACTCAGAAATCACATTTTCAGGAAACCCCAGGGGCCAACGTGCGCGAAACACGAAAAAAGACGGAAAAACGGGTCACCGGCGACGAAACCGGTGAC
>NZ_WELG01000079.1 GCF_009184425.1 Flagellimonas olearia | reverse complement strand
TAAGAAAGCGCCCACAGAAACCTTGCGTCAAATCTATACCTACTTTCACGCGGAAGAGCAGCGCCATGCCAATGTCGAAATGGCACTGATGAAACGTTGGGGGATGCTCGAGGGAGAAGGTATTCCCGAACCTAATATCAACTTACGATTGGCGATTGAGTGGCTGGATCGTTACAGCGATGAGATGCCGATTTATGTGTTGGGCACAATGGTGCCGATGCTAGAAATTGCTCTGGATGGTGCCTTGTGTACCTTCCTGCTGGAGACCGTAAAAGACCCGATTTGTCATCAGGCCTTTGAAAAAATCAATGACGACGAATCCCGTCATTTGGGCGTCGGCTTTAGCGTGATGGAAATGCAGGGGCGCGGGAAGACCTTTATTGGTGCCGCCAAAAT
>NZ_WELG01000078.1 GCF_009184425.1 Flagellimonas olearia | reverse complement strand
GCGAATCAAGATCCTGAGGTCTGATCGTGGAGGTGAATTCACATCTGAAGAGTTCACTAAGTATTGTGAGCACCATGGCATTCAAAGACAATATTCAGCCCCTAGAACTCCACAGCAAAATGGAGTTGTGGAACGGAAAAATCGCACTGTGCAAGAGATGGCTCGCACAATGCTAACGGAGAGCAAGCTAGCTGACAAATACTGGAAGGAGGCAATCCATACGGCTGTATACATTCAGAATCGATGTTTGATCAGGCCACATGAAAACAAAACTCCTTATGAGCTATGGTTTGGGAGAAAAGCTACAGTCAAGCACTTCAGAGTCTTCGGTAGCAAGTGTTACATCAAAAGGCTTGAGCAAAATACGGGCAAATTTGAAGAAAGAGCTGATGAAGG
>NZ_WELG01000077.1 GCF_009184425.1 Flagellimonas olearia | reverse complement strand
CTATGGGGGAAAAAACCACGCAAGCTTTAGGGCTTGATGCACATTATCATAAGGTTACTTTCATTTAAAATGAACGCTTTTTTAAAACTCGCGCTCGCTTCTTTGATGGGGGGGCTTTGGTATGCTTTCAATGGCGAAGGCTCTGAGATTGTCGCCATAGGGATTTTTTTATTGATCTTGTTTGTTTTTTTCATCCGCCCTGTGAGTTTCCAAGACCCAGAAAAACGAGAAGAATACATAGAACGGCTTAAAAAAAACCATGAGAGGAAAATGATCTTACAAGACAAGCAAAAAGAAGAGCAAATGCGTCTTTATCAAGCCAAAAAAGAGCGAGAGAGCAGGCAAAAACAAGACCTTAAAGAACAAATGAAAAAATACTCATAAAGGAAAAAAATGG
>NZ_WELG01000076.1 GCF_009184425.1 Flagellimonas olearia | reverse complement strand
TTCTCGGCTTCCGCTTCTTCAATCATGGCATCTATATCATCAGTCATTGAGAAGCCCCCCAATCTTGCGTAGCCGCTCCTTGGCCTTGGCTGCACGCTCAGGGTCGACAAGCTCACCACGCGCAGCATCAGAGCGCATACAAGCCAGCACGGCACGCTCGTGGTCTGCATGTGCCCGAAGGCGCTCCATTTTCCAATGAGGTAAGCCCGGCTTGTGATGGCTACGCATTCCATCGGGGAACAAGTCGCCAAGGCTAAGGCCAACAGCCGTTAGCACGTCACCAGTTGGACAACCGGCGAAGCAATGCACCAGCAAACGACCATCGTCGCATTCCTTAATGGATAGGCTCGGGGTTCGATCATCATGCGCAGGGCAGCAGGCCATATATCGGCCTTCA
>NZ_WELG01000075.1 GCF_009184425.1 Flagellimonas olearia | reverse complement strand
TATTGCTGAGCAATTCCTGCAGCTTGCGCGGGTGGAAGCGGTGGATTCCGTGGAAATGAACGAGCAAGACATGCTTGATGTGGTAGAAAGTGCGATTGATCAGGTGCACATTCAGGCCCAGCAGCGTGATATCGTCCTGCGTTTTGAATACGACCCGGATCAGGAAGTGTGGGTGCTGGGTAATAACGAGCTGCTGGAGCGCTTGGTCGTGAACTTGCTGACCAATGCGGTGAAATACAGCCATGAAGGTAGCTCGGTAGATGTGACCTTGTATGTCGATGGTGAGCGGGTTGCCTGTGACGTGCGTGACCGTGGTGTGGGAATTCCGCCTGAGTTCCAGGAACGACTGTTCGATCGCTTTAGCCGGGCCAGTACCAGCGGAGGCGCCCGAACCCGTGGC
>NZ_WELG01000074.1 GCF_009184425.1 Flagellimonas olearia | reverse complement strand
TCTCATGTCAAAGCGTTCAAAATGCAAATTCAAATTCAAGGCCAATTCTTTAGCCAACTCTGTTTTCCCCACCCCACTAGGCCCCACGAATAAAAAGCTCCCCACAGGCTTATTTTTTGCAGAAAGCCCGCAATGCTGGATTTTAATCGCATTGCTGACAAGACTAATCGCTTCTGCTTGGGCAAAAATCTTATTTTTAAGCGATTTTTCTAAATTCCTTAAAAGAGCTTTTTTATCGCTACTCAAACGCATTTTAGGGATTTTAAGCTTTATGGCGAGCGCTTCTTTCACATCATCAACGCTGATTTTTTTGCCCTTTTTAGGGCTGATTTTTTTCCTTGATCCCACCTCATCTAGTAGTTCAATCGCTTTATCCGGCAAGAATCTATCATGCATGTAATCA